>JACKAE010000003.1 GCA_020635205.1 Ignavibacteria bacterium
GAGAGTTGAGAGTTGAGAGTTGAGAGTTGAGAAAAGATGCTTTCCTTTGAGAACTTTGTCAAGCATTTACTTCTCAAATGTTGTTCTCAGCTTTAAAATATCAGCACGCAAGCTACCCCCTCTTCTAATCCACAATCCCAAACCCACAATGTCCCTTTCACCGTTCCGCCCACTCTGCAAGAATCACCTCCACCTCTGATTCTGAGAGGCTTGGCTCGTCGTACATGCCGGCCTTTAAACGTTGGCGTTTAATCTCGTAGAGGGAGACTGCGCAGGCAACGGAGATGTTGAGGCTTTCGGCCAAGCCAGACATTGGAACGTGGAAATTACCGTCCGCTAAGGCTGATGCCTCTTCCGAGACACCATCTCGCTCGTTCCCAAACACGAGTGCAATTGGGGAAGTTCCTTCAATCTTGTAGAGACTTACAGCTCCCTCGTTCAAGTCGGTTGCAAAAATCTTCACGCCAGCCTCTCGTAGCGTTTGATAGCACTCCTCAACCGTTAGGTAGTACTTTAGGTCTGTCCACTTCCCCACACCCGTCGAACTCTTCTTGCCGATCTTCGGAAACTCTTCGCTGTTGTAGATAAGGTGGACAGTCCCCACACCAACGGCATCACACGTGCGGAGAACCGCCGAGACGTTGTGGGGATCGTGAACATTCTCCAATATTATATGAAGATCGTACTGCCGCCTCTCAATCACTCTACGGAATTTCTCTATCCGCCTCCGCGTTCTCTTCGTTGCAGGGTCAATCTCAACCGAGCGGTCGAAACTCAGCCTCCTATTTACCTTCTTCATGCTCAATCCTCCTCGTCGAACCGCGCCTGATCGAATCTCTCGACGTGGTCAACGTTCGGTATCTTCTTCAAGCGCTCAATCAAGCGCCCTAAGTGTTCTGTGTGGCGCACCAACACGGTGACAATTCCCTCGAAGAGAGAATCTTGCGACTCGATGTTCACACTTCGAATGTTCGTGCTCCGGTAGGAGACAATGGCGTGCGTAATATCGTTCAACATTCCGGGACGATCTTCCCCACTTACGCGAACGGCAGATATAAACTCGAACCCATCATCTTTCCCTGCCCAGTCCACATCAAGCGCACGCCCTCGTCCCTCCTTCTCTTCCAACATGTTGATAGCATTCGGACAAGTTGTCCGGTGGATCGTCACTCCCTTACCGGTCTTGATAAATCCAACTACCTGATCGCCCGGAATGGGATTGCAACAGCGGGCGTAGTGATACTTCATCCCGATAATCCCACCATCCACCAATATGCCGTCAGCAGCACTCTTGCGGGCTTCATCTACAAACCGGTCGTATGAAATCTTCCCCGCATTCTGGTCATCTTTCGATGAAGGTTCCTTTAAGTAGGCAACAACCATCGCCACGGCTTCTTCTGGGGAGAATTTCCCAGCACCGATATCGTAGAAGAAGTCAATCCGGTTTTCATACTTCAGGCCGTGCGAAACACGCTCCAGATCGTCGTCGTTAATGTGAAGCTTCTCTTTCTTGGCTCGCTTTTGCCACGCTTCTTTCCCCTGCTGGATCAACGTTCTCCGCTGTTCGTTCATCCAACGACGAACGCCACTCCGAGCCTTGTGCGTGGCGGCAAACTTCTCCCAATCAGCACTCGGCGTCTGATTTTTGGAAGTCAAAATCTCAACCTGGTCGCCGGAACGAAGCACCATATCTAACGGCACAATTTTGCCGTTCACTTTCGCCCCAATACAGTGAAATCCAACCTCAGAGTGAATTTCGTAGGCAAAGTCAATTGGGGTAGAACCTTTGGGGAGAATGCGGAGTTCCCCTTTCGGGGTGAAGACGTAAATTTCGTCTTGGAAAAGGTTGAGACGGAAACTCTCCATCACCTCGTGCGGTGCTTCCTCGGCTTCGGCTCGCTCGAAAACATCCCGAATCCACTCTGCCCACTCCTCAAGCTGCCGATCTTCTCGCCATATATTCAAGGAACGCTCCTTGTAGACAAAGTGGGCGGCAACTCCCTTCTCTGCTATCTCGTGCATCCCCTTTGTCCTGATCTGCACCTCTATCCGTCTACCGTCCGGACCAATTACTGTTGTGTGGATCGACTGGTAGCCATTCTTCTTCGGAACGGAGATATAGTTCTTGAATCGCTCGGGAACTGGAGTGTAGATTTCGGAGACGATGCCGTAGACGGTAAAGCAGTCGTTTGGGTTGACGGTGTCGAGAATCACGCGGATTGCCACAAGGTCGTGAATTTCATCGACCGTCTTGTTCTGCACTCGCATCTTATTGTAGATCGAGAAGAGATGTTTGGCTCTCCCCTCAATCTCGAAGGTCATATTCTCCTCTTCTAACCGATCACGAATTGGCTGAATCGCCTGCTCGATATATGCTTCCCGCTCCTTCCGCTTTGTCTTCAGTGCCCGCTTTAACTGGTCGTATCCTTCTGGATTTAAATACTTGAAGGAGAGGTCTTCCAGCTCCCACTTCAGGTTTCCAAGACCGAACCGATGGGCAAATGGGGCGTAGATGTCGAGTGTCTCACGAGCCATCCGCTTCTGCTTCTGAGGCGATAGGAAGGTGAGCGTTCGCATGTTGTGAAGCCGGTCGGCAAACTTTACCAGAATAACGCGAACGTCATTTACCATCGAGAGGAGAAGTTTTCGATAGCTTGCAGCCTGGGTCACCTCGTGACTGTTGAAGACGCCCGTAATCTTCGTCACTCCGTCGACAATCTCCGCCACGTCCGGACCGAACTCTTCGCGTATATCGTCAATGGTAAACTCGGTATCCTCAACAACATCGTGGAGGAGCGCCGCCGCAATCGAAACGTCGTCGAGAGGGATTTCGCGAGCCAAAATTAGAGCTACTTCGTGCGGGTGGGTGTAGTACGGCTCCCCCGAAGCTCGGGCAGTATTCTTGTGTGCATCGTAGCAGAGGTAGAGAGCACGAGTAATCATCGACTCGTTGCAGGAACGGAGGTTGTTACGACACGCCTCCAACAGTGCAGCAAGTCGAGTCCTGAACTCCTCACGGTGATCTAAGTGAATCGAGTCCACCCGCTCAGTAAGGTTCGAGCGAGTCCCCTTCGCACTCTTGGCAGAGCCATTCACTCCATTCTGGTTGGCGGATGCGGTATGTGTTTTTATCTCTTTCACATGGTATCTATTACGTCATCGAACGTGGATTCCACTATTGTAGGTTCCACTATTTGCAGGGCTTCGGTGAAGTTTACCTCTATGCGGGCAGCGGAGTATTGGAGGTTCCCGAAACAGTAGTCCGCAACACGCTCGCTACCCACTGGAGTAACCTGCCATGCTTCTCACTCTCGGTTCACCTTTCTACTATCTGCTAACTACTCTCTACTAACTGCTATCATCTAATAATAAACGCGATCAATCTTCCCCTCGATATACTCGAGGAACGCACTTTCACTTAACGGTTCACCACAGATTTCCATTGTTAGTTCTGAAGGAGATTTTGCCTTCCCCCAACGGTGGATGTGCGTTCGCAGCCAACCGAGTATCTCCCCAAATTCTCCACGCTCTATCTGCCCGTAGTAGTCGGGAATATCTTTGAGCATCACGCGCTGGAACATGGCAGCGTAGAGTTTCCCGAGTGAGTAGCTTGGGAAGTAGCCCTGACCACCAAACGACCAGTGGACATCTTGCAAACAGCCCTCGGCGTCGTTTGCCGGAACAATCCCGAGGTATTCTTCCATCTTCGCATTCCAAACTTCAGGGATATGGTCAACTTCAAGCCGCCCGTTAATCAGGTCATCCTCAATCTCAAATCGAAGAATGATGTGAAGGTTGTAGGTGAGTTCATCGGCTTCAACGCGAATCATGCTCGGCTTCATCACGTTGACGATTCGGAAGAACTCTTCAGCAGAAATCGATGAAAGACGATCTGGGAATGTTGACTGAAGTGCCGGATAAGCCCAGCGCCAAAACTCAGGACTTCGACCAATCATGTTTTCCCAGAAGAGAGATTGGGATTCATGAATGCCCATCGACGTTCCCTCGGCCAAAGGTGTCCGGGTATACTGTCGGTCGATCCCCTGCTCGTACATCCCGTGCCCCGCTTCGTGAATTAACCCGAAGAGACAGCTTCGCAGATCATCTTCGTAAACGCGCGTTGTAAGGCGAACATCCCGAATACCAAACGATGTACAGAATGGGTGGGCAGAAAGGTCGACCCGACCATCAGTAAAGTTAAAACCGATCTGCTTGATCGTATCCTTCGCAAACGCAACCTGCTTTTCCGCACCGAACTGCGTGAAGAGAATATCATCCGAAACCGGATTTGGCGAAGCGTTGATTTTATCGAGAAGACGCACAGTGCCCGCTTTCAAACGATCGAACACCGGACGGAGCTGGGCTGCGGTCATCCCTGGTTCGTAAAGGTCGATCAACGCATCGTAGGGATTCTCAGCAAAGCCTATATAGTCAGCATGACGCCGTTTTATGTCGATAATCCGGGCAAGGTCATCTCGAAAAATTGAGAAGTCGGCTGCCATCCGCCCTCTTTTCCACGACTGCTGCGCGAGCGATGTCACCTTGGACATTTCGCGAACGAAGGCCTCCGGCAGCTTCACCGCTTGCTCCCTATTCCTGATAATCTCACGGAGGGTTGCCCGCTGCCACTCCTCCAGTTCTCCCTCCGATCCGTTCGAGCCAAGTTGATCGATGAGCGTTCCTATTTCATCTGAGGTCATCATCTGGTGGATCAGCGCTTGCAACGTTGATAGCTGTTCAGCCCGCTCCTCGGCTGCACCATCTGGCATATATGTTTCCTGATCCCAGCCCAATACTGCCGATGCTGAGGAAAGGTCGCTAACCGTCTTCGCTGTTTGCAGCAGGCGGTTAAACGTGTCGAGAGTTTGCGTTGAAGAATTCATGCGTGACTTAATTGAAATCGTTCTTCTCAATTTTTTTGATCGTTGCTGAATAATAATCAAAAGGAGATCAGAAAAGAAGAGAGGAACGAAAAGAGATGTGTGTTCATCAGTTTTGGAGAAAAAATCTACTCCAATCTGCTCACTCTTCGGCAACCATCGAAAGATTCGATTTATCAGGATTCAGAAATCTTTGGAAGAACTCAATCCCACCCTGCTGGAAAAATGCTCCCTGCAAAGCCCCCTCAACCATTAGGTGTTGCTCTACACTCCTGAGCACGTTGTTTTCACTAAGAGATGGAGCGTTTCGATAGCAGAGGCAAGCCCCCTCGATCAAATCTACCTCATCCTGCAAAACGCCAGCGGCAAGCGCAGTTGGAAGCAGAGCATTTACTACTATCTCGTCGGCACGGGAGTTCCCGACTAACATCTCCTTTCCAAACGGTACTAAAAAGAGTTGCCGCATTGTTTTGTGATCTCTTCTCTCCCGGAGGTTTTGGAATGCCTCTTCGAGTAGGGTTCCGTTGAAAAGATCAAACGTCAGTTTCGCCCCAGCCCAAACGCGACGCTCGGGAGCATTTGCCGGACGACCACGGAAATTCCAACCTGGGTCAACTTCATGCAGGTACTCCTCGGGTAAAATCCCCCGCAACCTGCCATTAGCCAACGTATCGGCAGCCACGCGGGCTAATCGCTCAACAGGTAGAGCGGAGAAGGAGAGGACAGAACCAAGCACCTGGTCGAAATCTGCACCTAAAATTCTCTGCCGATTGGCAAAGACTCGCTCGGCAAGTCGCTTCATAGGAAGTCGGTTGGCACTGTATCCAAGCGAGTCGAAGAGACGAATCAGGAACTCTCGTTCAATCTGATCCTTCCCCTGTAAGTGAGGCTCCCGACGAATTGCCTCGGTTGCACGGCGAAGAAACCTATGCCACGAAAGCTCTGCAAGAAGTGGAAGTGGATTACTACTGGAACTATTTTCGGGAACTTTTCCCCTCCCGACTTCCGAGAGTTGATCGATCCCGATTGTTGGGATACTCAGCCGCACGTTTACCGGGTCAGGAACTTCAGCAAGCACGTGTAGAATAACCGACTCGTATGCCGAGTCATGCTGGTGGTTGTGGGCAAACCAGTCTGACTCACGCAAGTGCATCTCAACGTGACCAACAGTAAGGTTCCCGTCGATCAGGAGGACAGCGTTGAGGAAGTCTGGACCGCTTGATCGGTTCCGCTGGCCGGGTGAAATAACAGTAACAGGCGTTCCGTGCAATGTCTTGAACTGAACACCCGGCTCGCAATTTTCATTCCAGAGAGTGTAGAGTTCGGCTTCAGATTGTATTGGTGAAGGCATGGTGATATTAATTGGATGATATGAGTGCCCCCTCGCTATGTTGTTCAATCTATGCCATTACGTTAGGGATACCACTTAACGCATGCTATAGGATTAGTATTCCCTTGGTGTTTCTTTGTGCCCTTGGTATTGATTCTCTTACAGTCAGCACTTCTTGAAAAACTACGAACAACTATCAAGTCAGGATCACTGACTCTAAAATGTCCAATAGGCAGAACGGCTTTGCCCGGAATGTTCGGGTATCTTCCACACAAATCTGTCCGATACCATCGAGTTGAGCTACCGTCACGACTGATCTGGAGCAACGCGCTCGTCGGGATCACCCACACTCAACTCGGCAACAAACTTCAACGCAGCCTCACGAGCCTGCTCGGCAAAATCTTCTCCCGATCCAGCTTTGCTAATCCCTCGCGACACGTTGACGAAGGCAACGCCACCGTTATTTGCGTGAACAGTACCTTGCGTATCCCCCCCCTGCGCTCCAATTCCAGGAATCAACAGTGGGATATTTCCTCCAACTCGCCGCCGCACTTCACCCAATTCATTTGGGTGGGTGGCCCCCACAACAAAGCCAAGTTGATCGGCATCGCCGAAGGCTTCGAGGCACTGGTCAATCACGTGAACGTATAAGGGTTTCCCTTGCGTGACGAGGTGTTGGAACTGCTTTGAACCAGGGTTCGAGGTTAGCGCGAGAACGAAGACGCAGTTTGCTCCAAACTGAAAGTAGGTCTCAATCGTATCGGTTCCCATGTAGGGGTTAACAGTTACTGCATCAAATCCCCAGACGTCGAAGAGTGCTTTTGCGTAGTGGTTGGCGGTGTTCCCAATGTCCCCCCGCTTTGCATCACCAATCCGGATTACCCCTTCCGGGATAGCATCCATTGTCCCCTCTAACGCCTCAAGTCCTCTCTTCCCATCACTCTCGTAGAAGGCAAGGTTCATCTTATAGGAAGAACAGATATCGCTGGTTGCCTCGACAATCGCACGGTTGAAGGCGAGGATAGGATTTGTCTCCCCTTTCAGGTGCTCTGGTATCCAAGCTGGATCGGTGTCGAGTCCTACACAAAGTCTGGTTCTACTCTTCTCGAGAATTGTGCTGTAGCGTTCGTTGAACGTCATGAATCTGTTTGATGTTTAAAAATTACTCTATGAATTCAGTATAGTCAGACAAAATTTTAAGGAACTATCTCATGCTTCTCAACATACTGCGATAGTTGCTGGTCATCAGGTTGTCTTCTGTTGGTGCTGGCGTCTGGTTCTCTTTCATCAACTTCTCCATGTTCGCCACACGATCTTCTGGAGCGGGGTGGGTGGAGAGCCAAGCCTCGAAGAAGGCAGTCCCTCTTTTCTGCTGGTCGAGCATCTTTTGAAAGAAGAGTTTGATTCCTCCCGGCCACCAGGATGTGGATCGCAAGTAGGTAAACCCTTTCGTGTCGGCCTCAAGCTCATCCTCACGACTGTTTGCCAAGCTGGCTAATAAGTTTGCAGAACTTGCGGCAATCTTTGCAACCTCGGAAGGGTTACTTCCGAGCGCAATAGAGAGACCTGTTGAGGCGATGTTATCGCGGGTCATATGCTCGGTTCCGTGTCGCTCTTCGGCGTGGGCAATTTCGTGAGCCAGAACTCCGGCAAGCATCGCCTCGTTCTCACAAAACCTTAACAGCCCGGTGTAGACGTAGATATAGCCCCCCGGCGTTGCAAATGCGTTCACCGTTCGGTCATCGTTTATCATCGTCACCTTGTAGGCGAAGGTTCCCTTGTATTTAACTTCAGGTGATCGAACGATCGTGTTGACGATATTCTGCACATAGCTGCGCACCTGTTCGTTGTTGTAGGGTGGATATTCTTTCGGAGCTGCTTTGATCTCCCTATCAATATCATCCCCAAGCTGACGATCTTGTTGGATCGTATAGAAGTTTGCTCCGCAGGCAATTCCGATCAGGGAGATAAGTAGGTAGACCGGGTTGAAAAATTTGTTTCTCATTGCAGTTCCATCCATAGTTCGTTGCCGTAAATGTTCTGTGCGATGTTACGCAAGAGTGATTGAGTGAGCAAAAAAAATCGTTTAGGTAAAGATCAACTCATCGTATTCTACGTTCACCAACGAGAGGCCAACCGCAGGGACTGCCATGCTCTGCAACCCTCTGTCGGCAGCCTTCAGTAGTTCTAACAACTCAGTGGCAATTCGGCTACCCCTCCCAACATCATACTGAAATCCAACCATCAGCCGAACCATTCCATAGAGGAACCTATTGGCCGTGACGTAAAAGTCGAGTTGCTCTCCACTCTCCACCCACTCGGCTCGATAGACTTCACAGATTGGGTTCGGAGTATCAGGGTTGTGCTTAGAGAGCGTTGTATAGTCGTGAGTTCCTAAAAGAAGTTGAGCGGCAACCCGCATTGCCTCGACATTAAGTTCCAGCGGGAGATGCCAGGCATAACGGGCAAGGAATGGATTTGGAGTAGTGATAATGCGATAGCGATAACTCCGCCTACGAGCCGAGTAGCGAGCGTGGAAGTTGTTGGGAACGGTCTGGAGATTGGAGATAACGAGGTCGGCAGGGGACATCTTCCTGAGAGTATAGAGCAGTTCAGAATCATCATATCGAATTTCTACCTCGGCGTGGGCTACTTGCCCTTCCGCGTGAACGCCAGAATCAGTGCGCCCAGCACCCACAACTGCTACTGGACGATTACTGTTCAACCGTGAGAGCATCTCTTCGATCACTCCTTGAACAGTTCTGCCAGTTGCCTGGCGTTGCCACCCTAAGAAATCCGTTCCGTCGTAGGCAACTCTGAATGCTATCCTCCTTTTCTCACCCAACCTTTTATCCTATTACTTCGATGATTCGTATTACTCCCCGTTCTCCCTGAACCCTATCCTGTCGCAAAAATCTCGCGTCGACAAAAATAAAAAAGGTGCAGCCTCAAGAAGAGACTGCACCTTTTATCTGATAGAGAACTACTCGGCTCACGTTGAGATCGTTTTCGTTAAGATCACTCTGCCGTTGTAGTAACCACAGCTTGTGCAAGCTGTGTGATGTCTCTTGATCTCACCGCAGTTCGGGCACTTGCCGATTGCAGGAGCCGTCAGTTTGTAGTGCGTGCGACGTTTGTCGCGCCGCGTTTTGGAAATTTTTCGTTTGGGATGTGCCATAGTCTACCTCGCGTCCCGTTTGTTTTCGTTCTATGTTTTATTCAATTCAACTTAATTCAACTCAGTATCTTCTGGGAACAGCCCCTCAAGCTTCGACCATCTTGGATCAATTGTCCCCTTCGAGCAATTGCAGGTGTTTTTATTGAGGTCTGTTCCGCACGAACTGCAAAGTCCTTTACAATCTTCCCGACAAAGATTTTTCATCGGGTAGGCCAGCCTCAACGTTTCAATGATCTCATCATCAAGTACAATTGCATGCTCATCTGCCCTCAGCCTGTAGATACCACCGGCATCCTCACTCTCCTCGCCAGACTCTACCTCTGGAGCATCTCCACTCACCTGGAAGTAGAGCGAAAATTCTGCTTCCACTTTCCGCTCCGTTTCGATCAGACAACGATCACATTCACCAATCTGCTCCGCGGTTATTCTCCCACTCAGATAGTATTGGCTTGCAACTCGCGAGATTGACCCGTCAATCGAAATTTCACCCCGATAAAAACTCCCAAGTTCCAGCGCATCCGCATCAATCGTGAAATCAAATGGATACTCTCGCTCTTCGAGATTAGCTATCGGTATCACCAGAAGTGCAGGTGCTCTCTTCTTCCCCTCTACGTGTTGTGACTTCATCGCAAGCCCTCCCCCAAGTATTATGCACATATAGCGAGGGACAAAGATACGTCCCCCCGAAACTCTGACACAAAATTTGTCTGCAACGAACTGTAGTTACGTTCCCCTAATTTTAGAGTACCAGAGTGGATTTCTGTAGAATTTCGCTCTGATAGATGATTTGTTCTCTCCCCACTCAGCAGTAGTTCCCTCGCGAAGTGAGCCTGTTGCCGATTTCTACTACGGTAGAATTACGGCACAACGGCAATTTTCTTCAGCCGTGATTCTAACTCACCTCCACCTGCATCAAGTGTCACTACTGAATAGAGGTAAACTCCTGTTGGGAGCAGATTTCCTCGATTGTCCCGGCCATCCCACTCACTTCCTCCGTCGCCAGAGGTTACGTTCAACTCACGCAAGATTGCTCCAGACTGCGTGTAGATTCTGATGAGAGCACCATTCGGCAATCCGGCAAAGGTGACACTCCCATGTTGGCTCAAGGAGAAAGGGTGAGGGTAAACGAATATCTGATCGAGCGATTCGGCAGAGATCGTGAAGCCGACTACGCTTCCTGCCCCCCCGTTCAACGGAAGGCCCTGTGCTGACTCAACATTGGAGATAGTGATTGTGTAGTCAATGCCAAACGGACCGAGTGGATAAGACTCTTCGAGTTGCAGGAGAACTCGGCGGTTGTCGGTAGGATCAACCTCCACACCAATAACACTCCCCGGAGGATCAAGCTGATAACTCTCAGGTGAGGTTCCTTTCTCAACAGAAATCTCGTCGTTGAAGGTGATCGCAATTTTCTTCTGAGGAACTGGCTCAGCCTTGACTGCAATGAAGACTGCAACTTCATTACCTGATGTCTCAGTTAGTGCTACCGACAGCGAAACCGCGGTGTCAACTGGAGAATTGAAACGATCACGCATCATCGCTGTGGGGCGAACAGTAATAACTTGACCTGATTGGTCGGTAAGGAATGTCACCAGAAGCGAACGTTCCCCCTTGTAGAGAAGCGAAGAAAGCTCTACGAGACGACCATCCGATTCCCGAAGTACTTCAATTGCTCCGTTGCGGTAAAATCCTTCGTCGAGATCACCTGAAAATTTCAGGAGAACTTGCTTCCCACCACGCCCTTCAGCACTCACCAACTTCACAGAGTTATGTGTAAAGACCGACAGTGCTTCACTCCCTCTGCTCTCTCTGTTCGGTGCGCTCTCATCAATTGCAGTGACGATGTAGCCATACGTTCTCCCCCCCTGCAAACGACCTTCAGCTGTAGCTACCCCGGTGTCGACAAATTCCGTGGCAACAACCGTTGCAACAAGATCGAAGCGAATCTGATCTCCGGGTAAATCGAGCAAGGCTCGGTAGACCCTGAAGCTATCGGCTTGTGGAACGTCTTCCCAGCGAAGGTAGATCGATGAGTCGCTCAAAGCCCACCCAACGAAACCTGCTGGTGGCAGAGGACCACTGAAGGTTGGATCGATCTGGTAGAAGTTGATTCTGTTTCCATCTCCCACCCCGAGCTCATTTGTCTGATCCTTATCGAAATCACGAATAATAGGTTGGTTGATGATTGACCCTCCCCGCCACCAAAAGGGCTTTAGGCGACCGAGCGAGGCATCCCACTGAAAGAGATAGAGACTCGGAAAGAGTGAGATAGCAATTTCGTCGCCAGGTACGTTGTCGAGATTGCCGAACGAGACGCCAGTTCTGAAATCGGTTGAGCCGCGAACCCAGGCAACTTCCTCGCGGGCAATCTCCTGAGCGTTGTTCTGTTCATCAAACTTCATCAACCTGATAGTCCAGAGTGGTGACTGATACTCTCTATCGTCGTTTCGAAAGAGTGGCGCACGATAAACCAGCAGCAGCTCATCCTTCCCGTCGTTGTCTACGTCACCGGCAGCGAAGATATTTCGGTTGTCCCCCTCACTCCCATCGTTTTCCTCAGACCAGATCAGATCAAAACCTCCCTGACTATTTCGCTCGTAGAGAATAAAGTCGTCGTCGTTATCGCTGAAGAGAATCTCTGGTTGGCCATTGCCATTAACATCGGAGATAACGATGTCACTTGCCCCCAACACATTCACTTGCGAACCGACATCGGGGGGAGTCGGGTTACTCAATCGAGCTATCTCACGGTAATTATTCCCTTCACGTTCCAGAATAACGTAGTACTGCTCTTTCGTTTTAGGGTCGATTTTGTAGCCGATCACCTCGTCCTTACCATCAGCGTTGAAGTCATACATCATGCTCGGATAGAAGGGTTCAGACTCGGGAGTAGTGTAGAGAACATCGTCGAACGGACTCCCCCCCGGTTCCCTCTGCTCGAAGATTATCCCACTTCCGCTCGACTGCCCGAGAACTTCCATCAGCTTATCACCATCGCTATCCCCCACTCCTCTCGGCAGCCACGATTCAGCTGAGTCGAATGGTACAAACTCCGTTCCAGAGAATTGGTAGAGAACCAAATTGCCGAAGGCAAATCCATCCAGACTATTCATGAGAAGTTCAGGAACCTCAGGATCGACAATGGAAGGAGCTTGTGGGAGAACATAGCCGTTTGGGGCACTCCACGGCTTCCGGATCATTGTTGTGACGGGGAATGATTCATCCCGAATCTTAACGCTGATTGGTGATAAAGGATCACCGAGCAACGTACTGCTTCCGGCAGCGTTCACAACGCGAATGTAGAGATCGTATGGAAGGCCGGGCGTAAGTTCATCGGAGGTAATAAATCGGAAGTGTTGCTTCACCATACCACTACGTTCGGCCTCCAGTTCGTATGGAAGAAAAGGTTCGCCAGAACCTGTTGGACGAAGCCAGAGCGTTGCGCGCGTTTGATCGTCCGTCATCAACGTCACCCCCAAAACAGAGCGGTCGTAGAGCCAGATGTTCCGAATATCTGAGGCAACCACAACAGGTGGTGTGCGGTCGTGGGTGAACCGAATCCGCCGCTCGAACGACCGCCCAGTAGTCAACAACAGACGGAGACGAATTGTCTGGACTCCCTCTTCAAGGTCTGCAGTAGTGAACGTGCCGAGCAAGCCGTTGAAGACCCCCTCATTCCCTTTGTTCAGAACTCTCCACTCTTCGGGAAGCTCTCCCGAGCCAATCTCAAGTGTCCACGACTCTAAAAAAGGTGCGACAGCGGAGCCAAACACCTTAACTGTAGAATCGACTGAAGCCCCCTCGTTCGTTCGAGGAGAATTGATTTTAAGCACTGACGACCCCGGCCAGTTCACGGCTCGGGCAGCATCCAGAAGTCCTGCACCAAAATCGATGTCCCATCCTACAGAACCAAGATCACTCGACGACAACTCTAAGACGCCTCGAACTTCATCAGCACTCCAATCAGGGTGTAGCGAGCGCAAGAGTGCCGCAACACCAGCAACGTGCGGAGCGGAAAAGGATGTCCCACTAACGGTACGATAACCATTGTTCCGATTGGTTGTCAGAATTGATTCTCCCGGAGCCACTAACGACAACTGCGAACCATACGCACTAAAGAAGGTAAGGAGGTCGCGATCAGTTGTTGCGCCAACGGAGATCACTTCGTCGAACCCTGAAGGGTAGTGTGGGTCGGGAACTCCGTCGTTCCCGCTGGAGGCAACCATCACCACTCCACGTGAGTGGGCAAAGCGAACGGCATCTTCGAGAAGTGGCGAGTTGTAGGTATCACCGAAGCTCATGTTCAGCACGTCAACACCGATTGTTGCCCCGTATACAATGGCAGCAGCAACGTCATCATCCTGACTGTCACCGGTTGCATCGAAGGCGCGAATAATCACCAGTCGACAGTTGGGGGCAATGCCGGAAATCCCGATTCGGTTGTTCCTCACGCCCCCGATAACTCCTGCAACGTTCGTGCCGTGTCCCTGTTCGTCGAACGGGACTCCATCTCGTTCACTCCAATCACCGAAGTTTGGGATATTTTGATCGACCATATCGAATCCAATCAGGTCGTCGGGATAGCCATTCCCATCTTGGTCGATCCCGTCAAGATCACCTGCAACACCATCACGAACTTCACTCGACGGCCAGGGATCGAATCGTCCGTTTTTGTTGAGATCTTCAGCCGGGTTTACCCAGAGAGCATCTTGAAGGTCTTCGTGTTCCCACTCAATTCCAGTGTCGATAATGCCTATCAGAACAGTCTGGTCTCCCGCTGTACGCTCCCACGCCTTCAGCGCACCAACTCGCTTCAACCCCCACTGCTCACTGAAGAGCGAATCGTTTGGCTCACTCTCTTCAATGTGGTAGGTGTGGTTCGGGTAAATCGCTTCGACACCTTTAACGGATCTGAGAAGTGAGACTGGTGGGCCAGCTCCCCGCCAGTCGACTACGAGGTATCTATCCAGAGAAGTGTTTGCAAGTGTCGTTCGAGATGTTCCAACCGAGGGGAAAATCGATTGCGTAGAAAGTTCCGCACGATGCTCCGAGGCGACTTGGCGAAGTGCTTCGGAGACAGACTTGGTCGGTGTATCAGGCGAGAGAAAGAGTATCCACGAAGAAGACTCAGCAGACTGTGCAGAGAGCATTGCTGAGGAGAGAACGAAGAGTCCACTAACGAAAAACAGAGAGAGCAAAAGGGAAGGGAATCTCGTACTATAGCTGAAGGTATGTATAGGCCGTATGTTCATAAAGTGGAGAAGATGCAGACTACCCCTTCCTCTTTCTACCAAGTGTTTTCGCGACAATCTTAGAACTATTGATATTCGAGCTGACAATTACGTTGTACTATTGGTGAAATTGGGTCAATCTTATGGACAACTGCCGACACTCACAAGGGAATTATCAATCCATCTTCGGCAACGCTCCAATCAAGTCCTCCACTATCAACAATAATCTCTTCAAAAGCTCTCTCTCGCTCGGGAGAGACGTGCGTAAAGATCAGACGTGAGACACCGGCATTGCGGGCAGACTCAACGACGTGTGATAGGTTAACGTGAGCAGATTCACAGATCAGAAGCTCTGTTCCGAGAAGCTCCACCTCAAGGTCCTGCTCCGAACCAATGTCTTGACTAAAAAGAATCTTTCTCTCTCCACTTTCGAGAACGAAGCCGAAGGAAGGGAATGAGAGCAGGTCGGCTTCCTCACTCCCCATAAACTTATCCAGATGGCTGGTACGAAAAGGACGCAGGCTCCACTCTTCAGAAAGAAGTAGTGGTTGCAATTCACTCATTCGAAGTTCGAACGGAAGTGGTTTTTGAAGCATCCACGAATTCGAGAGAACTGAGCGAAAAAAATGTAGAGACCGAGGGGGCAGATAGAGGTCGACAGGGGTTTCTCGTCGGCCAATAATCCAAGCCATCACAAGATTTGGAAGCCCGGTCCAGTGATCGGCGTGCATGTGGCTGAGGACCACCGTAGTAATCTTGTGCAGATTCCGACCATCCCGGATTATTGCTCGCGAACACCCTTCACCGGCATCAATCAGAAGAATATCCCCACTATCGAACCCGAACGTTGCGGCACTTGCCCCTCGATTCCCTGATGGAGTCCCTGCCCCTGTACCGTGTAGAATGATTTCCATTCGGGTAGATTTTGAAAATGTCTTACGGAAGCCTCTTCAACCAGAATTACTCCACGAGCACAGTGAATGCACCACACTCACACACCTTCGCTACATCTGGTTTTGCTTTTGCAGCCTCCTCGCGTGTATCGTATGGGCCAACAACCAAAGCATATTGTGTTTTACCGTTGATTTCTTTCGGGAAAACAAATGGGGTCACCCCTTTTTTCTGTAGTTCTTTCACTCGCCGCTCGGCAGCCTCTTCAGTTGGGAAAAGTCCAACTTGCAAGGCATATCCTTTGAACTGCTCATCCTCTTCATCCTCAACTATCGTAGCGTCGGTCCCACTCGACGATTGTTGGGATTCTTCTTCCCCTTCATCCTCAAGAGTAAACTCCCAGCTTTCAACTGCTTGAATTACAGAAAGAGCCTTTGAAACGTATGGCGATTGCGGATAGGTCTTCTTCAACATGGTATACCAAGTCCAAGAAGCGAGCGAATCACGTTTCTCAACATAGCGTCGCACCAGTTGGTAGGCAGATTCATCTGCCCAAGGTCCTGTAGGTTCAAGCGCAATCACCTCACGGTAGAGATTGAGTGCTCGGTCATCCGCTGTCATCTGAGCGCGAACGTAGAGTGCCGCTGGAACAAAGCGGGCATTCCGCTTCAACGGCTCTACTAACCAGTAGGCAGTATCCCTCTCCCCCTTCTCGTAGAGTTTGAGAATATCTAATGCTTGTTGTTCATAGTTCTGCGCGAAGGTACTCAACGTTGAGCAGAGAAAAAGTGCAGAAAGAGCTATTAGAATATGGCGCATAATTTGAGATTGCAGTTAGCAGTTGAGAAGTCGTAATCGTTGGACTGAACTTGCTTTGTGACCCGAACTGTTCATCTGAACAAACGGACTATCAACAGTCCACTTCACGACAACATTTTCAATCAGATAGCGAGAGTATCGAGTGGAATCACTTTTCGTCTTCCCCCCTCATCTACCTCCGTTCCAATAAGTGTAGCCGAGGTTGCCCGATCGACCTTCACGTTGATATACTCACCGGGGTCTACATCAGATCGTGGGAAGATCACAACATGGTTCTCACCGGTTCTCCCCTTCCACTCCAACGGATCACGCTTGCTCGGGCCTTCAACTAAAACCTCGAACGTTTTGCCAAGGTGGCTCTGATTTTTTTCGGCTGAGATGCTATTCTGGAGTTCAATGATTTCCTGCAGACGACGAGTTTTCACTTCATCTGGAACATCGTCCCCCATTGCCCAAGCCTTCGTCCGTTCACGTGGGGAATATTTGAACATATATGCGCCATCGTATCTAACCCGGCTCATCACCTCAAGCGTTCCTTGGTGATCTTCCTCAGTCTCCGTTGGGAACCCGGCAATGATGTCGGTGGAGAGAGCAACGTCCGGAATCAACTCACGGATTTTCTCAATCCGCTCCATGTAGTGATCGACCGTGTAGGTACGGTTCATCAGCTCGAGAACCCGGTTTGATCCAGATTGAACGGGAAGGTGAATATAGTTGCAGATATTCGGCCACTCAGCCATCGTCTCGATCAGTTTGTCGGACATGTCTTGTGGATGAGATGTTGTGTAGCGAATTCGGATCAGTGGATCAACCGCAGCAGCGGCAGATAGCAGATCGGCAAAATCTTTTCCCTCCCAGAGATAGCTGTTCACGTTCTGCCCCAGCAACGTCACCTCCCTGAAACCGTGATCGCTCAGATACTTTACTTCATCGACAATCGACCTCAACGAGCGACTTCTCTCTCTCCCTCTTGTAAAGGGAACAACGCAGTAGGTACAAAACTTATCGCAGCCTCGCATCACTGAAATCCAAGCTGAGATACCCTCGGTTCGCATTGGCGTGATGTCGTCGTAGGTCTCTACACGTGAGAGCTTCACGGCAAGTCCTTTCTCACCGTGACGAGCTTCACTCACCAATTCGGGGAGAACTCGGTATTGATCTGGACCGACAACAATGTCGACAATTGAATCATCGGTCAGGAGATCTTTCCGCATCCGTTCTGCCATACAGCCAAGCAGACCAACAACCAACTCAGGATTTTTCTTCTTGTGGTGGGCAATGTTGGCAAGCCGATGGTGAATCCGCTGCTCGGCGTTATCCCGAATTGAACAGGTATTGAGCAGAACAAGGTCGGCTCCTTCAATTTGATCTGTGGAAGCAAAGCCCTCTTTGTTCAGTACCGAGAGAACAATCTCTGTGTCGGCAAGGTTCATCTGGCAACCGTAGGTCTCAACGTAAACCTGTTTTCCGGTTGACTGAACGTCTGTCATTTCTGGTGTTATCTCTATCTGAGTCATATTCTCTTGCTCTTCTTCTACGTTCGTTCCTTTTCTCTCCGCTTCGCTTTGTCAAAGCAGACATATCTATTTCACTCACCGTCTTCCAACATATCATCCCACTCATCGAGTGAGTGGTGTGGAGGGAGCACCTTCAGAAGGTCCACTATAATATTTGTTTTCTCCCTCAACTCTTCAATGCTCCCATTATTTGTAATCACGAAATCTGCCCGCTTCACCTTTTCTTCGGCTGGAATCTGCATCAAGTCTCTCTTCCTCACCTCTTCTGGATCGATTCCATCCCGTTCGGCTCCACGCCGGTATCGAATCTCAGGATCTGCGTCGACCACAACGATATAGTCGAATCGTTCATCCCCACCTGACTCAAAGATGAGTGCCGCTTCGCAGGCAACAATACGACTCCCCTCTTCAATCAGCTTCTTTGCTCTTACTCCCTGCTCAGCAATTGTTCGCGGGTGAACAATGACATTCAGTTTTTCAAGCTGTTCGCGGTCGTTAAACACGAGATTGGCAAGAGCTTTTCGATTCAATTCCCCATCTGTGTAGACATCGGAGCCAAACTCGGCAATGATTGCCGACTTCATTTCCGCATTATCTCGCATCAATTCCTTCGCAATGGCGTCGGCACTGAGAACTGGAATTCCACTCTCACGAAAAATATCAGCCACAAGCGACTTACCAGCACCGATGGACCCAGTCAGGCCAATCAACAGGTATTCACCAAGATTAGAGTTGTTTGCTTCGTTCATATCGGACAAAAATAAGGATATCGAACCGGTTTCGTATTTTTGTCTGTCACGAAGAGGGGAATCACAACAGCAGTTGCTCCTGTTCGTTATAGAGAGCGCTTTTCTTTAGCGGGAACGTACGCAAGGACTTCCCGATCTCAGGAATTACAACAGAACAATCAACATACAGAAAAAGGAGTGACCCGAAATGGCGGAAGTACTCATCGATCAGAGTCAGGAAACTACATTTGATACTCCGCTGAATCTCACGGAGAAGGCATTGAATGAGGTTCGGAAGATTCGAGAGAGCAATGATATTCCCGATGATTACGGACTTCGAGTTGGGGTAAAGGGTGGAGGATGTTCCGGACTGAGCTACTCCCTCGCATTCGACGGCGAGAAACGTGATGGAGATAAGGTACTACAGTTTGATGATGTCAGTCTCTATGTAGACAAGAAGAGCCTCTTCTATTTAATGGGATGTGAGATCGACTTCTCGGATGGACTCAACGGGCGTGGCTTCACCTTCAACAACCCAAACGCAACGAAGACCTGCGGGTGTGGGTCGAGTTTTGGGGTGTAAGTTCAGTACGCCGATCTACCAAGTAATTTAAAGGAACAAGTGATCCCCGATCTCGTCATGTGATCGGGGATCACTTGTTCTATATATTTTCTTTATTTGACTTTGATAGGTTGATAAATTTTTCTTGCACGCTTATCGTGATAGTGGTAACATTCAATCAACTCAGGTGTTCTATGGGTGCAAAATACTACACCCCCTGATTTCCGGAACGTCTGTTTCCCTTCAGTTTCCGGTATTTATCCTGAAGAAGCCGCGATTTTTCTCGGTTTTGTTTTATGTCTGTAACGTAGATTATATACAGTTTTAAAATTCTGTTCTTCTCCTTATTCACAAACATTGGAGTTCTTCAATGAACGTATTCCACAAAGTACTTTCTCGTACTGTTGGCACACTGGCAGCCTTCCTGTTTCTGTGTGTTGGCATTGCACAAGCACAGTGGGTTGATGCTCCCTCTGTTCCTACTACTGGTAATTTATGGGCCTTTGGCACAGCATATTACGACGGTAAGATATACACCTTTGGAGGTGTTACGAACAACAGCCAAACCCTGAGTAACGGCACCTATGTCTTCGACATTGCAGGCAACTCGTGGCAGGCTGGACCAAACATGTTTCAAGGCAAATATCAACATACGGTAGCAGTACTGAATGATAGGATTTACGAAATCGGCGGTCTCATTGGCTCAGGACAACAAGTTGCCGACTATACAAACACCGTTAATTCGTACGACCCTGTAGGTAAGAGCTTCCGCCAAGAGGCAGCACTTCCTCGCTCTTCATACAATGCGGCCGCAGTTTCTGTTGATGGCAAGATTTTTGTTCTTGGTGGACAGTTCCTTCAAGGCACAACACTGTACTATACAGGAAACGCTCTTGTCTACTCAAGTGGGACGTGGACAGAGGTCACAAACGGAGCACCATTTGTAGGTAGGAATATGGCGGCGACTGTAATGGGCAACACCATTTACTTGTGCGGTGGCATCGAGGTTAGCAACAATCAGCTTGTCTATGCCACCCGTGCCTTCAAAGGAACTGTTAGTGGAAATAATATCACCTGGTCACCAATCGCAACGCCACCAAGCGTTACTGTCGGAGCCAGTTTGAGCGAGATTAATGGAAAACTGCTCCTTGCTGGTGGTACTTCAAACGTCGATAATTATCGTAATGCATATCTCTACGATCCAGTAGCAGATACTTGGGAACCATACTACCTCCTTCCATCCGAACGGTCATCGGCCCGAATGGTTGGAGATGGAACAGCGCCATACATGATTGGTGGTACGGGAACAACTTCCGTTCTCAAGGCAACCTTAGGTGCTCCAACGGCAATTGCTGTCTATAACCAGAGCGACATGTTTATCTCAATGAAGCCAGGGACGCAGGCCACTCAAGGAGCTTCAGTCTCGAATAATGGTGTTGTTCCACTTACAGTGAATGCAACAATTCCAGTTGACGCTCAAGGTTGGCTTGCTGGTGCAACCCAAAGTATTGCCCCAGGCACAACATCAGCATTCAATTTTACGGTGAACGCATCATCGCTTGCTGAAGGCAACTATAGCACAACTGTCTCGCTCGCAACAAATGATGCAAACAATCCAAAGCACGACGTAAATATCTATCTCTACGTTGGCGATCCAGGTGTTGACCAGCCAACAAAGGTTGTCTTTGAAGAAGGAAGTGGAGACTGGTGCCAATACTGCCCAGATGGGCACAGAGTGTTGAAAGAGGTCGAGGCTCAGTATGGAGATAAGGTTATGATCCTCAGCTACCATGGTGGAGGAGATAACCAAGACCCTCTGATGATCTCTGAAGGAACACAGATTGTTGGTGCTCTTGGATTGCCAGGCTGGCCGAGCGGTGCTATTAACCGCCTGATGTTCCCTGGTGAAACGGCTCCAATGGTTAATCGCGGATCGTGGGCAACATATGTAGGACAAGTGTTGACCAACCAACCAACTGCTTTGGCAAACCTTGAAGTAGCTGACTACAACTTCGATCCAACAACACGTCGTGTAACGGCTACAGTTTCGGTAACTCCTTCGGTCTGGACCGCACCGCAGAACCTTCGTCTAAATGCCGTGATTACCCAAGAAGGTATTTTCACGACACAGACTGAAAATACTGGCACATCGGTCATTGAGCACTCATCATACGAACAACCACACTCAGTACGCCAAGTTTGGCCAAGTGCTGTTGGTAGTCCGTTTATCTCCGATCCTGGCCAACTGTTTGCTGGGTATCTGCCTCCTGGCGTAACACTTACACAAGAGGTCTCCTTCATCGTTCCTGAAGCATCTGGTGTTGGAAGCCGGCCAATTGTGCCAGCCGACGCCCACATTGCATTCTTTGCTCATATCAGCAATGGTTCAGCACTTGGTCCAATTCTCCAAGGCTATCAGCGTGAGCTTGAAGGGCAAGCTGTCACTGGACCGAGCATCTCCGTTGATTGGGGAACTGCTTCACAGGAAATTGTAGCTGGTGAAACTGCTACATATAACTTCATGGTCACAAACAATCGGAGCGAGCCAGCTCAGGTTACCATCAACCTCGCGAACATAAAATTGCCAGCCGGATGGACAAGTGAGATTTGTACATCAACAACTGA
The DNA here is from genome assembly GCA_020635205.1 of Ignavibacteria bacterium. Taxonomy (GTDB): domain Bacteria; phylum Bacteroidota; class Ignavibacteria; order OLB7; family OLB7; genus JAGWAZ01. The sequence goes on from JACKAE010000003.1 coordinate 21,762, forward strand.
TTGTGATCAGGTGACGAACCTCATCTACACAATTCCTGCTGATGGGTCAAACACGTTCTATCTGAAAATCAACAGTACAAATAGCGAGATTGGTGAGACCGGCACACTTCGCCTTATTATTCAAGGTCCTGGCGACTTTATTGCCGAACAGAACTATCAGGCCAGCACAAAGACAAGCAGTGTTGCAGTACCAGGTGAGATTGGCGGTCTAAGCATGACCAGCATCACACCAAATCCTGCATCGAGTGTAGCACGAATCGACGTATCGATTCCAGTTGGTGGTGAGACCTCACTTGAGATTTACACCGTCGGTGGTGAGAAGGTCGCTACCCTCTTCGAGGGACGTCTTGAGGCTGGAATGCGTCAGATCGACGCAGATGTATCTGCTCTTGAGAGTGGCAAGTACATTCTTGTTCTCAAGTCGGGTGACAAGAAGGTTAGCCGTACAATGACAATTGTTCGCTAACTGTTGAGATTAGACGAGTTTACAGACTCGCACTTTCTAACGAATAATGGCGCATCCATAATGGATGCGCCATTATTCAATTTTTATTTCTTTAGAAGCCTGAAAACATATCAATCTATTGATCGTTATACACCCCCATTCAAGCTATAGGTCACACACGTTCATCTAACGCTGGATTTTATCATGAACCGCTTTGTATTCTACCTTTCTGCTATTCTATTTCTGACTGGAATATCTGTTGCTACGGCTCAGGTGACAGTGAATCTGAAGGGAGAGCCAATTCGAACTGCAGGTCTATCTGACTATCAAGAGTTTGAAATCACCATAAAGAACGAAGGCTTTGCACCAGTCACGTTTTATGTGGAAAGAACCACCAATGACCTCCCTGACAAAAATTGGGCTTCGACAATCTGCATGGGAGACTTGTGCTACGATGCAAGCGTAAGTAAGCCAAATCCAGATGTTCTCAACCCAAACGAGGAATACCACGTAAACTTTACAGTCTACACTGGTGAAGTCAGTAATGCGACCGGAACATTTGTTTTGAAATTTGTTATTGAAGGCTTTGGTGGAGGAGAATTCGGCCAGGTTGAAATGAACGTTACAACCTCGGACCTCAGCAGTATTCCTGTCATCTCCGAGCCAACTCTCCTCCCCTACCCAAATCCGGCAATCACAGACGTGACACTCCCATTGACTGCGGTCAAGAGCGCAGAAAGCGTGGAAGTATATGATATTACGGGATCGCGAGTTCGCTTATTCGACGGATCAGAAGTGACTGGCGAAACGCTTCGTGTCTCAACGACAGACTTTATGCCCGGCATATACTACTACAAAATTGTTGGATCCGAGGAGACTCGCAGTGGGACCTTCCAGGTAATACGGTAAGGATATCACAATAAGTTCACGTGAACTTCTAAACCGGGACGATTGTTCTTACAGTCGTCCCGGTTTGTTTTTTCAGATAGTTCCTCTACCTTTAACGGCTTAGAGAGGAGATATTCCTTTAATCACATACTAAATACTAAACAGACAAGCAGGAGAATATCGTATGGCTTACGAATGGAAGTTCAATTCCCGCCCTTACAGTGATGATGACGCAGGCTCACTGTTGGCTCCGGTGATTGACGCGGAAACTGCCGATTGGCACTACAACAAGCACCATAAAGGCTATGTTGATGCGATGAACAAGATTGAGTCGGAGCTTGAGAGTGCCGACCGTTCAGCCGCCAACGGCAACTACTCCCACATTGGTGAACTGAAGCGTCGCTTTACGTGGAATCATGCCGGTGCGTTGTTGCACGACATCTACTGGGATGTAATGGGTGGTGATGGAGACCCATCGAAAGGACCGGAAGTATTGGCCGCTATCGAGGCAAACTTTGGATCGTTCGACGCTTGGAAGGCCGACTTTAAGGCAGCCTGTGTCTCGGCAAAACTCTCCGGGTGGGGAGTGTTAGTTCTCGACCAACTCTACTCAGGACGCCTCATCAATCAACTCGTGGACGAACATCACTATGGTGCAATGTGGGGTGGCATTCCACTGATCCCATGCGATGTCTTCGAGCACGCATACTACCACAAAGATGGTCCCGGACGTGCTACCTATATCGATAACTTTATCGAAAATCTACACTGGGGACGAATCAACGCACGCTATACGAAGTACGCTGCGTAATATCTTCAATGCGTGGGGGATGCTCTTCAACAGAGTATCACCCACGCAATTTCTCACGAACCATCGCTACGTCCCTTTCGGTTGCATTTGCTGCATCAGGCTACTATGAATGTCTTAGGACTCTTTCCACTGCACATCGTCCTCTTTCCTGAGGCATCATATCCTCTTCACATTTTCGAAGAACGATATAAGGTGCTTATCGGCGAGTCGATGCGTAGCAATAAGGAGTTCGGAATAAATCTGGTTGAGGCGGGAAAAATGTTTGAAGTCGGTTGTCGCGTAAAAGTGACCCGCATTCTCAAAGATTATCCCAACGGTGAGAAGGATATTATCGTAACTGGAACGACACGCTATCAAGTAGTGAAAGTGCGCCCGAGCGAAGCACCCTATATCACTGCGGATACAATCCCCTACGATGATGAGTCTACAGAGGCTGAAAGTGGTATTGTCGAAGAGGCGATTCAGCTATACAACGAACTGATTGAACGGGCTTATGGCGAAGCAGAAGAGCAATTAAAGGCTGCAGATTGGCTTCAAGGACATCCCTCGTTTCGGATAGCACAGAAATCTGGCTTAGACCTAGTAAAGCGCCAACGACTGCTCGAAATGCGCTCGGAAAACGAACGACTCTCCCTCCTCATCAATCACTTACAATCAAATCTTCCAAAGATTCGTCGCGCTGACCAAATTCGACTTCTCAGCCGGAATGATGGCTACCTGAAAGAGTAGCACCAGATTAAATTATGGGGCATATCCAACACCCAATCAATTCTGATGCAGGCGTTTTGTTGCCTTAACCAGTTCTCTGAAGAGTGGTAGCATTTCAGGGAACTCGCGTGCAAGCACTGAAGCATGTTCGTCTATCGTCAACTCATCCCCTCGCGCCACAGGCCCGGTCAGCCCAGAACTGAGTCCTCTCGCCGCCACTGTCTCCACACTCTCCAACATATATTCCCGAGCAAGCTCCGTAGAGATCTCTTCCGAAATCCCAACAGCGTGATAGATCTGTTTGGCAAAGTGAAAGAGAGTCATGGGATAGTTTGCCGTGAATGTTGCGGCAAGATGATAGAGTGATCGACTACCATCTGCGATGTCAATCAGTTGTTTTGAATACCCTTTGAGCAACGAGTTAACTGAAGAGCGCAGCTCAGGCGAAGAGAACGTAGCCCCCCAGATTGTTCGATCTGGGAATGGATCGTCTCCTCGTAAAATCAAGTTTGGATGGAGGACTGCCGTGAAGGCTCCTCTCTCCTCAAAAGAACAGAGCGCAGAAAGTGATGTAGCCCCACTCGAGTGGATTACCAATTTGTTTTTCCAATCGACAATCACCTCCGCAGAAACTCGACTGATCTCCTCAATCAAACTATCGGGCAGAGCAAGCCAGAGAATGTCGAACGATGCCGGATCAACTTCCGCCAAGTGACCGTAAAGCCGTATTCCCCGATCCGAGAAAGCCGGAACAATTTTGTGCGGCTCTCTGGTAAGGCAGCCAACAACCCACTCAGGAAAGGAATGAAGTATCGTTCGTCCCAGTCTCCCGGAACCAACAACGAGAATGTTTTTCCGGTTCAAGGAAAAAGCAAAAGGCGTTGTGTCGGCAGTGGTCATTCCCGCGACACCCTCATTTCCACCCTTCGATTCAGTGCCCTCCCCTGATCGGTTCCATTGTCGGAGACTGGCTGCTCTTCGCCGTAACCGTTTGCTTTCAGTCGATTTCGATTTACTCCCTTGGAAATCATGTACTCACGCACAGCCTCGGCACGACGTTGCGACAGTCCCTTGTTGTAAGTATCCGAACCGATTGAATCTGTGTGTCCAGCAATTTCAACCGAGAGGTCTCGATTGCGCTGCAGGAAGTCAACGGCGCGCTGCAAGTCGGGATAGGACTCTGGGCGCAATTCAGCTTTGTCGTAGTCGAAGTAGATAAGCAGACGGGTAGAGCCTTCTCTCAACAGAATATTTTTCTCAATCTCCTCACCTTCGTCAAGCTCTTCCGGCACTGTGTAGGCATCGGAATAGAAGAGATAGCCCGGGGCATCGGCAGTGACCGTGTAGCGACGTCCTTTCGTCAACACAACGGTATACTCTCCACTTTGGTCATCGCTTCGAAAGTTTGCAATCACTTCCCCGGTCTCCAGGTCACTCACCGTCACCGATGCTTCCACTGGTTTCTTCGTGCGGTCATCCAAAATCTTACCGAAGACGACTACCTGGGCACTTGGAGGGAATGGATTGGGAAAAGCAAGATAAATATCAAAGCTCCCCTCACGGTTGGAACTGAAGTAGCCATTTTTAGAGTTTGGCTCTGGGTAGAAGAAATGCTCGTCGCTACTCGAGTTGATCGGAGTTCCGAGATTAATAATACTCTTCCACGTTCCATCGAACGGATTTCCTTCATCAGTCGTAAAAAGATCGTATCCCCCTTCCCCCCCATGTCCGTTACTGGAGAAGAAGAGACGGACACCATCCGGTGAGATCACTGGCGACATCTCGTTTCCAAGGCTATTCACTCCCGAACCGAGATTCTCAGGAGCAGTCCAGCCTGTAGCACTTCTGCGGGAAACGTAGATGTCTGTCCCACCAAAACCATTGGGACGATCACTCGTGAAGTAGAGCAACTGACCATCAGCACTGAGCGAAGGTTGTGAATCCCAATACGGAGAGTTGATAATCACACCCAAGTTCTGAATGTTCGTCCACGTCCCCCCCCTTCTCTCTGCTGAATAAAGATCGGTTCTCCCCTCTCCTCGCAACGTATTACTCTCAGATTCCCACTCGTATGCTGCGAAGATCATGTAGTTCCCGTCGGGAGTTATCGTTGCAGACCCCACATGTTTGGCAGAGCCGAGAGCCTCATCTACTGCCACAGGATCACCCCAGTTGTTCCCTTTCTCACGCTTTGAAAACCAGATGCGCTGGTCTCCCTTCCTTCCGGTTGAACTTTTCCGTGTAGAGGTGAACATCAAAAGATCCCCCCTGAGAACGTAGTGTGGAGCAAACTCGTCGGCAGAGGTATTGATTGAGAGGGGCGTTATCGTTACCACTCCCTCAACTGGCTGTGCAACAAGTTTCCACTGCCCAAAAATGGTGAGAACCAATGGCAGAACAAAAAGAGTAGCGAAGGTTGTTATTTGGCGTCTCATTGTCTCTCTCCCCCCTTAATCAGTAGTAATGTGATTGAACCTGATACCGAGAGTGGCAGTCAGCGTGCCGAATCGAGCACCACCGTTGACTGTGACCGGGATCGTTCGGCTCCCCTCAAACTCAGCATTGCGGAGAATCACCGTTTGATTGGTTGTAAAAAGATTGCTGAGAGGATGCTCGTACTGCAACTGAAAGACAAGGTCTGTCTCATCACCCAATTCATGAATGTAGCCTGCTCCAACCTTCAGGTTGTGCCTGAGATTGTCAGCCAGTGGATTCTCGGACACGCTTCCAGTAAGAACTTTCGTTGCATCAACTCCATCGAAGAGATAGCTGCAGATAGACGATGTATCCACGATAGCATCGGTTTCTTCGTACGAAACCTTTAGGGGCAAAGATGATGCGAAGCCAAGATATCCGAAGAAATCACTTAGACGATAGTCAACCTGTGCCTGCATACCGATGTAGTCCCCCACAACACAGTAATCCAAATTCACTGTCTCATTGAACGAACCGAGAGGAGTTGTGCAGAGTGCAGAGAGAGTGTCGCTGTTCGAAAGTGCTCGCCGGTTGTAGAAGAATCCGATCCGCGTAGCCCAATGCTCACTCGAGACGAACCCAAAGTCGATACCAATATCAAATCCGATTCCACTACCTGACTCGATCACGGCGTTAGTGACCTCACCTAAGGCAGTGCCGCTCTGAGGTCTGATTGGATCAGTCGTTAAAAACGAATAGCCGAGACCAATGTAAGGTTGCAGAAAAAAGTAACTCTCTGGATCGGGAACAGGGTTGAGTACATCCTCTGGATCGGGCGGATCAGCCCACAAGAGTAGAGGGGCAATGAAGGAGAGCAGAGAGGGTACAGCAAGAGTAAATAATCTCTTCATTGTTGCTCCAAATAATATTCATTTCAGAAGTCAATTCGTTCTGCTTGTTGAAACTCTCTATCTTTGTTCGTTGGCTTCAACGGCCAGAATTAATCTAAATGTACGACATTTCACGAAGAAGAGAGAATTGCAATGGCGCGCATAAAAGCGTTCAACCCCTTTATCTATCGCCAACATCATGCTTCCGATTTGTCGGAACTGATTGCTCCACCTTACGATGTAATTAAGCCAGAAGCCTTACAAGATTTGCGCAACACTCACCCACACAACATCACCTATCTCACCCTTCCTGAAGGTGATGGAGATGAGCGCTATCAGACGGCTGGAACACTTTTACGGCAGTGGATCGAGGAAGGGGTGTTGATTCAACGGGAAGCACCAGCTCTCTACCCATACTCCCAAACGTTTATTCACCCCGATACTGGGGATGAAATCACCCGCATCGGCATTATCTCGCTACTGCAACTTGAGCCGTTCGACAAGGGTATTGTTCTCCCTCACGAACGAACGTTGAAAGGCCCTCGTGAAGATCGGCTTCGCCTAATGGAAGAGACCGAGGCTAACCTTGAATCAATTTTCGGAATGTTCCCCGATCCAGAGCAGACAGGGTTGGAAACACTCCGGAGCTTTGTCAGCCAAGTAGAGCCGATGATGGAAGTTGCCGATGAGTCGGGGACGGTACATCGAGTTTGGGAGGTTACCGACATCGATTTCATTGGTAGGCTATCAGAGCAAATCGATCAGGTTCCGGTCTACATTGTTGACGGACACCACAGGTATGTAACCGCCCTCAACTATCGAGATCAGTGGCGTGCAGCCAACCCAGATGTAGCCGAAGCCGACCTACCAGTTGACCATATCATGATTTACCTCACCCCAATGAGTGATCCTGGCCTGGTTATCCTCCCCACTCACCGCTATGTTCACTCGCTCGGAAACTTCAACGTCCAGCACTTGTTTGAGAAGCTCTCCACACATTTTGATTTGGCTTCAGTTGAATCATTTGAGGAAGGCTTTACGTTGTTGGCTAAGTCAGATAAGACAGCATTCCTGTTTGGAACAACGGATAGAAGTATGCTGGCAGAACTGAAGCCGGGGGTTTCACCAGCCGATCTTGTTGGAAACAATATCCCCCCCGCCGTTGCTGAACTTGACGTCACGATTCTCCACTCATACATCTTCGACCAGCTTCTCGGGATCACCGTAGAGGCTCAGGAACTGCAGAAAAATCTTGGATATGCGAAGAGCCAGATTGACGCCCTGAAGGCACTTGAAGATGAGAAGACAGAGCTTGTTGTGGGCCTTAACCCAACGCGATTTTCGCAAGTGGAGCGCGTGGCCAATTCATCCGACGTTATGCCACAGAAGAGCACCTACTTCTATCCAAAACTGGCAAGTGGTTTAACCTTGAATCTGTTACGCTAAGCTATCGACCAAAATAGTTGAATCGATGGAGAGTTCCTTCAGCTTCCTGAAGTACTGAGGGAACTTCAAAAGTAGATTAAGAATGGGCAGAGTGAACGATTCAACAACTTTTATTGCCGAGGACTATGTCGTTTGAACCCTTTGTAGCACTACGATTCCTGAATGCCAAGCGTCGGATTGGGTTGATTTCGTTTATCTCAATCATTTCAATTGCAGGCATTACGGTTGGGGTGTGGGCACTTATCGTAGTCCTCTCTGTTTTTAATGGCTTCAACAGCTTTGCCATCGAACAGCTTGTTGGATTCGATCCGCATCTTCGCATTACTCCCACTACAGCCACCACGTTAAATAGCGACTCGCTGATTTCTCTGCTCGATATCCCGGGAATGGTCTCTGCCTCCCCCTTTATCGAAGGACGCTCTGCAATCATTCACGAGGGAGTAACACAAGTTGCTGAAATTAGAGGAGTTAATCGAAGCGATCAGGAAAAGGATTCGCCATCTGGAATGAACTACTCTCCATTGAGACCAAGTGGTCGCTCAATTTTGCTCGGTAGCTTGCTTGCTTCAAAGATGAAAGTAGGGATGGGTGACCAGGTTTCGATTGTTAGCCGTCGCGGACTTGAACTTGCGTTGACGCAGATAGCGCAGCCAACCTCAATTACGGTGCAAGTAGCTGGTACGTTTTCGCTGAATCAGGAGTATGACTCACACGTCGCCTTCACCGACCTGGAAACCGCCCGCGAGTTGTTCGATATTCAAGAAGGGACGATGGGAATTGAAGTCCGTTTGGAGAACTACGAAGAGGCAGAAACTGAGTCGATTCTCTTGCAGGAACGGCTTGGCGAGAACTACCGAGTTGAGACGTGGCAGGACTTACATCGTGATCTTTACGGTGCAATGCAGCTTGAGCGGTGGGCAGCTTTTGCAATTGTGATGTTGATCGTGATTGTGGCCGTCTTTAATGTGCTCGGGTCGCTGACGATGACCGTTATCGAGAAGCAACGCGATATTGGCGTGATGAAGGCGATGGGAGCAAGTGATCGAAGTATTCTCCGAATCTTTCTCTACGAAGGGGGGTTGATCGGTATCATTGGAACTGTTACTGGACTGTTCCTCGGAATAGGTAGCGTCTTGGTGCAACAGAGCTACGAGATTATCTCGCTCAACACCGACAGTTACCTCCTTCCGGCTGTTCCAGTTGAGATGCACTGGCAGGATATTCTCTTGGTTGCCGGCACTGCTCTGTTATTGGCGACACTCGCAGCGGTCTACCCCGCCCGCAGAGCCGCTCGGATTCTCCCGGCGGATGCTGTCCGCTGGGAATAGGTTGCCGCTTGACAGTAGAGCAGGGTAAGCAGCATAGGCTGAGGCTCCCGTGCCTCCGATTATGGTCTTTGCTGAATTGGTTGAGCTATGAATCGTGATTCTGGCTCAAAGTAACCCCTGACTTTAGTCGGGGGAAATGGAGAGAACACTGGCCAAGAAACGGCTTGGAGCCGTTTTTCCCTCTCCTGATATTCCTGAACACCCCGATAAATCGGGGTGTTAACATGAGTCAGTGATTACTCAATAATTGTTCAACCTTCATCATTGGGGCGTTAATGTGCGAAGGTGTTTACCTCAAATTTTTGCAACGACCATACAATCATATCCGATTGTGTATACTCCTGCAAATCTATTACGAGTAAATCGGGGAAACAAGATCAGAACCTTCACACAGGAGATACGACATTTTCACTATTTTGAGCCATGAGATATACAGTAGACCACATCGACAACCAAGCCACCCTCATTCTTCACGAATCACACCTGAATGCTGAGAACAGCTCTGAACTCAAAGGAGAGTTAATTATCCTCTGCCGCTCCGGCATCGACGTACTCTTCGTTGATTTAGGTGAAGTAATCTACTGCGACTCTTCTGGATTAAGTGCAATGCTGATGGCACACCGAGAAATGGGGGCAGCCGGAGGATATGCGATCTACTACTCCCTCTCCCCTGAAGTATCGAGTCTCATTGAGCTTGCACGACTTGACCGAGTTCTCTTCATCTATCCAACAAAGGAAGAGGCATTGGCTGATTTGGCTAAGCAAGATGATGAAGATGACGATCTCGACTTGGATTTAGATTTGGGATTATAGAGGATTGAGGATTAGTGGGATAAAAGAAGACGTTGAGAATCTTCGCCCCTTGATTTCACTGACTAAGCTCAGAGTTCAGTAGGATTCGAGGGTTAGTTGCCACACTCCACTCTTTCACTCTCGTACTCATACACTCTCACACTCATATACTTCACCGGAGTTAAAACTCCCCTATTAACCCGACCGATACCTTCCCATTCTCAAACGTATCTTCTTTGCCGAGAGCAAAGGAGAACCGTGCAATCCCAACTGGCGTATCTACTTGCAGGCCAACACCATAGCCGTAGATAATCGCGTCGTCGGCCTCGATTCCAACCCTTGCGTCGGCGGGGCGTGCATAGTAGCCTCCGTCGAAGAAGAGTGAGGCAAAAGAGACTGGCGAGAGAAGTACTCGGGCTTCAAAACGTCCCCACGCAATGCGGGAAGCCCTGAACTGACCATCACGATATCCACGGACACTGTTCACACCACCGAATCGGATTAACTCGCTCTCCTCAAGAAAATCTCCATCAATATCGGTAAACTTGGCAATGTTCGCCGCTACAAGTGGTCCGGCAAGAGAAACGTAGGCTTCCACATCTGCCACCACAGTCCGCCGCCCCTGCGACGCTGCTTGATTTCCCTGCAAACAATTTGCTGGATCGCTAATACTCTTCGATCCGAACGTATAGGAGGCAGCCAGGAGTGAGCCAGAAACCGGGTTAATTTTGTTCGACCGAACATCGAACGTCCCCCCTGCAGTTACGGCTACGGTACTACTATTCAGCAACTGTCGACTTGAACATGGGCCGACCACGGTATCGGGGGCAGGAATTACGCCGGTGAGTATCCCTCCTGTTGTCACGGTAAAGTAATCTCCGACACTCCAACCTACGTTCACATCAAACGTTCGTTCAACCCAAGAGGTGAGGGCAACAGTCTCCTCTTCCTGTACCTGTTTGAACTTAAAACCGACTTCCAAAGGGAGTCCAAACAGAAAAGGCTGCCCATATCCAAGTTCAAGTTGCGAGGTTGTTCGGTCACGCTTCTCCCACCTACCCGATATGCTCTCGCCGCCACCAAACAGGTTTCTTAGGACAATTCTCACCAACCCGGTGAAGAAACCATTCTCATTTAACTCAGTTGCTGGCTGATACCCCAACACCCCATCAAACGTATTTGTGCTCTTCTCCTGCAAGCGAATCAGCAGACCAAAGCGTGTCGAGTCGATTTGGTAGAGTGAAGGTTCCTCAACTCTCTCGAAAAGGTTCAACCGTTCCAACCGCTCTTGTACACCCTTCACCACGTTTTCAGTGAAGAGAGTTCCAGTAGGAAGGGCAATCGCACTTCTAAGAAACGACTCCGATGTTCGCTCCACTCCTTCAAACCGGACTTCACTTACCCGGATGCGAGGCCCTATCGTTATCTGAGCAGTGAACGACACCCCTTTTTTCTCTCGGTCAATCTCTGGAATTCCTAACTGTATCCGCGCAAGACCAAATCCACGCTCGTTGTAGAAGCGAACAACAGAGGCGAGGAAGAGCGTTATCAGAGAATCGGAATAGGGTTGGTCGACAACAGAGGCAACCATACTGGACATAGTAGAAGAATCTAACCCGACAGAATCTCCGGGATTGGAATTCGTAAGGAGAAAGGAGAGAACCTTGTACCGTATCCCTTCACTTACGTGAAGGGTATCACTCACACGGGTGACAGCAGCTTCCCAAAACCCAACTGACCCATATTTCTTTTGAAGTAACAGTTGAGCTGAATCTATGGAGCGACCTTGAATTTCAGAACGAAGCGTAGAGGTACTGAAGTATTGATTACCGCGAATGAGGAGCGAGTCGGGGGATTGACTGAGAAGTCCGTAGGGAAAAAGAAGAAGTCCACCGAAGAGACAGATAAGAGGAAAGAGTCGATGGAACAGCATAACTCTACCCACAACACCTCACTCCGCTTCGGCAATGTCGATGTTTACAAGTCCGGCACGGCCAGCCGTCTTCTCGGTTAGTTCGTCGGCAAATCTCTTTAAACGATCATCCCGAATCGAAGCCGTGTAGATCACCACATCTCGGAACTCTTCGTCAAACTCTTCGGTTTGCGCCTCCACAAGTCGACGAACCTCGCTTAGGTCATCGTAGGGAGTAAAGACCCGAATGCGGGTTGTGGGCCAGTTGACGACAACGGATACTTGATCCAACACATTATTTGTTGCCTCGGCGTAAGCCCTCGCCAGTCCACCGGCTCCTAACTTGGTTCCACCGAAGTAGCGCGTAACCACAACGAGAACATCCAAAAGGTCACGCTGCTGCATTGCGAAGAGAATCGGTTTACCGGCAGTGCCTGAAGGTTCACCATCGTCAGAAAAACGGTATTCGGCTCCGTTTGGAGCAAGCTGGTAGGCAAAGCAGTTGTGCGTGGCATCCCAGAATTCTTTGCGAATCTGATCCAACACATCGTTCGCTTCATCTTTGCTTGAAACAGGGATTGCTGTGGCGATAAAACGGGACCCCCGCACTTTAATCTCGCTTCTGGCTCGTTCCTTAATCGTTTGTATCGGTAGGGGTTGGTTCATTCTTTTTTGTTCAATATCACGACCGTAACAGAGACTGATAGATTCTGTGCTGGTCATTATCGTAACTTCGTTTCTATGAAGATAGGCATTACCTGTTACCCGACATATGGGGGGAGTGGCGTTGTGGCAACGGAACTCGGCAAAGAGCTTGCCGGGCGTGGACATCAGGTTCACTTTATTTCTTATGCACTGCCGTTCAGGCTTGACGGCTTCCGTGAGAATATCTTTTTCCACGAAGTTGAACTCCCTGACTACCCTCTTTTCGAAGTAGATCTCTACTCCCTCTCGCTCACCAGCAAGATGGTAGATGTTGTTCTCTACGACGACCTGGACATTTTACACGTCCACTACGCAATTCCTCACGCAACAAGTGCTTGGAATGCAAAACAGATTTTGAACGAACAAGGTCGCGATATAAAAATTATCACGACACTCCACGGAACAGATATTACGCTGATTGGCTTGGATCCAACCCTCCTCCCACTGGTTCGCTTCTCCATTGAGAAATCGGACGGTGTGACGGCAGTTAGTAGGTACTTGCGGGAGAAGACGTTGACGAACTTCAACTTAGAACGGGAAATCGAGGTGATTCCGAACTTCGTCAACACCGAGCTTTGGAAGCGTGGAGATTCTGAACATCTCCGCAAGCGTTTCGCACCGAACGGCGAGCCGGTATTAATTCACGCCAGCAACTTCCGCCCTGTAAAGCGAGTGACCGACGTTGTGCGAGTATTTGCCCAAGTTCGCGAGAGCATTCCGGTAAAGCTGGTGATGGTGGGTGATGGCCCCGATCGCGCCGAAGCAGAACGCCTCTGCCGCGAACTCGGGTTCTGTGATGATGTTCACTTTCTCGGAAAGCAGAGTGGACTTGTAGAACTCTTCTCGGCTGCCGATCTCTTTATTATGCCGAGTCAGAGCGAGAGCTTCGGCCTCTCCGCCCTCGAGGCAATGAGTTGTGGCCTCCCAGTTCTCTCAAACTCTGTCGGTGGTCTCTCCGAGCTGAACTTGCATGGAACTACTGGCTACATCAGCGAAATCGCCGACATCGATCGAATGGCACGATACGCAATCGATCTGCTGAAGGATAACCGCCGTTACAAGCGCTTTAGCGATGCAGCCCGAGAGAGAGCAGTTTCTCAGTTCTCTGCAAAGGATATTGTCCCGGCTTACGAAGAATTCTACGAACGTGTGCTTGCCCAAGAATCGGTAAGCCAACCAGCAACATCACTCTGAAGCGCTTAGCAAATGTATTCTGCATCAGAACTTCAATCTCTGCTCGACTTAGCTACCTCTGCTGCCCACGAAGCTGGGAAGATGCTCCACCAACGTTTTCTCGACTCACGCGGCTTGCGGATTGAGCAGAAAGGTGAAGGAATCAACAACCTTGTGACGGAGATGGACACGGCTGCGGAGGAACTGATCCGCAAAATTTTGGCCGAGCGCTCAGACATTATCTTTTTGGGTGAAGAGTCTGGTGGGAACGATGATCTGTCGCGCCTAACCTGGGTTGTTGATCCGATAGACGGTACTGTAAACTACGCGCACGGACTCCCAATCTGGTGCGTTTCAATTGCCGCAGTTCAGGAAAACGAGCCAATTGTCGGCGTGATTTACAACCCAAACCTCGACGAAACCTTCACGGCAATCAAAGGAGCGGGAGCATTTCTGAACGGAGTACAGATAACCGTGAGCACCGAGACAAACTTTCGGCAATCTCTACTGGTTACCGGTTTCCCCTACAACATCAACGAGAACCCACACGGAACAATCGAGCTATTTGGCCAGATACTCCGCAACGGAAACGCAATCCGCCGACTCGGCTCTGCAGCACTCGACCTTGCCTACATAGCAGCAGGACGGTTTGAAGCCTACTGGGAAGTGAGTCTGCACCCCTGGGATGTTGCTGCAGGACTACTTCTGGTAAATGAAGCGGGTGGAAGAATCTCAAGCTATGCTTCAGGTGAGGCAACACAAGCCCTTCAAGCAACTCGCGAGATTGTTGTCGACCGCCTTCTGGCAACCAACGGAAAGGTTCACGATGAGATCCTACAGTTTCTGCTTGCTTGACCTTGGTGATTCTTGGCCTACTTGGTGTTGTAATTGTTGGCATGATACTACCGGGATGACGTGAACCGGAGAGCTACCGCTCTTCCTCGACTACATAGTTCTGAAGTAACTCCCGTAGTTCGCGAGTCCACTTCCCCGGCACTTCGCCTTGGATGGCATCTCCCCCAATGCTCTTTATTGGAATGATCTGGCGGACAGAGTTTGTGGCGAAAACTTCGCTGGCCTCTTTGAGGGTTTGGAGGGGAAAACGATCTTCAATAATGGGAATACTCTCTTCAGAACAGATTTCCAAGATGAGTTGGCGGAAAATGCCGGGAAGAATACCGAGCGAAACTGGCGGCGTCCACAGTCGACCGGAGTGAACGCAGAAGATGTTGCTTACGCTCCCCTCAGCAACATATCCATCTTCGGTCAGGAAGAGTGCCTCGGATGCACCGGCAGTCTGCGCTCTCTCAAATGCGAGTATCTCGGCAAGATAGTTCAAGGTCTTTAGCCGAAGAGAAAATGGAGAACGTTCGCGAAGAAAGCTGCTAACCACTACGTCAATCGGTTCTGGAAGGTATTCACTTTGCAATAACGGCCTACCGTGGATCATACGGGTTGGCTCATCACCACTACCAAGCCCGCGAGATAGGGTAATCCGTACCCGACTATTAACCCACTCGTTCGCCCCGATAACCTCGGCAATTGCCCGACGCCACCAGCTTTGTTCGGGCACTCTCTCAAGCCCAATGATCTTGGCTGAATCGTAGAGCCGACGAAGGTGTCGCTCCAACAACATCGGTTGCCCCCCCTCCACTCGCAACGTCTCGAACAACCCGTCACCGTATAGGAAGCCACGGTCGAAAGGGGAAATTCTCCCCTTCTCCGCTTCAATGAGACTATCGTTCAACCAGATATAGCCTTCCATCACTCTCCCCCTCTTTGCTGTAAGAATTTAGCCAGAAGCTCTTTGCCTCCCTCAGTCATAATCGACTCCGGGTGATACTGCACGCCGAAGATTGGGAACTCACGATGCTCGATCCCCATGATTGTCCCCCCATCGCTCCACGCGTTTACGCGCAGTTCACCTGGGATTGTCTCGGGATTGAGAACGAGGGAGTGATAGCGGGTTGCCGTAAATGGATTCGGTAGATTTTCGTGCAGCCCAGTTCCGTCGTGGTGAACAGGAGAGGTCTTTCCGTGCATTACTCTGTCGGCTCGAACAACTGAGGCTCCGAAGGCTTGACCAATTGCCTGCAGTCCGAGACAGACGCCGAGGAGTGGAATGGTTTTGCCGGCAGCCGGGATTAGGTCGAGACAGATCCCTGCTTCGTTTGGTGTGCAAGGCCCCGGAGAGAGAACGATGTGGGTTGGATTGGTCGCGAGCACTTCCGCTACAGAAATCGCATCGTTTCGGAAAACCTGCATCTCCCCCCCAAGTTCACCTATATATTGAACAAGGTTGTAGGTAAACGAATCGTAGTTGTCGACAACAAGAATCATCCTCCCTTCAACTCCCGCAGAGCCTTGAACATCGCCTCCGCTTTGCGCAACGATTCCTTGTACTCGAATGCCGGAACTGAGTCGGCAACAATCCCCGCACCAGCTTGGATGTAGGCTCTGCCATCCTTCAAAAGAATTGTCCTGATCGCGATGTTCAGTTCGGCATCTCCGTTGTAGCCGAGCCAACCGATTGATCCGGTGTAGATGTCACGTCGCTCCGGTTCAAGCTCTTCAATGATTTCCATCGACCGAACCTTTGGCGCACCTGTAATTGTCCCCCCCGGAAAGAGTGAGGCAATTGCATCAATCACATCTTTCCCCTCGGCAAGCCTCCCCCGCACATTCGAGACAATGTGAATTACGTGCGAATACTTTTCAATCGACATAAACTCGTCGACCTGAACCGTTCCGTACTGGCAGACTCGTCCGAGATCGTTCCGCTCTAAATCAACTAACATCAAGTGCTCGGCTCGCTCTTTCTCGTTTCCGATTAACTCCTCGACCTTCTCTCGATCCTCTACCTCATCTTTTCCCCGCTTTCTGGTTCCGGCAATCGGGCGTGTGGAGAGTTCACCACGTTGGAGTTTTAGCAGCAACTCAGGAGATGAACTGACAACAGCGTAGTCGTGAAAGTCGAGAAATGCCATGTATGGAGCTGGATTGATCTTCCGCAAGACTTGATATAGCTCCAGTGTTTCGTTCTGGAAATGATCAGAGAATCGAACAGAGAGGTTTACTTGAAAAATATCTCCCGCGTAGATGTACTCAATTGCACGAGTGACCTTCTCAGCAAATTCTGCTTCCGTGGTGTGAGCCTCTACTGTTGTTGAGGCTACTCTGTTACCCGCTTTGGCGGACTGCTCAACTTCTGGTTCAGTAGCCACATCGGGGTAATCCTTGCCCCTCCCCTGCTGGGCCACAACGTGGCGTACCTTCTCTTCAACTTGGTCGAGAAGTTTGTTAGCCGTAGAGTAGACTTGATCTACGGCTCCTCCTGTGAGTTGAGCCATTACTACGATTCGGCAACTAAAAGTCTGGTGGTTAACCTCCACAAAGTATTCTGGGACAACCAAGTGAATCAACGGAAGGGAAAGTCTGTCGGCTGCAATTGCCGGGAGCCGTTCAATGGAGCGGACGAGATCGTAGCTGAAGAAACCGACTGGGCCACCGGGGAAGTTTTCGAGATCGGGATGTGAATAGAAGCGAGGACGAGCGAGGAACTCTCGGAGAGCTGTGAGAGGATTTCGCCCGGCATCCCCCTTAACAATCAACTCGTCCATTGAGCCGAAGCCGACATAAGAGTATAGCCCCCCTTTTGCGCTCTCCAGAATGAAACCCGGCTTATCACTCCGCAACTTTCGATATAGATCGAGCGGGTCGGGAAAAATATTGAGCGTTCGGATAACCGGAATCACGTTGTAAGATTCCGCCAACTGGAAGAACTGATCGAGTGCAGGTGTTGTGAACAGTACCTCTTGGCTCGTCACGGACTAATGGATTCGGAGTTTCTCTTGCTTCGGTAGAACAAATGCTCCGACAAGATAGAGAATCGGAACAATCGGAAATGTGAAGAATGAGAGGACAATCGCAATTACTCGAACAAGTGTCACATCCATTCCAGTCTTATCTGAAAGGTAGGCACAAACTCCGGCTATTTTTTTCTGAGTTCCCATCGTCACATTGTAGCTTACTCCCTCATCCTCAACCTGTATCGTCGGCTGAGCTTCACTCTCAAACTGAAGGCGAATTGGTTCGGCTCCCAAGCCATTTGTTAACTCAAGCTCACTCAGTCCTTCCTCCCTTCTACTTCGCATCAAGAAGGTAAGGCCGGTAAAAAGGCCGAGCATTCCAACCAAGGCTCCGGGAAATGCAATCTGTTCGGGCAACGAGATGGCTGTGCTAAGAATAAGCACAACCCCAATAACGAAGAGGAGTGGGAGGCCTACCCCGCTCCGAAAACTATATTTCTTCCCTTCACCACGTGGAGTAAGTATCCAGAAGAGGACGTAGAGAGGTAAACCAGGGCCGGCAAAGAAAAGAATAAGGAAGAGAACCCGAATCAAAGATGTAGGCAACCCAAGGTATTCTGCCAAACCAGCGGCAACGCCGGCGATTGCTCCATTTTCTTCTCTGTATAGCCTGCGCGATGGCAAATTCGACATGGTATAATCTAATTCAGTTTTGGGAAGAGTGGGCAAGGTCTACGCCACCATCTCTACGAGGTTTCACGAGCAATTGAGGATGCGCTTCTCGGTGACAATTTTGTCGAGCATAATGTCCAGATCGTCAACTGGTAGCTCTGGAAAAAGCTGAACGTCGAAACAAACGCCAATAGTTGGCCTCGGATATTGTGTCAGGAACTGGTCGTAGTACCCCTTTCCGTATCCAATTCGATTGCAGTTCTCATCGGCAGCCACAACGGGAACCAGAACGAGATCGCAACTCTCCATGTTGAAGTGTTCTGCGTCAACTGGCTCTAAAATTCCTAACTGACCTGTTTTGTAGAGGGTTTGCTTAGTAATCAGATATTGTTGGCTCCCACCGTCAGGCCGCACCCGCATCATTCCGACTTCTTTTCCGAGATCCCATGCGAGAGAAATAAGGGGCTGAATGTCAACTTCTGAACCGAAGGGAAGGTAGACGTGGAGTCCCCGAGCATCGAGAAAACCTTCATCTTCCGTGATAGCCTGGCAGATCGCAAAGCTCTTTTCAGCTCGCTCCTCGCTCTTCAATTTATTTCGGAGCTGCAAGGCTTCCTTTCGGACTTCTTCTTTCGTCTGGGGAGTTGTCTTCATAGTTGTCTCACAGTTGTGTGGACTTACGCATAATCGTTGCACTGCGCGTCCGAAGTAAAGCTGGCACGCTCTGCCCACTCTGGGTGAGCAGCAAGTTCTGTAACGGCCTCTACTAATAGATCCATATCAGCTTGGTTGTTGAAGATACCGATTGTCGCCCGGACAGCACCCGGTTTTAGAGCCTCTGAATTGGCTACGAGTTCATCAAAGATTCTTTCGGGATCATTGATATCGAGTAACCGAATCATGTATGGGTGGGCACAAAAACAACCGTTGCGCGTGGCAATGCCGAAATCGTTGTTCAGAACGAGTGATGCCTGTTCGTCGTGATACCCGTCGATGTTGAAAGAACAAACTCCAAGCCGTTCGTCTGGCGTGATGTTTCCCAACATCTTCACCCCCTCGATACTCCGCAACCGCTGATCTGTTGAGCGGAGAAGCTCCAACTCGTGCTCGCGTACCCAGTCCATGCCAATTTCGTCGAGCCAGTTTAATGCTTTGCCGAGAGCGATTACCCCGGGAATGTTTGGTGTCCCGCCGGAGTGCCGATCTTGCCCCTCTGCCCAAATCACTTTTGCGTTCGTCACGAACTGCACAGTTCCTCCTCCCGGAATGTAAGGTGTCGTGGCATCACACGATTGGCGTGGGGCAACCAAGAAGGCGGCTCCGAACGGAGCGTAGGCTTTGTGCCCAGCCGCTGCGAAGAAGTCGATGTGGTCGTCGGCTTCGCTCGACTTCACGTCAACTTTCTTGTGCGCCAGAAGCTGTGCGGCGTCTACGAGAATCTTTGCGCCGTGCTGGTGGGCTAAGCGGGCAATTGCATGGATGTCAGGAAGGTAGCCGGTAACGTTACTTGCGCCAGTAATGGCCACAAGTTTAACTTTATTCCGCTTCAGTTTCTCTTCGAGATCGTTGTAGTCCAACCGACCATCATTATCTACTAAAATTTTTACCACCTCTCCCCTGCGACGGTGAGGTAAGTCATTCGAGTGATGCTCCATCTCAGAGACCAAAACGATCCCCTCTTCATCTCGCATAATGTGGCTTGCGATGTCTATTGCGGTCGTGGTGTTCATCGTGAAGATCACTTCGTTTTTATCGTGATCTGCACCAATAAAGTTGAGAACCGTCTCGGTCACTTCGTCGAAAAGCTGTGAGGCCTTCTGCGAGAGGTAGTGGTTCCCTCGGTGAATGTTCGCGTAGTAGTGCTCAAGGACATCACGGTAAATGTCGAGAATGCTCGATGGAGGATGAGTGCTTGCTCCGTGATCGAGATAGATAATTTTGCGCGTTGCTCCCCCCGGGGAAACAAATGTGGCGTTGGTTACCGGGAATTCACCTCGGATTCTCAGGAACTTGTCTGTGGTCTGCATACTTATCGGAACTTGGTAGAAATGTATGCCGCAAGATAACAATCTGAGGTGAGACGCTCACGGCAAAGTTGGGAACCCCTTAAAGTCCAGTTTGTGGAGATGAGGCATCAGTCTATTCAGTACATTATTCATAGGGCTTACGCAAAATCTTGATTATAGAGCGATCAGGTCAGATGTGATAGGAACTCTCATCAGCCCCCAATGTTGAGTCGGGGGAATTGAAGTAAAAACTGGGCGAGAAACGGCTTGAACCTGATTAACACACATTTCGATAGAAACGATGGGTGCTTATCTCAAATTTAGACCTCTCTGCGTACATCCTAATTCAGTACATAGAGTAGAGTGAACCAGTTTTGAAGCCCTGGTTCCCTCTCATGCTACAACGCCCTTCACACAATCACTCACCCAATTGTTTCTCAAGTCGCAATCTTGTCCAATCATCTCACCGAATGTTTGCACGTGGAGGCTCCCCTTCCGATATTGTTCAACAGATGCAGCTCTTTTTCTACCCGCTTTTGTTCAACGATTGCTTAGTAGATACAATTCCTTTGTTCCCGAACACGAACGGCAGCAATGTCTCAACAGATATGAGTGAACTCGAGACTTCCAATTTTTTTCGCAGAACAGTTATCTCCTCCGGAGATTACGCCCGATTTATCGGCAAATATTTCAAGACCGTCTTCAAGCCACCATACGAGTGGAAGCAGGTGATTCGGC
The DNA here is from genome assembly GCA_020635205.1 of Ignavibacteria bacterium. Lineage (GTDB taxonomy): Bacteria > Bacteroidota > Ignavibacteria > OLB7 > OLB7 > JAGWAZ01. The sequence goes on from JACKAE010000003.1 coordinate 42,500, forward strand.
ATGTTGACGAGTTGGGGACATACTCTACCCCCCTCGTCTTAATCACCAACTTTCTGATTGGAGCAATTTTGGCATTGCAGGCAAGACCAACAATGGAGGATTTTGGCGCGGCAGGATTTTTGCCGGCACTTGTCACCCGCTCACTTACAATCGAGCTATCGCCGGTAATCACTGCCCTGATTGTCGCAGGGCGCGTCAGTTCAGGTATAGGCGCTGAACTTGGCTCGATGCGGGTAACCGAACAGATTGATGCAATGGAATGTTCTGGCGTTGACCCGTACAACTATCTGGTGACGACGCGAATTACTGCAATGATTATTCTAATGCCAATTCTAACAATCATGGCTGACTTTGTTGGAATTTTTGGCAGTTTCGTCGCGGAGTTTATCGCCACAGGCGCAACCTTGCAGTTGTACTACCAAAAGGTACAGGAATATCTTCTCTTCTGGGATGTGATTCCTGGAATTATGAAGACAGCACTATTCGGATTTGCTATCGCCCTGATTGGCGCTTACAAAGGATTCAATACTGAGTCGGGAACGCAAGGTGTTGGCCGGGCAACAACTTCGGCGGTGGTTCTCGCCTCCCTTTGGATTTTGGTGATCGATCTCTTGGTCGTAAAACTTCTGGTGACGTTCCGTCCCGATCTGTAGAATTTTCTGAAGAATATGATAAAGATTCGAAATCTCCACAAAGCATTCTCCGCAACAGTTCGCCCCCTTCAAGGGGTGGATATCGATGTGACGGATAAAAAAACAATTGTGCTGATCGGAAAGTCGGGAACGGGCAAGAGTGTCCTCTTAAAGAGTATTGTCGGCTTGATCGAACCAGATAGGGGGAGCATCATCGTTGACGATACGGAAGTAGTTGGGACAAATCAGGAGACCTTGCAACGCATCCGCCACGATGTGGGCTATATCTTTCAAGGGGGCGCTCTCTACGATTCGTTAACCGTAGGACAAAACTTGGCTTTCCCTCTGGAGAAGACTCGCAACCTCTCGAAGAAAGAAATCAAGGAAAAGATTGAGTACTATTTGGAAGAGGTGGGTCTCCCCGAGAAGATCAACCAGATGCCGTCGGAGCTTTCCGGTGGCCAGCGGAAGAGAATTGGTGTGGCCAGGACGATTATTACTGAGCCGAAGTATCTTCTGTACGATGAGCCAACAACCGGACTCGATCCACTGACAACTGAGGATATTTCACACTTGATTTTGCAACTCCGAGATCGCCTCGGAATCACCAGCATTGCCGTCACACACGACCCCTACTGTATGAGCATTATCGCCGACACCGTGGCCTACATTGATGAGGGAGTCATCAAGTTTCAGGGAACAATCGCCGAAGCAAAGGAAGTTGACGATCCCTTCCTCCACTCCTTCTTCCACGCTTCTACTGTGTGACTTCCACTCTATGATTACGGCATAACTGAGGCTGGACTATTTTATCTGAACATATGAACATTCGTGCAGGAGAACTTTATGGGAACCACTGAAACTCAGCAACAGGTCGAATATATCTCGTCCGATAGTATTAAGAAGCGCAGACTGTTCCGCGTTGGCCTCTTTGCTATCATCGGATTTTTGGTTTTAGCTATCGGCATCTTTGTGATGGGAGATCGTCGGAATCTATTCAGCAAAACGTTCACTGTAACGGCCTACTTCGAAAACATTGAAGGCTTGCTGAGTGGTGCAGGCGTTGTGGTGAACGGTATCCGCGTTGGATCGGTAGCAGATGTGAAGCTGGTGTTGAACGACTCCGGTTCCAGAGTAAAAGTGGATATGGTGATCGAGGAAGAGTATCGGCAGATGATTCACGTTAGTTCTATCGCGGCGATAGGGCAACTTGGGATTGTGGGAGATAAACAGGTGGAGATTATCACTTCTGATTTCTCTACTCCAGTTGTGAAGAATGGGGATGTGATAGGTGCTGCCCCTCCCTCAAACTATCTTGCAATCATTGATAAAGCCGACCAAGCAGTTCAGAACGTAACCAACATTACCTCCTCCCTCGACACACTCTTTTTGCGCTTCAGACGAGGCGAGGGAACAATCGGGAAGTTCTTGACAGATGATGCAGCATATAATGAACTTGTTGGCGTCGGTCAATCGGCACAGAAACTCTTCGACGAAACGGCAAATCAGTTTGCCCAACTTTCGGTGATTCTCCGGGCAACAGCCGATAATGTTGGGGGCATTACGAAGGAGAGTGAGAAGCTCATCCGTGATCTTGGCCAAGGGAAAGGGACTGTTGGCGCACTCCTCTACGACCGTGGCCTCTACGATTCATTAGAGACTCTGGTTGGAACCTTGAGCAGAACAGCCGACAACGCAGGAATGGCCGCCCGTGAGTTCGGAACGAATATGCGTGGCCTAAGAAGTAGTTGGCTCTTAGGGGGTCTCTTCAGTGGTGGTGAGTCAGATGAAATGAACGCCGAGTTGTTGCAACGCGAACTCGACATTAAGAGAGAAGAACTCCGTCGGCAGGAAGAATTGTTGAACCAACGTGAACGAGAGATCTTGAACGGTTCGAAGTGAGGGCAGATAGTAGATAATAGTTCGGTTCTGCTTACTGCTATCTACAAACTTCTTCCTCTTTTTGAATTTTTCCTTTTGAATTTTGAATTGAACAGTTCAATGTGATGGCAGATGGCAGATGGCAGATGGCAGATGGCAGATGGCAGATGGCAGATGGCAGATGGCAGATGGCAGAAAATAGTTCGCTGCTTACTGCTATCTACAAACTTCTTCCTCTTTTTGAATTTTTCCTTTTGAATTTTGAATTGAATTCTCCCTATCTTCAGGCTATACAAAACGCGAACGCCTGTCGTACTGGCTAACTACATTTTTCATCGGAAAATTTTCCGGCCATGAGCGATTACTGACAGGCATCAGCTCATGGCCTTTTTTTATGTGACGCACTATGGATAAGATCAACATTACTCTTCCAGACGGAAAGATTTTAGAATTTGATGGAGGAGTTACGGGGATGGAGATTGCAACGTCGATCTCCGAAGGGCTTGCCCGGAACGCCGTTGGTATCATTGTCAACGATGAGCCATACGACTTAAGTCGTCCAATCGAAACCGACGCACACGTCAGCATCTTGAAGTTCGATGACGAGGAGGGGAAGGCAATTTACTGGCACTCCTCAGCCCACTTGATGGCCGAAGCTGTCGAGTCAATCTTTCCCGGCACAAAGTTCGGTATCGGCCCACCCGTAGAGAATGGATTCTACTACGACATGGACATTCCCGACCATCAGCTTACGCCGGAAGACCTTGAGAAGATCGAGAAGAAGATGGCGGAGTTGGCAAAGCAGGATAATACGTTCGAGCGAATTCCGATCACGTGGGAAGAGGCCGTTGCCTACTTCACGGAGAAGGGAGATAAGTATAAGCTGGAGTTGTTGGAGGAGTTCAAAGATCGTGAGATAACCTTCTACCGTCAGGGAAACTTCACTGACCTTTGTCGTGGTACGCACGTCCCCTCTACCGGCGTTATCAAGGCGATCAAGCTGACCTCGGTTTCGAGTGCCTACTGGCGCGGCGACCAAAGTAGAGAGCAGTTGCAGCGAGTCTACGGCATCACCTTCCCGAAGAAGAAGATGCTGGATGACCACATGACGATGTTGGAAGAGGCGAAGAAGCGTGACCACAGGAAACTGGGTCGCGAACTTGAACTGTTCCACATAACGCCGGAAGTTGGTGTTGGCCTTCCACTCTGGTTGCCGAAGGGAACAACCTTGCGCGAGACGCTGGAAAATTTCCTTCGGGTTGAACAGAAACGACTCGGTTACCTGCCAGTGGTAACGCCACACATCGGGAACCTTGATCTCTACAAAACCAGTGGACACTATCCCTACTACGCCGAGAGTCAGTTTACGCCGATTCACTTAGATGAGCAGGAGAGCTATCTGCTGAAGCCGATGAACTGCCCACACCACTGCCACATCTACAAGAGTAAACCGCGAAGTTATCGCGATCTGCCTGTACGCCTTGCAGAGTTTGGCACGGTCTACCGGTACGAGAAGTCGGGGCAGCTTAACGGGTTAACGCGCGTTCGAGGATTCACCGTGGATGACTCGCACATCTTCGCCCGACCAGATCAGGTGAAAGAGGAGTTGGGAAAGGTGATCGGACTCATCAAGTTTGTGATGACAATTTTGCAATTCCAAGACTTCTCGATTAGGCTCTCGTTCAGTGATCCAGATAATCGTGAGAAGTATGTTGGCTCAAAGGAACTGTGGGATCAGGCCGAGCAGGCACTTATGGAAGTTGCTGAGGCAAACGAACTGGACTACAAGGTCGATCTGGGTGAGGCTGCATTCTACGGGCCGAAGATCGACTTTATGGTGCGGGATGCTATTGGTAGAGAGTGGCAGCTTGGGACTGTACAGCTTGACTACAACTTGCCTGAGCGGTTCGACTTGGAGTATATGGGGCAAGATGGAGAACGGCATCGTCCGGTGATGATTCACCGTGCTCCGTTCGGTTCGTTGGAGCGGTTCATCGGCGTGCTGATCGAGCACTTCGCTGGGAACTTCCCCTTCTGGCTCGCGCCAGTACAGGCAATTGTTCTGCCGATCTCAGAGCACTATCTGGAGTATGGAGCACACGTGCGAGACGTTCTGGTAAACGCTGGATACCGGGTTGAACTTGACGAGCGGGGTGAGAAGATTGGCTACAAGATTCGTGAGGCGGAGATGCAGAAGGTTCCCTACATGCTAATTGTAGGTGAGAAAGAGAAGGATGCAAACGCCGTAGCGGTTCGCATTCACGGAGAGGGAGATCAGGGAACACTGACGCTTGAGGAATTGCAAATGGAATTCCTCCACTTAAATCGACCTGAGGCAACCGGACCTCAACCTGCCGAGGAAGCTGCTGTGGAGATTCACCACCACGAGGCAATTGAGCATGTTGTGCCGGATACCCGATCGTAATTGAAAGGCAGGAAGTCACGATACTCGTTCGTGACTTCCTGCCTCCTCTTTTGGTAGATATCCTCTTCGTAAATACCCCTCACGCCCCTGATCGATATACAGCTTCGACATTTCGTACGAGCAAATTCATAATGGGCACTATTGACGTGATCTATATTCTCCGTTTCAGTCTATCTCTCTTCCTTCTGCTAACACTGACAGCACCTCTCTACAGCCAAGATAGCATTGAGTTCTCGGAAGGACTGAGAGCAAACTGTTTCTCTGAGTCGAGCCGTTCTCCAATCTTCACGAACCACCTCCTCTTCGACTTTGTCAACGGACGATTAACACTTCCTGTTGAGGGAGAAGTTGCGTGCGAGAATCCAGATGGGACAACCTCGAAGTGGACGAGAATTGAACGAGATGGGGAAGGTTGGTTCTCGGATTTAGAAACACCGTCGGACTGGGTGTTCCTCCCCTACGAATCGACTACCGAAACTATCATGCTCCTCAAGACACGTGGGAACAGCATGACAATAGTGAACAACGAACCGCGAGTGGGAGATATTTACGACTACGGAACGGTTATCAACCCGGTGAAGATCAGGAAGGGGATGAACACGATCTATCTAATCGGCTCCCGAGGTAGAATGAAGGCAAGCTTGAGCAAGCCGAGGTTGCCGTTAACTCTGACCGATCAGGATATGACCCTCCCTTCGATTGTTGTAGGCCACCCTGTAGAGAGTTGGGGAGCTGTCAGAGTTGTAAATGCTACAGAGCAGTTCCAGAAAGGATTTCGCCTTACGTGCAATATCGCTGGTGAAGTCTTAACCACAGATATTCCACCTCTGCCTCCCCTGATGACCAGCAAAATTGGATTTCGCATCCCAGCAGTTTCTCTCAACGAAGCAGGAAAGCAAAAGGGGATGCTGAAACTCACCCTTCAGTCAGGGGAAGTCCGCAATAGTATGGAGTTTGAAGTGGAGGTGGTTTCTCCGAATGACGACAAGAAGGAGACGTTCATCAGTGATATTGATGGAAGCGTTCAATACTATGCAGTATCTCCCCCTATCAACGATACACTCAGACATCCAGCTTTAATTCTCACGCTGCACGGTGCTTCTGTCGAAGCAATTGGTCAAGCACGTGCATACTCTCCGAAGGATTGGGCGACGATTGTTGCCCCCACAAACCGCAGACCGTTCGGCTTCGACTGGGAGGATTGGGGTCGACTTGACGCGCTGGAGGTTCTCGAGCTTGCCAAGCAGAAATATCAACCTCCTCCCCAACAGGTCTACCTGACGGGTCACTCGATGGGAGGCCACGGCACATGGCAACTCGGCGCGACCTTCCCAGACAAGTGGGCGGCTATTGCTCCGTCGGCAGGATGGTACAGTTTCTGGTCGTATGGTGGGAAAGAAGAGGTTGAAGAAGAATCGGGTATTGAGGAGATTATTGATCGCGCATCAAACCCAAGTCGCACTCTTGAACTGCTGCGCAACTACAAACATCACGGCGTCTACATTTTTCACGGCGATGCTGATGAGACAGTTCCTGTGGAACAGGCGCGCTTCATGCGGGAGAAGCTCGGCACATTTCACCCCGACCTCTGCTACTATGAATATCCGGGAGGAAAACATTGGTTTGGCCAAAGTGTCGACTGGTCTCCCCTATTCGACTACTTTAAGTGGCACTCGATCCCGTTGAGCAGTGAAGTAGATCAGGTGGAGTTCTACACGGCATGTCCCGGAATTTCATCACGTTCAGACTGGGTGGAAATTCTTCAGCAGGAGAAGCAGATGGCGATTACCTCGGTCAACATCTCGCGAGATCGCGAAGCGCGTTCATTCACCGGAACAACCGATAACGTAGCCCTTCTTGGACTTGACATCACCGGGTTTGAAGGGGATAGACCGATCACTGTAGAGCTTGATAGTCTGAATAAATTGGAGATACCGATTCAGCCGAAACAAGAGCGGATTATCCTAAAGCGCCTCGGGAATCAGTGGTTGCAAGGGAAGCTCCCACCTGAAACGGAAAAATCTCCTTCGAGCTATGGTGGCTTTAAGTATGGTATGCAGAGGAGAATGGTCTTCGTCTACGGCACAAAAGGGAGTGCAACTGAGACAGGCTTGAGTTACGCTAAGGCTCGGTACGATGCGGAGACTTGGTGGTATCGTGCAAACGGTGCTGTGCAGCTTCTGCCAGATACAGCGTTTGATCCCTCCGCTGAACTCGCCCGGAGTGTTGTGCTCTACGGCAACGCAGCTACCAACAGTTCGTGGGAACCCTTGCTCGGAACAAGTCCAGTACAAGTCGGACGGAATTCGGTAGAGATTGGGGAGCACTCTGTGCGGGGAGATGACTTGGCGATCTACTTCGTGCGCCCCCGTCCGGGAAGCAAAAATGCATCGGTTGTTGTGATTGGGGCAACTGGTGAGAAAGGTTGGAGAACTGCATTTTCCAATCGGTACTTTATTTCGGGAGCAGGATATCCTGACTTGCTCCTCATCTCATCAGAAATGCTACGCTCAGGGAAAGGTGGAATCAAAGCCGCTGGATTTTTCGGGAATGATTGGAGTGTGGAGAAGGGAGAGTTTAGTCTTCAGTAATGATTCCGCCAGTGATCGTTGGCCATATTGGAGAAATTCTCCTCATCGACAGAGTCACGTAAATATGCCGCAAGGCGATGAAGCTCTCTATCATCAGGATTCCCCTCGAAAGGATTGATTATCAGATACTTGCCTTTGTTATCTATAACCTTTTGTGGAGTGTCATCGATAATAAGTAGTTGTTCAGTTCTATACCCTTTTCTGCGAATCTTTTCAAGTGGCTTGATATAAACATTCTGTTTGAAAGAAATGCCACTCTCATCTTTCACTCTCACCACTTTTATCCAGCAATCGCTTCTCCCCCAAACGAATTCGAGTTGAAGATCAGCAGAAATGATTGCGCTTACTACCCCACGAACATAGTCGTCCTCCGCTGACGACCAGATAGCAACTCGGTAAGAGAGACTGCACTCAATTAGAAAATCATCAAGGCTGGGCCGCTTGTAGATATAGCAGTCTTTATAGCGAGCATCCTCTATTCTTCCTTCTAACCGTTTCTCTGTTGTGTGCACCAGTGTCTCATCAAGGTCAAAGATTATGAGCCGCTGGTCTGATCGTTTCACCATTCAATCCTTAGTACGATTTACAACTGTCCTCCTAACTTCTTAAGCCAGAGGAATACCACGAAGGACACCAAGAAAGCACCAAGTGCGATCTGACCCTCTCCTCTTTTTGAATTTTGAATTTGAAATTTTGAATTCCCCCTCACATCTTTCTCCCACTTCTCACCACAATGTCCGAACCGTCGGCAACGAAGGCGGAGTATGGTTTGCTTGAGAGGAAGGGGACGAACTCTTCTCCGTACACTCCTCCCACGTCGCAGTCGAACTCCGACTCAACTGCATTCCAAGCATTCCAGCGTGGGTGTTCCACCTGGTACTCAACGGTAGAACCATCTGGCTGCGCGGCATAGCCCCAGTAGTGTTCGGTGATGAAAGATTCGTGTGAGTCCTCAGAGGCTAAGTAGGGTTCCCCCTTGATTGTTGCGGCAAGGCGGTTCCACTTCTCCCCCGTACGCCACTCGTAGGCAACATGTCCCACTGGGGCTGACGAAGTTGGAAGCTGTAGTTGATGGCGTGTAGGGAGGGCAACGTAGTTTTCGTTGTAGACAACGCGAGCGACGAAGGCGATAGCTGCGCGGGGGACAATCTCCTTTACGAAGACAACGCCTCGCCGGACTTCTCCATCAACTTCTCGCCGAACGTAGAACCGGAGGTTGATCTCCTCAAAGTTCAGGTGGAATGGAATTGGAATTCCCTTTACCCGCGTTCTCTTGAAGAGAAAGCCGACCATACTGACGAGAGCTTTCCCCTCCCACAGATCAAGAGTTGTCCCCGTCGGTACTCTCGGCAAAAGAATAGCCGGGTCAACTTCAAAGTTCTGCATCACTAAGTAGTGCCACCCGGCAGTGAGAAAACGAGACGGAATCGTTGTCTTACTCATCTGTGCTTATCCGTTTTAGCCGTGTCATCTGTGTACAATTCATCGAACGCTCGTGGATATTCCCCACGGATTTACACAGATTGGACGAATTTTCACTGATCTGAGGCTATCCGATCCTTCAATTCGAGAATCACGTAGTGGAAAATAACCGAGTGAACGCTCTCGCTGGTACACATATCATTCAGTGGTACGTGGACTCCCTCGTCGGCAATTCCGCGAAGTTTTCCACCATCGAACCCAGTGATACCAATCGTCTTCATCCCCTTCCCTTTCGCAAACTCAATTGCCTTCAAGATGTTTGGACTGTTGCCGGAACCGGAGATCGCAACAAGTAAGTCTCCAGCAGAGGCAAATGTCCGCAACTGCTGAACGAAGACATTTTCGTATCCCTCATCGTTTCCAAGTGCGGAGATGAAGGGAAGGTTATCGGTGAGCGAGAGTGCTTTCAATCGCTTCTCCTGATCGGCGTGGGCTAAGGTTCCCTTCGCAAGGTCCTGCGCGAAGTGGCTGGCATTCGCTGCCGAGCCACCGTTGCCAATCACAAAGACTGTATTCCCCAGCTCGAATGCTTCGAAGAGAGAGTCGGTTAACCGCTCCACCTCAGCAACATCCACCGAAGAAATCGCCTTCAGTGTATAGTCTGTATAGTCAGTAAAATTCATTCTGTATTGGTAGCTCAATCTCTGAGCCGTTGTGTATTCTTTGTGTCCTTGGTGCTCTTGGTGTTGATAGAAGCTTTTATCCCACCAACTCTCCCCCCATTCTCTTCTCGATTGCCCCGTTATACCGCTCTGCCATTTCCGCTACAGTTGTGGAGATTGCCGAACCGATAGTGAACGATCCTTCGGTCACGTGGCCGAGAGGACAATACGGAACACCGAACTCTCCTGCAATGGCTTTCACGCTCTCCTCACCCTCTGGACTAAAGCTGACAACAACGCGAGATTGCGATTCACCAAAGAGTGCAGAGATTTGATCTTCTCCCTCAACCTCAACGTTTGCTCCAAGGTTCCCTCCGAGACTGTTGATGCTGCTCTCCGCCAAAGCAATCGCAATTCCTCCCTCGGATGGGTCGTGTGCCGAGGAGATTAGTCCTGAACGAATCGCCTTCAGCAAAGCGGACTGCAAGTTTTTCTCTGCCTGAAGATCAATCTCCGGTGCATCGCCGACAACTTTTCCAGTGACAAGTGAAAGAAGCTCACTTCCACCAAGTTCCGAACCGATGTTTCCGAGCAAGGCAATCATATCCCCACTCTGCCGGAATCCGGCTGGCGTTACGTGGTTGAGGTCTTCAATGATTCCGAGCATACCGATTGTTGGCGTTGGGAAAACAGCTTTCTCCTGCGATTCGTTGTGGAAGGAGACATTCCCACCAGTTACCGGTGTGTCGAACGTGCGGCAGGCATCACCCATTCCGCGCAGTGCTTCGGCAAACTGCCAGTAGACTTCAGGGTTGTATGGATTGCCGAAATTCAGGCAGTTCGTGATTGCCACCGGAGTCGCACCGGAACAGGCGACGTTCCGGGCTGCTTCGGCAACTGCAATTGCCCCACCTCGCCACGGGTTCAAGTAGACATAGCGGCTGTTGCAGTCAGTTGCTACGGCAAGTCCTTTTCCAGGAACTTCTTTCAGGCGAATGACTGCCGCATCAGAGTCAAACGACTGTGCAGTGTTGGTTCTCACCATCGAATCGTATTGCTCGTAGACCCAGTGTTTGCTTGCAATGTTCGGAGATTCAAGAAGTTGGTTGAAGGCATCGGAAGGTGTAATATCTCCAATCAGTTCGCGAGGATCGGCTGAACGTGTCTCCTGCAAATATGAGGCTTCCTTCTGTTCGCGAATGTAGACAGGTGCGCCACCGCCGAGCACAAGACTCTCCGCTGGAATGTGGGCAACCAATTCACCACGGTGGTAGAGTTCGATATTTCCATCTTCGGTCGTCTCACCAATCCGGGTAATCGGCACGTCCCACTTCTCACAGAGTACTTCAGCTTTAGGAATATCCTCTTCCTCCAAAACGAGAAGCATCCGTTCCTGCGATTCACTCAGCATGATCTCGTAGGCCGACATATCATCCTCGCGCAGTGGTACTAAGTCGAGGTTCACCTTCATGCCAGTCCCCCCCTTCTCACTCATCTCCGATGTGGAGCAACTAATTCCGGCTGCCCCCATATCCTGCATCCCGACAACGATGCCCGAGGCGATCAGTTCAAGACTGGCCTCCAAGAGCATCTTCTCGTAGAATGGATCACCAACCTGAACAGTCGGGCGCATATCTTCAGTCTTCTCGTCGAACTCACGCGAGGCGAGAAGAGATGCACCGTGAATGCCGTCCCGTCCAGTTCGCGCACCTAAGATCATCACAGCTTTCCCTGCCCCCCCACTGGTTGCGGAAGCGGTCTGCTCAGCCTTCACAATACCGACTGCCATTGCGTTGACCAGTGGGTTATCGCGATAGCAATCTTCGAAGAAGACTTCACCACCAACGGTTGGAACACCGAATGAATTTCCGTAGTCGCCAATCCCCTTCACAACTCCTTCAAACAGAAGTTTTGTCCGCTCGTTGTCGAGCTTGCCAAAGCGAAGTGAGTCGAGCGCGGCGATTGGACGCGCCCCCATGGTGAAGATGTCGCGAAGGATTCCCCCAACACCTGTCGCAGCCCCTTGGTATGGCTCTACGGCGGAGGGATGGTTGTGGCTTTCGATTTTAAAGCAGATTGCGTACCCATCCCCAATGTCCACAAGACCGGCGTTCTCCTGTCCCGCCTCCACCAGCAGACGTGCTCCGCTTCGTGGGAGCAACTTCAACTGCGCGATTGAGTTTTTGTAGCTACAGTGTTCGCTCCACATCACAGAGTAGACACCAAGCTCTGTGTAGTTGGGTGCGCGGTTGAGAAGGTGGCAAATTTTCTCGTACTCTGCTGCGGTCAACCCGAGGCTCTTGGCATCTTCTACGGTTGTTGTGCGTGTATCCGGATTCATGAATTGCTCTGTATGATATAGTGTTGTCAGTTATATGTCGTTCAAACTTTCGGCGGAGAAGGCAAGGCTCAGAACGATCTTCAATCGCTACAGCAGAGCTACCTTGGTAATGTTACGAGGCAGTTCCCTCCACTCGCTCCCTTACCCTCTCCTCAGTTAGGATCGCCGCCGCCGCTGCCATTCGGAGCAGATCATCGCTTACCTCTTGTTTTGGCTCTACCCAGTGTTTTTTCACGTAGCCGGTCGAGAAATTGCCGGAACGGAAATCTTCGTTTTGCAGTACTGAGCGGCAGAATGGTATGGTGGTTGCCACCCCGGCAATGTGGTAGTTGTCGAGTGCTTCCAATGTTTGCGCAATTGCGGCATTACGATCTTCTCCCCAGCAGACGAGCTTTGCAATCATTGGATCGTAGTAGAGGGAGACTTCCATGCCGGGGTAGATCGAAGACTCGACTCGGATACCTTCGCCGACAGGCTCACGAAGATCGAATATGCGCCCAATGCTCGGCAGAAAGTTGTCGTATGAATCTTCGGCACAGATACGACACTCGATTGCGTGCCCACGCCTCACAATCTCTTCAGTCTTCACCGGAAGTTCCTCACCTCGGGCAACTCTGATTTGCAATTCTACTAAATCCAAACCGGTCACCATCTCAGTAACTGGGTGCTCTACCTGCAACCGGGTGTTGACTTCGAGGAAGTAGTAGTTGCCGGAAGAGTCGAGAAGGAATTCAAGTGTTCCAGCATTCGTGTAGTTTGCCGCAGCTACAAGTTTCTCAGCACTGGCAAACATCCGCTTCCGCAAATCATCGTCGAGCGCAACCGACGGGGCTTCCTCAACAACCTTCTGGTGTCGCCGCTGAATTGAACACTCTCGCTCACCGAGCACTAAGATATTTCCCTGCTGGTCAGCCACAACCTGAATCTCGATGTGGCGTGGTTCCTCAACGTATTTTTCTACAAAGACCTCATCGTCACCAAAGGCTGTCATCGCTTCACCCTGAGCAGCGCGCAGTCCACTCTCCAGTTCAGAGGCCTCGCGCACAACGCGCATTCCCTTGCCACCTCCACCAGCAGCAGCCTTTAACAAGACAGGATAGCCAATCTCCTCGGCAGTCTTCCTCGCCTCTTCCAGCGAAGCAACGCCGGAAGTTGTTCCCGGCATTACCGGAACACCAGAATCAATTGCGAGACGACGTGCATTTGTTTTGCTGCCAAGATGTTCAATTGCTTCGGGCGAAGGGCCGACGAAGGTGATATTAGCTTCTGCACACCGCTTTGCGAAGAGAGCATTTTCGCTGAGGAAGCCGTAGCCGGGATGAATTGCGTCTGCTCCCGACCTCTTTGCAATGTCGAGCACAGCATCCACTCGGAGATAGGTTTCACCCGGCGTAACTCCCGGCAGTCGATATGCCTCAGTTGCTTCCTGAACGTATGGAGCAGGTGTGTCGATGTCGGAATAGATCGCCACTGTCTCGATCCCCATCCGCTCAGCCGTTCTGATAATCCGACGAGCTATCTCTCCTCTATTCGCGATAAGTAGTTTCTTCATAGATCCCAACGTTCAAAACTGACTCAATACTCAAATTCCGACCTTCTACCTCCTACCCTCAACTTTCTATTTCAACTCCACAATCGTCACTCCGGCTCCCCCCTCGGTTAACGCGCCAAGCCTGAAGGTGGCAACGCCCGGATGGTCGCGGAGCAGATCGTGCGTTCGTTGCCGCAAAGCTCCAGTCCCCTTTCCGTGGATAATCTCCAGTCGGTTAAGCCCGCCATTCATCGCGGCAGTAATTGCGTGATCGATCTCGACGGCAGCCTCTTCGGCATACATGCCTCGCAGATCAACTCGTGTGCTCGCCTCGTTTGCGTTCACTACCCCTTCACGCGAGATGTACTCCTTCTTCCGCTTCTCTGAACGAGTTACTTTCTCAAGCTCAGAAATATGGGAGCGCATCCTGAGTGGGCCGAACTGCACCACGACATTCCCTCCCTCGTCCGGCTCAACTTGAATCTCCCCAACTTCTTGCCCACCTTTCAGCTTTACTCCATCCCCCTTCTGGAACTCTTTCTCCAGACTCTTCTCCTCCTTCTCCCTCTCCTCAACCATTGTCTTCTTCGTCTCCTCGATCGTGCGCCGCATCTCTTTCACACTCTCCTTCGATGCACCGGAACGAATCTCACGCAGAGTGTTCTCAATCAGACTGTTCGCGCTAACAAGTTTTGCCTGCGCCTCTTCACGTGCAGCGTTGATAATCTCCTGTCGCTTCGCTTTAAGCGTGTCCCGTTCTTGGTGAAGTGTTGTGCGAACTTCCTCAGCCTCCTGCAATGCTTTTTGGTGCTCAGCTTCCAACAGTCGTGTCTCTTGGAGTGTTGTCTCAAGTTGCTCGATCAACCCGGTCAACTCATTCCGTTCTTCTCCGAGATAGGAGCGAGCAGAGTCGATAATCGTAGGATCGAAGCCGAAACGTGCCAACAACTCGAAGGCGTAACTGTTGCCGGGAACGCCAACCAACAGTCGGTAGGTAGGTGAGAGTGTGTCGGTGTCGAACTCCATACCAGCGTTTGCCACACCATCATTTTGGTAGGCGTAGACTTTCAAGGCGCTGTGGTGGGTAGTTGCCAGAACAATTGCTCCCTTCGCGAGAAGTCGATCGAGGATAGCCGCAGCAATTGCTGCCCCTTCATCTGGATCAGTCCCAGTCCCAAGTTCGTCGAGCAGGACGATGTCTCCCTGCTGAACACTCTCCATGATTCCCTTCACCCGCGTCATGTGGGCACTGAAGGTGGAGAGATCGTTCTCCACAGATTGTCTGTCGCCGATGTCGCTGAAGAGTGCAGCCGGGTGGACAATACATCGCTTTGCTGGAGGATGGATTCCAGTGAGAGCCATCATCGTTGCCAAACCCAACGTCTTGATTGCAATCGTCTTGCCACCTGCGTTCGGACCGGAGATAATCACGCAGTGATTTGCCCTATCGAACTCAATCGACATTGGAACAACTTGATTGAGTCGAATCTGCAGGAGAGGGTGGCGTGCATCCTCTAAGAGAAGGTCTTTCCCCTCACGAATCTCCGGCTCGATACAATCGAATTCCTCCGCATAGCGTGCCCGGGCGACAATCGAGTCGAGAAGCTGCAGACGCCAAACCGACTCACGGAACTCCTCGGCCTCACCACCAAGCTCAGCAGTCAGCGTTCGCAGAATGCGCTCTACCTCACGCCGCTCGGCAAACGTCAACTCGGCAATCTCGTTGTTCATGTCGAAAATCTCTGCCGGTTCCAAGTAGACTGTAGAACCGGTGTTCGACTCGCCGTGAATGATACCCGGAATTTTCCGCTTGTACTCAACACGAACGGGGAGAACAAGTCGACCTTCACGGAGAGTGACATACTCTTCAGTCAACAGCTCATCTTCGGCTACTCGTCGGAGAATCTTACCGAGCCGCTCACGCAGTGCACCAGACTTAGAAATGATTTCGCGACGGATATTGAAGAGATCGCGCGAGGCGGTATCCTTCACATTGCCGTTGTCGTCAATCGCGTCGGCGATATGTTTCTCAAGAATTCTACTGGTGTGAATGCCGCCAGTTAACTCCCCCAACAGCGGAGCGAATTCCGAACGAGAGGCAAAGAAGTCGTGAACTTGTCGAAAGCCGAGAATCGTGGTGTAGACAGCGTATAGATCTTCGCCACCAAGCCACGCCCCCGACGTTTTGGAGAGTGTTAAGGCCGGCCTAATATCGTAGACCCCATCTATCGGCACACGCTCATCCCGAACCAAGACGCTCCGAGCCTCCCCTACCATTCGGGTCTCACGACGAATTGCCTCGACCTCAGACATCGGTCGAGCGTCGATAATGTGCTCGACACCGAGTGAGGATGAAGCATAGCCGGCAATATGCTCGAGGATTCGGGCATACTCCAGTTGTTCGAGACTCGATTCAATCAATCCGTTTCGTTCTTCCCCTTTCACGCCCCTATATCTCCTGAGAGTACCTGACGAACAATCGCCTGAACGCGACCCCCATCCGCACGCCCTTTCAGTTCACTCATCGCCTTCGGCATCACGTTTTTAAAGTCATCAATTCCACTTGCTCCCACTTCACCTGCAATTCGCTTCACCACCTCCTCGATCTCCTGATCTGTCATCTGCTTCGGTAAATAGTCTTCAAACACAGCAAGCTCGGATCGTTCCTTCTCGGCAAGATCCTCCCGTCCAGCAGTTGAGAACTGCTCTACGGCATCTTTGCTCATCTTCGCCTGCTTCTGAATTGCCTTCAGTTCATCCTCCTCGCTCACCTCAGCACCTGATTTCTGCAACTGAAGTAGTGCTGCACGCAATGTCCTGAGGGCAGCAACGCGCTTGGCGTCTCCCCCCTTCATTGCAACCTTCATATCTTCAACAATTCTCTCTGATATTTTCATAGTTTCAACCGTAATGTTAGAATCCTTGAGGAGGTAGATTGTGGATGATAGAATGTTGGGGTTCCTCCACGCTATACCCCACGTTCTCCCCCTCTCGTTAATAGTGTTGGGCAATGTAGAATCTCGTAGATAACGTAGGTGTAGAATGCCCACCTCTCCATCTACTACCTTCTACTTACGTTATCAGCCGACAAAATTACCAATTCCAAACCGATGAAGCGCGTTCTTTCACTGTTACCAAGCACAACGGAAATCGTTTACGAACTCGGCAGAGAGGATTCTCTGGTTGGAGTTACTCACGAATGTGATTTTCCCGACGAGGCAAAGAGAAAGCCGCAGGTGACCTCTGCAAAAATTCATCCCGAAATGGAGAGCAAAGTGATCGACCAACTTGTCCGAGAACAGCTCGACGATTCGGGAACACTCTACACTCTCGACATGAACCTTGTCCGCAAACTGAAGCCAGAAGTTGTCTTAACACAGCAACTCTGTACAGTCTGCGCAGTTGGGTTTGAGACCGTGCAGAAAGCAATGCTCTCTCTACCTGAACCACCAGAGGTGGTAAACATTGAACCGAAAAGTCTGGAAGAAGTTTTCGACTCTGTTCATCAGATTTCTCAACTGATTGGGTGTGAAGAGATCGGAAGAATCCTTTCAGATACCCTTCGCTCTTCGTTCAACTCAATTAAGAAAGCTGACTCTCCGCGTGTTCTCTTTCTCGAGTGGCTGATACCACCATTTTCAGCCGGACATTGGATGCCGGAACTGGTAATTGGTGCTGGAGGAATTCCAATCTTAGCAAATCCCAGCTCACACTCGCGCCAGCTTTCGTGGGAACAGATTCGGAGTGAAGATTTCGATGTACTCGTCATCTCATGCTGTGGCTTCAGCGTTGAGCGGGCAATGCTGGATATAGAAGAATCTGAAGAGCTACAACATATCCTCGCCGAACGCCCTTCACTTCAACTTATCATCTTCGACGGCAACCATTTCTTCAGTCGTCCAGGACCACGTCTCGTAGAGAGTGCAAGACTCCTCGCAGAAGCGCTGAGGGGAACCTCTCCCGAGAATGTCAACTCTTCGATTCCCTTTCCTTATCGGCTTGTTCGGTAGAGAGATTTTACCACAAAGAACACCAAGAAATCTTCTCTCTGCCTTTGCGTACTTCTACCCCTTTGCGCCATTGCGTGATTCCAATAAAACAAAGGGGAGACACCGGAACGGCATCTCCCCTTTGCATATCTATTGAGATAACTTCCAGTCTCTTCTATCCATTCAGAGCATTTGCTCCGGAAACGATTTCGAGAATTTCCGTTGTGATCGCATCTTGGCGTGCCTTGTTGTACTCCAACTTCAGGTCGCGGGCGAGATCTCTTGCATTCCGCGTCGCGTTGTCCATTGCAGTCATTCGTGCCCCCTGTTCGGCAGCGTTCGACTCCAACAGTGCATTCCACATCTGCGTGTTCAGGTTCTTCGGAATCAATGCGTTTAGCAATTCAACAGAAGAAGGCTCGAAGATATACTCGATGTTGTAGCCTGCGCCAGTCTTCTCATGTTCTTCGCCAACAATCGGCTCAACAGGAAGGAACTGGTTCACGGCAATCTCCTGACGAATCACGGAGCGGAACTCGTTGTAGATCAGCTCTACTCGGTCATAATGCCCCTCCAAGAACTTGTCCTGCACTTGGTTGACAATCTGTTGTGCAACCGTAAAGTTGAGGTCGTTGAAGATGCCGGGATATTTCCCAACAACGTTGTAGCCTCTCTTTGCAAAGAACTCAACCGACCGTTTACCAACGCAGATCAGTTCTACAGCTCCGGCTTTATTCAAATCAGCGTAGGTCTTATCAACCCGATTTTGAGCAGCTTTCAGCACATTACTGTTGAAAGGGCCGCAAAGACCGCGGTCGGCTGCAACAACAATGATTCCAACCCTGTGGGTTTCACGTTGTTCGAAGAATGGACTGATAGCACTGTCCATTGCGTCGGCGAGGTGACCGAGAATCTCGCGGAGCTTCTCCCCATACGGTCTGGCCTGAACGATTGCATCCTGCGCACGACGGAGCTTCGCCGCAGCAACCATTTTCATTGCCTGCGTGATTTTCGCGGTGTTTTGCACACCACGAATACGACTCCGGATTTTTCTGTACTGTGCCATTCTCTTCTACACTCTTCTTCTATACTGCTGCCAATTCCTGCTCTGTCACGCTAAACCCTGCCGCGAAGTCAGTCAACGTTTTGTCCAGCATTGTCGTAATCGCCTCGTTCAACGTCTTCTCGCTGGCAAGTTTCGGCAGGAGACTTGGTTCCTTCATCTTCACATATTCTAAGTACTCTTGCTCGAAACGCTTTACGTCAACCAACGGCACTTTGTCGAGGTATCCACTTGTTCCAGCGTAAATCACCGCAACTTGCTCCTCAACAGGCATCGGCACATACTGCTTCTGCTTCAACAACTCTACAAGACGCGACCCCCGGAGAAGCAACTGCTGTGTTGACTTATCGAGATCGGATCCGAACTTTGCGAAGGCTTCAAGTTCGCGGTACTGAGCAAGGTCCAGCTTCAACGTACCGGAGATTTTCTTCATCGCCTTAATCTGTGCGTTACCACCTACTCGGGATACGGAAATACCGACATCGATAGCTGGACGAACACCGGCGTTGAAGAGACCCGGAAGGAGATATATCTGACCGTCAGTGATTGAAATTACGTTTGTCGGAATGTATGCCGACGGATCGCTCTCCTGCGTCTCGATAACTGGCAACGCAGTCAACGAACCACCACCATACTCTTTGTCGAGCTTTGCAGCACGCTCCAGAAGACGGGAGTGGAGATAGAAAACATCACCCGGATATGCTTCGCGACCGGGAGGACGGCGAAGAAGAAGTGAAATCTGGCGATAGGCTGCCGCTTGCTTCGTAAGATCGTCGTAAACTGCCAGAGCGTGGCGACCTGAGTCGCGGAAGTACTCACCCATTGCAGCACCTGAGTAAGGGGCGATAAACTGAAGCGGAGCTGGGTCAGAAGCACCAGCAACGATAACAGTTGTGTAGTCCATTGCCCCGTACGTAGTCAACGTCTGCACCACGTTGGCAACAGTAGAAGCCTTCTGGCCGATGCTGACGTAGAAGCAGAAAACTGGGTCGATACCGAGTTCCTTAGCTTCAGGTGTGTGGGTAAATTTCTGGTTGATGATTGCATCGATGGCCACGGCGGTCTTGCCAGTCTGGCGGTCACCGATAATCAGCTCGCGCTGTCCGCGGCCAATCGGGATCATGGCGTCGATTGCCTTCAATCCAGTTTGCAGTGGCTCTGTTACTGGATAGCGCGAGATAACACCCGGAGCTTTTCGCTCGATTGCTAATGAGTGTGGTGTGTCGATCGGTCCACGTCCGTCCAGCGGAATGCCGAGCGGATTGACAACACGACCGAGCAAAGCCTCTCCCACAGGAATCTGTGCGACCTTACCAGTACGCTTTACGGTGTCCCCTTCCTTGACAAGTTTATCATCACCGAAGAGAATCACACCGACATTATCTTCTTCAAGGTTAAGCGCCATTCCCATGACGCCGTTCGGGAATTCTACCAGCTCGGAAGCAAGAACGTTCGCCAGACCGTAGACGCGGGCAACACCGTCACCGACCTCGAGGACGGTTCCGACATCAAACACGTCGACTTCACTGTCGAACCCTGACAATTGCTTGCGAAGAATCGCCGATACTTCATCCGGACGGACTTCTACCATTATTCTTCAGCCGTTACTCGTTAGTGTGTATTATGAATTTCTAAAATAGTCTGCGTTAGAGTGTGGGTGTCCACAAGTGAGCTTCTTCAGCTAAGGTTTCGTGGAGCCGCACCAACTGGCGACGGACAGAGGCATCGATCATCAGATCGTCGATCCGCGCAGTGAAGCCTCCAATCAGGCTTTTATCTACGCGATACTTTGCGCTGATTGTCTGCCCAGTCATCTTCGTCAGTTTCGTCTCGATCTGCCCTTTCAGCCCGTCGTTCAACTCAATTGCGCTGACAACATTAGCTGTTGCAATGCCTCGTTCGAGATTGAGTTGTTTGTGGAAAGAGATTGTCGTGCCGTACAGAATCCCGGAACGCCCCTTCTTAGCCAAGAGCACCAAGAAACGGAGAACAGCTTCACTCACCTTCTCTTGAAAAATTTCCTGAAGGAGCGCAGCCTTCTTCTCAACCGCTATTGTCGGTCTGGAAAGAAGGTTCTTTAACTCGCTGGAGTTTTCGATTGCGTACTGCAACGTCTTGAAATCCTCCTCAACAGTAGGAAGGATATTCAATTCTCTGGCGATTTCGAGCATCGCCTTTGCGTATCGATGTGAGGCTCTGGTTTCAATCATTGTGCGTGCCTTCCTCTCTCAACGGAATTAGTTCGTCACTTCGGCAGCTTCGTTTAGGTAAGCCTCGACAAGGCGTTCCCCACTCTCCTGATTGAGCGATTCTTTCAGGATCTTCTCAGAAGCGTTCACCGCAAGCGTAGCAACTTCTGCACGCAGTTGGTTCATCGCCTCCTTCTTGCTCCGGTCGATCTCGGACTTCGCCCGATCGATTAATGTGCGAGCTTCCTCATCTGCCTTGCCCATTGCATCGTCCCGAACCTTCTGGGCATACTCCCGACTTTCACGGAGAAGTTCTTGTGCTTCAGCTTCGGCTTGTGCCATTGCCTGACGGTTGTCGGCGATAAGCTGTTTTGCCTCTTCGCGTGCTCTTTCAGCCTGCTCGATAGCATCGTTAATCGTCGTCTCTCTCTTCTCTAACGACTGTGTGATGGACTTCCACCCAAGTTTTGTTAGAACTAAGAGAAGGATAACGAAGTTGATGATGGTCCAAAGAATAGGACCGACGTTAATATCAACCATGATTTCAGATAGTGAACGTGATGGGTCAGCTTCTCCCCATCAACCTGTTTCTCTACAATTGATTCCCTGTCAACTGACTTCTTATCAACGCTCCCCCCTTGCCGATGTGAATAAGCGGTCTGCCAGTGTATTGCCGACAGACCGCTCGATTCAAAAAGAACAGTTCTGTCGTCGCCTTAGGCAAAGACCAGCAGAATGCAGATAACCAGCGCGAAGAGAGCAATACCCTCGATAAGAGCAGCCGCGATAATCATCGTTGTACGAATATCGCCGATTGCCTCTGGCTGGCGTCCCTGTGCCTCAAGTGCTGCCGCTGCAAGGCGACCAATGCCCAAACCTGGGCCCATGACTGTGAGTGCTGCGCCAAGACCGGCTGCGAGATAAGCTAATCCTTTTACTTCCATCAAGACCTCCGAACAGGTATGAAATGTATGTGTACTGAAAATATGCCGACGTAAAGTTATAAGACCTGCAAAGTTACGGATGACAAGGCGTTTGACGAACCGACTTCAGTTTTAAAAGGGTTTCAGTAAGTGAAGTTAGGAATCGCATCCTCCCTTCAATTACAAACCTCCTAACCTCAGTGCGCCGTTGCGTGCCCTTCCTCCTCGTGTTCGTCGTGTGCGTGCATTCCCATACTTGCAAAAACTGCCACGAGAATCGTGAAGATGTAGGCCTGAATGAAGGCTACAAGCAACTCGAGCAGGTTAATGAAGAGAGAGAAGGCAACGGAAACCGGCGCGAAGCCGATGCCGAGCACGAAAATCAGACCAATCAGTGATAAAATCACAACGTGGCCACCGGTCATGTTTGCGAAGAGACGAACGCAGAGCGCGAACGGCTTCGCGAAGAGACCGAGGATTTCCACCGGAATCATGATTGGCCAGATTGCCATCGGCGTTCCACCTGTTAAGTGCTTGAACCAAGCAATAATTCCCCCATCACGAATTGCCGCGTACTGAATCACGAAGAATGCAATGATCGCTAAGCCGGCAGTAACACTCAAACTTCCCGTAGCTGAGTGCCCCCCGGGAATCAACCCGATCAGGTTCATTGTCAGGATAAATGTGAAGAAGGTGAGAAGAACTGGTGTTAGTGATTTCCCGACTTTGCCATTTCCAACGTTTGGAATCACGAGGTTATCCCGCAGATACTCCACAAGACCCTCCATCGCGTTGTAGAACCCTTTGTGGGCACGCCCGGCGAGCTTCTTGGACTTTCGCCCCATCGGGACGAAGATGGCAATCAGCAGAATCATTGCCAGCCACTGAAAAACTACCAGACTGGTAATTGATATATCGAGTGCTGGAGCTTGTTGATCTGATACGCGAACAATCGACTTGTGATCCTTCTTCTCTATCTCCGCCCAGTCCTCCTTCGCACTCTCTGGAAGGTTGTGCTTTAAAATATAGGTTCCCTCTTCTTCCATCGCCTCAACGTTTGGCCAGATGTGAAGACCATCGTCAATTAGAATAACGGGAAGGTCTACAATGTGTAGCGGACCAATTTCAATCTCGCGGTGATCGCCAAGTTGTCCGAGGAGCTTCGTGAATTTTGCACTATTCCCCTCCGCGTTCGCATCCACCTCCTGATGGCCTCCCGCCTGATGCTGGTCGCCCCCCTGGTGTTGTTCCCCACCATTGTGCCCATCGTTCTGGGCAATCAAATCGTTGTTGAGGTCGAGTTTCGGATCGTTCATGAATCGAACCTATGTATAAAGTAGATTATAAGATATTCAGCAAAAGTGCGTTCAATAGCATTACCGCTTTTTATAGACCGCCTGTCCCTTCTGCCTCGACATCGTCTTTACAAGAAAATGAATTTCCTGAATCAAGTAGGCAAAGTAGAGACCAAGCATAAAGAAGGTCAACGTTTTCGCGTCTAACCCCTCGCTCAAAAGGAAGGCAAACACCATCAGCGTTAGCATAATCCGCAACCCCATGCCACCGAAGAAGGCGGCCATGAAGATGAAGTTTTCCTTGTTGAGCGTTAACTCGATGATTGTCATTCCAATTAACGCGTTAGCCAGAGCAATACTCCAAGCCGCGTAAATTGCACTTCGGGTCTCAGGAAACCAGGCAATAACCGGGTATGCGAGAATTGCCGCAAGGATAAGCGTCAGTATCAGAACAGGCTTCAGAAATCGCAGGTTCATGCGGCTCGTGTTAATCATCTGACGGTTTGGCTGAATCGCCTGTCCGATCTGAATCTTGCTTCTCTTTCCCCCTTCTCTTCGATGACCCCACACTCAGTGCGGTCCTGATAAAACTAATCATCCCCCCCGTCGCTCCGAAGATGAGTCCTGCAAGCAGGAGCCAGGGCTGAGTCTCGAACTTTGTGTCGAGCCACCACCCCAACGCAGCAAAGGCTAAGATTGTCACAGTTAACTGGATTCCCCCTCCAAGGAGCGATCCCATCTCCTGTGCATCCTTATTGAGATCTTTTGGCTTCATCAAAGACCCTGAAACTCTCTGGAAAACCTAACTCGTAGCTCTTTGCCACTCTATCTCGCTATGGAAGCCGCAAAATTACGGAAGGTTGTCTCCCCGTCGAACCCTTTTCTCCAAACACTTTGTATCCTTGAGTTTGTCTTGAGTTCGTGGAGTGTGTAGAGTTGAGAGTTCTTAGAGAAGGCCATCGGCCCCCCGATCGTTCAGGGGAGCGGGAAAATTCGTCGATAAAAAGCGAAAAGCAACACCCCCCTCTTGAAAGGGATGTCCGCCACAGCAAACATATATCTCTATGAACTCTTCACTCCCAACTCTACGAACTCTACCCAACTCATTGAAATCGTTACGAAGTCCAATGTTTCCTCTTCTTTACGTGGAAATTCTTTCAGGGGAAGGATTACCGACCGAACTTTGTTCAGTTGCTTAACCTATCGAATGTTTATATCATGTATACAAATACCAACAGCATAAAGTATCCGACAGTCTCACAGACTCCGCTCACTATGGCATTTTCTGTTCTTGTAGTTGATGATGAAGAAGATATTATCAGACTTCTTCGCTATAACCTTGAAAAAGAAGGCTACGTAGTCCACACTGCCACAAATGGTATCGACGCCTTGAAGAAGGCAGAAACGGCTACATATGATCTAATTGTGCTCGACATCATGATGCCGGGCATGGATGGGTACGATGTCTGCCGGAAACTGCGCCTCCATCCCTCCCACTCACAAACACCGATTATCTTCCTTACTGCTCGCGTTGGTGAACTCGACGAGATTTTGGGACTTGAGCTTGGAGCCGACGACTATATTCAGAAGCCAATCTCACCTCGGGTTCTTCTGGCACGCATTAAGCGCATCCTCCGACGTAAAGATGAACTGGTAAAGACTGAAACTGTGGTCGCTCCGGAAATCCTGCGCATTGAGGGTTTGGTAATCAATCGCCAGAACTATACAGTAAAAGTTGACAATGTCGAGAAGTTCTTCCCGAAGAAAGAATTTGAACTTCTCGCCTTCTTGGCTTCAAATCCTGGCCGAGCCTTCTCGCGCGATGAATTGCTCTCGCGGATATGGGGCGAAAGCGTGCAAGTTGTAGAACGGACGGTGGACGTTCACGTCTCGAAGATCCGGGACAAACTTGGCTCACTCAGCGAGCATTTGGAGACTGTGAAGGGTGTTGGGTATCGGTTTAGACCGTGAGTGATGTGAGATTTCAGATTCGGGATCTCGAAGTGTTGATTTCGGATTGCGGGTCTGAGATTTACTGGTTGTGTGGTATTCTATAGTAGCATGAGAGTGAAGATTGTTCGAGAATCGACCTCGTTGTGTGGCTTCGATTGCTTGTCGACAACTCATATCTCTAATCTTTCCTGTTTTCTCTTCGAATCGATTGCACCTTCAACGACTCTTGCGTAACATTGTAGGGAAGTGAGGAGAATGAGAATTCGCGTCGAGTTTGATTCAAAAGAAAATCGTTGATTCTTGCGCGTTTCGCTGGAAAATCACCTCAAGCCCTCGTTGAGAACGGTTTGAGAAATTTTCTCCATTATCTCAATTTCAAGTGTTTTTCACGAGTAGTTTGAGAATTCTTCAATGTGGCTTTATTGAATGAATAACCACTCCCCAAACCGTTAGTGAATCCTCTTCTGAAACCGCTGTCGCCTTGTACCTTTCATTCTCAGGGTAGAGATACGTAACTCCATTGATACTCCGAATTCGCTTCACTGTGAGTTCGGAGTTGATTGAGACGATGGCAATGTCTTCCTCTTGCGCCTCCCTCTTCTCTACGATAAGAATATCCCCCGCTTCAATCCCCGCTCCTATCATCGAATCCCCGGTAACTCTACATGCAAAACTGTTCTCAGGGTGTGGTATTACGTTCTGGCAACTGAACCACGTTTCGACGTGGTCGTCGCCCGGGGTGGGGGCTCCAGCGGGGACAGGGGTGAGGAAGAGAGGAATGTGTTGCGGAGAAGGTTGGGTTGCTTCGCTGTTGGCCTCACCGTCTAACAACCAGTCTGCGGATTGCCCGGTCAATCTCTTAAGTGATCGAAGAAAATCTCCGCCCGGAGTTTGCAGGTTGCGTTCAACACCTGATAGAAAACTTTGAGAAACTTCTAAAAGAGCCGAAAATTCAGCTTGAGACCGTTCTCCTCGTAAGAACCTAACTCGATCACCTAACGTATTCATCACTTTTGTGATTGATTACCTTGACTTTAATCACTTAAAAGATTATCTTTGCAAGTGTTCTGCAAATATACAACAAGAAATCAATCATTTAGGTGATTAAATGAGGGTTCGATCTGAGAGTGTGGATATGCGCCGGTATCCGTTTCGAGGTATATATACCGAGGTGGCAAAGGAAGAAGGAGTGACACCCGAGGCGATTCGCCAAGCTGTTAAGTATGGAAACCCAAGAATTCTTGAGAAGGTGGCTGGTAAAATCGAGGAGCGGCGAGCTAAGGTTCGGAGGTACAACGATGCTGTCGCGTAACCAGTTGGAGGTTCACACCTTTACCTCGAAAGCTATGAACCAAGCTGTGAACCCCGCGGGGGGGGGTGGTATGGTTGAAAATCGCAGAAAAGAAGTAAAAACAAGCGATTCAACTAACCAAGCCACATGGCTCACAACTCGCGAAGCTGTGAACCTAATTGGAATATCAGTACGCGGCTTTCATAATGCACGGGAAGCTGGTCGATACACCTGTCGCCAAGTTAATGGAAACGGCGGCAAACAATACGAGGTTCTCCTCTCTTCCCTTCCACCTGAGGCACAGGCGCGGTACTGGCAAGAACAAATCGCTCAAGCTGATACTCTCCCTGTCGACGACAAGGAACTGGAAGAAAAGGCCTACGCTGAAGCTCCTGAGTACGCGCGTAAACAAGCCGACAAATACCTCTCCATTCTCAAGGTGACCGATGGGATGAAGGGGCAAGCGTTGAAGGATTTTGTACAAGAGTGGAACCGTGGCCGCGCGAAAGAAGACCAGACCTCATACCCCTCAATTATGAGAATGAGAAAGACCTACAAAGAGGAAGGGGTGGCCGGGTTGTTAGCGGGGTACGGAAAGACGCGCGGAACAACAACAGTCGAACCTCGATGGATGGAGTACTTCAAATCTGTTTTCCTTAAACAGACTGGACCATCATTGAAGAACTGCTGGGTGCAAACGTTGGGCTTTGCTCGAAAACTCGACTCCACAATCACAAAGGATTCCTTCCCCTCTCACGAGGCGTTCCGCCGCCTCCTCTTTGCCTCGATGCCGGAAGATGCAATCTACCTCGCCCGGTATGGGTATGACGCATGGAACAGAAAGTACGGCGCACATATTGACAGAGACCTATCTAAGGTGAAAGCTGGTGAGGTTTGGTTCTCTGATCACCGGCAACTCGACATCCTTCTCACTCTTCCAAACGGGAAACAGGCTCGCCCGTGGGTCACAGTCTGGCGGGATATGCGGACGTCCCGCTGGATGAGTTGGTATCTACATATCGAAGACCCTAACGCCGATCACGTCTTCCACTCCTTCCACATGGCCGCGAAGGTGTGGGGTATCCCTACGATGATCTACATCGACAACGGCAAAGACTACCGAGCAAAGGACTTCGCTGGAGGTCGCCGAACTGTTAAGGTGAATATCGAAGAAGAGAAGACGCGCTCGATGATGGCACTTCTCGGAATCAATGTGAAGTTCGCAAAGCCATACGGTTCACAAACCAAAACGCTGGAGCGAGACTTCCGAGACCTTGCCGGATGGTTCGACAAGAACGCGGTGGGCTACACCGGCGCAAATCCCAACGAGAAACCGCAAGGGTTGAAGGCTGAGGTGAAAGCTGGGAAGTTGCTCCCGTGGAACGACGACTTTGTCTCGCTCTTCGGCTACTGGGTGGAAGAGGTACTACACACAATGCCCTGTGCCGGAAAGGTGCTCGCTGGCCGCACGCGGAACCAAGTGTGGAGTGAAGAGTTCGCCGGGTTGCAACGAGTGAGCGAGGATGCGTTAAAACTCTACTGTATGCGCGTGAGTGGTGTGAAGTCTATCAGCCGAAACGGCGTCACAGAGAACCGTAAAGAAAACCTCTATTACTGGGCTGAGTGGATGTCGCCTATGAAGAAGGTGAGGGTATACCTCAGGCGCGACCCCCTCGCCTATCAGACCGCCTGGGTCTTCAAAGCCGAGACCGATGAGTATCTCGGAAAAGCAACACTTACGGCGTGGAAGACCGCGGCACTTGCTGAGACTAATCTCGAGCGCGACGAGCTGCGGGCAATGCTCAAGCAAAAGAGAGCAGACAGGAAGGTGGCGGAATCGTATCTCGACAACCTCAATACCCCTTCTCTCTCTGAGAAGCTCCACAACATGGCCACCGGCGCGCGCGCGTTGAGTGGAGATGATGCGCCACCACCTCTTCCACCCGATCCAAAGATTGTCCGACTAACGCCGATGGACGAAGTAGGGAAGCAACAACGTGAACGAAGATCGACAGGAACGTATATGGTTGACGCGCTCATCGAGAGCGATGCAACCGAAAAACAGAAACCTAAACTTTGGGAGGATGAATAATGAGACCGATTGAATTTCCCGAACAGAACTCAGTCTTTGCGAAGGATCAACAAGGGTATATGCCGTTACCTGTGTACTACGACAAAGAAGGAGAGCGTGGGGGTATTGTGTCGCTGTGGGCTTTATCGATTCGAGAACGATTGAAGGTGTTGATTACAGGTAGGATGTATTTGTTAGTGATAACGTTTCACGAGCCCCTACAACCCGTGAAGATGGCAACGCGACGGAGTGAGGTTTTTACGGAGAGTGAGGTATGACAGATCTCGAATTCTTGTTCGTGATTTTTTCCGGGCTCTGGTTGCTCTACTCTATCCTCAAGTTCGTGGTTCTTTTCATCGCAGAGTGGAGGGATCGAATATGAGTAAACCTAAACTCAAACCGTGCCCGTTTTGTGGGGAGGTTCCTAAGTATCAAGGCGCGCGCGACGGTTTGGAGACTATGATTATTTGTTTGTCCGACTCTTGTCCAGCGATACTGTATACCTATGCGTATACCGAAAAAGAAGCGGTGGAGAGATGGAATAAGAGGGCGAAGAAATGAGCGCGATTGAAATCAAACCATGTCCTTTCTGTGGAGGAAAAGCGGCGAAGAATCAAACGCTCTTCGATCTCATTTACGTGCAGTGTTATCACTGTCAGGCGCGGACATTGGAAGCGGTTCACGAGCGAGTAGCGATAGAGTTGTGGAACGCACGAATAAGCGCGCGAGGAATGCCAACGATTGAGGCACAGTATAGGATCGGTGATAATGTGACGACGAAGAATCGAACAAGCGTGGTAGGGGTGGTCGAGGCGGTGCAAGTTTTTTACAGGCGATCAAAAGGGGATGTGGGGTTGCTTGATGTGACGTACAAAGTGAAGTGGCCGGAAGGTGCGGAACCGCGCTGGTATCCAGAAGAAGACATCGTCCCGCACGGGGCATAATCGAAACCAATAAACGGAGAATGAAATGAATCGAGATTTGTGTTCGGCATTGAAAAAAGAAATGGATCGGCGAGGGCTTACTCAGACTGTGGTAGGTCGAGCCCTCAACCGATCCAGTGCTACTATAAGTCAATACCTCAGCGGCACGTACAAAGGTAACATAACCGCGCTTGAAAAGAGAATCAAGTCGTTCTTAGAGTCCTCTGAAACGCGCTCACTCTTTCATCAAGATGATCTTCCGTTTCGGCTCACGAGTGTTGCAAAGCGAGTGATGGGTATCGCTCGACTCTGTCAAGTCGATGGTGTGATTGGGTTAGTGGTTGGGGATTCAGGTGTTGGCAAGACTCGTGCAGTACGGGAGTATCAAGAGCAGCACCCAGAGGCGATTGTGATCGACGCCTTCCACCACTATCGAACCAAAGATGTGATGAGCGACCTTCACAAGGCTGTGAATCTCAGTGGTGAAGGAACAGTGCAAAAGATGTTCCGCGACGTTGTCGAGCGTTTGAAGAACTCTGAGAGACTTGTGGTGATCGATGAGGCTGAGCACGTAAACCTTGCCACGCTCGATCTCTTGCGCCGACTAAACGACTTCGCGGGCGTCGGAGTGCTGTACGTCGGCCTTCCCCGGTTCCGTGAAGATGTCTCCTCGAAGTCTGGCGATTACGAGTATATCAAATCCCGAATCGTTGTGCCGGCCACACTCAAACGGCTCACTCTGAGTGATACAGAGAGTTTGGTTGAAACACGTATCCCCTCGGCTAACGGACTCTGTAAAGTCTTCCACCAATGCTCGGCGGGAAATGGTCGACGCCTTCGGAACCTGTTGAACAACGCCGTTCGTGTCGCTGGACACAATGGCGGAAAGGTGACCGCTGAAATCGTCGAGGCTGTGCAAAAAGAATTAACCGTGTGAGGTGTGTGATGAAATGGATAGTGATACTTGAAGATACCTCATCGGGTGGCGTAGAAGTCCACTTGCAAGGATGGGGCAAACAGGGCGAGAAGGTAACCTCGACCGCATACGACATTGCATTGCAGTTGTTCGAGAATGGGCAAGAACTCGGGGCGAGGGTGGCAAATGTTGCGCACATAGAATTTCTCAAGAATGACGCGGACGCGCGTAGGAGTGTGAGTAATGAGTCGTGATCCGTGGAAACGAGCTGAGAGAATCGATTTGGTTCTTGTGGTGTTGGCGGTGTTCGTTGGTGGCCTCGTCATCGGCCTTCTGATTGGCCTAAGCATCGGGGGAAAGTTATGAGCGAACCACTATCAACCAACGAACAGAAGAGACAAATCCACATACTGGCATCGTCGATTGGAATCGAGGATGAAGACCGACGCGCCGATATGCAAGAGATGTACGGTGTTCGCTCGAGCAAAGATTTGAGCTATGGGCAAGCCGACGAGTATATCCTTCATCTGGAAAAACGGGCAATGGCTTCGGGGGTGTTGAAACACCCGAACCGACGACAGAAAGCGAAGAAGTACGACGACCTCGGCAATCGCCCAGGTATGGCGTCACCGGGACAAATGCGATTGATTGAATACCAATGGTCGCGCGTGAGTTACTACATCGATCCAGTTGACCGAGCACGAGCGTTGAACCACTTCCTCCATAAACGATTCAAGCGGAGCGGCATAACGATGCTTGAGTGGGAAATGGTTCCGAAGGTTATTCACGCGCTGGAAGCGATGTATGCGCAAAAGGTGCGGGAAGCGGAGGTGGCCACATGAAAAGAGAATTTGAAAAAGAGATCGAGGCGGTAGCTGAACGATTTGGCTTGAGTCGGGAAGACTTGATGTCTCCATCGAAGAATCGACACGTCGACTCGTACCGGAAGGCTCGACGTGCTTTGGCTGTGATCCTGTCGAAAGGGCATCGGTTGACGCAATTGCAGACGAGTGAAGTAATGGGGTATGCGTCGTCGAATGGGAGCTCGCTCGCTCGCCTTCTGGTGGATGGAGCCGAAGAGGAGATGTTCTTCGATAGGAAGTTTCGACGCGACGTCGACGAGTTGTTCGACCTGTTCCACCTTCCACGGTTCACGCCGTATGATGCTGAGCGGGAGGTGGTACGACCAGAGCGGAACAAGCATCGCAGACGCAATCAGCTATCCGTGGCGGCGCGCAAGTTATCGCGTACCACGCTGAGCGGTTGACCGATTCAATGAAGTATGAGGAAGGGGCAATCTCGCCGGAAGTCCGACGCGCTCTGAAGAAGTGTAGAACGTTGATGGAGAAGGTGGCAAAGGATATGCAGAGCGTGGCGGACGACTTGGAAGATTTCACCATCGAACTCGGTGACGAGTATGTAAGCGTATAGATTCCTGGCCGGGAACATCACAACAAACAATCGGAGGAAATTATGGGAGATAAAAAGACAAGACTACCGCCGCGCCCCACTGGTTGGCGAGTGGATGCGGCGCCTCACCTTGTTCGATATTACGACGCTGAGCGCAAGTTTGAGTATGTGTTTAGTGATAAGCGTATGCAGGAGCTTTTAGATGGATTGTTGGTGGCTCCATCGGATCCACGATTCTCCGCTTACGCTAAAGATAGGTATCAAAAGACGGTGGATCTCTTGAGGGAAACACGAATACAAATCAATGATTTTCAGAAAACAAAAAAGATGATGATTAAAACTGACGCAGAATTAACACAACAACAGTCGACGGCAAAGTCGATTATGACAACACTTGACCAACTGAATCCCCTGCTGAAGCAGGCGAAGAAGGAAGGGTTGAGAGTGAACCTGACAACGCATAACGAGTCCATGAAAATGGAGTGTATATCGACTCGTGTTGATGCGACGATCAATGCCTCGTTCACCTCCCCCGCTTCTGACGACTAACCTAACACGAAACACCCCAGAAGTTTTTATCTTCTGGGGTGTGTTGTTTCTACTGGGTGGGTTCTCCGCCCTCTACTCTCAATTATATCTTGCGAGGTTCTCAATGGAAGAGCGACTGGTTAAACTTGAGCAAACAGTTCGGATGCAACGGCTGATGATGTTGGGATTGTTCGTGGTGTTGTGTGGTGGCGTTGTAATGGGGTTTGATAAAGAAAAGAAAATTGCATCGTATGAGCAGCTGGAAGTTCAGACGTTGGTTGTTCATAGTAAGAAACTGGGGGCAATGGGTGATTCCGATGTAGAGGTGATAAGGATTGGCTCCGATATGGATGGCCATGGTTTAATCGAGTTGCATGGCTACGACGGAAACGGAGGCCATGTTACGCTCGGCCTCGATAGGGATTCGCAGCCCTTTGTCGGAGTTTGGGGAGATGATGGTAAGCATCAATGGCACGGCCCCCCGGATAGCGCAATAAGGTTTCGATGAGGTGAGTGAGATCTGCTTGATTAAAAAGCCCCGACGGAAATTTCCGCCGGGGCTTCTTGCTTTGCAGAGTTGATTGTTGCTCTGCGGTTGTCGATTAGTTTACTGCACCTTTATCAAGAACGGCACTACAAGAAACGGCGGCATGTTTTCGTGTGCTGCACCTCCACCGGTTAGGGTGATCGCGTCGACGGCCATTGCGTTGTCGGCTGTCGTGCTATAGGGCTGCGTCCCTTCGGTTATATCTCTGCCGGGATAGTTGCCGACAGGGTTGAATGAGTTGCCGACTGAGGAAGCTTGTATGCCGTGACGGTGAGCTGGCATCTCGGCTTCGGTGAGTGTTACGCTCTCTTCGCCTCCAGACTCGCCGACGGCTCGCGGGGTAAGACTGCTCCCGGCCATTGCACCGGCTGCAAGTGGAAACCTTCCAACAAGGTTCGGTAGGTTGAATGTGGTGGTTCCATTGCCTGCACCGTAGCCGATGCCAATCTTCAAGAGAAGAGCCGGGAACTCGGCTCGGCTCACTTCGGAGCCGTCACACACTCGCCAGTTCTCTCCGATCTCCACACCACCTTGCATTTTAATGTCTCCAACCTCATACCCTTCCTTCGCGTCGAGCATCGCGTCAACCTGAGCCTGTGTATAGTAGGTTGCATCGTGATTGTGTCCCGCGCTCGACTTCCCGGCCAGTGCAACGTCGATCACCGATTGCCGGTAATAGAGATCGTCGTGATTGTGGTCGATCTGAGCGTAAGTATCATCGTAGTCGATTCCCGCAATGGCTGCGGCGATCTGTTCTGAGATCGAGGGGGAAACCTCCACTACGTCGCCGCGAGAGGCGTACAATTCTTGCAAGGTGATCGGGTCTTCCGACTCTGCAAGATCGGCGTTGAATGAGAGAAGTACTCTTCCGCCCAGTGTAGTGATTGAGAAGTTGTAGTGAGCTGGGGCGAAGAGTAGTGTATCGATCTCTCCGATGCCGCTGATTGACGTGGTAACCTTTGAAAGTGGTAAGCCGTTGGAGTCGGTGGGGAGTGGTTCCAAGATTCTCGCGTTGAACGTACCGAGTTCCACCGGCGTGCCGTCTGGCAAAACAATGGTGCCAGTAAGTTGTCGTAGTGTCATGATAGAAGTTGTTGTGTTGAAGAAATGCTTGACGCTGCAACTTCTTCTTCGGCTCCGTATCTTTTTCTGTACCTGTACAGGTGCAGAATTTCCTTGTAGTGTGTGCGGCAGATTGCGCTCTCTGTAGATCCATCAGACGAGATTTTTTGATATGCAATGTCCAGCTTGTGGCAAAGAGAAGTATCGAGTATGTAAGCAACCAACGCGCGGTATTCGTAGTGAAGTGCGGATTGTGGAGTGTGTGGGGTGTGAGACGAAGTTCACACTCGTGAATGGTGTGGAGTCTATCCGGGTTCTCAATCCTCACACCACGAACCGCTTCGATCTCCCTATCGATCAGTTCGACGAGCGGTGGATGGATTACGTTCTTGGCCGCGGTAAGTATCCCGGCAAGGGTGATGAATGCTGAGCCTCTCTCAGCTCGAGACGCGCGTCCGTGAGTTGGTGAATGCCTGGGCACGGAACCGACTCTCTCCTGAGGAAATGCTCGCTAATCTCGATCAAGTGTTTATCGAGTTGGGGATTGCTGGCCCTGGTCGACCTGCTGTTGTCGAACAGATTTACCTCGGAGCGCAAGAGCAATTCAGTTGGCTCACCTCTCGCATAGTCGAACCTCTCGTACAAAGAGGGCTTGCTGAAACTCTACGTGCCGTCGGCAACGGCTTTGCTCGCATGGGCGGCCGCATTCGTGAGGATGTCTCCCGACTCGTCTCTCTCTCGATTACGCAAGAACTCTCTCGCAATGACATCGCGAACCGCTTAGAGTCTACCCTCTCTCTCGCTCGGCACCATGCGACAACGGTGGCGCAAACCGGCGTCGCCGCCTTCGATAGAATAGGCAACCTCTCACAAGCGTTGGAGTCTGGAATGAGAGAGGCTCGATATGTTGGACCAATAGCCGAGAGAATTTTTTGTGAGAAGCTTATGGCACAATCGAAGAGAGGGAAGTGGTGGACTATAGAAGAGATATTGGCAATGGATAACGGACAAGGAACAACCCCACTGTATGACTGTGGGGGGCATTGGTGTAGACATGGTTGGGAGTTCCGATATGGACGCAGGTAGCGAGATGGATGTGCGAAACGAAGTGAGCCGGCAATGCTCCACGTGCCCGGGTAGCGACGCGGTTTTGCGAACGGGCTCTGGTCGGGAATACGTGCTTTGCCCTGCTGGCCGACGGGCGTCGGCAATGCAGCCCCGGTTTATTGATCCGAGAGATCGTGGTTGCCCCGGTGGGTGGGTTGAGGTCTACGAGTCGCGAGAATCTCCGTGATCTAACCTGAATTGATTTTCGTACTGGGCAAGCGTTTCACCTTCAAAGAGAATGCCCCGAAAATCCCGGTTCCACGCTCCACTACTTGGGTTATATGTCTGTCCGGTAATTCGACTGACGGCGACGTAGTCAACTTCTCCGGTGTTGTGCAAACGAATGCAGACAATCCCGTCCTCAAAATATTCTCCGCTGTCCTCGTCGATCATCACAACCCGCATTCCGCGAGGTGGTGTTATGATTTGAATGAAGTTGCCCATGGCAATCTCTCTCTGAATTTGTGGAAGTATCTACGGCAATATACAACGGGTGTTCTATTGTAGGCGAACCCGCGCTGCCGCCATCTGAGCCAACTCCTCAACCTCCTTCTCTGACAACCCCATAACATCACGAATCACTCGACTCTTTCCCGCGCCCAGCTCTGAGTGATAGAGGAGCTTCTCGGCTTCCTCTGCTCTCGATGCTCCGATCACGAGTGTCCCGTCTGGACTCACGCTGATGAGGGTAATGGAGCGGGCCATATTTCCCGTCGCCGTTAGGTTTACTTCGTCCCCATCTTTTGGGTACGCGGCACGTTTGAACGCTTTGTATCCACCTTCGATGATTGCCCACAACTTCCCCTGTCGTGTGGTGAATATCGTGAGTTGATCACCGAGGTTCTTTCGTGCTTTCTGAGTGATGCCGCCGAGAGGCCGAGCGAATGGCTTTTCTGAATATGGCTTGAGTGGTTGGCCGTCGGCACCAAGTCCGGCGCGGGCGTGATCGCGGATCATTTGCGCGGCTCGCAGACCGATCTCTCGTAGTGCCTCGGGTGGAATGACGAATTCCAGTTTCAGGCTCACAGGATCATCCCCCCGGCGTTGCTCCAGTCGAACGCATCTTCCCCTTCTTCTGGTTGAGTGTATTGCAGACGCTCATAAACCTCGGCCTTCTTCACGGGGATCGCCGCCTGTTTCGCGTAGGCAATCGTCCGCGCCTCCTTCTCCGGATCTCGGTCTTCAGCAAGCGAGATCTCTAAGTAGTACGGAGCATCGGTTGCGTTCGGCTCAGCGTTGAGCCGGTGATCGTGCAAAAGGAGTTGATCGGTTGTGAACTGCTCAGCGGTGACCATACTGTCGTGGTGAATGTCGGCGGTGATCATGCTCTGCACCTGAAGTGCCGCGCGTGAACCTCCGCTCGCTGGAAGAGATGGTGTGTTTGCTTGCCCGAGAATGGTGATCGCTCGGTCTTGCTCCAGCTCTCGTTTGAAGTCTTTGAACCCTGCCGCTCCGAGGTAGTCAGCGGTCTTATTGAAAACGAACTCCGTTGCCTTCGACGTTGCCGAATAGTTATGCTCGGCAAGTTGTTTGAGCGCGGTGATTGCGTTCTCCTTCTCTTCTTGCGTTGCCCACTGCTCGAAGCGTGCTTGGATGATCCCTTTCAGTTTCTTGTTGAAGGCCGCCCATTCCTGAATGTTCTCGTTGATGAGGATTTCATGGAAGGCGAGTGTGCGAAGAATCCCACCTCTGTACGTTCGGTCGTCGACGTCGATCAACCAATTTTCTACAGGGTCTTGCTGTAGGGGATAGAATCGCTCAAACTCTTGATCTCCTTTGAGGATGGCGACGTCTTCGGCGTTGCGCCCGTTCTTCTCAACCTCGGTCGGTAAATACGACTTGATGATCTTCGGAGCGGTTCCGTTCGGAGTGCCGGTTATCCACTTCAGTTCAACGGCCATCGCTCCGTATAAGTGACGATCAATGTGCCACCCGAGAACGTCGTTGATCACGCGACGGCATCGAGCGGCCGCCTTGTCGGCTCGTTCTTGGTCGGAGGTCTCATATGGCTTCACTGTCCACTTGTATGAACAGACGGCTGCTTTGCGCGTGAGGATGTGTCCGGCAAGTCTGGTCGACCGCTCGGCCATCGCGTTTAAGATCGCCATCAACGGGCGAACGTCCCGCGCTTGTGGGTCGGCGTTGTCAGCTCGCTTCAGAGCGTCGGACGCCTGTTTCAGTGTTGGAAATGTCCGCTGCTTCAGCGGCGCGTATTCGTATGCCATCGGTTCCCTCTCTCTGTTTCCTTCTCCTCTTCTCTTCTTCGGCCTCCTCTTCGGCAAGCCTCCAGATGGTGAGCTCGTCACCCCAGCGTTCCAGCAGGTGTATGATGACCAAGAATAGTCCAATGATAATCGCGGCGAGAGCGATTGCTGTAGGTGCTGTTTGGCTCATCTCAGTACGGTGTGAAACCCTCAATGATCGTTAGGTCACTTGTGCTCGACTCGTCGTCGTAAACCGGCCAAGCCATGCCGAGCTCGTGCAGTAACTCGAAGGCTGAGATCAGCGCGTCCGGCGCGTCGTCTTTTCTTCCTTTCTTCTTGCCGACAAACGTGACAATCTGGTCGATTGCTCGCTTCCCTTCAGGCGTGAGCGTGACTCCCTCTTTGAAGAGTATGCGGCTTGCCTTCCACGCTCCCTCGACGTTCTTTGCCAATAGGTCGACGCGGTAGCGGCGGAACTCCACGTGAGGGAACGGGCGTTTGTTCCTTCGGCTCCAGTGGCGAATGTTGTTTGTCCAGGTCGATTCTTGTCCGACGTTACCGTCGAAGCCGATCACAAAAACTCTCGGGTCTGACCAGATCGCGAGGACGGCATCGAGGAGATCGTCGGAGTCGCTGAACGACTTACACCGCACGCCGACAACGTAGTACAACCACGTGGTCGGACTAAAGAGAACGGCGATGATAGCTGTCGTGTCTCCTTGTTCCTTGAGCGAGAGGTTCGGGTCGACCCATAC
The DNA here is from genome assembly GCA_020635205.1 of Ignavibacteria bacterium. GTDB lineage: Bacteria > Bacteroidota > Ignavibacteria > OLB7 > OLB7 > JAGWAZ01. The sequence continues at coordinate 80,211 of JACKAE010000003.1, forward strand.
AACGCCACGTGCATCGACTGGAACCTCGCTCCAGAAGCAAAGCTGAGCACGAGGAAACGTGTTGCCGTCTGGCTTCTTCGGTTCTTGTTGGCCGTCACCCGCCCACTCGACGTCGTTCGGCATTCGCAGCATTGAGCGCATCTCGTTTTCCGACTTCGCCGGGTATCGCTCTGGCCACCCGCTTCCTCTCTCGTCTGTCCAGGCTGGCCAGATTGTGACGTTCCATCCGTCGTCGAGCATGCCGAGCTCCTTCTCAGTCTTCAGCGTATGGCCGAGCGTGCCCTCCGCGAAGATGTTCCCGAGGCCGATGAAGACACAGTCGTCAGTGCCGGAGCTGGTTGTTTCGGTGACAGTGTGGCGGCGGCGTTCGGCGTGCTGTTCCCCGATGGGTGAGCGGCGGTTCTCCAGATCGTCACCGATGAAGAATTGTGGACGCCCAAACATTTCGCTGAACCCGCGCGCGGAACGCTCTTCAGAGAATGCGCTCACGTAACAGGTGTGAGGACGTCGACCGGGGAGATGAACGCGGAACATCAACTCATCAGCGTTGTCCTTCATCAACGTGAGGTTGAAGTCGGCAACGATTCGAGGGTTATCAAAAATGATCTGTTTGATGTGTCGCAAGATGCGCTTCGACTTCAACAGGTCGTCGGAGAGTGTCCCGCCCGTGGTGAGCCGACCGGTAAGGAGCGCGTGAGCGATCCCCTTCTTTGCGGTGACAGACTTTCCACCTTTGCGGAATGCGTAGAACCAATGAATCCCGGGCGTGCCGATTGCATCGATGATCTCACGCGCAAGGTCTCCCGGCTTCGCGTAGCCTTCCGGGTAGAGTTCTGGCGTGATGTAGGTTCCATCCCAGCTCCAATAAGAGTCTATCGCGGCGCGGACTCTTGCGAGTCTCCGTTCGTCTGTCGACTCTTCTTTTGACCACGGCTCGGCGGGTAAGAGTAAGAGCTCGTGCTCGATCCTGTCGGCTTCGCGTTGCATGAGAATCGAGAGTGTCGGTCTTGCGTTCCTCATCGCAACTTGCTCCACTCGTTCTCGGCACTCACATAGAGATCGATCACCTCTTGCTCTGTGGCGTTGGGAAGGATAGAGCGGACGAGGTGGAAGATGATCGCCGCATTTGCGTTGCCGGTCTTGCCAACGAGTCGCATCGACTGGAGCGTCTCTTCGATCCTGACAACCTTATCCATCGCCCAGGCTCGTTCCTTCACGGGCATCTCTGGGGACTCTTCTAATTGTGCAAGTATTCGGTGGGCTTGGTTGGTGAGCATCGTCTCGCGGTCGGTGGTGGCCATGCGAGAGGAGACGCGGAGCTCATCGCTCACAATCTCTCTGCTTACGACGATCTCACCACGCTCGGCTTTCTCTCGTGCATAGCGTACTTGAGCCGGTGTGCAACCGAACCGCAGGGCGACGTCGCGGTCGATCTCCTTCGGGCGGTTGATGGCATACTCGGCCACTTCTTGTTGCATGGTTGGCGACAACCGCGCGCTCCTCTTTGACCTCTTCTTTCCCCTCTCTTTCTCCATCTCCTCACTCCTTCTCTTGAAACTCTTTCAAAACCCTTTTAAAAACCCCGCCATCCGTTAGAAGATTTTTACACGGCTCATTACCCACCTCACACCAAAAACCCCGCCACGGGCATTTATGGAGGTCTGGCGAACTCAGACAGAAAAGGCCGAAACTGCCTGAAATGTCGAGGCAACCAGCTCACCTTTCACCGTGTCGAGTTTTACCGGCGGAACACCTGCTCCGAATGGGTATCGTAGAGGAAGTCCAGCTTCGCGTAAAGCCGCAAAGGCTCGCCACCCCAACGCAATACTATCGGAGATTGCCTGGGCGATGTCCTCGCCTTTCGTCGTTACTGGCCGGGTGATGAAGAATAGGGTGATTGTCATAGCAAACGGGTTCGGATCGTTCCGGAACACGAAGTCCCCGGCCTCGGCTGTGATCATGATTCCCGGGGGCTTGATCGGAATGTTCTCCTGAAAGTCTCCCTTGAAAATCTTCTCTGCTGGAATGCCGATGGTCTCGGCATTCTGTACAAGCACCGCTTGCACTTCGTCCCATCTCTCCTTCAGTGTCATCGGCTTACCACGTTGGCATGTTTTCAATTTTCCCGACCGCAGACGATCCGCCGGTCTCGTCGACTCCTGTCCGCTTTGCCGCGTAGAGTGTTAGGGTATCGCGAGCCTCTTTCGCTCGGCGCGCCCAAAGTTGAAGTTTCTCTTGCGAGATGTTCGAGGCTCTGCTGAACAATGCGTCGTAGGTGAGCCAACACGCTGGTTGTTTTGTCCACTCCGGGGCGTCGGCTGGGTTGGCCGGGATTGATATTCCTGTGATCGCTTCGATCACGGTTGCAGCTCCGCGCTCGGCTGCCGCGAATGCTCCCGGTTCGTCGGTCACCATCCGCACGTCGTCTTTCCCGACGTGGTCCTCAAGTTCTTGTAATGTGATAAATGGCATTCTTTCCCCTCGAATTTCCTGCAACCTAACGCCACTCCTCACAACTTTTTCTGCACTGGTACAGGTGCAGAAATCGCAGATCATCGAGGCTGTAAGTTGCAGACTTCAATGAGCAACACAAACCGATTTTTCTATGACACGAGAACGAATTCAATCAGCCTGCAAGCGCGCCGGACTTCCGGCTGAGGCATTGTCGGTCTTCGTCAAGTATCTCCCTTCTGTATTGAGTGCAGATGAGGAGATCGAGGCGGAGGTGGCCGCGGCGCAAGCTGAGCCACCGGCAGGAGGTAAGGCAAAGTGAAAGGACTAAAGGAACGGATCAAGGCAAAGCTGGCCGAGTTAAAGGTGGAGTTCGGCGACAAGGAAACGGACGTCGATACTATGCTTGCAGAGATCGAGGCCGAGACAACGAGGCCGACAACGACCACTCCGTCAACATCAACCGGGACCGCGACGGGTATCACTGCCGAGGATTTCGAGCGGATTGTTTCGCAAGCCGTGGATGCAAAGACGCGCGGCCTATACGAGGAGGCGGAGGCAAATAAGAAAGCTCGCGAGGCTGCTGAGGCTGCTTCGGCTGAGTTGCAGAAGCGGAAGCGTGAAGAGGAGATCGCAAAGCTCCTCGAAGATGCTGAGGCCGACGGGCGCATCCCATCCGAGAAGAAGGATGAGTGGAAAGCTCGACTCGAAGCCGGGTTTGACGTAGTCAAACCGATTGTCGACGGACTGGCAAAGAATCCAGCGCTCACGCGCGAGACAAAAAAAGTTGAGACGTCCACCACCGGCAACAGTGGCGGCGGAGTAGCGAGTTACCGTGACCTGCGAGCGCAAGCCGCCGCAGAGTTGAAGGGAAACCGAGAGTCGTAAGACGAGGATCGTAAGAAGTAGGGGAAGAATTTATTGAGAGTGATGAGGGATTATGAAGCTGTATGAATTGAATGGAAACGACGGGCAGTCGCAGAATCAAAACGCTGCATTGCGACAGGTGGCAGTCGCGAAGCTCCGAGCAGTCTGCCCGCTGCTTGACTATCTGGAGTTTTACGAGGTGAAAGGCTCAAGTGATACGCCGAGGAAGCCGTCGGATGCCTCGGGTGGTTCTACGCGAGCGATCAACTCAAACTTCCCGGACAATCAGGTTGATCCGATCTTTGGCAATATCGCACTAAAGATCTGGGGCGACAAGGTGCAGACCGATAAGGCATGGGAGCGACGAGGTGTCGACATAGATTCCGAGCGTATTTCCGATGTCATTTCGTTTGCCGAAAAGATGGGGTGGGATCTGATGGATCGCTTCATCAATAGTGTTGATGGTGCGACAACGTGGGACGGTATTAAACAGCTCGTACCAGTTGCAAATAAAGTCGTGTTTGATACTGCGAACGGCGGGGCTTTCCCGTTAGGGAATGCGACCGCTGAGAAGAAGCAGCAACAGAAACTTTTGGAGTTAATCCGAAAGGTACTGAACTACGTGGGGCCGGGCTCCGTTGTCGTGATGAACGCCGATGTAATGGCTCGCATTGAGTCGACCTTCTGGGAGTACGTCACGAGGCAGGATGTCAAAAGTCCGATTGAAGAGGATGTGCAGATTGTGAAGTTCAGAGGACGCCCAATCGTTGACGCTGGGTACAAAAAGGACGGCAATACGCTTGTAATGGGTAATGACGGGACAGTCGGAGCGAGCGACGACTGCTCGTCGATCCTTGTGTTCAAGCCTGGAGAAAAGGCCGACCTCGCCTGTGGAAGCAATGTCGGATTGGTTGTTGATGACCTTGGCCTACAGGGCGTGCACTACGAGACGCAACTCGAGGCCGACATCGGTATGGCGCTGTTACGCGACAAGGCCCTCTTTGAGATCGATGGAATTCGCCTCGACGGCTAACGTAAGAATAATTTCCGCTGGTAAATAGGACGGGTCCGGGGCAAGGTGAAAGTTGTCACCCGACCCGTCCCCAGCTCAAAACAACTCTGGAGAGAACGAACGTGGATATGATTGCGAATCGCTCCGTGTGGAGCAGGGTAAGAAGTGCGGCTGAGTGGTTACGCGATGCGGTGGCCGCCGCAGGATCGATGATCGCCATCATCGCGCTGTATATACTTCATTGGCTATGGGAAGGAACGCTGTGGATCGGTCGGCAGTTGCGCCGCGTTCACACGGCGACCGGTGACATGAAACGGACGCTGATCTCTGTCGGGGTTGTGAGCTCTGCTCTCTTCGCCTACATCTATCTGTTTGCTGTAGAGGTCTCGGCACTCGCAGCCGGGCCGCTGTTGGCGTGGGTGGGGATTGTGATGTTCTACGTGGTGGTGAAGTTTGGCCACCGTGAAATTGATTTGATTCAGGAACTAAAGGAGGGGAACAGTGCGGTGGTCTACCATTTCCGGAGTTACGCGATTCTTATTGCTCTTTTGCTCGCTGCTCCTGTGCTTGCCCTCGCCCTCTAACGCTCAGGACTATCCCCCTCACGTTGAGCTGTTGCTGAGCTGGGATGGATTCAGAGAGACGGGGAAGAATCGAGGGTGGTTGGCTGATAAAGCTAACCGATTTGTCGGCAACCCTAAAGGGTCTCCCTATTGTGCGGCCACGGTTTCACTTGCTCTCGATAGTGCCGAGGTAGAGTATCCGACAGTTCGTAGCGGGTTGGCCGCAAACTTCCGGACTCGGGAAAGCGTGAATGCAAAGAACGTGATCTCAGGCAAGGACTCAATCGGGACAGGTTGGATTGTTGTGTGGCAAAAGGGTCGTTCCATTTACGGCCACGCCGGCGTTGTCGTCGATGTCGTCGACAAACGCCACATCCGAGAGGTTTCGTTTAACACCTCTTGCGGTGTTGATGGTTCGATTCGTGACGGGGATGGTGGGTGTGTAAAGCTGCGAGCGATTAACCCACTCGACTATTTCGGAATTCGTTGGTTCACGCCAGTACGCTATCCCCCACCCGAAGACCTGTCGTTCTTTTCGTGGTGGAGAATCTTTTGTGAGTCGTGGCCGAGCCCAGACTCAGCCTATGGAAAATTTGATGTACGGGGATTGATATGAAGATTCAGGGGATGGTGATCGGGGTGGTTGTTATGCTGTTGGCACTCTTCCTTTCGTTTACGTTAGGACGGTGCCAAACTACGAGCAACGCTGAGCGAGGTTCTCCTGTAGTCGAATCGGTTGACCTGCTCGACGTGAGAGTGGACACGGTGACGAGGGTGGTCGAGCGGCAACCGGTTCGCGTCTATTTCGACGGAGGAGCGTCGCCGATTGGTGATGAGGTGGCAACTGTTGACACGGTCTGGGTAACACTGGACTCGACCCGGCTTGATACAGTCGGCGTAGAACAAGAGTTCGCGAGTGCTATCGACACAATCGTCGGCAAGGACACAATCAGAGTAAAGGATAGCCTGTGGATCCGCGCGCGTGACGGCCCGATTGAAATCGTCTCGCTGAAGTCGCTGATTGAGGTGATGTCTCCCCCCGACTCCCTCCTCGATACCCGAACACAGATCATCCTCAAAGAGACTTCCTACCGAAACCGCCCGTGGCTTGAGACTGTTGGGATAGCCTCTCTCGGTGCTGTCGGTGGAACAGTGGTATACATCATCGTTAAAGAGCTTGTGAAGAGAGAGTAATGGCCGTTCATCGCTTTGATGAGGCGTTGGCAAGAGACGTAACGGGATTGATAACGGGGGACGACCTCGACATTCAGTCGGTTCGCCAGGCACTGGGAGAGGATGAGCGTTTCCGCTCAGTACTGCGAGCAATTGAAAACGTAGCCTGTCGTGCGGCTGAGTGTTGCGCCGAGGCAATGACGGTCGCGTCGACGCCTCCGGAGCGCGGGGGAATCATTCTTCTTCGCACAACAACGAGTGAGGAGATGAACCCGGTCACCGAGACGGCAATCAAGTGGGATACTGAGGAGCCGGAAATTCACTCAGACTTCGTTCACTTGATGGGAACTTCGCAACAGTCGAAGGTGGCGGTGAAAGTTGATGGATGGTATCGGCTCTACGCTCACCTTTCGTTTGCAAGTGCGACCGTCGGCGTTCGGCCAGTGTTTAGGTTTCGGGTAAATGGTGGAGCCTCACTCCCCTGCGAAGGACGGCACGGACGAATCGGAGCGGTGAACGGGCGAGCATCGGCAACGGTGACGGAGCTGGTAGAGTTAACGGCGGATGATTTCGTTGAGGTGACCACACAACAGGACGAGGCGGCGGGGTCTGCAACGTTAGTAGCTGGGAAAAATGTATTCACGATGGAACGGGTGCTGAGATAGATGGGGTGTGCATGTAAGGATATTGTATTCGGGAAAGTTGGCCGCTCGCTTCGGTCTGTCTGGGGTGAAGGTGGCGACCCGTCGTCGACATCAATTCCGATGCCGACCTCGGCACTTACCGGCGGAGAGGTGCTCTCTCCGCTTTTGACGTTTGACTGTGCGACGAACCACAAGGGGGAATCCGGGCGCGTAGTGAGTGCGGTGGTGATTGAGACGGCGGACGCCGAAGACCCATCGCTGAACCTTGATCTCGATCTCGTGCTCGTTGATACGGTGTTCGTGCCGGGCACGGTTGGTAGCGCGTTGACCCTTCCAGCGGTGACCACGATCCTCGGAGTGATTCCGATCCGTTCGTGGACGCAGCTCGACACAGAGAACGCAATCGCCACCGTTGAGGCGAGCGTCGACTTTCGGGCGGTTGAGGGATCGACGGAGATATACGGGGTCATTGTCAACCGGGATGCTGGAACGTTTGATACTGGAGCGGTGCTCCGAGTGAAATTGAATATCGTCCGAGACTAAGGACAAACATTTTAGAGAGAGGGGATTGAGGAGATGGCAAATGAGTATTTGAACGCCACCCCACAAGGGGGCGGATGGGCGGCGATCCGAAAACTAACGGTCGCCAGTGGAGTTGTGACGGGAGCTGGTGCATGGCTCATCTTTGCGTTTGTAGAGAATCATTCTTCTACGAGTGGCGCATCTGCTGAGGCTGCTGCGAGTGACTCAAAGATCGAGGGGAACAACTCTAACGGGGTGAAGATTCAATACCCGCAGGTCACGAAGACTCTCGACGGACTAACAGGGGCTGAGGTGAGCGGAGGTTCCGCCGGTGGCAACAAGAGCAAAATTTCGTTTACCACCTTCGAGACCAAGCCGAGCAACTTCGCGCTGTTGATGGATATGCAAAGTGGCACCGTCGAGGTCTGTATACCACACGGTTACTCACCAAGTGGTGAGACTGGGGTGTACTATCAGGTTGGCAATATCACAAATGACCTGACGATCCAAGGACAGGCGAACACCTTGCAGTCGGTGCAGGTAGAGGTGACCGGTTCAAGCATCGTCACCGACGCCGGAGGTGACACCGCACTGGCCGAAGGACCGGGCGAGGTTACGCCACTCGGCGGAGTTGCTGTAACTCCGGACGTGCCCGATGATATTGCAGAGCTCAAGGCGGGGAAGTTGCACCTCGTTGTAGGATAAGGAAGCGTGTTGTGACGGGGGTCGGGGCGCATATCGCGCCCCGCGTTGTATTGGGAGGAAGTGAAGAGGGATGACCTACAAACAGCGACTGGAGTTTGCAGAGGATGGATTCGGCGAGGCGGTGATCTGGTTCACCATCTCCGACGTCTACGGCGACACGGTGAACCTCTCTGGAGCCGTAGAGGTGGACGTCTTCGACGTTGACCGAACCGCCGAAGATGTTGACGTTGATACCGGTGTGTATGCCGCCGATGAAATCTCCTTTGCAATCTTAGAGGATGCCGCTGAGACCGCCGCCGACAGTGCGGCGATTACCTTCGCACTGGCCGCGCAATCTCCGGAGACTCCCCGCTTCTGCTCACTGATCGTGAACCCGGTAAATCCCGCCGCCGTTGCCGATGACGAGGTAGCCTTCCGAGGACAGGTGCAACCCTCTATGAGCTGGGATGATCGCAACTGGAGCGGCGAGGAGTACGATACGGACATCGATCCGATCAGGGAGTGGAGCTGCACGGCAATGAGCTACGACGCGCAATTCCTGATCGACGCGAAGATCGGTGAGCTGCTCGACGACTGGAAGGAAGCCGATGAGGCCGGGTATAGTGCCTGGCACGATTCGCACGTGGAAGACCGGCTCGGCTGGTTTTATCGTCTGCACGGTGTCGACGTCTACGGCCACCGAGAGGCGCGGTTTGCAAACCTCGTTCACTTTCACACGCTCGTGAGGAAGCTTCTGGAGCTGGCGACGCCCGCCGGGTTTACGATAGTCTTTCAACCTGAGATCATCACAAATCTTCGATGCGTTCCAGCGCGATTCAACTCGCAGAATGTCAATGGTCGACGGGTGCGGTACTCGTTTACCCAATTCCTAAGTGGCACAGGAAGCGAGCCTTTGGCGTATCGGGTACACGGGGCGGCGGACTCCGCTCTGCTTCGCTTGAGTTTTGATCCGAATGCTGACGGGGAGTTGTTTGTGAGTTGGCGACTGGTTCGCCCACTCTCAGACGAAGAGGGTCTCTCGTGGCAAGATATGTCCGTACTCGATCTCCTCTACTCCGTCTCAACGGTGCTCGGGATGTTCGTCGAGTTTGAGTATAGCTCTCACTCGGTGATTCAAATTCGGTTCACCGAACGCTCGGCAATTGAGGCCGGGCAGGTCTACATTGCCGACGCGACCGATTCAAGCGGGGACACAGCTCCCCTTTCGGACGCTGAGAGTGGAGGGTATCGGGGCGCGGTCTGGCGAGACCTCGGCGAAGGTCGAAAGATGTACATCTTTGACGGCAACGGGTTCATATATAGCGCGACGAAAAAGGCTATCGGCACCGGGAAGAATCTTCCTCTCACCATCGGCCCGGCCTACTGCTTCATTCCAGCAGACCGGGCGAACGACGCCGGGGATGACATGAATAGGCAGGTGGCACTACTGGCCCATAACTCAATCTTCTATAATGGCACCGAGAGGCTTCCGTTCGAGGAGCATAACCTGTCTGCCATTACGACGGCGATGTATATCAAGAAGCAGGGACTCGCCGACAATTACGGCGGGTTTAGTGATGGGAGTGTCGGGTGTGAGTTCCGCGCAACGTACCCACCGGTGGCCTACTTCTGGACTGAGGTAGATGGTGTGGTGAAAAATTACGGCTCGATGATGCAGTGGGTTGGGGACATTCTCCTGCACGATACGGCCTACTTCGAGACAGAGCTACAGATGACGATCCCGTATCTGTTTGGCTTTCGCTCGACGCCGAGTGGTTCGGGGGATTGGCGTAACCTCAAGCGAGGAAGTTTAGTGGTGGTCGACGCAAAGGAATATCTCGTTGTCGGTATCGAGCGACGGTGGCGAGGTTTGGAGACGGTGGTGAGGTTGCACGCAAAGAGCCGGTTTGCGTTTTCTTCGGTGGCAAGTGGCCCGGTAACCGAAGAAGGTGAATCGAGTGAGCGTGCAGCAATTGCGACATCCTCCGAGGTGAAACTCTTTCAGGCAGGCGAAGACATTGCCGCCGACGATGCTGTCACGCTTCGATCAGATGGGAAGGTCTACCGCGCGCGGTCGTCGGCGGACGATTACAGCGCGATCAAAGGGCTTGCTCTCGACCCATTTGATGAGGAGCTCGACGTGAACGACATGATCCGCGTCACAGTGAGCGGCCGTCATCCCCTCTCGACTCCAACAGTTCTCGACCCGGGAACGCGGTTGTTCGTTCGTACAACGCCGTTCGGAGCGTGGAATGTTTCGCACCTTCCACTCACGTACAAGACGGCTTCAGAGAATTTGTTCTACGAGATTGCGGTGGTCGACAGTGGCGCATCGCTCAACGTCACACACAAGAAACAACACGAGTTCGGTTGATGTGGATCTGGTTACGATACGGTTCCGGGGGAACGCTCTACAGTAAGCGGTTGAACGCTATCGACGTTCGACCGCTCCACTTTGCAAACCGCTTGCAACGTGAGACGTTGCGCGACACGGAAGTCGATCACCTTCGCTCGCGCAAGGTGCATTGGTCGGTATTGTTAGGAGCTGACGAGATGGTTGTCGGTGCGACGGCTGACTGGATGGAAGAGTGGTGGTGTGGAGAGAGCCGGTATATCTGCTTCAACTCACAAGAGGCCCCAGTACCACCCGACAACGAGTTTGTGCAGGTGGTGACCGACGCCGGACTATCGCCTCGGCAGTGGTTAGATGACCACGAGGGGTTTCCCTTTTATGAGCTCACACTCAGACAAAAGCGGAGGAGTTGATGTCGGTCTACGTATTCAATGACATCACGAAGAAGCGACTTGTTCCGATTGATTCGCTCACGCTGGAGAGTGGCGGGGACACCTATACCTGGTCGCCTCTCGAAGAGGGTTCGTCGTATGGGTGGACGAACCTCTATCAAGGGCGCGGCGGCTCGAATCGTTTGTGCGGATGTCGGCTCGACATCGTCGCCTTTGTTTGGCAGAATGATTATGTAAACCTCATTCCTCACCTCGTCGACATCGAGGCGAACGGTATCGATGTCGGCTCGATTCTCCTGAAGCCCATTGCTGAGCAGCCCGGGGCTGGTGAGATGCAGATCGGAGTTCCAGACGAGGCAACGCTCGTTAAGGAGTGGACGTTGCAATGGGGGCTCGCGAGCGGCGAGTGGTGGGGGAAATTTCAGTTGACCCTCACAGCGCACTACAGTAAGGACGTGTTGACCGGCGAAGATGCCGACGTATTCAATCAAATCGCAGGATGGAGTTAGATGTATGAAGCAGGTATTTGAGCAGGGCGACCAGAAGTTCGTCTACGACTACACAAAGCTAAAAGCCGAGCGTATCGCGATCGCTCGGCGGATCGCCGAGCTGCACTCTGAGCGGGCACGGAACCCCCCTCGCTCGATCAACGAGCTAAAGATGAGCGGGGATCACTTGTGGGAAGCTGAGATGTTCAGCTACCTACTCACGGAGCTCGACGACGACGGCATGCCGGTGAAGTGGAACCCCCACAACAGCCCAGACAAGGCTCTTGCATTTTACAAGGATCTCGATGGTATCTACACCGATGCACTGGAGCTTTGCAAGTCGGATTTTTTCGTAAGAGCGAGGATTGTGAGACCCGATGCGCTCGAGCGGTTGGCGCGTATAATCGCCGCCACTCAAGCCGAGTCATCCGAATCAGAGATGAGCGAGCAGACAAGCGGGAAGAGTTCCTCCGAGCAGCCGACAGACGAAAACGACTCCACGGAGAGTCTGAGTTAGAACGGCGCATCGATGAGGCTCGAAACGATTCTCGCTTCTGGTTGATTGCGCAAGGTGATCCGTTGCGTGTGCAGCAGGCGCGAGACTTGCCGATCATGGATTTTGTGACCGGTGTTGAGATGTTGCTGAAGGAGTAGTGAAGGGGTTGTGAACCGGTGTTGAGGTGAGGAGATGGCGGCGCGGACGATAGATGTACAGTTAAAGATAGGCGCGGATAGCAGAGACGTCGATCAGTTGATCGCGAAGCTCGGCCCGCGCCTTGCTGCGTTAGGGTCTGAGTTCAACCTCGATCCATCGGATGTCCGGCTTCTGGTTGCCGATCTCGAAGAGGCGAAGATGGCCGCCTCCGAGCTCAATAAGCAGGCAAGTGAAATCAATGGTGCTTTCCGCATCGATGCTTCCGGTGTGGAGAAAGCAGCGGCCTCGTTTGATGCAACGAAGAAGAATCTCTCCGATGTCGTTGAGCAGCAAAAGAAAGCTCTCGCCGTTCTCAAACTCACCGGCAAAGATGGAACCGAGGAATACGCTCAGCTCCGCGATGAGCTTGCAGGAAACAGTATCGAACTCCGGAAGCTTGAGAAGGCTGCCGCCGATGTTGGTGGCGAAGTTGAGAAGACCGGATCGTTCATCGAGGATGCGTTCAAGTTTGAAGCGATTGGCAAAGCTGGGGATGTGCTCTCAGGTCTGGGGAAAAAAGCAGACGAGACGCAACAGGCAATCAAGAAGGCCGCCTCCGACAATGCTGACCTTGATCCGGCTGAGCTGAAAGAGTTGGGGTCGATAGGTGGTGCTGCATACGCTGCCGGGTTTGGTGATTCGATTGCCGACGGCATTGCCGCGGCCTCAGCCGTCCGACAGAACTTGAAGAACGTCATCCCGACCGACGACCTCGACATCGCCACACAGAAGGCGACCGCTCTTGCTCAATCGTGGGACAAAGACATCAACGAGGTTGTGAGTCGTTCAGGCGAGCTCCTGAAGAACTTTAACCTCGATACAGAAGAGGGTTTCAACCTCGTTGCGTTCGCAAAGAACAACCTCGCCAACGCCGACGACGACAGTCTGGATACGATCAAAGAGTATTCAGTTCAGTTCAAAGCCATCGGCTTGTCTGCCGAAGAATCGCTCGGCCTACTTGAGCGAGGTTTGCAGAATGGTGCATTCAATACCGACAAAGTCGCCGATGGAATCAAGGAGGCATACTTGCGAATCACCTCCGCCGGTGACGATGCAACGAAGGCTCTCGATGAGGTGACCGACGCGCCGGTTGAGCTCCTCAACAAACTCAAGGCAAGCATCGCCTCGGCTCGAAGTGGCGACATCTCCGTCGCCGACTCTCTCGGCTTTACGGCCAAAGACATCAAGGCCGCGTTTGACAGTGGCCAGATTGGCGAGACGGTAAAGAAGCAACTGGAAATTGCTATCGGCAACACGCCGCTCGAGGATGTTGGCTCAGGCCTGTTCACTACACTCTTCTCCTCTCCCATCCCAGAAGATGAAATCCGAGCTCGTGCCTTGCAGGCCGGACAAGCGGTTGATGAATCTCTCGCCTCGGTGAATCCGTGGGATCAGTTTGTTAGAGGTGCCGAGGTTGCCTTTGCTGATGTGTCTGGAGTGATCGGCCCGATCATTTCCCCGCTCGGCTCGGTGTTGACCACTGTTGGTCAGATCGGCCCGGCTGTCTCGCTCCTCGATGACAAGTTCGGAATCTTCGAGAAAGCCGGTGGACTCATCAAAGGAAAGCTCCTTCCCTCGATCCTCGGCATGGTTCCCGCTCTCGGTGCTCAGACGGCGGCCACCGCTGGAGCAACAACGACACAGACAGGGCTAAACCTTGCGATGCTCGCAAACCCTGCCTTCTTGCTCGTTGCCGGCATCGCTGCAATCGTGGCCGCCTTTGTCATCTTCTCGAAGAGCACCGAAGATGTGATCGAGAATCTTCAGGATGTGAATAAGGCCGCATCGGACACGCTCGACAGTGCAAAGAAGACTCTCGATGAACTGAAGGCCTCAGACGACCAGGCAAAGAGCGTGCGGGCGTTGGCCGATGAATATGAGCGACTCAAAGGAAAGACTGATCCTGAGAGTGTGGCACGGTTTGCAGTTGTCTCGAAGGAGTTGGCCGAAGCCTCCCCGGGGGCGGCACTTGGCGTCCGTCAGATGAAGGATGCCGCTGGAGGTGTTCACGAGGTCTACGACATCGCGACGACGAGCGTCAAGGCGTTCGCTGATTCTCACGAGCAGACAAACGCCGCTCTCCGCGATGGTGCGATTGCCGAAGTGAAGCTACAGTTGATCGAGCTTGCTGAATCGGGCGAAGAGGCTGCGAGCGAGATCGAGTCTCTCAAGAAGAAGCGCGAGGAACTCAACAAAGTTATCGCGTTCAAGAATGAGCACGGCGTCGACATCTCTGCACTGGAAAAGGAAACTTTAGAGATCACGCAACAGATCGGCATCCTTGAGCAGGGCGTTCAACAGAACAACGCCTTGCAAAAGGAGAACGCCGAGTACCTCCGTCAACAGGGGCTGAGCTACAAGGAGATTCAGCAAGCTCAGGGAAAGTCCGCTCTTGCTGCGACGGTGATGGAGGCGGTCCTCAAGAAGTCCGAGGAAGCGTCGAAGAAAGTTGCCGCTGGGTTGGGTGACGCGAAGAAAGGAGCAGAGGGTGCCGCCGCCGCAACGAAGGGGATGGGGTCGAGCGCTGAGCGATCCGTCGTGCAGGTCGGTAAGCTCGCCGAAGAATACAAGAAGGTTTCTGAGGCTGCGAGTAGTGGGTACAAGGCGGCGTTCGATGGTGTGCTGGGAATCAAGAACAAACAACGCGAAGTAAAGCGAGAGATCGAAATCGCGCGACGCGAACTCGCCTCGCTCGATGATGGTGTTCTCGGTTCTGTTCAACGCGCGCTCGTGCAGTCACGTATCGACTCACTCGAAAGCTCGCTGGAGTATCTCCGTAAGGCCGAGGCCGAAGAAATGCAAGCTGCTCGCGACATGCTCAAGGAGCGTCGCCGCTTAGAGCGCGAGGCTAAGCAGTTGCAGTTGGCATTGGGTGAGATCGATTTCAACGTGACCGACTTCGGGCCACAAGCCGAAGAGATCAAACGCCAGATCGACGAGGTGTTGTTCGGTATTGTCAATGACTCTGTCGGCGATGAACTGAAAAAGCAGACCGATCAGATTCGACAGAATCTGAAAAAAGAACTGTTGGGTATCGACGATCAAATCAAGGCGGTGAAAGATGCTGTGGCGAAGGCTGCTAACGATGGCGACCCGGCGACAGTCACCAAGAATGCAGAGAAGCTGATTAATGAACAGTACGGTCAGCTGTACCGCCTAAAGGATGCAAAGACTCGCGAAGCTGAAGAGAACATCCGGCGCCTTCAAATCGAGTCACAAGAGAAGCAGGTCGACGACCTCCGCAAGTTTCTTGACGATCAGGACGCTCTCATCAACGCGGCTATTGATCGCCAGATCGAACAGTTGCAACGAGGGGCTGATCGTATCACCGTGATCGACGAGGCGTCGTACAACGAGCGACTCGGTAAGCGTCTCGAAATTCTTTCTCTTGAGCAGACGAAAGAAGTCTCGGAGCTGCTCAAGGGGAACGACCTCTATATCCGCGCGATGGGTGACGTGCAACGCGCGCGCCGTGACCTTGATGCAGCCGAGACCGCCGCTCAACGAGAGGAAGCGAGTAAGCGTTTCAACGATGCCCAGAACTCCGTTCAGCGCGTTCGCTCGGCACTGCTTGAAGGGAACCGTGAGCTCCTCGACGAGATCATCGCTGCCGATCCTGTCCTCGCTGACCTTGAGTCGAAGCGCGCGCAAGCCGAGGCGGATTTGAGGGCGGCAACCGACGACGTAGGCCGGACCATCGCACAGAATGCGCTCGATGATTTGACCAAACGAGTTCAGGGACAAAAGGAGTATCTCGACGGCTTGAAGAAAGTCTCTGTTGATGGTTACCAGTCCCTCCTCGCACTCGATAGGCGTTACGTCGACCAAGAGATCGAGATCGCGCGCGAAGAAGGTGAGACGCTTTACAACCAAAAGCTGAAAGACCTTGAGCGGACGCAAGCTGCCGAGGAGCGGGCGTTGCAACGAACGTTGGAACGACAACAAGCCCTGCTCGATCAGTTGATCGCGCTGGCCAATGCCGTCGACGACGACGCGCTGACGGCCGCCACAGAAGCACAGATGCGAAAGCTTGAGGATCAACGCGACAACGAGTTGATCTCTCTTGAGCGATTCGAGGCCGAGAAGACCCGACTTGTAGAAGAAGCTGAGAAAGGCCGCCAGGTCATCGAGGCTCGGTTGAGAGGCGTTCGGCTCGCCGCTGACATTCAGGACATCGAGCAGCAAAGAAAGCACTTAGAAGAACGGATTGCGGTTGCTGAAGAATATGAGCAATTCGATGAGGCGAACCGGCTTCGTGTCGAGCTGACAGAGATCGATGAGACTCTGAAAGAAAAGGGGGATGTTCTCAAGCAAACTCTCGGCGTGCTGCAAGAGGGTACGAGCGAGCTATTCTCAAACCTCTTCTCGAACAAAGAGGATGCACTCAAAGACCCATTGAAAAAGACGCTCGCCACGTTGGCCGGCTACATTCAAAACTTGATCTCGGCAAAGGTGATCGATGTGCTTCTCAACTCCATCCCAGCGGGTGCGGGAATCTTTGGTGCGATTGCGTCCTTTGCGCTCAAGCCGTTGATCGAAAACGCTTTCTCGTCACTGACTGGAAACCTCTTGCAGAACCTCCTTTCGTTCTCGACAGGTGGCCGGGTGGATTCGCCGACGCTGGCTGTTGTTGGTGATGCCGCTCGACTTGGTGGGTCGAACCGAGAGTGGATTTTCAACGATGACCAGTTGCGGGAAATTATGGGTGCGGTGCTCCGTGCTCAAACGGCTGTGCTCGTTGCTGAGATGCGTGGGTTGCGTGAGGAGTTCCGGAACTTTGGTGGCCGTGTGCATGTGAGCGCGCGCGACGTCTACGAGGGTTCCACACGGTACGCGGCTCGTGTGAGGAATCGTATTGTGTATAGATTGGCTGCATAGGTGTTTTGAGTGGGTGGTGGTGGTCTGTATCTTCGCAGCTCATACAAACACCTTAACAAACCCAGTAACCTCCTATGTCGATTCTCAGATACTTCGGGGGCAAGTCTGTACTTGCTCCACAGATTGTTCCTCTTATTCCAAAGCACACGACGTATGTCGAGCCGTTCGCCGGTGCGGCGTGGATACTCTTCTCAAAACCAGAATCCAGCGTTGAGGTTATCAATGATCTCAACGCTGATTTGATAGGCCTTTATCGATGTGTTCAAAACCACCTCGAAGAGCTTGTGAAGCAGTTCAAATGGCTTCTCTGTTCGCGCGATGAATTTGAGCGCGTGAAGAGTCTTCCCCCTGAATCGCTGACCGATATTCAAGCCGCCGCTCGGTTCCTCTTCCTCAACCGGCTTGCGTACAATGGGTTGATGTCGAACCCTCGCTTTGCCGTGTCTACCACCCGTCGACCTTCTCTCAATCTTCTTCGCATCGAGGAAACCCTTTCCGAGGCTCACCTGAGGCTCTCACGAGTTTGGATTGAGCGGATGGACTTCGGCAAGTGCATCGAGCGGTATGATACTCCTGAGACCTTCTTCTATGTCGATCCTCCATACTTCAAGAGGGAAGCGGTATATGGTGAAGGATTGTTTGAACGGGCGGATTTTCAACGTCTCAGCGAGCAATTGGCGGGGATTCAGGGGAAGTTTATATTGTCGATAGATAGTAGTCTTGAAATGCGAGAGCAGTTCAAGCGATTCGAGGTCGACGAGGTGAGTACCACGTGGAGCTCGAAAGAAGCGAATCGAAAGGTGAAGGAGTTGTTGGTGAGGAATTTCAGCTAACATTAATACATCGAGGTGATTTATGAGCATTGAGGATGTTGTCAATGGAATTGCAGCAAGAAACAATGAGAGGGCTTCGAGGCAGGAATTAAGAGATCAAGCAAGGGAAACCTCTCTGAGACTGGTATCCGAAAATTTAATTCCGCGACTAACCGAGTACGCTGAGCTACTAAAGCCCAAAGGAATCGTTGCCGAGTGCATAAGCCTCGCTAAGCCTGAGATTGGCTCAGCGTTGATTGTGTATTCAATTCAGGGAGTTTCCAAGCGTGGAGCCAGTCCCCGCATCATCTTTCGCTATACCGGCGAGTCTGGCGCGGGGTTTGACCTTCGTGTGGTGGGTTGGGATGGTACTACTTCGGATTTGGGTAAGATTCCGTTCGATCTCAATGATTTCGATGGTGGCATCGACGATGCGGTGAGAAAGGGTTTTCAAATCCTTCAAAGGTAGATTGAATTTCTCAAACCACGCGTGTAGAATTCTCAAACTACGCGCGTGGTTATAAACATGTCAGGGAAATTCACAGAGGGAACCCTCACCCTGCACGATGCAGGGCTGATAGTCAACAACGAGTCGGTCGACTCAAAGAAGCAGAGGAATGGCATGAAACGCTCTCTCCGGCAGTGGAGACGGCAGACAGGATTGATTCTCACCGTCAGCAGTACTCTCCTACTGTTGATAGCAGCGGTTCTGCTGATAACTATTGGAATGCGGGCAACCCTGACTTCAATCTGGTTCTGGATTAGTGCCGGCACGATATTCCTCCTCTTCTACTTCCATCGAACAAATCGGCAAGTAATCGACGAGCTTCAGGACGATATTGCCGCCCTCACATCACGTGCCTCTACTATTGGTCGTGGAGAAAAGACCGCCGAAATATCTGCAAACGACCTCACCTTCGTTGACCTCGAACGCCTTAACGATGCAATTACGAGCATCGCAGAGAAAGCAACGCGGGATATATCTGAACTCAAGCGCTTAGAACAGGTTCGAAGTGAGTTCTTAGGAAACGTCTCCCACGAACTGCGAACGCCAATTTTCTCAATTCAAGGATATTTGGAGACGTTGATCGACGGAGCAATCGACGACCCGCACGTTAGAGATGAGTTCCTTGAGAAGGCACACAATAACATGCTCCGCCTCCACTCACTGCTAAACGACCTGATTGAAATCTCCCGGATTGAGTCTGGGGCAATGAAGATGAGCTTCCGCTATTTTGATCTTCTTTCGCTCGCCGAAGGAGTGATTGCCACAATGGAATCTCCGGCAACTCTCGCAAACGTCTCTTTGCGACTTGAGGTAAATGGAGCCGACACCGAAGGAAAAATTATGGCTCTCGGCGATAGAAAGCGTATCGAACAAGTGCTGGTGAACTTGGCAACAAACGGCGTGAAGTACAACAAGGTGGGGGGAGAAGTGATTATTTCACTGACCACGAACGAGTTAGACGTGCATATTTCTGTAAGCGATACAGGGATTGGAATACCGCCAGAACAAATCGGTAGAGTGTTCGAGCGGTTCTACCGGGTTGATAAAGGACGTTCACGAGATGTCGGGGGAACCGGTCTCGGCCTTGCGATTGTAAAGCACATTGTGGAGGCACACGGTTCCAAAATCAGCGTGCAATCCCACCTTGAGGAGGGGACTTCTTTCAGCTTCACTCTTCCCCGTGACAAGTAGTTGACGGTTTCACACCCTTCGTAACTGTTGCTATTCCCCCCAACCGCTTTATATTTGCCGGTCTGTAAACGAATCAAACAGTATTCACCAATGTAGCGAAGACCTATGGCCTTCATGGAGAAACTCCGACATAACGTGTTCGGAGTATTCGGAACAATTCTCTTGTTTATTATACTCATCGTTATGGTGTGGGGTGATGCCTCACAAGGTGGCGGGGGTGCTTATCTCAACGAGAATTACGCAGGTTCGGTAAATGGAGAGAACATCTCGTATGATGATCTTTCAGAAATGACTGAAGTCCTCACGCAGTACGAGCAGGACATTCAGGGCAAAACGGATGTAGATCGTGACCAGATGCAGGAGCAGGCTTGGCAGTTTCTCGAGTACGAGCAACTCTTCTTGCAGGCTGCTGCCGAGCATGGCATCACCGTCACGGACGACCAACTCCGCGATCACATGTATCTGTTCCCGGGACAACGCCTTCAAGCATTTTTGAGGGATAGTGCAGGACAGTTCAACAAAGGTATTTACGATCAGTTCCTCTCCGATCCAGATGGAGTGCTGGCCGGAAGCCAAGTTCCGCCGGAGAGAGCATCCTTCTTTAAGGCACTGCTAAGGCTCTCAGAGCGAGAGGCTCGGATGCAAATTCTTCAGTCACAACTCTCTGAGCTTACTGGCGCGCTCTACCCTACTTCCCCGACCTTGTTGCGTGAGCAGTATGACATGAAGAACACGAATGCCTCCGGCAGCTTTATTCACCTCGGCACAAACTTGATTCCCGATGCTGACGTTCAAGTTTCTGACGAGGAGGCAAAAGCATACTACGACAGTCACCAGCTGATGTATAAGCGAGAGGCTTCTCGATCCCTCCGCTACATTATGCTCCGCCTCGGACCTTCCGAGAAAGATAGTGCTAAGGTACAGTCCAAGTTCGGAAAGTATATCCGAGCAATGGAGGGAGCAAATACACCTGAAGCACAAGATTCCGTCTTTAACGAACTTGCTGGCTCTTCGGATTTCACAACACAGAAGTATACCGGCGTTGGCTTCGTACACGAGCGGGAACTTCCGGTTGAAATTCAAGATACAATCACAAAGTTGACGGCTCCGGCTGTTATTGGTCCGGTTAGAATGGCTGGAAAGACCTACTACGTCAACTTGATGGAGACAACCGACAGCGAAGCAAAGAACACCGTCCGAGCACAGCACATTCTTCTTCGGATGGATCCGAAGGCCGACAGTCTCGTGCAAGATAGCGTGAAGGCGTTGGCTGAAGATTTGTTAGCCCGAGCAAAAGGTGGAGCAGACTTTGCAGCCCTCGCAAAGGAATATAGTGCCGACTCTGTCTCGGCTGTTGACGGTGGAGATGTTGGCTGGATTACCGACACAACGCAGTTCGTTCCGGAGTTTAAGGAGGCAGCTCTGAAAGCTTCGAACGGTGATGTTGTTGGCCCTGTTCAGACAATCTATGGCTACCACATTATCAAGATCACTGATCAGAACCGCAAGGGCTATAAGCTCCGCGCATTTAGCTTCGATGTTGAAGTCTCAAGTGCAACACGGAACCGACTTGCACGCCAAGGGGGTGAAATCAGAACTCGCCTACTCGACGGAGAGAATTTCGATTCAATCGGATCGAGCATGGGCACACGAGTGATTGACAGCCCTCCTCTGACAAATCCGAACAATGCCGTGGCAAGCTCGTGGAAACTTGCTGCATTTGCCTTCAGCAGCGATTTGAACGCCGTGAGCGAGGTAATTCGGACGAAAGATGATGCAGTTATCGTTGCTCAACTTTCAGCGGTAACACCAGCAGGGCCGGCTCCGTTTGATGATGTTAAGGAGGAGATTACTGCGCTTCTAAAGAATCGGAAGAAAGTCGAAATGCTGAAGGGGAAAGCAGAGCAGATCCGGGCATCGCTTGCAGCTGGTGACCCGCTGACGAAAGCTCAGAGTGTCGACTCGACAATCTCAATCCGAGATTTTGCAAGTGTTACGCCTGTTGGCTCGTTCCCTGATGTAGGTCAAGAATTTGCTCTCTCGGCCACCATCTTCAAGATGAAGCCGGGCGAAACCTCTCAGCCTGTTAAGGGTGAACGTGGATACTACATCGTGAGACTCGACAGCCTTACGGTAGCTGACGATGCCAAGTACGCCACGGAGAAGGGAGAGTTCAACAAGCAGACACTGGCTCAGCAACGCCAGCAAGTCTTCTACCGCTGGATTGACGACTATCGGAACAAATCAACGATTATTCGGAACTGGGGTCAGTAAGTCGCAAAAGGCTTCTGAGAAATAACCGAATCGAAACAAAAGTGGGAGTGCTGTTTGTACAGCACTCCCACTCTTTTTATAACGGATTCAAGTGTAGTTGAGTGATCTTTGATTTCTCAACTATGCCCGCGAGACTCTTCGCTCAGAGTGACAGGATTGGAGTGTCCCTACCAAATTACACCTGCCCCTCTCAACTCTTAACTCCTCATTTTTAATTCGTAAAGCTCGCGTTAACAATGGTCAGTTCATCTGGATACTTCACGTCACCAAGTGGTGTGTTAACGGTGACAAATCCCTTCAGGGTCAACCGTGAACTTGAACCGGAAACACCACCAATAGCGAAGGCAAGGTTCATCAGATCTTCATAGCCTTTGTTGCCGAAGAATTCGAGAAGATCGAGACTCATTGAGAGAGGAATCGTGGTTGTCTCTCCCGTTCCAGGAATCCGCAAGCCATTTCCGGCGATCCCATTAATTGTCTCCTTCCCGTCGATGTAGAGTGTCCACTCTAGTTTTTTCAGGAGTAGATCGGTTCCCTTCGTTGTAGAAGTTCCCGTATTTGGATTCTTCGCGAGAACGTTTAACGTGAAGCTGACCGGCAGCTTTTTGCTCTGATATGCGCTCAACGCTTTCGCCGCATCAGTTAAGCTGAAACTTGATGGCGAGGAGAGCTTAGAAATATCAATGCCAGCCGCCTTGAAGTTATCGACATCCCCCAGTTTGAACTGTAGTTGCTTCAGCGAGCCGAGTGCTCCCGCGGCATCTTTCAATGTTTGGCATCCTGAAAGGAAGAGAAGTGCCGTCAAAGCAGAGAGAACCCCTGCGGTTTTCATTCTTTTCATAGTTGTCTTCGGTTATTGTTGTGTGGACAGATTATCCGAAAATACGAAACGCTCCGACTCATTTAGGGTAAATCGGATTAGCGGTCGAGGAGAAGATAATTTTTGAACCCTCCAATTTGTTTACCCCCAAACACTCCCTGCTCAAGTGCTGTTAGCAGACGATATTTCAGCCGTTCGTGCTTGTGCGGAGAGCGTTTGGAATGACTATTGTTCTTCCCATAGCTCAACAGATCTCCCCAATCGAACTCCCCAATCCGCTCCTCCATCACTGCCGGATGTGTTCCAGTAAACTCGGCAAGAAGACCAAGCGGTCCGTAATCGTATGTAGGAGGCCGTTCACGGTAAAGCTCTGCCACTCGCTCGTCCCCCTTATGAATCGTGTCGAGTGCCCGGTTCTTTGTCTGCATCAAATGTGGTGGACGAACCCAGCCGTAGTGAAAGATTCGTGCATCAACTGAGGCGACCTTTAGCTTGTGGGTTCCCTCCTGCTGCCGGTAGTTCTTGCCGTCAAATTTCGGAATTCGTCGAAATGATTGAGCCGACTCCCAAGAGTGAATTTCGGGATCGTTCCGGACGATTCTGATTTCGTGCGGATACCAGCCGTGCGATTTGTGGTAGTGGTTGTAGTCCCCCCAGAAGTGAAGATAGCGGAAGAGAAGTCCCTCCACTTCCCTATCATCGATTAACTCTCGGCAACGTGCCTCGATCTTCGGCAGATCATCTTCGTGAACCACTTCATCCGCTTGTAAGTAGAAGAGCCAATCCCCTCTGCACTCAGCCTTCGCAATATCTGTTTGGTGTGCATTCTCTGTTCCACCGGGATAACGCCCTATATCCCACTCGGTATCGATAATCCGAATCTTCTCCGATCCAATTGCTTCAATCCTCTCTCTGGTGGTGTCATCTGGATCGGAGTTGCCGAGCGCTACCACAAACTCATCAACGATTGGAAGAATCGACTGAATAGCTTCCGCCATTGGATAGTAGAGCTTGGCCGCATTTTTGGCCATCGAAAAGCCACTAATTTTCATACGATGTTAACGATAAGAAGAGAGGACTGAGCGGAGAGCAGAAGCCTCCACGACAATCCTACCAATACCACTTTCAAAACGCCGACACACTACACTCTCAACTCTACGCACTCCCCACTCTATAAACTCTCTACCATTTGCGCCACAATCTTTCCCGACAAAAGAACGAGAGGGATTCCCCCCCCCGGGTGAACGCTCCCCCCAACCATATAAAGGTTTTCCACTCCCTTGACTTTGTTCCCCTGGCGCATGAAAGCTGAGAATATCGAGTTCGATGCCGAGCCGTAGATCGCACCATCAAGGGAAGCATACCGTTCTTCGATGTCGAGCGGAGTCATCACTGAGAGTGAACGAACTGTTGGATGTTGATTGAACGCCTCAAGCCGCCGCAAAACCATTTCACTATATTTTTCTACCCTCACCCTATTGGCAAAGAGTTCTGGACGCGCAGGAGCATTGACCAGAAGATACCAGTTTTCCTCTCCCTCAACGGTAAGTGAAAGATCGCTGACCGAGGAGACCGAGCGGTAAATCGTCATCTCACTCGGGAAACTCTTCGTCTCGAAAAGATCGTTGAACTCCTGCCGGTAGTGATCGCTGAAGAAGATTGAGTGGTGCGACTCCCTTTCTCCAACTTTCTCAACTGTAGCAAGCATCAGAAACCCAGAGCATGACCGCTCCTCACGCTCCAGTCTGGTAGGAATTGGGAGACCAGCAGGATCGAGCAAGTGCTTCCACATTCTAAGAGCATCGACGTTCGAGATCACGATGTTGGAAGATTCCCTCACGCCGTTGACAGTTAGCGATGTGATTCTCTTCCCCTCACAGCCGACTCCCTCCACTTCACTGGAGAGGTGAATCTTCACGCCGAGCGATTCTGCCAACGAAGTCAGAACTTCCACAATGCGATACATGCCCCCCTCCGGATACCAAGCACCGAAGGCAAGCTCTACGTGAGGAATAACGTTGAGGGTTGCCGGAGCCGAGTATGGAGACGATCCGTTGTAGGTTGCGAACCGATCCAAGAACTGAATGAGTTTTGGAGAGTGAAACCGTCGCTCAAGCGAACGGTGGACAGTCTGAGTGAAGCCGAGTGAGCCGAGCATCGGAGCAAGCCGAGCATTTCGAAGAGAGAAGAATTCACGAACGCCGCGAAAGGGACTGAAGAGAAAAACATCTTTTGTCGCTTCGTAGAGTCGGGCAATGTCGCCGAGGAAGCGTCTGAATTCGTTGACATCTTCGGGGAAGCAACGCGCAACTTCTTCGAGTAACTTTTCACGCTCTCCCCAAGCATCGAAGGCAGTGCCATCACTCCAGTAGTAGCGACAGGTTGGTTCTACCGGGTGAAGTGTTATGTGATCTTCTAACCTCTCCCCGGCAGCCTTGAAAAGTTCCTCCAATACGAAAGGCATGGTCAGGACTGTTGGCCCTAAATCAAAATAGTGCCCGGCATCGTATCGCCGACTTAGCTTCCCTCCCGGCTCATGGTTCTTCTCGAATATGGTAACGTCGTAGCCCTTCAACCGCAGGTGGATTGCAGCTGAAAGTCCACCGAGACCGGCTCCGATGACTTGTACATGATGTCGCATTGCTGAAAAGATATGAAGGAGAGAAATGCTATCGGCGTTCGGCAATTCGTTCTCACAGAGTTAGTTTTCGGTTTGGTGGGTTTGCGCTCTCATGACCTTTGAATGATTCATGATGCCAGATACTACCTAACGTTATAGAGAAGTCAATTCAAGTCAGATAGAGTCATCGGGTCGTGTGAGAAATCTATGGAAGTTCCTATCACACCTGGCCTGACAGCCCTAAATAGAACAATTATTGAATGAAGTAATCACCACCTCACATTAACACCCCGATTCATCTGGGTGCTCTACAGTCTCAGCGGAGGAGAGAACGGCTTGAAGCCGTTTCTTGACCGGAGTGCTCTTCCCCCCCCCGACTCAAAGTTAGTGTTACGATAAGCCTGAGCACATTACGCTGCTGCTTGACCAATACAGCAAAAGAAGATCCGCAAAACCAAGGTTTATCTTCTTGAATCCTTGCTCTTGATCTCCCCTTCCTTCGATTTCATTTGCATGGAGAACCATCCCCTCACTATCTTCGCTCTGTTCGGGGGAAAGTGAACTCCCCCGTTTGTTTTTTGCAGCAGGAGGCTATGACCACATATATCATTCGCCAAAGCATCTACGCCGTTTTCATTATCATTGGGGTGCTTGTCGTTACGTTTGCGATTATACGACTTCTCCCCGGTGACCCAACACGGCTCGCGATGGGGCAACGTGCGGACGTACAGTCGATGGAGGCATTGAAACGTGAGTGGAAGCTGGATCAGCCTATTCACGTTCAGTTCTTGGATTTCATGGGGAAGGCAGTGCAGGGAGATTTTGGCAGGAGCTTTTCTACAAATCGCCCGGTCTCTGAAGCTATTCTCGAACGCATCCCACGAACGGCAATTCTTGCTGTGAGTGCGATGTTCCTCGCAACAATCATAGGCATCCTCATCGGCATTCTCTCTGCTTGGAAACCCTATACGATTTTCGATAACGCAGCAATGCTCTTCGCCCTGCTCGGCATCTCGGTTCCTGTCTTCGTTCTCGGAGCACTCTTCAGCCTCATCTTCGCAGTTAAACTTGGGTGGTTCGATGCCTCGGGTTATATCGAAGAGATGGGAACGTATCGATTCAACCGATTGATCTTGCCAATGGCCGCACTGGCTGCCCGCCCCCTCTCTATCTTTGCTCGCATCACCCGAAGTTCTATGCTCGACACGTTAAGTCAGGACTATATTAGAACCGCACGGGCTAAGGGTATATCTGAGAAGAAAACAGTGTTGGTTCACGCTCTGCGGAATGCCCTGAACCCTGTGGTAACCACCGTTTCAGCTTGGCTGGCAGCTACGCTTGCAGGAACATTCTTTATCGAACAGATTTTCGGGTGGGCTGGCGTTGGCGAGTTTGCTTTCAACGCCGTCATCCAGTACGATTTCCCCGTAATTCAAGGAGTGGTTGTCTTCACTGCAGTTATTTTCGTCGTCGTTAACCTGATCGTCGACATCATCTATTCCTTCCTCGATCCTCGGATCAGGTTAGGATAGACGAGTTTTCGGATGGAGTAGAGAACGAAGGCTATAGAGATCAGGAGCACAGAACAGAACAATACGCTATGCCGCAGGAAACCAAAGATAGAGTGCAAGATTTTGCTTCGCACGACGAAGAGCCAGCAGGGAAGAACTCCCACACCTTATCTGGTGGCGAGAGTCAATCCCTTTGGCAACTCGCTTGGCGTCGGTTGAAGAAGAACCGGTTGGCTATGGTTGGGATGTGGGTTGTGATTGTGATGGGCGTGATTGCAATCTTCGCCGACCTGATTGCTCCACATTCTCCCTACCGACAGATTCTGGACTACGCAAACATGACGGAAGGTTTTTCTGGATCAGTCCTGATAAAGAAGTCGACTGGTGGCTACGACGAAGAATATATCCCAGTGAAAACGTGGGCTATCGCCGGAGATAGCGTTCGGTATACCGATTCGTTCGGTAGAGAGCAGATTATTGCAACGGCTGACCTCGTCGGCAAAAGTCAGGATGACTGGTATTGGGAGCCAAGCTACTTGCTCGGCACAGATAATTATGGAAGAGACCTCCTCTCGAGGTTGATTCACGGCACACGTATCTCACTCAGTATCGGCTTTTTGGCTGAACTGATTGCGCTGAGCATCGGCGTTACGTTCGGTGCAATTGCCGGTTATTTCCGTGGGTGGGCCGACGCCGGCATTATGTACATCGCGAACGTTGTCTGGAGCTTCCCCTACATCCTGCTCGTTATTGCCCTCTCGCTCGCCTTCGGCGTTGGCTTCGCACCAACGTTTGTAGCCATCGGCATTGCCTCCTGGGTTGATATGTGCCGTATTGTTCGCGGGCAGTTCTTTTCACTCCGCCAGACCGAATATGTGGAGGCAACCAGAGCACTTGGCTTCAATTCGATGCGAACAATTTTTCGGCATATTTTGCCGAATGCGCTGGGACCAATTACAGTGATTGCTACTGCTGGATTTGCCATGGCAATCATTTCCGAAGCATCCTTAGCATATATTGGCATCGGCATTCAAAAGCCAGAGCCAAGCTGGGGATCGATGATCTTTGACGCTCGCGATAATATTTCGGCAGGGGTTAATATCGGTCAGATGATCTACCCCTGTCTTTGTCTTGCGTTCGCCGTCTTCGGGTTCAATCTTTTCGGCGATGGTCTGCGCGATGCGTTCGACCCTAAACTTCAGAAGTGAGAATACTTTTTCAGCAACTACAGTCAACAGCACTCTTATGGCAAAGCTCCTTGAAGTCAACAACCTGCGCACATACTTCCACACCGACGACGGAACGGCTCGTTCTGTTGATGGAGTCAGTTTCACAGTGGATCGGGGGGAGACGCTCGGCATTGTGGGGGAATCTGGGTGTGGGAAATCGGTTACCGCACTTTCAATCATGGGACTAATCCCTGACCCTCCGGGCAAAATTGAGGGGGGAGAAATTCTGTTTGATGGAAAGAATCTGCTTGAATTCTCCGATGATGAGATGCGCCACGTTCGGGGGAACGATGTCTCGATGATCTTCCAGGAGCCGATGACCTCGCTGAACCCGGTCTTCACGATTGGTCGGCAGATTGATGAGGCAGTGATCTTACACCAGAAAGTTTCTAAGCAGGAGGCAAAGCAACGGTCGATTGACATGCTACACCTTGTTGGAATTCCTGCCCCTGAACAACGCTACGGGGAATATCCTCACCAGCTTTCTGGAGGTATGCGGCAGCGCGTAATGATCGCTATGGCTCTCTCCTGCAACCCAAAACTCCTGATTGCCGACGAGCCAACAACAGCACTGGATGTGACCGTTCAGGCACAGATTCTGGAGTTGATGACGAAACTTCAGGATGAGATGGGAATGGGAATGATGATGATTACCCACGACCTTGGCGTAATTGCTGAGGTTTGCGACCGAGTTGCTGTGATGTATGCTGCCAAAATAGTGGAGTATGCCGATGTCGACTCGATCTTCTACAAACCACGCCACCCCTACACCATTGGACTGTTAAGCTCTATCCCCCGGCTCGGTGAAGAGGTGGAAAAACTGGCGACAATTGAGGGAACTGTCCCAGCCCCTACAAACTGGCCGAAAGGATGCCACTTCTGCACACGATGCCAGTGGGCCGACGACCTTTGCTGGAACGACGAACCACAGCTTGTAGAGATCGAAACTGGACATCAAGTAGCATGTTGGCATATCGACAAAGTGCAGGCAGATACGGAAGTAACAGAATTAAGTTCGTAGAGTTGGGAGAGGAGAGTTTATAGAGTGCGAGAGTATATGAGTGCCGGGGTTATATCACTCCTGTTTGCGTTCTTTGCGTGATAAAATACCTCCCCTCTACAACCGTTTGTGAACCGTTCGAAACGGAAGTGATATGATTTCGAGGAATTTGCGATGAAGAAACTGAGCAGACTCACCCTCTTCTTCTTATTGGTAAGCAGAGCACTATACGGACAGGTTCCGGGAATCCCCCCCGCCACACCTGATAGTCCCGCAACAACCCCAGTGGAAGATTCTGTCTTCGTCTTCCAACCAGCCCGTCCTCTAATCGACTCGAACGCAATCCAGACAAAGCTCTCAAACGCATTTGGTCTGAACATCCTCTTCAGCAACAGTGGTTACGGCTTTGGCTTTTTCTACGAACAGAAACTCTCCCCTACATTCTCAGCCTTTCTCGACCTCGGCATATCTGGCGCACGCAAGGGGGATGAATTTGAGTACTACAATACCGACCCAACGAGTGTTCACTTCCGGAACTACTATGTGCCGAACAAAGTCAACCGCGTTTGGCAAGCACCTCTGACAGTTGGGATAAAGAAGGGAGTATTCACCGATGTTTTCTTCAATAACTTCCGTCCGTTTGTCAATGCTGGATTGGGTGGATCGATTGTGATTACGACACCATACGACCAGACATTTTTCAGCGCATTCGGCGACGCGGAGTTTCACGTAGCACCGGGTGGATTTATCGGCATTGGTGCTGAGTTCACTGAGCAAAGCCCCGGACCAGCAGTGAATGCCCGCTACTACTATCTACCGATCAATCCCGGCATCGAAAGTCTGCGCAACGAACCTATCACTGACTTTGGCGGCTTGTTCCTAACATTGAATGTCCCCTTGTAGTTGAACTTGAGAGGTAAAGTTGTTTGCACAGGGTAAAATGATTTGTGTGGACAAATGTATAGGGCGAGGAGAAAATTCCTGCTCGATAAAATCCTGCGGTAGCCCTCTCAGCGACCTCCCCTTGACAAGATTTGTGACGCTTCAAACTCCTCTGGTTCCCCTATATTTGCAGCTCACTTGAAAATCACGCCGGGGTAGCTCAGTTGGTTAGAGCATCGGAATCATAATCCGAGTGTCGGGGGTTCAAGTCCCTCCCCCGGTACAAACCGTGAAGGTCGATCTGAATGCAGGTCGACCTTTTTTGTTTAGCTCCAGAGGAACTCCGATCTATCATTTAGCCTCCCCCCCTGTCATCCTGAGAACCGCCGAAGGATCTGGCCGGGAAGGTTAGTAATAAAGTAGTCTCCTCTACAAACCTTGCCAGACTCTTCACTCCGCTTCGCTACGTTCTGAGTGACAGTCTTTTGCGTGATAGTACAAACAATTCCTCCCTCTGTCATCCTGAAGTCTTCTGAAAGATCTCACCCGTCAAGAATATGGCTCCTGGCAACTCACCATCGCGACCTCTACAAGCCTGCGAGACTCTTCACTTCGCTTCGCTCTTGAGCGATCCCAATGCCTGAAACTGACTGATCGCTTCGTATACCCCGAATCCGATCCCCTGACTGAGCTGATCCAGCTCAATCATGTTCTGGGCTAAAAAGATCATAACCGAGCCGTCCTGCACATCCGCAGACCACCAACCACCATAGCTTCCCGGCCAGCCGACGGCTCCCTCTCCCCCACCGCAGATCGTCGGCTCAGCCCGCCGAGCATCGAGAACGACAGCCACCCCAAGACCAAAACCCAGCCCTTCCTGGAAGAGCCTCGCGCCTCCAACCTCCGCAGTCTCGCGCTGCCCCTTTGAGAGGTAGTTGGTCGTCAACATTGCCAGAGTGTCCGGTCTCAAGATGCGCACGTTGTCGACGGCTCCTCCCCCTATGAAGAGGCGCGTAAAGGCAAGATAATCGTCGATAGTCGACCAAAGGCCTTGGCCGCCGGAGACAAATTCCATGTCGTCGGGGCGCTCGGGAACAGTCGCCCCTCCAGGACATGTAAGGCGCGCAGTGAGGCCTCCCTCAGCATCAAACCCATAGGCTTTAGACCGCCGGTCTCGCTTCTCAGGTGGGACGACGAAGCCGGTGTCGGTCATGCCGAGCGGATCAAAGAGTCGACGCTTGAGCACGTCGCCGAGAGGTGCACCTTCGATGCGGGCGATGAGCAACCCAAGGAGATCGGTAGAATGGCCGTAGTGGAAGGCCGCACCTGGTTGGTCGATCAGCGGCAGCGTAGCCAGCCGAGCAATCCAATCGTCGGGAGCTACCTCGCTATCGATGTCCCCTCCGAGCGCGTCGGCATACGCCCGTGCGATGGGTCCAGTATGAAAGGAGCCGTACGTAAACCCAGCCCGATGTGTCAACAGATCTTCGAAGCTAATCTGGCGATCTGCCAGATCAGTCTGATGGAGAGAAGCCGTAGGAGAGCGAAGGACACGCATCGATGAGAACTCCGGCGCCCAGCGGGAGATTGGATCGGACAGTGCGAAACGCCCCTCTTCAACCATCGTGAGTGCAACAACCGACGTGATCGGCTTCGTCATCGAGGCAATTCGGAAGATGGTGTCCTGCTCGATGGGAAGCCCAGCCTCGCGGTCGCGCAAACCCACACAAGCTCGCTGGACAACCTCGCCTCCACGCCAGATCAGAGTCGTGGCGCCTGCGAGGTAACCAGCGTTAACGACCGCCTCGATAGCTGCGGCAATTTGACCGTTGTAGTTCATATCCAGGTTGGCTTACTCTGTTTATAGTTTATATAGAAAAACTGCGAATCGAATAGTTCCCTGAATGCCTCAACCCCGATAGTTTGCAATGAATCATTCTATCTAAACGTGGACAACAGACTACTAACGAACGATCCGAATCACCCGACTCCACGATTCCCTCCCGACTTGGATACTCAGGATGTAGCTTCCAGTTTGAAGCTCTTCTGTCGATATCAGAAGTTCTCCACCTTTAGCCATTCGATCAACTTGCAATGACGGCTCGAAAGACATACCGAGTAGATTAGTAAAGCTAACCTGAACTGGATCGGTTACAACCGCGTTGAACCTCAACCGAATTACTCCATTTAGCTCCGCCACCTCAACACGATCTCTAACCTTCCCCTCAACAGACTCAACCCCACTCTTATCGTCAAGATGAAGGCGCAAGACCTGACTGCTCACTTGTTGCCCCTCAACCATCCCACCGACAAGCACGAATGTCTGCTCATCAACTTGAGCGATTCCTCGCAAATCCATTGGAAGTCCTGAAAGTGCCTGAACCGACCAAGATGAGTTCTCAGGATTGAACTGCACAATCTGCTCCGAAGGCTCCACCCCACCTGAGCCGTTGTATGCAATCCCATCGTAGTTGTAGGTGAGGTTTGAACCTCCAATCCAGTAGACAACGCCGTTGCTTGTTGCAGCCGCAGTACGGTAGCCGGGTGGCAGATCGGGTGCATCAACTTCGCTCCACACAATCGACGTAGGATTTTCCGGGTCAATCACCCCCTTGCGCATGACATTCCGAATCGGAAAGTTGAAGCCACCTGAAGCACCGCCGTGGTAGAAGATTGTATCCCCCACAATCGCCCCTGATGCCCCAAATGCTGTGTAGCGCGTACTGTTGGGAACGGGAATTCCAGAATTCCAGGTGTCGTTTATTGGGTCGTAGATCTGCACATCGGAAACGTTGCCGCTGTTGCTCCAGCCCGTAATAACGTAGATCAATCTGTCACGCCAAACCACCTGAACGTGATCGTCAATCGGCTTCGGAACTGGTGTACCGTCGGCGACAAACCTGTTCCGCCTCACATCGAAACGATGAACTCTATCGGAAGAGACTTCACTCCCGTTTGCGAAAACGTAGTAACCCCCGACGATGTAGATGGTATCCCCCACTCTGCTCGCCGCCGACGCAATTTTCCCTAATGTGTCGGGGAGTGATGGAATGGCTTCCCAACGATGGGAGATCGTGTTATATCTCCAGCATCGACGGTGAATTCCTGAGAAGAGCTTTGTTGAGTCGAGGCCACCAAACGAGTAGAGGAAGAGCGTATCTCCCACTCTCCCCTCCGCAACAGCGTTGTTTGTCACCGGTTCTGGAATTGGCAACAACTGCTTCCCCTCCCACACCTGCCCTCGAAGCGTAGCACCACTCAGTACGAAAAGAGAACAAAGGGAGAGAGCGATGGTGGAAAAACGTGCCATTTGTTGAGCAAGATTCTGTGACCTTCTTCGATTTGAACACTGTGATGGGAAGCTACTGAAAAGCTCTAATCTCAAGAATCAGGGCTAAGATTTCCCTTCACCAAATTTGATGATATGGATGTTTGTTACATCGTAAATACAGATTTGAATCCCAACGATTACTTATCTTTGAATCCTCGTTTGACGAAGAGACGAGAAGTGCCTCAGTGAGGCAGAACAATTTCAGCTTATGGAGAGGTGGCCGAGTGGCTGAAGGCACCGGTTTGCTAAACCGACGTAGTGGTACAACCGCTACCGAGGGTTCGAATCCCTCCCTCTCCGCAGGAAGAAGCTCACTCTGGTGGGCTTTTTTCACATCCATCCACCAATAACCTCATATTCACTACCATGTTTTCTGTTTACATTCTTCAGAGTGAATCGACCGGCACATACTATGTTGGCCAGACACAAGATGTCCATAAACGACTGTTGAGACACAATGCCGGGGGAAGTCCGTCGACACGTGCGGCACGTCCATGGACATTAAAGTATCACAAGGAGTTCACTACACGATCGGAAGCAGTTAAAGCCGAGAGATACATCAAACGACAGAAGAGTCATCAGTTCATTCAGAAAGTTATTGAAGAAGGTCTACAAATCGTGCGAGGCTCAAGGCATCCCGATGCAATCGGGACGTAGTGGTACAACCGCTACCGAGGGTTCGAATCCCTCCCTCTCCGCTCTAAAAACGGCGTAAAAAAGCCCGGTTTTAACGCCGGGCTTTTTTTGTGCATAACATATGCACAACATTTTTGGTCTTTCCTGCATTCATTTGTGTCCAAAGCTACGCTTGATATTCTTCTTTGTCGGCTGTGATCATGCTTTCTCGTTCTTTCCCGGTGTCTCAGATGACACTCTCGCGTGATATAGCAAAATGCAGACGGATGGTAGCAGCCATATTACTTCCCGCCTTGTTTCTTTCGTTTCGTTCCAGAGTACTAGGGGTGCATCGCTCCTACCTTACCATCAAAGTTCTCATGCTCTACATGGTTGGTTATCCTCAACTCTTACCTCCAGCATCTGGCATGAGCTACAGCTTCTTGCCCCAAATGCATATCTCCTCTTCATTTGAGAATCAGTAATAATCTGATATATTTGGTTATGGGTTTTTCTCACTACTGGTCCTCTTTTGCCTCATTCGCCGCTTTCGATATTCCAGAAAATAGTCGCGTAGAGTTGTAGAGTTAGTCCAATCAACTTCGTGCCAGTT
Source organism: Ignavibacteria bacterium (assembly GCA_020635205.1). GTDB lineage: Bacteria > Bacteroidota > Ignavibacteria > OLB7 > OLB7 > JAGWAZ01. The sequence goes on from JACKAE010000003.1 coordinate 114,338, forward strand.
GCTTGAGGCTCCTTAGAGTGCATAGTATTATTCCACGTTTCGACAATTAAATGGCTTTGGAGAGATTATGGCGGAGAGTGCAAATGCTGATGCTACTTTTAGAAGTGTACTAAGTACAATTCTTGAATGGTCTAAGACCCGTCCTCGATGGCAAAGAGTTGCCTTGAGGAAAATTTTACAAACTGATGTCGTAAGTGACCACGATATTCAAGACCTCGTTTCAATTCTAAGATCGGAGAAAGAAAATCCTACAGGCAATGTTCATGGCAAGACACTTCATGAAGATGATCTACCGGCAAATCCAGTCATAACCGAATCCGTTAGTATCACCCAAATCAATAACGTCCAACATGTCAACAGCTTAGCCGCTGATCAGGAAATAAGATTTAGTGAGCGAGGGATTACAGTCATTTTTGGTGGAAATGGAACGGGCAAATCAAGCTATACTCGAATTTTGAAAAATGCTTGTCGTTCACGACATCGCGACCGTATCCTACCTGATATTCATACACCAGAAAATAAAAGAGAGATACCCACAGCAGATATCGGTTTCTCCACATCAACCGTATATGATTCCACGCTGAAATGGCAATATAGTGACACTCCTGACAAGGTATTATCTGCTGTAAGTGTTTTTGACCGTAAATGTGCAGCCGTACATATTCAGAGTAAGGGTAACGAAATTGCATTCAGACCCCAAGGTCTCGACATTCCAGACACACTTGTCAGTGTATGCAAACGAGTGGAGAAAATCCTCACAAATGAGATAAACTCATTAGAAAAGGCACAAAACGATATTTTCAACCAATCACCATGGAATAGTGGAACGACTGTAGGGCAATTTGCCGCAACTATTTCCAAAGACACCTCTGAAACTTATGTTGATTCTTTGTGCGCTTTTTCAAAGTCGGATGAAGAACGTCTAAACTATCTCACAGAGATACTTTCTAAAGATATCCACCGTGCTGCTCGTGAGCAGGCACTCAAAGCAGAACGTTTGCGGCGATTCAAATTCAGTATTGAAACCGAAATTAGCAGGCTCACTAAAGAAAAGCTGGAGACGATTTTAGATCAACGCAAGCGAGTAATTGAAGCCCGGCAAGCGGCACAGGCATCAGTCAGTATGTTAAATGAAGGAGGTGTTTTACCGGACATCGGAGGCGAAGTTTGGAAACGTCTTTGGGATGCGGCGCGAAAGTACTCCAAGGAGGTAGCATACCGGGAACACACGTTCCCCAATACCGAGGACGGTGCGAGGTGTGTCTTGTGTCAACAAGTATTGGGTGAGGATGCCATACGTAGAATGGAAACATTTGAGGCGTACGTCACAGGTGATTTGGAAATGAGAGCGCAGGAGGAGCATGAGAATTATCAGACTTTACGTCGCAACAATCTACTTTCTCCGATCAACTTTAAATCACATCAGGACATATTGGAGGATATCAATCTAAGCGATCCACAACTTCTGAAAACGGTAAAACGGTTTCTGGCTTCTATTCGCTTACGCCAGAGCATATTTAAGAAAATTGCAAACGACACTCAGGGGATGCAGCTTTCCGATTATACCCCTTCACCAATCAATGATCTTAATGTTTTGATCCAAAAGCACCAAAATGCAGCTAAGGAACTCAATGAGTCCACGAACGAGGAGGGTCTCGCCAAATTGACATCAGAACTAGCAGAGCTACGAGATAGAAAAACAGCTTCAGTACATAGGGAAACTTTCCTGAACGAAATAAAGCGTCTAAAAAAAATTTCTTTACTGAAAGAGTGCAAAAAGGATACTGCAACACGATCCATCACAACATTGGGAAACCAAATTGCGGACGACGTTATTACGCCAAAGTTCAAAGATCGATTTCAAGAAGAACTTGTTGGTCTTGTTGGAAATCAGGTGCGCGTAAGTATTGAAAGGTCTGGCGGTCAATATGGGTCTCCTATATACACGATTGGCCTTTTGTCAAGCCCATCCACTGACATTTCAACGGTATTGAGTGAGGGCGAGCAAACGTGTGTTGCCGTCGCTGCGTTTCTTACAGAGCTTGCAACCTCCACACATCATTCCGCTCTTATTTTTGATGATCCGGTATCATCTCTTGACCATGTTTGGAGGCATAAGGTAGCCAAACGTTTGGCAGAAGAAGCAAAGACTCGCCAAGTTATCGTGTTCACACATGATCTTGTGTTTTTGAATGACCTTCAAGATTCCGCGGATGCCGTAAAGGTTGAGTTCTCTTCTCGTCATTTGACGCGCACACCGAAACTCATTGGTATCGTCAACGACAACCTTCCTTGGGTCGGTATGAGAGTTGAGGCTAGAATAGATGCCCTACAAAAAGAGGCGCGAAGACTGCGCGACATCAGAAACGATCTCACACAGGAAAAATACAATGTGGAGGCCGCCAAATTCTATGATCATATGAGAGCATCTTGGGAACGGGCACTTGAAGAAAAGGGAGTGGCAGGTGTGATCGTACGCCATCGAGATTATATTAATGCTAAGAATATTAATAAAATAAGTGCTCTTAATCTGTCAGTATGTGAAGCATGGTACGAGGCATGGGCTCGCTGTTGCGATTACGTGGCTGGTCATGATCCTTCAAGGGGTAGAAATCAAGCCTTGCCAGAACCAATCGAACTGTTGAAGGAATGCGACTCTTTATTGCACTGGGTTGGATCGATAAAGAACAGCCATAAACGAATTGATAACTCTGCTAAAAAGCAAACTGCACCAGTTGCCGCCATGAACTAATAACCTTCTAACATCTACTAAATTTATGAAACGTGATTACGATCTCATCCGGCTTATCCTCATTGATATTGAAAACAATGTTCAGGAATGGTCGGAGGCTATCAAGTCACGGGCTGGTAAAGACACGCAAGTTATCAATGGTCATGTTGAACTTCTTGTCGATCATGGGGAGGTCAAGTATCCCAAAGACCCTAAGACAGGGCGTCACCAAGTGTTAGGAAATGGGTACTGGATGCCAATGATGTGCAAGTTGACAATGGAAGGGCATGACCTTTTAGACGATATTCGTGATCCTTCGGTTTTCAAGAAACTGAAAGACAAAGTTAACAGTGTTGGCGGTCAGGTAAGCCTTCATGTTTTCAAGACTCTGGCAGCAGAGACCTTCAAGTCCGCAATCGGGTTATAGATCTGGTGATTCTTGCGCTTACCCTAGTTTCTTCAATTCACTTTCCATTGTTTCTGTATCGTGCATTGCTGATTACCGTACTTGGCTGCAATCGGGTTATCGATCATCTGATTCTTGTGATTGTTCCTATACCTTGAATTTATTGCTTCGGTAGCTTCGAGTAAACAAACTTGCTACTCCCGCTAGCAGATCATCTACCATCTAGTTATTCTTCGCTGAGGTGTAGAGAATTACATGGATAACATTTTTGGATTGATATGAAGGTTTTAGAAAATTCAATACCTAATGTTATTGGAGGCCTTGTTGTCGTGATCACAATTGCCATTTTCCCTCCGATAAGAAGTGGCATATGGGCCTTACTGATTACTGATGTGACAATTGCTTCAGGCTTCCTGCTGTTGTCGATCATACTTAGTATAGGGATTGGTGGGGCTTTTATGTACAGCCTTCTAAAGCAGAAAATAGAAGCGGGGAAAATAGATGTTATGACAGAAAGTTTGAGAGCAGAACAAATCAATCCATTCTTAGAAAAACGACTCAAGGATGCAAAAGCTAAAGGCACTAGTTTTGCTGTGCTATTAGTGGATATAGACAGTTTTAAAACAATAAATGATGACTATGACCATGAAATTGGCAATCATACTCTATCTGAATTAGTTCAAGTTATACACCCTAGATCTAAAGGCGAAGAAATTTTTCGGTATGGTGGCGATGAATTTCTGATTATAACCGGTTTAGGAGTCGCCAAAAGAGAATGTTGGGGATATGCAAAGCGAATAGTTAGAGAAGTAGCTGAATACGATTTTCCAGGTAAAATTAATTCCAATAAACATGTGAAGCTTACTGTAAGCTGTGGCTGTGTGGTTTCACGCGGAGAAGAGACTGTAGATTTGATCCGTGAATATGTAGTTAATGCTCTTAAGAATGCCAAAAAGCCGAACGAAGAGAGTCCGAATGGTAAGAATTCGGCCTATCTGTACGAACAAAGTACGGAGCAATCCACTATCACTACAGGTACATCTTGACTTGCTGTCGGAAGCTGTTCACAATTGACAACAAACAATTTGAACTAATACCGACCCGTACATCAACAACGAGGTAGAACTGGTTGGGTTTTAGTGGAAGTGTTTGCCACCGGGTTCGGATACCTCCCTCTCCGCTCGAAAAACGCTTAACAATGTAAGAAAGCCCGGATTTTGATCCGGGCTTTTTTGTTGGTACTCTCTCCAACATCTCTGATGACTTCCCTCTCACTGACACTGAATAGCCCCCGACGAAGCCCTCACAGTTTACCCATTAACTCATCCATGCTGACAACCGGTTGAATGTCGATAGCTGCATTCAATTGCGCAAAGAGAGGCTCGTTGATGGCTGCCATGCGGGCTTGATCCGATTCCTCAAAGATGATTGTGCCAGCACGTTTGCCATCGTTCAAATGGAACCATGCCCCTTCAGGTTTTACCGTCTCAATCAACTCCTTGATAGCGGCTGCCAGAGTACCGTTTGCTTCGGCCTCATTCCCTTTTTCAACCGGGATGGTGAATCGTAGCATTAAACGCATAATATTCCTTGTCTTGTGTTTTAGGTCTGATAAATATGCTCTTCTTTCTTGAGCAGATAAAGTATGGGAAATTCTTCAGAATCGAGGGTGTCGTAAGTAGTTCTTCATGTGACAGGGTTACCACCACTGCAACTTGGTCTCGTTCTCTACCGTAGCAACCCTTCAATTTGCTAACTTCAGCAAAACGAATTCAATTCTCTTTTTGGAGGAATATCACATGAGTGGGAAAAATATCTTTGGCCTTATCGTAGCGATCATTGTAGGCATTGTTGTCTTTCGAATCTTTCTGTGGATCATAGGTGCAGTTTGGGCACTGGCAGGATGGGTGATTGCAGGTCTGATTATCGGCGGCGTCGCCTACCTCGCCTACAAGAAGTTCAACAACATGCTCTCGAGTGGAAAGCGTTTGACGTGAGAGAGTTCGTAGAGTGTGTAGAGTTGAGAGTTTATAGAGTTGTGTGGAGCAAAAACCGTTGCTCTCCTCTCCCACCCTGAGAAGAAAGGATAGACTGGACGATGCTTGGGAGAGGGGCTGGGGGTGAGGGATACCCGAGATTACTTACACGATCCGATGACTCTATCAGACCTGAACTGACCTCTCTTCACTGAGGGTGCACTACCTACATAACAAACGGCGCGGAAGAATATCCTTCCGCGCCGTTTAGCTTTTCTATGCTCTTCTTCCCTTACGTTCCGGCAGCGTAGTCCAGATAGTAGGCAAGCTGATCCTCGGTTAGAGCGTCGATGTCAATCCCCATCGTCCCCAACTTCAAGCGTGCAATCTCTTGATCCTGCTCTTCCGGAATGTCGTAGACCTTTCCTTCCCGCTCCTCGTTGTTCTTGTCCATCTCCGCAAGGCGAATCTGCGACATGAACTGGTTGGCGAACGACATATCCATCACCTCTGAAGGATGTCCCTCGGCTGCCGAAAGATTTACCAAACGTCCCTGAGCCAAGAGGTAGACCTTACGACCATCAGGAAGCGTATACTCCTCGTTGTTCTCACGAATTGTCCGCTTATTGCTACTCGTGATGTTCTCGAGGTCGCCGATGTTGATCTCGCAGTCGTAGTGGCCGGTGTTGCTAATTACAGCACCATCTTTCATCGACTCGAAGTGGCGGCCAACAATTACGTCCTTCACACCAGTTGCTGTCACGAAGATGTCGCCAACTTTCGCGGCCTCGTCCATCTCCATCACGCGCATTCCTTCGAGGGTAGCTTTCAGTGCAGCAGTCGGCTTCACTTCGGTAACGATAACGTTTGCTCCCATTCCCTTCGCGCGCATTGCCACGCCACGTCCACAGTGGCCATATCCAGCAACAACAAAGTTCTTTCCAGCGAAGAGAACCGACGTAGCGCGCAAAATTCCGTCGAGTGTCGACTGGCCAGTTCCATACACGTTGTCGAAGTCCCACTTGGTTTCAGCGTCGTTCACTGCAATCACTGGGTACTTCAACGCACCATCATCTGCCATTGCGCGGAGTCGGTGAACGCCTGTTGTTGTCTCCTCTGTGCCGCCGATAATCGTCTCGCACAACTCTGGATATTTGTTGTGGACGGTGAAGATCAGGTCGGCTCCGTCGTCCAACGTCAAGTTCGGGTTGATGATGAGTGTCTGGTCGATACACCAGTAGAACTCTTCGGTGTTCAACCCGTGCCAAGCAAAAATTTTGATTCCCTCGGCTGCAAGTGCGGCTGCAACAGAATCGTTTGTTGAGAGAGGATTACATCCCGACCAAGAGACCTCTGCCCCTGCGGCTTTCAGTGTCCGAATCAGGACGGCTGTCTCTTTCGTGACGTGAAGACATCCGGCAATCCGGTAGCCTGCAAGTGGCTTCGTCTCGCTATACTTTTCGCGAAGTGCCATCATCACTGGCATTCGGCTTTCAGCCCAGTCTATCCGACGACGTCCTTCTTCTGCAAGGGAAATATCCCTGACTTTGTACTGTCCTTCGTTGTGATCCATGCGTATACGTTTTCTTTGTGATTGATGTATGTCTGTTGATTGCTTCGTTTTTCTTTGTCAATAAATCTGAACGATTTATTTGATGGTGGCGTTCTGCCGTGGGATATGGCACGCCATATCCCTACGTGGGGGTTTTGATTGCCTTGAATTCAAACTCGAGATTTTCGGGTCTGAATATAAAGGAAAACAATTGCTCCCAACGCTTCGAGAATCTGTTTGCCAAACTGCTTACGCCGGTAATTCGCCAGACCTTCGGGAAGAGAATTCTCCGTTCCTCTAACGAAAACTGAGCCGTTGCGTAGAGATCGTTCTGACTCCCCGTTAAAAATCCATCGAAAGCGTAGATGCCGAAGAAACGCTTGTGCGTTGGATCGTTGTAGGCGTAGTAGCTGGCATAGTGAGGCGTCCGAATCCTGACTACACAGTTTTGCCGAGCAATGCGCCAAATCTCGTTCATCGTAGCTGGGACATCTTCGAGATGTTCGATAATATCCTGCATGATAATCAGATCAAAGCTGTCCGACTCGAATGGCCAAGGTGTCAGGTCGAGATTGTGGAGAATATCTGCCTCCGAATTTGGGCTAATATCTACACCGATAATCTCGGTTGCTTCGGAAGCCTCCGGGAATTCTCGCTTCGCCTTGCCACATCCGACGTTCAGCACTCGCATCTTCTACACTCCTCGTTCTCGAATACTCGGGACATCGTTTAAGCAGCCGCTCCAACCTCGCCAACGGCACTCTTCAGCATATCGACAAGATCGAGACGTTCCCACGACAACTCCTCCTCGTCGCGACCGAAGTGTCCGTAGGCGGCAGTCTGCTCGTAGATCGGTCTGCGCAGCTCAAGCCGCTTGATAATTCCTGCCGGACTCATATCGACCTCGTTCTGAAGAATTTGGCTCAGCTTCAGGTCATCTACCACACCTGTTCCGTGGGTATCTACGTGAATTGAAACTGGTTGGCTAACGCCGATAGCGTAGGCAACCTGAATCGTACACTCCCGCGCAAGTCCGGCAGCCACAACATTCTTGGCCAAGTGGCGCGTTGCGTATGCAGCCGAGCGGTCGACCTTCGAGGGATCTTTCCCGGAGAAGGCTCCCCCACCGTGCGGAGCTTTTCCGCCGTATGTGTCAACGATGATCTTCCGTCCAGTTAAGCCAGTGTCGCCGTGTGGGCCACCAATCACGAACGCTCCGGTAGGGTTCACGTGATAGATTACATTCTCGTCGAGCATCTCCGAAGGGATAACTTCCGGGAAGACGTGCTCTTTCAAATCGGCCAGCAGTTTTTGCTGCATCTCTTCTTGCGAACTGAACACATCTTCGTGTTGAGTTGAGACAACAATCGTGTGAACGCGGGCTGGTTTCCCGTCATCACCATACTCAATCGTGACTTGGCTTTTAGAATCGGGGCGGAGATATGGCATCGGTGAGTTTTCCATACGCCGCACGTCAGCAAGGCGACGGAGAATGCGGTGCGAGTAGACGAGAGGCATTGGCATATATTCCGGTGTCTCATCACTCGCGTAGCCGAACATCATTCCTTGATCTCCAGCCCCTCCAACATCTACACCTTGCGCAATATCTGGCGACTGCGAGTGGACGGCATTGAGCACGCCACACGAATCCGCGTCGAAGCGGAGAAGTGGGTCGACGTAGCCGATTCGCCGAATCGTGTCTCGCACAACCTTGTCGAAATCGACGTAGGCAGTCGTGGTGATCTCACCCCCGACAATCACCAACCCGGTTGTGACGAACGTCTCGCACGCAACGCGCGCGTTTGGATCTTCTGTGAAGATCGCATCCAGAATAGCATCCGAGATCTGATCGGCAACTTTATCTGGATGCCCCTCAGAAACCGATTCCGATGTAAAGAGATAAGCCATGATTTAAGGAAAAATTCAAAGTGAAAAATTCAAAATTCAGAACTATTATTGGGGAGAGTTTTTTAGACTCGATTTTCTCTACTGATCTTGGCGCAACCTAAAGAGTTGCGACTACCACTCTACGAACTCTCAACTCTACACACTCTATAAACTCTATTCTACCCGATTGACAGTTCAGAACTTGCCCCAATGTTGACCTTTCGCGTCTCCCCCCTCACCTTCGCGTCGGCTCCGATAATCGATTCATCGAGAATTGCTTTTTCTACTGATGAGTGTTCCCCCACAATCGAGTCGGTGATGATTGAATCGCGCACCACTGCTCCGTCAGCAATCGTAGCGTTTGGGCCGATGATGGCGTTCTCGATAGTTGCCGTTGGTGCTATGTAGACCGGAGAGTTCACAACAACTCCAGAAATCCTTCGCTCAAGTGGTCGCCTACTGAGTAAGTGGCGGTTGGTTGCCAAGAGTGTCTCCGGCTTGCCGCAATCGAACCATCCATCCACAGTGAACGTGTTGAACTTCTCTCCCCTGTCGATCATCATCTGCAAAGCATCAGTCAACTGATACTCTCCACGGGTTCGCTGATCGTTCTTGACAAGTTGGTTCAGACACTCCCCTAAGAGACGAGGAGAACGGATAAAGTAGAGACCAACGATTGCTAAGTTTGTGGTTGGATTCTCAGGTTTTTCTACCAGACGTTCGACAACCTGTCCCCTCATCTCCACAACTCCGAATCGCCGCGGATCATCCACACGCTTCACGCCGAGTGATGAGTGCTCACCCGAAATAACAGGACTGAGGTCGACATCGAAGATCGTATCTCCGAGAATAATCAACACCGGGTCATCCTTCAGCGACTCACGGGCAAGCCAGATGGCGTGGCCGAGTCCTTCGCGCGATTTCTGTTCTACAAATGTGGCGTCCAGATCGTAATTCTCCCGCACATACTCCTCGACGAGATCCCCCATGTAGCCAACGACAAAGGTGGCTTCACGTATCCCCTCCTCTAACATTGTGTCGAGGATATGCCCCAAAATTGGCTTCCCTGCCACATTCAGCAGAACCTTTGGAACAGTATATGTGTGTGGTCGGAGACGACTGCCGACACCTGCTACCGGTATTATTGCTCTCATTCCTCTCAGTTTAGCAAATAGACCGGAGAACTTACTAAATGCCGAAAGAACATGCGATGAAGGAATCGAGGAAGAGGCAAGACTTAACGAATTGAGAATTTTCCTGAGATCGCCTGCGAAGGTGGTATTTTGGGGATTGGGGATTGGGGATTGGGGATTGGGGATTGGGGATTGGGGATTGGGGATTGGGGATTGGGGATTGGGGATTGGGGATTGGGGATTGGGGATTGGGGATTGGGGATTGGGAAAGATGTGTTATAGCTACGTCGATGTCAAGCACTTCACAACTGTCTCTTAATCCGAAATTCACAATCCGAATTCTGAAATCAAGCACCCTAAGCCATTTTGAATTTTTACTTTTGAATTTTGAATTCTTCTTTTAATTCGATTTATCGTCACGGACTCGCTCGCGTGGCAGTTGCTGTACCGCACGTTCGCGTTGCCGATCCGCTCTACAACACGGAGCGAACTATCGAACTTGCGCGGAAGGCTTCTGCTGAAGATGCCGTGTTATGCCTCTTCCCCGAGCTTGGGCTGAGTGCTTACACCAACGACGACCTCTTCCACCAAGATGCACTCTTAGATGCCTCCCGCGCAGGAATTGCAGCCGTTGTGGAAGAGAGCAAAAACTTGCGTCCGGTAATCGTTGTTGGTGCTCCACTCAGATTTGATGGAAAGCTCTTCAACTGCGCTATAGTAATTCACAACGGGCAGATTCTCGGCATCACGCCGAAGCTCTACCTTCCAAACTATCGTGAGTTCTACGAGAAACGGCAGTTCGTCTCGGGGAGAAATCGGACTCACAAAGTTGTCTCACTCCTCGATCAATCGGTTCCGTTCGGACATGACATTCTCTACGAAGCAGAGAATCTTCCCGGCTTTGTGGTTCACACAGAAATCTGCGAAGACCTCTGGTCACCAATTCCCCCGAGTACATACGGAGCGTTAGCTGGTGGAACGATCCTCTGCAACTTGTCTGCAAGCAACAGCACAATTGGCAAGGCCGACTACCGCCGCGACCTCTGCGCCGCACAGTCGGGAAAGATGATCGCCGCCTACCTCTACACCGCAGCCGGACCTGGTGAGTCCACCACAGACCTCGCCTGGGATGGTCACGCAATGATTTACGAGAATGACGAGTTGTTGGCGGAGTCGGAGCGTTTTGCCGAGGAGGAGCAGATCATCTACGCAGATGTGGATCTCGAGCGGCTATCACAAGATCGAATGCGGCTTACCAGCTTCAACGATGCAGTTGGAGATTATCGCAGTGAAGTTGAAGCAATGCGGCGCGTCAGTTTCCGACTCGACCTTCCCGAAGGAGAGACCGAGTTGCGTCGTGAGATCGACAGATTCCCCTACGTACCGAACGACCCAACAACGCGAGCCGACCGTTGTTTTGACGCCTACCACATTCAGGTGCAGGGCTTAACAACGCGGATGCGGGCAGCCCGAATCGAGAAGATTATCATTGGAATCTCTGGCGGACTCGACTCTACCCAAGCGTTGATTGTTGCGGCAAAAGCTGTGGACAGATTGAATCTCCCCCGCACAAACATCTTAGCCTACACTCTCCCCGGCTTTGCCACATCGCAGAAAACTCTCGCCAACGCCCGCGCTCTAATGAAAGCACTCGGAGTTACTGCCGAGGAGATCGACATCCGTCCGGCAAGCGAGCAGATGCTCCGCGACATCAACCACCCGTTTGTTGAGGGGAAGCCAGAATTCGACATCACGTTCGAGAACGTGCAGGCTGGGGCGCGCACCTCTCTCCTCTTCAGGCTGGCCAACTACCACAACGGGATGGTCTTAGGAACTGGAGACCTTTCAGAGCTTGCGCTCGGCTGGACAACGTATGGCGTGGGAGACCACATGTCTCACTACAACGTCAACGCATCTGTGCCGAAAACTCTGATTCAGTACATGATTGGTTGGATCATCGACTCTGGCGAGTTCGGTGAAGAAACAAACCGGACGTTGCAGTCAATTTTAGAGACAGAGATTTCTCCAGAATTGATTCCGGGAGAGGACGACGATGGAAAGCCTTCGCAGCGAACGGAGGAGAAGATTGGGCCGTACGAGCTACAAGATTTCAACCTCTACTACATTTCCCGCTACGGCTTCCGTCCAAGCAAAGTGGCGTGGCTTGCGTGGAATGCCTGGAAGGAGAAGAGCAAGGGTGAGTGGCCAGCGAACGTAACCGAAGAGAAACGGAACGAGTACGACCTAACGACAGTAAAGCATTGGCTTGAAGTATTCCTCTGGCGTTTCTTTGCCATCAGCCAGTTTAAACGTTCGGCAGTTCCAAACGGGCCGAAGGTTGGTTCTGGCGGCTCCCTCTCCCCACGTGGCGACTGGCGCGCTCCGAGCGACGGAAGTGCCGAGATTTGGCTGCGCGAGTTGCGGGAGAACGTACCCGACTGAACCGGCAAGTAAGCCGTACACCCCAAGCTCACCTCAGCTACGCGAATTGTTAGCTCACTCCCGAGGTTCGGTTACTTTCAAATCTTGCGTGGGTCTTTGAGCGGTAGCAATATGGAGAGAACAGAACTATTCTGAATAGATGGTCGACTATGAAAATCCTTTGGACAACAACGCTCAGCACCTTGCTACTCATCCTCTTGACTGGTTGCGATTCTACATACGAGCACGTCTTCATAGTTGAGAACGGCTTGAGCGAGCCGATAACCGTCGAATATATGACCTTGGAAATCCCCAGTGATTCACTCTACGTCCGCACGATTGGAGCACACCAGAAGGATACTATCGCCCGAAAAAATGCTGTCCGTGGAAGGAACGAAGATGCTCCCGATACCTACGCATCATTTGACGAGATGACCTACTTCCCACTCTTTCGCGTCCGCAACATGGCAGGAGATACAAGTACCGCACCATTTCGTGAGAGAACCGAGTGGACGTATACGCTGATCGAGCAAGACCTCGGCCAATACGATCTCTTCGTTGACACAACCGATTTTCGATAGGAGCCGACATCACGAACAAGCGCCAATAGACGAGAACATCATGAGCGGACGAATCATCTCCATTATCTCCACAATCTTCTTTCTCTCGCTTCCCATCCACGGTTCGGCATCCCCACCTGACAGTCTCAATACATACGACTCACTACTCGTTCACCTCGACACAATCCGCACAACCCAGGCTCGCAATTACAAGGGAGCAAACGAGAATAACCGGGATAGCATTCTCAACGAAGCTCGGGAAGCATTCACGGCATCTGTGGTAGACAGTATTGTTCCCCATTGGATGGGAACGGCGTGGGACTTCAATGGAACAACGGAGAAGCCACGAGAAGGGATGATTGCCTGCGGCTACTTCGTCTCAACACTTTTGCGAGATGCTGGGCTGAAGGTAGAGCGGGTAAAGATGGCACAACAGGCTTCCGAAAAGATTGTGAAAGCACTCGCGACGAAGAAGGAGATCAAACGCTTTCGGAATACAGACTTTGCCACGTTCATCGACACGATAGCTGCGTGGGGAGCCGGACTCTACGTGGTTGGTCTCGACTACCACGTCGGCTTCCTCTACCACGATGGTAAGGGTGTCTGGTTCATCCACTCTTCGTTCATCACTCCCAAATGTGTCGTGCGAGAAGTCGCCGCAAAATCACTCATCCTCGCCTCCTCCAAATATCGCGTTGTCGGAAAAATATCAGCAAACAATGCGCTGATAAAGAAGTGGTTGCGGGGGGAGAGTGTGAGGGTGAGGAGATAAGTGAGTGAAGAGATTCTCCTCTACTCACGCTCAAGAAGCACGCTGCTCAAACAAGATCAAGAATCAGCAGATCGATTTCTATGCGCCAAGAAGTACAACACTTGATAAACTCCAAAACAGGGCAGTCCTTCCTCTAAACGGAGAAGCATCTCATCATCTCCTCTACCTCTTATTCTTAATAGGCTGAACTTATCTTTCCTTACACCAGCCCTACGTTCTTCTTCCAGAGCAAAAGCAACGCTCTCTAACTCGTTGACTCCCATATCAACATCACCAAATTCGGAATGGGCATAGATTCTTTTGTCCATCAGCACTAATCATTGTCTTTCCATCACTTGCTATTTTGAATCTTTCACCTGCCCAAGATTCACCAGCAATCATCGCTTCATCAACTGTACCACTCGTTCAAGCGTATGATGTTAAGTAGAGATTTCTTCAGTCTTCCCCCCTTCCCTCCCCACAATCATTTCGGCAAATGCACAGAGGAGGGCGAGGGCTAAGAAGTAACGCCAGAGTTCGAGGCCGAGGCGGGATTGGAAGACAACGTCGGTGATGTCCGTTCCGGTATCTAAAATTGCGAGGTTGTCTGGGTTATCCATTCGGGGAGCGAGAAGACCGCGCAAGGTTTCGTCGCTCGACGGGGCAAGGTCGCTCTCACGTCCATCCATGTTTGCGGCGAAGCGGGCAACCTCTTTTCCCCCACTCAACACGCGGTAGATTCCCGGCTCGGTCAGTTTATCTACAGCGATTGAGACACCCGATGTGTAGGGACGAACCGGCACGAAGATGTCCTGGCCCGACGGAGGAATTACCTGCACTTGCTCAGAGGTCACGTCATTCGATGGTAGTGTCAAGAAGGCATCTTCGCCGACGAGGAACTGCTGGTACTCTTCGCCACTTGCCCCAACGTAGAGCATGGAGCGGATAGCTATCGGAACGAAGATTGTTCTGCGAGGAAGATCACTCCACTCACCAGAGGGAGGAACCGCGATGTAGATCACTCTGCCACGACCACGCCGAACCTCCGTCATGAAGGGCATTCCATTGGTCATCGTGATAATCGGATCGCCTCCACCCGGCGGAAGTGCCCGCACTATCAAAGGGGACTCAACCCGACCAGCAGTTTCTGCACGGTCGAAGACGCCAGCGAAGAGTGGATGCCCCTTTTCGAAGCTGCTGAACTCAAGTGGTGGTGTCTCCCCCACTCGCTCTACAAGTCCAGAAAGTGGCAAACCAATAGCAGCACCAAGTGTAGAGTTGAACTCGGTATTGCTCATTGAAGGTCCGCCCCAGACTACAAGCCCTCCTCCATTCTCAACATAGTCGGCCAATCGCTTCGCCATGCTTCCGCTGATACCGGAGACATCAGCCAATGTGATAGCGGAGTAGTTGCTGAGATCGACTGTTGTGAGAGCCGACGTTGCGAAGGTCTGCGTTCGGAAGAGTCCGGGTAAGGCGAGGGTTAACTCGAGCAATCGGGCACTCTGTCCGGAGGCAACAACAGCAACGCGCGAGCCGTCGACAACGCGGAAGGCAAAGTATCGCCGGTTATCTTCTTCAAGATCATCCCCCTCCACTTGTACGTATCCTCCAAGAAATCCCCCTCGCTTCGGCGGAGCGGAAAGTTCTACCGCCACTGTTTCTCCCGCTTCTAACGAGACGGTGGTCTGCGCTTCGCGCGTCTCTTCGATGTAGAACGACACCGTTGCTTCTTCAACTGCTTGATCGCCGTAGTTGTGCACCCAAGCTCGAACGTCGAGTGGTTTATCTGCCTCGAAAATCGCAGTCAGAACTTCGATTGAATCGACACTCAGGTTCAACGGGATCTCATCGTCGTCGCCAACAGGGAGAACTCTTAGCCGCACATCTCGCTCTAAGCTGAAGGAAACACCAGCAAACCCTTCGTTGTTAATACTCTGTCTGTCAGTAATGATATAGATTTCGCGGTTGACGTTCGGAGCAGACTCTAAGAGCTGCAAGGCAACTGGAATGGCGTCGGCATAGCGCGCCGGACCGTAGCCTGTCTCCAGATCGAGTGCCTCGCGGATCAACCCCTCGCGATTACGCGAAGTTCCACGCTCTAAGGCAAGTCCCGGGTTCGTTAGTGGAACAATAGCCGCCTCGTCCCCCTCTTCCAACATCTCCAGCAACTCAACCGCCGCATCCTTCGCCTGCTTTAACCGTCCGCCACGATCATCACGCACACTCATCGACATGGAGTTGTCGACAATAATGATTGCTGTGGCTGTAGCTCGCGCACCGGGGAGACCGGAAGTTCCTTGCAAGACAGGACGGGCAAAGGCGAGAACGGCAAAAATGATTAGGAGCGTCCGAAGAATTAGCAGAAGGATCTGCTTCAGCTTCAATCGCCGCACTTTCGTCTTCTGCAACTCTTTCAGAAACCGGAGCGAGGAGAACTCAACACGCCGAACCTTTCTCAAATTGAGCAGGTGAAGAAGAAATGGTATACTTGCCGCCGCCAGTGCGACTAAGACAAAGGGATTGAGAAATGACACGGAATCAGTGAAAAATTCAAAAGTAAAAATTCAAAATTCAAAAACGACGACAACGGGGGCAGTGCAATCCACTACAGCGGATGAAGGTAGCATTCATATTTTGAGTTCTCCAGCCTACGCCGACCCTACCTTACGATTCTGCGCTCCAACTATTTTTTGATGTGAAAATATCACCATCTTTGCCTAAGCACGAATCGCTCAACATACATATTCATCTTCGCTCATCCCTAAGTTCTCCCCATCATTTTTTGAATTTTTACTTTTGAATTTTGAATTTTCATTTTGAATTGATCCAATGCGTTTGTTTTTGATCGACGGCATGGCCGTCCTCTTTCGCGGGTACTTTGCACTTCTCAATGCCGGACTTCGCTCACGCGAGGGAGAACCGACCGGGGCAACGTTTGCCTTCATCTCTACGCTCGAACGGTTGCTGGAGCAAGAGAAACCAGACCTACTTGCCGTGGCGTGGGATAGTGCCGAACCGACCTTCAGACACGATCAGTATGAGGACTACAAGGCAAACCGCGCCGCATTTCCTGAGGAGATGATCCCACAGTTGAAGCGTGTGAAGGAGGTGATCGAATACTATCATATTCCCTCCCTACAACTTCCCGGCTATGAGGCTGACGACATTATCGGGACTGTTGCACGACGTGCTGAGGCAAAGGGACACGAGGTTTTCTGCGTGACACCGGATAAAGACTTTATGCAGCTTGTGAGCGATAAAATTAAAGTCTACCGTCCAACAAAGCCGGGACAGCCACTCGATATTGTCGACATCGAAGGAGTGAAAGAGAAGTTTGGTGTTACTCCAGAGCAAGTGATCGATGTATTAGCATTGATGGGAGATTCCTCGGATAACGTGCCGGGTGTGAAGGGGGTTGGAGAGAAGACTGCAATTCCGTTAATCCAACAGTTCGGTTCGGTAGAAGGTCTCTACGAACGGATCGAGGAAGTCGAGAAAAAAGGAGTGAAGACGAAGCTGGTGAACGACCGGGAGAATGCCTTCCTCTCGAAGGAGTTGGTGACAATTCACACGGAAGTTCCGCTCGACGTTCCATTTGAGTCTCTTACACTCGACCCACCCGACGTTCCGCAGTTAATTCGCTCGTTCGATCTGCTCGGATTCAAGTCACTGATAAAACGATATGCTCCCGACGGTGAGGAGGCCACTCTTTCCCCTCTTCCATCAACAACACCCCCCTCATCGGAAAAACCTTCC
Organism: Ignavibacteria bacterium; assembly: GCA_020635205.1. Classification (GTDB taxonomy): domain Bacteria; phylum Bacteroidota; class Ignavibacteria; order OLB7; family OLB7; genus JAGWAZ01. The sequence continues at coordinate 131,514 of JACKAE010000003.1, forward strand.
GTTGACACTCAGGAAAACGTAGCGGAAGGAACTGAAGAGCTAACCGCTGCTGAAGAAGATAGCCGTCTCTCTTTCGATTTCTCCTACCAAAAACTCCAGACGATTGCCGACACCGAGCACGAGTATGTGTTGGTGCACGACATAGAGATGCTCGATGAGCTGCTGAAAGAATTGAACGAGGCGGAGTGGATAGCGTTCGATTTAGAGACCGATTCAACAGACGAACATCAGGCTCGCATTGTCGGTCTATCATTTTCAAACGAGGAGAAGAAGGGGTATTACGTTCCGATTGAAGTGGAGGAGATACGAGAGGAGAAAGGAGCAGATGAGGGAATGCTCTTCGACAGCGGAGAAGATGAGCCTCCTCTTCTAAAAAGTGATGGTCTGCCATTGACCCCAGTGATAGATCGAGTACGACCTCTCCTCGGAAACCCAGCCGTGAAGAAGATCGGACAGAATGCAAAGTTCGATATGTTGATTCTCCGCCGCCACAACGTTGTGGTCTCCCACCTCGGCTTCGACACGATGTTAGCCGCCTACGTTATCGATTCTTCGGGCGCGGTTGGTATGGATGCGTTGGCAGAGCGATACTTGAACTATCGTCCGGTTTCGATCACCGAACTGATTGGGGCGAAGGGGAAAGGCCAGAAGACAATGATCTCCGTGCCGGTAGAGCAGGCTGCCGACTATGCCTGCGAAGATGCAGACATCACATTCCAACTGAAAGGGAAGCTCGCCGAAGCGCTCGAAAAAGAAGAGTTGACCGAAGTAGCGGAGAAGTACGAATTCCCACTCGTTCCGGTTCTGACCGAGATGGAGTATACCGGCATCAAAGTCGACACTGAAGCACTCGGAGAAATATCTGAGATGCTTGGAAAGACAATGGAGACCTTAGAGTCGGAGATTTACGAGCTTGCAGGACACCCCTTCACAATCAACTCGCCGAAGCAACTGCAAGAAGTTCTCTTCACAGAGCAGAAGTTGCCAACGAAGAAGAAGACGAAGACTGGATATAGCACCGATCAGTTTGTATTGGAAGAACTTGCGGCCCTCCACCCTCTTCCAGAAAAGATTCTTGAGTACAGACAGGCTGCAAAGCTGAAGAGCACCTACGTTGACGCACTTCCAGCACTGATTAACCCACGAACCGGGCGCATTCACACAAGCTACAATCAAGCGGTGACCGCAACAGGTCGGCTTTCGTCAAACAACCCAAACCTGCAGAACATTCCGATTCGGAGCGAGACCGGGCGGGAAATCAGGAAGGCGTTTGTGCCGGGAATCGAGGATGGTGTTCTGGTTGCTGCCGACTACTCGCAAATTGAGTTGCGGATTATGGCACACATCTGCGGCGACCCAGCACTTGTTGATGCCTTTGCAAATGACTTCGACATCCACACTGCCACGGCAATGAAGGTCTTCGGCGCAGCTTCAGCCGACGAAGTGGAACCAAACATGCGGCGGAAGGCAAAGGAAGTGAACTTCGGAATCATGTACGGCATCGGTCCGGTTGGTCTGGCGCGACGATTGAAGATTCCGAATAACGAGGGGAAGGAGTTAATCGATGCGTATTTCCGGGAATATCCTGGTGTGCGGGATTATATCAACGGCATTCTCCAGCAGCTTCGCGAGAACGGAACGGTTGCCACGCTCAGTGGTCGCCGCCGCTACTACGGCAACCCAGACAACCTGCGAAACCCACAGCGCGGAATGGCGGAGCGGGCGGCAATCAACATGCCGATTCAGGGAACGGCAGCAGACATCATTAAGCTGGCGATGATCGACTTGCACGCAACGCTCAAGAATGAATTCCCGAATGCAAGCATGCTCTTGCAAGTCCACGACGAATTGATCTTCGAGGGTCCAGCCAACGAAGCCGACGACTTAGCCGCATTCGTCAAAGAGAAAATGGAGAACGCATTCTCACTCGGCGAAGTAAAACTGATAGCAGAAGCAGGAATTGGAAAGAACTGGTTTGAGGCGCACTGAGGTTGGTACTTTTTAAGGGGTAAGCTGTTGTCGAAAAAACGGTCTTCAACAAAGGGAGACAATTGACGTTTTTTCCTCAATGCTTATAGATATGCCGCTTTGTCTTCCGATCCTCGGTGGTGTACTCGATCTCAAGCCTTTGCTTGCTAATCGATTGAACTGTGATGTCATTATACCAACCAACTTCAAGAGCATCGGGTGGAAGATCGTATGATTCGTGGTGGTTTGTATAGACTTCAGCAAGCCCGAGACGACGTTCAGAAAGGTCATCGATATAGAGCAGATAGCGGCCATCTGAAGTTAGATCCACAAATTCAACGAACTCCTCATCAATCATTGACTCTCCTGTTGCCTTCTCAATCAGCATAGCAACCTTAGGGTTACCTGATCCGAACCTTTGCACTAACAAGAAGTAGTCAGGAAAATCTTCCTCAACATATCCAAGATTCTTGCTATGCAAGCCATACGATACTCCAGCCGGAACTGCAATCAGACTATCCTTCCACAGCTCAATTTGCTGCATCGGAAGCACAACCCTCTCGAAAGTGTCGAGTACTACTCTGTATATCAATCGACATCCGCCTGAGAGTTGAACAGTATCGTATGCCCCGAGTGCAAACTCTCCTGAATATCCCATCGTGTATTCAGTCTCTGCCAGTTGCAAAGAGTCGGGCGTGCTCTCAGTTCGAATATCTGCCCCGCAAGCAAACAACATCAAGCTGAGAAGAGAGCAAATGCTCTGCGGTTTGAGTAAGAAGTAAGTGAAGTGCATGGAAAGGGTTGAATTAAATGGGTTAACCATAACCGTATTGAAAAGAGTTGGTCATGCAGATTCGCATTGCCTCACACATCAGTGCTGTGTTTGTCGCTTGTAGACATAACGTGCCATTGATGCCATTTCTGGGTCTCCTGCCTCATATGCTTCATTTGTCTCATACTCTATTGCAAACTCTCTTTTGTTTACCCACGCAATCTCTGTTGCCTCCCAGAACCTACGTTGAATAATGTCCGAAGGGAGAGTGTATACTTCTCGACGACCGGTATAGATATCCAGCAATCCAAGACGTACATATGTAGAATCTTCATCTACAATAAGTATGTATTGACCGTCAGGAGTCACATCCACTAACGTGACATACGAACATCCTAACAACGATGCACCGGTCTTCTTATCAAATGCGTACGCCTCTGTTCCAATATTTGCAGTCTCAGTTAATAGGAAATATGTAGGGTAATCCTGAATGTTAGGCCACGCATAATGCAAACTGTCTACAACTGCAATCAATGTGTCCTTCCACAATTCTACCTGCCGCATTTTAACATCGAAATTCTTATACGTATAGAATACTTCCTTAAAGATTAGGTCATAACCTCCTGAAAGCTGAGTGGTGTCATACGTCCCATACCAAATACCTTCTTTATGAGAAGCAACACATTCCAAATGATTCGAATAAACAACATCAACGTCTTCTCGAGTTCGAATATCTGCCTCACAAGCAAACAGCATCAAGACGAGAAGCAAGCAAATGCTCTGCGGTTTGAATAGAGAGTAGGTGAAACGCATCGGAAGTATTTAGTAAAAGTGTCAAGATAACTGAGGTACTTTATGAGTTCAACAGAAGCCTCAACCGCACTTGTCAATCGAGGTGACAGAACATTGAACCACAACGCCGTACTATCCCCCTCCCCTTTTGTGTCTTGGCGGCTTTGCGTGCCTACTCAACAACCACCCCAAACACATCCAACAACGCGAAGACTTCAGGCTGTGAGAACTTCGCTCCGGTGAGAAGGTTCTCTCGTGGGTCAATTGTGTAGTTGCGAGCTTCGCGGAGGTCTGCATCAGTTAGGTTTGTTCTCTGAAAGCGACTGCGAAGGAGGTCGGTCTGGTTGAAGGTTGCCCCGCTTAGGTCGGTTTCCACAAACTCGCACTCCCTGACTATCGCGTCTACGAACGTTGTCTCGGCAAACTTTCCACCACTGAAGTCGCAGAACTCGAGAACAGATCGCTCGAACTTCCAATCAACAATAAACTGGTTGATGCTGGTGAAGTTCACTCCAGCAATTTTGCAGTCACGAAAGTGAACAGTCCGGAAACTACAGTCGGAGATAGTCACTCGCGAGAGATTGCAGTTGTCGAAGAGAACATCTTCAAACGTGGAGCCACTCAGGTTTGCTCCAGCGAAATTGCACTGGCTGAAGGTGCAACCTTCAAACTCGGCTTCGATGATTTGTAAATCTGCGTAGTCTTCCCCAGTCACAGAGAGATCACGATATGCTGTCTTTGCCTGTAGGTTCATTTAGCCAACTCCTCCAATCAAGCCAGCACGAAACTGCTTGCTCGATAATTGATTCACAACAAGACGCCAGTTGTTATGTACTCGGATTCCACTTTTCATCTCTATAATCGCATTGACTTCATAACTCCCCTCACCCTCTAATTCTGTTACGGTAACGTCCACAACACTCTTCAAATCTTCTACGTGAGGGTTCACAAATTCTCCTCTCTCCACATTCTCTCCTGAGAAGAACTCATTCAGAAACTGGTCAGTTCTGCCACCGAGGAATTGATCGTGTTGTTCCCGCACGTAATCGGGATCCATCAACTCCATCAAGAGTTTCTTATCCTGTTTTGCCACCCCCTGCTTCAGCAGACTTACTGCCCGATCCACAGCCTCCCCTTCAGTATCGGCGATTAGTGAAACATCTTTGGCTCCACTACAGGCGGAGAGAAGGGTTGAGATTAGGAGAAGAGATAGATAGGTTCTTTTCATTTTTGAAACTCTATGCAGTTGTTCTTGCTTTTCACTCTTACGCTTTCTTAGAGCGTGCTGACAATCACGATTTCCAGAAGGGACGCACCGCTGGTGCTCCACGGCAGAGGTATCGTCGGATTCCTCGCGCTCACGCACGAGGCTATCAACCGACGGTCGCTCCGCGACGTTATAAAATCATCACCGAAGAGCCGCATCGCGGTGAACCGTTGGTAGCCTGGAGCGGAAGCTCCGGGCAACGAGAGCCTACCGAGAGCGTAGCTCCAGAGGAGTGATCAGCGCATTGTCAATTGTCAACACGCTCTAAGGCCGAGCGTTACTTCAAGTGGCCAATGGTCTGAACCGATTCTCTTGCCACGCCGGAACTTCCTCACCACAATTGTATCCGAGACTAATAGGTGATCGAGTGGAATCATCATCGGCGGGAAAGGTGTTGGCCACGTGCCGACGTAGCCAAACCCTCTCCGGGCGTCGTGCAGACCCGAGACTTTGAGAAGATCACCGAAGAGAGAATCCCACGGAGTCGCATTTAAGTCCCCAACTACTATCACCCCCTCTTCCTTTGATAGACGAGCTTCACCGGCAGTATTCAACACATACTCTCTGCGTGGTTCAACCCACCAGGGGCGTTCTGGAGAGAGTGGATGTGCGATGATGAGACGAATTGTTTGGGAGGGATGGCAAAGTGTGGCCGCCAGCGAAGCCTGGTTTGGATGAGATTCATCCGTTCTCTTCACGAGGTTCTCTATCGGGAACTGACTCCACAACAAAACTCCGAAGCGTTCACCTCGGTAAATATGATAAGAACGATGTAGAAGAGTATCGTTCATCCGCTCTGTTAAAAGAGTCTGAAGTTCGGGCGAGCACTCAATGAGGATCAGGAGGCTGGGAGAGGTTTGCCTGATCGCCTCGACCACACGCTCAACTTTTGTGTTCGAGGCGTTGACGTTCGCAAAAAAAATTTGAAGCTGATTGTCGTTCTCCACAGCCTTCCTTCTGAAGGCTCTCTCCCAACGAATTTTAGCGAAGTAGGGACTTGAAAAGTAGAGAAACAACAAGAGGGGAACGGGAACATACAGCACAAGTCCAGAAATAGTGAGGTAAACTGTGCAGACCAAATAGGTGAGTGCTATGTGTGGTTTGTACTGTATGAGCAGAACTTCAAACCAACTTTGGCGCATCGCCAAGAGGATATAGGTGGCAATTAGCAGAAGGCAACCGAACAAACTCAGGATGAATGTAAAGCTCACGGAAGTCCCTCTCCCCCATTCTCCTCTCCGAAATTCATTCCCTTCTCACGTAAGTCCAACTCTTCGCCGAGCCGATAGAACCGTTGCGTTGGATATGCAAAATCGATATCCGGTTCGGCGTTGAACTTGTCAAGGATTGCCTCCCAGAACATCTCCTTCCGATACCGGCGGCGACGAGGTTCGCAGAGGTATCGTATCTGGAGCATGATTCCACTATCTCGGACTGAGGTGTAAACAATGGGAGTCAGCTTATTGTAGAAGATCATATACTTGCTTGAGGCTTAACGCAGTTTCTCGCGGGCAGTATCCTGCAAGTCATCATGTTCTTCGGCAATCTCTTGCAGAATCTTTTTTCCTTTTTTCCAATTGCTCTCGAATGTGAGGAGAACCGAAAGTTCATCCCAGATGTAGGAGAATGCTTTGGTATAGTTTGCTTGATCTTGCGTAAAGATTTTGCCGTTGGGGATGTGAATGATTCTTCCCGTACTCTGGTCACCATCAACCCAGTTGCCGATTTCCAAGAGGGTAAACTGGAATATCCTTTGGTCGATGACATCGCCGGAATGGTCGCCAATCTGTACGCGATCTCCCACCTCGAATGGGCGTCGCCAAATAATGAAGAGCCAACCAGCCATGTTTGCAATCGGATCCTTTAACGCAATGGCAAGTCCAGCAGAGACGAGACCGAGATAGGTTGCCAACGACTCTACACCCTCGAACCAGATACGACTGATTAACAACAGGCCGATGATATAAACTCCGTAGGCAGTCCCCTTATTCCAGCTATAACGTGCCCTGTGGTCGGTAACTCGTTTTCGAACAAGTTTGAGGGCAACTTGCCTGATTGCCCAGAGAAGGATAAACGTAATAAAGGTGAAGAGGAGCTTTACCACTAACCCCTCAGAGACTTTTAACGTCTCGGCAATCCACGATATAATTTGATCGAGATATTCCATACGAAGTTCGTGCGAACGTTTCTCAGACTCGTATCCTACCCTTCACCTTTATCTCAAGTTCCTCAACCTACTACCTCCTAATTCTTAATCCCTCGCTCTTACCACCTCCCTACATCGCTCCCTGCGCATCGACATCAACGATCAAATCTACTGCCGAGGTTCCGTGTGTCTCACGATACTTCTGGTGGGCAGTTGTGAAGAAGTGGTAGAACTGCTTGCCACCCGGATCGACACGCCGGTTATTCTTGACAATAATCTGATAGCGGTAGAAGTTCCGCAATTTCCAGATTAGTGCAGCAGTCGGACCGAAAATTTCCATCCCCTCGTAATTCGTTGGTAACAACTGCCGGAAGAGTCGGGCGTGACGTTCGGTCTCCTTTTGATCTTTCGACCGAAATTCAATTAGTACAAATCGAGCAAAGGGAGGATAGTTCAGTTCCTTCCTCCCCCGAATCTCATCTTCGTACATCGTCAGATAATCTTTGGAGAAAGCTGCTAAGATTGCCGGGTGATCTGGATGCCCTGTCTGCACAATCACTTCTCCCGGTGTATCGCTCCGCCGTCCTGCACGACCGGAAACTTGCGTTATCAACTGGAATGTCCGCTCACCAGAACGGAAGTCGGGAAGCATAAGTTGTGTGTCGGCACTTATAACCCCAACTAAGGAGACTCGGGGGAAATCGAGTCCTTTGGCCACCATCTGTGTGCCGAGAAGGATGTCTACTTCACCACGACCAAATTCGGCGAGCATCTTTTTGTGTGCCCCCTTCCTACTGGTTGTGTCCAGATCCATCCGCCTGATGCGCGCCTCGGGGAGTTGTTCCCGTAACTCCTCCTCAACTCGCTCTGTCCCAACCCCGGGCTGGCGAAGATCGTGATTGCCGCATACCTCACATTCGTTCTCCCGCCCTCGGCTGTAGCCACAGTAGTGGCAGCGAAGTTGGTGGAGTCCTTTGTGATAGGTTAAGGTTACTGCACAGTTGGGGCACATCGGGGAGTGGGCGCAGTTGGTACACTCTAAGCGGGTGGCAAATCCTCGTCGGTTCTGAAAGAGGATTGTCCCCTCGCTCTTGGCAATCCGGTCGCGAATATCTCCAATCAGTTTTACGGAGAGTGAGCCTCTCATCAAGTTCTGCTTCTTCGCTTCTACTGTATTCACCAGAACCATCTGCGGTTCCTGCGCTCCATCAATCCGGTTTGGTAGTTCCAGCAGTCGGTATTTTCCTCTCTGCGCATTATAGTATGACTCCACCGAAGGGGTAGCCGAGCCGAGAACAATCACAGCCCCCTCAATGTCTGCCCGAACCACCGCCGCGTCCCGAGCGTTGTATCGAGGCTGGGCATCATATTGCTTGTAGCTACTCTCATGCTCTTCGTCGACAATGATAACGCCAACGTTGTGAAGTGGAGCGAAGAGAGCCGAACGTGGACCGATCACCAGATCACACTCTCCGGCGGCAGCTCGCCGCCATCCATCAAAGCGCTCCCCTTCGGACATTCGACTGTGGAGCAGAACGATTCGGTCGCCGAAGTGTGCTTTGAATCGTTCTACAAGTTGTACAGTCAGTGCAATCTCAGGCACAAGGAGGATTGCCCGTTTTTTCTGGGCAAGTCCTCGCTTAATCACCTCTATATATACCTGCGTCTTTCCCGACCCGGTCACTCCGTGGAGAAGAAATGGCGCAAACCCCTTTCCAATCTCTGCTGCGATGGTGTTGATCGCCTCCGCCTGCTCTCGATTGGGAACAATATCCATCGGGTTCCCCTCCATAATGCCGACCGAATCGAGATGGGCTTCGAGAATCTCCTCCCGCGACACTTCAATCTCCTCAATCACCACTCCCCCCTTCTCTTCCAATCCTTTCAGTGCCGATGAGGAAGCCTTCGCATCTTCCAACAGTTTCGGTACAGGAATTAACTCACTCCCAGCCCGTTCGGCGTGAGTGTAGAGCAGGACAAGAATGGCCGACTGCTTCGGAGCCGAGGTGTCGAGTTGGTCGAAGAGTTTGTGGAGTCGTTCTTCGTCGGCAAGCAGACCGGGGTGGATGCGCGCGCCCCGCACAGTTTTTGGAGCTACCCCTTTCGAGTCAGCTATTTGTCTCCCGATAATTCCCTTCTCCTCAAGTGCCACAAGTTGCGAGTGCAACCCATCGGCCCCTACTTTCCGCTGGAGAAAGCCAACTTTCACCCCTTTTTCGTGATCGCTCAGCGCGACAACCACAGCAGCTTGGCGTGGAGCGCGGCGACGTAGTTCCTGAAGCTCCTCCCCTACTACTTCGCGCAGCAGGCGGATCAAGTGACCCGATTCTGGAGACATTCCTTGGGGGAGCATCGAGCGAAGCGTCTCGCCGAGTGGCGAGATATAGTAGTTGCTGATCCACTCGGCAAAGCGGAGAAGATTGTCGTCGAAGAGAGGCTCGGTGTCGAGAACATCCTTTATCGGTCTGACCCCCTCAACATCGGTCGTCTCCATCTCATCAACCACAACACCTGTCAGCGTCCGCTTCCCGAATGGGATTGAGACCCGCGAGCCGAAGAGGGCAGCCCCACGAAATGTTTCAGGGACTGCATAGGTAAACGTTTTGAAAAGTGGGACAGGTACGGCAACACGAACAAAGAGTGGCATAACAAAATTCCGAAGCGATGTCGATACGATGTAGTTGGTTACTCGTCGGTCAATTCCCCTAAAGATACGGGTGTTGTCCGTAGGGGCGAATAATTATTCGCCCCTCTCTCCCACGCACAATCAACACCAAAACACCTTATCTGTACTCAGTCCGAATCTTGACCCTTACAAAAAAAAGCAGCCTACTTTGTGTTTTGCCTTAACGTTACGCTTGTCATGTTTTCCGACTTGAAGTATTTTCGTGCCGTCTTTTGTGAGAGATGCTCTCATAAAAGAGCCTGAGATTGCTTTTGATTTCTTTGATATGTGAGTGTGAAGTGTCGGTTCTGGCAGCCTGTTGAGACAGGAACGTTCTCTTCACAACACCATGCAATGATGATGACCACGAGGCTTTTTGTATAGAATTTTTGATACTCCTTGACTACTTAGCATCACAGGCATAGTTGCTCGACCATTATTCAGACACTTGTCAGAAGGTCTTTATACGCGATGCCTCAGATATTCCCACGAAGCGCAAATGCTATTGCGCGTGCAAGCATAATCGGAGCACTGCTGCTTATCGGCGGTGGCCTCCTCTTTCTCGATTCTTTAAATCGATCGAACTATCAGACGAAACAGCACCTGACTATTGAGCAGCCAGTGCAGTTCAGCCATGCCCGCCACCTTGCGGGGAATGGATTGGATTGTCGCTACTGCCACACGTCGGTCGAAGAGTCTCACTTTGCAGGTATCCCACCAGTGGAAACTTGTATGACTTGCCACTCGCAAGTTCTGAAGGAGGCTCCGATGCTGGAACCAGTCCGTGCCAGCTACGAAACTGGAGCACCACTGGAGTGGGTGCGAGTCCACGATCTGGGCGATTTCGTCTACTTCAACCACAGCATCCACGTCAACAAAGGAGTTGGGTGTGCTACCTGCCATGGTCAAGTGGACAAAATGCCGCTGACTTGGCAGGAGAATACGCTGCAAATGCAGTGGTGCCTCGACTGCCACCGCGCTCCTCAGAAATATGTCCGTCCGAAAGAGCACGTCTTCGATCTTAACTGGGAACCGGAAGGAGATCAGCTTGCAATGGGAGATAGTCTCGTAAAAGCATACGGAATCAATGTCGGCCAGCTTACCAACTGCTCAATCTGTCACAGGTAGAAGTAGCATGGAACGAGAGAGCAACCATACTGAGTCCACAGGTAGTGGTGACAGTAAGGATTTTTCAGAGAGAAGCATTGATCCAACAAAGGGTAATGTCATCGATTTCACGAACAGTGGAAGACCACGCACTCACGAATCAGGCATGTCAAGAGTGAACGAAAAGGATACAACAATCAATCTTCCGGTACTTGATGCCGCCTCGAACGGCAGCGATAAGACATACTGGAGAAGCCACGACCAACTCGCCGAGACTCCGAAATTTCGCGATATCGTCGGACACGAATTTCAAGAAGGTGCAGATACTCCTCCTTCTGGAGTTGACCGGCGGAACTTCATGAAGGTAATGGGGGCGTCGTTTGCTCTTGCCGGGCTTAGTGCTTGCGTGAAGCAGCCGGAAGAGAAGATCATTCCCTACGTGAAACAGCCGGAGGAAATTGTCCCGGGCAAACCTCTCTTCTTCGCTACGGCCACAACACTTGGTGGTTTTGCCACTGGTGTTGTCGTAGAAAGCCATGAAGGACGGCCAACACGAGTTGACGGAAACGAACGCCACTCGGCAAGCATGGGGGCTGCCGACGTTTTCACGCAGGCAGAGATACTTCAGCTCTACGATCCAGATAGATCGCAAGCAGTCCTGCGGAATGGTAACATCAGTAGTTGGGAAGCATTCGGTACGGTAATGGCAGGCAAGGTTGCTGAGTCGGGTGATGGAACAGGACTCCGGCTTCTGACCGGAGCAATCTCCTCCCCTACGCTCATCAAGCAGATCAACGACTTCCTTGCCTCCCACCCCGGAGCGAAGTGGCATACCTACGAGCCAACACCACTTGCCTCAAGTGCAAAGCTCCCGAAGTATGATCTCACGAAGGCAGATATTATCGTCTCCCTCGACTGCGATCTCCTCACTTCTGTTCCCGGAAGCCTGAAGTTTGCACGCGACTTCGGCTCGCGTCGCAATGCCGAAGGTGAAGGAGCAAAGATGAACCGACTCTACGTCGCGGAGCCTTCCCCAACACCAACAGGAAGTATCGCAGACCATCGCGTCGCCGTTCGCGCTACTGATATATGGAAAGTTGCCTCTGCAATTGCTGCTGGGGTAGGAGCAGGCCAAAGTTCAGGTGCTGGAGAGCTTCCTGAACATACTGCCAAAGTAGTGGCAACTATCGTTAAGGACTTGAAGGCTCACAACGGTTCAGCAGTTGTGGCCGTTGGCGAGTCGCAGCCGGAATCCGTGCGGAAGATGGTCGAGGAGATCAACGCTGCAATCGGCGCAGTAGGCTCTACTGTAGAGTATGTAGATACACCGTTAGCCCACGCCGGTAATCCCTTTAAATCAATTCAAGAGTTGACGGCATCAATGAATGCTGGTGAGGTTGCCACGCTGATCGTTATGGGCTGCAACCCAGTCTACGACGCTCCAGCCGACCTGAGCTTCCTCGACGCATATCAAAAAGTTGACTACCGGATTCACCACGGCCTCTACCACGATGAGACCGCAAACTATTCGCAGTTCCACATTCCGGCAACACATCAATTTGAAAGTTGGGGTGATGCCGTCGCATACGACGGAACTGTCTCGATTGTGCAGCCGCTGATTGCGCCCCTCTACCCTACCTGCCGTTCGGCACAACAGGTAGTAGCTCTACTAAATGGTGATTCCATTGCAAAAGATTATGATCTGGTTCAGGCTTACTGGAGTGATAAACTCTCAGGAAATACTGAAAAGGCATGGCGGAAAGCTCTGCACGATGGAGTGATTGCTGGGGTATCAGTTGGGAAGCCTACGATTGTAGCAACCACCGGCAGTGCCACCCCAACAACATCCGATTCTACAGCAGCAGGAACACCTCCAACTACGCCACAACCTGCCGTAACTGAGATCGAACTTCCAAACGATTTGGGGGGCATCGAGATCAACTTCCGTCCCGATCCTACAATTTGGGATGGTCGCTACAACAACAACGGTTGGCTCCAAGAACTACCAAAGCCTCTGACAAAGCTGGTTTGGGACAACGCGGTGTTGATGAATACGAAGACCGCGAAAGAGTATGATCTTGAGAATGGTGATATCGTAGAGCTTGAGTTGAATGGTCGGAAAGTAGAAGGACCAATCTGGATTTTACCGGGACATGCCGACAAGTCAGTAACGGTTCACCTCGGCTACGGTCGGGAGAGAACAGGGCGTGTTGGTACTGGTGCTGGATTTAATGCCTATACGATCCGGGAGTCAACAGCCCCGTGGTTCAACACGGGTGGAAAGATTAACAAGACAAAGGAAGATTATCTTCTCGTCTCAACGCAGGATCACGGTTCGTTAGAAGGTCGCAACTACTACCGCGACGTTCCACTGGCCGATTACTTAGAGCATCCTGAGATCGTCGAACACCAAGAGCATATCCACAGTGACAGCCTCTCCTTCTACGGCTCGGCTGACTGGGAATACAATGGCTATGCTTGGGCAATGACAATTGACCTAAGTGCCTGCACCGGCTGTAACGCCTGTGTGATTGCCTGCCAAAGCGAAAACAACATCGCAGTTGTCGGCAAAGATCAAGTATCCAACGGACGTGAACTCCACTGGATTCGCATTGACCGCTACTTTAAAGGAGAAGAAGAGAACGACACACTCACACTCCACCACCAGCCTGTCCCCTGTATGCAGTGTGAGCAGGCTCCGTGCGAAGTTGTCTGCCCAGTTGGAGCCACCGTTCACAGTGCCGAAGGGCTGAACGACATGGTCTACAACCGCTGCGTTGGAACGCGCTACTGTTCGAACAACTGTCCCTACAAAGTTCGTCGCTTCAACTTCTTGCAGTACACCGATGAAACAACCGACCAGTTCCGCCTGATGCGGAATCCAGATGTGTCGGTTCGCACACGTGGTGTGATGGAGAAATGCACCTACTGTGTACAGCGGATCAACCACGCGCGGATTGAAGCTAAGATTGAGAGCAGAAAAATTCAGGATGGTGAGATCATCACCGCCTGCCAGCAGGCATGCCCAACACAGGCAATTACCTTCGGCGATAAGAACGACGCGAACAGTGCAGTTGCGAAGAAGAGAGCAAGCAAGCGAAACTTCGGAATGCTGAAGGAACTGAATACTCGCCCGAGAACAACATACTTGGCTCGATTGGTTAACTACAACGAAGACCTAAAGCCAGTAGAGTCAAGCGAAGAAGGGCATCATTAAGAGCGTAGAGTTGTGAGCTATACTTTTGAAAGTAGCTCAGATTGAAGACTTGGGAACGGTTATTGACAATGCGCCGGGCAAAAAAATGCACGGTACAAGACCCAAACAGACGTAGTGTAAATCGATATTTAAGATGGCAGATACACCGCACATCAAAAGAAGTCCCGATGCGGGGAGTAGTTCCGGCAAACTGACTCCTTCCTATCTCGACCCTGACTATCAGGTAATGGGAGAAGGGCTGACCTATAAGTCAGTAACCGATAAGATTACCGACATCGTCCTGAAGCTGAAAACGTCGAAGGGATGGTGGATCGGCTTTGGTCTCTCCTTCACGGTACTTCAGGTTCTTGTTGTCAGCATTGTCTACTTGTTAATCAAAGGTCCTGGTATCTGGGGTGTGAACAACCCGGTAATGTGGGGCTTTGCAATCATCAACTTCGTTTGGTGGATCGGTATCGGTCACGCTGGAACGTTGATCTCGGCCATTCTTCTGCTTGTTCAGCAGGACTGGCGAACATCGATCAACCGTTTTGCAGAGGCGATGACAGTCTTTGCTGTGATGTGTGCCGGTCTCTTCCCACTCCTCCACGTCGGTCGTCCGTGGCTTGCCTACTGGATGCTCCCCTACCCGAGCACAATGGGTGTTTGGCCACAGTTTCGGAGTCCACTTCTGTGGGACGTTTTTGCTATCTCGACCTACTTAACCGTTTCAGTACTCTTCTGGTATCTCGGTCTGATTCCAGATATGGCAACACTCCGCGACCGCGCAACACACAAGGTGAAGAAAGCGGTCTACGGCTTTCTCTCGCTCGGTTGGCGTGGTGCAGCAAAGCACTGGGATCGTTTCACCACAGCATATTTGATTCTTGCAGGACTTTCCACACCGCTGGTTCTCTCGGTACACTCGATCGTTTCGTTCGACTTTGCCGTTTCGAACTTGCCCGGTTGGCATACAACAATCTTCCCTCCATATTTCGTTGCCGGTGCAGTCTACTCAGGGTTTGCAATGGTACTCACCGTCCTTATCCCTGTCCGCCACATCTTCGGTCTGCACGATGTGCTGACCCTTCGGCACTTGAATAGCATGTCGAAAGTGATGTTGGCAATGGGACTTGTAGTAGCATACGGCTACAGCATGGAAGCCTTCTACGCATTCTACAGTGGAGCGCAGTACGAAATCCAAGCCTTCCAGAATCGCATGTACGCCGGCCCCTATGCCTGGAGCTATTGGGCACTGATTCTCTGCAACGTTGCAATCCCACAGTTGCTCTGGTTCCGCAGGTTCCGGACAACGTTAGTCCCCCTCTGGATGATTTCAATTGTTATTAACATCGGCATGTGGCTGGAACGCTACGTGATCGTGATTACACTGAACCGTGACTTCCTCACATCGTCGTGGGATTTCTACTCACCAACAATCTGGGATTGGAGCTTGTACCTCGGAACGTTCGGTCTCTTCTTTACCTGTACGTTCCTCTTCATCAGATTCTTGCCGATGATTAACGTCTTCGAAATGCGTGAGTTGATCCACCACGTAAGCCACCACCATCACGTTGAGGGTGGACACGGAGCCGACTCGCACGAGAAGAGTGTAGCGCAAAGCTGAGTTATAGCCAACAGGATAACAGAATAGTATCAACGATCTGAATCAGATCAGGAATATGAGTCATACAGTAGAGATAGATCGACCGGAACATTACGGCATGATTGCCGAGTTCGACTCGCCGGAGGCTTTGATGGCCGCCGCAGAGAAGACCCGTGACGCCGGTTACAAGCAGATTGACGCCTACTCTTCCTTCCCTATCGAAGGAATGGTTGACGCACTGGGACAGAAGCGGACAAGACTTCCGAAACTGATTCTGACAGCAGGAATCACCGGAATGCTCACTGGGCTTTTTCTCCAGAGCTGGACGGCTGCTTCAACCCTCGGGATTACTATCGGCCCATACATGTTCTACGGCTATCCGATGAACATTGGTGGACGCCCGATGCTCAGCCTCCCAAATTTTATTCCGGTCACCTTCGAGATGACCGTTCTCTTTGCGGCACTGACAGCAGTGTTCGGGACAATCCTACTGAACAAACTGCCGATGCCCTACCACCCTCTCTTCAATGCAGAGCGATTCAGCCTTGCAAGTCAGGACAAGTTTTTCCTCTGCGTTGAAGCACGCGATCCGAAGTATGATCGTGAGGGGACAAAAGCATTTCTTGAAGGACTTCACCCGGATGCCGTAGAAGAGGTTGAACATTGAACCGGAACATTGCGCCCGCGAGCAACGATAGCACAAATACGATGAGAACATTCGGCAGATTTATAACCCGTACTTTCCTTCCAGTCACGTTGATGACTGTGACGCTTATTGCATCCGGTTGCCGATCAGAACTGTTCGACCAGGAATATGGCGAGCCGCTGGAACAGAGCAATTTCTATGCTGATAAGCGGATGTCGCGACCACTGGTAGAAGGTACAGTCCCGACAAACAACTGGGAAGACCATCGCGACCATCTCAGAGAGAATGACCTAATGTATACAGGTCTGAACGAGAGCGGAAAACATGCCGATATCTTCCCGATGGAAGTAACAGAACAGGTGATGCTCCGGGGACGTGAGCGGTACAACATCTTCTGTTCACCTTGCCATGGTCTCACAGGACAGGGAGATGGCATGATTATCCAGCGGAGCAAAGGTGGGCGTGGCTTGAAAACGCCCCCTTCCTTTACCGACGCCCGACTGGTATCCTCCCCTGCTGGCTACTTCTTCGATGTGATAACGAACGGCTTCGGGCAAATGTACAGCTACGCCAGCCGAGTGAAACCGGCAGACCGCTGGGCAATCGTTGCCTACATTCGGGCACTGCAGAAAAGTCAAGGCGGGATGGGAGCCGGAGGGGCAACTGTTGCACCAACAACGGCAACAGCTACCGAGGAAGCCACACCGGCAGAAGGAACAGGGAACGACACGACATCGAACACTAACTGAAGCATCGAGAGCCTAACGTGAGTATGAACGGAACCAGCGCAGAACTGCAAAACAAATATGCACGGATGAGCAAGACGGCAATGATTGCCGGTCTCGTCGGCGTGGCACTGTTGGCGGTTGGATGGGTTACCCAGCCCGACAAGTTCTATGAATCCTACATCTTCGGCTATGCCTATTGGATCACGGTTACACTTGGCTTGATCGGCTGGACTCTTCTCCACAACCTGACCGCAGGAAAGTGGGGCTTCACTATCCGCCGGTTCTTGCAAGCCGGAACGTTCAACGGGAGCGCACTAAGTCCACTTATCTTGATGGCAGTTCTCTTCCTTCCAATTATTATTGGATCGGATCACCTGTATGGTACGTGGATGGATGCGAAGCCTGATGACCACGTGCTGGCTGCAAAGGCATTCTACTTGAACGAACCATTCTGGTACGCACGCCTCATCTTCTACTTCCTCTTCTGGATATTCCTGACGATGACGTTGCGGCGACTCCTCTTAAAAGAGGAAAAGACGCTCGACACTACCCGCTCGAACATGCGGACGATTCAGAGGTTAAGCGGGGGTGGTCTGGTACTCTTTATGCTGACAGTAAACTTTGCAATGACCGATTGGATGATGTCGTTAGAACCACACTGGTTCTCGACAATGTATGGCATCATCTTCTTGATCGGTGGCGCAATCAGTGCGATTGCCCTCTGCAACGGAATGACTGTCACCAGTTCCTCCTACTCCCCTTTCTCGAAGTATTTGGACACGAAGACGTACCATGACCTCGGCAACTTGATGTTTGCCCTGACGGTCTTCTGGGCCTACGTCTCTTTCTCGCAGTACATGATTATCTGGTCGGCCAACATCGGCGAAGAGGCCGGATGGTTCCTGAAGCGAATTACTGGTTGGAAGGAGGTGATCGGCTACGGCCTGTTAGTCTTCCACTTCATCTTCCCTTTCTTAGTGCTGATTCAGCGGAAGTGGAAGCGCGACCCACAGCGGTTGAAGAGGATGGCTCTCTATATCCTATCAGTCCACTTCCTCGACATGCTCTGGCAGATTAAGCCAGCATTCCAAGAAGTTGGCGCCACAGGTGACCTAAACTTCCACTGGCTCGACATCGCAGCAGTGCTTGGAATTGGCGGACTCTGGCTCTGGCTCTTCCTAAGTGGTCTTGCCAAAATGAAAGAGCCACTCCTCCCGGCACACGATCCACGCATGCGGGGAGCAAAACCGGTTGTAGACGATCACGCTGCCACTGCAAACGTTTAATGATAGGGAGTGAACCCTACGATTATGAAGAACATGCAACATAGAGCAGAAGGACACGGGCACACAGCTTCGGGAGGAACAGGTTCCTCACATATTCCTGACGGACACGTGCACGATCACAAGAATTATCGTGACCTGAACTTCCGGGCCATCAATCAATTCATGATCGGACTAATCGCTATCGTGGCAGTCTCCTACATCTCGATGTACGGTATGCTGAAGCTCTTCGAGTCGAACCACGAGAGAAATGATCCGGCTCCCTCCCCTGTGGCCGTAAGTGGGTGGAACAATCCTGGACCAGAGGTACAGGCTTCACCACACGTTGACCTAACGAACTATTTAGATAGAGTCGATTCTACTCTTGAAGGGGAAACTGGAACCTCGATGCCGATCGAGGAGGCGATGAAAGCTGTCGTCAGCCAAGGTCTCCCCTTTAAGGTGATGACTGCCGAAGATTCTGCCCGTGTAGAGAGCAGTGCAGTTTCAACTGAGAATGCAGAAACAACACCGGCAAATCCGGATTCTGCTTCGACCCAATAAATCACACCGGGAGTGCTTAGCGTAAGCAAATGAACGTTGAGGATGCTAACGTTCTACCATTTGATGATCTGATGATCCGGTGTATCTATGACTGAATTGACAACTGAATATCGAATCGCACGCAAAGGCTTCTTCTCGCCAATGCTCATGCTCGCTACTCTGTTCCTCTGCTACGGAACCGACCTATTAGCACAGCAAGAACAAGAGCGGATGGACAAGCTGGGAAAGAGTATCGAAGTTGAGCAGAAGCTCGATGCGCAGGTAGATTTGAACCTGACCTTCACAAACGAGGATGGCACAACTGTCCGCCTCGGTGATTACTTCGACGGGGAAAAGCCGGTTGTTCTGACATTAGTCTACTACGGTTGCCCGATGCTCTGCGGCCAAGTGCTCAACGGCACAGTTCGAGGACTAAAGGATACTGACCTCGAAGTTGGTGAAGATTACAACATCGTCTCGATTAGCTTCGACCACACAGAAACGGTCGACGTAGCTGCAAAGAAACGAAGAACGTTTCTTCGCCAGTTCCACCGAGAAGGGGCAGACAAAGGTTGGCACTTCTTGGTTAGTGATAGTGCCTCGGTGGCAAAGTTAGCCGAGCAAGTTGGGTTCAAGTACCACAAGGATGATGAGACCGGGCAGTACGCCCACTCGGCAGCGATTATGGTACTGACACCGTCGGGAAAAGTCTCCCGATACTTTTTCGGGATCGAGTACAATCCAAAGGATTTACAGCTCGGCCTTGTTGAGGCATCGAACGACAAAATTGGATCGTTAGCAGATCAGGTTCTCCTCCTCTGCTTCGAGTACAACCCGATTACTGGCAAATATGGCTTCGCCATATCAACATCATTGAAAATTGCAGGTTCCCTCACCCTACTGCTTCTGGTTGGCTTTATTGTCCGATCAATCAGAAGGGATAAGAAAGAGAGTGAAGCACATAATGTAGGCCTCCAAGGGAGAGCCTGATTGACAATTGAGTAAACAGGTATCAACCAGAACTCTGAAGTGGAGATAGGAATTACCGTAGCCTAGCCTTGCAACGGAATTCAGGAGATTGCTCAGAGAACATTTGCAAGTATTATTCGCGAACATGACATCGGTCAACGTTTTTCACCGTTAACTGGGATAGTTTGATACTGCACCATTATAAGTTCACTATTTCATGGAGGCAGGTAATTCTATGAGCACAGACTCATCAACACAGGATCTGCACGTGCAGGATCTTGAGAACGCAGCCGTTCACGAAGAGTTTGAAGAAGAGAAGTTCGTTCCAAAAGGGGCGGTCGCCTTCTTTGGTCTGCTCGTTCTTTTTATCACAGCGTCGTGGTTCGTCATGTACTTCGATCTACTGAGGAGGAGCTAACATGGACAAAAGAGAAAAGCGAGTCATCTTTGCTTCGATTGCACTGATGGGATTCTTCTTCTTAGCAGTTATTCTGGCTGTTTCAGGATTTGGCATCACAGTGCCAGATTGTATAACCGATAGAGAACCGTTCACGGAAGCGAAAGTGATTTCGCAAGACGAAACGCACTACGAAGTCCACAGCATCGCACGCATGTGGAGATTCGAACCAACGGTGATTGAAATTCCAGCCGGTGCTACGGTCGACTTCTTCCTGACTTCAGCCGATGTTGTGCACGGATTCCAGATTGAAGATCGGGCGGTTAACATGATGGCTGTTCCCGGACAGGTTACCAGCACATCGATAACGTTCGACAACGTGGGAACTTATCGAATCGTCTGCCATGAGTATTGCGGTGCAAACCACCACTCCATGGAGGGGGTAATTCATGTCCGCCCAGCAGAAGACATGGTTGCCACAAAGCAGGGTCTGGAACTTGGATCAGGTAGCTCGGTTGCCAGTACGGCAGTCGGAGGGGGTTCTGAACTATGAACCTGAAAGAAGTAGCTATGGAGCTTGATCCGAAGCTGAAGCGTTTAACGCTGATTCAGCTTGCTGTCCCGGTTGGGTTGTTAGTAGTTGGTATCAGTGGTGGTCTGCTGCAAGCGTTGATGCGGTCAGGCCTTATCCAAGCCGACTCGGCACTCGGACTGGAATACTATCAGGGCTTGACCCTGCATGGGATTATCAACGCGATTGTGTTCACAACGTTCTTTGCCGTAGCATTTGGTAATGCCTTAGTATCGTATGCCTTGAAGGCCAAACTGAACATGAAGGTTGCTTGGATATCCAACATCCTCATGCTTCTCGGAACGCTGATGGTAGCGGTAATGGTCTTCGCGGGGGAAGGTTCGGTTCTCTACACCTTCTATCCCCCACTAAAGGCAAATCCGATCTTCTATGCGGGGTTAGCACTCTTCGTTGTTGGAAGCTGGGTCGCCTTCTGGAACTGGATACCGATGTATCTACGTTGGCGACGGGAGAATCCCGGAGAGAAAACACCGATGGCAGTGGTGGGGATATTTACCACATTCATTGTCTGGCAGATTTGTACGATCCCTGTTGCCTATGAAGTTCTTGTTCTGCTCCTCCCCTGGTCGCTTGGGTGGACAGATACGATAAACATTGAACTGACGCGGACGCTGTTTTGGTTCTTTGGACATCCGCTGGTCTACTTCTGGTTGTTGCCAGCATACGTGATGTATTACACGATGCTTCCGAAACTTGCCGGAGGTAAACTGTACTCCGATTTAGCGGGACGTGTCGTCTTTATGCTCTTTGTCATCTTTTCGATTCCGGTTGGTGCGCACCATCAGTTTACAGAGCCTGGCATCGGCTCGGACTGGAAACTGCTGCATGCGTTTCTGACATTCGGCGTGGCAATTCCAAGTCTGATTACAGCCTTTACAATTGCTGCATCGTTAGAGTATGCCGGACGGAAGAGAGGAGGAAAAGGATTGTTTGGATGGTTCCGAACTCTCCCCTACCTCGACGGGGATCGCTATCTCTTCCCCTATCTCTTCGTCGGTCTGGTCATCTTTATCGTCGGTGGAAGCACAGGCATTATCAATGCCTCGTATAACATGAACTTGGTTGTACACAACACAGCCTGGATTCCGGGACACTTCCACTTGACAGTTGCCGGCCCGGTCTTCTTAGCCTTTATCGGCATGAGTCTCTACATGGTAGAGAAAATGACCGGAAAGGAGGTAAAGTTCAAGAAGCTGGCAGCAACGGTTCCCTACATGTGGATTGTCGGCCTCTTCACCTTCTCCTTCGGGATGATGCGCGGAGGTCTCCACGGAGAACCACGACGGACGAACATGGGAATGACATACCTCAATCCCGACAGTCCGCTCTATCGACCGGAATGGGAGCTTTATGTGACGTTGACTGTGATCGGCGGAGTGATTCTCTTCCTCGCAATGCTTGTCTACTTCGGCATCTTTTTTGGAACGCTGATGGGCAAGAAAACGCGAAAGGAAGAATTAGTCTTCCCACTCTCGACATCGTATCATAACGAGAGAGCCGGGGCATTTGCGAACTTTAAGCCCTGGGTGATCGGCGCAATTCTACTGATTGTCCTCTCGTATACTCCGGTCTTCATCGACGTGATGCGAAGTACGTCGTTTGGTGCTCCGGCCTACAATCCGCACCTGCCAGTGCCTGAGAATCAGATGGCAGCTCCTCCGGGAGAGAATGTGGAGGCAGAGCAACCAAAGGAAAGTGGGGAAACGTCGGGAGAGAAGGCCGCCGGAAGTGAAGCCGGTGTAGAAGAAAAGTAATGGTATGGTCGCGATGAAAACATCAGAGTGGACGATGCCATTGAAAGGGTTAGCTATCACTGTTCTTTGCATACTTTCTCTCCCTTCATGCGGAAGAGAGCCTGCCATCGCCGATGGTAGATCGTTCTCACTGCTGAATCAAGAGAATCAGGAAGTACGGTTCCCGGATGATTTCCGTGGGAAAACTCTGGTGCTCAGTTTCATCTACACAAACTGCCCAACTGTCTGTGTGATTACCACACACTCGATGGAATTGTTGAAAGCCGAGCTTGGAGATCGAGACGACCTGTTGTTCGTCTCGATCTCGCTCGATCCCCGCAGGGATCGACCCGAAGTTCTGAACGACTTCGCTCGACTTCGAGGAATCGAGTCAGATCAGTGGCAGTTGTTAACCGGATCGATTGGAACGATCGACTCTCTCTGCGATGCGATGCAGGTATATGCACGAAAGAGTTTCATCGAAGAGAACGAAGACGGAACCGAGTACTACACAATCGATCACAGCGACGTAGTTGCAATTGTGAATGCTGACGGAGTGGTTCAGAAGCGATACAAGGGAACGGGACTTGATGTAGAAGAAGTAGCGGGGGCGATCAATGAACTTCTGTAAAATTTTAGATGTTCGGCTTGTTCCACTTCTCTTTTTCCTTATCGTTGCCGGGTGCTCCGAGACGAAGGAAGAGAGTGGAACCAAGGGTGAGGTTGCAGCGGAGCAACCTCCTCAGGTCTGCGGGAGCGGGTCAATTCAGATAGAAGATATTTGGATAACGCCCGGAGCAACAGGAGGAACAAGTGGATTGTATGGAACAATCCGTTTTGAGGCAGAGGGAGCAGACTCACTTATAGAAATTCTCTGCAGCGAAACCGAACGGGTAGAGTTGCACGAAATGATTCCGGGAGAGGGAGAGGAAATGAAGATGGTGAGGATGACAGCCTCTCCAGTTCTTCAGAAAGGGAAGCCGGTAACTCTATCTTTGGGGGGGAAGCATGGAATGCTCGTTAACCTGAAGCAAGAGTTGAAAGTTGGCGACAGTGTTGAAATAGGATTCAGGATGGGGAGTGGTGATACAGTGCACTGCACCGCAAGAGTATCTACCTCCTCCCCTGCCGAAGCCCGGAAGAGTAAACGGAAACTGAATGGCCCGGGGGCAAAGCTCTACACACAGTATTGCTCTGCCTGCCACGGCTCGGACGGTGCAGGTCAGACGGGAGTATTTCCTCCGTTGACCGGATCGGAATTTTTCAAGGATAAGGATCGGACAATCGACGCCATTGTCAACGGTCTTCAGGGTGAGATTACAGTAGAGGGCGTCACGTACAACGGGGTTATGCCTCCGCTTCCCGACACATACGACGATGAGACTGTTGCAGATGTCATCAACTATGTGTTGACACGATTCGGAGAGAATGCCTGGCAGACAACCCCGGAAGAAGTTGCCGGGATACGAGACAGAGATTAGAGGACGTTAGAACCGATATATAATTCCATGTGGGATTTTCCATTTCTGCCAAATCAAGCGTCAACCTTCGCCGCTGAAGTCGATGCATTCTACTTCGCGCTGGTTGGCGTCACTGCTTTCTTCACTATCGCAATCTATGCGATGATCTGGTGGTTTTCTGTCCGCTATCGCCGCGGAAAGAAAGCTGACCGTTCAAATGCACCAACCTCTAACCACCTGTTAGAAGCTGTCTGGATTATTATTCCACTCGGCATCTCTCTGGCAATTTTTGGTTGGTCGGCGAAGATATTCTTTGAGATAAAAACTCCACCGCAAGATGCGATGCAAGTGCACGCAATCGGCAAACAGTGGATGTGGAAGTTCGTGAACGAGGATGGGAAGTACGAGGTAAACGAACTCCACGTTCCGGTTGGGCGAGCAGTGGAAATCAAGATGATCTCACAAGACGTATTGCACGATCTCTACTTCCCTGCATTTAGAACAAAACAAGACGTGCTGCCGGGACGCTATACCACACTCTGGTTCGAGGCAACGACACCTGGCACGTATCACATGTTCTGTGCTGAGTACTGTGGACTGCTCCACTCTGGAATGATCGGCAAAGTTCACGTCCTTACTCAGGACGACTACGACGCTTGGTTAGCTGATGCCGGTGGTTCTGCAACGGCTTCCAGCGGAGGAGGAAGTGGCAACGCTCTGGTAGATGGTGCAAAACTGTTCGAGGAGAAAGTCTGCCACACCTGCCATAAGAGCGAAGCAACAGCAATAGCACCAACACTTGTTGGAGTTTACGGCACAGACGTACAACTGCAAGACGGAACGACGGTGACAGTTGATGACGCCTATATCCGTGAGTCAATCAAGAATCCGGGCGCAAAGATTGTTGCCGGATACCAACCCGCTATGCCGACGTATGAAGGACAGATCACTGAGGAGCAGATCGTCCAGTTGATTGCCTATATCAAGTCATTGAAATAAAGAAACAGGAATACATCGCAGTGGATACGACGATCTCCAACACAACAACCTCTCCGCAAATCGGGTCGCCAAATGAGGTAATGCCCGCAGAGCACTACCTGAACGTCAAGTACGGCCTGAAGTCATGGTTGCTGACGAAGGATCATAAGCGCATTGCAATGCTCTACTTGATCTCAGTCACCGTGATGTTTGCGCTCGGGGGTCTCTTTGCTGGCCTTGTGCGCCTCGAACTGATAACGCCGGGGGGTGATTTCCTGAGCGCAGATGCCTACAACAAGGCATTCTCCGCCCACGGCATCATCATGGTCTTCTTCTTCTTGATCCCAGCGGTTCCAGCCATCTTCGGCAACTTCCTGATTCCTATTCAGATCGGAGCAAAGGATCTCGCCTTTCCCAGAATTAACTTGCTGAGCTGGTATCTCTACATTATCGGTGCCCTGCTCGGTATCTCCGCTATTTTAGCTGGAGGTGTTGATACGGGGTGGACATTCTATCCTCCGTATAGTTCGCAATATTCGCAAAGCCACGTTTTGCTTGCTGGACTCGGTGCATTTATCGCCGGGTTCTCATCGATCCTGACCGGGTTGAACTTTGTGGTGACTATCCACAAGATGCGCGCTCCCGGTATGACCTGGTTCCGCCTCCCACTCTTCGTGTGGGCGCACTACGCAACCAGCCTTATCATGCTGCTCGGCACGCCGGTTGTGGCAATCACAATTGTTCTCTTGGTTGTTGAGCGGCTCTTCGGGGTGGGCATTTTTGATCCCTCTATTGGGGGTGATCCTGTGCTCTTCCAGCACCTTTTCTGGTTCTACTCCCACCCTGCCGTCTACATCATGATTCTACCGGCCATGGGTGTGCAGAGCGAACTGGTGGCCACCTTCTCGCGCCGTCGCGTCTTCGGCTACAGCTTCGTCGCCTTCTCCAGTCTTGCAATCGCTATCATCGGCTTCGTTGTCTGGGGACACCACATGTTCGTTAGTGGACAGTCGATGTATGCTGGCTTGGTCTTCTCAATTCTGACGATGCTCGTAGCAATTCCGTCGGCTGTGAAGACATTCAACTGGGCGTTGACGATGTATAAGGGATCGATCTCCTACGAAACGCCGATGATTTACGCCATCGGTTTCTTAGGTCTCTTCGTGATCGGTGGCCTCACCGGTCTCTTCTTGGGAGCAATGGGTCTGGATATTCACTTGCACGATACATACTTCGTTGTTGCTCACTTCCACTACATCATGGTGGGTGGTACAGTGATGGGCTTCATGGGAGGCTTGCACTACTATTGGCCGAAGATGAGTGGACGGATGTATCCAGATGGGTGGGGACGCCTTTCGGCAATGATTATCTTCGTCGGGTTCAACCTGACCTTCTTCCCGCAGTTTATCGCAGGATATCTTGGAATGCCACGCCGCTACTACATGTACGATCCAGACTTCCACATCTGGAATATCATGTCTACAGCAGGGGCAACCGTCTTGGCAATAGGATACATGATGCCTCTCTTCTACATGGCTTGGTCATGGAAGTGGGGACGCCCAGCAGGGCCGAACCCGTGGGGTGCAAAAGGTTTGGAGTGGACAACGCAGTCGCCTCCAACAACATTCAACTTCGACGAAACTCCGATCTGGAACGAGGAGGCATACGACTACGATCCAGAAGAGGCCGAGGCGGAGTACGAGCGGGAATTCGGAACGATTAACTAAGTAATTAAGGAGCATACAGGTGTCGCACAGTCACACACATGGTCACCCGAAAGGACTTGTTCATCATTTTGATGACCTTAAGCAGCAGAATGAAGCAGCAACGCTCGGAATGTGGGGTTTCCTCATCACGGAAATTCTTTTCTTCGGTGGGTTGATTACTGCCTACATTATCTTCCGTGGACTCTATCCCGAAGTATTCCTTCATGGAAGCCACATGCTCGACTGGAAACTCGGAGGCTTGAATACACTCGTTCTCCTCTGTAGCAGTCTCACAATGGCTTTCGCCGTACACGCCTCACACGAAGGGAAACCGAAGTCAGCATTCAACTACTTGATCTTGACGATCCTCTTCGGAAGCGTCTTCCTCGTAGTGAAATACTTCGAATACAAGGCCAAAGTTGACCACCACCTGATTCCGGGAAGTGCCAGCTTTACCTTCACCGAAGGTGGTGTCGACGCAGGGCGCGCTCAGATTTTCTTCATCCTCTACTTCGCAATGACTGGCGTCCACGCACTTCACATGATTGTTGGTATCGGAATAGTTGCCTGGATCGCAACTAAGGTGCGGAACAACGCATTCACTAAAGACTACTATAGCCCGGTGGAGATGACCGGACTCTATTGGCACTTTGTTGATATTGTTTGGATATTCCTCTACCCTCTCCTCTACTTGATCGACCTGACAAAGGTTGGCGGAGGAGGGCACGCATTGCTCGATACTGATACGTTGATGAAGCTGCTCGGATAGCCATCTATTCCGGCAACCGTCGCGTCACGCTTTTGAATTTTTCATTTTGACCTTTGAATTTTCTTCATGGCTGAAGCACACATAACAAAGAAAAAATACTGGCAGGTCTTCGCCTTGCTGATGGTTCTCCTCTTCCTGACGGTCTTTGTTGCCTACATGCACATCGATCCATGGTGGGCAATTATCGTTGCGATGACCATCGCCATTATCAAGGCGGTGCTTGTTATTCTCTACTTCATGCACGTTCGGTACAACAGCAAGCTGACCTGGCTCTTTGTCATCTCAGGCTTTTTCTGGCTCTTAATTATGATCGGCATCACATTAACCGATTATAAGACTCGAAGCTGGGATCCAGTTGGATATACCGAAACGCCGACAACCTTCTCATCGCCATCCAAACTTCCGGCAAACATGTTCCCGCAGAATGAACCGGGAGCAGCAAAACAGGGGGAAGGCGCAGAGCATAGCGAGGATGCCGGACACGAGTAGGTTGAATTCAATCCGCCGTGGCGGACAAAAGTAAAAATTCAAAAAGGGGAAAGGAGAGCATCACGTTCTCATCTTTCCCCTTTTTTGAATTTTGAATTTGATTGAATGAGTTTGAAGCAGAGCCTCGCATTTCTATCTTTTGAATTTTGAATTTTTACTTTTGAATTCCTCACAGTGAAACTCCGTCTTGCACTACTCTGGCACATGCACCAACCCCTCTACAAGTCGGGTGACGATTACCTCCTCCCCTGGACACGACTGCACGCCACGAAAGATTATCTGGATACCGCCCGGGCACTTGAGAAATTTCCAGATATAAAGGCTACCATCAACCTGGTTCCATCACTCCTCCTTCAACTGAAAGAATATGCCTCGGGCAATGTGGATGACCGTATTCTCCACCTTACCCGAACACCAGCCTTCCTGCTGACAGCAGAAGAGAAGGTTGAGATTGTGAAGGGATTCTTTCAGTGCAATGTTCAGCAGATGATTCTCCCCTACCCTCGCTATGCCGAACTCTACCGTAGACTTGGTAAGTCTGAGGAAGAACCTTCAATCGAAACAATTGAATTGTTCTCCCAACAAGATTGGCTCGACCTTCAAGTTTGGTATCTGCTAACGTGGGTTGGTCCCTACGCACGCGAAGAAAATCCGTTCTTCACTTCGTTGATAAAGAAAGGGTCTGGTTTTTTCGAGCGAGAGAAACTGCGCTTGATTGATGCTACTCTCGAACTGATCGGCAAAATCATTCCTCTCTGGAAAAAGCTCCGAACATCTGAGCAAGTAGAACTCTCTGTCTCTCCATTTTACCACCCAATTCTCCCACTCCTGATCGACTTAGCTTCGGCGAGAGAGTCGATTCCGAACGAACCTCTTCCAAATGCAAAGAGTGGGTGGGAAAAAGACGCATTGCTTCAGATTGCTGGTGGAGTGAAGTACTTCGCCAATGAGTTTCAAAATCTTCCACGTGGAATGTGGCCAAGTGAGGGAAGCATCAGTGAGAAGACTCTCGAACTTATCCGCAGTGAGGGGATCGAGTGGATTGCCTCGGACGAAACGGTTCTCATGAACTCACTCCAAAAATCCTCACAGAGTGAAGCAAAGCTGCTCCTCCACTGTTTCCCCTGGACGTTCAAGACTGAGAGTGGAGATATTCATCTCTTCTTTCGCGATCACGATCTCTCCGATCGTGTCGGCTTCCTCTACGCTTCATGGGATGCCGAAGATGCTGCCAATGATTTTATCCAAGGGATACTGGAACGGCGTAGTCAGCTAATAGAGGAGTTTGGAGATAGCATTTTGGATGAGGCTGTACTCCCAGTGATTCTTGATGGCGAGAACTGCTGGGAATACTACGAAGAGAATGGCAAACCTTTTCTCGAAGCACTCTATAGAAAGTTATCGGAGTCGGATGAGATTGAAACGGTAACCTTCAGCCAAGTTGTCGAGCAGATTGATGCAACGCGTGAACGAGTGCTCTCAAATCTGCAAGCCGGAAGTTGGATTGGTGGAAACTTCCGAATCTGGATTGGTGAGCCAGAAGAGAACCAAGCCTGGGAAGCGTTAGCGCAAACACGTGAGGCGTTGATGGAGGGGCGGGAAAATATACCGAGCGAAAAGTTCTTTGCAGCATACGAAGAGCTTCTGATTGCCGAAGGTTCCGATTGGTTCTGGTGGTACGGCGATGAGAACACCACAGTAAACGATCCACTCTTCGATCAGCTCTTCAGAGAACATTTGCAGAATGTTTATCGGTTGATTGAGAAGGAAGTTCCCACGAGCTTGTATGAGCCAATCTGCCACTACAGCGGCAAACGGAAACATGGAGGAGCTATGCACAGAGCAGAGTTTAATGGAGTTGGCTCGCAGTAATCCGTCTACTATCTCATCGAGCAAGAATGGATGGTTGATGATGGTACGCGAATGACACAGATCGGACGGGATGTACACGGGTGTATCCGTGTTGATCCGCGTGCATCCGTCAAATCCGCGTACAATTTCATCGAGCCTGCATCTATAGCTATCATCAGATCAGCTTGCGCATCGTAATGCAACGTTCAAGCCAACTTTTCTTCTTCTTCAACTCTTCAATGCTTAGTCTCCCCTGCGACTTCGCAAATCGCCGCATAGCCTCGGAATGAATGTCGCGTGGCTCTACCTTCTCTCCCCGCGCTTCTAACATGAACGAAAGTTTTGCTGCCATTGCCGCACAATCGCTCCGCAACTTTTCCTCAGCTTTGCCAACGTCGAGGATATAGTCGTCGATATTACTTAGTTGATCTCCCCCCCCACTTCCACCACCTCTGGTTGCGTACTCAGGGAAGAGTTCGAGGATATGCGTCTGCGAGTCGGCATGTTGCACTGCAGCAAGATCCCAGAGACTCTGCTTTGGTTCCCCCTTCAACACATTCCGTTCCTCCTGCCACTTCTCCTGCATACGGAGACCGAACCGTTGTTCCGATGTAATCCAGGTAAGCGTTGCCACCACCTGCGAATCATCGGCAGAATAAATATCGCAGAGATTGGCCTCTTCGGGGAAGCTGTTGTAGTAACGCATCCCACGGAAAATCTGCTGGAGTGTCTTCGACCAAGCACGAACCAAATCAGCCTTCACGATTACGCTGATCGGCTTGATGTCGGTTCCCTCACCAATCATATCCACCTGCACCATCACATCGATCTTCCCATCACGGTACTTTTCTAAGAGAGTCTTCCGCTCCTTTGCTGGAATGTCCTGACCAATTCGGGCAGAAGAGAAGTTTGGGAAGCGGCGGCGGATAAAGTCGAGCATAGCGGCGGCGTGCCGGTTGCTCATGGCGATCACGAGCATTTGGTGGTTGCGCCTCTCCCCCTTCTCCTTTGAACCTTCCCACCACTCTTCTAAAGCAGCCCTCTTCTCAGCAAATCGCTCGAAGGCAGGTTTTAGCAACGTCTCTAAATAAACCTCGTGGAAGCGGAGTTTGCGTCGGGCGAGGAAGGCATCCACATCTTGTTTTTCTACGGCAATTTCGGCAAGCTCCGACAGAGTCATCTCCACCATCTCTCCAGTATCCTCTCGAATCATCGTCAGGTGATAGTCGACGACGTGAGCCTCTACCTTCTTCAAAATCTTTCCCTCGGCGTGCGCCTCCTTCAGCGTCACCTCGTGCAGAGCCTTGTAATACTGCTCTCCCCCCTCAACTCCCTCCATTGGAACACCGAAGAGTGACTTATTGTCTGAACGCATCGGTGTGCCGGAGAGAGCAACGCTACAAGCGCAGGAGAATGAGGCGATCACCGAGGCCCACGTTCCATCGTCGGCCAAGTGGTGAACTTCGTCGAAGATAAACATTGTGGGAGCCGACGCACAGTATTGCCGGAGCGCACTGGCTCCCCCTTTACCACTGGCATACTGATAGGTGGTAATGATAATCTGCGTCTCGATATTTTTCAGGAAGACCCTTTCGGAATCGGCGACGGCAAAAGAGAAGTGGTGTCCACCAAGATTTTTGAAGAGAGTGGCAAGCTCCTTCTTATCGGCATACTGCTCGCGTAGGTTCCCGCGCGGGACGAAGATCACAAGTTTCTTTGCAACGCCGAGAGCGTGGGCAATTACGAAGGAAGAGAGTGCCGTGATTGTCTTACCGTACCCCGGAACAAAGACTCCGAGATGGTACTGTTCCCCTCTGCGAAATGCCTCGGCAAGTTTGCTGAGAAAGATTGCCTGACCCCGACGAAAACGGAAGTTTGAACTTAAAGTAATGCCGGGAAGCGATGCCGGCCTTGTTGTTGGTTTTGGTGGAACATTGGTCTGTTCTGTTTTCGGTGTTGCATCGAAGAGGGATGCTGACATGAAGAATCTATGGTTGAGCGTGCTAATTTCTGTTGAACGGCGCGAAGATACGAGAGAAGAGGTGAACGGCAAGAAATCTTCGCATTCCCGTAATCATTCCTCCACCTTCGCTCCTGTTTCCTCTTCTGCAAAGCAGAAGGATAACCACAAAGGAGACCAAGCACACATAGAGTGTTGCAGCTTTTGTAGCTTACGTCTGTGACTCAACATTCAACATCTACAAAATTGGAGATCACACTATGCAACTACGGCAATTCATATTCTTGGCCCTCCTTCTCACAGTATCGAGTCCAATTCTTTTTTCCCAGCCTGAAGAGCCAGCCCCTCGAATTCAAGTGAACGGCACTGCCACGATTACGTTGGCTCCTAACGAACTTGTGTTGAGTATTCGCATCAGACATGAAGACAAGAAAGGGAGCGAAGCTGTTTCGCAGTATCGAAAAACTCGTAGCCAAATCATCGACACGCTGAAGAAGTATGGTCTGCCCGACTCAACAATCTCGGAGAGCGGAATGCAGTTCGGAACGTACATCAAGCGATTGCAGTACAACGAGGATGGAGAAGAACTCTTCTTCGCTCAGTCTACATTCACAGCCTCTCTCTTTGACTTCAAAAACTACCCAAGCCTTGCCGTGGCACTTACTGAGATTCCAGGAACATTTTTGGAACAGTCTCAGTTCACAAACGACTCAACCACTCAGATACGACATGAGGCGCGACTACAAGCAGTGAAGGAAGCTCGTAAAAAGGCAGAAGCAATGGCAGCTGTATACGGCTCAAAACTCGGACGCCCTCTCCTAATCAAGGAGAACTACTCCGACAATCAATGGAACAGCGTTTCAAATTTCAATTTCCGAGGCGGGCGTGGGAATGAGAGTTATGTCGACCCCGGCCTGATGGTAGCCAACGACTACCTGAGCGTAACGGCCAGCGTTTACGTTGAGTTTGAACTTGTGGAATAACACTCTCTGTGTCCTCTGCGACTCTGCGGTCTATCTGGCTTCATAAGAGCAGGAGAAAAACGCAGAGGCGCGGAGAGCACAGAGAAGGTAACGCCGATCTTCTCTCTCACTACAACTCACCCAACCTCCGCATACTTCAACGAGCGCTTCATCCCGGCGAAGTAGGCTTCTCGAATTACTTTGTTCTCTGGCTTGCTTAACTCGGGATCATCTGCTGCAAGGGCAAAGGCAGCTTTGCGAGTCTCGGCAACAATTGGGCCATCGGTTATTAAGTTTACGTGGTCGAACTCGGGCATTCCACTCTGGCGTGTGCCAACCATGTCGCCCGGGCCACGGAGTTCGAGGTCGATTTCGCTGATCTTGAATCCATCGGTAGTTTCACTCATTGCTTGCAGCCGACGAATCGAGGCAGTTCGCTCCTTCCGTTGCTCGTTCTGCGTCATCCCACGCCGCATCTGGTAGCGGAAATGATCTTTCGTAACCAGTACGCAGTACGATTGCTCGTTCCCCCGCCCCACTCGACCTCGCAACTGGTGAAGCTGCGATAAGCCAAACCGCTCGGCATTTTCAATTACCATCACGCTTGCGTTCGGTACGTCGATGCCGACTTCGATGACAGTAGTTGCTATAAGAATATCAATTTTCTTATCGAGAAAATCTCGCATGATCTCCTCTTTCTCGTACCA
Organism: Ignavibacteria bacterium; assembly: GCA_020635205.1. Lineage (GTDB taxonomy): Bacteria > Bacteroidota > Ignavibacteria > OLB7 > OLB7 > JAGWAZ01. Next base: position 164,785 of record JACKAE010000003.1, read on the forward strand.
AAACATCTGGCCGTGAAGCAGGCCGAGTCGAAGGTCGGGGAAGTTGACTTCTTTGTGATATTCGTAATGCTCCACAGCCGACTTCAACTCCAGCTTCTCTGACTTCTCGACGAGAGGATAGACGATGTAGGCCTGCCGCCCCTCCATCACTTCAAGTCGAACAAAGTTCCAAACGTTGTCGACCGCACTCTCGAAACGGATCGCTGTCTTGATCGGCTTCCGGTTCGCCGGCAGTTCGTCGATGACTGAAACGTCGAGGTCACCGTAAAGTGTCATCGTGAGAGTGCGCGGTATTGGCGTGGCACTCATAATCAGTGTATCGGGCATCGTCCCCTTCTCCATCAACGCAGCACGTTGCTTCACACCAAATCGGTGCTGCTCGTCAATCACTACAAAGCCGAGATTTGCAAACTCTACCCCTTCCTGAAAGAGTGCGTGTGTGCCGACAAGAATCTGAATATTGTTGTTCCGCAAGTCGTAGAGGAGGTTCTCCCGCATTCGCTTCTTTAAGCTACCGACGAGTTGTTCAACCTTTATGGGAAACCCTTCAAGCAATCGGCGAAGTGTCTGCGTGTGCTGCTCAACGAGGATTTCGGTTGGAGCCATCATTGCGCACTGGTAACCATTGTCGATGGCAACTAACATTGCTAAGAGTGAGACGATTGTCTTCCCCGAGCCGACATCACCCTGCAAGAGTCTGTTCATCGGTTGCGAACTCGACATGTCGTCGAGGATTTCTTTCAATGTTCTCTTCTGCGCTCCGGTTAGATCGAACGGTAGTTGGTTGAGAAGTTGTCGGGGGAGATCACTTGCTACGTTGAATGCAATGCCGGGTCGCTCACTCTTCGCAGTCTCTTTCCGAAAAGCAAGACCCAGTTCAAAGAAGAAAAGCTCCTCGAACTTCATCCGATAGCGTGCTCGCTCTAACTTCTCTTCTGAATCTGGAAAGTGGAGTTGCCGGACAGCCTCTTCTTTCGGAAGGAGTTGGAACTCATTGAGCAAGGCATCGCTCAACGTCTCCTTCAATTCTTCCTCAGCGTGGGACTCGAAGATTGACTCGATTAACTTCCGCATTGAGCGAGAAGTCAATCCTGCCGACTTCATTTTCTGGGTTTCACGGTATTGCGGAATGATTCGTCCGCTGTGAATCAACTCCTCCTCCTCTCGCTCCATCTTCTCAAGCTCAGGATGTGTCCACTGGAGAACACCACCGAAGATTTCGGGGGGGCCGCTTATGGCGAGAAGTTCCCCCGGTTGGTAGGCTTGCGTGAAGTAGCGCACCCCTTGAAAGAAGACAAGGTTAGCCTCACCAGTTGCGTCGAAGACACGCATCACTAAACGGTTCCGCCCGTTTCTTCCAACTGGAACGTTCATACGTTTGACTTCCACGAGAACCGTAACTTCGTCAGGTACTCCCTCCTCACCTGAGAGGAGCATCCGGGTTTGGCGCAACGTGAGAACTGTCCTGCGGTCGAGGTAAGCACGCGGAGTGAAGAGAAGGAGATCGCGAATTGTCCGTATCCCAGCCTCAGCCAGTGCAGCAGCCCGCGCTGGACCGATACCTTTGATGTACTGAAGAGGAAACGTTGGTTGTTTGGTGTTGGATGCCTTTGCCATAGGGGTAAGATCGGACAAAAGATCGCAGTGAGCAACCTCAAATCTGCTTCCGAAAATGAAAAGGGTTATACCTCAATTCAGACTCTGCTCTCATTGTTGTATCTTCAAAATTAATCGTTTCCTACGCATCAAGTATACTGACAATGAACGTTTCTCCTTTGTCCGCCATTCGATGCCACGAGAGTTTTAGAAGACTCCGTTCTCTCTTGCTTCTGTTTGCTCTGTCGCTGACGACAGCCCCTTCTATGGTAGCGCAAATTGGCAACCACTTCCAACTTTCACTGAGAACTGTTTCCTTTGATTCTACATGCGGAACCACGCAGTGTAGGGAAGTAGTGCTACGAAACGTCAGCAACAATCCGATCTCGATTGTTGCACTGGATGGTCCGGGAGGCTCATTTTCTCTCGACCCCTCCACACCATTGGCTCCGGTAGTGACTATTCAGGGACGCGATTCACTCCGAGTTCGCTACTGCTTCTCACCGACGGCGGTTGCAACTGCTGAAAACGACCGGGTACTCATTACTGTGGATACTGGAAACAATCCGAACTTTGCAGTTGATACGCTTAGGCTTACTGGGCGTTCACGTGGGCCACTTGTTTCGATTGATCCCCCCACCATCAACTTCGGCAATGTCACGGTTGGCCAACAGTCGTGCATTACAGTGAACGTGCGAAACGATGGGGATCAACCCTACGATATTGCCACACTCAATCAACTTGCCTTCCCATTCTCCCCAGCTACATTCCCTCCACTTCTCATCCCTCCCGGTACATTGACTCAGGTAGAAGTATGCTTTACGCCGATCAACTCTAACTCTTTTAGGGATACTCTGACGATTGAGAATGGTGGGTGTGGAGAGATTCCTACGCTGATTGTTCAAGGGAGGGGTCTCGACTCTGTGGCAAATATCGGTCCAGTTCTCCAGCTTGTTCCCCCCACGTTCGACACAACGCTTTGTGGGACAACAGAGTGTAGAACGTTGGTTGTCAGGAATGTTGGAACTGATCCACTCGACCTGACAGGAGCCGACAACATCCCAGCTCCTTTTGCCGGTTCAATACGTCCACTCCCACTTACTATCGCACCAAATCAGGAGCGGACATTTACTCTCTGCTATGCTCCAACTGAACCGCAAGTACGAGATACAGCAACAATCTTCATGGTTGCTGACAACCGAGTCTCCCTATCGATTGCGACTGTGTTTGACGTTAGTGGAAGCATGACAATCAGAGATTTCAACGGACTAACGAGAATCGAGGCTGCACACGACGCCGGAGTTTCATTCCTCGGGAACCTGATTAACGATCCGGGAAGAGGTGTTATTGATGAAGGTGCAGTCTACCAGTTCAGCGATCCAAACAACATTCAACGCCTTGCAGGCTATACAAGTGACATTCCAACACTTCAAGGGGCTGTCCCAACAACGGCAACGGGAGGAACGTGTCTCTACCAAGCTGTCGTCACCTTCAGCAACGAGCTTGCAACCCGGAATATTCCGGGACGGCGCGTGATGATTGTTCTGGCCGATGGTGATAACTCGTGTGCCACCCCAACATCTCTTCAAGATGCAATTACCGCAGCACAGAATGCAGGCGTGCGAGTCTACACGATTGGTATAGGGAATGCAAACACCAGCATCTTATCGCAGCTTGCTGGCTCAACTGGTGGTTTCTTTAGCGAAGCTGTTTCCCCTGTGGAACTTCTGCAAGCCTACCAACGAATCGCAAATTCCTTGAGCCAGAATCAGACGACTTCCTTTACAATGACTGGACAGTCGGTTGCACCAAATATGGAGGTCAACCCAACTTCGATTGACTTCGATTCGGTACGGGTTGGGCAGAATCGATGCGAGACTGTGGCGATCACAAACACCGGAGATGCTCCTCTCAACATCAACGATATCCTCACTCCTTCAGAACACTACTCAATAAATCCAACAACGTTTGCTCCGATACTCCCCAACCAATCGGTGAACGTTGAGATATGCTTCGAACCGACGAGGCTTCGGCATCTCGATTCGACCGTCACCTTCCCCTTTGTCCGGTGCGCTGATGACAGCAGATCGGTTGCAGTAACTGGTATCGGCTACGACTCTGTAGTAATTGCGATAACGGGTGATTTTACTGCACGCCCAGAGTCAGTGATCTCAATTCCTGTCAGACTCCTGAACAGGATACCAGAAAACTACGAGCTTGATTCGTTGGAATTGACATTCCAGTATAACAAGACGATGCTCTACCCTCAACCGGAACGCAATCCCCTTTTGTTGCCGAACTCGCTGAGCGCGCCGATGACCAATCAGGATGCTGAGCGGAGCTTTACGCCGACCGATGCTCTCCTTCGGGTTACCCTCGACGGTGGACGGATTGTGAACCCAACGAATGATAGTCTGCTAACGAATCTTGGACTGATTGTCCTGCACGGGAACGCGTTGGTAACGCCAGTTGATATTATCTCAGCACGGTTTGCCGACGGCAATCCTAAAGTTGGGATCGTGAGCACAGCACAATTCAGGGCAGATTCTCTCTGCTTCCAAGAGCGGCGGTTGATCGACGCTTCGGCACGCTTTGGCCCAGTTGCAAAACTTCTCTCGCAAGGTCAAGACTTTGCAGTAGTGCAGATCGCATTAGATCAAGAGGCAACGATTCGCGCAGAACTGTACGACCCATTAGGACGCTTTGCCGGACGTGTGATTGATGGGGTAAGAGAAGAGGGAACATATGAACTGACAATAGATCTGCGGAACTTACCAGCCGGGCCTTATCTGCTGCGAACAATGATCGGTACTGACTACCAACTTATCACTCCAATTCTTCACTGATAACATTGTGAGATCAACTATGAAATATATCTACCTAACATTGTTCGCACTTCTCGCTCTTGTTGGAAGAAGTCTGGGACAAGAATCTGAAGGGGCAATGCCTTCAACAACGGAAACAGAGAGACCAACTGAATCGTTGACTCTCCCACCCCTCACGGAATTTTTATATCCAACTGACAAAGTATTGGGTCCAGCATCGGGACCACGAATCTTGGTTGGATTGTTCGGAGGAGTTATCTCCAACTCACACTCCGGCATCTTCTCGCTGCGCGAGGATGGGATTCTCTGTTGCCAGTTCGACGGGGCAAGTTCCGTAGGCCCGACAGTGGCACTTCGAGGTGACTACTTTCCTGATGCGAAGGGGTTCTGGGGTATATCGCTGCGTGCCGGATGGGAAGATCAAAGTGCTGAGTTTGAAAGCGAAGTAGAGCAACTGTTAATCTTCGGCAAAGATAACGAGCCGGAGAAGGCTGACTTCCAGAACAGACTGAGTGCTTCGCTATCAGCTATTAGCATTTCTCCCTTAGCGATGTTCAAACTTCTCGACTTTGATCTCTACTTCTCTGCTGGGCCAACAATCACTCTCTACTCCTCCCCTACGTTCGATAAGACTGAGCAAATTCTCGGTCCTACCGGAGTTACCTACCTCGACGGCAGTACAGAGGTTGACTTTCCAGACATTCCAGTTGATGGGGTTAGCAGTTCGACAATCGGATTTACTGCGGGGCTTGACTTGCGCTACCCACTTACGGAGAATATTTATCTCGGCTCGGAACTACACTACCGGCTCCCGTTGACAAAGATCACGACGGATGAAGAGTGGAACGTATCGAACATCATTGCCACAATCGGAGCTTCCCTCGCTCTCTAACAGACAGAACTAGAACTATGAAGCGACTATTGATTGCACTGATACTTCTTGCCTCGGGATCATGCGAAGTTCTCTTCGCACAGAACTTCTTTCACTACAATTATGAAGTAACTCGAATGCCAACCGGAATAAACTCGGCAGAGAACGACTATGCTCCGGTACTCGGAAGTGATGGGAATACACTCTACTTCACTTCCTATCGCTCAGAAGGTTCTATTGGGGAAGCCGACCTCTTCTCTGTCTCTCGTTCTGGTCCAGACTGGACACGACTTTTTAACTCAGGCACACCTATCAACTCCAAAGGAAATGATGGTACGGTAGCGATGCCTGCAAACGGCTCCTTTGTAGTCTTTGCCTCCGAGAAACGTCCCGGAAAGATTGGAGATACGGACCTTCACCTTGCTGTAGCAGATGGTGGAAGGTTCACCGATATTCGAAACCTTGGTGAGTCAGTCAACTCGAAAGAGTGGGATTCACATCCATCGTTGACAGCCGATGGTTCCACACTCTACTTTGCTTCCGATAGGAATGGTGGATATGGTGGCACTGATATTTGGGTAGCAAAAAAAATTGGACAGACGCAAGATGGGTTCCCGATCTGGGGTAATCCTGAGAACTTGGGGCCTGTAATCAATACCGATGAAGATGAACGCTCTCCCTTTATTTCAGGAGACGGAAGTACACTCTTCTTTTCGAGCGAAGGACACGACGGATTTGGGGGCTACGACCTCTTTATGTCGATAAAGAGTGTAGGTGACTGGAAAGAAGTTGCGAACCTTGGATCGATCATTAACAGCAGTGCTGACGAGATGTTTCTCTTCGCTCCTCAGGATAACAAGGCATTCTTCTTCTCCTCCTCGCGACCTGGAGGCTCTGGGAAGATGGATATTTTTAGTGGGACACCTAATATCTTTGGCAGTGGTCTCTTCCAGGTCACAGTGAACGTTTCCGACTCGGCCAACCGTCCCCTTCCGGGAGTTGTTTTCATTGTTGATAGAGAATCAGGGGACACTGTTGCCACAGTGGTGACCGACGTTGGCCAGAAAGACTACGAAATCAACCTTCCGGCAGATCGCATCTACAGTGTCACCGGCAATGTTCAAGGACGGAAGCCGATTACCGTAGAGCTTGAACGGGGGCGTGCACACGAAACACGCCGTGTTGCGTTAACCTTCGACAACTTTACCTTCGCAGAATTTGACCTCGCGAAGTATAACATCCCCTTCTTCGTTACTGGCTACTACCGGCCAAACACATCGGAGAGCTTACAGGAACTTCTTGAACTTCGCGATGGGAAATTAAAGGATGCCAAGTATATCGAACGGTTCGCCAAAGGCTCGCAACGGCACAAAGAGTATGTAGAGTATGCGAAGGTGATTGACCAGATGTTGGGAACGATCTACTCGACTGCTGTCAACGATCTCTTCCCTCGCTTTGCACGTGAAGCAGCCCCTGATGAAGTTCTCGAAATTCGAGTGACAGGTTACACTGACCCGCAACCCTTTATTGGTACATATTACGAGAGTGAGCCAGTTCGCTTCATCGACAACGCAGGAATTGAATACAACCTTAAAAAAGGGTCCCGTATTACGAACCTTGCCCTTTCTGGACTTCGCGCATGGTACGCAGCACAGCAACTCGATGAGATGTTTGAAGGTGCTGTAAAGGAAGGGAAAGGAGAGTATCAAACGTTGAAAGATGCTGGCCGCATACGTCTTGTAGTTGTTGGAGGAGGCCCCTCCAACGATCTTGGAAGTTTTGAAACGCAACGTCGAATTGGTATAACAATGGTGAAAGCCGGAGGCAGTACCGAATTTGATATGAACAATACTGAATTCAAGTAGTAATGAGTGAGATAACGAAAACAGAAGCAAACAATCGGGAAGTCATACTCCCCTCTCTCCGCGAACGAGCAGTGGAGTTTGTCCACGGACTCCAAGATCGCATCTGCGCTGCGCTTGAAGAAGTGGATGGGAAGGCAACATTTGTTGAAGATACCTGGGAACGACCGGGTGGTGGTGGTGGTAAGACTCGTGTTATTTCCAATGGGAACGTCTTCGAGAAAGGAGGTGTAAACACCTCTGTTGTCTACGGTGAACTCCACGAAGGAATCGCGCGAGCAATGAAAATTGAGTCGGGAGAATTTTTCGCAACAGGTATTTCACTTGTAATCCATCCCTTCTCCCCCCGGGTTCCAACTGTCCACGCAAACTACCGCTACTTTGAGGGATCGAACGGCGACGCTTGGTTCGGTGGTGGAGCAGATTTAACCCCCTACATTGCCGACGAAAAAGATGGTCGCCACTTCCACACGATCCTTAAAGAAGCATGTGCCCCCCACGGAGAAGACCTCTACCCTCGCTTCAAAAAAGAGTGTGATGAGTACTTCTATATCCACCACAGAAAAGAGTGCCGAGGGGTAGGTGGAATATTCTACGATTATCTCCGCAGTTCAGAACAAGATATGGAACAGTGGTTTGCCTTCCACCAGTCGGTTGGGAATGCTTTTATACCGGCCTATATCCCGGTAGCCGAACGCCATAAGGGTGAGCCATTCAGCGACCGCGAGAAGAAATTCCAGTTGCTGCGACGTGGCCGATACGTGGAGTTCAATTTAGTCTACGACCGTGGAACTAAGTTTGGACTCGAGACTGACGGAAGAATTGAGAGCATCTTGATGAGCCTACCCTCAGTTGTGAACTTCGACTACAATGCCGACATGGAACAGACCGAGTCAGAACAAACGTTAATGGGATGGCTGAGAGAACCGAGAGAGTGGGCGGAGTGAGAAGGAATTCAAAATTCAAAGGGCAAAATTCAAAATGTCGGATGCTAGTTTGGATTTCGACCCTTTAGCATTGCATCACTTGCAACATTGAGCATCAGTCTTTTGAATTCTTCCACACATAGCAATCTCCGCTTTTTGAATTTTTACTTTTGAATTCTCCTATACCAGTCTCTCTTTTTTGAATTTTTACTTTTGAATTTTGAATTCTCCTACTCTTATTCTCGCTTCTTCCTCGCCACGCCGCCGACAGCTTCTCACGCAGGTAGGATTGGAGTTCACTGTTGAGCCTCCTGATGTCGAAGAGATTCAACGCGAAGGAGAAGCACCTGTTGATTTTGTTCGACGGCTTTCGTTAGAGAAAGCCAATGCAGTTGCTGCAAACCACGAGTCTGGGCTTGTACTTGGCTCCGATACGATTGTTGTATTAGGAGGAGAGATTCTTGGGAAGCCTGAATCTGCTGAAGATGCCTTCGCGATGCTCTCACAACTGAGCGGAAATCAGCATACAGTATACACTGGCTTTTCGATTGTGGATGCGAGCACAGGTGAATCGATCACCGATCTTGGCGAAGCAGAAGTAACGTTCAGAGAGCTTGAAGAGAGTGAGATATGGGACTATATCGCTACCGGCTCACCGATGGACAAAGCCGGATCCTACGGCATCCAAGACGATATGGGAGCAATCTTCGTAGAGCGTATCAACGGCGATTACTACACTGTAGTTGGGCTTCCATTGATGAAAGTTTACCTTGCATTACGGTCACAACGTGAGACCAACCTTCACCTGTAACCCATACCCTCCAACTTCTAAGGTTTTACCCCTTTAGTGTCGACACGTGAAGCATAGTAGATCCTTAATGATTCTTTGTGCGCATGGTCATGTGGGGAATTCTCTTTCTATTAACTCCTCCTGAAACACCCGGAGCAATTACCTGAGCTGTCGTCTGAAGAAGTGCGCTGGGGAACACACGATAGAATGGTGTTCCCCAGTGCATCTTTCCAACGCTCTACATGATTTCGAAAATGAACGAAGAAATATCAATATCCATAATGTACCTTCCCTGATATCCAGCAACAGGGGTTCCAGATGAATTAAACAGATCTAAATGATCCGGATAAATCGGATTTGATGGATAGACTCCAGCCGTTGATCTTGCACATACAGCGATAGGCAACCCAGGACAGCTTACTGTACCATCAGGGCCAACTGTTCCTCCTTCACTTCCGAAGGCTTCTTTCACTATTGTAGCGTGAGCACTATCAATTGCTGTGAACGCAAAAAGAGCCACTACTGCGAACACCGCACTCAGTTTAACGATTTTGTTATACATGTTTTTCCTCTTATGGAAGGTTTAATTAATTGACTTCACCTGCACTCCGATCAAGTGCAAGTGTACTCTCTCATCTGATCGGTTGATAAGAGATACGGAACTATACTAGTATACGTTGTATCCAACGTTTTCCATTCGACTTGAATTCGATAATATGAACCCCACTTGCTAATTCTTCTCTGTTGATAGATAACTGTGACTGAGGCTCAATAGATGCACTGAACTCTATCTCTCCTTTGATGTTGTATACCGACAGGGTTCCCATCTTATCTGAATGCGATTTGATTGATAGACAGCACTCTGATAGAGTAACACTCCCAACTTGAGGGAGCAATTGAGAGACTGAAATTGAGCCAGTCTTTGCTTCGTATGAGAGAATGCTTTTCGATGAAATCCCTCCAGCGACGTAAAGCACACCCCCAAGGGCAAAAAAGTTTGAAGTTTGCGCAAGTCCAATTGGAGCAGATATCTCTTGCGTCCAAACACCCGATTGAAATGAGTATTTCCAGACTTGTCCCAACAAACCGTTGGCAGAGTATCCTCCGAAGAAGAATAGATCGCTACTGATGAGCGCACACTTACCTCCGGTCACTGCTATGGGTAGGTTAGGCAACTGACTCCACGAGATAGTTGAGTCGTTTGTAATGGTGCCCAAATAGAACTTATCGCTAAAAATTTCTCCGGGATCTTTAGAGACGCTTCCGCCAACTACAAAGAGTGAATCGTGGCTCATTGCCGCACCAGAGTATGCAATTGAAGTCGGGAAATCGGTGCACTTCGACCACGATTCCGTAGCGATGTTATATACCATCACCCCCGATGAAGAGTTAGTGAAGGGTCCATCTTCTGCACGTTCACCACCAATCAGATAAACCAATGAGTCACGGCTTCCTATGGCCGGAAATGCTGCCGGAGAAGGGTTCTCTCCAGCATCTGTCAAACTATAATCATCCCCCAACCTGTAGGCACGTTTCGACCCAAAACCAAGTTCATATGTACCAACCACATAAAGTCGTCCACTATAGTTGACAACGGTTCCACTCCCTATTGGATGGGTTAATGTTCCTGCCTGCACAAGCTCTCCTGAAATGAGATCAAGCGTATAGGCTTCTGTATGGTAGATAGCACTGCCAGTTGGTGGAGTGCTTGTTCCACCCATCAACGTTAAGGTGTTTTCTTCAGGACCTTCAAGGACAATCATGTTCATTCGCTCATCTTCAAGCTGACCTATTTCAGTCCACTGAGCACTTGCAGGTGATGATATACAGATGGTTATTACAGTAGCAAGGAGGAAGCAGTATCTCATACCCATTCTTTAGTTGAATAAAGGATTAAATTTGTAGACATTGAATATTGAGTAATCAAAATCACATTTTCTGATCTTGCATCTAAGATGACATCGCTAATCTTTCCATAAGGAGTGCTGCTATTTACATACCGTTCAAAGATTAACTCCTTCTTACTGAGGTCATATCCTTGCACAACGTAGAAGCAGTTTTGAGAGATTAGAGACTCTTGGGGCTTTCGAATCTTCCATGAAATGAACATACGGTCACCGGAGAGCGAAACGTCCTGAACTGCTGCTCCACTGAGATTCAAGATGTCACGCAAGGTTCGGGCATCAGGTAACGTCTCATTCTGAACAAACTGCATTATTGCTTTTTTATTTACATAAGACTTCAAGCTGATTTTACTTCCATCCTCACTGCTCAAATGATCCGTTAAGGGCTGATACGTTAAAACACCATTCTTCGTTGGGATAGCAAAGTAGCCTGCGATACCGTATCCAATAGAAAGGTCGTGATGTAGCTTGTCCAAGCTCCCGACCTCACGCTTAATCCTTCCATTTGTCGCGTCAACTTCTAAAAACAGTGGCGTTTTTTCATAGAAAGCAGCTAACCTCGGATCGTTACGACTATCAGGAGTTTGGTCAACATCTCCTACTGCTGGATATCCTTTTTTGATTTCGACATATACACTACGATTATCAGAATCGTAGAAGAGTTCATATGGCACGTTTGGAACGAACTCATATGTAAGGTCATAATTAATTGGTACGACTTGCTCCAACTCAGCCTTCGTCCCTTTTCTACTCTTCTTCAAGTGGAAATAACACAAGGCATGTTTTGATCGCATTTGCAGAAGCGTGTCCTCGCCTTGAATGCTGACACTAAGCGTTGGCAAACTGTAGTAGACAATCAAACTTGAGTCCGATGTGAATGTGCTTCCAAAGCCTAAAGGTTGATATTCACCATTTCCGAGATACTCATTGAACTCTGTATCTGATAAATTGGGCGACAGTCTGTGAAGGGTATCTAACGGGATGTTCAACTCACTAATAAACGAACCCGTTTTGTAGTCGCATAAGATCTTCTTCAGCGAAGTCTTATCAGTCCCTACAAGGTACTGGTGACCTTGACTAATCTGACACCACCTCAGATTTCCATAGGAGGAAACGCTGTCATCCTGAATGGGGATTACCCTCTCCTCAGACTCTATGTATGGTAGATTTTCAACAGACTTCAGGACGTCACTGTTGTCGTCATAGGCTCTTCTGTACTCTATGTCGGCTGGAATAGCTTCTCCGAAGAACTGACTAACTGTCGAAGAATCACTATAGTTGAGGGTATACAACGATGCTGCCCGCAACAGTCTGCCATCTTTCGACCATTGCGTTATGAATGGAGGCATTGATTCTATACCGAGTTCGCTAAGCACTTCTCCAGAGGTGTCAGCAATGCAAGGGAATTTGAATTGATTATCCTCCACAAACTTCTTTGCTGCATACCGTCTCTGTTCAAGAACAACGCCGAATCGCACACCGAGAGCACTTGTACTTTTTAGTTTGCTATCTGCATCTTTTATTGCGATTGCATCTCGAACAAACACATTCGGCTGAACGAAGTATATGGTGTAGACTTCTGATTCTGGAAACCTCTTTATCAACTCAACAACCTTCTCTGACCTACCTGCAAAAGGAAACTCATAGTAATTATCTTTACGAGTAAGAGAACCACTATCATTCAAGTTGATGAGAACGAATACTGCTATGAGGCCTAACGCTATGCTTAGTAGTATAATAGACTGTCTTTTCATACAAACCAGTTTCTATACTGTTATAGAATCAATAGTTTTGTGCTTGTTGACAGCTCTTCGTAGCTCTTTGAAGGAAGAGTAGATGTGAGATAACCGGCTTCTCCGATTGTGTTTGGACAAACACAGTATGTCCAAAAAACAAATGGATATTTGTACAGTTATCACTTAGATATCCCATCAGTAATGAAGAGAAGTAGCCACACAGCCTATATAGAGACTTACGTCCGTTGATTTCGGACAAACAGCCACCATATATCTATATCTTTTCAACGGCAGAGTCTTTTTTTGATGTTGACTGATGCCATGTCTTGAAAAATCAATTTTCAGGTTTCGACATCTTTTCAACTCGTTCTCTCTCAAGCTCAAGAATCGTTTTCAAGGCTTGAACTGCACGTTGCACTCTTTTTTCGGCAGCGTAAAAGCTGCACCCGATCTGTCTCGCAATCTCACGTGAAGTGAACCCAGAAACCCGAAGTCGTAATAGTTCCTGTTGTTGAATGGGAAGTTGTGAGATTAGACTATCCTCTTCAATGCTGATAGAAAGCAAGTCTTGTGCACTACATTCTATCTCGGTTTCAGAACAAAGTGAAAGGAATCGAGAAGATCTCCTCCTTGACCGATGGAGTAGACGATATGCTGTCTTCTTGAGATACATTGAACTTTTGCCACTATGCGCTTGCACTTCTTTTGGTGCACGTATCAACCATAGATAGAAGGCTTCTTGTACAGTATCAGCACATTCAGCAGAAGAAACAGATGGAAAGTTCAAGACAAGAGAATGACTTATCTTCTTATGCAAAGAATTAAGAGTATGGGAGTCCATATGGGTATTTTACGGTAGATGATAGACCAGTGCCACATGCTTGAAAAGTACAGAATTGTTTTCAACAAGCCAACTATTTTTATACTAACAAAAGGATACGTCCTTGCACAATTAGTGAAGGATGAATAGATGATAGATAAACTATTGACACTTACTCAGTTTAGAGGCTCTCATATCTATTGCTTCAAACTTTTCTTGAATTAAAAATGTATAATGTAATAACGCAATTATTTTTCTTTCTTTGCTCAGCTTCTCTTCTCTACACTCAAAAGATTGAACTATCTACACCACTTGAGGGGATTGCGGGCAAAGATTTCTTTATTGTCAACTATGTCGACCACGATAGCAGTGTGAACGCGATCAAAGACTATCAGTGCGGTACACAGACCTACGATGGACATCAAGGAACCGACTTTACGCTGAGAAGTTTTGCGCAGATGGATTCTGGCGTCGCAGTTCTATCGGCTGCTGACGGCGTTGTCTTCCATGTTGTTGACTCTCTCTACGACCGGAACAAAGTGAGCATTGTGGAGCGTGGGTTCGGTAATTGGATTGGAATTGCACACGAGGGTGGATGGCGGACTTACTACGCACATGTCAGAACTAACTCTGCTCTGGTAAAGCCAGGAGATCGCGTTGTGGCAGGAGATGCAATTGCATTAGTAGGAAGCTCAGGCAACTCAACTGACCCTCACCTTCACTTTGAAGTTTGGAAGATTGACACGGTGCTACACGATCCATTTGGCCCCGGTTCTTGCGGAGTACAACCCTCATCACTCTGGAAGAATCAGCTACCCTACGATACTGAGTACAAGGTAATCGACTACGGCCTCCTGAATTGGGTTCCAACACTCGACACGCTGCGTGAACGTCCTACTCCCCCCACATCGTTTGCTCTCCCCGACTCCGTCGTCACATTTTGGATTCACCAACAGGGTTTGCGAACGGGAGATGTTATCCGGGTTGAGTGGCGACGTACAGTCGACAACGCTCTCTGGTTCGAGTACGAGTTCCCTGTCTCGGAGCAAGACTGGTGGTATCACTACTTCTGGACATACATCAACCTCCCTCCCTCCGATCAATATGTTGTCCGCTACTTTATCAACAATCGTGAGATCATTGCAAGGGAATTTGATGTTGATGGATCAAACGCAGTAGAAGATGAAACTCCAGTCACAGGCATCTCCATCCGGTATTTGCCGGGAGACTGGAACATTCTTTCCTTAACGCAAACTGGTAATACTCCCCCTTCCACACTCAGCCTAACCCTCTTCGATCAGTCAGGAAAGAGGGTAGGTAAACTTTACACTGGTGAAGTGAACAGCGAACGTACGTTCATCGACCTTGCCCCACTAAAGCTTTCAGCAGGATTATATTTTCTACAGATCGTCGAGAAGGCAGGTATCGGCAGCACGCTGCCAATCTTCGTCAGCCAATAGTATCGCAAAGCCTTCGCTTCCCCTATCTTTGTGCTCTTACTGCTGCACTGCAATGAGCAGCAATAAGAATGTTTTCTCTACCCAGAGAGGAGTGCCGAACAATCGACAAGCAACCAAGCATCTGAATCACATGAAGACAGAGAAACTGGATAAGAGATCGCTCTTGCCACGACTGGGACTGTTTACAACAACAATGATCGTTGTGGGAGCAGTGATAGGTTCTGGAATCTTCAGAACACCGGGAGGGATGGCTGAGTCGTTGATCGATACTGGCGTGGGCACTCCACTACTCCTTCTTGGCATTTGGATATTAGCCGGTATTATCACACTGTTAGGAGCACTGAGCAATGCAGAGGTTGCCTCAATGATTCCAGAGACAGGAGGCCAGTACATTTACTTTGAACGAATGTACGGTTCATTCCCTGCATACCTTTACGGATGGTCTGTCTTCTCGGTAATTCAAACAGGTTCTATTGCTGCCATCGCCTATGTCTTTGCTGAATACTCAATCCGCTTCTTTGGTCTCGGAGAAATAGGGGTCAACCCCGATACACTCTCATTTCACGTTCCATTTATCGGCGATATTCGTCCGGCATTTGAATTGAATGCAAAGCTGATTGCTGCCGGAATAATTTTCCTTCTGACGGTAATCAATTACTTGGGCGTCAAACTTGGAGGGGCTGTTCAGAACTTCTTTACTGTCTCGAAAGTTCTCGCAATGTTAATTCTCATCCTCTTAGCATTCGTAGTGCCGGGGGCAGGGGCAGGTGCAAACTTGGCAACTGCATCGGCTGTAACCGGAGGTGGAACACTCTTGATTTTTGGCATTGCAGCGGCACTTCAGGGAGCATTCTGGACGTATGATGGGTGGAATAACGTGACCTACATTGCAGGGGAGGTTCACTCGCCTCAAAAGAATATCCCGAAAGCATTGATCTACGGACTTGGAACAATTATCACGGTCTACATTCTCATCAACCTTGCCTACGCATACGTTTTGCCGATAGACCAGATGGCGACATCTAAACTTGTGGCATCGGATGTAGCGGACCGCCTCTTCCACAATGGTGGCACGTGGATTGCCCTCCTCGTGATGGTATCAACATTCGGAACAACGAACGGAACGATTTTAGCAAGCGCACGTGTCTACTTCTCTATGGCGCGACGGAACGTCTTCCCACGTTTTCTCGGGAACGTACACGAGAGATACCGGACGCCAGCCGCCTCCCTTTTCACTCAATGCTTCTGGAGCATGCTCTTAGTTTTCACTGGAACGTTTAATACGTTGATCGACATGCTCCTCTTCGTTAGTTGGATATTCTATGCTGCCGGAGCGTATGGACTCTTCGTGCTCCGCAAAAAGGAACCGGATGCGCCACGCCCCTATCGCGTTCCTCTCTACCCTATAGTCCCCGCGCTCTTTATCTTTTTTGCAATTGCCTACTTGGTTCTCACTGTCTACAATGATATAGACACCTACATCAAGGCGACTGAGGCAGGTGAACCGGCACTCATTAATTCGGCAATGGGTCTTGTGCTGATGTTTATCGGAACGCCCATCTACTTCTACTATCGTCGCCGTAACGGAAAGGGAGAGCTGAGTGCATAGCGAAGAAGTTGACATGGCTGAGGCTGATTGGCAAGGAGAGGAGGAGTTGTTGTTTGATCCTGAGAAGATCAAGCGTATTGCTGTGTTTCGCCCCGGAACGTTAGGTGATATGATCTTAACAACTCCCCTTTTCAGCGCACTCAAGGAAGTTTTTCCAGAGGCTGAGCTTACTGTTATCGCAAATCCTTGGAACAGCATCATACCGGAGAACCACCCGGTTGTGAAAGATGTTTTTGTAATACCATCAGGAGCAGGGGGCGTGCCGACCTGGCTGCTCCTCTTTACGTTTCGTCGATTCGATCTCTACATCGACCCCAAGGATCATCGCTCCACTACATCTCGCTTTGCAGCAGAATTGGTTCGTTCAAAGAGGAAGCTGGTAGTGCCGAAAAACCTTCCTATCTTTTCTGGGTTCGATATTATCCCTCCCCCAACATCTCCGCACTTTGTCGACTCTGCACTTGCTCCGATGCTTGCTATTGCGCCCGAAAGAGAGTTCCTCAGGCGACCTTCATTTCAGATTCCTGGTGAGATACGGCAGCGCGTGGAGAAGATCGTGGAAGGAAGTAGCGATCCACTCCTGTTGGTAAATATCTCCACAGGAAGTCCTACAAGAAGGTGGCCGGAAGAAAAGTGGAGCCAGTTCGTTGGGAAGGTAGAGTGGAGTGGAACTATCGTGGTGATTTCATCACCGAGCGACCGTGAGAGTGCTGAACGAGTTGCATCGTCTCGGGAGAATGCATTCTACCAACCGACTGAGAATCTGATGGAGGCTGCTGCTCTGGTTCAGATGTCTGACCGCCTCGTGACATCGGATACATCTATTGTTCACGTTGCCGGGGCCTTCAACAAGCCTCTTCTCGCCCTCTACTTTAACGCACCTAAAATGATGGCAAAGTTCTCTCCCCTTTCAGATAACCAGCACGTTATCGTTGCACCAGAAGAACTACCTGTTGCCGTAATTGAAGTAGATGAAGTATTAGAAAAGTTCGCGAGGTTTTAACCTCACACAAAGCAAAAAGACCAATGCCCCTACTATATAGGGACTGGAAGACCTACACCTACCTCACTATCAACTAACTCTACAAACTCTCAACTCTATACACTCACCAACTCATTCACTCGATTAAAAATCTTGTCCCAACGACAGATAGTACTTCGGTTTGCTCCACGAGTTGAGATCGTAGCTCCAGGCAACGTCGAAGCGCAGGGGGAAGCCGAGAACGAATGAGCGGAGGCCAATCCCTGTTCCGAAGCGAAGGTCGTCGGCAACTGTTCGTCCAAGCTGATCAGTTGTTGTCAGATTCAAACTCTCATCCCAAGCTGCACCGACATCGGCGAAGACAGAGCCAGTGAGGAGCTGCAGAACAGAGGGAAGCACGCCACCACTTCCAAACAGGAGAAGTGGGTATCGTAGTTCAACGTTAACGAGGCCATACTTCGAGCCGATAGACTCGCCCCAATCGTAGCCGCGAAGTGGATAGCCGGGAGTAATTAGCGAGTAATCTTCGGCATCGGAGATTGGAATCCCTTGATTGGTAAAATCAGAGTTGATCCAGAAGCCATCCATTCCCCCGATAAAGAATTGCTGCGGGTCAGGTCCAAAACTGGCTCCCCCTGAGAAACGGAAGGCAATGTCGTATAACCCAAGTTTATCGAGTGGAATGTAGTGCCGGAAATCTGTGCTCGCCGACCAGAAGCCTACCCCACCATCCCCAATTTTCGGACTCGCGAGTAGGTTGAAGAAATAGCGCGAACCAACTACCGGACTTAAGATCAACGTCTCGGTGTTGTCGAATACATATTTAACATTCGGCATTGTCAGGAACTTCGACTGATCGTTCAGGAACGATTCCCCTTCAAGCGTTTCGCGCGACACGTTCATCAACGTAGCACCGAACTCTACACGTCGGAACCGATCGAACGGCTTCGACGCGGTCACGCTCCCCCCAAGCTGACGGAATCGCGCAACATCACCGAAATTCCCCACTCTGAGGAGAATTGAGTTCTGGAACAACCCAAACTCGTAGTCGATTGGCTTTGCTAAATAGTTATAGTAAGCGTAGAAGTCGCTGTTGATTAAGTCGAACTGCAAGTTCCCAGCGATATAGATGTTGTGATCTCCCAGCTCATCGCTGAAGAGTGCTTGCACAAGACTTTGAACGCCATAAAAAGAATTGTATGCAGCATTCGCTTGGAAAACATCCATCGTCAACTTCACTTTGTAGTCCTGCACAACATAGTCTCCATCACTATCTACAGCACCGGGAGGAGGATCGGCTGGCTTCGTATAGGTTTTCGGCTTCACACGGTCAGCCGGCGGCTCCGTGACCAGAGCATCACCAAGGTCAATCTTCACATCGTCGTACCCTTCTATCTCCGTAACAACCGTGAAGCTCTCATCTTCCCCATCTGCCACTGAATCCACTGCAACATTATCACGCTTTAGGAAGGTTGTTGGCTTCAACTCACCTTCGGATAACTTCAACTCACGCGGAGCCAAAAGTTGGAAAATATCATAGCCTCGACCGTTCCAGGCAGAGAAGACAAGGCGACTTCCATCGGGCGTTACCGTCAGTTGTTCAATACCAGTAATGGAGTTGGTAATGGCTTGTTCCTCCCCCCCCGGCTTATCCACTACGTAGATATTATAGATTCCATTCTTGTCGGAAACATAGAAGAGAGAGCCATCTGGACCGGGTGTTGGGGTCTTCTCAACCGCCTCATCTGAGGTGATCCGCTCTAAGCGAAGCGACGCTACGTTAATGCTGTATATATCGATCTGTCGATAATCATAGTTCCAAATTTTGTAGCCGAGTCCCTTTGCACTTCTGATCGGATTATCTTTTCTATCGGAGAGGAAGTAGAGCGTCTCGCTATCTTCGCTCCACTTCGGGTCAAAATCACTGTAGAGATCGTCGGTGATATTCCTCAACTCTCTTTTCTTCAACTCGTACGTATAGATGTCTGACATATCCCCCTTGATTCCTTGGAAAGCAAGGTATTCACCGTTGGAAGACCAATCGACAGAATAGATGGCATCGAGATCGAACTCGAGCTTTGTCCGTTCGCCCGACTCGACATCGATTAAGAAGATCGCATCCTTCCCTTTCGACTTAACGGCGATAGCAACTCTCTTACTGTCTGGCGACCAAGCGATTGCAGGACTAAGCAAGTGCAGCTCTTCAAACTCCACATTCCTCTCCCCTTGCACCAGTTCTCGAACGTTGGATGGATCGTCCAACTCCATCACGTAGACCGATCGAGGGCCATCCCGGTCGGAGATAAAGGCAACCTTCAACCCATCGGGTGAGATCGACGGAGAGGCATTCATAAAGGATTCTTCTTCTTTATGATCTGTTAGAGCACGGGCAAAATCGCGAGGACGCTTCCGGTCGGTAATGTCTGGCCAATAGATCTTCTTCAAGTCGTAAAGGAACTGCTCAGAAAAATCCTCCAACCCTTTCCCGAACGCACCTTTGAAGGCAGCGTCGAGGGAAGAAGAAGACTTTACTCGATCGAGCAGCTCCCCAATTTTATCTCGACCGTAGTTCTCCGCCACGTACCAGTAGAAGGCCTGTCCACCACGATAGGCGAAGTAGCCGTTCATCTGGTAAAGTTCCGGCATATATTCACCTATCACCGCATCTCGGATAAACATATCTGTCTCGACATTATATCCATCATGCCCCTCAAACTCAGCAAGTCCTTCGTTCATCCAGATTGGAAGCTCTACTTCGATATTATTCTGGATAATTGACTGGATCGATCCGCCGTAGAACTTGTCGTTCAGCACTGCGTGAACAAGTTCGTGGTGGATTACGTGGCGAAACTGCTCCCAATTCCCCTCGAACGGCACTACCACACGATTCTTGAACAACTCAGTCACCCCTCCCACCCCTTCCGGCATGTAGGCGTTGACCACGTTGGTCTGTTGAAAGTCATTTTTTGAGTTATAGATAACGAGCGAAATTCTATCGGTGATGGTAAAGCGGAGGTGCTCTTGAATCGAACTGAGAGCATCTTCGGCAACATACGAGGTAAACGTGGCAAGATTCTGCCCGGCTTCATCATAGAAGTAAATATCGAAGTGGTTGCTCTGGATAAACTTCCAGTCGAACTCCCGATATTGCACTTTATTCTTGCCGAACTCTTGTCCCGACGATGGAATTGCTGATACAAAGAAGAAGAGCACACCAACAATAATGGCTCCCGAACGTATTGAGGCGATGATAGGTTTCTTCAACAGGCTGGAAAACATACTTGACTTTGAAGATTGCATTGTTTTTGCAGGCACAGACAACCGACGCCCATCCGAACGATCGATTGTAGGTAAAAATGGTTCCCGTAAGAAGTGGATCGTTCGCTGCATCGAACTACCCTCTCCCGTGCATGAAGTTACACGTTATTGA
Organism: Ignavibacteria bacterium; assembly: GCA_020635205.1. Lineage (GTDB taxonomy): Bacteria > Bacteroidota > Ignavibacteria > OLB7 > OLB7 > JAGWAZ01. The sequence continues at coordinate 185,596 of JACKAE010000003.1, forward strand.
ATCACATTCGGTTATCTTTGTCATCGAAATTCTGTCAGAATAGATTATCGTCGTGTTCAGGAATCGATCCATATCGTCGGCTATCACTGCAACAGTAGTAGCACTCGCCTACTCCCTGCTGCTGTTTGCTGGATCTATCCACTCGGTACGACACTGGAATGGACTGCAAACTGAGGGAAAAAATTCCATCCACTCCCACAGTTCTTCCAATCAACATCAGGATAAAATCCCCGGAGATCATCAGAATCCGGACGATGAGGATGGAAACAATTGCTCCCTCTGTCTTCACGGTAAGTTCTATTCTTCGCTCAGCGAAATACCCTACAAGACAGAACTGACGATTACTGCTGAAGAGTTCCCTGCTTTTGTCTTCTCTTCACCAGAAAACAATCGCAGCCTCCTTCCACGGCTGCGCGCCCCACCTACTGCCTGACAACATCGAGCGAAAATCTGATTTCGCACGCTTCGCAAACCAAGCAACTCAAGGTTGAATTAGCCAGAATTAGAATCGGTAACTCTCTTGCTACGCTCCACTTTTCTGGGAGCATAGCAAGATTCGATTATTGCTGTAGCTATTTCGTTCCGGACTGTTTGCTGGTTCTGCGCAACCTAAGCTCTCGCCTACTTATATCACTTCAGATAGCTTAGATATTCATTAAAACTACCGTAATAGAGATATGAACAAGCGTTTTTTGTTATCGTTCAGTAGAAACCTATCTACTCTACTCCTCGTTCTCCTTCCACTCATTCCCTCCATACTTACCGTTGGATGTGAGGAAAATCCTGTGCAGGAAGAACATCATGCAGAACCAGTTGGGCTGATTGTGACTGATGGAGATACCGAGATTGTCCGCGTTGAGCAGAACGTTGTGACCGGCTCGTTTCAACTTACTCAGGAGACTCTCTCCCCTCACTATCAACTTCAATTTCTTGATGAAGATGGAGAAATGTTTCTCCCTGACGACCCAGACTTCACGCCGAGCGCAACGATTGAAGATCCAACCCTACTGGAAGTAGTGCGAGATCAGCCAGACGACTGGAACTTCCACTTGAAGGGATTGAAGGAGGGAACAACCACAATCAAACTTGTAGTGAAGCATGGAAGCCACAACGACTACGAATCTCCCGCAATACCTGTGACCGTGATCCCAAACAAGACCGTTGACAATAGCAGTCTGAATGGGGTGATATGAAAAACAGAACTAACAGTGTGAAGGTGAGGAGAGCTGCTCTGGCTCTCCTCACCCTCCTCGTGACGCTAACAGGAAATCGACTAATCGCCGGTTGCATCACTGGACTGGTCGTAGAGGATGCAACTGGAGAGTCGATTAACTGGACAACGGTACGGATTCCAGAGATCAATCGGGCTGAACAGTCGCACGACAACGGTCGCTTTCAGTTCTGTGAGATTTCTCCCGGAGATTACAAGGTGACGGTATCGGCACTTGGTTTTCGAACGGAGTTGGTGCAAGTCCACCTCAACTCAGAGCAAGACACAGTCGACCTCCTCATCAAAATGGTAGAGACTTCCCTTCAGCTCGACGAAGTGGTCGTGGTCAGTCAACGACTGAGAGCCTTTGGTGGGCTTGATCCCTCAAGGACAATATCAGGCACACGCCTACAGCAGAATCTGCGGGGAACGTTGGCAGCCACAATTACTAATGAGCCGGGCGTTGCACAAACGTCAATGGGGCCAGCAACGGCTCGTCCAGTTGTGCGGGGAATGGGGGGTGATCGATTAGAGATCATGGAGGGTGGAGCATCAACCGGAGATGCGTCGAGCATTTCTAACGACCACGCCGTTGCCGTTGATCCACTCGGAACCGAGCGGATCGACATCCTCCGTGGACCTGCTGTATTCCTCTACAGTTCCAACGCAATTGGAGGTGTGATTAACATCGACCGCGAGAATCGGCTCGCAAACTTACCCGACCAAGTTCACGGCACTCTCCTGTTTCAAGGAGGGTCGGTCAACTCTGAGCTTACAGGTGGTGCAGCCTTGCGAGTTCCACTCAATCCGGTTGCACTCTTCCTTCGGGGAAGCTATCGGAATGCAGGAGATATGACGGCTGGGGGGACAACGTTAGAGAATACAGACCTAAAGACAATCGACGGGTCGGCAGGAATTCGTCTCCCATACAGAACAGGATCGGCTGGGTTGGAAACGACATACTATCAGAACCACTACGGAATCCCGGGTGGTTTTGTCGGCGCGCATCCAGATGGTGTCCGGATTGAAATGCGCCGGCGTCAGTATGCAGCAGATGCTGAGATCAACCCCACCTCTTCCTTCATTCAAAAAGTCAAGCTGGAGAGTAACTACACGAACTACTATCACCGGGAGTTGGAATCTGGAAATATCGTCGGCACAGAATATGGTCTTCTGACGACTGCTGGGTCCCTACAAATCCATCACAAACCTGTGGGGAACGTGTTCGACAACGGTATCGTCAGCTTGCAAGGTTCTTTGGTCGACTTTGCCGCAAACGGGGTTCGCATTCCACAGACTAACGAGCGCAGCATTGGACTTTCTTTGTTCGAAGAGAAGAGCATTGCCAACTTCAAACTGACAGGTGCAGCACGGTTTGACCTTAAAGAGATGATTCCATCGGGAGAAGATTCTACGTCTGCTGGATTCATCAGGGAGCGAAGGTTTACTGGACTCTCGGGTGGGGTCACGACATCGTGGTCGCCCGGACTCAGCCATGAAACGGAAGGTTCACCTTCCCCCTTGTCACTGGGCCTCACACTCTCTCGAACGTGGCGTGTGCCGAGTATTGAGGAACTCTACTCCGACGGTCCACACTTAGCGGCATATAGCTACGAGGTGGGGAACGCTGATCTGCAACCCGAAGAAGGTATTACAGTTGAACTGAATGGTACACTGTCGAGTGATCGTGGACACCTGACAGGTGCACTCTTTCGAAATCAAATCACCAACTATGTGATTCCACAGGCAACAGGTGAGACGAACTTCAGAACTATGCTTCCACTATATCGTCACACCGGAAGTGATGTTCTTCTGTTCGGGGCAGAGCTTGAATTCGAGTGGAATCTCTTCGAAGGGCTAACCGGAAGTGGATCAGTAAGCTGGATACAAGGAGAAGAGAGGGAAACGAAACATCCACTGCCTGCAATTCCACCATTGAATGGTATGCTGAGTCTACGCCACCAGCAGGGAATCTTTGCCTCTGGAATTATCGGACACTGGAGCGGAGCGCAAACTCGGGTTGGTGAGTTTGAAGAGCCGACCGATGGCTACGTTACGTTTGACATCTTCGGACAAATGCGCTTGAACTCTACCTCAACGTTCCACACGATTATTTTAGGAATTGATAACCTGTTCGATTCCGAGTACCGAAACCATCTCTCTCGAATCAAGTCGATTGCACCCGAGCCAGGACGGAGCGTAACACTCCTCTATCGGATGGGGTTTTGAGGAATGATTCCGTTTAGATTTCAAACAACGTTCAATTGCCAACTACACTATGCACCGTCTCGTTTTTGTTTCCGTTACGTTCACCTTTTTTCTCATCGCAATCTCAATTAATGCCCAACCTACTTCGCAAGTTGACTCGATCTACTTCGATGAAGAAGATTCGACAGATGTCTACGTAATGGGAACAGTTACGGTGACCGATAGACGGCGAGATCGCATTACACCACTTCCGCACGACTTAGTGAAGCTCGCGGAGTTAAATAAGTCAGATGGGACGGATGTTGCAGAGATCATGCACGAAGTGCCGGCAGCCCGCGTGCAGACAAATTCACGAGGTGAGTCGATTCTCTACTTGCGAAATGCTGGAGAACGACAAGTCTCGATCTTCCTCGACGGCGCACTACTCAACGTTCCGTGGGATAATCGGGTCGACCTCAGCCTCCTTCCCCTGAATGCCGTCGGTGGAATCATCGCAGAGAAAGGCTCCCCAAGCGTGCTCTACGGGGCAAATGTGATGGGTGGAGCGGTAAACATCTTAACGCGGGAGATTGAGACGGAGGGACACCTAACCGAACTCAAAGGAGGAATTGGGGAGAACGGGGTTCTGAGTTCTTCGCTAACCCACTTAGGACGCTCTGGAAAGTTGAACTACATTGCTTCAGCCTCCTTTTCTCAGAGAGATGGTCTTTCTCTTCCAGCCGAGGCCTCACTCCCCTTCAACCAAATCGACCAGAACCTGCGCACAAACACCGACAGTCGGTTGATCGGCATCTACGCCCGCGGCGAGTATCAGGTCTCTGAATCGGGGGCGCTTGGTCTCTCGGTAAACGTGATCGATTCCGAGAAAGGAATTGCTCCTGAAGGACATCTCGATCCAGAAGTTGACCGCGTCCGCTTCTGGCGATACCCAGACTGGCTCCTGCTGAACGGAACTCTCACATACGACTTCCGTTTTGGGAACTACAAACTTTGGAACCTGCGGGGTACAGGGTGGGCAACAATTTTTGGTCAACGGATTGAGCAGTATAACTCCCCACTCTACAGATCACTCTCAGCAGCGCAGCAAGATGATGACGCCACGTTAGGATTGCGAACAATTCTGACCCGTGAACTTGAGAATGGGAACTTGAGTTTCTCCGCAAACCAATTGCACACGCAACACGATCAAGTTGACTCTGATTTTGATTCTGCCGGAGTTGAGACGGCAGGAGATCTGCAGAGCTACAGCCAGTATACCTTCAGCCTTGGCGCAGAGCAGAACTACAGGTGGGGACAAAAGGTACAGACAGTACTGGGAGCAAGTTTTGATGGAATGATAACGTTGGAATCGGCCGACAAACCGAAGCAAGATCCTTTCCTCTCCCCCGGTCTCACGGCTGGAGGGAGCTATCAGTTCAGTGATAAGGTTATCGGTCAACTCTCGGTTGGAAGGAAAAGCCGTTTCCCATCGATGCGGGAACTCTACGGTGAAGCCCTCCGTCGCTTCCTCGTCAATCCAGATTTGAAGCCGGAATCCTCTTGGAATATCGACCTTGGTACGGATCTGAGCTTTACCGACTTCACAGTTGAAGCCTCACTCTTTACACAGCTCACCACAAACACCATCGACCAACGCTCGTTCGACACACTTGGGGGGAATCGCCGCCAGCGTATCAACCTTCCCGGGAGTAGAGTATATGGGCTGGAAGGCTCCGTTGCTTGGCGGATCACCGACGACCTTCGGGCAAATGGACATGTCACAATCTCAAACGCCCGCGCTGAATCGTCAGATGCCGACACGCTCACTTTCCTCTCAGAAAAACCAGAAGTCCTCAGCACACTCAACCTCTCCTGGAAGGCTCCACTCCACTTTGTTGTAGATGGCGAGGCAATCTATACCGGCACAGCCTACTCACTCGACAACGACAACATCTTCCAAAAGCTCGACCCATCGCTACAACTGAACGGACGACTTGCCTGGCGATCAATCCAACCAGTTGCTGGAATTAATTACGTAGAACTCTTCATCAGAATGGACAACATCACCGACGCCGTTACCCTCTACCAACTTGGGTTACCGGGAGCAGGAAGAGAAGTGCGTGGTGGGTTGAAGGTAGTGTTGTAAGGGGGGAAATAGTGCGAAGAAGGCCACCTATTCAATACGTGAGGGTTCTTTCACGAGGGGTAGGAATGAAAATTTATAGAGGTGTCGACTCAAGTCCGATAGCGTCATCGAGTCGAGTGAGAAATCTCGGGTAGCCCAACCCCTCTCCCAAGTATCATCCGATCAACCTACTCTTTTCAGAGTGGGAGAGGGGAGCTGAAACCGAGGAGACCGATCTTCCCCGACTGGAAGTCGGGGGTTAACGATAATTCCTATCACATCCGATCTGACCGCTCTATAAGGAAGGGATCAAAGACTCGTAATAATAAGGGCAAAAAGAGAAAGGCTTCTGGAAATTCCAGAAGCCTTTCTGATAAGGTGGGCCACCAAATGTGCACCTTCGGTGGCCCGCATGATGGGCTCACCCCAGACCCACCATGCGTAGACTCTACGTCTAAAAACTTTTCAAAGTAACAGCGTGTCCCGCTGTCGTGAGAGCACAAATATAGGACTTTTTTCCATCAAGTCAAGTCTTCATAAAACTTTTTATGGGTGCTGAAGTATTCTTTCACAGTGATTGAACCGAGAAATACTTGAACCCAGAAATTCTGCTATGCAGATGAAGCGAATAGAGGCTTCGTAGCCTCTTCTTTTTTATTCAAAGAAGACTCTATTTTCTGAACGACACCCACGAAATACCAACGAGGATTAGAAGAATGCCGAACAGAGAACGCAAGTCTGGAAGAGCATCGAACATCAGCAGACCGAAAACGAGACCGAAGGCAACAGTAGTGTAGTTGACGAGAATGGCTCGCGATGCACTCTCTTTCTCTAATCCTTTCGTCAAAAAGATTTGGCCAAGATAGCTGGTAAGGCAGATGCCGAGAAGGATTCCCCACGAGTTCAACGTTGAGGGAATGTGAAAGTGAGAGCTTTTGATTGATGCGATGATGCTGAAGGGTAATGAGACTAACGGGAAGTAAAAGACAATGGTGTAGGCGTTGTCACTCTCACGGAGTGCCCGAACGGTTACGTACGCAGCCCCGGCAAGTACCGCCCCAATAAGACCTATCGCAGCTACTAACAGACTCCCCTCCCCTTCTGGTTTTGCAATCAAGACTACACCAACCATGCAGAGAAGTGCAGCAAGCCATATCCCCCCTTTGGCTTCTTCCTTGAGAAACATCCAGGCAAAGAGGACTGTAAAGATTGGGCTGATGTACTGAATTACTATTGCGTCGGCAACGGGTAGTTCGCCAAGTGTCCAGAAGTAGCAACTCATGGCAATGTAGCCGAAGAGACCTCGCAAGATGAGAAGCCCCTTTCGATTGCCGAAGATCGGAATCTTGTTTCGCAGCAGAATGGGAATTGTGACCGCAATAATGAAGAGACTTCGGAAGAGAATCATCTCCTGCTCTGGAATATCTCCTCTCCCAAGTTTTACGAGCGCGGCCATCAGACTAAACGAGAGTGCAGATAACCCCATATACTGCATACCGCTAATCATTCCAGAAACCTTAGCTCCCATTTGAAGTAGCTGGAAGAGTGGTGTAGGGACGTTGAATGAGTCCGAAGGAGAGTGTGGTAAGGAAAATTGAGCCGCTAAACGCTGAATGGAAGCTGGAGAGTCCGGGCTGAATTAGCGAGAGACGAAGGCGTAGATCGATGTGGGGTGGTTGGTCGAAGGGGATCCGCCATCCAACCATCACTCCACTCTGAAAACCGAGTGCGCCACCGGTACTCAGTCCTTCCAGTGATTCCAGATTCCCCTCACGTGGTTCACGCAGTTCGTAAAGAGTACCGCCGATAAATGGGGTCAACATTAGGTTGCCAAAACGGAGTTCGTATCCGGCGTCGAGACTTGCACCGGTTAAGGAGGCATCACCACTGCTCCAGAAACGATCGGCTACTGCAAACGAATCGTTCACCGAGAGAATGCCAGCGAAGAGAGTGCCGGAGAGTACAAATCGGTCAACGTAAAGTTCTCCTGAGAAAGATGGGCCGAATGCTTTTCCGGCAACCTCTGCTTCTGAAAGTATCATTCCACCAGAAGCATATCCGGCAAAGAATCCAGCCCCAATCAATTCTTGATCTGTGCGAAGGTAGAGATAGCTCTGTGCAATCCGGGCGTATGAAGATTCGGGATACTCCTCGACAAACTGATCGACCAAACTATTCACATCTTCTGTTTTCCGAACTCCCTTCACACTAAGGTTGTTCACTACAACTTCGACAAATCTCTGCTCCACCACCTCCTCCAATCCATCCTGAACCTTTCGCAATACGTTCGTTGGGTCTCTGCGAACTCGCTCGAGAAGTTTCGTGTAGAGATTATCGTTGATAACGCCATGCGAGCCTGGCCGGGCAGCCCGCCGTTGTAGTCGTGGCGTAATCCACTCTACATCAGATAACTTCTCCCCCTCAGATAGCAGGACGTACGTCAACAACTCTTCTTCCGGCGACAACCAACCTACTGTCCCCTTCCGATTCGCCATAAAGTTTAGAAGTGCTCTCCCAAGGTCAGACTGATAACGTTCCACACTCTGCAACAGGATAGCTCGAGCATTGGTGAGGAAATCACCTCGTCCGTAATCGGCAATCAATTGCTCGAGTTCAACTGAGTCAGCCCGAGACTCTCTCGCCTGCGCAGAGAGTGTGGTAGAGGGGAGAACACTAAGGGAAGTAAAGAGAGCAAAGAGCAGTAGAAGTAAACCCGGAACTATGCCACTTCCACTTGTAGATTTGGTATTGCTGTGATTGATCCAGGAGATTCTGACCCGTCTCCATCCTGTTCCATCCGTCCAATCCGTGTACAATTCCCCCCCTATCATAAAAAGTTTAGCTCCAACTCCCTTTGCAAATGTTGAACAACGAAAGAGGAATTTCAAGGAATAATACTTAGGGTTTCAGCCGCCCTCAAGAGACTAATCACTGTTGCTGAATCAGTACCGGCAACGTATATCCAGAGCTTCAAATCTTTTGCATCGGAATCTGGACCGAGAGAGACAAAGAAATCTGGAATCTCCAGAACGTTCATCAAGTAGACGGAAGGGCCGAGTGTCATATCTACATACTGATGCCACGTAGCGGGGTAGGAGCCGATCAAACGATTCAACGTCCTAATTTTCTTTGCTGGAATTGTGGTTCCTATCGAACTATCTGAGAGAACGATTTGCAGAACACCGAGGGGAGGTCGATTCAAATCCTTTAGGGCTGAATCTCCCGTGCGGTAGATAACAATTCGATCCACTTTCATGCCGCTATCACTCCGAATGGCAAACCCTTTCGGAAGGTCGATGAAGAGATTTGGGGCAGCCGTATTCCAAGTCGGGAGTTCAGTCTTTCCGATTGGAGCCTTTGTCACCCCTGAAGAGTCGGATGGTACTTTTCCCTCAGCAGCCGCTGTATCGGAAGCGCCTGGCGAATCCCCTCCTTTCTCCTCGCATCCCCAATACAGGAGAGAACATATTGCGAGGAGAATGAGGAATGATTTCTTCAAAAACCATCTATCCGATAACGAGAGATCGCCGCTCATGAATTCTCCTGCACCTCGAAACTCTTTAGATGGTGTTGCAGCCTCTCGGCAAGGTCAGGCCGTTCCTCGATAACGTCGCCGATGCTCAGCAACGAGTAGACTTGCACACCACTCTTCTCTTTGAAACGGTCGACAGCGGTGATACCGGTTTCATCTGCTGGTTCCTGTCTGTCGAATGCAATCACTAAGGCCAACGGTTCTACTTCGGCTTCGCGCAACTTTGCCAGAGCTTCCATTTTCGTTGCACCGTCGGTAATCACATCGTCGACGATAATTGCTTTATCTCCCGGTTCAATTCTGCCGAGGAAGCTACTCTTATCGCCATGCATCTTTGCCTCTTTCCGGTCGCTGATAGCACGGATATCTTCGTTTCCAGTTCCGGCAAAGGCGGTTGCGGTAGCCACAGCAATTGGGATACCCTTGTAGGCCGAGCCGAAGATGATGCTCGCCTGGTTGAACTCCTCAGTAATGGCAATCATGCTGGCGTAGAGCCGCCCCATCATCGCAAGTTGGCGTCCTGAGCAGAGAAGACCGGTGTTGAAGAAGTAAGGAGACTTCCTCCCACTCTTCAGCGTAAAGTCACCGAAGCGAAGGACTTCTTCCCCCATGAAAAATTCGAGCGCGGCACGGCGTAGTTCCTTTCGATCAGTTATCAAAGCCATGAGATAGTGTAGTAGTGAGTAGTTGATTGAACGTGTCGTATTTCTAATTGCGGATTTTGGATTGTGGATTTCGGAAGTATGTACTTCTCATCAACTTTCACCCTGAGATTTCAGGTTCGCAATCCTCAATCCCAAATTATCTCCTTCCGAGGTCTTCTGAGAAATCTCCTCATCATAGTTGAGTCATGTGATTTGATCTACGCATCCTGCGAGACTCTTCGGAAGACCTCAGAGTGACAGAACAAACGTTTTCTATCTGGTTTTGAAATTGGGAAAGCCGAAGCAGCTTTTCCTAATTCCATTTCAAGATCATTCCACTTCCAGATCATCTGGAACCTCAATCTCCATCCGAAGCATTGCCGAGGAAAGTGTCTTCCCCTGTGCGTCGAACTTTAGTGAGACTGTTCCACCCCCACCAAGTGTGTTGTGGAGCAGAAAGTTAAGCGCCCAGAGATTGGGAAGCTCGAAGCGTTCAACTTCACCTTGGCAAATTCCCTTAAAGTGTTCTTTCACTCGTTCAACGGTTAGCGCTTCTGCTATAACGGGATACCATTCTTTTTTCCGGGCAATCACCCCAACATTTCCGGCATCACCTTTATCGCCAGATCGTGCGTGGGCAAGTTTGAGAAGTTGAACTTGTTTCATGTGGCTATTCTTTAATCTGTTTGATGTTTTTATAGAATTAGACCTACGTAGAGGGCGAACAATCGCTATCAGTTATGCAGAGAGCAATTCCGAGCCACCTTCTCCACCATTCGCTTTTACACTCTGCTCATAGATTACGGAGTAACGCTCTTCTTGCCGTCTGTATAGAGCTTTAATGAACTTTAGTGCGAACCATACTGCAATAACGGCTAATAAATTAACAACCATATCAACTACAAGCTTTTCGCGATAGACTGCGAAGCTCTCTGGATCGGCATAGACTCTGTCTGCCATTCGTTCTACAATAATGAAAATCAACCAGAATGTCCACCACGTTTTCACCGGCTTCGCCTCGTCATCCTTTAACCAAAGGGTTGAATTTCCCGGCTCGTAGGTTGCTGGGTTGCTTGCGATCCAAATTTCCTTTGCAACTCGGTAGGGGGTCACAAGATTGGCAAACGGAACAAACCACCAACCAACTGTTGCTCCATGGCTATACCCTACCCCCTCGACTTCTAATACGTCAACGTTTTTCCTTGCACGATAAAACCACGTAAGGAACGTAATAGCGGCAATCGAGAACATTCCCGCCAAGACTATCTGGCCGATAATGTTGAGATTATCAGCAGCATCAAGAGCACTATCCCAACCGTAACCATCCTCAGCAACTGACCCAAGTTTAGAATAAAGGTCGAATTGGATAGGAATTAGAAGAACGCTCAGAACAGCAAAGGCAACCAAAGCCCCAGTGAGAATGCGGGTCAACTTTGCAAACGAGAATGAGTTTTTTAGAGCGATGTGATTTTCAAGCGGCATAGATGCTTTCCAAAGATTCAGTGAGTGAGCGATCGAGACTCTGAATCACTTCCATAAGTTCTTGAACAATCGTATTCGATTCCTGAATCACTGTCTGGTAAGGCTCGGCTTTCCTCAGATTTAGAAACTCTACACCATATCGTAGCCAGAAAGGACGGATGGTATAGAGTGGCGAACAATCGCTCGGAGTCTGATTGACAATGAGTTGTGCCAGATAGGAAAAACGGTAGTCTGGCCAACGCGCACCGAACAGAGCAGCCTCCGAGGTTTGAAGTTCGGCGAGCAATTCAGGAGTCATATACTTGCTATAGAGATCAGGAAGCTCTCCACGCTCTTCGAGCATTGCTTGAAGCCGGGCGCAGTTTTCCCTCAACTTCTCGACGCTATCGTCATGTTTCTGAATCTGTTCGAGCACTACTTCAGGTAGATGATTCACCAACTCCTCCCATTCACCCCAACGTGACGTAGGAATAGCTTCGGCCAACGGCTCTACAATCTCCATCCGATTGTACTCGAACCACCAAGTGAAGTAGGGAATCTGCAGGAAGTGCTCTTCCGTTCGAACCTTTGTCAGCAAGAAGTCAGCAATGTGATTACGCTTCGGCATATTGCAACAAGAATGCGCGGATAAATTGGTCGATCTCTCCATCCATCACCGCTTGCACATCACCAGTCTCAGTGCTGGTGCGCAAATCTTTCACGAGGGTATACGGCTGGAAAACGTAGTTCCGAACCTGACTTCCCCACTCGATACGCTTCTTCGTCCCCTCAATTGCGGCCTTTCTCTCCTCTTCCTCGCGTCGGATAATCTCGTAGACCTCTGAGCGAAGCATCCGCATTGCACGCTCACGATTCTGCAACTGTGAGCGTTCTTCCTGACAACTGACAACAATCTGGTGACGATCCCCTCGCGGACTGATAAAGGTGTAACGCAATCGGACTGCGGTCTCCACTTTATTCACGTTCTGCCCCCCCTTCCCACCAGAGCGAAAGGTCTCCAATTCCACATCCGACGGGCTAATTTCTATCTCAACATCATCATCTACCGAAGGATAGACAAAGACTGAAGCAAAGGAGGTATGGCGGCGGGCATTCGAATCGAATGGTGAAATGCGAACCAGACGGTGTACCCCATTTTCGCTCTTCAGATTGCCAAAGGCGTAAGCACCTCGAATCTCCACAGTCACAGATTTCATTCCGGCAACTTCCCCCTCCTGTTCGTCGAGCAGAGCAACAGCAAAACCGTTCCGTTCTGCCCAGCGCATATACATCCGAAAGAGCATCTGGGTCCAATCCTGCGCCTCAGTCCCACCTGCTCCAGCCTGAACCTTCAAGATGGCATCTCGCACATCGTCAGGATCGGAGAGCATCCTCCGAAACTCCATTTTCTCAATCATTTCTCCGAAGAGCTGTAGTTCCTTCTCAATTTCCCCCTCCATCGACTCTTCTTCCCCCTCTTCGGCAAGCTCAATTAAGACCTCGGTATCCTCCCCTTTTACTCGGGCTTCGTTCCACCCATCTACCCAATCCTTTCGAGCATTAATCTCTCCCATCACCTTCCGCGCAGCTTCGTTGTCGTTCCAGAAATCTGGAGCCTGCGTCTGCTCCTCAAGTTCGGCTATCTCTCTTTCCCGTGTATCGAGGTCAAAGATACCTCCTCAGCTCTCCGAGCTTGAGGTTCAGTTCTTTCAGACGCTCTTTTTGTGCTTCAAACATATCTGTTTTCGTTCGTAGAGTTTTGAGTTTATAGAGTGTGTAGAGTGGGGAATGAGGAAAATGTGATAGCAGATAACAGGGAGGTTGAAGGATTCCCTCTGCATGGTTGCTGACCACGATCTCTCTGTTATTCCCGCAAACAACATTAGAGCGAAGATACGAAGATCGAAATGAATCGGATTGCACTGGGAGGTTCAGATAATTGCAGCTTTGGATGCTTTGGTAGAGATATCTTTACGGCATGTAGACACCTGGTGGATCAAAATCAAGTGTTCCGAAAATATCGAACGCCTCGTGGGCACTGAAGCTAATCTCTCCCAGTGCTCCCCTATCGAAATTCCACCCAAAGTCAACGCGGATGAAACCGGAGTTGAGGCTCTTGCTGTTCCCGATTCGGAGGCCAATCCCGGCCCCGTTGTGGAAGGGAAGATCAGAAAATAACTCAGCCTGATTCCACGACCTAACCACGTCCCAGAATCCAGCAATTCCCAGCTCCCACAACTCAAGGTCTATGAGAGGGAAAAGTCGATAGTCAACATTGAATCCGAGACGGTTATCCCCCAACACTTCCAGTTCACCATAGCCACGCAACCCAATATCACCTTGTGAAGCAGGGAGCAGAACGTAGCGTGGCCAACGCCAGATTGTGGAGAGCTGCCCCTTCACGGCCAAAACGCCGGGACCAAGTTTCAACCCACCTGAGGCAGTAGCCCTGAACATCGTGAATGCCGTCTCTTTCTCTTGAAATCCCGTTCCAGCCTCTGCCATGACAAACGAGTAGAAATCACCACTCAACATCGACTTGCGAACATCTGCTCCGATATATACTAGGTCATCCAATCCCCCGCTGTGAGGAAAAATTTTCCCAATGGAGACTCGCCCCTGCGCACCAATCGGGACGAGGCGCGGACCGGAAAACTCGTAGCCTTCAAGGTGCGCGTAGTCGCGCCGAAGCGAGCCGATGCCGCCGAAGAGACCGAAGCTGTTCTCAAATGCACGAGGGTGAGGATTGCCCGACTCGAGATCGTAGCGGTTATAGTCCACCCGCAACGATGCGTGGAACAGATCATCTTCCCTATTTGAATTGCCATACCAAGCCTCGGCATCATAGCGAAGCGAATAGTTGGTATCGGTAAAGTATTGGGGATCAGGATTGGGATCGCTGTTTCTGAAAAAGAAGAGATCCTTTCCATCGGCAAACTGAAATCCTCCCCCCCAAGAGTGAGCCATTCGATCGGTATAGAAGGGACGTTGCAGATCAACCTCAACTCTTGTCAGTGGCTGTGAAAAGAGAACGAAGCTCTCCAACCGGTGAGACGTCCCCAAAAAATCTGGATCGCGGTAGGTCACAATTCCACGCCATGTCGAATCGGATGGAGATAGAAGGTCACCACCAATCCCCAACTTCTTTGCATACCCAAACAGATTTTCTTCAATCAGAAGCCAAGCAGTTCTATCCTCACCCAGTTCATGATATGGTTTCACGACAAGGGACCAGCTATCATCCACCTTTGCCTGAAGTATTCTGTGAATAGAGCGGGACGTGGCCGTATCCCCGAAGTCGACGTTAAAGTTGACATGAGAAAAGACTCCAAGTTCGCGAAGGTAGCGTTCGAACTCATCTACGTTGTGGGGTGAAACTGTATCGCCGGGAGTGAAGAATAGATGTGAACCACGACGGATAACCGATTCCTTTGTCATGAAGTGAGGCAAGTTGGTCAACTTCTCATAAAGTTCATACGGTGCTGCGGTATCGGCAACGTTAACCTGCTGAAGGTAGAGCGAATCGAGAATGAACAATTCTTTCCCAAGACTTTGTGCCTGAAGTTTGCCCAGGTTAACAAGAGAAAGGATAACCCCAAGAAAGAAGAGAGCAAGTCTACAGGAAGAACGGTTAAGAAGTTGAGATTGCCTGATTCGCATAGTTGATCGATACCCCACAAAAAAAGGAAGTCGGGCGGAAACACTTCCGCCCGACTCATAATCTACTCCTTCCAGACCGGAATCTCAATTCTCTTTTGCGTCATTCAGAGGATCGTCTACATGAACGCGCCGAACCACAATCTTTCTCCCCTCGATATAGATAACCTGTATCGGCTCGCCGGCAGTGATAAACTCACCATCGGAGACAACATCGTACTGCTCGCCATTCACCATTGCCACCCCAGCAGGGCGGAGCGTTGTCACTGCTGAGCCGAATTCACCGAGGAGAGCATCTTGGAGAGAAGGTCCAGTAAGCCCATCTCCACTCCCTACCGACTCGCCGAAAAGGGCAAAGCGGCGGAACATTGAAGAATTCGGGAGAAATTTCACCATCATCCAAGCAATCAAACCAAAGCCGACAAAAGAGCCAGCGAGGGTATAGAGTGGAGCAGAGAGATTGTCGATTGCAACTCCATCAATATTTCCAATCAGGGCAAGGAAGAGTGAAGAGACCATGAGGAGAATACCTGAAATTCCGGCTATACCGAAGCCGGGAATCACAAATATCTCAACAAAGAGAAGAATCACGCCGAGGACGAACAACGCAATTTCAATCACATCGGCCAAATCGACCAGATACTGCGCACTGAAGAAGAGGACAAGTGAGGAGATACCAATGATAGAAATTGTCCCGAGATGTCCTGTCTTGATCGCGTAGAACAACCCTCCCATTCCGAGCATAATCAGAATTGAGCTGATGAAAGGAGAAGTAAGGTGGCGAACGAGAAACTCCGCCCAGTTCATACCATCATTTTTGATGACAACATCCCGATACCCAAATGCAGCGAGTGCATCTTCAACCGAACCGACAATTGTATCGCAATAGCCTAAGGCATGTGCCTCCTCAGAAGTCAAGGTGAGGAGCTTGCCACTTTTCTTGATCGTGGTGTCACTCAGGGTGATCTCTTCGTCTACCATCGCCTCTGCTATCATCGGGTCACGGCCATTTTTTTCAGCCGTTGACCGCATTTCCCCTCGCATGTAGCTCACTACTTTCTCTGAGGCCTTCTCTCCCGATCCATAAACTGGGGTTGCCGCCCCAATACTCCCTCCCGGAGCCATAGCGATCTTCTCAGCCGAGAGCGTAATCAGCGCACCTGCAGAAATAGCCCGCCGATCGACGAAGGCAATTGTGGGAGATGTCGAGGCGAGAATAGCATCCTTAATCTCCGTTGCCACGTCTACACGACCACCAAATGTGTTTACGTGCAGAAGCACAACAGCCGAGGGATCCTCGTTTGCTTCCTGGATAACCCGTTCAACGTAAGGCCCAAGCCCCAAATCTACTTCACCAGAAATCTCGATAACGTAGACTGACGTTTGCGCCTGAAGTGGGCGAAAGCTGGCCAGCACCCAAAAGGCTGCGACAGCAATCATTCCTATGATTCTTACTTGTTTCACCATATCTGCTCCCTGTTGAACAACAGAAGATAGTTGGGTGTAGACTTCGGACAGGCAATCGCCTACGAGCTATTGGCCAGACTGTTGCGTCTGGACGCTCGCATCACCACCTTCAACTTTTTCCCAGACTTCCATAAAGTTCCTCAGCGTATCTGTACGCCGATATGATGCGCGAAGTGCTGAATCGCGGAAAATACGATCTGTATAGAATTGCCAATCAACAATGAAGTCGAATTTCATTGAGTCGACATACTCCGGGAGCCTTCCCTCCTCCAAAGCGTGAAACGCCTCTGGGTTTACTTTGCCGTCGAGGTTCACAACGTTCTGTGGGTAGAGAAAGCCGACAGTGCCAGATTGAAAGATACCAACTCGATCATCAGGAGCTACATTCTCCTCCATCCAGTTCACCGTGTCTACCATCATGTTCTCGTAGGTGTTTGTGTAGTTTCTGAAGAAGAAAACAATACTCAAGGTAAAGAGAATAAAGGGGACGAGTGGGATCAGTTGTACTCCCCTCTCCGATCCAGTTGAACAACTCCAGAGCGAGGTTCCCAACGCAACCAGAAGGAGAAGAATGGAAACCGTGACCAACACAAGATAGCGCGCTTGGAAGTGTGGAGCACCGAAGATGAATGTATAGAAGAGAAGGAGGCCAAGCAGAGTTACCAGTAGCGGTGCGAAGGAACGGAGGTTCCAATCGTTTTGGAATCCTTGAATTCTTCCGAGCAAAAGTTTGCGCAGATCGGAAGTAAAGGCAAGGAAAATTCCCACAACCAACAAGAGCAGAAGACCGAACCAAGCAATGTTTCCTATCCGCCACGCTGCCGGAGTAGCAATGCCTGCTATTAATCCTTCGAGAAAAACGTTGAAGGTCTCGACAATCTGCACTGTGAGATCAGTACTCAACCCCTGCTGCGATTGTCCGCTAATTGGCACAAAACTTCCGAACGTCTGCAAATTATAGAACCACCACGGAGCACTCACAAGTACTGCACCTACTCCCATTGCGCCGATCTGCCCTACCATCCGAACGAACTCTCCCCAACGTGCCCTCCCCTTCTTTGTGCTGTGTCGACGATGTTCAGTCAGTACTTTCCAGATAACGAGAGCCACCGCAAGAATTCCAGCATCAACTCGAGCCAGAATTGTTAGTCCGAGCAGGAGACCTACACCGAGATATGGAAGGATCCTTCTATCCTGCAAACCTTCACGCCGGTTAAATTCCCCCAGCGTCACAAAGATCAACCCAACTGTCAACCCTGTTTCCAGCCCGTTCAGGAACTGAATCGAGAGGGCGTAGTTGATGTAGATGAGAGCAAAGCTGAGCCAGAAGATCAGTTTTGGGTCGACCTTTCCACGTGAGGTAGCAAGGAAGAACCGGGCGGCAGCCCAAGCAGCAAAGCAGTAGAGTGCTATCTGCAACAGGAGGGTAAGCCGAAGCGCAAGGTAAAGATCGCCATCACTTACGCCGAAAAGTGGTGTGTAGAGCAGACAGATTAGTGGCTGCACGCCATTGGTCGGGTGAATCCCATCCACGCTAAATCCAGCCCCCTCAGAAAACCACCGCGACACACTCATTGCGTAGAACGTGTCTTCAAAGTAGGGTCTGGAGAGGAGCAGTTTGTCAGCACGGAAAATCAACCCAACTTGCAGCAGTAGAACCAATCCGACGAAAGTCTTCAAGAGGAAGACATATCGTCTGGAAGGGCTTCGATAGTGAAGTGCTGGCACAGAATCGGTACGATGTTCAGTCAGTTCAATTCTCCTTCACGTGGAAGGGCATTTTCGAGGCTAACTCACGGGTAAGTTTGCTGTACGTATCTCTGATTTCACGAGGATCTTTCAGGCTCACCGAGACCTGATTCTGGGTCATCACAGATCGCTTGACCGGGTCAACCAAGACAAAGTTTACGGTAACACTCTCCTTACCTCTTCCAGCATTATCGCTCGGCGTTTGATTCTCAAGTTGCACTTTTTGTAGAACGAGCAGGAAGTCAATAGCTCCCTCTTTCCGTGCTGCGTCAATCTCTTCCCAGTTCCAGCTTCTTACCTCTCCGCTAAACCCTCTGGTTGCATCAAGTGGATGAATTGCGCCAACAGGTTGAGTGCGATACACGACTACAAGATTCGAGTCGAGAACGTTGTCGAGATAGTCGCGGAACTGTGTTTGGAACTCGTTATCTACTCTACTTTGTGAGTTTAATGAGGCAATCCCGCGCGAGTAGGCAAAGGCCTCACTGTCGATAAGGACAAAATCGCCTTCTTTGGGCATCAAGATAAAGAGTCGTTTCCCAGTCAGCACCTCATCTCCATATCCATCGATACTCGTGCGGCTGGAACCACATCCAGTAAAGAGCAGCCCGGTAAGAACGATTCCGGCAATAATGCTCGAAACCACTACTGTCGATCCTGTTTTCATCGTAATCATACCAATTCTTTGTTCTCTGCTTGTTGTAAAAACGATGCTTTTGGCCAATTATAGCGGCGATCCGCGAAGTATGTTCTAAGGAACTATTCCCTTGGTGATTCTTGGTGGTGACCCTCCCACAATCAACTCACCTTCTCTCCTCTTCCCTCACCCTTTCGTATAGAACAAACGAGTCTGTTACGCAGACCTCTTCGTACTTGCTATTCAGCAGATCATTGAACCCTTCCACCTTCTCCAATGCCTGAAGTGTTGAGGCAGATCCAACAATATTGGCAGCACCGGCATCATTCTGTTCCAGTATAAGAAACTCTGGCTTCCCTTGCCGCAAATAGTCCACAAATTCCTGTTGCAATTCTTTCGGAGTAAACGTGGCAATTAGGTAGTGCCCGTGCAAGATACCAAAGGTAGGACTGGTACGAAGCTCCGAATAAAAGAATGCGGCAATATCGGAGACAGCGTAAACCTCTGCAGAACCAGTTGAGCGTGAACGGATGGTGTCGCACAGCCTCTGTACTTCACCCCAACGTTGGTCCGCCGATAGGTCGAACGATTCACCCGAGGAAAAGCCCGTAGAGAGACGCCAAGCAATCCCCCTCCAAGATTCACTCACATATTTAGGAAGTGGACTGAAGAGAAATCCAATCCCTATAAGAATCACGAAAACACCCTTCGCATATCTCCCCTTCGTGAACTCCGCTTTCCGTTCCCACAAGCCGACTGCAACGGGGGCAACAAGAAGTGCAGCCGGAATGAAGATGCGGCTGAACTGATAGGGGACGAACATTAGCTCAACGAGTGCGCTCGCAAAGAGGGTAAAGAAGGTCAAAACGGAAAGTTGTCGCCACTGAGCGATTGATTCACTTGCAGGGAGAGAGTTCTCGGGCTGCCTCTCTCCCTTTAGCGTTCGAGTTACAGCGACAAACGTCCCGAGGAGCATCGTTAGCGTGAAACCGTAGCCGAGATAAAAACCTGTTTGGCGAAGAATCAACGAGAGAGGGTTCTCACTCTGAATCGAGTGGAGAAGCCGTCCACGAATCCACCCCGACATCGTCTCCCAACCTGAAATCGTATCGAACAAAAGAAGCGTCAGGAAGAAGAGAAGGACAACGATGCCCCCTGTGAAAAGAATCCAGAGAGCTTGCCGAACACTTTTGCGATATGGCTCCCGAAAGATTAAGAACTCGGCAGCCACAGCCGATAGAATCACAATTCCAAAAGAGAACTTTAACGTGAAGAGAAGCCCAGAGAGCAGACCAACCAGAATTGCACCTGACCGATTCCGCCACCGAATCTGCGCCACCATCATCGGCAACAGAAGAAGTCCAACAAAACTTTCCGGTTGTGGAGTTCCATCTGGACCGAGTGAGGCGTAGAGGAGAGCGTAGAGAACTGTTGCCAAGACAATTGTTCTGCGAGACTCACCGACGATCTGTAGACTTCGGGCAATGAGTGAGAGTATCAGGAGTTGCAATCCATACTCAATCAGCCTAACTGGAAGAATGCCCTCCCCGAAAAGTCCGTTTGCAGCAGCAAAAAGGAAAGAGATAAAGGGGGGCTTCACGTCGGCAACATCACGGTAGTATGCTCCTCCGTCGGCGAGAATACGCCCTGCAGTGAGGTAGATCGACTGGTCAGGCCCGGCAGGCCAGGCAATGATTGGCAGCAGAAGCAGAGCGGCCGGGAGGATCAATCTCCACCTATTCTGGTAGATGTTATTCTCCATCAGCTATTGGCGTTAGTCGTGCTGGTAGAACTCCTCATCCCTTCTCCTCTTCGTGTTCAATTCGATAGAGATACTCAAGGACAACACGCTCTTCTGGAGTGAGGTCAATATTCCGCCGTTTCATCACGCGCTCGGCAAGCTCTAACGCTTTGTCGAGATGGTAGGGAACAATCTCTGAGACGTTGCACCAAGCAAAGGAGCCAATTTCTTTCGGCGGGAATCCTCCTCCGAAAATGTTCGCAAAGGAACCGACTACCGTTCCCGTATTCAACATCGTGTTAATCCCGCTCTTGCTGTGGTCACCGATCATCGCCCCGAGGAACATCTGCCCAGTATCTACCTCTTTTCCTCGCAGAGTCACGCGAATCATCCCGTAGTTATTCTTCAGATCGGACGTATTGGTATCAGCGCCGAGATTCACCCACGCCCCGAGGTAGCTGTGCCCTAAGAAGCCGTCGTGTTGTTTGTTGGAGTAGCCGAGGATGATGGAGTTTTCTATTTCCCCCCCCACCTTACACCAAGGACCAATAGACGTACCGTGATATATCTTTGCACCGATCTTCACTGTAGAGTTTGCCCCAACAAAACAGGGTCCTTGAATAACACTGTTCGCCATGATTGTCACGTTATCGCCAAGAACGATCGGTCCAGCGGTCACATCGAGAACCGTTCCTGGTTGAATGGCAACATCGCGTCCGGCAACAATGGTTCCACTCCCTATCTGATAGACCCCAGCCGGTAATTCTTCAATCTCCCCTCCCCTGAGTTCATCGGAATCGATTGAGATGAGGGTGGAATTATCTTCAATCATTTCCCAGAGGTAACGATAGAGCTTTACATCGGGCAATTCAATGCGCGAAAGGTGCTCGATAGATTTTATGTCGAGGAAGTCATCGTCCCAATTCAATCGTGCTACATCGGCCGCATGAAGTCGGGCTGCAATAACATCTTCTCCCTTTACCGCAATCCACCCACTCTCTTCAGGAAAGGCCTCAACGTGTTGAGCTAAAAGCAGAGCACGTCCATTAATGAGAAGGAGCGATTCACCCGCATCACTTTGTGGAGAGAAGGTGTTAGGATAGAGTGGACGCAGATATTTTCTGCCGTGAACAAAAAGCAGTTCGCCAAAGCTATTGGCACGTTGGCCAAGAGTGCGCCCCCCTACAAGGAGATCAGAGGCATATCTAATCTGTACTAAGGGATAGAGACCTTCAACGTGAGGATCTTCAAACAAGCAAATCATGAACGCCCTTTTTGTGTAGACATGAAGGCTCTCGATAATGGAAAGACGCGACGTTATTGCCTCAACGCCACGTCTTATCGGCGGAATAGAGAGATATAGCCTCTCATATCCCATGTCGGCTGTAAAGATCGTCCTTCGCAAGAAGAAAAACAAGGACGGTCTGTGTCGTTATGGAAGGTTCGACACTCTTCTGTGATTTTTGGGGTTATGCCAGATTCAATTCCAGAAGACCTAATATCAGCAACTTCACTTCTGTCACTCTGAATGAAGCGAAGCGGAGTGATGAGTCTCGCAGGGGTTGTGGAGAGGAACCGTTTTGCACTACAACAACTCAGAGATGCTTCAGAAGACTTCAGCATGACAGACTTGGAGCACTGGGAGCACTGATGCAATCAATGATTTCCCTATTTGAAAATGGTATTATGCCACTCCCTTATCGCTTTCCTCTATAGGTCAAATCGAACACAGTATCGAGAACCCACCGTTTGAAACTTTCGTTGTCCATGAACTGCTTAAAGAGCTGTGTCTGGTCTCTCATAATCGCGTTCATCACACGCTCCATGGTTTTGTTAAGCTCGATGCGAGCGTTCTGTTCATCGGAGTTTTCCTGAGCGTTTCGGTAGGCGTCATCCTCGTCAACCTTTGCGGGGATTGCCTCGGTCACCAACCTCAGAATCTCGTCAGAGTCCTCCCACTCGATATTTCCGAAGTGTCGGTTGAACGCTTCGATAATCAGGGAGAGCCGAGCGAAGGTAGGCTCTACTCCCCCAACGCCTCCACTACCACTACCAGTTGGAGACGGTTCGATCTCAGCATCACTGTCTGGAAGAATGATCTGCTGCATTGCCTGCTTTTCGGCACGGTAGCTGTCCATGTCGATCGCATCTAAGATTCCTTTGGAGAGATCCTTTTCTTCCGGAGCCGGAAGCCTCGAAACGAGGAAGTTCAGAAAGATCGAACGCTTCTCCCACTCTGCGTTGTTGTAGGGAAGGATCGATGAGAGGAACCCGTAGGTTCGCAGAAAGGCCTTGGCCTTCCCCTTGAACTCTACCTGGCCCTCCTCATCAAGCTCTTCGCGATAGACCCCAATACAAACGTCAAGAATTGGATCGAGGAAATGATCACGGTCTACTCCATCAAGATAGAGTTGCACGAACTGATCGATCTGTTCTTGCGAATATATCTGCGCACTATCCAGATCGTTCTGAAGATCGTGCAACTTGTTCGGATCGGTTTCTCCCGAAAGGATAGTGGTGCGGTAGAATGGAGCGAACGAATCCTGAATAGTGTCAGCATCGTTGACGAAGTCGAGCACAAAGGCATCGTGCTTCTTCGGATGTGCCCGGTTCAACCGCGAGAGTGTTTGCACCGCCTTGATGCCGGAGAGCGTTTTGTCGACATACATCGTCTGGAGCAATGGTTCATCGTAGCCGGTCTGAAACTTGTCGGCACAGATCAAAAATCGATAGGGATTCTCTTGAATCTTTTCCGGTATCTCGCCCGACGGGAATCCGTTCAGCGAAGCCTCTGTCACCTTCACTCCGCCGAATTCATGCTCACCTGAGAATGCGACGATTGCCTTCCACTTGCTCTTTTGCTCCCTAAGATACTCTCCTATCTCATGGAAATACTTGATCGCCCGCTCGACACCGTTGGTTACCACCATCGCCCGCGCCTCACCCCCGATTTTCCCCTGAGCTACTACCTGGCTTTGGAAGTGATCCACCATAATCTCCGCCTTGATCCTTACGGCATGATCGTGCCCCTCTACGTACCGACGAATCTTCTTGAGTGCTTTCCTCTGATCGAACTCGGGATCTTCCTCGATCTTCTTTGCAATGTGGAAGTAGCTTACAACCGGTGTATAGTTCTTCAACACGTCCAAGATGAACCCTTCTTGAATCGCCTGCTTCATGCTGTAGTTGTGGAAGGGATGATACTTCGAGTGGGCGCCCGATCCCTCCTCTCGCCTGCCGAAAATCTCGAGCGTCTTGTTCTTCGGCGTAGCGGTAAAGGCGAAGTAGCTTGCGTTCGGCAGCATCTTGCCCGACTCCATGATCCGGTTAATCCGGTCTTCATATGTCTCTTCCTCCTTCTCCTCTCCGGCTACCGACAGCGCCTTGGCAAGGGCAGTGCTGGTGCGGCTCCCCTGACTCGAGTGCGCCTCGTCGATCAGGATCGCAAAGCGTTTCCCTCGTTGCTCATCGCCGATCTCCTTTAGCAAGTGGGGGAAGGTCTGTATCGTGCAGATTATCAACTTCTTTCCCGACTCGAGAAAGGTAGTAAGCTGTTTCGTCTTGCTGCTCCCCGCTCCAGTAACCGCGCCGATAATTGCGCTGACCTGGGCATACTGCCGAATCGTGTTGCGAAGCTGCGCATCCAGCACGCGGCGATCGGTGACAACGATCACCGAGTCGAAGATGTTTGCATCCTCTTTCGTGAGGCCAATTAGCTGGTGTGCCAGCCAGGCGATTGAGTTGCTCTTGCCGCTCCCTGCCGAGTGTTGAATCAGATAGCGCCCCCCTGCACCACGCAGGGCAACGTCGGCAAGCAATCGCCGCACGGCGTCAAGCTGGTGATAGCGGGGCCAGATCTGCTTCTTCTTTTTCCTACCGGTCTTTTCATCCTTTTCCTCAATCACCTGCGCATAGTTCTCGAGGATGTTGGTCAGGCTCTCTCGGGTGAGAACTTCCTTCCAGAGGTAATCGGTTTTGAGGCCGTTCGGATTTGGCGGATTGCCTGCACCGTCGTTCCAACCCCGATTGAAGGGGAGGAACCATGAGGACTCCCCCTTCAGGTGAGTGCAGAACATCACCTCGCTTTCGTCGACTGCAAAGTGGGCAACACATCGACCGAACTCGAACAGTTTCTCTCGCGAGTTACGATCCTTCTTGTACTGCCAGATTGCATCGTTGACCGTCTGTTTGGTCAAGCTGTTTTTCAGTTCGAACGTAAAGATCGGAAGCCCGTTGATGAAGAGACCGAGATCGAGCGAACGTTGTGTCTCGTCCCGGCTGTAGCGGAGTTGCCGAGTGACGGTAAAGCGATTTAGTTCGAAAAGTTCGGCCGCCTTCTCGTTCCCGGCTGATGGCGCTCCGTAGAACAACTCGATGTGGTGAGCATCATGTTTGATCCCGTTCCGCAGCAGATCAATTGTCCCCTTCCTCGCAATCTCTCCCTGAAGCCTCGCCAGAAACCTGTGCCTGACCGGCCCATCCGTTGCAAGTTCCACTGCATCTGCAACCTCTGGCTGTGTGTCTCGAAGGAATCTCTCAAGCTGCAGCAGATCCACACAGTATTCCCGGTCGTAATCAGCCGGTCTTCCACCACTCCAGCCAACGCCACCATATCCAGCAGGCTCTTCGGCAATAACCCCCTCCCCCGAAGGTTCGCACGGATGCCCGGCAAGAATAGTACAGACAAGTCGTTCGAGTCCACGTTCGGAGGTATCGGTAGTCATAGCTTTCTGATCGTGTTTCTTGACGATGAGGAACAGTTAACGCATCAATATCGACCGATGCTCACTTCTTTTATAGAGAAGTCAATTCAAGTCAGATAGAGTCATCAGGTCGTATGGGAAATCTCGGATTCCCCTCACCCAAGTATCATCGGGTCAACTTTCTCTTCTCAGAGTTGGAGCGGGGAATCAGGATCAAGGATACCAATCTCTTCCGACGGGCAGTCCGAGGTTAATGAGAGTTCCTATCTCATCCTGCCTGACGCCTCTATAAGCACTCCCAAGCCAATCACCATCGTTCAGTTACATAGGAGATTCTAAAAGATCATGTTTTTCTCGCTCATTTCAGCGTTTTTCACTAAACAATGATTTGCCAGTTACATAGCCATCACATAAGAACATCCAAAATTCACAAGAAAAAAGGACTTGTTCCCGATATGCAGCCTCTCAATTACATAGATCGCACATGAAACCGTCAACAGACCACCACTCTCCACGGTTCAACTACCCTACCAGTTACATAAGCATTACTAAAGGAACACCCTAAATCAACAGAAAATCAGTCTCCACGTCTCCAGCACACTCTTTCAGTTACATGAATGGCACAGTAGACGTCATGCCCAGAACGGAACGTATCGCATGTGCCGCTTAGATTTGTTCTGCGGTTCGGATTGCTTGATCAACCCAGCAGTAATCGTGTCTGCAATAATTCTGGAAGCCATCGGATAATTCCGATCGTCGATGGAGAAACGTTCTCGCAATGATGTATTGGTCATCTGTTTGCCGGAGACGGCCTGCAAGCAGGCGTGCTGGTAACATGCCCGTACCCGATCATCTCTACTCATTTCAGCAAACGATTTGGGAGCGAAAAGTGTGACCCTTGTACTATGCGGGAGCACCGCAAACTCTGGAGCCGGAAGCTGAAACAGCTCTACAGCATGAATGACCTTGTCAATTCCACTACCACGTTCTTCACAGATGTCAACTTCACGCATGAATAACGCCAGTTTCTCATTTCGTGAACGAGGAGGACTGTCAATAAAACGGAGCGTTTCAATGAGCGGATGACCGGGATTGGTAAACTCAATTCGATTATCAAAAACCTCTATCATTGGTCCAGCACCATCAATCGAGAAGTCCTGATGGATAATGGCATTGGCTGTCAGTTCCCGCAAAGCGACATCCGGATACATTCCAACCTCCCTTTGAAAGGCCTGCTGAAGGACTTCATTCCTCGGCAATTGCGATGAGAGATAGCTGATAAGCCCCTCAAAACCAACCGCATATCCTTTCACACCCGTCTGCTCGTGGATTGTACTAACACGATTGTCACCGTCATAACGAATCACCCTTAATGCCTTCCGCTCAAGGCGATCAAACTCGGAAAGATGGCGGGCAAACAGGATAGCACAAAGATTTGTGATGTCGTAAGAGTCGAGGTCTCTTCGCACAATAAAATTCCTCTGCTCAAGCTGATCTATCATAGCGTCTGGTGTAAACCTCTCACTCAGCCCATAGAGCTTGAGGAGTCCCCAGTAATCAAGAAGTATCTTAAGGTCTGCTCCCTTCACCTTCTCCTGAACAATCCCCTCTTCAAATCCTTCAGGTTTGAGAAGAAGCCACAAACGACGCTCCTTCTCAGGATGATCGCGAAGCTTCTTCGTGTAGCTGCCAACACGGATATACTCTGTTTCTTTGAAACGAATCGGCATATGTGCAACTGCCCGAATGCGTAGAACTACCACGTGGTGATTATCAACATTCCCCTCTTCAAACGAGCAATCGAGACTCGGCTTCAGGTTGTGCGTTAGCCAATTTTCTACTTCTTCATTTCCGATTCTTTTCTGTCGGTAGTGGAAATCCGTGCCGACAACATCGTGGTTAGCATCCGAGATCCCCCACACCAGATATGCATACTCAGCACCAGTCAACGCTGCAGCGTTGGCCAACGCCGAAACGCTCTTGCCAATTATTTCCGGGTCGGTATTGTTCTCTTTGAACTCTACTGTCTCCGTTTCATTAGGAAGATTGCGCAACTCATTGACCAACTCAGCGAATTTTCGAGGGTCATCACTCATGTTTACACCCCTCCTCTACTGAATTCAAGCTCCATTTTATCCTTCAAGTCCGCCACTCCATTCAACTCAGCTTTATCCGTTTCACTCGGCTCCACTTCAAAATATTTCTCCTCCAGCAACCCCAGCACAGCCTGATGTACATCAAGTTTACCAGTAACAACGTCGAAGATCAGACAAGTGCGGTTGACCGAATATCTCTTCAGCAGATGGTCGCGGAGCACCTCTGTTGCCCATATCCGGAACTGTGTTCCCCGCTTCGAGTTGACCCGATAGCCAACGGAGATGATGGCGTCGAGGTTGTAGAAGCGGATTGTACGGCGAACATCCCGTTTCCCCTCCCGTTGAACTACCGAGTATTCCTCGGTAGTTGCTTGTTCCTCCAGTTCACCCTCTTGAAAGATGTTGCGCAAGTGAAGCCCGATTGTGTCGGTATCTTTTTCAAACAGCAACGCCATCTGTTTCTGGCTGAGCCAGAGCGTCTCACTCTCCAGTCGTACATCGAGTTGTACCGAGCCATCCTTCCCTGTATAGAAAACGACTTCACCACGGTCTCTGTCGGATTGCTCTGTCATATGTCTTCCTCAAACAATTCAGCCTCCTCCTCCTCAAGGTCCCCCTCCTCACCCACTTCAATCTCTTCCAACTCCTCTTCCTCAACCTCATCCGGCAACGCCGCAGCAGCCTCCCGCACGTCGAGCTTGCCGGTGACGACGTCGGAAATCAGTCGAGTTCGGTATTCGTTGAGGAGGGTGATTTCGTGGTGGGTAGTACCGGAGGCATTGGCGACCATCTTGTCCCAGATCCTAATCATGTCCAAGATCTGCCTTTGATCTTCAACCGGTGGACATGGAAGACGTAGGCGCGAAACCATTCCAGCATTTAGGTTATCCATTGTCGCACCGATAGACGACAAGCTAAGTGTGTCTCGAATCCCCTGTGAACCAAAAAGAATTTCTAAATAAGAAGGCTCAAGCATCTCACTCTTAGGTCGAATACGAAGGCAACCTGTCCCACAAAGCCAACCAGCCTCGTGATCCGTAACAAGTGCACATCGGCCAAGTTCTCCACGACGTGCCGCTACGATATCACCAACACGCAATTTGTGTCTCGTCAATTCCGCGGCCTTCTCACTACTCACGGAGACAGAAGGATCTGCCACAATTTGGCCACCGGCAAGATGGGAAGGGTTAATAACTGGGACACCTCCAGTGATATAGTCAGCGGCATGAAGCTGACTACCAAACGGACCAGTTTGAATTGAGCGTACAGCGGCTCCCATTGTGACCACCTTCCAACCCTCCGGCACTTCCCCCAGCCACTCAACCCCTGAATCCTTCATCGGAACATTCGGATCCAGTCCTCGCGTAACGGCATTGTGAATAATCACCTGCTTCTGTTCTTCGAGGAGAGCAATTAGCTTCCGCTTGGCGCGGATGAACCGCTTCACCTTCCGGTCAACGTGGTTCAGGTATTTGACGATGGCGGTTTGTTCGGGGAGGGTTGGAATAGGAAACTCCGCACCCAAAAACGATTCGTCTGTCAACTGTAGCCTCGAAGTCCAGACTCCCTTGGAACGTACTCTGAGTTCCCAATGAAACGGCACTGAGCGAACCAGCTCATGGACGAAACGAGAAGAAACTTCTATGTTATGACGGTATACTCCATAAGCTGTACTTACAATTCCATGATGCTCAGATACACCAAGCCCACCTGCCCAGGCCCAAAGACTATTGATAACAAGATCGCCAGGCCAACACAGCTTGTGGCCGACATACGATTCAGCAGCGAACATGGTCACGTTTGCGGACTTGCGAGGTACTACACCATGCTTTGATGAAACAGTAAGAAGCTCTTCCTCACCAGTGGCCGACCGTCTATCAATGCTTGAGAAAAGATACTTACCCCGCCGCACCTCCCAATGCTCCGGCACTTGCCCGAGCCACTCGACGCCAGAGTCTTTCATGTGGGAGTAGGGTTTCAATATTTCAATCATACGAACGCTCTACGAATACTCCGCCAATTGCTCTACTGTTCCTTGATAGGAGCGAAAGAAAAGAGATATTGCATTCCATCTGTATCTATCCTTCGCTCAAGTTTGAGTCATTCCTGCTGAATTGCAGTATTGTATCTACTGCTCGTTCTAACTTGGGTGGCAGACCTGATTCATTGCATGCCTCAGTGAGCCACTCAACAATGAACAAATCGTTTTTGCCCAAATCTCCAACTTCATCGAACCGGCGATTTGCTTTATCCCTGCATGTCTTGTAGTGAGGCTCATCGAATCCACCTTTGACAGCATTGGCGATATCTGATTTCCACACGATATGATCTGCTCTGAATTCATCATCCTCTGGAAATGAGTCGACATCCGACTCTAACAATGCTAGCAGTCGTGCATTCACTCCCTCGTGCTTGTTACGTTGGTCTGATTTGCAGTTGGAGTCCGAATCAAAAATTGCAAAAACATGAAGTCCTAACTTTTTAGCTATTGCGAGAGGTGGAACCATACTCAGTTTCCCATTCACAGGAATGAAGTGACAACCGTAGGTGCGAAACTCATCCCACCTATTGCTTATATGGAGTGCCGTCGTTAGATATGAAATGTCCTCGGGGCCCTCAACCAGAATTGGACACTGTGTGAAAAACATCTCACAGACACGTGCCTGGAGAATTTGGTGGACTTTGGCAACTAATCCATCACCTTGCCCCTTCGCACTCTTGTCTCCAATCCTCTCTAGCTCAGAACACAAATCGTCGAATGTGAGGCTTCTAATGCGCGGCTTACTATTCACTTCTCTCTTGACCATCCGCACATTCTCAAAACCCTTACCATTTACAAAGAACGGTGAATGTGTGGTCACAATCACCTGAGCGTTCCCACCAGACAATTGTGTAAACACCTCCGCAAGGTGCCGTGCTTGAGGAGGGTGTTGATATAGCTCTGGTTCTTCGCATGCAAGAATCAGTGTTGGTATATTCTCACCATCTCCCTCTGACAACTCCTGTAATAGCGCAAGCAAATAGGAGCGTTGTAGTCCGTGGCCCATCTGATCCAAATGCCCTAAGAATTCACCTTCGCCAGTCAAAACCTCTGCCATAGGGGGAGCTATTCGCACTGACTTTTCTGCATCATCCTTCCATCCCATTTCTAACTCGATACCGGGATGAGCCCAAGAAGACAACTTGTCTTTTAAGGATTGAGAAAGATCGTGCAGTGCCGATTCTTGGTTTTTAATCAGGTTACGGTACTTCTCTGTGACTTCTGATTGTAATTCCTCAAATTCTTTATCGAGCGTTGTCCGATTTGCAACGGCTCGGTTCACCAATAACGCCAAGGCAGTGTTCCTCCCTTCTTGCCCTTCCTCACTGGCATCCTTTACTGCTGGCAAGTATACCCATTGAACAAACTGAGCTAACATTCCTTGGCTGTTGACTCCATAAAATTGATCTTCGCTTGGAATCTCAACACATTCCCCTCTGTTGCTTTCTTCATAACTACGCAATGCATCTTGCATTTGAGACTTGGTTGTTGCGGGTGGAAGATCAGGTCGTCGTGTTTGAAGTTCTTTGTAGATTTTTTTTAGCTCATTGGCTCGTTCGCCTTCTTTGTCAGCCTCGAAATATCGTCTAAAACCCTCAATGCCTAACCTATTACCATAGAACTTCACTGGCGCGAATCCTTGTTCGTAATCGAACTGAGCCTCTGCTGTTACGATAAGGCAATCATGACGAACATATGCCTTTAACTCTTCTTTCGCTTTATCACTAATCCTGTCAAACGTGACGGAGATCCTTATTGGCTCCTCAGTTCTTTCTAGGTAGAAATCTTGCTTCGACATTCGAGACACGTCCTTAACGGAGCCGGATTGACTCTGGAAGAAGACATTCAGTGCTGACAAAACGGTCGATTTCCCAACACCGTTTGGACCTACCAAAGATGTATAGTCATTAAGACTTACCTTCTCGTGCTTAAGGATTCTGAAGTTCTCGATCTCAACAGATTCAATTTTCATAGGAACATGATGAGTTTTTGTATGGAAGTAAATGTGCAAGATTGGGGCTGGGGTAAGTCGAACATACACATCGGCGCGCGAAGTCCTATGTTCTGAATGTTAGCTTACTCGAGTCCAAGCATACGTGTTTTTAATGTGGTGATTGATGTAGCTACCTATTGAAGCAGCTGACATCAGGTTGTGATAGACAGACTCCGGCACCGCGTGATACTGATATACGCGGCCACCGTGAAACTCGACTTCAAGTGTGGATGTTGAGCTGTCATATCCGATGCTGATAACGTTGGAAGAGGATACTGGTACTCTATGCATGATTGTTAAGTCTAAATTTATGATGTATGCGACTTGCTGGGTTTGACGGCGTATTGCCTCTCAATACAGGAGTCTTCTATTTTTAGATATAGCTTTGGCATGCGATCATTCTTCCACTTCCCTCTGCTGATGTACTTTCAGAGTCACCCCTCTTTCGTCTTTCCAGGCTTCACGACCGTTGGTGTTTCTGCCCGAGACCACAGATGCTGCCAACGATGGGGACGAGAACTCGTAGTCGGCTGTAAACGCCAGTCCATCGCTCTGTTCTACAAGGATTCCTTCATCCCGCAGCTTCTTTCTGGAGCGGCGACCAAAGGTGAGTGACCGAACTTCCTCTTTCCGCGCTATGCTTCCTTGCGTGACAGCAAATCCGTTGTTAGTTACGTAGCCGTGCGCCTTCCATCCCTTCCCCTGATATTGATAGTTACGCTGCCCCACCACGGCAGCAGCGGTTGGCTCAAAGGCAGTGATCCCGAACACAGGCAGAAGAGAGAGCATTTCCCGAAGATATCCTTCCACCTGAGCTTGGTCAGATTCCGAAAGAGAGGGGAGTCCGGGAGTGTTGGAATTGTCGAGATGACACCGCTTGTATCTCTTCGCCAGATCCACCAGACGCGACTCCAGATATTTCACTTCCGCCTTGTTCAATGGCTCTCCCCGCGTCGTAAAAATTACTGCCTGCTGCCAGAAATCCCGATCACTATAGTGACTATTCAGCCGTGTCCGAATAGTCTCTGCCTCGCCGACATAAATCATCGGAAGTTCCTCGTTATCGTCCCGTCCTGATAGAATGTAAACTCCACTGTTCGAGAATTCCTCACGCTTCTTCGCCTCTGGATAACGTCCGCGCGGACAAATGATGCCCAGCCCAACCCAGTTTGACTTTTCCACCAAACGCAAGCCGTCGGGTCGTCCATCAACCATCAGGATGCTCACAACAAAAGGATGAATTGTTTCCATCATCTCCCCTCCCCCACAATCTCTTCAAGCAACCCTTCCGTCTCCTCCTCCAATGCCAGAATATCGGCTCGAATTTCCTCGAGCGTTCGCATTGGCTGCGGCTTGTAGAAGTAGCGGGTGAAGCTGATCTCGTAGCCGGTTTTTACGCTCTCGGGGTTGTACCAGACGTCGGCGGCGTGGGGCAATACCTCGCGGCGGAGGAATGCCTCGATTCCCCCCTCTTCCAGAAGGGGTATCTGCTCGGTGTCCCGCAGGTCGGTGTCCGGTTCGTACTCCACCACCACCCCTTTCCCGTCAATCGTCGCCGGAAAAAGACCCCGCAGCGGGTCGGCCTCAGTCCCCTTCTTGTGAATCTTCTTGATGATCGGAACACCAGTCTCAGATCGCGTTCCACTCTCCTTCAACTCTTTTATCTCCTTCGCCTTATAGACTTTGTCACCCTCAGCCCCCTCGATCCTCAGTGGCCGGTCGACCGTTACTTTCCAGTAACCGAACGCCCGGTTGTCGAAGATTTTGCTCTGTTCGGTCTCCTCGAATTTCAAGAAGACGTCGCTGATGCGGACGATATCCTCGATGCTCAACTCGCAGTTTTTCTTCCCCAGATTTTTTCGGAGTGGCTTGTACCATTCGGTGGCGTCAATCAACTGCACGTTCCCCCGCCGATGTTCCGGCTTGCGGTTCGTGAGAACCCAGATGTAGGTTGCAATGCTGGTGTTGTAGAACATGTTCAGGGGGAGTGCCACAATCGCTTCCAGCCAGTCGTTCTCGATAATCCACCGCCTGATGTTGCTCTCCCCCTGCCCAGCATCGCCGGTGAAGAGTGAACTGCCGTTGTGAACTTCGGCGATTCGGCTTCCGAGTTTTGTGTTCCGCTTCATTTTGGATAGCATGTTGACCAGAAAGAGCATCTGGCCGTCGCTCGAACGGGTTACTAACGAGTACTCCGGATCGCCGTTGTGTTCAATCAAGAAGCGGGGATCGCGCATATCTTTCTTCCCTCCCATCCGCTCCAGGTCGGTCTTCCAGCTTTTACCATAGGGTGGATTGGAGAGCATGAAGTCGAACTCGCGGGAGGGGAACGCATCGTTCGAGAGGGTTGAGTGCTCCGGGCCGCCAACGATGTTATCTGCCGCCTCCCCATCCCCTTTCAGGAGCATGTCGGCTTTGCAGATGGCATAGGTTTCGGCGTTGATCTCCTGTCCATACAGGTGGGTTGCCACCTGCTTGCCGTGCTCCTGGGCCAGTTCCTGCAGAACGTCTTCGGCAACGGTCAGCATCCCACCGGTTCCGCAGGCCGCATCATAGAGGAGATAGGTTCCAGACTCGATGTCGTTGGCAATCGGCAGGAACATCAACCTCGTCATCAGATCCACGGCATCCCGCGGTGTCCAGTGTTGGCCGGCCTCCTCGTTGTTCTCCTCGTTGAACTTCCGAACAAGCTCCTCGAAGATCGAACCCATGCCGTGATTGTCGAGTCCCGGATGCCGGATCGACCCGTCCCCATTCAGCACCGG
Source organism: Ignavibacteria bacterium (assembly GCA_020635205.1). Classification (GTDB taxonomy): domain Bacteria; phylum Bacteroidota; class Ignavibacteria; order OLB7; family OLB7; genus JAGWAZ01. The sequence continues at coordinate 219,604 of JACKAE010000003.1, forward strand.
ATCGGGGCTGAGGTTAATCTCGGGAGAGGTCAGCTTTTCGATAAGCGTTCCGAGCGCATCGGCTCGGGAAAGCCGGGGAATCTGGTTGCGGAATTCGAAGTTCTCGAGGATATCCTGAACGTTGGGCGAGAAGCCGTCGAGATATGCTTCGAAGTCGGCTTTCAGCTGCTGGCGATTGGCGCGGGATTTCAGATCGCGGAGTGTAAACTGGGATGTGTTGTAAAAGGCTTGTCCTGCAGCCTGCCTCAGTGCGGCATCCTGTTCCACAATTCTGGCTTTATCAAGAGTGGCTTTCATATCGAGCACATCCTCCTTTTTATCCTCAAGAACCGCGTCAAGGCGTCTGAGCACTGTCATCGGAAGGATCACATCTCGGTACTTGCCGCGGACGTAGAGATCGCGCAGCACATCATCTGCAATTCCCCAAATATAGTTGGTAATCCAGCTTAGCTCGCTCTGTTGCATGTATGGTTATGCTACTTCGTAGTGTTTCGTTGAGACGATGAGTTCGCGGAAGGGGGTCTGGCCTCCCACATTCATGAAGATACGCGATCTATGTCTATCATCCACCTTGCACCTAATGACCAAGACCAACCAGATGAAGTTGTCCGAATCAGACACAGAACTCCTGTGGGAAGAGAGCAATTGTCAACACAAGATTGTTTGTTCCGAGAAGAACCATCCGTTCTGCAGAAGCTGTCTTGATGATCGCGAAATGGGACGCACCGCACGGAGGGGTTCTATCGATGTGCGATGCTCGCATGACGATTCCCAACTAACGATTGAAGAAGGCTCTGCTGTTCGTACCTCGCACATCGTTATTCGTAAATCCAAGCCAACAAGTTCAAACTGAGCGAAGCAACAGACTCAGATGTTCTTCAGGAACTTCTCCAGATTCACATCTTTTTCGATCTCCAGTTTTTTGCGCAAGCGTTTGCGCTGCATCCAGACACCATCTTCGCTGATGTTCAAAAGCACAGCGATCTCAGGTGTTTTCAATCCCGAGCGGATCAGTCCACAGAGGCGCTCCTGCTTGCTCGTAAGATCGGGGAATCGCTCTCTCAGACTCATGAAGAACTTTGGTTTCACTCCCTGCACTTTTACCAGTGCCCGCTTCTTCTTCGCCCCCCTCTCTACATCCCATGTGTTGGCTACCTCCTTCTGCGAAACAACAACACGTTTCAGCAAATCGGGATCAAGCCAACCAAGTGTACGGTGTAATTGCTTTTCCGTCCTGTCTACCTGGAGCGGCATCACGTTCATCATCGTCAACGTTTGAGCCAACTCACGCTCTGCTATCTTCCGCTGTCTTTCCTGTAGTTTTTCCTGTTGTTGGGTCATCTGAATTCCGACAAGAACACGTGCGTTCTGAATTGAGATCGTGTTCTTCCGTTCAGCAATTTCCAGTGCAAGTTCTTTTGATGCTTGCATGTACTCAAGCGCGCTCTGGAAATTTCCTTCCAGTCGCTCCACGTCCGAAAGCATCTCCAACCCTTCTGCCCGAATTACTTCATCAGCTAAGGCAGTGGTCTGCACACTCGTGATTTCTTCAAGGAGCGTTCGTGCAGCCCCGGTTTCTCCCTGCTGAATCATGATTCGGGCAAGATTGGATTTGGTCTGCCACAGCTCCCTGCTATTGGAGTTGGTGGTGCTCAGAACCCGAACAGCCTTCTCCAGATATATCCGAGCTTTCCGGAATTTCTTCAACTGCATGTACAAAACCCCCAAACTTATCAAGGTAGTGGAGCGGTGTGGACCTATGTCGTTATCGGAGAGAGAGGCGAGCAGTTGATTGCAAAGGGTAATTCCCTCGGTTGTTGCCTTTGCCTTGACCGCACACTCTATTTCTGCTTCCAGGATGCGTCGGTGAGCCGTCGCGTGATAGTCAGGCAGATGTTTATGCGCAAACCGGAATGCCTCGCGCGCCTGGTTGTAATCCTGAAGTTCAGTATAAACCCGGCCAATTTTGGACCATGCAAGACTACTAATGACAACGCGGTTGTTCTGTTCTGCAATGGCTGCTGCTCGGTTCAGGTGATCCAGTGCGGTCGTGTAATCCCCAAGCGTCTGGTAGATATCAGCAAGCTGACTATCGATACCACAATAGTTCACCGGATCTTGTTTTTCATCCGCATCCTCAAGCGCAGATTCTAACACATGAACTGCTTTTTCATATTGCTGTTGACTGGCATGGAAGCGACCTCTAAGAGTTAGCAGGCGACTACGATGAAACCGGAAACGTTCGATTGATGGATTCTTCTCCAACACTTTCATTCCCTGCTCAATAATCGTCGACGCTTTGTCTGCATTTCCCCGTTGCAAAGCAATGCCAGCAAACATGACGGTGATCCGAAGATGTAGCTCACTATCTCCTGATTGCTCGGCGTGAGTCAGAGCCGTTTCCATTGCTTTTACGGCACCAGCAGGTTGCATCACCCCGGCATGAATTTTACCAAGTTCATACCAGTGAATTCCAGTCTGCAAATGATCGCCGGACAACTGAAGCCAGGCTGCTCCCCGTTCGCCCAACTCCTCCACCTTCTCCCTCGATTCAACGTTCGCTATGGCAAACGTATAGAGTGCGCCAATCAGGAGTGCGTCCTGTCGAAGTCGTTTCGGCAGGTTGGATAACGACTCGGTTATTCCTCCCGGTTCTACCCCCTTCTCCTCCATTTTACTCTCTGCTTCCTTAATCAGATCACACAGTATAGTGCAAACTTCGTTCCGCTCATGGTTGGCCGAAAGCGGTTCGCAATAGAGTATTTCTCTGGCAATCTGATACGGAGGGAACGTCCTGCCATCCAGGGTCATCAGTTCACTTAATCGTTCCAAGGAGAGCCAATACTCCCCTCTGTAGCCAGATAGTTTGGTTTCTTTTGCCATAAGAAGACGATTCCGATAACTGAACACTCCGGGTAACATCGTTCTTCTCAGTCGGAAAGACAAACATTTTTATTGGTACAAATACAGAGATAAATGTACCACCGTAAATGTTTGCCTTACACTTTGAATGTCCATAACCTTTTTCTCTACTCCCCATTGCAAAACATTTAACTGACAACGCGGGCAATGTAGGAACCGACAGCAGAGACCCGATACTACCAACGATAGTTATGAACAGACTACGCAGCAGAGTTGACATCTTCAATATTCTTCTGGCACTGACACTGTCAATTCTTGGAACAACTACTCTACTCGGGCAGAACCGCGACTTTCGTGCAGAACGGATCGTCGTCGATGACAATGGTGACGACGGAGTGGTGAATACGATGACGATACAGACGCCGGATTCGCTCGCACAGAACGTGATTCTGACGATACCCTACATGGGGAGTGACTCGGCGCAGTTCCTTCTCGCACCTCCCGGAACACCCGGCTCCTGGCTGCTCAACGGGAATGCTAACACAACACCCGGAACAGACTTCCTTGGAACGAGCGATGCACAGGCACTTCATCTGTATGTGAATGGGGGGAACTCGAACAGTCTGATCCTGAACACAAACGGAAGTATCCAGCATGGCCTCGGAGGAGATCCACGTGGTTCGAACGCAACGGATCTACAGATCAGCCGCACGTTGGTGACCGAAGTTGCCTCGGGCAGGTATGCAACGATTGGCGGGGGCAGGAACAACTCTGCCACCAACGATGACGCAACTGTCGGCGGTGGAGAAGCCAACGCAGCCGATGGTAGTGCTTCAACGGTCGGCGGAGGTAGCGGCAATAGTGCATCGGGAGCCTTTTCTGCTGTCGGCGGTGGTGTCTCCAACAGTGCATCAGGAAACTTTTCCGTTGTCGGCGGTGGACTCATCGACAGTGCAACGGGAGAATCCTCCGTAGTTGGAGGGGGTGTGGGAAACATGGCTGCGGGAGATCAATCGGCAATCCCGGGAGGCAGCGGATTGCGGCTCGATGGGGTGGCCGACAGGAGTTTCGGCTTCCTCGGAGGAAATCGGAGCGGTTCAAGGAGCATGACGATCAGCACTCCGGACATCGCCCTCTTCGGCAACACCGATCTGTGGCTTGCCAACAATGACAATGCCGCGAGCCAGATCCGCTTCTACGAAGCCTACAACACGGCAGGACCGTTTCCGAACGGAACGAACTACACGAGCTTCGAAGCCGGCGCACAGACAGTCGATATCAATTACATCCTTCCGACGGCGGGACCGACAACGAACGGTCAGGTGCTTTCGAGCACCACAGCCGGCACGATGAGTTGGGTCGATCTATCGTCGACCTCCTGGAGTCTGACCGGGAACACTGGAACAACGGCCGGTACAAACTTCCTCGGGACGACGGATGCGACAGCTCTCCATCTGTATGTCAACGGCGGATCGGATAACAGCCTTATCCTGAATATCAACGGAAGCGTGCAGCGGGACACGGCCGGAGATGCGCGTGGCACAAATGCCGTCGATTTGCAGATCGGTCGCGACACGTCGACCCAGGTGGCATCCGGGGAGCAGTCGGTGATTGCCGGGGGCGAATCGAATTCTGCATCGGCTCTCTACGCAGTTGTTTCCGGCGGGCAGTCGAATTCTGCCGCCGGTCAGAACGCGGTAATCTCGGGAGGAATAGGTAATACCGCGTCGGAAACGAACGCAACGATATCCGGTGGTCAGTGGAACGTCGTTTCCGGAAGGCATTCTACGGTCGGAGGTGGACTCAGAGACACCGCTTCAGGACGCCAGGCGACGGTTGGCGGTGGACAGACAAACGTCGCTTCGAACAGTTTCTCCACTGTCGGAGGGGGACTAAGCAACGTGGCCTCGGGTCAATACTCCACGGTTGCAGGTGGTCAGCGGAGTATTGCCTCCGGATCGTCGGCCACTGTCGGCGGTGGAGTTGTCAATACCGCATCGAAATTCTGGTCAACGGTCGCCGGAGGGTCGTCGAACATCGCATCGGGAGACGGAGCGGTGGTAGGTGGAGGACTCGGGAATACCGCATCCGGAACCTATGCAGCCGTATCCGGTGGATCAGACAACGTCGCGGAAGGAGTCGCTTCGATTGTTTCGGGCGGCCGGAGCGACTCCGCCTCCGGTGACTATAGTGCGATTCCGGGAGGGCGCGGTCTCACTCTTGATGCATCTGCGGACGGAAGCTTCGGCTTTCTGGGTGGGAATCAGTCCGGAGTAAATGAAATGACGGTCAGCACTCCGGACATCGCGGTCTTCGGCAACACCGATCTCTGGCTGGCGAACAATAACAATGGTGCGAGCCAGATACGCTTCTATGAGGCCTACAACACCGCTGGAGCATTCCCGAACGGTACGAACTATACGAGTTTCGAAGCGGGCGCGCAGACAGTCGATGTCAATTACATCCTACCTACGGCGGCACCATCGGCTAACGGTCAGGTGCTTTCGAGCAGCACAGCCGGCGTGATGAGCTGGGTCGATCCCTCCTTGACGGCCTGGAGTCTGACGGGGAACGCCGGAACAACGCCCGGCACGAACTTTCTCGGAACAACCGATGCCACGGCTCTCCATCTCTATGTGAACGGCGGAGCGGATAACAGCCTGATCCTGAACACGAACGGAAGCGTACAGCGGGATGCCGCCGGAGATGCCCGTGGTACGGATGCCGTGGACCTGCAGATCATTCGGGACACAGCGACGCAGGTCGCCTCCGGACAATATTCCACGGTAGGAGGTGGCCGCGGCAACACAGCGTCAGGAGCGAGATCAACAGTTTCTGGTGGACAGACAAATATCGCGTCGGGGACGCACTCCACGGTTTCCGGCGGAACGGGGAACACTGCGTCGGCGATCCGGGCGACAGTCTCCGGTGGAGCGTCAAACGCCGCATCTGAGACTATGTCTACGGTTTCCGGTGGATGGTTGAACGCTGCATCCGGACCGCTTTCAGTGATCGGTGGAGGGCAGCAGAACAACGCTTCGGGAGTCAGTGCCACGATTTCGGGCGGCTTCGCAGATACCGTTGCCGGAGACTTTTCTGCGATAGCGGGGGGCCGCGGACTGACACTCGATGCTTCGGCCGACGGAAGTTTCGGTTTTCTCGGAGGAAATCTGGGCGGCTCGAAGAATATGACGATCAGTACCCCCGACATCGTCGTGTTCGGCAACACCGATCTGTGGCTTGCCAACAACAATAACGGGGCAAGCCGGATACGCTTCTATGAAGCCTACAACACCGCCGGTCCGTTTCCGAACGGGGCGAACTACACGAGCTTCGAAGCGGGCGACCAGACCGAGGACATCAACTACATCCTTCCGACCGCAGCACCCTCAACAAACGGTCAGGTGCTTGCCGTCGACACTTCCGGCGTCATGAGTTGGGTCGACATTACCGCAGATGCCTGGAGTCTGACGGGGAACTCCGGAACGACGCCGGGCACCAGTTACGTGGGTACAAGCGACGCAGTGGCTCTGCATCTGTATGTGAACGGCGGATCGGACAACAGCCTGATCCTGAACACGAACGGGGGTCTTCAGCGGGACAACGCCGGGAATGCACGAGGCTCCTCAGCCGTAGATTTCCAGATCGTACGGAATTCGGCGACGCAGGTGGCCTCCGGAGCGCAATCGGTGGTTTCCGGCGGCGAGTTCAATACCGCATCGGCTGATCACGCAATAGTGTCCGGCGGTGAGTCGAATATCGCTTCAGGAGTTCATTCTACGGTCGGCGGTGGCTTGAATGATACCGCGTCGGGAGTTAACTCGACGGTTTCAGGAGGAGAGTTGAATGCCGCAACAGGCAATTTCGCTTCGGTCGGAGGAGGTGCGGATAACAAAGCACGGGGGGACAATTCGACGATTTCGGGCGGACTGGTAAACGCCGCCCCGGCGGACAATGCAACTGTCGGCGGAGGGCAGCAGAACGTCGCTTCAGGAGTTCATTCAACGGTCGGCGGTGGCCTGAATGATACCGCATCGGGGGTTAACTCGACAGTTTCAGGAGGAGAGTTGAATGCCGCAACAGGCAATTTCGCTTCGGTCGGTGGGGGTGCGGACAACAAGGCACGGGGGGACAATTCGACGATTTCCGGGGGACTGGTAAACGCCGCCCCGGCGGACAATGCCACTGTCGGCGGAAGGCAGCAGAACGTCGCTTCAGGAGTTCATTCAACGGTCGGCGGTGGCTTGAATGATACCGCATCGGGAGAAAAAGCAACGGTCTCGGGCGGGGAGTCGAACACGGCGTCGGCACTTCACTCAACGGTTGGAGGAGGCTGGAGCAACACGGCGTCGGCTGTGCGTGCAACGGTTTCGGGGGGACGTCTGAATACCGCATCGGGAACGCACTCTGCGGTCGGCGGCGGTCGGAGCAACTCTTCATCGGGAAATTATGCAACGGTATCGGGAGGAGAGCTGAACGTAGGGTCGGCGGAATACGCAACTATTGGAGGCGGTGTAAGCAATACGGCATCGGCTGTACAAGCAACAGTTTCAGGCGGAGAAGCAAACACGGCCTCGTTAGATCACGCGACAGTCGGAGGAGGATGGCGGAACAGTGCCTCTGGAATCCGCTCAACAGTTGCGGGCGGCATCAGTGATACTGCATCGGGAGCCTTCGCGACAGTTTCGGGGGGAAATTCGAATAGTGCTTCTGCAGAGGGGGCGACCGTTTCAGGTGGAGAGTCGAACACTGCCTCCGGAAGGTTCTCAACTGTTGGCGGCGGTCTGCTCAATACAGCTACCGCATTTCGTTCGACCGTGAACGGGGGAGCACAGAACGTCGCTTCGGATACGTACGCAACGGTCGGCGGTGGAGTGAACGACACGGCATCGGGATTCAGCTCGACAATTGCGGGAGGATACTCGAATATCGCGGCAGGCAACTACACTGCCATTGCGGGCGGACGAGGATTGACCCTGGATACGTTAGCCGAACGAAGTTTCGGCTTTCTCGGGGGGAATAACAACGGCACCAGAGACATGACGGTCAGCGCTCCCGATATCGCCCTGTTCGGCAACACTGATCTCTGGCTTGCCAACAACGATAGCGGGGCAAGTCAGATACGTTTCTATGAAGCATACAACACCGCCGGCGCATTTCCGAACGGCACGAATTACACAAGCTTCGAGGCGGGTGCGCAGGCGGTCGATATCAACTACGTCCTTCCGACGGCTGCACCGACAACGAACGGACAAATCCTGTCCAGCGATACCGGCGGCGTCATGAGCTGGGTCGATCCTTCGTCGGGAACTTCCGGCTGGGGTCTGACCGGGAATGCCGGAACAACAGCCGGTACGAACTTCATCGGCACCACGGACAACACGGCGCTGCACATTCGAACGAACAACGCCGACCGCCTGATCTTTAACACGAACGGGAGCATACAGCGCGATGCCGGCGGCAATGCACGTGGAACCTACGCCGTCGACCTTCAATCAGATCGATTCGCAGCGACACAGGTAGCCTCCGGGTCGCAGTCAACAATCGGTGGAGGCGATGACAACACGGCATCCGCTTCACGCTCAACGGTTTCGGGGGGCGGGGGAAACACCGCTTCGCAGACTCTTTCGACGGTCGTGGGTGGTGGGAACAACACCGCTTCAGGAATCTTGTCGATTGTCGGCGGCGGAGGAAACAACCTTGCTTCGGGGAATCAGGCGTCGGTCTTTGGAGGGCTCAACGACACGGCGTCGGGGCAATATGCAACAGTCATCGGTGGACTCAACAACATCGTCGCAGGCGATTACTCTGTGATCTCGGGCGGCAGGGGCATGACTCTCAACGCCGCCGCGGACAACAGCTTCGGCTTCCTCGGCGGGAACTCCAACATGACAATCAGCACACCTGACGTTGCCGTCTTCGGCAATGCCGACCTGTGGCTGGCGAACAACGACAACGCCGCACGTCAGATTCGATTCTACGAAGCCTACAACACCGCTGGTGCGTTCCCGGCCGGCACGAACTACTCCAGCTTCCAGGCGGGTGCACAGGCAACGGACATCGAGTACATCCTTCCCGCAGCCGCGGGAACCGTCGGCCAGCAACTGACGATCTCTGCCATTGCCGGCACGCAGGTGACGCTTAACTGGGCCGCTGCCTCTGACCATGCAAAGAAGACAAACTTCCAGACGCTCAGTGGTGAGAGCATCCTGCAGAAGTTCCGAACATTCGAGTTGGGAACGTGGCGGTACGATCCGGCAATCGATCCGAAAGGAACCCGGCACTACGGCATTATGGCGCAGGACTTCCACGCAGCATTCGGGGACGACGGTCTCGGGGAAATCGGTACGGACACGACCGTGACAAACCTTGACCTGCACGGCGTTTCGTATCTGGCAATTCAGGGTCTGGAGGAGAGGACGGCCGAACAGGGTAAAGAAATCAAACGACTGCACAATGAGAACGAAGATTTGGAGGCAGAGGTACGGCGTTTGCGCGCTGAGCTATTAGAGTTACGGCGAATGTTGAAGGAATGATTGCGATTGCTTCTGTCATACCGAACTCAGTGACGTATCGCACATCTCAGAAGAGGAGAACAGAAAAGCGTTGGCGGCAAGCACTCCGAGACCCTTCGCGCAGCAATCCGGGTGATAAACTCGATAGTGATTTTTCCGTGCGTTACCGTTCCGAGTGACGAGTGCTTTCACTAAGTTCTCTCAATAGTAAATTCAACTCTAAAGTACCCGGATAGGAGTGGATAGGAGAAAGAGCAAGAGGAGAAGTCACCAAAGCGTCCACTCCCCTGCTCAACGAGCCGTAGTTTAGTGGTTGCAAAGACCTTGAATTCAACTCTAAAGTGCTCGTTTTGAAAAGTGGATTCCTGTAAGGGAAGCACTACATTCTTGATGGAGATCAACCAAGAAAGCTCGTTCCTGCCAGATTGCACCGACTCTGATGCTCCTCAAAGCTTATTTTATCCAATGTGGCCGGATTTTGACCGGGCACTTTAGAGTTAAGTTATCCGGCTTCAGATTCTCATATACTTAATTATTATTAGGAGGAATGATGACAATCTCGACATCGACAAGAAATGACATTGATATGCCCCTCATGGGGTTTGGCACGTACCAATTGTCCGTTGACCAGGCCGAATTTTGTGTAAAAGAGGCGATCAACTCTGGGTTTAGGCATATTGATTCGGCTGAGGGTTATAATAACGAAGAGGGGACTGGTAAAGGGATACAGCAGGCTGGAATTTCAAGGGACGATCTTTTTGTGACAACAAAACTTTTTCCAGGATATAGCCAGTGGGGAGTACCCGATAGAAACTATGATCAGACCATTGAAACCCTAAAGAAACAGCTCAAGCAACTGCAGCTTGAATATGTTGATCTTTACCTGATTCACGGACCAATGTCGGAGTTGAGATTGGAGCAATGGGCAGCCTTGATAGAACTCAAAAAATTAGGATTAACTAAGCATATTGGAGTCTCGAACTATAATGAAAAGAGAATCCAGGAAATCTTTGATGCAGACCTGACTAAGCCTGAGGCAAATCAAATAGAATTTCATCCCCTTTACGCTCACGTTGAGTTAACCAGATTCATGAAAGAGCATAACATTTCACCGATTGCGTATAGTTCTCTCGCTCCACTTTCAACTTGGAGAATTGAAGAGGGGCAAGGCGGAGAAGTCCTTGCTGAGATAAAAAAGGAAAGCCAAACGGTTATCAAGGATATAGCGGCAAAACTCAATATACCGGAAGCTAAAGTGCTGTTGAGGTGGGGATTGCAGCACGGATACTCTGTGCTAACGAAGAGTAGTAAGCCTGAACGTATCCGTGAAAATTTGGGTACTTATATACAATTTGCAGGAAGTGTTGAAATTGAACGGGAATCAAAACAATTCATAACAAAGTTCAACATATGTCGAACGTTCTCATATACACTTGATTCAGAGGTCTTCTTCTTCAGGAGTTAACAATCCAATCCTTTTGAGAAGCAATTTTCCAAGATCAGTATTATCATAGCCAATTACATCTTGCGGATCAACTTTTTCAAAATCCTCAATAGTACTTTGTCTTTTATAAAGCCGCTTGAGTAATCCAAGTTGTGCTAAATGTTCTAAGTAACTCTTCTTTATAACCGCTCTTTCATGTTCTTTTTTTGTAGCGACTATCGACGGGTTCGTACCCGATAGCACTTTCTCATGCGTGAGATAAAATTCATCGAACTTATTGTATGGTCGGAGTAGCCACCATTTCAACCAAATCACTTCAGAGTCATTGATTCGGTTAAGCAGGGACATTAAGTGTTTTGTATCCTGAACCTCTATCTCTTCATCTGTTAAGCTGTTTTTCAGGATTGATATAATATAGTTGAGCCTTTCTTCAGAAGATGAATCAGCGGCCTGTTTTATTGCTTCTTCTATTAAGGAGGAGAACTCGCTGGTTTTCATTCGTTCCTGAACACCTTCATCAAGCTTGTCAACTTGTTCCCGAAGCGATTTGAGCATAGAACATATTCTGTCTATTCTTTGTCCCGGTATCTTATTAAGAAGCTCAGAAATCAACGGTCCAACCGCAGGAATAAAATTCGCGGCTACTTTAAAAACAGAAACAACATCATCAATTGAATTGTTGTCTAATTCTTGAGGAAGATTTTCAATCATTTTTAGCTATATATAGAAACATAAAATGATATTAGAATCAATGAACATCAAACTTGGCGTGCAGTATTGGTATGAAAAAGAACAGTGTAACGTTTTTGTTACACGTGTACATGCAGATGGAAGTACTCTGTGCTTTCTTGTTAAAGAGGATGAAAATGGGAGAGTCTGTTATAAAATACTTCAACCCAATGATCTTTGTGAGATAGAATCTTAAGTTGTTATTACTCTTGTTTTGGCGGAGTGATTTTAACTAACATTGCGAGTGGAATATAATCAGTAGATGTCATTCCATTCATATCTTCACTGATGCACATAGCACATAAAAGCTCGCCGCTATGATACCAGCCGCCAATCTCTACAACAAACCGTTTTGTCTTACCAGTTATTATTTTGACCCAATCGCTTACGAGAATGCCATTGGGATTTTCAGTTTCGTTTGTTTGTTCGTTAGCCATTGCTTCATTAAGATGTTTTGATTTTATTCTCTACTTCCTTCATCAACTCCGATGGCTTCATACCCAATCGTTCAGCCAAGTACAGAAATCCATCCAAACACACCTGACTTTTCCCCAATTCCAGCTTAGAGATATAGGATGCATCCATGATGTCCTCTCCCTCCAGATCAGTTTGACTCAGCCCCAAAGCCTTCCTACGTTCCCGCAGAATTTGGCCAAAGGCTAATCGCGGTGAAAGTTCACCGTTTTCTGGAACATCCGGCTGTTTCATAGGTCGTGGCATTCCAGAATGTAGAGGCAATCTCGACAAGAGTTTAGGCGCATATTCGGAAACTCCGTATCTTTGCTGTGTGTGCAATCCTACCTATTCACAAACACGGAGAAATGGACTATGAACCGAACAACCATTCTTTCAGGAATGCTCATTCTACCACTGACAGCACTGATAGGGTGTTCGAGCGAGAAGCGGGAAGAAGAGCCGTCAGCACTGATTCGACGCTATGATTCATTAATGGCACTTCCTCCAGACACATCGACAACAACCTCAACTTCCGTTTCCTATTCGACAGATGAGCTTGAGGACGAAGGCATAGAGCAGGAACCAACAGCGGAGGAGGTTGAGGCAATGCTGGCAGAGGAAGACGAATCAACCCCGCAGACTCCACAGAGTGGGTATACCATCGATCAGTATCTGAACGACTATGAACGCTATCTGTTGACCCTCACAAAGTCATTGAAGAAGATGAAGTCAAACGATCCGGGTGCAATGCAAGAGTATACCGACGCTCTACAGCAAGCACAGAGTATGAGTAGCAAGCTCAATGGAATGCAAGATCAGATGAAACCACATCATATCCAGCGATTACAGGAATTGAACGAGAAAGTAGCAAGCGTAGCACAAGGTTTATAATCATCGTTTTAATTAATGTGGCTCAACAATGCGAAACTTATCAACAGAAACAACGGTAACGCAATCAATCCCTTCGAAGCAAGGAAAAGCAGGAAAGTACTTCTATACACTATTCATGCTTATCGTAGAGATTGCAATTATAGCAATTGTCCTTGCATTACATTTCAAGAGTGAATCACGAGGAATATTCATTGTAGGTATCCCACTCAATATCATCTATGCTATCGTATGCTTCGCTATTAAGAAGGGAATTCGAGGCTTGCTTGTATGGTGGGGAGTTCTTGCTTTGGGTACGGCAATATGGTGGATATATCTTGCATTTATAAATCAATAATTAGAACTTGATTTAATCTAAAAAATGGAAAACACAAACGCAAATGACTCACCGTTACCGACAACACTAATCGAAGCAGTTCGATACTATGAAAATCCAGATGTATGTTTTCAATCACTTGTAAAGATTCGATGGCCGGATGGGATTGTCTGTGTACACTGTAAATCCAAAGAGAATCACTACTTCATGAAGAACCGGAAGGTTTGGGAGTGCAAAGATTGTAAGAAGCAATTCTCAATCAAAAAGGATACTATCTTCGAAGGGTCTAACATCAAATTGGATAAATGGTTCATTGCAATATGGCTATTGAGCAATGCCAAGAATGGAATCAGTTCCTGCGAACTTCATCGTAGCATTGGGGTAACTCAGAAAACTGCATGGTTCATACTCCAGCGGCTTAGATTGGCGTTCCACACGGGGACAATCGAAACCAAATTGCAGGGAATTGTTGAAGCAGATGAGACATTTATTGGCGGAAAAGCCAGAAACATGCACAAGGATAAAAAGGAGAAGAAGATCAAAGGACGTGGTGTTTCAGGAAAGACGATTGTTATGGGACTGTTGGAACGTAAAGGTGAAGTCAGGACCAAGGTCATTGGTGACAGGATCAGAAAAACACTTCATGATGAAATCACAGATAATGTCAAGGAAGGATCAGAAGTACATACCGATGACTGGTCTGCCTATCAGGGACTACCAGAAGACTATGTTCACAATGTTGTAAATCATGCGGAACGATACGTAGATGGCAACACCCACACCAACAGTCTGGAAAATTATTGGTCTCTTCTGAAACGAACAATTGGCGGGACATATACCTCCGTCGAACCATTCCATCTGTTTCGGTACTTGGATGAACAGAGTTTTCGGTTCAATCATCGTAAATTGACAGACGGAGAACGATTCAAGGTTGCTCTGCAACGCATTTCAAGCAAGCGGTTGACATATCAAACGCTGATAGGAGAACGGAAAAATGTCAAAACAAAAGAAGAAGAAAAACAAGACGGCACAAATGACGAGGGAAACCAATGAAGAACAACATGTGCAGTTTATAAAAGCATTCCAAACAATCCTCGCCGCGAAAAAAGAAGATGTTGATATGCTCAGTGAAATGGATGACGAAGAACCTGACTACAACAAAAAATTTAAGCTGCCGTAGGTTGTAAATGAAAGGGCATTCCAGTACTTTCAAAACAGACTGATCATATTCTGTGTTCAGCCTGTTTTTTATTCCACTAAAACGTAAGAGTTAAAAATGGAAGTCATACTGTATTATGAACCAGATGGAAATGAACAAAGACTATTGGACATCTCCTCACCTGAAAAATATAAAGCAGGATTGATATATCTCTTTAATTACTTTGTAAGTTTAGGCTATTATTTCGAGATGAATGATATGGAGTCTGTAATTGCTTCGTTGGACTCACTTATTCAGAAGTTAGAACCATTAGATTCTGAAATCAAGAAAATCAATCTGGATATAGAAACACAAAGCCATCAAGACATTGAAGTAATAATTGAAGCTCTTAAGTCACGAAGGAAACGACTGGTTCAATTACGTCCAGCAGCAAAGCTCTACAAGAATGGAATAAATGGCAGTGAAAGAGCTATTGTGGAATTTATGGAGGGTCGATTCGGACATGACACGTTGCAGTTCGAAGATTATTTTGAACGACATTTAGTTGAAGACCCTATTGACTTATTGAAAAAACACTTTGAAGGAAACGTAGCAAACCCAAATCTTCAATTGCTAAAGTCATCAGACAATCAATCCAGTAATATTCATTAGGTGATGTTTCTGATCAAACATGTTATGCTTTACTGGTTTGATTCTAAAAAACGCTCAATTTATCGTTAAAGTCTTCCTGTTGATTGTATATAAGTACCAAAATTTGAACGTTTTTGATTTTGAAATCGACAGCGATGATATGGCGCGTTTAAACCAGCTTAATCAAAATCAAGCAATAGCTTGGGCAGCAAACGGCCTAAATCCAATGGAAGTCGCCCCCCCTCTCAAGCAAGTGTGAATCACATACACTGTTGTTACGAAGGTGTCGATAGTGAGCGAACGTGGTTCCTCTTCTTGATCGTCAACGAACCACGTTCGCTCTTTTCGATACCTTTTTCAATATCACCTACCCTGTACCAAGCGTTGGAGAGATCATCTATCTTGAGGAAGAGGAGGTGGAGATGCTTTGCGAGGAGAACCTGAAGTTAAACAAGCAGATGCAAGATCCGCGCCGCATTACTGAGAGTTTGATGAATGGAGGGTCGCGATAAGTTATGCTCAATCGCCGTATGCTGACATCAGTCGGCTCCCACGACCTCGATTGCAACACCCGAGAGGAGCAAGCACATGCAGAGCAACTGAAAGAGCTTGCGGCACTACGGGCATTGTTCGAAGCGTAGGAAAAAAGAAGGAAAAAGTCCAAATGTTGTACCAATAAAAAGCCCGGACGCAAAACCGGGCTTTTTTACACGCTTTGCAGCGTTTTTGTGGCGGAAAGGGAGGGATTCGAACCCTCGGTACGAGTTGTGCCCGTACAAACGCTTTCCAGGCGTTCCAGTTAAACCACTCCTGCACCTTTCCAGATATGTTGTCGCCCCCCTACTTCACAGTCCGATTCGATAAGAGGACTGCAAAGTTATGAAGCCTCGGGGGTTTCTTCAACTTTGGTAACGTTTTCAGAAGACTCTGAATGAGTTTCCTGTTTCTTATTGCCGTTGCTTTGTCTCTCGGCAGTCCCAGTCTCTCCCTCACGACTCCCCTTCTCCCCCTTACTTGTTCCCCTCTCAACTTGTAATCCTCCCTCTTGCACTCGATTCGATCCTCTCCGCCAAACCCAGAGCGAGTGGAGGATGAGGGCAAGCGTACCACTCAGAAGCTGAATCATTGCAACGAACGTATAGCGTGAGTGCAATACTCCGAATCGTTCGTGTGCTCCCTTCTTTGCCTCGAGGATATGATCGAAATCTGCAATTTCGAACCTAAGTTGGCTGATTTCAGGGAGGAGAATCAACCCGGCATAGAGTGTGCAAAGCAGGCTAACAAGTGCAAACCCTGTCGCAACTCTACTTGTGCTCCGAGGCGTTACTAACGCAAGATACCCTAACGATAGCACTGCAATTGTAGCAACCAACCCCTGCGTAACAGCCAGCCGGTGAATGATCGCTCCGTTCACCACCCCTGCCAACGTTCTGCTGGGGAGTAAGCCATCACGGAAGATAACCGAGGCAACCCCTGTACCAAAGAAAAGAAGACTTCCAACAAGAATCCCCAACGCCAGAATGGCGACAATATGGAGCAAACCTCTGAACATGAATACTACTTCCTGTCAATACATACCATCACTAAAGTCCATCCTCAACTTGTCAACGTTTCGCTCAGAGCTTCGCGATGATTGCCTTAACCATCTCGTCTGTATGAACTCCCCCTTCAGGATTGAGGTCGGGAGTAACGTGAGTCCCTTCAAGCAAAACCTGAGCGAGAGCGGCTTCGATACGATCTGCTATTTCAATCTTTCCAAGATAGCGCAACATTAAGACTGCTGCCAATAAAAGTGCTGAAGGGTTAGCAATATTCTTTCCAGCTATATCTGGAGCCGAGCCGTGTACTGCCTCAAAGATTGCCGTTTCATCACCGATATTTGCACCGGGAGCAAGCCCGAGTCCACCAATCAACCCGCAGGCAAGGTCAGAGAGAATATCGCCGAAGAGATTGGTGGTCACGATTACGTCGAATCGTTCTGGGTGCATCACGAGTTGCATCGACATATTGTCGACAATTTTATCTTCGCACTCAATCTCGGGATATTCTTTCGCTATTTGCTGCCCGACCTCGAGAAACATCCCTGAGGTAAACTTCAAGATATTTGCTTTATGAACGATCGTAACCTTCTTTCGACCATGCTTCCGGGCATAATCGAAAGCGGCTCGAACTATCCGCTCTGATCCATATCGGGTGACAATAGCCACAGACTCAGCAGCCGACTTTCGTGAGTCGATATAGTGTTCGACCCCTGAGTAGAGACCTTCGGTGTTTTCCCGGAAGATCACCAAATCAATGTCGGTAAATCGACTCTTGACCCCGGAGAACCACTTCACTGGCCGGAGATTTATATAGAGATCGAATTCCTTACGCAGAGCAACGTTAATACTCCGGAAGCCAGAACCGACCGGAGTTGTGAGTGGCCCTTTCAACGCAACTCTGTGTTGCCTGATTAGTTCGATAGTTTCAGTCGGTAGTGGCGTCCCCTTCCTCGAATACGTTCCAAGCCCAGCCTCAGCGTCGACCCACTCAATCTCCGCTCCCGACACGTCGATAACTTGACGAACGGCTGCAGCAATATCTGGACCGATCCCATCTCCCGGTATATATACAACCTTGCTCATGAACCTTTTGATAGTTGAAGACACTTTTGCTGGTGGAGCAAACTCTCATCCACAGGATAATCTTGGGAGCTTAATGTGAAGAGAGAGTAAGAAATCAGACACCAATAGCTCAGAAAGAATTCTTGTGAACGGGTAGGCGACAAAAAAAATCCCGCTTCAAATTGGAAGCGGGACTGTTCGTCAAGACTTGAGCGGGAAACGAGACTCGAACTCGCGACCTTCTGCATGGCAAGCAGATGCTCTACCAACTGAGCTATTCCCGCAACGTTCCCTCAAGGGTCGGCAAATGTAATGCAGAAAAAATTACCTTGCAAGATTCGAATATTACAATCTTATTCGCAGTGAACTTTCTTACGAAAACCAGAGTCGATCACAACACATCAGAAACTATGGTGAACCGATTTTCCTTGAAGTGCTTCAACACTTCTTTTATTGCTCTCTTGCTCCTCCTTACAGTAGCCCCCCTCAGCTACGCTCAACAGAATGCCAAATATGCTGGCGAGTTCCTCTCGCTTGGGGTAGGAGCACGTTCATCCGCAATGGGTGGCTCCGGGGTTGCACTCAGCAACGACGTGACCGCCGGTTATTTTAACCCCGCAAACCTTTACCGTATATCCTACCCGCAAATAGCGATCTTCCACGAATCCCGCTTCTCAGGACTCTTCAACTACGATTATCTGGCCGGTGCTCTCCCAATCGACGAGAAGCAGAGCGCAGCGTTAAGTATTATTCGCTTCGGCTATGGTGAGATAAAGGATACGCGCAATGCCCTGATTGACCGCAATGGCAACGGAGTGATCGACGAAGATGACCGAGTTGATCCAAACCGGATTACGATTGGGAGTGCTGCCGACTGGGCATTTATCGGCTCATATTCCAAAGCAATCAACGAGAAGTTTTCGGTTGGAGGAAACGTCAAGCTGTTGCACCGGGCAATCCTCGACACCTCTGCTTGGGGATTTGGGATTGATATTGGAGCCAGTTATCAACCGATAGAAGATCTCTCCTTAGGAGCTACCCTGTTTGACGCAACAAAATCTCTTCTGGCTTGGGAAACTGGACACCAAGAATTTATCGTCCCCTCCCTCCGGCTTGGTGTAGCCTACGACCTCGCCATCGCCGAAGATCACATGATCCGCCCAACTATTGACGGTATCTATCGATTTGAAGGACGGAACGAGACAACAACACTCGATGCCGGTATTTTCAGTCTTGACGTAGCCGCTGGCCTCGAATATTCATACAAAGAAAAAGTCTTTGCTCGGGGAGGGATATCTGAACTACAACAACTTTCATTGGGAGCTGGCGTAAAGCTCCCGAAACTGAACATTGACTATTCGTTCACGCAAGAGAACAGTGATCTTGAAAACATTGGAGCCACACACCGAGTCTCCTTAATGCTAACCTTAGAAGAAGAAAAATTTATTCGGAAGTAGAAGAGAGTTTGCTCGAGTTAACGAGGAGCAGCAGCTCTGCTTTGGCAGATTAGGGAGAGAGCCAGCACAAATTTCCCTAATCTGCTCTCTGGGAAACTTCCCACTAAAATTTCTGATTCTGGCTCATAAACTCTTAGCTCTTCCTAACTTTAACTTCTTTTTTGTTCCCCCTCTTTTGATACCTTCAAGTTTCTTACTTTGTAAGACTCTTTGACCAATTATCCACGATGACTGAGGGTTAACAATGATCAATGCTACACCGTTGAAAGTTCTTCAACTGTTTGCGATAGTTGCACTTGTCTCTGTTCTGCCGGATAGGCTTCAATCTCAAGATAGGTGGAAGCTGCTCGACATGAACCTTGAGAGCGGCTTCGAAACAGATTTGGAGTGGCCCCGCCCCGGAGCCAGAATGTTTTGGCGAGACTCCCTGATTGGCTACTACCACACATTCACAGAGAACAACATCGATGGTGGCCTCCACGCCTACTACACAAGTGACGGTGGCAGAACGTGGCAGTTACAGAGCAATCCTGATCCGATCCCTCACTACTTTCTCGATCCTAACTTTGCTCACAACCCAGACGGCTTTTTCACAAAAGATGGTGGCAAAAGCTGGAAGAAGTTGACCGCAACCTATACCGACACGAACTTCTTTCCCGACCCAGAACTGAAGTACACGATCACGAACTCCATGGCTGGAACACCAAACGATTTTGTAGCTCTCTACAAACTTCACGATGCGGTAACGCCTGGTTCGTTAGACTCGGTTCCCTTCGGTCCATATCGGCTGGCCTTCAGTCGGGATTGTGGTGCATCGTGGGTGTTTGTCGACTCACTGAAATACTTCGGGAAGATTCTCCAAGAGCTTTCAGTCAAGACGAAGTTTGGCAACTTTCAAGCCCCTGCAAACATGACTGACACTACCTCGAATGGATGGTGGCAACTCTTCTACATGCCGAGTGATTCGATTGCATTAGTCGGAACGAAGGCATACGGAACAGTTGATGGGAATCGTGAGAATCACTTCTATCTGGGTCACCTGAACCTGAATACATTTGCGGCACAGTGGTTCAAGCTACCATTTATCGAGCCACTCTTTCCACCACCAGCAGTCCCTCTCGACTTCCAGTATGTGAACGACACCACGATATATATTATTCAGTCCGAGTTTGTCGACGTTTTTAACAATCCAGATGACAAGAAGTGGACTGTGTGGAGATCTGCAAACTCTGGTAAGGATTGGACATCGGAAAATACACCTGATTGGGTTGACTATCGATCGCTCCGTTTCGTCGGGACGTATCATGGCGTTGCCTCGAACGCAATCACAAATGATGGGGGACGCACCTGGACTGAGTGGGGTCATCCGTTTGGAACGGATCCACTCTTCTACGCTGTTGACTCGACGCACTATAAACTGGCAAACAGATTTTCTCTCTTCGCTTCGTCTGGCGACGCTGGCCACCGTTGGTGGCATAATGAAGCTGGAGGTATCCCCCTCTCTGTCTCCGCGTTTGAAGGGAATGTCTTAGTGGGAAGGAACTATCAGAGCATCATTATAAGCGCGGATTCAGGAGAGTCGTGGCGCGATGTTGGAGCCGAAGGGAAACTCCCTTCCAGCCTGAGTCAGGTTCTCGCAATTGCACGCCCTGACCCCGGGTTCGATCCTAATCGGATTGTAGGGGTTGCCACCTTCGTTGAGTACGACGCAACATTCCATATAGCGGTCATTGAAAGCAATGATGGAGGAGAGGTTTGGAGTGTTGGACAGGAACTGCCAGAACTGATTGGCTCGGTTGGCAAGGTAAAACTTCTCTTTACCGGTGATCCAGAAGCAGAGTTAGGACCAATCACAGGTTTCCTCTACGGTTCGAAGGGACTTTGGGTCAGCGAAAATGGAGGAGTAACTTGGACACTGCAGAACGACCAACACAGCTTCGAGCAGTTGACAATGCCATCGCCTGAGGCAGGAGTAGCCGTAACATCATCTGGTATCTACACAACTGGTGATGGTGGAAAAACTTGGACGTTAGAAGATAGCCGAACCGCTGAACAGAACACTTCGCTCGGCACAACATACATTTCAGGCAACAGCTACGTTGCAATGTTCTCCGACAAGAACGTAGGCTACCAGAACTGGTCGTATGAAGAGAGAGGGTCTGATGGTTCTACTTGGAGTGCGTTCGATGGAACTGGAGCCACACGTCCAATGAATATTGGAGCCTATTGGGGAGATTCTGCTAACGTTCACACTGTAGCACGCGCCGGGGTAATTCAACATTCGAGTGATGCAGGGCGTACCTTCTCACTTCGGAATGATTCGGTTGAGACATTTGTGGGGTTAGCTGGCTACGTAGAGGCGGGACAAGAGTTGGATTACCTCTACGTGGTAGCTCCGGGTAATGAAGCTGGACGATACTTCCTGCACCGCGTGCGCCCGCTGAGCGTTCCGTTCGATCGCGACCCGGCAATCCAATCTGCTTGGCTTACAACAAATCCTGTCCGAAATGGAGAAGCGATTCTCGGCATGGAATTACGCCAGCCAACTGAACTTACAATCAAGATGTACGACATGGTTGGGCGGCCCGTCATACAGACCGCACAGTATCTGCGTGGAACTGGTGAACACCAGATTGCCCTCGACGTCAACGAGGTCGTCAGTGGACGCTACACACTTGAGATTACCACACAGAATGGCGTGGTTCACGTACCACTTGTGGTCGTGAAGTAGTTCTTGCATTGAAACGAAAGGATCAATGAGGGGAGAACCATCGTAAGTGGTTCTCCCCTTTCCATATCACATATCTGATGTTGAGTAGGATCGGCTTGACCTTATACCAAATAATGTTAAGAAAGACGTATATCGTGGTGCAGGGTGGTCTATCCTGAAAAGGGTTTGTCATGCTGAGGTTTTCCGAAGCATCTGGCTGGCTCAGTAGGGCAACGATTCGCTTCTCCACACTTGCTGCGAGACTCTTCATTCCGCTTCGCTTCATTCAGAGTGACATTCCTGAATTGGCAGATCTACGACTTCGGCAAGGTTATTTGGTATAATACCTGATTCAATTAGCGAAGAGGTATGCCTCTTTTCTTCGCCCCCAGCCCCTCTCCCGATCCCGAGCGTACATCAAATTCAATTGCAATTGTGGAAACAGACCAGACTACTGCTACTCACTCGTAGCCAACACACGAACCGCTATCTCAAGTAACTTCCGCAGACGCTCCCTACTTGATGCAGCCACATCGGTCACTTCTTCATGTGATACACCCCTGCGTCGGGTATCACTTAGAACGTTGGTGATGAGGGAAAGACCGAGTCTCTGCATTCCCCACCTCATCCCCTCTTCAACTTCAGTGATTGTGGACATGCCAACAGCGTCTGCCCCCATCCGGCGCAACATCCGAATCTCGGCTGCTGTCTCGTAGTTGGGGCCAGTAACTCCAGCGTAGACACCTTCCTCGACCCCAACACCTTCAGAAGAAGCAGCATCTGCGAACTTGTCGAGTAACGTGCTGGTTTGCACAGGAGAACTTGGAGAGGAGTGGAAATTCTGATAGAGCTGCTGCCCAAAGCTGCGAGACCGATGGCGACCGAGAAGCGCTGGTATATATCCACGGTGGAGCATACAATCACCCTCAGAGAAACGAGGGTTGAGTCCACCAGCAGCGTTCGTGAGCATAAGTTTGCCTACGCCAAGCAACCCTGCCCACCGAATTAGAGTTGTTAGTTGATCGAGTGGAATCCCTTCGTATAAGTGGCGGCGACCAAGAGAGAGAAGGATGGGAGTACCATCACAATTCCAGAGAGCGACTATCCCGGGATGTCCTTGAACAGTTTTTTCATCAGTCGACTCGGTTAACGAAGGGAACGTACCGATAATCTCATACTCACTCTCATCAAATGCTTGACTCATACCTGAGCCAAGAATCAAGAGAACCACCTCTTTCTCTTTCCCATCGAGAGCAGACTTTAAAAGGTGCAGGTTAACAGGTGGTGTTGACATACGTGGCCGATCTTGAGTTCCATTCTAAGGAATACCGAATATAAGGGGAAGAGAATATTACCAACTTCACGTGAGGAAATAGATAGACGCCGCCAGTTGGTACATTTGATATAACGAACGAAAACAGAACAGCCTTCGACCCACAAGGCCGAAGGCTGTTCTCCTACTCTTCCTATTTCGTCAATCGATCATCCCAACCGATGCAATTAGTCGATGAGAATCTTTGCCGCTTTCGACGGCGTCGTATCGGCTGCATCTTCCTTTGCCTCGTGGGCGTCGATGATGTTATCGTTCTTGCTCGTGACCAGAAGTTCCTTGTACTTCCGAAGTCCAGTTCCAGCAGGAATTAGACGTCCCATAATCACGTTCTCCTTCAGTCCATACAGGTTATCTACCTTTGCGGCAATCGCTGCATCGGTAAGAACCTTCGTCGTCTCCTGGAAGGATGCTGCTGAAATGAATGACTCAGTAGTCAACGAAGCCTGCGTAATGCCGAGCAACAACGGCTCACTGGTTGCTGCCTCAGCCGGACGGGACTTCGCTCCCTCTTTATCTTTCTTCTTCAGCTCGGCATTGGTCTCACGGAGTTTCCGCTTCGAGACAAGCTGCCCAGCCTTGTAGCGACTTCCACCCTTGTCGGTGACCACGACCTGCGACTTCATCATGGTGTTCTCCTCTTCAAATTCGAAGCGGTCCACCTGATCCCCCTCAAGGAATTTCGTGTCACCTGAGTCAACAATCCGAACTTTCTGGAGCATCTGGCGAACGATCACCTCGATATGCTTGTCGTTGATCGGCACACCCTGCAGGCGGTAGACCTCCTGAATCTCGTTGACGATATACTCCTGAACGGTGTTAACACCCTTGATTCGGAGAATATCGTGCGGATCGATTGGTCCGTCAGAAAGACGTTCGCCGGAGCGGACGTAGTCCCCTTCCTGAACAAGAACGTGCTTACCAAAGCTGATCGAGTACTCCATCCGCGTCCGCTCGTCGAGCGAAGTCACAACTAAAATTCGGTTGCCACGCTTCGGCTTGTCGAACGAAACGGTTCCCTCAATATCAGTGACAACGGCTGGTTGCTGCGGCGAGCGAGCCTCGAACAGCTCGGTAACGCGAGGCAGACCACCCGTAATGTCGCTCGTCTTTCCAACTTCGCGAGG
The DNA here is from genome assembly GCA_020635205.1 of Ignavibacteria bacterium. Classification (GTDB taxonomy): domain Bacteria; phylum Bacteroidota; class Ignavibacteria; order OLB7; family OLB7; genus JAGWAZ01. The sequence goes on from JACKAE010000003.1 coordinate 243,830, forward strand.
AATCTTCGCCATTGGTGTACCAGGGCGAACATATTCCCCTTCGTCCACGTTGATGTGGGCGCGTGTCGGAATAATGTACTGCTGAATCGGAACGCCCTCCTCGTTGAGGATCTCGATAGCTGGCTGCTTCGTTCTATCCTTCGTCTCGATAGTCACTTTCGTGATGTGTCCTGTCTGCTCGTCCGGCTCGTCCCGGTAAGTCTGATTCGGAATCAGATCCTTATAGCGAACCGTTCCCTCCTTATCGGTGATAATCACGTTGTTGTACGGATCCCATTCGTAGAGGATTGTTCCCTTCTTCGCCTGATCTCCTTCCTTAACGTGAAGCACCGAACCGTAGGCAACATCGTACTTGCTAACGGTACGGTTGTCTGCATCGCGAATCTCCAACATGCCGGCACGCCCTACAACAATGCGAGCACTCGACTCCAACCCAGTATCTGGATCGACATCTACTCGTTCGATATGGCGGATACCCTCGTAGTGAATCTTACCCTCACTCTTTGCCTGCACAGTGCTCTGCGCGGCAACCAGAGAGGCCGTACCACCGGTGTGGAAGGTACGGAGCGTAAGCTGCGTTCCCGGCTCACCGATTGACTGTGCGGCAATGATACCAACAGCTTCACCGACGTTTGAAAGGTTTCCGGTAGTCATGTTCGTGCCGTAGCACTGTGCGCAAATACCGCGAGGAGTTTCGCACGTCAATACCGAGCGAATCTTCACCATCTCAATTGGCGTCTCAGAGATTTCCTGAGCCTCATCCTTGCCAATCATCTGGCCAGCTTTTACAATCACTTCATCTGTCAAAGGATTGACTACATCTTCCAGCGCAACACGCCCCAGCACGCGCTCGTGTAAGTGCTCCTTGACGTTCTCCCCTTCTTTCAGGGCACGCATTTCAAGACCACGAATAGTACCACAGTCGTGGTGGTTGATGATCGAATCCTGCGCAACGTCGATAAGACGACGAGTTAGGTATCCAGCATCAGCAGTCTTCAACGCCGTATCAGCCAGACCTTTACGAGCACCGTGCGTGGAGATAAAGTACTCGAGAATCGAAAGTCCTTCCTTAAAGTTTGAAGTAATCGGGTTCTCGATCAACTCGCCAACACCACCAGAGAGAGACTTCTGTGGCTTGGCCATCAGTCCACGAATACCTCCAAGCTGCTTGATCTGCTCTGTAGATCCACGAGCCTTTGAGTCGAGCATCATCCAGAACGTGTTGAACCCATCTTTGTCTTCTTTCAGGTCAACCTGCAAGTGCTGTGAGATTCGGTTCGTAGCGTTCGACCATACGTCGATAACCTTGTTGTATCGTTCACCGTTGGTGATAACACCTTCGAGATAGTACTGTTGTAGCTTATCGACTTCGGCTTGTGCCCGTGCAATAATATCATCCTTCTCACCCGGCACAATAACGTCCGAGATCGACACGGAAAGTCCTCCAGCCGTAGCGTAGGTGAACCCCATGTCTTTCAATCGATCGAGGAAACGGATTGTCTTCAGCGACTTCGCTTTGCGGAAGCACTCGGAGATCAGCTTCGTCATCTCCTTCTTTGTCAGAAGTCTGTCGATATATCCCAACTCTTCCGGCACAAGCTGGTTGAAGAGAACGCGGCCAACAGATGTCTCGATGATTTCACCCTTGATTCGCACCTTAATCCGAGCTTGAAGGTGAACTGCCTTCGTGTTCAAGGCAACAATCACTTCTTCCGGCGAGGAGAAGAGCTTTCCCTCACCCTTCGCACCAGGGAAGATCTTCGTCACATAGTAACAACCGAGAACCATGTCCTGCGAAGGGACAGCAATCGGGTCACCACTCTGAGCGGAGATAATGTTGTGCGAGGAGAGCATCAGAAGCATCGCCTCGAGCTGCGCGTCGTAGCTGAGTGGTACGTGAACAGCCATCTGGTCACCGTCGAAGTCAGCGTTGAACGCCGTACAGACCAACGGGTGAAGGTGGATAGCTTTACCCTCAACCAAACGGGGCTGGAAGGCTTGAATTCCAAGTCGGTGAAGTGTTGGCGCACGGTTTAACATCACTGGATGTCCGTCGATCACTGTCTCGAGAATATCCCACACTTCATTGGTCTTTCTCTCAACAACCTTCTTCGCCGACTTCACCGTTTTTACGTGTCCACGTTCAATCAGCTTCCGGATAATAAATGGCTTAAATAGCTCAACGGCCATATCCTTCGGCAGACCACACTCGTGCAAACGCATCTCCGGACCAACTACGATTACCGAACGTCCAGAATAATCAACGCGCTTTCCGAGAAGGTTTTGGCGGAACCGTCCCTGTTTCCCCTTCAGAATATCTGAAAGTGATTTTAGCGCACGTGACGAGTCAGCCCGGGCTGATGAACCTCTCCGCGAGTTATCGAAGAGAGCATCTACCGCTTCCTGAAGCATACGCTTCTCGTTGCGGAGAATCACCTCTGGAGCCTCGATATCCATCAATCGCTTCAGACGGTTGTTGCGAATAATCACGCGACGATAGAGGTCGTTCAAGTCAGACGTAGCAAAGCGTCCACCCTCAAGTGGAACAAGAGGGCGAAGCTCTGGTGGAATTACTGGAATCACATCCAGCACCATCCACTCCGCTAAGTTTGGCTCCACATCAGTGTCTGGCTTTTTGCGAAAAGCATTGACAACGCGAAGTCGCTTCAGTGCTTCCTGGCGCTTCTGCTGTGAGGTCTCAGTCTTCGAACGCTCACGTAGCTCTACAGCCAACGAATCGGGATCAACCCGCTTCAAAATCTCCTTAACAGCCTCACCACCAATCAGCGCGATGAACTTCTTCTGATCCTCATCGTCGAGTTCGTCGTTTGTTGGTGGAAGCGAAGCCATGATGTCCAAATACTGCTCCTCGGTCAACAAGTCCATCGTCTGCAAACCGGTCTCACCCGGCTGCACAACAACGTACGACTCGTAGTAGACAATCCGCTCCACATCTTTTGTCGGCAAACCGAGAACGGCCCCGATTTTCGATGGCAACGATTTCAAGTACCAGATATGAACAACCGGAACGGCGAGGGCGATGTGCCCCATTCGTTCCCGGCGAACCGCTTTTTGCGTCACTTCAACGCCGCAGCGGTCGCAGATAATTCCTTTGTATCGGATTCGTTTGTACTTGCCGCAATGGCATTCCCAATCGCGTACTGGTCCAAAAATCTTCTCGCAGAAGAGTCCATCCTTTTCTGGACGGAAGGACCGATAGTTGATCGTCTCCGGCTTGGTCACCTCACCATGCGAACGATTCAGAATATCGTCCGACGAAGCGAGCTTGATCATGATCCGCCGAAAGTTCTGCCCGACAATCTGGTTGGGTTGTGTGTACACGGCGATCCCTCTATGTTGATGTTCTTGAATTTACTTACGACAACTTCACCTTGAGCGGCACTCCGCTTCCTTCTTCGATTAGTCGATCTTCACTTCGAGGCCAAGCCCCTGTAGCTCCCGAACCAAAACGTTGAACGATTCCGGAATGTTTGGCTCTGGCAGATTCTCTCCCTTAACAATCGACTCGTAGGCCTTTGCACGTCCGTGCACGTCATCTGACTTCACGGTCAGAATTTCTTGCAGAACATTGGCTGCACCGTATGCCTCCAGTGCCCAAACCTCCATCTCTCCGAAACGCTGACCACCGAACTGTGCTTTACCACCAAGTGGCTGCTGCGTAATCAGTGAGTATGGGCCGATTGAACGGGCGTGAATTTTATCTTCAACAAGGTGGGACAGCTTCAGCATGTAAATCACGCCAACCGTCACCTGATGATCGAATCGTTCTCCTGTCCGCCCGTCGTAAAGATCTGTTTTCCCACTCGGCTCGAGCTTCGCTTTCTCAAGCCAACTCTCCACGTCATCCCAATGTGCGCCGTCGAAAATTGGTGTGGCAAAGTTGACCCCAAGTTTCAATCCAGCCCAACCGAGAGCTGTTTCGTAGAGCTGCCCAAGGTTCATACGCGAAGGCACACCAAGTGGATTGAGCACGATGTCAATCGGAGTTCCATCTGGAAGGAATGGCATATCCTCGACCCGAACAATCTTTGCGACAACACCTTTGTTGCCGTGGCGTCCAGCCATCTTATCACCTACTTGGAGCTTTCGCTTCTTAGCAACGTAAACCTTTGCCATCTGCATGATACCGGGCTGAAGCTCATCCCCTTGGATTACCTTGTTCTTCTCGATCTCGGTATCCTCAATCACACGGTCGATTACTCGACGGTAGTTCCGATAGCACTTGGAGACAAGCTGATTCTTCCGCTTATTATCAACCCACTCCTCTTCGCCATTCAGCGTGCCAATATCGGCTCCGTCTGCCAGCTTCTCGATGAAGGTGTCACTCTTCAGTGCTGTACCGGAACGGATAATAGTAGTACCATCCAGGTCTTTAATGCCGAGTGAAGTCTCGTTGTCGAGTAACTGCCCTAACTTCTCGGCTAACATCCGAGTATAGGTTTCGATTGATTCCTGAAGCTGCCTATCCAGCATCTCCTGACGTCGCTTCTCTTCCTTGCGAACATCCGTATCCTTCGTGATAATCCGGCGGCTGAAGAGCTGCGAGTTGATGACGACACCTTTGCTTCCCGGAGGGAGCTTCATCGATGCGTCCTTCACGTCACCAGCTTTGTCCCCGAAGATTGCGCGGAGAAGTTTCTCCTCAGGAGTCGGATCGGTCTCCCCTTTCGGAGTAATCTTTCCAACGAGGATATCCCCTTCGGTCACTTCCGATCCAACACGAATAATGCCATGCTCGTCGAGATTCCGCACAGCTTCATCGCTGACGTTTGGAATCTCTCGCGTCAGTTCTTCCTCCCCTCGCTTCGTATCGCGAACGTGGATAGAGTGAACGTCGATGTGGACAGATGTGTAGACATCCTCACTCACTAAACGCTCAGAAACAACAATAGCATCTTCGAAGTTGTACCCACGCCACGGCATGAAGGCAACCATCAGATTTCGACCGAGCGCAAGCTCGCCATGTCGTGTCGAACTGCTGTCAACCAGAACATCGCCCTTCTTGAAACGATCACCGGTGTTGACAACTGGGCGCTGATTAATGCAGGTATCCTGGTTTGTCCGGAAGAACTTTGTCAGGTTATACTCTCTCCTACGATCATCCACGAAGGAGACCAGCTCTTCATCCCGCGTAAGGTCGCTGTAGTACTCGACAACAACCTTCGTTGAGTCGACATACTTCACCTCACCATCCCTTTCGGCTGTAATAATTGCCCGCGAGTCGATAGCAATTTTCGACTCCATACCAGTTCCTACAATCGGCTCCTCAGGGCGAAGCAGTGGCACGGCTTGGCGTTGCATGTTCGATCCCATCAGCGCGCGGTTCGCATCGTCGTGTTCCAAGAATGGAATCATGGCAGCAGCAGCCGACACAATCTGGTTCGGCGCAACGTCCATGTATTCAATCTCGTGTGGCTCAGCCATCACAAAGTCACCTGACCTACGAGCACGAACTCGCTCTTGGTCAATCATGCCGTTCTTATCCACCTTCACTGTTGCCGTTGCAATCAGTGCCCCCTCTTCTTTGTCTGCTGAGAGGTAGGCGATTTCATCGGTCACCTTCCCATCTTTAACAATACGGTATGGGGTTTCGATAAAACCGAAGCTATTGATCCGCGCGTGAATGCAGAGCGAGGAGATCAACCCGATATTCGGACCTTCCGGGGTCTCGATTGGGCAGAGACGCCCGTAGTGGGTGTAGTGAACGTCACGAACCTCGAAGCCTGCGCGCTCGCGGGTAAGTCCTCCCGGACCGAGTGCCGACATTCTCCGCTTGTGGGTCATCTCCGAAAGCGGATTTGTTTGATCCATGAACTGCGACAACTGGTTCGTGCCGAAGAACGTGTTAATCACCGAGGTAACCGTTCTTGCGTTCACTAACTCCGACGGAGCGAAGTTATCCATGTCGTGAATGTTCATCCGCTCCTTGATGGTGCGAGCCATGCGCGACATGCCGATATTCACTTGCTGAGCAAGCTGCTCCCCTACTGTCCGGACGCGACGATTTCCTAAATGGTCAATATCGTCAACCTGACGTTTGCCTGCGTGGAGTTCGATCAAGTATTGAATGATCGCCACAATATCATCCCGAGTCAACGTTGTCTGATCGGTTGGAATATCCAAGCCGAGACGATCGTTGATGCGGTGGCGACCAACTTCTCCGAGATCGTAGCGCTTCGGATTGAAGAAGAGCTTATCGATGAGCGACCGAGCCGTCTCCAAATCTGGAGCTTCGCCCGAGCGGAGTTGGCGGTAGATTGCCTCGAGAGCATCTTCCTCGCTCCGAGAAATGTCTTTGTCAATTGTCTTGAGAATAACAGAGTCGTTCTCCGACGCATCTTCTGTGTAGACCTTCACACTCTCGACACCTGCTTCCTGCAGGCTTACGAGCAACTCTTCGGTTATCGGATCATCTTTGCTTGCAACAATCTCACCCGTATTCATGTTGATTACGTCGCCGGCAATCACACGATTCTCGCTGTCGATCAGGTCGGAGACATTTACCTCCTGAGTCAGCGAGAACAGCTCCAGCAGCTCATCATCCGACGAAAAGCCGAGAGCACGGAGAAGTGTGGTGACCGGGAATTTCTTTTTCCGGTCGATATAGGCATACATCACGTTCTGAATATCGGTGGTGAACTCCACCCACGATCCACGGAACGGAATAATACGTGCAGAGAAAATGCGTGTGCCGTTCGGATGGATCGCATCCGAGAAGAAGACACCGGGTGAACGGTGAAGCTGCGAGACAATCACACGCTCAGCACCGTTGATAACGAAGGTTCCGCGGTCGGTCATCATCGGGACATTCCCCATATAGACCTCTTGCTCGATTGTCTCGATGTAGTCATCAGAATCCTCATCAGCTTTCGAGCTGAGGCGGAGACGTGCTTTCAACGAGGCAGCATGTGTCAATTCCCGATCGCGGCATTCATCCACATTGTACTTCGGTCGCTCGATACGGTAATCGAGAAACTCGAGGGTAAAAATTTCCCGTGCGTCGAGAATCGGGAAGTTTGCTATGAATGCCTGTTGCAATCCGGTTGGCTCGCGCTCTGCTGGATGTACTTCGTCCTGCAAAAAATCTTTGTAGGCTTCGATCTGCACATTCAGCAGGTCGGGCATCTCCAAGATTTCATTGACTCGGGCGAACGTCAGTCGTTCTCGTCTCTGATAGCGGTTTGTTCCCGTGGTGCTCACTCTGGTTCCTCCGGTTATATTCAGTTTGGGGCGCTGAGATGCTTGCGTTGTATTTCTCTACTTCTTCACTCTCAATCCAGCCAGACCTGATAGTCAAGCGAATTGAACGCGATTCAAACAAAAAAAGGACTCATCGAGCCAGCACAAGCCGATTCGAGAATCCGTTGAAAAATTTTTGATATGGGGCGTTTGTTTCCCTGTTGCAGGTATGGTCGTGGCATTCGTTCGGGCACTTGCGCCCATAAGTTGGATCCGCTGGTCAGTTTGCTGCTGCAATGTTTGAAAGAATTGCCGGTATTTGAGGATCATATGAAACGGTCTCGACGGCTCGTCTTTAGGGATATTGCACGTCCAATTTTGCAAGAATCCGAAGACTTTGTGATTTCTCTCGGAAGCATGACCGAACGCAATCAGGCTCCCTGCCCAATTTCAGGACAGAGAGCCATTCTGCATAACAATAAATGAATCGAGAGAAGATGGTGTCGGTTACTTCAATGTAACCTGAGCACCTGCCTCTTCGAGCTTCTTCTTCAAGGCTTCAGCCTCTTCCTTAGAGACCTCTTCCTTGATTGCGCTCGGTGCTCCGTCAACAAGATCCTTCGCCTCTTTCAGGCCAAGTCCAGTAACTTCACGGACAACCTTAATAACGTTGATCTTCTGTGCACCAGCGCTCGTCAGCTCAACAGTGAACTCAGTCTGCTCTTCTGCTGCTGCGGCTGCACCCTCAGGTGCGGCTGCTGCCATCATCATTGGAGCGGCTGCAGTAACGCCGAACTTCTCTTCCATCATCGTCTTCAACTCGGCTGCCTCGCCGAGAGTAAGATTACTGATTTGTTCTAACAGCTCTTCAATGTTCGCCATGATTATTTCCTCGTGAGAAAAATTGAATAATGTTTGTCTTCAAAAATTTTATTGGTGGGAAAGAGATAGCCCTTTCCCACTACCGAGAGTACTGGCTTAGGCCGAAGCTTCGGCTTGCTTTTTCGCAACCTCTTCGATCAGCGAGGAAAGATCACGCATTACAGCGTTAATCGAACCTACGATGCCCGAAACCGGTGCTTGCAGAGAACCGAGGATCGACGCCATAATATCTTGGCGTGACGGCATAGCGGCAACCTGCTTTAGCTGGTCTCCGTTGTATATCGTCCCTTCGATTACTGCAAAATTCAGTTTCGGTTTTTCAGCCTTTCTATCCTCGATAAACTTCTTCAGGATACGTGCTGGCACGGCTGGGTCTTCATATCCAATTGCCACGCCAGTCTGCCCTACAAGCCGCTCGAGAACTTCATCGCTATACTCTTCCCCCCTCTCGGAGAGAGCACGCCTGATGAGCGTGTTTTTAGCAACACGGTAACGTACTCCGGCATTCTTGAACTCTCTACGAAGCTCGATTGTGTCGGCAACATTCAGACCGGTAAAGTCGATTGAATAGAAGCCGGCAGCCCCTTCGAACATCTCGGAGAGTTCGTTAACGACCGCTATTTTCTGTTCTTTGGTCATGGAACCGAAAGTTGTTGTTCCTTGATCGCGCCTGACTTTCAGACGACAGATAATTTCTGTGGCCTACACAACAAACCGCACAGTGAGAAGCAAGCAGTTTGAGCGTAATGCCGACGATTTATATAAAACTGAGTGCGTAATTCAACCTTGCGTAGAGCCTTTAGGCAGCTACCTCATCTGGATCGCTGATGTGCGAAGCGTCGAGCACAACTCCCGGTCCCATTGTAGAACTGAGTGTTACTCCCTTGAGATAACGTCCTTTTGCCGACTGTGGCTTTGCCTGCATAATCGTCCCGATAAAGGCTCGGATGTTCTCTGCAATTTTTTGATGGTCGAAGGAAGCCTTCCCGATTGAGGCGTGAACCACACCGGTCTTATCGACGCGGAACTCGATTTTACCTGCCTTCACCTCACCGACCGCCGTGGCAACGTCGTTGGTAACAGTACCAGCTTTCGGGTTCGGCATCAATCCTCTCGGGCCGAGAATACGCCCAAGTTTACCGAGGTCTCCCATCACATCGGGAGAGGCAATCAAGACATCGAAGTCTGTCCACCCTCCCTGGATTTTTTCCAGCATATCCTGATAGCCGACAAAATCGGCTCCGGCTGCTTCAGCCTCGGCATGTCCTCCTTCTTTCGTAATGACGAGAACGCGAACGCTCTTGCCGCTACCGTGTGGAAGCGAGACAGTACCACGGATGTTCTGATCTGCTTTACGCGGATCTACGCCGAGCCGGACGGCGATATCGACTGACTCGTCGAACTTTGCCGTAGCGTTCTCTTTAACGAGAGAGATCGCTTCTTTTAGAGAGTAGATCTGGTTACGGTCAACTCTCTTGGCAACTGTGCTGAATCGTTTGCTGTGCTTTGGCATCTCTTTGAATCTCTGATTCTTGGGCAGTGATCGGTCTACCTCTGGCAGCGCGACCCCCATCCCCATGATCTTAGTTATTGCTCACACTCGTGAGAGGCGCGATGCCTCCCCTCAGTCCTCTACATTCACACCCATCGACCTGGCTGTTCCAGCCAGCATCGAAACGGCACTCTCGACCGAATCACAATTCAGGTCGTTCTTCTTGACTTCGGCGATCTCCTCAAGCTGCGCGCGCTTGATCTTTCCAACTTTCGTCCGATTCGGTTCAGCCGAACCCTTCGGCAGGTTTGCTGCCTTCAAGATCAGAACCGCGGCTGGCGGACTCTTGACGACGAACGTAAAACTTTTGTCGGAGTAGAAGCTAACGCGAACAGGCGTCAGGATGCCACCATCCTTCTGAGTCTTGGCGTTGAATTGCTTAACGAACTCCATGCCGTTCAAGCCGCGCTGACCGAAGGCAGGACCGACCGGTGGAGCCATGGAGGCTTGACCAGCAGGAATCTGCAACTTGAACGATCCGAGTAGTTTCTTTGCCATAGTATAGTATGTTTTGAGTAGCTGACGGTGGTTACGGTTGTCTCTCTTCGACGTTGGCGTCCCTTTCTGAACCCCAGTCCCCCACCGGCAACTGCATCTGCTGTATTATCGTTCCATTTCAACCTGCGTGTAGTCGAGCAACACCGGAGTCTTCCGTCCAAAAATGGAGACTTCCACTTTCAGCTTCTGCTTCTGGTTGTTGACTTCACGAACAATCCCAGAGAAGTTGTTAAACGGCCCGTCGATTACCTTCACCGGATCTCCAACCTCAAAAGCCTCAACAATTGTCTCGACATTCTTCCGCTCTTCCATCCGGTCGAGAATCCGCCTGACTTCATGATCCTGAAGCGCTTCTGGCTCATTCTTCCGACCGAGGAAGCTCATCACCGAGGGCGTATTCTGGATAACGTCGATTACTTTCTTCGTCAGGATTGCCTCAATCAGAAGGTATCCCGGTAGGAAATTCTTCATCCGGGTTCGCTTCTTCCCATCACGAACCTCAAAAACTTTTTCTTGAGGGATAATGATGTGGGGGACATATTCACTTAAGCCGATACGCTCCAGCTCATTTTCTAACAACTGAAGTACTCTACTCTCATGTCCCGAGAAAATTCTCAGGGCATACCACTTTTTCTCTATTGTATTCTCGTGCGTCGACATGGATAAACGAACCCCTCGTTTCGGGTGTAAAGCTCTACACGAGCTTCACGTTAAAGAAGATTGAACAAGGTCTCGACAATGAACATGAATGCTCTGTCGATAATAAAGACGAAAACGGTGATGATTGCACAAACCAGAAGCGTCACAATTGTGGCTTCTTGAAGCTGCTCCTTGTTAGGCCAAGAGACCTTCTTCATCTCATTGCCGACTTCTTTGAAGAATCCGGCTGCTTTATTGCTCATAGTTATCTCCTCAACGTGAGAAATATCGAGCAGTCTGTGACTGCTGGAACAGACCCGATGGGCCGAAGCACGAGTGGCAGGACTTGAACCCGCAACCTACGGTTTTGGAGACCGTTGCTCTACCAATTGAGCTACACTCGTATGTCAACAACTGCTTTGCAACAGTACAGATTCCCATGAGAGTGGAACAATGGTTCCCTCTACATTCCTGTAGTGTAAGTCAGTTTGTTATAGTATATATGGTTTGAAGACGGAGCGATCCGTAGGCGGAAATCGACAGAATCTCTTGTACGACCAGGTTCAGATACCGGTTTGTGACGGACGACTGAGAGCGGGAGACGGGACTCGAACCCGCAACCAACAGCTTGGAAGGCTGTGACTCTACCAATTGAGTTACCCCCGCTTATAAAAGACGAGAAAATTCTCAGGTCTCTTGAATTACGCTCGAAAGAGCTCACGACCGGGATTGAACCGGTGACCTCGTCCTTACCAAGGACGTGCTCTACCAACTGAGCTACGTGAGCACGTCGTAAAGAGATCGATCAGATGGTTGTAGTTGTATAGAGCAGAAACTCCACACAACCGACGAGCAACTCCCGCGTGCCCCGGCTCTCTTCCCACAAACGTGACAGAGACTCTTAGTCCGGATGAACGGTGACATCGAGTGGGACAATCAGAGAAGATGTTCTCTGGGGTCGGCCAACTCAAAGACATAACGTAGCTCGACTTCAATAACCGTATGCGAAAGAACAGTTTTCAGCAGTTGACCTTCTGTGTGAACTGACTGTGGGCAGGGAAGGATTCGAACCTCCGTACTCGTTTGAGAACAGATTTACAGTCTGTCGCCTTTAACCACTCGGCCACCTGCCCGATTTTCAACGCAAGCAGTTCACATACTCTTGTATGATGTCGCTTGCAATAGAGCCTGCAAATATAGGCTATTCTACCATAGAAAAATACGTCGTTCAAATTTTCTTACGAATAGCCAACATTAGTGATTAAAGATTCTTCTGCTCAGTCCAAAACTGAGTGAAGCGATGGCACAATAACATCGACAAACAACACTTCCCAGTCTCTATCCAGCCCACTGAAAGGAAAAAGCTACGGAGAGAACCTCAACAGCTCTCTCCGTAGCATTCAGAGTCTCTTTTTCAACTTCTTAGTTTGAGATAACCTGAGTCATCTCAGAGAAATATCCGGGAACCGGGATGTTCACCCCCTGCTGTGATCCCCCAAACTCAACTGTGGCGTCAATCACTGTTCCCTCCCTCTCCTCTCGTACTACTGCCCCAAGCTCAGCAGAAATCCAGGAGAACCGCTGTAGTGTCACACTCTTTACTTCGAGTGGAACAGTAATTTTCTGCCCGAATTGCTCGGTCTCGAGGAGAATGGTCAAGGATAGCCTTATGTTGTGCGTTGTTTTGGTGGTGGCATATTGCTTGCCATCAATTGTCAGATTCTCCACCGACGAGGCAACAACCGAGTCAACCACCGAGAGTTCCAGCCCCTTTGTCGTGACGGCGGGAAACCCTGCGTCGTAGGCAAGGGTATCCTTAGCACTCCCAACAAACCAGCGAGCCGAGGAGGATCCAAGCCGAGCTTCGTGCATCCAGTCTCGCCCGAGATCCACTTCGCCAATTACCGAGAAGTCAAGCTCCGGCGCAACTGAAGCATAGCGGAAGATGTCGTTTGTTCCGGCTTGCTGTTGAAGGTAGACTGAATCGACAACGTCTACAATCCCACCCAAAGTGAGAATGCTATCTAAGTAGAGTGCAACTCCCGTTTTGCCGTAAGCCGAAATTGATGTGTTGACGAGGGTTAATCGGCGGTTCCGTTCGGTTGCACTGATTTTCTCGGCAGTGGAAGGATCTGTTGAATAGGATGTATACTCGTAGCTGGAACCTGCTTTGAAGGACATTTGTTGTGATGCCGGATTGTCGTTAGGATCCGAAGGTGTGCTCTCGCACGCGATAAAGCTGGCAGCTCCCACGAGCAGGAAGCTCAGCATTGTGATATATCGACTCATCATAATCTTCTCTTCATTTGTTGAATTTCACTAAGCTGATCCGTTCGGATCGGTCAGCCTGACACTACTTCTGCAACCTTGGTTTGATTCTCTTCTTCCTCACCTTTCTTCAAGAAGGTATTCCGCAGAATTTCCGATACCCCATCTTCTTGCTGCGTAACCCCGAAGAATGTGTCGGCTGCTGCCATCGTCTTCTTGTTGTGGGTAACGATGATGAATTGAGTGTTCTTATCAAAGTTTCTGATCAAACGAATAAAGCGTTCGATATTCGCATCATCGAGTGGGGCATCTACTTCATCGAGAATACAGAAAGGAGAAGGCTTTACCAGATAGATTGCGAAAAGTAGTGCAATTGCCGTAAGAGTCTTCTCGCCACCGGAGAGAAGGTCAATGGAATGTGGCCGTTTCCCTCTCGGCTTGGCCACAATCTCTACACGAGCCTCCAACAGATCATCCGCCCCCTCTTCAATCAAAAGGTCAGCCTCATCCCCCTCGTGGAACAGACTCTGGAATAATCGCCGGAAATTTCCTCTGATCTGCTCGAATGTATCCAAGAACTGCCGCTGTGCAGTCTCATTAATCTCGTTAATCGTTCGCACAAGGTCGGTCTCTGCTTTCGTCAGATCCTCCACCTGATCGCGCAAGAACTCGAATCTCTCCTTCTCAGTTTGCCACTCTTCGTAGGCGAGAAGGTTAACGTTCCCCAACATCTTGATCTTCCCTTTCACTTCACGTAATCGTTCACGTAACTCTCCTAAAGGAGTTGAAGTTTCATGATCGAAATCTTTCTTCTGCAACTCAAGTTCCAGTTCTTCAAACGCCCGAGCTACCAAACTTTCAGCCTTAGCGTTGAGTTCACCAATTTTGATTTCAAGCTCGTGAGCCAACTCCACCGAATCCTCGTACCCCTTCCGCTCTTCACGCAACGCATTTGCATGTTTTGCGATTTCCTCCCGCTTGGCAGCTTGGGCTTCAGAAATTTTTTGATGTTCTGCCCGAGCCTCCTCCAGCTCTTGCTGAAACTCTCCTCTCCTCTCCTCAAGTTCCCCAACCGAACCAGTTAACTGTTCAATCCCTTCTTCAGCCTCCCTTACCTCAGTCTCTGCTCTCCGTATTGTCCCCTCGGCAGCCTCACGATCTCGCTTGATACGCTCAAGCTCTTGGTGCGCATTCTTCTCCTCAGCCTGCAATTCTACCAGAACAATCCGACGGGAATTCATCTCCGCATTTAGTGCCGCGTAGGAAGCCTCGTAGGCTTCAAGTTCTTCCCCAAGTGCCACGGCTTGTTGTTCAAGGGTATTTTTCTCTTGAAGTAACCCTTCACGTCGTGGCGTGATACTGTCGAGAACTGCTTCCATTTTAGAGAGTTCTCTCACCCCACGCTCCCCTTCTTCTTCGTGTTGCACCAGAAGATCTTCGGCATATTCCTTCTCATACTCGGCCTGTGCCAAACGCTTCTCCAAGATACCGACACTGTGCTGAGCCTGCCGGACTTCATCGGAGAGTCGACCGAGATCGATCGCGTCATGTCTGCTCTGCAAGGTGACTATCTCACTGCGCATCTGAGCAAGTTGTTCCGTTCGCTCAGCAACTTCACGTCCGAGAACTTCCACCTGCTCTTTGCGCCCAATAACTGTTCCCTCCTCTTTCTGCCGACTTCCCCCCCCCCGCACAATCCCACCAGCCCGCACCAACACCCCTTCCAACGTGACAGCCTGTTCGGCTACACCACCTTCGGTAACTCGCACAGCTTCTTCTACTGAACGGACAACAACGGTATTCCCGAGCAGAGCGTGACGCAGGCTTTCATATTTCTGCTCCGAACGGCAAAGTTCGGATGCCCGTCCAATAATGCCAAACTCTTCAGCAGCTATGTCGCGCAGATGATATTCGGGAAGCCGATTGAGACAGATAAAGGTTGCTCGCCCTTTCATCTCATCTTCGAGAAGCTGCATTCCGCGAGCTGCATCTTGGAAGGAGGGGACAACGAGATAGCTACCAGATTCACCGAGAGCAGTTGTAATTGCCCGGACGTATTCAGGATTGGTTGCAATCACATCGGAAACAGTGCGGCGTTCTGGCTGGTTCCACTCCTCGGCTGCAATCAAATAGCGGACAGCCTCATCTTGATCTACAAGACTTGAAAGGAAATCAATTCGAGACTGGCGGGAGTTGATTTCGTCCCGGAGATCAGATATCCGGGCATTCATTTCGTCGATAGCTCTCCGCAGACGATTTTTTTCCTCCTGCGAGTTCGTGAAATTTTCCCCAGCCTTCTTCAAACGTTCTTCACCTACGACAAGCTCTCCCTCCACTTCGTCAATAATCTCTCCTGCTCTATCCCGTTCTCCCCGTGTCTCCACATCTTCCGAGGCATAGCGTTCCAACTGGTTCCGAAGAGTCTCAGCTTGGGATCGAACCCTCTCCTCCTCACCACGCAGCTCACCGATACGGTTCATCACCCCAACAACTTCTTCTTGGATTCCACGCACTCGAAGTTTCCGTTGCTGCAATTCCTCTGCTTTTACCGTGAGTTGATCTTCCAGCTCATCAAACCCAAAGCCAGCTTCCTGAAGTTGTTCGCGAATCTCTTGCAACGAGCTTTCAATCTCGGCTCGATCTTGCTCCAATGCCTTGATAGCCCCCTTTGCCTCCTCGGCCTCACGATTGGAACGAAGAATTCCACTTTGCAGTGAATTCCTCCGCTCGTGAGCAACTGCTCGCTCCCGTTCTACTTGAGCAATCCTATCGGAAATTGCAGCCAGGTCCTTGTTTGCCTCGGCAAGTGCCGTCTCAATATCGGTCTGTTCCCGCTCAAGCTCCCGAAGCGTCAGTTCTTCTTTTGCAAGGCGTTCATCTAAGTGTGAGCGAGCAGCACGGGCTTCCTTCAAGTTCGCCTCGAGCGGAACAATTCGATCCAGAGTTGTGGCATATTCCCGTTCCAACAACTCAATGTCGAGTGTTCTCCTCTCTTCGTCGAGTCGATTGTACTCTTCAGCTTTTCCAGCCTGACGCTCAAGCGACGAGACTTTCTTCGTGACTTCACGCAGAATATCTTTTACGCGATCGAGATCTGTGCGAGTAGCCTCAAGTTTGCGGAGGGCTTCCTTGCGCCGTTGCTTGTAGCGGGTAACACCTGCGGCTTCTTCAAATAGCTGACGCCGATCTCCTGAACGGTCCGAAAGGATTGTCTCGATCATCTTCAACTCGATAACCGAGTAGGCATTTGCCCCCATCCCGGTATCCATGAAGAGTTCCACAATATCCTTTAATCGGCACTGCGTTTTGTTCAGCAGATATTCCGAGTCACCATTGCGGAAGAGTCGTCTGGAGATTGTTACCTCGCTATATTCGGTCGGTAGAATCCCTTTCGTATTTTCAATCGTTAGGGATACCTCGGCCATACCGAGAGGTTTCCGTTGTCCAGTTCCGTTAAAGATGACGTTTTCCATCTTATCTGACCGGAGAACGGATGCCCGTTGCTCACCTATAGCCCAGCGAATGGCGTCGATGATATTCGACTTACCACAACCGTTCGGCCCAACAATTGCCGTTACTCCCTCATCAAATCGAAGGATTGTTTTTTTTGGGAATGACTTAAAGCCGACAAGTTCAAGTTTGGACAGGTACATTACAGTCTATTGTTCAGGGAAAAATGTCTCATTAATGCCTTCGCAGCAGATTACGCTAAGCTATTCGGAGTATTCAACCATGAGTTCGCGCATTACAATCAACGGAAAAGAGATAAAAAATCCGATTCTCAAGAATACGCTTACGGTAGTTCTGCTGCTATTCTTCTTTATTTTTTTGCTTTTAGCCGCTATTCTGCTACTGCCAATAATTGGGATCGGGATTGGCATAGGTGTCGGTGCTGGAGCGATTGCACTTACCACGCTGGCAATCCGCTATCGAATTGCTCGACGCCGTTTCGCGCAGAGGCTGGGGAATCAACCGTTCCACACAACTACCACGATTCACCAACTCCCCCCTACCTCACAATCTGAAGATCAGACTCCATAGAGAGAGGCAATTCCCATCCTTAAGTAGCTGACCATTGCATAGATATTATCCGAGGTGACAACGAGAATCAGTGCAAGAATGAGAAGCGATCCAACTGCATAGGCGTAGACTTTTGCCGAACGAATGTCGTAGACAACCGATGTGCCACGAAGAATTCGGTAAAACATCCAGAGAATCACTCCTAACACTAACAAGAATGCCAATATCCCCGCACTCGGTAACTCTAAAAGTCTGTAGAGAACCATTGCAACTGGAATCAGTAGCAGCACTGGAAGTGCTCCCCACACAGCAATCGTGTAGGCATCGCTGAAGAAGATGCGATTTCGAACGAAGATCGAACCGAAGCGAATCATGGCCGCCAACAGAATTAGAAGGGTGAAAAAGATGCCAGTAAAGGTAGTAACTGCAAGTGCAGGTCGCCAGACAAGATAGTCGACCATCCCCTTAATTCCATCAGACGCAATTAGAGCATTCAAAACAAAGTCGAAGGCTTCATCCATCCGGTAGTAGTAACAGAGCGAAGTGAGAATCACTGCAAAGGTCAGTGCGATTACCAACGCCAAAATAGTAGACTGGATGGTGGAGAGAATGCGCTGATCGCGTATATCGGCAAAGAAATTATAAGGCCGAAGCAGAGCACGAAAAACATTTTCCCGGAACCGTCGAGAGTTGTTGATGAGGAAGAGGAAGAGGATAGCACACCCGATTCCGAGAATAATGAAGAGAACAGTTGATGGGGGAGAATATTCGCCAATAGCCAGATCAGGTACTTTTTGATCGGTGTAGAGAGCACCGAGGGTGCTCCCTGCTATGCGCATCTGTCGGTCGAGTGTCATCAACCCACAGGAGGCTATATATTGGTCGTCGTTGTTGACAGTCAGCAGTGGACGATCAGTTCTGTAGTCGTTGAAGGCCCAGTAGAAGAGTCCGGCAACCTGACTTCCGTTGATTACGCCGTACACATCTTCAATAAACTTTGCTTGAGCCTGAGTGGAGGTGGAATCGGAATACCCGTTTTGGTTATCTGTCCGCACAAGTTTGCCGAAGGCCATCAACACCACCGGCATCTTCCCCCCTATATCTTGCGCTGTTTTATCCAGAAGTGCCTGAACCTGACCGATATTTCCATCAAGGTGTGAGACGCCAGCAAAATCTACACTGCTCTGCAACTCAGGGTCAGACCAATCATTGCTTACTGCGTAGACGAGGGTATTTGTCGTCAACGAGTCGAGTAGCCCTTTCAATCGACCAACGAAGGCATGTCCACTTTCACCACTTATTCCAATCGGGAAACCGATCCCGTATCCAATCACCGAAGTATAGCGTTGCGTAGCCTGTACAGTAAGGCGTGCTCGCTCCAGTGCGTGGTCGAGATATTGGTCGTTATCGTAGAGGAACGGCGGAGGAGCACCAACCGGAATGTCGATCATCGCCATGATGCCGTTCCGGTCGCAGAGTTCGAGCAGGTAGGGATGAGGCACGCCCCCCGTAAAGCGAATCACATTGATTCCGAGATCTCTTATCACTTCAATGTCTTGAAGCATTCGCTCGTATGGAAGCGAGACACCATACTCCTTCGAATCTTCGATGTAGACAACACCATTCAACCGAATGGCTGAATCGTTCAATCGAAATTCTGTACCACGAACGGCAATGTTCCGATAACCGAAACTGACTTCCCGTTCATCGAGCAAAACTCCTTGGTATCGAACTTGAAGAACTGCGGTGTAGAGAACGGGAGCACCGGGACGCCAGAGCGTTGGAGCCGTAATTGAAGGAGTTAGTCTGATCGACTCGGTACGCTTACTCTGCAAAAGGACTTTACCTTCTGAGCTTCCGGTAGTCCCTCCTTGCACTGAATCGTTTATAGGTGCAGAACGCACAACAAGAGCAACATCGAACTCCGCTTGATCCTTATCTAAGCGACCAGTTCCTCCCCCTGTACTATCTGCTCTGCCATACTGCATCCCCTTGATGGAGCCGGAGACGATATTGACATCGAAGTGCAGATCTGAACCTGTTCCTCGACTAATCTTAATATCATCTATACGAACGATTGGCACTCCAACGAGGAAAATATCCCTGACAACACCACCGTAGGTTCGCACATCCAGCGGCAGTCTTCTGCCCGGAACTGTACCCGAGTAGTCGAGTTGATTATCTGTCTCAATCTCGATGACATTGTTCTCCTGCAATTGCATGTCTTCAGGAAGGCCAGCATCGAACGGAATCAATCCTTCACGCTGAAGAATGAAATTGCCGTTAACGACAACGCTGCCACTGTACTGAACGCCGTAGCCAATTAACTCCCAGCGATACTTGTTCAGCATAGCTTTGGGAATCTTGAAACTCCGTCGCAGCTTGATAACGCCCGAAGGCATATAGCAAGCCGGAATTGTGACTGGATTCCAAGTATCCCCCCCATCGTCAGAATACTCCCACGCCCCATTCAGCGAAATCACTGAACGTGTCGAAGAGGAAGTCAACGAATTGAAAACCGAGGCTACCGGTTCCGGTGGAGAGCTGAGGAAGCCTGAGGGCTGTTGCGCACGAAGCACAATGCCCGAAAAGGCTATCAGGAATAGGCTGAGAATTGTCTGTCGCACGAAATTGTACAAGAAACGAAGGCTGTTGTCGGATATATCAACCGGTTCACCACGCAACATACGTGCTTGTGCAGGAACAGGTCGACGCTGAATGAACGTGCAAAGGTACTAACCCTGCCGTCGATTACCAATCCTTGCCCCCTCTTCGTTATGGAGATTCACAGAAGAAGGCTCTCCGAGTGAAGCAAGGAACCGGGTACGGAGTGGAATTGCGCGAGGTGGGTAGAAGGGTTCAGGCAGAGCAATAATCACAATTGCCTCACCCCGCCGTTCGTAAGGGCGACCACTCACCTCCAATGCTGAAAGAGCAACCGCAATGAAAACTTTGCAAAAAAACCGTTTGATCGTCCTCAACCTCATCTCATACATCTCTGAACGTTATTGAAGCCAACACATCCGCCACCGAAACTGACTGCATACACTCGTGCGTTCCAATTGGACAAGATTGATGCCCATGAATACCACAGGGACGACAAGGAAGTGAAGTTTGAAGAAGTGATGAAGCGGGAAGATAGGGAGCAAAACCGAACTCGGGAACAGTTGGGCCAAAAATCGTGCTTACGGGTGTCCCCACTCCTTCAGCAATGTGGAGCGGGGCACTGTCGTTGGTAACAACACGTCCGGCTATCGAGAGAAGTGCCGACAATTCGGGAAGAGAAAGTTTGCCAGCCAGTTGACTGTCGTTCGCCAGACCGGCTCGCGCCCCAATCCGCTCGCACAACGCCCCTTCCTTTTCGCTTCCAACAAGCAATACCGTATGTTCCCCTTCAATTAGTTGGCAACAGAGATCGGCAAAGTATTCTTCCGGCCAACACTTCGTTGGCCAAACTGACCCCGGGGCAACAACAACTGGATGAGTATCACCTCCATATCGTTCACGCATCAACTCCACTATCGATTCCTCAGGTACAAGCCACGATTGTGGCGATTTCCCCTCAAGATCAAATCCCGCAGCAGCCAAGAGTGAAGCATTTCGTTGAAGTTCATGATCCACGATTCTATACTCTACTCGATCAGTACAGAGGAATGAGGAGGCACTCTGCCGAAATCCAATTCGCCGAGGAATATCAGCTCGATAAGGGACGAGTTGTGACCGAAGAGAGCGGTGGGGAATCAACGCGAGATCATAGTGACAAGAACGAATTTCTTCACGCACTCTGCGCCAGTCGTCAGCACTCCTCTTATCAATAGCGTGCAGGCTGCCGAGTGCCGGATGTTTAGCAAAGAGCGCGGAGTATTCTGATCGGACGAGCAATCCGACGTTGGTTGTTGGACTTAGGTTGTGGAGGAGCCTCAACAGACCGGTTGCCAAGACAGCGTCGCCGAGGAATCCGGGCTGAACAATTAATGCAGACTCAATCATAGTGGACTCCGGGAGACCGTTTCCAGCGTCGATGTTGCCAAACCCACTGCTCAGGATTGTTCCGAATCACATCTTCGAGAAGGTCAAGGTATCGACGAGTGAATATAGCAACTCCTTCGGCTGAGTCGTCGAGATCATCGTGTTGAATCTCCATCAGCTTGGTATGATAGCTTCCTCCCCTCTCTCGAACTGCAAATCCGACAATCACTTTGGGGCGATACCGCAAAGCAAGCCGGGCTGGCGTTGAGAAGGCTGTAGTTTCCACACCGAAGAGGGTCACAGGAAGTTCTTTTGCTGAGGCAGACTGATCGGCGAGCATTGCAACAACACCCCCTTCGGCGAGCGTTCTACTGGCTATTAGTGCTGCGCGGTGAAGTGGAATAACCCGGTTGCCGAAGGTAGTACGAGTCCGCTCCAGTTCATTAAAGTCATTCTGTCCTTTAACGATTACAGAGAAGCTCCTTCCGCAAAGCCGAGCCGCCCCAATTGCTAACAACTCCCAGTTGCCAACGTGGGCAGAAAGGAGGAGTGCCCCCTGTTGATCAATCTCCGGATTAGTCAGCAACTCGATGTTGGAGATTTGCAGCCGAGAACGAAGTTCTAACTCAGACATGTGACTGAGGCGTGGAACCTCAAGGTAGACAGAGAGAAGATTCCGCATGGAGTTTCTCGCGATATGCTCCCGAGCAGCAATATCTCTGTCTGGAAAAGCGAGGGCAAGATTTGTCAGGGCAACTGAACGACGCAATCCAAAAAAATAGAGAGGCCTGAACAGAAGCGAGGCAACAGCTGCTCCAGCTCTGAATGGGACATATCGTCCGTAGACGTGAAAGGCAAAGCGCCAGAGAGTTTTCGTGAATCGGCGTATCAACCCTTACCCACTTGGTTCGTTAGAATCCTTGGTCCCCTGTCTCTTCCCGATACCATTGATCGTGTAGAATTACGTAGTCCCGTTCCCACTCAGGATATTGAATCTCATTTCGCCCAGTAGAGTGAACCAGTTTATATGAGCCAGTGCTCCCCATGTCGACAAAAACGAACTCGATCTGCAAGGAGTTATAGGTCCAGATTTCATAGGGACGACGGTTTTGCTCGTTTGGTCGGCGTTCAACTCCATCTGGTGTACCGTACGTTAACAACACTCGGCCTCTATCGCTGTCCCACCCTTTTGGTGTTGTCTGCGAATAGTAGAGTTTGCGAGCTAAATCTACCCGCTCAAAATAGTCATCTCGGAATGGATTTTCGGGTGTTGTAAGGTCGTCGTCAAGAGCTAACCAGAATTGTGTGAGGAAACGGGACTTGGGCTCTGTACCACTCAGGCTTTTCCAGACATTCCGCTTGGTTTCACTCATCAGATATTCGGCAACGGCATATTCTCTGTCGAGCTCCTCTTCCTTCATGCCGGAGTATAAAGGATCAATCAAATCCATCCTCTCAGATATTAGCTCTTGCCGAACGTTCGTCAACGAATCAATTTTGGGATTCCAAACCCAAAATCCTCTGACAACTTCTGCAGAATCAGTTGCTCCACTATTACGACGACCGTTGAAAACCTTTGCCGCAAGAATATACCACCCACTTTTTAAGCCATTGACAACTACTGAATTGATTTCAAAGATTGAAGAAGTAGAGGGTCGACGAATTAACGTGTCGTGAAGGTATACTCCCTTTCCAGTAGAATCGGCAATAATCCAGAGAAGGTCAAATTGGGATGCAGGAATTTTGTCAGCATTGTAGATCTCGACATACGAGTTAAGGCGATGCTCCGGTGGACCGATAATGCCATCGATATTCCGCATCAGGATATAGTTGCCGCGAGCAAAGGGATGTGTAGTGTCGTCGGTTGGAGCCATCTCCGTAGTTATATCAATATCACTCAAGGCAATCTTATCTCGATCAAAGCGGCGCACCTCAAGTTGAAAACTTGTCGTGTCGAAGCGTGTAGGCTGAAGTGCATCAGTAAGCCGAACCTTTACATAATAGATTCCAGGAGATGCTTCAAAGCGTTCACGGCCTCCAAAGATTTTTCCCACAGGCCCTCCTTCAGCCGTCTCATGGTCAACCATCCAAAGATAGCTGTCAATTGGTTGATTCAGAGTATCGTAGAGCTTGAAGTCGATCAGCAGCCTGCCAAAATTCTCGCTGTAAGTCAGCCCATTCTCAGAGAACCTGAAGAAAAATTCAACCGTTGTCTTCTCTCCTTTTTCAGCATAGCAGCTATAGGAATATGAAAAATCGAGAGAGCTTGGTTCGGCATAGATGAGGCCGGTGAGAAAAATCAGCCCTCCCCAAACAAGGAGAGTGGTGACGAGCGTTCGTTTGAAGTAGATCAGCATGATAGCACCCGAATAATTATCTATCGAACATAGGCCGGTGACGGCAACTGGGGCAAGAGATTATGAGGAGTCGATTCTTGCTCAAACGATAAGCGGGTTTCTCGGCGATAACGACATCGTCGTCCTGTACCGGGAAACCCGCCTTGCACTGGTGTGCGAGATCGTCTTGATTAGGCTTCGAACTTCTTACCGCAACCGAATAGAAGCTGTGATTGTATTCAACAGCCCCAAGTTCTTGTGTGGACGAATGGCATAGTCAAGATTCGCATTGAATGACCCGGATTGATAGGTAAGACCAAGGCCTCCACTCAATCCATAAGCGTCAGCCGATCCTGTCTGATAGCCTACGCGTGCTGCAAGAAGGTCTTTCCAGACGTATTCAACGCCAAGACCAAGTCCCTCTGCCTGATTAGATGATGTCGTAAACTCTCCAACACCCCTTAGAACATGATCCTCATTGTTTTGGATCAAGTCAGCCATCACACCTGCGTGAAATGCAAGAGGTAGCGAGACTGTATTCGACTCAAGCTCTACATCTGGCTCTCTGTTACCTTTCACTTGATCTGTCCGCCCTTTCTGAATAAGACCAGGACCTGAATACTTTAACGGTGCAGAAAGATTCTGTACAGCAAAGGCAATCTTCATTCCGAGGAATCCTGGATCGTAGAGCGTACCAAAATCAAATGCAATTCCTGAAGCAGAAACATCGGAAATGGACATATTAACGACCTTGCTAGTAAACCCAAACGCGAACTGATCTGTAAGCTGTCCTGCAATCGAAGCTGCAATTGCAAGGTCTGTAGCACTGTAGAATCCACCAGTTCCATTCTGATCAAACAGCGTGGTAACCTCAATATCACCTGAACTTAGTGATAGTGCACTAATACCAGCTTTGTATGAATCGCTGATTTCGAAGGTCATCCCAGCGAAACTATGGTTGATCCCAGCGAACATTGCCGTGTAGCTTCCCGACACACTGGTTCCAGCAATCTGTGTAATACCTGCTGGGTTCCAGTAGAGTGCTGTTGGGTCGTCGGCAAGGGCCGCAAAACTTGAGCCTAAGGCCGTGGCGCGTGCTCCCACAGGGATATTGAGGAACGTTCCTGTCCCCACACCCACCTTTGAGAACTCTTTGCTTTCAAGTATCTCGAGAAAGTCCGTGTCACTCTGCGCAGATAGCGTAGCTACTGCACCAGCAAAAACGAGCAGAGACAGACCGAACAAGTATATGTGTTTCATTACTCTATACTCCTGATTGATATAATTCTTCGTTTCCTGTTTCTTGTCAAAAGACATTGAGTTGATAGTGACTGAGGAGAGATGGAATCCCTCCTCAGTCTTCTCTATACAATATCAGATTATTGGGTAAAGAGTCTGAAGCCACCAACGACTATCGAGAACTTCTTCACGGTCTCTGCTCCGTCAGGAGTGACAATGCGTGCAACAAGCAACTGTGTCTGCACCTGACGATTTCCCTTCGAGACAAGATCCCAGGCATTAACGGCAACACGTCCGTCAACGTTCTGCGAAGCGTCGTGCTCGATTGTTTGAACTAAATCACCTGCGGCAGTATAGATTTCAATCGTGCACTGCTCAGGCAGACGTGTAAAGTAGATCTTCTTATCCCCTGTGGTATTCTGACCAAGATGGTCAATCAAATACGGATTAGGAACGACTCGTACTGCATCGAGCAGATCATCTGTAAACTCTCCTGGACCTGGTGTTGGATCTGGAATCGCAACCAGAACTTTCGCCCCTGGCTCCGGCAAACCAACCGCACCACCAGTAAAGTGGACAACGAACTGGTCTCCAGACTCAAAGTCCGTTGACGGAGGATTATCTGGCACAAGCTGATCGCGACGGGTTCTGTCACGGATCTGTAGTCCTGAGTTCGTCGATCCCATACCAGAGAAGTCCACTACAATCGAAGCACCGTTAACAATTAGGTTGTGTACAAACCGAACATCTGTTGTTGTTCCGTCACTAATGTTCGCGGTGTACTCCCCAACATAATAACGGTTCGGTGTGCCAATCGGTGAAACGGATGGCGTCCGAGCGGTATTGGTTCGGTAGCTCAACAGATCGCGACGCTGAGCTGGAGTTGCTCCACTGATTGAGGTCCAATCATATGCAAGCATGGCAAACTCACCCAGATCAACAAGGCGAATAACAGCCTCTTCGTTACGAAGCACTGTTGACGCAGCCGTATCGAGTCGAAGTCCAATATCACCGTCAGGTGGGAACTCGTAGTTATACTTTACTTCCTCCTCCAACTGTTCTCCATTCGTAGTGAAGACATCATAGGAGAAGGAATTGATGTTCCGAACAACAGGTACGATGTATCGTACACCATTGACAGTGTAAGTCTTCCCATCTTTTTCCCACACCAAGTTCTCAGTTCCTCCATCAACAAAGGTCACTTCGATCTTAGGTTGACCAATACTTGGGGTCGACCGGTTCAGGTTGATACTGTTCTGATCTTGACCGTATACCACACTTCCATTAATTAGAGTAGTATTCGGTGTGCCCCCTCCAGGTCCATCAACGACATCAAATGGATTGAAGTTGTTTTTGAACTCTCGATCTCCATTGCTATTGACAATAACGTGGCCGAGGATCGAAGAGTCACGGTTCGGCCACATTGTTGAGTCAGAGAAGTAACGTCCAAAACGAAGCGAGTCACCGAACTGTTGTCCGGCCCAGTCGAACGATACACCGATCGTCGACTTCGTTACGCCGTTTGTACTGAAAAGGAACTGTCCCGGCTCAGTCACAAATGTATTTCTGTATTCAGCTACAATGTGGCGAAGATCCGTGTAGAGCGAATCAACCACTGTTGTGTCAGCCCCGTCCGACGTCGTAGTATCTCTGTTGAAGTAGACAAAGCGTGATGCCAACGTTGAGTCAAGATTGAAGAATCGGAACGTGCTGAACCCACCCGATGGATTTGCCGAGGAGAGTTGGCTAAACGCCCGGTCGGAAAAGACTGGTCGCGCAAAATCTCCACGAACTAAAGGAATCGCAAATCTGTTCAGCTCACCTAACTTCTTGCTTCTGACAACAACCTCGTTTGTGTACCAGCGAGGACTGAAGAAGCGGTTGTCGATATTCGGTCTGTTCGGATCATAATCCCAGAGCTTATAAGGAAGGAACTCGAACTCAAGGGTATCTCCACCGAAGATCTGTCCAAGGCGCTCTTGATCGTAGACAATAACGCGGAAGTTACTAATACCTCCAAGACCACTCTGAGAAATCACTTCCGGTGTAATTGGCAACCCGGCAGGCGGAGCCTCAGGAGTTGCACGCACCTCATTGATACCTGCAATACCGGTGTTTGTCTTTGGTGGTGTGTTGTCTTCGGTACTACCACCATCGAATGCAAGTACTTTATAATAGTAGTCGATGTTGTTAATCAGTTTCTCATTTGCTGTCAGGTCAACCTCGTTTGCATCAACCCGACCATCACCATTGTCGTCGCCGACATCAATAAAGGTTCTGCCGTTCGTGACGCTATCCATAATCTCAGCAATCGCATCGCGAACGATATCACGAATTGCCTTGTTTGAGAACTGGTCGCCCCAACTTCCATCATTCCACCAATGCCCGGAAAGATCATTGAAAATTGTTGAGTCGTTGTTCTCATCGTCAAACGGATCAAATGATAGACCGTAGAGAGTATCCAAACAGCCATTGCGACGGACGATAACCGTATCTGCCAGTCCTCCTTGTCGCTTGATCGTATCGAAGCAGTCAATCTGCACAACTGCCAATGCTGTTGGTGGATTGATTCCTGTAAGAGCATTTGTATCTGCAAGCATTGGAAGCCTCCACCACGGTCCGAGTGCTTGCAAGTTTCTCGAGCGTGCGGCAACAACTCGACTGATTCCACTCGGAATAGTAGGAAGCCGGATAATGCCGATTGTCTTATACCCGATGTTGAAACCAACAACCGAGTCATATTGGTTAATGTCTGAACCAGCCGCTTTGCGAGCACGTTGAATAATGTATCCAGCAAAGTCTACACCTTTCTCTACGAAGTCAAGACTTCTCTCAGACTTCTCGTCCCAACGAAGCTCTACGCCATTGTCGAGTGGACGCCAGCTAACATTTGCTGGATCTGGTGGACGTGGTGCAAGGAAGTTCTCATCGTAAACTTTTTGAGCGAAGAGATCGAGCGTAATCAAGCTGTCCATGTCCTCCCACTCGCCGTTCGGCGCATTGCTCTTCGCCGGAGCAATCATGACTCCGACAACGATGCGGGCAGTATCTCCTGGATTCATGTTGAATGGTCCAGTCGACTGCAAGAAGCGCTTGTCTCCTCCACCATTGTCACCATCACGAGTTGGTTCCGCCATAAACTGGTAACGTTCTTCAGGTGTTCTTGGATCGATATCAATCACCCAATTGCGAAGTGCGTGCAAGCCTAACTGCTCGTCGTTTGTATAGAACTTCTTGTCCTTACGAATAAAGCCCTCTTCTGGATGGCCAACTGGATAAACGGCCGGGCTTTCAAGGAAGTCCGCCGCCATATATCCGAAGCCTTGATCGCCACTTGTCGTCTCCGACCACTGCACACCAAGATCAAGAGAATCTTCTGCTGCACTCGGAATCACTGTTCTCATGCGGTCGTTTCCAGCAGCCCCGATGTCAGTGTCAAGTGCCGGAGCCATGTAGCAGTTGTAGAGTACGTCGGCAGATTTGTTGACGATGCTGTAGCGAATGAAGATGAAGTTCTGGAACTGCCCAAAGCCCCACGTATAGATTCGCTGGTCAACTTCAATCCCGAGTGGATATCCATCGCGTGTAGCACGTCCCTTACCAATTTCGTAGAGGGTCAGGTCAGTATCTTTGAAGATCGAGACAATGTCCTCACCCGATACAACGGCTGGCCCCTTTGGGAAGGTCTTTCGATTGCGCTGCTGAATGTCACTAACGTAACGTCCAACATAACGGTCAACGAGAAAGTCCTCATTAGGATCAGTATCCCATATTGGCCAGTTCGATCCGCCGTTCTGAATATCTGCTTGGTCGAATGGTTCCCCAGTAAATGGATCGTACTCCGTTGAGAAGTAGATTCGATATTTGTTGACAGCCTCTGGGCTTCCATCGAGACGTGATGTCTGATATGGTTGCGTAACCTCGCCCGGAGCCATCCAGGAACGGCCAGAGTTTGGGTTGTAGCTGATCACGCTCTTCGACTGCAACTCTTTCGGACTATTTGGATCGGCAGGGTCTTTGGGCCACAGTTTTTGTGCTCCGAACCAGATGCCACCGCCGAAGAGATATGCTTTTCCAGAACCACGTGGATAAACGCCTCCAGCATTTCCAGCCGCGACATTCAAGAAGATGATGCCGTAGTTTGTGCTGAAGAACTGGATATTCGAGACTTTATTCTGGAGACTCTCAAACGTGCCGAGAGGAGTTCTCTGGATCGTTGGTTCTCCCTTTTCCTCTTGCTTCTCCTGATCTCCCTTCTGTTCTTCTTTCTTCTCATCCTTTGTCTTTGCCGAAACTGAGTCGACAGAGCCAACGATGAGTCCGAAAGCAAGAAGCAGTGCTGGGAAGAAGCGCAGTAGTGTATGTAGACTCATGATTTCTACGTTTCTATAATGTGAACGATTATTTGTATTCGAAGTCATTATCTGTTTTCGGCCTTCTCGGCGAAAAAGTGGTGTTGCTTCCCGCATCTCACGTGAGCCTGCGGGAAGCGACCTCCAATTATTCTATCAGAAGCGAAGCCGTGCGCCGAAGGAGAACGTCCGAGGTTGATCGTAGTTGCCACGGAGCGACTGAATTGTGGCAACCAAACGCTGGTAACCGGCATACTTCTCAGCCTGGGTAACAACGCCGTCAAGGTTCAAGTCCGCATATGGATTGTAGTACCGTGTGCCGAAACGATCGAACTGTCCTGTACCGTAGGTCTCTGGACGATTTGGATCTTCTTTATCGAAGTACGGAGTTGCTGGGAACTCACCAATCCCTCTGTTGAGCGATGTACCATTCTGATCAGGATTCCCTGTCGTGGTATAGTACGAAACCGGACCGGTTGTGTTAAAGACGTTGGAAACCGTTACGTACAGCTCAAGGTTTGTATTACCGAAAGATTCACCGAAAAGATCCCTCAACAAAATTGTCCGCCCAAGACGTGCCTCAGAATTGAACTGCGATGGATACCGGTTTGCGTTGAACTCACCGACCTGCTCACCACGTGTGTTCACCCGTGTGTAAGGCCCACCTGTTCCGAATAATGCTGTTAGAGAAATATCTGTGTTCTCAAGCACATGAAGTCCGCCAAGTGTTGGCCCTTGATCGTTCAGCCAGAAGAAACCAATAGTTCCGTTAAAGCTGTGGGTCTGATCGTAGCTGAGTGGGAATTCCGTTAAAGGATTATCCCGCTTCTCACCTGTGTATGGATCTGGTGCTCCAATCAATGTGCCATAGTTCGATGTAGGTGACGAGGCTGTTCCAGCAGCACGCTGAAGCGTATAGTTTAAACGTGCCCTTATGTGGTCATTAGGGCTACTTGGTCTCATTTCTAATGTCGCTTCCAACCCACGAACGTTTCCGTACTCCTGCACTGTCTGAATCACATATGATGCTGGCACAGCAGGAATATATGTTACGCCCGATTGATTGAAAATATCTCTATAAAAGGCTGAGATGTCAACAAAGAAATTGTCGTTAATGCTCGCCTCGTATCCAAGATCATAGATAATAACCTTCTGCGGATCGATGTCAGGATTACCGAAGATCTGATTACCACGAGCTGCAAAGCCATATGCGTTATCGTAGAGTATCCGCATTTCGGGCATCTTGAACATCATTGCAAAGTTGACTCGGAAGTTCGAGTTGTCAGTTATCGGATAACTGATGCCAAGGCGTGGGCTGACTTGCACCTTCATCGAGGCATCGCCGACTGTGTCGAGCGTACTGATTAGCTCTTCAGCATTCTGCCGTGTGAGAGGTGGTCCCTGTGTGTTCGGGTTGAAGAAATCAAACCGGATACCTGGATTAAAGACAATCGAGTTGTAGTGGAAACGAGTCTGTGCCCAAACTGCTCCCTTAAATGGATGGTATGGCTGTGAGAGGAATTCCCGAAGTCTGCCAGTACTATCCACCGATGCAAAGTATGTTGCATCAAATCCATACACATCGAAGAATGGGTTTGGATCCCAAGGCAAGCTATTGTTGTGCCGCCGGAGTGTGTAGTATGCAAAGTCAAACCCTGCACGCAACTGCGTCTTCACTGTCTCTTCTGGGTTAGCAGTGTTGCCGAGATCAAAGTTTGTCTCGTATGCTCCCTTTAATGAAAGAGTTGACGACTCCCGAATCTCAAGTGAACGAGAGTTTCCGTGGGTCGGGAAGTTCAAGTCGATTGTACCGTAAGGATTCCGGCTTGCACCTGGAGACTCTCCTCCCTCGAACAGACCTGTTAGAGGGTTGCGGACGAGGTCTTCGTCATTCTGTGGCAATTCATAAATATCAATCGCCCCGTTATCTCCTGAAGCAATCTGTCCGGTCTGTGGATCGAATGACTCCAGGTTAACCTCGTCGATCAAGTCTGGAATATCAAACAAATCGAAGATGCCGTAGCTCTTTGACTCATCCTTCTTGCCGATAGTGAAGTTGTTGACAACCCACCCCCCCTCTACTTCGAAGTAACTGGTTCCTCCAGTCAATCCTTGCCAGAACTTTCCGGTGATACGGTTAATCAACGTATTGTCATCTGTAGCCTGAATGTCCCGCTCCATCAGAGCAAAGTTGGTATCGTAGATAACCTGACCATTCTCGGCACGGGAAGTGATAGGATTGTCTCGGCGGTAGTAGTTCCCCCACCCAAGATTTTCCGTTGTTGTCATACCAATCTCACCACCCAACTCAAGGTAGGTAAGCCCTGCAATGTCATAGCGGAGCTTCGCGTTGAAATTCCGCACCTTAATATCGTTTTCAATCTCCCCCAAGTTAAACGGCTCTAAAGCATACCCCCACACTTCTTGTGCCTTAACTGTGCGTGCAGCAGCGAACTCCTCCGACATATCATTGACGCCATAACCACCATTACGTGCAATCGGATTATAACGGCCGGAGAGATAGAACCGCAAAGCGTTGTTCCCCGTACCATTTTTGATCCCCGGAATATATCCACCGAAACCAAACTCAAAAATTTGGCTTCCGCTTGACTGCAACTGATAGCCTGGAAGTGTAGTGTCACGGTCAGTACCAGCAATTTTTACTGTGATTGGGCTGCTGGAACCGTAGAGGAATGGAAGGCCTGTATTATAGGAGAGAATTCCCTCATATTTGTTGTTCTGTCCGTTCCTCGTCACAATGTTGATCGCACCTGAAAGAACGTCTCCATACTCAGCCTCAAAGCCTGATGCAAGAATCTGCGCCCGCTCCACAGCTACCTGCGCAACGTCAGGAAAAAGGCCAAGTCCACCTGGACCGGCTCCACCTGAGACAGGGTCTGTGATTTCGAAACCATCACGACGAATAGAGGCTTCGTTACCACGCCCCCCACGGATATTGAATCCTCCATCTCTGGTCTTCACCGTTGCCTCACGAGCAATGGCTCCGAACGTTGTGCGAGGATTGCCACCGAGAAGGTCTTCAGTACTTAACTCGCTTATTCTACCCGTTGTGGTTGCATCCACTCTCTTGATTCGGTTACCTGTGATTGTCACTCCCTGACCAATGACCTCACCACTTTTGAACTGGAAGTTCAGTGTGGTTGTAACACCAACAGAGATACTGGCAGTCTCGATAAGAGGATCGGGACTTGTAAGTGATGTGACTTTAATCTCGAACGTACCGGCATTCAGGCCAGCAATCAGATATTTACCGTCAGCATCGGTCGAACCACCGCGACTTGTCCCAAGAACTAAAACCGTTGCTCCAGGAATTGGTTCTCCATTTTCATCGAGAACCGTTCCCGCAAGCGTCCCGGTTGTTTGGGCTTGCAGTATAATTGGGACTGCAATAAAAAGACCGGCAAGACATAGCAGTAGGCGTTTCATGCATCTACCCCTTCTTTATCGTGAAGTTTGATTGATATATGGTTTATAATAACCGTAGTCAGAACTGTGTTTTCCGCGATTCGATGAGTGATTGCTCGAGTCTCATACATCTGTGGCAGGTAGATTTTCATCTTTATCCGAAGAGCATTACCATTTCGCAACGCCGAATATAGCCTCCTCTCAGATACCCTCAAAATGGGATGAAACTTCCTTTTGTCAGGATGGGTCATCGAATTACCCCCAACCTACACGGAACCATCTGCAAATGTTACTCGTCTAAAGTTGATTCCACTCCTACGTAACTGGTGAAAAGGTGAAGGTACAGCACGGAAGTGCGTACAAACAAACCGAGTGAATATAACCGAGAGGGAAGCCAAGGTTACGCAAATCAGATAGGGGCATTAAAGAAAAAATGCCATTCCGTGCTCCACCTGCTCAATCGCCTCCAGTTTGGCAATCCCCTCCTCAGACAATGCCGTGTCAAGTCGCACAAGAGTAATGGCCTCTTCCCCTTCACTCTTACGTCCTAACGATAAATCTGCAATGTTCACTCCTTCTTCTCCAAGCACAGCTGAAATCGCTGCAAGTGTTCCCGGCCTATCTTGGTGGCGTATAAGCAGGAGGGCTCCTTCGGGCCGAATATCAAACCAATAGTTGTCAACCATCACAAGACGAGGTTCGGCGTTTCCAAAAAGGGTAACAGCAAGGTCAAGCTGGCTTCTTTCTGATTTGACTTCGGCGCCAAGGAGGAAGTGGTATCGTTCATCTCTCCCCTCTCCAGTGGCAGTAACAACAACGTTCGAACGCTCTGCCAGAATAGGTGCATTGATTGCGTTGACTCGTGATTCCTCTCCCTCGAAAATTCCAACAAGCATCGAGGCGCAAATGCCGTTCAGCATTAGCGCACTATTTTCTTCAAATAGATGAAGATTAATGGTAAGGTCACGAGAGCCAATCAGTGCTCGAATTACTTTTCCTAAACTGACTGCTGCCTTCGCGTAGGGTACAAACTGGCTCTGGAGTGCCCCATCTAAATCTTCAGCATTCACAAGCCCTACTCCTTCACCACCTTTCAACAATGCCGCAATCTGTCGAGCAATTGCAAACGCCACCCGCTCTTGAGCTTCGTCAGTAGAGGCCGCGATGTGGGGTGTTGAAACAACGTTTGGATGTTGAATCAGTTCATTCGGGAACTCCGGCGGTTCTCCCTCAAAAACATCGAACGCAACACCAGCTATTTTCCCTTCATTAAGGGCGTTCAAGATATCTGCTTCATCGACAATCCCCCCTCGAGCACAGTTGATAATAAAGGAACCGGGCTTCATCTGCGCCAGTCTTTCGGCTCCTATCATTCCACGAGTTTCACTGTTCAAGGGAAGGTGAAGCGATAGAATATCAGACTGTGCAATGATTGTATCCAGATCGGCCGACTCAAGCCCTACCGACCGGATTGCATCCTCAGCAAGCATCGGATCATACCCGAGCAACTTCACCCCGAATGGACGCAAACGTTTCGCTACTTCAGTACCGATACGACCCACGCCAAGAATGCCAACTGTCTTCTCCAACAACTCTGTTCCAACAAACGATTTACGATCCCACTTCTCTTCTCGAAGCGATCTGTTGGCGGCCGGTATCTTGCGCAAGAGTGTGAGGATCATTGCCAAGGTATGTTCGGCAGCAGAGATGGTGTTCCCCCCCGGAGTATTCATCACAAGAATGCCATGCTCGGTTGCTGCCCCTACGTCGATGTTATCCACGCCAGCTCCAGCCCGACCGATCACCTTCATCCGACTCATCTTCTCGATAAGGGGACGTTTGACCTTTACGGCACTTCGCACAATCATCGCATCAAACTCGCCTATGATCTCAGCAAGTTCATCATCGCTTTTCCCGAGAGCACGAGTTACCTCGAAGCCTTCGCTTGCAAGAATTTCGTCGCAGCCTTCGTGAACACTGTCGGCAATCAACACTCGATAGATCATTTTTTCTCTCTCTGTTCCTTGATAAATACTGTTGCTACGGATCAACTCGCACCCTTAACTGGTTGGAAGCTCTTCTGCCAAAAGAGAGGTAAAGGTCTGCTGTGCAGCCGAAACACCTGCCCCCGCCTCAAAAGTGAGTTCCAGATCGGACATCGTGCGCTCAACGTAGTGGAGGAACGTGAGCATATCGCCATCATCGTAATAGCCAAGGTGAGAAACGCGGAAGATTTTTCCCTTTAATGCCTCCTGTCCCCCTGCCATAGTAATTCCGTATTTCTGCTTCATCACCTTCTCGAAGCTGCTTCCCCCCTCCGGCAACAGAACCGACGTTACGGCGTTAGATGGAGGTGCTCCGAAGAGTTCGAATCCAAGAGCCGTTAACCCAGAGCGCAACCCGGCTGCAAGTCGGGCGTGGCGTCTCCACACCTGCTCGCGTCCCTCACTCCGAATCATAGCAAGTGCTTCGCGCAATCCAAGCACGAGTGTCACCGCAGGAGTCCAAGCTGTGTCCCCTTTCTCGTAGGCAACACGAGCTCGCTTCAAATCGAAGTAGAAGGAAGGAAGGTCTGATTTCTCGGCAGCATCCCACGCACGTTTGCTTAGGGTGATAAAGGCAAGACCCGGAGGGATCATCAACCCCTTCTGTGAACCGGTAACGGCAACGTCAATTCCCCACTCGTCGAACCGCATTTCGTGAGCACCAACTGCGGTAATGCCATCTACGATAATCAACCCATCGAACTCATCCCTGACCGCTGAGGCGATCTCTTTAATGTCAGTAAAAACGCCAGTTGAAGTTTCACTGTGGGTTAGGCAGATTGCCCGCGCGTTCGGATAGCTAACCAATCTCTCTCTAATCATCTCTACCGTCACAGCCGTGCCCCACTCTACATCGATCTGCCGATTCACCAATCCGTATGCAGTGGCAATCTCCCCCCATCTCTCCCCAAACTTCCCTCCATTTACCGTAATCACTTCCTCCCCTCGGCAAAGTGTGTTTGCCAGTGCTGCTTCCATCCCTCCTGTTCCACTCGATGTCAAAGTCAACACCGGCTCTTCAGTACAGAACAGGTACTGCAAATTCTCGTTCACCTCGGCAAAAGCGTTCTTGAATTCTTCGGTTCGATGGTGAATAATTGGCCGTGCCATTCGTAGCATCACACCTTCGGGTACAGGAGTTGGCCCTGGTGTGTAAAGTCGTGTTTTCATAGCTGTTCGTTCATAGGTTCGTTTAGTAGACTCAGTTATCAGTCAGGAGAGAAGGAATGTATTCCGTAGTATTCTATCGTTCTTTTGTTGAGTGAAAATAGTGTTCCACAAAATCAAAGATTCGCTCGTGCCTCAATAGCATTCAAAACTGTCCACCTTGAATCCTTGTCTTTGATTGAGAAGGGAATTGCCTCAAGGAATTTAGGACTTGAAGAGAAGAGTTCGTTCACTTCTTTCAATCGAGTTACGATCTCACCACTCTTGACCTTATCCGATTTAGTGAGAACAATGATGAAGGGTAATCCAAGCTGATCAAGCCACTCGATTAGGTCACGATCCAGTCGGGTTGGTTCGTGACGAATATCAATCAGAGAGACGACTAAGCGAAGCTGCCTACGCCCTGTAAGGTAGGATTCAATACTCTTACGCCAGGCTTCGCGCTCAGTCTTAGAGACTTTCGCGTAACCATATCCGGGAAGATCGACGAAATGATATGCTCGATCTATCAAATAGAAGTTGATGTGACGGGTTTTCCCCGGAGTCGAGCTGATGTGAGCAAGTTTCTTTCGACCAACTAAAGAATTTAGAAGTGAAGATTTGCCCACATTTGATCTTCCCACAAACGCTACTTCTGGAAGGTCACCCTCTGGGTAGTGTGCCGGAGCAGTTGCACTCTTAACAAATTCAGCCTGTGGTATTGCTCTCATCGTAATCCTATCTTATGCCATTTTCAAAGGGGAAGTCATTGATCGTATTAATGCTCCAAGTATGTCTTCCTGAGGTCTTCCAAAGACCCCCGAAGGGAGCACCGTAGGTAATCTCGCCGGTTCAAAAGAACAATACTCTACCTCTGTAGCATCCTTGCGAGACTCTCCATTCCACTTCGCTTTATTCAGAGTGACAGAAGGGCAATTGCTGGTATACGTCTTCCGGAACTGAATTTGGTATTAGCAAAAAAAGAACGAGCCGAAAGCGGTAATCATAACGCTTTCGACTCGTTCAGGATCATTAAAAATCAGAAGATAAAACGGTAAGAGAATATGTGGTTACTCTCCCCCTTCCTTCTTATCATCCTCGCTTGTGCTATCGTCTGGTGCACTCTCCTCAGAGGCCTCGTTGGTTGCCTCCTCAGCAGGAGCTTCTTCCGCGACCTCTTCAGCAGCTTCTGCTTCCTCGGCAGTCTCAACTTCCTCAGTAGCCTCAACCTCGGCGACCACTTCTTCAATCTCCTCAACCTCATCTACAACAACTGACTCCTCGACTTCAGCAACCACAGCTTCAGCCTCTTGCTTCTTCTGTTTCTCTTGGCTGCGCCGAACGCGCTCAGAGCGAGACATAAGATTTTTCGAGCGGCTGCGGACTGCGCTTTCATCTCGGTCAAGATTGTAGTCAACCAGTTCCAGCACGGCCATTTCGGCTGCGTCACCATTGCGCTGTCCGATTCGGATTACGCGCGTGTACCCTCCGGGACGATCAGCTACCTTTTCAGCAACTGAGCTAAAAAGCTCACGTAGAACTCCCTTGTCCTGAATATCACGCCCCACAATGCGCCGGGCGTGCAGGTTCATTGCTCCCCCTTCTTTCTCAGCGTTCCAAGCCCGTCGAGCTTTGGAAATAAGTCCCTCAACAAAACGGCTGGCTTCCTTAGCCTTCGCTTCGGTTGTGGTTATTCTCTTATGGCGGATCAACTCAGTTGAGAGTGAACGGAGCAGTGAGCGTCTGTGGCTCGCCGTTCTCTTGAGCTTTCTTCCTACAACTCTGTGTCTCATTTCCCTTTTCTATACTGGCGACTGTTGCCTGATCAAATTCTGTAGTTATCTGCTATCAATTGCGTAGACTTAGTACCTGTACGCTGTTGCTTTTGGCTTTACGCCTTAGGCTTCCTTTTCATCTTTCAGATACTTGTCTACATCCATTCCGAATGTCAACCCAAAACCATCAATAATTTCGGTCAATTCGGTCAACGATTTCCGCCCGAAGTTCCGGAACTTCAACATCTCACTCTCTTGGCGTGAGACAAGATCAGAGATCGTGTGAATGTTTGCTGCCTTCAAACAATTGTGTGAACGAACGGAAAGTTCCAGTTCATCTACGGTTGTGTTCAGAATGCGTCGAATCCGATTGAACTCAGCCTCACGAGTCTCCTCTTCCTCTTGAATCTGTGCTTCCTCAGCATCGAAATTCAAGAAGAGTTGAATGTGATCCCGCATAATCTTCGCTGCCGTAGCCAACGACTCTTCCGGCGTAATCGAGCCGTCGGTCATGATCTCAAGCGTCAGCTTCTCGTAGTCAGTCTTCTGACCAACACGAGTTGGCTCAACTTGGTATCGAACGTTCAGAACTGGTGTGAAGATCGAGTCGATAGGGATCATTCCAATCGGAGCATCGGCAACTACCTGATCCTCTGCCAGAACATATCCCTTACCCCGTCCAATCCGCAGTTCTACCTGTAGCGTCACTCCCTCAGATAGGGTTGCGATGTGGTGCTCAGGATTTAATACTTCGTAGTCCGTTGTTGCCTTGCTGATATCCTCACCGGTAAAAACACCCGGCCCGGAAACGCTGAAGGATATTGAGTGCGACTTCTTGTCGATCTGCTTTAGGCGCATCTCTTTCAGGTTTAGCACGATCTCAGCCATATCCTCGGTAACACCGGGGATTGTCTGGAACTCGTGCAACACTCCTTCAATCTTAATCGCACAAATTGCCGATCCCGGAATAGATGCTAAGAGCACCCGCCGGAAGGAATTGCCGATTGTTGTTCCGTACCCTTCTTCCAACGGTTGCAAGACAAAGCGACCGTAGCTATCAGTACGTGTCGATTCCTCGAGGTGAACCCGTTCGGGCATTTGCATGATCGAGACGGTTGTCGAACTCATCTGCTTTGTTTCTGCTGTAGTCGTCATGAATACTGTTTTCAATGCGAGAGGTCTTGCACTCTACGTGCCCGACTCTCCCCTCAATACAACTCTCTCTGAATCCGCGTAATAAACACTTTTGGATGGTGGAGATCAATCCAAGAATCGATCCCCATCAACATTCTCCACCACTACTTTACTTCGAGTATAACTCGACCACAAGCTGCTCATTTACGTTGAGCGGCACTTCCTCGCGCTCTGGAACCGATAGGAACGTTCCCTTCAGATTCGCCTTGTCAAGCTGTAGCCATGAAGGAATCTGTCGTTCGGTAATCCGTCGCAACGACTCGTGAATTACATCAATCTTCTTGCTCTTAGCCCGAACCTGAATAGTATCTCCCGGCTTCAAGTGGTAGCTCGGAATGTTTACCGAGTGACCGTTGACTAAGAAGTGGCGGTGCAACACAAGCTGTCGCGCTGCATCGCGTGAAGAGGCAAGCCCCAAACGGTAGACTGTGTTATCCAGTCTGCTCTCGAGCAACTTGATCAGATTCTCACCGGTTACACCACGCTGGCGATTTGCCTTTTCGAAGGTGCTCCGGAACTGCTTTTCAAGCAGACGGTAGGATCGCTTGATCTTCTGCTTTTCACGCAACTGAATTCCATACTCAGTCGCCTTAGCGCGACGAGAATCTACACCGTGCTGACCGGGAGGATAAGCCCGACGTTCAATCGGACACTTCTCGGTGTAGCACTTGCTTCCTTTCAGGAAGAGTTTCTGCCTCTCGCGACGGCAGAGCTTACATACTGCTCCAGTGTATCGAGCCATGAATCAACTATAAGATGCTATGAAGAGCATTCCGCTCTTGTGAACCTTCACTGTTTCAACTATTCAAACCGACAGTTCAACGATCGACCGACTTAGACGCGACGACGCTTTGGTGGACGGCAACCGTTGTGTGGTAACGGCGTCACATCGTTAATCGTCTGAATTTCCAAACCGGCTGTCTGCAAAGCCCTAACAGCGGCTTCGCGACCCGATCCTGGTCCTTTGACAAACACATCAACGCGACGCAACCCCATGTCGTAGGCTTCTCTACCGGCATTTTCGGCACATACCTGAGCGGCATACGGTGTGTTCTTACGGGAACCCCGAAAGCCATTTCTTCCTGCCGAACTCCAGCTCAACGTGTTTCCGTAGATATCGGTCACGGTGACCATAACGTTGTTAAACGTTGCCTTGATAAAGGCTTTGCCGTTGGAATCGGCAACGATTTTCTTTTTACGCTTCTGTGTCTTTGCCATAGTTCCTGACTGTATAGTCGCCCCCACACTTGAGGGCGATCATCTATCTTACTTACCTGCTTTCTTCTTTCCAGCAACCGTCTTGCGCTTCCCTTTCCTCGTGCGCGAGTTTGTCCTCGTCCGCTGTCCGTTAACCGGAAGTCCGCGACGATGCCGCATTCCACGATAGCTGACAATATCCTGCAAACGCTTGATATTCAACTGCACTTCGCTTCGGGCAGCACCCTCAACTTTGTACTCGTTCTGAATAATCGCGCGAATGCGGCTTACTTCCTCGTCACTCAGCTCGCCAATCTTCTTTGAATGATCAACGTTTGCCTTGTCGAGAATTTCTTTCGCTCGTGTCTGCCCGATACCGTAGATATAGGTTAGACCGATATACGAATGTTTGTTTTTGGGAAGATCAATACCTGCAATGCGTGCCATAGTATATTTCTATAAAAGTGGTTGCTCTTTCTCGACTTATCCCTGACGCTGCTTGTGCTTCGGATTCTTCTTGCAAATCACCCGAACAACACCCTTCCGCCGAACGATCTTGCAACCGTCACAAATCTTCTTGACTGATGCTTGTACTTTCATTGCTCTGCTCGTTATTACGTTCCTCTCCAGTAGAGGAAAAACGCTCGTTACTTGTATC
Organism: Ignavibacteria bacterium; assembly: GCA_020635205.1. GTDB lineage: Bacteria > Bacteroidota > Ignavibacteria > OLB7 > OLB7 > JAGWAZ01. The sequence continues at coordinate 284,226 of JACKAE010000003.1, forward strand.
GGTAGACAATGCGACCCTTTGAAAGGTCGTAAGGGGACAACTCAACAGTTACTTTATCCCCCTGAAGAATCTTGATGTAATACATCCGCATCTTCCCCGAAATATGGGCGAGGATCTCGTGATCGTTCTCCAGCTTCACGCGAAATGAAGCGTTCGGCAACACTTCGCTCACAACGCCATCAACTTTGATTGCGGACTGTTTTGCCATACTTACCTACGCTGTTTCTCTCAATACTCTTTACCTGCTCCGCTATATTCTACACAAACGTTGGATGCGGAATGTGAGTCGTCAATATCTCAGCCTCCCCTTCCCGCACAACAACCATATGTTCAAAGTGTGCCGATGGGAGACCGTCAACTGTCCGAACTGTCCACCCATCTTCATCTGTGCTAACCTTGAAAGTTCCAGCATTAACCATCGGCTCAATGCAGATCACCATCCCCTCGCTCAACTTCAAGTTCGGGAATCGATGCCGTGCAAACGGGTTTGGCACAAAGTTTGGAATCGCTGGATCTTCGTGGAGCGATTGACCGATCCCATGTCCTACCAGTTCCCGTACAACGCTGAACCCACTCTGCTCCACATGCTTCTGGATTCCTCTGGCGATGTCGTATATCCAGTTCCCTACTACTGCCTGTTCAATACCAAGGTTCAGTGCCTCAACTGTGGCGTCGAGAAGACGCTGCTTCTCTTGAGTGATCTCACCTACAGCATAGGTAAAGGCACAATCACCGTGATACCTCTCCTTAATCACCCCCACATCAATCGCGACGATATCTCCCTCTTGCAGCTCATCCTTGCTTGGAAAGCCGTGGACAACAACGTCGTTGACGGAGATGCAGAGTGTCGAGGGATAAGGGTTCTCCACACCATCTCCCATCACGTAGCCTTTAAAGGCTGGAGTTGCACCGTGATCCCGAATAAACTCTTCGGCCAAATTGTCAAGCTCTGCGGTTGTAACTCCCGGAACTACTCGCTCCCGAAGCATTTCGTGCACTCCTGAGACGATCCCGGCAGCAACCCGCAGTGCATTAATCTCTTCGGGTCCCTTTTCCGACTTCATACGTCGTGCACTTTGCGCAGCCATTCTATTTTCTCTTCCTTATCAAAATCAAACTCAAATAGGCTTTCATCACAATCATCCCTCGCCTCAAATACTCACCTCTGCTTAGCCCATCACTGCTTTACGTCCACGGAGTTTGCCACTCTTCATAAAGCCATCGTAGTGGCGCATTACTAAGTAGGACTCGATCTGACGGAGTGTGTCGAGAGCCACACCGATGATGATGAGCAGACTTGTTCCGCCAAAGAACTGAGCGAAAACCTGCGAAACTCCCCATTGCTGTGCAAAGGCTGGCAAGATTGCCACAATTGCGAGGAAGATCGACCCCGGCACTGTCACTCGAGTTAAGATGCCATCGAGATACTCTTCAGTCGGCTTGCCTGGACGCACGTTCGGGATGAAGCCTCCCTGCTTCCGCAGGTTCTCGGCAACATCGCGCGGACTGAAAACAATCGCCGTATAGAAGAACGTAAAGAAGACAACCATTAAGGCCAGAGTCAGCGAGTAGAGAGGTCTTCCAAAGCTGAAGTTGACACTCAACCACCGACCGATAGCACTATCAGGAGCAACGCCACTAATTCCCTGTGGCACGAACATCAGTGCCTGAGCAAAGATGATCGGCATCACGTTTGCAATCACCATGCTGATAGGAATGTGTGATGATTGTCCACCAACTGTCCGCTTCCCTACCTGCCGCTTCGCGTAGCGAACTGGAATCTTCCGCACTGCCTGTGTGAACATCACAACAGCGGCAATCACACCGAGCAGGGCAGCAAGTATCAACATCTCCACAACCAAGTTCCGTGTTCCAGCCTGAATTGCTTGGAACTCAGCGATAAGTCCGGCTGGGAGATCAGCAATAATCCCAATGAAGATGATTAGTGAAATACCATTGCCGATTCCTTTCTCTGTAATCTGCTCACCAATCCACATCAGAAAGACTGTGCCAGCAGTCATCACTAACGCAGCCGTAATGATAAAGGGGAGACCGTATATCTGTGGTGGAACGGGTGGTGCACCTGTCCCTGATGCCTGCAGTGTCAGGGCAATCGCCATACCTTGACCAAAGGCGAGAGCAACAGTGATATAGCGTGTCCAATTATTCAAAGTCCGACGTCCATCTTCCCCTTCCCGCTGCATTTTCGTTACCGAGGGAACTACGGCTCCGAGAAGCTGAATAATAATCGAAGCGGAGATATAGGGCATGATGCCAAGCGAGAAGATTGCTGCTCGCGAGTAGGCTCCACCAACAAACATGTTGAAGAGGCCACCAATCCCCCCGGTTCCAACATTGGCCAGGTTATCAATATTTATTCCTGGAAGTGGAATAAAGGAACCGGCACGAACCACCAGCAACATTAGTGCTGTGAAAATGATCCGCTCACGCAGCTCCTTTATATGCCAGGCGTTCCTGAGACTTTCGAAAAATTTATTCATGAATCGTCACCGTTCCGCCGGCATCCTCGATTCCCTTGTGCGCCGTGGCGGAAAATTTGTGGGCGGTTACGTTGAGCTTCGCCGAGACTTCCCCGACACCGAGGATCTTCACCGGCTGGTTCTTCTTGGAAATAGCCCCCGCAGCATAGAGGCTTTCGGGTGTAATCGCATCGGCCTGGATCCGTCCTGCATCGAGCAGTTCCTGTAGCCGACTGAGATTAACCACCTGATATTCTACACGGAAAGGGTTGTGGAAGCCATATTTCGGTACACGACGGATGTAGGCCATCTGTCCTCCCTCGAAGTTCTTCAACTGATTGAAGCCCGACCGGGATTTATGCCCTTTATGTCCGCGTGTAGATGTGCCGCCACGACCTGAACCTGGTCCGCGCCCAATCCGTTTTTTGCCTTTTGTCGCTCCAGGTGAGCGAAGTGATCCAAGATGGTTCGCCATAACTTGTCGTTCCTGATCGAATGCTGTGCGTTGCGTCAAATCGAAATCGCCCCGCGTCAATTAACTTCTTCCACTTTCACAAGATGTGCCACGACACGGATCATCCCTCTGATCTCCGGTCTATCGTCGTACGTCTTTGTTCGATTGATCTTACCAAGACCGAGCGCTTTCATGGTTCGCTTCTGCTTCAGCGACCGATCTATCGTGCTCCGAACCTGTGTTACCTTGATACGCGCCATAATAATTCAAAATGATAAATGCAAAATTCAAAATGTCGACTGATCTACCTACTTTTGATACAAAGAGGTTCTTTTTACCGTAAACATTTTGAATTTTGAATTGCTTCTCTACCCTTTGAGAATTTTCTCAACGGGGATTCCTCGTCGCATCGCTACCATGTTGGCATCCTCCAGACTGAGGAGTGCGTGAAGCGTTGCCTTCACAGTGTTGTGTGGGTTAGAAGAACCTTTGCTCTTCGTCAACACATCCTGAACTCCAGCAAGCTCTAATACAGCACGGACACCCCCGCCAGCGATTACTCCAGTTCCTGGAGTTGCTGGCTTCAGCAACACTTTGCCAGCTCCAAACTTTCCGAAGACTTCGTGTGGGATGGTGTGTCCCAACAAACGGATCCGCACTACGCTCTTGCGTGCCGCATCGGTTGCCTTGGCAATAGCCCCCGCAACTTCCTGCGCTTTGCCGTGCCCGACGCCGACATGTCCGTTGCCGTCTCCAACAACAACAAGTGCGCTGAATCCGAACCGGCGTCCACCTTTGACGACCTTTGCGGTTCTGTTCAGGTAGACAAGTTTATCTTTCAGTTCGAGTTCGCCGATCTTCGGCTTATTATGATTCTCTGCCACGAGTCTCTCCGAAAAAATCCTGTTAGAAATTCAATCCTTCTTCACGAGCACCATCGGCAACTGCCTTGATGCGGCCATGATAGAGAAAACCGTTGCGGTCGAAAACCGCCCGCTCGATATTCTTCTCTTTCAGACGGCGAGCCATTGCCTTCCCTACGGCCCGGCTGATTGCCATACTCTGTCCTCCTTCCGATCCTTCAATCAGTGATTGCACCAATTCATCGTTCAACGATGATGCGGCAGCCACTGTGTGACCGGAAACGTCATCAATTGCCTGGAGATAGACGTGCTTCAGGCTGCGGTTGATCGACAAACGCGGGCGTTCTGCCGTGCCAGTGATTGTCTTCCTGATCGATCGCTTGCGACGAAGGCGACGCTGATATTTTTGCTGTTGGCTCATTATTCTACAGTGAAATAAAATCGTCCTGAATCTCTACCAGTTCTTACCCAGCGGTTTTGCCGGCCTTGCGACGAATCTGCTCGCCCTGATACTTCACTCCCTTCCCCTTGTAAGGCTCCGGCGGACGTAGTTTCCGAATCTTGGCGGCAACCTGTCCTACAAGCTGCTTGCTGCTGCCAGTAATGTCAATCTTTGTTGGTTCCGGCACCGCGATCTGGATTTCTTCCGGTGGGAAGAACATAATCGGATGGGAATACCCAAGATTCAACTGAAGGTAGGATCCTTTCATTTCGGCACGGAAACCGACACCGACAATCTCCAGTCTCCGACTGAAGCCTTCGGAAACCCCTTGAACCATATTTGCAATAAGCGAACGGGTAAGCCCGTGAGCTGAGCGGTTCAATGCAAGGTCGTTCGGGCGGCTTACGGTAACTTCCTTCTCGCCAACCTCAACATTCATTGCCGGGTTTAGGGGTAAACTCAATTCCCCTTTCGGTCCTTTTACCGTAATGTTGTCCCCGTCGCGACTGATGGTCACGCCCTGAGGAATCTCAATCGGCAGTTTTCCTATTCTCGACACGGTTTCTGTTCCAGTACGTTTGTGTTCGGTATCTCAACTAAAGCGAAATCGACAGAACTCGGCAGATCATCTTACCAGACGTAGCAGAGGACTTCTCCTCCTACATTCCGCCGGCGAGCTTCTTTGTCCGTCATCAGACCGTGCGAGGTACTGATAACGGCAATGCCAAGTCCGTTTCTAACGCGCGGGAGCTCGGTAGCTCCAGCATAGCGGCGAAGTCCCGGACGGCTTACTCGTCGCAGTCCCAGCATAGCTGGAGAACCGTTGACGTAGCGCAGCTTCATCCGAATAACCCCCTGCGGGCCTTCGTCGATGCGTTCGAATTCCTCAATGAACCCCTGTTCTTTCAGGATGTTCGCGAGTCCTTCTTTGATTCTCGATGCCGGTACATCGACCGAACGATGTCCTGCTCGTGATGCGTTTCGTATCCGCGTCAGAAAATCTGAAATGGGATCAGTCATAGTCGTATTGAATTGACCAGGTCGTCCTTCACAATCATTGTAGGTGAATTACCAGCTTGATTTCCTGATTCCAGGAATCTTTCCTTCAAGGGCGAGGCGTCGAAGCTCGATACGGCACAGTCCAAATTTGCGGTAGTATGCTCTCGGACGTCCGGTTAACATGCACCGATTACGCAGCCTGACTGGCGCACTATTCCGGGGCAGTTTCTGCAACCCTTCGTAGTCCCCTGCCTCTTTCAACTGCTGCCGCTTTTCTGCATACTTGTCAACAAGTTTGCGTCGCTTCACTTCGCGTGCAATCAGACATTTACGTGCCATGGATTCTCTCTATCTAAGCCTTGCTGGTTCTCTATCTGCCTAATTTACTTTCTTCTTTTTGCTACGCCGTTACCCCTTCTTCAGCCTCACGCTTGCGGAATGGGAATCCCATCTCTTGCAGAAGTGCGTGAGCCTCTTCATCACTTTCAGCGGTGGTAACGAACGATATATCAAAGCCGTTGATCCGGCTAACTTTGTCGACATCAATCTCGGGGAAGATGATCTGCTCACGAATGCCAATCGTATAGTTCCCACGGCCATCGAACGACTTATCGGAGAAGCCCCGGAAGTCACGAATACGTGGCGAAGCGATGGAAACAAAGCGGTCGAAGAATTCATACATTCGCGATCCGCGCAACGTTACGCGCACTCCAATCGGCATTCCCTCGCGCAGCTTAAAGTTCGAAATCGAATGCTTCGCGTTAATCACCGTCGGTGTCTGTCCGGTAATCAGCTTAATCTCCTCAATCGCGTCCTGCATCAGCTTCTTATCGTTGATAGCATCCCCAATGCCACGATTTACAGCGATCTTCACCAAGCGAGGCACTCGCATTACGTTGTTGTAGTCGAACCTCTTCATGAGATTCGGTACGACTTCCTCGCGATACTTATCGAGAAGTCGAGGAGTTGATGTGCCGTTTGTATTCTTGTTTGCCATAATTCTCTTGATGATCGGCGATCCAGTCTCCTGGCAATCGCGTCAGCTTCTACTTCAGAACTGTTCTGGGATAGTTTTCCCCGATTTTTTCGCGAATCGAATGCGGCGGCGATTTCCGTCGGCATCGACTTCGTGACGGATTCCGATGCGTGTCGGTTCTCCTGACTCTGGATCGAGCAACATTACGTTGGAGGCATCCACCGGTAGCGACTTCTCGTGAATTCCGCCATCTGGCAAATCTGGATTCACACCGCGACGCCACGAACGGCGGCGAACATTCACTCCTTCGACCAGAATCTTTCCTGTTGCGGGGATAACTTCAAGCACGCGACCTTTCACGTCCTTGTCAGTTCCGCTGATCACAACAACCTCATCCCCTTTCTTTATACGAATTCTTCCCATTACAAAACCTCCGGAGCAAGCGATACAATTTTCATGTAGTTCCTGTCGCGAAGCTCGCGAGCAACGGGGCCGAAGATACGTGTGCCGCGTGGCTCACCTTGAGCATTCAGCAGAACGGCGGCGTTCTCATCGAAGCGGATGTAGCTGCCGTCACGTCGACGCGTCTCTTTGCGAGTGCGAACGATAACTGCTCTGGAAACATCCCCCTTCTTAACACCCCCACCAGGTAGTGCCGCCTTCACGGAGACGACAATAACGTCTCCTACACCTGCATATCGACGCTTACTACCGCCGAGCACTCGAATGCAGCGGACACGACGCGCGCCTGAATTATCGGCAACAACCAGATCGGTTTCTTCCTGAATCATGACTTCCTCTATGAGATATTCCGTCGGGCTTCCTCCTGCGTGCGTGCAGAAGTAGAATACCCCGGATGTTACTTGGCTCGTTCTACAATTTTGTCCAGATTCCAGCGCTTACGAGCACTGAGCGGGCGTGTCTCAACAATGCGAACTGTGTCACCAATCCGACATTCGTTGTTCTCATCGTGCACCATGAACTTCTTCGATTTGAAGAAATACTTTTTGTAGAGTGGATGACGCACACGCCGAGTCACTTTAACGAGGATGCTCTTCTCCATTTTGTCGGAGACAACTGTTCCTGTCCGAATCTTGCGATGTGGCTTGTACTCCCCTTCCCCTTCTTCAGAGGTGGCAGCGGCATCAGCTACAGTCTCTACAACAGAAACTTCAACCTCATTTGCCTCTTCTACAGCCCCGTCAGCAGCCATTGCTGCCTCGGTCGCTTCAGTCTGGTTTTCCAGTTCTTCTTGCATGATTTCTCAAAGTCTTCTTCAGAGTTCTACCGTCACAATCCTCTAACCTCTTAGACAACCTCTCCGGACTTACTCCGTTGGTTCAGAATTGTCTTCATCCGAGCAATGTCGCGCTTTAGCACACGCATTGCCGAAGGGTTCTCAAGCGTACCAACAGCCATGTTAAACTGCATGTCAACAAGTGAACGCTGGTTGTTGATGATCTGTTGTTCAAGCTCCGCATCGGTCAGTTGGCGGAGATCAGCCGGTTTCGAGGGCTTCATATCTTCAATCCCTGTTTGTCTATCAAATAGTTCAGTTTCTTGTCGATACCTCAGGCTTGTAGTCAGCGCGGGTAACGATTTTGGTCTTCACCGGCAGCTTGTGACTTGCAAGACGGAGTGCCTCGAGCGCAACCGCGTGCGGAACACCACTGATCTCGAAAAGAATCCGCCCCGGCTTTACAACGGCTACCCAGAATTCTGGCGATCCCTTACCTGAACCCATTCGGGTCTCCAATGGCTTTTTGGTGATCGGCTTGTCCGGGAAAACCCGGATCCAGACTTTACCGTCACGGCGCATCCGGCGCGTGATCGCAATACGAGCAGACTCAATCTGGCGGCTGGTAATCCAAGCCGGTTCCATCGTCTTAATCGCGTGCGTTCCGTGCTCTATCTGTGACCCACGGTAAGCCTTGCCTCTGCGGCGGCCTCGTTGGGTTTTGCGGTATTTAACTCGTTTAGGTAACAGCATTGTCGTTTATGCTCTGATTCTCTGCGAATTTGTTCGGGGTCAATGGGTTACGATGCCCGGTCGATGTCCCTTGGGACACAATGCACCGTGTCCCTACACTTTTGATGTATGTTCCTGACCGATCACCTCTCCCTTGCAAATCCAGACTTTCACGCCGATTGCTCCCTGCTTCGTGCGGGCAGTAACATGTGCGTAGTCGATGTCGGCACGAAGAGTGTGAAGTGGAACCCGTCCCTCTTTGTACTGCTCTACGCGAGACATATCAGCCCCTCCAAGTCGCCCAGAACAGCGGACGCGAATCCCCTCTGCTCCCATTCTCATCGTTGAACTGACAGCTTGCTTCATCGCCCGACGGAAGGAGACACGTCCCTCAAGCTGCTGTGCGATATTCTCAGCTACCAGGTAGGCATCCAGTTCAGGACGCTTTACTTCGTGGATCAGGATTTTGACATCCTTCACATCCTTGCTAACGATCTGGCGAATCTCCTCTTCCAGCTGGGCAATCTCTTTTCCCGAGCGGCCGATGACAACACCGGGACGGGATGTGTGAATCGTCAATCGCATCTGCTTCGCGGTCCGGTCGATAACTAAGCGGCTGACGCCAGCCCGCTGAAGACGATTGCGGATGTATTGCCGAACGACAAGATCTTCGTACAGCTTGCCTGAGAAGTTGTTCTCGTCAAACCAGTTGGCATCCCACGAACGGATAATGCCAAGTCTCAGCCCTATCGGATTAGTCTTCTGTCCCAAGTGAATCCTCGTTCAATCTTGTTCTTTTATCGCGCCCCGACAACGATTGTCAGCTTGCACATACGCTTGCGAATTCGATATGCACGCCCTTGCGGAGCGGGCAACATTCTTTTCATCACAGGGCCTTGGTCAACAAAAATCAATTTGACGAAGACATTCCCCGTATCTGAATCGACCTTTCCAGGGTTGTCGCTCTGCTCATCAATATTGATTAGGTTGCTGACAGCCGAGTACAAGGTCTGCGAAACCTGTCGCGCTGCCTTATTCGGCGTGTAGCGCAGGATTGCCAACGCTTCGTTGACATTTTTTCCCCGTACCAGATCAGCGACCAATCGCATTTTGCGGGGTGACGATCTGATGTTTTTACGAATAGCCCGTGCTTCCAACATGATTTCTTTTCGATTATCAGTGGCGCATCCCCCGTGGGAGGCACTCTCTGTGATATTCTATCCTGACTACTTTTTCGATACCCGACAACTGACCCCTTACTTCTTCTTCTTGTCAGCCGCGTGACCACGGTAGGTTCGCGTTAGTGCAAACTCACCCAGCTTATGACCAACCATATTCTCGGTCACGTAGACCGGAAGGAACTTGTTGCCGTTGTGGACGGCGAAGGTAAAGCCGACAAAATCTGGAGAGATTGTCGAGGCTCTCGCCCATGTCTTGATGACCTTTTTTTCGTTGCGACTTTTCATCTGCTCGACTTTCTCGGTGAGACGAATGTCAACGTAAGGTCCTTTTTTCAGCGAACGTGCCATAATTCAATCGAATATCTATCAGGCAAAATCTTTCTTACTTATTTCTTCTTCCGACCGCGAACGATATACTTGCTGCTCGCCTTACCCTTATCGCGTGTCTTCGCTCCTTTAGCATACTTGCCCCAAGGAGAACGTGGATGTTGGCGACCACCACCTGACTTCGAACGCCCTTCACCACCACCGTTCGGGTGATCTACAGGGTTCATCGCCATACCGCGGGTCTGAGGGCGAATTCCGTACCAGCGCATCCGTCCGGCTTTACCGTAGGAGATGTTCAAGTGGTCGGAGTTGCTCAGCGTGCCGATGGTGCAATAACAGGTGCTGTGAATCATGCGCATCTCACCTGAAGGGAGGCGGAGCGTTGTAAAGTTTCCTTCGCGAGCTACAACCTGAGCGGCTGCACCGGCTGAGCGACCAAGCTGCCCTCCCTTTCCGGGACGAAGCTCAATGTTGTGGACAAACGTACCGAGAGGAATAATCCGGAGTGGCCCGGCATTACCTTCTTTGAACTCAATGTCCTCACCAGCGCGAACAACATCACCTACTTTCAGCTTCTCTGGCGCGAGGATGTAGCAGAGGTCACCGTCGGGATATTCTACCAGACAAATGCGAGTTGACCGATTCGGATCATACTCAATTGTCATGACCGTGCCATCCACTCCCCGCTTCTCCCGCTTGAAGTCAATCATGCGATAGCGGCGCTTGTGGCCTCCACCCCGGTGGCGTGAGGTAATTCGCCCGGTGTTGTTTCGACCCCCTGACTTCTTCAGTGGAGCCAACAACGACTTCTCTGGAGTACTCGTCGTAATCTCCTCGAATGTCGAGGTTGAATAGTAGCGACGAGCGCTTGTGGTCGGTTTGCTGTTACGTATACCCATTTCTCTATACTATTTGCGAGGGTTTCTCTACCCGGAACCGGTGATTCCCCTTCAATTAGTCCTGACTTGTGTCCTCAAGATCTCCCAACAAATCAATCGTCTGCCCCTGTGCGAGAGTAACAATTGCCTTCTTACGTCGAATCGTCTTCCCAGAAATGACCCCTCTCCCTGTCCAACGAGTCCGGCTTGTCGGTCGCTGGGTGATCGTGTGGACGTTCGTCACTTTCACGTTGTAGCGATCTTCGACAGCGCGACGAATCTCAATCTTGTTTGCCGAGGGTATGACCTCAAAGACATATTTCCCTTGCGGCTCGAACGATGAACTTTTTTCCGAAAGGATCGGACGCTTTAAAACTTGTCTCATTCTTTCTCCTCCTCGTCATCAGTTCCGGTCTCGTCATCATCAGCTGCTTCGTCAAGCTCCACATCATCACCACTCTCATCGAAGAGAAGCTCCTCCTCTACCTCTGCTCCGTCGAAGTCAACAGCTTCCACCATTTCCCTACCCTCTTCTACAAGCTGTCCGTGCAGAACTTCAATGGCTCCTTCTTCAATCAGGAGAACCTGGTTGTTGAGAAGATCGTATGTGGAAGCGTTTCGTGCTTCGAGGATGAAGCAGTTAGGGATGTTGCGACCTGAACGAAGAACTGTTTCGTTCTCGGTTGCCGTGAGCAGAAGAGTCTTTTTTCCGGAAATGTTGATTGCCTTAAGCATTGAGGCAAACATTCCTGTTTTCGGCTGATCGAAGGACAGATTCTCAACGATATAGACTTCGCTGGATTGAGCCTTCAGTGAAAGTGCCGAGCGGCGAGCTAAGCGGCGCATCTTTTTCGGCATTGCCTGACGGTAGCTGTGAGGCCGCGGGCCGAAGATTGTGCCGCCCCCAACCCACAGAGGAGAACGGCTTGTACCGGCGCGAGCAACACCACGTCCTTTCTGACGCCATGGCTTTTTACCACCACCACGTACTTCAGAGCGTTCTTTCGCCTTATGTGTCCCCTGGCGACGATTGGCCAGGTGCATTTTGACGGCTTGGTGCATAACTGCGACGTTCGGCTCAATGCCGAAGACGCTTGGGCTCAAGTCAATTGATCCCTTCTTGCTGCCATCTTTTCCGAGTATATCGACCTTCATGAATCTCTACCGGAATCTCGTGCTATCAGAATCTTTGAGAGTACCGAATCCCCTTCGGCCCCTTATCAGAAATCAGTTCTTGTTAATCTCGACTACGCTATTGATTGCCCCTGGAACAGACCCCTTCACTACAATCAGGTTCTCGTCAGGGATTACCGCAACCACCTGAAGTCCCCGAATTGTTGACCGCTTCCCTCCCATCCGTCCTGCCATTCGCATTCCCTTGAAGACACGCGATGGGTAACTTGACTGGCCAATCGAACCTGGTGCGCGTTCGCGGTTGTGCTGACCGTGTGTACGGCCACCTACACCTGAGAAGCCGTGACGCTTTACAACCCCTTGAAATCCTTTACCCTTTGATGTGCCCGTAATGTTAACCATATCTCCGGCTTCAAACAGATCACCAACGTTGATGACATCTCCCGGAGCATATTGACCACCTGCAAAGGTGCGGAACTCGCGGATCGTTGCCGGAGCCGAGGCATTTGCCTTGGCGAGGTGACCACGCATTGGCTGATTGAGATTGGCATCTTTGGCATATCCAAATCCCATCTGCACAGCCTCGTACCCATCAACATCTTCATTCTTAACCTGAAGGATGGTACATGGCCCAGCTTCAATCAGTGTGCATGGGATGTAGACCCCATCGTCGGAAAAGATTCCCGACATTCCAAGTTTTTTACCCAATAGCGATGGCATAGTATCAGCTACGTCTGTTCGTAAACGATGATAAAGAAACGATGTGAACCTGAAGCGTTAGACCTTGATCTCTACGTCGACACCGGCTGGCAACTCCAGCCGCATGAGCGAGTCAACCGTTTTGGACGTTGAGTTCAAGATGTCAATTAGACGCTTGTGAACTCGTTGCTCAAATTGCTCACGCGATTTTTTGTCGATGTGTGGAGAACGGTTGACCGTGTAGACGGTCCGTCTCGTCGGAAGCGGGATCGGCCCCGAGACAATCGCGCCGGTCTGGCGAACGGTACGAATGATCTTCTCCGTAGACTTGTCGATCAGGTTATGATCGTACGACTTCAGCTTGATGCGAATTACCTGGGCTGCCACGATCTTTTTATGCTTCTCGTTATCGTTCAGTTAGGACGTAAACAGAATCTCCGCTTTGCTGGTGCGGATGAACGCTCACGTCACTTATACTTTCTATAGTCGCTTTGATTCGGACCAACGACGTGCACTCTGGTAGGTTTTGCAACCTGATGACTTCTGTGTGAAGTCCCTTTGCGCAAGAAAACAAGTAGGGCTTTTCTCTTCCCTGGTTCTTCTGCTTTCCCTGTAAGTAGGACAAGGAGTTCGTAGAACTTTGCTTGCTTCTTTCTGGCCTCGTCAATCAAAGAGCCTGCAAATATAGGGGAGCAAGGTTCCTTATGCAAGTTTCTGGAGAGCGTTTTTTAAGGAATTTGCTCAAAAAGGAATATCGAATTGTGAGCGACACATACAGCCAACGATAGAAAGATGAAGACTCAGACAGCCGAAAACCCAGTGATAGCAGTCGATTGCGGGAATTTGGTGTGCTGACATTTACTTTTCGGTGGCAATTACACCTTTACTCCATCCGATTTGCTCAGAATGGAATTTTCTCACTTTTCTGCTCAACATCCGAAATAAAGCATTGGTGTTTCTCTCCCTCCGAAGAGGTAAAATGAACGAGATGAAGCCTCAATAGAGCCTGTAGTTTCGCACCTTCATTTGCTCCACATATAATCTCACTCCGCTACATTCAGAATGGCATCTGGAACTGACCCAACTGACTCCAACTTAGACTTTTTTAATACCTCTCAGTCAATTCCCTTCGTTTGAAACCATCCGGCGCGATCCAGCACGTTTGCTCCGTAATCTCTGCCAGTTGTGTAGAAATCAATGTCTCTCCCCTTTGCCAAAGCCTTCGCTACATTTCCTGGACCACAGTTATAGGCTGCAAGAGTTGCTCGAAGCAATGTTTTATCGTCGAGCGTATATCGTTTTGCGATATATGCTCGCGAACTGATGAGAACTTTCGCGGCATACAAGATATTCGCTTCGGCGTTATCCCACTTCCCAGTCCTTGCAAAGGCATGGTAGCGGTCGTCGATCTGCATCAAACCTCTTCCGTGTCCGTGATCCCCCTTTCCCCCAGGTCCCCGTTTATCGAGTGCCGTAGAAAGTCCCCACTCTGACTCTCGCGAACCAATTCCGCAGATAACGCTGGGTGGTACACCGGCTCTCTTCGCGGCCTCCTCAACAAACGGGAGATAGTTTTCTTGCACAGCCTTCAATTGCTTTAGCAACCGCTGGTTTCCCTCCCCATACGTTGTCGGGAAATTCCCTTTCTTCAACGGCACTTCGCCGAGCAACTTTGCCCAAGTTCTCGGCCCTACAATTCCGTCAGTCTCCAACTTGTTTTGCTTCTGAAATGCAATTACAGCCTTCTCGGTATTTGGTCCGAAGAGACCATCCTCGCTCAATCCTAAAAGATTCTGGAGTTTTTTCACCTCATCTCGAAGGTGCGGGCTGGTGTTCTGGTAGCCATCGTAGAGTCGGAGAGTTTTCATGGGAATAGAGATTTGTTATGAAGGCAGACGGATCACCTGTAACAGTTCAACCAAAGCAAAGGCAATATACATTGTTTCCTCACCCAACAGAAACCGCCCTTGCAAGTTTCCCTGCAAGGGCGGTTCTGGTGAAGATTACTCTTCAGTCTGATTGATTTGTTCAGGCTTACTCAATGATCTTCGTCACGATGCCTGCGCCTACGGTGCGGCCACCTTCGCGAACAGCGAAGCGGAGACCTTCTTCCATAGCGATTGGGGAGATCAACTCGACTTCAATGTTGTCGATGTTGTCGCCCGGCATCACCATCTCGGTTCCGGCTGGCAGCCCCATCACACCGGTCACGTCAGTTGTACGGAAGTAGAACTGCGGACGGTAGTTGTTGAAGAATGGCGTGTGACGGCCACCCTCGTCCTTCGAAAGGACGTAGAGCTGTGCGTTGAACTTCGTGTGTGGAGTAACCGAACCAGTTTTGCAGAGAACCATGCCTCGCTCCAGTTCATCTTTGTCCACACCGCGAAGCAACAGACCAACGTTGTCGCCTGCCTGACCTGAATCGAGAAGTTTGCGGAACATCTCGATACCGGTAACAACCGTCTTGCGGTTTGCGCCGAGACCGATAATCTCAACTTCTTCGTTCAGGTTAATAATGCCACGCTCGATACGGCCTGTTCCTACTGTACCACGACCAGAAATCGAGAAAACGTCCTCGATCGGCATCAAGAACGGCTTGTCGGTTGCGCGCTCTGGTGTTGGGATGTAGTCATCAACTGCCTGCATCAAGTCCCAAATGCACTGATAGCGCGGATCCTCAACTGGAGCGTCGCTCATTGCTGCCTCAAGTGCCTGCAACGCTGAACCCATGATGATTGGAATGTCGTCGCCCGGGAACTCGTAGCGCGAAAGAAGCTCACGAACCTCAAGCTCAACAAGCTCAAGAAGCTCTGGATCAGCGATATCAACCTTGTTCATGAAGACAACGATACGAGGCACACCTACCTGACGAGCAAGAAGGATGTGTTCCTTTGTCTGCGGCATTGGGCCGTCAGTTGCAGCTACAACAAGAATTGCACCGTCCATCTGAGCGGCACCAGTAATCATGTTCTTGACGTAGTCGGCGTGGCCAGGACAGTCAACGTGAGCATAGTGGCGGTTGTCTGTCTGATACTCAACGTGAGCCGTTGCGATTGTGATACCGCGAGCCTTCTCCTCCGGTGCGTTGTCAATCGAGTCAAACGAACGCTGCTCACCACCGAACTTCTTTGCAAGTGCGGTTGCGATTGCAGCCGTAAGAGTCGTCTTGCCGTGGTCAACGTGACCGATCGTACCGACGTTCACGTGCGGTTTACTGCGATCAAATTTCTCTTTTGCCATTCCTGAAGTCTCCTGTACAGGTTATTAGTGAAACGGTGTTTTTTTAAAAATCAAAAGTCAATGTAGCAACTGGGATTAAGCGGTAACCACCCTTTTCTTGCCACTCTTCTCAATAATCTCTTCCATGATTGATTTCGGCACTTCATCGTAGTGGTCGAAGGTCATAGTAAAGATCGCACGCCCCTGCGTCATCGAACGAAGGCGCGTGGCATATCCGAACATCTCCGAAAGTGGAACCATTGCTGTGATCACCTGCGCGTCGGAACGATTCGCCATTCCGCCAACCTTTCCACGACGGCTTGAAAGATCACCCATAACGTCACCCATATACTCATCCGGGGTAATTACCTCGACAGCCATAATTGGTTCGAGGAGAGCCGGATTAGATTTCCGCATTGCATCTTTAAAGCACATCGAAGCCGCAATCTTAAAGGCCATTTCCGATGAGTCAACATCATGGTACGATCCAAAGTGAAGTCGCGCCTTAACGTCTACTACTTGGAATCCAGCAACCACACCATTCCGCATCGACTCGACAACACCCTGCTCGATTGCCTTGAAGTATTCCTTAGGAATAACGCCACCAACAACCTCACTCACAAACTCGAAGCCTTTGCCTGGCTCGTTCGGAATAAACTCGATAGTAACGTGACCATACTGTCCCTTACCACCAGTCTGCCGAACAAACTTCGTATCCTGATCGATTGGGTTGCGGAATGTCTCACGATAGGCAACCTGCGGCTGACCAATATTCGCGTCAACATTGAACTCGCGCTTGATGCGATCAACGATAATATCAAGGTGAAGCTCACCCATTCCTGCAATAATGGTCTGCCCCGTATCGTGGTCGACTTTTACGCGGAACGTAGGATCTTCTTCCGATAGCTTTACCAGAGCGTCGCCAAGACGATCTTGATCTCCCTTCGTCTTCGGCTCGATCGACTGTTCGATTACCGGCTCTGGGAATTCCATCTTTTCCAGAACAATTGGCTTGTTCGCACTCGAAAGGGTATCACCCGTCCGCGTGTCTTTCAAACCAACGAGCGCGACAATATCACCTGTATACGCCTCATCAACATCCTCACGGTGGTTGGCGTGCATCCGAAGAATTCGCCCAATCCGCTCCTTCTTTCCGTTGATCGTATTCATGGCGTACGAGCCAGCTTGCATCGTTCCGGAGTAGATACGAGCAAACGTCAGCTTACCAACGAACTTGTCGGCAATAATCTTGAACGCAAGTGCTGATAACTCCTCGGTGTCAGAAACTTCCCGCTCCACGTGATGACCATCTTCATAATCGTGTCCGGGAGTTGCACCAACATCTATCGGAGATGGCATGAACTCGATCACCGTGTCGAGCATCTGCTGCACACCTTTGTTCTTGAATGCGCTGCCGAGCATTACAGGAATAATCCGAACTTCAAGTGTTGCCTGGCGAAGCACACTCTTAATCTCCTCTGCGGAAATCTCTTCTCCCTCAAGATACTTCTCGAGAAGGGTATCGTCAACCTCGGCAACAGCTTCGAGCATCTTCGTACGATACTCGCGCGCTTGCTCTTCCATGTCGTGAGGGATGTCAATCACATCCCAGTGAGCACCGAGAGAAGAGTCATCAAAGATGTAGGCTTTGTCCTCGATCAGATCGATGATCCCCTTGAACATCTCCCCTTGACCTACTGGAAGCTGTACTGGAATAGCGTTTGCTCCCAAACGGTCCTTCATCATCTCGATCACATTCAAGAAGTCCGCACCGACGCGATCCATCTTGTTAACGAAGGCAATGCGTGGAACTTTATACTTGTCGGCCTGACGCCATACAGTTTCTGACTGCGGCTCTACACCACCTACCGAACAGAAGAGTGCAACAGCACCGTCGAGAACGCGGAGCGAACGCTCCACCTCGACAGTAAAGTCAACGTGTCCGGGCGTATCGATGATGTTTACGCGATGTTCTGGGAACTGCCCTTTGCTTCCTTTCCAGAAACAAGTGGTTGAAGCAGAGGTAATCGTAATTCCACGTTCCTGCTCCTGTTCCATGTAATCCATCGTTGCTGCACCTTCGTGGACTTCACCCATACGGTGAAGAACGCCGGTGTAGTAGAGAATACGCTCTGTTGTAGTTGTCTTGCCAGCATCGATGTGCGCCATGATGCCGATATTCCTAACCCTCTCAAGAGGATATTTGCGAGGCATTGTGCTTACCCAATCTGATTATGTGAAACTATACTTTTCCTACACCTGTGCAATAGCGAAATCTCCCCTCACCGCATGGGAAGCTGCGATAAGAAGATGAGACGCCAAGTCATACGACCAAAAAATTTTACCAACGGAAGTGCGAGAAGGCCTTGTTCGCATCGGCCATGCGGTGTGTCTCCTCCCGCTTTTTAACGGCAGACCCTTCACCGTTTGCAGCAGCCATCAACTCACCGGCCAGCTTTGCAGTCATCCCCTTCTCACGACGATCCCGTGCATAACGGATAATCCAGCGAATGCCAAGTGCCGTCCGGCGATCTGGGCGAACTTCGGTTGGGATCTGGTACGTTGCACCACCTACGCGGCGCGAACGAACCTCAACTGCCGGCGAGACGTTTGCAAGTGCCTTACGGAAAACCTCAATCGGTTCTTCCCCTGTCCGGTCTGCAATAACGTCGAGGGCATCGTATAGAAGTGAGCGTGCAATGCTCTTCTTCCCCTGCCACATTAGGTTGTTGATAAACCGTTCGACGGTAATGTCATTAAACTTTGGATCAGGATTGATGCGCCGCTTCTCAGCCCGTTTCTTTCTCATGTCTCTTTAATGATTCTGAAAAACCGGGCGCGACGTCCGAAAAATTTGCACGCCGCGCCAGTTAATAAATTGTGATCGTATCGTTAACAGCTTCTTATCATATCGGCCCAATTGCAGCTCTTCCGAACAATGTCAAGAAGACTGATAAATTGATTCCGAAGATGTGATTCCTTACTTACTCTTCGGTCTCTTGGTACCATATTTAGAACGTGCTTGCCTGCGATCTTCCACACCTTGCGTGTCGAGTGTGCCTCGAACGATGTGGTAGCGAACACCCGGAAGATCCTTGATACGCCCTCCACGAATCAGCACGATTGAGTGCTCCTGAAGGTTGTGCCCCTCACCCGGGATATATGCCGTCACTTCGATACCGTTTGTTAGACGGACACGGGCAACCTTGCGAAGTGCCGAGTTCGGCTTCTTCGGCGTAGTGGTGTAGACACGTGTGCAGACTCCACGGCGCTGCGGACAGCTTTCTAATGCCGGCGAATCGCTCTTTGATTTTTTCAGGCTGCGTCCTTTACGGACAAGTTGGTTAATTGTAGGCACGTTCTCAAACCAATTTCGTTTTCATAAACAACAATAGTAGCCAGCTCGCTCCGGCAGAGCGGAACGAAAAGCCTGCAAATATAGGGAGTAGATAACTTCTATTTCAAGAAAAGAGGAGAATCTTATCATTACCGTTTGTTAGCGTCCGGAACTGTCGAGCTATTGGGAGTTGCAGTCGGCGGAGCCTGAGGAGCTACTCGCTCCACTGATGGCCGGGCATATGCCTCGGGTGATCGGGTCTTGCGGTATGCTCCGTTTTCCCACCTGAAATACTCGACACTTGCCTGTCCATCCCGCTCCATTACAACAATGGAGACCACCGTATCGACCCTCAGCAACTGAAATCCCCCTACGTAATGATCCCACATCGCTGGGGTCATCGAGGCATAGCGATAGAAGATATCCCGCATATCCTTCACCCCTTCAAGACTGCGCCACTTTGCCTGTTCCGCTGAGTCAAGTCGATTAACCTGCGCACGACTTACTTCAACAAAAATCTGCCAATTTGCCCTCGCTCCACTATCCATAAGGTCGTACATCACCCCAAAATCGCCACTCGATGCGGCTAAAATCAGCGAGTTGTAGGCTTCCTGCGGTGTTGAGGCAGGGACTGAAAGTCCGTTACCCTTTGCTGGATCCCCCTCGGAACATCCCACAAATAGGGCTATAAAAACAACTCCCACAAATAAGTGTGGGAAAAACATTCTTTTCATTTGGTCTATGTTCTTCTGAACGTGCATTTTGGTGCAGGATCACCAAAATACAACCAGCCTCCACTGATTGGAGAAGATCGGGAGGGTTCGACGCATCCTGTTACCTCTTCCCTAACCGTGGAGCTATTGAAGAGAGTGTTAGGAGGAGGTATTTTGTAGTGGTTCGTTTGGAAAAAAAGCATGCTTCGATTCAGGAGCAATAGGAACGAATGTCGGCAAAGAAAAAGATTATCGTAACTCGGAAATCCGCTGAGATTAATGGTCAGCGTGTCGTCTACCTTGTCCGCCGGAACCCGAGGGCCAAGCATATGCGGCTGCAAGTTAATCCATTCGATGGAGTTGTGCTGACAATGCCAGCCCGGCTACCACTCTACGTGAACACCGATAAGTTTGTCCGCGAACATGGCACGTGGGTGTTGGAAAAACTTCGGGAATATGGGAGGAAGAGTACCTGGGACTCGAAAGGGGAAGCAACCTTGCGGAGTGGGGAGAGCATCCAGTTCCGAGGAAAAACTTTCCGTTTAATGGTAGAACGCTTGGCAGTCTCCGATCCACACGTTGTCCTCAACCAGCAGGTAGGGGTAATCTCCGTCTATCTCCCTCGCTCACCCGAGGTGCAACTTCAACCTGCACTAAAAGCCTGGCTTAGGGGGCAGGCAGCCGAACAAATCACATCGGTGGCATTAGAAGAGGCACGCCGGATTGGGGTTCGCTTTCGCAAAGTATCGATCCGCGAACAACGAACGAAGTGGGGAAGCTGTACCGAGGAGGGGAATCTCTCTTTCAACTGGCGACTTATTCTTTTTCCCCCTCGCGTTCTGCGCTATGTTGTGATTCACGAGCTTTGTCACCTTCGCCACTTCGACCACTCTATCCGATTTTGGCGAACAGTTGCGCAGTACATGCCTGACTACCGATATGCTGTTGACTGGTTGTGTAAGGAAGGATTGAATGCTCGCAACCTTGTGGTGGAGTTATAGCTATTTAGCGCTCCCCTCTACACTACACCTACCCAAACTTAGGCGAAGCCTCAATTGCACAAAGAGATAACGAGTAAAGGAACAGGCACTCAAGCAAAATGCTGAGTGCCTGTTTACCGTTAAAAAACGTTCTCGACTACAACGAGAGATGTTGATGGCTCCGGTCAATCAACCTTACCTCACAACATCAAGCCGACCACGCCAAGAGAGCTTCTCTCCTTCGATAACGAGGAAATACCTTCCGGCTACAAACTGGGTTAGAGGAATGTCAATCTGGTTTGATCCCGGCTGCAAGTGAACGCCAGGAATCGTCAGCAGAGTTTCGCCGAGGATATTTACGACTTGCACGTTCGCAGTAGTAGATAAAGGGAGCGTTACAATAACTGTTGTCCCCTCGGCTGCCGGATTCGGTACGATGCTGACGTTCAGGCTGCCGTTATCGGTACGATCGTTCACTCCACTTGTGCTTGTTGGAGCGCGGTATCCATCATCTGGCGCACTTACCGTCTCGCTTTCAAGCCGAAGCGTTGTCTCCACTAATCGCCACGTCCCATCTTTGGTTGGGCGTGGTGAACGATACCAGACATTGCAACACCCCTTCTCGAAGAGTCGTTCGGCAATGCTGTTGAAGACTGAGTCGATAGCCGAGGCATCGCGCACACTGAAGTATGCCCCTCCAGTTTCGCGAGCAAGCGCTTGGAGAGAATCGTCTTTATCGAGCAACAGCCCAATAGCAAAGACTGGAACACCGATTTGTTTGGCGTGGGCAATCACATCTCCAATCTTTTCGATACTCGAGATATTATCTTCACCATCACTTAAAACCACCACAGCTTTCTTATAGGAGACCGGACGGTTGGCAATGTCCGTTAAGGCACGATCGACCGCATCGTTCATTGCTGTATAGCCTTCTGGCTGCAAGCGGTCGATTGCCTGACGCATTGCCGTTCTATTGTTAGTCCAGGTTTGATCCAGCGTTGGCCAGTTTGAGAAGGAGTAGATAGCAGCTTCATCTGCATCGGTAAGCCGGTCGACAAACTTCCTACCAGCGGTTTTCACCTCTTCTATTCTCGTAGAAAGTCCCCACACTTCGTCCATACTCCCACTTCTGTCGAAGACCATTGCAACTGAAACCGGACGAATCCGCTCGGAACAGTCAACCGAGTCAATCGTGACAGGAAGGCCATTTTCGTACAGCTGAAGTTTGTCGCTGAAGTTATCGACTTGCACAGAGTCTTGCATTACTCGCATAGAGACCCGCACTACAGGAAACTGAGAGGAGTCGATAGCACAAATCTCTATTTCGGTCAACGGTAGTTCTTCCACAAGCACGTAAAGGAATCCACTGTTGTTATCGTGTGCATCCCGCTTTACGAGACCACGAAAGTTCCAGTCGACAATAGCTGTGGTAAGCGGATTTCCATCTCCTTGAATAATCATCGAATACTTGTGATCGACGCTATTCAGTGGTTGTTCAGGGAAAGGTTGATTGTTCACCCGCAAGCCGTGGGAGTCGAACATCTTTGGATCGCCAACATAGATTGGATATCCATCAAAAATTCGCCACTCCGGTTTTGCCCACTCTTCATCGGGGAAGGAGTATATCCAGATTGGATCGACACTACTGTTAATCGTGTCTTCCCACATCGAGTATGTACCCCAAGCAGTGACGCGATAGCGATGCCGAGAGGATGTAGGGTCGGGAGTTGCGAGAGTATCTGGGCTGCGCGAGTCGAGAGTAAACAGGTGTGGAAAGCGGCGTTGAGCGGAGAGTTCGGGGAGAGCAACCAGAAAGAATAGGAGACCGGACAGGAGTATGCCCGGTCGCCAAAATCGTTGCATTGGTAGCATCTTCATAATCATTCCTCGTGGGTTGGTATCATCAGTTCAGGATTGTTGAGGCCGACTGACATCCGAGGTCTTCATTCGTTTCATGCGGTTTCTTGTTCAATTACCTTTCGTTCTAAATAGTTCGGCAACATCTCCCGCCACGTTGGCCAATCGTGGCTCCACTCTGAACTCCAGATTTCAATGTTATGCGGAATCTGCTTCATCTGGAGCAAATCGCTGATCGCCTGCGTTGCACTTGGGTCTTCGTATGGCCCAGAACCGCTGAGGAAGTGAATATGTTCTTTCGACCTTAACATTTCCAAAATTCCCTCATCGGTAAGATTCGGCAGATAGTCCATTGGCGAATTGAAGTAGACATCTTCGTCCCAATAACCACTTGAGTACTTCTTCAGGTCGTATATACCACTCATACCAATCACACCATCGAACAAATCTGGACGCCGGAACAAAACATTCGCGGCGTGAAATGCACCGAGCGAAACGCCTGCCGTTAACGTTAAGGTCTTCCCCCCCGTTGCGTTGTTGATATATGGCACAACCTCGTCCTCGATATACCGATTGTACTGTTGATGCCGAATCGCCTTCTGGCGTGGAGCCATCTCGTGATTCAGCCAACTTTCGCTGTTGATCGAGTTAATTGAGAAGACCTTGATCTTTCCGGCATCAATTAAATGCTCAATCGAGTCGATAAGATAGAATCGTTCATATTCGAGATAATCTGCCGCCGCTGAGGGAAACATTAAGAGAGCTGGGCCATAGTGGCCGTAGACTACGATTTCCATTTCGCGTCCGAGGCTTGGACTGTACCAAGAGTCAAGAATACGTTCCATGAGTTGCTCCCTAATGTGAACCTATTGTGAATAAGATGTAGTTACTGAATGCGAACATCGTAAAGATACGATTACAGTCGATTCCTCAACCCTTCTCCACATACCACCTTGAATTCTATCGGCGAGGCCGAAAGCTGAGTGAAGAAGTGCCGATAGAAGAAGTGAGATTGTAGCCTTGAAACCCGTTCTACGAATCGGGAAAAGTCTCAGTCAGGACTCTGCTCTTCCGACCAATACCACAATTTCCCCTTTAATCGAAGCTCGCCCCTCGAACTCTGCTATTAGCTCAACAACCGTTCCTCGAGCATATTCCTCGTGAATCTTGCTAATTTCGCGGACAACCACAACCTTGGTCTCCCCTCCAAAGTGTTCATTTATCTCGCGTAAGAGCTTCAGCAATCGGTGTGGAGACTCATAGAGAATAATTGTAGCTACAATACCGGTAAGTTCACGGAGCCTTGTCTGTCGCCCTTTTTTCTGTGGAAGAAATCCTTCAAAAAGGGCTGGGCGAGTTTGGAGTCCAGAGCCAATAAGGGCTGGAACAACCGCATTTGCACCTGGCAACACTTCAACTGGTATTGCCGATCTAATTGCGCCGGCAATCAGAATTGATCCAGGATCACTCAACCCCGGTGTCCCTGCATCACTGACAAGTGCTATGTGTCCTCCAGACTCCATCATCTGGATTAGTTCCTCAACGCGCCGTTTTTCATTGTGAGCGTGAAGGCTAATGAGACGTTTTCCACTGATTTCGAGGTGTTTTAGGAGTTTTCCGGTAACTCGCGTGTCTTCGCACGCAATCAAATCTGCTTCCCTCAACACTTGCACTCCCCGCAGAGTAATATCTCCTAAATTTCCTACTGGGGTTGGCACAACAGTTAGGCTTCCCACTTCCATACAATACTTGCCCTCCACGTGAATCATGGTACGATGCTATCGCAAGATAACTGGCAAAATTCGCGTTTTTTTTGCTATGAAAAATTTTGTCCGGTTAATCGATAAAAAATCGTTCCCAATTGAAAAATTTTCCGTAAAATCGGTAACACTGCCATATTCATTCGGGTCTTTACCTGTCAGAATTCAAGTCAGTGGGGTATGAGAATTATCACCCAAAAACGTTCCCTCCCTCTAACTGACATGAACAGAAAGTTTTATACAGCGAATCATACACACTAACCATTCATCAACCAGAGATCCAGCATGATGAAGACTACGACTTTACCAAACACATTTGGTCGTCTTGTGCTCGGGCTATTGAGCCTGCTCTGCGTTGCGCTTATTTCCACACCAGCTTCGGCACAGGATAATACGCTGGAAGAATGCGCAGGCGGAACACTCTTTTATGTAGCCTACCCAGACACAGTCACTAACGCCCAAGACTCTCGCTTTGCCGACAGAAGGCGCAGCGAGTTTTTCCTTTACATCTACTCCCCTGTCAACCAACAGGTCAAGATTGGTCGCGCTAATGGCGCCTCCTCCTCCAAGAACATTATTGGGGGAGATATCCTTGAGTTCGATACACGAGAGATCGCGGTTCCTTTGATTTCAGTAAGGAACGCTCCTCAATCGAACGTTCTGAAGATTGAATCAGAGTCTCCGGTTGTAGTATACGCCTACATGGCTTCTCCATTTGGTTGCGCTGCTTTCACACCGATTCCAGTTGAGTCGTGGGGAACAGAATACTACGCAGCAACGTGGGAAGGTGAGTTCGTTCGCGATATCCAACCTGCCGGTGAGAACAACTTCGATGCAAGTGTGAAAGTGCCAGCACCTGCTGAAATTCTGGTTGTTGCTGCTTACGACAACACGCAAGTACGAATTAATCCAACCGGACCATTAGCAGCCTGTGCAAACTGCCAGACGGTAAAGTTGAATGCTGGCGAAGCATACTTAGTTCAGTCCTTTGTTGACCTCGGCGACGAAGTCGAGCATCAGTCAGACATCGGTGGAAGCTCCATTACTGCAAACAAGCGGATTGGCGTTGTTACTGGTAATACACGTATCTGGCACGAGTCGTTTGCTGACGGCTTCCTCGGCGCGAACTCATATAAGGATCTGGTTGCTGAGTGGATTGCTCCAGTTGAGCAACATGGAACAGAATTTGTTTTCATGCCAACGTGGGACGACCTGCGGCAACGCCCAAATGTCACCCCAGTCCGTGAGAATGAATATGTCCGCGTCTTCGCGACAACAAACAAGAAGACAGAGATTGGGTGGTATAACACCGTCGGCATTCTTGAGCCGGGACAGTCCACAGGTATCAAGAATGGTGAATACTCACACGAGAGACTGGGTGTTTTGAGTAACGCTATTGAATATACATCATCAGATCCAAGCCAAGCATATCAGTCACCACGTCCAGTAACCGAGTTTGGTGGAACAACCGGAAGCGGCAGCTTTATTGGTGCTCGTTACTTGTCGCACGGTGGATCATACATGGTTGAAATGGTTCCGAGAGAGCAGTGGGTCTCCTACTCACCGTTCAAGGCTCCTTCTTATCCCTCAGGGATGAAGCACTACATCAACATCGTAACCGACACGAATAACCAGTTCAATGTCTACTACCGTTCAGGTTCTGGCGGTCGCCAGCTTTTCCCGTTCAGTCGTGGAAAAGTTCCTGGAACAGACCTGATCTGGGGTCAGATTATCGTTAACCCGGGTCTGAACTATATCATCGAATCAGACGATGATGGCCGCTTTGGTGGTTTTGTCTATGGTCAGCTTCGTGGGTACGAGCTCTATCGTCCAGGTGGCACAGAAAAAGATGATGACGATAAGAGCAAGTCTGTAGCAGGTGGTGGTGACAATGATCTTCCCGGAATTCTGCACCCATCGGAATACGAAGAAGAGTTGGCAATGATGTACGGCTATCCTCTTGCACCTTCTCGCTGCGTTCTCGCTGAGCCAGATAAGTACAACGTGACGGTTGAGCAAGATTGCGATAAGATGGTAATCACCATCGAAGCAGAGAACGAAAATCCATCAGGTTTAAAGTTCATCCGCTTGCTGAACGACCGTGACAGTACATTTAATACACGCCTTGAGTTTATCGAACCAGAAAGCGCACTCGCACTCCGCGAAAAGAACGTTGCGAAGGCTGTCATTCAGCTTGTAGCTATCAATCCGCTGCAAGATGCTCGGGGTGTTGTGGAATTCAAGGATCGTACCCGCGAAGGTAAAGTGCAGCGCGTTCGCTTCAAATATGAGGCAGAGCGTGTTGACATCGTTCCGGCTGAGGGGCTTGACTTTGGTCAGCTAACGTTGGATTTCGCAGCAGGAGAAAGAGAGTTGACGATCACCAATCCTCTCGACAAGGATGTGGTAGTAAAGGAACTGAAGCTCTTCTTCGGAAACCAAGAGTTTGTCATCACACGTGTTGAGCCAAACTTTGATTGGAAGAGTGGTAAAGACTCCATTATTCTGAAGAGCAAAGAGTCGATGAAGGTTTGGATCGACATCACACCTCGTGATGAGAACCGCATCTACCACGACTCACTGGTTGTGATCCTCGGCTGCGTTCAGGTCTCCGTACCTCTCGATGCAGCGACAGTACAGCCATGTCTCTTCGTGAACGATTTGGACTTTGGTACATTAGCCCCGAAAGACTCCAAAACTTTAGAGTTGGAAATCTGTAATATCGGCAAGGGACGAGTGACGTTCCACGATTCAACTTCGCGAGGGGGTGGAGACATCCTCACTTGGTTGTTGACCAATAAGTTCACAGTCGATCCGGCTGACATACAGAAGCTGCGGACTACCGTGCTGAATGCAAATGAGTGCGTGAAGATTAACGTAACCTTCTCCTCCGATTCAACTGGCACATTCCGCACAGTTAGCCGCTTCTGGGCAAGCACACGCGATTGCCGCGACACAAGTATCTGGAGAGCAAAGGTTACCAGCCCAGGACCACAGATTACAAGCTATGACTGGTTAGAGCGTTGGCTCTCATCAAGAAATCCTTGTACGAAGAACGGGACTGAACAGTATGAGTGGGATATTGAAGTCAGCAATGACGGTGATGCACCATTTACTGTAGTCGAGATCAAGATTGTGGAAGACCCTGATGGCGTATTCGAGATTATTAACCCAGGGAACGTGACACCGAATAAGAGCATTAATCCGAATGTTACTGAAAAGGTTCGCGTCGCTTTCCGTCCAATGGAAGAGAAACCATATAGTGCGGTAATTCGCCTCTACTTCCGGATTAATGGAGAACTCGACTCGCTCGACGGATTCCTCGATGGTGTCGGTCTCGAATCGTATGTAGAGATTACCGATCAGGCATACTCTACACTTCAGTTCAAAGGTCCGGGTAATAATCCAGAAACGAAGTCCCTCTTTATTCGTTCAACTGGTACTCGTCCAGTGACGATTACAGGAGCTTCGATTAAGGGGCCTGATGGCACTGACTTCGGAAACCTCACATTCTTAGCTCCTAATTTAGCTGGACCAACGTTTACGTTGGCACCGGGAGAAGTACAGGAAATTGAAGTCACATTTAACGCACAGGATACTGATCCTCTGCTAAAGAATGCGACAGTTGATCTTGAGGGAGACTTCGCTTACGCAAACTGCTCTACTTCGAAGACTGACTCTTCCGGTACAATTACTGGTGAGGTTTACACACTCGGCGCAGAAGTAACTGGATGGACCTTCCCGAATATCCTCACATGTTATGAGGATGACGGAGTGATCACAGTAACGAACACTGGTACTGATCCGATTGAGATGACTAACATCGGTCAGCCACAGCCAATTTCTGATCCTGCAATCTTCTCTGTCGACGACAGTGGATTCCCACTGCCATTCACGATTGCTCCGGGTGAAACAGTACAGATTCCTGTACACTTCTCGCCGGTCGATCCACAGGCATACACAGCATCGGTGGACATCACATTCAAGGACCTTGATGGAGATGGCACAGATGACACTCAGACGGCTATCATTACTGGTTCAGCACGGAAGATCTCGATCAACTTCAGCATTGAGGAGGGATACTCTACCTTCCCTGGTCTGCCGTTGACGATCTCCGTGAATATGAATGGAATGGATGATCCGGACTTCGAGCCAAGCCAAGGACAAATCACACACTTCTTTGTGCAGGTGTACTACAATGCCGGCATGATGTTAGTGAACGAGGACAACTTCCGTCTTGGTGAAGCATTCCCAGAGGGTGATGGCTGGAAGATCAGTGAATTCGAGCGTCAGCCCGGATACATTATCTTCGAGATTCAGAACACTCAAGGCAAGTTCATTGAGCGGAAAGAGGGTAAAGTTCTTGAGATCGACTTTGTCACCTACATTGGCGACACGTTGGCAACAGAACTACGTCCAGAAGCATGGCTTCAGCCGGGTGGATTTGGAGCGAACGGCAACGACTGTATCGACTTCACATTTACTCCTGGCGATGCTCGCCTCGACTCAGTCTGCGGTCTGAACTTCCGCCTGATCGAAGCAACAAACGCGAAGTACTCGGTTGGCAATGCCTATCCGAACGTTGCAAACACTCAGACAGATGTCGAGTTCTCGCTCGGTCTGGATGCACACACGACAATCGAACTCTTCAACCAGCAGGGCGACAAAGTTGGCGTTCTGGTTGACGAGTACCTGAACCCAGGTACATACCGCGTCACATGGGATGTCCGCGGACTCCCGACCGGCACGTACTACTACCGGATTAACTCCGGCCACTGGACAGGAACGCAAGAAGTGAGAGTTCAGAAGTAATTCTCTCTCACGGATAATCGCAACGCAGGGCGTGCTCGAGAAATCGGGCACGCCCTTTTGTTTTCTATCGAGCTTAGAATTAAGGACGATGAGTGAAAAAAGGGGTAGAGTGGAATGTCACTCTTTTGAGTTGAACACACTCTCCCCTCTCCCCCAGCCTCTCTCTCCCCAATGACGGACGAGGGAAGCAACAGAACATTCACATCCTCTGCCTCCTCATGAATTGATATTCTGTATCTGAAAACGGTACTACGTCAAGATCAAGACAGAACTCTAAAGATTTATCTTCCGCATTCCCAATTCGTATCTTTTGCAATGAACGCGCAACAGACAAGCCCACTTGCAGCACGAATCAGACCAAAAGTTTTATCTGAGGTGCTCGGACAAGAACATCTGCTCGGCTCCGGCAAACCAATGCGGCGGATGATTGAAACAGGACGGCTCCACTCAATGATTTTATGGGGGCCACCGGGAGTTGGAAAGACTACGATTGCCCTCCTATTAGCTGAAGAAACAAAGGCTTTATTCCGCCGACTCTCGGCTGTCTCCAGCGGAATCAAAGAAGTCCGTGAAGTTATCGCCGAGGGAAAGGAGCAGGTTGCTGCGGGACAAAAGATCGTTCTCTTTCTGGACGAGATTCATCGCTTCAACAAGGCTCAACAAGATGCTCTGCTCCCGGCTGTTGAAGAGGGGTGGATAACGCTGATTGGAGCAACTACCGAAAATCCATCGTTTGAAGTTATTCGTCCTCTCCTCTCACGTTGTACCGTTTTCACACTCAACCCCCTCTCTACTGAAGCTCTCAACGCACTTGTGGCAAGAGCAACTAATTTGGAAACGCGATTACAGGAAGTGGAAATCGTCGATCGAGAGTTATTAACTGGACTGGCTGGAGGTGATGGGAGGAAATTGCTAACGGGCTTGGAACTGGCTCTCGATCTGCTTCAACCGGACGAAAGAACTATCACTGGAGATCATCTACGGACGGCATTCAGCAGCAAGCAGTTCTACGATAAGACTGGAGAAGCACACTACGATATTATCTCGGCCTTTATCAAAAGTATTCGGGGGAGTGATCCTAACGGAGCACTCTTCTGGCTTGCGCGGATGCTTGAAGGTGGGGAGGATCCCCTGTTCATCGCCCGTAGAATGGTAATCCTTGCCAGCGAAGATATTGGCAATGCCGACCCATACGCAATCACGTTAGCCACAAACATCTTCTTGGCTCTGGAACGAATTGGTATGCCAGAAGGAAGAATCATTTTGGCGCAGGGAGTAACCTATCTTGCCACGGCACTGAAAAGCAATGCAAGTTACAGGGCTATTGATCTGGCTTTAAAAGATGCGCGCCAGTATCCTCACCTCTTCCCTCCTCTCCACTTACGAAACGCGCCAACAGGTCTGATGAAATCGTTGGGTTACGGTAAGAGTTATCGATATGCTCACAACTACGAAGGAGGTTTCGTCGATCAAGAATACTTACCAGATGAACTCCAAGGCAGAGTCTACTACCAACCGAGCCGGCATGGTCGCGAGGGAACAATTTGGGAACGTCTGAAAGAGTTGTGGCCAAAACGATATGGAAAGAAGTAGAGGATCACGTAATTGCTGAGGAGGTGAAAGCAGATACTTCGTTCATAACACAAAAGGAAGGAATCAAAGGTCGCCCCACCATTTGCCATCCCTCAACTCTGCACACTCTCAACTCTGTGAACTCAATAAACTACCGTTAGTAATCAAACAGCGGATAGATGAAGACGATCCCCAAAATAATCAAGGCAATGATGATAACGAATTTCATCACCTTCTTCACGATTGCGCCAATCAAGAAAATCAGAAGAATTGGCAAAGCAACTTTAAGGATTGCCGGAAGAGTGCCGAGAGATTCGAGAATATCCATTACGTCCCCTTGTAGAAAAATCGTTCCGACTACAGAGAGGCGTTCAACGTAATGCGGTGCATTCCTCCAAGCCCGGCAAGACTGTTGAAGGCATAGTCAAAACGATACTGATCGATCAAAATGCCAACCCCAGCAGACAGTCCTCCAAGTCCCTTCGATCCTCCGAATGTCACATCTTGCCGAGTGCGGTTGTTGTATCCAAGCCGAAGCCGAAGTGGGTCGGAAATGGTGAACTCACCTCCGATAGAGAACGAGGAAAATCGGGAGAGGAAATCGTCGGACTCGTCGAGTAGACGACTAAAGTTGAGAGCAATCAACAACGGAAGGCCACGTAACTGATGGGAAACCCCAAGTTTTAAATCGAGTGGGAGATCTTCGTTGACCTCAGCGAATGAGGAGACCTGAGAACCAAGGTGGAGCAAGGAAAGTCCAGCTTGGATATTGCTAACAGTGTCGGCATAGTAGAGACCTCCATCAAGAGCGAGCGCAGTTGAGGAGAATTCATCAATAGATGAGAAGATGATCTTTCCATTCACGCCAGCAGAAAAGCCTTCTCCTAACGCATTCCCCCACCCTACGGTCAGCACAATGTCTTGTGAGCCAAACTCACCAATCATATTCCCATTCCGATCAGTCCGCTCGAACGAACCATAGGTATTGAATTGCACCCCAGCACCGAGTGTCCCAACTCCATCGAAACGCTTTGCACCGGCGAGAGAACCACTGTTGATGTCGAGCAAGTGTTTGAACACAGTGATAGATAGTGGCGCAGTAGAATCAATTGTGTTGAGCAGAGCAGGATTATAGAAGAGGCCGTTTGCATCGCCCGGAAGGGTAACTGCCGCTCCAGCCATAGCAGCGGATCGAGCCGATGCGTCGCTACGAAGAAAGTCGTAGACAAATGACTGGCTCTGCGACCAACTTGTGGAAGAGAGAGTTATGAGAGCGAGCAAGGCAAAATTGATCGAAAGAAATTTCATTGCAAATTCAAATTCTTATGTCCGTACAGACTATCCACCGAAACAAATCAACGGTGCGACATGCTTCGGAATGAATGAGAAGGGAATAAGTGGTAAAATCTCCTTTCCTGCAAGTGATTTCTCCCTCCCTAAAGAAATTAACCAGTAACAGCTACTGAAGGGAACCACTCGTAGAGCATAAGGTAAACCAGAACCCCAGTTATTGAAACGTAGAGCCAGATAGGTAAAGTCCAACGCGCAATTTTCTTATGCTTATCAAACTTGCGGGAAAGGCCACGCTTAAGCGTGATAATGGCAAGGAAAGGAACAATGGCAGCGAGTGCGATGTGAGAGAAGAGTATGAACCGATAAACTCCAATAAGCAAGGCTCCCCCTCCACCAAAGGGAGTGTTCACCCCTCCACGAAGCGCATGATATGTGACATAAGAAATAAGGAAGAGAATGGAGACAGAAAAAGCACCCAACATGATATTTCTGTGTGCTTTCCACTTTCCCTGACGAATCATTATAAACCCGAGCAGCAGAAGGATGGTAGCAATGCCGTTCAAAATTGCGTTCAATCGGGGGAGATCCATCACATCAAAGGAATCCATGCTGTCGGTTCAAAGTTTATGGTCGGTTCAATTATTCTCTACTTCCTGAAGTCGTTTTAGAAGACTTAGCAGACTGCTTCGCCCTTCCTCGCTGCGCCCATCGAATATCCCGCGAATCTCACCACGCCCATCAACGAGAAACAATTTCGATGAGTGGACAATAGGTTCTTGTGGATCGGTTCCCTCAGCAATCGCAACGTGAAAGGTTTGTTGCGCTATCTGCTGTATCACAGAATCGGAAGCGTTGAGGAATATCCAACGATTTGGATCGGCGTTGTATTGGCTGGCATACTCAGTCAATCGCTCGGGTGTATCATACTCAGGATCGACCGTAAAGGAGACGAGAACCACCGGATCGTCCGGATCAATCTGAGACTGCAACTGGCTGAGCGACTCGGTCATCACTGGGCAAACCCCACGGCATCGGGTAAAGATAAAGCTCGCAATCCAGAACTTTCCCCGCAGTTCTCCAAGGGCGATCTCTTTACCATCTTGCCGTGTGAAGCGTACGTCGGAGGCAACTGTGCCAAACGAATCAAGCTCCAGGCCACCACCTGCTTCGGCTTTTCTATCGGAGAGAAGGAAGTATACACCAATAATGAGACCAATCATTAGTACCCCTCCTGTCACCAACAGCCCCCCCCCTTTTTTGTTTTGATCTTGGCTATTCACGAACTACAACTCCACCGTTAATAATGTTCAACTTTTACTTTGCAACGCTCATTCTTCTATGTGCTCTGCCCGCTCACACTATGATCAAAATTTTGGTCCATCAATTGCCATTGCAAGGAGTAAGATGGGGAGGTAGATCAACGAAAAGTGAAAGACCGCTTTTGCAGCCCGATTTTCACGAGTGAGGGCAAAGCGAAAGCTGAGCCAGAGAAAGATAAGCCCGAGCAAAACTGCTCCGAAGAAATAGACTGAACCGGAAATCCCAACAAGGGTTGGAATAAGGCTCACCGGAAGAAGAGCCGCAACGTAGAGAAGTATCTGGCGACTTGTGGTATCCCCCTCGGGATCAACTAACGGGAGCATCCGATAGCCAGCCCGGGCATAGTCCTTTCGATACATCCAAGCCAAGGCTAAGAAGTGTGGCATTTGCCAAAAGAAGACCAGAGCAAAGAGTGCCACAGCACCTATCTCCACAGTCCCCGTTGCAGCAGCCCAACCTATCATTGGGGGAAGTGCCCCCGGTACAGCACCAACTATTGTGTTGAGTGTTGTCCGCCGTTTGAGAGGAGTGTAGAGAAAGACGTAACTGACAAACGTAGCAGCGGCAACGAGGGCTGCTAAAAGATTAGCAGAGAGAGCAAGCCAAACCAGACCAATAATTGTTAGCAGAAGACCGATGACAAGAGCTTCGCGAGAAGAGACTCTACCAGCCGGAAGAGGACGATTTAGCGTCCGCTTCATCAGGGCATCTTGTTGCACTTCAATCATCATGTTAAATGCCGCGCATCCAGCCCCAACGAGGAATGTACCGGCAAGCGTCGAGAGAAGAGGAAGAAGTGAGAGATCCCCACGCGCACCAAGGTAGTAACCTGCAAGCGTTGTCATTACCGAGAGCAACGTTAAGCGAGGCTTGGTCAACTCGATATAGTCCAGTAAGCGCGATGATGTCTTCGAAGCATTCTCTACTTCATCAGTTTGAGGATTTAGTAGTCCTTCGGTTGTCTCCCCAGCACTCATGCGGCTATCTCCTCAGGCTGAACTGATCTGGAACTGGATGAGCGCCCCTCTTCCTGACTCGGCATCTTAACAGCTTGAGTTCGCGAAGCGAAAAGCCTGCGCGATTGCGCTGCAATTGTTACTGCCACTCCTAACACCATTGCCCCAGTCATCACGTGGAACGTTGTTACCGACGGCTGTTTCTCTGTATAGATAGTTAAGATTCCGAGCGAGATTTGCAAGGTGAGAAGAGAAATCAGCAGGAGAGCTGGACGATAGAGTGCCGAGACGCCACGGTAGTGCCGAAAAATTCGGAATGCTGTCCAGAGAGAGAGAATTGTCACCACAACTGCCCAGAATCGATGTGCTAAGTGAGCAATCATGTGCTCGCGAGTAACTTCGCTCAACAACAGCTTATCCAAGATGCCGTTTTGACGCAATTCTTGATTGGCAAAGGCGATACTTGCATCACTCAGCGGCAACGACCACTTTCCGAACATCGTCGGGAAGTCAGGAATCACAAGCCCTGCCTCGATATGCCGCATATAGGCACCGAGCATCAACTGAATCAAAATAGCCCCAACGGTCCAGAGAGAAAGGGTACGAAGCGAAACACTCACTTCGTTTTCTTTAAGAGGAGTTGGCAAATCAACCCAACGTGGAGATAAGGCTAAGGCAAGGATAAGAGACATGCAGAAGTAACTCTGCCCAAGCGTTCCGTGAAATGTTGATGTCCACGCAGGAAGCCCAAGCAGTACAGTAACCCCTCCGAATATTCCCTGAACAAGCACTGCAATGGATGTCCAGACCGCAAGCACCTTCACCCACTTTCTCTTCTCAAGACGCCAAATCATGATTGTCAGGCCAAAGGTCAACAATCCCGCAACTGAGGCAATCATCCGATGCGAGTGTTCCCAAAAGATACCGCCGACCATTTGATCTAACGGAAAAAAGAACATGAAATGTCCGTAGGTATTTGGCCAGTCCGGAACAGAGAGACCAGAATTGGTACTCTTCACCATCCCGCCGACAAAAATTAGGACAAGAATAAATGCCACAGTCAACCATGCGAAGCGGTGGAGAGCACGGCTGCGATATTCAGTAGAGGCTTGATGCGATGCCGCTGTAGTCATACGGTTCAGGTAGGCTTCAATCTTCGTTTTTGACTGGTCGAATATACGGAGCCTTCAAACCTCAGCCGAGTGGAGGAGCGTGTAAATGTGTAGTGAATCTTCCGGTTATGTATCAGAGGCGACACGGAAGCCGCTAAAAATTTGTCGTCGGATAGGATAGTCCCAATTCCGGAAGGTGTTGCGAATTGCGCCGGGACGTGTAGCCCAGCTTCCTCCACGCAGAACTTTGTAGTCAGTGCCGAAGAAGATCTTCGAGTACTCGTCGTATGGAAAGGCTTCAAAGCCGGGATAGGAAGTGAAATCACTTGAAACCCACTCCCACACATCGCCAATCATCTGGTGGCAGCCGACGGGACTAACTCCAGATGGATAGGCTCCAACTTCAGCGGTCATCATCCCGAGCATATCAAGATTTGCTCTCTCTGAACTCCAGGGAGAATTCCCCCACGGAAAGAGGAGCGACTCTTCCCGATCGGCATCCCACGCAGCGGCTCGCTCCCACTCGGCTTCAGTTGGGAGCCGCATACCAACAAATCGGCAGTAGGCTTCAGCTTCGTGCCAACAGACGTGGATCACAGGGCGCCGCAAATTCAGAGGCCCGACGATTGCCATCGACCGTGTCATCCACCCCCCATCACTATTGCGGAACCAATACTTCGGCGCGTCTATTTCACTCTCGGTAACAAAAGCCCACCCTTCGGCACTCCACAACTCACGGTTTCGATACCCTCCTGCATCTACAAACTCAAGGAACTCTCCGTTCGTGACCGGAGCAATCCCAATGCGGTAGGAAGGAAGGTGAACCCGATGTCGCTTCCGTTCGTTATCGTACACTCCACTTACTTGATCGGTTCCCATGAAGAAATCACCCGAGGGAATGTCTACCATTCCCTTCACCTCAGGATTTTCCTCTGGAAGAGATCGTAGTGGAAGAGTGGGAACGTAGGGATCACCCAACTTCAGTTGGAGTGTCTGGAGAATGGTCTCGTTGTGTTGATACTCGTGTTGCAGAAGCATCTGGTAGACAAATCCATCCTGAAGGAGTGGATGTGTCTCCGAAGAGAAATCAACAGAGCGAAGACGTTCCAGCACTGCTCGACGAATCTGAGTTAAATAGCTCCTGAGTTCTTCGCGATCTGGCAACGGGAGTTTATCGCGAACCGAGCGGGGATTTTTTACCGCGTCGTACATCTCGTCGAGTTCGGGAAAAACTTCACCAGAATTAGGAAGGGATCGGATACCCCAAAGCTCCTCGAAGTTTCCGATATGCCCCACGTCCCAAGCAATCGGACTCATCAGCCGGTTGTGCTGGCGGTATAGATCCTCTTGCCGGAGCGGTTCTAATAGGTCGAGAGTTCGTTGCCGTGCCTCGGCAAAATCCTTTTCTATCTTCTCACGAAGTCTGTTCGCTTCGCTTTCCACTGTTGATGTTTGCATAGGGAGTGAAGATACGGAAACCGTTCCTGTCAGAATTTCACTTCTTCTTCACCTTCTGCTTCCACTCCACCATCAACTCTTGGAAAACGTTTTGTTGATCCTCAGTTAAGATATTGTTCACTTGACGGACAAGCAATCCAAGATTCATCCACTGCCGTTTAGCCCGCTGCCGAGGTTCGCCTTGGAAGTTTTCCCGAATCCACGTGTTTCTTCTCACTGCTTTTTTCAGGATCACTTGCAGTTGCTCAACTTGATCTTCGGTCAAGTCAAGTTTCGTTTTCAGAAATTCAATCAGGCGTGGAAGCTCTTCGGCACGGACATCGGCTCCAGGAAGCCCCGGCAGCGGATTCATATCATCGGTTTCGCCGACAACATCCACCGTCACGGAATCGTTTGGCTTCACGCTGGCATCTTCCTGCTCTACATACTTCTGTTCCCTCCCACTCTTCTCAGTGGGAACATCTCTCAGCAACGCCGCAATTGTGGCACTATCTTCAAGCGATTCCTCCTCAGTTCGCAACATACTTCGACGTCCTTCTCGAAGGCGGGAACGTAGTTGATTGTGAGGTCGGCGCGGCAGTAGATGCCTCCGTTGCTCTTCGAGAAGTACTTGCTGTTTGGGATTGAGCATTGGTGCTGCGCGCTGCGCAAGTGTGTCGAAAATCTGCTCGTACTGGAACTCGGCTCCTTCCCTAATCTCTGCAATCTCTTCGTAGGCGCGTTGCAGTTCATGAGTAAGTGAATCGCGCTGTCCTTCGGTCAACTGAAGCCGATCGACGAAGTATGCACGAAAACCCTCGACACTCCTCAAGTTTTCACGCTCTCGCACGCTCTGCCGGACAAACAATCCTACCGCCAGACTACCGCAGAGGAGACCAGTCAGGAAGACTGCTGAGAGACCAAGTATTGCTTTTGTTCGAGTCTTCATCACGAAAAAATCACTGGAAGGGAATGAGTTCAGTTAACGACGCATAGTCCGAAATCGATTGGAGTAAGTCAGGCCCCTCCCCAGTTACTCCAAAAACAAGGAGCACCATTGCAAGGGCGCTTAAGGCAACGGCAGCGCGTGGGGATAGTCTGGAGAAAATATCCCAGATCGTATGCTCAGGACGATTCATTGCAAGCGAGGCAACTCGCTCGGCAAAGCCGAGAGAGAGGGACTCTGGATACTCCCCTCGAATAAAGTCGTCAATATGTTTCTCGGACATGAACATTGTTATCTATTGCTGAAGGTTGTCTGATTCCAAATGAAGGCTATCGTTCACTCATCAAAGGTTGGGTCGAAGTCCAGCCCTGTGTCGCGAAGAATCTCCCGCATTTTTTCTCGAGCACGATAGAGGCGTGACTTAACTGTTCCGGTAGAAACTCCAAGGATTTCGGCAACTTGCTCTACTGGCAATTCTTCTACGATCCGCATCACGAGGACTGTTCGGAATTCTTCCGATAAAAACGTTAATCCCCTGCGTACAGCTTCACGACGTTCTTCGGCTAACATATCATCGTCGGCACTCCCATCAGCAGGAGTTCGATCCCGCAATCGGTTCCCCCCCTTCTCATCCTCTATATCAAGACTGGTAAACGTCCCGAAACGTTTTCGCCGTCGTTTGGCAACCCGCCAGCAGTGGCGCAAAGCAATGCGGGTTAGATACGTGCTGAACTGTGCATCCCCTCGAAACGAAGGAAGAGAACGGAAGAGAAGGAGAAAAATCTCTTGGGCAATATCTTCCAGCTCTTCTCTCTGAAGATCGTGAATCACCCCTTTGATCGTCACAATCACGCGCCGTTCATAACGGCGAATCAGCTCGGCAAAGGCAGCCTCTTCTCCTGAAAGCGTTCGTTGAATTAGATCTGCATCCGTACGGTGCGTCATTACCGGCACTTTTTCCAACAATTCGGTGTTTAGAGACCACAAGTTGAAGGACGTTCCCGAAAGAGTGGTTCGCCTGAAAGTCTTAAGTTAATCTCGATAACGCTGTAAAATGAAACGATCAGCTTCTATGATACGCAACATTTGCTTTGCAGACCAAAAGTGGAGAGCAAGAGTGATCGTGCTCCTTTTTCTCGGCACTTATGCAACTCTATCAGCACAGGAAAGGGACAATTTTACCTTCATCGCAATTGGTGATGCCGGGTATCCCGGCCCAATTCTCGACCAGAATGGGGCAGCGATCAATGGAATCACAGCTTCGTTGGATAAAGAAAAAAATCCGCTTGATGCTCTCGTCTTTCTGGGTGATAATTTTTATCCAATTGGATTGAACATCCGCCCGAAAGAGCGAACCAGTTTGATTTCGGAAGTACTCAGTCCCCACGCATACACACTCCTTACGCTTGGCCCGAAGAATGTCCACGCTGTTCCAGGGAACCACGACTACTACTGCGCAACACTTGGTCCGATCCCCTACGGCAGATGCAACGAAGGGAATGTTGTGGAACAGGCTATTCCAATCTGGACATATTACCTGAGAGAACCATCATCGGTACGATATCCTACCTATAGTGGATCCCCTGATTCAGTGGAGTTGATCTTCGTTGACAGTCCGATGTTCCTTCTCAACAGTGAAAGTGACTGGCATCTTCAACTCGACACCCTTGAGAACTTGCTTCACGCTTCGAAGGTGAATCAAGGGGTCAAGTGGCGCATGATGTTCTTCCACCACTCTCCTTTCAGTGCTGGCGAGCATGGCGGATTTACCTTGTGGAGCGAATCCAAACAGCGGATTGTCTACAGAGGATGTTCGGTTGGCGAGCGGGATAACCCAGTAAAACTTGTTCAACGGTTAGCTGGCTACCACGAAGAGAACTGTGACCCACACTATCAGAACTACAAAGATTCTCTCTTTAAACGAATCGTCCGATCTGGAGCAACCATCCACGCAACGTTTGGTGGGCACGACCACAGCCTTCAGTTATTATCACAGGTGAAACGTCCCCCCGGAACACCGGGAGTGTTTGTGATTAGTGGAGCGGGATCGAAGCAAACTGGTGTTGGCTCCCCGCAAGTTGATACGTCCGTTGGAATGTCGATCTACACACATCCAATTATCGACAACCACCGGAAGGGAACGAGCATCTTCGGTTTTGCTGTGGGAACTATCGAGAAGGACAAGTTGAAGCTCTGGTTTATTGATGGTGCAACGGGAGAACCTGCTGACATGGGTGGGGCGAGCCAATTCTTTATCGACTCAACCGGAACGCTCGTCGACACGCGATAACTCCCAGCAGAGAATCGTTGCAGCCATTGCGGCGTTTAGCGACTCACCACTTCCAACGCGAGGGATTGAAAGGCGTTCCACTCGCTCCTTCAAACCGGGTTCCTCCCACTCGGGAGAGATTCCGTGTGCTTCACTTCCAATCACGTAGACTCCTGTAGGGTCAGGAGGCATGTTGCCGAGTGAGCGTTCACCGTCGGCAGATAGAAGATAGATTCGGCGGTTGAGTGAGAGAAGCTCAGCAGCAGAGACTCCCTCCACAATCGTAACCCGAAAGCTCCCCCCCATTGAAGCGCGAACAGTTTTAGGATTCCACGGATCGACACTCCCCTTTCCGAAGAGAAGCCAATCAATGCCGAACCAATCTGCTCCTCGGATAATTGTTCCAGCATTCCCAGGGTCTGAAACACCGTCGAGGAAGAGGAGGGGAATTGGAAGCGTTCGTAAATCACTGAGTGGAGGAGATTGCGGCATTCTCACAACAGCCCCCACACCCTGAGGATGTTCCGTTGAGAAGAGATCACTCTCCTCAGAATTAATCAGATAGGTTGTGCAGGAGGAAAGCTCCGTCGGTATCTTCTCTACCATATCGGGGTGAACGTAGAGGAACTCTATCATTTCTGGGGCGCTCACCAACTCGGATAAGAGACGAACCCCCTCAGCGAGGAAGAGACCACGTTCTCTCCTCTTTTTTCTTCGAGATAGTGAGCGCAGAAGAGTGCGGCGAGAATCTGAAATCGGCAGTGGAGAAGTTGGTCGTGAATCCATGAAAGAAGAATCAATTATTCCGGCCTGCTCGAAGTTCAGAGTTCGATGTTTCTACAATCAGAAGTTCCTACAGGACGGCTTCAATCGCCTTGCGGAACTCGGCTTCAGACTTCCCTCCGACGAGGACATTTGAGATATTCCCTTTTCGGTCAATCACAAACGTTGTCGGCACGTAGGGGGAGCTACCATACTTCTGAACAATATCAGAATTGCCAATAAGCATTGGATAGAGAAGGTTGTTTGCTGTAGCAAAGGTGGCAAGGTGCTCTTCCACAGTTTTACCCGTGATCGGACGCTCCAAAGCAACACCCAACACTTCAAATCCTTTCGGCCCCAACTCTTCCCGTAGCTTGACAATGTCTGGCAACTCAGCGCGACATGGCGGACACCAGGTCCCCCAGAAATTGAGGAGAACAACCTTCCCACGATAATCTTCAAGGCTCCCCTCCTCACCTGCACCATTCTTCCACGAAAACGTGGGGGCAGCTTGAGAAGCTAACGTATATTCAGTCCCCTCGATTTGTGGGAGAGCATCCCCTTCCACACGTTCGATTATCCCCACCTTCGAGGCCGGTCCAGTCTGAACAGCTTGCGCCGTTGTTTCCTCTCCCTTCTGTGATTCTGCTGAAGTCTCCTCTCCTGATCCACTATCACTTTGACTCTTGTTCGATCCACACGAAATTAGAATCTGTGCAAAGAGCAAGGCGAAAAGCACCTGACGACTGAATCGTATCATCTGACTATCCCTCAATATCAATATCTACTGCTTACTACTGCAACGCTTGTGAAAAACTGGACTGGTTGACGTGACCACCTGCGAGAGATTGCTATCGTGAGATAGCACGATCATCCTCTGTAGCACTGTACCACTTACGGCATACCGAGCAATCTCTTCACCTCGGCACTGGACCGATTGGCAACTGCGACAAACACAATATCTCCCTCTTTATACATCACCAGGTTCCCCTTACCTGGAGCCTCCATCCATATCGGCGTTCCTCCCTCCAGTTGAGTTAGCACATCCTCGGTAACGTAAAATCCCTTTCCCTCCTTCAGAGTTTGCAACGGAATCTCGGTCACGTAGAGTCGCGCATCGCCATCTTTGTAGAGGAAGTGTGGCAAGTTAACTCCTCCCCGCTCACTGACAACGCCCCCCTCCAATGGCATCGACGCCCCCTTGAACTCAACCGACGGAACGCCGTGACTCACCAGTTCTTTCGTCAGGTTAACGAGGTCATCTTCGTCATACTCAACCTCTAACGTTCCTGCCAACCACGTTTCGTAGTTTGTCATTGCTTGATTGAAGAGATTCACTGGGCCGGTTGACCTTCTGGTTGGCTCTGGAATTGGTGCTCTCTTCTGGGTTGTTGTCTCCTGAGTGGCAATAGCTTCAGGTTGGTCTGGCTTGTCGTCGAAAAGAATAATGT
The DNA here is from genome assembly GCA_020635205.1 of Ignavibacteria bacterium. Taxonomy (GTDB): domain Bacteria; phylum Bacteroidota; class Ignavibacteria; order OLB7; family OLB7; genus JAGWAZ01. Next base: position 326,424 of record JACKAE010000003.1, read on the forward strand.
ATGTGGCGAGACCAAGAATAAGGACAAGGAGAATGAAGAGTGGAACAGCAGTTCCCGGGCGCCGAGAACGCCGTCGATATGAAGAGCGTCTTCTGGTCTCCGCCCTGGTTATTGCCTCGATGCTCCGTTCTAACGCATCTGGAACAGTCTCCGCTCCACCAGTAGTCGAGTATCTTTTTTGTACAACCATCTTCTGTTCAAGCTCTCTCTCAAACCCCTGACGACAATCCTCGCAGGATTGAACGGAAGATTCCCCGTCACGCCGGTACGTATCGAGATCGAGGCGACTGGAGACTGTTTGCACAATTTCGCTGTGTAGTTCTTCGCTGGTCATGGATGCAATAGATAGTAGGTTCAACGTATAAGGTTATGCAGCAACCTGACCTTGATATTCCTGCACTTCAAGCCATCGCTCTGCATCGATAGCCCCCATGCAGCCACTACCAGCAGCTGTAACTGCTTGGCGGTAGACGTGATCTTGTACATCTCCGGCAGCAAACACTCCTTCGATGTTCGTGTAGGTAGTCCCTGGTGCAACAATCAGATAGCCATTTTCATCCATGTCGAGAATGTCTGTAAAGATGTCTGTGTTTGGGCGGTGGCCGATTGCGACAAAGACTCCGTCGATTGGCATTTCTGACTCTTCGCCTGTTCTCAGATTCTGCAACTTTACTCCAGTCACTCTCTTCACTGGGTCGTCAACGCCAAGAACTTCCTCAATTACTGTATTCCAAATCACCTCGATTTTCTCGTTAGCCAAGGCTCGATCAACCATAATCTTCGATGCTCGGAACTCATCTCGGCGGTGAACAATGGTCACCTTCTTACAGAACCGTGTGAGATAGGTTGCCTCCTCCATTGCCGTATCTCCTCCCCCAACGATAACCACCTCTTGGTCACGGAAGAAGAAGCCATCGCAGGTAGCACAGGCCGAGACACCATACCCCATGTACTTTTCCTCTGACGGAAGCCCAAGCAACTTTGCCGTTGCTCCTGTAGCAACAATCACGGCGTCAGCAGATAATTTTGTGCCACGGTCGCTCTCCAGTTTGAACGGTCGTGAAGAGAAGTCGACTGAGGAAATGAACTCGTAGCGAGATTCTGATCCAAAACGTTGAGCTTGGCGACGGAAGATTTGCATCATCTCCGGCCCCATTACTCCCGTTTCAAACCCTGGATAATTCTCCACATCGGTTGTAATCATCAACTGTCCCCCCGGCTGATTCCCCTCGTAAACTACAGGCGAAAGGTTTGCTCGCCCAGCATAGAGAGCCGCCGTAAGACCAGCAGGTCCAGAGCCGATGATAATTAACTTGTGATGTTCCCGACCATCTCGCATTACCCCTTCGTGATGTGGGTTCTTGATCTCGATTGTTTCGCCGTTCTGTTCTGACATAATCGTAAGTGTATAAAGACAATAGTGATGTATTCTTTAGAAATTGCCACACGGTAGGAGGCGTTGAAAGGGGATCACCTTACACCCTCTCCCTTTCCAAGATGTGACTGCAATTGAATCAAAGCCCATCCTTCTCCAGAGCTATTCACCCAACTTGCCGAAGATACAGCATTCACCGAAAATTCTGGACTTTGGCCAACTACTTGGAAGCTCGAACCATTTTCAAGGCCATGCCGAGTGCGGCGTTAACGGCATAGTTCCGGATAACGTCCCGCTCACCCCGGAACGAGTGAAGTCGAGCCTCAATCCCAGTTGACGAGGCAACCGCAATCCAGACTGTTCCTACCGGCTTCTCTGCTGTTCCCCCATCCGGTCCGGCAATCCCGGTAACGGCCACTCCATAGTCGGCAGGGATTGCTAAGCGAATTCCGGCAGCCATCTCGCGGGCTGTCTCCTCACTCACCGCACCGAACTGCTCGATCGTAGCCGAGTTAACGTGCAGGGCACTGGACTTCACTTCGTTCGCGTAGCTGATAATTCCTCCCGGATAATATCTGCTACTTCCCGGAATCTCGGTTAAGGCTCCTCCAATGAGTCCTCCCGTACAAGACTCAGCGGTCGCGATTGTTGCTTTTCGCTCCACCAACACACGCGCTAACGCAGAGGCAAGGCTTTCGTTTCGGTCGCTAACAATCCACTCACCGGCACGTTGCACAATCTCCCCAGCAGCACGGTCGAATGCCCCCAGCGTCTCTTCTCGCTCGTTATATCGAATCAATCGAAGGCGAATCACCCCTTCCGACGGAAGGTAGGCCAGTGAGAGATTGTCAGAAAAACTTCCCTCAATTGGCTCAAGGCGTTCAGCTAACACCGACTCGGGTAACCCTTGAATCAGCCAAACTTGCTCGTGAAATCCGTCTGCACTCCCAATCTCGTCGCGCAGAATAATGTTGAAGAGTTCTCGCATCTCAAATGGAACTCCCGGAAGTACATAAATCGGAGTGTTGTTCAAGCGGAACCGAAGGCCGGGAGCCGTTCCCCACCTGTTGAGAATAACTTCGCAGGCTTCAGGAACGTAAGCCTGCTTCAAGGAACGTTCGTTTAGCTGGCGACCTACAGAATTGAATCGTTCTACGATCAACTTCTGCTGCTCTTTGTTGAGAACCATTTCACAGCCGAGCAGTTCACATATTGCAGCAGTGGTCTTGTCATCGTCGGTAGGTCCCAAACCTCCGGTTGTGAAGAGAGCGTCGGCGCGAAGACTGGCTTCGGTAAGATTTTGGACAATACGTGAGCGATCATCTCCAATAGTCAACACTTCAACAACTTGGTGTCCAGCATTTGAGAGTTCTCTCCCCTGCCAAGAGGCATTAGTGTTCACCGTTCTTCCAGAGAGCAATTCATCCCCAATTGAAATCAAAACTATCTTCATATCAGCCTATCCTGCTCCTTCATTTCATTGAATGCTACCACCAGATTCGGATTTGAGTTGTGTCGATAGAAGGTTGGTGATCGTAGATCGGCTACGTAAAAGTGGGCATCACCCTATTGGCCAAGGAACTGACTCACCAGCCCAATCAACGAGAGTCCAAACCAAATTAGGTGGGCACAAATGTTTGCATAGATCGCCGCAACAACATCGTCGGCCATCACCCCCATAGCTCCTCCCCGTCTGTCGAACCAGTTAGCTGGCCAAGTTTTCGCAATGTCGAAAACGCGAAAGCAGAAGAAAGCGAGGATAGGCCAGAGAGGGTGAATAATCCAGGGTGAAGCCATTGTTATCCACTGCCCAGCAAATTCATCGAGCGTGAAGAAGGAAGGATCGGATCCTAAGATTTCTTCGAAGCGATCAACGAGAAAGAGTCCGATGACAAATGCAACAACTGCTGCACCGATCAAAACAAGCGGATTAGAACAACCGGGGATATAGTAGAGACATGCCGCGAGAGCACTGGCAACAGTGCCAGATGCAATTGGCGAAAGCCCAGTGAACAGTCCCCCCGCAAGTGCTTGCTGCCAGTATGGTGCTCCCAACTTACGAAGGCGTTTGGGCGACATTATTCCCTTTCCCGGCAAATCGGCTGACATGACGATGATCGATAAGATACTGTAGTGCGGTATAAACCGAGAGAGCAACGAAGAGAAGCATACAGGGGTCGACAATTACGGGGCTGAGAAGAGCCGCAATGTTGTCAGCACCGATCCACTCACGCAGATACTCAACATTGTTCAGGGTCCAAGCTCCGACCACATACCAAAGGAAAACTAACTGGGCCGCAGTCTTCCACTTTGCAATACGGCTTGTGACTAAGGGGCGTCCTTTCCGCTCGGCCAGTACTCGCAGCAATGTTGTCAGAATATCCCGGGCAACGATGATAAGCACCATCCAGAACTCCAGAACGCCAAGTGCCACAAAAGCAAAGAAGACCGCGCCGATAAATATCTTGTCGGCTAAAGGATCGAAGAAGGCTCCGAACGGACTCATGGCGTTGTAGCGGCGCGCGTGCCACCCATCATACCAATCACTGATTGCAGCAATCAAAAAGAGAGCGGCGGCAAGCTGCACCATCACACCATTATCGCTCAGCAGCAACCACAAGAAGAGTGGTGTCAACAAAATGCGTGATGCCGTGACAGCATTAGGTATGTTTACGGTCGGTTTCATTACTTGGAAGACAGCGCAAAGCTACGGAATCAATCCCGATTCACCTTTATTGATTATCAACGAGTGGAATTTTCCAGATCAACTTTTTTTTCCTTCGTTCGTCAGTCCCGCCGATTCGGAACTATGGCACACTCTTTGTGCATCAGTATTACTATGATTTATCAACGAACTTTCTTTATCCTTTTGCTCCTCCCCCTTGCGTGGCACATTGCACACGCACAGGGTGCTCCACCGGCTGAGGCATACTTCCTCACCTTCTCTTTGAATGCACAACGACTCCCCGTTCTCTGTAATCCAATCGACTCAGCAACTGCAAGTGCTGATTGCTATGGCGTTGACTACGATGATTCGGGACGGCCAATCAGGATTACACGACTCTTTTTCGGCAACTTCAACTCACGTGGCCCGTGGACAATTATGAAGTTCCGATATGATACGTTGAAGAGTGGTTCCACTTCTATTCACCGCTCGTGGCACAACCCAGCCGGAATGCCGGTACAGATTGGGGTTGCCCACGGTGAAACAGCTCTCTACGATAGTACGGGCTTCTTGATTATGTACACATTAACAAACGAAGCTGGAGAACGTGTTGAAAAAGTAAATGCGGTTACCCGCTCCATGTTCCGCAGACGAGATGAAGGACTCACACTGCAAGAGTGGAAGTATAGTAACAACAAGCAGTTTACTGGATCGGAAGAAGATTTCTGGAATACACAGTTTGCCCCTTTGGACAGAAATGCTTGGTTCCGCCTGTTTAAAATGGATGAGAACGGCTTTATTGAGGAAGAATCTCCACTTAGCTTAGCCCAGCGTCCAGTCCCTTTCCCCGACGGCATTTATAGAAAGGGATATGAGCGAAACGATTGCGGGCAACTTCTTTCTGTTAGATATTATAACCAAGAAGGTCTGCCAATGGCAGATAGTTCTGGGGTTGGAAGTATCCAATATGATTACGATGAGGCTGGAAGAGTGATTGAATGGAGTTCGTACGATTTACAGGGAAATCCAAAGGGAAGACTCGAGTTTGGAGGAGCAGCGCGGATGGTGAGAGAGTTTCGTTCGTTTGATGGTAAATTAATAGGTGAAAAGCTCTTTGACGAAAGTGGAGAAGAGTTGGAACTCTCGATAGATGATATTGAGAGTTAGGAAGAGAAAGCAGTTTAGAATTTGGGATAATGTGTGGCGCGTAGAACGTTGTGGGATGACTGGGATGTAAGGGATCATCAAGTGAGAACGCGGGGTAATGGGGCTATCTACGGCAATACGAGCGATCTCAAGGTGCGATGATAAATATGTTCTACGCGCCACACCATCCCTTACTTGCCTATAAGACACCTAACCGACAGAAACTTCTCACCTGATTTAAAAAAAATTCTAAATCGACTCAACATCCCCCAAACAAGATAGTTTAGAAGATTGACTCCAACATACGTCTCCTCTGCCTCGCTTTTGAACTCACTTGTAATGGAGAACATTTAGGCAATGGTGATAAAGAGTCTTGCCACAACGTTCAATAGTTTTCGCAACCTCAATATGGTTCTTGGTTCAACTTGATTGTGTTGTAGATATGGGATAAATCATCGAGGTTCACTTCAATCTTGTGGGCAATATCTGATCGGAAGCCAATGTCGAGCGACCGGAACTTATACCAGACATACGCTCCCTTCATCTCTCCCTCAATACTATCTTTAATTCTAAAGCGATCCCGCGTTAAAACGCCTTCAGGTCGATAGCCTTGCACCATTTCAATGGCCGATCGCTCAACTTCATCAGGTTTCCGCAGAATCCCATACGTATCAATCACATCAACGTGGGGGGGTAAAAAGAAGCCAATAGTGCCGATCTCACAAGCTGCTACTTTTGCTCCACCATCAAGATATGTTCCAATCCAATACGCACTTGCTGCATAGACCCGCTCTCGATCCAACTCCCCATCGGTGGTTGCCAGAAGCAGCTTTTTGCTGTTGTCAATCGCAAACCAGTTACCTACTCCCCAAAAAAGAGCAAGAGTTAAAACAACCGTAGCCCACGCACCAGACGACATCGAATACCTTTGTGCGAAGTACGAACCTGCGTGCGAAAGCCCCTCGGCCATCAAAAAGCAGACGAATGGGAGCATCGGGACAAAGTACCAGGAGAAGTGGATCGGAAGAGAACTCCCACTCCCAACGTATCCACCAACATATGCAGCAGTCATGAGAAAGAGTGGAATCACTTTCTGATTTCTTTCTTTGAAGAGCTTCCAAAGTCCAACACCTAAAAAGGGAACGAAGAGAATCAGTGGTGAAAGTCCAGTGATCCAATACCCACTTTTGCCAACTATCACCTTAACAAACTCTCGCGCTGTCATAAACGCCCCGGCCAACCATTCACTACTAAAGAGTGCCGGCGATGACATCCCCTTTCGTTGCGTGCTTGTTGGCACAACGGTATCAAACACTACTTCGCCGAACAGCAAGTAGCCGAGAAGGATTACTATCGCAGGGATCAGGTAAAGCAACACTCTCTTGTTCAATGAGCCACGAAGCCGATATAGACTCCAGAGGAGAGCACTGGCAAGAATTAACACACCGTCGAACCGTACCCAGACTGTAAGAGCACTGAGGGCAAGCCCGAGGATATAGTTTTCTTTTAAGAGGAAGTGTAGTGAGAGAAGAGCAACACAGAGATAGAGTGCCATCTCCATGCCGCTCATGCTGGTAACGATAAATACAGGGTTTACAACAAGGAGAAGTGCTGCAAGCATTCCAACAATTCTACTTCCTGAAATAACCTTACCAAGGTGGCTAAGGAGGAGGAGAAGCCCAGCCTCAAAGAGGAACCCGAGTAGTGCTGCAGCAAGAAAGACATCCCCAACCATCAACCGCACCATAGCTAAAAGCATTACCCAGAGAGGACTTGTTGTGACGTAGAGATGTTCTCCGACATTAAATCCAAAACCGCTTCCATCGGCTACGTGTACTGCCGTCCCCAAACTGATGTAGGCATCGTCGCAGATATAACTTGAGAGGAAGAGACGGTATGCGAGAAGTAGAAGAATCGGCAAGATGTAGTAGCCTACCGCAAATCGGCTCGATGGACTATCGAATTCTGTTGGTTTGTTCACTGCGTATTTGTTGCTCAACTGTTTAAGAACCAAAATCATCAACCATGTTTGCACTCACTGGGTTCACCTCCTGTTGTACAAACAGAGCGATGCCAGGCGAACGTGACATGGAACAATTTCGGCAAAAAGTGTGAGTTTTGAAGAATAGTGCTTCTCTTTCACCTACTCAACGCTCATCTCATCGTAATAGGGCCCGTACATGCTTCGAAAAATTTCGGCAAGAACAGGAGAGGTTCTGAAACGTTGCTGTTGTGAAAGTTGGATAGGATATGAGAGCAAGATTCGGGATAGTGTATGGCGCGTAGAACGTGGTGAGATGATCGGGATGAGAGGGATCATCGGGTGAGAACGCGGGGTAATGGGGCTATCTACGGCAATACGAGCGATCTCAGTGTGTGGTGATAAACGTGTCCTACGCGCCACACTATCCCTTATGTGCCTATAAGACACGTATCGAACAAAAACTTCTCACCTCAACTCAAAAAAAGTTTTTCTTTAAAAGAATCATTCCAATTCCTCCCCCTAAGAAGCTCCGTTTTGCCTCTTCCCTCTCCCCTTTTTTCCAGTTCACCACATCGATTCCAACCTCTTCGCTCAGCACTGTGGCAGGATCACTCCGGTCGAGTTAACCGAGGAAGGGTAGGCAATTTATGCCCCAAAAGGTGGAGCCTCCTCTTATAGCGTTACAACCCGCACACATTCCCGGACTTGCGGGGATAGAGACGGAACTCTATCTTTGCCGTTCCTGAGTTCTGATAGAGATCGAACAGAAGAGAGGGTTCGGTACTTATTCAGAGGGAGAGGAGAAACAAGGTGCCGTGGCCGAGCGGTTAGGCAGAGGTCTGCAAAACCTCGTACAGCAGTTCGAATCTGCTCGGCACCTCTTCAACAAAACCGGCTGCAACGATGTGAAGGTGCAGCCGGTTAGTGTTGAAACGATCAAATCGACACACCAACACAATTTCGATAATACTTCACTTGTATGGCTTCAACATCCGATTTGCGTCCCGGTTTGGTAATTATGCACAATGGTGAACTCTGTACAGTTCTCGAAAGCATCCACCGGACTCCTGGTAACCTTCGGGCATTCTATCAAGTAAAACTCCGCAAGATGCGCGATGGAAAGTTGTTAGAACACCGCTTCCGGTCTGGCGAGGAAATTGAGACCATTCGTGTTGACCGCAAGGAGATGCAGTATCTCTACCGCGAGGGGGACAACATGGTCTTTATGGATACCGAAACCTACGACCAAGTTCCGATCCCCGTTGATATTATTGGGAATGCGGCTGGCTTGTTGAAAGAATCGGGCGACGCGTCGATCTCATTTGTTGAGAATGACGTCGTGCAAGTTGAACTTCCGCCACACGTGAATCTGGTTGTCACCGAGACCGAGCCGGGCGTCCGTGGAGATACTGCAAGTTCGGCAACAAAGCCTGCAATTCTTGAATCGGGTGCAACGATTCTGGTTCCTCTCTTCATCAATGAGGGAGATCAGGTTCGCGTCGACACACGAACCAACTCATATCTCGATCGCGTCAAAAACTGATACTGAGGAATTTCCGACCATGATCGACATCGACTATCTGAAAAAATTGCTCGAGCTGTTTGATGAAAGCTCGGTTAACGACCTTAAGATTGAGAAGGAAGGAACGGCCATTCGGCTAACGAAGAACCTGAAGAAAGATGTGCAGGATCAAACTGCCTACCACATCGTGCCGAATCCGACTCAACAGATGGCTCAAGCTGTTGTAACTGCTCCGGCAGAGACTACGAGCACAGCACAAAGCGCAATTCCAGCTGAGGAGAAAGGGACGAGTGCTGCAAGTGCAACGCAATCGTACCACGAAATCCTCTCCCCGATTGTCGGCACATTCTATAGTGCCCCCAACCCTGAGGCAGACTCGTTTGTTGAGGTCGGTTCGGAAGTGAAGCCGGGGGATGTTCTCTGCATTGTTGAGGCAATGAAGTTGATGAACGAAATCGAGTCTGATGTCAGTGGTCGAGTTGCACAAGTTTTAGTTGAGAACGCTCAACCTGTCGAGTACGGCCAAGTACTCTTTTTGATCGAGAAGTAATTCGTAGGAAGAGCAGTTGATGTTCAACAAGATTCTCATTGCAAACCGTGGAGAAATTGCCCTTCGGGTTATCCGCGCCTGTCGGGAACTTGGGGTAAAGACCGTTGGTGTCTACTCCACTGCCGACAAGGAATCCCTCCACGTCCGCTATGCTGACGAGGTTGTCTGTATTGGCCCTCCTCCCGGCTCCGAAAGCTACTTAAACATTCCCCGAATTATCGCCGCAGCGCAGATTACGAATGCCGACGCGATTCACCCCGGATATGGTTTTTTAGCTGAGAACGCGCGATTTGCCGAGATATGCGCCGAAAGTGGCATTGCCTTCATCGGCCCAACACCGGAACAGATTTCCAGTATGGGAGATAAGTCGGTGGCGAAGGAGACGATGCGGAAAGCAGGAGTACCAGTAGTTCCAGGAAGTAAAGGGGCAGTGGCAACGCTCGAGGAGGCGAGAAAGATCGGCGAAGAGAGTGGATACCCAATTCTCATCAAAGCATCAGCCGGTGGTGGTGGAAAGGGAATGCGTGTTGTGCCTGAGGCTTCGGCACTGGAACGTGCCTTCAACGCAGCTCGGAACGAGGCGAAGTCAGCCTTCGGCGATGACACGGTCTACATCGAAAAATTTGTCGAGGAGCCACGCCACATCGAGATTCAAGTGATGTGTGACGCTCACGGCAACCGGGTTCACCTTAACGAGCGTGACTGCTCCATTCAACGTCGCCATCAGAAACTGATTGAAGAATCCCCCTCACCTATCCTCGACGCTGACCTTCGTCGACGCATGGGAGAAGCAGCCGTTGCTGGTTGCGAGCACGTGAACTATCTCGGTGCGGGAACCATCGAATTCCTTGTCGACAAGAATCGGGACTTCTTCTTCATGGAGATGAATACCCGAATTCAGGTAGAGCATCCAGTAACCGAAGAATCTCTTGGCGTTGACCTCATCAAGGAGCAGATTGCTATTGCAGCCGGAGAAAAACTCTCGTTGAAGCAATCAGATCCTCTCTGGCACGCTATCGAAGTACGGATCAACGCAGAGGATCCCTACCACGATTTCCGTCCAAGTCCGGGAAGAATATCAACGCTCCACTTCCCCGGCGGACATGGGGTGAGGGTGGACTCGCACATCTACCAAGGCTATGTGATCCCCCCAACCTACGACTCACTCTTAGCAAAGATCATCACCTTCGGTAATTCCCGCACCGATGCAATCTTGAAGATGCGACGTGCCTTAGATGAGTGCATCATCGAAGGTGTTAAGACGACTATTCCGTTCCACAGCATGATGATGGGACACGAACAATTCCTGAGTGGTAACTTCGACACAAAGTTCGTTGACACAACTGACTGGAAGAGCCGAATGCCTGCAAATGGATAGCCTGTGATGTCACCGGCGATGAATCCTCCAAACAACAAGAATTGAACAGAAATTTTCTTCGATTTTCATCAACACAATTCTGAATTCTGACCATGAATAATTTCCCTGAGGGACTTAAGTACGTAAAGAGCCACGAGTGGGCCAAGGTTGAAGGGGATACGATCACAATCGGCATCACTGACTTTGCACAATCGGAACTTGGTGATGTGGTGTTCGTTGACATTACCGCAGCACCGGGAGATACGTTGAACGTTGGAGATGTCTTCGGAACTATCGAAGCAGTGAAGACGGTAAGTGATCTCTACATGCCGGTTGGTGGGACTATCTCAGCCATCAACGAAAATTTGGGGGATGCCCCGGAAAGTCTGAACAACGATCCCTACAGCGACGGTTGGCTTATCAAAGTAACCGAAGCCACAGTCGACGAGAACGAGATGATGGATGCCGCAGCCTACCGGGAAATGGTGGGTGCGTAATTTGGAATTTTGATTGTACGCAGAATAATTGAACGCCGCAGATCGTAAAGTGATCTGCGGCGTTCTTCTTTCCTCAACGTAGTCGACCTACGTTTCTTCCACTCATCCGACTACTTTACCAGAAGTAGCCTTCCTGTCTCTCGCTCCTCTCCCGCTTGGAGAAGATAGAAGTAGACACCTGAAGGAATATCCTCCCCTTCAACAACGATAGCGTGCGTTCCACCCTTTTTGATTCCCTCACTATACCGCTTCACTTCCCGCCCCTCAGCATCGAGCAACAGAAGTGTGACCCCTCCCGGATAGTCCATCTGATAGGTAATCAGAGTAGTTCCGCTGAATGGATTTGGAGTTATTGATTGGACAAGCCTCCCTTCTTCCGATTCGCTCTCCTCAATTCCGAGAGTAGAGCAAGTAAATTTCTTCACTTCACAACAGAGTTCGGTATCATCCTCGAACGTACAGACTTCGATAGAGACCTCCGTTCCCTCTGCTGCTTCTATTTCAAGTGAGAAATATTCGGCAACTTCACCTGACGGGATTGTACTCCCTCTGAAAATGATCTGCTTCGGCGAAACAGAAACCTGATCGAAGGCAGCAGCCCCATTCACTCCCCTTCCGCTCAGGAAATTCGCATTCCCTTCAACAATAGTATACTGTACGTTATTGATTGGTCCATCAGGTGTGTGTAGGTTTCGAACCTGATAGTGGGCAACGCAGTTAGGATTATCTCCCCCTGTAGGTTTAACTTCCGCTACTTCATCACACCGCCCCGGTGATCCTTCACAAACCACACGAATCGTATCGAAGCAGATTACTTCACCTCGCGAGTAGGTTTGCCAAATCACGTCGAAGGTAATCGGTCGTTCCTGACTTGCGCGAGCATCGACGCAGAAGCTGAAGGTTACGGAGTCTCCAGCCTTCAGTGTATCCCCCACATAGTCAACGAAGATGCTCGGGAAGAAGTCAGATGCAAGCCCCCAAGAACCCGAGGCTTGGGCAGTGTCGATAATCAGGTCGATACGAGGAACGCGAACGTTCATCCGGTCAATCGGCAACCCTTTGCCATTCTTATTGTAGAAAGTGACGTCGAAGCAACAGAGAGGATCGACCGATTGATCGTTCTCCACCATCACCACACTGTCGCAGGCAAGCCGAAGGTCAACTCGAAGTGGAAGTGACTCCGTACAAATCGGTCGAGAGTTATCAGCCCACGTTGTCCACGTCACGGTCAGTGGATCGCGCGCGTTTGTGTCGATGTTCAGGCAGAAGACGAACTCCTTGTTGAAGTTAGGATCAACTGTCCCTCGATGGAACGTCACAGAATCTGGCGTCACCTTGTCAATCGACCATCCAGAAGGTGGCGTTGCGTTCAATATCCTGAGACGTGTCCCCGGATTATCAACCCGAACGGTAAATCGTTTGATCGTATCACGTCGCGAATTCCTATTCCCTAAGTTCAGCGTAATGCAACGCTGTGTGGCCGTCAGTGAAGAATCGACCAGAGCTGAGACAACATCGCAGAAAACAATGTCCCGGAAACATGGAACAGTTCCTCCCCCAATCGCTACCACAAGATCATCGTATTCCGTAACCCAGTTGTAGCGCACTTCGTCGGAGGGGGCAAGGTCGTTATCAAAACAGACTCCGGAAAAGATCACCGAATCTCCCGGCATCAAGAGTGTATCGATGGTAAAGATAGCCGTGTCAGCCGAGCTGTTCACATCTACTGACCATCCAAGTGGCAAGAGGCTGGGAGTGGGAGGAATGATCTCTGCATTTGCCGTATTTAACGCGAGAGTAAAGCGCTTGAGTGGGGAGCGTGGTTGGTGCGAGTTAATCAGAAGAATATCGCGGCAACAAGTATCAGCTCCAACAGTTGTTCGCCGTGTGAGAAGCGAATCTGGAGCACGCAGCCCACACAAGACAGTTACCGTATCTCGACATATCTGTGCACCAAAGTTCGTTGTCCACCAAGTAAGCCGAACCGATGGACTACCCAATGTTTCCATGTAGATGCGGAAGTTCTCAGCAAATTCACCAATCGAGAGAGCGGAGTCAGTGGTCTTCCAACTAATTGAGACGCTATCGAGACGATCCAGTCGCCACCCGGCCGGAATCCGAGCACCAACGGTGTCAATCTTGAACCCCGGTGTCAGCAGCCGAATGTGGAAGTCGTTGACAATCTTCTGCTCGTTGTTTTCGTTCAGCAAGTCAATATCAAACCCACACCGTAGAATGCTTGGCAGAGGACGAAAGAAGGCCTCATCGCAGTTAGTGCGCCCACTACAGATAAAGGTAAGCGTGTCCGTATACCGTAAGCCATCTTCGTCCCACGTCTCCCAGGCAAGGAGGTAAACGCCGGTATCCCGCACGCAAAACGAAAAACTGGTAAGCGATTCAGTGGAGTCAATTTCAGCCTCGCTTGTGCTACTAAGCCACTGAATACTCCTCTTACTTAGGAAGACATCCCAGTCGATAGGTGACCCAGCTTGCCCCTGAATAAACTCACCTCCATCGGAAACGAGCCGAACACGAAACTCACGAATAGAACCAGCACTAAAATTTGAAACGATGAACGTGTGGCAACACTCGTAATTACGAAGTCCCGGTTGCGAGAGGTTCTGTACCGAATCTGGCTTCACATCTCCCTGTGCGAACAGAGAAATAGGAAGAGCAACGGTAAGTAGAAGTAGTAGGAGGAGGTGACCGTAGAATCTCTCAATCTGCATGTAGTATATCGTTCAATGTTTGTGGTCATTGATGAAAGATTGAAGCTCATTGCGTTCAATCTCCCATATTTTACGGATGTTCTGCCGTTATTCCCAGACTTCAAGAAGAAAACCCACAAGTCTGAAAAATGTTAGGAGAGGACGAACAAACAGATAAAAAAAGGCCGGACAGGATTTGTCCGGCACTTTTATTTGATTTTTTTCAGAAGGTCTCCCTTTAGATAAACGCTTTTTGGCAGCGTGAGACCCCTTAGAGCATTTGCGCTACCACTACTTTCCTCCCTTCTCTCCCCCTTGTCCCCCTGCTCCAGTCTGCGAAATTGACTCTCGCATCATCGTATCGGCCTGAACGTTCTTCAAGTTATAGTAGTCCATCACACCAAGTTTTCCTTCGCGGAGCGCCTCGGCCATTGCCAGTGGCACTTGTGCTTCCGACTCAACCACCTTTGCTCGCATTTCGTGAACGCGCGCCTTCATCTCCTGCTCGTAAGCAACGGCTGCTGCTCGACGCTCTTCTGCCTTTGCTCGCGCAACGTTCAAGTCAGCTTCAGCCTGATCGGAGGCAAGTTTTGCACCGATGTTCTCACCCACATCCACGTCGGCAATGTCGATGGAGAGAATCTCGAACGCAGTTCCAGAGTCAAGCCCTTTGGAGAGTACGGTCTGCGAAATCCTGTCAGGATTTTCGAGAACAACCTTGTGTGTGTCGCTCGATCCGATTGTGGAGACGATACCTTCACCGACGCGGGCAATGATTGTTGCCTCGCCGGCTCCACCAACCAACCGCTCGAGGTTGGCTCGCACGGTTACCTTCGCAATCGCCCGAACTTGAATGCCATTCTTTGCCATTGCAGCAACAGCCGGCGTCTCGATAACGCGGGGATTCACCGAAAGTTTGACAGCATCCAGCACATCGCGCCCCGCTAAGTCGATCGCCGTTGCCCGCTCCCACGGAAGGTGAATGCCTGCTTTGTCGGCTGAAATCAGTGCAGCAACAACTTTCTGTACGTTGCCCCCTGCAAGGAAGTGAGATTCCAATTGATTGTTCTCTACCTCAAGCCCGGCCTTCTCCGCAGTGATTTTCGAGTTGACAATAATTGCGGGAGGCACTTTCCTCAAACGCATTCCAACAAGTGAGGAAATTGGAACTTTTACACTCGCAGAAATTGCACTAATCCAAAGTCGGACAGGGACGAAATAGAAAAACAGGATTAGAAAAACAACGCCAAGAACAATAATACCAGCGAGAATGACATTTTCCATGTTCAGCTAAATTAGTGAGCAACTTTCGTTATTGTAAATCTGACTATCACGTTGGTTAAATAACCGTGTTGGTTCCATCGAAGTGCGATTCATTTCGCTCTTCGATCGCCTCTTCACTCGCCTTCTTCACTTCAGGCATAAAATCTTTTGGATCGTCCAGAAGATTTTTTTGCGTCTGATCGATAATATAGTCGACCACCGCCTTCGGGTCTTCGCCACTCTTCTCCCATACCTGAAGCTGCCGCTGCGAACCGGTCCCGTTATCGAGAATATCGTATATCCGATTGATGTGCTCACGACTCCCCAAGTCATCCACTACATCGTCGACAAAGTAGAGAAGCTCTCGAATTAGGTCGCGAGCTGGAACCTCTTTCTGCTTCCCGAAGTCGATCATCTTCCCCTCCAACCCATACCGCACAGCACGCCACTTGTTCTCCAGAACTAACGAGCGACTGTAGACGCGGAACGAGAGGTTCCGGCGGTAGAGAGAGAAGAGTTTTGCGGCGATAGCCTGAATCAGTGCTGCAATCGAAACTGATTCCTCGAATGTCATCGGCAAATCACAGATGCGCACTTCCAACGTCGGGAAGTTCGGGTGAGGGCGAATGTCCCACCAGATACGCTTCGGATTGTCGATGCAGCGGGTCTTCACCAATAGCTTTGTAAAGGCTTCGTAGTCGGACCAACTGTGGAAGGCGTCGGGAATACTCGTGCGAGGAAAACGCTCAAATATCTTCGAGCGATAGCTCTTCAACCCTGTCTGCAAACCAGTCCAGAATGGCGAGCTAACCGAGAGAGCCAGAACGTGGGGCAGGAAGTAACGCATTTCGTTCATGATCTTGATCTGCGTCTCCCTGCTCTCAATCCCAACATGAATGTGCATACCGAAGATCAGCAGCGACCGTGCTAACAACTGCATATCCTCCACCATATCGTAGTAGCGCTGGTCAGGATAGATTTCCTGCGTCGACCAATGGGAGAATGGGTGCGTACTGGAAGCACCAAGTTTCAACCCATTGTTCTCAGCTAAGTGGCGGACAATAGAACGGATTTTCCTGAGCTGCGTGTGAAGCTCGTTAGTATTCTTGCAGACCGGTGTTCCGATCTCTATCATCGAGCCGTGCATCTCTGGCTTCACCATCTCTTCGAGCACAGCCTTCCCCTTCGAGAGAAGCTCCACTTGAAGGTGGGACTTCAGTTCGCGTGTCTCGGGATCGATGAGCATGTACTCCTCTTCGATGCCGAGCGAAAAACTCGGCTTCTCGTATGGGTCATGCTCCGTAAACGTATCGTTGTCGATAATTCCTTCTGTATCCATAATTCTTCGGAACAGCTTAGTGATCGAACTTTCTTCTGTTGAACGAACTACCGGCAATTTTTACTCCGAGACACCCCCAGCCAGCATCTCGCTCCAACGATACTCCTCCGGTGCTCGGCGTCCCTTCTTCGCCTCTTCGATAGTGTAGGTTGCGAGCGTCTCCACAACCCACTCAAAATTCTCCTGACCGACCGAAGAAAGTTCAGCATCCGGAGCCGGGTTCATGAAGTCGATGGCGTAGGGAATTCCATCGCGGACGGCAAACTCTACAGTATTCATATCGTAGCCGAGTGCCTCGCAGATCGTCACGCAATCGTCCCCAATCCGTTCGTACATCTCTTTTGATGTATCGAAGTCCGCAACGTATCGCAAGTGGTGAGGATTCCGAGGTTGGTAGGGCATAATCCGGATATACTTTTTGCCGATCACATAGCAACGATAGTAGGCGTCGAAGTCAATGTCTTCTTGATAGGTCATACAAATGTCTTCCGACTCATCGTATGCCTTGAAGAAATCTGCTTCACTCTCAATTTTATAGACATTTTTCCACCCTCCTCCGTCAAATGGTTTCATCCATCCGGGGAAGCCGACATACTCGAAAATATCCTCCCAATTCAGCGGATAGATCAAGTTCCGCATTGACTGACTTGTGGTGTTCGGCGGATGCTCCTTTGTTGGAAGCAGCACAGTCTTCGGAACAGCCACACCCAGCTTTTGAGCGAGCGCATAGTTGAAGAACTTGTCATCTGCCGACCACCAGAACGGATTGTTGATTACCCGCGTCCCGTTGAGGGCAGCATGTTTCAACATCGCACGATAGAATGGAATATCTTGCGAAATACGGTCGACAATTACTGTGTAGGGTAGCGGATTATCGAGGATAATCCCCCCTGTTTGCAACAACTCGGCCCGCACATTCTCTTCGCGACGATTGATTGCCTCGACAAGAGCCGGTGGAAACGATTGCTCCATACCGAAAAGGACTGCGATACTTTCCATAAACAGATTTGATAATGGTTTTGAGACTCGTAGATAAGTAGAGAACTTGTGAAGTCAGTTGGCAGGTGATACCCCTCATCCGTTTTTTGTGGTTCGTTGCACACTCTCAGGGTTTAGGGGCAATGTTATGAATAACTTAGCGAAGATCAAAGGGGGGAAAGGTAAAATCCTCACCTTCT
Source organism: Ignavibacteria bacterium (assembly GCA_020635205.1). Lineage (GTDB taxonomy): Bacteria > Bacteroidota > Ignavibacteria > OLB7 > OLB7 > JAGWAZ01. The sequence continues at coordinate 344,008 of JACKAE010000003.1, forward strand.
CGATGTAGTATCCGCTTCACAGTAGCGCAAGGGGTTACCAGTAGAGTTCGAAGATTCGTTTAGCTAAGAATCAACGCAAAGGTATATGTACTACAGAATCCGAAGAATCCGACAGGCAGGGGTGATACTTCTCACTCTTCCCCTTCTCTACTCCTCGATAGCTGCTTCCACTACTGAAATAGAACGTGGGGAAAAAACAGTTGAGCTTAGAGATATTACTGTTACCCCATCAAAAGCCTACGCAACCATCACCTTTCTACTGAGTGGAAAGGCCTCAACGGTTGTCATCGAAAAGAAGGGAACGAACATAGCACAAGTTCGGATGAAGAGTTTGAAGGCTGAAGCAAAAGCTCTCAACTCGGCTCTTCCTAAACCAGGGGTTCTCTCGGTGAAAGCACATATCGAGCGAACCGATGTGTTGGTTACCGACGTTCGCTTTAGCCGTGAGGTAACGTCGATGAGTGTTATCCGGCGAGATTCAGCTCAGGTTGTCGTGAAGGTGAGCCTTGGGAAAGACATTTCAGGTAAGAGTGCGGAGGAGAGCAACCAAAGTGGGAAAACCGACTGGAAGCTATCAACCATTGTAATTGATGCCGGACATGGTGGGAAAGATCCAGGTGCAATTGGTATAGGTGGCGTTCAGGAGAAAACGATCACACTCGCTGTAGCAAAGAAACTACGTGATGAGTTGAAGGCGAAGATGCCGGGGGTAAAGATTGTGATGACCCGAGATGGCGACCACTTCGTTGAACTTTATAAGCGGGGAGAGATTGCCAACAGGCAGAATGGCCGCCTCTTTATCTCCATCCACTGCAATTCGATGCCGGAGAAACCTCACCCAGCAAAAGGGTTCGAGTGCTGGATTCTTCGCCCTGGAAAGAGTGACGACGCGGCGAGAGTAGCGTCGCGTGAAAATGGCGTAATCCAGTACGAATCGAACAGAAAACGGTACGACACACTCGACGCCGAGATTGCAATTCTTGGGGGCTTAGCTCAAAGTGCCTCGGCCCGCTACAGCGAACAACTTGCCTCGGAGATTCGTTCTTCAATGCAATCGAAAACTCCGTTGAAAGATCGCGGGATTCACCAAGCAGGATTTTACGTCTTAGTCGGCGCCTCGATGCCGGCTGTGCTAGTAGAGTTGGGATACGTCAGCAACGAAGACGACGTGAAAACACTCAAGAGTTCCGCTGGCCAAAGGAAGATGGCGAAAGCGTTGGCCGAGGGGATCAGGAATTTCGAGAAGGTTTACGCAGAGTCGTTGAACGTTGGGAAATGATGTGATGCATCACATCATCCCAACCATTAATCCACAATCTCCGGCAACCCCTGCATCTCAGGAACGCGCTGGCGCGGAATACGACTCTTCGAGCCGGCATCAATGTGCCAACTTACCCGCGTCCCACCGATATGTACCAGCGGAGGCTCGTTCGTCTCAAACAGATTTCCGGCATAGAGAGCTTCAATCCGTTCATCCCCAAGTCCACGCATCCGAGCGGTAGTGGTGTCGATAACAAATGCGTCGACCGTATCGGAAGGATCGCAGAAGGCAACAACACGGGCAGGGTCGCCATTGTGGACGATAATTGGAGCACCGACGTGAACGATAGAGTACATCTCCTTAATCTGTTCACGCGACATCCGCATACATCCGTGTGAAGAGGGACGAACCCCGAGGTAGCCGTAGTAGCCCGATCCATCCAACCCGTGAAAGCCCACACCCCCATACACTCCAATCCAGTTGTGGAGCTTCGCATCGTTGAACTGGCGACTGATGGCCATCGGCGTCATATACTGCACAGTGAAAATTCCGGTTGGGGTCGACATCCCCTCGCTGATGTATGGATTCCCACTGGAAATCAGGAATGTTCGGGCATTCCCATCACGATTGTGAACGGTGACATTCTGCCTTTTCAGATTTACCTCGAGGTAAATCGAATCGGTTGTGTAGAGCGTATCACGCACATCTAAATGGCTTTGAATCAACGCTGCTGGACGAAGACTGTAGGTTGGCTCAACTGGCTCTTCTCCTGAAAGTGCGTTGAACTGATTGTCAGCACTTCCAGTGGAGAAAAGAGCAAAGAAGCTGACTAAAAGAACCAGCCCTACTGCACCAAACGTACTCTGTTTATTCTTCATACTACCTAACCAATCACAATGGTTTGAACCCAAAACGGCTTGCGCCTCTACCGTGAACGAAATATAAGCCGGAATGGCGGAATGACCGCCAACAGAAGGGTGTAATGATTTCAATAGTTATCACGATAAACCCAAGGCTGGCACGACCTGTAGCCCTTTTTCATGGCGTTGTTCCGTACATTTGTACGTGGGCTTCCCATAAATAACAAACAACGCTGAAAGAACAATGCTTGCAAATTCATATTTGATTCTCGGCCCTCACGGGCCATCCGATATTGCCTTCGCGGCAATTACGCAACGCCATACGATCCCTCTGGTCTGGGCTTTCCTTGCCGGATCTGAGGGGGCACGCTTCAACAAGGAAGGGAACGAATACTTCTTCGCCATGAATGTCGACGATGGGCTAAAAATCCTCGACCGAGGAATGGCAGCCTGGAACTACAACAACTACTTCCGCGATATGTTCGCTCCAGTTGGCGTTTTTCGTCAGTGGCTTCAGAATTATAGACCGGAGACACCGATTTACATCAACGTGACAGAATTGATTCAACGCTCTCCGACGCCGGAGCAAGATGTGGAATCATTGAGCAATCTCGGTGAGAAAGTTCGTGAGGCATTCGCAAACATCGAGGAGCAACAGTTCACCCACTTCATTAACGATCTTCGGGCAATGGCTCACCCCTTCATCACCGTCCCAATCACTGGTGACCGTGAGCGCGACGCATATATTCTGACCTTTGAAGTGCGGGATACGGCAAGCGTGGAGGCGGAGATGGCATTGCAAATGATTGGAGTAGATCGGGATAAATCGTTGCTGCGCGCAGCTACTGCAACGCTGCCAAAGTTGGATGCGGAAGAGGATGAATCCGAGATATTGCCAGCGAAGGAACCTCGTGAGGATGATTCCTTCTTCACTACAGTCTTTGCTCCAGAGGGAACCGATATTAAGAAGTTTTTTATCGACAATCTTGGCATGACGCTCGACCGTGAGACCCCTCGCTATATCTTCTTAGAGCATAATGGTGAGCGGCTGAAAGTGATTAAGCTGGCAAAACCTGTTGCCCAACGAGTAGAAGAAGAGATGCAAGACCTCTGAAGAGCTGGTCTCGTTCTCGTTGAGGCCTAAGCAGAAAAAAAGAGCACAAACAAAAAAGGGGCGGAACATCTCTGAGAATGTTCCGCCCCTTTGATATTTATCGTTGGATGAACTGCTATGGCAGTGAAGAAGATTATGTGTCACCTCTGCCGGGGCGTGTGCTGATGCGACTGGAGTAGAGAAGACGAATTCCTTTCTCTTGATCTTCGAGACTCTTCAGGTATTGAACGCGATCTTTCGCTTCGTCCATACCGTTGCAAATCTCGACGTAGACACATTCCCATGGGGCGTCGGAAACAGTTAACCGACGTGATGAGGCTACTTTACGCGCAAGGTCGGCAGTAACCCCAACTGAATGTTTGCCGGTGAGGGTGCTTCTCATTACATATACATACGCAGACATAAATCCCTCCTCATCTTAAGTTTCGGCAGATGCTCAACGCACTGGACACAATACGTTGAATAATCATCCGAGCGGGAGACGGGGATCGAACCCGCGACGTCAAGCTTGGGAAGCTTGCATTCTACCACTGAATTACTCCCGCATTGCGTTTTGGTGTAGTTTCAGCCATTCCGAAGCAGACAGAAACTGCACGAAAAACAAACGCTAAATCTACTATTGTCCGATAGAGAAAACAAGAAAAGAAAGAATAAATTCTATCGCTATAATTTCAGGAATTCGATGGAAGAAAAAGAGATTATTGCTGTTGCAGTTGGCCTAATGTTCAACAACCGAGGGGAAGTCCTCCTATGCCAACGCCCGGAAGAAAAGAGCTATCCGCTGAAGTGGGAGTTCCCCGGCGGGAAAGTGGAGAGTGGAGAAACCTCGATTGAAGGACTTCGCCGCGAGTTGCGCGAAGAACTCGAGATTGTCTCCAGCGAGGAGAAGCTATTCCACGTGGAGACGACATCCTACTCTGACGGACGCACCTATCGGGTGGAATACTTTCAGATTCAGTCGTGGGAAGGTCACCTTCGGAACATTGAGTTTGCCGACATCGCCTGGGTTCACCCAAAAGACTTTCCGAACTATGATATTCTTGAGGGAAACAGAGAGGTTTGCCAGATGATTGCAGGGTAAGCTCTGATCGATGTAGAGCTTACCCTCCCAGATCAGTCCTCTTCGTCTGCATCAACCAGCACCTTAATTTCCACCACCGGTACAAACGTCGGGTCATCCTGCTGCTTTCGCTCGAACTTCAAGATGTCGTAGTAGACACAACGGTTGCCACTGTGGACAGGCCACTCGCGACAGGTATCGGGTCTTGCATCGTATATCGAGCAGAGCCGCGTTGTCTGGTTCAGAAAAATGCAGGTCTCTTCAAAGATCAAATCACTCTTCCTCTTCAGAGCGCGGTGGCCGTCAACAATCCGCGTAAACTTTTCCTTCGCTTCGTCCGGAGTTAACCCGAAATGCTTTCCCAATCGCTTAATGTCTTTCTTCCAGACATCGACACGATCGTATATCGAGCAACAGTAACCGACACAGTCGGTGCAATCGTACTTCAGTTTTCCCACAGATTTTTCCGTTATATGTTTTGGACTGAGGAGAGATCCTCTTCTCCCCTCTCGGCACGCCCCATCATTCGCCGCATCCGTATCCGACGAGATAGAATTCCATGTGTCGGTGAAAAGAAGAGCGCGAACGCGAAGAGTATCCCCGACACAACAGCCATCGCTCCGGCAATCGAGCCGTCGAGGAATGATGCAAGATAATACCCACCGACGGCAGATACTAACGAAAGAAGTACACCATAGATCAACATCTGGTGAAGTCGATCGGTTAGAAGCCAGGCCGTAACCGACGGAGCAATCAACATTGCCACAACAAGTATCGCCCCAACCGACCAAAAGGCTCCAACTGTTGTCAACGACACCATACCCATCAGGGCATAGTGCCAGAAGGTTGCGGAGATACCGAGCGATACTGCAAGCGAAGGATCGAACGCCGTGATCTTCAACTCTTTATACCCCACCAAAACAAAGATGATGTTCAAGAGAAAGATTCCAGCGAGAGTTAACACAGCAGAAGGAACCTGCACTCCAGCAATGGAAACCATGTCGAACGTGATGTAGGCGATCTCACCGTAGAGAACACAGTCCTGATCGAGATCTACCATTCCAGCGTAGCGGGAAATTAGAATCACCCCAATGGCAAAGAGCCAAGTGAAGGTAACCCCAATCGACGCATCTTGCTGAAGCCGTCCTTTGCGGTGAAGTGTCTCTACCAGAAATGCTGTCAGCAGACCAAACCCGGCAGCACCGAGAAGCATGGGAATTGAGGAACGACTGCCAGTAAGCAGGAACGCAATAACGATACCGGGAAGAACCGCGTGGCTGATTGCATCCCCCAACATCGACATTTTTCGCAACACCAAAAACGAACCGATAAGCGCGCAAGAAGCCCCAGCGAGCGTACCAGTTAGTATAATCCAGAAAGCATCCATACGTATCGTTGGTCAGTAGATTCTTCTCACAGATTTTTCCCACTATCGCGGCAACCGAACCGACAGTCCGGCTCCTAAGAAGAGGTCTTCCGCTTCTGTAGTCAATCCTATCCCGGAGCTAAGATCAAGTTGTACGTTGTTGGTCACAAGCCAAGTCAAACCAGAATCAAAGGAATGTTCTGGATTCTCTTCCCAAGGACCATTCCCATACAGCTCGAAAAAGCATCCGAAAGCGTCTGTTAGGCTGAGGCCGAGAGCAACTGTGTAGAGTCCTGTAAGCTCTTCATCTTCCCAGGCTCCGCCGATATTATAACCGAGCGAGAAGGTCTCAGAAAGATCGTGTGCCACAGCAAGTCGTATGTCGGGAACTATCACTTCAGGTGCAATACCGTTAGCCCCAACCGGCAGGGTGAGGTGGGCGAGCAAAGCTACCTGCGGTGACAACCCATCCCCCTTTAGTAGTCGAGCTTTCCCCCCAATGAAAATGTCGCCGAAACCTGAAAGGTCAGTGTAGTAATTGCACGGAGGTAAGGGGAAGATGTCTTTGCGACAGTCATTACGGGGATCAAAGTTCTGGGCAATCCACGATCCCCCGACGCGAAGCTCTACCCCATCAAGCAGACCAACCCGCACTAACAGTGCTGGTGCAGTCAGCTTTTGCTCTGTATCGGTTGAATCTGACCCACCATATATGTCGACAAACTCGTTCACAGAGATTTCAACTCCTGCTTCAATCTGAACGCTCCCCGGAGCAATCGTCGTTGCCGACTCTGTCTGGTCAGGGCGATCGGTAACCAATTCTTCACCCTCAACTCCCTGCCCCACCATAAGTGATGGGAAGAGGGCCAGCACTAAGAACATAGCTACCCATCGTATCCTCAAATCGCGATGATTTGTCTGGCTCACGTTCTGGTATTCGTTCCTTAGCATAGTTGTTCAAGTTTTTTCAATCAACTCAATTCATCGTTCGATTGAGAATAGAAGGATCCGTCGCCTCAGCTACCCTCATCTTCTCTGTTACCTATATGGTATCACTTGCTGGTGCGGATCGCTCTCTGGTCTATTCAGCAATCCTTCCAGCTCCCTCTCAAGTTCTGGCGTCAACACATGCTCAATCGACTCAGCATCGTCGTGAACGTGATCCGGTGCTATCCGAACGTACTCTGTTAGGTAGACTTCCCAGAGGCGATGCAACCGAGTAATGCGCGCCCCTCGGGCTATCCCTTCCGGCGTAAGGCTCCAGCGATCCCCCACTCTCTCCTGCACATATCTGTCACTCACAAGTCTGGCCAGCCCCCTGCGCAATGTTGCAAGTGGAATCATGCGGTACTCTTGAATCTCCTTCAGGCTTCTCTCACCCTGAAGGTTCCCATCAACTTCCCCTATTCGGTGCATGGTCTTCAGAATATTTTCGGCGAGGGTAACGCGCACATTTTGGCGTCGGCGAAGAGCGCGGGCAATCACTCCACGCCCCGGCGCAACCAATAGCGAGAAAAAGAACGTGAGAGAAGCAACCACAACAATCCAGGGACCTGTCGGCATCTTCGGTTCCAAGTAGCTAATGAAAGCACCGCCATATCCTGAAACAATGCCGAAAAGCGAAGAGAGGAGAATCATCACCCCGAGCCGTTCGGTCCAGTAGCGAGCAGCAGCAGCAGGTGTGATGAGCATCGCAGCCATCAACACCACACCGACAGCCTGAATGCCAACAACAACGGCAAGAACGAGAAGCGTTGTCATCAGAAGTTCGAGGAAGCGGGCAGGAAAACCGATAGCCTTCGTAAAGTCAGGATCGAACGAGATAAGCTTCAGTTCCTTGAAACTGAAAAGGATAATCAGCAGCAGAAGAAGACTTACCGAGCCGAAGATGACAACATCTTTCGTGAGAAGCGAAGCAGCCTGACCGAAGAGGAACTTATCAAGTCCAGTTTGATTTGCTGAACCGGAGTGCTGGATATGTGTGAGAAGAAGAATACCGAGTCCGAAAAAGACACTCAGCGTCAAACCGATTGCGGCATCTTCTCTAATTCTGCTTTTGCGGACGATGTAATCCATCGAGACCATGCTGAACCACCCGGTGACGATTGCCCCAATCATCAAGGCGAGGGGATCTTTCGTACCAACAATCATGAAGGCAAGGGCAACGCCGGGGAGAACTGCGTGGGCAACGGCATCCCCTACTAATGCACGTTTGCGTAGGAGTGCAAAGCATCCGATTGCAGCCGACCCAACGCCGAGAAGAATCGAGCCGAGCACAACAGTTCGGATACTTGAATCTCGCAAGAGAAAAAAATCGAGCAGCTCGGGGTTCATTGCAGGTCTCTCCCACGCTCCTGTTCCTTCATTAACTCTGCTACTTTAGTCAGCAGATTTAGTCGCCCTCCGTATGTCTGCTGCAAGAGTGTATCGGTAAAGACTTCGTCTAACGGACCAAAGGCGACTAAACGAAGGTTCAGCAGTAAAACCCAATCGAAATACTCCCGAACTGTTCCGAGATCGTGGTGGACGACAATCACAGTCTTCCCACGACGGCGCATTTCACGCAGCAACTCAATGATAGCCCCTTCAGTTGCTGCATCTACGCCAACAAAGGGTTCATCCATCAGGTAGAGATCGGCATCTTGAGCTAAGGCGCGAGCGATAAACACGCGCTGCTGTTGCCCACCGGAGAGCTGGGAGATTTGACGCTTTGCCAGATCAACAATCCCAACTTGACGTAGCGCCTCCATCGCCACATCCCGATCAGAATCGCGAGGTCGTCGGAAAAGACCGATACGACCATAGCGCCCCATCATCACCACATCGAGAACGCTGGTTGGAAAATCCCAGTCGACAGAGTTTCGCTGCGGAACGTAGCCAACGCGACTCCGGGCACGTTCTAAATCTTCGCCGTAAATTTTCACGTAGCCACTTGCCAGTGGAACCAACCCCATGATCCCCTTAATCAGGGTTGACTTTCCTGCTCCGTTCGGCCCAACAATCGCAATCAACTTCCCCTCTGGCGTTGCAAAGTCAATATCCCACAGAACAGGTCGCCGGTGATAACTGACAGTGAGATCGTGAACTTCAAGCGGAGGAACTCCAGATAGTGCAGTCCGCTGCTCTACCTCTTCTTTCTTTTCACCACTCAGGCTCTCATTAAACTTCATTTCAATGCCTCAACAATCGTATTCACATTCGCTTTAACCATACCAACATATGTTCCCTCGGGTGTCTCTTTTGCTCCCATTGCATCCGAGAAAAGTTCTCCTCCAATCTTCAATTCGTGTCCTTCTGACTTTGCACTTTCAATCAACGCTTCGATATTACTTCGGCGAACGCTTGACTCCACAAAGACTGCCTTTATCTTACGCTCAACAATTAAATCAACCATCCGCTTTCTGTCGGCAAGTCCTGGCTCATCCACAGTGCTGATTCCTTGAAGCCCTCTCACTTCGATCTTGTAAGCCCTACCGAAGTAGCCAAATGCGTCGTGTGCTGTAATCAGGAGGCGAGATGATTCAGGAATCGTCTCGATCTGCGCCCGAACCCAGGTATCAAGTGTGTCCAGTTGGGCGAGGTAGGCTCTCCCCCGTTGCTGATAAGTCTCACCCTGTACCGAGTCGAGTCGAGCCAGCGTGTCAACCAAACCGGAGATAGCTCCTCGCCAGAGGCTGACGTCGAACCAGATGTGAGGATCGTAGGCTCCCTTGAACTCTGGTGGACTACGGCGGAGCGAGGGATCGACGTAATCACCGACGGCAATCACCGGTTTCCGACTCGAAAGTTTTTCGAGCACTTCTGCCATTTTGCCTTCCAAGTGCAGGCCGTTGTAGAGGATGATGTCGGCATCGGTCAGCAGCTTCAGATCGTTCTGTGATGCTTTGTAGAGATGGGGATCAACACCAGGCCCCATCAATCCAATCACCTCGGCATGATCCCCTAAGATATTCTCCGCAGCATCGGCAATCATGCCAGTGGTTGCAACAACTTTCAGCCTCTTCTCTCCAGATTGATCTCCACTCCCCCCTTCCTCCCCCCCACATCCACTAACGATTAGTAGAGAGAGGAAGAGAGTCAACGAGAATAGCGTAGATTTCAGGAACCATTTTTGAGTTGTCTTCAGCATTAGGCTTCTCTCCCTTTCCGTAAGTCAAGTTCAATAAAAATGCTCTCGGCAAGTTTCTGTGAAACCACCGACTCTCGCTCGCCTGCTATTAGCCGAACAGAGCCGTCGAACCCGATATGTTCCACCACTTGTACCGTTGTTCCTATCTCCAAACCGAGCGATGCGGCATAGCGGAGAAGTTCTGGATACTCATCGCTGACGCGGGCAACCGAACCTCTCCTCCCCGGCTCAATCACTGCTAAGGGAAAAAGATCCCGCTGTGTAATTCTGCCATCTTTAGCTGGAATCGGATCACCGTGTGGATCGTGCGTTGGGTTCCCTAAAAAATCGTCGAGACGATCTACAAGTTCTTCCGAACCGATGTGCTCAAGCTGATCGGCCAGAGCGTGAACTTGATCCCACGCAAAGTTCAACGACTCGATCAGGAAGACTTCCCAGAGCCGGTGACGGCGAGTGACAGCGAGTGCTACCCGTCGACCTTCTTTCGTCAGATTGGCTCCGTAGTACTTGCGATACTCCACCAGCTTTGCATCGGCAAGTTTCCTCACCATCTCGCTGGCAGCAGCAGCAGAGACTGCAAGTTCACGACAGAGTGCAGCGTTGCTCACATTCCCCTCTCGCTCTTCAATCCGATAGATTGCGCGAAGGTAGTCTTCGACAGTATGGTTAATTTCTATTTTCGGCATACCTAAAACAAATATAAGGCAATGCGAATCTGAAGTCAACCTAAAAAAAAGTGCCGCTTGTGCGGCACTTCATAAAAACTCAATTGTGTCGGTTCAGCTTTAACGGGCTACAACAAGCCGAACTGTGTATTGATCGGGACGAATTGGCTGCGTAGAGACTGGAGCAGGAAGCACATCAACTAAGCGAATTCGTACCCCATTGATTACTTTTTCCTGCTCGTAACCGGAATGGGTGTTCAACACAAATCGTACTGCCGGAAAACCCGAAACTTTCACCGAGAACTCGGCTGCTGCATTTCCTTCCCACACACACTCAGCATCGGTTGGGCATCGAGAATCTTCCTTGATTCCGATAAACTGCACCAGACTTTCCCCCCCAACGAGAGCAGACTTCCGATATTCCAACGTAAACTCTTCGCCGTATGGATACTGGTTGGTGAGGATATCATTACATCCCCACACCAGAACCGAGGCAACTGCGACCATCAACAACTGTTTCATTCTATCCTCCTTATTCATCGTTCACTCATTTTCTACAGATTAATGCCCGGCCTGACATATTGTAAAACAGATAGGTTTAGTTTTTGATTCCTTTCCACAGAAATACCATTGAGTACGGAAATCGTAACTTAAGGACTGGGAAAGAGACCCGTTTGTTACACCGGAATCTGGCAAAGTATCTACATGAATAAACAGGAAGACGTGGCAGCAATCAAGGGGAAAATCGATCCCCATCCTCCTACACACCAGAATGGTTTCAGCAAAAACGGAGAGAGTGAGAATCCACTGGATAGATTGAATAGGCTCCGAGAAGAGTCGAAAGGTGGTGGTGGGGAAAAGCGGATAGAGGCTCAACATAAAAAAGGGAAGCTAACTGCACGCGAGCGGTTAGATGTACTCCTCGACGAAGGGAGCTTCAGAGAAATCGATGCACTTGTTAGACACCGATCGCACGACTTCGGACTTGAGACCCAGCGCTACTTGGGGGATGGCGTAGTTACCGGAACGGGGAAGATCAACGGACGGAGCGTTTGCATTTTCTCGCAGGACTTCACGGTTTTCGGCGGCTCACTCTCCGAAGCACACGCAGAGAAGATTTGCAAGATCATGGATTTGGCAATGAAAATCGGCGTGCCAGTAATTGGCTTGAACGATTCGGGTGGCGCGCGCATTCAAGAGGGTGTGGTGTCACTTGGAGGTTATGCCGATATTTTCTTGCGCAACACACTTGCCTCCGGAGTTATTCCTCAAATCTCAGCAATCCTCGGTCCATGTGCCGGTGGTGCAGTCTACTCCCCCGCTATCACCGACTTCGTTGTAATGGCCGACGGCACAAGCTACATGTTTGTCACTGGCCCGAACGTTGTGAAAACGGTGACGCACGAGGAAGTAACGCAGGAGGAGTTGGGGGGGGCACACACACACGCATCAAAGTCTGGAGTGGCACACGTTGTCCGGGAGAACGAGATTGAAGCATTGCAGTCGATCCGGACAATGCTCTCATATATGCCACAGAATAATAGCGAGAAGGCTCCAACAATTGATCTGGACGATCCACACGACCGACTCGACTACCTGCTCAACGCAATTGTTCCCGAGAATCCGAACAAACCATACGATATCAAGAATGTGATCGAGCGAGTTGTCGACAAAGATTCATTCTTAGAAATCCACGAAGAATTTGCTTCGAATATCGTTGTTGGATTTGCACGCCTCGGTGGAGAATCGATTGGGATTGTGGCAAACCAACCAGCCTCGTTAGCTGGAGTGTTGGATATTGACGCCTCGGTAAAGGGAGCACGCTTCGTCCGCTTCTGCGACTGCTTCAACATTCCATTAATTGTCTTTGAAGATGTCCCCGGTTTTCTTCCCGGAACAGACCAAGAGTGGAAGGGAATTATTCGGCACGGCGCAAAACTACTCTACGCATTCTGCGAGGCGACTGTGCCGAAGATTACTGTGATTACACGCAAGGCATACGGCGGCGCATACGACGTGATGAACTCGAAACATATCCGAGGAGATTTCAACTACGCTTGGCCAACAGCAGAAATTGCCGTGATGGGAAGCAAGGGAGCCGCCGAAATTCTCTACCGCAAAGAGATTGCCGAGGCAGAAGACCCCGAGGCAGAGCTTGCACGCCACGACCAAGAGTACCGCGAGAAGTTCGCTCACCCATACCTCGCCGCCGAACGTGGCTATATCGACGATGTAATAGAGCCAGCACGAACAAGACCAATTCTGATTGAAGCCCTACAGCTTTTACGCAACAAGCAAGATTCCAACCCACCGAAGAAGCATGGGAATATTCCGTTGTAGTGGACTTTGCTTCAACTCCGCTCATAAAAAATGGCTCCACATTCTGAATGTGGAGCCATTGTACTTTTGCTTCCTCTGCGAACTTAACGGTACATAACTGACGAAGCTGCACCCAAACCAAAGATCGCTACAAAGATTAATCCGAGAACAAAGAAGAGGACGAAATAGACAACGACGAGAATAATCGCTGAAACGATCATATACCCCACTTCCTTCCCTTTTGGTGTTAACATCACCGGATTTAATCCTAAATAGAAGAGGTAAACTGACCAGACCATAGCCCCAAGCGCAACCACAATGTTCAGACCTGGAATGATATTCAATATGCCAAGTACCCACGAAGGGGTGCTCGCATAGGCCACCAACTGCAGTGCACGCCCAAAATCATTCCGAGAATCGAATGTTCCCGATAAAGCATTGATAATTGCGGCAGAAAGAAGCACGCCAACGATTGCAACAACTAATGCGAGAATGGCTTGCCCAATTCCAAAGGCCATTCCGACACTTCCACCAACTACAGTTAGTGCAAGGAACGTTGCAACAGCAGGAATTAATGAAAGTGGAATCACATACCCAGTAATGATTCCTCCAACATTAGGAGCTTCCGATGCAACAACTGACCATTCTTCCTTGCTGTTCATCAGAATATTTTTGGCACGATCAACGAGGCCAGCAGGATTGTTGTTTAATGCGGGTTCGGGATTTGATTCATTCATTGTGTTGTATTCTTCAGACATAGATGCAACCTGGCTATGTGATTAGTGTAGTGGAATTCCGATCCCTGAGTTCACGAAAGTTCCTTTGAAGAGTCGAAAAGTTACGAGATGTTTCGCAAAGGTAGGGAATAAATAGCCAGAATGCAACAGACTATCATACTCAGAACGTTACTTTAGCACAATATCTGCCAGAACCTCACTCCTCAATTCATGTCCTCCAGAGTGATAGATCTGCTCTACACCTCCACCAATCTCCTGAAGTTTCTTCACTGTTTTCTCTATCTCGCTTTTCGATACAATGCGATCTTCCCTCCCCTGAATTAAGAGGAGGGTCATCTGGGACAACCGATCTCGATAGGCTTCCAATTCAACCTCAGGGAATCCCGCTCCCCACAAGACAATCCGCCTCGGTTTCCCTTCTCCCCTACACCCCCAACGCATTGCAGTAGCTCCTCCCTGAGAAAACCCAAGGATGGAAAGCTCCGGGATAGTCCCAATCTGTGTAACGATGGATTCCCATATTCCGTTAAGAAATATGAGATAATCATCAATCTCTCGAAGACGATCCTCACTCGTCATCCAAGAAGCACCTATGCTTCCACGACCGCTCCGGTGGTAGAAGCGAGACAATGCTTCGGGAGCAACCAGCACTGTACCTTCGCGAAGCAACGGCATACAATCTCCGAGAAAATCCTCCCCAAGTTGTCCATATCCGTGCAGTACAAACCAAACGTGCCGGACAGATGGGTTTATCTCTCCAGCAACGAAGTAACGAGCCGAGCGTCTGGTCTCTACCAGGTTTTCTTGAATTAACATTGCGGGTAGAATTCAAAATTCAAAAGTAAAAATTCAAAAATAGGAAGAGAGTGGCTTTACCTCGAATACTGAATTCCCAACTTCCCCTCTGAATTTTGCCTCTCTTCTTCTTCCTTTTTGAATTTTACCTTTTAACTTCCCTTCATCTTCCTCTCCCTTTTTGAATTTTGCCTTTTGAATTCAGATTCCCTCCTCCTGTTCCATTCCGCTACAGAGTGCCTTCTCCCTTGATTGATCCGCGAAATACAAATACATTTAGCGGATTTTCTGCATATCGGGAACTTGACACAACCGGGATTCAGTCCGGGCACCAATGCTCTACACATCCGAAGCACTCGAGTCGGTAATCGAAAACCTTAGTCGTCTTCCAACTATTGGCCGGAAGACAGCCCAGCGCATTGCACTCTGGCTGTTAAAGCAACCACGTGAAGATGCTGTTGCCCTTGCTCGAGCGTTAGTAGAGATGAAAGATAAGATACAGTACTGCTCGGTCTGTTGGAATATCACCGAAACCGATCCTTGCCCCATTTGTTCCTCTGCAAAACGTGATAGAACTATCGCCTGCGTTGTTGAAGAACCGAGTGATGTGCTGGCTATCGAGAAAACCAACGATTTCTTCGGTCTCTACCACGTTCTCGGGGGAGTAATCAATCCGCTTGACGGCATTGGACCTGAGGATCTGAAGGTGAAGGAATTGATTACCAGAATAGGAGGAGATGAACTGAAGGAAGTAATCTTAGCACTCAATCCGAGCGTTGAAGGGGAGATGACCACACTCTATCTGGCGAAACTTCTTCGCCCGCTGGGTGTACAGGTTACGCGCATTGCAAGTGGTGTTCCAATGGGAAGTGCCTTGGAATTTATCGATGAGGCAACCATTGCACGAGCACTTGAAGGAAGAATTTCAGTCTGACATTTAACTATCTATGACAACATATCCAACCTCGAAGAGATGGTATGAAGAGTGGTTCGATAGTGAGTACTATCTGCAACTCTACAGCCACCGGAATGACATTGAAGCCGAAGCCTGCATCGACATTGTTCAACGGGCAACGCAATTTCACCCGAACGATGTTGACAAATGTCGCGTTCTGGATATAGCCTGCGGTGCTGGGAGACATGCCATCACACTCGCCAAACGGGGCTTCGATGTAACGGCAGTCGACCTCTCCACAAACTTGCTTCGCCACGCTCACACCCAAGGCCAAAAGGAGAAGGTCTCGATAAAATTCCTCCAGCTCGACATGCGCTCACTTGACTTCAAGGCGGAGTTTGATCTTGCCGTACAACTCTTCAGCAGCTTTGGCTACTTCAATACGGTTGACGAAGATTTTGCCGTGATTCAAGGAGCACGACGCTCACTCCGCGACATTGGCTACTATGCAATCGACCTGATTAACCCCCTTGTTCTCGAGAAGACCTTGATTCCAAAGAGCACGAAAGTGTTAGATGATGGGGTAAAAATTATCGAGGAGCGTAAGATTGTAGAGGATCGGGTTGAAAAGGAAATTACTGTTCAACTGAAGAAAGAGAAACTCAAATTCCATGAGTCAGTTCGCATCTACACACCAGAGAAGATCGAACGCCTACTGAGAGAAGCAGGGTTCTTACCGACACACTGGTTCGGAGACTATGCTGGACTTCCGTTCGATCGTGAACGGTCTCGTCGAATGATTATCGTGAACAAGGTTGTGTAGATCAACGTGGGTAGATAATGGTGCGCACGTGGTAAAGACAAACCCAATCATATCCTTACTGCTACCGACAGTTCTGGCACTGCTGACGCTGTTTACTGTGCAGGGGTGCGATCTCTTCGCTACGCGCGAGCCAGAACCACCAGTAACCGCTGGATCTTCTTTTGAGCAGCCGACAACTCCCTCCACCGTACTGCGTAATCTTCAGAGTTCTATCAGTTTTGCAAACTCGCTCGACTACCGAAAGTGCTTCGGCGACACATCCTTAGGGGTAGAGTCGTTCAGATTTCAACCCTCCGCTGAGGGACTTTCTGTTGCTCCGGGTCGATTTGTTGATTGGACAATTAGCGACGAAGAGTCGTACGTTAGAACAATCTTCTCGGAGCTTCTCGAGGGAACAGCCCCCTCCCTTACGCTGACGCCATCGGAAGTAGTCTCTACGCCAATTGGCGATTCAGTGCGCTACACTGCCGACTATACGATCACCTTCCCGCACACCAGAGAGGGTGTTGAGCGAGAGGCTTCCGGTCGTTTGGTCTTCACAATGAAGCTCTCCACACGGAACGAATGGTATATCACTTGGTGGCAAGATATTGCCGTCAACAATCAGCCAACGTGGTCGCTACTTAAGGCACGTTTTTCGAATTGATCCACAACCATACAATTCGTATGTTCTTTGATGGTATTCAATTTTTGCGCTGGAGTAACTTCGCAACGCCAATCTCAATGATCAGAGGCATAAAACAGCTTCGCTACATACTGATCTTGCTTCTGTTAACTCTATCGATCGCCGGTGGTTGTTCCAATCCCTTTGCCCCAGCTCTGGACCAAGACCTAAACCCGAGTAGCACGTTGTTGGGAGACCAAACGACAATCGATGGTGTCTTCCAAAATGTACAGTATGCCTACACCTACCGCGACACGTTGATCTATGGCGAACTTCTCCACCCTGATTTCGAGTTCCGATACTTCGATCCAGAGCGAGGACTTGACCAGATTTTTAACCGTGACGAAGAGATGCGGGTTACGTGGAATCTCTTCAGAGGGGCAGACCAAATCGACTTAAAGTGGACATCAATCTATTCGCAGGATGGAGACTCCACCCTGACTATTGTCACAAGGGGATATAACCTTCGCATCACTCTTCAGGCAAGTGAGACCTTCATCATTGAAGGCTTGGCAACACTACGCCTGACCCGTGAGAATCCGAACGACGTATGGCGTATTCGACTTTGGCGGGACGACTCAAACGGCTGATAACTTCCCTCGCCGAACATGGGCCGGGACACGTTCTTGAAGTGCTACGACAAAGTCGTATCCGCCGAGCCTACGCGCAGCATCCACCACAACTCCCCGACCTTGCAACTTTTCTCGATCTCTTCCCAGAATCTTATCGCACTGCAGAATCGTGCCTCAACTACCTTGCGGGGAGAAGTCGAGCAATTGTGAGTCCTGAACTACACCATCAGGCATATCTGCAAGATTCTCTCTCTGATTCAACTATCCAGAAGATCGAACGGGATGCCACTCTGATTTCTTCCGGTCGGTTTCCGGCTCTTGGTCTCTGCATAAATGAGTCGACCGGGATATTTGATTGGCATCGTGATTACGGGAGTGGCAAAGTTTGGCCGCGTGATCCCTTCCACCAAATCCGTTTCCTTGAAGGTGACGGTGCGGACGTTAAGTATCCCTGGGAACTGAGCCGAATGTACTGGATTGGCTGGCTTGGGCTTGCTCGTGCTACAGCCACAACCGGTCAACAAAAAGAGAAGTGGAGCCGTGAATATCAACGGCTACTGGACAACTGGATGCAGGAGAATCCCATTCATGTTGGCGTTAATTGGGCAATGCCTATGGAGGTCGGAATCCGTGGGTTTTGGATGATGGTAGGGGCTGCCTTCTTCAACGATTCGCCAATCATTGACGGCTCGTGGTGGCTTCACTACTACTCTCTCCTCTACGGTCACGGACGCTATCTCCTCCACAACCTCGAATACTTTCCGAACCTGACGAACCACTACATCGCCAACTGCTTTGGATTAGTAGTGTTAGGTGCTCTCTTCTACGAAACTGAGGAAGGGAAAGAGTGGTTCAATCAAGGAAAGAAGCGGATGGGACGTGAACTTCGTAGGCAGGTCACCTCCGATGGAGTTCACTACGAACGGTCGATTTCATATCACGCTCTAGTGCTGGAGATGTACTTGATCACCGCCTGCATTACAGAGCGAATAGGAGAAGGGTTTGCTTCGGAGGAGATCGCTATCATCCAAAAGATGGAGAGTTTCCTTCACACCTATCTCCCCCCCAACGGAACTGATGTGCCGCAACTTGGTGACTCAGATGACGGCATCATTCTCAGGCTAACATCCGATCAAGATATCTATAATCATACCCCTCTCGCAATTTTTGCCCAATCTGTTCTGCAGGGTGCGAAGACTTCTCCCCCTACTTCACTCTTCGCGCATCAACTCACCCCTTTACCGCAGCAGACATTCAACTTCGAACAACAATCGTCACCCCTTCCCGGTGGTTTCGCCACTCTCAGAAATCATTGCTGGCATCTGCTCGCCGACGTAGGCCCAATTGGCCTCCACGGAAACAACGACACCCTCTCTTTTACGCTCCACACATCTGATGGGAGAGCTTGGATAATTGATCCGGGAACGGGATGCTACACAAGAGATGCTGAATTGCGCAATGCACTTCGTTCAACTGCCGCCCACAACACTCCCTACATCGACGGGAAAGAAATTGCTCAGTTCGCCGGGCTTTGGCGTGTAGAGTCCGACCAAACGGAGACCGAGGTAACGGAGTGGAATGGAGAGAACGCTTCGGGAGAAGAAAAGGAAGCGTTGATTCTTGTAGCTCAACATCATGCTTACGAGAGCTTACCGAAAGGAAAAATTGTGGTGGAACGGAGGTGGAAGGTGGAAGGTGAAACGATAGCAATAGCAGATCGGCTAACTGGTTCTGGAAAACATCGAGCAACTGTACGATTCACCCTTCACCCAAACGTGCGAACAGAACAAGTCAGTGAGAACGATTTGAAGCTAACGTATCGAGGTGGTAGCCAGAATGGCCACCTCAGGATTTCATTTTCCCACCCTGCCAAGCTCTCCGAAGGCTTCAACTCACCCTCTTACGGCATCATTCTCCCTTCTACACGAATCGAAATCACTGTTGAGGGAGAGGCTCCCCTGAAAATCGACTATCTTTGTCGCTTCGTTTCCAACCTGAATGAATGATTGAGCAAGAGATATCCATACCACCACGGAAAAGCAACCGGCTACGCCTAACAGCCTGGACAGCCGCCGACAAAGCATTGCCGATGATCTACGGCGTTGCTGTAGTTGCCATTCCACTCCACTTCGGCCTACTTAATACCGAAGCATTTGGAACGTGGGTTGTCTTCCAAACACTCTTCCTCTCGATTAGCCTAACTGGTGATTTCTTCTTTTTACAGCCGATGGTGAAGCTCGCATCGGAGTTCGAAGCAGATCAACGCCCCATCATCACAGCCGGTTCCTCTCTCTACACTCTACTTAGTCTCTCACTTGGAGGTATCGTCTCCATTACGGCACTCTTCTTAGCCGATATTCTAAAAGCCGGACCAACTGGAGCTGAAGCATTTGCACTGATGGTTGCCACGGTTGGAGCAACCATTCCACGAAATATCGCCATCCGCGTTCTTCAAGTCGACTACAGAATTTTCCGCATCTTTCTCCTCGACCTTGTCTACTTCGGTGGATTTGTCTTATGTATGATATACGGCTGGCAGACCAACACGTTCTCGAGAACGATGGATATGGTCTGGTATAATCTCTACACACTAACCGCCAGCTCCGTAATTGGAGCCTTGCTGTGTGGTGTTAAGATCATCCCTTCCTTCAAAAATGTAGTTCAAGCAACTCGACGAATTGTCAGCATTGGGCTGCACCAAGGGGGGACAGGAATCATGACAATCATTCAGCAGAACGTTGACGTTGGGATTGTCACTGCAACGCGAGGCCCCCTTGCTACCGGAGTCTACACGGCTGCACGAATCTTCTACAGAATTTTTGAGGCCTTGCGCGAGGCTGGGCAGTTACTGTTGATCTCAGCAACCTCTAACGCATATTCTCGGGACGATAAGGAGCGGGTTCAAGATATTACGGTTCTGGCGACTGCAACTCTGGTTGCCATCCTCTACCCAGCCACGATCTTGCTAATCCTCCTTGCACCTATCGGGATTCCCCTTATTCTCCCGAAAGTGGAATCTGCTTCCACTGTTTTTCAATGGTTGATAGCATCTGGCTTTGCAATGCCCTTCATCATTGTTCCCTCTTCTGTTCTGCTCGGGATTGGCGAGACACGAGATCTGTTTCGTGGAATGCTGATTGGAACTATTGTTCTGGTAGGAGCCGGTATCGGCCTCACGTATGAATTCGGTCCAGATGGAATGGCGGCTGGCGTACTTTTAGGAAACACGACAATTGCAGCCCTCCTCACAAAACGGATGAATCGGTATATCGACTTCTCCTTTCGGGGTGTTCTCCGCCGTTCCCGCAGCTTAGGAACAATCGCTCGAACTCGATTGAAAGAATTCCGATTCAACTCCGACGGCTCCTCAACAAACTCGTAGTCTGTTTCCAACTATTTTTTTCTGAACACCTTACGTCGTGCTGGATTTTACCGTATTATTCCCTCCTGAAAAACCCTGTAAACTCTCATCGCATGTGGTTTACGAAATCATCCTTTTTCCGTATGTTTGTCAACCACAACACAGATTATATTTTTAATTAACCCAACCAGATTGAACTATGGCTAACGTTCCGAACGAAGCAAAGGTTAAAGCACTGAACAGCGCGATTGACCAGATCGAGAAGCAGCACGGCAAAGGCTCGATCATGAAATTGAGTGACTCGGCAGTTGTCCCAGTCGACGCGATTTCTACCGGCTCGCTTTCACTTGATGCGGCAATTGGTATTGGGGGCATCCCCCGCGGACGCATTATTGAGATCTACGGCCCTGAATCCTCAGGCAAAACCACCGTCTGCCTTCACGTTATCGCAGAAGCACAGCGAGCCGGAGGCATTGCCGCCTTCGTTGACGCTGAACATGCTCTCGACATTCAGTACGCCCGCCGCCTCGGCGTTGATGTTAACGAACTTCTCCTCTCCCAGCCAGAATTTGGTGAGCAAGCACTCGAAATTGTCGACACTCTCGTCCGTTCCGGTGCTGTCGACATTATTGTTGTCGACTCGGTTGCGGCACTTACTCCGCGTGTGGAGATTGAGGGTGAGATGGGTGATGCGCAGATGGGATCGCAAGCGCGCCTGATGTCGCAGGCAATGCGCAAACTAAACGCGGCGATTGGTAAGACGAAGTGTGCGGTGATCTTCACCAACCAGTTGCGCCAGAAGATCGGTGTGATGTACGGAAACCCGGAGACAACAACAGGCGGAAACGCCATGAAGTTCTACGCATCTGTTCGGATCGATATTCGGCGTCGGGAAATTTTGAAAGATGGTTCGGATATTGTCGGGAACCGCGTTCGGGCGAAGATTGTCAAGAATAAAGTAGCTCCTCCATTCAAAGAGGTCGAGTTCGATATCATGTACAACGAAGGCATCTCGAAGGTGGGTGACGTGCTCGACTTGGCAATCAACTATAACATCGTCGAGCGTTCTGGCTCTTGGTTCACATACCGAGATGAACGTGTGCAGGGGCGGGATGCACTGAAGGCACTCTTGCAGGAGAACAAGGAACTGTTTGAGGCACTCTATCTCGAAATCCAAAAACGCCTCGGCTTAGTTGCCGATGATAGTGAGGGATCCACCAACGGAATCGCCCCCTCAACCGAAGGAAGTGAGAAGAAGAAGAAATCTGCAAAAGCTCTGGAAGAGGCGTAACCCTTCTGGTAAATTGCTTTGGAACTGAGAATAATGGTAGAAGCCCGGTTACTTATCAACGTGACCGGGCTTTGTATTATTACTGCAAATGATGATCGGGCTGAACGTTATAGAGTCGATAGTTCTGAGATGATGCGTGTCCGTGGTGTTTCATGAGGAGATCGGTGTAAGAGAAGCACCAAGGGGATACAACGCCTATAGTATACTTGACTGACCATCTCTAATACAAGTAAAGAAACAAGAGTAGAGCTAAAAGAGTCCAATGAAAGAATGGAACAGAAAAGGCTCGGCATTCACTCCTGACGCCGAGCCTCCCTCCTTCCTTTTTGAATTTTGAATTTTGCCTTTTGAATTCCCCTCCCCCTATCTCGCGTACCACTCCTGAATTGAGCAGACCTCTAAATCCTTGTCCTGAATCATCGACCGGATACCGCTCAGGGCAGCAGCTGCTGCTGATGCTGTTGTGATGAAAGGGATTTTGTACTCCATCGAAATTGCTCCCATCCGCTTCTCATCTTCACGGGCAATTTCTCCTGCTGGAGTGTTAATCACAAGGTCAACTTCACCTTCGCGAATGTAGTCGAGAACGTTCGGCGTTCCCTCTACAATTTTCATGATGCGAGTGTTCGATATGCCTTGCTCGTTCAGGTAGCGACTGGTTCCGTCGGTTGCAATGATGCGGAAACCAAGTTCGGAGAAGCCTCGCAACGTCTCGGCTACACGGGGACGTTTGTCTGCATCGGAAAGAGTGGCGAAGATTGTGCCGGAGAGGGGAAGTCGATTCCCCGAGGCAATCCGCGCTTTGACGACGGCCAAACCGGTTGAGCGGTCAATCCCCATCACTTCCCCGGTAGAACGCATCTCAGGTCCGAGAAACATCGAACTGCGCGGAAATTTGTGGAACGGGAAGACCGATTCCTTCAGCGCAACATGCCCGATTGCAAGAGCCATATCTTTCAGTCCAAACGACTTTAAGGATTTCCCAGCCATTACTTGGGCGGCAATCTTTGCAAGCGGAATCCCTGTGGCCTTCCCAACAAAAGGGACGGTACGGCTTGCACGAGGGTTGACTTCGAGAACGTAGACAATGCTCCGCTGCATAGCGAACTGCACGTTAATCAATCCGCAGACGTTCAGTGCCTTCGCCATCTTTTTCGTGTATTCCACCAGAGTTTCATACTGCTCACGAGCGATGTTGTATGGGGGGAGCACACTACTGGAATCACCGGAGTGAACGCCAGCCTCCTCGATGTGCTGCATCACGCCACCAATAAAGACAGATTCTCCGTCGGCTACGGCATCTACATCGAACTCGAATGCTTTTTCGAGGAAGTGGTCGATCAAGACTGGATGATCTGGTGAAACCTCGGTGGCGGCTCGCATATAGCTGCGGATACTATCCGAGCTGTAGCAGATTTCCATTGCCCGTCCACCAAGTACATAGCTGGGACGCACAAGTACAGGGTAGCCAATCCCCTCGGCAACAGCAACGGCTTCATCTTCGCTGACAGCCGTTCCCCAAGCTGGGGCTGGAATGCCAAGTTCGGTAATCAGATCGCCGAACCGTTTTCTATCCTCTGCAAGATCAATTCCCTCCGATGGTGTCCCCAAAATCTTTACGCCAGCCCCTTCCAACCGCTTCGCCAGTTTTAGTGGTGTCTGTCCACCGAAGGTGACAATTACTCCCTCCGGTTCTTCAAAGTCGATGATGTTCATCACATCTTCGAACGTCAGTGGCTCGAAGTAAAGTTTGTCGGTTGTGTCGTAGTCTGTTGAAACCGTTTCGGGATTGCAGTTAATCATGATGACTTCATAGTCCATCTGCTGCAATGCTTGCACAGCGTGGACGCAGCAGTAATCGAACTCAATCCCCTGACCAATTCGGTTTGGGCCGCCGCCGAGAATAACTACTTTCTTTCGATCCGACCGAACAGATTCATTCTCTGTCTCGTAGGTAGAGTAGTGGTAAGGTGTGTAGGCTGCAAATTCGGCAGCACAAGTATCTACTGTTTTAAAGACTGGAATTAGGCTCAAGTCCTTGCGAAGTGCGCGAACTTCATCCTCGGTTATTTCCCAAATAACTCCAAGCTGTCGGTCGCTGAACCCGTACTGTTTTGCTGCGTGGAGAAGATCGCGAAGGTTCGGTGAAGGAGAACTACTCTCCTTACGATCTTCCCCTCCGTTAGAAGAGCTATCTACTTGAAGTTCGCCTGCTACAGTGACGTAGCCAGCCCCCACGCGAGGATGTTCGATCAACTGGGGAGGATTTTTGCGGAGAAGATCTTCCATCTCAACAATCTGAGCAAGTTGATCTAAGAACCAGAGATCGTAGCCCGCAATGCGGTTAATCTCATCCAATCCGATTCCAAGTTTCAGTCCATCGTAGATATCGAAGACAGAAGTTGAAGTTCGCTTCAGAAGCCGCTCCTTCGTTTTAGCCAGCACTTCCTCCCTCACATCTCCACTCAACTTCTCGTAATCGTAGCGATCTTTCCCGTCGGCTCCGAGACCGTAGCGGTCGATCTCAAGCGAGCGAATGGACTTCTGCATTGCCTCTTTAAAGGTTCTGCCGAAGGCCATTGCCTCACCAACCGACTTCATCTGCACGCCGAGACGATCTTCTGCACCCTTGAACTTCGGGAAGTCCCAGCGGGGGAACTTGACCACAACGTAGTCGATTGTTGGCTCGAAACTTGCCGGAGTCAGTCGGGTAATGTCGTTTGGAATTTCATCGAGAGTATAGCCGATCGCGAGCTTTGCGGCGATCTTTGCAATCGGGAAGCCGGTGGCCTTCGAGGCCAGAGCGGAGGAGCGGGAAACTCGAGGATTCATCTCGATCACGAGCAGGCGACCATCAACCGGATTCTGTGCGAACTGAACGTTTGATCCACCCGTCTCCACACCGATTTCCCGCATGATCTTGATCGCTGCATCTCGCATCTTTTGGTATTCCTTGTCGGTCAAGGTCTGGGCCGGAGCACAGGTGATCGAGTCGCCGGTGTGTACCCCCATCGGATCGAAGTTTTCAATCGAGCAGATAATCGTGACGTTGTCCTTTCGGTCGCGCATCACTTCTAACTCGTATTCCTTCCACCCGATAATCGACTCTTCGACCAGAACGCGGTGAATTGGTGACGCGTTCAGGGCAAGGCGGAGCTTTTCCTTATAGTCTTCGAGATCGTACGCAATGTTTCCACCGGAACCACCCATTGTAAAAGATGGACGGAGAATCGCTGGGAAGCCGACGTTATCAACCATTGCCAACCCTTCCTCGTAACTCTCAACAAATCCCCCTCGTGGCATCTCGAGTCCGGCATTTTGCATTGCCTCTAAGAACAACTCACGATCTTCAGCCTTGCGAATCGCCTCAAGATTAGCTCCGATCATCTTCACACCATACTTCTCCAGCACACCGGCAACGGCTGCCTCCACGGCAACGTTCAGGGCAGTCTGCCCACCCATCGTTGGCAGCAGGGCGTCAGGACGTTCTTTTGCGATGATTTTCTCTAAAATTTCCACCGTAATTGGCTCGATGTATGTGGCATCAGCCATTTCGGGATCGGTCATGATTGTGGCTGGATTGGAGTTCAGCAGAATCACCCGCATTCCCTCCTCGCGCAATACCCGGCAAGCCTGGGTTCCAGAATAGTCGAACTCGCAGGCTTGGCCGATCACAATTGGACCTGAGCCGACAATGAGTACCGATGAAATATCTTCGCGTTTTGGCATATCTATGAAAATTTTAAGGCACGAATCTTTATCTGAGAAGTATTAGGTCTGCAAACTTCACCCTTTCTGGAGAAACCGGCTGTGTAATGTTGTGGCTAAGTGATTCGAGTTTTCCAGAAGAATTGATCGGACAGCTTCGGCAACAGAGAAGATGCGCGAGAACTCGGCACTCCCCTCTTCGTCGAGAGATTCAAATACGTTGTTCGATTGGAAGAAGTCTCGAATATCTTCTCGACTTTCTGCAATGATCTCCAGAATGTCTTCCAGCGACTGGTCTTCGTCTGTTTCGACCATATCGAGGATGAGATAGGCGCGAGCATAGAAGAGGAGAGCTGCCCGGACAATCCGCTTGAACTCGAAAAGAGAGGCCTCATCGGTTGGCTCAAGCTCAATTGCTAAACGCCACTGCTCTTCGGCAGTGAAGTGATATTCGTCGGCAGTTTCTATAATTCGTTGTGCAAACTCCAAGTCTTGCATTGTTCTTTCTTTGTTCGTTTCAGTAGTCTATTCAATAACTTCCGTTCAGTCTGATCTGTGATCTTCAAAGTATCACGACGATTCACCCCTCTTGTCATGCTAAGGGCCACCGAAGCATCTCGCATAGAGTGTTGAGCGATTCCTTACTCCTCCACATCACCGGCAAGACTCTTCTCTCCACTTCGCTCCGTTCAGAGTGACAGCTTAAATGTTGTTGAGAACAACGGCACTCATCAGGCTCTACCCCAACGTATCTGACTCAATGCTCTCCTCTATTTTCTCTCCCCACTCCTCCACACCGGGATTCAACAAGAGGGCAAGAATCGCCATCCGAACTGCCACTCCATTCCCGACCTGTCGGAGAATCAATGAATTTGAGGAATCGGCTGCCTCGCTGTCAAGCTCCACTCCTCGATTGATAGGGCCAGGATGGAGAATAAGAAGGTCTGAGCGCTCAGCTTGTCGGAGTCGGTTGTGGTTCAATCCGTAGAGACGAGCATACTCTGCAATTGAGGGAACAAAGGCCTGCTTCTGTCGCTCCAGTTGCATCCGAAGCATGTTGAGTGCATCCGAAGATTCAATTGCCTCGTCGAGGGTTGGAATAACTCTCACCCCCAGTTCTTCAATACCACGAGGGATCAACGTGGGAGGACCGCAAACGGCAACGTTGGCCCCCAACTTCTGGAGCGTCGGAATATTCGAGCCAGCTACTCTACCGTGGCTAATATCACCCACTATCGTCACTTGCTTCCCCTCGAAACCAGTTTTCTCTGGTTGGGCAGGATCGTACCAACGCTCGAAGAGAGTATAGGCGTCAAGAAGTCCTTGCGTCGGGTGTTCGTGGCGACCATCCCCGGCATTGATGAAGATAGAAGAGCATCGTTCTGCGAGGAAGTGAGGAGCAGTGGCTGCCGAGTGGCGGAGAACAATGGCGTCCACATTCATTGCCTCGATCACCCGCGCAGTATCGAGCAACGTCTCCCCTTTTGAGAGGGAACTTCCCCCTCCAGTAACATTGAGGGCAGTAGCCCCAAGTCGTGTCTCTGCTAACTGGAAGCTATTCCGAGTTCGGGTAGAATCTTCGATGAAAAGGTTGACAACGGTCTTTCCCTCCAACAACGTCCCTCGGACTCCGGGATCGAGGTAGTTTTGCCGCATTGTTCCGGCAACGTGCAACGTTGTGAGAATATCCCGGGAGGAAAGCTCACGAATTCCAAGCAGATGTCGAACCGAAAGTTTCGGCAGGTTCATTGAACGATCAGGAAGATGGCCGTTATGTTGCCCCGTTGACCGAAGCATCCAAACGGAAGAGAAGTTACGCCTCTATTGAGGCGAATTCAAAATTCAAAATGCAAAATTCAAAAAAGAGAAAAGAGATCATGGTGTGAAGATCGGGATCCTTTTGCCTCCCACCTGTGAACTGCTATCTTTTATCAGCTCACTTAATTTTCCCTACTATCCCATTTTGAATTTTGAATTTTGCATTTTGAATTCTCTCTCTTCCTGTTTTGCATTTTGAATTTTGAATTCTAACCATGTACTTCCTCGGACTTCACCTTGTAGACTGGCTGATTTTAGCCATATACTTTGTTGCGATTATCTGGATTGCCCTCCGCGCACGAAAGAGAATTCAGAACACTGAGGATTTCTATCAAGGAAACCGTTCGTTTGGTAAAATCCTGACGGCCTTTCTGAACTTCGGCAATATGACCGATGCCGGACAGGTAGCCTTCGCCAGTCGGGAAATTTATCGGCAGGGAATTTCAGGCATTTGGATTTCAAATGTCGTCCTCTTCCACACCCCCTTTCAGTGGTTTATCTCCGCCTGGCAGCGCCGGGCACGCTATATCGGCCCGGGAGATATGTTTCTCCAC
Organism: Ignavibacteria bacterium; assembly: GCA_020635205.1. Taxonomy (GTDB): domain Bacteria; phylum Bacteroidota; class Ignavibacteria; order OLB7; family OLB7; genus JAGWAZ01. The sequence continues at coordinate 372,000 of JACKAE010000003.1, forward strand.
CGATACGAAAGCAAATTTTTAGCCGGACTCTACGCTCTGGTGTTGGTGATTGCCGCTTCGTATGGCAACACGACTGGATTTCTCCTGACTGGGAAGACGCTTCAGGCAATGATGGTGAAGCCAGAAGTGGAATACAGCGTTGAAGAACGTGCCTCGGTTGAAGGCTTCCTTCGACTGAAAGAGCTTCGGGCACTCGACTACGGGACGTTGAATCAAGCTCAACAAGAAGAGTTGGAAGCCCTCACAATTCAGGATCAAGAGGGGAATCTCCACGCCTTTATCTCCTATCTCGACCTGACGACGTTCTACATCCTCTACGCAATTCTGATTGCTGCCTACACAATTTTAGGAGGACTCTTTGCCATTGCTTTGGTGGATGTAATTCAAGGCATTCTCATCATCTTCCTCTCGCTCATCTTAATTCCTCTCGGCCTCTCCGCAATCGGTGGTCTCGTCGGTCTGCAAAACCGCGTTCCCGATGCAATGACTGAACTCTTCGGGTCTGGTGCTGGAAGTGAATATACGTGGTACTTTGTTGCAGGGCTTGCCTTGCTCAACTTAGTGGTGAACGCACCGAAGAGCTTTACACTCGGCGGTTCACCGAAAGATGATCGCTCGGCTCGGCTTGGCTTTGTTGGTGGGGCACTCTCCAAGCGGTTTATGATGCTCGGTTGGGCATTTACAGGGTTGATCGCCGTCGGTCTCTACGCTGGGAGTGTGTCTGATCCAACAAATATCTGGGGTGTAATGACACGAGACCTTCTCGGCGTTGGGGCAATCGGACTGATGATTGCGGCGATCTTTTCGGCAAATATGGATGGTGCAGCAACATCCTCACTCGACGCATCGGCAGCCTTCACGAAGAATATCTGGGAACCAGTGAAGCCGGGAACCTCTGAACGAACACAAGTTGGGATCGGTCGACTTATCATCGGCTTGATTCTTTTAGGGAGCGTTCTCTTCTCCACCGTTTTCGATAACGTCGTCGATGTCTTCAAGTATGCACTCTCTGTAGGTGCAATTGTAGGCCCTGCCTTCTGGATGGCATTCTTCTGGCGTCGGGTGAACACGAAGGCAGTGGCAATTCAGATGCTGATTTCGTTGGTGATGACGGTGGTTGCGGCAAACCTTATCCCAGCAATCTCGGCACTAAACACAAGCTCAGCGTTGACGCAACAGACTGCGGAGCGGGTAGTGGAATTTCAGGCGAAGGCTTCAGAAAAAGATGTGAGTGAGGGATTGGCAACAACGGCTGGAGAGATGATAACGAAGAGCGAACGGATTCCACCCCAGCCGATCTTCTTCACCTCTGTTTCTGTAGACGAGAGTGGAGTAGTAGTGGGAGGAGGAACATTCCGCACAAACGTCTGGCTGCTCGACAAACTTGGATTCGACTTCAGCAGTTGGAACAAGGCTGGAATCGAGACTGCCGGTTTTCTCTTCGACGCGATCTTCCCTTTCGTTCTCTTGATCCTTATCTCCATCTTCACAAAACCAAATTCTGACCGAGTGCTCCGTGAGTTTTACGCTCGGGTGAACACGCCGGCAGTGGCCGATCCAGAAGAAGATGCGCGGTTAGTGCAAGAGAAGATCGACAACCCAGAGCTTGTTGAGCAGAATAAGATGTTCCCCCACACAAATATCGAGTTCTGGAAGCCAACGCGGTTCGATATTCTTGGGTTTGCTGCCTGCGTTGCCTTCGTAGCTCTCATTATCGGACTCTACATGATTCTCTCATCAATTGCGCGAGGCTAAAGAATGCACCCTGACCGCAAAACGAACGCACCAGATACCGAATACTTTTTTTTGGGCGATGGATTTCTCTCTGTCGCGATTCAATGGAGCAAGAATCCAGAAATGTCTCCCTACGGCATTCTCCTCTGGGGAACGGAAGCTTTTCAGCGAAAGGATGGCACAGCCCTCTTTCATCCTGAACTTGGCCTTGGGGGAACAATGCTCACCGTTGTTATTGGGAGCCAGAAGTATCGTCCAACACACGAGACGACTCGCGTCTGGTGGGAATCCTCTGAGTTGATAGAACCGGTTGTTGGAGTTGAATGGATCGCAGGAGATATTCGCGTGGTGGAGAGGTTTTCAGTTGCGTCTTGGAATGATGAGCCACCTGCAAAAGATCGTTATGGGATCAGCCAATCTGAATTTAACTGTCATTTCCTCCGGCGCGATATTCTTTTGTTGCCAAACGCTCAGTCGAGCGATGTTCCCTCAGAGGGTAGTATCGTAGCCTCACTCTACCCAAACCCAATCCTCTACAATCAACTCCCAATGCGGAGAGCAGAGAGCGAACTCTTCGGTTCCCCCAGCAGTTATGGTGATTCGTTCCTCACGTTGGAAGCAAATGCCTCTCCGCAATATTTCGAGCGATTTTTCACATTTGTTCAGCCTGTTGACTTCCAATCTATTGACTCCAATGAACCTGATGATCGTGATGAGCTCTCTCTCTTCTATCGACTTCCCGACTACCTTGCAGAGGAGATACCGAGTGCGATAAAGGGGGAGAAGATTGATCTCCCACTCTTCAACGGCAATCAGGAACAACACCTTTCTTTTGCACAACGTCTTCTGAGGCAGCTTGAAATCTCCCGAATAGGGATCAATGGAACCATTTCTGAAGATGGGGCATTCAACGCTTCGATCTGGCAGTATGGCTACGAGTGGGGACAGGATGCCGCAATGCTTGCGACGGCATGTTGTTATGTAGGTGACTTCGAGATTGCGAAGGCTATTCTCTCACATATCCTCCTGGTGTTGACCAGCGATGATGGACACGTCGCGGAGTCGAGTCGGTTTCGTGATGGCGAGCTTACAGAACTGAACGCAAACGGTGCTGTGCTGTTAGCTCTCCGGGATTACTACTGGTTCACGCGGGATGGAGATTTTCTGCGAAGAAATTGGTCTTATATCGGAGATATTGTCGCTCTCCTCTGCGAACCAGAACACTTGCACCCGTCAGGCCTGCTTGTTGGACGACGTGACCTCTGGGAACGACTCCCCTGGATGGGCCTTCTCTCTGGCTTCGACGTTGCAACGAACACTTTCTGTTCTGAAGGGTTGATCGCAGCCTCCTACTTAGCAGGACTTCTCGGCATTGAGGGAAAATGTGCGGAGTGGAGGGAACTGGGGGAAACAATGCACCGGGCGATGTTCAACCACCTCACCTTCTCCTTTGTGGAAGATAATCGCATCGTTCACCGCCGACTGTTGGATGGCACGGTACAGACAACAATGGTGGCCGAAGCGAGATATGGCGACCAACGGTACATCCCCTACGTTCCAGATCACGTTGCTGATATTACACCACGTCTCTGCGATCCTGACTCGGTCTCCGCCCTCCCAATTCTCTACAACCTTATCGATCCGAGGTCGACGTTAGCGCAAAATACTCTCAACCACCTCCACGAGCATCTTTGGAACCCGACTGGGATTGGTGGCTACGGACGTTCACCAATTCCCTCCGATCCCGATTCTCCCGGTCCTTGGCCATTCGTCACGGCGTGGATGGCCGAGGCAGAGTTGAAGGGAGGCATGACCGAGCGGGCAAAAGAGACAACAGAGTGGCTACTAACAATGGCGAACAATGGTGGGAACTGGTTTGAGTATTACGGCGAACGACAGTCTCCCCCCTATCCACCAACTGGAATTATCGTCTGGGGTTGGGGACAATACCTGCTGTTAGCCATTCGTGGGTGGATGGGAATCGAAGTCACCGGTAAACGGTTGCGCATTGCCCCTCAACTCGTCCCCTTCGAACACCGCTTCTGGGTTGGAGATCACTACGTCAACATAGAGGTTTCAGGACTGCGAATAGCAACAGTTGAAGGATTACGGATTACCTTGGTCAACGGAGGTATCGAAATTCCACTCCCGTTAGAGAAGAACCTCCACATTCACTTCAGCAACTGAGAACGTTTTCACCACAAGCAATCATGAACGATAGACCGCCAAAAGACAAGAATTCCACCAACTCCCTCCTTTACCGATTTGCGCCTTTGCGCCTTTGCGTGACGCTTTGGGGTATTCTCTGCACCCTACTCCCCACCCTCACAACTGCCCAAACAATCTACACCGTCGTCCTCGGCAACCAGAACTACGTCGTGGGGAGCAGCACTCTCAGGAGTGGACTCTTCGTCAGCTACGACAGCGCGAAGAGTTGGAAGCACATCGGCCCGGAGAACCTGAAAGCCTACTCGATGGATGCCGTCGATAGCAGCGAGGGACGCATCCTCTACATCGCCGCAGGGAATGGGGTTCACCGGAGCACAGACTACGGAAAAAGCTGGGAGGTCGTAACCGACTGGAGAATGACAGAAGTAATGGATGTGTTAGTAGATCAGAGAAGCCCGAACTACATCTACACCGCAACCGCCTTCGGATTTTGGATGTCGCGGGATGGAGGGGATACGTGGGAGAACCCTGAGGGGCCGTTGAAGGAGAGGTACTGTTACGAGATTTCCAATGGTAGTTCGAGCAACTTGATCTCCGTTCTCTGTTCATCCTCTACCGACAGCCTTATGTACTACTCAACTGATACCGCTAAAACTTGGAAAAGTACCGGAAGGTGGAAAGCAAAAGAGAATCAGCATTACTATGATTTTATCAATGTTGGCAATCGAGTCTTAATTGCAAGCTACGAAGAGAGGTTGTCGTATTACAAGAAAGGAAGTTCTCCCCACTTTTTGGATACAGTCGTTGCCTATCCTTTCTCGAAACCGGTACACGCTTTGGATATACTTCGCTATTACGTGAATCCACGCATCCTTGCTGGTACGTTCGGCGATGGTTTATATATCTGGAGCGACAACAAGTGGAGCTTTGCTGGTCTGTCCAACAGTCAAGTCTGGGATATTGTTGTGAAGATCTATTCTGTACCGGTGGAGGTAGGGCATGAACATGAGAATTAAAGAGATGATGTTGTGGGAGGTCGGGAATTTTTTTTTGATGGGATGTGTTCGTAGGGACATGATGCATCATGTCCCTACGGACACATCCCATCATATCCCTGCCAACACCTCACCCCGACATACATCAAACCAAAGGTGGATTATTATTCTCTTCCTCACCGCATTGTTTACCCCCCATCTCTCGGCACAACCTGTTGAAGAAGAATTTACTGGCCCCTCGCCCGAGCAACGGGAGAAAGCGTTAGAGCATATCGCAAAGGATAACCGGCGCAACTTTCACTTTGTGTTGGCAAAGCTTCGCATGGGAAAGGATACAGCACTCGCCTGGCGGCAGCTTGACTCGCTACTCACCGAACCGACGCAAGATATGTTCTGGACATATCCCGCTACTGCTTTCTATTTCTATGGTGGTGATCTGCTGAGCGATGAGTGGCGCGCAAAATTCCGTCACGTCTGGAAAACTTGGACGCCATACCGTGGCGACACGGAGAACCACTTCTTGATGTACTACGAAACGCTCTACTTGATGGCACAGGAGTGGCCGGACTTGCCGGGGAGTGAGTGGTTCAACGGAAAAAGCTCTGAGGAGAACTTCCGCGAAGCTGAAGAATATCTGAACCACTGGATCGACGAGACAGTTCGCTACGGACAGACCGAGTGGGATTCTCCCCGCTACTTCTACTTCTACATCGCTCCGCTGCTGACACTCTACGATTTCGCCGAGGACACAACGATGGCAAAGCGGTGTGGCATGATGGTAGAGTATCTCATAGCCGATTACGCTGCCGAGTATCTTGCCGGGAACTACTGCGGAGCACACTCCCGGGATGGTGATGGCTCGGTAATCAATCCACGCAATGCCGAAGCTCGAAGTTACTCAGAGTTCTATTGGGAGAACTCTTCCGACTTCATTCTCCCCGACCTCGCCTTCGCAGCAATGAGCAAGTTTCGGTGTCCGGACATCATCCGGGACATTGCCCACGATCGGGCAACCCCCTACACCCACTACGAACGGAAGCGCTCCCGCGCGAAAATGCGCTACAGTGAGGAACGCTACACCGATGTCTACAAAACAACGTACATGACGAAAGACTACGCCCTCGGCTCGATGCAGGGGGGCTTGCAACAACCGATACAGCAGCATACGTGGGACATCACGTTCGCCTCGGACAAACCGAACAACACAATCTACGCTCTCCACCCATACGCATCAGCCTACGAACTCGGAATGTTTTTCCCCGAAGAGCCAGAGCTAATGGAGGAAGGAATCCTGAACTCGAAGGCGAGCTATGGAAGTGAAGATAAGTGGATTGGGGGATCGCCGTACGAAACGATTGTTCAGAAAGAGAATATCCTCGTCGCCACGTATACTATTCCTCCCGGTACACGGTTTGGGCACGTTGATTTCTTCTTTCCAGCCTCAACAGAATTTATGGCTGAAAACGCTGAACATTGGATTGTAGCCATTGTGGGGAATGGAATGGCTTCAATCCATCTCGAGCAACGTGATTCGATTACTTGGATAGAATATCCCGACAAACCATACAAACGCCTGCGCTTGTGGGGAAATAACATTCGCTACAGCGTAGCCGTTGGGAACAGAGAAGTAATGAACGAGGGATTTAGTCCGTGGCTGAGAAAAGAAGAAGCGAAGAGAGCAAAGATCGATACAGCTTCTCCAACCAACCCCGACCTTTTCAACGGCCCACACCTGAAGAGCACGTATGAAAGTGGAGTTCTTGAGATGACGTGTGGGGGCAAGAAGCGGGTGCTGGATTTTGTGGAGGGGCGTATCAGATAGAAGTAAGCAAGGTTGTCATTGCGCTCTACCAACAACTTCACGTAACAACCATCACTCGCACACTCATTCTTGAGTAGAATCGGGGGAGGTAGAAACCAGTACTGATATGGAAGATGAATAAGGAGTGGGGAATCTAGTATAAATCAGAATGTGCTGACTTGCAGCAAATATCTTTTGCAAAGGCGAAAACTACTGTACGTTCTTACCACGTACCTTATACTTGGTAAAAACAGATGCAGCCGGAAACAGAAAGTATGGTTTCGAAAGTATAGCAAGCAGAATGACCAACAAGTTAAGAATCTTGATAGTGGAATCGTCGACATAGATTGATTACGGTGAAAGGAGTGCAAACTCAATACCATCTTGGCTGTTCTATTCCCTTTCCGATTTAATAATTAGACTCTTCCAATGATTGACCAACACTGGAATTCGGGAAACGACCTCTTTACCAAAAATGACTTCAGAAACCAAGTTCATATGCATGGAGTCAATAAGCCGACAGAGATAAGAGCGACCAAGATGCCACCAGGTAAAATAGTCATCGACAATAAGATAGTGCTTGACATCTTGACCTAAGTTCTCACGTGCTTCACGCAACTCCCACCCATCCAACTGAGTTTCATAAACACCATCGGCAACCCGGCTACCAAATGTTGTTGTGTAGTAGTATTCCTTTATCTCCCACACAGCTATTGGGTCTTTTACGCTCGGGAAGGCTCCATCGACTCTTCGGGACATGGTACGTATGGGATAATTATTTGAAGTGAGTGAAGTCAACTCCTTGGGATTATAGTCGCAGTCGAATTCCCCCTTATGCGCCTCAATGTGCATATTTACAAGGCCTGTCAGGAACGCGGGCCTTCTCTTATCTCCCTTTTGTTTATTCATTGGTAGTGGGCACAGCGGACTCAACTCCTCTCGTTTGCTTTCAAACAACTCAGATGCCGATTTTTGATCCATAAGGTTAGGCTTGACATAGTTCATTAAAGCGTCACTTCGATACTCCATGTACTCTTGAACTAAAACTCCGAGTGGCATAACAGTATGGTTGGCAACTAACTTACTTGGATTTAGGCCTTCACCTTCAAAAACATCAATAATCTGCTCCTTAGTTGGAATGATGAAGCCGGGGTTAGGGTTAGCTTGTGTCCTCCTCTCGGCATATCCAAGACGTTGATTTAGCAGTTTGACATTAGCCCAAAATTCGAGATCAAGTCCAGTGAATCTATTATTTGGCTGCATCTAACCTCTTCTGATATTCGTCCACAAATTCGTGTAATGAAGAATCCATGCACTCCACTATCCACTTTAACTCAATGAGGTCAATTCGCCTCTCACCATTCTCAATCTTACTAACGAAGGATTGAGGAACATTCAATCTTTCCGCCAGCTGAGCTTGCAATAGATTGTGCCCAACACGTAAACTATACAAAGTTTCCAACAGAACTCTGTACTCCGTGGTATGAATGCTTTTCTTCACTGCGGAACCTACATCCGAAATTAGGATAACCCAAAAGAGGATATTTGAACCAACAGACGTATCTTGTAAATCAAAAACGACATGCAACTTTCTATCGGCTCACAATTCGCTACTCACACGCCTCCTAAAGGTCAACTCTTGAAATGGGTTGGCAACAAACAGAAGTTTGCAGCTCAAATCTCTCGGTGCTTCCCAACAGATTATGGAGTGTTCTTTGAACCATTCTTGGGTAGTGGTGCTATAATGGCGACCGTGGCTCCCCGCCATGGAGTTGGCTCTGACATCTTCCCACCTCTAATGGAAATCTGGAAAAAATTAAAAGTTGACCCGGCAGGTTTGGTTGAATGGTATGCCGAAAGGCGAAACCGACTACAAACGGAATCATATGTTGAAGTCTACGAAAGCGTTCGATCATCGTTCAACAAACGCCATAATGGTGCAGACTTCCTGTATTTGACGAGAGCATGTTATGGGGGAATTGTTCGTTTTCGAAAGTCTGACGGCCATATGAGTACCCCATGTGGAGCACATACACCAATTCCTGTTGACACTTTTCGGAAACGTGTTGATGAGTGGAGGGTACGATTGAGGAATGTAAGGTTCATAAATGTAGACTACCGAGATGCCTTTACTCTTGCAAAGAGCGGTGACTTGATTTACTGTGATCCGCCCTACAGTCATAGTCAAAGTATCCTGTACGGAGCACAAGAATTCCAGCTTGAGGAATTGTTGGAGGCAATAGAAAATGCAAAGGCACGAGGCGTGAACATCGCACTGAGTATTGATGGAGACAAGAAGTCTGGAAACTATGTATGCGATCTACCAATACCATCAGGCCTGTTTGAAGAAGATATCTCAATAGCAGTTGGCCAGTCGATGCTACGCAGATTTCAGATGCAAGGACAATCGCTTGAAACAGAGCATGTTTCGGATCGACTATTGTTGACCTATCCCCTTAATTGAAGCCCCAACAAGTCTTGAGGAAAACACACCTTACTTCGTGTACCAATAATCCGAACTGAACGGTAATCATCGAGAACGATTTAATAACTGAAGTCAGAGCAACCTTGAATAGGAAACTATTGCGTGGGGTAAAAGCCTTGAAAGCTATTTTGCGGGAAACAGCACTTTACATTGTTCAAGCATAAGGATGTTAAGTCTATAATTAGAAATCGTAGAAGATTATTACGACAAGAGGCGTTGAACTTTCATTCAACGCCTCTTCTGTTTTGTAGCGGGGACAGGACTTGAACCTGCAACCTCCAGGTTATGAGCCTGGCGAGCTACCAATTGCTCCACCCCGCGATCATTGCCCTCTCGTTGTCCGAGAGGGATTGCAAATGTACAGCTATTCCAGGGGAGAATGCAATTGGCTAATTATTTGTCACAACAGAAGGGGCAAAGTTTCCATTTCAGTTCAGTCGTAGCATTCTACTCATCCTCACTCTCACCGTAGAACTGCTCTTCAATCTGAGTTAGGCTGTGCATTCCATCAGTCAAGAGTTTTGTGCGGAATGGAGCGACAAGAGCTTGCTCCGTTGAGTCAATTCCACCACTCTGTATCTCCCGAACTTTGCTGAAAAGATCTTCGCTCGCAAGTTGGCGATTCTCAGTCTCAATATTGAAGTTGTGGCGAACCATGAAGTTTCGGAGGGTATCGGTGAACTCTTCTTGCGTAATACCTGAAGCCGCTATCACTCTCCTCTTCGTCCACTGATACTCATCCCAAGATCGATTCAAGAGATTCAGATAGTTGATAAGAGATTGACGCGCGTAGAGGTTTGTCCGGAAGAAGAGGACACCTAAGTCGTCGAGGTCGAGCGGATCGAACTTCTCGTCGTTGTCGGGAGAACGAGTTACCATCGTGGAATCCCACGCCGCATCGAAGATGCGCCATCCACTGTTGAGAGAGTCGAACGAGTTTACGTAGAAATCGATATCCTCCTGCGTTAGTCTCTTGCTTTGGTCTGGAGCCGGAGCCTTGCTCTTGATAAGTGATAGAGAACTCTCCCGCGTGGCGTAAGGCTTCAGTTCCTCTGGCGGATTGAATTTGCTGTAAACTTGGAACCACCAGTACATGAAACCCGATGCAAAGAGAGCCAAAATTACAAGCCCCATTAAACAACCTCGGCGAAGGTTTGGCTGATTTGCTCCGCTCATGCCTCTTCCTCCTCTTCATCAAATGCAAAGAGTGCGTTTACGTACGCATCTAAGCTGAACGGTTGTAGGTCGTCGATCTTCTCCCCCACACCGATGTAGCGGAGTGGAATCTTCAACTCGTTTGCTATCGAGATTACTACCCCCCCCTTCGCCGTTCCGTCGAGCTTCGTCAAGATCAGTCCACTAATTTCCACAGCGTTCGTGAACTCCTTCGCCTGCTGCACGGCGTTCTGTCCGGTTGTCCCATCCAGAACCAGAAAAACTTCGTTCGGCGCGTAGTCCCGAATCTTCTGCATCACGCGAGAAATTTTCCGCAACTCTTCCATCAAGTTGGTCTTATTGTGGAGCCGACCAGCCGTGTCGATCAACACCACATCGGCGTTCCTGCTTACTGCTGCTTGCAGTGTGTCGTAGGCAACAGCCGCTGGGTCTGCGCCCTGCTTCTGCTGCACAATATCGACCCCGGCACGCTGTGCCCAGACTTCAAGCTGCTCGTTTGCAGCAGCGCGGAAGGTGTCGGCAGCTCCTATCAGCACATTGTAGCCGGCCTCTCGATAGTTGTGAGCCAGCTTGCCAATCGTTGTCGTCTTCCCAACGCCGTTGACCCCAACGATCATGATTACGTGGGGACGCTGATCTTCTGGAAGTTGATAGAGTCGGTCGTTCTCGCGTGAAGGTGAGTCGGCTAATTTCCGCTCAATCTCTTCGCGGAGAAGTCGTGGAAGGTCGCCGGCATCTTTCAGACCTTCGTCCCGAACGCGATCTCGGATGCTGTCGCTCAACTCAATCGTCATGTTAGCCCCAACATCAGCCAGGAGGAGTGCCTCCTCCAACTCGTCGAGGAGTGCGTCGTCGAGCACTCTCCCCTGCCGGGCTGCCACGCCGATCTTCTCGCTAATTCCCTGCCGCGTCCGCTTCAGTCCCTCTTTCAGCCGGTCGTACTTCAAACTGTCGACCGTCTCGCGGATCGAGGTTTTTGTCTCCTCAACTGTCTCGCGAACTTTCTGCTTGAGCTTGTTGAAAATGCCCATTGAAGCAATAGTGATTTAGGTTAATAGCTACTCAGAATGGGGAAAGAAAAGGATTTATCGGGAATCGGAGAGTGAGAGATGGTGAAGAAGATCATAACGATTGTAGGTGTGCATAGGCTCGTTTCACGTAAAGGAAGAGAGAGAGAGAGAGCATTGCGAGGGTTATCACGATAAAGATCTGGAGTGCTATCCCATTCACTTCAAGATAGAAGAGCAAGAGCGTAATCGATAACACTCCAACGGCCCACTTCCCTGTCCAGTTTGAGGGAAGCACCTCGCCGGTCTTCCGCTCGACGTAGATACCACCGACCAATATCAAGAGATCGCGGAGCAGAATCGGCAAGAGGAACCACAGGGGGATAACCCCGAGAGTTGCAAGCAAAATCACTACGCCCGCCACGTATACTTTGTCGGCTAAAGGGTCAAGGATTTTCCCGAGATCAGAAATTTGATTGAAGCGTCGAGCAACCCACCCATCCAAATAGTCAGTAAAGGCTGCAACAAAGAAAGAGATGACGGCAAGGTCTCGGTGACCGTAGTAGACGAGAAGGCAAGTCGGTAGGGTCATAAGCAGCCGAGCAATACTGAGTAGGTTCGAAGCTCCCCAGAGGCTACCCTGTTGGACTTCCGAGCCATCTTCCGCGCTCCGTTGTGATGTAGACTTCACTTCCATGCGACGATCAGGTCTTTCAAGAATAAGGGATAGCCGAACAATCTTTCAGGAAAATAAGCGAGCCGATTCCCCGAAGGAAATCGGCCCGATATTACTTGACAGCGATTGCTGTTCCATTACTTCTTGCCGCTGATAGCATCCTTGAATGCTTTGCCAGGCGTGAACTTTGGTGCTTTCGATGCTTTGATCTTGATCGTCTCACCCGTCTGTGGGTTGCGACCCTTGCGAGCACTGCGCTTTACAACACCAAACGATCCAAATCCGATCAACTGAACGGTATCACCCTTCTTGAGAGCTTTCTTGATTGTGTCAGTTGTGGCATTCAGAGCGCGCTCTGCATCTGCCTTCGTGATACTGGCCTCTTTGGCCACTGCTTCGATAAGTTCGGCTTTGTTCACCTGAACATCCTCCGATTGAAATGTGTGTGGACTTGACAAGAAATAGACAAGGATGATCTTCGTGATCTGATCAAAAAATATCCCCTGCCATTCTTTCGATCTGCAAATCTACGGCTACACATACGTTCCAACAAGTGACAAATCGTCGGGAAGCCTTGCGGGACAAGGGTTTCAGCCGATTATCAGTCGAGAGATTCTTCCTTCACTCCGATCACAGCAAACATTCGTCCACTCCGTTCTCGCTCTCGACGATAGCTTTGGAACCGTGTATCGCAGATCGTACAGCGCAAATCGACCTCGATTCGTTCCGGGAGAACATCCTCCGCAAGTAGTTGTTCTACAACAACGCCCCTATTATCGAAGAGATACTTCCCATCACTGATTCCCCTGCTATGCTTGCTATCAAAGGCTCCGGCGACATCTGCGCCTACTTCGTAGCAACATTGTCCGGCAGATGGACCAACCCAGACGAGAAGATTTTCGGCTGATAGAGTGTAGACATCTTTTAAGAGGGCAAGAGTCTTTCCAACGATGTTCTGCACGCTTCCACGCCAACCGGAGTGCACTCCTGCAACGACGTTCCGGTCAGGGTCGGCAATCAAAATCGGGACACAGTCGGCAACGCTGACTGCAAGTAGATGTCCAGTCTTATTGGTGTAGAGAGCATCCGAATCTCCCAGTTGATAGTTCTCGTCGACGTAGACAACGCGATCTCCGTGAACCTGGTGCTGCACTGCAAGTCTATCGAGCGAGAACCCGAGCCGCGCAGCAAGGTGCTGCCGATTGGCAAGAACTTGTTCCTCTCGATCCCCCACCGCAGTTGACATGTTGAAGCCGAAAGCCTCTCCCTTGCCCCCTCGCAGCGACATCGCCGCAACAAGCTGTGGGTATGGTTTGAAGATGTTTGGCTTTATTAGTAATCCCATTCGATTCTTCTCCAGTTCTGCCTCGAATCCAGAATAATGGTTCTCATCAATTTGCGTTGCAGCGGTACTTGAGCGTAGACCTCTCCAGCAACTTCTACAAGACTCGGCCTTCGTCTTGAAGCGTTTGTGAGAATCAGCGGAATATGTGATGTGCCATACTCGGGCCCGATTGGGTTAACCACAAGCAAATCATTAGAGGAACGGACGATGCTGTCGTTGAGAATATCTATCACTTCTACTTCCGCCGCTCCGGTTCGCCTCATGAGGAGATCGGCTACTCTCTTCGCAGAATTACTATCCCGCACCGACATCCCACCATACCAGAGAGTAAGGTGATTGTTGTGGTGAAGTGCCGTAGCAATTCCACCTGAGCGGGAGAGTGGGACAAGATACAGATAGCCAGAGGATGAGTGGAAAAGTGGATCGAGTCGGCGATCAACAGTTAAGGAAAGGAAGAGGAGAAAGCAGAGAGAAATTGAGCGGAGTAGAACTTGGAGCGGGGTACGTGAGAATGCTACGTAGAGCAATCCAAGAAGCATGACCGTAAGCGTGAGAACTCCGATAGTTTGAAGTTCAACCTTCGCAGTGGTGAGTGTAGCAGCCCACTCAATTAAACGTCTACCGGCAGCTATGGCAAGCCAGGCCGTGCCGCCGAACCACTTCGCGGCGAGGGGAACGGCCAAACCAGCAAGACTGGCTCCGAGACCGATGGAGATCAATGGAACGGCGAGGAGATTGATAACTGGTGAGATCGGAGAAAGATACCCGAAGTAGTAGATGGTAAAGGGAATTGTCAGAATCTGTGCACCGACCGAGAGAAAAAGAAGTTGTAGAAGTCTGCCGAGAATAGGAAACGTAGTCGTCCTCGGGAATCGCAAGCGTAGATAGTTCCACAGAGGAGTGTAGACTAAGAAGATACCGGCAACTGCTGAGAAGGAGAGTTGAAAGCCAATATCAAAGAGTGAACTTGGCCTTAGCAGAAGAAGAAGGAGAGCCGCCCCACCTAAAAGGTTGATTGGTCGCGTAAGCCGACCTGTGTTATATGCGATGAGAAAGAGGAGAGCCATAGTTGCTGCCCGCAGAACTGATGGAGTATCCCCGACAATAAGAACATAACCTGATAGGGGGAGAGCAAAGCAGAGGAAGCGAATCCAGACTCGCGGTATCCAAGAAACAGCCACGAAGAGAACCAGCACGATAAGGCCAACGTGCAGCCCACTTACGGCTAAGAGGTGAGCCGTTCCAGTAGCTGAAAACGTATCGCGAGTTGTTGGATCGATTCGACTTCGATCTCCAATTAGGAGAGCCGCCGCAATGTCTCCCTCCTCTCCACCGATCCACTTTTCGGTAAACGAGCGAACATCTCTCCTGACTCCTATCCTCATAGCCCCAATCAGTGTGGGCTTCTGAAACCCGAACCTGTATATCTCTCTCCTTCGATAACAATCGAACGTCCCAGCGATTCCTCTGGAGCGAAGCCAGCCACCATAGTCGAATTCTCCCGGAATTGTTGGAGTGGAGGGAATGCGGAAGGTTCCTCGCAGAGCAATATGGTCTCCAAGGAGTGGAACATTCTGAGTCGTCGCAGAGGAGTCGTAGAGACGAGTAACGATCTCGCCTTCAGGCACTCCCCCCTGATTGCGCCAGAGTATCGAGTCTGGTTTTATTCTCCACTCTACGTACCCTTGCTTCGCTACCGGGTCAGACGATACAACACCAATAAGTTCCGCGTCGGGAAGTTCCAGTCCCTGAAGCAATAACTCGGAATCGCCACTCTGAACTTGATAGAGAAGTCCACCTGAAAGACCCACGAGAAGGATTAACGCAATCGGAAAAAGAGGACGGATGTAGGAGGCAATAAAAAAGGTGAGTAGTAGAGACCCTCCCAGAACTGCGAGAAGAGAGGGTATTGAAGGATCGAGAAGTCGGGAGAGAAGTATCCCGAGGGCAAAGAAGATTCCATGCTTCAGTGCAGGATAGTATTTCAAGCTCATGGTAGTGAATGTGAGGATGAAGGTTTAGGTTGATCGATTAAAGTACAAAGAAAATCGACTTAGCCTACCTCCCCTATCTCTACAGCTTTATCAAAGTCTACCTCTACCGGCTTCACTCTCTCTTGAATCTCCCTTATCTCTTCCCTATCTTGGGAGATTCGTCCGGGTGACACTAAACCGATCCGGAATACGTAAGTCAGTTGCGCACACCTCGCAACGGGGGTAGCCCTCACTTGAAAACGTTTTCACTATTACGAGCTACAACGCTATTATGAGACAATTACCTTTGCACGGTATGCTTGCAGGCGTCGCCACGCTTTTGTTCGTGACTATTTCTGGTATGCCCCTTCGGGCACAGAACTATGCTCAGGAGACGGGAGAGGCCGAAGTACATCAGCGGACAACAGACTCTACTCTCTCCCAAACCTATACTGGCCACTTTGGTTGGTCAATTAGTCTTCCACCTGAAGAGATTGCCAAATTCAATAAAATTGGTTCAAGTGTCAACGAGTCAGGAAAAAGCGAGGTAGTGAACTTCTTGCTGCGTGGTGGACGTGGAGGACTAAAGATCCGCTACTATACCGAGCAACGAATGATCCCACTTGGCTATGCCCTGCTTGACAGCATCATGCACTACTATGAGATTGATTCGGCTGGACGAAATGGCAACATCTACCGCCGCACCTACGTGCTCACCGACCAGTCAGTCGAAATTGAACTTCTCCTAACTGAAAAAGGAGAGGCCGATTTAAAGGAATCGGTAGTAGCACTCTTCGACAGCTTTGTTCCTCCTCCATCGGCTACCTATAACTTGCAGCAGTGGCGCTACGGTCGAAATCCAGAAGAATATCAAGAAGGACGTGCTCCTGAAGACAGATGAGCGTGGTGAGAATTTCACACATCTTGATTGCTATTGGTGCGATTCTTTTTTGGGCGAGGAGCATGAGCGGACAGTCTCTTGCTCCTCCGCCAGTTAATATCGACTCGTTGAAGAATGAGTTGGCAAAGGACTCACTTATCTCTCAGCGTGTTAATAGCCGAAAAGGATATGTTGCAGGAGTGCCAGCAAGCGCACAACTTGATTCGGCTCGAAGCGGATGGAGTCTGGAAAAACTGTTTGAACGTCGCACCTACGTTATAACCGGTGCAGGTGAAATTCTCTTTACTGCCACGGTTGACTCAACCGAAATTCCAAAGAGTGCAACGGAGACATCTGCCTATACCTATCTCGATCACGACTCCCTCACCTCGATAGGAACTATCTGGTCTCGCACGTACTTTCTTCCCACACGTTCGGTTAAAATTGAGTTGATCCCCTACGGCAATGCCATGCACACCTATGCCGAGGAGCGAGATCGGATTTTCCGTTCATTCCGCTGGAAGCCGGGAGCAAATAGCAATGCAATCGATGTTGATCCAATAAAGATTCCCACAACCCCAGACAGACCGGAACCAGTGAAAAGTGGTTTTGGACAATAGCCACCCCAACGCAAACCTGCACCGTCCAATATCTCTTATCTCTATAAACACTCAACTCCACGAACTCTATCAACTCTACTCCACAATCACTTGACCGGTCAGCACGGTCTCTCCACTACTGAGGCGGAGCCAATACGCTCCTGCGCCTACTCCGCTGGCATCCCAGTCAACGCCGTATTCTCCTGCCGGTAGTGTTTGGTCGATGAGAACGCCTACACGATTGCCACTAACATCGAAGACTTCCAAGCGAGCCGGTCCTTCCAAGCCGAGACCAAGTTCTATCTTCACTTGTGACCCCGATGGGTTCGGGATCGCCCGCGGGGGAGCATAGCGAGCAGCCCCCGCTTCAATTAAGCGAAGACTCATTCCACAAATAGTGTCGGGGCGGGCATATCCCGGCTCGGGTACAAAGTTAAGGCAAGTACTTTGCGTCGATAACTTGAACTTTAGTTCTGTTCCCGGCTCTCTTCCCAGATACATTCGACCAATAAAGCGAAGCAACGTCCCACTCCCCTCAAGCTCTACTCCGGGAGGAGCAGCAAGGTGAAATTGTACTCTGCCTACAGCGGTTGTCCTCGTCGTGACAGACCAACCTTCGAGGAGCGTGCCCCGAAGTAGCGTCTCTACTGACTCCGCATCTACCTGAATCGACCACTCGTCGTACTCCAGTTCGAAGTCAATCTCAGAAACTCCAGAAGGGGAAGGGAGAAGATCGCTCTCGACTGAAATTTCTAATGGATTGCCAATCACGGCATGGTAGTCGCGACGTATCCTTGCTATCACTGGAAGAGTTGGACGCAGATTCACCACCACTGTGTCGAAGGAACGGCACTCGTGCATTGGATCGCTAACTTCCAAGAAGTAGATGGTTGTCTCCGCCGGAGTTGCAACTGGATGGGGTGATGCTGGATTGTCCAGTCCATCGGCAGGACTCCACCGATAGACAAGGTTAGTACTCCCCGGATCAGCTCCTCCCAAAAGAGTGCTCCCACCTATACAGAGCGTGCGATCCTCACCTGCATCAGCCAATGGAGTAGAGAGCACCACAACAGTAACTGAATCGAAGGCCTCGCACTCAGTAGCGTTATCGAACACCCGAAGAATATATGTCGTCGTTTCAGTTGGGCTGGCTAATGGATTTCTCTGCGTAGCATCGTCGAGTCCGGTAGTTGGACTCCACTGATAACTTCGGTTCGGAGTACTCTCAGTGCTACCGAGAACAACTGTACTGCCAGCACAGAGTGTCGTGTCATTCCCAGCATTCGCGGTCAACACATTGCCAAGCGACACAAGAACAGAATCGACAGCAAAGCATCCAGTCACCTTGTTAGTTACGCGTACATAGTAGCGCGTAGTCTGCGGTGGGGTAGCCTTCGGGCGAATTGCATTAGGATCATCGAGTCCCTCCCTCGGACTCCACTCATAGAGAAGGTCTGGTGAGGAGGGTGAGAGATCGCTTCCCAGTAGGAAGCTCCCCCCAAAACAGAGAGTCTGGTCATCTCCTGCCTCAGCAAAGGGGATGTCTCGCACTTCAACAGTTACTGAATCTACGCCCTCGCAATTGCCACTGATCTTTCCGCGAACCCTGTAGGTAGTTGTCTGCACCGGAGTGGCAATTGGGTTGGCGCAACCTTTGCAACTCAAACTTGGAACATCTTCCCATTCATAATTGTTCGCACCACTCGCTACCAGTTGAATGGATTCGCCGCGACATATAGCTGTATCAGCTGTCACGCGAACATCGGGTGCAGCAGTTATCCTAACAACAACGCTATCTGTTCCCTCACAACCAGTACTGTTATCTCTACCTCGAAGATAATAGGTTGTATTTCCTGTGGGTGAAGCAACTGGATTGGGACAAGTGGTACAACTCAAACTGGATGGAGAGCTTGGTGAAGAACTCCACTCGAATCTGTCCGCCCCCTTCCCCTGTAAGTGAACGGTATCACCTAAGCAAACAATCCGATCACCTCCGGCATCTACATCTGGAGGAGCTACTACCCTGACTGTAGCTGAATCTATACCGAGATCACAGTTTCGACCAACTGTGAGATAGACACGGTAGAGGCCAGGCTCGTCGAACAGAACTCCACGTGGATTGCGCGCTCTGGTGAAGGAAGGGTTTCCTCCCTCAATCCTCCACATAAACTCGAATGGATTGCCACTACTTGCGTCAGTAAAGTCGATTGTTTCACCGGGACAGATCACCGAGTCAGACATTCGGATTTCTGCGTTGAGTACCCCTTCGCACGTAGGAACTGGTAAGGAAGAGAAGTACCCATCGATGCAGTTGGGAAGCCCAATCAGACCAGATTGGTTGTTCTGATTGAACCGTACTGCATCACCTTGATAGATCGATGTGGGGTTATCAGGATCATCAATTCGACCAAGGTTACGAGAATCTTCGGCAACGTACATTTTTCCGTTGGGAGCCAACTGCATAGCCAAAACGGTATGTTTCAACTGTCCTGATGGCTGAACTACTTGTTGTTTCGTATCAGATATTGCGTCCGGAGAATTCTCCAATATTGTATAGCGATAGATAGCCGTTCCATCACCTACATAAAGAAGGTTGCTGTTGGGGGAGAAGCTGGCTCCATATTTCGCACTAATGTCATCCAGCTTCTGACAGATCTCTCCCGTTAGATTGTTGAAGCGAAAGATTTCACCACGCCCTTGAACCACGGAGACAAGATACCTTCCGTTCGGAGAAACCTTCAAAACACCAATTGATTCGACTGCAATTTGATCGCTGTGGGGAATACCAATATCAGAAATCACAGCAGTTTCATTCAACCCACTCTCGGTAATCTCCCAAGTAAAAAACCGACTTGAACCAAGTTCGTGGGCAATCACCCAAAAATCTTTGCCATTGCAGTGCCGCACTGCAACAAGTTTTTCGCTGGCCTTTGCTAAGAGGGAATCGTTCTTCACTGTTACGTCTCCCAAACCTCCCTCCTTCCGCATATCCACAATTGAATAACTGATCCCCCAAGCATCAGTCGCTTTGGCGTAGGGGCCGGCGTCGGCTGTCACAACGTAAAAGAGGTTGGGATTACCGGGGTGAGGAACGATCACTGCCGACTGAGTGCTTGTAACGTTACCGTAGAGTTGACTACCGTTCGGCATAATATTCCCTTCGCGGTTCCAAACAAAGACACCGTTGGTATAGAAAAGAAGTTCACCGCTGGTTGGGTCACAGATGCTGGCGCATCCTTCAGATGTAACCAACGCACCGTTGACAGTAACAGGTATCCCCGACCGGAAGTCGAGACCACCATGATTGCCGAAATACCATTGGTCGAAGTAATGGTTCTGTGCCTCTAACTGTGGGGCGAGAATGGTTAACAGGAGTACGGCTGTTGTCGTAATAGGTAGCAGTCTTCGTTTCATGATTCCTTCTCCTGGTTTGTAAGGACGATAGATGATTCCAGTGTTTGATAACATCGGCAGACTTGGAAGCCTCACCTGATCTCAGCACTGCCGGAAGAACGGCTCCTTCCTCTTGCAACTGGCTGGAGAAAAAGGGTTTGCTCCCTACGACTCTTTTAACTCTACAAACTCCATCAACTCTACTCCACAATCACTTGACCGGTCAGCACGGTCTCTCCACTACTGAGGCGGAGCCAGTACGCTCCTGCGCCTACTCCGCTGGCATCCCAGTCAACGCCGTATTCTCCTGCCGGTAGTGTTTGGTCGATGAGAACGCCTACACGATTGCCACTAACATCGAAGACTTCCAAGCGAGCCGGTCCTTCCAGGCCGAGACCAAGTTCTATCTTCACTTGTGACCCCGATGGGTTCGGGATCGCCCGCGGAGGCGTAAACTTTGCGGCGTTGACCTCAATCAAGCGGAAGTTCAATCCACAGATCGTGTCGAGTCGAGCATATCCCGGATCAGGAAGAAGGGTCACACATTGGCTTTCGCTGGTTAAGCGGAAGTCCAACTCTGTCCCCAAGGCCGTTCCTACGTACATTCTCCCTGCGAACTGAAGTAGTGTGCCAGACCCATTAAGCTCTCGGCCATCCGGGGACTGCAACGTAACGCGAAGGTATCCCGGCCCAACTGAATCAACCAGCACACCCCACCCTTCCAATAGGGTTCCCCTCAAGAGACTTTCTATTGAAGCAGGATCCACCTGCATCACAAACTGATTGAAGGTTAGCAGGAACTCAAGAGTCGTGATTCCCGAACCGGTTGGAATATCCTCTACTGAAACCGAGAGTGGGAAAGCTTCTCCGTTGTGCGCACGATAGTCCCGCCCGATCCAAGCACGCACCGGAAGGTGCTCCAATATCTTGATCTCCACTGTGTCGAATGCCTCGCAACCGGTTATCGGATCGCTCACTCGCAGATAGTAGGTTGTAGTTTGCTCAGGTGAGGCTAACGGAGAGGAAGAGAATGGGTCGTCAAGTGCTGTTGCCGGACTCCACTCGTAGAGCAATCCCGCTACATCACCACGGGCAGAACCAAGACGAACGATGTTCTTAGCACAGATCGCCATATCGCTACCAGCATCGGCAAGTGGAGGAGACACCACCTCGACCGTTACGGAGTCAAAGCTCTCGCAATTGGTTTCTGTATCTACTACGTGAAGGATATATGTAGTTGTCACTTCTGGAGTTGCCACTGGTTGGTGGCTTTCGGGGTTATCTAATGTTGCAGGTGGGAACCACTCATAGCGAAGGTTCTCTTCAACATCTCCCTCCCCCAAGAGGTGGCTTTTGCCAAGACAGATAGTGCCACCTTCACCAGCCTTTGCAGTGGGGGGCGCGTGGAGAACAACGTTCACAGAGTCGACTGCAGAACAGCCAGTAGTGAGGTCAGTAACCCGAACGTGATAGGTTGTAGTTGCAAGGGGGGTTGCATTCGGAGTAGGGCTTTCAAAATCATCCAGTGTCTCGGGTGAACTCCAAGCATACTGAAGTTTGTCGGGTGAAACGTTCGCAACCTCAACTGAAAGTTGAACAGTTTCGCCCGGACAGAGTGAAAAGCTGGGTGGAGCGAGAATGATCGGAGGTTCGTTCACCGTCACCAGAACAGAGTCGATTGCAGCACAACCAGTTCTGGTATCGGTAACGCGAATCTGATAGGTTGTAGAGCCTACCGGAGTAGCAGTTGGTCTTCTAACATCTGGATTGTCGAGCGTTTCGCTTGAACTCCACTCGAAGCGAAGGAACTCTTCAGGAAGATTTGATATGTCTACATCTAGAAGTGTTGATTCGCCCGGACAGACCGCAACGTCCGCTGTAGCTGCTATCATTAGTGGATCGAGCACTGTCACAACAACAGTATCGTATCCTTCGCACTCATCAGTCACGGTTCCCCTAACGATATAGGTGGTGGTGGCCGTTGGCGTCGCGGTTGGTGAAGGGCAATCCCCGCAACTCAGGCCACTACCTGAAATCCACTCGTATCGGTTTGCCCCACTTGCTGAGAGGGTAATCGAACTTCCAGCACAAATTGTCGTGTCGGGGGAAGCCTTCACATCGGGTGTCTCTGTCACAACAACCTTCACGCTATCTACAGCTTTGCACCCGGCGTCAGTTTCAACCGTGAGATAATAGGTTTTGCTCTCTCTTGGGGTGGCAATTGGGTCAAGACAGTTGCCACAGCTCAAATCATTCGACGGACTCCACTCATATTTTCCTTCCCCAACAACGTTCCCCTGCAACTGAAGACTACTTCCGAGGCAGAGGGTCTGATCCGAACCAGCATCGACAACAGGAAGAGGAGCGACGATAATCTGAAGCGTGTCGGAATCTATGTTGCACGCGAGCGAAGTTGTGAGAATTGCTTGGTACGTCCCCGGACTTGCGTAGCGAATGTTGGAAGGGAATCGTCCAGTTGCTGTATTCGGACTTCCACCTTCAAATGTCCAGAAAAAATCGGAAGGATTGCCTGCAGACAGATCGAAGAAGTCGATTGCCTCACCAACACAAATCGTCGTATCGCTTGCCCGAAAGTCAGTAGTTAATTCACCGGAGCCTCCACTCCCCCCAGTTCCGAAAAGACCATCAATGCAGTTCGGGAAGGTAAGGTTGCGCAATTCAAGTGAGATGTCGAACGTAATCCCTACTTTTTCAATTGCACTGTTCCCTTGATCCGCATCCCTGATCCGCACCAACTCCTGCCCGTTAAGCACAGAAGAACCGATATATGAGATATAGATTTTTTTATCTGGCCCAAGCTGTAGCCCATTCACTTCCGAAGGATCAACATCACTCGGCCACGGGATGAGAGTCTTCGTCGATGAAATCGCTCCTCCACCGAGAGTGTAGCGGTAAATGCTCTTCTCTCCCCCAACATAGAGATTCTTGCTGTTCGCTGAAAAGCTGGCTCCATACCACGCCGCTACCGAGTCCACTCGTCCGGCAACTTGTCCAGTTCTAAAATTAAATTGAAAGAGTTCTCCAGCTAAGTTTTGTTGAACAATCGAGAAAAGGTACTTGCCATCAGGTGAGGCTTTCAGGTTGCCAATGAAGAAAAGTTGGCCGGGAATGTTCGGGTGAACAGAACCAACAGAAGAGACGACAGGATTGCGGTTGAGCCCGCTTGCGGTTAGGTTCCAAGCAAAGAACTGATTGCTCCCCAAATGGTGAGCAACAATCCAGAACTCGTTCCCACTGCAATCGGTGACAGCAACGAGCTTTTCCGTCGCCTTCGGCAGTAGTGAAGTATTTTTCGAGGTGACTTCACCCAGACCACCATCCCGATTCATCTCGACTATTGAGTAGCGAATTCCTCGACCACTCAGATTCGGATCACCGAACGGACCGGTATCGGCAGTGAAGATATAGTAGATGTTCTTATTCCCCGGCAGCGGCACAATCAATGCCGACTGTGTACTGCTGCTGTGTCCGAAGAGTCCAGTTCCATTCAGCATAACTTGATGGTTGCGATTCCAGACAGTGATGCCATCAGTATAGAAGAGGAGTGCTCCTGTAATAGGATCGCAGATTGTGGCCGATCCTTCCTCCGTCTCTATTGCCCCCCCACCAACAGCTCGTACCACTCCTGAGCGAAAATCCAGCCCGGCATGGTTCCCGAAAAACCACTGATCGAAATAATGGCTCTGTGCAGATATACTTGAACTGTTGAAAAAGAAGTAGAAGCAACCGAAGAGAAGAAGTATAGGCAGAGAGAAGAAACCTTTCATTGTCGCCTCCTGAGTGGTGAACAGATGCTGACAGAGGGGTGAGTAATTTGGACAGGGTGAACTTAGTGTAATACAAAGTTAAATCCAACAAAAAAGATGGGGATAAGCAGGTTGAGGAACCGAACCTGCTTTACTTCACGATTACCATTCTCTCCACTTTACGATAGCGTCCACTCTGAATCTCGTAGTAGTAGAGTCCGGCTGAGAGAGTTGATGTGTCGAAGCTCAAGCGATGTGTTCCACCATCGAGCACTTGATCGAGAAGTCGGTTAATTACAGTCCCGGCTGCGTCGTAGAGAAGGATGCTCACCAACTCACGTCGTGCAATCTCAAAGTCGATCACAACAACTCCGTCGGCTGGATTTGGAACGCTCTGTTTGATGCCATAGGCTCCCCCCAGATCAATCGTTCCGGTAGTGTCACAATCGAGTGCAGTAAAGGTTCCGTTGTCGAACAGAAGTCGATAGTAGGAGGGGAGGTCATTCCCATCAAAACTCAGTTCCAGATCAGTTTGATAGGTCTTCCCTAAGAGAACTCGAAGCGGAACTTCCAACAATGTTCCAGAAACTGTTCCTTCCGGGATTGTCCCCTCGAGAAGGAGCTCTCCCGGTGTTGCCTCACTCCCCTTGAGATTTGTTGCGCTGAGAGGACGAACTTCAACCTTCCCCTCGGGCATAAGAAGCGTGGACTCGTAGGTAACTACCAAACTGAAGGGGATCGTTTCTGGCACTGGACGAGTAGTTTCGAGCAGCAATGGCAACACAATCTCTGCCCCAACAACATCAGTGATCTCTGGGAGACTAAAGGCAAGGTAGAACTCTTCCGGCTCGCATCGTTCCCCCTGAAGCTCAATAACAATTTGGTCTCGCCCACTCTGCAGAACCCGCAACGTGCTTTCGGCAATGGTAGCACCGGGGATGTACTCCACACGATACCAACGAGAGCCGTCAGGAGGAATAACGTCTGGAGCAGGAATATCCAGCAGGCGAAAGGCGGAAGAATTTAGCCCTCCAATCTGAATAGCGTTGACAGTTAAAGGCCAGGTTCCTGTATTCCGCACAAGAATCGAATCGATTCCAGTCTCGCCTTCTGGGCAGGGGAAGAGAAGGCTGGCAATATCAACCTCGGCTTTCTCGAGAAGACCTGTTCCCGCGAGAATAATCGACAAGATATTTCCACTCTTTGTGGTCACCTTCAATTCAGTCTCTATATCTCCTATAACTGTAGGAGCAAATCGAACGCGAGCTAAAAGATTATCGATAGTGGGCTTCAACTCTACTGGTAGTTGAGCAGAAAGGTTGACGAGATTATACATCCGTTGATCGACAACTTCTACACTCATCACCGAATCGGTGAAGCTCCCTTGGTTAAAAATTCTCAACGTCTTCTCGAGGTTACTTCCAAGCCGCACACCTCCGAAATTGAGGTAGAATGTGTCGGCGGTAATACCTGGCTCTACCCCGTTCACACAGAGAAGTACCGTATCTCGCCACCCATCACTTGAGGAAAAGATCAATTTGGCCTGCCGCAATCCAAGTTCGGCTGGGGTCATCGTGACGGTAAAGCTCTCGAAGCGTTCGCCAGCAATCTCCAGCGGACTGGGAGAACCGACAATGTTAGTCTCATCAAGTGTTGTCGGATTAATTGCGGTTAACGTCCACACTACATTGCGGGCGATCCCCTTACCTCGATTTACGATACGTACCTCACGCGGGATCGAAGTAGAACCAACTTGTACAGAACCGAAGTCAACTTTGTCGAGCACGTTCAGGTCGAGTGCTGGCGTCGACTTTGCAACCTCTCCGTGAAGCTGAACCACTGTATCCAGCAAGCAAGAGCCACTGGCCAATTGCAACAGCAAGCCCTCTGCGTAGCTCCCGACTGTATCGCCACCACAAAATCGAACCACAACTTGAACTTCACCTTTTGGGGGGATCTGAGTTCCAACCGTGGGTGAGAGAAGTTCGAACTCTACTCCGGTAGTACGTAACGCATTGATTTGTATAGAACGATCTTCACTTCTGTTCCGGAGAGTGAACGTCTCCACGCGGCAAGTATCGTCCGCCCCAACATCGATGCGCCCCATATCAAGGTTCAGCGGAAGGGCAACATCTGGACCGATGTTCTGCACACGAAAGAGTATGCCATTAAAGGGGAGTGGAGTAGTTGCCCGGAACGATACAATATAGTCTCCGCCACTCCCTTGAAGACAAGCACGAACTCGAAGAATTTGTGATTCGCCTGAATTGATCCGAAGAGGCAACTCTGGACTGATAATCTCTACACTTAAGTTCTTGTCGACAGGTGCAATGCTGGTAACGTCCAGTGGAGCTTTCCCTTCGTTTGTTAGTGTCAAGAGAGTATCGATACAGGAGCCGGGACAGAGGTCTCCGAGATCAATCTCAGTCTGAGGTGAGGCAAGTTTTCCCACAACACCACATCCCACCAACGAAATCAATCGCACACTGTCTGGTCTGACATTTGTTATCAACCGAAGTGTGGCTGTAATCTCACCTTCACGTGGGGGGCACAATGCAATGCGGAGTGTGGCGGTAACACCGGGAGGGATACGAAGTTGCCCTTGACCAACTTCGCCAATTAAGAACCAGTCAGCTCCTCCATCCAGTTCTACACGTTGAATCACCAGATCGCTCTGGGTTCCAGTGTTAGTAATCGAGATAGTTTCAAACTTACAGTCGGGGTAGTTAACGCAGCCGAAGTCAATGTTCGTCCGGTCGATCTGAATGTTGGGTTGGCCAACAATGGCTCCACCGGCAGTAGACATAATCCACTGCGGAACTGAACGCCAGCGGTCGCTCGATGGGTTCTCGGTTTTTTCTAACACAGCAACGTAGAGCAATCCTCTGGCAACTTCGTCTGCCCCAAGTGAGATTGACCAGACACCATTAGTATCAACGACAATATCCCGAGGCGTTTGATAGGACCAAGAACCGAATTCAGGGCGGACATATATCCGAATTGTTCGCCCGGGCACTCCTACACCTGAGACAACGGCTCCGGATTCAGCCTGAAAGATTCCATTCAGATCGGATGCCGGACCGATATATCCCGGAATAATTCTGTTGATAGTAGTCGCAGAGTCAACGAAGTCAATTCTTCCGTCAACCCGCACGCGACCTCTCCCCCCAGTGCCACCAGGTTCAGTTCCAGGACCAATCGAGCCTCCACCCATCCCTCCCTCAACAGAAATCTTCCCTTTGGTTCCAATCACCAGTCCCCCCTGCCCGCCGATGAGAACACCTCCCCCAGCACCACCGCCACCACCACTCCCCTGCGCACTTGTACTGTCGGCTATGCCGTCGGCTCCATTTGCATGGATCTCTCCTGAAAGATTGATTGCACGCCTCGAATAGAGTGCAAGCGCGCCACCACCGCCACCACCTGTAACTCGTCCGCGAGTGGAGAAAGCACCACCACCGCCACCCCCTCCTGATATTGGCACGAGAACAGAAGAGCCAACTGCTCTTCCTCCGTTATGATCTAACGGCCCCCCATCTTCACCGGGAAGGGCGTGGCTACCTCCACCCCCTCCACTCGATATGTTCCCCATGGTTGCACCACCAGTCCCCCCCCCATATCCCCCCGGATCATCCTCAAGTGGGAATTTTTCTCCGAGCCGTCCATATCGTCCCGAGGAACCAAATGGATGCCCCGTTCCCCCCCCGGAAGTAAGGTGTGGCCGTGCCCCACCACCCGGAACACCGTTCAGGCTTCTACCGGGACTGTATCGACCAGATTGATATCCTCCCGACCCAAAACGCCCTCCTCCACTACTTGCAAGTGCTCCACTTGGTACACCGCCAGCCGTATAGCCTCCCCCTCCTTCGGGGCTGACTTCTCCTCCAGTTGCACTGTTGCTTCCACCACCACCGCCGCCACCACCTGAACCGGCAACCCCATACGTTGCGTAGTCCAGACTGCGAACTGAAGGTGCGGAAACGGAGAGAATGGCAGTTGAGTCAATCGTCACTTCGCCGGCGGCCAAGATTGTTAAGGGAAGGAACCCTTGCACACCATCGACATCAGGGTCAAGGTCAGAGGTCTCAGCCGTATATGTCCCGAAACGCAATGTTAGCGAATCAACTACCAGCACACCTCGCCGCGAACGCTTGCCATATATCCCTCCTGAACCGAGAACTCCTCCCCCTTGCAATATTCCAGATCCGCCTATGCCAAGCCGTTGCGGTCGGACAATGGAAAAGATTTGCTTATTGCTATAGCTATCACCAACTCGAACGCGCAGCGGAACATCTCCGGGCGTTGCATCTGGGTGAATGAAGAGCATCGTCGAAAGGAGACGCCCGTCCCAGCTTACAACCGAGGGACCAATAACTACTTGTTGGCTGTCCTTCGGGTTTACTACCTCGAGGCCAACGTTAGTCGGATTGAGTGTATCAACACCAAACGTCCCAAATGCCTCAGTTGGAGCATACGTCTCCACCACCACGCTCATGCCGGGAGCGCCAGCATCGGGCAGCATGTAGGCGGTCTTCGGAGCAAGTGTGGAACGGAGGAACAATCCAGCCGTTCTATAAGAAGGATCGGCTCTGTTGAAGTACCGCTGCCCAATGATGTAGATGTGATCCCCCACAATTGCCAAGTTGTTGGCTACACGCCACTCTCTTTGTGGATTTCCAACATCAATGTTCAGGTCACTTACAAATTCAGTCTGCTGCCATCGTCCTATCGCATCCCGACTGTAGCCAGCATAGCCTGTCTTCGGTCGATCCCCATTAAAACGTCCTCGAAACGACGTCCAAACAGCCCCCAACACTCCATTCCCATCTGAAGCAATATCAAATCCCATCAACGTTGAGTCAAGTGGGGTAAGCGGCACTAAGGAAAAAAAGCCACCTCCATTCGTCGCATAGAAAAGTGATGGAAGAGAGTTAGGGTCCTGCCGTGGCAGTAGAAGATGATACGCTCCCGATGAGTCGAGTGCGAGACGAATTCGTAGATCGTTTGCTCCGGCAGCAATTAAGGGGGGAGCAATGTGAGGAATTGGCAACTCTTCAATCGTAGTTAATACACCATTTCCCGTTGCCTCTGCATGCCACACAGCCCCAGAATCGTTCTGAAGGAAGATTTCAAGTTGTCCGTTGTGGATAGCAAGTTGAGGATCAGAAAAACTACATCCCCCTCCGCTACAGGGTATCGTGGTAACGACCTGAGAAGTATAGACACGGTTGTTCCAGTAATTCAACGCAATCTTACCAGCAGATTCTGTGAGCCAGACAATGTGGGCTACTCCGAATGAATCGACAGCGATATCATATCTTGCCGACATATTTGTCAGCAACGTGGCTGGGGATTCTAAATACGTTCCAACCGAGTCGTTAGCATAGAAGAGGCCAATCTGAAAACCACTGGGACCGGCTACGTTTGCAAGAAAAGCTAAGTGAAGTACTCCTTCTGGACCGAGTACAAACTGGTGAGATGTCGAGTCGATAGAGAGCCTGTCGTAGACAGTTCCAGTATCAGTTAAAAGGAATGGAGCACTAAGCTCGCCCGATTGATTATCTGTGTGGTAGACTTGCAGTCCGGCACTGTTAGGATCGCGCGTAACCCAAGTAAAGTGTGCAACACCCCATCGATCAAACGCAACTTGCGGCGTGTACGTAATCGGAAGATCGGTTCCAACTGTGGTATTGATTGTATCATACCTCCAGTTTGGCGACTGTCCGTTCAGTAGTGTTGGTAATGTAACTCCGAGGCATAAGAAGAGAAAGAGAATCCGACCGAAAGGCGGAGAAGGGATTCTCGAAAGGAATCGGACAATATGGTATAGCTGAAAATACACGTCAGACGACTGCACCTTAACCAACGCCAGACAAATTGAGGACGAATCTATCGCTTTGTCTGACGATTGACAGTGACACGAACCATACGGGAAAAGATACGTCCTTCGGGTAGATTGTTATCGAACACATCATCAGATGCCTCACTCGACCCACGAACGTTTGTAATCAAAAGTTCCGGCAGCGAGAGACGGCGTCGCACCTCTTGAAGTGTCTTCTCTACATTCCGCGCACGTTGCAATGCCAACTCGCGGTTGTACTCCGCATCGCCAACGCGATCGGTGAAGCCCGTAATCTCAATCCATCCGCCATCCTCAACAGCACGGGCTATTTCATAGATTTCTGAACGATGTTCTTGTCGAAGTTCAGCTTTGTTATACCCAAACCCAACCAGAAGGTACTCTTTAACTTGTAAATCACTCTCAGCCTCCTCCTCAGGTGTGCGCGTCACATGTTCCCTCACCCGAAACGAGTCTTCAGCAAAAGCGATCTGTCCGGTATTATCTGTCACTTCCAAGCGGTAGATAATCGGTGTCAAGTCGCGGTTGACCCTCAACTCTCCAAGAGGCCAATACTTTGTGTCGGATACGTCCGACGTTCCATCCAGCGATGAAGTAGCATCGAGATAGAGAAGCTGTTTCTCTCCTTGATAGACCGTGATATTCCAATCTACTAGAGTTGAGTCGGCAATGGCTTTTGGATAGAATTTAATAGCAGGGGGAGATGCTACACTTGCAAGACGTTCAACTACCACAGGCCGAAGTAGAGACTCTCCGTCGAAGACAAACTCTGCACGACGATTTTCGCCCCGTCCTTCTTCTGTTTCTTCACTCGACGGATTGCTCGGATCACCAACCGCAACCCTAACTCTTCGAGAATCAATATCCCAAATATCCTTCAGATACTGCTGCACTGCCCAAGCCCGCCGCAATCCGAGCGTGGAGTCCTGGGCCGCCTCCTCTTTAGACATCGTTCCGACGATTGTCACTGACACCTCAGGTCGCGAGCGGAGCCGATCCCCCAGAATATTCAGCAACTGGTGGTGTAAGGCAACAGGGGTTACCACAGGGAGTGAGTCGACGTGGAACTTTTCGGCTTCAGCAGAAGTTTGGAATCGAACATAACGCTCTGGAATTGCCACGTCTCCTTTGTCGAAGAAGAGATAGGGAATCAGAGGAATGCTCCGGCTCCAAGGAGCCTCACGAATCTCGATAATCGGCTCTGGATATTCGTTCCCCTCGTCGTCAATCCCAACAGCCTTGATGGAAGCCTGCAAGAATGGGAGTGGTGGAGTTTCAACTTCTGATGTATCATCTGGAAGCTCTGCGATAACATCACTTGAATCAACTGCCGAAAGAGCAACGGTATCAATCTGATTGTGCTCTCCAGCAAGCAGAGGGGGATCGAAGATCATCTCCTCTTTGTCTCCCCACTTCTCCCAAGCGATACCGATTGAGGCATGAAACGTGGTTGTTCGCCACTGATAGCTCTTCTCCAACGACGTTGTTAGAAGACTAACCCCAACTTCAGGCAGCACTGAAAGGTGTCTCCCGAGTGGAAGGCGCAGTCCTCCCCAGAGAGAGAACTCGAAGCCAATGTTGTTGAATTCAAGTTCCCTGCCACGGTTCACCGGTCGCTGAAAATCATTGGTTTCAGTAAAGACCGCTCCAAGGGGTGTGACAATCTCCTCGTATTGCCGCAGATCGTTTGTTGAGAGGAAAAGCAGAGATGGACTTGCCCCAAGCCGAAGATCAGTAAATGGCTCCCAGAGAAGCCCACCTGAGATACCAACCCCGCTCATCGAAACATCGAGCCGCTGTTGCGTTACCACCTCTCCTGCTGCTCCACTGGCATATCGCGCCGGATGGCTAAAGCTTTCGACGAAGTTCACTGGACGGTTTTGTAGTGTTACGCCTCCAGTAAAGGAGATCGGAAGAGATCGAAGCAGAGGAAATTCGCCGAAGAGTTTTAAGGCTGTGATGCCTGAAATCTGATTGGTAAACTCACCACAGCCGGGACTTCCATAGTAAATGTCGAGCGTAGTGTTGTGGGATGTAAGTCCGAACTGACCCGCAACTCCAACCCTCCACTGAAGCTGACTCTCTCTTAACAGCAGGGAATCACTCTCCACATCGGGAGCACTCCCCTGCGCAAGGAGGATGGCATTAGAGTTCAAAAAGCACAAAGCAATAGTGACAATCAGGGGTAATCCCTGCTTGTAGAGAGAGGGGGAAGGATTGATCGACACGGAACTAAACATCCGACTCGCTTTGTACCCTCAGGGCATTTATCGTGCGTTTTTTTTGATGCAGGAGGCGGAAAGAAATTTACGACATCTATAATCGGAAAAGCCGACGCGATATTGCGCCGGCTTTTTACCTCCACTAAATATACTGAACCGGATTAGCGTGCGACCCAATTCAACTACTTTTTCCTTTCACTAGTTTCTTTTAATGAGTCCGGAGGACTTACGACCGAAAGCGGAGATGCTGAGACTTGATTCGGCCGCGTTGTTCGCAACTCCCCATTTCCACTCCCTGAGCCAATATCCGATGGTTGGTGAACAGGATTTGTTGAAGAGGTAACGCCAACAACGTTCGAAGACTCGCGGGAAGTTTTCAGACTTGGTGAATGTGTTCCCTTCGCGATCTCCGTCCCTTCACTCTCTGCGGCCATCTGATTCACTTCAGTCTGAGACGTTGTCAACTCGATTGGTACTCGACTTGTAGGCAAAGCCGACTCAACTTCTTCAATAGGAGGGTTTGCAAGACCACTCTCCAAATCTGCCTGAGTCGACTCATCTCCACCAGTGTAATATCCAGCCAGAAAACTACCAACGGAGAGGAGCATAATCATTGGCCCCGATACCCAGCGAGGAATTTTTCCCCAGAACGTAGGGCGACTACCTTCTTCGGAGACTCCCACTTCGGCAGGGGAACCCGTATCCTTCGCAAGTGCCTCTCCCCCGTTGAAGGTGCTGGAAGCTGCCGCAATTATTGCAGCCTCTTTCATTACGTTCACGCGGATGCTTGAAGGAACCCGAGATTTCGTCAACTCTTCGTGCAGAATTTTATCCAGCATTACGTGCGACTTCAGCCCAAGCCGCAATGAGTCGCTGGAGGCAACCGAGAGAAGAAACTGACGCTCCTGGTCAGGCGACAACTCATTGTTGAAAAATGATGTGATTAGATCAGCCGTATTCATTGCCTTATCAATTAGATCTGGTCGTTAAAATTCTTTCTCTTTTCCATCTATGATTGGTAGAACGTATCCCATGCTCTACGATCATTTGATTGTCGATACTCTATTATCGATGCTTTTCAAAGTCTGTTTCTTTGGGTTAGGAGTGAGGTACAAAAGTTTTTGCTCCCTACGAATCCTTTATCCGGACACGTTCACTCCTCTCTTTCTCCACTCCCAATTGGATCTTCATCCTCTAACATTCCGAGCCAGTTTGCCAGCAGTTTTCGTAGTGAATGCCGGGCACGGAAGGCTCTGGTTTTTGCAGCAGTCATTGAAACTCCCTGCATTTCAGCAATTTCATCGAATGTATAGCCTAACATCGAGTGGAGAACAAAGGCTTCACGCTGCATTACTGGAACCCGGGTCAGCGCACGGTTTACCAGCTCCTTCAACTCGCTGTATTGGCTATTGTCCTGCAACATCCACTCTCCGGCCGGATCGACCGCGTCAATCGAGACATTTCCTTGCCGTCGCTTGCGCCGCTCGATAAACTTTAACCCTGTATTCCGAGCTACGGTGAAGAGAAACGCTCGAAAATGTTCGACCTCCTTCCCCCTCCTTCGCATCCTAACAACCCGCATCCAAGTCTCCTGAAAGACCTCTTCTGCATCTTGTTGGGCGGAGAGAAGGTATTTGCAGTAGAGAAAAAGGGGCTTTTCGTAAGCCTCGTAAAGTTTGCCGAAGGCAAGCTCATCCCCTTGAAGAAATGCTGAAAAGAGATCCTCGTCCCGTTCCTCAGCGGCGTACGGCTTCTTCTTTTTGGTATGGATATCCGATTCAGTCATGAATCCACTGCGTTTATCTTCGTCGACGATACGGGAAAAAAGACCCTTTTACGAAAGAGATGTTACCGAGGAGAGACTATACGTTCGGTAACTGAGAGAAATGGGACAGTCGTATATCTGCTTGCCCACTTACTACCCTTGCTACTCAAATCACCTACGCTCCATTCCCCGGAACTAACCGTAAGAACTTACGCTTCCCAACCTTAAGCACAGTCTCTTTCTCAGGTTCAAACATCATATTCATATCGGAAACCTTCTCTCCATCAAGTGAGACTCCTCCTCCCTGTATCAGACGACGCGCTTCTCCTTTCGACGCCACTGCCTCAGCATCAACCATGAGTTGTACTAAACTGATCGCCTCCGGCACATGCCAGGGGTCAATATCGTCGGGAACATCTTTCTTAATAAAGATTCTGTCGAACTCTTCTTCGGCTTTCAACGCCGTCTTTTCGCTTGTGTAGCGTGTCACAAGTTCGCGGGCAAGTCGCCGCTTAAGGTCACGTGGATGCAGTTCCCCCGATTCCAATCCTCTCTTCAACTCTTCAACCTCTCCCTCAGGATAGAATGTGACCAACCGGAACCAGTCGAGCATCAATTCATCTGGTATTGAAAGAGTCTTCCCGTAGATATCGTTTGGGAAATCGTTGAGGGCAATGTAGTTGTCGAGTGACTTCGACATTTTCTCTTTGCCATCGGTTCCCACCAGAAGTGGACAGGTAATAATCACCTGAGGCTCTTGGTTGTGGGCGCGCTGCAAGTCTCGTCCAACGAGCAAATTGAACTTCTGATCGGTCCCCCCCAACTCAACGTCGGAATGGATTGCAACGGAGTCCGTGGCCTGCACTAACGGGTAGAGAAGCTCGTGAAGCGAGATCGGAACCTCGGCAGCAAAGCGTTTGCTAAAATCATCACGTTCGAGAATCTGAGAGACTGTGTATTTACTTGCGAGGCTAATCACCTCGGCAAAGTTCATCGAGGCAAGCCACTCGCTGTTGTAGACAATCTTCAATAGTTTGGAGGAGAGGATCTTCGTTGCCTGGTCAAAGTAGGTCTGCCCATTTTGTCGGGTTTCGTCGAGCGTTAGCGCAGGGCGTGTCTTGGAGCGCCCCGATGGATCGCCAATCATCGCCGTGAAGTCACCAATAATGAGAATCGCCTGGTGTCCCAGATCCTGAAAGTCCCGCATCTTCTGCAGCACAACGGCATGCCCTACATGTAGGTCAGGACGGGAAGGATCGGCTCCGAGTTTTACGTCGAGGGGACGCCCAGACTCAATTGACCGCTTCAGTTTCGCCTCAAGTTCTTCCTCGGGAAGAACCTCTTCAGTGCCGCGACGAATCAAGTCCATCTGTTCGTTCAGCGGCGGGAAGGTGTTTCTTTTCTCTTTCATTTCCTGAATGATATGTTGGATATAAGCAAGGAAGTTAAGAAAAGTTTGAGGTGTCGGCTTCAAGTGCGAGCAATCTGCCGTCAGAGGCTACACAGATGTAGGAGAGATTTTGTGAGTAAGAATAGTGAACAATGGAAGGCTCCAACATCACATGCTCAGACTCTCCCTCACTCCTTTCCCCCAGTTATCACACCACTGATGTAGAGAGGCTTGATCTGATCTGGCTCCACAGTAATTCCGCGACGGAACAGATCTCGTCCATACTCGGCAACGGCAACGGCAGTTAGTCGCTTAGTATCGTGGGCAATGTAGTCGGCATGTTTATCACCAATCAACGTTGCACCCGGACCGGCAGCGAAGACGTTTTCGTCGAGTAAGTGCACCAACTCATCGATTGGCAAGTTATAGGGAGCAGTTAAGCGGTTGAATTGAGGTGAAATCTCGTAAAGAGCCGCGTAGACTCCACCTCGACGATCTGGAATCAGTGAGAGGACACGGTTTCGCCCCCCCACTTCACCTATACTTCGGGCACTCCACGCAATTGAGTCGAGCGTTGAAACTGGCGTTATCGGTATTCCCATCGCACTCGCGAAGCCGACGGCAAAGCTCATACCAATACGAATTCCAGTATACGATCCGGGACCAACCGACAGAGCAACCACACTAACTTCCTCGGGTGTGAGGCTACACATATTCAGTGCTCCCCGAAAGAGCGAGGCGAGAAGTCGATCGTGCGCTCGCGGCATTTCCGCACGTAATTCCACCAACAATCGATCACCGTCCAGAACGGCAACTGCACAGCTATCTCCGGTGGTTTCAATTGCGGCCAACATGGTTAAGATTACGAGAGGAGATCGGCTGCCCCCTCCAGAAGGCCAACTATCTGCACTTCAATCTTTCGACAGTTCTCTTCTCCTTCGAGTGCAGTAAATCGGACGTCAACTCGATTCATCGGGAGAATCTGTGTGCCGTGCTCTGACCACTCGATCAGCTTGATTGCCAGTGGATCGGCCAGCGTTTCTGGCAACCCAATTTCTTCAAGCTCATCTACCGACTCTACACGGTAGAGGTCGATGTGGTAGATTATCACTCCCCTACCATCGCTACTCTTTCCAGCATATTGGTTGACGATTGTGAAGGTTGGGCTTGATACAATTTCATCGACGCTCAGCCCTTCGCAGACACCCTTTATAAACTCTGTTTTGCCCGCTCCTAAGTCGCCGTACAGGGCAACAGTATCTCCCGACCGAAGGTCCGAAGCCATATCGAATCCGAGACGAAAGGTCTCTTCTTCGCACATACTGGTATAGATTCTCGGTTCCATAAGTACAGTGTTGATTTCTGACGCAGAACAGCGCAACCTCTTCCTAAATAATACCATATGGAAGAAATTGCGCTGTCCTACAAAAGGTCTACCTCGCCTTCAACTCGGCAATCGGAAGGATCATCTCCTCCATCGATATTCCCCCATGCTGAAAGCTGTCACGATAGTGATTCAGGTAATAGTGATAGTCGGTTGGATAGACGAAATAGTAGTCTTCCTTTGCAATCACATACTCAATAGCTGGCCCCCGCTTCGGCAGCTTGAAGTCGGCCGGATCTTTCACGTAAAACGCATGTTTCTCATCTACCTTCACGTTCCGGCCATACTTGTAGCGAAGGTTGGTGGAGGTCTCACGATCTCCGAGAGCCTTCGATCCGCGCAGACAGCGAACTGCCCCGTGGTCGGTAGTAAGAATAATCCGGGCGTTCGGCACTTCGGCTGCAAGTGTCCGCAACATGCCGTAGAGACTTGAGTGCGTAAACCAACTTTTCGTAAGCGACCGATATGCCGACTCGTCTGGAGCAATCTCCTTTAGAATTGGATAATCACTCCGCGAGTGTGCCATCATATCGACGGCGTTGACTACAACGGCAACCATCTGCGATTGTGCGTAGTCCAGAATCTCCGATTCGATCTTCCTACCGAAGTCTGTATCGATAATTTTTACGTAGCGTACACCACTCCGCAGAGAAATTCGCCGCCGCTCTAACAACTTGTCCAACAACTCCTTCTCGTACTTGTTCTGCGAGTGGTCGTCATCTTTCCCATCCCCGGTCCAGAGATCGGGATAGTGTTTCTCAATCTCAGAGGGGAAGAGACCGGCAAAGATCGAGTTCCGCGCATAGGTTGTGGCTGTTGGGAGAATGCCGAAGTAATAGTCCCGGTTGATTGTGAAGTATTCTCCTAACAACTCTTCCATCGCCATCCACTGATCCAGCCGCATACAGTCAACAACGAAAAAGAAAACAGGGCCACTATCCTCCTTCAGTTTCGGAACAACGTAGCGGTCGATAATATCCGGGCTGAGTGTTGGCCGCTCTGGGTCATCCTTCTCCATCGCAAGCCAGTCGCGATAATTCTCTTCGACATACTTGCTAAACTCACCATTCGCATCTCGCTTCTGATCGCCAAGCGTCTGCTCCAACCCAATGTTATGGTGTCGATCGAACTCCAGTTCCCACTCGGCAAGTCGCGCATAGAGTTCCGCCCACTCCTTCCACTCCATCGGCCCCATCAACTTCATCGCAAGCTGATTGAACTCACGGATGTAATCTTGCTGAGCGTAGTCCGCTTTAATCTTCTTGCCGTCGAGGAATTTTTTGCAGACCAGGAGGATCTGCGTTGGGTTGACCGGTTTAGTCAGGTAGTCAGAAATGCGTCTGCCAATAGCCTCCTCCATTACGGACTCGGCTTCGTTCTTCGTCACCATTACCACCGGAAGGTTCGCATCGATATCTTTAATCTCTGCGAGCGTCTCAAGCCCTCCCATGCCAACCATCGACTCGTCGAGGAAGATCAAGTCAAACGGTTGTTGGCCAACGAGAGCAATAGCATCTTCGCCGTTAGTGACCGTTTCTACTCCATAGCCCTTTGCTTGTAGGAGTTTGATGTGTGGGCGGAGCAAGTCGATTTCATCGTCCACCCAAAGAATATTCCGCTGATCGGACATACAGTTTCTCCGTCTAATTCACATTAATTGAGATACTCTTTCCTGTCAATTGGTACGATGTAGCTCTTTTCTCTTTACGCTCTGCGCCCGAGTTATATTTGTGTGAGTAGACGGTTCTTCTAAATGTTCTCTAAGTTCACGGGTGGGGTAAACGAACAGGTCACGATTTTCGCGTTTCGTACATCGAACTGGATCGTAACTCCACCCCATCCCAAAGTGTCGGCTGCCAAGATAGCACCTCAGAAGAGAACGATAGTAACGAATCTTTATCGCAATTGATTCTCCTATCACAAATCATCTTGATTCTACAAGGATTTCAGCATTTTAGTTCGTTAGCTCCGATTGTAGATTGAGGCTTTCGGATTGGAGATTTTGGATGATCTTGGGTTCGGTGGACTCCTTAGTGGATACTGTATCGGCAGTTATAGGAAGTGGAGTTCAGAGACAACGAGCGTTTCTCGATACGTAGGAAGAGATATTGATGAGTGTCAAAAAGACGATAGCTATCCAACACCTTTTGTTCACCACTCTGTTTTTTGCAGGGTTGCTGCAAGCCGGTGCACAAACGTCTTCCTGGCTTCTGCCCTTGGGTACTTCTGGAGGTTCTCGGAGCAACCCAACCTTGACAGGCGCGCAGAAGATCGACTCAATTCAAATCAAGTGGCGGAATAGTAGGCTGAAGAATTCATCGGTGTTGCTGGTTGGCGCAATTCGCTCGGAAGCAAACGATAGTACGCAGCAGATTATCGGCATCACTGAAGGTAGCAAGCGTGTTACCATCTTAAAGGGGAATGGATTTCTCGAAGCAGAGTTTCCGATTGCCTTGCAAGACCCCACTGTCTCAAGCCTGACTCTGACAGGACTCTTCGCAACGGGGGGAACCCCACACCCCGATCTGATTGGACTTGGAATTGAACGTCAATTCAACGGACCTGATACGACAAACGGATGGCTTCTCGACAGAGATGGGAACCCTCGTTTTAAGCTCGGCCTTCTCGCTTCTGATGAGCGGGAATCGGTTCCAAATCGGATGAGCGACTCCAACCGAATCCTCACAATCCTCCCCTTTGCAATGCGGAGACTTAATCCTGATACGTTGGCAGTATTTGCAACGGTCACACAGAACAAGTTTCAACCGGATGGGAACTATCAGATGCTCAACAGCATTCGGCGATACCTTCTTGCTGAGCAGAGCGGCAAGGTAATTGCACTTGGCATTCCGATATCCATTACGCCGAAGCTCTACGCTCAGCCACCAGCCGTTTTGAGTAATCAAGGCCATCAATATCTGGCAGTTTCCACAACCCGATACTCCTTTTCGCCACCAATTTCCAGAACAAACCCGGCAACATCCTCCGGCACAGCCCACGCACTTAACTACAACATCGACTCAGCAATCGCACCTGTACTGATTGCGAACAATTCATCGCCTGATGCTTTCAGTTTAACGAGCCAACTCTCTTCTCTCGGCCCTTCAGCCGACAACAAATTTTTCCGCATCACAGCGGAGCAAGGGAATCAAGGTGGAGCAATCTCCCTCTACGATATTGAGAGTGGAGATTTAGTGGAGAGTATTGCCCCAGATCCATCGGCAAAGGGTTGGCACATTGTGGTTGCAAACATTGACGACCAGGCACTCTCTGGCTCAGATTATCTGGTAAGGAACCCAGGTCCAGAGATTGTTGCCACAGCGATCAACGATAACTCTGAGAATGTGGTCTACCTGTTGCGCTGGAATAGTAGTGCTCCTAAACCTCCCGGACAAAGCTCAAACTTTCACTACTTCGCAAAGCAACGAATAGATGGAGAGGTGATGGCTGCCGGAGATATTGTGCAGGAGGGAGAAAGATTGATTGAGTTGATCTTAGCCGAAGGGAACAAGCTCTCTATTCTACAACTTGAACCGTACACAAACACCACAGCATTCGAGAATGATCGCCCCCTGAAAACATTGAAGAGTTTTACCCTGAACTCGAATATCGTTTCGGTTGCTATCGCCGACATCGACGGAGACAAAGAGAACGACATCATTGTCTCGACTGTTGAGTCCACTTATGCTATCGGAAAAATTCAACCGAACCCTTTTCCAGTTGCTGGAGAATCGCTCGGGAAGAAAGTCTGCATCGACGATACGCTTCGGCTATACTGGAACCGGCAGACATTAGGTAGCGGCACTGACATTGAGGCAAGAGTTATTGGGCCGAATAATTTCTCACGAACACTTGACGTGAAGCAGCGCAAGAACGACAGCATTCACATACAGGTAGGCTCTGGCCTCTCAACAAACGAACCGGGAGCTTACCAACTCGTAATTCAGGATAGTGAGTTCCCGTGGATACGCCAAGTAAGTGAACCATTTCACATCGCCGTTCCAACACTTGATCAATTCTTATTTGATGGTGTAGTATCAGTAACTCCGGGAGCGATTCTGCGCGATACGATCTCTTCCTGTTGCATCAATCCCGAGGACATCTTTTTAGAACGCCAGATTGTTGGAAGGAATGAGATCGAGCGTCCGTTTGGGAGTTTGCAGATTGGGGATACAACAATCATCGTCACAACGATAGTTCCTTGTCCCGGTGTTGATGGATGCGAAGCCATCGACGAAGGGGCAGAGATTCTTTACCGACTTCAAACGAAAGACGTAGGGACTCGCTCGGCAAACATCCTCCGGATTCAAGTTCCACAAGCTGAGAATATATCTGTTGAAGAGCCAGCAAACCCAGATGAAAATCGAACGAGAACCCTTTTCTGGAAGGCATCGGAATTTCCGTGCAGCTCTCTGATAATTTCAATTGCGAACGTTGGGGAAAGTAATTGGCAGGAGATCGGTACGTTTGACGCCTCCGCCGAGTCCGTAGAATTTGAAGTTCCTCCCGGGTACTTCGATTCACTCCGGATTTGCATTCGCTGCGCCGACGACCAAGGGTGTACCTTCGGTTCGGCATCCTTTAAAGTGAATCGGGTGACTGGAGCCTACATTGCCCCGAACCCATTCGATCCAGGGGGACTTGACATTTCTGGTCAGGGAGCAACCATCGTCTATGCCCTTCAGGAGACCGGTAATGTGTCGATTTCGATATACGACGGAGCCAGAGCACTTGTCCGAAAAGTGGTTGAAGGTGAGGTACGCAATGTTGGTAGAAACAGAGATTTTTGGGACGGAAGGAATTCTCTTGGTGAAATAGTTGCAAATGGGACGTATATTTGCGTTATTTCGTCGGATGCTGGGGAACAGATTGTTTTATACTTAGCCGTTGTGAAAAGCCAGTGAACCGTAAACTTCAACAGACTTTGCTCATATGCTGCTTGATGCTATTTAGCCTCAGCACTACCTTTGCCTCTGGCATTCTGACCTCCCCCCCCTCTACTATCCAAGTTGGTGAGTTTAT
Organism: Ignavibacteria bacterium; assembly: GCA_020635205.1. Taxonomy (GTDB): domain Bacteria; phylum Bacteroidota; class Ignavibacteria; order OLB7; family OLB7; genus JAGWAZ01. Next base: position 413,643 of record JACKAE010000003.1, read on the forward strand.
TCGGCAACAGGATCCGGTCGAGAAGCCGGGCAAGATCAGCGTTACTGTCGTCCGGTCTGTCGAGAGTGAGTCAATTAAAGTCACTGTCTACTTCCCGCAAGATGCAAACTCAGTGAAAATTTCCTTGCACAATCTTCTCGGCAGAGAGATCAGCGTGAACCCAACAACCGCGGCAGACAAAGGGGAAAGCCTCTTCCAGTTCGACACGCGGGCACTCTCGAACGGCCCATACTTCGTGGTGGTTGAAGCCTTAGGGCAGCGAATCACAAAGAAGATTATGCTCACTCGATAAACTCTCTCTTCTTGGTGTTCCTTTGTGTCCTTGGTGGTAGAAATTTCAACATCAAGAACACAAAGAACCACCAAGAGGGACTACAGAATAAGAATGTCCCGGATAGCTCTCACACTTTTTCTTCTTCTCAACTCAATTCCACTCTTCGCGCAGGGAGGTTACGCAGGTAGTTCACTCCGACGTACCGATAGCCCAGCAGAAGCCTCAATGAGTGGAGTGTTAAACATTTGGGCAGGAGGTGCTGGGATACTCTTCGGCAACCCGGCAGCACTAACGCAATTGAAGCAATCCTCCGCTCTCTTTGCTTTCTCCTTTCTTCAATCTCCGCAGAAATCGTTCCAGTCAGCTATCGCAACTCCAATCGATGAGTTTGCTGGAATCGGCATCGGCATTAGTGGCTACAGAGTAAGCGACATCGACCGACGAGCAATTACCGAACAATCGCTCGGATTTACGACGAGTCAGGACTTAGCAGTAACGGTAGGTGGTGGACTTGGTATTGGGCCGGGGAGTATTGGGGGATCAATTCGGTATCTGCGGTACGATCTGAGTGGTATTGATGGGAGTTCGTGGGGGGTAACACTCGATCTCTCCGGTATGATCCTCTTCCGCAATCAACTCGCCTTCGGCGTCGCACTGAATAACATCGCCGGTTCGATGAACGCGAGTTACCGCGAAGGTCTGCACGAACGAATTCCAACTGAGACACGATTGACGGCATCCTACATCCACCCACTCGAAGAGCGAACAGTCACTGAACGAGTTGACCCAACCGGCACACTCAGCAGACGCCTACTCCCCCCCCGCACCTATATCCTCACCACCGGTGAAATCCGCTACGACTTTTTAGGCGATCCAACCGTAGGCATTGCCCTCGAAGCAGTCCCAACTCGCATAGCTCCCGACGCAGGGATTGGCTTCCGGCTCGGCACAAACACCAAAGGAGACTTCTCCGGCGGCTTCTTCATCGAAACCCCACTCAACCTCGGAGACAACCCACGCTTATCATTTGCAGCCCGAAGAGAGTATGAGCGGGGTGAGATTACCTTGCACATGGGGTTGGAGGTGGGGTTGTAGGTTCTAATCTAAAAGAATCTCTTCAGAGAAATTCTGAACTACTATAACATCACGCACGGTTGTAGCTATTTTCAGGATGTGATTCCCTATTCCTTTAAGCTCATTTACGGGTCTTTGACAACGATTTATCACCGTTGAATTTGTATAGGCAATCTTGTTGATTTCATTCAAGATTGCGATATGACAAGCAGAATAGAAGAGCTATTACCAAGCTACTTCAAGGTTAAGTATTACCTCAATAATCGTCAATCATATAGTTTGACCCCAGCACCCACTTATCACCATCTTTATGGAATCCGATCCACAACATTTTCCAGTTTCTTGGGAAGGCCATTATTGCACGTCCTTTGCCATCTACGATCAAAAAGTCATTATACCCGATATAACATGACCGCTCTGTTGTTTTCAACTCTTCATCACTAAGAAATCGAACCTCTATCGAATCTTTATAGACAGATAGAGATTCATTCCCATAGAGAAATAGAGTGTCGAGAATTATCGAGTCGCACTGGCATTTTCCCTCTTCCGTGTAGAAGGTAGTCAACGAGTCAAAAGGTTGACTATTAAGCACGAGTTCAAGAATAGATTCTACTTCAGAGCGCTCTGGCATATCTCCACAATCTTGTGCGAGCACAAAATGAGTAAGAGCTAAAAAGAGTATAGAGAGAAGTGTTATCGAGTGGTTGATCATTCTTTGCAGTCCTGAATCTGTGGATATCCGTCCGGTCTGTGTTATCCGTGTCCCATTCCCACGCACTTTCTTGAAGATCACACAGATCCAAACTCCAGTTCTTCACCCACAATTTAGGTCTCCCCCATCAGCCTGGCTAAGGTATCCACAAAATCGTGTGGTGGACGAACTGGACGCATGGAGCCGGCTGTGACGAAGGCGTGGATCGTGTGGCCGAAGACGAGAGGTTCATCGTTGCGGTAGATTTCGTATTCAATCTTCAGGCGTGCGGTCGGCATCTCTCGGATGATTGCGTGGACGGTCAGAAGGTCATCGTAGCGGGCTGGACGTTTCATTGTGAGGGTTGCCTCGAGGACGGGAAGCATGATCCCGGTATCCTCAATCGAAGAGTAGGCCATTCCAGCGTCTCGAAGGAATTCAGTTCGCCCGGTCTCGAAAAACTCAAGGTAGACGCCATGATAGACAACCCCCATCTGATCGGTATCACGATAGCGGACCCGAATCTGGGTAGTATATCGAATCATGTTGCCCCGATCTCCTTTAACTTTTGATCGAGAGCAGTCCAGGCAAGGGATAAATCGAATGTCCAAGGGTTGGCGAGTTTCTGACCAACAATCATGAAGGGAGAAACACTCGCTAATGCTTGGTCGTTGCTGTCGAGGAAGAGAATGGAGGCAGGCTCTTCCTCTTCCAGACCAGAAACCCAGCGCCCCGACGTTCGGCGAACGAGGAGTTCACCGAGGTAGGCTCCAAAAGCAACGCGAACCTTCAACGGAAGCTCCCCTTTACTCTCTCCTCCCCACCCACTGAGTATTACCCGATCCAGCACCTTCAGACTTTCTGGCGTAAAGTCGAGAACCTCACCAAAGTGCTTCTTAACAACCGAAGCACAAAAGCGCGCAATCTTCCCCATCCGATCCCACGCCGGCTCTCCCTCTACCATTAAGGCATCTTCGAACGGGAAAAGAGGTTGCCCCTCTACCACATTCTCCGATTGCTCACCGGTATCATTTCCCTTGCGCTCACTCATAGTGGCTCTACTATTCAGGAGTAGTGAATGTTGTTCGTTGTTGAATTCGATAACAGACTCACGCATTCCGCTCGATAATTGCGAAGAGTTCCAGAAGCCTCTCGAGATCTTCGAGCGTGTAGAAGTCAATGGCAATTGCTCCAGAACCATTATCGTTCGCTTTGATCTTCACCTGAGTGCCAAGCACTTGACGAAGTCGGGATGAGATTTCTGCTATCGTCAGTTCAACCTCTCCCCCCATTCCCTTCGGCTCGGTCTTCTGTGGCTTCTCTTTCTTCTTCGCACCGTAACCGTTCTGCCCTGCCTCTTTCTTTACGAGAGCTTCGGTACGGCGAACGGAGAGACCTTCATCGCGAACGGTCTGCCAAACTTCGATCTGCCGATCTTCTTCCTGAATTGTCAGCAGTGCGCGGGCGTGTCCCATTGAAACTTCACCAGCACGAAGTGAATTCTGAATCGGCTCTGGAAGCCTGAGAAGTCGTAGAAGGTTAGTGACTGTAGAACGATCTTTCCCGACACGTTCAGCCACTTGTTCCTGCGTCAGATCACACTCCCGAATTAGCCGTTGATAGCCGAGAGCAACTTCAATTGGGTTCAGATTTTCGCGCTGCACGTTTTCGATAAGTGCAAGCTCTAACATCTCCCGATCAGAGTCAACGTCGAGGATGTAGGCCGGAATCTCGGTAAGCCCAGCCTCGGATGAAGCACGGACGCGCCGCTCCCCGGAGATCAACTCGAAGCCGTCACCATATCGCCTGACAGTAATCGGCTGGATGACCCCTTTCTCCAGAATCGACTTCTTCAGTTCCTCAAGTGCCTGTCTGTTAAAGTCCAAACGAGGCTGATATCGGTTCGGCGTTACCCGAGTAATATCAATCTTGCAGATCGTTCCGACTGTATACCCATCGTCGATAGGAAGAGCCTGACGCCGTTCCTGTGTCAATGTCGGATTTAGTAATGCTCCAAGTCCTCGTCCAAGACCTGATTTTTTCGCCATTATTCCTCCAGTCTCCCGGAATTCATTCAATCATTCAAAAAGTAGTGTGATCTCCCTCCGAACTCTTCTCACCGTCGTGGGAACGTTCGGGTTCGTCGTACTGAGAAGAGCCTATTCCGTTTTGCGGAGTATAGTTGTTCCCCTCGGTTTCTGGAATCGTCCCCCCCACTCTGTGAGTTCCCTCTTCCTCACTCGCAGTTCGAGAAGGTCTATCGGCTGTGTTGTGCAGAATCTCTTTGGCAAGCTCCATGTAGTTCTGCGTACCAATTGACAAAGCATCGTAGAGAAGAACTGGCTTGCCGTGGCTCGGAGCCTCGCTCAAACGGACGTTCCGGGCAATCATCGTCTTGAAGACCTTATCCCCAAAGTATCGCCGAACTTCTTCAGAAACCTGATTTGAAAGGTTAAGTCGTTTGTCGAACATCGTCAGCAGCACACCTTCGATGTCGAGACTTGGGTTCAGATGTTTCTTAACAATAGATATGGTGTTGAGCAACTGACCGAGACCTTCCAGCGCGTAGTATTCACACTGGACGGGAATTAGCACTGCGTCCGAAGCAGTGAGAGCATTCAACGTAAGCAGACCGAGTGAAGGAGGGCAGTCGATGATGAGGTAGTCATAGTTTCCCCGTATCTCAGCCAACGCATTGTACAGTACCTTCTCCCGTCCCGGCACATCAATCATTTCGATCTCAGCACCAACAAGGTTAATGTGGGATGGGATCAAGTCGAGATCGCCAAGTTCGGTATGCAGTATTGCCTCGCGTGGCGACATCCGATCAACAATCACCTCGTAGACGGTCTTCTCCAGATCCTTTGTCCCCACACCGAGACCACTGGTAGCGTTCGCCTGTGGATCGATGTCAATCAGAAGTGTTGGTTGCTCGGCAGCAGCTAAGGATGCGGCAAGATTGACGGCTGTCGTCGTCTTCCCGACTCCCCCTTTCTGATTGGCAATTGCGATAATTCTTCCCATAGTTCTGCAGACTGTATTAGAGCAGTGAGCTTTCAGCTCTGAGCATTCAGTTCTGAACTGTTCGTTGTTCTTCCACTGTTAGGGAAATGATCCCTCAAACACCTCACGGCTGATAGCACATTGCTCACGGCTGACATCTCCGTAACCAATAGAGAGCATCTATCACCAAAGCGTGGTTGACCTCTCCCTTCACGACCATTTGGTCGACTTCTTCGGGCGAATATACGGCAACGTGAATATCTTCGTGCTCATCAAGTGATTGCAATCCAACTTGACGCACCCCACGCGCCAAAACAGTATAGTTCGTGTTGTCGAAAAGTGCAGGATTTGGGCGAACTGATCCTATCAACTGAATCTCATCTGCTTCGTATCCGGTCTCTTCCAGTAATTCTCTTCGGGCAGCCTCTTCAGGGGCTTCTCCCGGATCGATCATCCCCCCCGGAATCTCCCAGGCCAACTCGTTAGTTCCGTGTCGATACTGGCAAATCATCACCATATCTCCACTCTCTGTCAGTGCAATCACGTTCACCCAATCGGGAGCACTGATTGTATGAAAATCCCCCTCCGCTATTCCGTCCGGTGATCGTCTCTTGTGCCGGTGAACAGTAAAGACATGGCAGTCGGCAATCTGCTCCGAACTCAGTGTCTCCCACGCTTCTACCGGTCTGCTTGCAGTCTCTTTGTTCTGAACCTCCACTCTATCTTGACTATCACTCATGCGAAGATGCCCCTGCAATTGAGAAAGTCTCTCCGGGGTTCAATATCACCCCCTGTTTTCCCTGTGCCTCAACGCCTGCACGGAACACTTCTGGGTCGGCCTCCACAATTGGAAAGGTGTTGTAGTGCATCGGTATGGCGACCGACGGGTTGATAAACTCAACTGCTTTTACAGCATCTCGCGCATCCATCGTGTAGTTGTCGCCAATTGGAAGGAGTGCTACATCAACTTGATTCATCTCGCCAAGTAGCTTCATTTCATACGTCAGGGCGGTATCACCTGCGTGGTAGATTGTCTTACCTCCAATAAAGAGGAGAACCCCAGCCGGATTTCCCATGTAGGTTCCATCCGGAGCAGAAGAACTGTGGTGGGCAATGGTGAACTTTACCCGACCGAAAGGAAAGTTCCGCCCCCCACCAATACCGAGGTCTGCAACATTCTCCAACCCCTTTCCCTTTATGTAGTTTGCGCACTCGAACGTAGTGATAATCTCGGCTCCCGTCCGTTCAGCAATCGCAATTGTATCCCCAAGATGGTCGCCGTGACCATGCGTAAGAATTATATGTGTAGGATCGAGGTCTGCCGCACTTATCGAAGCACTCGCTGAAGCAGGATTCCCCGTGATAAATGGATCGATCAACAGATGCCACTCACCATACTTGATGGAAAAGGCAGAATGTCCGAGGAAAGTCAGATGAATTTCACTACTCATATAAGGATTTCGCTTCAGGAGCTTGGTTGGTGGCAAGTATAACGGCGGAGAAAATACTCGAAAGAGTTTAGAATGAAAAACATCTCAGCTATGATTTGGGATTTTTGATTTCGCATTGCGGATTGAAAAAGCATTTCCCTAATTCTTCATTCCTCATTCTATTTTCCCTTTCCTTACAAACACATTCCGAAATCCTCAATCCAAAATCCGAAATTCAATCCGTTTGTTCAATCAAGAAATATCGCTGTCACTCTGAGGGCTGCCGAAGAGTCTCGCTCGTCTTGTGCGCAATCCATAGCCCTACTAATCCTGTGAGATCCCTCGCAGAGCCTCGGAATGACAAGATTGGATGCTTGATATAGGAACTGAGAACAGGCTTGCTCCCTGTCACTCTGAGGGCGGCCGAAGAGTCTCGCTCGTCTTGTACACAATGCGAGTTTAGCTCTACCAATCCTGTGAGATCCCTCGCAGAGCCTCGGAATGACAGGAATGAGTTTTGGTAGTGAATATGTGGAATGATACGTTCACTATTCGCGCAATCTGGAAATATTGATCTATGAACAAATCGGGATCGAAAAAGAAGCCGTTGCCGAAACGGATTGCCGGAGCAATTCTGCGAACGTTTGCCGCTCGTCCGCAGGGGAAGCCGAAGCTGAAGCCCGAGGAGTTGCAGCGCGTTTTGTTGATTCGCTACGATCGGCTTGGCGACATGGTGATTACTACCCCCTTAATCGAAACGCTCAGCAAACTTGCACCACAGGCTGAAATCGATCTATTGGGAAGTTGGAGAAACATTGGGTTGATCGAAAATGATCCACGTATTCACCAAGTACTCCGCTGGGATGGCTCCCCCCTGAAGCGTCTCCAAACACTCATCGATTGCCGAAGAAGAGGGTACGATCTTACCTTCCAACTTCTCCTCTGGCGGACAACGCTCCCCGGTCTGCTCGCCGGACTCCTCACTCCGAAAGGAAGGGTGGTAAGTCGCGATGACGCAAACAACCGGATGCTCTTCGAGCATACCTACAAGGTAAACTCCACAACGCACTATGCTGAACAGGTCTATGGATTTTTGGGTGCAGCACTCGACCTGCCATACGGAGTTCCACCAATGCCGGACTACTCTCTCTACCGCTCCCCTGAAGTTGAAGATCGTGTTGATGCAAAGCGGGTCGCACTACGTTTACCAACTGGATCATATATCGTCCTAAACATCTCAGCCGGAGAGAGAGAACGGGAAATGAATCGCAATCAACTGCTTACTCTCCTGAGAGGATTGATTCCAATCGCTCAAGAATCTGCGCTAAAGATTGTTATCACCGGTGGGCCTGATCGGAAGGCATTAGGGGAAGAACTTGCAGAACAGATGGGAGCGGAAACCGTCGTTTCTTTCTTCTCCTCAATTCCCGAAGCAATCCCCCTGATCGCCCACGCGCGCTTGATTATCACACCTGACACAGGAACTAACCACCTCGCCTCCGCCGTGCGAACTCCAACAGTTGTGTATTTTCTGCGAAACGGTCGCCCAGTTGGATGGGGGCCACGAGGTGTGCCGCACAGGATCGTGCAAGCAACCGAGGGGAATGATGCTGGTGGAGTCTCTATTGAAGAGGTTCTCAGTGCAACCTGCAGTTTGTTAGATGAGAGAGATAGTAGATCGTAGATAGTGGATTGAACAAAGGAACATCCTATCTCCAACTTTTTGAATTTTGCCTTTTGAATTTTGAATTCCCAACCAATGCTTGATCGCGAACAGATTCTCAGTAACATCCGCAGCTTATCGAAGCAACGCCTCCTCTCCAACTTTTTGAATTTTGCCTTTTGAATTTTGAATTCCCAACCAATGCTTGATCGCGAACAGATTATTCAAGACTCTTACACTCCCCCACCAGACGTGGATGCGACTCGCCCTTGGTCGTTGCGGCGGCGGATTGTGGGGCGCATTCTGAAGTTCTTCTTTGGACGACCACAGGAACAACCGAAGCTGAAGCCGGAGGAGTTACGGCGAGTGCTACTGATTCGGCACGACCGGTTGGGAGACTATATCATCACTACCCCCATTCTCGAGACGTTGAAGCGGTATGCTCCGCAAGCGGAGATCGACGTTCTCGGGAGCAAGTTCAACGCAGGGGTAATCGGGTCTGACCCCCGAGTGAGTAAACTGATCTTGTGGAGTGATTCATTCGCAGAGCGGATCAAGGCCGTTCGGCTCTGCCGTACCAGAGACTACGATGCCACATTCCAACTGGTGACCCGACACACTACCCTCCCAATCATCATAGCTGGACTCACAACACCACGAGGGCGCGTTGTTGGCAGAGGGCACAGGTATAACCGCTGGCTCTTCGATCACCGGTTGACAGCATTTCCGAGCAAGCATTTAGCAGAGCAGACGTTTGCGATTTTCACCCACGGAGTTGACTTTGGCGAAGAAGTTCCAACAATGCCCCCCTATTCGCTCCTCCTCGACGAAAAGTTGGAGAGAGAGACTGAGCGAGAACTGGAAGAGATGGGATTGCGAAAGGGAGAGTTCATTCTACTCAACCTTTCGGCAAGCGAAGAGTACCGGACGTTACGGACTGAACGGGCAATAGAGCTTGCCCAAATGCTGAACCAAAAATTTGGCAACAGTGGCTTGAAGATCGCCGTGACCGGAGCACCGAATGAGAAAGAGAAGATTGAAGAGGTTGCCCGCAAAGGGAATGCAACTGTGATGAGTTTCCCGTCGATCTTAAAAGCCTCGGCAGCAATTCGCCGAGCACGCCTGCTGATCTCCCCAGATACCGGGTCGGTACACATCGCCTCGGCAGTCGGCACACCTGTTGTTGCCTACTACACCGAGTTCCTAAAACCTGCAATGTGGAGACCTCTCGAAGTTCCCCACAAAGTTGTGATTGGCGAAGTGAACGATGAATCCGATAGCATTTCGCTGGAAGAGATTGTACAAGCTGTCGCCGAGATGCTCAAGATTCAAGAGTAGATAAGAGATAACCTCTCGACTGCTCCACATCGCACAGCTCAAATCCGATAGAGTCATCGGGTCGTGTAGGGAAATTCGGATCCCCCTCTCCCTTTTTTGAATTTTGCCTTTTGAATTTTGAATTCCCTCTTACGCCACTACCCAGGTCTCCCCTTCGTGCAGTAGCTTCTCTAAATCTCCCTCTCCAAACCTTTCGATTGCTGTCTCAACCTGCCCGTTAGCGAGGTCGTCGTATGTGGAACGCTCTTCGCGATAGATCACACCGATTGGTGTTGGCATTCCGGGTCGGTCGATCATCAACGCGAGTGTGTGGGCAAGCTCCTGCGATGATTCATCGTGCTTCAACAACTCCTCAACTGATGTATCGGAAAGGGAGACAACTTCAAGTCGCAGACCATTCAATCGGATACCTTTGTCACTCTCTTTTCCGAAGATCATTGGCTCACCATGCTTCAACGGAAGAACGTTGTCATCCTTCACGTCACGCTCTGTCAGTTGCGAGAATGCACCATCGTTGAAGATGTTGCAGTTCTGATAGATCTCAATAAAGCTGGTTCCCTGATGGTTGTAGGCATCCTCATAAATCTCCTGCTGATGCTTCGGCTCCCTATCAATCGTCCGAGCTACGTACGAAGCACCACACCCGAGCGCAAAGCGAACCGGATTGACCGGCGTGTCGATGGAACCAAATGGAGTTGACTTCGTTTTCTTGCCGACCTCTGATGTTGGAGAGTACTGTCCCTTCGTCAGACCGTAAATCCGGTTGTTGAAGAGGAGGATATTGCAGTTGATGTTGCGCCGGAGGATGTGCATCATGTGGTTGCCACCAATCGAAAGTCCATCTCCGTCACCTGTTACCATCCAGACCGAAAGGTCAGGTCGGGTCACCTTTAGTCCAGTCACAAATGCCGGAGCGCGACCGTGAATTGTGTGGAACCCGTAGCAGTTCATGTAGTAGGGGAAGCGACTTGAGCAGCCGATTCCCGATATGAAGGCATACTCTTCCTTCTTCCGATCAAGCCGTGGAAGTGTACGCTGCACTTGTGCTAAGATCGAGTAGTCACCACAACCGGGACACCAGCGAACGTCGGCGTCGGAACTGAAATCTTTTGCTGTATACTCAGGCTTATCCGCAATCACGTTCAGTCCGTTCTGTTCTATCGAATTCATAAGATTGTTTGTAGTTGCTTTGATCGTGGATAGTCGTTTGTAGTAATACTGCCCCTTCTATCTACTATCTGCTTTCTGCTATCTCGCATCTGCCATCGAAGCCTCATCGACTGGATTCATCCTCTCTTCTCCGCTCAGTAGCTTCTCAATTAACTCCTCAAGCTCACCGGCTGTGTAGGGCATCCCCTGTACTTTGTTCCAGTTCACTGTCTCCACGAGATACTCCGAACGGATCAACCGCGAAAGCTGCCCCATATTCAGTTCAGGAATGGCAATCCGTTTGAATTGCTTCAAAACCTCGGCGGTGTTTTTCGGCATTGGGTTCAAGTAGCGGAGGTGTGCCTGCGATACACTGTAGCCTCGGGCGCGCATTCTATCAACGGCAACGTGGATTGCACCGTAGGTTGATCCCCAACCCAACACCAACAAGTCCCCTTCCTGATCACCATGTACCTCAAGCTCAGGGATATCGTTTGCAATGCCGGCAATCTTGCTCGCTCTAATTTTCGTCATCATCTCGTGATTGCCTGGATCGTAGCTGACCCCACCCGACCCATGATGTTTCTCCAATCCACCAATCCGATGCTCCAAGCCGGGTGTGCCCGGTACTGCCCAAGGGCGCGCCTCTACTTCATTTCGTGAGTATGGGTGGAAGTGGTCTGGATCGGTGTGGAACGTTACCTTCATATCGGGTAGATCGCTCACAGCCGGAATCTGCCACGGTTCGGCTCCGTTGCCGAGATATCCGTCGGAGAGGAAGAAGACCGGAACCATGTACTTCGTTGCCAAACGAGCCGCCTCCATAATCATCCAGAAACAATCTCCCGGCGTCTGTGGTGCAACAACTGGAACAGGAGCCTCGCCGTTGCGACCGTAAAGTGCTTGGAACAGATCTGACTGCTCAGTCTTTGTCGGCATTCCGGTTGAAGGACCTGCTCGCTGGATGTTGCAGATAACAACTGGCAACTCAGTCATCACTCCCAAACCAATTCCCTCCGCCTTCAAGGCAACACCTGGACCTGAGGTGGTTGTGAAGGCAAGCGTTCCGCCGTAGGCCGCGCCGAGCGCAGAACAGATAGCCGAAATCTCATCTTCAGCTTGGAAGGTGAGGAAGCCAAAATTTTTGTAGCGTGAAACGAAGTGGAGAATATCGGAAGCAGGTGTGATAGGATACGTTCCAAGAAATCCTTTCAGTCCAGTCCGCTGCGACGCTGCAACCATGCCGAGCGCAGTTGCTTGATTGCCAGTGATATTCCTGTACGTTCCGGGGGGAAGTTTTGCCGGAGCAACATCGTACCGAGCGTTGAATAACTCGACGGTCTCCCCTAAATTGAACCCAGCCTTCAACGCCTTTGCGTTCGCCTCGGCAAGTTCAGCACGGTTGGAGAACTTCTCCTCGATCCACTGAAGTGTCGGCTCCATCGGACGGTTGTACATCCAGTAGACAAGACCGAGCGTGTAGAAGTTCTTGCAACGTCCGGCTTCTTTGTTGGAAAGGCCGAGTCCTTCCACTGCCTTCAACGTTCCGGTTGTCAGGGGAAGACGAACCACATTGTAGCCCGAAAGCGAATCGTCGTTGAGTGGATTCGAGGCATATCCAGCAAGTTCTAAATGCTTTTTATCGAACGCATCATCGTTGATGATAATAGTTCCGCCACGCTTTAAGTGAATCAGGTTAGTAATTAACGCGGCAGGATTCATTGCAACCAAGACATCTGGAACATCCCCCGGCGTGTAGACATCGTTCGAGGAGAAGTGAAGCTGGAAGGCCGAGACTCCATACGTTGTACCGGCGGGGGCGCGAATCTCAGCCGGGAAATCGGGCAGAGTGGCGAGATCATTCCCGTGCAGAGCCGCGGTTCGCGTAAACTGCCCTCCAGTTAGCTGCATTCCATCACCGGAATCACCTGCAAACCGGATCACAACGTTTTCCAACTTTTCGTGCTGAATCATACTGCTCGTATTGTCGATTGTTGATTTCGAATTGCGAGAGTCTCGATTTGGGATTGGGGATTGTAGGAACTCAATCCGAAATCAGCAATCCCAAATCCACAATGCTAAATCCACGATTCTACTCCTCGCAATCGAAGCAACTTAGCATCAGGGTCACTCAATACCAATAACATGACGTGTCATGTCGTACCACTTACGGACTCTTACGACTTCTGGCTACAGTTGGTATCGCAGCACTCAAGGTTCAATATCCTATATTCTCCCCTTCTCATTCACGATTAGGGATGAAGAGAAGGACAGATGAATCAATACATCATTAGGAGCAATAGCCATGGATAAGAATATGATGATGCAGGCAATGCAAGCCATGCAAGAGATGCAGAAACGGATGGGAGAAGCACAAGAAAAGCTAAAAACCATGTCCGTAACGCACGAAGGAGGGAATGGACTCGTGAAGGTGACAATTTCGGGTGAGTTGAAGGTAACGAAGATCGAGATTGATGAAAATGTCCGAAAAACTGAAGAGGCTGACGTTCTGGAAGACTTGCTGATTACCACTATCAATAAGGCAATTGAGTCGGCATCGAAGATGAAGGAACAAGAATTGGCGGCATCAACGCAAGGTTTGCTTCCGAATATTCCGGGGATGAATTTGCCGTTTGGTATGTAATAAATGGCCGTTGGGGTGGCGCGTTGGGACATGGCGCGCCATGTCCCCCCGCCACCCCAACCCACCCTATCCCAACGCAACGACAATTCAATAACCGAAGAACAACAATGGCTCGCACAAATCTTCGTCAGGTTCTCCCCTTCAATGATCCCCAACCCCTCATCGGCATGGTACACTTGCGCCCACTGCCGGGAACGCTCTACTTCGACGATTCGCTCGACGCAGTAATCGACGCGGCACTCGCCGACGCCTACCACCTACAACAGGCTGGGTTCAACGGTCTGATTGTCGAGAACTTCGGAGACATTCCCTTCCGAAAGAGTCGTGTAGAACTTCACACCGTAGCGGCTATGACAGCCGTGGTTCAGGAGATTCGGCGAGAGATTGAGCTTCCGGTTGGAATTAACGTACTGCGGAACGATCCCTTTGCGGCCATTGCCGTTGCTTCGGCAACTGGAGCAAACTTCATTCGAGTGAACGTGCTAACTGGTGTGATGGCAACCGATCAAGGCTTGATCGAAGGTGAGGCTGCGGAAGTCTTCACCTACATGGAGCGGGTTGCCCCTTGGGTTACCCTCTACGCCGACATTCACGTTAAGCATGCCGCCCCACTCGTCCCCCGTCCAATCACAGAAGTAGCCCAGGAGACCACGTACCGCGGTGGAGCTGACGGTCTGATTGTGACCGGTACGCAGACTGGTGGTGGTGTAGATATGGAAGAGTTAACTGCAGTGAGAGAGGCAGTTGTCGTACCAGTCCTTGCCGGAAGTGGAGTAACAGTCGACAACGTTCAGTCAATTTTATCGACTTGCGATGGCGCTATCGTCGGCAGCAGTCTGAAGGTAGATGGGATTGCGGGGAATCCAGTTGACCCAGAGTTAGCACGCGAGTTTGTGGAGATTGGGAGAGGTGGGTGAGAGTTAAGAAAGATGTGTTGGCTTCTGACTGGTGTCAATCACTTCGCTTTACTGAATTTTCTCAATCTGAAAATCCGAATTCCGAAATCGAAAACCCCACATCAATTTTGAATTTTTCCTTTTGAATTTTGAATTTCCTCCTCTCCTACTTCCTCTTGCTCCCTACAAGCCTCTCAATCTCGTCAGCAGTTCGCTCCAGTCCTGCGGAGAGATTCACTGACCCGCTCTTCGTCACCAGAACATCATCTTCTATGCGAACACCGATGTTCCACCACTTCGGGTCGCACTTGCTCCCCTCAGGAATGTAAATCCCCGGCTCTACTGTCAGCACCATTCCGGGCTGCAAGGTATAGTCATCGCCAACATCGTGAACGTCCATTCCCAAGAAGTGAGAGGTTCCGTGCATGAAGTATTTCCGGACATCATCCCCCTCCTTCATGATTCCCAACTTCACTAACCCGGATGAAATAATTTGCCCCGCTTTCTTGTGCGGATCCCAAAACTGCACCCCTACCTTGCACTCCTTAATCGCCTCCGTCTGGGCTTCGAGAACAAGGTTGTAGATCGCCCGCTGCTCCGGTGTGAATTTGCCGTTGACCGGAAATGTCCGGGTGATGTCGGCTGAGTATCCGTGATACTCGGCTCCGCAGTCCATCAGAACAAGCTCGCCGTCGAGACTCTTCCGGCGATTTGTGTTGTAGTGAAGGATGCAAGTATTAGGTCCTGATCCAATAATACTCGGGTAACCCGGATCCTCCGCGCCAAGACGCCGAAAGGCATACTCCATCGAGGCTTCGAACTCATACTCAAACATCCCCGGTTTCGCCATCCGCATTGCTTCACGATGTCCCTCCGCCGAAATATCGATTGCCTTCTGCATCATGGCAATTTCCCGCTCGGATTTAATTGCCCGCATGCCGTTCAGGATTGTCCCCGCATCTTCAATTTCAAGGTCAAGCTCACTCTCTTCCAAAATAGAGCGGACAATGGCTGGCCAATTAAATTCACCCTCAACGACAGGGTCGACTATGCTTTCAATCGTCCAGCTATCGTAGTAGAGTTTATTGAGTGTTGGAAAAAGGTCTTCCAGTCTCTTGGCAAGTTTATCGTATGGGAGGACAGTTGTGATTCCCGTTACTTGAGCCGCAACTTCCGGCCCCATCCGAATTCCCTCCCAAATCTCATGCGTGGGATTCCGTTCGGCAACGAAGAGAACTTCCTGTATTCTCTTCCCATCAATCTCAACACCGTCAGGAAGGAGGAGTAGAGCACTTTGAGTCTCAGTAACACCTGTTAAGTAGAGCAGATTGTTTCGCTGGCGGAACTCGTAGTCCACATCGTTGGAACGATTCCGAACCTCTGCACTTCGGAGCAGCATCCCCTCCCCTGACTTCAGCTTCTCTAACGTCTGCTTTCGACGGTTAGCATATTCTGTCCGAGGGAAATTATCACCGTCGTAGACATCGAAATGTTCGTAGAGGCCAGCTTCCTGCGCACGTGTGAGCGAAGCTGGAACGATTGCAAGTAATGAAAGCAGCAAGAGCAAACTGACTGGTCGGCTCATGGAGTCTCCTCAAAGACTGAATCGAGTGTTGAAGAAAGATCGTCGAGAGAGAAGACCATACTGATAATCTGGCGACCGCTCCGCTCCTCTTCAGTTCCATCAGGTTTTGTGTTGGTAAAGGTGATGTTCCCAATCAACTGATGGTCGCCTGCTACGGGATAGCCTGCATCGAGACTAATCCAGTACGTTCCACTACCGTTGACAATGGTGTGTGTTGTTAGACTATTCTTCCCAGAATATGGTGGCGAGTACCAGACCTGACCGGTCTCCGAAAGCTCGACTACAATAGCGTGATGGCCTAACGTATCCCCAACGCCACGAATTTTCCGCAATCCTCCCCCCTGCCACTTCACAGGGGGATAGACGTTATCGAGCAACCACATGTCGCGGTCGAAAATACTGCCGGCTCCGGGACTGACTGTGTCAACCCCACCCAAGTGAGGAATCACCATTGGTTGAAAGGGAGCACCCGGCATCGAGCCAGGGTAGGCCAAGGTATCTCTCAGGCGAAGTCGGTTGCCATCCACTCCCATCAAAAAGCGGACTGGTTGACCAACCCAAGGATGTTCGGTTTTCATGCTCCAAGGCAACGTATCGACTCGTTCACGAACTACGACATCTTCGAGAATCATCGTCATGCCATATCCTTCCGGCAGGATCGTGTCGCACTGATAGGTAATCCGCTCCACACGCTGGCGAACAACAGTTCGTGGGTCAACATCCCAAATCACTAACGAATCAAACGAAATCACGCGGTAGGTAACGCTCTCCCCTTGAGAGAAGTTGTAGCGGAGCGGATAGGCATTCGGTTCTTCTTTTCCTTTCTCTTGAGCATAGAGTGTTGCCGTTGTCAACAGTCCGCAGAGGAGTGTCAACATCGGCATCGCTCTGCTAATTCTTCGCATACAGTTCATTCGTTTATTCTGATTATTCGTGTGTTCGTCGCATTCCCGGTCTGCAATCGCCTGACGAAAGGCTCCGGCGACAACCTACAAATCGGGAGATAGAAAGTTACCGAAGAGCCTCCATTGTAGAACAGATATTCTACCTACCCTCTCCCACTAACATCTCCCCTACACCAACATAAGATGTGTCACCTCCGGCGGACAGTTTACCCGAAGTGGAATGCCAGCGGTTCCAATGCCGCGGGATACATACATCTGTGCATTCTGGTTGGCGTGTGCTTTGTAGAGTCCAGAAATATACGTTGAAGCGAGCGAAGCAACCGAAACGTTCAGTCTATCCAATCTTCCGAGAACGATCTGTCCGCCGTGCGTGTGTCCACTCAACATCAGATCAACACCGAGTGTGGCATATTCTTCAAATGGATAGGGTTTATGGCAGAGGAGGATTTTTGGTTCGTCATCCTGAACACCTCGCACAAGGTTTTCAACGATTCCTTTCTCTGTCTTCCCATCCTTTAGGTAATCTTTCACCTCGTAAATGTCCTTGTCATCCAACCCCATCAACCAGAAAGATTTTCCATTCTTTTCGATTCGAATGTTTTCGTTTCTCAAGAGCTTGATACCGGCATCTTCCACACCTTTCGCCACAAGTTCAATCTCTCTGGTGTAGTAGTCATGGTTTCCGGTAACGCCGTACACACCGAGGGGAGCACTCAGACGGGAGAATGCTTCTGCGAAGGGATAGACTTCACGCGAGCGGCTGTTGACAAAGTCGCCGGGAAGGACAATCAGGTCAGCCTTAAGTGATTGGAGGGTAGTAGCGTAGCGTTCCATCCGATCCCGGCTCATGAACAGTGAGGAGTGGACATCGCTAATCATCCCAATTGTTGTCCCCTTCAACTCCTCAGGCAAACCTGGGATACGAATTTTGATCCGCTCTATTCTGCTATCCTCGTCGGTGTTCGCAGCACTGAGTATCGAGACGTTGGCAGCGAGTCCACCCAGAGCTATAGCTGAAGATTGGATGAATCGACGCCTCGGCATTTGGGATGATGTCGTCGGTTCAATCACTTTACCATAGGTAGTGCTAACCGGAACTTCGGCAGAGTTTCTTGTTTTTCGTCCCACCATACGTTTCAGCGGACGATAGAGGAATTTGTTTGCCAGGAGCAAACCACCCACAATCAGTGCATTTACTTGGAGCAACGCCCAGGGGACTGAAATTGCGTTCATGAAATGGTCGGCCCAGAGAGGATGCCAACTTTTGTAGATAAGTTGCAGGTAGATCAGGGGCAAATCTAATAGAACAATTCCAAGCCCTCCCCACAGCCAGAGCAGACCTCGCCGAACTGGGCGACGACGACGCAAAACGAGAGAGAGAGATTGCAATGTTAAGAGGTGGAAGAGGAGAACAACCCCAACCACCATTAGATTCAATCCGAACTGAGATATTAGTGAAATCATGCGGGTGGGTGACGATTGGTAGGCCTGAGCTATTTGATCGGAACAAGATTTTTTAGTCGTGTGGCACAAGTCGTTTCCATGCTTCAACTGCGTGGTCGCGAAACCCAGCCGGGGCAGTGTTGAACGACTCGCTGAACTTCATTTCGGCACTTCCAGGAATTCCTCGGTTTACTTGCAGGTCGTCAGTCCCCGTAATCTCGTAAAGCTCCGTTCCACTGTGGAGAACCAGACCGTATGTTTTCGGCGACACATCGCAGTTCCCCTCGACGTTGTAGACGTAGAGAACTTCCCCTACTCCGTCCTCGTCAATATCGGTCACTTCAATCTCACCTATCACTCCCTCCCCAGCATCGCACCAGTTTTCTGCACTGTAGAGTCCCTGCCAAGTGCTCTTCGGCTTCGGACCGTGCATCAAGTAGCGAACTGGAATCAGTGACTGCCGTTCCCCCTCTTCATTTTCCTGTCGCTTCTCGGTAACAATAAAGGCATTCTCTCCCCTCCCATCTTCCCACGTTATGCCGGCAAGGAATGTCCCCTCGCAACCATACGCAGCACAGGGATTTTCGGCTCCCTTGAGCTGCTGGATATTCCGCAGATGTGCGGAATTGCTGCAAGAGATTAGAAGGAGCGCAAGGGTTCCCCCAGCAAAGAGGACTAAACTTTTTATCATAGTTGAACCGACGTAGGCTAAACGTTCTGTTTGGAATCACTTAGGCTCGGAATAGGACTCGATTGCTCTCTTGTAGTCCTTGTATTGAAGGTGATCGTACCAGTTGAGGTAGACATCTTTAATGACTTCTTCACCCTTTCTCGGAGCACGGTAGATAACGGCAATGAAGGCTGCGCTCGAATCGCCTGAAGTCCACATTCGGAACTCGGAGCCGGCAAGTGATTGGCCAACTTCAGAGATAAAGTCTTTATCCTCCTCAGAGTAGCCAAGGAGTGCTTTCGAGGCATAGTTGCGTGAATCAAGAATCAAATTGCCGTGCCGTTTCGTCATTGCGGCAGTGAGCGTATCGTAGAGTTGGTCAGCCTCAACCTTCGTAGTCTCTGTTGTGTAGTGAAGACTGGCGTAAAGCATCTGGCCACGATAGAAGCTGAAGCCCCACTGATCCACCGGCAACTCATCGAATCGTCCCCCAACCCAATTCAGTGTAGAACCCATATCGTTCGAAACGCTCTTATCGGGAGTAGCGCCTGGTATCTGCGCCATCTGCTTTTTCACTTGATCTCGATTGCCGTAGAAGGGAACATTTTCGATCCCTACGGTAGCTTGGTTTGTTCCCGCTCCATTCGATCCACCGGCAGCAGTTCCTCCAGAGGTTCCCCCTTGCTCCCCCCCAGCAACAGTCCCTGAACCTTCCGTAGAACCTTTGGTTCCTCCATTCTGACACCCTCCGAGCAGGTGAAGAGCCAAAACCCCGACAATTGAAAGCAGCCCAACTCTTTTCATGCTTCCCTTCATAATTCTCTCGTTGATTTCATTGAAACAGTGGCCTACAAGCTACAAAAAAGGGTGCATCGAACAGACCCATCTCGGCAATTCTCCCCTCTTCGCAAACAGCTTTTACCTTTTCTATAGACTCTTTGATAGGCTGAATGATCCGAATCGTGTTATATTCGCCCCCGGAGAGATGCCGGAGTGGTTGAACGGGACGGTCTCGAAAACCGTTGTGCTCTTATGGGTACCGAGGGTTCGAATCCCTCTCTCTCCGCTCGAAAAACGCCTCAATGCGTATAAAAAAGCCCGGTTTTACGACCGGGCTTTTTTCGTGCACAACAGTAGTACAACTTCTTGAATTATCCTCTCCGAAAAGAAGTGCTTCCTTGCCGTCCACGTCGCCACTATCATATCTCTTGGAGCAGAGATTGTGTAGCAAGCGCAAAGGTTACCCCCTCCTCCATTCTTGTAGAACCGTAGTATCTCCGAGTCTCACCTACCGTGTAGATTTAAAGCGCTGTGGCAGGAACGGCTCATGGTTTTTGAACACTTATATCAACATTCTTAGCATTCTTGATTGTCAACACGCTCCATTGTAACTATTTGCATGAGCAGACGGTCTGATAAGTGTTGAATGTTAAGCAATTGCGTTATCGAGTGGAGCAGTGAGTAAAAAACGTAAGGCATTGAGTGCTACTTTTCCCGCTGTTGCATCATCGAGACATCGACTGAATGGATACTATCGGATTTTCATAAAAATCCCAAGTCATAGATGAGCTTTGACGGATACGTATAGCCTTTCAACACTCAAGAACACAAGGACAACTGTGTCACTTTTAAATCTGTGGAGCACCTGATGAATATTCACCAATCCATTTACTTACCTGCCCTTATTCTCCTGTCTGCCTGTTTTAGCTTGCTGCCCATATCTCTACAGTCTCAACCAGTATGGGAAGAGTTCGGTGAACTGAGTTTTCCTCGCGGCTTCCACAATGCACATTACATTGGTAATGGGAAGGTGCTTGTGATGGGTGGGTTCAATTACAGTGAGTCGACTCCGACAGCCACCACTTTGTGTGAATTGATTGATGTCCGCTCAGGAACTGTTGAACCTGCTCATGCCATGCAGGCTCCACATGCCGAAGCGGTCTCCCTTCTTACCCGTGATTCCAACGTCATTGTGGTTAGCGGACTTGCCGCCCAGTTTGAACGGGGTGCATTAACAGGCAATGTCGAAATGTACAATCGTGTTTCCGGAATGTGGACAACGCTCGGAACCCTTAACATCGCACGTCGCCAGCATGTTGCGGCTTTCATCAGCGATCATGAGATTTTGGTTGTCGGCGGTCGTCATCAGAATCACCAAACAATGGCCGATGCCGAGATATTCGACATCAACACAGGCAAAAGTCGCACTGCGGCATCCTTCCCGTTCCCAATCAGCACCGCGTCGATGGAGATTGCAAGCAATGGAGACGTTGTTGTGCTGGGAGGGCGGGCGGGCGGAGCAAATAGTGAGCGCAGAGATACCGTTTATCGCTACGACATCCAACGGAATCGTTGGAGCCATTCCGGCAGACTTGAGAAACCGTTGCAGGCTACCTGTATGCTCAAGCTCTGGGATGGAAGAATAGTCTTGAGTGGCGGATCATATAGCGAAGATCCAATCCGATTCACGAATCTGGTGCAGATGGAGAACAACGGAGAGTGGCAGACTGTTGGCTCGATGCAAACTGAACGGCAGTGGGGATCGTCCGCGCAATTGGATAATAGTATTGTGTTAACTGGAGGAGGGTATGACAACAGGCTTACCGTAATGTCGTCCTGCGACTTCGTTGACGTCAATCGGAACTCAGTGTCACCGGGACCACCTCTGATTCATCAACGATCCTTTCACACATTCGTTACCGTACCCAGATGTACTGGATCTGATGGGAACATTCAAGGTGTTGACATTCTCGCTATCGGTGGACGTGCAAGTCTTACTGGATACGACGGGCCTACATCGATTGAAATTCTCAGGGGAAATTACCTTCCCGGAAGCTGGATTGATGCAGGTCCCGACACAACGATCTGCTCCGGTAATGCAGTCACGCTCGGCGGAGTTCCCGCCCCGACTTGCGAAAACTGGCAACTGCAATACAGTTGGCAACCTTCGAATGGCCTGAGCTGCCGCAACTGCCTGAATCCGATTGCCTCCCCGAAACGCACGACGCAATACATACTTACGGCTCGGGACGGCAGCGGAAACCAGTGGTTCGACACTGTTGTTGTCACGATAGCTCCCGACTCAATTCATTCCCACATCCCCACGAACATTACTGGCATTCATGGCGAGCTTATTGAACTCCCCATTTTTTTGGACGACTCCATTGACACGAAACTGCTGGAGAACAGCGAACTTCATTTGCGATACGACCCAATGATGATGCACCCTGTAACTCCTATCTTGCTTGAAGGTGGAATTCTTGACGGCTGGAACGTCAAAGTTGTGAGCGACTATGCCGGTCAGTTAACGATCCGGCTTGAGGCAGGCAACAACGCCCTCTTTGTTCATTCGAACGGTTTATTGCTGCGCATAACAATGGCAACCTATATCGATGGAAGTTATGAGCTTCCGTTGCCTGACTCAGCATCCATCCCATTTGAACTCGATTTGCTCTCCTTCGATTGCGTCGAAGTCATCTGCAAGCCAGGTTTTGTCGTTCTTGGCGATCAAGCAACCAGCAGTGCTCCTTTGGAGACCGAGGTGTCGTTCGGACTTCGGAGCACAGGAGCGAATCCGTTCCATGGCAAAACCGAACTCCGGTTTGAGCTGGCGAATACATCTCACACGGTGCTTACGGTTTACGATATGTTGGGAATAGAAGTAATGCGCCTTGTTGACGAACGGATGGAACAGGGAGAGCACATTGTAGAGTGGGACGCATCAAATCTTCCACAAGGAGTCTACCTGTGTCAGCTCTCCTCCAACGGAAGGAACGATTCGAGGCTTGTCGTTTTGAAGAAGTAGTCGGGGCTTGATCGAGCAAACAAACCACAGTCCCAATTGATTGAAGTACTCTCTACTCTGTTTAGTCGAGGCCTGTACCTTTGGTGCAAGCCCTCTGCTTTGAGGGACTCATGCTCCTCGGCATAGTTCCCCATGATGCCTTTTTCAATCGGGGCGGTTATATCTGAAGCCGTGACACAATCGGTTCCTCAATATCTCTTGAATTCTCGAGGATAGCGTGGAGTCCGATTTCAACCCCTGTTGCGGATGTTTCTACCGACATACTTGGAGTTCCCAGATTGTCCGGTAGTGCTGCAACACTTGGAAGCTGGGGAAGGTGAATCCATCCTGCACGAATCGGCATAGCGTTTAAGCCAATACGGTGAAGGATGCCGTACATTAAATGATTGCAGCAGAACGTGCCCGCTGCATCCGAGATGTCGGAGGGGATGCCGGAATTTCGCATAGCCTTCACAATGGCACGAACAGGCAGTGTCGAGTAGTATGCAGCAGGACCATCGGGAACTGTCAGCCGCCCCTGCAGGGAGCACCCGTTGTTGTCGGCGAGACCGTATCTCGTCGAGTCGTTCAGGTTCTGGGCGATTCGCTCGACGGTGATGACCGCACGTCCTGGATATTCACCCATCATAACCACAACGTCCGGTTCAGTTTCGACAATTGAGGACCACACGAAGTCGATACATTCGAAAAAGTTATTCGGGACGATGCGCGCAATGACCTCCGATCCATCGAACTGTTTACCGTCAAGCTTACGCGCTACCGATTCTGCCGGGTTGTCCGGTGTATTTCCATACGATTCGAATCCTGTTAAAAGTATCTTCGCCATACTCTTACCTCTGCGTTATCGTGTGCTCTCTACCAACCCGCATCCCCGGCGCAAAACATGCGCGATCCATTTCCTCAAACTTTACTCCGTAAGATTCGCACGCAGGATGAATTCCAAGACCTCGATTCAGCCGGAAAAGCATGAGGATAATGAACCTGCGCCCTCAATAGTTAAGGAGGAGAGTTCTTGTTCCGCACATATCACTGAAAGGATGGAAGAATTTAGCGAATCGGATTGTAGTTCCCTTCTATTCATAAACTCTATAGGTTTTCATATGAACGTTATCTGCATTGAAGAAGAAGCATTCTATCTGCTAATCGAACAAGTCGTCATGCGTTTACAGGCAATGCAAAGTGTGATGGCAACGAAGTGGATCGACACGGAAGAAGCGATGCGCTTGCTGAATATTAAATCGAAAACGACGCTGCAAGAGTACCGCGATCGGGGGAAAATCCGATTTTCCCAACCCCGCAAGCGGGTTATTCTGTACGACCGTGATTCCATCCATGCTTTTCTCGAAGAGAATGCGCGGGAGACGTTTTAGCGATGGGCAGTATATATACTCCCGGACAATCGGTTTGCGAGAGAATGTACTATACTCTCGGGTGAAGAAAGTGCAAGATGCTCGGAAGGCAATCGGTTGACCGTATTCGGTAGATCCGATTCTACGAATCTTGCCTGACTTTTCTCAGTGCGATTCCCTCACCCCCCACCCCTCTCCCATAGTTTGTTCAGGTATTTCGAGAGTTTTCGAAGTGGGAGAGGGGAACCGAAGCAGAGAGCCTCACCACACCCGACGGGAAGTCGGGTGTTAATAACAAACTCGCAAACTGATTGTCCCCGTGTATATCAAGTCTAATAGAAGCAAAGAGTAACCCTGAAGATATCCTCTTCTTTCTCTCTACAGATGCGAGAGGAGAGAAGGTATTGAGAGAACCTTTCCACCCGACCTAAAAATCGAATGTTACTGAGACTTGGCATCCTTCCTGAACTTCTATCTCAATAGATGCGAGAAGGGGTAAGATGCCGATCCTCCCTTTTGAATTTTGAATTTTGAATTTTTACTTTTGAATTCTCCCCTTAACAACCGTCATCACCACCCTCGTTCCCTCTTCAAACGGATCGCCATCCAGCACAACCAGATCAGCATCGCAGCCCGGCTGTAGGCGGCCTCTGTTTGGGGTTGTAGGAATGCCGAGCGTAGCCCACTCGGTGTAGGCACACAGCGCCTCTTCTCGTAAGATCGTCTGCTCAGGATGCCAAGCTCCACTCTCAGTTTGGCGCACCGTGAAGGCTCGCAACCCTAACAGTGGGTCGGGTGACTCAATTGGGAAATCGGAGCCACCTAAGAGTGGGAGACCGAGGTTGCGTAGGTTCTTCCAGCCGTAGGCATAGGTGCAACGCTCCTCCCCGAGCCGAGCCTCGGCCATCTTCGCATCGCTGGTGCAGTGGGTTGGTTGCACTGTGGGGATTACTCCGAGCGCGACAAAACGGGAGAGATCATCCGGGTGAACAATTTGGGCGTGCTCGATTCGGAGCAGAGCATCGGAGTAGTTGGGACGTAGTTTGGCGTAGGCATCGAGCACTAACCGGTTCCCTCCGTCGCCGATGGCGTGTGTGGCAATTCCGTAGCCTGCGGCCAACGGCTCGCGCGACCTCTCAACGATCTCCTCAGCCGACATTACTTCTACCCCCACAGTCTCCGGTGCATCGCTGTATGGTTCAAGCAAGAGTGCTCCACGTGAGCCGAGTGCTCCGTCGGAGAAAAACTTCACGCCGACTGTCTGGAGGTTCGGAGCAAGGGTTGTAGGCTTCGCCACAGCTTTCCACCTCTCTTCGACTCCGTCGAGGAACACCTGACAGCGAATTTTCATGTCACCCGATTCAGCGATGCGAGTCATCGGTTCTAACCAATCTGGGTGAACGGTCATATCGTGAACTTCAGTGATGCCGTAGCGAAGACATTCCTCAACACCGTAGCGATACCACCGTGCAATCTGTTCTGGCGTTGACTCGGGCATACTCCCCTCTATCAACTTCACCCCCGAATCAATTAGGATGCCGGTCGGTTCACCACGTTCGTTTATCAGAATCTCTCCCCCCTCGATCTTCCCTCCCCCCTCAAGTCCGGCAGCCTTCAACCCAGCACTGTTCACCCAAACTGCGTGGGTGTCGATTCGGTAGAGGGCAACGGGATTCTGTGGTGCAACTCTGTCGAGGGCAAAGCGATTGAAGTTCTGAAGATCATTCCACCCTTCCTGATTCCACCCAAACCCAATCACCCACTCTCCTGACGTTCTCTTCCTAACTTCTTCTCCAGTTAGCCTTACGCACTCTTCGGCTGAGCGGCTCCCCCGCAGGTCAATTCGCTCGGCCATCATTCCTGGCCCTATCAGATGACAGTGCGTGTCGACGAAGCCGGGAAGAATCTGGGCACGTTTCGGTAGGGGTACTTCAACGCCATCCAGAATGAGTCGTGCAAACTCAGACTGCGCAACAGAGGCAATGCAAGTATTCTCGATAGAAACAATCATTGGGAAATTTACGAGTAAGGTTGGAACAGAAAACATTCCTTCCATTGTTGAGGGAGAAAGGAAGGTTCGTAGATTCATGGCGAAAGTTTAGAATTTGTAGCTGAGAAGGCAGCACAACATAACCTTCCAACGTGTTGGGTTGCCGGGCATATCAATTTCACATTGTTGTTCACATAGTTGACAGGTTTTCATGGCTGGTCGAAAACGTCTGGAGATTACGGAAAGCTCTGAGCAACTCCGTGTTGCGCGCATTAGAAATAGAGGGAAATCTGGAGATCAGATTCTTGAGCTTCTCATCCACCTCAAAGAACATCCATCCCACAGCATCAAGGAAGTATCGCACCACTTCAGCTTGTCGGAGCGAACAATCTACCGTTGGCTCCGCTCGTATCGAGAGCATGGTCTCGACAAATTGCTTGCCGAGTCGAACACAACGCCTCCAAGCTCAGTTGTGGCAGCTCTACCGAGTAGTTCTGAAACGAGGGAGTGGTCTGGTAGCATCCCAACGAGAGTCCGCTCATTCCTAAACCAACTGCCAATTACCACCGATACAATCGAATGGTGTAGAACGTTCAAGACATTACTACGTGAGTTTTTTGACGATGTCGATCAAGTCGTCATCAACCTCCGGACAACCATTGACCTTGTCAACCCGGCCAGTAATCGTCCGGGACAGATTCACCGGCAATCACTTTTTCCTCACAAGGCTGAGAAGAAGGAGATTTCAATTTTGCATGACTCTGATAAGGAGGAGAAGTGGGAGCAGATTTACGAAGAGGGAATCCGCAATGGTTTTCCGGCAGAGTTATATCGGGAACCAGTTGGATTTGACTACTACTATCAAACCACCGGTTCATACATCGGCACGATTATTCTCTTCAGCAAACGGGAACGTCCTCCTCTCTCCACAGAGACAATCACGTTGATGGAAGAGCTTCGTCCTTTCCTCCTCTTTATCCTCTCCGACCACATTGCACGCCACCGAATGGCTCACCCTGAAGACGTTCTCTTTCGTGACCTTGTGTCGCGAATCAACAACGATGCACACCTCTCACAACGCGAGCAGGAGATTCTGATGCTCTTGGTGTTAGCCTACAGTTACGATGAGATTGCTGCGACCCTCTTTATCTCGGTAAAGACTGTGGAATCTCACATTCAGGCAATCTACCGGAAGATTGGAGTGCAAAACCTGAAGGAGGTCTTCGCCCGATACGTCACCCCTCGCCTCTTCTTTCTTGAGTAGTGAACCTTCGCACCTATTCATGACATCCGAGAACAGATTCATGACATACACCCTCTGGAATTCAGGGTTTCCCCCGATTTAGTTAGAAGAAGGAGTATCCTATCTTGTTGATAGGTCTGGATGTGGCTAAATCAGTACTCGTTAGTATGGTGAGAAGCATCCATTCCCCCCTATTGAGAGTTCAAAAACTGGATAGCTTTTTCTACGAAGTACGATGAGACTCCTCATACTCTACATCTTCGCCGGTACACTGCTTGTACCCAAAACTCAGGGACAGACGCCATCGTGTACTTCACATCCCACTGACCCAGGCGCGCAATTCCTCAATAGCTTTGTTCTCACTGTCACGATCTCCTCGGGAAGCTCTTTCTTCTCGGACAACACAAATTGCCAGTCACACAACGAAGTCTGCGTCTGGTTAATGTCGGACGGAAGCCAGGACTACGTTGTTGACGTAGCACATACCACCTTTACAGGAGAGTGTGGGGAGGTCGACCTAACCCCACTGAGCAACCTTCTCGACCTTATCTCCTCAGCCGCTGTTGAGGAGGGCATAATCCTCGGATATCCCCCCTGCACTGGCACGACTTCCTCAACCGATACTGTTGAAGTGTTAACAACATCCTGTGCCGAGCGAAGTGGAACCGGAGCTGGAACCACATTCGATGCCTGCGATAGTATCTGGTGCAAACGAGTATACGAAGTGAAGTGTATTGAGGGAGTTCCTACCGTTACCGAGTTGCCCGGAGTCAACTCGAACTGTACGGGAACCCCAAGCTCTTGCGAAGAAGGATGTGGTGATACTTAGAGCTCACAGCTTTCAATAACCCCCACACCACAAAAACGAGAGTCGTAACTGGTATAGATAACTCAGAAGAATTAATACAGAGGGAACTAAATAGAAGCACAACCAACGTGCAGGCTATCGATTGGGTTTTTCCAGCAGCAGTTCTTGTTGAGCATTCGTGTGGTAGTGGAACCACCACTTCGTCTGCCAGGCTTGAGCAGGTTCCATAGAGGAGAAGCCCCCCATAAGAGCCTTGCAGATTTTTCACACAATCCTTTAGGAGATTTAGGATGAGAGACTCAACAAACATTACCAGAACGTATATGAAGTACGCGCTTGCAGCCTTGATAGGTCTGTTCTGGGCTTTCGGAACCGAGTACTCTAACGCACAACGATTTGAGTGGGTGTACGGAGGAGATCGTTGCGACGAAGATGGCCAGTTCCGTGTGATACCGGTAACCGGTGGCTGTGGACAGAACGGAGACTGCGCAGGTGGCTATATCGCAGTTGGAACTTCCTTTTCGGTAAGCGATGACTGTGAGACGTCCGATGTCTACGTTGTTCGATTCGATAACTGTGGTCGGGCATATTGGGAGAAGACATACGATATTTCTGGTGCAAATCTCGACGATGTTGGATACAGCATTATCGAAGTTGATCGAGAAGATGGGTTCATTCTCACCGGCTACACAACATCAGATGCAGGTGATCTCGACGCATTCCTGATGGAGATAGACTGTATGGGAGTGCCGCAGTGGACGGCAACATATGGCAATTCCGATGGATCGGAAGTTGGGCGAGATTTGATTGAAGCACAGACAGGGAATGCCGACCTCGACATCCGTCCGGGAGACATCGTTGTGGCTGGACGAACTGACGTTAGTGGTACGCTGGATGGATACCTCTTCAGAGCACGTCGTGCAGGTGGTGCACTCGTGTGGGATGCAACATATGATACCGACGACGCCGTTCTCGAGTGGTTCAACAGTCTTACAGAAGCTGCATCATCAGGCATCCAAGGGACAACAACAGGTGATATTGTTGCCGTCGGTGGTCGCGACCCTGACCGTATTCAAGGCTACATCGTTCGCGTGAGTGGCGACAACGGAAGCATCACAACGGGAGCAACCTCGGCGCAGAACGTTGCCGAGTATGGCATCGACGCCTACGACGACGAGTTCTTCTCAGTAATTGAGTTGCAGAATCCAGCCGAGACTGGAAGCAATCTTGGATTCCCTAATGTGGTAGTGGCTGGATATGGAACAACAGTAGATGCCGCAGGGAGCGTTGGGATCGACAACTTTGTAGTGAAACTTGAGGATGGCGACCCATGCACCCCAATGACACAACGAATGATTGGAGATGGTGGGGGAAGCATTGTCGACCGTGCCCGCACTATACGCGAACTCCCTGCTGCACTGGGGCAAAACTCCCAGTACGATCTCATCATGACAGGTGTCACCGACTATCAAGGGAACGACGACGCCTACCTTCTCAGTCTGAACCCGAACCTAACGCCAAGTGGCAATGTCACGCAGACCTATGGCGGCGATCAGGTGGACGAAGGTTGGTCAACTTATCCTGTCTACCGAGACAACATCGGGCACTTAGATGGCTTTGTGGTCTGTGGCCTAACGCAGAGTGATCTCGCCGGAGCAAACGATCCGCAAGACATGTATTTGATTAGAACTGACACGCGAGGATCATCGGGATGCGAACAGAGTTATCGAGTAAGATATGTAGATGCAGAGCCATACTCCTGTATCGGCGAAGTAATTGGTAGAATCGATGTCTACAGCGAGAGAAATACTGAAGACATCGACCGCGATTGGGGTGACGAAGTCTGTGCCTGCCAGACACCGAAGTTGAACCCACTACCGGGAGAAGAGTTCAGCGGCTCACTTACGGAGATTGCAATCCTTCCAAACCCTGCAAGTAATGGTGAGTTATTAACTCTCACTCTGAAGGCAACGGTTAGCAGGTCAGTAACGCTAACTGCCACGAACAGCCTTGGAGAAAAGATTCTCTCCAAGAATCTAAGCGTCTCAGAGGGGAAGAATGAACTCACGATCAAGACAGCAGGCTGGCCGTCAGGAGTCTACCACATCACGATTCAGGATGGTGAGTACAACACGACTACGCATATGGTGATTACTGACTGATCAATCTGAGCACTATCGGGAGGGGTGCGAGGATCCGCTGAACGGTCATTCATGACCCGCAATGGCGCAGTTAGTGGATCACAGAGAGAGAGGGGAACCGCTTGGTTCCCCTCTCTTCTCTTTTGTCCTAATTAATATACTCTCGGACGAAGAAAATGGGAGATGCTTGGAAGGCAGTGGACCGATCGTATTCAGTACATCCGATTCTACGAATCTTGCCTGATTCTTCTCAGTGCGATCCCCTCACCCCCCGCCCCTCTCCCATAGTTTGTTCAGGTATACCGAGAGTTTCCGAGGTGGGAGAGGGGAGCCGAAGCAGGGAGCCTCACCACACCCGACTGGAAGTCGGGTGTTAATAGCAAATTCGCAAATTGATTGTCCGCATGTATCATTCATTGATAATTCTCTCTATGTGAGCGCCTCACACCGTTTATTGAGATCGAGTAAGCGACCAGAGAAAATCGAGTTTGGTATATCCTCCGAAGAGAGTACTGTCTGCTGGGTCAATAAACCCATCGGGCTGATAGTCGGCAGTCTTCGGGGACGACTGTCCCGGATTTTGCTTCCACGTCGCCAAACGGTGACAGGTCATACAATTGCTGTTGACGCCAGTCCACTTCACCTTCTCCCCACTCGACGTTGTTACCGTTCCACTCAGGTTCGTTTCTAAGTATGGATTAAATGCAACGAACGGATCTCCTTTTGGATCGTTGGCAGGAGTTACCATAAAGTATGCCGTCTTCATGTTATAGTGTGCCCAGCACCCGGTAACAGAAGCAGGACGATCGTTCCCGAACTGTGGGTCGTTCGGATCGGCAGCCCAGTAAAATGTCTGCCAAGTCCAGTTTGGAATTTCTTTTGTCGTCACATGCATCGCCATCAGGAGAGCGATATTCCCCTCCTTCACCATTGCCGCAACGCTCGCAGAATCTCCCTTGTTTCCAAGCCCAATATCATCTCCAGAAGTCTCCGCAAAGTTGCTGAATTCCTTGGCTTCTTCGGCAGTCAAAACGATATGATAAAAGTCGTCGAGCGACACAACCGGCAGCATCTGCTTCGGCTCGCCGTTAAATGCCATCTCCACAGAATCACCCGGCTTCAGTTTTCCGGTAGGATCAACAACAACTGCTTGACGCCACGTATATGGTTCAGGGTTTGCCAAATTTGTTGTGGTCTCCGGGGAAATGCCATCCCAGTATGGGACTGCCGTCGGTTCAGTTCCACTGATAAACTGGAAGACAGGCTTCAGCACAATCGACTTCGAGTCTGTTGAATCGGCAGATGTCAACACCTGTCGGTCAATCACCGGCGTTCCCGCTTTGTCGAATGCTTCGTTAATGCTGTCGAGAACCGAGGCTCTGTTCAGTCCGTGATCCCAAATAAACTCCGCAACGCTCGACGTATATCGGTTGAACGACGTAACCTGTTCGGAAGGATTCTGCGGAATACTCCCACTCCGCTTAATCACCGATTGGTGGTGAAACTGCGCCGGATTTGTAAAGGGGTGGAATCGCTTCCGGGTTAATTTTTTCCCCGGCTTCACATCGTCGAAGAGATCATATCCTGAATACCACGTCTCCCAGACTGGAAGGTCTCCCTCCCCTGAAGGTGAGGTAATCGATGCCCACACGTCCCATCCGTGCCCTCGAATTGCTTTCATATCAACTTTGTCAATCCACCCTTGGATGGTCTGTTGCGTTGAAGGATACGTGCCAACTGCGGGGGGATCAACAACTCCGGTTGAATCCGACACCTCCCCAACATCTGGCTCTGACTTTTCATCGCCGCAAGAAATGAGGAAGAGCGTGAGGATTACTGAGAATAGAAGGAAGTGGTGAGAGCGAAGGCCTGCATGAAAAACCATGATCTGCTCCGTCGACTGTGAATGGAAGAATGTGCAGGTATTTATCCTTCCTCAGCAGCAACCACAACAACAAGCCAGAGTATCTCTGATAGAAGTTATTGAACTGCTTGCAGGGGAACAGATGTCTGCCCACACACGAAATCGATTGATAAGATACATTTCTTTGCAGTTTGGGACAAGGGGAGGATTGAAAGATCGTATCTGAACAGCAGAGTATCTCCCCTATC
The DNA here is from genome assembly GCA_020635205.1 of Ignavibacteria bacterium. Lineage (GTDB taxonomy): Bacteria > Bacteroidota > Ignavibacteria > OLB7 > OLB7 > JAGWAZ01. The sequence continues at coordinate 445,856 of JACKAE010000003.1, forward strand.
CCCTTCCCATGCTAAAGGGTTCGACCAGTGAGATATAATGTCGAACTGAAAGCCTCACTTCCACCTCGATTCTCGTATCTTATTCGATAATCTAACCCTCAAATGAGAGCCAAGTAAGATTTATGAAACCGAACTACAGCTACAGAACCATTGCCGCACTATTCTTCCTGTTTGCCTTTGGTACGCACGGAATTCTCTTAGCTCAGTCGACGATGGCCGGGCCGTTGATAAACCACTTGGGATTATCTCCTGACCTCGACCAAATGTTCGAGAGCCATGACGATAAATGTGGGCCAATCGACGAGAAGGCGTTGGCGGCATATCGCGCACTTGCCGCAGCTGGAGAGGATTATAAATACGATCAGCTTCTCGGCGATATTGAGTTGTGGAAAGAGAATAAGTACGTTGAGCACGTGGAGTCTATCGGGAAGAGTGTGCAGGGACGGGATATTTGGGAGTTGAAGATTACTGCAACCGATCGACTGCAAGTCCGCCCTCGCCACACAATCACAATCCACGCTCGCACGCACCCGCACGAAATTCAGAGTTGGTGGGTCTGCCAACATATCATTCAGTTCCTTATCTCCGACGATCCACTTGCTGCCGCACTCCGCGAGCAGTGTACCTTCTACGTCTACCCGATGTACAACCCCGATGGAGTTAATCTGATGACGACACGATATAACGCCAACGGCGTTGACTTAGAACGGGAGTGGGATAAGCCAGCACCTCAAGTAGAGGCCGCTGCCCTCAAGCGACGGTATAGTGAGTTGATGAACTCGGCAGAACCGATTGAGGTTGCGTTGAACTTACACTCATCCTCCGATCCAGAACGCTACTTCTGGTATCATCACGAGAGTGGAACATCGGCGGAGTTTGCAAGGCTCGAACGAGAGTTCATCGGTAATGTTCGCAACTGGTTCTCTCGCATTATGCCGTGGGATTATGCGGTAAGTTGGAACGGAAGTACACCAACACACTTTCCAGAGAGTTGGTTCTGGTTCAACTTTGGTACAAATGTGATGGCACTGACATACGAAGATATTTTTGCCCACAACCAGCAAACCCCTGACGCCTACTTCGACTCCGCAGCTCTCGCCCTGCTACATGGCGTAGTTGACTACCTTAACTTGAACTCCGTTGCAAGCGTTGACGAAGGGACGAACTCGCTAACTAACTTTTCTCTCAGTATCATCAACGGCCAGAATCCTTCCCTCACATTTCGAGTTGCCGAACGTGAAGATGTTGAGGTTCGAATGTTTGATGGACTGGGACGTGAAGTCCGTTCGATATTCAATGGTTCGGTTAGTTCAGGAGAGCAAAAGTTTGCCCTCGACATCGGCAATCTCAGTTCTGGAATGTACTACCTTCAAGTCCGTGTGGGAAGTACTATAGTTGTCAAGCAAATTCCAGTGCTGAATTAGTACGAACGCGAAGGTTGGACTTGGTGTTTTCTTGGTGCCCTTATAGCGCGTTGACAATCAGAATTCCCAGAAGGGACGCACCGCTGGTGCTCCACGGCAGAGGTATCGTCGGATTCCTCGCACTCACGCACGAGGCTACCAACCGTCGGTCGCTCCGCGACGTAACAGAATCGTTACCCAAGAGCCGCAGCGCGGCGAACAGTTGGTAGCCTGGAGCGGAAGCTCCGGGCAACGGGAACCAACCGAGAGCGTAGCTCCAGAGGAGCGATCCTGCCTCGTGGGGGATCAGCTCATTGTTAATTGTCAACGCACTATAGTCGTGAAATTTTCCCAACAAGCCATATCTCAAACAGACCATCAGACATACTTGGTTATGAGAAGAGTTGTAGTACTGATCGCGTTGTTAGCCTTCGTTGCTTGTGGGAAGAGCGAAGAAAAAGATACCAACGTCACCACCGAAAGTTCGAGCGATAGAGAATCAAAGGGCATACCAGAAAATCAACTCGATAGCTCCCCAGAACCAGATGAAGTTGCAGAAGATGAAGACCTCCTCGTCGGTCTCTGGCAAGATGTTCCGGCTATGGCCTCAGGCTGGTCTTCTACCTACCAATTCTTCAGCGATGGCACGTTTGTTCTGAATGAAAGCCAGATGGACTGCGCAAAACGTCTCGTCTGGAGCAAGGGAACGTGGAAGCGAATCGGTAAGGACGAGTTGGAACTGATGATAACGGAGTGGCAGAAGTTGGAAGGTGGACGAATGATCCCTTCCGACGGATCGTGCGGCTCCGACTCGATGCTGGTTGGGGCAACAGAGAAAAATATCCCACTCGAAGTTCCAAAACCGATTACTCTACAGCTTGGATCAATCATCTTCGCCGGAGACGACCATCCAGACCGTACCACAGTCGAAATCGGGAACGTGAAGTTCTACAGGTTCAGCGATGACCCGGCTGCGTATCCGTAAGACTCAAATCCCAGAACGATTATGTTCGACATTATAGTATAATAGTTACCCTCTTCGTATACGTGTTCATACCCTTAACTGGAATTCTGATGAGTAGCAGCGGCAAAGATGACACACCTTGAACAGGTTATATTGGAACTGAGTGAGATGTACGACATCTACATGACCTTCCACGAAGCGCAGCAGAAGGCTGGCATTCCTATGGATTCGCCGATACCGGGAATGACACGCGAGGAGTTCGAAGAACTTCGTCGAAAATATCTTGAAGAAATGGGATCAACTGAACAGTCTACAAAATGAACGACGCTAACGTGGTGGCACAGGATATCTCTGACATGGAGATGAGCACTGAAACATCCGATCTTCGATCACTCTTCCTCCTCGACCCTGAACTCGCGTTTTTGAACCATGGCTCGTTCGGTGCTTGTCCTCGCCCTGTCTTCGAGGAATACCAGCGGTGGCAACTGGAGTTCGAGCGGAGTCCGGTTGAATATCATGGCCGGAAGTTCCCCGAAGTAATGAAGGTTGCCCGGATTGATCTGGCAACCTACGTGAATGCCAACCCTCTCGACCTTGTCTTCGTCACTAACGCCACAGTCGCCGTAAACATCGTCGCCCACTCGCTGCAACTTGGCCCAGAAGATGAGGTGCTCACAACCGATCATGAATATGGAGCCTGTGACCGCATGTGGGAGTTGCTCCGACGGAAGCAAGATTTCCGAGTACGCAGAGTTGAGATACCTGCTCCGGTTACTACACACGAAGATGTTCTGGAAAGGGTTATTGCAGAAATGAACGAGCGGACGAAAGTCCTCTTCATCAGCCACATCACATCACCAACAGCGTTAACATTTCCGGTAGAAGAACTTTGCCGGATAGCGCGAGAGCGAGGGATACTTACCCTCATTGACGGCGCACATGCCGTAGGCCAGATTGACCTCGACCTTCAGAAGATCGACCCAGACTTCTACACAAGCAACCTTCACAAGTGGCTCTGCGCTCCGAAAGGATCGGCCTTCCTCTACTCACGCCGAAATGTGCAACCACTTCTCGACCCGTTAGTCGTCAGTTGGGGTTGGGAACCGAGAACTGAAGTAGAGTCTGAATTTATCAGCCACCATGAATATCGCGGAACACGTGAAGTTGCTGGGGTGTTGGCTACAGGAAAAGCGATTGGATTTATGCGCGAACACAACTGGAAAGAGGTTCGCGCAAACTGCCATACCTTAGTCAACGAAGCTCGCGAAGTTCTTGCAGGTCGATTCGGGTTTACTCCTATCGCTCCGAACGATTCCCGATGGTACACTCAGATGTTGGCATTTCTCCTCCCCGAAGAGATTGACGGTGCTGCACTCCAAGCATATCTCTTCAACACACACAAAGTGGAAATCCCTGTGATGGACTGGAACGGAAGAGAGACTATCCGCATATCAGTTCAAGGCTACAACAATCGGGAAGATCTCGAACGGCTATATCGGGGGATTGAGTTGTATTTGAGTTCGAAGAGTGTATGAGTTCAATGCTCTGGTAGCCCCAACTCTTTAGATTACATCCGGCTCAGTATACACACGGACAATCAGTTTGCGAGTTTGCTATTAACACCCGACTTCCACTCGGGTGGGGTCAGACTCTCTGATGCGGCTCCCCTCTCACACCTCGAAAACTCTCGGATTATCTGAACAACTATGGGAAAGGGGCGGGGGGTGAGGGAATCACACAGAGAAGAATCAGGCAAGATTCATAGAATCGGATGTTCCGAATACGATCAACCGATTGCCTTCGGATCATCTCCCATTTTCTTCGTCTGAGAGTATACTACCATTGGTTAGTCAGCTGTTTCACTTCGATCCTCCCACCACCGCAGGTACTCCCACATTCCTCTCCCCTATCCATCTAAACGTTTTCTGACTTATCTTTCCCTGTTTGATATTCTTTGCACACTACACACAATCAGGAGAAGATCATGCACATTGCAAACCGCATGGCACGGCTTGGGACAGAGACAGCATTTGAAGTTCTTGTGAAAGCAAAAGCTCTGGAAGCGCAGGGACGCGACATTGTTCACCTTGAGATTGGCGAACCAGATTTCGATACGCCGCAGAATATCATAGATGCCGGACGTGACGCCCTCGCAAATGGCTTTACCCACTACGGTCCATCTGCTGGACTGCCTCAAGCACGTGAGTCGATTGCTGCCTACGTCGCGAAAACCAGAGGAATCGAAGTCTCTCCTGACGAAGTAGTGATAACACCAGGTGCGAAGCCGATCATGTTCTACGCAATGATGGCAACTATCGATGAAGGTGACGAAGTCATCTATCCAAACCCCGGCTTCCCGATCTACGAGTCAGTTATCAACTTCCTCGGCGCGAAGGCAGTTCCACTCCCACTTCAGGAGGAGAAGGAGTTCCGGTTTGACATTGCTGACCTCGAAGCCCGCATCACACCGAACACTCGCATGTTGATTATCAACACGCCACAGAATCCAACTGGAGGCATTTTAACGGAAGAGGATCTTCGAGGAATTGCGGCCTTGGTTGAGCAACATAACTTGATTCTCTTCAGCGATGAAATCTATTCGCGCATTACCTACGATGGCTTCGAGCATACTTCTATCCTCAAATTCCCCGGCATGAAAGAGCGGACCATCATGCTCGATGGATTCTCGAAAACTTACGCAATGACTGGTTGGCGACTCGGCTACGGTGTGATGCCAGCACCAATTGCAGCACTCGTCTCCAAACTTCAGACAAACTGTACAAGCTGTACAGCAAGTTTCACGCAGATGGCCGGGATTGAAGCACTCGACGGCCCGCAAGATGTTGCCGAGGAGATGATCGCTGAATTCAAGCGCCGCCGCGACGTAATTGTTGACGGACTGAACGCTATCCCCGGCTTCCGCTGCCACCGTCCACACGGCGCGTTCTACGTCTTCCCAAATATCGAGGGAACAGGTCGCTCCTCCGCCTTCATGGCCGACTACCTGCTGAATCACGCAGGTGTTGCCTGCCTGAGTGGAACTGCATTTGGCGCGCACGGTGAGGGATATATTCGCTTCAGCTACGCAAACTCTATTGAGAATATCGAGAAGGCACTTGGTCGGATTCGGGAGGCTGTGGCAAAACTCGATGAGATCGGAGCAAATGTTTAAGGGACACAAAGTATCTTGACACTTCCTTTCGTGCCGCTGATAATCAATCATTTCAGCGGCACTTTTTTCTTCTTTCGATATCGGGTACTTGAGTCCATCCTGACTTTCATCCTACTTTCCTTTTCTGCACCGTAACGGCAATAGTCGGTTTGATAACGAAAACAAGTAGCCATGAAGGATAAGAACGATCTGTTATCTGCATTCAAGGGGAGCCGGGCAACCCTCTCGATCCCCACAAGAGAGAAAGAACGTGAGTCAAGAATTCTCCACGCTATCTCATCATTCATCGAAGCCCTCTTCAAAGATTGTCCCAAACGGCTGCAACGCCGCACCTTAGCGCAAGATCATCCCTTTCTCATCATCGCACATCGAGGCTCTCCCTCACGAGAGGTCGAGAATACAATCCCCTCATTTCAGCTTGGCTTACAGGAAGGGGCAAACGCAATAGAACTCGATCTCTGCATCACAAAAGATGGGCAGGTTGTGGTATGGCACGATTGGGAACCGGACGACATCGTCACGAAAGTTCGGCAAGAAGGCCTGGAGCCTGTTGTCCGCTACACAACGTATAGTCCTGAGGAAGAAGAACGTCGCCGCCCGGTGTGTGATTTAACGTTGGAGGAACTCAGGAGTTGGCATGGCTATTGCCACAAGTCCTCGTTTGAACGAGTGAAGAGCAACATCCCCACGTTCGATGAGTTTATTGATTGGTTTATTGGGCACGAGAATTCTGTACGAGCAGTTTTTCTGGATGTGAAGTTGACCGAGGATCGTATCGATCTCATTCCCCCATTCATGGAAAGCATCAGTGCAAGCCTTGAACGTTGCAACTCGAAAACAGACTTCATCTTCGAGTCGATGAGCAAAGCAATTGTGGAAAAGATGAGAACCTGCCACCCCTCCGGCAACTACTGCTTAGACGTAGAGATGCCTCCCGGACTGGTTCTCTTCCCATCACGTGAGAGTGCAACAAAAGAAGCTGTCAGCATGGGAAACTCCTATGCCCTCGCAATGCGCCCCCGCTCAATTACGCTCGCTCCGTGGGTTACCTACCGTCGTTTAGTTGCTCACGACACACGACATCAACAAAAGCATAACAGGCTTCACCCACACCGAGAACTCCGTGGAATGATTGCTGCAACGGTGAACGATCCAGAGGAAATGAGATGCTTGATTAACCTCGGCATCGGTGGCATTCAGACTGACCTTCCCGATCTTCTCCGCAAAGTATATAGTGAGGTTCAAACAGAACGCAGCGAGAATACATAGTATCAACTTCAGTACAACATTCTACTTACGTCCCCCTTTCGTGCTATACTCGCGGACAATATCAATTGCGACAAAAAGAGTTCTTCAAGCTCAGTTGTTCCTCGCTTCTTACGTGAACAGTCTCGTATTCACGAATGGTTGACTTCGATTTCAGTCTCTATCGGAAACGTTCACCAATTCAACTGCCCCGAAGGGGCAGGATGGAAGAAGGCGACGCCCTTTCAGGCGGAAGCATCAGATAGTAAATAAACTCCGTGGAGTGCAGCCTGCGGCTTTCTCCACGGCAAGGGGTGAATGCTCCCTCCGGGAGCAGTTCGATGGGATTCGATTTGGAGGATGGTGGTGAGGGAACAATTCGCACAGAATCCTGAACGACACAGAGACATGATATCACCCTCTCTCGCAAACCGATTGTCCGGCAGTATCCCCGCTCACAGTTTTAACCCTTTTACCGGATCATTCCACATTTCCGTACTTTCCAGATATGAATATAGATGACCCAGATCAGGAGCAGGGAGAAAACGGAGCTGTTCCCGCACTCACCGAACATAGCGAAGAGAGCCAGTCAATTCGCCGCAAAAAGATCGTCCTGAAACGGCGAGATGAGGTTGAGGGAGTCCGCTTTAGTATTCGATACGGCGATGAGTTAAATGCAGCGCAGCTTGCGGCTGTGGAGCAGATCAACGGACCGATTCTCGTGATTGCTGGTGCTGGAACAGGAAAGACTCGGACGCTGATCTATCGAGTAGCTCGAATGATTGAGAGCGGAATTCGTCCCGACAACATTTTGTTGATGACCTTCACACGCAAGGCTTCGGCAGAGATGCTCCGCCGTGCTGCCACCCTCGTGGGTGCTCGCGCAGAGCAAGTTGAGGGGGGAACATTCCACTCCTTCGCAAACCTGACCCTGCGTCGCTACGCTAAATTGTTGGGATACGAAAACAACTTCTCGATTCTCGATCAAGGGGATTCCGAAGATGTTATCAACTTCCTGCGGGGACAGATGGGTCTCGACGCAAAGAGCCGCAGGTTCCCACGGAAACAGACACTCGGTTCAATCATTTCGGGATCAGTGAACCGGGTAACGCCAATCAAAGAAATTGTTGAAGAGGACTATCCACACTTCCGGCGTGAGATCGAAGAGATTGAGCGTTTAGCGCGTGCCTACCGTGACTACAAACAGCGCCACAACCTGATGGACTACGATGACTTGTTGGTGAACATGGCGTTGCTCCTTGAACGCCACGAAGATGTTCGCAAAGTCTTGGCCGACAAACATCGCTATATCATGGTGGACGAGTACCAGGATACGAATCGACTCCAGCACGAAATTGTGCGCCTGCTTGGAGAGAAGCACCAAAACGTGATGGCTGTTGGGGATGACTCACAGTCGATCTACAGTTTCCGTGGAGCGAACTTCCGAAACATTATGGACTTCCCGAAAACCTTTCCGGGAACCAACGTGGTGAAGCTGGAAGAGAACTATCGGTCGACCCAACCAATTCTCGACTTCGCTAACGAAATCCTTCGCCGCGCTGTGGAGAAGTACGAGAAGCACCTCTACACCAGAAGAGTCGGGGGAGATTCTCCGATGATTATCGCAACGGCAACCGATCAACTTCAGTCTGAGTTTATCGTGCAGATGGTGTTGGAACTTCGCGAACAAGGGACAGAGTTGAGTGATATTGCGATTCTCTTCCGGTCGAGTTTCCTCTCCTTCGATCTGGAAATTGAATTGAACAAGGCAAACATCCCCTACGTGAAGATGGGAGGTTTCAAGTTTGTGGAGACTGCCCACGTGAAAGACTTAGTAGCTCACCTGCGAGTGGTTCACAATCCTCAAGATGTCGTAAGCTGGAACCGAATTCTTCTCCTGCTTGAAGGGGTAGGGCCGCGAACGTCGCAGAAGGTGATCGACCTAATATCTGAGGGTGACCTCCGCTTAGACGAACGCTCTGCCGAAGCAGCTCCAGGAAATGATCGCGTTGCCTCACTCTTCAGATTCCTCGGGTCGATTCAGTCAGAAGAGATACCGGTTGCAGAGAAGGTGGAACGGTTGATCGAGTACTACCGACCAATTATGAAAGCGAAGTACGATGATTACTCGAAGCGTGAGAAAGATATTGAGGTCTTCGCCGAAATCGCCGGACGCTACCGCTCCTTAAATTCATTCTTAGCAGACATGGCACTGGAACCCCCAACCGAATCTGTCGTCGGGATCGAGTCGGGTGAAGAGGAGGAGAAGTTGGTTCTCTCAACAATCCACAGTTCCAAAGGATTGGAGTGGAACAGCGTCTTCATTCTCACCGCTCTCGACGGACGGTTCCCAACCTTCCGCGCAGCCGAAGACTTGGATGACATGGAGGAAGAACGCCGCCTGATGTACGTTGCCTCCACCCGCGCAAAGAATCGTCTCCTGATCTCCTACCCCCTCAACCTCTACGACCGTGAAATGGGAATGACCCTGACGAAGCCATCTCGATTCATCGCAGACATCCCGGACGGAATCGCCGACCGATTTGTGGTTGAGGATGATTGAGGAGACGCGGTTGTTGATAGATAGTAGATTGTAGTATGATAAATGCAGGTTAGTCGGCAATGAATCTCCTGCCACCCTTACGGCTTCCTCAACTGAGAAGTGTGTTGAGCGCAATGAAGGGCACAACAGCTCGGAAAGGACCATTGCACCCTTTGCGACATTGTATGAGATATCTCCCTACTTCACCACAACAAACCGGTAGGCAACCGTTCTCCCCTTCTCCACATTCCCAACGAGCACATATCCTCCGCTCCCCAACTCATACGCTGTATGAAGAGTGAAGTCCCCTCCACCATGTAGCTGAACGTTAGTAATCGGAATCTCTACACCCATCAAGTTGTAGAGGTGAATACCAGAAATGGCATTCGCCTCACTTCCTCTACGGAGGTAAATTGTTCTTCCTTCGACCTCTACATAACCACCTTCTCCGGCAACCTCTTCTTTCACCGACGATAACTCGTCGATGCCACTTCCACTCAAGGTAATAGCACTCGTTCCCCGCTCAGCGTCATCACTGTTAATTAACAAGGTTCCGGGAGTGCGTCCATTCTTCTCAGGTACGAAGCAGATAACGATCTCAAGAGAATCTCCCGGAAGTATCGTCAGTGGGAGTGAAGGAAGCGAAGATGTTTCTATGGCATATCCTCCCGTAATGGTAAAGGAATTGATGGTCAGTGGAACAGAGCCAAGATTTGTGATAACTACGTTCTTACAGCTATCAGTGCCAATCCAAACCGGACCGAAATTGATTGTGTCGACGTGGGAAATGCTCGCCCCACCAACTGTAGCTTCCAGTGGAATTAGATACTCGTAGCAGTCCACTGTTACGTGAAGAGTATCTCGGAACGTTCCCGGAGTTGATGATCGGAATTTGAGCCACATACTCAGACTGTCACCAGCCTCCACTACTTGATTTCCAGAGACTCCACTTGATAGCGACCACCCTTTGTTTCTCTGCTTCAGATCCATTGTTCGAAACAGTAGTGCAATACTATCGCTCGGATTTGAAACGATAAACTGAATCTGTTTTTCCTCGTTTGGTTTCACCCCAGTGATCGTAACTGACTGGTGAGAAATTTTTGGATAGACTCCTCTCAACTCTACCTGAAGTGTGTCCGAATTCCCTGCAAGATCAGTTACGACAAGGGTTGCCCTTCCCGGCTTGGATTGATTGCTTAAACGCATTTCAAACTCGTAGAGCAAACTCCCTCTCTTCAAGGGAAGTGAGTCCACAACAACATTTTGCTGACTGAGGATATTCACCTCCGCAATCCCCCTATCACCAAGTCGGTTCTCACTCACTTGTACCTTAAGATGTTCCCGACTACAGAGCCAGTCGAGGGAAAGGAGAGGTGGGTTAAGGTCTTGCGAACGGTCGGAAGAAGTGCCGACAGGCCAACCGTATGAATCAAATTCTCCGATGCCATACACATATCCGCTGAAGAGCGCACCTCCTTCAATAGCAAAGGCACTCTTCTCGGAAAGGCGGAGAGTAACGTAGACAAACTCTGAGTCGAGTCCCGGAACAGAACCTTGTTCAACTATTCTCGGATCATTACTCAGAGGCAAGCCATTTATTCGCAAAGTCGAGAACTCTTCTTTGGTAGCAGTAAGGGTCACGTAGTGCAAATCGAACTGGTTTGAACCTGCAGAAGATTGAGTACTCCTATTGGGCATTGTCTGAAAGACACCAGTGTAGGCAAACTGCTGGACTGGAGTTGTTACTACCATGTAGGGATCAAAGCGCGAACTCCCAAATTGATCGATCCCTTTTGATTGCGAGTAGTGAGCAACAAGCAGGGGCTTATCAGACTCAATTGCGGTAACACGACTCACGGTAATCTCCTCAAAAGTCCCCTTCTGAGAGAGTGTATAGGACTGATTCCCTTCATCAGAAGTCACTGTCACCTTGGTCTGTCCGTCACTCCCAGAAATCATCCTAACAACATCTCCCCCATTCCTCCCGCTAAACGGAACCACAATGTGTTGCGTGCCAAGCGATTTGATAGGGGGAAGCATCTCAAGCAAGTGATCTTTGCTATCAAAGGTCCAAGGAATACCGCCTCTCACATGCCCACTTAACAGGCCGACAGGTTTGTCGGCAACAACGCGCGATCCTGTAAGGTCAGTAGCTCCTCGCTCCTTCCCTCCATCTTGCACTTGCCACATTTCTCCCTTCATCAACTTCTTTGATGTTGGCTGATTCGGTTGAGCGTTGGTTAGCGTTTTGGTTTTCGGATAGATTGTGACAACGGTGTTGTCTTCGGCAGCAATAACTGCAAATTCCCCCGGACGTGGTGCAATATTACAGTTACTTATATCCGAAGGATCTACAGGATAGTGATCCAGATTATAGTTCGCTGTCACATACTCGGTTCCCCACGCACTTATCGGCAAGGCAAGGCAGCCATCTGATGTCAGAGATTTACTGCTAAAACAGTAGACAAAAATTGATTCATCCGAAGTGATCTCAAAACTCTTCTTACAGATGCCCTCGCCGAGACACTCATACTCTTCGCCGACAAGATCTAATGAAATCACCTCGAAAGGCTTAAGACGTTCTGTGTGCAACGTTCCATTAGGATAGGTGATGTTAACAACAGCACTTTTTCTCGAAGCAATGGAGATGCGCTGTACAGCCGTGTCTCGCTCCCCCTTCACTGCGCAGGCAGAGGTATTCTCCTCATTCTGCATAAAGCCGACGATAAAGTGTGTTCCCTCGGCATCCGCACGCTGAACTTTAGCTCCCCCCTTTTCAGGGTCACCCGGTTGTGCGTTCAGTCCGATTGGAAGAAGGATAGCTACTGAGAAGAGCAAGGCAAGAAGAACCCTTTTCATAAGATCTCCTGGATGTTAGGTGGACAATGTTTCGGAGAATAGAAAGCAGAATGTATCTCGATTTTCGGAATTGGGCAAGAAGAAGAAAAAACGGTAGAGTGTTTAACGCTAAAGAGGTGCACCCACCAGATTAGACACTCTAAGAACTCCCAACTCTATAAACTCTACGAACTCTACTCAAGCACAACAAACTTCACCTGAAACGGGGCGAGCGTTGGTGCCTTTGAGAAGAAGATGTAGATGCCACTGGTCAGCCTTCCGGGAAGTTGTAGCTGCCACCATCCTTCACCAATTTGATCGATTCCGAGAATTTGAATTTGCTCTCCCTTTATTGTGTAGAGCGTAGGCTCCCCAAGTGGACGACTTCGGTCGGTTGCCACGACGGTTAAATAATCTCCTTGAGGAACGATTGCTAACTGCAAAGCATTCTCCTCTCCGTCGAACCCAACGGCTGTGTATGCGTTCACGCCGATGCCGAGAAGACTTGCAAAACCGGAGTCGCTGTTAGTAGCACTGCTGAGTACGGTTACTTTGCCAAGTTGCAGGCCGAGACGACGAGGGAAGAAGCAAATCGGGATTTCTAAATCCTCGCCGGGAGGAATCTTGCGGGGTAAATCTGGTATGTCGGCAGTGTCGAAGCGATATTCGCCCCCTAACTCTATTGCAGAAATATCGAGCGTATCGGTTCCAGAGTTTGATAAGGTGAGAGTGTCGCACGAACCAGTTCCGATAAGTACTTGAAAGAAGTCAAGATTCTTCATGCTGATTAGTGGTTGTGCCATTTCAGCTTGCAGCGGTATCCGATAGACCTCGCAGTCGACCCAGAGAGAGAGTGTGTCAGCAAACGAACCTCGCAGAGCAGATTGAAAAAAAATCTCAACCTCGAATGAATTGCCGGGAGGTATCTCTTCCCGAGGCGCACCTCCAGTGCCAAATCCTATAATCCTGAATCGACTCTCAGGCAATAACTGTAGGCTGTCGAGCACTATCGGCAGATTGGATGAGTTATTTCTGATCGTCACTCTCTCAACCCGCTTCTCATTTCTCCGAACGCTGAGCATTTCCAGAGGAGCAGGAGAAAGTTCCGGCAGAGCGATTCCCAACTCCAATTGTAGCGTATCTCGATTCCCCGCCAGATCCTCAGCGATAACAACCGCAAGCCCCGAGTTCTGCTGATCTTGAAGAGAAATGATTATCCTATGAATTTGCGAACCGTTGAGGGTTGAGTTCTCACCTTCAACGGTTGCGTTGACTGAAGTAGCTTTATCCAGAGAAAGGGATGCGAGACCGAGATCATCGCGGGTGCTATCGGCAGCGGTTACTTCTACCACCCGACGACCACAGACTGAACGATAGGAGATGGCGGGAGAGGTCGTATCTTCTACACTCACTTGCCCAGAAGAGAGAAGTGGGCAAAGGACTGATGCAACAGACCAGAACAGGATCGCCGGAAAATACCGTTTATTCATAATCTCGTCCCTCGAAAGGGGCTGACAGGCTTTACATTATGCACCAGACAAGTAAAACTACTCCGGCGAAGGTAAAGAATCAAATGGATAGTTTTGAAGGGGAGAAATCGACTCAATACGAAGCATTTGCACGCGAGTTGGTTGAGACCTGTATAATCAGTGATCCGTGGGTAGAAGGCCACGAGCGATTCAGGCTGGAACCTGTTGTTCTCTCTCGGAAAGAACACGAGGCATTCTGCCACGCAATTGAGTCGGTTGGTAGGGCTTACGCCGAGATGATCGGTATGCTCTATAATGACTCGAGTTTACTGGATCAATCGTTCTACCTCACCCCCTGGCAACGAGCAATGTGGATTGCCTCCGGTGGAGCTTGGCACGGCATCGCCCGCGCCGATGCCTTCGTTCTGAAGGATGGAAGCATCCGCATTTGCGAACTAAATGCTGACACACCAAGTGGTGAGCCGGAAGCGGTAATCCTCAACGAAGTACGCCACCCCTTCCACCCCAATCTCATCAACCCGAATGCAAACTTCCGCGACCAGTTTATCGGGATGGTAGAGGCCTCGTATCGAGCAACGTTTGGCGAAAAAGTTGTTGCTCGTCCGACACTCGGCATCGTCTATCCAACTGATATTCCTGAAGATCTTTCGATGATTGAACTCTACAGAAGGTGGTTTCAAGAGAAGGGTTGGAATGTTGTTCTCGGTTCGCCCTATAACCTGAAGCGTGGAGATGATGGGAACCTGAAGATGTTCGGGGAGCGGCTCCACATCGTTCTCCGCCACTACAAAACCGATTGGTGGGGGGAGCGTGAGCCAGTGCTCTATCACGACGAAGAGTATCTCGACCCCGATCCGTTAGATGAACCTCTGCAAGCAATTTTAGGAGCCGACGTAGATGGTCGCGTTGCAGTTGTGAACCCGTTTGGAGCAATTTTAGCGCAGAACAAATTAGCAATGGCCTTCTTTCACAAAGAGATTGAACGGTTCAGTAGTGAATCTCGCGAGGCAATTCGGGCGTACATCCCTCCCACTTTTCGTCTTTGTGATGTTAACCGAGACACGATTCTCGCAGAAAAGGAACGTTGGGTCTTGAAAAGCGATTTCGGCTGCGAGGGGGACGAAGTGATGATCGGGAAGCTCTCTGAACAGGATCATTGGGAGAGAATCGTCGCCGACGCAATTCCAGAACGGTGGATTGTGCAGGAGTTCTTCGAGGCGGCAGCAGATGCAAATGAAATGATCCCGAATTATGGAGTGTTCTTGATTGGCGGCAAGGCAGGCGGTATCTTTACAAGGTTCTCATCTGCCTCGACCGACTATCGAGCAGTAACCGCGCCGACGTTTGTTGAAAGTTGATCTTTGCCTCTTTTGTTTGTACTGAACTGCTTTCGCCTTGAAGCAGCAGATATAAGATGTAGAAATCGAGTGCTAAGAACAACACGAAGTACCACTACCACATTATTGATAGAAGCATGGACAAGGAACTTGAACGACAGGAAGAACAGGACGGAAACTGGTGGGAAGAATCTCTAACCCGCCGCCAAGCTGGCAAACGCTTGGCAGTAATCGGAGCCGGAGCAGCACTCCTTACCTCAGCCGGTGTGATGATAGGATGCGGAGAGGATGAGTTCGACGACGAAGAACTGGCTGCAAATGCAAAAGATGCTATCGACATTCAGAAAGAATCGGGATGGAATGTTGGTGCTGACACAAAATCGCTGACTCTACGCAACGCTTCACTGATTGATAGCAAGGAGTCTGCCGATGGGTGGAAAGCCTATACCGATCCAGAGAAACTTCGTACGGCCTGGGGACCAACCGAAACAACAAATCAAAAGTTTGTCTCATCGGAACTTATCAACTCGCTGAATCAGCCGACGTTGAAAAGTTCCATTCAGCCGGTGCACTCACCGACAATGGATGAGGCATACGCTCGGGGACTTGGCATGAAAGAACTGCTGAAGGAGAGCAAGAACCCAGAGACAACTGCGCTGATTGTAGACCTACCGGGACCTGAAGCAGTAGCCTACGCCGCGGCTCTCTCCGATTACGCCGACGTTGTGACAACGTTCGACAACTGGCCCCACCCGAACGGCGTTGTTCCATCGCAAGAGACGCTGGGGGCACTGCTCTACTATGCACAGGAAGTTGAGGAGAACAAGGCAAAGCGTGCAGCCGATGCACCAACACTCTTTGTGATGGACAGCAATCGTTTGGCTGCCTACAAAGATGCCGGAGAGGAGTTCGACAATCGTTACATCGCCACGATGCCAACTGCCGACAATCTGAAATCAGAGAACGTAACTGGCCTCATCTACGCCGCACCTGACAATACAAGAACGCAAGAACTCGATGACCTGAACGAAGATTTCGTTAGTTACCGCGAGGCAGGTATCGATGTGACAATGATGCCACTGACCGACTTCCAGCCACCAAGTGCGGAGTCGATTGCCGAGCATGGCGATGTGGAAGCCAGCACAACAACACATCGAACTTACTACTACGGAGGGCATCCATACTACAGTCCTTTCTTCTACTCATACTACCCAATGTTCCTTCCCGTTCGGTCGTACAACTACTCTTCTATGAGTGCTCCCTCCAGAGTTGGAAAGCCAAACTATACGCCAACAAGAAGGCCAACGATGTTCTCATCGTCCACACAAGGAGGAAAGGCAGGTGTTGGGAAGGCAAAACCGGCAGGGTTCGGACGTGTATCGACACGGACAGTGAATGGAAAAACTTCCTATACAAGTGCCTCATCCTCGCGAGCACGCAGTAGTTCAGGGCGTTCCGGCTCGTTCGGACGGAGCGGCGGACGAGGATCGTCAGGATAAGGAAGAGGGAGAATTCAAAAGGCAAAATTAAAAATTCAAAAAGGGGGAATGGAATGGTTTACGCTGCATTCCCCCTTTTGCCTCTATACTCCTGTCGCCGTTTTTTAAGTTTTCACTTTTGAATTCCAATCCGATTCAACGCCACCCCCGTTTTGGCTCTCTTCGTTTTTTGAATTTTTACTTTTGAATTTTGAATTCCTATTCCCATTCCTATGTACAATCGTCGCGGTTTCTTCTCGAAAGTCGGCTCTATCTTCGAACGTCAGGGAGACTCTGTCTTCTTCGGTGTACAGTTTGTGATTAACATTTATGGGGAGAATATTCTTCGGAACAGACTCCACCACGTTATCGAAAGTGGAGGCTCGATTGAGACACCTGAAGAGAAGCGTTCCTACTACAAGCGCATTGCAGCACTCCTTCGGGAAGACCTTCCTTTCTTAGAATATGGTTTTTGGGATTATATCACGAAGAAAGGGGAAGCCGATGCGGAATTCAACGACTGGGTAACGAGCATCAGTGCAATGATGTCGACCGAAGAGGAGGAGCTTGGGGATGAGATCGACGAAATGCACCGACTAAGCAGCGACAAGAGTTACGTTGTTATCACCCTTCTCTTCCTCCTCGAAAACATTGATGAGCAGGCTCCTTTCTTCGAGAAGATCGACGAGATTGAGGAAGATGACTACTTCACAAAGAGTGGCTTCGGTAGTCTCATCGACGCACTCGCCTATATCGATTTCGAGTACAGCTACGCCGACGCATCATTCATCATGCCGGGAAGTGACGAAGATGGAGTCTCATGGGAAGACATTCGAGGAGAGGGCTGGGAATACTTGAAACCGGTAATGGGGTTTTGAGGGGAATTCAAAAGGCAAAATTAAAAATTCAAAAAGAAGGATCCCACCTCCTGCAACTCACCTTCGCGCCATCCACAAGCCTGCGAGACTCTTCACTCCGCTTCGCTACGTTCAGAGTGACAAGCTGGGATGTCTGTCTACTCACTCGAATGCTTGCACTCACTATCCTGATCTGTCATCCTGAAGTCTTCTGAAGGATCTCGCCCGCCAAGAATATCGCTCCTGGCAACTCATCATCGCGACCTCTACAAGCCTGCGAGACTCTTCACTCCGCTTCGCTACGTTCAGAGTGACAAGCTGGGGTGTCTGTCTGTGTTCACTGGAATCCTTCCCTCCCCCTTTTTTGAATTTTTACTTTTGAATTTTGAATCCACTCCCCTCATCCGCTTTCCCAGACACGCTTGCGCACCATCTCTGCTTGATGTCTCGCGCGGATTCTTCGCTTGGCGAGAAGTTTGCGTAGTTCTGGCACTACTTCGGAAAGGTGTTTCCAAGAGTGGTGAGGTAATCCATTTCGGTTGCAGTAGGAAGCAAGGTTTCCCTTCGCAAAGATCACATCGGCTGTCTCTGCTGGACAAAAATCACTCAGCCCGTCACCGATGTAGATGATCCGTTCATTTGGTGTTGAGTGAGTGAGCACCACATTTCGCTTGCAGACTGCCGATGGACAATCACAGCCGTCGGAACTGTAGGGGAAACGAATATTCAGGTTCCCCTCTTCGTCAGTCCAAGCCTCGTTGCAGATTATGTCCAAATCATCGAAGCCATGCAGTGAGAGATACCGCCTCACGTAAATACTCAGTCCATCACTCAGAACCGTGAAGGGAACGTTCTCCTCTCGCACCAGTTCGAGAATACTTGAAAAGTCGGGATCAATCGGAATTGTCTGGAAATACTCCTCCAGAAGTTCGTTCGTCAGTGGTTGACGCAACGTTCTGGCAACCCCTCGCCAGTAGTCACGGATGCCGATCCTTCCATCAATCAAATCATCGTGCCAAGGAGATTGGTCACCAAATTGATCGAACAGATCATATCCTATATCCTTCGTTGAAATTGTCCCATCAAAATCGCAGAAGATTCTAACTGGGTAGAGTCGCTCGGTATTCATTGTGGGAAATATAGGAGAGTCACGCGAAGACGCAAAGGCGCAAAGAAGAATCAGAGTGTAGTGCTAAACTTTACAGATACATTGTTTTATTAGGATTTTTACCCCACCCCACTTTACGCTTTCGTGGCTCTTGCCCCTTTGCGTCACTCCTCTCGCCACAGACCGAAACGTCCTCGTCAACTGAAGGTTAGTATGTTCGAGTTCGTAGAGTTGAGAGTGATGAGTTCGTAGAGTTCAGAACCTGACTACGCTCTCTTCTTTGCGCCTTTGCGTGAGCGGCTATGTGTGAACGACTTTGTACGACCAGTTGATATTATGGAACAACCTATCTATACAGCACTAAAAGAACGACTTGAGAAGGCTGAGGGAACACCTGTTGCCTTTGCTGAATTGAGTGAGGAAGAACTGACGGCACTAACACAGGAGCAGGCAGACGAACTGGTTTCCCTGTTCGGATACAACACAATGATTCTTCTGCCGGAACGGGAACAGCAGTTCTTTAACTGGCTTCAGGAGAACGATCGACTGGTTTGGGATGATCTCTGGGATGCCGAGGATGACAAGCCCTACTATGTGAGCATGGCTCACCTCGCAAGTTTCCTTCCGGGTCGTCGTGGCTTTCCGATCTGCGATCTGGTAAATCAAGAGAACTATTGCTTCACCTCGGATGAGATTACAGAGAATGATGGAAGCGTTTACGTAGAGAATGCCCTCGACGTTATCGCCGACAAGAAGCAGCTTGCGATGGAGCAAGCCTTTGCCGTCGAAGTCTGGCGTGGTCCAATCGACCAGTGGCGGTTTGCTTGGATGTACAACTTGCCTCTGGAAGAGGTGAAGAAAATGGTTCGGTGGTTAATCACCGAAGGGATTCTCAGCGTGCCGAAGCAACGTCCCGAAAATGAACCTCCGATTGAAGTAATGCCACCATCGAATGGTATAGCATCGAATGAGCAAGAGTGAAGTTTTCGTCCTAAAGTTCGGGGGAACCTCCGTGCAGGATGCCACCGCTATGGGGCGCGTGGTAGAAATCACACGAAGTGAGGGAGGAACGGTTCCCGTCGTGGTCACATCTGCCTGCGCTGGAATTACAAACGACCTCGTTGCCTGCGGTGAATGTTGCGGGAAGATGGATCAGCAGGGAGCAGACGAAATCGTTCAGCGAATTTCTGATCGCCACCATGAAATCTTGAAAGACCTGTGTGGAGCGCATCCAGCCTACGACTGTAGTAGTGAACTGGAAGAGATGCTCGGAGAGCTGAGACAATTAGTTCACGGCACAATCTTACTCGGCGAGACGACACCACGGACGGTCGACACGATCCTCTCCTTCGGTGAACGCCTCTCCTCCCTCCTGCTCCGCACCGCATTTCAAGTAGCAGGAGTTAACGCAGCACTCGTTGACAGTCGTGACTTTATCATCACCGAGAGTCAGCACGGTTCGGCTCTCCCTATCATGTCCGAAATTGAACGACGCACGCCGGAGATCATCAACCCAATCCGTGAAGAGTACGACGCTATTATTGCTCAAGGCTTTATCGGGCGGACAGTAGATGGGATCACGACAACAATTGGTCGTGGTGGGAGCGACCACACGGCGGCACTGATCGGGGGTGGACTTGGAGCCGAAGAGATTCAGATTTGGACTGACGTAGATGGGGTAATGACTGCCGACCCACGCATTGTCCCGAAAGCACTCGTTGTTCCAGAAATGACATTCACCGAAGCCCGTGAATTGGCTTGGTTCGGCGCGAAAGTAATCCATCCTGACACCATTCTCCCAGCAGTTGCGAAGAACATTCCGGTAGTGATTCGGAATTCACACGCTCCATCAGCACCCGGAACGCGCATCTGGCCTGACAGTCACCAGATAGCCCCCGGCTTCCACTCCCTCACAATCAAACGCAATCTCCGACTAATAGAGTTGGCAACGAAGATACCAGGTGAAGGTCGTGAAATTATTGACACTGCCATTGCTTCGTTTGCTCGATACAACGCACCGATTGAGTGCGCTGTCATCGCTGAGTCCCGCGCATCAATTCTCGTGTCGGAGTCGACGTGGAACGATCGATTGAGGGTCGCGTTGGAATCAGTCTGTCTGGTTCAGACACACCCTAAGATGGCTCTCCTCTGCCTTTCTGGGAGTGGCCTTCGCACAACTCCATTTCTTCTCGCCTCACCACTTGCCGCACTTGCAGACATCTCAATCCGGCTGGTCGCAGCCGGCTCAAGCGACCACGTTGTCCTCCTCGGCATCGAGGAGTCCGAAGCGGAGAAGGGGTTGCGGGGAGTGCATGAGAGGTTGTTTGAGGAGTGAGAAGGATTGCGGAAAATATCTTTTCTCAATCCACAATCCTCTACCTGTCACTCTGAGGGCCGCCGAAGAGTCTCGCTGGGTTAGAACGCATCGCTTTGCTGATACTGCAAGATTCCTCGGATGACCTCGGAATGACAACACTGGGATTGCTGAAAATGCTCTCCTCAATCCCCAATCCGCAACTTAAAATTCTTCCTACAGCTCAACCTCCAACGACACAGCTCCCATTCTCGGTTGTCCGAAGTGTGTTCCGCCGAAGCTCGACTCGAACTTGTAGAGATATGGTGTATCGAAAACGTTGGTTACTGTTGCAGTGATTCGGGCGTGGGTGTGGATCCACTGATCCAAGTCGACACCTGCGGCGAGGTCAATCGTTCCGTGTGGAGCGACTGCCTTGTCAGGTGAGCCGGGACGTTCCGATTCAAGATTCAACAGGTCGATCACATCGTCAGAATATCCGCGACTTCTTAACTCTTGGCGCGAAGCCTCTGGGTCAAGACCTTTTCCGTTTGCGTCGACAAGGTCAAATGGCAACCCCGAATCCAACCGCCCTTCCAAGATCGCAAAGAATCCACCCGGAAGCGCGTAGTGCAAATTCAACGATGCTTCAAACAACTGGCTGTGCTCTGTTGGGAAGTGATCTTCCTCTTTGAACGGATGTGAGTAGAAATATCCTTCCTCACCAATAATCAGTCCGGCTGAGACCGGCGACGAACCATCTTCTGGAATCAGTCCATAGGCAATCCCACCTGAGAGTGTGAGAAGTGCCGACAGATTATGCCACTCTCTGAGCGCAGTGCTCACTTCTCCACCAACCACAAGACCGTTCTTCAGGTTGATTGGGAAGATAATACCGGAGTTCCCAAGCTCTGCCTTCACCAGGAAGTCTTCAATACTCTTTCCATAGGCTGCAGCAGTAAGTGAGAGATAGTCGTTCAGGAGAAAATCTGCATCAAGTTCAACCACGTCTCCTTTTTCGCTCCGGACATTTAGCGGAACCGACTGTTGTTCTTCACCTGAGAGAACCATTGCCTGCGATGAACTGGAGACAAGGATATTCTCCACAGGGGCTTGCATTACAATCCGGTTGTACGATCCCCGAAGTGTAGTCCGGTCGTTTAAGAGGTAGGCTACGGCAAGGCGAGGAGAGATCGCAGACTCTACGTCGAGCAGATTGAAATAATCAAAGCGAAGACCTGCGTTTAGTCTCCACTTTCCCCACTCCAACCGATCCTGAACAAAGCCTGAGAACCGCTGACCGGTCATCTCACGGTCGACTAAGAATGGATCGCCTCCCTTCGTCAAATCGTATGGCGCAAGTCTGTTATCTCCCCCAACCGTATCACTACTGGAGAGTGCCGGGTTTGTGACGGCAAAGGTGAAGAACTCTGCCAGTGGATAGACCTCCCCTCCTCCTCCAACCTTCAACAAATTTTTCGCGCCGAACCAATTTGTCTGGAACGATAAGTCAAGATTGCCACCGAACGACTGATTCACGCGATCGAGTCCAACGAAGAACTTCTCATTCTCTGCAACAGCCTTCTCATACTCGTCGGGAGTTTCAAGTCGGGAAAGCCCACCACTGGTGGCCTCTGCCGTTCCTTTGCGCCAGTATAGAAGCGCTGTCAACACAGCATCATTGCCAATTACAGAGATACCACGAACTCCGAATAGATAGTCGTTCAGCACTTGTCGTTGATCTTGTGCTGGAACATTTACTTTTCCATTCGGTATCTCGAACTCTGTGCGGTTCATCGAGAATAGGGCACTCAGGTCAATATCTTTGCTTCCGTTCCAGTCGACCTTTGCGAAGAGGTGACGCGCCCCCCCTTTATCGTGAATTGGGTCGAAGTTAGAGATTGGATCGAGATAACGGTCAGAGCTACTAAATCCAACTGCGACGAGTCCAGAAAGATTTCCTCCGATCACTCCTCCCCCCTGCAAACTGCCACTGACCGTGTTGAACGAGCCGTACGATCCCGACGCCCGCAAGAAGCTGGGAGCATCAAATCCTGAGCGAGTGTTCACAAGTACCACGCCCGAGGTTGCCACTCCGTACTCAGCATCGAGCGCACCGGTCTGAATCTCCATACTGCTGACAAGGCGAGTATCGAAGAGGCTACCATAAATTCTCGTCATGTTTGCTGTCACCGGAATTCCGTCGATCACATATTGCAGTTGCGCATCTTCTCCCCGAATGTGAAAGCGTCCATCTTCGTCGGGAACAACACCGGGTGTGTTCATCAGAATCGATTCCATCCGCTTTTCAGGAGAGGTTGTTGGGAGAGAGACAATTTCTGAGGAGGTAAAGATTGTTGAGGTTGCCGTTTTCCGCCGATCAGCATAGCGTGGTGAAGTGACAACAACTTCGTCCATCAGCAGAGCATCCTCTTTCTCTACATTGACTATTATCGGCTGAGCTGACTTGACCTGCACAAACGAACGGGCAACGATTACCTCTCCTCTCTGAATGTCAATCCGATAGCTACCGAGCGGAACATCGTGGAAGGTAAAGGTTCCCTTTTCTGATAACACCTGTTTCTGGAGGAGGCCACCAGTTGTCCCCTCGTAGAGGAAGGCTACATATACACCCTCTATCTCACCGGTACTACTCGGCATATCGCCCCAGTTCCCGCGGATAGATGTCGTGGTTTGCTGTGCCGTGAGCGATACAACAGAAAAAAGCAACAGAAGAAGAACCGAAAGCCCACACGACCGCATCGTTGTCACCATAGTGAGTTAAGATTGAAAATTTTTCTGCCCCCTGTGCATTTGGGACGGAATTACAGCGCAAGATACATGGGAGCTATTCAAAATTTCCACCATTTACCCTTTCTTCCCCCCAACGGTTATCAGAAACGAGAAACCTCTCAAGGCTATTTAGGGTACAGAACTATTCCTTCTGACACTCACTTCACGTGCCAAGCAACTCTCCAACCATTTTACCCTCCACAAATTTTGAATTTTGCTTTTTGAATTTTGAATTCATGAGAAATATTCCCCCTTGCCTATCTGAATCCGTTTGCGTAACATCCGACCTTTTATTATGGCCGAGAGGAGGTCTATCCTCCCCCGGAGAGTGAGAGTCTTAGACATCAGATCATGTTTCCACAGTTATCCGATAGCGACAGAATCAGTTATCCCGCGTTGGAGCGGGAAATTCTTGAATTCTGGGTACGAGAAAAAATCTTCGAGAAGTCGGTTGATACCCGCCCCGAAGAGAAGACCTGGACATTTTATGAGGGGCCGCCAACAGTTAACGGTGTGCCGGGCATTCACCATGTCTTGGCACGTACACTGAAAGATCTTTCCTGCCGATACAAGACGATGTGCGGACACCGGGTTCACCGCAAAGCAGGATGGGATACACATGGCCTTCCAGTAGAGATTGCCTTAGAGAAAGCACTCGGGTTGAAGGAGAAGGGAGAGATCGAAACGAAAGTTGGCGTCGCCGAGTTCAACCGTCAGGCAAAGGAGTTTGTGTACAGCCACATCGACAAGCCGGGAGGCTGGCGTGAGCTGACTGAGAGGATGGGCTACTGGGTCAATATGGACGACCCCTACATCACTTGCACGAACAACTATATCGAGTCTCTCTGGTGGGCACTCAAGACGATGTTCGACAAGAATCTGATCTACCGTGGATTCAAAGTTGTTCCGCAGTGCCCACACTGCGAGACACCTCTCTCATCGCACGAGCTTGCGCAGGGCTACGACGACGTGCGCGATCCGAACCTCTACGTAAAGGTGCAGATTAAGGCTAACCAGACAACCGGTCAGGGCATAGAGATCCCACAAGATTCATTCTTCCTTGTCTGGACAACTACCCCTTGGACACTTATCTCGAACGTTGCACTTGCTGTTGGTTCCGAGATCGACTACCTAATGGCACGTGATCCAGAATCAGGGACAACCTACATCTTCGCCGCGTCGCGACGTGACGTACTGGACAGCGACCACCAGTGGGTAATCGAGGCTGAGTTTAAAGGGAAGGATATTGAGCGGGTTCGGTACGAACGGCTTTTCGACGCAGTTCCTGTCGACAAAGATGCCTTCTACGTAACGTTAGGAAGTTTTGTCTCTACTGGAGATGGAACTGGCATCGTTCACATTGCCCCAGCGTTTGGTCAGGATGACTACGAAATCTCCAAAGTCTACGACTTACCGGTAATCCAACCAGTAACCCTGGGAGGCCGCTTCACCGATGCTGCCGGAAAATTTGCCGGACGGATGGTGAAGACAATCCGATTTGACGACCGAGAAGAAGAAGGAGCAGACAAAGACATTGTCATCGACCTGAAGGAGCGTGGTCTGGTTCACCACTATGCAAAAGATTATTTGCACAGCTATCCACACTGTTGGCGGTGCGACAACCCGTTGATCTACTTCGCTCGCGACTCGTGGTATATCAAGACCACAGAGTTTGCCGATAGAATGATTGCCGCAAACAAAACAATTCGCTGGCAGATCGAGGAGATCGGCTCGGGTCGTTTTGGAAACTGGTTAGAAGAGAATAAAGATTGGTCGCTCTCGCGCGACCGATACTGGGGGACACCTCTTCCGATCTGGGTAAACGTCGACGATCCAAACGACATGTTTGCTGTTGGATCGATTGAAGAGCTTCGCTCAGGAGAACTCGAAGTTGATGGGAAAACAATTCCGGTAGATAGCGAAGGTGTGGAAATCGACCTCCACAAACCTTTCGTCGACCATATTCTCTTCCATCGTGACGGGAAAACGTATCGGCGCACACCGGAGTTGATCGACGTATGGTTCGATTCAGGCTCGATGCCCTTCGCCCAGTGGCACTATCCGTTCGAGAACAAGGAGAAGTTCGAGAAGCACTTCCCTGCCGACTTTATTAGCGAAGGAGTTGACCAGACACGTGGCTGGTTCTATACGCTCCACGCAATTGGCACAAGTCTCTTCGACTCGGTTGCCTACAGAAGTGTTCTCGTAAACGATATGGTGCTGGACAACAGTGGCAAGAAGATGTCGAAGTCGCGTGGGAATGTGATTGATCCATTTATGCTTCTCGACAAGTACGGAGCCGACGCCACACGTTGGTATATGATTACAGCTTCTCCCCCCTGGACTCCTCTCACCTTTAAAGAGGAAGACCTCTTCCGGGTTGTAATCTCTGATTTCTTCCGCGCACTGGAAAACACCTACAAGTTTTTCACAATGTACGCGAACATCGACGGCTTCACCTACGCCGAAGACTCTGTTGCCTTAGAGAATCGAACCGAGTTGGATCGATGGATACTCTCGGTGATGAACACCACTCTCCGGCAGTACAGAACCCACATGGAGAATATGGATCCGACCCGAGCAATGCGTCTGGTTCAAGAATTCACAGTGGAGCACCTCTCAAACTGGTACGTTCGGCGCAACCGTCGCCGTTTTTGGAAGGGTGAGATGTCGGTAGACAAACTGGCAGCCTACCAGACTTTATATGAGGCCTTGGTTGGGGTTGCGAAGATGATGGCTCCGTTGGCTCCATTCCTCTCCGAGAGACTTTATCGTTCGTTGAACGAGACAACCAAGCGAGAGAATTATGAATCAGTTCACTTAGCACTGATTCCAGAACCTGACCAGAGCCAGATCGATGAAGGACTGGAACGGCGAATGGAGCGTGCCCAACGTGTGGTAACGCTCGCGCTAAGTCTGCGCGAAGAGGCAGGTAAGAAGGTTGACCCGATTCTCCGAAAAGTTCGCCAACCACTGAAGCGTATTCTGATTCCAGTTTCGAACGGCGAGGAAGAGAGTGAGTTTCGGCAGGTTGAGGCGATCATCACTGAAGAGCTGAACGTGAAGGGGGTTGAATATATCGGGGCTGATCGTGAATCAGAGATTGTGAAGGTGAAGGCCAAGCCAAACTTTAAGTTAATCGGACCGAAGTTTGGTAAGGATGCCAAGCGCGTTGCCAGTATGGTCAACGCCCTGACGAGCCAAGAGGTTCGGGAACTTCAGGATAAGAAGATATTGGTAATCCAAAGCGACAGTGATGGCTTCGAGCTTCACATCGACGACATCGAAATCATCCACGAAGACATTCAAGGATGGTTAGTGGCTACCGAGGGGACAATTACAGTAGCTCTGGATACCGAGCTTGACGAGGCACTACGTGGCGAGGGACTTGCCCGCGAGTTCGTTAACCACGTCCAGAAACTGCGGAAAGATTCTGGGCTGGAGGTTACCGACCGAATTGGCCTCCGATACGCTACGGAGAATGAAGAACTGGCAACTGCCCTCAATGCAGAGAGCAGCTACATTATGTCCGAAACACTGGCAAAAGAATTCTCCCGTACAGAAAGCCTTGAGGCGGAGGTGATCGAGATTGAGAAAGATCGACTCTTCTGCCGCATCGGGCTTGAACGAATGGAAGGGTAAGCGAGACAAGTCTTTTACAGCAAACATATTCAGAAGCGGAGGCACGAGAATGGCAGCAGCAAAAAAAGCGACGAAGAAAGCGTCAGCTCGAACAGCTTCAAAGAAGACAACCAAGAAGGGAGTGACTAAATCGTCGGGAACTCCTGCAAAAAAGAAAGCTGCCGCGAAAAAGCCGGCTGCAAAAAAAGTAGCATCTTCCCCAGCAAAGAAGGCTGTATCCGCTAAAAAAGGTGGGGCAAAGAAGAGTGCGAAGAGTAGTGCAGCCAAGCCTTCCGTAACGAAGAAAACGACGAAAAAAGAGGTTATCAATAAAAGCGTGAAGAAAGCAACAACACCATCGGCCAAGAAAACAACATCGAAGAAAGTGGCTGCACCCGCAAAGAAAGCTCCGGTTGCTCCCCCACCTTCAAAGAAGATTGTGGTAAAGAAGAGAAAGCTAACGGCAACTGCCGTGAAGGCTGCAATGAAAGAGTTGCCGGCAACGGCATTCTCTCCATCAACCGGAACCCCAACAAACACTCCTTTCTCCAAAAAAGAGTTGGCGAAATTCAGCGATATGATTCATCAGATTCGTGAAGACAATGTTCGCGAACTTGAAGAACTGAGCGAGCAACTCAGAGAGATGACTGCAAACGAAGGAGGAGAGGACAACACCTACTCCCTCCACATGGCAGAACAGGGAACCGATGCGATGGAGCGGGAGAAGACATTCCTGCAAGCGCAGCGGACAAGTGACTATATTAAGAAGCTCGACGAAGCATTACTCCGCATTCAGCAGGAGAAGTTTGGACTTTGTCGTGTCTGTGGTTTGCAACTTGACAGTCGTCGCTTGATGGCTGTCCCTGTCACACAGGTATGCACAGTTTACAAGAATACATCCAAGCCTTGCACACCGGGCAAACACTTTATCGAAACGTTCGTTGAAGACGACGACTAACTGAGGAACCACGTGCGCAAACTGCTCACACTATCGGCCTTGATCGTCTTGATCGATCAGGCAACAAAAATGGCAGTGAAGGGATTTACTCTGTTCGGAATCCACCACGAGGGGATGGAACGAGGGCAGAGTATTCCGGTAATCGGAGACTTCATTCGCTTTACTTTTGTTGAGAATCCCGGCATGGCTTTCGGGCTGGACTTCGGTGCCCCCCTGCTGCTCGGCCTCTTCTCGATTGGAGCAGCAATCTTCCTTGTCTACCTGCTCCGCAAGGCACACGACACGAAAATTGGTGGCTTCCACTACGCCCTCTCTATGATCTTGGCCGGTGCAGTTGGCAATTTAATCGACCGTGTCTTCTACGGAGTCTTCTACGACTATGCCTCCCTGTTCCACGGTAAAGTTGTCGACTTTATCGACGTTGACATTCCAGATAATCTCTTTGGACTCTCTCTTGACCGGTTTTACGTTTTCAACATCGCAGACTCGGCTGTCTCTGTCGGCATTATTCTCCTGCTGATCTTCTATCCGAAGTATGAGAGGATGATGAAGGAACGGAAGGGAGTTGGAGCTGAAGAGGCTGAAGGAGAAGACTTTGAGGTGGATGGAGAGATGGATTACGATGAAGGGATTGATACGATGGCTGACGACACCTTAATCCACCAGACACGATTCCAACAGTCAGCAACTGAATCGGGCGACCAGCAGGATGACAACAAGTCGATAAAGGATAGTGGAGACCACAAGTCGCACGGTAACGATAGCACGAAGCCTTCTCACACTAACGACGACTCGAAGTCAGACTCGTCTTCGGGTCACCACAGCTCCCGATCTCACGACTCCGATTCCACCAGTTCTTCAGGTGGTGGTTGGTGGAGCAGTCACTTCGGGTCGAGCGATTCAGGGTCAGGTAGTGACTCCGGATCAAGCGACTCAGGGGGCTGGAGCGATAGTGGAGGCTCCGACTCTTCGTCGTTTGATTAACCTTAACCTTCTTTGAGATGCTGAATTGTTCGTGGACTTGGTCGTAACCAAGTCCACGAAACGATCATAATGCCTCTACCTTCACCTTCTCCCGGAAAGTCTTCATGAACTTCTGCACTTTCGGACTTACTACTGCCATACAGTATGGCTGGTAGGGATTCGTGTCGAAGTAGTTCCGGTGGTAGTTTTCTGCAGGATAGAACTTGTCGAGCGGACTAATCTCGGTGACAATTGGGTCGCTCCAGAGATCACTCCCGTCAACCTCCTCCTTCTTTGCCTCGGCAATCTCCTTCTGCTCCTGATCGTGATAGAAGATCACCGAACGATACTGGGTCCCAACGTCAGCCCCCTGCCGATTCATCGTTGTTGGGTCGTGTGTGTGGAAGAAAACTTCTACAATATCACCGTATGAAATCACCTCGGGATCAAACGTTACCTGCACCACTTCGGCATGTCCTGTCACTCCGGAACAGACATCTTGGTAGGAAGGGTTCTCTGTCCTCCCTCCGGCATATCCTGACTCAGCAGAGATTACTCCCTTTAGCCGAAGCATAATTGCCTCGACACACCAGAAACATCCGCCACCGAGTGTGGCTTTTTTGTAGTTGCTCATAATCTGTTTTTATCGACGTTGATAACAATTTACCGCTCAACTCTGACTTTTACTCCCTCAACTTTTTCTCTTCCTACTGAAAGAGCAAGTAGATAGAGTCCATTCGGAAGTTCTTCCGGTAAATCAATTTGAAGACTTTGTCTGCCGGGCAATATGTCGGGGTAAGTGAACTGTTCCAACTCCCTTCCATCGAGTGTGTAGAGCCTGAGGTCAACAGTTGTTCTGGTTGTTGAGGTAAAGGAGAGATCGATGCTGTTGCCCACAACACTGGTCTCGATAGTGCCAAACAATTCTGTCTCTCCCTCTACGCTACTGACAAGCTCTTGAGCGTTGTATCGCACGAGAGTCAGGTCTCCCTTAACACTCCTGTAAGAAGTACCAAACTGGATAATCTTCCCATCCAATTGGCTTACGACCCCCAGCGGGAAATCACGATTCTCTGACTTATTAACATCAATCACGATTTCACCATTTCGACCGAATTGACTGTCGATGCTGCCGTCGGCAAGATAGCGTCCGAGAAAAAAGTCATAGCTCCCTCCGTCACCAACAATCGAACCAGAAAGAAAAAGGCTTCCATCCGGCCCCGCATTGATCCTCGGAAGAGTAATCACTCTATCGCGCCACACTTGATACCCGTTTATCCCGAAAGTCTGGTCGCGCTCGCCACCTTGGGTCAATCGTACCGTTGCATATTCTTGCTCCGACCCCACGGTCATAACGATGTAGTTCCCGCTCAGGAGTATATCACCGACGCTAATAGATCGTAAGGTGGTTACCAGCTTCAGACTGCACCCGTTTACCCCGAAAGAAGTGTCTATGTTTCCACTACTATCGAAAGCGGCGACAACCAACTTGTATGAATCCACCGCAGCGTTGTAGTCATCAAACCCGTTCACGAGAATCCTTCCTTCGGAGTCGAGGGCAAGGGAGATAAAGCCGTAGAGAGAGCATTCCTGGGAAACTGATGCTGACAGCACAATACCATCACGACCGAACGAGGAATCTGGCGTTCCATCTGGTTTGAACCGGGCAAGAAAGCCATCTGCAATGACTCCGTCTTTAGACACACCACAAACAATGACACTCCCATCTTTTTGCACAGCAATGTCCGAAGGACGAAGCTGAAGCTCGTCGAAAGGGTAGGTAATTCCGTCAGATCCGAACGTATCATCCAATTGACCATTTGAGCTATAGCGGGCCAGAAACAATTGCTTGTCATCGCCAGAATACCCGGCTACGAGAATCTTGCCACTATCGAGCAGCACCATGTCTCCAAGCTCATACTGACTACTATAGTCACCAGTATGCTTCCGCGAGAAAAAGGTTTGGACAAATCCCTCCGAACCGAAGGTCAGATCGGGCACTCCATTGTTATGATAGCGGCCTAAAACAACCCGTAATCCTCCAGAATCAAGATCCAGACCGTACAGGATAATTTTACCATCAGCTTGAACCTGAAGAGTCTGAACGAACTCAGCACCGACTCTCTCATGGTTGGCGAGCACAACCCCGTTCGTACCAAATGTTGAATCGAGAAATTCCGACTGGGCATAGAGAGAGGATATCGAGTACGCATTCAACAAGAGGAAGAGAAGAGCATATTTCATAGCGAACCTCTAATTCTATCTGAATCATGTAGCTCTATCGTTCATAATAACCAACTCTCAACGACTTCCTGCCTACTGAGAAGAACAAGCTCTGGAATTGAGGATAGATATGGAACTATAGATAAGGAAATCAATCGATCTGTTACTCACTTGCCCAACATTTTCTCTTCCGAGAGGCTGTCAACAACGTTTGGAACTACAGTTTCCGGCTCCTGGTTCCGCAGCCTCAATCCACAATGTTTCAGGAAAAAAAACTACAAGACTCTCGACTTAGCAAAAAACAGATGATTTTTTCAGCCTACAACTTCCATTTTCTTCAAAAAATCGAGGTTCCATTCCAATTCACCCCCTCTCCTCCAAAAAAAATTATTCTCTTTTAAGACCCCTTTAAGTCTCGCCAATAGACTGATTACTGTTCGTTCGCTGCTGAGAGAAATGGCAGCCCGGAAATGAGAATTCAGAGAACAATTATAGATCAACAGTAAATCAGAGAGCATTCAAAATGGAGACCACAGCAAAAAACCGCAAGAAGTTCGCATTCCTCGTCCACCCACGCGCAGATGTGCGGGAAGACCTCGGGAATATCCTGAAACCACTTGGGTTGATTCCGAACCGCGTTTACAACACTGCACTGAAGCACCTACCACTTCCGGCATTCAATATCGGTGAAGTCAGCTTTGCCGACCGTCCGAACGAGACGGCAGGCTACATCATCATGGTTCCACAGGGAGCACGGGCAATGCTTGAGCAGGGACGGAGCAAGGTGATGCCGAAGATTGAGGCAGCAGTAAACAAAGCGGTGGAACTTGGTGCGGAGATTGTTGGACTCGGAGCACTGACAGCAACTGTTGCGAAGGGTGGAACGCTCCTGAAAAATCGAAAAGATATTGCCGTCACCAACGGCAATGCCTACACCGCTTGGATGACTTTCGAGGGAATTAAGCGGCTTATGAACGAATTCCCCACCCACAACCCAACGATTGCATTTGTGGGGGCAACCGGAAGTGTCGGAAGCAGCGTGGTGGAACTGGTGGCAGAATCAGACCTGACAGTGAACATGACACTTGTTGCACGAGATATGCCTCGCCTTCACGCTTTAGCCGACAAAGTTCACAGAACAGATGCTTGGACCAACGTGAAGGTCTCTAACTCAATCGACGCAGTGAAAGATGCAGACCTGATTGTTCTGATGACAAGTTCTGCCGACTGTCTGCTGAAGAGCGAGCACCTGAAGCCGGGAGCAATTGTTCTGGACGACACACAACCTCGGAACACTGACCCGAACCTGACATTAGAGCGCCCAGACGTGTTGATTGTCGACGGCGGCTTGGTTGCAGTTCCCGGTGTGGAGATCAACGCACACATCGGCCTTCCAGGGGGGCACGCATACGCCTGCTTAGCTGAGACGATGCTCTTGGCACTGAATGGTCACGAGGGGCACTTCAGTCTTGGCAACCCAACACGGGATCAAGTCGACACCATTGCAAGCACAGCCCGGCGCTTTCGCCACCTCGGCTTCGAGCTTGCCTCCCTCCGATCCTTCAACAACCTGATCGATCCAATAGAAGTAGCGACAACGCGAACAATCAAGCCAATCCGCAAGATTGTCGGACGACCTGTGCCGCAGCCAGCGTTTGGGTTTTAGAGTTCGTGGAGTGTGTAGAGTTAAGAGTTCATAGAGTCAAAAATTGCAGCGTTAACCTGCTTCAAAAGCAAGATCAATAGAGAAGAAGAATGAAAAAGCAGAATCATACTCGGGTGGTAATTCTTGGTGGTGGATATGTTGGAGTCCACGCATACCGAAGCCTAATAAAGGGAACGGGTGATTTGGTTCGTACCGGCAAGGTTTCGATTACAGTAATCGACCCCCACACACACCACGTCTTCCACGGATGGTCGGGAGAAACGGTAGCTGGAGTTATCAGGGACGAGAATCGCCTCTCACCACTCAGGCAGATTTTCCCCAAGGCGACCATAGTCAGAGGATATGCCAAGCGAGTAGACCGCGTAGAACAGAAAGTCATCGTTGCCCCTGTTGGCTCCGATGAGCAGATCGAAGTCCCCTACGATCAACTAATCATTGGCACAGGAGTTCGCGATTCGTTGGACTTGATTCCGGGAACGAAAGAGTATGGCGTAACACTTCGCGGAGAGAGTGGGCCAGATATGCTTCGGCAACGGGTAATTGAGCTGACGGAGCGGGCAGAACTGGAGAAGAATGAGGAGAAACGCCGGTCGTTACTGAGGTTTGTGATCGCTGGTGCTGGCTTCACCGGGGTGGAGATGGCAGCAGCTATCGCCGAGCTTCTCAAGACATTACGCACTGACTATCGAGTGCTTCAAGAGATAGAGCCAGAGATTATCTTGGTTCACGCCGGAGGAACGGTTCTTCCGCAAATCAGCGAAGAGTTTCCAAAGCTAACTGACTACGCTACCCGCCAACTTCTCGACTACGGCGTCCGGTTCAGATTCTGGACGCGGATGATCGAGATTACTCCTGAAGGGGCTGCACTGAACGACGGAACGTTTATTACTGCAAAGACGGTGATCTCAACAATCGGAACCAGCATCAAGCCAATGCCGGGTACTGAAGACTTCCGTCGGGAAATGTTAGGAAGAATTATCACGTCGCCTGACCTCCGTGCTGAAAAGGCTGTAAACATCTGGGTAGGTGGAGATTCGGCACATGTAATTCAGGTAAAACGCGGGAAGGCTTGTCCACAGAACGCACTCTGGGCGATTAAACAGGGAGAGCAGATCGGAAAAAATCTTGCGAGACTGCTAACCGGAATGGAAGTGAAACCGTTTACTTATCCTGGACTGGGTCAGGCCGCAAGTCTTGGAATCGGCAAGGGGATCGTAGAGTTGCGCGGGATGCAATTCACTGGAGTTATTGCCTGGGTTATGCGCCTCTTCTTCTTCCTCCACTTCACACCATCGCGCCGCGTTGCGTTTCGAGCACTGGTTGAGTGGGCAACCCTTCCGATAGGAAAACGAAACAGAACCCTGAACGGCAAGAGTGGACTTTCAACTTTGGTTGGTTCAGAAAAGAAAGTAGGATCTGGATTTCTCCGCTTCAGCGACATCACCGCCCATCGGAACTGAGAGAAGGGGGAGAGAAAAGATTTACAGGTGAAGATCGGAAGCATTAGCAGCAGACGACTCACCTGTTGACAAGACACAGCAGTCGGGGAAGACGCGTTATATAACTATGGGCGTGGTTGGCGTTTTCTCACGACAGTTAAGCTCCTCGGAGTGTGGGTTGTGCCCACTCCGGGGAGCTGTGTGTTTCGTAGCTGGAGATTCCTTTTCCTAAGCTTGTCCATTCCGAATATATCGTATGCTGGGTGGTTCTCTCTGAATTTTACTCTACTGCTGCCAACAATTTTCTCTCCTCCCCTTCAATTATCCGCCTCGCCACCTCCATCGACGACCTGATCCCCTGCCTGAGCTGTTTCACAATCATTGGTCTAAGCAATCGAACCAGAAGATTTTCTTTCAGAATTAACGTATTCACCTGCGTCCACCATGTCCCCTCACTCTCAGGTTCGTATACCCAAGAACCTCCCCCTCCCACCACGAAGGGGGACTCAACCTGAATCATTGCGAGTGTTGTCTTGTGTGGACGCTTTCCATATTTGTACTGAAACCTTGCCCTCATCCTCCCCCTTGCCCTGATCTCGACAACTCTAACCGGCTCTTCTTGAATAACCCTCGCACTGATGACCGATCTGTCCCACAAATGCCGTCTGGAGTAGTCCTGAGTATAGTCCCACACTACCTCAGGACTCCGGGCGATGTAGATTTTCTCCTTGATTGTTATTCCCTTGCTCATTGAAGTACTTCTATCATCCACATTTCGGTTAAACAGGTAAGTAAGCTACATAATTCCAATGGCGTAGCGCACTTTCTCACGTACCATCCCGACAATGCTCTATTACTTCGAGTGCAGCCAAAATCGTTCATAATATTCCGAGATATCATACCTCCTCGCAGCACATGTTGGCTAACTCCAAAAGCCATGTAGTAGCTACCCACCTTTACTCCCCGTTCAGCCGGAATTTCCGATCTTTGCCCCATTACATTTTCAACCGAAACCGGAGCATGTTTTATGTACATCAGTGATATTCACGCGCGGCAAATTCTTGATTCGCGCGGCAACCCGACCGTTGAGGTCGAAGTAGTCTTAGAAAGTGGAGAGATGGGTCGAGCTGCCGTCCCTTCCGGGGCTTCAACCGGAGAGCATGAGGCGGTAGAATTGCGCGATGGTGATTCTTCTCGTTGGCTTGGCAAAGGTGTGGAGAAGGCCGTGAGCAATGTAATTGAGACAATTGCACCGGAACTGGTGGGTGAACCTGTCGACCGGCAGACTGAAATCGACTACACGTTGATTGCTCTCGACGGAACTGAGAATAAAGGAAACTTGGGGGCAAACGCAATTCTCGGCGTTTCGATGGCCGTTGCACAGGCTGCCGCAGCCTACTACAAGATGCCCCTCTACCGCTACATCGGCGGACTTAAAGCCGCTACTCTCCCTGTCCCGCTGATGAATATCCTAAACGGTGGCAAACATGCCGACAACACTGTCGACTTCCAAGAGTTCATGGTAGTGCCGGTTGGCGCAGATTCATTCGCCGAATCGCTTCGGATGGGAACCGAGGTCTTTCACTCGCTGCGAGGTGTGCTACACGAGAAAGGATATAGCACAACAGTTGGAGATGAAGGTGGATTTGCCCCTTCGCTGAAATCGAACGAAGAGGCATTGGAGCTGATTACTTCTGCAATCGAGAAGGCTGGCTACACGCCGGGAGATCAGGTTTGGTTGGCTCTCGACGTTGCCGCAAGCGAGATGTACGAAGATGGAAAGTATCGAATGTTCAAGTCCGATAAATCACTGAAGGAAGTAGATGAGATGGTTGCTTGGTACGAAGACCTCACGGCTCGCTACCCGATTATCTCAATTGAAGATGGGTTGGCTGAGAATGACTGGGAGGGCTGGCGGAAGCTAACCGAAGCTCTCGGCAACGAGATACAGCTTGTTGGGGACGACCTCTTCGTCACCAACACCGACTTCCTCTGGAAGGGAATCGAGTCTGGCGTCGCAAACTCAGTATTGGTGAAGCTGAACCAGATCGGGACAGTAACCGAGACGTTGGACGTTATCGAACTTGCACAACGCAATCTCTACACAGCCGTTATCTCCCACCGCTCAGGAGAGACTGAGGATACATTGATTGCCGATCTCTCGGTTGCTACAAACGCCGGACAGATTAAGACCGGGTCGGCAAGCAGAACCGATAGAACTGCGAAGTATAACCAGTTGCTCCGAATCGAAGAAGAGCTGGATGTGAGTGCAGAGTTCGCCGGTGAAACAGCATTTGCTGTCGGAGTAGTTTAAGAGTGAAGAGCAGAAGATAGGAGGCGGGATGTGATCGACCTCCTATCTTCTGCCAATCGCATCAGGCATACCAAGAGGGGAGCAAGATGCCAATGAGACGTAAAACGATCTTCCCGCTAACTACTATCAATTAACTTCAAATAACTTTCTCCACATGCCTATCATTTTCGGAACCGATGGATGGCGAGGTGTTATCGCCGATGACTTTACCTTCGAAAACGTTGCACTGGTTGCTCGCGCAGCAGCCCGCTTCTATAAACGACAGAAGAATGCCGACCGAGGCATTGTTGTCGGTTACGATTCCCGCTTTCTCTCGGCAAAGTTTGCTGAGACGACTGCGCGGGTGTTCGCCTCGGAAGGAGTAAAAGTCTGGCTAACCGACCGCATTTCGACAACGCCACAAGTCTCATTGGCTGCGAAGAAGAAGAGGTTGGCAGGGGGAGTGGTAATTACTGCAAGCCACAATCCAGCGGAGTATAACGGCTTCAAGTTGAAGGCTGGATATGGAGGGCCATCGGCTCCGGCAGATATTGAGAAGGTTCAGAAGAATGTGACAGGGTTCGAGGAGCATCCTCCGAAGCGGTTGCCGAAGGTAGCAAGTCTTGCAGAGTATGTGAAGGGAAAGATGATTCGCTACTTCGATGCCCGAAAGGAGTATGTTGACTACGTGAAGAAGGTAATCGACCTCGACGCAATCCGCAAGGCAAAGTTCAAGGTGCTCTACGATCCGATGTTCGGTGCTGGCATTCAAACAATGGATTTGCTTCTGCCAGATGTCGACCAAATTCACAACGAACACAACCCCGGCTTCACCGGTATCGACCACCCGGAACCACTCGGTGAATACTTAGGTGAACTGAGCGAACGAGTACGAACTGGTGGATACTCAATTGGTCTCGCCTCCGACGGTGATGCGGATCGCCTTGGAGTGATTGCCGAAGATGGGAGCTTCGTCGATTCGCATCGGGTTTTCGTGATCTTGATGAAGTACCTCTACGAAGATCGAAAGAAGCGAGGAGCAGTGGCGAAGACAATCTCTCTCACCACGATGGTGAACGATTACTGCGCTAAGAAGAAAATCAAGCTGATCGAAACACCTGTCGGCTTCAAGTACATCGCAGACCTGATGGCAAGCCAGCGGATTCTGATAGGTGGCGAAGAGTCGGGTGGACTTGGGACAACCCTCCATATTCCTGAGCGTGACGGTATCTTCAACGGCCTGCTGCTACTTGAAGTAATGGCAAAGAGAAAGAAGTCAATCGGAGAACTTTCTCGTGAACTTGACGAAGAGTTCGGAGTTCACCGCTATCGCCGGATCGATAAGCGGATGACTCAAGAACGGAAAGATGCAATCTTGAAACGTGCCTCCGCTGGATTAACCGAACTCGGGAAGTACCCGGTTACGGAGACAAGCAGAGTAGATGGCTTTAAGTTCTTCGTTGAAGGTGGATGGCTCCTGATTCGTGCATCTGGAACCGAACCACTCCTACGCTACTACGCCGAGGCCGATTCCGAAGTGAAGGTGGAAGCACTGTTGGAGGCTGGATTGAACTTGTAGAGGAGAGAAGGTTGAGAAGGTGGCAATGAGTCGAGAGAGGAAGTCAGTCGCACTCTTCTAACATTCAACATGCTGCCTATTGCATCCTATCGATCAGTCAACGAATTTCAGGATTCTTCTGTGGACTACTCACACTACTACAACATCATGCCAGATGGAACGGTGAAGCAAATCAATCCCTTCACAGGGAATGAAGTGTGGGCGGTTCCCGGACGATCATCCCGCCCACTGACGAACTCATCGGAGAGAAGTCGTGGAAAGTTGATTACGGGTGAAGAGGATGCAATCTGTTCTTTCTGTTCAAAGCGATACTTCGAGACGCCGCCAGAAAAATTTCGGTGGGTACGGGATGGAGAGACGTGGCGGAAGATCGAAGCAGTCGCTCCAGAAGAGTACTTTACGACAACAGCCGAATTCCGCTGCGTGCCGAATCTCTTCGAGATCGTCACTCTCGACTACTGGAAGAAGAACTACGGATACGAACCTCCTGCCTCGGAAGCTGAGAGACTTCAGGTCTACGCAGCATCGGATATTGGAATGCAGCACTTGCGGGATGTTATCGCCTACAAGCAATCTCTCTCGAATCAGGCGACACTTCCCCCCCTCACCGACGCTGAGATATTAGAACGAAGTGAGTTCTTCTTCGGTGGTTGCCACGAACTAATTAACGCACGCAGACATTTTGTTGCCGGAGAAGGGATCGATCAGGAACTGGTCTCCAGTGGACTCTTAACTCCGGAAGAACATTACTACTATACCCGAATCACGATCGATGCAATGGAGGGTATTGTTGCACGCAACCGCTACGTCCGCTACGTTTCAATCTTCCAGAACTGGCTTCGTCCTGCCGGAGCCAGCTTCGACCACCTCCACAAACAGTTGGTAGGGTTGGATGAGTGGGGAGCCTCCGTAACGCGACAGGTACGGATGTTGCAGAGCAATCCAAATGCTTTCAACGAATATGCCAGCAACTTTGCGGCGATGTACAACCTGATGATTGCCGAGAACGATCACGCCCTCGCCTTCGCTGGCATTGGCCACCGCTATCCAACTATTGAAGTCTTCTCGAAGTCAGTTCACGCCCAACCGGGTGAGCATACTGATGAAGAACTGCGCGGAGTTAGTGATCTGATTCACGCAATCCACGCTGCAATGGGGCCAGGAATCAGTTGCAACGAGGAGTGGTACTACAGTCCGGTTGACACGATTGTGAAGATGCCGTGGCACATTCTGATTAAGTGGCGAGTAAACGTACCGGCAGGATTTGAGGGGGGAACGAGCATCTATATCAATCCACTGACACCTCTGGAACTCCGCGACCGTGTTGTGCCACGACTCTACGAGCTTCGGAATGAGAAGAGAGTTTCCGGCATCCGCATCGCCGCCGAATGCCAACTGAGGCCAAACATGCTGGAATATGTTTCAAGTCAAAAGTAAAGATTCAAAAACAGCAGAGAAGACATTGCAACCATCCACTCTCTTTCATTTTGAATTTCGAATCCCCTCTTCCCCTTTTTGAATTTTTACTTTTGAATTTTGAATTTTTCTTCAACGTAGAGCATCGTTGCCCCAATCACACAGACTGGGATCACCGCGAGGTTCACGAACGGAATTAGCATCATCGCAAAGGCTCCTCCGCCGAAGCCAAGGTATGTTCCTTTCCGATTCCAGACATAACGAAGTTTAGCCTTGAATGTATCGATATACCGGTCGAGCGTTGGGTCGCTGAAATCGACTGAGAGGACAAAGGCGGCGTAGAGGAAGGCGAGGATTGGGTGGAGCGCAACGCCGATAACCGGGATAAACTGCGTGGCGAAGATGAAGGGGTAGATCAAGATGAAGAGTAGAAGTCTGCCAATCGCGTAGAGAATGGAACGTCCGGCATCCCGAATAACACCTCGCCCCGAAATCGTCAACTGAGGCAATCCTCTCTTCTCCCTCTCGTATCGTTCTACGGCTTCTGAAAGAGGGCCAGCAAAGGGTCCAGCAATGATTGTTCCGATCAACGTAAAGAGAAAGACCGAGGCAACGATCAGAACCAACGTAGCGATAATCTGCGCAACAATCGATAACGCCTGAACCCACCACGAGCTATTACCGAAGAGAGAGTCGACATACCCTATTCCCCACCAGATTGCAAGGGGAACGAAAACGAGGAAGAGAACAAGGTTGATGAAAAACGGAATTGCAGCAAGTCGACGAATCTCTTTGTTCACCGTGAGAAGACGGAAGGCACGGAAGTGAGATGTGAGTCCAGTGATGAGATTTAGTTGAGCCATCTGTCTTCTCTATTCGAGCACGCAAAGCCGCAAAGAGCGCAAAGAAGAAAAATTTTTCTGATGGCTCCTTCTTTCTGACTATCCTGAAATCTACGAGAATACTTATTAGTCAACAGAGGACAAGAGTACTTCTTGATCCTCTGCGTTCTTTGCGTGAGCGTGACTACATAGCCTCCAACTCCTGCTCCAACAGCTGCCGCTCATAGGTTGACGCATAGCGACCGCCAAGTTCTATGAGTTCATCGTGCGTTCCGTTCTCCACGATTGCACCATCTTCGAGCACGATAATCTTGTCGGCATCTTTCACTGTGGAAATGCGGTGAGCAATTAAAATTGTCGTTCTATCCTTCATCACGTCCCGCAGTCCACGCAGGATATACTCTTCGGTCTCTGTGTCAACTGCTGAGAGGGCATCGTCGAGAATCAGGATACTCGGCTGGCGAAGAACGGCTCGCGCTATCGAAGTTCGCTGCTTCTGTCCACCGGAGAGCGTAACTCCACGCTCCCCTACCATAGTGTCGTACTGCTCTGGAAAGTCAGTCACGTTCTCGTGAAGCTGTGCCAGCGATGTTGCGTCGGTCACCAGATCAAAGTCGGCATCGGTTCTACCGAAGCGAACGTTGTCGGCAATTGTTTTAGAGAAGAGGAACGTCTCCTGCGTCACTGTGCCAATTGAAGAACGAAGTGTGTCAAGTGGAACAGTTGCTATCGGCTTGTCGTCGATAAAGATATCCCCTTCACTCGGATCGTAAAGTCGGGCAATCAAGTTCACAATCGAACTCTTCCCTGAACCGGTTGGCCCAACAATCGCCAACGTCTCTCCCGGCTCCACAGTAAAGTTGAGGTGCTTAAGGACTGTTGGCATTTCCGGATCGTACTGCAACGTCACATCTCTGAACTCAATTTTCCCATTGATTGAGGTTATCATTCTATCGGTCTTCGCACTGTCGGCAATGTCTGGTTTCAGGTCGAAGACTTCGTTCAACCGTTTTGCCGCCGCCGCTGCTCGCTGCACGAGATTGGTTACCCAGCCGATAGCAATCACAGGCCAGATCAGCATTGAGAGGTAGGCAACAAACTGCGTGATCTCACCGATAGTCAACCGTCCTGCCATCACCTCTGCTCCACCAACGCCGAGAATAATCAACTGGGAGAGTCCTATCAGCGTCATCATCGCTGGCATCATCAAGGCATCCACCTTGATGTACTCCATGTTTTTCATTCGATAGAGTTCGCTCAATCTTCCGAAAACGCTCTCAGCGTAGACCTCACGAATATATCCCCGAATCACTCGGACGCCAGAGATATTCTCCTGCGCGTTGCTCGTTAAATCTGCATACTGTCCCTGAACTTGTCCGAACAGAAGGTGTACCTTCTTACCGATTTTGTAGACTGTATAGCTGACAAGAGGGAGAGGGAGAAGAGCTAAGAGTGTAATCTTCGGAGAGAGTGCAAACATCATCCCAACCGCAAAGGCAAACGTTGTCACTGTGTTGGCAGAGTACATCAGTGCAGGACCGGCGAACTCTCGAATGCGAGGAATATCGTTTGTCGCCAGTGCCATAATATCCCCCGTTGTCGTGGTAGTAAACCACCGCATTGAAAGGGATTGAACGTGATCCATGAAATCATTGCGCAAATCACGCTCAACAAGGCGAGACATGACAATAACCATTTGCCGCGTGAGGAAAAGGAAGAGACCAGCAATAATTGAGAGGGCAATAATCCAGAGTACTTGTTCTACAATGTCTCCGGCTGTGATCCCATGAGTTCTCTGTTCAATGTAGGTAGTGAACCAACTGGCGTCATTCTTTTTAAGGGTTTGAAAGAATGCTGTGGTGTACATTCCCACCTGCTCGACCAATGTGTCGGGTGTGTCGAGTCGATCAATCGTCTGACCAATTATTTTTGGAATAAGTGCGGCAAAAGCATTCGATATAGTCACCGCAGCCAGTCCGATAATAAGTCGCCACTTATACCGCTTAATGTATGGCCAGAGCCGTTTCAGAGAAAACATCAGGAATTAATTAAAAAGTAAAAATTCAAAATTCAAAAAGGGAGAGATAGAGGAGAACACCTAAGAATCAGTGCTTCATTCTCTCATTTTGAATTTTGCCTTTTGAATTTTGAATTCACGAAAACACTCCTTTCATTCGCTCGAAGAACCCTTTCCCCCCTTTATCGTTAGTGAGGCTAACGTTCGGCATTCCGGCCAAGCGTTCTAACATCTCTCGCTCTTCGTCGTTGAGTTTCTTTGGAACACCTATTGTGATGCGGACAATTTGATCGCCGACACGTGATGAATTCAGCTCTGGAATTCCCTTGTGGCGCATCCTGAGAAGTGCTCCGGGTTGTGTTCCCTGCTCAATCTCCATCATCGAACTCCCTGTGAGTGTTGGAACAGGGACTTCTCCCCCGAGCGCAGCCAGTGGATAGCTGATCGTCAGGTCGTAAACAACATCGTTGCCATTACGGATGAAGTACTTGTGCCCCTCCTCCTCGATCAGCACTGTTAAATCACCACTCGGCCCTCCGTGCAAACCTGCATTTCCCTTTCCTCGAAGCGACAAGTAGTTGCCATCGGAGACACCGGCTGGAATCTCCAGAACCTCTGTCTCCTCACTTCGTACTCGTCCCTCCCCACCACAGAGATTGCATGGCTTCACCACAACCTTCCCTTCCCCTTGGCACTTCGTGC
This sequence comes from Ignavibacteria bacterium, assembly GCA_020635205.1. Lineage (GTDB taxonomy): Bacteria > Bacteroidota > Ignavibacteria > OLB7 > OLB7 > JAGWAZ01. Next base: position 489,095 of record JACKAE010000003.1, read on the forward strand.
AAGGGACAACGTTAACAACCTGACCAAAGAATGAGCGTGAGACCTGCCGCACCTGTCCAGCACCATTACACTGATTGCAGGTTTCTGTCCCCTGCGGCTCGGTTGAGCCTCCCCCATCACAGTCGGGACAACGGATTTGTCGTTTCAGTGAGATCGTCTTCTCCACACCAGTGGCAATTTCCTCCAATGTCAGGGGTAATCGTACGCGAATATCGCTTCCGGGAACTCGACCGAACATCGGACCACCCCCACGTCCATCGCTCCGACGCCCCCCAAAAACATCTCCAAAGCCGAACGCCTCAAAAATATCCTCGAAGTTGGTAAATCCTTCAAAACCTCCGCCGCCAGCATTCCCCCCTACTCCCGCATGACCGAAGCGGTCGTATCGGGCACGCTTATCCCGGTCACAGAGCACTCCGTAAGCTTCGGTTGCCTCCTTGAAGTGGGCTTCAGCTTCTGGGTTGTCAGGGTTTTTATCGGGGTGATACTTCAGTGCTAACTTTCGGTAGGCACTCTTAATCTCCGCATCGGTAGCCCCTTTCCCGACGCCCAATATCTCGTAATAATCGCGTTGACTCATGAATAGAACAAACAGTAGTGGTCAATATCTTATCTCTCTTCACGTGCAATACACAAGATAAAGAGTGAGTAGATACCTGTTGAAAGTATGCTACCCACTCAATATCGATGTCGTTCACTTTCCGTAGACCGAGGACGTTTCCGTATGATGATATTGCCTACAGAACTCCTCGAATCTCTTTTATCATGCTGAGACAATTACTTTGGTGTGACGAAGAACCTTCCCCTTATAGAGATATCCTGGCTCAAGTTCCTGCACCACAGTATTTTCCGGCTGGTCGCTCGGCTGCCGCATCAATGCCTCGTGCATATTCACGTCGAACTCTTTTCCGAGCGCACTAATTCGCTCTACCCCCTCTTCCTCCAGCAACTTTGCCAACTTATTCCGAATCATCGCAATCCCCTGCACAAACGGATCTCCTTCTTTTTCAGAAGGAACACTCTCTACAGAACGCTCGAAGTCATCTACAATCGGCAGGAGCTTTTTCAGCAGATTTTCGTTTGCATACTGCACGGTAGTCAGCACATCTTGCTCCGCTCTGCGGCGGGTGTTGTCAAGATCGGCAATAGCGCGAAGGCGCTGCTCGCGGAGCATTTCGCTCTCCCCTTCCAACTCTCGAACCCGTGCCTCTAACATCTCAATCACTGCATCGTGATCTATTCCTTCACCTGAAACGTGCGCTTCAGAGGAAGCGGCAATCTCTTCTGCACCCTTTCCCGCGGCAACATCATCCTGATGTTCCGAGATCGGAATCTCTCGTGATATCATACTCTATTCCCTTAGTTATCGAATCTGAATTTCTTAATAGTTCTATTTTGCGTGATATTCTCCGCTCAATTCTTGACTCTTTGACTCTCGACCCATCCTCACTTTGAATTTTGCCTTTTGAATTTTGAATTCACACCCCTATCGTTCATCAAACTGGTTTGTCAACGTGTTTGCTACGTATCCCACAAGTGACATCAGGCGAGCGTAATTCATTCGTTTTGGGCCGATAAGACCGATTGTGCCGTGAGTTTCCCCCACCTTGTAGCGGGTGGCAATCATGCTGTACTCGGCCATTCTCTCATCTTCCAACTCCATCCCAATTGCAACGTGGACGCCATTATCGGCGGCTTGATGTCCTTCCAAAAGGTGAATTACAATCTCTTCGTTCTCCATCAGCTCTACAATGCCCCGCACCTGCTCTGGTGAGGAGAATTCCGGCTGGTGCAGAATTTCCTTTGCCGGTGCAACGTGGACCCGCTCTACGCCCGGTTGGGCATCAAAGATTCGTTCTGCAGAGTCCAGAAATATTCTGACAAGACCTGAAGCCTCTCCACTCGAAGCAAGGTCGAGAAGTCTGTCTCGGTACGTGCCCCGTATCTCACGAATAGTTAGTCCACCCAATCGTTCATTCAGCAGAATTGTCAATCTCTCCATCTGATCCCGTGAGACTTCTTCGTGCACTTCCAACATCACCGTCTTCACCATTCCAGCTCTCAGGGAAAGAATCACCATTAGGCGACTGCTGGAGAGTTGAACTAGTTCAAGGCGTTCGAGAATTCCGCCAAGAATTTCGGGGGCGGTAACAATGCCGAGTTGGTTGGAAATTGCGGCAATCAATCGTGAAGTCTCCTTCATCAACTGGGCTTGCGGAGCATCTGTGTGGATTCCTCTCCTGATCTCCTGCTGTTCTGCATGAGTTAAGCCCTCCATCCGTATCAACATATCAACGTAGAGACGATAGCCCTGATCGGTTGGCACTCGACCGGCTGACGTGTGCGGGTGGCTGATATATCCCTTCTCCTCAAGGTCGGCCATCACGTTCCGTATCGTTGCTGCCGACAACGACTCTTCGTCGAGTCGCTTAGAAAGGAAGCGCGAACCGACCGGATTAGCTGTGAGAACATAGTGGTGAACGATGTTGCGCAGCACAAGTTCTTCCCGGTCGGTAAGGTCGGATAAAGAGAACGTCTGGATTGCTATCGGTTTATGATCTGCCATACGTGATTACTGGGAAGGTATGACGACAACTTCGGGGAAGATGTTTTTTTCTGAATTAGAATCTGACATTACGAAAAGAACAGGAGAGTTGAAAGAGAACAGCACAGAAGCTGTTTTAGAACTCTCGTTTGATGGCGATGTTCCGCAATGATCGCCACGTCACTCAAATCTCTCACAAACAGAGAAACGCCATACATTGATTCGCCGCGGCGACCTCAGCATGACGTTTCGAACAATCGGCTATCGACGATTAATCGTCCGACTATCAGAGCAAATTATAGATCACTTGCGGCAGAAAGCCGATCACCAATGTGCCGAGGATTGCTATCGCGAGGGCTGCCGTTGAAAGTCCGCTGAGGGGAGGTTCGGTTCCCTCTCTCTCCTCGGAATCCCGGAAGAACATCGAGATGACGAGGCCGAGATAGAACCAGACAGATATGACGGAGGCAACGACGCCACAGATAGCCAGCCAGGTCATATCAGCTCCAATCGCTGCCTTAAATAGCTGGTACTTGCCGAAGAATCCAGCAAAGGGTGGAATTCCGGTAAGTGAGAACATGAAAATTGCCATCATCATTGCCAGCCCGGGACGCCGCTTGCCAAGTCCTTTGTAGTCGTCGAACGTCAGGTTTCGCCCCTCTTCCTTCTCAAGAATACCGACAATAGCGAACGCACCTATCTGCATGAAGAGGTAGGCAATCAAATAGTAGAGGATACCGAATGAACCATCCGCCCCACCAGTTGCCAAGCCGATCAGCATATATCCTGCGTGGGCTACCGATGAGTAGGCCAACATTCGCTTAACGTTGCTCTGCGCAATTGCCGTCACATTTCCGATAAACATTGAACCGACGGCAAGAATTGCCAAAACCATTTGCAAACGATCTATTCCCTCTACTCCACTGCTGTAAATCGTGTTAATGAAGATGATAAATGCGCTGAACGCGGCTGCCTTGCCGGCTGTACTCATAAAGCCGGTGACCACGGTTGGCGCACCCTCATAAACATCAGGAGCCCACTGGTGGAAGGGGAAGGCGGCAACTTTGAAGGCGAGTCCAACAACCATCAACGCAACACCTGCCCAGAAAAGAAGGGGCATTGTAGTACCGGCTGCGTTCGCCACAATTGTTGTGTAGCTCATGCCGCTGAGAATTCCGTCTGCTCCAGTCGAGGTTGTTGCCCCGTAAATCAAGGCCATACCGTAGAGCAAAAATCCTGAGGCAAACGCTCCGAGCAAGAAATACTTCACTGCAGCCTCGTTCGAACGAAGTTGGCGACGCATAAAGCCAGCTAAGATGTAGAAGCAGACCGACATCAACTCAAGACCAACGAAGAGCGTAATGAAGTTGGTTGAGTGAGCCATCAACATCGCCCCTGAAGTTGACATCAGGAGTAGTGTGTAGAACTCATCGAAGGCTCCCCCGAGACGTTCTAAGTATTCCTTTGCCAGCAACACCGTAAGGATACCGGCAGCGCAGAAGAGAATATCGAAGAGATTGGACATCCCTCCCCCCTTCACAAGTCCGTTAAATCCACTCACATCTTGCGGAAGAGTCCAGACGGCAACCCCAATTCCGGCCAGCAGACCGATAATCGAAAGGGCTTGCATCACTGTGGTGTTCTTCTTGACCACTGCGTCAACAAGCATCGCGATTAAGGAGAATGCCGCGACGGTTGTGATTGGAGCTATTGCGAGAAAATCAGTTTCTGACATAATGTTCTGAAGAATCTATCCTTTCACTTTACCCCTCATCTCCACGCTTGTGCAGAGAGAGAGTGTGTGTGTGAAGCTACGTCTCTGTTTCGTTCCTGCTCTGTCTCGTACTATGCTCGCGAACATCTCGTCCGCTGAATTTAACCGGAACCTACTTCCCTTCCGGTGCTACTGTCGTTGAAGGGGGTGACACTTTCAAGTTGTTTTCAACTTCACTGATATCTTGCTCTACTTTGCCTGGTGCAGGTATTGGCTGGTTCTCCTGCGGGACAGGTGTGCTGACGGCATTTCCTGTCATCCTCTCCGTCACCTCGGCAGCATACTCGGTTGATCCACTCAGCTTCTCCACAACCCCAACCACTGCGCGGGAAGACTCTTCACTCACTTTCAGGAAGGTGTTTGGCTGTACCCCAATCCAGACAATGAAGATGACGAGTGGAACTAAGATGCCGATCTCAAGTTTGCTTAGATCCTTGATTCTTCCCTTCTCATTTTCGGAGTGTGTGATTGGACCGAAGAACATTCGTTGGAAGAGAATCAACAGGTAGACCGCCGCGAAAATCACACCGCTTGCAGCTAAAATTGCAAACCACGTTGTGGAGAGATGCTTGGAGGTGAAGGCTCCGATCAACGTGAGGTATTCACCGACAAATCCGTTCAGTCCGGGAAGGCCAACCGAAGCGAAAACCGCTATGGCGAAGAAGGTTGCGTAGACCGGCATCGAGCGGGCAAGTCCACCGAAGTCAGACATCTGGCGCGTGTGGCGGCGGTCGTAGATATAGCCAACCAGAAGGAAGAGCATACCGGTTGAAAGTCCGTGGTTCACCATCTGGATCACCGCCCCCTGCACTCCTTCAGTAGTCATTGAGAAGATGCCGAGCGTCACAAACCCAAGGTGGGCAACCGAAGAGTAGGCCACCAACCGCTTCACATCGGTCTGCACCATGGCTAAGAGCGCACCGTAGATAATGCCAATCACTGCGAGGATGGAAATAATATCTGCGTAGTGAAGCGACGACTGCGGGAAGAGTTGCAGGTTAAAGCGGATCAACCCGTAGGTTCCCATCTTCAGCATCACACCGGCAAGAATTACCGAACCGGCTGTTGGAGCCTGCGTGTGTGCGTCGGGCAACCAGGTGTGAACCGGGAAAACCGGAACCTTGATGCAGAAGGAGAGTGCAAAGGCTAAGAAGAGCCACTTCTGTGATTCGAGCGCGATGTTCGGCCCGATGGCAAGCAGCTTCTGCAAGTCTGTTGTAAACCCACCGCCATTGCTCCCGGCATACGTTCCAAGCCAGATGATCGCAACCAGCATCAGCAGTGAGCCAGCCATCGTGTAGATAAAGAACTTGATGGAGGCGTAGACGCGATCTTTACCACCCCAGATACCGATCAGGAAGTACATCGGGATCAAGACAAGTTCCCAGAAAACGTAGAAGAGGAACGTGTCGAGCGACATAAAGACCCCCAACATCCCAAACTCGAGAATCAGCATCCAGATATAGTACTGCTTCTCCCGATCGCGTACCGACCCCCAACTTGAGAGGGCTGCAATCGGCATGATAAACGTGGTTAGCAACACAAGCAGAACCGACATGCCGTCGAGACCGAAACGGAAGCCGATGTCCAGAGATGGAATCCACGGATAGTCGGTCACGAATTGGAAGGCGGCATTACTGCTATCGAACTGGAACCAGAGAAGGAGCGAAACCAAGAAGGCCGCCCCTGTTCCAACGGCTGCAAGCATTCGATGAGTCTTCCCCTGTCCCGCCGGAATTAGCATCATAATGCCAGCAACGAGAAGAGGTATAAAAAGTGTCGCGAGAAGAATCATGTTGTTGAGCTATGAGCATTCAGCTATGAGCTTTGAGCAATCAGCTTTTGCTTTTGTTGTAAATGTCGTCACGTTAGTGCTTTTCTATAGGCGATCAGCACCATTCAAATTCTGATATGATCGCTTACCCAAACACCAACCATCCAATAATCACCAGAATGCCAACCATAAAGACCAACATATACTGTTGGGCTACACCACTTTGAATCTTTCGGAAGAGATTCGATGCTCCTCCAGTCATCTTGGCAAGACCGTGAAGGGTTCCGTCAATCAATCCTTTATCGATCCCCTTCAGGAGAATGCTCTTCGATCCTTCCCAAATTGGCTTTACAACGCCCCCCTGATATGCCTCATCGACGTACCACTTGTTCCAGAGCAGCTTGTACAAACCTTTGAAGCTTCCGGCGACCTGGTTTGGCAACTCTGGCTTCTGAATGTACATCCGATAGGCAAGGAAAATGCCGAGAGCGGCAATCGTGAGCGATACTCCCATCAGCACCCATTCGAGCGAGTGGGAAAGGTGGTGGCCGTGCATGTTAGCTGAGGCTTGTGCAAAAACCGGCTCAAGCCAGCTGTGAAGCGCATGAACGTGTTCACCCAGAACTATCGGCAACCCGAGGAATCCACCAACCGTTGCTAACACTGCCAATATCCAGAGTGGAATCGTCATCGTTGCTGGCGATTCGTGTGGGTGTACGTGGTGGTGGTCGAAACGCTCCTCGCCGTGGAAGGTGAGGAAGACCGACCGGAACATGTAGAAGGCTGTGCAGAAGGCAGCTAACGCACCAACACCCCAGAGAATCGCATTGCCGTTTGCGAAGGCACTTGCGAGAATTTCATCTTTTGAGAAAAAGCCACTAAACGGAACGATACCGGCAATGGCAAGCGATCCGATCAGATAGGTCTTGTAGGTCTGCGGCATGTACTTCTTTAGTCCCCCCATCTTCTGCATATCCTGCTCCTCGTGCATGCCGTGGATCACCGATCCCGACCCGAGGAAGAGAAGTGCTTTAAAGAAGGCGTGGGTCATCACGTGGAAGACAGCCGCAGTCCAAGCTCCAACGCCGAGCGCAACGAACATAAAGCCAAGCTGTGAGACCGTGGAGTAGGCGAGAACTTTCTTGATGTCGTTCTGCACTAATCCGACTGTCGCAGCAATCAGCGCCGTGGTAACGGCGACCCCTGCAATAACGGCCATCGTGGTGTGCGACATCGAGAAGAGGGCAGCATTCCGGGCAACCAGAAAGATACCGGCAGTCACCATTGTTGCGGCGTGGATAAGTGCTGAGACCGGTGTGGGACCAGCCATCGCATCTGGCAACCAAACGCCGAGTGGAATCTGGGCAGACTTACCGCACGCCCCGAGAAAGAGGCAGAGCGTGGCAATCGTAATCATCTCTTCGGACATCGATCCGGGAAGCCCAGCAGCAATCTCTGCGTACTTCAACGTTCCGAACTGGCTGAAGAGAATAAACATGCCGATCAGCATCCCGAGATCGCCAATTCGGTTCATCACGAACGCTTTCTTCGCTGCATCACCGGTCCAAGTAATCGCCGTCCCCTCGAACTTCCGGTCGTACCAGAATCCAATGAGCAAGAACGAACAGAGACCAACCCCCTCCCACCCAAGAAACGTCACTAAGAAGTTATCGGCAAGAACGAGGTTCAACATCATGAAGATGAAGAGGTTCAGGTAGGCAAAGAAGCGGAAGAATCCTCGGTCGCCGTGCATGTATCCAATCGAATAGATGTGGATAAGCGAGCCAACGCCAGTGATAATCAGCAAGAAGATCATCGAAAGCTGATCGATCTGATAGGCGAAGTCGACGGAGAATTTCCCGGCTGTGATCCAAGAGGCGAGGGTTACGTGCATTGCACGGTCGTCGGGAGGTAGTCCCAACATCTCGAAGAAGAGAAGAACGGCAAACAGAAACGGAAGAGCAATAGCCGCTGTGCCGATTGCACCGATTACCTTCTCCGAACCAATTTTTTTTCCAAGCAGGCCATTCACCAGGAACCCTGCAAACGGCAACAAAAGAATGAAAGGCAGTAGCGTTGATGCCATATCAAATCAAAATTACTTTCAGTGATGGCTTCGCCGTTCTAAAGGCAAAATTCAAAAATTGAAGCTGTCTGAAGGTTTTTGCCTCTCTTCAGGCCTCCGCCACGGCGGATTCAAAACCGAAGCCGCAAAGTTAAGAAAGAAAGATGAGGCTACCCCAAGGAATTCAAAATTCAAAAGGCAAAATTCAAAATTCAAGCCCCAGAAAGTGATTCCGAGGAAAATATCGCTGCCAAAGTCGTGTGCTACCTACAAGGTGGCAGTGTAGAGAATGTAGAAAAGAGCCTCACGATGTTGATCCGCCCCGTTGATTCTAAGTGATAAATAGATGAGGCTACTCCAAGGAATTCAAAAGGCAAAATTCAAAATTCAAGCCCCAGAAAGTGGTTCTGAGGAAAATAATGCTGCCGAAGCCGTATAGAAAAGAGTGCCACGATGTTGATCCACTCCGCAAATTCTAAGGTAGTAGAGAAAAATCGACAGACATTTCTAAATCAACCCAAATGACAAAGGGAGTATCTGGTACAAACACCCCAGTACTCCCCGTTTTTGAATTTTTACTTTTGAATTTTGAATTGAATTCCTACTGATAGACAAATCCAGCCCGCTCGAACGACATCTCGATGTCTTGGAAGCGGATTGAGAGATCCTCGTCGACGATAATCATTGAGTTCCGACCAACCTTAATCCAATCAGATTTCACAGCGGTAAATGGCTCCGATGCAATAATCACCGCACCACTGTGCCCATCATCCGGCTCCATATAGCAACGATAGTCATCGCAAACATAATTTTTGCCGAACATATAGTAGAGTGTTGCCGGTTGAACTCGGGGATTTGTGGTGTAGCGAGTGGCAATCACAGCCTTGCCGTTGGAGACCGAAAGGTTTAGGTAGGAATGTTCTTTAATATCGTGTTCTAAGAGAAGTCCGTCCAATTTCTCGAACATTTTCAACATAGCTTGTGCCATTTCCTCGGTTGTCACCTCACCAGTTGGATTATCAAGCTGATCCAAGAAGAGACCGAACAGATGTTCTGAATCGGTAGATCCGTGAATTGCATCGTAAGCATCATCTTTCAGATCTCTCAGTAGCTTCCGTCGAAATTTCTTAAATCCGAGAGACATTCCGTTGTGCATCCAGGTCAACTTGCCGTGGACAAAGGGGTGGCAGTTCTGCTCATCAATTGCGAAGCCGGGCGTTGCGGCACGCACGTGAGCGAAGAGCATCGGCGTTTTGATCTTTTTCGCCAAGAACCGGAGATTTTGATCGCTCCAAGAGGGACGAACCGAGCGGAACTGGCACGGCTCATCGTCGAGTGCGAAGTCGTACCAACTGATTCCGAATCCGTCACCGTTGATCGGGATCGACATTTCCTGCGCTCCGATTGACTGCCGCTCGATTAGCGAATGCTGTGGCTTGTAGAGCAACTCGTTGGCAAGCACCGGTTTGCCGATATAGGCAAAGTATCTACACATGTTCATTTGGTCAATTAAAAATTCAAAATGCAAAATTCAAAAACAGGGTAGAAGAATAACACCACAGTCAAAACTCAACTGGTCAATTAAAAATTCAAAATGCAAAATTCAAAAACAGGGTAGAAGAATAACACCACAGTCAAAACTCAACTCTACCTTTTGAATTTTGAATTTTTACTTTTGAATTCTACCATCAAACCTTCTCCCACTCCCATATCCCATACTGCAATTCCTGTGGGACTTTATATCCGCCGAGCTTGAGCGTCAGCAAAATTTGCCCCCGATGATGTGCTTCGTGAGCTAACAGATAGCCGAGGAAGAGAGCCGGACTCCCTTTATACCCTTTGATTTTCCCACTCTCAAATCCCCGCTCCAACAAACTCTCGACCTTTTCCGCTGACTGCCGAAGATGCCTACCCAAATCCTCAACACTACCGAACTCCCCTTTCCCAATCTTGCTCACCCCTTCGGCTAAGTCAGGTGCGGCAACGCTCAGCCAAAGCAACCGTGCGTTGTGCAGGTGGGCAAACTGGTCGCCGACGGAACGGGCACGAGGACGGGAGACAATCTCCAATACCTCTGAGTCAAGCCCCACAAGCAACATCAGGTTCACGCGATTGCTAACACGCCAAGGCTCTATGAGGAAGTCAAAATTCAAAATGCAAAATTCAAAAAGTGAGATAGTCGTTTAACGATGGCTGTCGGCTGCCGATACGTAAAGGTTCAATAGAGAATTCAAAAAGCGAGTTTGGCTTCTATAGACCAACTACCCCAACTCCTTCTCTCCTACTTTTTTGAATTTTACTTTTGAATTTTGAATTGACCTCACATATTCAACGCTTCCCCGTAAGCATCGGCGGCGGCTTCCATTACCGCCTCTGATAGAGTTGGGTGGGCGTGAACGGTGCGATGCACTGTCATTCCTGTAGCATCGGCGGCGCGACCGAGACCGATTTCGGCGATCATTTCCGTAGCCTCCGAGCCGACAATATGTCCGCCGAGAATCTCTCCATACTTCGCATCGATCACGAGCTTTACAAAGCCGTCGGTATGTCCGATGGCCCGCGCCTTGCCACTCGCCTTGAAAGGGAACTTACCAACCTTCACCTCATATCCAGCCTCCCGCGCTGCCTTCTCAGTCATACCTACCGATGCAACCTGAGGTTGGCAGTAGGTACAGCCGGGGATATTGCTGTAGTCCATTCCATGCTCTGCATGACCTGCAATATGTTCTGCGGCAACAACCCCCTCCATCGACGCAACGTGGGCAAGCCAGGGAGCACCCACAACGTCGCCGATAGCGTAAACGCCCGGCACGTTCGTGCGAAGGAACTCATCCACTTTAATGTGGCCTCGCTCAATCTCCACACCGATATTTTCCAGACCAAATCCCTCGATATTTCCGGTAACGCCAACAGCATTCAACGCCATCTCAGCCGTCAGGGTCTCCTGTTCACCCTTGCTATTCTCCACAACAACTTCCACTCCGTTGCCATTTGCCTTTGCCGAGACAACCTTAGTTCCACCACGAACGGCAATTCCCTGTTTCTTGAATGCTCGGGCAACCTCTTTGGAAGCATCTTCATCCTCTACCGGTAAGATGTTTGGTTGATACTCTACCATCGTCACCTTTGTCCCGAAGGCATTGTAGAAGTAAGCGAACTCTGCTCCGATAGCTCCGGCTCCAATCACAATCAGCGACTCAGGTAGTTTGTCGAACGTCAGAGCCTCCTTCGAAGTAATCACCCTCTTGTAGTCGACTTCAATGCCGGGGAAAATGCGTGGACTTGCTCCAGTAGCGATAATTATCGATTTGGATGTCAGACTCTCTGTCGCCTTTCCATCTTTATCGCGCACTTCCACTCGATTTTTGTCCACGATATAGCCCCATCCCATGAAGACTTCGATCTTGTTTTTCTTCATCAAGAAACTTACACCGGAAGAATTCTGGTCGGCAACGTCTCGGCTGCGAGCAATTACCTTCGGGAAGTCAACACTTACATTGCCGAGCGAGAAGCCCCACTCGTCAGCTTCGTTCAAGAAATGTTTGTGCTCGGCATTCTTTAAGAGTGCCTTTGTTGGAATACACCCCCAGTTCAAGCAGACGCCACCAAGTCGGTCGGTCTCGATAACTGCAGCTTTTAGTCCAAGTTGAGCGGCACGAATGGCGGCGATATATCCACCGGGTCCGCTTCCGATAACGACGACATCAAAATTGTGATCGGCCATATTTGCGTGGTCAGAAATAGTATGAATATTGCGTTACGATCTTCTGTCGGTTAGGGGGAGAATTGAATATCCAAATCTGGCTATTCGTTAAGAGGGCGTAAAGCTAAGAAAAAAGAGACGCGAATATGCGGTGACAGAGGGTTGGATAAAAAGAGATACGAACAGAGAGGATTTCTCTCAGCTTCTGGAATCTTGCGAAGAGCGTAGCCTAAAAGTCTCGTTCGCCGTAGGCGAGGATTCAGCAAATCAGTGCACAGATCTGTCATTCTGATCTGTTACGGCGGATGCCGAAGGCCGCCAATGGGAGTACCACAGGTAATTTCGTAGGATATCCTCCGCATGGTAATCCTTTTCTACGGAACCGGAGAGACTCTTCACCCCGTTACGCTCCGTTCAGAGTGACAGACTTGAAGGAATATCCATTTCCGACCTTCCTGACCCCAACAATGGCTTTTAAAACACCCTCAAAAATTTGGCTATAAGCAGAGAAAGAAATCACTTGAGATTCTGCAACTCGGCATCTTCGAGAAGTTTCCGAGCGGAAATTTGATCTTGCTTGAGGTAGTGCTTGTCGTACCAAATCAAACTTTCCAGATTCTCTTCAGCGCACGCAATCTCTAACAACTTTTTCCCGACACTGAACCGCTCTTCCCACGAACTGACTGGTTCTCCCTTTGCGCGGAGCACTCGATCTTCAAACAATTTCAACCCTCGTCTCCGTACCTGATCGTTGTAGAGGAGAGCAACCGTAAGCTCGACGGCAGCACGCCGAAGGGGACCAGAAAGAGCATCAATCGAACGAATCTCGATAAATCCACGAGGTCGAACATCAGGGAAGAGAGTTGTCAGATGTGTTCGCCAGTCGTCAAGGTCTGGACCAGAATCGCCCCCTTCGACGATCCACTGGCGAAACGTGAGCGAACGCGAAGGGGAGCGGAACCCCTCAACTGGATCGGAGATTGCGAGAACGGTTGCATCCAAAGCAAAGCTCATATAGGTGGCAACTGGGTCGCCCGACCAACTCGCCTCGTATGAAAAATTTGTCCGGCACGGATCGGTCTTCCTCCAGATTTCATAGCGGAAGCTCTGGTAGTTCTGGTCATGAAAAACGTTTGGCGAATTGGCAAAGAGGGCGTTCAGTGCGGGGGCAGCAAGGTTTGCTAAACGCCACCGCTCAACTGCCACGTCGGGTGAACCGAAGTCGAGGTTTATTTGCGTTGCACAGGTCTGCCGCATCATCATTCGTCCGTATGGACCTACCTCCGCAAAGTGTTGATCCATCAACAGATAGCGTGGCTTTTGAACAACCAACTGTGGAATTTCTCCGCCAAGGTGACTATTGAAGCCTTCGGAGAGGAAGGTTAAGCCAACTCGTTCCCCTTCCTCCCTCAAGAGTTGTTCGAACCGCTCGACGTCATTCAGCGCCTCAGTTAAGTTGGGATGGGGTATCGTGCTATACTCAATCTGCCCTCCCGGTTCCAACGTTACTCTCCCCCCTTCACGCAGAGTAAAGGCAATGGCAGCAGAAGATTCAACCGGTGCTGGCTGCCAATCGTGCCGATCAGCTAAGAGCATTAACCAGGGGTAGAGTCCAATAAATCCTGACCCAGAGTTCTTCCCCGGCTGTGCAGCCCCGGTGTTGATGTGCGAAACAAGAATTGGGAAGAACTCAACTTCAACACCAACCTGATCACGATCGGTGTTGGAAGATGTGAAGACTTCGTTGAAGAGTTGTTCGTAGAGGCTATTCTCGGTTAACATTGGTCTAACAGTAGAGATAGTTGGAATTGGTCGATCTCGAAGCGTTCTCCCACACTTGACTCAGACTTGTAGAGTGAGAGTGCAGTTCCCTTGGTAATTCTGCATTCTGCAAAACAGATCTCAATTACCCTACAATCCACTTCTCTCCTTTCGTGCGACAATCAATCCAAAAAGTTCATCATCATCACCCCACCACTCAATCAACTCCATTCCCGCATCGCTCAACATTGATCCAACCGAGGCTTTAGTAAACTTCCTACTGATCTCCGTCAATATCGACTCACCTTCTTCGAAGTCCACCTGTATTTCAAGTTTGCCGATGTTCACTTCTTGCTTGCTCTTGCTCACCAAACGCATTTCTATCCGCGTATCGTCGGGGTTATAGAAAGCGTAGTGATAGAATTCGTCTGGATTGAAGGTCGCATCAAGTTCCCGATTAATCACGTGGAGAAGATTCTTGTTGAACTCGGCGGTCACTCCCTCCGAATCGTTGTAGGCAGCGTGGAGGAGAGTTGGATCTTTCACCAAATCAACTCCCATCATAAAGAGATCCCCCTCAGCCATATCTTCTGCAACGGTGGTGAGGAACGCAACTCCTTCCGAGCGATAGAGATTACCGATTGTCCCACCGAGAAAAATCACGAGTGCTGACCCAGACCGTTCGATCCCCTTAAGCCCGTCGAGAAAATCCCCTGCAACTGGTCTGATTTGAAGAGTTGGATAATCGTTGCCGAGCTTCTCCGCTGTCGAAAGAAGGAAGTCACCACTAACATCAATTGGAATGTAGTGCTGCAACTCTCCACTCGTCGTCATCGCACTAAGCAAAACTCGCGTCTTGCTTGAACTTCCAGAACCAAGCTCAATCAACTCAACGAACTTCTCTTCAGCCAATCGAGGAGCAATCTGCTGCAACAACTTCCGCTCGGTACGAGTCTGATAATATTCAGGAAGCCTTGTGATCTTCTCGAAAAGCTGCGATCCCCGCTCGTCGTAGAAAAATTTTGGCGAGAGTTCCTTCGGCCTCTTCTGAAATCCGAGTTGGACATTCTCGGCAAGCTCTATTTTCTCATCAGAGTTGCCGGAACGATCAAACAATTCTATTGTGTAGTTGGTTGTGGTATACACTGGTCAATTCAAAAGGCAAAATTTAAAATTCAAAACGTTGGAGATGGGGTGTGGAGAGATCAATATAGGAAAGATGCGTTTCCCCTCCCCAAGTCATTCAAAAGATAAAACGGCATGCACTCGTTAATTCAAAAGGCAAAACTCAAAACGTTGGAGATGGGGTCTGGGAAGATCAACATAGGGAAGATGGGGCTGTGCTGTACAGTACTAACTCTTTTTGAATTTTGAATTTTTACTTTTGAATTCTGACACTCTGAATTTGTCGACCCATTCGAGCAGCAAAATAGGTAATGATAATTGAGGCTCCGGCGCGACGAATAGAGGTTAGCGACTCAACCATTGTTCGCTCCAAATCGAGCCAGCCCTTTTGGGCGGCAGCGTGGAGCATAGCATATTCACCGGAGACTTGATAGGCAGCAATTGGGACATCGGTGTTCTGGTAGAGTTGGTTGATGATGTCGAGATTGGGCATCGCCGGCTTTACCATGAGGATATCTGCTCCTTCCTCCAGATCAAGCAACGCCTCGCGCATTGCCTCCCGTCCGTTTGCCGGATCCATCTGGTGCGAACGCCTGTCACCAAAACTTGGCGTGGAGTCGGCAGCATCACGGAAGGGACCATAAAAGCCACTGGCATACTTTACTGCATAGGACATAATCGGAATTCCCTCGAAACCCTCGGCATCAAGTCCATCCCGAATTGCGGCAACACGACCATCCATCATATCGGACGGAGCAACCATATCTGCACCAGCCTCTGCGTGAGAGATTGCCATGCGAACGTAGAGTTCAACCGACTCATCGTTCAAAATATGTTCTCCGTCGAGCAGACCACAATGTCCGTGATCGGTATACTCGCAGAGGCAGACATCGGTGATGATCGTCATCTCCGGTACTTCCTTTCGGATCGCACGTATGCCCCGCTGAATAATCCCCTCACTATCCCACGCACTGCTACCTTCAGCATCTTTACTCTCAGGTATCCCGAAGAGGATCACGCTTTTGATTCCAAGTTCTATTAGTCCTATACACTCTCTCACCACCTCATCAACCGAAAGCTGAAAAACTTCCGGCATCGAAACTACTTCGCGTCGAACATTAGTTCCGGGTACGATGAAGAGTGGTGCAACCAGATTGTCGGTGTGAAGCCGAGTCTCGCGAACGAGGTTCCGAATTCCTTCAGTCCTACGCAGACGGCGCGGACGATGTATTAAGTCAAGTTTGTTGTTCATAGTAGTGCTGGGAGGGAATTCACGCAAAGGCAGAAAGCAAGAGGCTCTTGGTGAACCTTGGTGTTCTTAGTGGCTAAATTCTTCCCCTGCTAAGAGAGAGGGATATTCCCCTTTTTGAATTTTTACTTTTGAATTTTGAATTCTCAATACCCAAATCCCTTCAATCGATTCTCATCTGATCTCCAATCCTTCCTCACCTTCACGAAGAGTTCCAGGTAGACACCTTGCCCGAGAAACTCTTCGATATTTTTCCGTGCTCGTGCTCCAACCTGCTTCAGAGCCTCCCCCTTCTTGCCGATCATAATTCCTTTCTGGGAATCTCTTTCGACAACAATCTCTGCATTGATAAAGAGCTTCTCCGGGTCAGGTCGCTCCTTGAATTCCACGATGTTCACCTCCACTGCGTACGGAATTTCCTGCCGATACTGCTCGAGGACTTGTTCGCGAATCAACTCACTGACAAAGAAACGTTCTGGTTGCTCGCTGAGCATGTCTGGATCGTAGAACGGTTCTCCATACGGGAGGTAACCGGTAATCGATTGAACGAGATCGTCAGTATTTTCGCCTCGCAACGCGGAAGCAGGGATAATCTCTTTGAAAATGCCGAGACTGCTGAGCTGGCTTATCAGTGGGAGAACTTCGCGCTTTTCTTTCAACGTATCCATTTTATTCAGCAGGAGAATTACCGGTTTGCCGAGACTCTGAATATCACCGAGAGGAGTCCCGGCAAGGCGTTCCACATTTGGATCGGTGACATCCAGCATCAGCAAAATCAGGTCGGCATCCTGAACAGCGTCGGCAACGTAGCCAACCAGTTTTTCCTGCAAGAGGTAGCGAGGTGTGAGCACACCCGGCGTGTCGATAAAGATGATCTGTGCGTCGTCAGTTGAGAGGATGCCGAGAACGCTCTTGCGAGTAGTCTGCGGCTTCCGTGTGACAATCGAGAGCTTCGCCCCCACCAACCGGTTCATCAACGTCGACTTCCCCACATTCGGTTCTCCGACAATGGCAACATAGCCTGCGCGGAAGGTAGCCAGAGGTGTTGGTAGAGAAGATGTCTGATCTGTGTTGTGCATAATAATTGAATAACAGCCAGTACAATGATTTAGGAAATGATTGTACTTCGCAGCTTGATGATTGGGAGTGTACAAATAGCTCTCCAAATGCCATCGATACCGAGCATCGGTTCGAGGTGGGAAGATAATCAGGAGTGAGGGAACATCTCTTTCCAAATGCTTTCTGAAAGTCTATAAGTCTATCACCACTATCACAAAAAAAAGAAGGCAGGCAAGGTTTTCCCTTACCTGCCAAACGAATGCCGTTGGATTCGCCTCCACCCCTCCAACGTTCGGATCTCCAACGAGTTCCAGCGTAGAACAACGCCCCCCATCACAGCTGGTTCCACGAACTTTACTTCGACATTTTTTTCCAGTTATCCTCAGCGTTCACTTTCATCTTCTTCTCATCCCCCAACCACAACTGAAGGGCATCAACCTCAAGGTTATAGAGGAAGAGATAAAGCTTCCCATCTCGCACTAAAAACTTGTTCGGATCTGTTCTGAACTTCGCTCCAACAGCTATGCCTGTAGCACACCATCCACCATATTGTGGGAGATACTTCGCAGGGTTCGCATCAAATTTCGCCTTCTGTTCAGCATCCGTGAAATAGTACTTTAGCCCCTTATACTCCGACATATATTCTTTAGCTCCTCGCTGTGCTAAATTCAGCTCGATATATGAGACTGGACTGTATCCATCCATAGCGATCTTGCTGTCGTCCACATTGTATTCTCCACCCACGTTCTGTCCATATCCACTTATCGAAATCGTGGTCAGGAAAATGAGTGCGAGAATTGCGATACGTATCGTGTTCATTGATATTCTTCTCCTAAAATTGCTGTTGTTGTATTGTTAGATTGATGGCGAATAGTGAGTTAATTCTTGAAGTACTGTTCGTTAACAACCTTCCCTTGCTGCCACTCCCTTCGAATAATCTCATGCCAGAGAATCTGTCCTCCATCTTTCATCAGGAAGTCAAATGTAAATTCAGACATTGAGACATTATTGCCGACAACTGAGTGGTGGTGTGTGATGCCCTTTACCTGCTCGATTGCACCGACAAAGCCAGTCATCTTCTCCAGCATTTCTCCCTTAGTCGAAGTGGCAGTGCCATCAAAGTCAAGTGTGGTTGCATCTTCAGCAAAGAAGCGATCCACTGCATCGACAATTTCTCCCTTACAGACCATTCTGTCCATCTCCGAGACAAAATCTGCTACCTGCATAACAGAACCTCTTGTGATTGTGATAAGTAAAAAGTACAGCACAAAATTATGCTCACTTTCAGGGGAGGGAAGTACAAGAGATTCTCTAAGGATTGGACTTTTTGAACTTGTATTCAGAAGGAGTGATGCCGGTATGTTTCTTGAAGAACGTCGAGAAATGATTGGCCTCTTCGAAATCCAATGCAAAGGCAGTCTCTTTTATGCTAAGGCTCTGCAACAAAACCTTTGCTGAAGCAACAACTTCGGCGCGGATCAATGCACCTACAGTTGTCCCCAACCTTTGCTGCACTCTGCGTGAAAGTGTGGGAAGACTTACGTGCATCTTCTTTGCATAGAATGCTGAAGAACGTTCGGAGATATGGTATTGCTGAACCAAGAGATTCAGGCTTTGTACAAAAGAATCAGAGGCTTCACTTCCAAATGTTTCGCGGAATTCCAGCGGAGTTAAATAGGTCTCCCGTTTGAAGAACCGATTAAAGTAGGCGGGATCACGAAAGCCTAAATCGTAGGCAACTTCCTGAACAGGTTGATCGGTAAAGGCAAGATAGTTTTGGCTTTCAATTAACAACTTCCGTTGTGCAAGATATTTTACTGAAACTCCAAGACGATCTTTCACTAATCTGCAAATGGAAGATTCCTTGCCATCAAGCCCTGAAACAAGTTCCCCCACACTCCAATTTTCCGCAAAGTGTGAATCGATAACATCCTTGAGATCGAAGATGAGTTGGTATTCTTCCCGCTCGGCATTGAATGGGTTTTGCCAGAACCAACGTCCAGAAGAAATATCCAGAAGGGATGAGGGGGAAGCGTGTAGGAGGTATGCTAAGACTGATTCTGGCTCAGAGAACTCTATGTATCCAAGTGATATCAGGTGTTTGAACAACACACGGTAATCTTTCGACTGCTTGACAAAGCTCTCAGGGAACTCTTCAATCACAAGCTCGAAATCACCAAGCGGAAAACAGATATGCTGTCCGGGAGAGAGAAAGATCAGACGATTTTCAAAATCTGAATAGGATCTGAAATCGACTTCAATCTGACCTTGTCCAGACTTCACCCAGATCAGAGTGTGGTTGGCAAACGAGAGTCGTTCGTTACTTCTTGGCTTTAGAGTTCTTGGCATGAGGATTCTGTTCTTATACTTCCCGGCCAAGAGTGGCTATCCCCAGATATTCATACCGGAAGAACGGTTCTCTTCACAAACCTGAACATCTCACAAAATTCATCGCTCAATTGCAGGGAGTGCAAAAAGAATCAGTCTGATTCTCGAGAGGAATCAGGCATCTTCCTCACTTTTCCCAACTGGGTCAGGGCTGCTCGGAAATCTTTCGGTGGTTCGGCTTCAAAGGTAATCTGTTTGCCGGTTGAAGGATGTTCTACAGTCAGCGATGCGGCGTGGAGCGTCTGCCTGTCGATTAGCGGACGCTCTTCACGTCCGTAGTCGCGGAACTTGCGCTTGATTGAAGAGAGATAGAAGGCATCCTGCGCACCGTAGAGGTGATCCACGAGAAGTGGGAGTCCAACCGCCTTGCAGTGAACTCGAATTTGGTGTTGGCGTCCGGTTAAGGGTTGCGCTTCAATTAAGGTAAAGCCTTGAAAGAGTTCACGTCGCCGCAGGATTGTAACGGCCTCCTTCCCACTCGCACTCGGACGTATCCTTCCTGACCTTCCCGGATCTGTCGCTAAAGGAATATCTACCGTCATCTCCTCCTCGTTCATCATCCCCTCCACAATCACCAAGTACTTCTTCTCTGTTTTCCGCTCCCGAAACTGCTCGTTCAACTCTCGGTGTGCCTCAGCATCTTTGGCGAAGAGAACAACGCCACTCGTATCCTTATCGATGCGGTGTACGGTCCAGACTCTGCCGAACTCTTGCAAGGCAAGTGCACGGAGCGAACCACGGTCGTCGTGCCGTTCAGGAATCGTGGCAAGTCCGGGAGCTTTGTCGAAAACCAACAGACGGTCATCTTCGTACAGTACAGAGTAGAGCGAACGCTTTTTCTGTCGGCGTTCTCCCTCGGCTTCCGCCTCGGCCTCTTCAGCTTCGATTCGTTCGAGCCACTCTTCTATTTCTTTTTCGTCGATCATGGTTCCATTGTTTGGATTTGGGGTATCTGTGCATGATACTCGGCATGGTATTGGGGAATGGCATCAATCGTAGGGACATGGCGTGCCATGTCCCTACGATTGATTGAAATCCCCTCGCGCAGAGGCAATGGTGTTTTGCATCAACATTGCAATGGTCATTAACCCAACACCGCCGGGAACCGGTGTAATTGCACTGCACTTCGGTGCTACCTGATTGTAGTCAACATCCCCCACAACACGATAGCCTCTCTTCGCATCTGGATCATCGACACGATTGATTCCAACATCGATCACAACGGCTCCCTCTTTCACCATATCTGATCCAATAAAGTTTGGTCGTCCAATCGCAACCAGAAGGATGTCCGCTTCTCGCGTAATTGCTCCCAAGTCGTCGGCAGCCGAATGTGCGATTGTGACGATAGCATTTCCCCCATCCCGCTTCTGCGCTAACAAATTTGCCAACGGCTTCCCCACAATATTGCTCCGTCCAACAACTACAGCACGCTTCCCACTTGTTGCAACCTTGTAGTACTTCAGCATCTCGACTACACCTGCCGGAGTACAGGGGAGCGGTCCAGGAAGGCCAATCACTAACTTCCCGACATTGACCGGATGAAAGCCATCAACATCTTTTACTGGATTGATTGCGAGTGTAATCTTGTTGTAGTCGATGTGTGATGGAAGTGGTGACTGCACCAAAATGCCGTGAACAGTGGGATCGTTATTCAACCTTTCCACAAGGTCGAGCAACTCCTCCTCGCTTGTGTTTTCAGGCATCCGATAGGTTACCGAGTTCAGGCCAAGCTCACGACTCTTCCTCTCCTTTGACCCAACGTAGGTTGCCGAGGCAGGATCATCCCCAACCAACACCACGCTCAGTCCGGGTGTAATCCCACGTTCTTCTTTCAGATAGTTCACATCCCGAGCCACTTGGTCGAGAATAGCGTCGGCAACAGGTTTGCCCTTCAGTATAATCGGTTCACTCATTAACAAATATCTTATTCTGAAAAGTGCTTTCGTAACTCAAACAATTAACGCGAACGGGTTTCTGCCACAACTGCGAGGAACTTCTCTAAGGGCAAGGCGTTCAACACATTATCCTTCGTCAACCATCCTTTCCGAGCTATTGTTACTCCGTAACGATGGTAATCAAATTCTGCTACCGCGTGGGCATCTGGATCAATCGCCACCTTCACCCCCTTCCGCTTCGCATAACGAATCATCCGCCAGTTCAAGTCGAGTCGGTAGGGATTGGCATTGAGTTCAACAAACTTTCCACGCTCCGCAGCGTGAGCAATCACCTGCTTTAGGTTGATTGGATACCCTTTCCGAGTGAGAACCAACCGTCCAGTTGGGTGAGCTAAAATTGTAGCGTAGCGATTATCGAGTGCCCGGCAAACCCGTTCAGTTTGAACCTCTTCAGGCAGATTGAAACTGGAGTGAATCGAGACAACAACGGAGTCGAGTGTGGCCAAGGCATCGTCAGCAAGGTCGAGCGATCCATCTGCCAGAATATCGCACTCGATTCCCTTCAGCACTCGAAATTGGCTCGGATCATACTTCTTGTTGATCTCGTCGATCTCTTTCCCCTGTGCTTCAAGTCGCGCTTCGTTCAAACCGTTTGCGTAGAAGGCAGCCTTCGAGTGGTCACACATTAACAAGTACTGATAGCCAAGTTCCTCAGCCTGCTCAGCAAGTTCTTCGATACTGTTCCGACCATCACTCCAAGTTGAGTGAACGTGCAGGATTCCCCGTAAATCACTACCAGTGACAAGCTCCGGCAACCCTCCATCGAGCGCAACGCGGACTTCGTCAATTCCCTCGCGCAACTCCGGCGGGATATACTGCATTCCCGCAAGCTGATAAATTTCTTCTTCGGAGGTTAGGGCAACAGACTCTCCTCCTTTCAGTAGAGTTCTCTCCGTTAGCTCATATCCTCGATCGTGGAGGGGAATGGAGACCATGAAGCGGTAGTCGCTTGCTGCACTTTTCTGGTGGAGCGTCACTACAAATTCGTCGGGAGAGGCTACGTGAATCAGAACCTTGTACGTTCCGTCGATTGTCCCGTAGATTGTCCGATCTTTTTCAGCTATATCGGAAAGGGCTTCGGCATCACTCAGCCCTCGCTTCACCTCTTCGATATCCTCAGATTCCAGAACGAACGGGAGCGAACTGAACTCTTCTCCTCCGCGCCGCAACCGTCCTGCAATCTCTACTCGTCCAACCCCCGGCAATTCCCGAAGAACTGGAAGGAGTTCGGCAGCAAGAGTTGTGGCAGTGTGCAGCCGCATCTTCCCAACGTTCGCCTTCAGTTCTGCAACTCCTTGCAGGATGTTTGCCTCGGTCTTCGCACCGAATCCTTTCAACGCCGCAACCTCGCCACCTTTTGCCTTCTCTTCCAGATCATCTATCGACTCGATCCCCAACTCCTGCCAGAGAGAACGAACTTTTTTTGAGCCGAGTCCTCGGATACTCATTACGTCCAGCAATCCATTCGGCGTTCGCTCCATCAGCTCTTCAAGCTGCGACGACGCACCAGTCTCCACCATCTCCCGAATCTCCGCAGCAATTCCTGAACCAACGCCATCGATGGCAATATCTCCTCCCTTCAGAAGCAGGTCGGCAAGGTCGACGCCTGCCGAGCGGATAGCCCGCGCTGCGCGCCCATAGGCACGACTCTTGAAACTGTTCTCCCCATGCAGGTCGAGAAGTGCTTCAATACGGGAGAGAATCCGTTCAATCTCGCGTGTGTTCATCACCATTCAATTCCACCTAAGACAATCTGGTGAATCTCTTTGATCTCTTCGGTTGTTGGCAGTTCGCTTTCGCTGTATGGGAGGTGGGTCATCGTACACTCATACAGATTTTTTCGTGTGTAGAACAGACCAACACGAGTTACCGTCAGATTTGAGTCTGTAGTAAATGTGTAGGCTCCGAACCGCTGACGCCCTAAGGCAAACTCTTCAGCATCGATCAACTGTGGCTGGAACCAATCGCTGATTCGTTCAATACGATCTTGATAATTCTTCTTCAATAATCCCATCATTCCACCCCCGCGAAAGACATCTCCAATCTCGGTATCAAGAGGGATATTGCTAAAAATGACGGCCATTCTGTAGTCTGGATCACAAGCGACAGCAAAAATGTCGGGATTCCCAAATTGATTGGCATCCATTGCTATCCAGCCCTGCGGTAAGTGGGCACGCATATCACCCGCAGGCGAGTAGACGACATCGTCCGATAGTTCTATCAACGGTATCATCGACCAAAAATCTTCCACCTCTTCTTCCTCTTTCACCACCTCCTTCGGTGCAGCACACGAAAGGATGAACGTGGAGAGAAGAAGGGTCAGGAATATATCCTGCCAGAGCAGAGCGTCCCAGATTCGCGCCCCCCCCCCTCGTGCTCCTCTGCCAGTTGTTGCCACAGCATTCACTACTTCCCCACTATTTTGCATAGGCCTTTTCTCCTGCCTGAATCGGCACTGGGAGATAATTTTCACGGGGAACGAGAGGACAACTCCAATCTTCACTATATGCGCAGTAGGGATTATAGGCTTCATTAAAGTCAAGCTGAGACGTACTCTCCAGTAGATCTACGGGCAGGTCGATATATCTCCCCCCAGCATATGTCTGGATTGAATTACTTTCATCACCGAAGGGGATAAAGAGACTGCCGTGTGGCGGAACACTTTCAAATGCTGTTAACTGTAGTGAATCATCCCCGATAACGAAGTGAAGTCTGCCAACGCGAGACATTTTGCGAGCTTCGCCGGTAGAGGTTCCGATAGTTACGCTCTCCTTTTCCTCGAAACGCTCGAAACGGACGTCAACGCGGTAGCTGATATCAGGGGAATAGTACGAGAGACCCGAGAAACCACTCCGTTTCTCTTCGGGTAGTGGAGAATCTTTCCCGGCAAACATCCGATCTTTTTCCACTCTCCCTTCGACTATTCTCTCCTGCCAGCCAGAAAACTGCCGGGAGTGTTCACCCTTCTGTTCTCTATTATTCTTCATTCCCTGATCTTTTCCACATCCTACTATTAGAAGTGCGACCACCAAACATCCTGCAACTGTCACGCAGGTAACCCAGAGAAGAGAGTGATATTCTCTACGTTGTTTCGGACTGACACGGCATAACTGGAGAATTCTCTCCAGACCATCTAACAATATTTTTTTCACACGAAACCAGAAGTGATACGTCTCTACGCGCAATTCAGAGTCGATTTTCTTCACAATCAGACGGCACGAACGGCCGTTAGCGGCAACTTACAAAATCCGATAGTGCCGATACGTTCCGTCGCGTAATTGCAGAGATCAAGTAAGTAGACGAAATTCCCCTTGCACGGTGACGGCGTCATCCGTTAGTTTGCCCCGATCCGGAATGTCCGGCTCGAGAGATCACTCCCCCACTTTTTGGAATTGAAGGTATCCGTCTTGATGGATTTTTTTGATATACATAACGAATTCAACGAAGAGTTTGATGGTGAGAACCGCGAGGAGATGTTGCGGCGATTTCGCAAGGCGATCTCTGAGGGGAAAGAGAATTCTGGCTTTTCTGACCCTGATCTCTTAGAAGAACTTGTCGAGCAGTGTATTGACGATGGTTCTTTTGCCGAAGGGCTTCGCTATTGTGAGAAGTGGACAACCTATGCTCCCTACAACTATATTGCATGGCTTCGAAAGGGGATGTTGCTGACAGGACTGGACAGAGCCGAAGAGGGGCTAATCTGTTTAGAGCGAGCAGAAACGTTGCACCCAAACGACATCGAGGTAGTAATCCAGCGAGGGATTACCTACGATGTGATGGGGCATTCTGAGGAGGCCATCGAGCAGTTTACTCAGGCAATGGAGAGAGAGCCAGAACACCCCGAACTTCTCTTTAACTATGGCCTCGCCTTACAACATGCGGATCGACTTGAGGAGGGGCTGCATGTCTTCCGTTCTCTCCTTCGCCACGAGGAGTACGTTATTGACTGTTGGTACGAGATCGGCTACTGCTACGACCTTCTGGAAAAGTATGCCGACGCTATCAGCGCATACGATAAACATCTCGACCTGGATCCCTACAACGCGAATGCTTGGTACAACCGAGGCATTGCCCTAAGTCGACTTGGGCGACTCCGCAAAGGAATCGACAGCTACGACATGGCACTTGCCATCAACGAATCGTTTCCAGATGCTTGGTACAACCGGGGGAACAACTTAGCTGCACTCGGGCGACTGAACGAAGCTATTGAATGCTATCGCGAGGTGCTCCGCTACGAGCCGTTCGATATTTCGTCGTGGAATAACCTTGGGATTGCCTTCGAAGAATTAGGAGAATTCGAGGAGGCAACCGCAGCCTTCCGATCTGTGATCCGTCAAGATCCCGCCCACCAGAGTGCCCGCATCGGCTTAGCAACCTGTCTGGATGCGATGGAAGAGTACGACGAAGCATTGAAGCACTACAACCGTCTGCTCCGCGAACGCCCGGAAGATGCTGATCTCTGGTTTGCTCGAGGTGACCTTCTCTACAACACAGAGCAGTTCAAGAAAGCCGAGGAATCTTACCGGAAGGCACTATCAATTGAGATGAAAGATCCTGAATGTTGGTATGCGCTGGGGCAAGTTCTCTATGCTCAGGAACAATATAGTGAGTCGATTACTCCGTTCGAACAAGCTGAAGCATTAGCCCCTGATTGGGGAGGCTCCTACTATGGCAAAGCCCGTGCCTTCTATGTGCTGGAACGGTTCACCGAGTCTGCACAGTCACTCGCACGCACCATTGAGCTTGCACCTGAACTGGGAGCAGAGTTTTTTCTCGAGTTTCCTGATGCCCGTAGCCACAAAGAGCTGGGCAGATATGCAAAAGGATAGGAACAGACTATATTTCCATTCGAACTGCACTCACAGATACAGCACAAATTTTTCTGCACTCAAGTTGATTTCATGGGGGTAAGAACATCGGGGTTAGATAGAGAAGAGCGGGATAAACTGGACACTCTGGAGAAGGAGCTGCCGAGTATAGCAGTCGGCGTTCTGAACTACAACCGTGCCGACGAAGTAGTTGACGCACTCCGGACACTTTCGGCAATCAACTATCCCCCAGAGCAACTCCGCCTTGTTCTTCTGGATAACGCAAGCTCGGATAACTCAGTTGAGCGAATCGTAGAAGAGTTTGGTGATCGGGTAGAAATACTCCAGATGAAGCGGAATATCGGCCCGGTTGCCCGCAACTACGTGATGCTCAACCGCTCCGAAGATTACGTTTTCATGTTCGACGAAGATTGCCGCCCAGAACATCCCGACACGATAGCGAATGTTGTGAAGTTTATGGAGACAGAACCGGAGTTCGGTGCGCTCTGTTTTTCATGCTGGAATCCCCGCCTTGGCATTCGAGAGTTCGGGCATCCCGGAACTCACTATCGGAAGAGGTGGCCGGGAGGAACCTACGAGGGGATGTATGTGATCGGAGCCGGAATGTGCTTTCGTCGGAGTGCCGTGGAGAAGATTGAAGGATATGACGAACGCCTCTTTTGGGGAGGAGAAGAGCTTGACTTAGGACTGGAACTTCTCCGCAACAACATCCGAATTGCCTTCCACCTTGACTTTGTGCTCGTCCACAATCAGGCACGTCAGGCACACACCTCGAAGCGGGCCGCCGAGCTTGACATGCGGAATAATATATGGATAGCTGTCCGCCGTTTTCCTCTCCTCCTCTCCCCACTTGTCCTCTTCTTTGCCATCGGACGCCGTATTGGCATTGCTATACTAAAAAGAGATACGATCAGATTAGTTGGATATCTACGTGGAATCCGCTCGGCTTTGGTTCGGCTACCCGAGTTTCTCGCCACTCGCCGTCCGGTACGCTTCGCTCAACTAATAGCCCATCGCCGCTGGTTCAAGCAGATGTTTTACGCCCCCCGCAACTACGCAGCCTCACACAAACGGGCAATCGAAACCATCTTACAACCACATAGCGATAACTCCTGACAGAACTCAATGAAACAGACAACAATCCGAATCCTCGGTGCTCAGGTTTATGCCCACCACGGCGTGGGTGCAGCCGAGCAGGAACTTGGGGGGCGCTACAGCTTCGATTTGGAAATGGAGACCAATATTTCCCGGGCGGCTGCAAGTGATAATTTGCAGGATACGGTCGACTACGTGGCGGTCTATGAAATCGCTCACGATGTGATCGTTAACACCAAGCGTCGATTGTTGGAATCAATTGTTGCGCAGATTGCTGAGGCAGTGCTCGCATCCTTTCCGCAAATCCTTACGGCAACTATTCGACTCCGAAAACTTCGCGCTCCAATTCATGGAGTTCTGGAGGCAGTTGAGGTGGAGCATCGAGTCCAGAGAGAAGGTTAGAGAACAGATAGTTATATAGTTAATGGTGAAGAGAACACATAGTGGAGAGCCAATCCTGGCTTGGTTAGGACTTGGGGCAAATTTAGGAGATCGTGCCGCCACAATTCGACGAAGTCTCGAGGCGATAGGAAGTCTTCCAGAGACTACCCTCACCCAAGTCTCTTCCCTCTACCTCACCCCTCCACTCGGCCCTCCAGACCAACCAGAGTATATCAACTGCGTTGCGCAGATTGAGACAACGCTCCCCCCACTCCAACTCCTGCAGAAGCTGAAAGCCGTTGAGAAGAGTTTAGGGCGAAAAGAACGGGAACGGTGGCGAGAGCGGGAGATCGACATTGACATTCTCTTCTATGGGGATAAAATTGTTCAACAGGAGAGCTTACAGATACCCCACCCCGAGCTTCAGAATCGTCCCTTTGTCCTCGTCCCCTTAGCAGAAATCACCCCCGAGCTACTACACCCTATCCTAAAGAAGAAGGTTGCCGAGCTATTACTATTAATTGATGTGGAAGGGGTGGTGAAGTGGGGAGAAAATTGACCAATCTTGCTAAGAGATTTGCAGAGTATCAACAATCTCCTCCCCTATAAAAGTAAGGTGTATCTTTGCTCTGTAGAAGGTGAGATTACCTTCAGCTTTAATTTGCAACCTTGATACTTGAACAACCCCAGAGTCCAAATTCATACTGACGACCTCTGATGCGCTTCATCTGGTACATAGCATTCTCTGTTGCTCTCTGGTATCTCAGCAAAGCTGTGATGCGGCACTATCTTTCGAATAACAGTAGTCAACGGAAATCTGGGGAGGAAGAGAATAGACGTTCGCAGACAAGGCGAGAGATGCCAACTTCTTCAGATATCCCCTACAACAATGTGCGTGACGCAAACTATCGAGATGTCGAGTAACTAAATTCCAGAGATCGAGCAGCAGAGAACCAACACGAACTGTCGGGAGTCCACTCCCCTATGTTTCCACTCTACGCCTTTTGAATTTTTCATTTTGAATTTTGAATTTCTCCTTGACTACTTCAAATCTTGCAGCCATTGACGTTGGCACGAACAGCTTCCACCTTGTCGTGGTCAAGCTGTTGCCAGATGACCGATTCACCGTTCTGAACAAAGAGAAAATTATCGTCCGCCTCGGTGAGAGTGCAAAGCAGATTAAGCATTTAACTGAGGAGGCGATGGATCGAGGTGTTGAGGCGATGAAACTCTTCAGACTTGTAGCTGAGCGGATGGAAGCTCCGGTTCGGGCTGTTGCAACGAGTGCCGTGCGTGAGGCACGCAACGGAGAGGAGTTTATTGAGCGCGTTCTGGAGGCAACCGGAATTGAGGTTGAAGTAGTCTCCGGGTTTGAGGAGGCGCGACTGATTTACTTAGGAGTGATACAAGCACTTCCAGTATTCGACGACCGCGTTGCCCTCTTCGACATTGGGGGTGGGAGCACGGAAATTTTGGTTGGAGAGAGAGGAAAACCACTCTACGCGAACAGCTTCAAACTTGGCGCAATTCGCATGACCCAACGATTCTTCCCGAACGAAGCAATTACTGAGGATGAAGCCGAAGCACTCCGTCTCTTCGTTCGAGGGGAACTCTACTTTGCCTCGCAAGAAGTGCGTAGCCGTAAGCCCTCATCCCTGATTGCCAGCAGCGGAACGGCGCAGACAATTGCTGCAATGGTATTGACTGAGCGCGGAGAGACAATTCCTGATTCCTTGAATGATGTCCGCATTGCTCGAAGCGAGGCAAAGAAAGTGGTCAAACAAATCTTGAAAGCGAAAAGTTTTTCGGAGCGAGCAAAACTTCCCGGCTGCGATCCCCGGCGGGCAGACATTGTAGCTGCGGGTGGAATTGTTCTGGAGACTGTAATGGAAGAGCTTGGCTTCAACGAGTTCACAATTAGCAGTTATGCCCTCCGGGAGGGAATCATCCTCGATACGATTCGGAAGAATGCCGAGGCAGAGGGGGGAACCCCGGCACACCTCTCAGACCTTCGGTACGAAACCGTAATGAAGATCGGCAGAACGTACAACTTCGATGAGGAGCATGGACTCCACGTTGCAAAGCTTGCTCTTCGCCTCTACGATGATCTGATTCCGCTCCACAATTTGGGAGATGATTCCCGCGAACTTCTGGAGGCCGCAGCCATCCTCCACGACATTGGCTACTATATTTCGCACGCTGCCCACCACAAACATGCTCTCTACCTTATCCTGAACAGCGAAATGTTAGGCTTCAACGACGAAGAGATCGCTTTGATTGCAAACGTTGCCCGCTATCACCGCAAATCCCACCCTAAAACACGACACCCAGAATTCGCCCAATTGAATAAAGGTGACCAAGAGAGAGTGCGGATACTGTCAGGAATTCTCCGAATTGCCGACGGACTGGATAGGACACACCGAGGAATTGTTGAGAACATTTCGCTTGTTCTGGGTGAAAGAAAGATTCTTCTAATTCCTGAAACAGCACCGAAAGCCGACGCAACGTTTGAATATTGGAGCATGGAACGGAAAAAAGAGCTGCTTGAAGAAAACATCGGACGGGTAATTCAGCTAAAAATATAGCTCTAAACTGATCTTGGAGTTCTTATATAAAACCGACATAGGTAAAGATTTTTACCCTAAATCCTTGCAATCTCCAATTTTCTTAATCGGCATTAGCTCCGTTAAAACCGTTGAAAAGGGTGGCTTTTATTGTTCCGATAAAAAAATGGTAACTTTGTCTGCTTTCGATGGTTTTTCTTTGCGGTATATTGCTCCCTTCGTAAGAAGTACATTTCAATAATCATCGAAAACCAGCTGTTGAGTATTCACACACTATCAACCATAATCGTTTCCGAGGAAAACATGAGAAAATTTATTCTTTCTGCAGCAGTGCTGCTTCTTTCTGTGCCCAACCTGATGGCACAGGATGAAGGTCAATTCGGGTGGGATTCCCACATCATTAACCGCACAGGAACTGAGGTAACTCCGAATGGTAACTTCCGAGTTGACTCTAACCGCTTTGATATGACTGTGCCGATGTATATCGGTGATGCAACTGATGGTTTTACGGTGAGAGGAGTAGGCCAGATATTAGCTCCACGTTGGTCATACCCTGTTTTTAAGGATGAGTATACGGGAAACACATCTGAGTCGACCGACTTTATCAACGATCCAACCAGTCGGGATGTAGACTACATCAATCAGTTCAAGGGTGTACAGAACTGGCAGTTAACAGATATCCGCTTCAGCCTGTTCCAGAACTCGAACATCTCGACGACTACGCCAGCCGCTCAGGTTGCCTTCTTCCGGATGAACACTGACTACTCAGCAGCCCGGAACCGTGATAGCCTTATTGTGTGGACACGTGACGTCTTAGATGCATCACAAATCACTACAAATGATCTTCCGTATGTCTTAGATGGTGCAGCATTAGATGGTACCGTTGACGACAGAGGCGCAATTGTTCCGACAATTATCAGCTTCGACCCACCACTCGATTTCACAAAAGAGCAGTCGGTTATGATGCTCTACATCAATGACTTTGCCGATACGGTCCACCAGCCAATCGGTGGTGAAACAGATATGCGCGATTGGCAGCGGATGATTGGCTATTTCGAGTACAGAGATGGCAGAGGCTTTACAGGCGACACCGCACTTAGGAACCCTGTCCCGAACGCTATGGCAACTGGTGTCTACATGCGCCGCCCATTAAATGGTACATCTGCTAACGACACAGTTATCAAAACCTTCTCGTTGAATGTGGGGGGAATTCCTGCACGGATGAACTTCAACGTACAGTGGGTTGGCAACGTTGAGTTGCTTGAGACCGATATCCCAGAGATTGCCTCCAGCGTCAAGTACTACTTTGGCGTCGATGCAGGGGAGCAAGGCTTGCAGAACGTGATGCCGAACCCGGCTCGCGAAGAGGCGACAATACCTTTCTCGTTGGCAGAGACCTCGAACGTTACGCTCGAACTCTATACGGTTGATGGACAGAAGGTAGAGACCCTTTTAAAAGACAAACGCTATGTAGAGGGTAAGTATACTGTCCACATCAATTCCAGCGACCTTCAGAGTGGGGCATACCTCGTTCGCATGACGGCGAATGAGAAGGTGTACTCGATGAAGTTCAACGTTACGAAGTAACCTTCGCTGCAAGGCAGCATTCAACTTTAGGATTATACAACGCCCGTCGGGAGATCTCCGGCGGGCGTTGCTGTTTCCGGTTCTTCACTTGGCTACACACTTTGCTCCCTCGGTTAATCCTCTGTTTCCTCTCGCGGTCATCTCCCCCACTCAGTCACTCAGTAATCAAAAATGCAAACGAGAAGGGAGGTTCTATGATGACCTTTACGAAACGATGTACAACCACTTTACTTCTGTTGTCGATCACCTTTCCGACACTTTGGAGCATTGGATGCTCTTCTTCGCAAGTTCAAATCAGTCGCTACATGACCTCGTTCCCCGACCCTGATTTTCTCGGGAAGAACTACAACCAACTCGCTGTCTACTTCAATTCTTCTTCTCTCTACGAACGCCAGTATGTAGAAACCTGTTTAGTCGAGCAGCTTCGCGAACGAGGGATCACCGCTCTGCCAAGTAGTGCGATCATCCCCCCCACGCGCCAATGGGATTCAACAAAAATTCATGGAGCAATGGTCAACGCAAGAATCGATGGGTATCTGCATATCGTTGAGAGTGAACGCTATGTTGACTCGACATGGGTTCCGGTTGAAGAAATTTCTCAAACAAAAAAGGAGGGAGAAGAGAAGAAAGTACCGGGCAAGAAATCAAACGAGCAGAAACGAGATACAGTCATCCGATATACAGAGTTAGAGACAACAACAACTTCAACGCGAGGAGGGTATTGGCAGACACGCCTCTGGAGAGGCTATCGCGTTGAACTGATTGACCTCCCCTCCAACAGAATCGCTTGGCTTGGCACAACCGGGTTCTGGGGAAACCTTGACAATGGTGGAGTGAAGGCAAGCGAACGAATTGCCGGGCAGCTCGGCATCGACGGAATGATTCTCACCCGATCGAAGCCTCGTTAGCACCTTCACCAAGCTCTAATAAAATTCCTGCAATAAACAGCCCGGAAGCAAGTGCCTTCCGGGCTGTTTGTTCTGGAGCGTTCCGTATCTTTCAACCATTATC
This sequence comes from Ignavibacteria bacterium, assembly GCA_020635205.1. Lineage (GTDB taxonomy): Bacteria > Bacteroidota > Ignavibacteria > OLB7 > OLB7 > JAGWAZ01. The sequence continues at coordinate 521,960 of JACKAE010000003.1, forward strand.
TGGAATTACGTTAGTCTGACTTCGTTGGACTGAATTAATCGTGGGGAATCAACCGGCAATCGAGGAGATGGCAGCTGAGTATCCCGGTCTTCCCCTATCACACACATCAATCACAAGATCTATTACGCCACCTGATTGGCGGCATGGTACTATGGCAGAACTATCGAAAGCATACCAACCAGCAGAGGCAGAAAACAAATGGTATACCTACTGGTATGCCCACAAACTATACGATGCTGAGGCTGAGAAGATCGGGGCATCGGGAAAGAAGGCGTTTACTGTCGTGATACCTCCGCCAAACGTTACTGGAATGCTGACGTTAGGACATGTGTTGAATAACACTATTCAAGATCTCTACATCCGCTGGAAACGGATGAGTGGGTTCGAAGCCTGTTGGATTCCGGGAACTGACCACGCAGGGATTGCAACGCAAACGAAGGTTGTGGCAGCACTCGCTGATGAAGGAGTCAGCTTCCGAGATATGGGGCGCGAAAAATTTATCGATCGTGTGTGGGAATGGCGCGAAGAGTATGGAGGCATTATCCTGAAGCAGCTCCGCGCACTCGGTGTCTCGGTTGACTGGCGCAGAGAACGCTTTACTATGGATGAAGGTCTGAACGAGGCTGTTAAAGAAGTCTTCGTCCGCCTCTTCGATAAAGGATATATCTATCGAGGGAAGAAAATTGTGAACTGGTCTCCGGCAGCGCAGACCACACTCTCCGATGAAGAAGTGCTCCACAAAGAGGTTCAAGATAAACTCTACACTGTCCGCTACAAGCTGGTAGATGGTGAGGACTACATTGCCATCTCAACAGCACGACCGGAGACGATCCCCGGCGACGTTGCAATTGCCGTGAACGAAAAGGACGAGCGCTATAGAAATTGGATCGGCAAGAAGGTGATTGTTCCAATCGGAGGAGAGGAGATTCCGATCATTACCGACGAACATGCCGACCCAGAGTTCGGCACTGGTGCAGTGAAAATAACGCCAGCACACGACCCAAACGATTACGAGGTTGGTCTGCGCCACAATCTGCCGATGCCAAACACAATCAACCCAGATGGCACGATGAACGAGTTGGCCGGGCCACTCGCTGGACTGGATAGATTTGTTGCCCGAAAGAAAGCCGCCGCACTTTTGGAAGAGGCCGGTGCAATTGTGAAAGTTGAGGACTACGTACACTCAGTCGGATTTTCCGAGCGTGGTGGTGAACAGATTGAGCCTTACCTCTCCGATCAATGGTTTGTCCGGATGGATGAGTTGGCAGCTCCAGCTATCGAAGCTGTCGAGAAGGAGTTCATCACATTTTCGCCAGAACATTGGGTGAAGACCTACATGCACTGGATGAAGAACATCCGCGACTGGCCCATTTCGCGCCAACTCTGGTGGGGACATCGCCTTCCGGTATACTATACAGAAGAGGGTGAGTACACAGCCGCTCGAAGTGAGGACGAAGCTCGGCAAAAACTTGGACTTGCACCAGAGACTCCCCTTCGTCAAGATGAAGATGTGCTCGACACTTGGTTCAGTTCTTGGCTCTGGCCTTTCAGCGTTCACGGCTGGGGAAGCAGTGAAAAGAACGAGACTGACCTGAAGGCATTCTATCCAACCGACCTATTAGTGACCGGACCCGATATTATCTTCTTCTGGGTTGCGCGAATGATTATAGCTGGTCTGGAGTTCATGGAAGGTGAACCGAACGCCAACGGAGAGCCTCGTACTGCAATGGAAGAACTGATCCCCTTCCGTCACGTCTACTTCACTTCGATTATTCGTGATGAACAAGGACGGAAACTCTCTAAATCACTCGGCAATTCTCCCGATCCCTTAAAGGTAATTGCCGACTATGGAGCAGATGCTCTCCGCTTCACCATCATCTACCTTGCACCGACTGGACAGGATATTCGATTCAGTGAGAGTGCGTGCGAGATTGGGCGAAACTTTGCGAACAAGATATGGAATGCCGGACGCTTCCTGATGATGAAGGGGGATGAAGCGAATATCGATCGGAGTGGAGCCGAACAGCCCCTCCCCTCCAGTCTCGGCGAACTAACTCCAGTCTCCGATTCTGATCGATGGATCCTAAGCCGCTTCCACTCAGCTTTGCAAGATATTGAGCGGAACCTGAGCGACTACCGCATCAACGATTACTCAAAGCGGATTTACGAATTCGTCTGGAATAATTTTTGTGATTGGTATCTCGAACAGATGAAGGCGGAGTTGCAGGGACGAAGCCAGGAGGAGACAACTCAGATTCTTCGCTTTGCTCTCGGACTGTACGATCAGATTCTTCGGATGCTCCACCCTATCATGCCCTTCGTCACAGAAGAGATTTGGCAGACCTTGTCGCAACGCGAAGATGGATGGTCGATTTCTACTACCGACTTTCCACTTGCCGATGAAAACCTCATCTCAAAAAGTATTGAACAAGAGTTCAACCTTATGCAGGAATCTGTTGAGGCAATTCGCCGGATGCGAAGTGAGGCTGAAGTTCCTCCGTCACGCGAGATTAGTGTCTCGATTGCAGCAGAGAGTCAGGAGAGCTTCAACGTATATAGCCGAACATCTACGCTGTTACAGCGTCTCGGACGCATCGGCAACTTGAGAGTGGAGACTGCACTGGACAAGCCGGGACTTTCCAAAACTGAAGTTGTGCAGCGGAACGAAATCCACGTTCACTTGGAGGGGCTGATCGACGTTGAGAAGGAGCGGTTAAAGACAGAGAAAGAGATCGAGCGACTGAAAGGGATGATTACCGGAACGGAGAAAAAGCTCTCCAACGAAAAGTTTGTGGCGAACGCTCCGGAAGATGTTGTCGGGAAAGAGCGAGAGAAACTGGAGAACTTCAAAGAGACACTCACAAAACTTCAAGAGACGCTCTTACAATACTAAGTATGCAAAACTGAACGAAGACGAACGATAGGAAGAAGAGACCACGACAGCTCTTCTTTGCGACTTTGCGTGATGCCTTAATAGAAATGAATTCCAAACAGTTAGAAAAAAGCGTATGAAATCATCAATCCTCTACATCACTTTTACCCTCCTTGCAATCGGAACGTTAATGAGTTGTGGTGACGACGCGCCAACAAACAACAACGATCCCAAAGACTCAACATCGGTTCCTGTTGACTATAGTTTCAAAATGACCGTTAACGATGTCCCGTGGGAAGCCGACACGGCAATCTTGCAAGAACCGGTTCTTCCCAACGGCTTTGCGAAGGAGATTGTAGCTTGGAAGAAGCCAGAAGGACAGGCTGAAAAGATCACAATCCTCTTGACAAGTACTGACCCCGGAACCTATCCAATAACATCAGATTTGAGTACTGTCTCGGTAAACTTTATTGCTGATAATAACCCACCGGGAGCCTTTGACCCCGACCCAACACCGGGAACCGAAGGGTCACTTGTGATTGTGGAATCGACTTCAGAATATATTACGGGAACCTTCAGTTTTAAGGGGGCAAGTACGTTCAATAGCAAAACGTACGAAGGGAAGACAGGGACATTCAAAGTCCGTGTGGCGAAATAGTGTTGGGTGCAGACTAAGCGATCTACATTCAATACTTTCGCCACCTCTACACCGCGCAAGGCGCTTCCTCACACGATATATATTGCAGCAGACACGATAATCTGCCAAGTTCGTCACAGCCTTACGCTAAGCATTAGATCAGCAACATCAAACCGAACGTAAAGATGATATTCCTTCGCATGTTTGCATACCTACTTCCCATTCTCTTCTTCTGCTCTATCGCCTGTGCCCAGGAGGACGGCCGGAATCTTAGCAACCAGATAGCAGCAGTTATCGACACTGTTCACACAACAGCGGGAAGTGACTTCGTTGTGGAACGAACCGAAGGAGTTGACCCACGATACGAGACTGTGATAAAGAGACTTGTGAAAGATGGGTGGGACGAGGCTTACGTTCGAGAAATTTTTTCCGACTCGCGAACAGTTTACATCCCAAAGATGGTTACCGTAAAGCCAAGAAAAAAAGTTGACCAGAGCAATTGGTATACTTGGGTAAATACTGAAGAGTCATCAAAAGCATGTATCGACTTCATCAAACGGCACGACAGTCTACTTAATGCCGTTGAGAAACAGTATGGTGTTGACAAGGAGACAATTGCTGCGCTGCTCCGGTGCGAAACAAAACATGGGACAGTAACTGGTGACTACCACGTGTTGAGCGTCTACGCATCGATGACCTTGATGAGTGAGGCCTGGGCAATCTCGGACAACTCGAAGAATGCTCGAGAGATTATGAAAGAGGGGGGGAAAACAAACAAGCAGATCAATGATGAGATTGCTTGGATTAAGAGTCGTTCGAAGAAACGTGGAAACTGGGCATACAAGGAACTTGACCACCTCCTGAAAATTCATAAAGCTGGAAAGTGGGATGTGCGCGATCTCTACGGCTCGTGGGCTGGAGCATTCGGCTGGGCGCAGTTTCTCCCCTCTTCCTACCGCCGTTTAGCTACCGACGGGAATGGTGACGGAAAGATCGACCTCTACAGCCCATCAGATGCTATCCACTCAGTAGCGAACTATCTCAGCAAAGGAGGGTATCGCTCTGGTAATGCTACGAAAATCAAGAAGGCACTGAAGAGTTATAACCCTTCATCAGCTTACGCGAATTCTATCTACGCTCTCTCCGTTCGCGTGCAGAAGGATATGGCTGAACAGTAGTAAAAAGAACCGTATGATCTCAACAGCACTATGTCTAAGCATTGTACTACTGCTTTCCTCCCTCTTTACACAGGATTAGTTTTGTTCATCACTGGCTGCAGTCGAATCTATTTGCCGGGTGGGTTTGATATGACTCCAACAGCTACAATGCCCCTCTCTACTGAGGAATCACGAGCACACGTAGCAGTGGCAGTCAACTACAGCGGTGGATTTAACGCGAACGAATCGAACGGCGTAACTGAGCTTTCCTATACACTCGGTGATGGAGGTGGTTGGTATCGTTTTGCCGCCAAAGGCTTTCTCTACGGCGGAACATATGGCATTGATGGAACCTATCGCAATCTGAGTGGATCGCAACCATACTTTGGACTTGGCGGAATTGGTGACGCGAATGTTGGGCTACCTCTCGGATCGGTAACGCTTGGCATCGGAGGTACGTTAGGGGTCGAAACGGAGTTTGGTCCCTACACTAAACTCTACATCGACTCAGGAGAGAGAAGAATCTGGCCACTTGTTGGTGCTTACTATTTTATGACTGTCAGCCCAAATGAGAAATCACAATTTGGTTTGCAGCTTGGCGTTGGAATTCCAGGTGCGATCTATCTGGCAGGAAATTATTTCTATGATCGGTGGGGTGGCACTATTGGCATTGGTGCTGGCGAGGATGACAACAATGGAAGTGCACCTGATTTAGGAAGATTTTCGCTTGGTCTCTCCTACCGTGTGCGGTAACTTTTCACTTTCAAATACCGTCTTTGTAGCTATGGCAACCTTCAACATGTATAGACTATGAACTTGAGAATATCCGCAGGAAGTCTCTCTGCGTTGCTTGTCCCCTTAGTTCTCATACTCTCCCCACTCCTTTGGGTTCAGGATGTATTGGCTCAGAGACCAACTGTCGCAGAATTGGAAAGGATTCTTGATACTGACAACATTCCCCAACACGCACGATATACCGACCCTCTCACTCACGAGCCACAGCCATTCGATGTTCTCCACTACGACGCAACGCTTGATCTAACAGCCGCTCCACAGAAGTCAATGACTGGGATTTGTACAATCACATTACTCTGGAAGGCAACGGAGTTCCCCATCTTTACCTTTCATCTGCGTGACCTTACAATTGACTCAGCTTTCTATGAGGGAACGAAAGTATCAACTGAAACAGTAGGAACTCCCGAAGAGGCAACCTATCGTCATCTGATTGCTCCTTCCTCTACCCCCTCAGCAGGAGACACAGCCACAATCACCATCTACTATAGCGGCACAATGACCGACGAGTTCGGCTCAGGACGTTGGGGAGGAGTTTCATCAAGCAGTGGTGTTCTCTACGCAATGGGGGTCGGATTTCAGAATAATTATGTTTCGACAACACAGCACTGGCTCCCCTGCTACGATCATCCCTCCGACAAAGCAACCTTCACCGGTCGGTTCATCGTAAAGTCAGGAATGACCGTTGCATCGAACGGCTTGATGGTGGAGGTTCACGAGCCTGGTGACGGGAATATCCTCTACGTGTGGAATCATACTCACCCGGCAGCCACCTACCTTCTCACGTTTGCAGTTGCACCGTATGCCGAGCTGAACGTAGGAACGGAAGAGTTGCCGATGCTTCTCTACGCACTACCGAGCGATACAACTTCTACAAAGAAAACGTTCGCCCTCCTTCCCCGCATGGTGAAAACGTATGCCGATAGATTCGTCCCCTATCCTTTCGAGAAGGTTGGATATGTCAACACGCCACAGGGAGCAATGGAGCATCAGACGATGGTCTCCTATCCAACATCCTTAGCCCGCCGTGCTGACTCTCTCGACTTAGTCGTACCACACGAACTGGCTCACCAATGGTTCGGTGACCTCGTCTCTCCAATTGATTTCCGCCACGCTTGGCTCAACGAAAGTTTTGCGACGTTTTGCGAGTCCCTTTGGATGGAAGAACTCTACGACTTCGATGGCTACCTCGCTGCACAGGAAGGGAAGCTCAACAACTACCTCCAACAAGTGGCTCCACGTGAGGGAGCACTGCCGTTGTTCGACTTTTCTCGCGAGGCTCCCTCATCAAACTATCCCGTGACAATCTACGATAAGGGAGCCGTAGTCGTTGGGATGCTCCGGTTCGAACTTGGGGAGAGTAGATTCTTCACTGCGATGCGCACCTACCTGCAACGCTTTGCCTACGGCACAACTGAGACCGACAGCCTACTCGCCGTCTGCGAAGAAATAGGTGGAACAGATTACGATTGGTTCTTCGATCAGTGGGTACGGCATGCGGGATGGCCAATCTTTCAAGTTAATGTTTCAAATACAGCAGAAGCGGATCAACTGCAAATTCATATTGAGCAGGTACAGCCAACCGAGTATGGAGAGTACCGGAATGTACCACTCGAATTCAGTTTTATTACGCCGAGTGGAATCGTCCACAGGCTGTTTCGCATTGATAGCATGGAGCAGACCTTCACGGTAACCATTCCGTCGGTTTTTGATGTACTCGTTAATCAAGGAGAACTGATTCGGACGCTTGCGCAGTTTGATATGCAGGTTACTTTAAGTGCCGATGAAGAGAACCGATCTGAAGATATTCACTTCAACATTGCTCCAAATTCAGATTTAGGCTCAGGAGAAATCGTTATCGAACGAGAAGGAACACCCTCATCGAAGCCGACAACCCTTCACCTATATGATCCCTCTGGACGTTTGGCGCTTTCGAGAACAATTGACAATTTTCCATTTATACTTGATACAAGCACGTTTTCCTCTGGACAGTATATCGTTCATCTGTCACAAGGGGAAAATCGGCAAACATTTTCGGTACTTATCCAACACTGACAATGAACGCATTGGAACTGGCTGCCTGTATTGATCACACTGCTCTAAACCCTGAGACAACAGAACGCGACATCAAAAGAGTTTGTGCTGAAGCTGCTGAGCATGGCTTCGCCTCAGTCTGTGTGATGCCTTGGTACGTTCTAACCGCACGCGAAGCATTAGCTGAGTATAGCTCCGACATTATCGTCTGCACTGTCGTTGGTTTTCCCAATGGTGCTCACCTCAGCGAAGTAAAACAACTGGAAGCTCGCTGTGCGTTAGACGATGGAGCGTTAGAACTTGACATGATGATGAACTTGAGCGCCTTCAAATCTGGAAGGCGAGACGAAGTGCAGAAAGACATCGAGGCAATTGTTGACATTGCCCACGAACGTGATGCGCTCCTAAAAGTTATTATCGAAACTTCACTCCTAACTGACGATGAGATTCGGCGTGCCTGCGAGATTGCCGACAAAGCTGCGGCAGATTATGTAAAGACATCAACTGGCTTTGCTTCAGGTGGTGCTACTTTAGAAACCGTGAAGTTGATTCGTGAGTGTTGCCCAGAAGATATGGGTGTAAAAGCATCAGGTGGGATCGGAGATTACGAAACTGCCATTGCGATGCTCGAAGCTGGAGCAGACCGGATTGGATCGAGTAGATCAGTAAAAATTATGGGTGGGGTGTCGGTACACTCGTGACGCCACACATCGCTTCTACCTCTCGACGGATTGGCTTCGTTAACAACACCAGAGACTGACGAACTATGGATAGACTTGCAGAGAAGCATTGCATCCCGTGCCGAGGAGGAGTGCCACCACTACGTGGAGAAGAGATCAAAGAACTCCACGATCAACTTGGTGAGAGTTGGCAGGTTGTAGAAGAGCACCACTTGCAGAAGGAGTTCTCGTTTGATGGTTTTGCCTCAGCATTAGATTTCACAAACAAGGTTGGAGCAATTGCTGAAGATGAGGGACACCATCCAGACATTTACCTTGCCTGGGGCAAAGTAGGGATAACAATCTGGACACATAAGATCGATGGACTAACCGAGAGCGATTTTATTCTTGCCGCGAAGGTAGATCAGATTGATTAATTGAACAGTCGTCGGGAGGTTTCCCTCCCGACGACAGATTTTCTACGACGAGGTCATCCCCCACCGCGTTCCATCTTTTCCATCCTCTAACACTACTCCGGCATCTTTCAGGGCATCTCTGATCTGATCGGCTGTCGCAAAGTCTTTTGTTTCCCGAGCATTTGCACGGAGATCGATAATCAAGCGCATCAAGTCGTCAGCTAATGCACCTCCCCTACCATCTTCAGCACTGAAGTCCATTCCGAGAACCTGCTCGAAGGCTATCGTGAAAAGTGAGTTATAGGCTTCGAGAAGGGAACGATCCTGACTGTTCGCAGCTAAAAGTTTGTTCAGGTTCGAAACCCCTTCGAAGAGATATCCGATAGCTACTGGCGTGTTGAAATCGTCATCCATTGCAGCACTAAACTTATCAAAGACTTCTTTCACTTCTGGGTTTGCGTCAATACCCGCAACACGTGTTTCTAAATCACTTCCAATAACTTCACGAAGCCGAGTTATCGTCCCACGCAATCGCTCAAAACCACTACCTGCTGCAACGATGGCATCAGGATCATACTCAAGCGGGGAACGATAGTGACTCTGCGCAATAAAGAACCGTAGTGCCATCGCTCCAACTTCTGCTATCAACTCCTTCACATTGCTTGCATTCCCAAGCGACTTCCCCATCTTCTGCCCGCTAACGTTTACCATGTTGTGGTGCATCCAGTAGCGGACGAATGGGGCATCGTTCACAGCTTGACTCTGTGCAATTTCGCACTCGTGGTGTGGGAACTGATTCTCAATCCCTCCACCATGAATGTCGAACGTTTTGCCGAGATAAAAACTGGACATCACCGAGCACTCCAGATGCCAGCCAGGATACCCCCACCCCCAAGGAGAATACCACTGCATGAAGTGTATCTCATCAGCTCGTTTCCAGAGAGCAAAGTCCTGTGGATTTTTCTTCTCAGGGTTTGCCTCGATGCGCTCCCCACCAGTTTGATCTTCAACCTTTCTGTTAGAAAGGCCACCGTAAGGAATCATCCCCTCAGCTTTTTCTTGCTGTTGGTAGGCATTCACATCAAAGTAGACCGAGCCATTGCTTTCGTAGGCAACACCCTTGGCAATTAGCTCTTCGGTCATCTTGATTTGCTGCCGAATAAAATCGGTCGCGTGAGGTATTCTGTCCGGCATCAAACTGTTCAAGTCTTTCATGTCGTCCCAGAAGCTCTCTTCATAGTATGCAGCAATCTCGTATGGAGAACGGTTTTCTCTGCGTGCCTGCGCCTCAACCTTATCTTCTCCCTCTTCACCATCTCCCACCAGATGCCCCACGTCAGTAATGTTCATCACGTAGAGCACTCCCTCTTGACCGTAACGGTGCATAAGCCACCGCCGGACAATATCAAATGAGACATAACTCTTTGCGTGGCCAATGTGCATGTGGCCATATACGGTAGGACCGCAGACGTACATTCGCACCAAATCTGGATCGATAGGATGAAACTCTTCTTTAGAGCGTGAGAGCGTGTTGTAGATAGTCAACGGCATGATAGATCAATGCAAAATTAAAAAAGTCGGATAATGGATACGATTGAAACGGAGTTGTAGAAGAGGATGAAATCTTTACGCTCGCACTTACGCTACCGTAAAGAAACGGGTGATCTCGGTACACAAGTAATCGACCGGGATGCTCTCAAGTGGATGGCCTGTACCGGGAAGAATCGCCAGTTCACCTGTTGGAAGCTGACGGTAAGCCTCGATTGTTTCTTCGATAGATACCATGTGATCTCGATCGCCTAAGCTAAGCCTCACTGCTTGCTCAATCTGTTGAAATTCTTCGTAGGGAAGCTCGGGAGAGTCTCCAAGATTCACCATCATCTCAGCAGTCTTCTCCAACACCTTCTTCCAACGATCTCCCCCATGCCGATGTTTTAGCACTTCGGCAAAGTGTGGAACTTTCTGTTCGATCTTCTCTGGGTCGAGCATCTTCACTTCGCGCGCAGATGTTTCTGGATTCCAGCGGAGCTTTGTTCCAAGCGTCATCAGACGACCAACCCTCTCAGGATAGTGTCGTGCAAGGTATAACCCGACATACCCCCCCATACTAAAGCCAAATATATCGGCCTTCGCACATCCTGAGCGTTCCATCCAACGAAGGACATCGTCAGCAAAAAGCTGGATGCTGTAGGGTTCTGCCGGCATCATTTCTCCTCCGTGACCAGTAAAGTCAATTGCATCGAGAGTGAATTGATCGGCAAGAGCCGCCATCAATGGTTCGAATTCTCTCTTCGTGTAGAGAGCGCCGTGGAGAAAGAGTAGCATCGGATTCAATCAAGTCAAAGTAAAAAAATTAAAAGTAAAGAAAAGGAAGGTCTCTCCCCTAATGCTCATCTTCTCCTTTGCGGAGCAACCGAAGAGCGTGGGGAAGAACAGGCAAAACTACCTCCAAGCATTCTCGCACTCCCTTCGGTGAACCGGGAAGGTTTAGGAGGATTGTGTTCCCCGCAATACCGCAGACTGCTCGGGAGAGCATAGCATAGGGTGTTTTCGCCAGCGAGGCAGCACGAATCGCTTCGGTCAATCCATCGGCTCGCCGTTCGATTACTGCAAGCGTTGCCTCCGGAGTTACATCGCGTGGAGCAAACCCGGTTCCTCCAGTTGTGAGAACGAGAGGAACATCGTTGGCAACACAATTGCGCAAAGCACTCTCAATCACTTCGCGGTCGTCAGGAATTACTTCAATGCGGAGAACATCAATCCCTTTCTCCTGAAGCATGTGGGCAGCCTCCGGTCCAGAAAGATCCTCCCTCTCGCCGGCGGCTGAGCGATCGCTGACAGTAATCACCACACTACGCAAAGCACTTTCACTCGCTGCACTGAATTCGCTACTCACTATACCGCTCCAGCTTGAACGATTCCCCGAGGTACTTCTTCCGAACTTCAGGATCATCGGCAAGCTCCTGCGTGTGGCCACTTCGGAAGATTTCACCGTCGATCAAGATATAGGAACGGTCGGTAATCGAGAGCGTTTCGTGGACGTTGTGATCTGTAATCAGTATGCCGAGACCTCGGGCACGGAGCGAGCGAATGATCCCCATAATCTCCTCGATAGCTAAGGGATCAATTCCAGCGAAAGGTTCGTCGAGCAACATAAACTTTGGCTCGGCGGCAAGTGCTCGCGCAATCTCGGTACGGCGACGCTCTCCACCAGAGAGCATGTACCCCATCTGCTTTCGGATGTGTGTGATAGAGAACTCTTCTAACAGTTCATCGACACGTTCTCTCCTCTTGCGGCGAGGGTACTTCACAAGTTCGAGGATAGCCATCAAGTTCCCCTCCACTGTCATCTTCCTGAAAACCGAGGCCTCCTGTGGAAGATAACCGATTCCCCGCCGTGCTCGGCGATACATGGCAATGTTGTCGATCCGCTGCTCATCCATAAAGACCTTCCCCTCAGTCGGCCTGACCATTCCAACGATCATATAAAACGTTGTAGTCTTGCCTGCTCCGTTCGGACCGAGCAGCCCGACAACTTCTCCTTGAGAAACGTGGAGAGAGACATCGCGTACAACGCGCCGCTTCTTGTAGCTTTTCACCAAATGCTCAGCCTTTAGAACGAGCGGAACAACACCGTTCGACTCCGCTACTCTATTCGTTGCAACGATTTCCTGCACCTCTTCCACGTGCAATTCCTCCTATCGACGTTTTGTAAGAGTCAACTTTTTCTCCAACACTTCCCCCTTACGGAGCACTTTCAGGCTGAGTGTGTCTCCAACCCGTGCATCGTATACAACAAAGTAGAAATCTTCGTGCGTTCGCACTTTAGCTCCGTTGACTTCGGTAATCACATCACCTACTTCAAGTTCAGCTATCGTAGCTGGTGAGCGGGGTGCAACTTCAACAATCACTGCCCCCTCGGTACTTTCAAGTTTCAGATACTTTGCGATGCTATTATCAATCGAGCCGACGTTCATGCCAATCCAGAAATCGCGGTCGATCTTTCCATTCGTTTTTAGCTCATCAACAATTTCCATCACACGCTTGATTGGGACGGAGAAGCCGATACCGATAGATCCCGCTCCACGGTAGCTCTGGGCAGTAGAGTAAATCACCGTATTCATCCCAATCACTTCCCCGAGCGCATTCACCAAAGGTCCACCAGAGTTTCCTGAAGAAATTGCCGCATCTGTCTGGATCATTCCAACATAGACACGATCTTCTTGGGGACGTAGGTTGACATTGGTGTTTGAAACAACCCCAACAGTAACCGTAGGTTTTGCGTTGATGTCGAAGAGGCCAAATGGATTGCCGAGAGCAATTGCCCACTCGCCAACCAGAACATCGTCTGAATTCCCAATGGAAAGATAGGGGAAATTCTCCCCATCAATTTTTAGGAGCGCCACATCCGAGGCACGATCAGTTCCGATCACCGTTGCCTCGTGCTCTTTACCATCTGTGGTTGTCACAACAACCTTTGTTGCCTGGCCGGCAACGTGGTCGTTGGTAATGATATAACCATCTGGAGAGACGATAAACCCTGAGCCAAGTCCGTGCAGCTCTTGCCGATAGGTTCGGGATCCTCTCCGAGGGAACATGTCCATAAATTCTTGAAAGAAAGGGTCAGACTCAAATGCCGACCATGGGTCCACCCCTCGCACCTCCCGAACTTCGGTTACGTTGATGCCAACAATGGCTGGGGCAACTCGCGCTACCGCGTCAGTGATTGCCGTTCGTCGCGACCGATCAATTGACTCGTTCGCTCGGTCGAGATTTCCTTTTAGCGAGTCAGCTTCGGAAGCACTGATTGTTTGAAGCTCTGGTGACGAATCTCTGTTCTGTGCTGAACACGAAGAAAGTCCCCCCATAATCATTGCAGTGATGATAGCGATCTGGAATAGCCGCATTGTAGTCTTTTGAAGAGTGGAAAGCATTGTGAAATATCTGTTCATCGTGAAAATTTTGGAACTGAATCACCTACCCAAGAATCCTTCAGATTCTTCCTCCTACTCTGATACGTAAGAATCTCTTTCCTGAAGGAATCCCCGAATATGTTCCGCTCGGCAACAGTATGCTGGTAACATTTAACCTTCAAAAAGGTCAATACCGATAATATGTGCCGTTTTGACGAACAACGTATGTGGTTGTGACCTGTTCAACAATTCAAAATCGAAACATAAGATAACTCTGTCATTTTCAAGCACGAAAGTCACACGGTTAGTACAGCGTGGAATTGTTTTCCCGAGACGGACGTAGTATCTTCGTTGACTATGGAAAAGATTACGGGACAGAAGTCTACACAACCCGTCTCAACAGAGCAAGTGGGGAGAGATCGTGGTCGAGGAGGAGAGAAGCGTCGCAACCATCGTGACCGTGAAGGGGGTGAACTACGAACGAAACAGCAGCGAGGAAACGCTACGCCAACTGAGCAACGATCACCCTTGATTTCTGTGGTCATCCCTCTCTATAATGAAGAGGAATCGCTCGACGAACTTGGTGAACGCCTTGCTCCAGTGTTGCAGAAAATGAGTGGTGGATCGTACGAGGTCATTTTTGTTGACGATGGCTCTACTGATTCTTCTTACGAGGTCTTACGGCGACTTAACAGAAAGGACAGACGATTCAAGGCAATTCGATTTCGGACGAACTACGGGAAATCAGCAGCCCTCGCAGTTGGGTTCGAGAAAGTACGTGGTGATTACGTCTTCACGATGGATGCGGATTTGCAGGATGACCCAAACGAGTTGCCGCAGCTTTTAGCCGAATTGCAGAAAGGATACGATTTAGTTTCAGGCTGGAAGAAAACTCGCCACGATCCGTGGCACAAAACAGTTCCTTCAAAGCTCTTTAACTCGGTTGTTCGCAAAGTAACGCGGCTGAAGATTCACGACTTCAACTGCGGATTGAAAATCTATCGACGCGAGGTACTTTCAACCTTGAGCGTCTATGGCGAGATGCACCGCTACCTTCCGGCTCAGGCTCACTGGCAAGGATTTCGAGTAACAGAACTGGCAGTAACGCACCATCCTCGCAAGCATGGAGTCTCGAAATTTGGAATGAGCAGGTTGCTGAAAGGATTTCTCGACCTGTTAACCTTAGTTCTGACTACGCGATACGCTAAGCGCCCTCTCCACATCTTTGGGACAGTCGGGGTTGGCGTTGCGTCGGTCGGTTTTCTCATCGATCTCTGGCTTACTGTTGAATGGTTTCTCGGCAGAACTTCTCTGACAAACCGTCCCTTAGCTCTGCTTGGCGTACTGCTGATTATTGTCGGCGTACAGTTGATTTCGATAGGATTGATTGGAGAAATGGTAGCGAAAAACTCGCTTGACAATAAAGACTACTCAATACGAGAGAGACTTGGATGAAAGGATTCGGTACACATCCTGCAAAGCAGATTGCACTCCTGATATGGGTGATCTTTTTCATACTTCACCATCCCCGAACTGATGCACAAGTAGTCGTTCGCCCATCACTCGGCTTGCAGTCAATGGCCTTTATCGGGGATCCTCCAGCCACAAACTCCATGAGTCCGGGGATAGAGCGTGAACTTCCACTTGGTGGAGGTTTGTCTGGCGCACAGACCGGAGTTCGCTTGCAGTTTGAGGCTTTTTCGCCGAAGAACGACATGCTCCGCCTTCCTATTTCGTTCGAATACTTTACGCTTAACGGGAAGACAACCTTTTTTCTCTCGTCATTTCAATCTACCCGAAAACAACGTCTAACCTTTACTCATGAAGCGCAAGTTGCAACTGCGGGCATCGGACTAACAGCCTCTTTTTTCGACGTTCCAAGTCTCTACCTTACTGGAGAACTGAAAGGTGTTTACTTTTTTGAGACAGACCTGAGTTCCCGCATCTTCTACGCAGACAACAACGAAACTGTCGAATCTTTTACAGGGCATCCATCTCCTGAAGAATTCCGTGTTGGAGGCTTTGTAAAACTTGGCACACAACTCGCCTTCTTCGAGCCGTTTCTCCTCGACTTCAACGTTGGCGTCGGCACGTTGAACATGTTGTTGAAGGATACCGACCCTGAGACACAACGCAACTTACTGGTTGCCGACCCTACACGGCACGACCCAGAACAGACACTTTCCTACTTCAGTCTCGGCATGACAATCGTCTGGAAACTTTGATCGCCGTATCTTGCCGTTGAGTACAGTTTCCTGTACCTGTCCAAATTTCGTCTACGAACACTTCCTGCCGGTAATCAGGTAGGATGAATCAATATGAGCTACAGGCAAATTCTCCAACAGTCCGACGTTGATCCCAATATCCTCTACTATTGGGGATATATGTACGATCTGTCGAAAGACTACATGATCGATTATTTGGAACGGAAAGGAGCGATAATCGAGGGAGGAGCCATTGTCGAGATTGGTTCGGCGGAAGGGGGGAATCTCTGCGCAATGGCCGAGCACGGAGCAGCAGAGCTTGTCGGAACCGACATCGCAGAAGTCCGATTAGAAAGTGCGCGCCAGATTGCCGACCTGCTCGACTTGGATATTACCTACAGTTCAAACGACATTATCTACGAAAAGCAGCCGGCTGAATGGCTTGAGCACTTTGACCTCGCCCTCCTCCGCGATGTGATCGAGCATCTCGACGATGCAGAAACCGCGTTGCGGAACATAAAGGGTCTACTGAAGCCGGGAGGAATGCTCTACGTTACCTTCCCTCCTTGGTATTCCCCCTTTGGTGCACACCAACAACTTCTCCTAAATGGCGCAAGCAAAATTCCCTACGTCCACTTTTTGCCGAACGGACTCTTCGAACGGGTGATTTCCAGCGGAAGAGCAAACGACGTAGTTGAGGTTCAGCGCCTGAGAAAGATCCGCATGACAACGTCAAAATTTCGCTTAGCTGCGCACCGAGCAGGGTACACACTGGTTGATGAAAAGCTCTTTTTTATTCGCCCGGTCTTCCGTTCAAAATTTGGCCTCCCCCCTATCGGAGCAAACATCCTAAAGCCTTTCCCCGGACTGCGTGATCTGCTTGCGCTTGAGGCAGGATATATTTTGAAGAAAGAGGAGAAGTGAGCAGGGAGAGAAGAGAAACTCAACACATCTCTTTGCGCATTTCCACTCGATCTTTCCGTATACTTTACGAGCCGTTTTCAAAAAGTCGACCTTGATCTCGGTAGAGAACGGTTAGCTCAAATTTTGTGATGACTATCTACGTAAACTTCCATTTACAAGCAATCTGATCTGATTATGCCGCGATCCATAGCACATCTACCGCCGGTAGTAAATGAACCAATTTTCGGCTACGCCCCCGGTAGTGTAGAACGGGAAGAGTTGAAAGAGACTTTGAAACGTTTGAAATCTGAAACGCCGGAACTACCGATGTGGATCGGAGGGAAACCGATAACGACCGGCAACCTCGTAGAGCTGCGTCCTCCACACGAACGAAGCCACATCCTCTGTCATTATCACGAAGGTGACGGAAGCCACGTGCAGCAGGCAATCGACGCCGCTTTAATGGCACGGAAAGAGTGGGGGAACATGGCGTGGGAAGATCGTGCAGCTATCTTTCTGAAGGCAGCAGAGCTGATCAGTGGGCCATACCGATCCAGAGTAAATGCCGTCACGATGTTGGGGCAATCGAAGAATGCCTTTCAATCGGAAATTGACGCAGTCTGCGAGTTCATCGACTTCTTGCGCTACAACGCAGAGTTTATGACCGACATCTATGCCGACCAGCCTGTCTCCCCTCCCGGCATTTGGAACCGAATGGAGTATCGTCCACTGGAAGGATTTGTCTTCGCTGTTCCTCCGTTCAACTTCACCTCGATTGCCGGAAACCTTGCCTGCGCCCCAGCTTTGCTCGGCAATACTGTCGTCTGGAAGCCTTCCTACCAGACCAGCTATGCAGCCCAACTTTATATGGAAATTTTTCACGAGGCAGGACTTCCTCCCGGAGTAATCAACCTGATCCACGTCCCAGGAAAAATAGCAGGTGATGTTGCCCTCACCCACCCAGACTTAGCTGGCGTCCACTTCACCGGTTCTACCCGAACATTTCAGCACATGTGGAAGACTATCGGAGAGAACATCGCGGGCTACCGAAGCTATCCTCGCATTGTGGGGGAAACAGGTGGCAAAGACTTTGTTTTGGCTCACCCTTCGGCAAACCCAGTTGAAGTTGCCACAGCCCTTTCTCGCGGAGCGTTTGAGTATCAAGGACAGAAGTGTTCGGCAGCTTCGCGCGCCTACATTCCATCAAATATCTGGAACGATGTAAAGAAAGAACTGCTGGATGACCTCGCTTCGTTCAAAATGGGACCCGTAGAAAACTTCGGCAACTTCGTGAATGCCGTTATCGATGAAGCCGCCTACAGAAATATCACTGGATATATCGACAGAGCAAAAGCTGACGGCGTTGAGATTATCGCCGGTGGGAACTACGACGAGAGCGAAGGCTGGTTTATCGAACCGACAGTGATACTGGCAGACGACCCGAAGTATACCACAATGTGCGAGGAAATTTTCGGTCCAGTTCTCACACTCCACGTCTACGATGAAAATCGTTTCGATGAAACGCTCAGGTTAGTAGATGAAACCTCGCCGTATGCTCTCACGGGTTCAATCTTCGCCAGAGAAAGAACGGCAATTACCCAGGCAACAAAAGCACTGGAGAACGCTGCCGGGAACTTCTACATTAACGACAAACCGACCGGTGCTGTGGTAAATCAACAACCATTTGGGGGTGCTCGGGCAAGTGGTACTAACGACAAAGCTGGATCGAAGATGAACCTATACCGCTGGCTATCGGCTCGTTCGATTAAAGAAGCCCTTGTACCACCAACGGATCACCGATATCCATTCCTCTCCGAGGAATAAAGTCGTAGAGATAGGAGATAGTACACGAAGGGGAGCTGATAGTCGTTGTAACGACCGTCTCCTTACACTCAGGGATCTCTCCTACGCGGAATAAGTCTTCGGTTTTTGAATGGGGCATTATGCGGTCTCTACGACTCCTCTTTACAGAAGAAGGGCAATATACACATCAACTAAGCGAGCGTACGAACCAAGAATGGGTTGACGCACTTCAAGGACCAGAACGGGAGCAGGCAATTGAAGAGTTGCGCCTTGTTCTGGTTCGTGGTCTTCGATTTGGGCTAAAGGGAATTTTGGGACGTAAGGGGGCAATCGAACAGATCGAAGATTTTGTTCAAGATAGCCTGCTTCGCATTCTGGATAACCTTGACTCATTTCGTGGAGAAAGCCGCTTTACCACCTGGGCGCAGAAGATTGCAATGCGTGTTGCCTTCTCTGAACTTCGCCGCAAACAGTGGGAGAATGTCTCTCTGGATCAATTAGTCTCGTCCGATCCACGCGACAGCTCATCCCCTGTCACCTTTCCTGATCCAGCTCCTGACCCCGAACATATTGCTTCCGGTCGAATGGCTGTTGAACTGGTAAGTAGCATTATTGACAATGAGCTAACAGAACTTCAACAGACAGCCCTGAAAGCAATAATCATCCATCGGGTTCCAATGGATGAAGTTGCACGGCAACTGGGTACAAACCGGAATGCTCTCTACAAACTACTTCACGATGCACGCAAGAAAGTTCGCACTGAACTTGAAAAGCGTGGGTTAACCCCGGACGATATTCTGGCTGAATTCGAGGACTGAAAGAGATTTCTTACTTTTGACGTAAGAATTTCCGCTGAGAGAGAATCTCCTCATCGGAGTAAGAGTATTATGCACTACGAACGCGATTTTTTGAAGATGGTTGTGCTGGCTGCAAAGAATGCAGACCGGCCTCTGGTTACGTGCGATGACTGCTGGGAACAGGTCGATCAGTTCGCTGAGATGACCTTAGCCGGAAAAGATGCAGGTGCAGCCTTACCACTGGTAAAAGAGCATATCGAGAAGTGTGGCGAGTGTTCAGCCGAGTTCAACGCACTTCTCGACGCACTTCGTGCTACAGCCCGCCTCTCACTCTTCAAACCCGATACTGGTAGTTAGTGCGTTAAATGCGAAAATCGAGCAAAAAAACTGTAGTAGATAGCAAAAGGGACGGCGATTAACTCTCCGTCCCTTTTTGCACCCGCAATTCCCAACGAATTATCGTCAGAATTGATTCTCTATATCTGAACTCTCTTCTCGAAAGAATCTTAGTTATTGAGCTAAGTAGACATCGAGCGAATCACGTAGATTCTGACCGATTAGGTCAACGGCAACCACAACCCCTTCCTTATCGATAAGGTAACTGCGTGGAATTCCAACAACTCCGTACAACACGCTGACAGGTGCAGGTTTGTTTGGAGCAGCTTCATAGACGTTCAACCAATCAATTCCCTCATCACTGAGGAATGAGGACCAGGCATCCTTTGTGTAGTCACGCGACACACCTAAGATCACGAAGTCCTGATCTTTATAGTCCTGCCAAATATCTTTCAAACTCGGCAACAGAGCAAGGCAGGGGGCGCACCACGATGCCCAGAAATCTACGTAAACAACTTTCCCTTTAAGATCAGCTAAGTTCACCAACTTACCATCTGGCTGTTGCAGAGAAAAGAGTGGTGCTTCTTTGCCAACTTCTGCACCCACCGGACGAAGAGTTCCGATAGGCTCGTTTGGGTCGCTATCAGCACACGACCATAATAGAGAGGCTACTGTAAGGGGAAAAATGTATAGCAAAAACTGCTTCATTATACTTTCATCAGGAATTTTGGGAATTCATCTCAGGCTACATTGTTAGTAGTGTAGAGATGAACAACAGCTTTTCGATCTTACGTTACAACCTCTCCCGAGAGGATAATCTCAGGATATATTCTTCAGCAAGCTCCTCCTGACATTAATACAGACGTAAGACACAGACAATAGCAAGATTGTTACTCTGATACGCCACCAAGTCTCAGAAAGATGGCAAAAGCACATCGACGCAGACATTTTCTTCCTCAAATAGCTCCTTCCACTCAACAGCAGGCTTCGATGAAATCCGGTTGAGAATAATCTCCTTCACCTCCACACTCCGCTCTCCCTCGCACAGTCCGTCATCATCCCCTAACTGAGTTAGCCCGGTTAACTCCCGAAATCGTGACCAAAACTTCGGTTCGACGCAAGCCATTGCAACATAGCCTCCATCGGCAGTGCGGTAGATATTGTAGCATGGGAAACGCCCGTTGTGGAGGAAGGTTGCTGGAGTACGCTCTTGCAGGCTCGCCGGATAGTAGGCTTCTTGCGCGTTATCAACAGCATCCTGAAGCCAACACCAGTTCTGGATTGGTTGACTACGTCCCCGCTGCTCGAGAATCGTTGTAAGCAGAGTAATAGCAATATGGTGTGAGAAGAAGATACCGGTAACCGGAAGGAAGGGGGGAGCAATAATGTCGTCAGTACGGTCCAAGATGTGCATCTTCAGCAGATTGCTCTGCACGAGAGTGTTTAGATCGTGGGCAGACTCATCGCTGCCCCGCCGAAATCCGAGCCGTGTGAAACTGACTCCAGAAAATGTAGATGCAATTGCCTCTTCGGTTAACCCGAGCTTCTCCTCGACTCGCGGAGGGAAGCTCATCACGACAGCGTCAGCAGAGTGAATTTCTTTGTGGAGGAGGACAACATCGTCGGCACTGCCGAAATCGATTAGCCGCAGTTCTTTCGGTTCCTGAAAGGCACGATAGACTTCACTAAAGGCAGGATCCCAACTCCACTTCAAAAATGGGTCGCGGTGGTTACGGTCTTCATACTTCACAACCTCCATCCCCTGCTTGGCTAACAAATAGGTAGCTAAAGGTCCGGGAAGCCGCCACGTAAGGTCAATTATCTTCATTCGCTACTTCCCTCTCCACCCAACGCACTCTCGCTCTTATCATCCTCGTTCCCGAGAATATCCCCGAACCAGATCGAGAGTCCGAGTTGAAAGAGACCGAAGGTTCCCTCATTATCATCTGCGGAGAACATATTCGCAAGGGTGTAGCGGCTGCTAAGAGTAATTGCGAGGTTGTTCACTGCTGCAAGCTCCACCCCTCCCTCAAACCCAAGACCGAACTCGTTCTCACCTGCCGACACATTTTCAACTCCAGCAATCATGTCCCCCTCAAGCCTCGTAAACGTCCGGTTCACGAAGGTGTAGATCGGATAGACGCCAACATAGGGACGAACGGTTGAAATTGGTAGCACGTACTCCAATCCAAGGCTTACAGGAATCAGATTTGTCCCAACCTCGAAGGTAGCCGAGACGTTTGTGTCTTGAGCTACACTGAATGTAGTTAACTTAATTTGCGAATTCTGAAAGTATACATAGGAAACATCGCCAGCGAGACGAAATCCTCCAAATCCTTTCTTGAAACCAGCTTTTCCATAGAAGCCTATTTCGCCACTCAAGTCACCGTAAGTCAGATTCTCTGCATCTTTTCGAAGCAGATCTTCCAACTCGCCTCCAGCTTTAAAAACATCTTCACCAGTTGAGGCTAAGCCAACACCAACTCCAATCTGAGATCGAAGCTCAGCAATGGGAAGGAGGAGGAAAAGGGCGACGATCCCAACACGATAACGACCGTTGAGAAACTGCATCGAAAATATCTCCATATCTGATTGATGTACTGAAATCTGCCTGAACCTAAGAAAATCTGCAGAGTTTCGGAACATTCTCACTTCTTAGTTGACGAAAAAATGCACTCGATTTCTGAAGGAGAGTTTTATATCTTAGCATTCGAAGCAACTCCGAACTCATTGACTTTTAAGGAGGCCGACGATGAAACACCTGAGTATTCTTCTCATGTCTGCTGGACTATTCTGTATAGCCTGCGGAACACTTCAAGCACAGGAGCGAACCGAAGAGACAGTTGTTGAGACCGACAGTACCGGCAACACCACCACAACGAAGATTGTGCGGGTATCGAAGTCCGAGGATATTACACCGCGGAACAATGTGATTACGATCAACCCACTAAAATTCTTCCTCTTCTACAATCTTTCTTACTACCGGAAAGTATCTGCGAATATCGCAGTCGGTGGTGGGCTTCAGATGCCAGCACTTGCTGGTGTTACTGGCTTTGGAGTAAACGGAGAGATGCGCTTTTATCCTTCAGGAAAAACACTGCGTGGATTCTATCTCGCCCCCAATATCTCCTTTAATAGTCTCACGAGCAATAGTGTGACTGTCTCTGCCTTTTCTGCTGGTGGCCTTGTCGGCTGGCAGTGGTTCCCCGGAGACGACTTTGCAATGGGACTTGGCATTGGAATAGATCAATACTTTCTTTCGGCCAGCGACGGTGACGACGTGAACTTTTTCGATGGATATGATGGCACGTTTCCTGCACTTCGCTTCGATATAGGGTATGGTTGGTAAACTCTTCTAATGGCAAACGGATTACGAGTTATTAAGACCCGATTCTGAATCTTCGGAATCGGGTCTACCTTTTATCTCACCCATCACTACGCCACTGATAATTTGTTAAGCTGGTGAGGATGTGATCTTCCCACTTGCCATCAATCAACAAATAGTCACGGGCATACCCTTCGGGAACAAATCCGAGATGCCGCAGCAACCTTCCACTTCGGACGTTGTGGGGTAGATAGTTTGCCATTATCCGGTGAAGATTCCACTCTTCAAACATATATCGGATAGCTTCTCGCAATCCCTCCCTCATATATCCTCCACCTTCTAACTCTCGATCAACTGTGTACCCTAAATAGCAGGCATGAAACACACCACGAAAAACCTGGGAGAAACTACAGTGCCCAACCACACGCTCAGGATCGTCGAGCGGAAAGAGAAAGAATCGGCAGGCCAACCCGAGATGGAATTCATCAATGCTTCCCTCTACTTTTACTCTCCAATATTCAGCGGTAAAGAAGTCTTCAGGAAAGACTGGACTGAACGGCTTCAGGTGAAGTCGATTCCGCTTGTGATAGTCGAGCAGAGAGGGAACATCCTCTATATTTGGAAGCCTGAGAAGCAAACGTTCTGTCTGAAGTTCTGGAAGTTTCATAGTTCAATTTCCTCTACTTGTCAAACAAAAGATAGGGCTATCGAACGGAATTTCATGGAATCGTCTATTGACTCATCCGTATCTTGGCTGCTGTAGAAAATCCTTGCGAAAGCTCTGAACCGAAACGGAATTGCTCACGATTATCGCGACCCTGTGTCTGATCTGATTCTCCACCCAAAAACTGTTGCCCTCCGAAAAAAGGTAGAGGCGTTGCGAGAACAACTTGCATCTCTGCTACAGGAACGTATGCACCTCACCTTCGACGAACTCCCTGCACTTCGCTATCGCTACACGGAAATTTTTGGCCAGCTCGAACGAGAGTTGGAACAGAAGACGTTAGAGATGAGTGAACGTAAACGCCTTGTGGAACTCTTTGCCCTGAAACTTGACCGAGGACAGAAGCTCGACCAAAAATTGGTAGAGTTAACGATGAAAGCAGTCTTCAATGAATTCCGAAAATTGCGTGGTCAGGTTGAGCGTATGAGCCGTAGAGAAGAAAGCCAACCGAGAGGGAATGGCTTCCGAATTCCAGGTATTGCCGGTACGCAAACAACATCAGATTCTCAAGTCCGCAAAGAACACCTCCGGCGTGAAATACGTGATCTCTATCGGAAACTTGCCAAACGCCTTCACCCCGACAGATCTAATAATGCAGACCAACTCACCAGAACATACTGGGAGATGACACAGCGTGGGTATATCCAGAGTGATGTTGATTTGCTCCGGACACTCAACAATGTTGTGGAGACTAATGTTGGCTCAATTATCAAGGGCATAATTGCAAGTCCGGCTGAAGAGGCTGTGCAACTGATCGAGATCATCGACAAGGAGAAAAGGCACATTGCGGAGATGAACCAGAGTGAACCATACAACATCCGGGAAAAGCTGAATGACGGAGAGTGGGTTGCAAAGAAGAAGAAAGGGCTTGAGGATCAGCTTGCCGCGCTCAAACGGGAGATTGAGAAGTGTGATCGGTTCCTTGCTCCGATTATAGGAAACCAAGGTGGTGAAGCTGATATTCAATCAGTTCAAAAAACTTGGAACAGCTTCGTTGAAGATGTCTACCTCAGCGGTCGATTCTGAGATTTTATTAGCTGCTGCGTGACAATCCTGCTACATTGATTCCGATACTGCCCCAATCACGGCAAGGTACATGTGCACTGTTCCAGCCAGGCCATATTCGAGCGCGTCGGCTATCAAGGCATGTCCGATTGAAACTTCTGCGACATCCCCAACTGTTTGGAGGAAAGTTCCCAGATTATCGAGACTTAGGTCGTGCCCTGCGTTGACCTCCAAACCGGCTCGTCGAGATTGTTCTGCAGCCTTCGCAAACTGATTGAGAACGTTTTCGAGATTTTCGTTTTTAGCAAAGGCTTCAGCATACGGTTCCGTATAGAGTTCTACACGATCCCCTCCTATCTCTCGAACAAGTTCCCACTCATCTGAATCAGCATCCATAAAAAGGCTCACGCGACACCCCCACTCTTTCAGTTGTGCGATCACCTCCCCCAACGCTTTACGATTCTGGCTAAGCTTCCACCCTTGATTACTGGTAAAAGCGTTAGGCTCATCAGGAACCAATGTGCACTGTGCAGGGCGTACATCTTCGGCAAAACGCATAAGTCCGTGAAAGGGATTTCCCTCGATATTTAGCTCAGCCTCTGGATATTCTTCCATAAGCGACGCAATCTGGTAGACATCGGTTGGCCGGATATGTCGCTCGTCAGGGCGAGGATGAAGTGTAATCCCGTCAGCACCTGCTTCCAACGCAACGTGGGCAGCGTGAGCAACATCAGGAATACCGTTTGTGCGAGTGTTTCGCAGCGTTGCCACCTTGTTCAGGTTCACACTCAATTTTGTGGTTGACTTCATCGATTCAACATGTTTTGATTAGCAGTAAACCTCTTACTACAACACTCGTGTCGTCAATGCAAGATTCAAAAGTAAAAATTCAAATGAGAAGAGAGTAGATTACTCGACCACACCCCTCTACAAGCTCTCAACTCTATACACTCTCACACTCATATACTTTCCTCTCTATAAACAAAAAAAGGCGGGACAATTCCTCGCGGAATCGCCCCACCTTTACTGCTCACTCGAATCGGGAATTGCGGGTTACCCTTATTTGACTATCGTCATCGAGCGAGTCAATACCTCTCCATTCTGCCGCAGCGTGTAAATATACGCACCGCTCTGGAGTCCTTCTGTATCAATGCGGAGACTGTGAGTTCCGGCTGTCCGCTCTTCGGAGAGAAGCGTGCGAACAAGCAAGCCAGTTGTGTTGTAGAGGTTGATTTCAACCTTGCCTTCTGCAGGAAGATTGAACGCAATCTCAAAAGTATTACGTGCAGGATTTGGCACGCTCTGCCCAAGTGCGATTGCACCTGCTGCAATTGAACGTCCGGCGTTGATGGTGCCATCATTCTGAGTAATGCTCGATCCATTCGATGGATCAACAAACTGTGTACTGGTTGCCATTCCGTTGAGCGTAACGATTTGATCGCCGTTCGTAGCATTGCTGCTGATTACCAACTTTGCGTCAGAACCTCCCGGTGCGCTTGGTGCGTAGATAATCTCTACAAACTCAAAGCCTCCCGGTGCAACAGTTCTGCGGTCGAGCGGAGCCATCGAATAGTCGGCAGCATTCGTTCCTTCAATGCGAACGTTTGTCAACTCAACTGGGAATGTTCCTGTGTTGCTAATAATAGCTGTTCTGCGAGCAATCGTGCCGATAGGAACGTTCACACCATCAAAGAGTGTGGTTGGCCCAACATTCAGCAGACGAGTGCCGGCAGTACCCACAATCTGGGCAGTAATCATATCACCGCCATTATATGTGATCTCAATCGTTGCAAAACGTGGTCCTGACTGGCTTCCCGCATCAGGATTCAGAACTACTGCAAGATCAACCGTTTTCTCAGGATCAAGCCGTAGTGGCAATGCTGGCCACGGATTAGCTGGATCCTCGGCAATCTCTCCTGCGTTCGGACCAACAAGCGAAAGTCCTGTAATCTCGATCACCTCGGTTGAAGTATTCACAACGTGAACTGAACCGGACGAACCTGGACCGTCGATAACTGCTGGACCAAGCAGCGCATCTTGTGCGCGAAGATCCGCCTTACCAACACCGTAGAAGTTCAAGTAATAAATGCCTCGCTCAGTAATGCCGTCAATTATCACTGTCGAGTCGTTTGTCTGAAGCATCACCGATGCACGGCGTGAACCGGAACGATTTGGCGTAAACCGTGCCTTCACCGTTCCTGAGCCTCCCGGAGGAATCACGTAGTCACCGTTGTCCACTGCAATTCCGTTCATCACTTCAATCAACTCGAACTCTTTCGTGTCGCCCGTAGCAAGAATCAAGTTGCCCTGATTGATCCGCATATCGCAGTCGCCCGTGTTGTAGACGGTTGTCTCTCCAATGATCGACTCACCAACCTTCACCGGATCGAACGTTAGCGCAAGACCATTCAGATCACCCTCGAGATTCTTCGCCAGTTTACCTCCAACTCCCCGCCCAAAGAACTCCATCACCATCAACCCTTCTGTCTCAGAGTTCGTCTCGGAACCTTCCATGAAGTTCTCCATTGAAGGACTGAAGAAGTTGACACCGGTAGTCTGCATGAACAGGCGGCTGTAGCGTTTGCCCGGACGTTGTGCAACGAAGGTGAGATAGTAAGTCCGACGCTCACCCGGCTTCAATGTCATTGGGAATTTTGCCAACGTGTTGGCAGTTGTCGGCGCAATACCTGAGCCTTCAGCTAAGATGTAGTCAGCAGAACGAACCAGGTTACCCCACTCATTCTCAAGCAACGGATACCTTGTGCCCCCCTGCTGAACTCGACTATCGACTTCGTATGCGTCGAAGTTGTTGATTGTCACGTCAACCTTGTTGACGTTCTCAATATCGAGACGCAATGTTGTTGCTTGCTCGCCGACGCAGGAAACAATGTTCCGGAAATAGCGCCGATCGCCCAAGATTACATTCTCATCTTCCAAATTGAACTCAACTGCTGGTGCAACACTAAATCCGCTCAGTTTGAAGACACGCTCCTCACCGTCGGCTATCACTGTCAGTGTTGCCTCTTGATTTCCTGTACCGTAGTACGTTCCTCCGTTGTGTGGCGAGAACGTGACGACAAGAGTAGAGGAAGAGCCACCACCTACAAAGTCTGTTAGACTTGTATTTGCAGCGGTTGAATTTCCTTTCTCAGTGCCGGTTACCCCACCGAGACGGATGCTGTATTCATCCAGAGGATCTTCGAGAATGTACTCGATTACTGCTGGCTTGGAAGATGGATCTGTGTTGAAGTTCTCGATTGTAAATGGCGTAAAGTCACCACTCTCATTCCGGTTCACGTCGATGTTTTCCATCAACTTTGCTCCGTTGCTCATGCCAGGAACGCCACCTTCTGATATGTTGGCAATCCAGTCCAACCGAGTTAAGCCAGTAGCACTGACACCGTAGGTCAACGTTGTGCCGTTGCTCAGCTTGAGTATCATCGTTGCGTTCCGCTCACCAATAGCTTGTGGCGTAAATACAACTTCTGGCGATACTCTCTCTCCCAGATTTACTGTCCCTGGCACAACTGCGTAGTCAGCAGCGGCAGGTCCACTGAACGTAGCACTGTAGGAAACAGGATCGCATCCATTATCTGGATTTGAAAGACTGAATGGATAGAAAGATTCGCTACTTCCACGCATTGCCTCTTTTCCTTGAAGGAGCACATCCAAGTTCTCCATTTCCTCGGTTCCACCCTCGTCAAGGTCACCAGTAACGGTGATCTTCTTGTCGCAAGGATTGAACGTCCAGATAGAGTTGTCAGGAATTGGATCGTAGTAGAACCGGTAGTAGTTCGCTGTTGGACCACTGCCGTTTTTGTAGACTTCTGTTGGGAAGTTGTTTCCGTAAGCACTCAGGTAGCGCGATGTGCTGCTTGCAATACCGATTGCACCGGAGTAGGTGGTTGAACTTGATGAACTGTACATACCGGAGTACCAGAACTCAATCTTGTTCGACCCTTCGTACATTCTTGCCTGATAGCGGAGACCTCTGAAGCTTGAGCTGAGGCCATACATGCCATACCACTCAACAACCAACACTCTGTTTGGTGCGGATCCTACAAGTTTGTAGTGAACCTTTGAGTTACTGTAGTAGTACGGACGGAAATATCTGCCCCAGTATGCGCAGATGCTTGGGTGCAGCGTATTGGTATACTCCGGCCACCCATAGGAATAGTAGCCGTAGTAGTAGGCAGTTTTCCCGAGAGTTAAGTGGCCAGAGGCATTAACCGAAAAGGTTGTGTAGTTGGTTCCGTCAAAGTTGAACGTGAACCCAATTGAAAGAAGATTTGTGTAGCCATAGTAGCTCGACGTTCTGGAAAAGAGCGTTGTGCTTCCAGTCATGTCGTAGGCCGAACCAGTTGAACGAGACATCTGGTAGACATCATCCATAGCAACGCTCGGATATGCAGTCCAGATGACGGCAAGCATCGAGAACAGTAGTATTCTCATCAGCTTAGTGGTAGTGTAGTTTGTAGTAACCCGCATTATTCAAAGCTCCTTCTAATTGTGAGTAATTAAGTACGGATATATGTATAGTATCAAAAGTCGTATGAACACTATCAAGCAAAATCAAAGAACATGATGATATATGGGAATATCACTTTGCGGAGGTTAGCTACTGGTTGTCGGCTGGTGATGGGTGTGGATTGTTCAGGAGTGGACGTATCCTGAAGCCACTATAATCAATCGCTAATGATACGAAACCATACAGATATATGTCAAGAGTTTTCGAGAAAAAACATTTGGTACAAAAAAGGGACACTCTGCTATTGCAGAGTGTCCCTTACACGTAGCTTAGGATTTCTCCCAAGCACTATTCTATGTGATCTACTTTACAAGATCCAGCGCCTGCGAAATCACTCCGGAAGCGGTCTGTAGTGTGTAGAAATAACGTCCGCTTGAGAAGCCCTTCAAGTCAACGTGAAGAACGTTCTCACCAGCGTCTGCCTCACCATTTACCAGTGTTTTCACTATCTGGCCGCTGGCATTGTACAGCTTGATTGTCACAATCTCCTTCTCCGGCAGACGATAGCGAATTTCCGCTTTGCCGCTGGTAGGATTTGGCGCGCTCTGCCAGAGTGCTGTTCCATCAGCCATCGTCACGGCTGCATCAGAAAGTCCCAAACTTGGCCGGACGGCTGTCTGGTCATCACCTGGTGTTCGAGTTGAACCAGCACTTCCTGCCCCTCCTTCGATCGCGGTTGCCGTTGCCTCACCACCGAGAGTAATGACGTGCGTGCCGGCTGGCGTTCCGTTTGTTGTGTTGGTCATAACTGTAATCGTAGCCGCGGTAACTCCCTGTGCAGTTGGCGCAAAGGTTACCTCGAGGAACTCTGCACTTCCCGGCTCAATTACCGTGCGAGCAAGAGGCGTAAAGCTGTATTGATCCATGTTGGCTCCGCTTAGCTGTACGCTTTGCACAACAACCGGAAGTGTTCCATCGTTTGCAATCACTGCAAACTGACGACGCAGATTGCCAACAGGCACTTGAGTGTTCTTGAAGAGTTCCGTTGGAACGATATTCAGTGTCCGCGAACCTGCCAGACCAGTAACATCGATTGAGAGAACATCTCCATTATCGAGCGTAACCTCAAGAACCGCAGTACGAATTCCAGGAGCACTTCCTGTATTCGGCACTAAGGAAAGACCAAGCTCGAAGTTCTTACCCGGAGCAACGGTAACCGGGAAGGTTGGCCAAACATTAGCAGGATCTTCGATAATCTCACCTGTGCCAACAATAGTAGCACCGGTAATTTTCACTAACGATCCAGAGTTGTTCTCCAAAATGGCAACCCCAGCAGATGTAGTTCCATCAATCACCGCAGGTGGCAATGTCAGGTTACGTCCTTCGAGACCAACCTTGCCAACGCCGAATACGTCGAGATAGTAATGTCCACGCTCAGTTACCCCCGGAATCACAACTGATGAGTCGTTGGTAACTAACTGGATCGATGCCCGACGTGAACCAGAACGCTGAGGCGTAAAGGCAACATCGAACGTTGCACTCGTTCCCGGAGGAAGTACGTAGTTCCCCTTCGCATCCTTTCCGATGCCGGTAAAGCCTGAGAGAATCTCGAACTCTGAAACATCACCCGAAACCAGACGGAAGTCGTTAGCATTAATCAGAAGATCGCAATCGCCGTTGTTATAGACTTCCCCACTTAGGGTAGAAGTCTTCCGTACTTCTGTGCTCGGGAAGACAATCGCCTTCGGCAATTCTTTGCTTCCTACTCCACTCGTGAGAAGTGAGCCAAGACCATTACCAACAAGTTCGAAGTTCAAAATTCCAAGCACAGAGCCGTTGTTCACATCGAGGCCAACAAAATTCTCTCCATTTGTTTGGAAGAACGAGCGTGCGCGACGCACACCAGAGTTAACTGGACGGAAGCCGATATAGATCGACTGCGTAACACCTGGTGGAACTATAATTGGCAATGCTAACTCATTACCGTTAACGTCCGCAATAAAGTAATCTGGAGCCGGAATCGGATTGCCGAAGTCATCCGTCAAGAGTGGATATGGTGGTGTTCCCTGCTGAATAACTGTGTTTGTCAGGAACGCATCCTTTGTGGTGAGCATAAATGGCTCATCACCAATGCTCTGCACCTGAATCTCCAGAACTTCCGTCTCCTGAGCTACACACTTAGCCACGTTGCGGAAGATTGTCGACCCTGCAATCAACGGCTGCTGAAGCGAGAAGAACTTTGCCCCTGCACCAGATGAGAAAATGCGGAGTACGTACGTACGCACCTCACCCTCAGCATTTACTTCAAGCGTTGCTTCTAAGAAGTTTACGTTGTTTTTCGGGCTGAAGGTAATTACTGGTGAAGATGACGCTCCCGGTAGGATATTCTCACTTGTGCGGTCAATCTTAAACTGACCACTTGGATCGGTCAGCTTATACTTGATTGGAGCAGGTGGTCCTGGCGCGTTTGCGACTGTTAGCGTAATCGGGGTATAATTTATTGAGGTATTATTTTCTTGTTTGAAGCCATTGAAGAGTGTATCTCCACTTGCTAAGGCTGCTGTTCCACCCTGAGGAATATTACCAACCCAGCCTATACGTGGAATACCTTCTCCAGCTAAGACATATGTGCGAACAACAGCACCTGAGTTATCCTCAACTTTCAACGTTGCGTAACGAACCCCAATTCCTGTTGGAGCAAACGTAAGCGTTGGCATATTACCCGATGCCGGAAGTGTTCCACTGGCAGGGTTTATTGTATACTCGCTGGCTCTCGCCCCACCCACTGTGTAAGTAAACCCAGTTGCACAGAGATTGAAGAGGTTAAATGGCTGGAAGCCTTGCGAACTACTCAGAACAACCTGCTTGCCGAGAAGGAGCGTATCCCCAGTCGCCATTTTAGCTGTTCCACCTTCGGAAACATTCCCCGTAAGGCCACCCGGACAGAAGGTGTAGAGCCGATTGGCAGAAATTGGAGTGCTGGTGAAACTGATACTGTTTGCCGACGTGGTTGTGCTAGTGGTGGGCGTCGCTCCCGGCGTCACACTTACGAAGCCGTTTGATGAACCGATTCCAATCGTCGCACTTGTAGAGACTGATATCGATCCCCATGGACTACAACTTGAGCTGCTTTGCCCAGTAGTTTCGTCATACCAATACTCAATCTTGTTCGTTCCCTCGTACAACCGAATTTGGAACGTCACAGGTGCTCTCCCCCCATTTCCACCAGTGGTAAATCCTAACTGATCGTAGTCGACAACGAACACCCGATTAGGAGCACTGCCAGTTGTTTTATAGCGAATGCTACTAGAGGTACATTGTCCCCCAAGACCATCGGTAATACGCATATCGTCCCAAATTCCAGCAAGAACTGGCACGGAGACATTGTTAAGACTGTTGTTGGTAGGTGAGCTGAGCGTACCACTGCCAAGGACAACTACACCACTATGGTAGATCCGAGCCTGTGTGTAGCTCACCCCGTCGAAGGAGAATGAAAATCCGATATTAACGAGGAATTCCTGATAAGAGGCTCCCCATTGACTGCCAGTTCGAGTTGAAAAAGAAAGGGTCGAAAACCCACCTGTATTGCGAGTTCCCGTCCCCGGAGAAAAGATGTAATTGATCTGGGCAGATAGTTCGCTCGAAACGAATAGCATGCCGCAGAGTAACAGAAGAATAGCCGTAGCTTTTGTTCTCATAAGTATGTACCCTGAGTTATGTGTTAGAAAGTTCTCTAAATTCTTTTTACAGCACTAATTTTGAAGGGATTTCTCTCACAAATTGTGTGAAAACATTGTGTGGAAATGCTGGTGACTCCCAGCTACATACTACTCTGCACAACTTCAGTTTTTTCTCGAACAACTTTCATTCAACGTTTTAGTGCAGATATTTCAATACAGTCTCGAAAAAGACAGAGAAATATACAAAAGAGTTACATTGTGACGAAAATTTTTCGAAAAAAAACAACTTTCTCTCTTCACCTTCCCGCACTTAATCGTTGACAGCAGAGTGAGAACTAATTTGATTTGGCCCCCTCTCTTGCCAATTCCTCTAGAGATCAGCTATATTGGATGAATATGTCTCTACTATATCTTCTTTTGAAACACCAATCTCCCCGTTACGCTGTAGTGAACGTAGCTATTGCGGCGGCCGCACTTTTTGTAACCTACTCTGATTCTCTTTGTGCACAAAACCACCACTGCGACTCTACATTTTCACCAATAGAAGCGGGGAAGAGGCATTTTTATCGAGGAGAATATCTGCAAGCAATTGAGGATTACAACAAAATCCCCAATACTGATCCTGACTATGGTGATGTGCTCTACGAAATGGCCTGGGCGCAATATGAAGTTGGGGATTATCTACAAAGCATCAGTCTTCTATCCGATGCAATCTACTATATACAAGGCTCAACCGACCACATCCAAGCACTCTTGGCACAAAACTACACCTACAATCTTCCAATGGCTGACTTTGCATATGAGCTTAGTGTGAGAACAAAGGAAGATATCACCGAGTTCATTAAACGTGGAGAACAAGAAGAGGATCCTGAACGGCTATACAGACTTGCCACGGCCTTCAAAATACGTGGTGACAGCGAACAAGCAGGTCAAATACTAAGCATTGCAATTTCTGTCCGCCCTGACCATTGGAACCTACATGAAGCCCTTGGAAAACTTTTTTTGGAGCGTGGGCAATTTCATGAAGCCGCATTTTGCTTTGCCCGAGCATTGGATGTCTTCCCAACAATGTTTGCGGCAGACCGAAACATGATTCGACTCGAGAACTCTCTGCTTGCCAGTCAAGAGCTTTCAAGCCTCCCCCTCTCTTCAGTCTCTACCACATCTCACATCTCTCCCGAAAATCTACGTGATGGTTTGTCGAAACTGTTGGTTGGGACGAAAACTCTGGACTCTACTGTTCAAGCCTACTACGTGCCGTGGTTGCAGCAGATCGTCCAATCAAAATATCTTGACTGCTTAGTTTACCGTATCCTGCTATCTGTTGATCCAAAATCTTCTAAAGACTGGATTAACCAACACGAAGATCAAATGAAGAGCTACCTTGCCATGAGTAATGATAGAGTAGACTCACTTCTACGAAGCCAACGCGAACGGCTTGGGCTACCACTTAGTGGCCCCCCTCAGGATGAGTAGAGCAAACTGTTCTGTAAAGACTACCGATGAATTACCATTCGCTGTGTGAATTCCCCTTGATTGTATAGAAACCGGAAAAGATAGATGCCGTTCGCAAGCTCATCTACCGGTATCATAACATCCTCTGAATCAGCTTCTACCCTCCTAAAGGCAACACTCCTCCCCAAATAGTCAAGAACCTCAACCTCGTACCCACGAACATCTGACCCCTGAAGGTGAACGTTGACGGCTGACGAAGCTGGGATTGGAGAGAGAGTGAAGCGTGGAGCTTCTACCTCGGTCTCCCGACTTTCGACTCCAAGACTTCTAATATCCCAGATTCGAGCAGTATTATCATAACTGGCAGTAACGACGTGGGAAACGTCTGGACTGAATCTTGCGGTGAAGAGGCGATCAGTATGCCCGAACAATGGAAATACCCCTGCACCTGTCGCGGCACTCCAGACTCCTCCACTCCAATCTTCGCTTGCCGTTGCCACAAACCTATCGTCGGAACTGAAGGTTGCCTCTCGCAATCGGTTTTGATGTTGATCTAACAAGTGAAGAGATTCGCCAGTCTGCACATCCCAAATTCGTGCAGTGAAATCGAAGCTCGATGTCACTAAACGAGTTCCGTCAGAATTAAAGTAGGCCGCTCTCACCCGATCGGTGTGCCCGCGAAGAACTCGAAGGGAATCACCTGTGATTGGATCCCAGATGATAGCAAGGTTATCAAAGCCAGCAGTAGCAACATATCGAGCATCGTTGCTGAACCGAGCCATGTTCACCCCACCTGTGTGCCCAGTTAGTCGATGGAGAAGTGTACCAGTTTCGGCATCCCAGATAATAGCAGTGCCGTCGATACTGGCACTGGCAATCATCTTGCCATCTGAGCTAACATCGATGCTAAAAATGTTGCCGGTATGCCCACGCATAACGTGAAGTTCTTCACCTGTAGCTACACTCCAAACTCGGACTGTGGAATCCCAAATTCCCTCTGCTACCCACTTCCCATCCGGACTAAAGGCAGCATCTCGGACTCGAGTTGATGCAGTGAACGTCTGGAGCAGTTCTCCCGTTGCTGTGCGCCAAGCTCGAACAGTAAAGTCGTCACCGACAGTGAGCACCATTGTCCCGTCACGACTAAACTTTGCAGAGGTAAGTCGGCTTGTGTGGCCAACCAACGAGCGCACCTCCTCTCCTGTTGTAGCATCCCAGAGCTTCCCAAGCCCATCATATCCAGCAGTTACAATCAATGTTCCGTCGGGACTATACTCTGCCCAAGAGACCGCGTCGGTATGCCCACTTAAAATAGTCTGTGATGTAGAAGTTGCCTGAACTAAGAGCAACGTGGTAAAGAACAGAGCAGAAAACTGAATCAATCGTATATGAAGTTTCATAACTTGCACTGGAAAGTGTTGTAGCACAACAAGAATGTCTCTATCAAAAAAGTAGATAGCCCAGATCATTGACTTAATCTACTTACTATCAAATTATCAATATCCTCTTTGAGAAGAGGACTGGAATATGGAAAATTTTCGAGATTGCTACAGGTGGAACCTTTTTCTATTTCTCCTGCTCACTTTGCTGACAGGACTTTTTGCCTCTACACTATCTGCCCAAGATCGTGATGAAGCACCTCTCTTTCAGCTACTCACACCCAAAGAGTCTGGTATCACATTTTCCAACCACGTGATCGAATCCGACACATTCTTCATGAATGTCTTTATCTACGCCTATAATGGCGGAGGGGTGGCAATCGGAGATGTTAACAACGATGGACTGCCCGATATTTACTTCTCTGGCACACAGAGCCACTCCCCCAGCAGACTCTACTTGAACAGAGGAGGATTGCAGTTTGAGGATATAAGCGAGTCTGCCGGTCTTCTCGACTCAACAAGTGTCCGCTTCGGAGTTTCCATGGTCGATATTGATGGAGATGGGGATTTAGATATTTACGCTTGCAAGCAGAATGCTCCGAACTCACTTTACATCAACAATGGAGACTTAACGTTCACCGACAAAGCCAGCCAGTATGGTCTGGATTACTGTTGCAGCAGCACCCAAGGTTCCTTTCTCGATTATGATCGTGATGGCGACCTGGATCTCTACCTCGGCATCAACGGCAGTGCCTACGAAAAACAACCGATGGTAAAGGGTCTCCCCGACAAGTTCTTCCGTAACGACAATGGAAAGTTTGTTGACGTTACCTCTGAAGCAGGCATCTACGATCTTGGATATGCACTGAGTGTTTCTGTAGGTGACGTTAATGAAGATGGATGGCCAGACATTTACGTTTCAAACGACTTCTCAGTTCGCGATCTTCTCTATATCAACAACGGGAACGGAACGTTTACTGATAAGATGAGTGTGTTGATGCGCCACACCAGTACATCCTCAATGGGATCAGACATTGCCGACTTCAACAACGACGGACTGTTAGACATTATGAGTCTCGACATGACCCCGCGTGAACATTGGCGGAAGATGTCGAACGTTGCCAGCGTTTCCACCTTCAGCCCAGTATTCGACTCGACACAGTTGATGCGGAATACTTTGCTGATAAATCGTGGCCGAGGCTATTTCAGTGATGTTGGCGAACTTGCTGGGCTATCCGAAACTGACTGGAGCTGGGGGCCATTGATTGCAGACTACGACAACGATGGTCTTAAAGATATTTTCATCACCAATGGCTTCAAACGAGATGTACAGAACTTAGATGTCGTGGAATACTTTGATCCCCACCATACCCCTCTCAACATGCTCCAAAAAGTGCCTGTACTTCACATGCCAAACTATGCGTTCCGCAACAACGGAGACCTTACCTTCAGTGATGTCTCCCAAAAATGGAATGCCGATCAGGTAGTCAACTCGAATGGGATTGCGTTCGGCGACTTGGATCGAGATGGCGACCTTGACTTAGTGCTAAACAACTTGGACAGCACAGCTTTTATCCTGAAGAATAATGCAGTAGAACAGCGGAGAGGCTCCTGGCTTCAGGTGGAATTTGAGGATAACGGAAAAAACGCATATCCAATTGGAGCACGTGTCTACGTTCGCCAGAGAGGTGAGCCAGCACAAACCCAGATGCAGGAGGTCGTTTCGGCCAGAAGCTACCTCTCGTCGATGGAATATCTGCTTCACTTCGGGCTTGGGAATGTGGAGAGAGTAGACGAAGTGGAAGTTCGGTGGCCCGATGGTGCTCGCCAGATATTAACCGACCTTCCGACAAATCAACGGCTGAAGTTGCACCGGCAAGATGCTCAAGTTCCTGATGATCCTGTAAGTGGAGTAAAGGCTATCAACACCACGTTCAACGGCACAGGATTAAAACCTCGCATCCCCTTCCGGCACGTTGAAAACGTCACGAACGACTTCTATCGGGAGCGCCTTCTCCCCCGCCGTTTTTCAATCAACGGTCCTGGCACAGCAGTGGGTGACGTAAACAACGATGGCCTCGAAGACCTTTGGGTAGGCCAAGGGAAGGGGACAGCCGGCAGTATCTTCATTCAACAAAACAACGGCGAGTTTCTTCTCTCTGATATCCAGCCAAGTTTGCAACTCGACTCACTCTACGAAGACATCGGAGGCATTTTCTTTGATGTCGATAACGATGGTGATCTCGATCTGTACGTTGTTTCGGGTGGCGATGAACTGGAGCCTGACGCACCACTCCTGCAAGACCGTCTCTACCACAATAATGGCAAAGGGAAATTCACCCGAGCTACAACCGCTTTGCCGCAGATGCTTACCAGCGGATCCAGTGTGGTTGCTGCCGACTACGATATGGATGGCGACCTTGATCTCTTCGTTGGAGGTCGAGTAATTCCGGGTCTCTACGGCGAAGCACCTCGCAGCTACCTGTTGCAAAACCAAGGAGGGAACTTCACAGATATCACTTCCAAGGTCTCACCTGAACTTCTCAATCCCGGCATGGTAAGCAGCGCACTCTGGACTGACTACGACAACGATGGTGACCCCGACCTTATGATTGTTGGAGAGTGGATAACACCACGACTCTACCGTAATCAGAATAACACCTTTACCGATGTTACTGAGGGGAGTGGACTTGCTGGGTATGAGGGATGGTGGAACAGCCTCCTTGGCGCAGACCTGGATAACGACGGAGATATCGACTACATTGCAGGCAATCTGGGATTGAACACAAAACCAGAATTGACCTGTTCGAATCAATATCCGCTACGACTTTACATTAACGACTTCGACGGTAACAGTAGTCGGGACTTTGTGATTTCCTACTACTACCAAGGGAAAGAATATCCAACCAGAAATAAGACAGACATTGCAATGCAGATGGGAACCTACATTAAACGGAAGTTCCCCTCCTTCTCAGCATTCGCAAGGGCAACCATCCCAGAAATTTTTTCGGAGGAGAAACTTCAGTCTGCAACTGTGCTGAGCGCGAGCAACTTTGCCAGTTATTGTTTCCTGAACAATGGAGATGGAACGTTCAGCTCAATACCTCTGCCTGTGGAAGGGCAAATATCTCCAGTTCACGGAATGGTTGTTGAAGACTTCGACGGAGACAACAATCTGGATCTTCTGTTGACACAGAATTTTTATGGGCCAGATGGAACAGTAATACAATACGATGCCGGAATTGGCCAGCTTCTTCGTGGAGTGGGTAACGGACATTTCGAACCGGTTCCCCTGAATAGCTCTGGCTTTCTTGTCTCCTGCGATGCCCGTTCAATGGCACGGGTTCGGCTTGGTACTTCGGACTCACTCTGCATCTTCTCTACCTGCAACGGCAATCAAGCCATCACACATACGTGGAACTTTCCGGGCACAAAGATCGTTTCGATTCCCGTGGGTGAGAAGATTACGCACGCCGTTCTGATAATGAAGGATGGAACAAAACAACGTCGAGAAATCTATGCAGGCTCAGGATATATCTCTCAGAATGGGAACTCTCTTGTACTCTCGCCATCGGTGAAAACTGTGGAGTTGTACCGTGGGAAGAGCTTGGTTAGGACAATCACACTGTAAGGCGACGGAAATAGAGACAGAAGCAAAATAGAAGACCTTTACTTTATCTCTGTTGTTCACAACCTGCGGCACAAGTAGTGATACTTGTGCCGCAAGTTCTATAGCCAACTCGTTAGTTGATCTATCTATTCTCGCTAAATCGCGCACTTCCTGAGTTCTTCTACTCTTACTCTACCACTCTCATCGGTTGAGAGTGGCGTTCAGTTGCGGTTAACAACATTAGGTAGTAGGTTCCACTTGGGAGCTGTGAGGAGTCGAAGAAGTACATGTGCATCCCTCGAGATAGCTGTTCTCTGTCGAGAATGCGCATAACCTCATTCCCCTGAAGGTCGTAGACCGATAACACCACATCTCTTTCCACTCGAGCCACCGAAACTTGTACCGACCGCA
Organism: Ignavibacteria bacterium; assembly: GCA_020635205.1. Taxonomy (GTDB): domain Bacteria; phylum Bacteroidota; class Ignavibacteria; order OLB7; family OLB7; genus JAGWAZ01. The sequence continues at coordinate 561,540 of JACKAE010000003.1, forward strand.
TACCGACCCCAGGGTCAGGAGCAATCGGGAAGAGTTGTACAGAGCTTCCAGTTGTCGGAATGTCCTCCTCGATTCCACTCGTACTCGTCATCAGAACTGTTGCCCCCTCACTGAGGAGAACACCATCTTCATCAAATGTTCGATAGCGTATCGTCGTGGAATCATCTGAATCATTGCGGAGAGTAAGATAAACAGGATCAATGCGATTATCCGGCTCAACGGAAGCAATGTAAGCCTCGCTCGCTGGCCACTGTTGTAACGTAACTGCGCCAGCAACCTCACGGGTAACACTCAGCACAACATCGGTTGAATTGCTGTCTCCCCTCGGTGGACCTACTGCAAGAATCCTTGCATTATCATCTACAGAAATCTGGACGTGCGAGATTGGTCGCGCCATTCGGTTTGTATTCACGAACTGGAGTCGGTAGGTCTGTACTCGATCAACTATTGTTTGCTCTGTCAGTAACGAATCATCCTTCCCACTTCCTGGAACAAGACCATACACAGTAATCGGTAGCGTAATCATTGTGTCGCGCGGAGAGTTTACGTCGATATACTTCAAGGTAGCGGCTACGGTAAGGACATCAACGTTGTGTGGGTTATTAAAGAGGGCACGAAGTCGAGTTGACTCTCCAAGTTCAGCCGTCAGCGGAATAATGGCCGCTCTATCTCGTATCACCCCGCGTGCTCCTGTGGTTGGGTCACCAAGTGAATCGATGGTGACGGCAACACCGGGCTGAAGCTTCAACTCGGTAAATCTATACCGTTGCGCCCACGTAGGCGAGTAGATGATAATGTCACCATCTTGGGGATTGATCATGGTGAGCCTCACAGGCCTCACGACACTATCAGGTAACCACGGCTGAACGATTAACGCTCGACCCGTTGAATCGAAAATTTGATCGTCGGGAATCCGCTTGTATTCAAGCCTACCTTCACGACGCATCACATACCTGACTGTGGTATCACAAGTAACCCAGTTGGAATCGGTGAAAGTGTAGCGCACTTGTATTGTGAGCGTATCCCACTGGCACCACCCGATGCGATCTTTGGGAAAATCCAGAGTGAGGGAAATACTCCCGCTACTCATATCTACTCCGGCTGGTTTTAACCCCCAACCGATTTCCGATGTTGGTGGGTTCAATCCATATTGCAAAGGAAGTGAAGGAGTTATACTTCCGGCAACAATCCGCCCAGATGTACTACCACCAATCCAGAGTGTATTGTTTCCACTATACACTGGACTTCGTTCTATGCTGACAATCCGTGCCGAGGCAGAAACGATAGGATTAGGCCCGATACTCAAATCTGATTTAATGATAGCACCACCGTTCCCCTGCTGCTGAAGAGACGTAGTAGCAATACCGGTCTCGATACCATCACAACAGTCCTTGCATTCTGGAACGGTGAGGCAAATCGTGTCTGGCAAACAACACCAGAGGAAGTAACCATTTGATTGCTTTTGTCCGTGCAGTTGCATCGCAATACATACCTCTTCACCAACCAATGAATGCGGTGCGGTAAAGGAGAGTTTGAGTGGTTCTGAATCTCCACCGAATTGAATACCTGATGGGAACTCGAACTCTGTAGGACTGACCGTAATCTGACCGTTAACTGTTGGCCATACAATCAGGTGGTGAGCTGGCAACAGGTAGTTGTAGAGATTCCGTATCTCAAACTCAATTTCAAACGTTGAAGTTTCTTCCCCCTTCTCAACACAGGAGATTTCTTGCCGCAGCACTTCAAGGCAAGAAGGGGGAAACTCCGTATCGGCTGGGGGGCAAGTCGTCTGGATAGTATCGACACACTCAACTCCGTTTCGCCCGTGCCAAGTGACAATCAACTCTTGAGGAGGACTCACTGTGGAATGCAAAATGAAAGACATTCCAGTGGTAACACCTAACGGAATTGCCCCTAAGTTTGGCGCCCACGTTGCCGATGTCGCTGAGGTTTGCTGCACTCCCCACCCCGGAGGGCCTGCAATACTACTGGCGATAAATGCCGAATTACTTGATGAGATTTCGAGCGTAACCGAGCTAAAGAAATTGGCTTGATAATTATTTGTCAAAGTAATTGCTGTACTGCATACGCGATTTGGTGCAGTTCCAAACACTTGGGTTCTTGCTGTCACCGCCACACTGTCGCACGGATTTGGCACTTCGCAGAATTTGAAGACTTCTACGTCTCCGATCAATGTTTTGTCGTGAGAGACCAAATCTTCGTCCGCATCAATTAGCACACTATTCCCAGAATACCCACCTGTATATGGCATCTGTTGAAGTCCGTACAACCAAACTGGTGATTGAAGCAAGTTGTCCGCAGTTGCCCAGACAGTAGAATCACAGTCCCTCAGTGTATTATCAACTACATCTCTGTATCCATAGTCAACCCCACCAGCACTATTACTTTTTGAAGTTAAGCCAACATTGAACTGGTTCACGCTTGGACTCCACGATGAGCTTCCCCCTCTATATTCAATGACCCTCGAACTATGCGCCCAAGAACCCCACCCTACTTGAGGTGATTTCGAAAAATCCAAGTAGAGAAAATCGTACTGCATAGTACGTTCTGCAAGAAGCATTTTGGTCCCGTCCTGCGTAAATGCAATGTCAGAAACTGGTGATGACCACTCTCTTTTTGTGCTGCTGTTTGACGCCCAGTCTTCCATTTGAACCTCGGATTGATCTGTGCTGGAGACCGGTATTCCATTGGCGTCTAACTCCACCGAACGAATGGTATTAAACGTCGTGCTCGAATATCTTCCAGCTTGCAATTGTCCGGCATCCTCTATCCATACACTGTAGTATAATCGATTTTCTATTTCGTTGAATCCGATGCCCCAGAGCCGTTCACCAAGTGGAGCAAACCCAGGTGTTCCATCATCAAGAACCATTTGACTTTTATTAACTTCGTCGAACGACGACGGATCATACGTCACATAATTCCCGGCCATATCGAGCACATAAATTTTTCCGTCTTCAAAATTGGTTACGTATAGTTTGTCGTGAGTACTTGAATAGCAGATGTTTCCGAGTCCTGGCCCTGTATTCGGTAGCGACGCAAACAGTTTTACTGCACCACTAATGTTATCGAGCTGATAGATATTCCCAGGATGGAATCCACTTGCTGTTACATTGCGATTAGTCGTACCATCCAAGAAGTCACCATAGACTGTTGTTGCCGTAACGTAGATATTACCGTTATCGTCAAGAGCCACTCCAAATACCTCCCCCAAACGAGATCGCGTCCATTGAGCGTTAGATGGTCCATGGTGATTTGGAGCTAACCAATTCACACCTTTAGTCTGCTGCTCGGCATTCTGCACATGGTACACAGCCACTACGGGGCCATTAAGATTCGGCCCGTAATTAGTACCTGAAAAACAAGTCATCACTAAATCTCCATTCCCAACATATTGTGCTCTTACTTCTGGAACGTTATAGCAAAGACTAAGCACAAGCATTAGAAATATGTAGTTGAAACTTCTCATGATTTCCTCGAATGAATGTGATCTTCAGAAATTGATATTCTTTCTTCAACCACAAACTTCCCTCAATATCTTGAGCTAATCAATCACTGAAACTTGGGTATTGTTCAAATAGCTGATTACCATGGTTTTTGTAATTAGTGAGATACTGTGATGTGAATTCATTAACTAATCGTATAACTCAACTCTCCTGTAACTGCAAAGCATTTATTAATAGCTCCCAGAACTCAGGTTGGATTCCAAGACAAAAAAAACGGGACGTGCCATCAAGAAACGATGGTACGTCCCGCCCCTATATTTGCTCTTAGCATAGCGGATAGAATCCTACAACGCAAGAGCTTTTAATAAAACCTACCGAACCAAATTCAACGGCTCGGTTATCAACTTTCCACCTACGTTCATCTGAACGAAGTAGCGTCCAGTAGGTAGACTGGAAAGATCGACTATCTCGCTGAATTCGCCGACAGCAGTTGCACGCTCAAGGATAGTCAACACTAAGTCTCCCTTCTCGTTGTAGATGCCGATAGAGTAGGGAACTTCAGTTGCCGAACGATAGTGCAACGTCACTTGTGATGTAGCTGGATTCGGAACCAATGCTTGAATCGAGGTTTTCCCCTCAACTGAAACTCGGCTTAACCCCACACCCGGCGTCTCCTGCTGAACTGAAGAACCATTTGGATCGTTCAACTTCACTGTGCTACTGGCCTCTCCCCCCAACTGCACTACTTGTGCACCGTTGGTAGCGTTACTACCAAAGGAGAGTTGCCCCGTTGAAGCTCCAACCCCAAGCGGCACATAGGTAACCTCAAAAATCTCGGTCTGCCCTGCCTCTAAGACTCGGCGCACAACTGGACCGACACGATAATCATCCTTGTTTGCCCCGCTCAGTACTGGGTTGTCCAGACGAACCGGCAACGTGCCAGTGTTCGTAAGGGCAACGAAGGATCGGGCAAGCTCTCCGAGACCAATTTTCGTGTTGGTGAACAAGGCTGCCGAACTGGCGGCAATTGTCCGCGTTCCAGCATATCCACTCACGTTTGCTTTGGCAAGGTCTCCCCCCTTAATCTGGACTTCTACAACAGCACTTCGTTCGCCATCGGTTCCAGCAGGGTCAGGTTGCAATGTTACCCACAACCGCAACTGTTCTCCCGGCTGTAACGTCATGGGAAGCGTTGGCCACGGTTTGGCTCCGTCTTCGATAATCTCGCCAGCACCACCATTGATAGTTATGGTCTCAATGATGATTGGCGTCGGCGAAGTATTCTCAAGCAGTATAAATCCGCTGCTCCCCTCTCCTCCGATAACGGCCGGGCTAAGGCGTAGATCGCGTGCTTCCAAGCCGATATTTCCAACACCGAACACATCTAAGTAATAAACACCTCTCTCAACAACACCATTTCCGCCGAGCGTCGAGTCGTTCGTAACCAGACGAACCGTTGCTAAGCGAGAGCCATAAGTTTTTGGTGTAAAGGCAAACACCACTGAGTCACCATATCCGGGAGGCAGCAGGTAGTCATCGCCGTCAACCTGAGTATTCGGCAACACTTGCATGAGTTCAAACTCATCGATGTCTCCTGCCTCGAAGCGGAAGTCTTTCTTGTTGATGCGGAGATCACACTCTCCGTTGTTATAAATCCAAGTAGTTGTCAATCGCGTTTCACGCACTTCTGTTTTCCCGAACGCAACTCCTTTCGGAAGGCCAGCACCGACTCCGCCAGCCAATCGAGATCCAAGACCACGACCGAAAACGCTTGCCCCAACAACTCCCTGTGTCTCTACTCCATTTACGTCACGCTCATTCAAGTTGAATCCGTTCGTCTGGAAGTAGATACGTCCATACCTTCTTCCCGGAGCAGTTGGAATCATCGTCAATCTGAATGTGCGGGACTGGTTTTCTGGAATAATTAGCTCGAACGGAGCATTAGGAACAGGTGGCGCAGCATTTGGAGGCAAGTGACTGATATAGTAGTCTGCGAAGGGGATTACTTGACCGAATGGGTCGCGTAGTAGTGGATAAGGAGGCGTTCCTTGGCCGATCACAGTGTCAGTAGCAAATGCACTGAACCCATTTACGATAAAATCACCCGAGCCGGTGTTAACCGCAGTTACTTCATAGGAGACAAAGCCTTCTCCCACACAAGCAACGTCGTTCACAAAAAGCTGCGAGTTAGAGTCAATCCGCACACCGTTGATGTGAAGCTCGCCACCGGGAGCGGCTGCAAACGCCCGCAGCAGATACGTCCGGATATCTCCGTCACCCTCCACTCGAAGCGTTGCCTCCTGATAACCAACCTGATTTATGGCATGGAAGGTAATCTCCGGTGTGGACTGTTCGCCGCCGTCGATCGCGTCGGAGGTCATGTTGATCGAGTAGTTGCCAGTTGGATCGTTCAGGGTGTAGCGAATGTTCGCGGGTGGCGCAACTCCGGGCTTCAAGATATTCTCAATTGTCAACGGCTTCCATGTCATCATGTTGCCGTAGACAACCTGCACACCATTGATTAAGGTGTCACCGTTGCGAACATCTGGTGTCCCTCCGTCGGCAAGGTTGCCAAACCAGATAAGACGAGGTTCAGCTTCAGCAAGCAGCCTATACGTTGTTACTGCCCCCGACAGGGCATTGGTAACACTGAGGGTCGCGTCATGTATTCCTCCATGAAGCGGTGCGAACTTGATGCCTGGAGTAATGGCTCCAACAGTTGTGATTGTTGGATTATAGTTCTGATTTCCTGTAGCATTAAACGAGTAGCTGCTTGCATCTGGACCAGTAATACTCATCCGAACCGGAAGACTTGCGATACCACACGACTTCTTTACGTCGATTGGTGTGTAGCTGTTGGTCTCGCCGATAAGATCCAGAACATCTCGGAGGAGAGTATCGTTATCCTTCAGGTTTGCTACTCCCTCATTCCCAGTTCCTGTTCTTCCGTCAAGGAGAAGTTTGTTCGGAGTAAACTGATAGATCAAGCCCTCCTGGATACCTGTTGAGGCAAGGTTTACAGCATTGTTTGCAGTGGTTGAGCTGGCCGTTGGTGGCGCTCCCGGCGACACACTGTAGAAGTTCGTTGAACTTGCCGCGATGCCAATTGAAGCACTGAGTGCAAGCCCCTGATACATCTGACCATACTGCAACTCGATTTTGTTGGTTCCCTCGTAAAGTCGAGCCTTGTATCGAAGGAGCGGTCCGTTTGTACAGTTGTACCAGTAGTAGGTTCCACCACTGTTGAACTGTGTGCGCCACTCAACTGTGAGAACACGGTTTGGAGCAGTGCCGGTTACTTCGTAGTACACACCAATATCTGGATCGATTGAAGGGGAACAACCCCCATCGTACATGTGCTGATGATCCCAGAGTGGCGCAATCACCGGATAGACTGCCGAGCCATTCAAGTTGTTGGCAGTAGTGCCGTAGGTGGTTGATCCTAAGAGCATATAACCACCTGTGGCAACCGTGAACTGTGTGTAGGTAGCACAGTTGAACACGAAGTCGAAGCCGATATTGAATGGACCGGCTGTCCGACTTTCATCGAATGTACCATAGGTACTGGTTGTCGTTCCACTGATAACTTCGTTCCCTGAAGTTATCGATGTGTACGTATCGGTCGATGTCTCGAACGTATACTCACGTCCGATTTGTGCGGAAAGAATTGTGGCCGACGTGAGTAAGAGTACTATCACTCCACACACGACAGACCCTAAGCGGTAACGGGGATTCATCATAAGTTCTCCTCTTTTATGATGGTTCGTGGATTTGAAGAAACATACGGCACTACAGACATGTAGAACAAATGAAATGTTACAGAATCGCTACTTTTTTGCCCCTACCACTATTTCAAAACCAACTATTCTCTACATAAAAAACGGGAATAACTGCGAAAAGCAGTTATTCCCGTTTCTCTATTCGCTGCGTCGGTTATAGCCGACACACCTTCTGTAGGTTAACGAACCACTGTTACCGTCCGAGTTACCAAACGGTCACCTTGGCGCAGTGCACAATAGTACGTACCGCTCGACAAACCGGTGAAGTCAACGCGGAGGGTATGATCCCCCACTCCATACTCACTCTGGTCGAGAACCTTTACCAACGCACCTGAAGCATCGTAGAGAGCAAGCTCTACAGTTCCTTCTTGCGCCACAGCAAAGGTAATGTCTGTCAATCCCCGGGCAGGATTCGGTGCAACAGAACGGAAGGACAATTGATTAGCACTCTCAATTGTTGTTGCGCGCCCCAAATCAACACCAGGAGTTGCCTCTGTTCCAGAAGCACCGTTCGGATCGTCTACTTTGATTGTACCAGTTGCCTCTCCACCGAGAGTAACAACCTGCACGCCGTTGGTTGCATTGCTGCCGAACTCAAGCTGTGCGGTTGAGGTTCCTGCTCCCTGAGGAATGTACGTTACTTCAAAGACTTCAACCTGTCCCGGCTCAATTACGCGACGACGGAGCTGACTTACAACGTAATCATCCTTGTTTGCACCTGTCACTACTGGATTGTCAAGACGAGCAGGAAGTGTACCAGTGTTGGAAAGAATAATAAAGGTTCGGGCAAGTTCTCCAACCGCAACCTTTGTGTTTGTAAATGCTGATCCGGGGCTAACGGCGATTGTCCGCGTGCCAGCATAACCGGAAACAGTTGCAATCACAGTGTCGCCATTGTTCAACGCAATCCGAACGCGTGCTTCGCGGACGCCTGGCAGAGCTGTTGCGTCAGTGATTACCAGAACGAAGCCAAGTTCAACTTGCTGTCCTGGAATAATCACCAATGGCAGTGGTGGCCAAGGGTTGCTTACATCTGCAATGATCTCGCCGTTTCCTCCCTCAACCTCAATGCCGATCACTTCAACCGTTCCGCCAGAAGTGTTCTCAAGCATCATCTTGCCGCTGCTCGAAGCTCCGCCGATCACTGCCGGATTCAACGTTAAGTTGCGGGCTTCCAAGCCAACCTTGCCAAGGCCATACAGATCAAGGTAGTGCGTTCCACGCTCGGTTACACCCGGAATCAGCAGCGTAGAATCGTTGGTTACCAAGCGAATTGAGGCGCGGCGAGAACCGAACGTTATCGGTGTAAAGGCAACGACAATCGAGTCTCCTTGGCCCGGAGCCAGCACGTAATTGTCGCCAGCAACAGTTGTGTTCGTGAAGGCAGAGACAATCTCAAACTCAGTCACGTCGCCAACGTCGACACGCAACTCTGACTTCGAGATGAGCAGATCGCACTCGCCATCGTTCTGTACCCAGGTCTTGGCAACTTGGCGATCTCTGATCTCAGCCGATTTGAACGTGATAGGTTCTGGCAGATCTGCATTGTTTGCTCCGGCCAAGTTCGATCCAACAGCTTTGCCGAATAGATCAAGCGAGAAGAGTCCGTCAACTTCAACTAACGTTCCATTCTGATCGTACGATCCAACCTCTGCTCCAACAAAATTCTCTGCATTTGTACGAACGAAGATTCGTGCGTAGCGTGAACCTGGGTATATCGGCAGATAGCTGAGATAGAAGGTTCTTGATTCGCCCGGAGCAATCGTAACCGGAAGGTTCGGCTGCTGATTCTTCAGGAACGGAACAACACCTGGTTGCTCTGTGAGCACATAGTCAATTGAACCGAGACGATTACCGAAGGCATCCCGCTGAATTGGATAGCGAGGCGCTCCTTGCCGAATGACTGATTCTGTTGCGAAAACATCAATATCATTCACCTCAACATTAACTCGGTTCGTGTTCCGGATAGTGACCGGTAATGTCACAATATCACCAACACAAAGGACTGTCTTGTTGAAGAAGGAAGAACCGGTTGCCGTTGCAGTTCCGTCAACAAAGAATTCTGCCGATGGTCCAACGGCATATCCTGCAAGACTGAACGTCCGCACCTCACCGTCAGCGTTCACGCGCAGTGTTGCCCTCTGCTCCCCTGTAAACTTCGGCGAGAAGGTAATCACAGGGATTGAGGACTGCCCTGAACTGAGCGAAGCATTTGTCGTGTTGATACTGTACTGTCCACTCGGATCGATCAACGTGTAGGTTATCAGTGCTGGTGGAGCTGTTTTGCTTGTGCCATTATTCTTGATTGTGATCGGCGTGAAGTTGCCCGTGTTATTGCGGCTCACTTCGATATCTCGCATCAAAACATCACCGTCGAGCAACTCCAGCGTTCCTCCCTGTGGCACATTCCCAATCCAAGCGATGCGTGGAACGCCAACCGCAAGGAGGTTATATGAACGTGAGAATCCGTTGTCATCCCGAACTGTGAGGGTTGCCGCACGAGTTCCAATTCCACGTGGTGTAAATGTCAACACCGGTGTATAGGATTCCCCATCACCGATTTTTCCACTCGTTGGAGTGATTGCGTACTCAGCAGCGAAAGCTCCCGTTAGTGAGTAGGTATAGCTACGAGACTCACAGGCACCATTGTTCAAACCCAAAGAGATTGTGTATGGCATAAAGGCGCGGCTTTCGCCAACTGGAGTTTCTTGATCCACGATCAGACTGTCACCGTCAGCCATCGCTGTAGTTCCACCCTCAGCAGGACTGCCACTGATCGCGATGTTCAGCTCGCACTTGACTAAGCGATAGAGCGTGTTTGCTGCGATGGTGGTAACATCAATGTCGATACTGTTGTTTGCTGTAGTGTAGCTCACCGTGGCTGGTGATCCCGGCGTAATGCTGGCAAAGTTCGTGCTGCTGGTTGCTGCACCAATGGTTGCGGAAACGCCTCCGTTCCCCGGCATGTCAATGTAGAAGAACTCGATGGCGTTTGTCGTCTCATACAACCGAACCTGGTAGACCCAAGGGCCACCGGTGTTTGTCCAGTACATGGTACGCCACTCAACTGTCAACACTCGATTTGGGGCTGTTCCTGTGGTCTTAAACCGAACATAGCCGTTCGAGGCATACGTTTCAAGGTCATCCCAGAGCGCAGAGAGGACAGGGTATTGTGCCCCCCCATCGAAGGCGTTGCTGAGGTCCGAGTTCGTAGTGTGTGCCCCCAACTTCATCCACCCATTCGAGCTAACGCTAAATGTAGTGTAGAGGGTTCCATCAAAGTCAAACGAAAAGCCAATGTTATAGGAACCAGCGGTATAGTCATCTCGGTCAGACGGTAAGGCTTCCGTCGCCCCAGTCATGTCAGTTGCTGTACCTGTTGTTTGTGTAAACTGGTACTCCGACATAGTAGCCCAGGCACTTGATATACTGCCAAGCAGTATTGCCAAAGCAAATAGAGATAGTCGTTTCATATTTCCTTCCCTTAAGTAATTATGGATAATGGTTTTCTCTTCAACCAGATAGCTGCTTGATTGCGCAAAGAATTGAATGAAGCGTAAACAAAACATCCTGTTTACAGTAGGAGGTATGCTCACTGCTATGACATAGAAGACTTGAATACCGGAAGGAGCAAGACGTTCTCTACAACACAGAAACTATAGTAGTTACCACTGAAGCGAGGGGAACTTCCTCAGTATACATCACATTAATTAGGGCATTATCAAGAAGCCGAGATTAGCCCAACATTATGATGTAGACAGACTCAGATCTTCATCAGATTGTCACATCAATTCATCATTTTATAAAAGAAAAAATCATGCCGTCGATGGCATGCCCCTACACAAGCCTCGCCCGCTACAATGAAACGGAAGCAGCTAAGAAGAATGTAGGGTAACCCGCAAGAGCTAACTTGAGAAGATTTTTCCTTCTGTGCAAGGAATTATCTGGTGAATGAAACTCCGAAACAGAAGGTACAGAACGAGAACAAAGGGAGAATCTGAGCAAAAAAAGCGGGAAGTCTTTCGACTCCCCGCTTCTCCTTGTTGTCTACAATTCAGCATTTCAGATTGAAATGTGCGGATTACCCTGAAGGTTAATGTCCAACCTGCAATGTGCGCGTCACCAGACGATCGTTGAACCGAAGACAACAGTGATAGATACCTGTTGGCAGATCCGAGACATTGATCTCAGAGAGGTACTCTCCCTCTCCCCGCCAACCTTCTTCAACATTCCGTACAAGTCGCCCTGCACCATCGTATAGAGCAAGGTAGACTTCGCCATCATTGGGAAGTTTGAACCTGAGCGAAACCAATTCCGTTGCCGGATTTGGAATCACCTGTTGGAAGAGTAGCAACTCGTTCGCCTGATCGGTTGCAGCAGACCGCTCCATACTGATATCTGATCCCGGTTCTGCTTGCGATGCCCCCGATGGATTGCCTTCCCCCTTCACCGTGCTGCTCGATTCTCCACCCAGAGTTACTACCTGCACGCCGTTCGTTGCGTTGCTTCGAATTTCCAACTGTGCCGATGAAGCACCACTTCCCAACGGAAGAAAAGTGACTTCCAGAATCTCTGTCTGCCCCGGTTCAATAACGCGGCGTTGTAGAGAACTGACTTTGTAGTTTGCTGGGTTCGCGCCACTCAGCGTTGGTGTCTCAAGACGCAACGGAAGTGAACCAGTGTTCGTTAAGGCAACGAAAGAGCGGGCAATTCCACCAAGTAACACCTTCGTATTCGTAAAGAGTGCCGGCGGCGTAACAGTCAACACTCGGCTGCCGGCATAGCCACGGACAACGGCAACGGCAGTATCCCCCCCCTTAATAGCAATGCGAACCGTAGCTGTGCGCGTTCCTGGAACTCCGTTCGGATCGGGATCGAGAACTATACCAAGCTCCAACTGTTGTCCCGGAGGAAGCACCATCGGCAACGTTGGCCAACGTTTCGCTGCGTCTTCTTTGATCTCTCCATTCCCCCCACTAATCTGGATCCCAACAATCTGCACGTTCCCCCCCGAAGTGTTCTCCACGAGCAGTTTTCCTGCACTCGATTCAGAACCAATTACCGCAGGATTCAACGTAAGGTCGCGCGTCTCCAAACCAACCCGACCGACACCGTAGAGATCCATGTAGTAGACACCACGCTCGGAGACACCTGGTAAAATCAGCGTTGAGTCGTTTGTTGCCAGCCGGACTGACGCACGGCGCGAACCAAACGACTGTGGCGTGAAGGCAAAGACGATTGAATCACCACGCCCGGAAGGAATTACGTAGTAGTCTCCCACTACTGATGAGTTCGGGAATGTTGAAACGATAGAGAACTCACTGACATCACCACTAACGATACTCAACGCTGTCCGGGAAATGAGTAGATCGCACGATCCATTGTTATAGACAAAACCGGTTGCCCCCACACTCTTCCGTACATCTGTCGGTTTGAACTCTACCCCCTTCAACGAAGCACCATCAGATCCTCCAACAACTGCTGCACCAAGTCCACCCCCATAGAGTCCTGCCTGAATCGTTCCATCAACAGATACACCATTTACATCTTCGTCGTGTGAGTTCAGTCCGTTAGTTGTAAAGTAGATTCGTGCGTTCCGCTTGCCGGGACGAATTGGCATGATGTTGAGATAGAACGTTCTGGACTGACCTTCCGGCACAACTAATGTGGTAAACGAAGGGTTTGCTGTTCTCGGAATTGTTCCCGGTCCGTTCGTCAAGAAATAATCAATTGATGGAATCGGTTGTCCGGACTGATCTTTTATCAACGCAAGTTTTGCCCCTTGGCCAATCGTTGTGTCTGCCTCAAAAATTGTTGCCCCGTTAACGATAAATGGCCCATCTCCTGTATTGCGAGCAATAACTTCTACGGTTCTAACTTCGCTTCCAACGCAAGCATAGGTGTTCCGCATTACTGAAACTCCTTCGGTTAACTCTTTGCCGTCAACTAAGAGAATACCTGCCGGTGCTGCGTTGAAGGCATTCAGTGTGAACGTCCGGGTTTCACCTTCAGCAGTGATAATTAGCGTGGCAACTTTTAATCCCGGTGCTCCCACTGCATTGAAGGTAACTTGTGGTGTTGAGTTCTGTCCCGAATTCAACGCTGCACTTGTCGGCGTTATCGAGTATGCTCCAGTTGGATCAATCAACGTGTAGCTAACCGGAGCCGCAGGCGTTGCCAACGGATCGGCGTTGATATTCCGAATCGTTATCGGCGTAAAGGTCTCCGATGTTCGGAATGGAACTTTTCGGAAGTTGAGAATGGTATCCCCACTTAACAGATTTGCCGTTCCCCCCTGAGCAACGTTTCCAATCCAGTTGATTCGAGTCAATCCTTGCCCTTGAAGCAGATATGAGCGATTGAAGCCGTTGTTATCACGCACATTCAAGGTTGCTGTGCGGATTCCAACTCCCTGCGGAGTGAACGTAACCGTAGGCGTGCTCGACTCCTTCGGTAGAAGAGTTCCGGTTGTGGGACTAATGGCATAGTCGCTGGCATTTGCACCACTAATCGTATACGTATAAACACGGTTGGCACAGGCTTCGGCTGCCTGACTGACTGTAAACGGAGTATAGGTTGCCTTGCTTCCACGCATCACTTGGCTGCCAACGAACAGCGTATCACCATCTATCATCCCTGTGGTTCCCCCTTGTAGCGGGTTTCCTGCAATCAAAATGTTTGGCTTGCATGGGGTGAAGGAAAAGAGTGTGTTTGCTGCCAGTGCAGTAGTTGCTGTCCCAATGTTTGCCGAGTTGTTGATCGCAGTGCGGCTACTGGTTACCGGCGTTCCAGGTGTTATGCTGATGTAGTCGTTTGCCGTTGAACTGTTGGCAATTCCAATAGTTGCGGTCGTCGATAGGTCGGACCGCATCTTGATGTAGAGATACTCAATCTTATTGCTGGTCTCGTAGAGGCGAGCCTGCCAGTTATAAATCTCGTTCTCGGTTCCAAGATTCGAACTGTACGCTCTGGCTCTCCACTCAATAGTCATCACGCGATTCGGTGCAGTTCCCGTTAAGCGGTACTTCACGTAGCCGTTAGCGTCGTACACCCCTGTATGCATATCCTCGAAATAGCTCGCAATCATCGGGAGCGATGCGGTGAGGTTGTTCGAAAAGGTGGTGCTGACAACTGTTGTTCCCAGACGCATTGCACCGTTCGAACTGACGGAGTATTGTGTATAGGTTGTGCCGGCAAAGACGAAGTTGAACCCAATGTTCTGCACACCGGAGGAACCATCGTCGACAGCGTTGCCGATAACAGTTGTTGTCCCAGTTGACATATCGGTACGGGTTCCAGTTCCAGTAGTGAAGACATAGTCAGTTATAGCCTGTCCATATCCGACACTGGAAATCAGGAGCATCCCGAACGCAACCAGAAGTGTGGTGTAACGTGTGGTACTCATCATGTGTTGATCTCTCGCGTTAAGACTTTGTATGTACCTGCACAAGATCGCGCGAACTTTGGACGGCACGCTCGATCACGGCAGTGTTTGCTTGTCTAAGGAAGCCTGGATGTTTATCCAGATATTAAAAGAGACGAACCCGATCGCATCGGGAAGTGCGTTGTGAAGAGTAACTGCAAGTAATAAGTGTGTGGGAAATCTGTGAAGTTGTTCTCTTCCACCACCACAAAGCATTCAGATGTTTGCTTTTCTTCGATCGGAATTTGTGGAAGAGTTCCTGTGCCACTTGCAGTTGTGACATGATTGCTATCAATTGTCGAGAACACACAATCATACGGAGAGTTTCCCTTCTCAGGAAGGGAAATCTTCAAGCTTACAAATCATCTGGATCATGTAAGGGAACGTATCTAAGCGCAAAGCATTCTTTGAAAAAGGGAACAATTCATTTCTCCACTTCCAGTTGCTACGCTCTTCCCTACGCAACATATGTACCCTAATACATTAGCAGCACAACAGAGCAATCAAAAGGGGCACATCGGATACTTCCGATGTGCCCCTTACTTTCAACTCCCAAACGATTTCTCGTTGGGGTTGACCTCGCAATCTCGTTCTATTCCACTACCTGGATCACCTTCGTGACCACCTGGTTTCCAGACCGGAGGAGACAGTGGTAGATACCGGTAGAGAAATCCGTTAGGTCGACGTTAACGCTGTAGATACCGCGGTCGAACTCCTTCTGCACAATCTCCTTCACCATCCGTCCTGAAGCATCGAACAACGTAAGCTCTGTTGCCCCAACAACGGGAACCGTAAATGAAATCGTCACAACGTCCCGTGCAGGATTCGGCGAAATATCTTCAAACGCTAACTCCGAAATTACGGTCGTCCTGCCAGCACCGATACTCTGCTGGTTCGCCGAAATCGATGAACCTCCACTCTCGTCCCCCAAAGCAGTCACCGAAGCAGTGCCGAACAACTCAATAAAACTGGAGCCAGCCGTCGCATTGCTTGCAATCTCGATCTGCGCAGTTGCCGTTCCACTTATTGTTGGGAAGTAGACAACTTCAATGAACTTCGATGCTCCCGGATCAAGATCCATATTCGGCGATGTGTTCACTTTATAATCGCCTGCTCCAGAACCGGAGAGTGTAATTCCTGAAAGTCTGACCGGGAACGTACCGACGTTCGTGACAATAGCATACTGCCGAACGAATGAGCCGATTGCAGCCGGAGTACCTTGAAAGAGTTTGTTCGGCGTTACCTCAATCATCCGCGTTCCAGCAAGCGATGTTACTGGCACTGTCAATACATCTCCACCATTTGTTGTCAGACTAAAGGTGATGTTCCTCGTTCCAGTCCGCGTTCCCGGCTGGAACAGCAGGCTGAAGTCGACAGATTCCCCCGGACGAACAACCATCGGGAAGGTCGGCCAAGGCTTCGATGGATCGGCTGTGAACTCTGCTGCATCTGCACCTGAAATCGTCGCCGAAGTAATCGTTACGCTCTCGGTAGATGCGTTGATTGCCTTCACAATCCCTCGTGAAGGATCACTACCAATTACTGCCGGAGCAATCTTCACTGGCTTGATCTCCAAGTAAGCCTTGCCAACTCCATAGAGATCCAGCGTGTGGATACCACGATCGGTCATCCCCTCAACAACTACAGTCGAATCATTTGTCCGCAACATTACCGATGCGCGACGCGATCCAGAACGGTTCGGCGTAAAGCGAGCAGAGATTCTACCTGATCCACCCGAAGGAATAATGAAGTCTCCATTCGCGTCAACAGGTGTGTTTGGCAACACCTCGATCAACTCGAAGTCGTTAATATCTCCGGCAACAATCCGCAGATCTTTCTGGCTGATCCGCATATCGCAGTCACCAGTGTTGTAGACCATAATCTCCGTTGTTGAACTTTCATCCACCTTTGCCGAAGGGAAGATCATAGCAAGATTTTTCAGGTTTCCATTCGGGTCACTTGCCAAGTGACTTCCGATACCACGACCAAACACATCAATCGGAAGGATTCCTTCTTCCTCAGCAAAGTCGTTCGTGTTTGCTCCCGGCATGTAAGCATCTACATCACGACCAACAAAGTTGACCGCATCGCTCTGTATGAAAATTCGCCCATATCGTTTCTCTGGCCGCTGTGCAACGAAACCAAGCTGATAGACTCGCTCCTCGCCTGGCATAATTGTGAGCGGGAACTGCACCAACGTGTTCGCACTGGCAGGCGCGTTCAATCCGTTGGTCGATAGGAAGTAATCAACCATCGGGATCAACTTGCCATTGGCGTCGAGACGCTGTTTATATGGTGGTGCTCCCGGCTTCACCTCGTTGTCGGTTGTTAGAATATCGAAGCTGTTGATCACAACCGGAACTTTGTTCCCATTCCGAACCTTGAACGTACCTCCGATGGCACTTTCGCCAACGCACCCAACTTCACCGACAAAGAGCCGTCGCGATGATTCGTTCAAGCGTTCTTGCTCGAAGTAGACATCGAGCACCGGAGCCACCGAGTATCCACGGATAATAAAGTTCCGAGTCTCACCATCGACAGTAACGGCGAGATATGCTTCCTGATATCCCGTTCCGCGCTGATCCCCTTCCGGAGTTGGAAACATGATGATCTTCACGTTTCCAGATTCTCCCGGAGTCAACGTGCTGCCGATTGTCTCAAGCGTGCTGTTGACAGCCCAGGCTGTTGTGCCGCTTCGCTCAAACCCAAGCTGATATTGGTTATGTGGATCATCCAACACAAGTTTCACACTAACGTTTGCAAGTCCTGGTGCTGTCGGTTTAGCGTTGATATTGGTGAGAGCAAATGGCGTCAGCGTTGACTTCGTGTTTCGATTTACGTCAATATTCGTCAGCAGAACGTCACCATCACTCATCGAGACAGAACCACCTTGCGTTACGTTGCCAGCATACCCAACGCGGGTAACACCTTCGGCTTTCAGTGTGTAGGCATAGGTCTGTCCGTTGCTCACGCTCAAAGTCATCGTCGCTGTCCGCTCACCTACGCCACCCGGCGTAAAGTTGATCGTTGGCTTCATTCCGTCGGTGATTACTGTACCGTTCCCCGGTGACACTGAGTAGTCACTTGCGGCAGCACCACTGAAGCTAATCGTGTATGTCCACTTTGAACAAGGGCTTGGTGGTAGATCGAAACTGAAGGGTTGGAACCCTTGTGTGTTTCCACGCATCACCTGTTTACCAACGAAGAGTTGATCTCCACTCTTCATCTCCGAACTTCCCCCTTGTGCAACATTGCCAAGAATCGTGTCGAGGGTTTTATCGCACGGAGCAAAGTCAAACGTACGGTTCACCGTCATCGGATAGCTGTTGATATACCGGTAGGTATAGTACTGCCCTGATGGGTAGAGGTAGTACTGCGAAATGTCGTTTCCGTAGACGTTGATGTAACGTGTACTGCTCGCTGCGATACCGATGGTAGCGTAGTAGTTCGTTGTACCAGCCATAGCGCCATACCAATACTCGATCCGGTTCGAACCCTCGTAGAGCCGGACTTGCCACGTACCACCCGGATAGGAGGTGGACGTACCGTTGAATGAGTAGACATCCAACCACTCGACAACGAGAACCCGGTTCGGAGCTGTTCCCGTCAACTTGTAGTGAACCTTACCTGTGGTTGCCTTCGGTGCACCGTAGTAGAGCCAATACCCAGCAATCAGCGGATAGTAGCTGCTTAAGGTTGACACGTTCGGCCAATAGTAAGAATATGGATACTGATAGGTTGTTCTACCGAGCGACATCAAGCCACTTGTGTTGACAGAGAATGTCGTGTAGGCAACTTTATCGAAGTAGAAGGTGAAGCCAATCGAGTAGAGCGAGGTGGTACTCGAGTAACTGGCGCTCGGTGCAAAAATCTGAGTAGAACCAGTCATGCTGATCTGGCTCCCCGTCGATTGCGAGAGTGCGTAGATGTCGGTCATTGACCGCGAGTTGGAAGAAGAGAGCAGTAGCAGGAATACTACTGTCAAAGCAAAGGCGCTACATCTGCGAAGCAGTTTCGTACATGTTGTAGCAATGGTGTGCATACACCCCTCCTGTTCAAGTAGAATGGATATTACTAACCGACCACCCCGTATGCACAGTTGTTATAGCATACAAGATAGTTGCGGCTCATGAATGAACGACAGGAAGAAATCCTAAAAAGAAAAGCTTACGCTCCAAAGGAACGCACACAAGCAGGTAGATAGGAAGTGCGTTGACGATTCAACTTTCCGTGCCACTAAAGGCAGTAAGAACTCACACTAAGAATGTTGTGATAGCACGGAATTGTCTGCTTGTGTCTTCACCTGGAAATCGGCTGACACAACCATACGGAGAGTTTGATTGGTTTGAACTATAGAAAATTCAAGGCGCACATCTTGATACGTACAAGTAAAGAAAGGTAAGGAAAAGAAGTTTTTTCGTTATTTAAGGAACTTTTTCAAGGCTGCTAATTCCATCATTGCCTCTATTGGGGTTATGCTGTTCAAGTCGAGCGCGCGTAACCGCTCTACTACTTCTTGCTGAGCTGGATCAAGTTCAGCACTCGCTTCGAACATTGATATTTGAGGTAAGGGTGAAGTGATCCTCTCACTGTCGGGACGACGAACGGATAGTATGTTCACTCCCTCAACTCCATCACGCTCGGTAACTCCGGCTCCCGCTTCAAGCTGCACCATAATCTCTTTAGCCCGGTCAATCACCTCTGCCGGCAACCCTGCCATCTTCGCAACTTCGATACCGTAGGAGTGGTCGGCTGTCCCGGGGAGAACGGTTCTGAGGAAGATGATCTGGTCATCATGCTCTCGCACTTCTACCTTATAATTCCGTATCCGCTCGAATCGATCAGCCAACGCATTCAACTCGTGGTAGTGTGTGGCAAAGAGCGTCCGTGCACCAATCTGCTGGTGGAGATATTCGGCAATCGCCCACGCAATCGAGACTCCGTCGAATGTAGAGGTTCCGCGACCAACTTCATCGAGAAGAATCAAGCTCCGCTCGGTTGCATTGTTCAAGATATTGGCTGCCTCATGCATCTCCACTAAGAATGTACTCTCCCCCGCAACGATATTATCTTGTGCTCCAACCCTCGTAAAGATTTTGTCGACAATGCCAATCCGCGCCCTCTCGGCTGGAACAAAGGAGCCAATCTGCGCGAGCAGAACAATCAACCCATTCTGGCGGAGATAGCTCGACTTCCCTGCCATGTTCGGACCGGTAATGATAGCAATCTGATCGGCTGCAGTGTCGAGGTTGGTGTTGTTCGGTACAAACCGCTCCCCGGCAGGGAGCATCACTTCCACAACGGGATGGCGACCACCTACGATTTCGAGCGAGGTAGATTCGTCAAGCTCTGGACGGACGTAGTCCCGTTCCCGCGCAACGTGAGCAAATCCAAGGAAGCAGTCGAGCATAGCCAGAAGAGAGGCGTTCCGCACAACTACTTCGCTCTCCTCAGCTACCACCCCTTGAAGTTCAATGAAGAGTTCACGCTCAAGAATTCCAATCTTCTCCTCTGCGTGTAGAATCTTCTCCTCGTACTCCTTCAATTCTGGAGTAATGTAGCGTTCGGAGTTTGTTAAGGTCTGCTTGCGGGTGTAATCCCCCGGCACGCGGTCGCGGTGGGCATTCGTGATTTCGATATAGTAACCGAAAACGTTGTTGAACCCGACTTTCAAGGATGAAATTTTTGTTCGGCCACGTTCGCGTTCTTGCAGCGCATCTAAATAATCTTTGCCCGTAGCCCGCAGGTCGCGCAACTCGTCAAGTTCAGGCGAGAATCCACGACGGAAAGCTCCCCCATCTGCAAGGGTTGCCGGTGGTTCTTCCGGCAACGCAGCCCGAAGCCGTTCCACCAAATTTTCGGGATATGTCAGCGTAGAGGCAATTGTGGCGAGCGTTGGGGCATCACACCTGCCAAGCAACTCTACGATGCGGGGGATCCGCTCCAAAGTCCCAAGCACGAAGCCGAGATCCCGGGGTGTAGCGCGTCCGACAGCTACCCGTGCAACGATTCGCTCCAAGTCGCTCGCCATCTTTAACTCTTTCTCAAGTTCTGAGGCTACCGACGGAGTGCGGAAGAGTGCATCTACCGACTCAAGTCGCTTCTCGATTTGATCGCGTGACTTCAACGGGTGAACAATCCACCGTTTTAGGAGCCGTCCCCCCATCGGAGTTTTGGTTCTGTCGAGCACACTGAGCAACGAACCATAGCGCGCCCCATCACTTGCGGAGAAGACAATTTCCAGATTCCGCTTGGTTGCAGGATCCAGAGAGATATAGTCTTGTGGCGAGTAGCGTCGAATCCGAGTGATGTGCCCAAGTTTTGAGCGCTGGTTCTCCATTAAGTAGTGCATCACCCCACCGGCAGCCAATATCCCTGCACTCATGTCCTCAACCCCAAACCCTTTCAAGGAGCGTGTGCTGAAGTGTTCGCGCAGACGCTCTTCGCCATACTCACGGTCGAAAATCCACTCCTCAAGTCGCGTGATTAGGGGAGTACTGCTCAGGCGAAGGTTCGAGAGTCGATCTTTCTGCGCACGACTGACGATAATTTCGGCAGGGCTAATCCCCTCGAGCGTTTCGTTCAACTCACCTTCAGCCACTTCGGTTGCGGCAAACTCGCCGGTCGACACATCGCAGAAGGCAATCCCTACTCTCCCCTTCTCAAAACTGACAGCTGCAACAAAATTGTTCGTCCCCGCCTCCAACAGCTTCTCGTTCATAGCCACGCCGGGTGTCACAACTTCCACCACATCCCGCTTCACAATTCCTCGGGCAAGTTTCGGGTCTTCAAGTTGCTCGCAAATAGCCACACGATAGCCAGCCTTTACAAGTTTCGGCAAGTAGTTGTCCAATTGATGCCACGGGAAACCAGCCAAAGGAGTTCCCTCTTCGGAACCGTTGTTCCGTTTCGTGAGGGTAATGCCACAGACCCGAGCGGCAATGCCAGCATCCTCTTCAAACGTCTCGTAGAAGTCCCCCAAGCGAAATAGCAGAAGGGTATCTGGATACTTCTGCTTGATCTGATGATACTGCCGCATGAGGGGAGTCCTCTTCTTTGCCCCCTTATCCTTTGCTGCTGTATTCGTTGTATTACCGATTGCCATCTGTTTGACTAATGAAGGTTGTCGTCGTCGAGCAGTGAGCCTTAGGGGAAGAGTCCCCCTCATCGATCACCCCAACCCTCTCTCTGCGAACTCTCTTCTCGACTAAAAGATTGAAGATACAACTTCCCCGCCAAGCCTCCTTCCACGGTTGATCGAACGTATCAAACCATATCTACAACACCAACGAGAAATCCATGTTAACTCTCCCTAACATTCGCCGTTTTTCGCCCTACTACTTTACCATCACTTAACATTCCAGCTCCGCTGTTGCCCCTCCCTCTGAACCCCCATAACATTGCATGGCTGTAGAGGGGACAGAGCCTTGCCACTGCTTTAGGGGGATGGTAAGAGAAGGCTCAACCTCTCTAAAACATGATTCAGAGGAAACAGAAAAGACATCTCATATATAATGGAATTCAGAGTAATGAAGAAACGCATTCTTATCCCTGCCATAGCTCTTCTCTTCGGAGTACTGGCGCTTCCCTCGCTTCTATCGGCACAGGAACGGGGTAGCCTTAGTGGCGTTGTCACAGATGGCGAAACTGGCGAGCCGATACCGGGGGTGACTGTTTTGGTCATCTCACAGAAAGGAGCAGGTGCAGCAACAGATGCAGAGGGGAAGTTTCTGATTAACGGTGTGCTCCCCGGAGTACACGACATCTCACTCACCTATCTCACCTACAAGGGAGATACGCTACGTGGGGTTGAGATTGAAGCAGGCAAGCAAGCCGCAGTAAATGCTTCCCTCTACGAAAATGAAAATGGAGTTGAAGGACGTGAGATTGTCAAGAAAGGGACGAGAAGCAACAAGTCCGAAGAGGGAGCACTTAACCTTCGGAAGAATGCGTTGCAAGTGACCGAGGTAACATCTGCGGAGGAGATAACTGCATCGGGTGCGTCGAACGCTGGGGATGCCGTTCAGCGGCAGACCGGGGTTTCAATTGTGGGAGGAAAGAACATTGTGGTGAGGGGAACGCCAGAACGATACAGCTCAACACAGCTTAACGGAATTAATCTGCCGAGTCCTGAACCGGAGAAGAAGACGGTTCCGTTTGATCTTTTCCCGGCAGGGATGATCGACAACATCACTACAATTAAGACATTTACTCCTGATAATCCGGGCGACTTTGCAGGGGCACTTGTAAAGATCAAAACGAAAGATTTTCCGAAGCACTTCATTTTTAATGCAGGGATTGGCGGGGGAATGAACTCGCAAGTGCAGGGAGCCGACGGACTCGATTATGCCGGGGGAGCGTCCGACTGGATCGGTATCGACGACGGAACGCGCGCGCTGCCAAGTGGCACTGAACCGGGGCGCCGCTTCAGCAGCACGGAACAGGCAGCACTTCTTGGGCGCTTCGATAACACTGTCTGGCGTCCTGAAACTGCTTCGCTCCCGATGAACTCCTCGTTCAACTTGACTCTCGGGAACAGCTTTGGTTCTTCTACACCGATAGGACTCCTCCTCTCAACTTCATATGCAAGCAACTATTCTTTCAAGGATGGCTTGGAACGTCAACCTCTTCTGGCACTCAGCGGAGATGGCTCGCACGAACTGCGCTATGACTACACAGTTCGAGAGGCTGAACAATCAGTTCTCTGGGGTGGCTTGGTGAACCTAAGTGTTGGCCTTAGTGAAACGAGTACCGTTGGATTTAAGGGTGTGCTGAACCACTCAGCAGACGATGAAGCCCTCTTAGTAACTGGTGACTTCAACTCCAGCACAACCGGACAAGTTCGCCGGACGCAGATGCGTTTCACTGAGCGAACGATTGCCGGTGCGCAACTGTTAGGAGAGCACCAGACAAATCTTCTTTCGAGAGATTCTAAAGTCGAGTGGCGGGCAGCCCTTTCATTGGCAAGCCGCTCGGAGCCAGACAATCGGCAGACAGCGTATCTGCGCAACGATGAGAACGATGCCTATCGCTACAACGGAAACTTCGGGAGCGGAAATGGTCGCTTCTTCAGCGACTTGCAAGATGTAGAGTCGAACGTTGGGTTTGACTGGACGGCTCCACTCTACTTTGGCGAAGATCTGGAGAGCGACACGCGGTTGAAGTTTGGTTCAACGGCTCGCTTCCGCAACCGCGAGTTCACTGCCCGCCGTTTCCTCTTTGGACCGGGAACAACGTTCGACGCCGACGTACTGGCTCTCGATCCGGAAGAACTCTTCACACCGGAGAATGTGGCAGCTGGCTTTATCAGCTTCGACGACAATACGTTGGGGAACGACAAGTACAACGCAGACGAGCGTATCGTTGCAGGATATGCAATGGTGGAAGCGCCGTTAGCCGACAAGCTCCGGTTTATTGGTGGTGCTCGCGTTGAGTGGTGGACAATGGAGTTGACCCCCTTCAACTTACTTACGAACCAATCACTAACAGCACTGACAGCCGACCAATCAGTTGTGGATATTCTCCCCTCAGCGAACCTGATCTACAACGTGGCAAAGGATATGAATCTGCGCGGATCATTCTCGCAAACCTTAGCTCGCCCAGAGTTTCGTGAGTTGGCTCCCTTCCGCTTCGATGACTATAAGCAGAGCACATTCGGCAATCCGGGATTGGAGCGGACACGAATTATGAACTACGATCTCCGCTGGGAGTGGTACACACGTCCGGGTGAGCTTCTCTCGGTAAGTGGTTTCTACAAGAATTTTACCAACCCAATCGAGCAATTCTATCTGTTGGGTGGATCGGACATCCAAGTAGAACCAGTCAATGCGTCGGGAGCAAATACGTTCGGAGTTGAGGTGGAGGCGCGAAAAGGACTCGATGAGGTTGCGGACTTCCTCACAAACTTCTCGTTTGGCTTGAACTTTACGATAGTGAAGTCTACCGTGACTTTTGACGAGAACAGCCCAGTGACTATCTACAACGGCTTTGGGCTTGCAGAGACACCGGTCTCAGCACTGACAAATCTTGAGCGTCCACTGCAAGGGCAGTCACCATACACGATTAACTCACTTATCGGCTACAGTAATAGTACGTTGGGGACTGACGCTACGCTTCTCTTCAACGTCTTCGGTGAGCGTTTAGCAATTGTTGGAACAAACAACTACCCAGATGTCTACGAACAACCGCAGCCGACACTCGACTTTACGCTACAACAGAAGCTCCCTGCTGGACTAAAACTTTCATTGAAAGCGAAGAATATCCTCGATACGGAGACCCGCTTTACCCAAGAGTTCGTTGGGAAGAACAGCGAGGTAATCGAGACGGAACGATACTTCTCGGGACGATCTCTTTCACTCGGAATATCGTTCAGTTTGGATCAACTACGAATACAGAACGCAACCAGAACAGAATAGCAGAATGAAGGGGGAGCCGATGGCTCCCCCTTCTGCATTTGGCCTCCTCTATTACCAGTTCTTCACATCGGAACGTGCCGAAGATTACCAACACATCACACTGAGCCGAAATCGGTTATACCCCGACAGAGTGCGTGTCACGAGCGCGAATTATAAGAGAGACCTGAAATCCTTTCGGGGAACTATTAACAATCAATCGATAATCTCATATCCACTAACTCTTATCTATTAAGGAGAGAACTACATGTTCAAAAAGAATCTACTCTTCATTCTCAGCGGCTTGGTTGCAACGCTCACGTTGGTGAGCTGCGGCGATGACGACACAACCAATCCGGGTGACGGACGGAAAAAGGTGACCGTTACCGACACACTCTTCGGAGAGTCAGGTACACTCACCGACGTAACAGTAGCACCAGAAAGCGGGAATACCATCTACCTGAAAGGTTACTACATTGTGAACCGTTCGTCGACGTTGACAATACCTGCAGGAACGAAAATCGTTGGGTTGCCTGAAACAATTGGGAATCAGCCAGCAGCTCTAATCACTGAGAGTGGTGACGGAACGGCAGCAAGCGGGCAGTTGTTTGCTGAGGGAACGGCAAGCGCACCGATTGTCTTCACATCTTCACTTGCAGCCGGCAGCCGTGGTCGCGGCAATTGGGGTGGTGTTGTTCTGCTCGGGAATGCAGAGAACAACCTCCTCTCGAAGATTGGAACGATTGAGGGAACCGGCGGCAACTATGGGCCGGTTGGAACAGCAAAGAACGACGACAACTCGGGAACACTCCGCTACGTTCGGATTGAGTATGGTGGCACAAAAGTATCGCCAGACAACGAGATCAACGGTCTGACAATGGGATCGGTTGGGAGCGGAACAACGCTTGAGTATATCCAGAGCCACATGATCGCCGACGACGGCTTCGAGTGGTTCGGCGGAACAGTTAACGGAAAGTATCTCGTTAGCTCCGGCAACGACGACGATGGTTTCGACATGGACTTTGGATATCATGGCAACCTGCAGTTCCTCTTCGTGATGCAGGATCCTGACTTGGCAAACCGTGGTTTCGAGATCGACAACGACGGCGACGGTTCAGCTAACACGCCTATCACCGGCGCGACAGTTGCAAACGTGACGATTGTTGGAACAGGCAAGGACAAAGCGAACAGCGAAGACAACGACGGATTCTATCTCCGCCGCAACAATCAGTTGAAGATTTGGAACGCAATCAGCACCAATTTCCGCTACGCAATGGTTGTTGACGGCGCGGCGACCGGAGACAACGTTCAGAACAACAATCTCTACGTGAAGCAGAGCATCCTGAACGGCAGAACTGGCGCATATCTGGCAAAGGGAAGTGCAGCAGACTATGCTGCGAAGGCAGCAACCTGGGGGAACATTGAGGAAGATCCGCAGCTTGTCGGCATCGACTTCACGAACCCACAGCCGAAGCCAACCAACTCGAAGGCAGCAAACGTCGGTAGCGTGCCGAGCAACGGCTTCTTCACAGCAAACACCTTCGCTGGTGCGTTCGACCCATCGAGCAACACATACTGGTTCAGTGGTTGGACAAACTGGGTAAAGAGCTAAGTATGTTTCTCTGAAAGGAAGAGAGCATTTGCTCTTTTTGTGGTACAAGCCTCTCCCCTCCTCTTTGGAGGGGAGAGGCTTTATGTTATCTCACAAGTCGGAACTGCCTCGAATAACCAGATTTGATTTACAGACAAACGACGCCCTATTTTGCAGCGATACGTTATAAGAAGAATCTCCAAACCAATCTTGAAGTGATATCATTGCGTACTCAGAAACCATCTCTACACATTTGGCATATCACGTTGCCAACCTGTGCTTCACTACTGCTGCTCCTTTTAATGTCATGTGGCGAAGGAGTAGACAATTCTAAGTCGGGTGACCAGACAGCAAAACAGACTGAGTCGGCTACTTGGCTCCTAACTTCAGATCACTACGACACCCTCTCTCCAAATCCAACCCCACTCAGTGGTGGGAAGCCTTCTGTTGAGGAACTGGTAGAAGCTGGTTTGAAAGGATTGAATGAGAAGGATACCGCCACCCTCCTCACCATGATGATAAGTCGCGAAGAATACGACTCCATTATCTATCCCGAACTTGGCAAGTACTGGAGCGGAGCACGGGATATGCGGGAAACAATTACTCAGTGGCAGCGAACGAACCACTTTGGCTCAGCTGAGAAGGGATTGCGAAGACTGCTACGAGACTATGGAGGGAAATCGTTCAAGCTGGCAGCCGTCGAGTTCCAAGATTCGACGCAGACTTACCCAAGCTACACAATTTATCAACGACCTATTGTTGCCGCCATTGACGATCACAACAAAAAAGGGCAGATCAAGAATTTCGGTTCAATAATTGAGAAGAATGGTGTTTTCAAATTTTTTTCATTTAATGATCGGAATTAGTTCAAACAGGCGTGGCTGTCTGAATTACATTCACTTTTGATGATTTCAAGGTTTCTGAACAATCAATTCGGTGAATTCTAATAGCAATGGCAACTTAAAAGTCGTTAAAACTCACTCGACTTACCCAATTATTCATTCAACAGAGTCCTGTGTACACAGGAAAATTATGGAATGATAACACTACATTTCAGCGAATCACCACTACATTAGTTAGCCATAGAAATTAAATCTACTGGTTGTCCAATATTCTATATCACCAACTACACGTGATGCTCTATGAAAACGGCATTCTACTTATTCTTGACATCATCATTCCTAATTCTCATTGCTTCTCATTCATTACACAGCCAAGAGACAGGCATAGATGTCCCCAGAATCATTAGCTATCAAGGATTTATAAACAATTCGGACAGATTGCCAATTTCTAATGGCACTTACCGAATCAATGTTAATCTTTATAGTGACAGTGAAGGCTTACACTCAATTTGGAGTGGCAGTTATGAGACTATGATAACTAACGGTCTATTCCACTTATTTCTTGGCAGTGGTGACTACCCATTTACTGACGAAACAGTTTTTGATCGACCGCTCTGGCTTGGAGTAGCACTTAACGGTCAAGGTGAGATGTTCCCTTTCACTCCTTTATCTTCAGTCCCATACGCAATGAGCGTTTCTAATGGATCAATATCGACAGCAAAGCTTGTTGATGGTGCAGTTACTGCTAAAAAGCTATCCGTGGATTACATCAGCTCTCTAATTGTTGATGGGATTTCAACCAAAGGAGCCAATCAAGAGATTAACATTGTCGGTGGCAAAGGAGTTGCTGTGCAATACGACGCATCGAATTCAAACATCATTATTGAATTAGATAACGCTCTCTCGAAAGGCAAGAAAGGAGCAAGAACACTGGGTATTTGGGGCAACACAAATTTCTATGGATTTGACGGAGATGTTGGAAGTGGTCCGACGAATAACATTCCTAATGCAACTGCCTCGCAGTATAATGTAGTTGTTGGTGGAGATAACAATGACATAGGCAATGGGACGGACAATCCAGATTACACAGTTATCGGAGGAGGTAAAGACAACAACATTTTGAGTGATTACGGAACTATCTCAGGAGGGGAAAACAACCTGATAAGCACGAGCAGCCACCATAGCACCCTTGCTGGAGGCGAGGACAACGAAATAAGCGATGAACACGCAACAATTAGTGGTGGCTCTTCTAATACTGCTTCCAATGAATTTACCGTAATTAGTGGTGGCTCTTCTAATACTGCTTCTGGAGTCTATGCTATAACGTCTGGAGGATTTAACAACATTGCTTCTAATACTCATTCAGTTGTTAGTGGTGGACAAACAAACAAGGCCTCAGGGTTGTGGTCTACAGTTTCCGGAGGATATTTGAACTGGAGTGAAAATTCATATACATCAATTTCTGGTGGGAGTGCAAATCACGCATCAGGTCTAAAGTCAACAATAGGCGGTGGTGAAGAGAACGATGCCCAATCAGATTTCAGTTCAATTGCAGGTGGATACGACAACAACATATCGGCAGCTAATTCTACGATTGGTGGCGGGTATACCAATGATATTGAAGGTAGCAACTCAACAATTGGTGGAGGTAATTCTAATAAGATTTACAATAGCAGTTCAACATACAACACAATCGGTGGTGGTAGCTCCAATAATGTTGGCGCAAGCCTGACATCATCATCATATGCTTTTATAGGAGGAGGATCCGGCAATAAGACCTTGGCAGATTATTCAGTGGCTGGAGGAGGAAACACAAACACTGTTTCAGGCAGCTATGCGGTTATTGCTGGTGGAAGCACGAATACTGCTTCAGGTAGCTATTCTGTAGCTGGAGGAGGTAGCACAAATACTGTTTCAGGCAATTATGCAGTCATTGCTGGTGGGAATCAGAACAACATCACGAGCATTTATGCAACAATTGGCGGAGGCACTGAAAACTCAGTCTCTGGAACCAAAAGCACAATTGGTGGTGGCGAACTCAATATGATTGGTGCTGGCACTTTTATGAATACAATTGGTGGTGGTCAGTCCAATTCAATTACGAGCACTAATAATGCCACAATTGGAGGTGGAGTTAACAACATCATTCAGAACACATCAAACTCCTCAACAATTGGTGGTGGATTTGAGAACACAATCACGTCCGGTGGCATCCTTGCTACTATTCCTGGAGGAACTTTATTGCGAGCCAAAAGTTTTGCTCAAACTGTAATGGGAGTTGCGAATGTGCCAAGAGGGAGCATAACACCTGGTTTTTCAGTCAATTTTACTGATGCTTTCAATGATCCACTTCTTATTGTCGGAAACGGCAATGGCATCCGTATGTCCAATGCATTTGAAGTTTCATATAATGGTCACTCTATTGTTTACGACAAAAATGGTTCAGGAATGGGAGGAGGTAGAGCGGCGGTACGTGGAGCGACTTATATGGATAACACTATTTATGCTTGGGGTGATATCAATGATGATGGTTCTGCCGTTTGCGATTTTGGAGTTCAATCTGTTCAGCATTTAGGAATAGGCTGGTATCGCATCACATTGAACCTTGCCTACCACGATGGTACCCCTATGACCCTTGACTGTGCTTCAATCACAGTTACTCAACGTACAGATCATCTTCCACCTGCACTTCCAGTGGATCCCCCTCCAATGGGACTTTGTAGCAATGTTACCACTTCTCGATTTGATCCTGCCACTAATACCTTTGACGTATACATAACTGCCATAGGTCTTGTCGGAGCTGGAGGTAATTTCTCAATGGTATGTAATAGCATTGACCGAGATTTTATGTTCAAGGTAACTGGACGTCCATCACCTCATGCCTCAGATCCACAATAGCTCATATATAACTGCCCTAATTGAACAGGGTGTTTGAGTAAGCTTTTTAACTCAAACACCCTGTTCTATAGATTCCCTTAGAACCTTCGAATTAGGCCAATTCACGTTTTGAAAAAACGATTGTATTCACCCCCTCTGAACCTCCGTCTCAATTTGTCTCTTGTCTCTCCCAAATCCTCGCCGTAAACTTAGGGCAAATGTGAATCGTCAGGGAGGTGCGCGTGATCAACGCTTCGGTGGATCGCGCGCTTCTCGTGAGATGATTCACACTTTATTTGTCGAACGAAGTAGATTTCGAACGTAGAACAACGATTTTAGAGTCGATCCAGTATGATGCACAAATTCCGCCTCTTTTCTCTTTCCCTTCTCTTTATCTCTTCAAGTTTTTCAATGCTCCTAAGCCAATCCGGAAGTTCATCGGGTGGAGAGGCCGGAGAGAGAATTGTTCCCGACAAAGTCAAGCAGAAGGAACTTCTCCGCGTTGGCGATGAAACCTTTACAGTAGAGGATATTGCCCAAGCGTGGGGAAGAACACCGGGAAAGAACGTCCCGAGTTTCTACGATTTACCGCGCGATTCAGCACTGGCATTCATCAACCTTTATGCTGACTTCCGGTTAAAAGTTCACGAAGCAAAGGATCGTGGGTTGAATAAACGAGCCGAATTTGTTGAGGAGATGGAGCGAAATCGCGATCAAGTAGCCTTGGGAATCGGACCGTTCAACAGTGTAAGTGGTGAAGGCTATCTCTTCCAGCGTAAGCTGGTAGATCCTGGAATGCAGGAGATTTGGAAGCGGAGAAACGAAGAGGTGAAGGTTGCTCTGATCTTCTCGCAGATGGATCCAACAAATCCAGCAGATACACTCCGCGCATTCAACCGAACTGCAGATATGCTCCGGCGCATCGCGAACGGTGCAGACTTCTTGAGAATGGCAGTCGACTCGACAGATGATCCAAGTTTGAAGAAGAATCAGGGTGTATTCGGTTGGGTGACCGGCGGGATGATGCCCCGCGAGATGGAGAATGCCGCATTCGAAACGGCGAGTGGTAAGGTCTTCCCCGACGTGATTAGGCTTCCAGCCGGTTACGTTCTGGTGAAAGTGCTCGACCGAAGTCAACGAGTGAAGGTGCAGATTGCACACATTGTCTTGGATGTCACAAAACGGGTAGATGGCACAGATACTGATGCAGAGGCAAAAGCGGCAGCAGAGGAAGCACTCTCTCGCATCCGCAAGGGGGAAACGTTCGAGGATGTTGCCCGTGATGTTAGCATGGACCGGACGAGTGCCCAACATGGAGGACATCTCCTGAGTTGGTACACCCGCTCACTCGGCTTTGAATCCCGTCCCGGAAAACTCCCCCCGATTTTCGAAGATGCCGTCTTTAACCTTGAGGATGGGAAAGTCTCCGATGTGCTCCGAGACGAGATCGGCTACAGGATTGTAAAGCGAGTAGAAAGTCAGTTGCCTACGTTCGAAGAAGAAGAGAAAGCAATCCGCGATATTTATCGCCGATATTTTCTGGAGGGTGATCGGAATGCCTACATCGATAATGTTCTCAACAAACAAGGATTCCGTATCGACCAACCAACGTTCGAAGCTGTTCTCCTCTCTGTTGACACCACAAGAAGTGCCGCCGAAGATACCTGGGCAAACGGCATTACTCCGGCACTACGAGGGCGCACCTTCTTCTACCTCGGGAACTCCTCCTGGACCGTCGGAGATTGGATCGATACAATCGGATCAAGTCCTCGCTATCGAGCACTCCCCCTCAGTCGTATCAGTTTGGAAGCTTCAATCAAGGCAATGCTTGAGTACAAGGCGTTGAAAGCAGAGGCAACCACTCTCGAGAAAGAGTATCCTGACTTTGCACGGCTGATAGGTGAGTTCTACGATGGAGCACTCATCTTCGAACTTGAACAGCAAGAAGTCTACTCGAAAGTCAGCTACGACGAAGAAGAGGGGAAAAAATACTTCAACCAACACCAGAAGGAATATCTGACCTCAACCAAGTTGGGACTCTCCGAGATATTTGTCTACACCGAAGATGATGCCAAGGCATTCTACAAGCGGGCAACGTCGGGTGAGGATTTCGCCACACTTGCAAAGAACAACACAGAGCGTCAAGGCTTCCGCCAGAAAGAAGGAAAGTGGCCGATTGCCGATGCACGCAACTCGGACTTGGTTCGCATGACCTTAGAAAAAGTGCAAACTCCAAAGGTTGGAATGATCGTTGAACCCTTCGCAAATCAAGGTGGCGTGAGCGTTATCCGGATTGACGAAGTAGAACTCCCTCGCCAAAAGACATACGAGGAGGCACGGGGAGAGGTGATGGGTGACTACAATGACTGGCGCGAAAAAGAGTTGCGCCGAGGGTTAGTTGCGTCGTTTAGAAAAAAATATTCTGTCAAGGTCGATTCAAAGGCACTGGATGCAGCACTTTCAGCCAAATAGCATAGATGAGCTTGCAAGTCCAATCAACTGCAGACGACTGTTGACGAAGAAAAATTAAGAAGAAGATGAAGAGAATGACGCAAACAATGAATAGAGAACCACTGAGCTTGATGGCAGCATCCAGAAATCAAATAGTTCGTTCGTTCGCCATAATGGTGCTCCTCCTCCTCTCAATCGGCAGTGCCGTCGGCCAACCGACTGGGAAGGACTTGCTCTCCGGCGGACCGATTGCAGGAGAGTCGAGAGGGGCGAGCCAGACAGTAATAGAGAGCGTTGTAGCAGTTGTGGGAAATCGGATTATCCTACGAACTGACGTTCTGCAACGGGCAGCAATGCTGAGCGAAACTGCACAGCGAGCTGGGTTGACCGACGCACAACTTCTGCACGAGGTGTTGAACGACCTGATCTACAATAATCTCTTCCTCGTGAAAGCAGAAGAGGATAGCATCACGGTTTCAGATGAGCTTGTAAGTGCTCAGGCTGATGAATATGTTAACCGCATTCTCCGCCAAGCTGGTTCAGAAAGTGCGTTGGAAGAGGCCGTTGGAAAGAGTATGCCGGAGATCAAGTCCGAAGCACGCAAGTTGGTCAGAGAACAGTTGTTAGTGCAGACGCTTCAGCAGCGCCACTTTATGGGAATGAAGGTAACCGAGCGGGATATCAACGAGTTTTATCGACAGTACAAAGACTCTCTTCCACAAATCCCTGAGCAAATTGAGCTTGCCCACATCTACATTGGGGCGAAGCCGAGCGAGGAAGGACGGAAGAACGCTATTGCGCTCGCCCACTCTATTATCGACTCGATTAAGGGAGGAAAAGACTTTGCTGAATTTGTTCGACGATATTCTGTTGACCCCGGTTCGGCAACGAAGGGGGGAGATCTTGGCTGGGCGGGAAAGGGAAAGTTTGTGCCGGAATATGAGAATACAGCTTGGAATCTGAACCTGAATGAGATCTCTGAACCAGTTGAGTCGAAGTACGGGATCCACATTATCCAACGGATCGACGAACGGGAGAACGAGATTCGCACACGACACATCTTGCTGCCAATTAAGTCGACAGAGGCAGAACAACAAGCCCTTATTGACACGCTACAACAGATTCGCAGCCGCGCAACTGCTGGTGAAAACTTTGGGGCACTTGCTACGCAATACAGCGAAGATGATGAGTCGAAGTATCAAGATGGATTTTTTGCCAGAGAGGTGACCACAAAGTTAGGAGCGTACGAGTGGATTTTAGACTCGTTGGAAATCGGCGATGTTTCTACACCTCGCCCCTACCAAGTTTCACCAACAGAGACTGGTTACCACATTATCAAACTTGTGCGAGTGATTCCTCCGCACGAGTTTGATCCGGTTGAAGACCGCGACCTGCTGGAGCAGCAGGCAACTACCTGGAAACAACGGAAGGAACTCTTAGCCTGGATCGATGAGCTACAGAAGAGTATCTACTGGGAAATAAAGGACGACCTTCAGTAGACTATGTCCATTGACCTTCAGAAAGAAGAGTTGACAACTAAAACGAGACCGATCTGTACTGAACGGCGGCTGAAGAACGGACTCTGGATGATCTGTCACCCAGACCAAACCGCACCGATTCTAACTCTCGATCTGATCTATCGGGTAGGGTCACGCTACGAAGAGCCGGGCAAGACTGGCTACGCCCACCTGTTCGAGCACTTAATGTTTGACGGCTCCGAATATATCGGGCGTGGTGAGTACGACCGATACTGCACAATGGTTGGGGGAGAGAATAATGCTTGGACATCTCCCGACTTGACGAATTACTGGCTAACGCTCCCAGCAGATAATCTGGAAATGGCTCTCTGGTTGGAATCGGGACGCATGTCTGGATTTGGTATAACGCAAGAGTCGCTCGATACACAAAAGAGTGTGGTAACAGCCGAGAAACGTCAGGTGATCGACAACGTTCCTTACGGAAATGCCGGAACAATTCTACGCGAACTCCTCTTCCCTCCCACTCACCCATATAGCCACGAACCTATCGGTACGATTGAAGATGTAGAGAAGGCAACACTCGAGGAACTTCGAGATTTCCACGGGCGCTTCTACGTGCCTGAGAACGCCATTTTAGTTTTGGCCGGAGCAGTTGACCCTGAAGAGACACTCGACAAAGCGGAAGAATATTTTGGAGAGATAAAACAGACCACACGTCCACCTCTCGCGCAAAGAACTCTCATCGATGAAAATTTTCACCATGGCTCCCGTCGGATAGTTGCCGACCCAATTACACCACTCCCCGCAATCTTCTTAGGCTGGAGAATTCCTGACTTGCAGTCGCACGATCTGCACGGACTGGAACTTCTCTCGATGATTCTCGCCGATGGTGATAGTTCGCGGTTTAGACGTGCCCTTGAGTATCAACCACTGATTGCTTCGGAGACATCTGCCTTTATTGAGGAGGGAGAACTGGGCTCGATTTTCTCTGCCTACGCTATTGCACAGAACAACCGGATATCGACAGCACGACTTGAGCGGGAACTCCTGAAGGAAATTGGTAAGACAGCAACCGAGGGTGTAACCGAAGCAGAGTTAATGAAGGCAAAAAACCGAAAGATGACAGCCATTGTACACGGATTGCTCTCGATCTCCGAACGTGCCGAACGGATTGCCTGCAACGCCGCACTCTACGAGAATCCCCACCTTACGTGGGATGAAATCAGCTACTACGAAAAGATTACCATCGACGAGATAAAAGAGCTGGCAGATCGCTATCTTCGCTCGGTTGAGCCAGTAGTTGTTGAGTATATGAGTTCGTGAGTGTGAGAGTGTAGGAGTGTCGTGGATTAGTAGCCGCAACTCTTTAGATTGCGCCAGTCTCTGTAAAGAAATCGAAGCTCCCCTCATACTACCTAAGCATATACATTCGAAGAGTGAAGAGTCCAAGGTCAACTATACAGTCATTCCCCTGAGTGTCCTTTTGCGTGATCGATATACCAACATCTTTAACAATCCACAACCTACATTGATTGACCGTTCACATCCACCACCTTCTACTCAGAAGTTTACCCCTCTTCCCCTTGCGTTCGAACAGACCAGGCTGTCGAACGGTGTCCCCCTCTACCTGATTCCTCACCAAGCACAACCTTTTCTCTCGCTAAGACTTCTGCTAAAGCGAGGAGCACGGAATGATGGCCCACTTCCCGGTCTGGCAGACATTACGTGCGACCTCCTCTCAGCCGGAGCTGGCTCGCGAGACGCAATTACTTTTGCTGCCGACGTAGAGCGCCTTGGAGCAAACCTCGGCGTAGAGGCAAGCAGAGATGTTATCAGGCTTGAGTTGGATACGCTGACCCGCTTCCTACCGGAAGCAATTCCCCTTGCTGCCGATATGGTTCTCCGCCCCCTCTTCGATCCTGATGAGCTTAAGAGAGAACGGAAACAAAAGCTATCGACACTCAAACAGAATCGTTCAGAACCTGACTGGCTGGCGGCAACTGCTCTGCGCCGTACGCTCTACGGTTCAAATCCATACGGCCACCCTATCGAAGGAGAAAAAGATTCAGTTGCGCGCATCACAATTGAAGATTGTAAGAACTTTCACCACCAACAGATTATTCCAGCCCACGCAATGTTTATCGTTGCAGGCGATGTGACGGTAGATGAAATTCAAGACCGACTCGAAGCGGGGTTTTCTGGTTGGCGTGGTGACGTGCCATCGTTAATTGCCCCTGTGATTCCTCAGCCAGCAGCGGGAGGCCGACTCTTGATCCTGGACCGACCAGGCTCTGCCCACACAGCAATTAGAATTGGACGAATAGGTTTGTCGAGAAAAGACCCAGAGGCTATTCCACTTCTTGTACTCAACACTCTGTTGGGAGATTACTTCAACAGTCGCCTGAACAATCTGCTTCGCGAGTCGATGGGCTTTACCTACGAAGCATGGTCGTATGTTGAGATGACTGTAGACCCAGGGATGATTGTCGTCGGCACATCGGTTAGGGCTGATCGAGTTGCGAAGACGGTAGGTGCGATCTTCGGAGAGCTTGATCGAATTGCATCGAAAGAAGTTGGGGAGGAAGAGTTGGAGATTGTGAAGGGATACATTGCCGGACGGCAGGCACTCGCTTCGGAGACACCGGATCAAATCGCCGGGATGGTCACCACAATTGCCCTGCACGATCTCCCCGCTGACTACTACCGCACGTTCATCGAACAGATACGCTCGCTCACTCCCGAAGATTTGCTGAAGACAGCCAAGCGGTTTCTCCGCTCAGAAGATATGACAGTTGTGGTTGCAGGAGATGCCGAGAAACTCAGGAGCGAACTCGCCCCCTTCGGTAGAGTAGAAATTGTTAGGAGTAAGTAGAGTTTATGATAACTGCACAAGAGGTTTTAACCTGCAAAATCACCCGCGGTGCTCCCCTTTGAAGAAAAGGCTCCCAGTTTACTCTTCTCTCTACACACTCCACGAACTCTCACTGAATTCTCGTGTTCACGACATTGTTGAAGATCGACCCGAACCGATAGCTAAGTCCGAGGCTTGTGTAGTAGCTAAAATTGGTTGCCAGTTGCTGTTGGCGCAGAAGAATCTGTGCTGGTGTCGCTTGTCCTTTCGGGAGAGCAAGCTGGTCACGAATGGAATTGATACCGGCGTACATCGTACAAGACACCCCTTTGAACAACCGAAAGTTCAGCAGTGCACTGACGCCGATATTATACTTACTGATATCGTGGAAGTAGTGTGAGCCATAGACTGAAAGACTGGCAGAACCCCACGTCTGCAAACTTTCAAAGCTCGCCGAGAGAGATTCTGAGAAGAGGACTTCATTCAACTTGTCGTAGATCGTCTCCTCCCGATAGTTCGCAGAGATCACGTTCATTCGATAGAGAAACTGGAATTGTCGTTGTGTCGCCTCATCGTAGGGATAGATGTTGTACTCCAGCGCTGGGGCTGCACTGATTGTCAACCGATTATTGCCGAACGTACCTGAAGAGGCTGAAAAGAACCCACCTGCCGACCAGTGATCGCCGAGACTCTTCACCAGAAGTCCATTCCCATTGTAGTTCCGGGTAATGCCAATGATCGTTGTCACATCATCTAAATCGAAACGACTCTCGGAGTAATTAAATCCAGTGCTAAGTGCTGCCTTCCACTCTGGTGTCACGTGATCTGCCTTGATACTTCCACTTAGGGTTGCAGAAGATGACGAAGACTCCCCAGTAGTGTAGCCCGTCAGCGATACAGAGAAGACCCAACTGTTCCATGGGTCCTCCTCTCTAACCGAAGAGAGTTCACTCGTCGGTTGGCTGTAGCTCACGTTGATACGGCCAGCTAAGGGAGTCCGGACAACGTAGCGCATCAATCCAATCTCTAAGTAGCGGAGGAATATCTCACGGCGCTCCGCTTCTGTTGCCGACTCTGGAGTAGAAAACCGGAGGGTGTCGTTGGCTCCCTCAAACGGATCACGTACGACCATCGCCACTGTATACTCTGTCCCACCCGACCCGGTTGGCTGTGTGGTGACCAGCAGGTGAACTTGAGCCTCCTTCGGTTCGCGAACATAGTTTACGTACGTAATCTCCGAACGGATGTGAGCCTCCCAACATGCGGAGCAATCGATGTAGAGACGAAGGGCTTCGTCGCGCGAAGAGCCGGTAGAGATTGCACTGTCCTGAGCGGAGAGACTTGCCACAACAAACAAGAGTGCGAGAGAATAGGAGAGGGCATTCATAATAGTACACACAGGTTAACCTTGTAAAACAGCCATGAAGGAACCTACATGATATTTTTGATTTAGCAAAGAAAGATTCCTTTGCCACTTCTATCTACAATAATAAGCTGTTCGCAGCCTTCGAGAGTGAGGCTTCAAAGAGACTTGTGGTGTTGCACTTTCATTTGCCGCACGTATACCCTACTTTTCCTCAACCTTGTACTGCCGTAACTTCGCGTCGAGCAATGTCCCCCAAAGTCGGTCGTAGGGGTGAACCTCTTCAACTTGTTGGTCTTCCCGGTAGACAGGTTTCCCCTCGTTGGCCCACCGAAAGATGGAACCTTGCAGGTTTACCACGTTCGTGAAGCCAGCCTTCTCAAGCCGTTCGGCAAGTTGCGATGAACGATAACCAACCGAACAGTAGGCAACGATTGGTTGATCTCTGTCGAGCGTGTCGAGATCGGGAAACGTTGTGGCGTCCGGGTCAATTTGGTGTGCGTCCCACAGGTGGCTGACCGCATACTCACCTGGCTGGCGAGCGTCGAGGATCAATGGCTGCGGCAAAGTTGAGTCGGCAAGCCATCGTGCTAACGAATCTGTTGTGATCTGCTGAACTTCAGGAAAATCGTTCTCAATCATCGTCTCTACCATTTGCCACGACTGTTCCTGACTACATGCTGGTAAGGGGAGCGCAAGCCCGAGCAACAGTGCTCCCCGTCGTATCAATCTTGTATGCTTCATAATCCTAAGGTAAACATTCACACTCTGGACTTCACTTATTCCCGCTCCCCTGTTCCCTATTCCCCTCTCCAAGAAACCGTCACAAACTAAGCTCCTCACCCCTTCCTCCTCACTCCCTCTTCTGACGTATCTTTCCCCTTCTACTATTAACTACTCACTACATACCAATAACTATGTCCAAAACATTCCGAGCACTTATTGTGGAAGAGAATCCCGACGGCACTCCAGACCGCTACATCGGCGAGCGCAACACTGACGAACTTCCGGCAGGTGACGTGTTAATCCGGGTGACCCACTCCGGTTTGAACTACAAAGATGCTCTCTCCGCTTCAATCCACAAGGGAATTACGCGAACCTACCCACACACCCCCGGTCTCGACGCCTCCGGCATCGTTGATGAGAGCAACAACGCTGAGTTCAAGCCGGGAGATCGCGTTCTGGTTACCGGCTACGACCTCGGCATGAACACAGCAGGTGGTTTCGGCGAATATATCCGTGTCCCTGCTGAGTGGGTGGTTCCTCTGCCAGAAGCTCTCTCCCTTCGCGAAGGCATGATTCTCGGCACAGCAGGATTCACCGCCGCCCTCGCGATCTACCGACTTGAGCGGCATGGTCTAACCCCTAAGAGTGGGTCAGTACTCGTTACTGGAGCAACTGGGGGCGTTGGAAGTATGGGGGTGATGATGCTCGCCCGCTCCGGCTACCACGTTGTCGCCTCCACGGGAAAACTCGATGAGCTTGATTACCTGAGAGAGCTTGGTGCAGCCGAAGTGATCCACCGAGATCAGATCAACGACAACTCCGACAAACCTCTTCTCACCCGACGCTGGGCTGGAGCAATCGACACGGTTGGGGGAAGACCGTTAGCACGACTCTTGGCCGCAATGGACTACGAGGGGGGAATCGCCGTCTGCGGCAACGTGGCTGGGGTTGACCTCTCTACAACTGTCTACCCCTTCATTCTACGGGGCGCAGCACTGATCGGCATCAACTCCGCCACCACCCCAATGCCCCTCCGTCGCGAACTCTGGAACCGTATCGCCACCGAGTGGAAGAACGAACTTCTCGAGGAAATGGCTCACGACGTGACGTTGGAACAAATCGACGACGAGATCGAGCGTATCTTGCGAGGAGAACAACGTGGGCGGGTGGTGTTGGAACACAGAGGATAATTCCACAATTCAAAAGGCAAAATTAAAAATTCAAAAGAGGGGATGGAGAGTAGGGATTCCTTATCTTCATCGGAAGCAAAGTCGAGCGAAGGGTCTCTCCGGCTTTGTAGAGCAGAACCAGATGCAGTGCACACCCTGCGAGGCTCCCTTCGGTAGACCTGAGAAAACAGATGACGCTCCCCTTGCTGAATTCTCACTCTGCACAGACAGAACCCTTCAGACATCCTCCCTACGTATCGAAAATCATCATTCACTAAAAACTTGCGATCACCATGAATCTTTATCGATTCGCATTACGCCTTCTCGTTCTCCTCTTCCTCTGGGGTACATCCACGCAACTCTCTGCACAAGTTTGGTCTTCGTTAGGTCTTGAGGGAGGAGATGTCTACGCTATTGCGTACGACTCGGCAACTGAAACACTCTATGCCAGCAGCACAACCAAGACATACTGGCTAAAGAAAGGAGAACAGGTATGGCAATCCTCTACTTCCAACACCGACGATCTTGGTGGCTCTATCTCTCAACTGCTCATTCACGACAATGTGATGATCGGCACAGTCGGTTGCTGTTCTCTCAAACGTTCATTCGATTACGGAAAGACTTGGCAGACACTCGACTCTGTCAGTACAACAGCCCTCCGACGCCCACTTCTCACGCAATTGCGCGACACACTCTACATATTTACTGATATACCGGCAGTGCTTCGTTACAGCACTGATAATGGAACCAGTTGGACTGCAATTGACACAATCCCATTTTTTAATCCATACCGTTTTTACAACGATGGAAAGAATCTATATGTCGGTGCTTCAAACGGCTTTTACCGCAGAGAGGATGATGGCACGTGGAACAACAAGATAGGGCCGAATACCTCTGCCGCATTGGCTGCACAGTTTACAGGTGATACGATT
Source organism: Ignavibacteria bacterium (assembly GCA_020635205.1). Taxonomy (GTDB): domain Bacteria; phylum Bacteroidota; class Ignavibacteria; order OLB7; family OLB7; genus JAGWAZ01. Next base: position 602,880 of record JACKAE010000003.1, read on the forward strand.
GTTCTCCAAGGGAACTTTGGGGCAGGTCTTTTCCGTTCGTTTAATCGTGGCCAGGAGTGGACTCCCCTTCCTCCAATTAAATCTCTACTTAGTATCTATACCTTTGTTCTCCAGAATGATACGATCTGGGTCGGAACATCTGATGGCCTATACGCAACTCCGCTCGACGAAACTACCTGGGTCAGAATGGACTCCGCTTCTACCACTCTCTTGAGTCAGACAGACATCGTGTTTATGGGTGAGCAACTTGTTCTTGCCACTGGAGCTGGAGTTTATGCGTGGGAACCGGAGAACAGAGTGATCCATCCATTCCATGCCGGCTGGAATAGCCTCTCAGTTTCCCAGTTCACGTTGTCGAGCAACAAACTGCCTACCGAGTCACTGATAGCACTGGCTCAGAATGGCCTTTACATCAGAAACACGGCCAACGAGGAGTGGATCAGAAGGAGCGGGCCACGAGGCCTTGGAGCCGAAAAGATTTTCCAGACTGGAGGTAAACTCTACGCAATTCTGGCAGATGTAGACTCACTCTATGTTTCGGAGAACAATGCGAGAAGCTGGACTTCCCACTTGATTAACCGGGCAAATGACCTTCACCCAACACGGATTCACGCAGTGGAAGATACAATTCTTGTTGGAGGATCGAGCGGCACAATCTATCTCTCAAATGATGGTGCAAAGAGTTGGGAGAGAATTACACTCCCAAGGCCAGAGGCAATCTCCGATATTACCGGAACAGGTTCTCTTTTCTTTGCAACCATTGCAGACCCAGTAACGAAACTCTATCGTTCGGTAGATGGAGAGAAAGAGTGGACACTTATAGGACTCCCCGACAACAATACTCATGGAAGAATTATCCGCTATGCGAACAACACCCTCTATCTGGGGACAAGTGAACATGGACTCTACCGTTCCTTTGATCAAGGGGCGAATTGGAACAGGATATACACTCCCTTCCCACAAGTTGATTCGGGGGGGACTCCCATCACCTCAATTCTATCGCTTGATGTCTATGGAGACACAGTCTTCGTCTACGTTAGAGATACCACCACGCTTTCTAAGAGCGCACTATACAGTTCGATAGATAACGGGACAACTTGGGTGAGAATGGAGTTGCCCATTGATAGTAAGGCAGTAGGACTCACTGCCTTCCCAGATCGTTCACAACTGCTGATCGGAACAGATGGTAGCGGAGCCTATGGTACTGCATTAGTACTCAGCTCTGTTCAGGAGCTACAAAGGGGAAGGAACAACAGCGCGACACTCGGCTTCAACGGAGGCGAGAGACAAGTTGAGTGGAAACTCGAACACCCCTCAACCATCACAATCACCCTCCACTCTATCGAGGGCAAAAACGTTGCCACGCTCTTCGAGGGGCATGCCGGAGCTGGAAGCCATACGCTTCCACTTCCCGAGCTTTCCCTCCCAACTGGAAACTATATCTGTGTCTTGCGGATGGAATCAGGTGAGATGGTTTCGATGGTGGTGCGAATAAAAAATTAAAATCAGGAATGGAGAACGGCTCTATGCTTCTGCCACCCTCCCCCCATTCAAAACTTATAGCCGAGCAGGAGATTTTGTACGGGTAAATAGAGACAGTACACCTATTACTCGCCAATCTCTCCCTCATCCTCCACAGCATAATATTTCAAGTGCTGATATGATAGCCCGAGGTGGAAGCCGGCGAAGGCTCCGGGGCTGTCGTGTGAAGCATTCTGCGCTGCGTTAATTGGGACGAGTCCGTGATCTCCAATTAGCTCAAGCTGAATTGGAATTGTTGCCGTCAACCGAATTGCATCGTTCTCGTTGAAGGCAAATTCATAACCAAATCCGAAGCCGAAACTCAAACCGAGTCCGCGTGGTGGCTCGCGGTCGAGAAACTCCAAGTCGACTGCATCAACGTGGTTCGGCTGCGCTCCTGTCATCACCGAGAGGCCAAAGCGAAGGGGAGCAAACGCTCCACTCTCCCCCGGCTGCCACTCCCCCGAAAACCAGTGGCGGAAGGTAAACTCTGCACTGTAGATACAGTATGGGGTCACAGGTGCGATGAACCAAGAATCTTGGTTGATACTATCCTTATATATCACACGCTGATCCGTGACTTCACCTCGAATCAATCGGAAGAGTATTCCGCTGTAGAAGGTGTATGGCTCCTCACTCTTTCCGATATATTCAATCTCGACAGAGGGAGCAATTGGCTTATATGGCCCGCCTAACATAAAGACTGGACCACCACCTATCACATACCCTTCTCGATAGAATGTCTGCGCTGCAAGAGAGTGACAAATAAGGAGGAGAAGAAACGGAAGAGAGATTCTGCAGAAGAAGAGAAGAGATCGGCGGGAAGATCCTTCGTATTGATGATGTTGGCACATGTATGCTGGTGGAGAATAGGTTTGCAGAAAAATGCTATTGAAGATTCTGGAATTTATCTGCGTTGTGAGAAGTAATCTTTGTACTCTCACGCTCCGCAAATATACTCAGCCCAATGCCAGATGCTACTGAGTTGCTCTCGGACTTCCGGCGATTGGCATCCGCGTAGTGAAGAGCACTTGAACAGTTGCAGAGTATCCTATCGGGGAGAAAAGCACCAACCTTCTGTATATTGGTAAATGAATCTGCCGGTTAACTGCGAGAGATGGTGATGATAGACTCGCCTTACACTTGCTGAACCGGTATCGACCTGAAAGTCGAAGTTGCGCCAACGTTCAATCAGAAGCTACTGTGAACCAACCTCTTGTTATCTATGTTTGATCGAAGCTGGGATGTATTAGCAATTGCTGGTCCATCTGGCGTTGGCAAATCTCGCCTTAGTTACTCACTTGCACGGCACTATGATCTCCCAATCGTTGAGGTTGACGATCTCTTTCATGCTGTCGAAGCATTAACAACACCAGACCAGCAGCCACTAATCCACTTTTGGCGGACACACCCTGAGTCAGCCGACTTCCCTGCCACCAAAGTTTTAGAACTCTTCCTCGAAGTTAGTCGCGCAATATCTCCGGCAGTAAGGTCGGTGATCGACAACCACATCGAAACCCAAATGCCTGTTGTTTTAGATGGCGACTATATTCTTCCTGAGTTAATCGCGGAGTATTCAGATCGGGTGAAATCAATTTTCCTGTACGAGGAGAACCACCATCAAATCGTAGATAACTACCTTCAGCGCGAACCAATGGCAGGCGATCAACACAAGAGAGCTGAGGTAAGTCTGCTGTTCGGAGATTGGCTACGTGATGAGTGTAAGCGGCTTGGCTTCCTTGCAATGCCTGCTCGACCATGGGAGACGGTAGTGGAACGTGCTGTTGCAGCCGTGGCGAAATAGTATTTCGGTCGCTTTCGGATTGAGGGAGATTGAGAGTTGATAATTCATCCTCACCTCGCCTCTAAGAAGCTGTTTTGGAATTCGATACGATCTATCCGTACGGCGAGCTTCTTGAAAGTTCAGACAGTCCTGCTGAGGTCTTCCGAAGCATCTCACCGGTGAAGAACCACCGCACCTCTCCCTTCCTTACCATTCCCTCCACTCTTCCTGCGAGACTCTTCGCTTCGCCTTCGGCTATGCTCAGAGTGACAGTCTGGTTTCTGCGTGATCGTGTTCCATCGCTACCCAGCATGGTATTTCCCTAACAGCCTCTAAGCACGTGATCCCGCTCTCTCATTTAAGCGCTCAAGAGTTTTCTCTCCGACAAAGAGGAGAAGATAACCGCCGTCGAGACAGACACGGCTCCGATCAGCTTTTGCCATCACATATTTGGGTCCCAACAACCCCGCCTCAGTTGTTCGGAACATGGCGTGAGCGTGAAACATCGAGAACGAAGTCTCTTCGGTTAGATTTTCGCTTTGACAGACTGGACAGTGCATTTGTATTAGGGGTTGTGGATTGCTAATTGCGGATTGAGATTCAGAGATTCATTTCTACAACGCTCGATCCCCTACCAATCCGCAATTCCAATCAGTCCATATCCAAATGGTCAAACCCGGCTCCATCGATCAACTCCTGATCTTTCAATGCTTCGTGGAAGAGGCGGAGCATCGGAAGTGTAGTGCCGATAGAACTGTAACCGCCGTCGTGGTAAAGGTTCTGCATCGTCACCTTCCGCGTCAGGTCGCTCAACAGAGTTGCAACGTAGTCGGCACACTCTTCGGCAGTTGCGTTGCCGAGAGGAGACGTGCGGTCGGCAAACTCATACATCTTGTCGAAGTTGTCGATGCCACTCCCGGCACGGGTTGGCGTTGGTGACTGCGAGACGGTGTTGATCCGAATCTTTCGGGTGGCGAGTCGGCTGCCATAACTCCGGACAATTGATTCGAGGAGTGCTTTCGCATCCCCCATATCGGAATAGGTGGAATAGTTTCTCTGAGCTGCGATGTAACTCATCGCCACGATGCTCGCGCCGTCAGCAACCGCATCGTTGTCGAGTGCTGCGGTAATCATCTTGTGCAGAGAGATGGCCGAGACATCAAGTGTTCGCAGATACCAGTCGTAGTTTACCTGACGGTATGACTTCCCCTTGCGGATGTTCTGCGACATTCCGAGGGAGTGAACGATAAAGTCAAGCTGCCCAACTTCTTCCCTTACTTTCGAGAAGAGTCCGTTCAGTTCCTCGACATTCGATGCGTCGCAGGGAATTACGGTTGCCCCCCCACAGGCTTCGGCCAGTCCGTCGAGTGCCCCAATGCGGAGAGCAACTGCAACGTTACTCAACACAAGCTGCGCCCCTTCGCGGCAAGCGGCTAAGGCTATCTGCCAACCAATGCTGCTTTCGTCGAGCGCGCCAAATACAATCCCCTTCTTCCCTTTGAGAAGGCCATATCCCTCGTGAGCTACCTGTTGTTCTGCCATGCTGTTCTGTTACTCGTTTAATTCAGGAAAGGCCGGGAAAATACGGAGAATTGAGAAAGTTGCCCTCTCCATCCAATTCTTTTAAGAGGTTTTTAAGGTTTGATTAGAGAATAGTACTGTAGCGAAAATCTATGAGATTTCGGATTTGAGATAGTGAATTGTGGATTGAGGCGCAACGCTCGACTCCAAATCTGAAATCCGAAAACCTAAATCTGAAATTAATAAATGACTGACATGAACAGTTGGACACGATGCCGCCGATGTGGAGGGGTGAACGATTACGATGCCACAAACTGCTATCTCTGCGGATGCGAAACCTTGGCCAATGCCTGCACCCACTGCGGAACCCCCTTCGCGAACCCACTCGACACCAGATGCCCCGCCTGCAACGAACCATACGACACAAGAAGATTAAACGAAAGAAATGCCGAATTTGAACCGAATTCGGGAGAAACGTAACGGCGATTGAACGAGTAACGCTATCTTGAACGGTCTTTTTACCGTTCTCTTGACTGTAGCACTGCTTATGGTTACCAACACCAAAGATTTTATCAATCGGGGGACGATGCCTCTGGTGGGTCGCGAAGCTGAACTTCGCGTTCTGCTGGAAGCCTTCAACGGCCTCCTCGAAGGAGAACCTCGCGCCGTCTGGATGACTGGGCCGGCAGGTGTGGGGAAAAGTCGCCTGCTGGATGAACTGAAGGAGATCGTCCGGAACCACACCGCACGCTCACTTGTAGTTCACGCGAAGTGGTACGAGGGTGAAGGAATTGAGTTCGGACCGCTCAGCAATGCTCTGGAAATCTTGAAGCCGGTGATTGCAGCCCCAATAGCTGCCCGAATCTTCCGCGAGGGGGCAGTGATCAACAGTGAGGCCGCCGTCGAAGCTGTGCAGGTTGCCTCCCGCCGCTATCCAGTTGTGATGATCTTCGACGACCTTCACTACCTCGACTCCTCGGTAGAACTTGACAAGTTTATTGGAGCACTTGAGGAAATACCAGTGCTCGTGGTGGTAACAACACGACCGGTTGAGAGCACAATTCTCCAATCGTTTAAGATGGCAATTGGTCGGTCGATACCGCCGCAGGAATTGGAGATAGGTTCACTCGACGGTGCTGGAATTGCCGAGGCTGCCACGGCTCTCTTCGGCTCGGCTCCGCCGGAAGAGATGCTCGGCCAGATCGCAGCCCTCTCCGCAGGCGTCCCCCTCGCCCTCCGAGAGGTCTTTCGAGAGATGATCGCCGCAGGGCATATCGCCTTAGAAGATTCTACAAAAGGCTGGGAGTGGAAATCATCTGAGCTAAGTGATGATGAACTGAAGGAGATTGGCGACCGGGTACACGGTTTCTCCGGACGACTCGCCTCACTCCCCGAAGGTGAACGAGGACTTCTATCGCTGGCAGGATACTTAGGAGAGCAATTCAACCGCGACCTTCTCAGGCGACTGGCTGAGAAGACTGTCGGGTGGGATGACCACTTGTTTGAACGGCTAATCCTGAGTGGACTCGTTGCCGTTGCAGTCCCAACGATTCGCCTCGGCACGCGCGATGTGGAGGGACGTGTCTGCTACGCATTCACCCACACACTTCTCTGGAAGGCGGCAGCCGGATTGGATATCCCCAGTATTCCCGGACGAGAAGAGTTGGCAACGATCACACTCGAAATTCTCACGAGTGGAACAGGGGAACTTTACGCAGTTGCACCACTTGAAGGAGTAGACCTCGGACGACTGAAGGAGAACGACCTGAGCAGACTTTTCAACTGGCTGATTGCCGTTGGACGGAAACTTGCCCCTATCTACGCCGAAACGTTTGTCCTTCTCTGCAAAGCTGCACTCGAACCATATCGATCTTCTGGAAAAGGAAAAGAGTTAGGAGGAAGTTTACTCGCCGACTACCTCGGCACGTTGACTGTTTACGGCGAACGCCTCTACGTGACCGGAGCGCGGGAGCTGCTCCACGGAATTGCACGGGAGATTGCGGAAGTTCTCGACTGCTTCATTGATCCCCCCGGAAACACAGAGGAGCGAGTGAACCGCCTTGAAGCTGCCGTCGTCGTCTGGCACGATGCGCTGATGCAAGGTGACTCCAACAGCGCGCAAGGTTACCTCAACGCAATGCTTGAAACACTCCCCCCTCCCGCAGAGCAGACCGACCGTGAGCTACGGGGTGCAGCCGAGGCAATCCGTCTCCGCGCCCAATACTCCTTCGACCGTGGCGAGTTCGCCGAAGCCTTCGACCTCGCCTCCCCCTACATCACTGAACTTGACCGAATGCGCCCGGAGACATTGAATGCCCTGATGAAGGTGTTGCTCTACGCAATGATGTCTTCCGGCCACATGGAAGATGCCCGAGAAATGGTAGAGGCAGGATTACGGCTACGGCACGAAGCAGACTTGTTTACAGCGTATGAGTTGTTGCTCCACGCAGCGAACTACTCGTGGAGAATCAAAGACCTTGATTCACTAAAAGTTCACGCGGAAGAACTGCGCAGTCTTGTCGACCGCTATCCAGCCTATCGAGGCCTTAGCACAAATTTTTGGCATTTACCTTATGTCTACGCTTGTCAAGGAAATGTTCACGACCTCGACCGACTTGAGCGAGAATTTTTCCAGACACCTCGCCCAGCACGATCAACTCCTATGCAGACGGAAATTGCCAAGTATCGTTTTCTGGAAACTTGGAATTACTTAGGCATTCCAGATCGGGCACTGAAAGTGGCCGATACAATTAGGGCAGATATTATGAATGTTCATCAGCAGTATCTGGTGCACCATGAGAGACTACGAGCTTATATCGATAGGAGAACAGACCAAGAAATAGAAGATGTCCGAGAATTACTTCTTTCACTTGAAGAACAAATTGGAGCTGAGCGGGGAGCACAGAACAGTGGTGACCTGCTTTTTCGATGCTCTATGGCTATCGCTGGAGATGGCGAACTTCTCAAGAATTTTTTCTTAGCAGAGCCATCCCCTTCAGTAGACGATACGAATGGGTTCAGGGCAGGGAAAGTGTTGTTGGAAATTGCTCAAAACAGCCCCGGAGCAAAACGTGAATACAATGATGCTGCCTATAACGCTATTGAGGTTGGTATTTCGACTCTCCTACAGATGTCATCACCCGGTCTTATTCACCACCACCTCGACCTTATGAAAGATGATTTACCTAAGACGCGGTTAATGAGGTTTCGGCAAAGCGCAGGAAATGACCCTCGAGAACAGGGTGGAACAACCAGTGGACAACTTGAAAGCTCCACAGATGCCGATTCACAACCATCACAAATTCTCCGCACGTTCGGCGCACTTCGCGTTGAAGGAGGAGATGAATCAGGAACGAAGATTGAATCGAAAACCCGCTCACTCGTAGGTGCGTTAGTTGTTGCGAAGCTCGGCGATACCCGGTGGATTGGGGACCTAACGCGGGATCGACTTGCCGACCTTCTCTGGCCTGATATGGATATTGACCGAGCAGCAAACAACCTTCACGCCACAACAAGTTATGCGCGAAGATTCTTGGGGGGCAGCGGAACGATTCGGCAGAGAGATGGAGTTTATGAGCTGAGTGATGATGTAAGAATCGACGCATTCGATTTTCGTGGATGTATCAGAAAAGCAAACCGACTCTACGACGAAGGAGTTTACTTTGGGGCAGCAGTCGCCTACCGGCAAGCAATAGAATCTGCCGACGGAGATTTCCTCGAAGGGATGTATGCCGAGTGGATCGACAACATGCGAGAGAACCTTCGGGGAGAACTTGCAACTGCCTTAGAGCGTCTCATTGATATTGAGATCGACCGAGAAAACTTCCAAGCAATCCCCCCACTGGCCGAACGATTGCTTGGTCTGGATGACTTGCACGACGGAGCATACGAAGCCCTGATCCGCTCGGCTGCCACCCGAGGAGCACGTCGAGAAGCCTTCACCTACTATAAACGGTATGAAAACGCCCTCGACGAGTACGGAGCCGGACCAACAAGAAAAATTTCGGAACTGATAGAGAAAGTACGAGCCGGAGAGGAGATCAATTGAGAATTCAAAAGGCAAAATTCAAAATTGGGCGAATGCCATAGTTGAGCCAGAGAGTATGGGGCAACCGAGAGTACAAAAACTTGACCTGCGAGACTCTTCACTCCGCTTCGCTCCGTTCTGAGTGACAGAGCTAATTGTAAGCACCAAACCTGTCATGCTGAGGTCTCCCGAAGCATCTCGCAGGAATAGTGGAGAACCAAAAGTATTATCGAGGAAAACAGTGAATAAATCCTCTTTTTGAATTTTGAATTCCTTTAGGCGCTTTTTAAGGCGAGTGAATAGCTTAATGTAGAGTTGAAAAAGAGCCAAATCACAACGTATTGGAGATAGAAGATGAAAGTTGTACGAGAATACCAATTTTTTAGGGGGAAGAGAGGATTAGGAGCCTCAATTGGGGTAGTCCTCATCTCACTCATCTTCTCCACTCCCTCCTTTGCTCAAGGATCGGGAAAAGATGAAATTAATCCGCAGACAACCTCGAACGGTGGAGAAATTCAGCAGGGGGAGTTTGGGTCAATGTTTTCGACGATTGGAGAAGCAGTTGCAAGCGATAGCGTTTTTCTGGATGTTGACGGTGGAGAAGCTTCTTGGACAGGCTTCTGGCAAATCATGCCTTCGGACACAACGTTGGGCGTTCGCGAGGAGTGGACTACTGGTGGTGCTGGCCAGAGTGGTGTGACGAGTGCCGCACCGAACCCCTTCCACGAGGAGATCACGGTCTATATCCGCTTAGCAGCTCCCGGCAACGTGAAACTGACAGCCTACGATATGATTGGGCGTGAGGCACAGGTGTTGATCGACGGTCACCGTGAGGCGGGTACGTCACGTCTCTACTGGCAGCCGGAAGGAATCGAGACCGGAACGTATCTGCTGCGATTGGAGATCGACGGAACGGAGTATCCGACAACGACAATACAGTACGTGCAGTAGAACCAACTCCAACTTCTTAGAACATTAGAACTATTACTATATCACAGAGGAATGAACATGAAACGGATACTTTTTTGCCTGATATTTTTAGCGAGTGCGAGTTTTGCCTCTGCCCAGATTGTCTCACCCACAATTAACTATCAAGGGCGTGCCCAAGATGCAGATGGCAATGCGTTGACTGGAAACCACCAGATCACCTTGAGGATCTATAACGCAGTAACGGGAGGGACAGCACTTTTCAGCGAAACACATGGGACAATCTCTTTTAGCGATGCTGGAATCTTTACCGTAGTAATTGGTGGCGCAACGCCGGGTGGCATCCCGCCAACTGTCGGCTTCGACCAACCTCGTTGGATCGGCGTCACAATTAGTGGATTCAACAGTGGAAACGAATTACCTCGACTCCGCTTCCTCGGCTCTCCATATAGCTTCGTCTCGAATCGGGCATTCTTTGCCGATAGCTCGCGTGCAACTAACAGGGCAGACCGGGCAGCAAACGCAGGCTTTGCCGACTCGGCTGTTGCTGCGGATCGAGCAGTGAAAGCAGTTGAGGCACAGTCAGCCGATAAGGCCACAATTGCCGATGCGCTAAGCGTCCCCGCACTGCTTGAGAATGTGGATAAGGGAACAGCGTTGCTCGTCAGAAACGAGGATACAAGTCCGGCACTTCTCGTTGAAGGTGGGTTGGAAGTTCAAGGAGATCGTTACGCAATTATTAGTCAGGGGATCGACAGCACAGCTCAGCACTATACTGCGGGTGAAGTTGCAGGCAATACGGGGATTCCCGACGCAGGATCGCTATATAGAGACAACACCCCGATAGCGTGGGGACAGGTTGAACTGGATGGATCGCTTCTGACTGACTTTGGCATCGCTCGGGTGAACCACACACCGAATAATCCCGGAGTTTACGTGGTCGTACTCGACAATCCAGTACTCGCAACTGCACAGAACACACCGCAGTTCTCTGTAGCAATCACACCACACATGCAGGCTGGCTCGGTTTCCGCACCGTTGGTTTTCGCCAATTGGGATTATGCTCCCGACGGGACGGGAGGATTCCGAACCGATGCGTTTATCGTCTACATGCGTGGTTTTGAAGCTGGACAAGACAACCGATTTTCGGTTGTCGTCTTCGGACGACCGGCGAAATAATCTTCACTGCAACATCCCCTAAAACCTAACCGTAGAGGACGACCGTTCCGTATATTCACTTCGGAGCGGTCGTTATCGTTTTTTGAACTTTTACTTTTGAATTTTGAATTGAAACCATGGCTATTAAGAGAACGCACTTTCCTGACATCAGCCCGAAATCGTGGCAACACCCGGCAGACCGAGCAGCCCTCGCCGCACTGAAGAAAGTCCCGGGACTCGACATGCTTCTCCAAAAAGTTGTCGGTGGAACTACAGAACGTTCGCTTCGACTTATCCACCTTGCCTCAGCGGTTCGCGTTGGCGACACACAGTTCCCCAAGGTTCACAAGCTGCACAAGGAGGCTTGTGCTATCTTTAATGTAGAGAAGATGCCGGAACTCTACATCGCACAAACACCTCTGTTAAATGCCAGCGCAATTGGCGTAAATAATCCTTTCATTGTTCTGAACTCTTCGATGATCGACGCGCTCGACGAAGAAGAACTTCTCTGCGTTATTGGGCACGAGCTTGGTCACTGCGTAAGTGGTCACGTCCTCTACAAGACACTTCTCGCAATGCTCATCCAGTTCTCTGTCTACTTTATGAGTATCCCTCTGGGAAGCATTTCAATTGCCGCAATCATTGCTGCACTACGTGAGTGGGATAGGAAGAGCGAGTTGTCGGCAGACCGAGCCGGACTCTTAACGGTGCAAAACCCTGATGTTTCATACAACCTGCTGATGAAGATGGCGGGGGGGCCTCGCATCGAGCAGATGGACACAAACGAATTTTTCCTGCAAGCGGCTGAGTATCAGAAGGGAGGAAACTTAATCGACAGCATCTACAAGCTGATGAACTTGTTGAGTCGCTCCCACCCATTCGCCGTTCTTCGTCTGACAGAACTAAAGACGTGGGTAGATAACGGCAGCTACGGAAAAATCCTCGGTGGTGACTATATGCGGATGGATGAAGCAGAGAAGAGAACTGTGCAAGATGAGTTCACTGATGCAAAAGAACAGTACAAGCAAGACATCAATTCGTCTGAAGATCCACTCGCCGAAATTGCACGCACCATGATGGGGGCAGCCGGAGCAGCAACCGATAAAGCGAAAGAGGTGTTCGATTCAATTTTCGGAAATGGAGGAAAGTAGCTTGCAAGAACAAACTCAAAAAGGGAAAGAGCGACTCCTCCTCTCCCTTTTTGAATTTTTACTTTTGAATTTTGAATTCCCTCATGAATTTCCTCAAAACGCATCAGCGTGATGGCGTATCTCTGGCTTCCCCTCAGAACCAGTGGCGTAGTCGACAGCGACAACATCAAATCGGGCTTCGTACTCTTTCAAATCCATGATGTGTACGAAGCCCTTTGCTATCTGCCGAATCTGCTTTCGCTTTGCTTGGTTGACAGCCTCTTCTGGAAGACCGAACGTGTGGCTTCGGCGAGCCTTTACTTCAACGAAGACATAAACTTCTCGGTCACGCATAACCAGATCAATCTCTCCAGCCTTCCCAAAGTGAAAGTTTTTCTTGACAAGTTGGTAGCCTTTCTCGAGAAGATAGGTAAGGGCAAGTTCTTCATGCTCTGTTCCCCAAGCACGAGTGTTCAGTTGTTTAGGTGATTTCATCTTGGTGATCTTAGTGTTCTTGGTGGTGAATATCTTGATAAAAATATACCACCAAGGTACTGTGTTTCGGCACAAGGAAGAAGTTGTAAAAATCATCACGAGTTAAATGCGTGCAGGATTGTAGTCTTCCCCACTCAGCCAAATTGCATAGAAGACACGCAAGAGTTTTCGTGCGACAGCAACAATAGCTGCTTTCTTCTGTCCTCCATTGCCTTGACACAGACGTTCATAGAATCGTCGCATCTGTTCGTCAGATCGGATCGAGGCTAAGGCTGGCATGTACAAACATGTCCGTAAGCGGCAATTTCCCCGCTTGCTGATATAGCTAGGACCTCGCTTGGTGCCCGACTCTTGATGGACAATATCCAACCCTGCATAGCTGATCACCTGCTTGACTGAGCGCACCAAGGCAAAGCCGTTTGTCTCGGCCAAGATCGTCGCGATGGTCATCAGCCCAACCCCCTTGATTGTCTGAAGCTGCTTGATGCGACCACGAAAATCATCATCATTGTGAAGTACCTCCGTGATCTGCTGCTCGACCTCGCGAATCTGTGAGGCAAAGAAACGCAACTGCTGCTGAAGACGCCCGCGATGCGAGACCGAGGGCTTGTAGCTGGCCGAGAGCGCATGCAGCCGATTGCGTACCTGGCTCTGTTGTGTAATCAGGCTCTGGCGTTCACGAACCAACGCTTTCAACTCTTGCATCAACTCTGTGGCTGGCTCCCACGTATCGAGACGGCGTTCGAGTGCCAAACGACACAGAAGACGAGCATCAACCCGATCAGTCTTTGTCTTGACCGAGGTACTCCGACTGAACTGCTTGACTGCCGTTGGGAGCATCACACAAAAGCGTGCTCCAGCATTGGAGAGTCCATAGGCTACCTCCTCATAGTAGACACCGGTTGCCTCCATCAGATACCATAGATCGACTCCCTCTTGGCGATGCGTGTGTGCCCACTGCTGAAGAGATGCGATCCCTTCAGCGGTGTTGGCAAACGTGCCCTCAGCGATGATGCTGATACGTTGTTCTGCGTCAATGCGTCCAAAGCAGACTGCTAAGGAGTCCTTTGAGATGTCAATACCGACTGCTTCTTTGAGAACGTGCATCTGTTGTTGCTTTGGTCTAATGCCACACCGCGAGATCTCTGCTGGACTTCTCTGGTTATCATAGGAGCTCGCTCATTGACGGCTCTGAGTACTGTCTCAGCTTTTGCTGAGATCCTCAACAACCGAGGGACAATTCTTGGTGAGGCATCCTCTGTTGGTGCATGACACTAATGATCTCCTCGGCTGCTGCGGAGTAGCTTTCTTGTCTGTTGATTATTTGTTAAACTTTGCCCCTCATAACATACCAGGACACAAAGAACACAAAGGAAGAATCACGGCGTCCGGTTGAGGAACTCGTCGTAGAGATCGGTATGGCGACTCTTCAGTGGAACGTTCCAGCCGTTTATAAAGAGGTGGCGAACGCTTGTTGATGGTTCCAGCGGATCACCATCGGCAACGAAGAGTGTGGCCTGCTTTCCGACTTCGAGCGAACCGAGAAGCGAGTCGACACCGAAGATGCGGGCTGGCTCGATTGTTACTGCACGGAGCGCATCCTCCCGACTCATTCCGTAAGCTGCTGCAAAACCAGCTTGGAAGGGAAGATTCCGAACGTTCTCCACGTCGTTTGTTCGCAAGGCAACCTGTACACCAGCTTTTCGGAGAAGTCCGGGGTTGGCATACGGCTTATCGTATCGATCCGACCCCCGGGAAGGAGTTGTTAGCACTTGCCCCACAATGCAAGGAATTCCAGATGCCGCAATTTTATCGGCACACCGCCACCCCTCGCGCAGACCGGAGAGAACCGCACGCAGGTTCCGTCGTTGAACCCACGCAATTGCCGAGTCAATATCTGAGGCCTGATTGACTTCTACCATCACTAACATTTCTCGACGGATTGCCGGAAGAAGTGCTTCGATCACAGGAACATATTCTGGAAGGCGCTTCTCCCCCCCCACACTCCAAGCCGAGTCGATGCGAGCATAGGTTTCGGCACGATCCCAGACCTCATCCAGCTTATCCATTCGGCTCCGCCACTCCTCTTCTACTTCCTCATCGGTCCGGTGATCCCACCAACCTCCGCGCCCACGTCCCGGAAAGTTGATTCGGAGAACGTGAACTCCAGCAACGTTCATCTGCTCCGGTGTATAACCGTACAGATTTACCAACGCTCCTGTTCCGGGGAGCAATCCACCCGACGGAGAGGTAAGCACTGTAGTAACACCATTAACCCGAGTTACGGGGATGGCAACCGAGTTCGGATTCACCGCGGTCAATGCCTGTGCCTGCGGTGTCAGGTCTCCCATCTCGCTATCATCTCTCGTCTCTGAGAGGGAACCAATTTCAACAAGTCCGAGCTGTGTTCCGGCATCGATCATACCGGGATAAATCGTCAGCCCAGAACAGTCGATCACTTCTGCATCGGACGGAATCGCTAAGTTCTCCCCAATCCTCTCGATTCTTCCCTCTCGTATAAGAAGCGTTCCTCGCTCGATTACGCCGTTGGTTACTGTCTCGATGCGTCCGTTCGTTAGAGCGTACGCTCCAGACTGCGCCAGCAGCGGAGCAGAGATTGCGAGGAAAAGCAAAAGTGTTATCAGAGTTCGCATAAGTTTTGGGTTGTAGGCTGTGAGCTATCAGTTGTGAACCTTCCGCTTGAGATATATTCCATCAAACAACAACGATCTACGATCTCTTATCCACGGCCAACTATCGGCCTTTTACCCCCTCCATACATCCATCATCCTCTCCCACTTCCTCATCCATCACTGCATCGATCTTCTCCTCTGGATTTACCTTCAGTCGCATATCGTCTGGGTCATTCTCCGCATCGAAGCGGATAACGCCATCAACAACAGTTAAAATAGGTTGGCTGTAGATCGAGAGAGGATGCCCGCTGAAGAGAGCTAAGTCTCCTTCTTTGCCAACTTCGATTGAACCGATCCGATCCTCAACACCAAGCTGCTTTGCCGGGTTGATCGTAATCATTGCTAAGCACTCATCTTCGGTCAAACCTCCATGCTTCATTGACTTTGCCGCCTCGTGGTAGAGGTGACGGTTCAGTTCAGGAGAGTCGGAGTTAATCGACGTTACTACACCGTTTCGCGTAAGTACCGCCGCGTTGTATGCGGTTGAGTAGTAGACCTCAAATTTGTAGGCCCACCAATCGCTGAAGACTGAAGCCATTGCCCCGAAGGCGGCAAGCTCTTTGGCAACCTTAAACCCTTCGTTTACGTGCTGGAAGGTAATGCGCGTGATCCCGAAATCTTTCAACACTCGCATGAGCATCAATATCTCATCGGCACGGTATGAGTGACAGTGAATCAAAATCTCTCCCCGAAGAATATCGGCAAGTGCCTCCATGCGCTCATCATACTGTGGCGGAATTGGTCGCTTCCCTTTCTCTCCCTTCTCCTTGTTGTAGCGATCCCACTCAACCATATAACGTTGCGCCTTCGTAAACGCCTCGCGGAAGACCTGCTCAACTCCCATACGACTTGAAGGAGGGACACCAAATCCTCGCCCGTGAACTCTGGTTGGATTTTCGCCGAGGGCAAACTTGATCGTGCGGGGTGCTCCCTCCATCTTTAGCTTCGCAGGGTCAACTTCTCCGTAGCGGTGCTTGATCGTCTCGCACTGTCCACCAATTGCGTTAGCTGAGCCGTGCATCACGTGTGATGTCGTAACTCCACCAGCAAGGGCGCGATAGATCGTGATGTCGTAGGGATCAACCACATCTTCAATCTGTACTTCTGCCGTCACCGGGTTTGTCCACTCGTTCACCGGACCACTGACAGCAATGTGCGAGTGAGCGTCGATAATGCCCGGCATCAAGTACTTCCCGGTTCCGTCAATCACTGTTATTCCTGAAGGAGCACCTAAGCCTTTTCCGATCGAGGTAATCTTCCCCCGCTCCACAAGCACATCGGTCTCTTCGAGTGTTCCGTTTGTCACAGTCAACACGGTTGCATTTTTGATGAGGATATTTCCACTCTGATCGCGGTTCATTGCAACGATTCTCCCCGGCACAATCGGCTCGGCAACATTCGTAGCGAAGAGAATTGGCATCTTCTCACCTGCCGAAGCAGAGTCGTCTTTCTTTCCCTTCCCCTTTTTCCCCTCACCTGAGTAATCGTAGAGGATGCCGTCAACAATAGTCATCCGAACCTTCGACGTGTCGTGGAAGTAGGGGCCGGTTGTCACAACAAGGTTCGCAATCTTACCTGCCTCAACCGTACCGAGCGCACGTCCTGCGCCGATCATCTCGGCGGCGTCCGTTGTCAGTGCCGCTAACGCACGATCTTCCGGCAAACCGTGCCGAACTGCTTCGATCAGGTTGCTTCGGAGTGCATTCCCTTTGGTTCCAGCAGTTGAGAATCCAAATTTTGTTCCAGCGCGACTGTATGCTGCTGGCAACGATACCGCCGTGCGATGAGATTCATCCCGAATCGCAATCAGCCGGTTTCGCTCTCCCTCAATGTCGAGGTAGCTTGAAACTCTCTGGCTCAATCGATTGTACTCATCTACACTCATTGGCGGAGGCACTCGGCGGGAAGTGCTGTCGTTCGGAGGAACTTTTTCACTTTCGCTCTCGCTATCGTCCCTCTTCTTTGTAGCCGAGTCTCCCTCATCCTCCACTGCTTCTGGAAAATCGAGGGAGAGGAAGAGAGGGAGTTTTTCGTTTCGGATGAGGTCGGCAACATCACGCCCATCCTTCAATCCAACCAGAACTAACGGAAAGCCGAGTTCTTTTCGGAGAACAAGAGCGCGGCGTGCCTCAAGGTCATCGTTCACCCGGAAAAAGACCGGAACTGATCCGTCGATAGTTGGGAAGAACGAGGAGCGAACCGGATCGTAGTCTGGGCGGAGATAGCCATTGGGATTACTCTTGAACCACCGATCCTGCTCTTTTAACTGTTCGGCTTGGTGGTAGAGATTGCGGAACTTCGCCATAATTCCCATCGGCGTTGCCGGGTAGACATCGTTTGCACCGTCGAAGGTTGCAACTAACGACGTTCCCCCTGTCAGGAAGAGTCGATTCGTATCTCGTCCACCAAGCAAAAGAAGCCCACCGGTTCCAGGCAACATGCCACCCCGAGGGGCTGTGTGTGCCACTCCAAATCCAACGCGACGCAGAGAGTCGATAAACGAATCTTGTCTGTTAAGAAGCTCTCGAATATCCCGTTCTGGTGTGATGCCAGCACGAGCGTTTGGCGGATCACCCGGCTTGGCTACACTATCGTTCTGGTTCTCCGGTTTCGGCGCTCCGGCAAAGGAATAACCGTCGATAAATCCAGCGTAGACGGTAAGTCCAGTCCCATCAATTACCCGCGCATCGTACGGAGGAATCAAGTCAGTTCCGACCGATTCGATGAGGCCATCCCGCATAAGAACGGTTCCCCGTTCGATTACCTGACCGGGACGGACAACTATCCGAACATTGGAAATAGCTAATGCGTGGGTTACCACTGGAATATCTGGAGCTTCTCTCCCCTTCTCTCCTCCCC
Organism: Ignavibacteria bacterium; assembly: GCA_020635205.1. Taxonomy (GTDB): domain Bacteria; phylum Bacteroidota; class Ignavibacteria; order OLB7; family OLB7; genus JAGWAZ01. The sequence goes on from JACKAE010000003.1 coordinate 620,994, forward strand.
GCTGTGCGGAAAGGTTCTGGCAGAGAAGGAGAAGAAGAATCGAGCAGGTCAGTAGAACGTATCGCTTCCGTTTCATAGGCCAAAGAATGAATTGCAATTCAAAAGTAAACACCAAAAATGCAAAATTAAGGAAGAGGAGAGGGGAGGGAATTCAAAATTCAAAAGTAAAAATGCAAAATGAAGGAGCGTTTGAGGAGCAACCATCCCTCCTCAACACTTGAGAGACTCTTCACTTCGTTCTGAGTGACTGATACGCAACTACTGATGAGAAAACTCAATTTGTCATGCTGATGGCCGCCGAAGCATCTCGCCGGTGCTGGTGAGAAATACCCATTCCTCTACAACACTTGAGAGACTCTTCACTTCGCCTTCGCTCTGAGTGACAAGGGGAGGAAATTCAAAAGGCTAAAGTAAAAATGCAAAATGAAAGAGCGTTTGAGGAGCAACCATCCCTCCTCAACACTTGAGAGACTCTTCACTTCAGTTCGTTCTGAGTGACAGATACGCGAATGACTGATGAGGAACCTGACCCGTTATGCTATCTCCCACTTTTGAATTTTTACTTTTGAATTTTGAATTGGTAACGCTCTCGCGTTACACGTGTGAACCCTCCGATCCCCGTATCTTCAGTTTTTGAATTTTTACTTTTGAATTTTGAATTCCAACCTACCTATGAACATTGCGGTACTTCTCGGCGGGACATCAGCCGAACGATATGTGTCGATGGCAACCGGAAAAGGTATTGCCGAAGCCTTAACCTCTCGTGGACACAACGTCCGGCTCTACGATATAGCTCTCGGCGAGAAAGCAGAGATTGCCTTCGACAATCTTGTGCTGCCGACTGAAGTTGCCCCTTCACCTGAAGAGCTTGCTCGATTTAACCATCGAGATGTAATCACCGCTGTCCAGAACCTTCCCGACGATACCGACGTTGTCTTCATCGCCCTACACGGGAATGATGGTGAAGATGGAAAAATCCAGTCGCTATTAGAATTTCGAGGACTCCCCTACACCGGATCGGGTGTTCTTGCTTCCGCACTTGCGATGCACAAGTCGAAGTCGAAGGAACTCTTCAGAAACAATGGTATCTCCACAGCCAACTGGTTTCTTCTGGAGCCCGACGACGACGCAAGTGCTGCAAGACTCTCCGCAATGGTTGATGCAGTGACAGACTATCCCGTTGTGGTTAAGCCGAACGATGGAGGATCAACCGTTGGACTCACTATTGTAAAAGATGCCGATGGATTGGTGGAGGCAACAGCACTGGCTCGCCGCTACTCTAAAGATGTCATCTTCGAGGAGTTCATCGAAGGACGTGAGGTGACAGTTGGAGTACTCGATGGAGAGGCACTACCAGTAGTAGAGATCAGACCGAAGAGTGGTATCTACGACTACACAAACAAGTATACCTCGGGTCGGACTGAGTACTTCTGCCCGGCAGACTTGCCCTTGGCAATCTCTGAAGAACTTCAGACGCTGGCACTGAGAGCACACAACGTCTTAGGTTGCACCGGCTACAGTCGGGTTGACTTCCGTCTCGATGAGCAAGGCGAAGCGTGGTGTCTCGAAGTGAACACGCTCCCCGGCATGACAAGCACAAGCCTGTTCCCGAAGGGAGCGAAAGCAGATGGCATCGAATATGGTGAAGTGTGCGAGCAGATTATCCGGGCAGCGCTGCGACAGCATACGATAGTTAGCGCGTAGAAGACTTACATGACCAAAGAAGCACTACAGAGACACTTCTGTCCAGATATGGAAGGCTGCCATTGCTTGGGCTTCAAACATCTCTGCTCCGCCGATAACGCGAACACCAGCTTCGGTAGCTGCACGGATCAGTTCTGTTACTTCAGGAGAGTAAATCATCTCGTAGAGGAGTTCCACTCCGCGCAACTCCTCAGGCTCGAGGAGACGGCTCGGAACTCCGGGTAGGCCGACAGGTGTGGCGTGCACAACAAAGTTTGGAGGGGTAAAGTTCGCTAAGGATGCCGAGGAAAGTCGCTGATCCCCCCAACGTGCGATCACCTCTGCAGAGCGTTCTTCGGAACGTGAATATAGAGAGAGGGAGAGGAGGTGAGAATTCTCGAGAAGGACTTCAACGGCTGCCCTCGCAGCCCCTCCGGTTCCGAGCACCGCAGCAGAGAAGGAACGCTCAAGCAAAGGTTCATCGAGTAACGACTCACGAAACCCATCTACATCGGTGTTGAATCCAATAGCCTTCCCACCTTCAAAGAGTATCGTGTTAACCGAGCCGAGCCGCTTGCTGGTATCGGAAGCCTCATCCATCAGAGTGAAGGCGAGTTCTTTGTAGGGGGAGGTAACGTTTGCCCCGCGGTAGCCCCCCTCCTTCATTCGCTCAATTGCTCCGAGTAGCTCCTCCGCCGTCGTTGGCATTAGTTCGTAGCGGAAGGGGAGATCATACTTCTCGAACAGCCGGTTGTGGAAGTCAGGAGAACGTGAGTGGGCAATGTTCGAGCCGAGCAGGACGATCCGTTCCATCGGCTATTCTTTCACTCCTATCAACATCCCTCGCCAGTTCAACCCCTCCTCGTCCCACGAAGCCTTCAGCCCAGCACTTTGGACAGCATCCATCAGTTCTTCTTTTGTTGCCATGAACATCCGATGTGTTTCCACGAAGTGCTGGGTCTTCTCTGGTGTTCCAATCAGGTGGTGCATGTCCATCACAGCAGTGCGTCCCTCTACAGAACTTGTCACCACCCGAGCAATTTTCAACTCTGGCTCATCTACAGTCAGCATGTGGACAGAACTGTCTCTCCACTTATCGCGAGATATCCACGGCTCTACCAACAACATCCCTCCCGAACGGAGGTGGCGAGCCATGTTTGCAATCGCTAAGTTCAACTCTTCAACTGTCTGCATATACCCAATTGCACTGAAGAGACAGGTAACCACATCGAACTCTCTCCCCAAATCGAACGTTCGCATATCCCCCAGATAGAATGACAAGTCTGGAAATTTTTCTTGAACAATTTTCAGGAACTCTGGCTCAAGGTCAACCCCCTCAACCTCGAAATCCTCACGCAGATATTCGATATGCTTTCCTGTTCCGCAGGCGACGTCCAGCAACTGATTCCCATCAGAGCGACCGTAGGTCTCAATCATCCCCCGCAAAATTGCAGACTCCTTTTCGTAGTCCTTGAAGGAGTAAATGTAGTCGTAATATTTAGCAGAAAGATGGTACATGCGTTTTAGCTTACAAGCGTTGAATTCTCCCTATAGAGGAGTCAACTCAAGTCTGGTAGAGTAGCGTGTGTGTGGGTAATCTCGAGTAGCCCTCACCCCCAGCCCCAGCCCCTCTCCCAAGTATCATCGGGTCAACCTACTCTTCTCAGAGTGGGAGAGAGGAGTCGAAACCGAGGAGGTCGATCTCCCCTGACTGGAAGTCGAGGGTTAATGAGAGTGTCTATCACATCTGATCTGACTACTCTATAACAGCCTTCACCTACACCTTGCGTAGATTCTTCAATCTCTACTGCAACGTTTTTAAATTTTGCCTTTTGAATTTTGAATTCCCCCTCCTCACTTCCCCTTGGAGACCACCACGAAGTCATCCCCCTCCTTCCTCCCCTCTCGCCCCGCCGCAATCCCAACGATTGCTCCAACCAACAACCATGTAACCACAATGGAACTCATGCCGCTGGACACGAGAGGGAGTGTGATCCCGGTCATTGGCATTACGTTCATTGTTCCTGCAACGTGAACGAACGTTTGTGAGGCAATCAATAAAACATATCCAGCAACCAGAAGTCCTGCAAAAGAACCTCGATCACGGTCGGCAGCGATTCGCAACCCAATAATAATTAAGGTGAGGAAGGCAAGCAGAATTAAGATTCCACCCAGCAACCCCAACTCTTCGACAAATGCTGCGAAGATGAAATCTGATCCAGACTTTGGAATCAAAAACGGACTACCTCCACCGAACCCTTGCCCTACAACTCCTCCGGCATCAAATGCGTAGAGTGCCTCTACTACCTGCCGCGAATTGTCCCACCAATTTGGATTGTCGTGTCGGGCGAAGAGATCGGCCCAGAGCATGAAGCGTGCTCGCGGTGTCTCCAACATCTTCTGCACAACGGGAAGAAGTGAGGCAACCCAGGCAAGCAGACCAAACCCAACCAGAACAATTGAAGCCGTTGGCCAGAGAGCACCCCGCGTTGCAAATCGTTCGAGTCCGGCCAACGCGAGAACTGTCAGCAAAAGAACGAGAAGAATCAGAAGTACCGGCGAGGCGAATTCGATTGAATTTCCTAACAGCACGATTGATGCAATGGTAAGCCCTGAACCAAAGAGCAAAACGTAGAGGGTGCTCCGAGTAAACCATGCAAGCAACAGAATCTGCGCCAAGCCGATAGCAAGAAATTGACCGAAGTCCCGCACTGCTACGAAGACCAACAACGGCAAGGCAAGTAAACCGAGAACGTAGAGCCAGAGTACGAGTGGACGATCGGTCATCCGAGCTAATGATTCACCGAGAAAGACGTTGCGATAGCGAAGCAGAAGTCCTGCCCAGGCAATCGGAATACTCAGTTTGAGAAGCTCCTGAGGAGAGACACTTGAACCACGGATGCCGCCAACCGATCCGAGGTAGAGGAAGGTGACAGCACAGAGTGCTAAGCTGCCGTAGAGACCAACCGCTCGCCACTGTGAGGCAAGCGTTGCAGCGAAGCGGGAACGAGAGAAGAGGAAGATTCCTCCCAAGGCCGCTAAGAGTGGGAGAATGCGAAAGATGAGAGAATCAGTTGGAGCCGTGGAGCGCCCTTGAAGGAATGGTGATGTAGTGTCTGACGCTCCATATTCTTCTTCGAGCGATCGAGCTAAACGAACATCTATTCTCCCCTGATCGAAGTCACGACGTAAACTGGCATTGTATCCATTCACCCTCGCCTTGATTGCCGCTGCAATCGAATCTTCCGGCTCCCCCTGCATTCTAAACCGCACGGTATCGGCAACAAGTTCAACCTCTCTTCCGGCAAGTTGCCGTGGAGCGTCGTGTCCTAAACGGAACTGCATTGCCAAGCCGAGACCGAAGAGGAGCGTAGCAATTAAGAGGAAGAGTTCTGCGCGGCGATCTCGCTGACTCATCAAGAAACGACCGAAGAGAAGAATCAGTGAGACAATTGCAACGTTGCGGAGCGGAACTATAATTGACGGAACTTGAACGAAGCCTTCCCGCCCTGCAAACCAGACTGCGGCATTTGCCGTAGCTGTGATAAGCACCACGAGTAGTGCATTCAGCGGATAGGAAATCGCACGCCGAGAATCATTCCCCTCCCTCGATGTCGTATCAGTAGCCTTCACTCAGCCTCACTTCTATGGTTGTACAATTAGCTTCCCAAGTTGGCCGGGTAATTTTTACACAGGATTTTGAGAGTCCTGTCTACACCCCCAACGTTTCACTCCACTATAGAAAATCTACGGAAAGAAACGCACAAGCATTTTAGCCGTTACTCTACAATCAACTGCTACGAAGGTGCTGCACGCTAACTCTACAAGAAAGTACGGCGATGCCAAATCAAGGAGGACAGATATGTTCTATCTGTGAACACTCCGTCCGATCTGCGTCATCCGTCTACTATCTCCGACCAAAGATGTTTGCTCGATGAAAAACATTCCTGTGAGAGGCTACGCCCCTTCTTACTCTCGATCACTCTCCAAACCCTGAATTAGCGAAGATAAGAGTTGGCACTTCAAGATAGCGTGATCTTCTCCCAACAATATTCAACATCTCAGTGAACTGCTCTGCCGGCTCGCTAATGCTGTAGAGAGTACGGCTCAGCGCAATGTCTACGTGACCACTCGAGGTTTTGTACTCCGCCTCAATCTCTCCAAAACGATTTTCGTACGAGACGTTCTCTGGCACAACAGAGAGTTGCCATGATGTCGGGTGGTTGATTGTAATCTTCTTCACTACTCTCTCATCGTTGTATACACGAATCGGGTTCACTCTCTTATCACTATCAACTTTTGTTTTTCGATTTGAAGAGGGAGAGAGAAGCCCGGCAGTCTGCATAATCACTTCTTCTGGAGTAATTGTCACCAGGTTGTCGATCTCATATCGTAGTTTGATAACAAGTGGCTTGCGGTAATCTTCCCGGTCTTCGATGTCATAGCTTTTCAGGCTTACATCTCCCTCTTCGTATGTCAGCAACTCTTTCATTGCTTCCTCTACCTCTTCTTCCGACGCTCTATCTAACAGCCGCCGAACCGCGTAGGCAGTAGTTCCTCTCAGTTCTTTCTCTTCAGAGACCGAGATGAGACCATCTTCATCAATCGTTAGGTTATAGCTTTCGGTGACGGTGTTTCGAGCAAGGCTTCCGTTTGGTATAGTGATAAATCCATTGAAGCCATCACCGTTGATCCGGATTGCCCGCTGCCCTTGGATGTATTCTGGGATATGGTCGATAGGGAAGTTCTTGATGTAGGGAAAGAGGACATACTCCTTACCATCAATTTTGGTATGTATCGCCGGAGTTGTCAACGTTCCGTATGTGACAAAGTCCTGATCGAAATAACCATCCTCGGCTGAGTGGATGAGAACAAAGTCCGCGTCAATCCCAACTTTCTCCAACATCAGTCTACCGAGACCAGTAATCAGAATCGGCTCTCCCTTTTTCTCCTTGATAACGTCGTTGAAGCTGAAGTCTGACGGGACATCTTCGATTTCAATATTTTGCTGAAGCCATGAATTGATCGCGTCAACCTTTTCGAAGTCACTCATATCATCGGTTACGATCTCTTCCAAGATATTCTTTACCCGATCTCGCCAGAACGACTCACGCTCCAAGGCATAGCTTTTGAATCCGTCGGCGAAATCGTCCCACGATGGTAAGAATGTTGTCGAATAGGCTCCAGTTACTGCAATGTCGAGATAGTCCGACATCTCTTTTTGGTAGGGAGAATATGGTTCATCGGCGAAGGCTGGAACATCTTCTGCTTCGTAGGAATAGGCCTTGACGCCAATAATAGAATTATCTGGACTCAGCTCTATCCGCTTGTCTGGGCCAACCTTCTTCGCCTTGATTCTAAAGAAATCGGGATATGCGTACTTCACTTTCACCTTCTCGCACGGAACGTCAAACTGCAAGGGGAACTCGTAGCGTGAGACCGAAGCTCCAACCCGATATTTGATCTCATATCCTTCATCTACAACCGTTCCCACCTGAACGTCGGGATAGGCAAAGCGGTAGATTGTGCTCCCCTCAGAATCTTTCTCGACTTTCATATCCTTCTTCGTGAAGGATTTTACAGTCCCATCAGGTGAGATAACGTTGATGTAGGCGTTGAGCAGTTCACGGTTAGAATTTGTTCTCACTGAGAAGGTTGTCAACCACTCTGCGTCGGGGTTGAGGATCATGAAGCGAAGTGATGAGATGCGGTAGGCATTCCAAGTTTGCCCTCCTGAGACATGTTCGAGAAGATCGTCGGATAAGATAAAGACACCGTCGTGGCCATCGTACTTCTGCTGATAGGCTTCGACATCGTATGTGATCCCAGCTAAGGACTGAGGTGGAACAGTCTCAAGCACGTAGTGTCGCCTTGGCCCCATCACACAGGAAGCAAGCATTGCTCCTAACAGAAGTGGGAGCAGGAAATAGAGTTTCATATAGAGTGTGATCTTATTCTGATGTAGATGAAAGAATAAACATCTGCTTTTTGCTTTTCAGATACTCCTGACAGAAGTCGAGAAACTGCGACTTTGCATCCCCCTCGTAGAGTCCAGAAGCCTGCCAGAGTCGATAGTTCACCAGTGCGCTACCATCTTCAGAGAGGTTAATCGAGGAGGCAAACGATGCGTGTGTCTCGTCCCCAAAAGCAACCTGCTTCTCCTCGATTGAAAGCCCTTGCAAATCGAGCACCATCCGCATCTCGATAGTCTCTTGCAGGTTTGTTGTGATAGGCCAGAGGTCATCCTTCCGCTCTAAAACATCAGCCTCGATTGTCCGAAACGGCATAGCCGGAAGATATTTCTTTGCCGTTGAGGCAATCAGAAAGTTCGACAAGTCTGCATTGGCCGTGAAGGTCACGAAGTCTTCGCCAACACTATCTCTGGTGAAGTAGTCGAGTGAAATTTTGTAGAGATGTGAGTTCAACATGTTCGAGAGCATGTTCTCCAGATCGAGTCCGCGCAGTTCATCCATTGCGTTCATCGCAGCCGAGAAGTAGACGTTCCGCAACGTTACCCGCGCACTCACATTTTCTGGGTCGCTCAGATTTCCACGCAGCTCAACCTCGATGGCAGCATTCTGGTTTGGCCGTGGCAAGCGCACCATTTGTGGGTTTTTAGGGTCGAGCACAAGGGCGGTACTCTCCACATCACTGTAGGGCAGATTATCGAACTCGGTATACTTACTTGTGGGGTCGAAGTAGACCCGTTTTGTCCCATCATTCCAAGAACAGATCACATGGTTGTACTGGTGGATGTAGGTGCTGTTGGCAAACGTAGGGGTGGGGTTTGTTGCCACCAGCGTCATATCAACGTTTATGCCCTCCTCGGCAGCGAGAGCGGAGATTAAGTAGGCACGATCCTTACAATCTCCATATCCCCGCTGCAATACCAGATCGGGACTGCGGGGAACAATCGCTCCGTAGTCGTCTTCTTCGGCAATGTACCGGATGTTCGTCCGCACATAGTCGTGAATTGCTTTCAGCTTCTCGCGCGGAGTTGTAGCCCCAACCATTGCCTCTCGAACTTTTGCTGAATGTTCGGGAGTAACTGCCGGCTTTTGCTCGAACAGAGTACGATACCAAGCCGTGAACTCCTCGGTGGTAGTTGGTGTGATTGCCTTACCGTTCTGCGATAGCCTGACTTGGATTGCCGCGTTGAAACCGTTGTAGGGGAAATAGTCAAGTCCTTCCTGTTCTTCAACGTCTTCGAAGATGAGCATCGTCAACTCGTCGTTTGGATTTTCTACCCGGAAGGGAAGCTCCTCCCGTGAGAAAAACATGTTGAACTCAACCTGTACATCGGAAGGATGTTCGATTTTTAGGAGGAACTTCTTGACTTTCCCGTTGTTCGGAACATACTGGATAGGGAACCACTCAGCCCCCTTATACTTCATCTCGTATCCATACATCACCGACTCACCCTTCTTTAGCTGTGGGAAGGCAAGCCACCAGACTTTATTGTCGGCAATGAAAATATCTTCCTGCTCGTGGTAGATGTACGAGATACTCTCCTTGGTCAGCTTTCCTCCAGGAAATCTTCCGTGAATATCGGAGACCGTAGCATAGAACGGCTCGGGAACAGGGAACACACGTTGCTTGGTGGAACGCTCGGTAAGGTAGTAGACCCAGCGTTTTACGTTCGATTCAAGTGAATACGACCCATCTTTTGACTTTACAGTAAATTCAGCATGGTGTTCAATCTCGAAATCGCCGTCAGCGTAAAGGTAGGAAGAAGCCCAAAGTAAGGACAGGAGGAGGAGAGGAGGATACGTTAGCCACATCCGACACATTGAAGGCCGATCCGTACGATACATCATAATCCAAAGCAACGTGGGTTAGAAGAGGAAATCGTTTTTAGGTTCTGGTATAGAATATACCACTGAATAGTAAATAAGGCGAGAATGGAATCGGACGTTTTTACTCGTTGGCATAGGGGGAACTACGGCTTATCTCTTTCTTCCATACGGAGTAAATCTTTCGCATTTTTTTGCTCTCTCTCTGCCAATCTCCTCCCTACATTTCAACTAACAAGTCCACCAAAGTCCGCAAGTGATCGAAAAAACTTTGTCCCGTTCTATTGAAGATTCCTTCACTCAATCTCATATGATGTAGATTTGCCAATGTTTGAACCGCAGAAGAGAAAAGGAACCGAGTGAGAACCAGCAAACTGACGAATATCATCAAGCACGTTGCTCCGCTGTTGCTTGGAGTGCTTGCCGCCTGTGCCAGTGGAGAAAACATTCCACCACCGGGAGGCCCTCCCGACAAAGAAGCACCCCAGGTTCGCGAGACGTTCCCGGTGGATGGAGAAGTGAATTTTGATGGGAAGAAGGTAGAAATCACCTTTAACGAGTACTTGCGAGAATCGGGTGTGAGTGAAGAACTGGTGATTACACCAATTCCAGAACGTCCACCGGAGATTGACTGGAGTGGTAAAACTCTGGAAATCAGGTTTCGCGACCCTCTCCTGCCGAATCGAACGTATGCGGTAACCGTTGGGGGAGGTATCACCGATCTCTCAGGTAATCGCCTCGGCTCTCCTGTCACGCTCCGGTTCTCTACTGGCTCGGTAATTGACAGTGGTAGAATTGCGGGAAGTGTTGCCGGTGCGGAAGGACGAAAAGCATTTGTCTTCGCGTGGCTAATTCCGGGTGATGTTTCTACCTTCAACGATACTACACAGTTCGATCAAGTTCCCCCCGACATGATTGCTCCGGTAGCCGACAATGGCTCGTTCTCTTTAGAGGGGCTTCCCCCCGGACGATATCGACTGGCATCGGTGATCGACGAATTTTTGGATCGTCGCTACTCCCCCGGCGTCGACGAATTTGGAGTTGCCATTACTGACTTTGTTATCGAAAGAGGCTCCCCTCCAGTAGAAGGAGTACGGCTCCGCTTGAACCCTGCTCCCCTCGACATAACGCCGCCGGAACTCTACTCCCTCTATCCAGCAAGCCAAACCCGAACGGATCTAAATTTCAGCGAAGCGATCGACACAGCATCTCTTAGTCCAGATCACTTTCAGTTGACTGTAAACGGCGGAAGCATTCCAATTCTTCAAGCGTGGAGACAGCCGACGAATCCACTTCGCATCTCTCTTCAGCATGAAGCACTCCCACCAGATCAGCCTGCACAGATTCAGGTTACAGGGCTGCACGATACCAACGGAATCACAATCAACGATACCGCTCGAAGCAAGGAGTTTACTACAACTTCAATGCGGGACACTCTCCCACCGCAGTTCCGTTCTTCAGTTGTCTACAACGGAACAATCAGAATGACCGACACAATTTTGTTGATGTTCGATAAACTGGTTACTGCCAACCAAAGCCGACCGCTTGTTCGCATAGTAGATACAGCAACAGGAAAAGAAGTAGGATATACCGTTCGCCCGGTAGCCCCCGGAATGTTTGCAGCGACTGCAGAGGACACAACGTTCAACGTTCCCTCAGTACTTCTAAGAATTGATTTGGGTGGGTTCTCTGATAGATCTGGATATCGAGCCGACACTCTCTGGCAAGTGCCAATTTCGATCAAGCCTCTTCCACAGCGTGGAACGTTGCAGGGAAATTTGATCGACTCGTTGGCTCCCGACATCCCGCACGTGATCGTGCTAACCTCCACCGAGGATAAGAGAGAATATCGAATATCGCTGAAGAGAACGGGGAAGTGGGAGATTGCCAATATTCCGGCAGGATACTATCGCCTGAGTGCTTTCCGCGACACCGATGGAAATGGTATTTACGACTACGGCTCGCTCTCCCCCTACCGTCCCGGAGAAGTCTTTACACAGCACTCTGGGAACGTGCAGGTAAGAGCACGTTGGACAACGACAGACGTTGACGTGGCCTTCTGATGCTTCCCCCCTGAAGAGGAGGCTGACCTGCACCTCCCTTCTGCTCTGTTGATTCATTCTGCCCCTACGGGGCGAGAGAAATTTTAATGCTTGGCTTCCGGGGATTGGCATCCCCGGCTATCCGCCACGGCGGATCGGTAGCCCCTTCGGGGCAGTCGAATTGGTGGGTTTCGATGTGTGGGCTGATATCGAAGTCAACCGTTCGTGAATATCAGAGTGCTCACCAACGAAGCGATATCGAGCCGATCCCGAAGGGAGCAGCGATACGTGGCCGAGTGGAAAGCCGCAGGCTGCACCCCACGGCCATGATATGCTATTTGAGTCTTCCGCCCTGAAGGGGCGGCTGAGCTGGAGGCATTGAGATCGCCTCTCTTCCATTCTGCCCCTTCGGGGCGAGGAGAACTACGAATGCTTTGCTTCCGGGGATTGTCATCCCCGGCGCAGATTTTTAAAAACGGTCGAAATGCGCACGAAATCCGCGATTTTGCGCCTTGTCATTTTTATGGGTACAACATAGGTCAAACATTTTCTGGCCTTTATTGGGCTGATATGATCTTAGATGAACGCTCAAATATAGCTAAGAAAGATCAGGCTTTTACCCGGGCTTTCTTGTCCCGTAAACCAGTCGATGTTTATAGTTCTCATCTAACAGATCAAGCTGGCGCATACGATAGATAACTGTCGTTTTTGTCGTGCCATAGGTCTTTGCAATATTCCCTGTTATGGTATGGAATGAATCCTGATTGCATCTTTGCTCATCCACATACAATGGGCCAGTACGATGTAGACCTAAATCATCTTTCTCCATCATTAGGCGCACACTTAAAGAAACTTTCGGGAGAAGTAAACAGGCTGCAAAATAGTTGGCTTGCCATTCAAGGCTCCTTACTTTCCCCTGTGTCCTTTCCATGTTAAGCGTTGCATCATCATCCGAGAAGTGTTTATACGAAAACGGTAGTATTTCCAGCTTGTTATGAAGAAAGTAGTGTCCTATTTCATGGCATAGCACAAAAGCAAATCTATCCGTATTTTTCAATGATATATCGACAAAGATTTTCTTGGATGCAAGCTCACAGTGCCCAAGGATTTTTCGGTCGTTCGCATCATATCCCAAATCCTCGCCAGTCTCAAAATTTAGGCCAAACATTTCTTCTAAGAATGTCATGAGCCTATCTAGATTTACGCCGTAACCACGGCTAACATTGCTTTGGTCAACGGCATCTATCAAGCTATCGACAATCTCTTCAATGTACTCCCTTGACAGGTATGGAACGTAATCATTGGCATTCTGTATTTCAAGTTTACGTGTATACTTCACAAGTGCCAATAGAAGTTTCCGCTCAATATTTTGATTCCATCTGCGGTGTACGTGCGTTTGAATGATAGGATCATTATAAGTTTCCTCGGAAATTATAACTTCGCTAAGCTTATCAAGTTTTCGAGCCTCTTTGACACTGATCCGATGAAGAATAATATTGAAGGCAATATTGCCACTGACTTCAATAAGCATTATGCCGTATCCTTTCGCCACATTGTACGAACCATCAGAGTAAGGTGATGTTGAAATCATGACAGCTTTTGCATTCAGGCCTGTCACTTGTCTGACTTTACTCTCAAATTCTTCTACATCATCAACTGGAACATTTTTACTGGAATAGTCCTTGCATTCAATGAGCCACAGCATGAGCATGTTTTCCGTATCAGATCGGTATACTTCTATAGATAGATCAAACGTAATAAACCCTTTGCGCTTGTCTGAATAGTATTTAGGTTTGCGCTTTAACTTGCAGGATGCGGGAATAAGTCCCAGCCTATACCCTTCCAGCTCCTCCTTGATAAGGTCATAGCTGACATCCTCAAAAGCATCCCCTTTTGCAACGGTATTCATTTCTGACTCCTTCTTTATATAGCAAAAAAAGGACGTAAAAATTTTCCACTCCTCAAAACGAAAATTTGCAACTGCTATTCAGTTTTTTTCTTCCCCGCACGACTGATCGCCGTACTGGCGGCTTGAACAGATTCACGCACAGGGTCGAGATCGAGCCGGGCATAAACGGCAGTGGCTTGGTGGCTCTTGTGTCCGAGGGATTTTCCGATGATATATTGATTGGCTCCGGCGGCGGCCTGAAAGCTGCCCAGCGTACGGCGCAGATCGTGCAGACGCATATCCATGAGACCTGTTGGGAGTTCTATGTTTTGTTCTTCGGCAAGCGTTTGAACAGCCACATAAAGTTTCCGGTTATAGGAGCGGGTTTTGGTCTGTTGCATGGCTTGCGCGACAAGTGGGGCAATGTGAGAATGCGCTTGCCAGTATTTGATAGTCGCATTGGTGAGAATGCGCTTCCACGGGTTCTTTGGGTCTGTCAGGTGACTATCGGTTTTGTCACTGGGAAAGACCCATTTGCGGTTTGTCTGCTTTTGCCGACGTTGTAAAATCTCAAGGGCTTCGATGGAGAGCGCAATCGTCAGAGGCTCCCCGTTCTTCGTCTCCGGAATACGCCATAGTGCCCGGTCAAGATCAATCTCTGTCCAACGCATCGACAGCACGTTAGTCTTTCTCGCCCCGGTATAAAGAGACATGAGGATATAGTCACAAGCCGTCTGGTTTTCTTCCTCGTGCAATGCCTCGAAGAAGAAGGGCAGTTCGCCCGGCCTTAAGAAACGGTCACGGGATTTTTCCTTGAATTTCTTGATGCCCTGTGCCGGGTTCCCGCCATCCCAGCCCCATTCTATCGCTTTGTTGAAAATACTGCTAATCCGGGCAAGGATTCTGTTCGCCTGATAAAGTCCGCTATCCTTGCCCAGCTTTGTATGAAGCCGCTGGACTTCATTTTTATCTATGGAAGAGGCTTTGCGGTTCAGCCAGTGGGAGAGGTATTTATGCACTTCCCATTTATCCTGTTCCCATGTCCGCTTGTGTTTCTTGGCATATCTCTCCAAGTACATGTCAAACAGGTCAGCGAAGGTCATTTCTTCGCGTAGTTTCCGTTTTTCAAGATTGGGGTTTGTGCCGTTGGAGATCATCGCATGGACTTCTTCCGCTTTTGCACGGGCGTTCTCGATTGACCAGTCGGCAACGTCTCCGATGGTGTAGCGGATCGGGCGACCGTCCTTTTTACGGTAAACTTTGAAGGTCTTCTTTCCCTTGTCCGTCACCTCAAGGCGCAGAGCCTTCACCCGCGTATCCTGATAATGATCCCGCGTACCTTCCTTTGCATCGGGCAGGGTTTCAATCGTCTTTTTCGTGAAGTTGATACGGCGGGTTGTCATTCTGGGGCTACTCTGGGGCTACCTTTTTCATCTATTTTGGTTATACATGGTGAAGGTGTCGGGGGTCAAGGGAAAGACAAGACAGCATCTAATGCGCTGATAAATAAGAGAAAAATAACGTTCGTTAATCTCGGTCAGTTTTATCCATAAACATTGACCGTAAGACTACGGATCAGAAGGTTAGGAGTTCAAATCTTCTCGGGCGCGCCAATAATTTCAAACACTTAGCTGATCTTCTGGTTTTGAGAATTTCCTTCGGGGCTACTCTGGGGCTACCGTATCCAGTAATAGCAGTTAGCAAGAATCAATGTGAACAAGGTCGTGCTTATGCGGCGGGGGGTCGTCTCAATCATTCGTCGTGTTGATTGCTTTTTCGACACGCTGGAGGATGGTGGAAGGTTTGATGTTGAGGGCTTCGGCGAGGCGGAAGAGTGTGGGGAGTTGCCGCCCGGTTTCCAGTTGCGAGAGGAACGAGCGGTCAATGTCAGTTCTGAACGAGACTTCCTGCTGGGAAAGACCCCGGTCAATACGAAGCTGTCGTACAACAGCCCCAAAAGCGGAAGCAATATCTTCTTTCACGGGAGAGAAGGTATTGCTGGGCGCGGAAAAGAATTGTTGGTTATCACCAACAATTAGTTATTTTATTGATATGGCTTCACCCAGCTAACTTTTACCCTTCACAAGTGTTTGTGGAAGGTGCAGGAAGAGGCGTGTTTTCAAACATTGCTCTGTTCATATTGCCGGACAGGGGCGCGATGTCAATCTGTAGATGTTTGATCGAGTAGTTTTCGAGCTTCTCGTATGAGTGTGCCGGGTTTCATGTCAAGGAGTTCTTCCAGTAGCATGATTGTCCGAAGGCAGGGTTGTTTCTCTCCGCGTTCAAGGCGTGAGATATAGGATTGTTCGAGGTCGGCATCTCCTTCAAGATCACCTTGCCGGAGGTTCAGGGCAATGCGGCGGTTGCGAAGTGCCTGACCAAAGGCTTCTTCGGGAGAGAGGGGACATTTATCCCAGCGCGAAGATAAAACATGTCTGCGAGGCATATTAAAAAGTATGCCTGAACGCTTGGAGAATAATTGTCCAATGGACATATTGCTCTTGCAGTGTGGCAAAAGCCTGCGAAAGAAACCCCGTTCCTGTGGAGATAAAAAAAGCATTGGATAGGAACGTGAGAATCCCGACTTTGAAAGACGGCAACTACAACCTTCATCAACTCTGGCAGACCTATGAACAGAGGAAAAAATATCACTGGAAGGGAACCGTGCTACTGGCGTTTAGTAACGGTGCTCTTTGTGCTGTCATCGCCGCTTCTTTTGGCGCAGGAGGGCGATCCGCGCCATACGCACTGGCAGGAAATTCTGCCCTACGGAACGATGTATGGTGATGCGTTGGATAGTTGCGATCATTGTGCATTTGCAGGCGGGATTACGCCATTGGGAGATATTGATAATTCTGGCACACAGGATTTTGCCTTCAGTCGCGGTTTACCGTTGGCGGATGGAGAAGTGAATAGTATACAACTGATATACAAAGGAGTCCCTGGTCGATTGCCAAAAATCACGGAATATCAACCGCTACAATTGGTCGAATCAGGTTCTCATATTGCGATACTTGCAGCAGGAGACTGGGATGGAGACGGATGGCGGGATTTGTGCGTTGAGATTGAACTCGACGGCGATACTTCTGAAGGAAATGTTAATGGCAGGTATTCAATAGGTCGCGTCGTCATATTCTGGAACGACGGCGCGGGAAATTTCTCACTGGAAGATACGACTCGTCTGTCGAACCCCCTCGGAACAAGTGATGCGTGGACAGGTGCGAGTTGGGGCTTCTCCTATGACTGGTCTGGTGATGGTGTAGAGGACTTGTTAGTCCGAGGATTTGGTGCGGTTGCCAATGGAGAGCGACAGCAAACAGTCGGGGGACATTTATATTACGGAGGGGATGGCCAGCGATGGGGCAGGAATGGTGTGCGAACGATACCTGCTTGGGAATGGTCGGGGATGCCCTCACACCGCATTGTACAGATGAAGGATCAAAATTGCGATGGTGCTCTTGATCTCATTTTTATGAATCAGGGAGTGGCAATTGAAGAGCCTACATTGACGATCTGCTACGGGAATCCGGAACTGGATGTGCCGGACACGAATGATTGTGTGACGATAGAGTTCTACCAAAAGGCTGGCGGTCACTGGGCATCGCTTCTTGATGTGACGGGCGATAACGTTCTCGATCTGGTGCTGTCCGGAAGCGACAGCCGCTATTACGTTTATGTTGGTGAGCCGGGAGCACGAATTGACTCGATCTTCGGCAGTGGGAACGATCCGGCTGATCCGGAGAAGGGACGGAACTACGCCCGTCCGTGGGGAACAACCCCGATGCCGAACCGGGTGAACGAGGCGTGGGGGAATCCGAACAAGGGACCGATTTACGAACTTGGCGATGTTGATCTGGACGGGGCGGATGACATTGTGGCCTTCACAAGCGGGTATCTCTGTGTCTGGCGCGTCGTGAATATTTTTGATTCACTCATTGATGGATATATAGATGTCCCAGCCTTAAGCGTAAATAATTTGCAAAACCTCGGCGACATAGATTCGACCGGGATACCAACCTATGCCTTAAGCTATTTTACCAGCGGAGGGCATCCGCTATATGCGGGAGCCGTCAGCTTCTACAAGCCCAATCCGGAGATACCGAAGACCGGACGTTTTCGTCAACCTGCATATCCGATAGATGCGGGAGATCGGTGCTACGGCATATCGAGCGTTAAAGACGACAGCGAACAGCAGAAGGTTTTCGATGTCCGCGTGACCCCGAATCCTGCATCCGGAGACCTTGTCATTGAATGGGAAAGCTCACCGTCAGGTACAGGTGCAGCACAAGCATACCTGATGATTGCCGATGTGCGGGGAGGCATTATCCTCTCCCAAAAACTGCACGATGGCCAAGAGCAATTTCTCTGGCATACCGGGATGATGCAGAGTGGTGTGTATTATATCACCCTCACTGTCGGCGGTGTGAGCCGGACAGTGCCCGTCACGATTCAACAATAATCAGCAGAAAATAATTGGGGAAGGAACCAACGGCCTCGAAAACCCGGCTCCTTCCCCCTAACCCATCATTTCTCTTAAAAGACAGGTATGTACAATGAATCTACAAACTTTTCTTCGGGCGTTTTGTTGCGCTTTCTATCCATCGCTTCTGTTGCTCCTTCTTTGTGATGGGAGATTGGCGCAAGCGCAGTCTATCACACCGATTCCGCAACAGCTTGGCATCTGGAAGTATGATTCCTCCTTCGTCATCTTCGGACAGGGGATCGACGACCCGATTATTGCCGTTGACGACTACCACATGCGCTTCACGCAAGGGTACAACATTGGTATTCCTTCAATCAATGCCGTACTGGCGACAACATACCGGGGTGTCCACTACGATACGGTGACGGGGTTGTGGGACAATCTCGGGAGCGAGGCCGATTCTATCCGGAAGTATTTCCTGCTGAATGCCTACGCAAAAGGTTTTGGCATCGTCGGGCATCCACACCACACTCATTTCTCGGTGACCCACGCGAAGAATTATGATGCGTGGATACATCCTCCACTCACGAAGGATATCCAGAATTTTTATCCAACGATCAGTTTCCCCTACAACCGCGTAAGTTTTCCGTATGAGTTATATGAGTGGCCATATCTCAGCGGGAGTGGATGGGGATTCTTCGGGCAAGACACCTTGAAGAGAGACCTGAAACATAGGTTCTACTCCTACATCACGGTTGATGCGCGAGATGAAAACGATCCGGACGACACCATCAGTTCCGTTCTGATGTTTGGTGATGCGGGGTTCAATATCGACGTGCTGACCCGATCAGACACCGGACTCTACAATGATGTCTACCATATCTGGGCCGACGAAAACGGAACTCCACGAAGTCCGTCAGTCGCCGATTCTCTTGAGCAACTCTACGATAAGTCACGAATACTTGATGTGGGAGTAGCTATCTGGGCTGATGATGAACCGCTTCGCAATGATAGCCTTGATTGGGATAACGATACAGCCATCGGCTACACAGATATTTATCTGCGGGATACTGCGATGCAGAGCCGCGACAACGCTTCCCGTCACCTCGATTCTATCTGGGTTGTGACCGGAGCCGATACTGTTTGGTACGATATGACACCGGGGAACCGCCTTTTTCGAGTGTTCTATACTGGCGGGTGGCAGGCAACTTCCACGACTGCTGTGCCGATTGATACCTGCAAGTGTGCGCTCTATCGGAGGCTTGTAAGAGATACGGTAACGAAGAAAGAATATCTTGAAATCAGCGACTCCACGAATTCAAAATATACCCCAGCAGGCGGGCAATTCTACGAAATCCTCACCGAAGTAGACCCCTCACCCTACTGGCCGATGGATGTTGATGTTCCGTGGGAGTTCAACGACGGTGGAAGGGAATTCCCTCCTGCAAGCACGAGTCCTGAAGCGGCTTCGTACTGTGAATGGCTATTGAAGTGGCGGCGGGATTCCCTTTCTGCAAGTGATCCCCGGCATCTGCCGGAAGGATCGTTCATTCGATACCGTCCATACGCCTTTGCACCCGGAGATATTGTTGACCGGGAAGTGCGCCCGGCGGCGGCAGGGGCAAGAAGTGATCTGATCTACCGTTTTACCACCACCCGGCTCGTCGATGTCTCTTTTGCCCGGGGGCGGGTAGCACAACGTCTCGTCAAATTGATTGAGGAGGGCATTTTTGACAGCCTGATCCGTGTGGAGATGGGAGAGATTTTCAGCCACACGATTGTTGACAGCCTTTTGGTAAACGTTGTGATCGCCGATGAAATCTCCCACCCGCGTCAACGTGCCGGGGCGGTCGTTGACGGACTGGTGCAGCAGATTTTAGCTGACTCCGGCGCAAAGCAGAGCATCTTTATGAACCCGCCGATTAACTTCCTCGGCTTCCGCGTGGCCATGGGGGATTTTGATTCAACAGAGGTCAACAGCCAGCCGAACAAGAAGATGATTCACATGGTCTCCCGTCAGGCCTATCGCTTCTTCGCCCCTCTCCCGATACCGATTTCCTACCTCAATCCCGACAGCCTCGGTCGGTTCTGTTATGACACGGTGTATGGGCTGAAGGAGGTTGATACCCTTGATACGATAGTGACAATTCAAGGGGGAGATACGATTGTCACCGTTCACCAGAACATCAAGCGGCAGGTTGCTGGCAATTCCCAGTTTGACCACGACTATTATACCGATCTTGTGCAAAAGGATATCTTCGGAAAATACCGTGATGTTTCTGCCGAGGGAGCATCGACAAACCAGAAGGGCATGATCCCGGCGATTGGCACGATGGTCAACGCTTTCCGGTTCGACAATCTGGATGTCTCTCCCTATTCAAATCCTGTCTACAATATCGTCCAAACGCACGGATACTGGATACCCAGCGGCGCGACACCTGTGGGAGACCTTCCTCCCCACTCTTGGCCAAGAATAATGGGAACACGCATTCCCACCGCCGAAGAGATTGTGGCGCAGACATGGCTTTCGGTCAACACAGGGGTTGAAGGCGTAGGCTTTGCCGACATTCGCGATGACGGTCACACGGTCGGGTTTCTCCGCTATACCGGGCCGGAAAGCTATGCCGATGAATACGGAACCTACACCCATACAAATTCCGGATATGGCGGCGGGCCGATTGAAGGATTCTGGCTTGCCAGAAAATCACGCCATACGGCGGTGAAGGAAGCCTCGACGGAACTCCACTACATCGACACAGTTGTTGGTTGGCGCAACGTACAATTCCGCCGCGAACAGATCAGCGTCTACGACACGGTTCAAACGTTCGCGTCAATCCCGATGCTCCGTGACCTGAAAGCAGAACGGGCAAAACGGTACGACTATTCCGTGAACGGAAGCGGCGTTTATACCTTTAACGGCTCGGACACCATTGATGCCCGATCGGAAACCTATGTCGAAGCGACGCACTACGGCCCGGCTCCCGGTTCGGCGGAATCGCAAAGCGGCGCACACTTCCTCCTGATCACCAACCGCCTGACGTGGCCTGTCAGCAGCCTTGTTCTTTCTGACAGCACCGTAGACTATTTCAACACCAAAGCACACAGCGGCGCACAAACTGCTTCTATTGGTTTGGGCGCAATAGATGTGCGCCGCGCGATCGTCGTTCTCGAGAACAATACGAACGTTATTTCTGACAGCGTTCTGGTTGAACGTATCAGCCCGTTCAGCACATGGAACACAAGGGCGGCCTTTGGCGATACGATCACGCTGGACTGGATGTTGCCGGGGAGAGGGCATTTTTACCGCGTGACCCCCATTCCTTCCGGCGTAAGCAATTACGGTGTGGCCTATAACAATGCGGTGCGGAGCGAGAATACGGTAGACGATACAGACCCCGGCTATCAGGTCACCGTTGTCGAGCGGGATTCGGCGGTGTGGGTGCGGACGTATGTGCCGGGGAGTGGATGGGGGGAGGAGTTTCTGGTATCAGCGGCGGCGGATACAGCGCGGGTAACGGGGCTTTCGCGGAGATTGGCGCATAACATCTTGCCAGCCGTCGCACGAGTAAGGGACGGGGAGGCTTTGCTGGTGGTCTGGCAAAGGCTGGATACGAACGATCAAGGCACGGTAGAGGCTCTGCACATTGCAGGCAAGCCGGATTCTTCTGCCATTGCGAATGCAACGCCGTTGACGATTTCTTCTCCTCGCACGATTAACCGTAGCTGGATGAAGATGGCTCCCGCCGTTGTCGGCTTTGACGGCGGCTGGATCATCGCATGGGGTGCGCCCACCAACGGGATTGAAGTGGCGGCATTACGGAACGAGACCGTGCCGGATGTGGCGGATGATCGCTCGAACATTTCTGTTGTGAGAGGGCAGCAGCTTTCCTATCCCTCGCGCTTTGGGCTGACGAACGTGACCGTACCGCTGGACAGTATTTGCATGTATCCCACGCTCGCCTATGTGCCGAACGAAGAGATTTTGAACGAAGGACAGTCCAATGAACAGCATCTCCGCTGGGGGCATCTGGCATGGCAGCAGGGGGCGGATTCGTCCGAATCCATCCAGTCTTCGGGGCCTTATATCATGTACAAGAAGATCGGCGTGGAATGGCGGTGGGACAGTGTCAAACCCCTTCTCAAACTTAATCAGCCTGTCGAACACGTCTCCCAGAGCTTGCCCGGTTGCCGTTTCTATCATCCCTCGATTGCGGCGGATTCCCTGCGCGTCGGCGTGGCCTTTGAAAGCCGCGCCTTACTGGTTCCCCGGCATATCCCCTCCGGCGGCTCTATTGGCGAGATCAAGGCCGTGACCTTGCGTTTTAGGGATTCCCTCAAAGCGGACGGTACGTCCGCCAATGCCCGGCGGTGGAGCAGCCCGGCCTACTATTGGGGAGATTCATCGAACTTCTATGTTTATCCATCATTGACAGAGTTCCCGATCAAGCCCCGCGCCGATCTGCTCAATACGCCGGAAGGGGCATTGGCATGGTTCAACCAGACGGACGGCACATCACAGTGGAGTTATCGGTATGGTGAACTGTTGCCGGGATCGCTGCCGGACGGCAATTATCCGACGATGATGCTGGCTCCCGCTGTTGTGGAAGATCCCGTGACGCAGACAGGTGTGCTTTACCGGGAAACGGATTCTTTTACCAGACAACGCGGCTGGGGAGAAACGGGAACCTATTATACAGCGCGGATGATAACGGACGAGACCTACGCGCTCGACGGCTTTCGTGACATCTTCACCGTGCTGCCGCGCACCAGCGGTATTCATGCCCATCTCTCTATCGGCAGCCGTTTGCCTGTCTCCTCCACGCCTTGCAACTTTGCCGTTGTGCAGGCAGGGCTTGCTTTCGATCATGTGGACGGGGGACAGCGCGATACCTTTACCATCGTGCCCGGAACCTTCTTCTCCCCGCCGGAAAACGGCGAGACGTGGATTGAAGACCCGGATGATGGCTCGAAAGTGGTGAGAACGGAAGCCTTTCCAGCAGGGACGATCACAACGACGATCCGCCGCTATATTGGCCGCACATCCGATGCCGTCACATGGCTCAATACCTTTCCCTATGATACGGTGATGTTGTCACAGCCGGACGTGAAGATATTGACAGAACTGGTACGTGTTGCCGACGGTACTGTCTTGTGGCAGGATGATACGATCTCTGTGCGGGATATGACATCGGACGCGCTGGCGGAAGCCGTCACCGTCCCGACCGATGCCGTCACGCCATCCGGCACAATGGTCTACACCCGCATCCGCGCCGTGCCGACGCTGGACGTGGAATATCTCTTGAGCGCAGGATTCCAGTTCTACGAAGACAACACCGCATGGATCACCAGCCCCAAACGCTCAAGCCCGTGGCAGATCGAACAACAGACAGGAAATGAAGCGGGAGAAAGCATTCTCCGCGTCCAGATCATCCCCAACCCGGCCAAAGACCGCGCAGACGTGCGGGTCACGGTGCAAAATCCCGGCACGGTCACAGTCTCCATCTGGAGCCTTCTTGGCGAACAACTGGCAGAACTGCCACCAATCACCGCAGAAACCACAGGCGTCTACACCGTCGCCGTCGATCTCTCTAACGTCAAGCCGGGCGTCTATCTGGTCAAGGCAGAAGAAAACGGGAGGATTGCCACCAGCAGGATACATGTAGAGTAACGCCGCATAACCACCACCATCACAGGGCAACCCTTGCGCAACATGACAGGCGCGGGGGTTGCCTTTCTTGTGTAGAAAAAGGGAAAGGAAAACTCTTTCTTGCCTAAATTATTAGGTCGGCATTAACATCAATAGTTAAGTATCATGCAAGAAGAAATACCGTCCTCACAGGAATACTATACAACGTTCCCTCTGTATCAAGGCATTCGCTTGAGTGAAGAAAATGCAAGCGCAATACAGAAGCTCCTTAATTCAAGAGCTTCAGTTGATACGTTTTGCCCTGATTGTAATGAAAAAAGTACGTTTCAGTTTAAGCAGCATATTTGTAAACCTGCACTCACTCTTCAAACCGGAGAGAGAGCATTCGCCCACAACGCTATAACATCCTCACCTTTTGCACCTACTCCTTCTTTGGCTATAAAGATACAGGGGTTGTGGGTTTCTGAATTGGCTTGCTCTAGGGAAACCGAGAACGCTTTAACCTTTCGCTACACTCCAGAAACCCATACGTTTTTTGTGTTCACCCTTGTTTCAGATACGAGCCTCATGAAAATCGGTCAATATCCGTCCATCCGCGACATGGAAGACCCGTCATACAAGAGATTTCGCAAAGTTATAGGCGCAGATGATGTAAAGGAGATAGGTACGGCATTGGGCTTATATGCGCATGGCGTCGGAGTTGGTTCCTACGTCTATCTCCGGCGGGTATATGAGCGGCTTGTTTTGTCTTTGGGAGCAGAGCTTGCCAAAGAAGAAGGCTGGGAAAATAAGGCACAGCAGAAGTTTTATTCTATGCGCATGGATGAGAAAATAGAGCGTGTTCTCACCAAGTTGCCTGACGATGTGGAGCATTACAAGCCCCTCTACGGGTTCTTGAGCAAGGGCGTACATGAACTTTCTGATAAGGAATGCCTTGCCTATTTCGAGCCTGTCAAAGACTTTCTGTTCATGATCCTTGACGATCTGGAGGCAGCAAAGGCAAAACAGGAAAGTCGTAGAAAGATCACAGCCAGCCTGAACAAAATTGTTGAACGTCATAGCGGTAGCCGAGATTAATGATACCAGGCAAGGCAGGAGATGTGCGTTTTTATTTCCAAATAGATTCAATCTGATAATATCATGAACCAGTTTGAACAACTTATCCGGATTTTATTGGAGCAGAAAGGGTATTGGGTAAAGACAAATGTTAAGGTCAACCTTTCAAAGGAAGATAAAGCCCGGTTGGGCAAGCCATCTATGCCAAGACCTGACATTGACGTAGTGGCGCTTTGCATGAAAACAAATACGCTTTACTTGCTGGAAGTAAAGTCCTATCTGGATTCAAATGGTGTTTATCCCGAACATGTTACGCATTCTACGCCTCGTTGGGATAAGTATAAACTCTTAACAAATGACATGTACCGTGACCTTGTTATCGGCACACTGCGCCAAGCATTGCTGAACTCTGGCGAATGTAATGAAGAAACGAAAGTGAAAGTGGGCTTGATAGCCGCAAAGGTTCACAAGAACAGAATCGACACATTGAAAGAATACTGTCATAACGCAGACATGTTCTTTTGGGGACCAGATGATATTAGGCAAGGATTACGTGATCTTGAGAAGCAGGGATATGCTGACAATATGGCTATGATTATCACAAAACTACTACTCCGTAACTGATACAGGTGCAAATCAAGAGCTGCACACAGTCGTCCTTTACGACTAAAAATCAGAGACTGGCAGGGGATACACTACTATGCGCCTTCCCCGTCATGCGCAAAGATGGGGGATGGCTCCACGCCGCACAATGCCAAGACAAGTGACCGCGCATTACCGCATCCCGTACAGGGCGTCATCCCCTTGCCAAAATCTTTCCCTCATGCTGCCGCATCCGCATACACTGCACGATCAGCCTTGCACTCTGTTCCGCCACCCTCCCAAGCCTGCGTTCATGCCGGGAAAGAGCGGGGGACGGTCGGTCGCATCTTCATGACCGTCAGAATGGCGCTCAGATCGTCTCTAAAGCACGGAAAGGGTCTTTTGCCATCCACCCACCACACAAACAAAACACCACATCACAGCCTTCTAAAAACCCCCGCAACAGCGACTTAACCCCCGTTAATGTTGGGTAATGTTATGCCTCATCATCGCACATCCGGCAGTACTTCCGCCCATCACCACAGCGCAGAATTTTCTTACCCACACACAGGGTAAGCTTTTGCTTCCCATCACCCAGCCGACAATCCGCCATCTCTCCCCCAAACTTTACCCGCACGTTTCTCACGCTGAACACACCACCCGACAACCGAAAATTTTCCCTCACGTCGTCGCTCGTCGCCTCCGGCTCCTCGCTCCGACCGCATGGCTCTCCCGTTAATGCCCATTAATCTCACCAGCTCGATAACGTCCGTTAAACAAAACCCATCAGACATCTTCCCTTAGCATAGCCTAAGGAGAAAGGCAGACTGAAATCATTGATCTTTTTACCGCCACGATAAAAAAACGGACGCGCCGGGAAGAAGTGTCTTGATTAACGTCCGATAACATACCCGCCAAAAAAAATCCCCCTCCGAAACACCGGAAGAGGCTAACCAAAACGCATCCACCAACGAACAGAAAGCATACAAATGTCCTCACCGAACGACAAAACCAACCGACCGGAAGACCTCCAAAAAGCGGAACTCCGCACCGTCACCGAGCGCAGTATTTCAATCCTTCTCGCCGTCCTTCTCTAGTCTAATGCACGGCACTAATTTCGTGCCGATTCCGTCCAACCAGCAGGTTATCAGCACTCTACAATTCATCTGTGGAAACAAATGTTGCTAGGCTCAATTGAACATAGTAGTTTTTGCCTAGGTTTCGTGTTTCGGAAAACACCTCCCTTGCTGGCTCGGTATTGCTTCACTGGAAAAGGTATTGAGCTTTGGTGCAGGATTCGGTAAGATTGAGATCAAGAAACAAAGTTATATCATAAACATTGAGAGCATAATTATGACAGCACATGTTTTGTTGGAAGTCAATAAACTCACGGCGAAGTTCAACCAAGAGAGCCTGATCGCCAACCTGAGAACGATACTCGAGGAGATCGCCAAACTATCGGCAAAAAAGAACGTTCAGGTAGAGTTGGAGATAAATTTAAAAGGGGTGCCTGACAACAATATAGTGCGCTTTGCTGAAATCTTTGCCAATGCAGCGAATCCGGTTCAAGCTGAATACGGAAATATCTGGAAATATGTCAGCTTTACCGAAGGAACATTATGGTCTACAATTTATCTGTTTGAGATGAGGATGAATCCGCTTCAGACTGCTCCAGTGGTTGAGAAAAGTGATCTTCAGATTATTGAAGATCTTGTTGGTGCCTTATAGAGCGTTGAAACACATATGCAATGAGGTGTAGATTACTCACATAATTGTTGACACAGACGGCATACCCCCCCCTTCCATATACTCTCTAACCAAATCTATCGACTGTTATGTGTCGTCCATTCTTGTGTTTGGCACGTGTCGAACGGCGTTGTATAAACAGCACCAAGCGCTTCAAGGCTGCGGCAAAAGAAAAGATTATTGTTAACGGTACAGTGAGTATTCACTATCTCACTTTCTTTCTCATGACAGCATTGGTAGGACTGGCCATAGCGAAGCTGATCTGGGACGATCCATTGCTTGCAAAGATTCCCATTGCGAATATTGGAGAGTGGTTAATCCTGTTGTTTGTGGGTTATGTCATTGGCATGGGAGTTGGTGATCATAACCGGAAAACACAAAAGGAAGACGAAGGCTCGGCTAATCGTATGCTAGGAAGGGGAAGATTTGCCTATAAAGCATGCAATGAAGTTATTAAGAATATAGCCTCAATGAAAGATGTGATGGCCAAAACCGATCAAGAACTAGAGGCTATTTGGAAAGGCCCGGAAGGTAAGACCGTTTTTGAGAACTTTAAGACTGTAGCTAATAATACAGAGACAAAATGGGGAGATTTACTTAAACTGTTGTCCGATAGGACGAAGCTAGGAGTCTTTACGTCGGTAACAAGTCCGAGAATTGTGGTAAAAGCAGTGCATAGCGATGACGATGATTTGGAAAAGTTTGGCAATCTCGTTATGGATGCGTTTGCTGCGTTTATTGTGCAAGCTAAAAGTCTCTATGATCTCATAAATGCTAGCGGAGCCACCAGTGCAAAGCCGATTGATAAAGCCATAGAGGAGTCTGCAAGAAACTTAAGGCGGGCATACGACAACTTGAAGGACTATTTAGACCAGTTCTGTACTGAGATGGAACGGGAACACAACGATTGGGTTATGCCTGACGTGTCATAGCAATTTCGATGAATAGCGATGAGATAAAAGAATCAATTTATGTTTTCTTATGATTGAGAAGAGTTCTACATCTCTCTATTATCTCAAATTTAGCTTTTAGAAGTATTTTACGTTTTTCATGAGTTGGCTGAACAAGTGCAAGGTCGATTCTATACATGCCATTTCCAGTTGGCTTGGCTGAATCTAAAATATTTTGCAGACGATCGCTTAAAACTACAATAATCTGATGCAATCTCTTGGTAAGATAGCTAATATCCTCCTGATCAATCCATATCATATTGGTAGTTATTGTCTCTAACAATGAAAAAGCTATCTCTTGCACTGGTAAGATTTCCTGTACAAGCTGTTCGCCCTCAGGGTCATCTTCGGTGTCTTCAAATGACATTTTAAGGAGCACCTCGACCCTTTGTCCCAGTATAGCAGCATCTCTGTTTAGGTTTTCAACGAAGTCGACGATCTTTGAGTGCCGAGCAGAAAATCGTACTTGATGCTCTGAAAGCTCAGCTGTTAACTCTGCTTTTAGTAACTCTAATGATTCAGAGTTTGCTTTTAGCAACTCGGTTTTTACCTGCTCTATCCTCTTTGTACTAAGCTCAGTAATAGATGTCTGTAAAGTGGCTAGTTGTGTTGCAGATGTACTCCGACGCTTTTCTATTGTTAGCGCTGTCCATGCTGCAAAAATACTTCCAACAGCTGCACCCACAGCTCCACCAAGAAGTGCACTCCAATCCATAACAGCCTCGATTTTTTAGTAAAAAGAAATTTTTGAGAATTAAGTGTAAAACTACAAATTTGGTACGTATTTGTCATTTTGTTAACTGCCCCCCACCACCCTATCCAATGCTTCATCCGCGTCCTGATTGATGAAGTTGGCTTGGTAGCCGAGTGTGGTTTTGATGTCGGAGTGGCGGTATAGTTTCTGGAGCATTTGTATGGGGATTTTGTCGCCTGCGAGGGTGGCGAAGGTGTGTCTTGCGATGTGAAGGGAGAGTTTTCCGGTGATCTTTGCGGCAGGGGCGATGTGTTCGCGCAAAAGCCTGTCGCATTTTTTTATGGTGGCGGAGATTCTTTGTTTTCTTGTGAAGGTGTCCAGTGTGTCCGGTAGGTCTTTGAGGAAGGGGAAAACGTCATCTTCCGCGCCCGTCTGGTCTGCTTTGTAGCGTTCGAGGATTTCTTTTGCCTTGTCCGGCACTTTCAGCGATACGGGTTTATTGTTCTTGCCCATTGTGTAGTACAAGCGGCCTTCCCTGATGTCTGACCACTTCATTTGCAGCACGTCTCCAGCACGCATTCCGGCGAAGTAAAACGAGGTCAGCCAGAGATCACGGGCGGCGGCGTGCAGGGGGTCAATCAGCGTGATGGTTTCCAGTCTTTCCACGTCATCCTTTGTCAGTCCTACCTTTTGGCTTTTCGGCAGCTTGATACGGATTTTGTCCTTGCCGAAAGGAAAACACTTTTCATCGAGAACACCTTCCTTGATCGCATGACTGAATATCGTCTGGATTGTGATGAGGTAATTGGCGATAGTGCGGTCACTGATCTTGCGTTGTGCCTTGAGATAGATTTTGAATTGCGTCAGCAAGGCCACGTCGATATGCTGGAACGGTACGTCCGTGCCGGGCAGGACTCCGGCGCAGGGCGGGTGTTTGCGTGACCCCTTGCGTTTGGGCAGTTCATCTTCTATTGCTTCCGTGCCAAGCACAAATTCCTTGAACAGGCGGACGCGCGACGTTTCCGGCGACCAGCAGTTATAATTGCCAGCCTCCTTCATACGCTCAAGATAGAGGGCGGCACGGGCAAAAAACATGCTCTCGCCCGTGGGCTTGATTTTCTTTTTGAGGGTCTTGGCGGATGATTGTTTGCGCTGCACGTCAAAGTCCAGCATGACGTTACCCGCATCCGCCAGCGTCTGCATGAGAAAGGTGTTCAGCCGTTGCGCGTTGGGGTGGGATTTTCGCACACGTTGGGCAGTGGCATCCCAGTCTTTCTCCCGCACACGATAGCCGAGGTAGACGTAAGAGCTTTTCCGGTCTTTGGTGATACGCAGAGCCAGCGGGAAGGTTCCGTCAGCGTTCTTTTTCTTGCGGAGAACGATTTTTGCAGTGGCCATGAGTATAGAGGTTTGTTTATGTCATTGGTACAACATAGGTCAAACATCTGACGGTTTAGCATGGGTTTACGTGTAGTCAGGTGGTAGGGAAATGTGGAAAAATTTTCAGTAAAGGGCACTTTTATATAAATGAATCCACCTGTTCCGGGGATTGGCATCCCCGGCTACATAACGTCGGCTCCGCCGGGGCACTCAAATCAATGCGCATCTATCGAACGGCAATTGAAGGAAGTACTGTTAACTAGCTATGGGGAAACCAATTCTTAACCCCACGGACATGAGTCACTCTCTGATATTGACCCCCGACTTCTAGTCGGCGGGAGTGAGGAGGGAACTGGGCAAGAAACGGCTTGAAGCCGTTTTCTTCTCCGTTGAGACTCCAGAACACCCCGATAAATCGGGGTGTTAATTGGAACGATTACCTCAATAATTACTCAAAGGGCAGAACGAAGGGGCTGCTCTGTTGATTCGTTCTGCCCGTACGAAGCATGAAGCCTCTATATCTTAATTCCTTCCCCCCATTCATCCTTGAAAGGCTGCCATGGATAGAGCATAGGATATTTTATCTACTCAACTTCACGATCTCCTCCGACCTTCCATCTGAAAACCGAACAAAGTAAACACCTGCTGGAAGTAGTGCAGGAAGTTCAATGAATCGGTTTCCTTCCCCCTTCTCTATATGATAGAACAAAAGCCGTTCACCCACTGTATTTAGTACCTCAACCTCTGCTGCGAGGCTCTGCCTTGTGAAGAAATTGAAGCTGATCGTCTCGTCGTCGTATCGGAAATCCACTACCTGAAAACGACTCCCCGACTCACCTCTCCACCCAACTTCCTCATCAACAGTAAGTGGGTTAAAAACCTCTTCAAGCTCACTACTGCCATACTCCACACGATACTCACGCCCGGTCTCTACACTCTCAAATTTTTGGCGCGTACCATCCCCCCACTCTACAACAAGACTGTCCACCGAAGGAACATTTCCGAGACCGAAGTGAAGAGCGTTGCTGTTTTGTGTGCCAGTAGCTCCACTCCCCCCACCAGCAAGCTCACGGAAGTAGAGCTGACTCCCGTTGTGGATAATCACCTTGGTTCCATAACCATCTTCCGGTATACCGGACTCTTTTTGTCCACGTAGTCTCACGACAATCGACGTTCCCTTTCGTGGGAGATCGTTTCGATAGAGAGTTAGCTTTTCGCGGGGAGTTGCTACGATAAGGTCGAGGTCACCATCTCGGTCGTAGTCAAGTCGTGCCGCCGTCCAAGCTCCGTGCGTGCGAAGTCCGGTCTCCCACGTCCTGTCGTTCAGATGATAGGCTTCGTCTGGCCCGCCGTTAAAGTAGAGCCTCGAGAGCCGGGCAGGCTCACCACTTGCACCCTCATTGCTGTAGGAATAGTGACAGTGAAAAAGGTCTTGATAGCCGTCGAGATCAAAATCACCCCAGACTACACCAGCATTTAATTCAAAAAACTTTACGCCGAGATCGTGGTGAACCTCTGTGAAGTGGTAGTCCGGCCCACCCTCATTTCGGTAGACTAACGACGGGTTTGAGACCTGCCCCCTCCAGTCAGGATGCCCGAGATTGCCAACTGTCAGATCCACCAAGCCATCATTGTTATAGTCAGCCCACTCAACCCCGATACCATGCCCGAAGTATTGTGGGTCAGCAGTTGGTTCACCTATCACTCCGGTTGATCGAGCAATCTCTGTGAAACTCTCTCCACCATTGTTTCTGTAGAGAAGGTCTGGGGCAAGCCGATAGGTGGCGACAAAAACATCTGTTGCCCCATCTTGGTTGTAGTCGCCAGCAGCAGCTCCCCAGCAATCGGTGTTGGGATCAGGCTCGCCAATAGCTATCCCAACCGTCTCAGTCACATCGGTGAAGGTTCCGTCACCATTGTTCAGCCAGAGCTTGTCCTTGTAGAAAATTTCGTTCGGGAAGTCTCCTGTTCGGCCGTTGCTGATGAAAAGATCGAGATTCGCATCGTGGTTAAAGTCGAACCAAATTGGCGTAACTGTTGGTGCGGGATTGCTCAGTCCAGACTCAGCCGTAACATCAGTGAACGTTCCATCTCCATTGTTTCGATAGAGGAAGTCGTCATTTGTTCCGCCGCGAGCAGCATAGCAGTCGAGGTCTCCGTCGTTATCGTAGTCACCCCAAACCGACGCACTGGCAGTGATTCCGAGGTCAACTTTGGTGAACGTTCCGTTCCCATTATTCTGCCAGAACCGTGACCCGGCTGCAACGTCATCCCAGCCATCGTTATTCCAATCAACAACACTCACTCGGGATGAGGGAACGGAATTTCCTCCGTCGAGAAGACCTGCACTCTCGGTAACATCCACCATTGTTGGTGTTGGAGGCTCCGCCGACCCCTCTCCTTCTGGATACTCATATTCTACTACAAGGCGAACCATGAAGTCGCCCCCGGCAAGTTGGTAGACTCCCAGAAAACCGAGTGAGTTGTTCTGTGTTGGATCCATTAAGAAGGAGCTGTACGGAGTTGACTGCGATGAGTTATCAACTCCCCAGAGTAGACCGTTTGGATCGATTCGATGCTGAACCACAACGCGGTCGTAACCATCGATCCGAAGGTTCATCTCGCTGAGAGTATACTCTTTCCAACCTGGAACTCCATCGTACTGAATCACAAATGGTGGGATAAGGGTGTTGTAAGGCCAAACCCAACTTGTTGGTGGCACTGTTCCTGCCGCTGCGTCACCAACAATCCAGATAGTGTCACTCGCCGGTGTATTCGTTGGGAAATAGATCTGCAAGGCAACAACTCTACAGGGACCTTCCGGCTCTAAAATTACCGAAGCCTCTCTCCCCACAAAGTTGTGTACACCTCCGGCAACACCGTTATCGCGCTTTACAATACTCTGCTGCGCGGATGCTGGTGAAGAGAAGAGAATCGCCAAGGGAAGCACAAAAAGTACTCTGAAGTAGTTGAAGTTGTTCATGGCAGATTAGCGTTAGTAATCGTCCCCTCAGTTGAATAGCAGACGAAAAATGTTTGAGTTCAGGTAAGATATTGTATTTGTTGTGACAATACCACCCCTTTTCAGGAAAGGGAATTGCGAAAGCAACAGAAGCGGCACGATCCTTGTTCCTCTCGGACAAATTATTTATGAGGCTTCGATCTACTATACCATACTCGTCCAGCGAGATTAAAACAGAAGTGCGAGGGATGACCCTCTTAGCTCTTCCCGTCGTCTTGGCTCAGCTTAGTCAAATGAGCATGGGCTTTGTCGACACGTTTATGGTTGCGAAGCTCGGGCCAGATGCGCTCGGTGGTGTCGGCGTAGGGAACGTGGTCTACTTCTTCTACGTCGTCTTCTCCTTCGGTACGCTGGCGGCAGTTAACCCGATGGTAGCACATGCATTCGGAGCAGGTGACGAGAAGGAGATTGGCCGTTCAGTTGCACAAGGTCTCTGGCTTGCTCTGTTCCTGACAGTCATTGGCTTCTTCATTATCTGGAACGCTGAGGCTATTCTCCTGCTCGGGAAACAAGAACCGCAGGTGGCTGCCTTAGCAGGTGAGTATACGAAGGCGATGAGTTGGGGAATGATCGCAAACCTCTGGTTCAGTGTCTTCCGAGGTTTCTGTGATGCTGTGAACAGAACTCGAGTAGCGATGGTGATTTCGTTTACCGCGATCTTCTTTAACGTGGTAGCTGACTATGCCCTCATCTACGGCGAACTCGGAATGCCTGAACTTGGCGCAGCCGGTGCAGGATATGCAACGGCCTTCGTTCGGTGGGTAATGCTTTTGCTCATCTTGATCTATGTCTTCGGCACAAAGGAGTTTCGCCGTTACCGCTTCCTCTACAGAGCGCGCATTCCTCGTCCTCGCTACCTTATTAAAATGCTGAAGCTCGGTCTCCCAATCGGGGCAACCCACAGCATGGAGCACGGAGCATTCGGCGTAACCTCCCTGTTGATGGGAACAATCAGTACGATTGCACTGGCAGCACACCAAGTCTCCATCATGCTTGCAGCGATTGCCTTCATGGTTCCGATGGGAGTTTCGTTTGCTATTACTACGCGGGTAGGGCAAAACTTAGGCCGGCAAGATCCACGAGCTGCTGGATTAGCCGGATGGGTTGGCATCGGCATTGGTACGCTCTTCATGTGCGTAACGGCAACAATCTTCACATTGATACCAGATCAGCTTGCAACGATTTTTACTGACGATCCGCCAGTAGTTGCCTACGCTACCAGTCTGTTAGCTCTGGCCGGAGCGTTTCAGATTTCTGATGGAATTCAAGTTCTGGCAATCGGTGCGCTGCGAGGGATGAAGGATACGGCACGCCCAATGGTTATCAACCTGATCTCATACTGGCTTATCGGAATTCCGAGCGGCTGGCTCCTCGCCTTCAAAGCCGGACTCGGAGGACAAGGGCTTTGGTGGGGATTAGTGATTGGTCTCTCGGTTGCTGCTACGCTCCACACGCTCCGATTCCGGAAGCTGATGAGAGTGCAAGAGACGAGAGTGGAGAGCGGAGAGTAGCTGCACCTGCAAAACAGACTTCTTACCCTGCTGGGAAATTCTTCCTTGGTGAACCTTAGCGGTAGTACTAAATTCAATTTTCCGAAACTTCTTTCGTTTTGGATTGTTACCTTGTTTGTTCTCCCTCCGGTAATGTTCGGCATTTATAACTCTGCGACCACATGATTGAATGATACACCTTCACAACACAGGTTCTGATCTTCCTTCAACTACGAAGCAGCGATTATTTTTGTCTGGATATCACAGCGTATGCAAGCTATTTCTTCTCTGGACTCTCCGCATTTCTGCGGTTTTTCTCCTGCCAACAGGGAGAGACAGAGCATATCGAACACATACGGGTGAGAAGAGATTCCGTTTGGCACTCGACAACCAACGTATTGCTTGCCTCCTAACAATTCTTCTCTTCCCGATAGTTCTTCTCCTCACCTCAACCGAACTGCAGGCGCAGCGACTCTCCATCCTGAATATCGAAACACGAAACTTCCCTGAAGTCACAGGAGACTTAATTGCGATTGATGGGAGTGGCGAGCCGATTACTGGGTTGAGCAAGGGTAATCTCTCTATTTTTGAGAATGGCCTCTTCCGCAACGTGCTCAGCCTCAGTTGCCCCCCATCACTTGGTCCTACACCAGTAAGCATGGCCTTCGTGATCGACCGGAGTGGTTCGATGCTCTCGCCACTCCCGAACGGCTCTACTCCGCTTGACCTAATTATCGACGGCTCGGCAGCTTTTTTTGAGACTTTTCTCTTTACCCCACCAACTGGAGTAGCAATCACCGCCTTCAACGAGCGACCATTTATTGTCAGTGATTTCCAGACATCTGCCCCTCCCCTCCTCTCCGCTATTCAGGGGTTAACTCCTGAGGGAGGTACAGATTTCGATCCTGCATTCGTAGACCCAATGCTCGGGGGAATTTCTCTGTTAAAGTCTCGTCCGCAAACGCTTCGACGCATCCTAATGTTTATCACCGATGGAGAGCCGGGAGTTCCACCGAACGTTGAGAATATCATTTCCGAAGCGAACAAGGCAAAGGTAGAAGTGTACGCCATCACCATTGGCACGCCGATGAGTCCACAACTGTCTACAATCGCCACGCGAACGAACGGGAAGACCTGGCAGAACGTGCGAACCTCGGAAGAACTGTCGGCAATTCTCCAGAGCATTGCTCTGATTAGTCGCGGCACGGAGCCATGCAAGGTAGTCTGGCAGTCAGAAACTGAGTGTGGACCGGAGGCAGAGTTGAGGAAGGTGCAAGTCTCGCTCAATCCACCCGGTATTTCTGGCTCGGGATCGTACAAAGTTCCTACAGGCGAACTAATCCTACTGGAGCCAAGCGAAAAATTCCTTTGGTTCGGGAAAGTGTTTTTCCCTTCGACCCGCACACAAGAGATGACAATCACGGCGCGGAACGGAGCAATCACTGTTGAGAGAGCGTTTATCACTGACTCCGTTCACTTCACCATCTTCAACTGGGGGGGCACACCCCCACCATTTACGTTGAACGATGGCGAGAGCCGAAAGATCACTGTGCAGTTTGCTCCAACCGATACCACCGGATACTCCGCTGAACTTAAAATTGTCGGAGCACCCTGCTCCTCACGGTCAGTTATCTTGGCCGGGGGTGACCGCCAACCGAGTGCTGAGCGTGCCCCACTAAAACTTCGCTCTCCTCTCGGAGGAGAGAACTACGGAACGTGTGATTCGGTTTCTATCACGTGGGGTGGAGTCCCCCCCGATGAGCCTGTCCGCATTCAGTACAGCAAAGACAACGGCAGAAACTGGTTCACGATCATAACTGATGCTACCGGATATGAGTACAACTGGCTTCCACCAGGTCCGGGGACAGAATATCGAATTAAGATTTCAACAGCCGCCGAGCAACAGCACCTTATCAGCACAATTGCTGGTGGAGGGGACTTAGACGAAGACAGCATCTTCGCTACGGAGACGATTCTCCGCTCGACAATGGGATTGGATATACGGGATGATACCCTCTTCATCGCCGAGGCTGGACGGAGCAGGATTCGTGGGGTTGACCTGATTTCAGGTGTAGTGAACACGCTTGTTGGAACAGGACTCAACGGCAATGGTGGTGATGGTGGACCGGCGACTTCTGGACGCATGAACAGCCCGCAAGACGTTCTGGTAACCGACGACTCAATCTTTATTGCCGATACCTATAACCATAAGATTCGGGTCGTCGATCGAAGGACGAATCGCATCTATACATACGCTGGAACTGGGGCGAGCGGGTTTAGTCCTGACGGAACCCACATGAACTCCGACACTGCGTACATGAGTTTTCCAGCCTCATTAGAGATTGACGACCGCTACCTTTACGTAAGTGAGTCAGGTAGCGAGGTAGATAGTACTCACCGGGTAAGGCGGATCGACCGGCAGACGAAGATCATCACAACTGTCGCCGGAGGTGGAAAATCCTTTGACAGCGACGGTGCTCAGGCAACAGTTGCACGGCTTATGTCACCGCATGGTATTGCTCTGCGAGATAGCATCCTCTTCATTGCTGAACGGGATGCCGGGCGAGTTAAGCGCGTAGACTTACGTACTGGCATTATCACAACGTTCGCAGGAAACGGAAGAATTGGCGACCGTGGCGACGGGGGACAAGCAACAGCGGCAATGCTCCAATTGCCAACCGACATTGCCATCTATGGTGACACTCTCTTCATCGCCGATGCACTGAATAACAAGATCCGGCTGGTAAATATGACAACCGGTATTATCTCCACATTTGCTGGGACGGGACTTGCCGGATATGGTGGTGATGGTGGAGTTCCGTGGATGGCCACTATGGATAGTCCTTCTGGCGTAATTGTGCGAGGTGATATTCTCTACGTCTCCGACAGGTTGAACAATAGAATTCGTGCGATCACACTCTACCGTGCTGACGGTCTCGATTCAACGGCTACACCTTTCTCAGTTACCGCACCCGAAATGAAAATCAGTCCCCTAATTTTCGAACGTCGAGTCGATATGGGTGAAGTCGGAATTGGAGGAGTGAAGGATTCGATTGTCACGGCACTGGTCTGCAACGTAGGAGATGGTCAGTTAGTAATCGACTCGGTGACCATTACTGGAAAGGAAGAGAGCAGCTTCCGTATAGTGGGAGGGATTACTCCCGACCCAATTCCTCCCGGTGAGTGTAGAACAATCACGTTAGAGTTTGAGCCAAATACAATCGGCTTGCACCAGGCATCGGCAATCTTCCACGCAGCCTGCGCTCTTCCCGACACGCTCGCTCTCGTCGGTATGGGAAGCGCAGGGTGTGATGTGGTAGCAAAGGAGAGTTTCGACTTCGGCGATAAGCCGTTCGGAGCTTCGGCAGTAGACACGTTGCTGGAATTCTCTCTCTGCAATAACAGTGGCGTTCCTATCGGAGGGGCTGTAAGCCTTCTCTCACCTGACGGTGCGTTTCAAGTAGTCGAAGGGAGTGGCCCTTACACTCTATCCCCCGGCTCATGCCTGAAGGTAAAGGTACGCTACACTCCGGTCAGCACCGGACTCAGCATGGGAGCAATCGACTATGGTCTCCCAATCACCTGCGGCAAGCAGCAGACAATTCTCTCGGGACGTACTCTTACCCCCCCACTTCTCGATGCTCTACCTGTTGACTTGGGGATGGCCTCCTGTCCGGACGATGCTCTCGACACAACCCTCACTATCTTCAATCGAGGAGGAACACCTCTTGAGATTACAGATATTCAGCTTACGGTAAACAACGAAGGTTTCTCGCTCATCACTCCTGCGCCAACGCCCCTCTCCCCACTGGTAATTCCACCGGGTGAGAGCAAAGGGATTGCAATTCAACTGCGTGGAACTTCTGCAGGCACAAAGCAGGGAGAGTTGCAGATAACCTCGAATGATCCGAGCGGGCCATTCAGTTTGGCACTCACTGGAAAGCGCGATTCTATCCGTCTGGCCGCAGAGGATATATTCCTGACTATTCGGAGAGAACCGACTGCAAGCTATCCGCGCGACACCTTTATGCTGGTAGAGAATACAGGTGACCAGCAAATGCAAGTAACGGGGGGAAGGCTCTCCGGAGCAGACCGAGCCTTCTTCCAAGTTCCAACAACACAGTTCCCAGTAGATGTTCCAGCGGGAAGCAGTAGCCAGATTCTCGTACAACTATTGCAGCCAACCGAGGATCGTCCATATCGAGCTACGATTAACCTCGATTTCGAACCGACCTGCAACCTGCCCAATATCGAAGTAGAAGTTGTTCACGCAGGGACAGCCCCCCTCTTGGCAGCAAGTCCACTTAACTTTCCCACGCTCCTCTGCTCCACACCGGAGTTTGTGGACTCAAGCATCGTGATCCGCAACGAAGGGGGGAACACTCTCCAAATCGATGGGATTGCAATTGTGAATGATCCTGAGAATAATTTCTCTCACTCGGGGACAACACCGATTCTCTTGGATCCCGGAGCCTCGACAACAATCCCAATCCAGTTTAGTCCGAAGTCTTCCGGGGCGAAGAGTGCAACGTTGCAATTGCAGACGAACACAGCAATTGGGATGGAAGAGATCAGCATTCGAGGAGAGAAACAGGAAATATCTTTCACTCTCTCGAGAAGCTCGGTACAGTTCGATCCCTCAGCTTCGTCACCGAACGATCAGCAGATCACACTAACGAACAGAGGGAGTGCCCCTATTACTTGGTCGACTCCTTCGAGTGTTGGAGCATACAGAGTCGTCTCGATTATCCCCCCTATTACGCCGGTTGGTGCAACATCGGAACTGACGATCCGCTACACCGGTCCACCAAGTGGAAGCCCAAGCGAATCAATCGCAGTCAGTGAGATTAGTTGTGGTATTGCGCAGAACTTGCAACTCAATGCTGATGACGCAAGCGGACTCATTTCGGTCTGGCTGCCAGAAGATTCCGCACTCTTCAACACCACCGTTTCTCTCCCTCTCCGCTATCAACTCGAAGGGGGAAAGTTGCCTGACGACCAAGACACTTTCACGACAACGATTCGATTTATTGGCACAACATTTTTCTTTGAAGAACTATCTGAAGGGGAAGTGATTGCGAAAGAGTGGGATCCTCTGCTAAGCGAACTTTCACTCACTATTCGGGGTCAATTCGGCAATCGACAGGGGGATACTTTAACAAGTCTGATTGGCACGGGGCTTCTCGCCGACAAGACCAACACGCCACTGACTATCGATCAGTTTTTCTGGAGTCGTCCCTCTATCGAAACTAACCCGCACGACGGAAGTTTCGCAGTGTTGGGAACATGTCTCGACGTTGGCCTCCACCTGATCTCACGGATTCCAGTTCTCGACCGATTAAGCCCGAACCCAGCATCGACCGATGTGATAGCAGAATTCTCCTTAGATGACTGGGCTTGGCTTGAGGCAACATTGATAACACCACGGGGGGAGACCATACAGGTGCTCTCTCCATCAAACGTCGAAGCAGGGGTACATCAACTGCTGATTGATACCTCGGACCTTCCCCCCGGACTCTACCTGCTAAGAATCACTACGCCGCACGGTGTGGCTGAACGGGGAGTGGTGGTTGTGAAGTAAGGATTGGGGATTGGGGATTGGGAAAATCGAAACCACTGTAGTTGCTTCACACCCCTACCCTACATTTTTAATTTTGAATTTTGAATTTGTAATTCTAATCCTTGTCCACATAAAAAAAGGATCGAAGATTAATCTTCGATCCTTTCGTTACTTAGGCTGTAGTGTAGATAACAAACAGCTTATTCCTTATCTCCCTCTGCGGCTTCCTTTCCACCCTCGGCGGTGCTATCCGTTGCTTCACCTGCTTGGCCAGTAGTTCCTTCCATTTTGTCGGCGGCCTTCTGTGCAGCATCTTCTCCTGTGGTTGCTGCATCCTCAGCCTTCTGTTCGGTGGTATCCTGAGTAGCATCGGCTTTGTCGTCACCACAGGCAGAAAGGCCAATCATGCCAACAGTAAGAAGAGCGAGCATGAACATGGTAAGTTTTTTCATTTCGAGAACTCCCTGAGATTAGTTTGACACAACAGCAAGGGTAGAATTCCACTTGCAAGGGGGCAAACTTAGCACTTCACGCAAACGTTTCAAAACAAAAGCAGAGTTCCAAAGCGTATTGGAACTCTGCTTAAAAATGGGTGGAATTATGTGCCGAACGGCAAACAGTTTCTACTTCTTATCGCCGAAAACGCCCTTCACATCTTCCACGGCCTTCTTCCCCTCATTCACCGTCTCTTTAACATCTGTTGCTGTCTCCTGCACGGTCTTCGCTGCATTCCTCACATCCTTGCTTGCTTCCT
The DNA here is from genome assembly GCA_020635205.1 of Ignavibacteria bacterium. Classification (GTDB taxonomy): domain Bacteria; phylum Bacteroidota; class Ignavibacteria; order OLB7; family OLB7; genus JAGWAZ01. The sequence continues at coordinate 661,704 of JACKAE010000003.1, forward strand.
TCACTGGGTTATCTGACTTCTCAGTTGTAGCAGTGGAAGCGTTGTTGTTCCCTTCCGAAGGTGTAGAGGGTGTTGGCGTTGCGGCAGATGCTGCCGGAGCTTCCTGTGGTGCAGGAGCCGCTGTTGCGGTTGTATCTGCTGCTGGTTTTTCATCCTTTGCGTCATCCCCACAGGCCGTAAAGCTGAGCGATCCTGCAACAAACAATCCCATCAAAAACAATTTTCCTGTCCCTTTCATATACAATTCTTCTCCCTGAAGTTAGGTTGAGGTTAAAACTCTTTTTTCTCTACTCTCTGGCACGTAGACGTTCTGCCCACATGCTATTGAATTCAAACTTACAGAAAGAAGAATAGATATCACGTTCACCCCCGATTGGAATCTCCACTCTCATTTCTGCAGCGATATTTTTTAGCGAGGGATTCCGGTTCCCCCCCGGCCAAGTATCGTGAGAGCAACATAAGGTTTCGAACTTGCAGCCGAACTGCACCTCCCTCACGGTAGCGCCGAGTGGAGGTGATAATCTCTCCTTTGAACTTCTCGATCCTCCCCTCCCGGCGTGCTCGGCGCAACAACAGAACATCTTCAAAGAGGGATGTGCTTGGAAATCCTCCAAGCTGATTGTAGAAATCTCGATCAATCAACAACCCTTGATCGCCGAACGTTGTCCAGAGGGAATCGAACCGAGCGAAGAAGGAATAGAGCCGATAGATGAGTCGGGGTGAATCGAAGCGGAGTCGGAAGAGGGCAATACGAAAGTCTGGATTGGCGAGGCTAATCTGAATATCTTCGATTGCCTTCGCTGTTACGAGCGAGTCGGCGTGGAGAAAAAGAAAAAGCCGTCCCGATGCAATGACTCCACCAGCCAGCAACTGTCGCCCCCTCCCCCGCTCAGCGGAGATTAGTTTAGCTCCCCCTACCCGAACCACCTCGGCTGTTTGGTCGGTTGACCCACCGTCAACAACAATAATCTCTATGTCGAACTGAAGGAGCGGAGCCAACGATTCAAATAATCGGGGTAGATTCTCCTCTTCGTCTAATGCTGGAATAATTATTGAAAGTTGGGACATGAACGAAAGATAGGGGGAGTACGTAGTTCATTACCACGTTCAAATGCGAATGATTGAGAAAGAGATATATCCAATCCCACCAATGAGGGAAGAAGGTATTCGGGGTCTGCAACTGAAGTCAGGAGAGATTCCTGAGCGGATATGCGTACTCCGATTTCACGCATTTGGTGACGCTGTAATCTCTCTTCCTCTCTTAGCTGGACTCCGCAAAGCCTATCCAAACGCACGGATCGACTTCGTCACCTCGGAAGAATACTCTTCTTTTTTCTCCTCCATCCCGTGGATCGATCACGTTCACTCCGTTGTTACGCGAAGTGCCCACCTCAAGAAAGTCAGATCGGCATTGAGCCTTCGGATACCACGCCCCGACGTTGTTGTGGACATCCAGAACTCGCGACTTTCCAATCTCGTTCGTCGCCGCCTCCAACCCGACGCCTGGGTAGCGTTCGACCGATATGCACCAAAACTTGCCCTTGAACGCTACATAGAGGCACTCTCCTACGTCGGCCTCAAGGAGGTGACCCCCGATATTCACTTTAGCCTCCCCGATAAACTGCGAGAGGAAGTTCTTCGCAAGTTCTCTCTTCCAAATGATGGTCGCCCTCTGATCTGCTTAAATCCTGCCGGTTGCTGGCCCACAAAAAATTGGCCGGCAGAACGATATGCGGAGTTGGGCAAGAGACTTGTCGAGGAGTGGAGTGGACGCATTCTCCTTCTGGGGACAGAGAATATTGTGGAGGGAGCTACATTGCTTCGAAGACATCTTCAAGGAGATGTCTTCGACCTAATAGGAGAGACAACTCCGATAGAAGCAATGATCCTCCTCCGAGAAACTTGCCTTATGGTCAGCGATGACTCTGGCCTGATGCACTTAGCCTGGACAAATGGTGTGCCAACCATTGGGATATTCGGAGGGAGCAGACGCACGTGGAGTAGTCCGTGGGGAGAGCACACGCGATCGTTTGGGAGCGAAGATTTGAGTTGCGGAGCCTGTATGCGTCCAATTTGCGCGCGGGAAGACCTTCTCTGTCTGAACCGTGTATCAGTCGATAAGATAGTGAATCTCTGCCGCGAGTTATGCGAACAACCGACACGCGGAACTTGGGGGAGAGAATATCCCTCTCCGATAGTTGGTGAATCAACGAAGGAATAGCATATTCAGAACTATGAAAGGAAAAGACTACTACGAAGTTCTCGGCCTCAGCGAAAGCGCAACTGCCGATGAGATAAAGAAAGCCTACCGACGGATTGCGAAGGAAAACCATCCTGACAAAAATCCGGGAGATAAAGCTGCTGAAGAGCGCTTTAAGCAGGCAACAGAGGCATACGATACGTTGAGCGATAGTGAGAAGAAAGCGAAGTACGACCAGCTCCGCAAACTTGGAGGGACAGGAGGTGGTGGTTTTGGCTTCGGGTTCAGACCTCGCCCGACCAGCACAACTGGAACAGGCTCGGAGGGATCGTTCGACGACGACTACGCCGACTTCATGCGAAACTTCGGAACGCAGACCCAGCGTGAACGCTACAGCAACCAGCCAAGTGGTGGTAGTGGTTTTGGTGGCGGACTTGAAGACTTGTTGGGGAATCTTTTCGGGGGAGGGAAAAAAACTTCGGGAGAACCGCCAGCAAGTGATGAGCCTCAACCAACAGACGATCCCTTCTTCAAACGTAAGGGAAACAACGCCTACGTTGACTTGAACATCAACATTGCCCAGGCAATGCTCGGAAGCAAAGTTCGCGTGCGGACACCATCCGGCCAGAAAGTGACCGTAAAGATACCTGCCGGCACAGACCCAGAGAAAGTCCTCCGGGTCTCAAACTTAGGCTACCAGTCGATGGCTGGAACGGGTGATCTCTTTATCCGACTCCACTTAGTAATGCCGAAGAACATTTCCGACGAACAGAGAGAGACGTTAAAAGAGGCGATGGAGAAATTGGGCCTCAAGTGGTAAGAAAGAATTCAAAAGGCAAAATTAAAAATTCAAAAAAGGGAGAACCGTTCTGGCATCGATTCTTCTCTTTTGAATTCTCCTGATTTCCTTTTTGAATTTTGAATTTGATCTTTTGAATTCCCTCACTGTAACTTCCCCTTCCCTACCGAGTCACTCTTCCGACGTTGATCTTACATTTTTCACTCCAAACTTCAGACAATCGTTGGAATGAAAACGGAATCGACCTATATTGATGCGTTGGCTACTGCGTAGCCTTCTATTCTGGTGACACACTCTTCCTATGCAACATTCTTCCCAATACATAGAGTGTGGAACTTGAACTCCATCATTAGTTTCCCCATCCACTGCACCCACTTGTAGCTCTCTGAGCTTGACCGTAATACTCGTACAACATAAACGCTTGGAAACCTCTATGGATCGTCGAGACTTTTTGACGGGGCGCATCCACTCCCGACCTCCTGTAAAGGGAGATGCAGCCGCTGCACGTCCTGCTACAGGCCTTGAACCGTACGTGCCGGATGCCTCACAGCCTTGGGATGCCATCCGGGCTGGCCACCTCCTCCGGCGGCTTACATTCTTACCTCGATGGAACGACATCAGTACACTGCTCGGTATGTCTCCCTCAGCAGCCGTTGATTTGCTGCTCGATACACCGAACAACCCAACTCCCCCATCAATGGCCGACCACATTACCGAGAGTTTGGGGGGACTCGACATTACCTTCCAGAATATCATTCGGGGGCAGTGGCGAGCTGACCACCAAGCACTACAAGCCTGGTACGCGGGGGTAATGAAGGATGCTGGGTTAACGGCCATCGAGAAGATGACCGGCTTCTACAGCAATCTCTTCGCTACGGAGTTCGTTGTGGATCTCGACTATGTTATAGCTCCGCTACTCTACCGGCAGAACCAACTCTTTCGGAACCTTGGCCTTGGAGGCTATCGGAACATGATGTTGGGGGTTACTCTCGACGGCGCAATGTTAGTCTACCTCGGAGGCAATCTCAACATTAAGGGAAATCCAAACGAGAACTACGGTCGGGAAATGTTGGAACTCTTCACCACTGGTCTCGGCCACTACACCGAAGGGGATATTAAGGAGGCAGCACGCATCCTCACTGGGTGGAAGGTAGCACAATACAGCGATGAGGCTGCACCGAACGGGTTCTTCAACCCATATCTGCTTCCGGGAGACCACGACACCGGCGCGAAGCAATTCCTCAGCGTCTCCTTTGCGGCTCGCGACAACGACTCCAACACTGAGTTCCTCGTGCGGCGAGATGAGGTGCAGAAGATGATCGACACAATCTTCGACCAACGCCCTGATGCCGTAGCAACTTTCATCTGCCGAAAACTTTACACCTTCTTCGTCTACAGCAATCCGGGTGGAGCAGATGAGAATGTGATTTCGCAAATGGCACAGATCTTTAAGGATAACGACTTCAACGTCAAGCCTGTTCTCGCAGCTCTCTTTAAAAGTGCTCACTTCTTCGACAACCTGAACTTGGGGGCGCAGATCAAGACACCGGCAGAATATGTTGTGGGATTAGCCCGACAGATAGGCCAACCTTCGAACATGGTCGGCGCGATGAACGAGATGGAGATGGTGCTCTTCGATCCACCGAACGTGAGTGGATGGCCCGGCTATCGCGATTGGATGACAACAAACACCTACCCGATTAGAACCGACACTGCGCTGGATGTGATTAACAGCATGAGCGACCAGACCGCATTGAACTTCGTGACGCAGTTCCCAAACTATGAAGATGTACACGAACTGATTGGGAACGTTGCTGCCCTCCTCCTTCCACGCCCAATATCGGACGGACGGCGCACAGCCTTAGAAGGGAAGCTCTTGCAGGGAGCACCTGATTATGAGTGGGAAAATATCGTAGCAAATGTGGGAACAGCAGGACTCAGAATTAGAGAACTACTTTCAACGATTGCGCTGTTACCTGACTTTCACTTATGCTAAGACAGATGAGGATAGATTGTTGATGGTGGATAGTAGTTAACGGCTACCCCCTCATCAACGATCCACTATCTACGATCGACTATCAAACAACTAACAACTATACTCTTCCTCCGATGAAGCGACGTTCATTTCTCAAGACGACTGCAGCAGCTACGGCAGCCACTCCCTTCGTGGTGGGGGGATTGAAGGCGCGAGCATCATCATCACTGAAAATGCTCGCACAACTTCCTCCTGAAAGCGACCGTGTGCTCGTGGTGATCCAACTCTTCGGCGGCAACGATGGCCTGAACACTCTTGTCCCAGCAGATAACGACGAATACTATCGGATCAGGCCAGCAGTTAGCGTTCCGAAGGCTCTCGCCTGGAATGGTCTCGGAGATGTCTACCTCCACCCCGCACTTACCGAGGGGATAAACAACGGCATCGCCGGAATGCTTGAAGTTGGGAACCTTGCCATTGTGCAGGGGGTCGGCTACGACAATCCGAACCTCTCCCACTTTCGATCCACAGATATCTGGCTAAGTGGTATCAACGACTCCGACCCGAACGTCCGGCTCGACACTGGTTGGATTGGTCGCTACTTAGAAGAGCGCTATCCCGACTTCCCAGCAAGTCTGCCGGACGATCCACTTGCAATTCAGTTCGGTGGATTCTCGCTGTTGCTTCGAGGTTCTGATGGGAAGAAGATGGGAATCGAAATCAACGATCCCACAATTCAACAGGGAGTGAACGCTCAGCTTGACGAGTTGGACGCCGAAAGCGGGGGAACACCATATCTGAACGAATACACCTTTATTGCCGACATTGCAGCACGCTCGAACAAATATGCTGAACGTGTGAAGGATGCCTACGAGTCGGGAGCTTCACAGCTTAGTCCGCTGGATGGATATGGAGCGAACTCGCTCGGAGAGCAGCTTAGGGCAGTGGCAGCAATGGTTGCAGGCGGATTGAACACGAAGGTCTACGTCGTCTCGATAGGAGGCTTCGACACCCACGTCAACCAGCAACGAAACGACGATGGAATGACCTTGACCGGAGCACATCCCCTCCTACTCCACCGACTCTCTGACGCGGTTGCACAGTTTCAGTACGACATGATCCGCTTAGGCCAGGCCGACCGCGTTGTTGGCATGACGTTGAGCGAGTTCGGACGCCGTCCGCACGAGAACGGGAGCTTCGGAACCGATCACGGCGCAGCCTCCGTACAGTTTGTCTTCGGAACAGGAGTGAACAGCGCAATCTTTGGTGAGACTCCTGACCTTGAAAATCTGAACAACAATGGCGACTTGCGGGCGCAGATTGACTACCGGACTGTCTACACAGAAATCCTCACTGACTGGTTCGGTCTTTCACTTGCCGACGCACGCCAAGTGTTGCAGGACGACACGTTGATTCCTTTAGATGTTCTACAGGCAACCTCGGGGGTTCGTAGTCGGGAGGAGAGATCAGGGAGTGTTGCACTGTTGGGGGCAACCCCAAATCCCTTTGTTGGATCAACCAGAATCGACTTCCGCGTTGCCCGGACAGATCACGTTATTGTAGAGATGAGTTCGATGGAGGGTGGCCGAGTAGCTCGACTGTTCGACGGAACGCTCGAGGCAGGAAAACATCAAGTCCGTTTTGAAGGAGACATTCCGGCTGGAAACTACCTCTGTACCATTCGCACAGGGAGTGGAACTGACTCAAAAGTTATTACCTGTGTTCGGTAGCCGAGGGTAGCTGTCAATCAACCCATGTATTTGTCCAAAAGAATTGCCAGTAACAACGCGCGTACGATAAGCGCGCACGAAAAAATCGTTCGGAGTCCAGTCTATCTCACGAAACAATCTTCCGTGAGATATTAGGAATAGCCTATGAAGTATTGTTTCTTCCTCCTCTTCCTTCTCGGCTCTGTTCTTCAGGTAGAGGGACAGATCACCGGATGTGATCGAGATCCTTCCTGTACAGGAAACATGCTCACGATTGACGTTACCAGCGGACGAACTGCCGAGTTCGTTGACGTTGACAATCGAAATCCACTTCGCAGCCTTAGTACGGCAATCACCTTCGAGGCTTGGTTGAAACCGGAGATACAAGGGGGGAAACGGCAGTTTGTGGCTGGACTCTGGGGGCCGAATCAAGACAATAACGATCAGTGGGTTGTCTACATCGAAGACAACCAAATAACGTTTGAACTAAACCACCCCAACTTCAATCTCGGAAGCACCGACAACACAATTGTCACGGCCAACATTCCAAACCTCTACACGCGAGGCTGGGTGCATATAGCAGCAGTATGGGATGGAAGCACAACGGTGGCAACGCTTTACGCCGATGGGATCAAAGTAGGCGAGAACATGAACGTCACCTACCCTCTCACCCGCCTTAACCAAGTAAACCGGAACAATCTCTTCACGCAGATAGGGAGCACCAACGCTCTCTACGACAACGAGAATCGGTATCGGACATTCATGGGTAACATGGACGAAGTCCGCATTTGGAACCGAGCACTTGACAGCATGGAAGTACGATGCCAGCATATCCTCTCCCTTCGTGGAAACGAGCCGGGACTGATTCTCTACTATCGATTCAACGACAATAGGAATACTGCAACCCTCTGCGACGCATCCGGAAATGGACATACTGGACGGTTGAGAAATGGTATTACTCTCGACACAAATCTGCGAGTGATTCCTCCAACCTACTCGGTAATACCATCTGCAATCAACACACCGCTGAACTGTACTGCCGACACGACCTTCCTCTTTCGACTGACGGACACATCATTCTGTGGATCGAACGTAACGTTAGAGATGATTGGCCGCGACAGCGCACTCTTTCAGCTTTCGGCAACATCGCTCAACCTGACCCAGAACAGCCAGCGGACAGTATCAGTTCGGCTGAGCGCACAGATCACCGGCGACATCGAGGCAACACTCCGAATACGGGGAACCGACCGATGCAACGTTAGCTACGATGTCCCATTCAACATTCAGCGGACAACCGAGCTTTCCTATTCGAAACCACGAATTGAGTTTGATACACTCTACGTTGGTTGCATCGAGCAAACCTATGCGGAAGACACGATAGAAATCTGCAACAGAACCGGGAGGTCGATGCAGATACGGAACGCCTCACACAGCGACAGAACCAACTTTTCAGTACGTCCAGAAGATCCTTCCCGACCTTGGCCACTGACACTTGCTCCGGGTGATTGCTGGCGTGTGGTTGTTCGCGTAAACCAACTCGACACCACCAGAACCCTCTACGACACACTCCGAATCGACAGTGATGACCGCTGTCCCGGCAGCGGCATTGTTCCAATGCAGGGACACACACAGGATGTGCTTGTCCTCCTGAACGGCAGTGGCGGTGGTCGACTTGACCAACCGGGCGTTCAGGTTGACTTCGGTAGAGTCTGTCCAAACCAGATCAGCGACGTTCGACTCTACCAATACCGGAATTTAGCCACAGACACAGCATACATCGACTCGATCTACTTCGGCACAACAGAGTTCTTCGCCCGGCGGCGAGCCTACCCGCTCACAATGCCACCGATGTTCGCATTCCAACCCGACTTCATGCGCTTCCGTCCAACAAGTGGAGGAAACAAGTTTGATTCTCTCTTTGTGCGGGGTCGCTATCGAGGTTGTACGATCATTAAAAAGTTTGCTGTTAAAGGATACGGCATCAATGTCGACAACGGGTTCGATCAACCTTCAGTCAACTTCGGGAACGTCACCGTTGGGAAGACTACACAGCGCACGGTGAACGCATTCAACAACGGAGACAACGCACGATTCACTGCCTACCTAAAAGTAGGCGATGCCTTCCGCATCACTTCGTCGAAGAGCTTCCAGATGAATACTGGGGGGACGCAACCGGTGACAGTGGAGTTCAGACCACGCGAGGCAATCACATACTACGACACACTCTGCATCTTCGATCAGCAATGTTTAGGGACAACCTGCATTCCAATTAGTGGCACGGGAGTGTTCGACGCTCTCTCATTCGACCCAGCCTTTGTTTTACTTGAAGATGTTGTGGGATGCCAGTGCAAACGAGATACGGTAGATGTGGAGAACATCTCCGGCGGACCTCTAACAATTGTTGGGGGTCCACAATCGAACTTAGTAGATCCAAGTGGAAAGATGAAGATCGTTGGAACGTTCCGAACCGGGACAATCAACGCAGGAGAGAAGTTCCAATATATCGTTGAGTACTGCCCAAACGATCTAAACACCGACCGCGCAGACATCGGCTACATTCACTTGGAGTTAACTGACGGACAGATCTACGAAATTCTCGTCCGCACTTCAAGCGTTGTACCACGACTTTTCGTTGAACCACTCACAACGTTCGGCATTGTTGAGGCTGGATGGCAACAGGGGCAGCGAGTGCTGATAGAGAACATTAGTGCAGTTCCCATCAACGTCACGAATATCAACCTTCCACCTGGCTACGTAATTCTGGGAACTACCCCGAACTTGCCAACGGTACTCGGTCCACGCGACTCACTTTGGGTAGATGTGGAGTTCAGACCGACGACAGAAGGTTCCTACAAAGGACAGATTGTAGTAGAGACGGACTCCCCTTGCGACATCGACTTCACTGGAGAGTTCAACGGAACAGGTAAAATCGTCAGGCTCGACGTTCCGGTCACCTTCATCAACTTTGGATTGAACAAACCTTGCGAGTGTACCGAGCGCCAGATACCGTTGCCGAACAATAGCGACTTCATCCCAATGAGGATCGACTCGATCTGGATAGATGCCGGAGGACTTGCGAACGCAAATCCAGCTTACTATACGTGGAGATCGAAACTGACGGGAGATACAAATACACCCTATGAGATTCCACCGAAGACAACCGACACGCTTATCATTCGGTTCTGCCCGAGTGGGCCTTCCGATACTTCGCAGATCGTCCACAACGCACAGATTCACATCGCTGCAAGTGGAACAAGTTCAGGTGGTGTAGAAATCTGGAACGAGCAGTTCGCCACAACCATTAGTGGTCGACGCGAGATTTTCTTTATCTCCAATCGCGGGAACAACATCGTAAGTTTTGGCAGACCGAGAACGGTTGGAACAGTAACGAACACAAACGTTCGCATTACTGTGCCAGACCAGTTTCTGAATCCAAGTGGTGACAGCTTAGTTATCACAAACGTTCGATTTGAGCCGGATGACCGAGTCTTTACTGCCCAAGCAAACAGTGGTGCTCCTCTCCCCTGGGTAATCAGGCGTGGCCAGACGTTCCGCATTGACCTGACGTTCTCCCCACGCGCGCCGAAGACATACACGGCAAAGATGGTCTTAGAATTTGCTCATCCATGTGCCGGTATCGACAGCACCATTACAGTCATCGGCTCGGGCTACGCCTCGAACCGAGGCTGGGAAGTAGCAATCGACACTGCACGTCCAGCAAGCATTCAGGATACATTTTTCCTGAGCAACTGCGACACGTTGATAATTCCAGTAGCAGCATTCCAACCGATGCCACCGGAGCAAGAAGTAGTAGACGTTCTCTTCCACGTTGACTACGACACTACTTCACTGATTCCACTCGACGTGATTTCACCACACACGACAAACACAAGTCTTGTCGATACAGGAGATGGCTCGTGGGCAGCAGTCCGTGATATTTGGAACTTGCCGCCGGGAGATTTCGCCTACGTCCGCTATCTGGTTAAGGGGGGACCGAACGCATTCCAAATTCGGCTCGATAATTTCGACTACGACAGCGATTCGTTAGTAGAGTATCGCTACATCACCGATGGAGATTTCGCTTGGGTGATTGTCGATGTACCGATGATAGCGGTGGAGGGCTTCACCGACTTCGACACAGTATTCGTAAAGACCTGCGCAGACCAAGATATCTTCGTGTGGAATCCCGGAAACTTGCCGATAACGTTCGACTCGTTGGCACTACCGCCAGATCACCGAATCAGTGCCAGCAGCATACCCCTTCCGGCAGTATTAGCTCCGGGCGACACTGTCTTCCTCACAGTCAGCTACTGCCCGAGAGATGAGGCATACAACGATACGCTGATGCCTGCTTTCGCAAGTGCCCCCTGCGTGATTGCCGACACCGGAAGGATCCGAAGCATCGGCTACGCTCCACCGTGGCCAATTCGTTTGGAGATTGTGGAAGACCCGATCATGGGAATTATTGCCGACACAGTGCAGGTGACAATTCAGACGGATCGCTACATGCCGGTTGCACCGATTGACCTGAGTTTCCAGCTCGACTACAATCACCGTGCCCTCCAGTTCATGGACATTCGTAGTCCCTACTCAGGCGCAGTGCAGGCAACGCCGACACAGGATGGATTGCAGATTACGATTCCGGGAATCGACAGCATTGAGGCGGGAGAACTTGCGACGCTTCAGTTCGTCTTTGCCGTCCCGGACACTGCGATAACCCAAATGTTCTTACGTGTTGATAGGCAAGGTTTCAAGAGCGATTCGATCTTCTTCGTGAAACCCGTCCCAACTGGTGATACGAGTAGTGTGCAGGTTGACCCGAAGTGTAATATCACCACACTCGAGTTCCGTGGAGGTCTTTCAAACAAGATGTCTGCACCGACGCCGAACCCAGCGGGAGATCACGTCTCGATAGAAGTTGAGTTCTTCGAAGATGTACCGGCACGCCTTGCCCTCTACGACGCGGCGGGAAGCGAAGTCCTCCGCCTCCTCCCCGGCACAGGGATTATGCCGGGAGGTAGATACCTCTTAGAGTTCGATGTCTCCGATCTTCCGTCAGGATCATATTTCTTGGTCTTCGAAGCACGTAAATTCAAGGGAACAAAAACGTTGAGGATTGTTCGGTAAGATATTGAGCCAGAATTGATGGGATTGTGACTGTAGGGACATGATGCATCATGTCCCTACAGTCACAATCCCAAAACACGCACAACACAAATCCGATTGAATTGCATGTCATGTATCTCCGCACATATTCACCGTTGTCTCATCATCCTACTCCTCGTTGGATTGCCATCAACGGTTCTCGCACAAGATGCGGACAAGCATCCACTCCCTCCACGCAAACTGGAGAAGGTGACGTTCCGGGCTGGAGTGTACGGAGCATTCGCCTACAACATCCACAAGACTGAAGCGAACGTTTTTCTTGGGGGAGCCGACTGTGGTGCATTCGGCGATGGGGATGGGAAAGGATTTACTGTCGGTGGGTTTGCAGAGATACCAGTACTGGAGAAATTGCTCGACCTTTACGCCTCTGTTGGATATGCTGCCCGGGGTGGAACACTCGGCGAAACAGTTGTTGGCGGGTTACCAATCCTCGACCCAATCACCGAAGAGTACACAACGTTAGAACGTCGCCACTCCTACACCGCTTCGCTGAATTACTTGCGAACCGAGTTTGGCGTCCGCTTTACCTTCCCCTGGTTTCCCCTCTACATCCGCGGAACCGCTGCAATTGATTTTCCTCAGGGAACAACATTTGAACAGAAGGAGGAGATTATATCACCGCAAGGCGTTGTCTACCCGGAGACAAACATCGCCGAACGAACAGTTGCCGCAGGTGATCTTCAGAACCCGGAGTCCCTCCTATCTGCGTCGGGAGCAATCGGCTACGATATTCCCCTCAGCACTCGACTGAGCATTGCCCCCGAAGTCTCATACTACCATCCCTTCAACGATGTCGTGCTGAATCGCCCCTGGACGATTACCTCAATTCAGGGTGGAGCGGCACTCCGCTGGAGCTTCGGACCACTTGAAAAACTACCCGATCCACCGCGACCACCAGCACTGGAGCCGGTTGAACCACCGAGCTTCACTCTGCCAACGCCACCAGTGGCCAACCTCAACGTCTCCTCACCGAAGCAACTTTCGGTTGTTAAGACAATTGTGACTGAGACGTTCCCGATCCTCCCCTACGTCTTCTTCGACAGTGGGAGCGGCCAGATACCGGGACGCTACAAACAGCTTCGGGCAAATCAGATAGAGAGTTTTGATGAAGAGGCGATCTCATGGCGTTCACTCGAAGCCTACCACGACCTACTGAATATCGTTGGGCAACGAATGCGAAGTGACGACGGGATAAAGATTACCCTGAACGGTACAACCGATGGTCGTGAGGCAAGCACCGCAACAGAACTAACTACCCTTGCGAAAGGTCGAGCCGAATCGATTAAGGAGTATCTGACGAAGACTTGGAACATCGATCCGAAGCGGATAACAGTCACCACAAGCAGCAGACCACAGTTCCCTTCCAGCGAAGAGTATGGAGAAGGGTTTGAGGAGAACAGACGAGTAGAGATTACCTCGAACAGCCCGGAGGCAATCAAGCCAATCATCCACAAGCAGTTCAACGAATACTCCTATCAGCCCGACAAGTTCGAGATGCAAATGAGTGCGGAAGCACCAAGTGGCATCACAAGCTGGAACCTTCAGGTGAACTCAGGAACAAACGAAGTGATAAAGCAGGGGGGCGAAGGTCCTGTTCCACCAATCTTCCGCACCACAATCACGCAAGAGACTGCCGATAAGATTGCCTCTGGCATCTCAGGAGCAGGGGAACTTCGGGCAACCTTAACTGTACGCGAGAGAAATGGAGAGACCGCAACCGAAGAGGTTGGTATTCCGACAAACGTTGAGTTAAATCCATTCGAGGTCAGTCGGCTCAGCCTGATTGTCTTCGACTTCGACAAATCGGAGATTACACCCGGAAACCGCACCATGGTCAAGTCGTTTGTTGCCGACGCCCTCAAGGATGGATCAACGATGACCATAACCGGCTCCACCGACCGACTTGGCGAACTCGAACACAACAAAGAACTCTCGCAAGCCCGCGCCGAAACCGTGAAGAGCATCATCGCCGCAAACGCCCCGGAGGCAACCATCACAACCGTAGAGGGTGTAGGCCCAAAACTCCGCTACGACAATAGTCTACCGGAGGGTAGATATTACTGTAGAACAGTGACAGTGGAGGTGAAGACGCCGATTGGAGGGGAGTAGGAATTTCATTGAGATCATTCATGTAGAGGTTTCGGTGAATGCCTCCACGCTCTTTACTCAGGTAGACTCATCACTACTGTATTTGTGCAGTAAGCGGTTTAGTTCTTCTACTGGGTGTAAGTGAACACTTAGGTTGCTAATCCACCAGTTCTTGCTCTCTCTTCTTTTTTCTTCTCGCGGCTTACTATCTCGTCGATGACGATAAAGAAGAGAATCGGAGCAAGTGCGGCCCCAAACAGAGATCCATTATGAGGCTGAAGATCTTGAACGGGAAGAGCGAAAGCAACCAGGGAAATCAAGGTAATGAACGAACAGAGTATCAAATCCAAAACTATCAAGAGGAACCGGAATCGATGTAGTGAAGGCAATTGAAAGGAAAGTGTCAATAAGACTAAAACAATAGAGGGTATAGCGAGCATTTCATCGTTGATCACATAATGATTAGTCCAAACTAAGGGATCATCTTCAGTAGGTTCTCCTGCTGCAATCGGGAGGCATAGGAAGAAGAGAATGGCGAAGTCGAGTAAAACAATCAGTTTGTTTTGTTTGATGTATTGCCAAACGTTATTCATCGGGAAAGCACCTCGCTCAGGATAGATTCGATACTACTGAAGAATCAGATAGTAAGGGGATGTTGCATTGCCCTGCTGCCAATCTTCGTTGTGCCACACATCAGATGCACTGTCATCAGCCACCAACAAGGTAAGTTCCCTCGATCTGATCGAGAAGCTCCTTGAAGACTGCCACATTCCTTGAAGAGAACATAGCTGATATACGTTTCGAGACCGTATAACTTACCAAAGTTCTCGTCCTTAGATTAGGCGAAGCGTATGAATTTGTTGGCAGAGAGAAGGTGAAACGATTTTGTCCCCCTTTTTTTGATTCCTCAACACCCTAACATTAACTTTACACCACCATCACGTGTACTTGTTTTCAGGCTTATCTACGATGAAATACCATTAAACAACAAATAGAGCTATGATTACCACCTCTACCTTCCACTTGCGTCTGCTGCCCGCCTTGTTTTGGCTGGCCTTCTCTTTTCCTGTTGCTGCAATCTCGCAGACCCAACTCTTCTTTGAATTAGCTTCCGACGGAATCGATCGCGCCCAACTCTACAGCTTTGAGGAGACTTCCGAGGGTGATCTTCTGGCCGGTACTGGAAATGGTATCTGGCGATTCTACACAGGAACAAATCGTTGGGAGCCGACAGGATTTACTCGCGAGACATACGTAATCAAACGCCTCGCTTCAGGTAGTCTGCTGGCAGGAACAGATCGGGGAATATATCGCAGTACTGACAACGGGAAGACTTGGCTTCAACGCTTTAACATTCCGGGGACAGGAGACTTTGGAGTGATGGAGGATGGAACGATTGTCGCAGTTGATAGAACTGGAAGTAGTGGGGGCAGAAATTTCTACTATCGTTCGACAGATAATGGTGGCTCGTGGGAGAACGTTGAGGTCCGCTTCGGGACTGGGAAGGGAACAAACGTTGTCGGAATTGGCAACTATCTCTTTTCTGGCTCTTTAAATGGGGTGAAGATTTCCTATAACAAGGGAGACTTGTGGGAGACAACAAACCTGACTGAGCCGGTAACCGCGCTGGTTGTGACAAGCAATGGCGTTTTGGTTGCGGCAGCCGGAAATGAGATTGGGCAAAACCGTATCTACGAGTCGAGTGATACTGGAAGAACGTGGCGTTTTGCCGACTCGCTCCCGGTCAGCATTGAACCGATTCGGGGAAGTATCACCGGGATAAGTGCCGGAAAATCTGGTGAGTACTACGTGTCGGTTGAAGAGAGAACGAAAGAGGGGGAGTCGGAGAGTTGGAATGGAATCTGGCGGAGAGAACCGGGGAAAACATCGTGGGGGCGCGTAGCTCTGCTGCCGGGAAGTATGAACTTTAGACTTTCTACCCCTTGGATTAGTTCTGGATTCGAGGCAATGATTTCTAACGGGGATGGGAAGGGGTGGACGAAGAGCAGTGTTGGACTGCACAACTTTGCTGTCAACCATTTAATGTCTGCTCCTGACGGAACGATCTACGCGTTAGTCCCAGAACGGATTCAAGCAAATTGGCCGAACTCACCTCTGGTGAAACACTCCTTATTCCGCTCTACTTCCGATGCCTCGGCTTGGGAGATGGTGACCGACAACCTGTCGGGCGAGGCTCTCTTAATCGATGAGTTCGGTAATATCTATGCTCAACGGGATACTGTAGTTGAGGTCCCCACCTCGCAAGGAGTGAGCGAAGTTCCAGGATATGTTGTGATAACTTCGCACAACCGTGGTGAAGGTTGGGAGCGGCTTGGGACTGGCTTGCTGCGAAGTATTCACTTAGAGAACTCTGGAGGGATTGCAGTAAGAGTCAGCAAAGAGTTGGGATTAGGTTTTGATATTCTCTACTCCAGTGACTCAGGAAGGACATGGCAGAACCTCCGCAAACCAAAGACTCCCTGGGAATCTTCAACACTCAATGGGACATCGGCTCTCCCGATTGCCGGTGGCAGACTTCTTCTGACGGTAGCTCAAGATGATGAAAGTACGCAGGAAGATGAGCGAGGTCTCTATCGAATCACTTTCAACCCTGCAATTAATGTGGAACAGCTCTCCGATAGCTTGATCGCCGATGATCTGTTGCGGCTACCGAATAACGACCTTCTCGCCGCCGCTCGCACACTCACAAAACGACCAGATCCTCTCACTGATTTGTTGCACGACCCGGGAGTTTATCGTTCTACCGATGGTGGCGAGAGTTGGGAGATTGATTACTTAGGGAATGCCGGAACAATGTTCGTAGATCTCGAGGAGGAACTGATCTTCCTCTCCCCTCTCTTCAGCAAAGATGGTGGTGAGAATTGGAAGAACATCTCACCCACTTACCAGAAATTTGTGCAGACAAATGAGGGAGCAGTTTACGGATATAATCCGGGGTTGAACTTTCAACTTCTCGACGTAGAGAATGGACTCTGGAGGCCAGTACTGACAACAGGTTTTTCAAGTTCGCTGATAAGTGCCACCTCGACATCGGCTACAGATGATCTCTTCGTTGGCACAAGTGTAGAGGGTATATACCGCTCAACGATACGGTCAAGCTCAGTCGAGCAGAAGGATGTTGGTCGAGCAAGTGCCCTTACCATACGTGTACGGCTTGCTCCAAATAGAGAGGCTGCTTCGGTTACCTTCACAACCGAAGAGGCTGGAGAAGTAGAACTGACAGTGCACGACATGTTGGGGCGAGAGGGCGCGACGCTCCTTGATGAGTACCAGAGTGCAGGGAACCACCAGATAGAGATTCCGCTTAGCAACCTTCCCCGTGGGAACTACCTCATCTCTGTGCGAACAATCTATAGCGTAACCTCAACGATTATTTCTCTTCCGTAGCGAGAAAAGTATAGGCCTCCTCTTGACTTCTTCTCCGCAATCAGTTATAGTGTGAGAGACTGGATCGCAACCGGTCTCTCACACTTTTCTTTTCATCACTATTCTAAATCTAAAAATCATTTATTCTGTGCTGGAGATTCTTCGATGTCGGCGCATGGTTGATAGGGGAGCACTCTTTGCAGTTACTCTACTCGTCACCTGCATAATCTCCAGTTGTGGTTCCAAACGGGAGAAGGTGAACCACGCATTCTATGAGTGGCGTTCGGAGGTCTCCTACTCGCCGACCGATCTTGCACTGTTCGACTCGCTGAAGGTTGACAAACTCTACGTTCGCTTCTTCGACGTGCAGTGGCACGAAGGGAATGCGCAACCCTATCCAGAATCAATTGCACGCTTTCGCACGAAGCTGCCGAAGGGTGTGGAGATTGTTCCGACAGTCTACGTAACAGTAGAGCTAATGCGGCGAGCAACTGAGAGATTTTCGTTAGAAGAGCTTGCCGAGAAAATTGTGGGAAAGATTGAGTCGATGTCTGAAGGTGCGAACATCTCGCTCGATTCGATTCGTGAGATTCAACTCGACTGCGACTGGACGGCATCGACGCGGTGGGCATACTTCGAGTTACTCAGAGACGTGAAGAAGCGAAAGCCGGAGTGGATTCTCTCCTCTACAATTCGCCTCCACCAAATCAAGTATCGCGTGGAGACTGGAATCCCTCCCGTTGATCGCGGGATGGTAATGGCGTACAACGTAGGTCAGGTTACGGCAATTGATGAGGAGAACTCGATCTTCACAGAAGATGAGGTGGCAAGGTATCTCGGCCCTCTCGACGAGTACCCCCTTCCACTCGATGCTGCCCTCCCAATCTTCTCTTGGGGCGTCCGGTTTCACTACGACCGATTCGCCGCGATTATTGATAACATCGGGGTGGAGGAAATGGCTAACCGCTCTGAGTTTCGAAAAGTTGGTGAGAACCTGTGGCAGGCCGGGGTGAACACGGAGCTTCGTGGAAAACCGATTTTCGCCGGAGACATCATCCGAATCGAAGAGCCGAAGAGAGAGGACGTACTATCAATTGCACAAGAGATTTCTGGAGCGATTGACCAATCGGAGATCACACTCTCACTCTATCGTTTCGACCCAGCAATCATCAGGCGAAGTACGTTCGATTATCTTGAGAGCCTTTATCGAGCATTCGAGTAGTCTTGAACTTGTAGAGTTTTTCTCCCTTCGCATCCGCCGCGGCGGATTGCGCCTTTGCGTGAGAGTTTTATTCAACTACGACAACATATCAGAAGATCATGATCCGCTACCTGACAGCATTTATACTCGCACTCGCGACGTTGATTGGTGAGTCCTACTGGGCCTATACCTGTGGGCCAGGCTATGACTACGAACGTTATCGTATCTCCTACGTCGATCCTGACCTTCTCTCGGATAGCATCTACCAATCTTTCTACCGTACGCTGCTGCAAGGGCACCAGGCAGGAGATTACTACTGGGATCGACCACACGAAGAGTTTCGTGGTGCCGACTGGTTGGAGACCCAAGACCGGGAGAACGTGGCCGACTGGATGCGATACTTCGACGGAAAGGTTACGCAAGAATCTGTTTACGACATAGTATATAGAGTCGGTACGAACCTTCTCGATTCGATGCGCCAAACCATCGAGAGAGGAGAGCGCATTACGTCGACAGATACTATTCGCGATGGGCAGTATGATTGGGAAGGCCCCGACACGCTCCACCTTACATCGGTAGTAACGGCAATCAACGCCCGCCGAGATGCCGACCTCCTTACCTACCTCCTCTACGCCAATGCCTGTAGCCCTCACGCATTGTCGGGAGGTGCGTGGGAGTCGGTGAAGCCAGGTGTTCCTACCATAAAGAAGCTGATTGAGGAGGGAATTCAACTTCACAACACCACCCCCTCCAACTTTCTAAAGCTCCGCTACGGATTCCAAGTCGTCCGGCTTGCCCGCTATGCAGGAGAGTACGACCGCGTAGAATCTCTCTACAATCAATATATCGTGCCGAACCGAACACAAAGTCCGATTCGCTACTGGGGACTCGGACACGTTGCCGGTGCAGTTCGCCTTGAGGGAGATACGCCACGTTCAAACTATCTCTTCTCCAATGTCTTCGACAGTTGCGAGGGAAACCGTGAGATTGCACTCCGAGATTTCAGAGTGAAGAGTCAGGAAGATTGGCGAAGTGTTTACAGCATGGCAAAGAGCGACCACGAGCGATCACGACTCTGGTTGATGCTTGGATTGAGGAGTCAACGCCTCGACTTCAACTACATGCGCGAGATGTACAAGCTGGAACCTTCCTCCCCACAACTTGCGATGGCACTTCTCCGCGAGCTCCACAGAATTGAAAGTTATCTCTACGATAATATCGAGACACGAGACCTGAAGGTAAAACAACGTGGCTTCTTCATATACAATGATAAGTATAATCCAGAGACAGAGACTTGGAGTGAGTATCAAACAAACGTTGAGGTTGATTGGGGAGTAGTTGAGGTTAATTGGGGAGTAGATTATAGTCGCCACATTAGCTCGGCAAATAACTGGGACACTCTCTATTTTTATGAAAGAGAGAATGAACCTCAACTTGTGGAAAAGCTCACCGGCAGAGAATACGTACAGCAGTTTAGACGATTCGTGTTAGAGGTTGCGAAGGAAGCAAACGTGCTGGAGCCGGGACTCTGGTACATGGTTGCAGGATACATCGACATGTTGGATGGAGACTACGACTTAGCCGACGAATGTTTGGAAGAAGCAAAGGAGAAGGTTGTTGGCAACTACGATCTGAAGCACCAAATACAGCTTCTCGAGTATCTACGGCAGGCGAAGAGCAAAGGTGGAATCAGTGGTAACCTCGAATCGCACATTGCTGAATCACTTCAGTGGCTGCGCCAGAAGCAGGGGAAGAATCACCACACAAAGTACGATAAAGTGATGGCCGCTCTCGGTCGGCAATACCTGATCCAAGGGGATGTACCGAAAGCAATAGTAGCCTTTGCAACAGCACACGACGAAGTTGCCCGAAACATGCTGCTGGATGTCTACGCAACAACTGATGACTTGAAGAGCCTCGAAGAGATTGTTGCTTCTGGGAAGATGCCTCCTGATCTTCCATTCGATTCACTCGGCCTCTCTGCCCAAGAGATTCGAGACATCAGGGGAACACGCCTGATGCGTGAGGGGAAATATCGAGAGGCTGAACAACTCTTCACTTCACTCCCCAACTCCTATTGGAACGACAGCACGCGACAGGAGACAGTCTGTTTTCTCTTCACGACCAACTACCAAGTCGTCGACACAAACTTGCCGAACTTTGTTGTGCAAGGAACCGACGAGACATCTGCGCGGATGAACAAGCGAGAGTTTGCAACCACGTTAGTTGCTCTACTCGATCAAGCTGAATCTGGAAAGGGAAGCGACTCGGCCTACCTGCAAGTAGCCAACCTTCTCTATAACACTCCCTACTGGGGGTACTCTGGCGTTGCGTGGGATGGTGGTCTATTGGTTCTCTACCGATACTTCCACTTTGGTCCAACCGCCTACCCCTTCAACATTCCCCGCGTAGGGGAACGAATGGAAGAAGCGGAGAAGTACTTTATGGAACTCTACGGTAGTCGAAGGCAGGCTCGCAGCTATTACGAGAAGGTGATGGAGCAGACGAAAGATCGCGAGCTTGCCGCCCACTGCGCCTACATGCTCGACCTGTGCGACAAGCAACCGCAGACGAGCCTGCACCCGAGAACTGAGCCACATACACAGAAGCGCGAAGGATATGAACTGCTAATCTCAAAGTACCGAGATACCAAGTATGCGAGGGAAGTATTGAGCCAGTGTTCAGTCTATCGATACTTCCACATGTGATCGCGCAAAGGCACAAAGAAGGGTGAGAGAGAAGGTGAGAGGTTCTCTCCCACTCTTCTTTAGTTTGCCCCATCAACTTGACAGCATTGATAAATTTGAGAAGAGGGCTGTCAAGCTAATGCTAATGGCTGCCGAAGCATCTCACCCAACCTATAGAACAACGCTCTGGCGCAAGATCATCTGGAGTGATTTCCGGCTTCGCCCATCACTTTTGGAAGTCACCCCACCTACGAACCATCATTCCGATATACGAGAGTTTTATTGAACTCTTGTTATAGAAACGGCACGCGAGTATGCTATAGGGAAGCATTCACTTGGCGCTCCTGATAGTAATCCTCTTACGATCAACTCCTCGTGAAGCACCACGGACAGACTTCAAATCTGAATCGCCGACTCTATAAGACTCAGAGATGTAGGTAGAAGACGAGTCAACTTCCGGATGAAGGAAGGGAATAATCCACTTGCCTACCGGAATCGTACTATGTTTGGCGGTGTAACCGCTGTATCTTCAGTAGACTTCGTTATTCTTCTTTTTGGGAGTAGAGAACATGGCAAATATCATTATTCGACCGGGATGGTATCTCCCGGAACGAGAAGCGAACTCGGAACAGGATTATCAGAACCGGCGTCAGTTTATTAAGACACTTGGGCTTGGAGCACTTGGCGTAGGGTTAATCGGTTGCAAATCACACGAAAGTCAAGCTCGCTTGGAGATGATGCCGGGAGATGACCTACCCGAAGAGAAATCCCCAAACGCTGACCTCTACCCTGCCAAACGGAACGACACCTACACAGTTGATCGTGAAATGACTTCTGAAAAGGATGCAACCACCTTCAACAACTTCTATGAGTTTTCCGAACAGAAAGATCAAGTCCACAAACTCGTAGAGAAATTTGAGGTGCGCCCTTGGGATTTTGAGATTACTGGACTTGTCAACAAACCACAAAAACTGACCGTAGATGAGCTTGTCCGGAAACTCCCTCTCGAAGAACGAGTCTACCGATTCCGCTGCGTGGAAGCGTGGGCAATGACAATCCCCTGGACAGGTATCCCACTCGCGAAAATCATTGCCCTCGCCGAACCGATGAGTTCAGCAAAGTACGTTCGCTTTCTCTCCTTCTATCAACCTGCACAAGCACCAAACCAGAAGAGATCAACTTGGTATAACTGGCCCTACTACGAAGGGCTATCTATCGAAGAAGCCACGAATGAATTGACGATGGGAGTAACAGGTCTCTTCGGAAAAGAACTCCCTAAACAGAACGGCGCACCACTCCGGATTATCGTCCCTTGGAAATATGGATACAAGAGCGCGAAGTCGATTGTGAAAATCGAATTAGTTGAGGAACAACCGAAGACCTTCTGGAATGACCTTGCCCCAAAAGAGTACAGCTTCCTCTCGAACGTAAATCCCGAAGTACCACACCCACGCTGGTCGCAGGCAACCGAACGATTACTCGGAGGCGAAGAACGGGTAGAGACAAAACTATATAACGGGTATGGAGAGTATGTGGCTGGATTGTATAGTTCGTAGAACGGGAAGTATATGAGTTCGTGAGTGTGGAAGTGTATGAGTGCCAAGCACTAGTAGCCGTACCTCTTCCGGGTGCGCAACGAGAAGAGTTGATCGGTACATTAAACATGTCAATAAAGATCATTCCCCTTACCCCCACCGAGCATCGGTTATTCCATTGCCAACCTTGGCTGAAAACCTACGACTATCAATGTTTTCTGGTAGCCACAGCTCTTCAGCTTGCGATTAGCTGAAAATTTTCGCGATATTGTGACATGCTTTCCAGAAAACTGTTACGTCCCTTCGGCTCAGGTGTCTATCTTCGTCGGTTTGCCTGAGCACGTTCATTTATCATTCTTGATGCTGTGAAGAAGAACAGACAGATGCCCGAATCATTGCCGGCATTATGCGACGCTGAGTTATTCGAACGCTTCCTTGCAGGAGAGAATCGAGCCTATACAACACTCTACCACCGGTATGCGGCTCGGGTAATGGGGTATATCAACTCTCTCTTGGGAGGGGAAAATCAAGCTGCAGACGATGTTTTTCAGGAAACGTTCCTTCGGCTTTTCCGCGAGCGAAATCGTATCGACCATGAGAACCGTACTCCTTTGCTGAACGTCGGTGGGTGGCTTTTCCGGGTTGCACGCAATCTTTCGCTGAATCAGATTCGTTCAGAGAGTTATCTCACAGAACTCCCGGTCGAGTTTAACCCTCACCTTATCACAACATCAGGTGAGGCATTCCCGGCTCTCTTCGGAGAACATTTAGAAGAGGAAGAACTTCTCCGTAAAGTATACAAGGCAGTAGAAGCTCTCCCACCAACTTTGCGCGAAGTTTTCGTGTTACGTGAAGTTAACGGTATGAGCTACGAAGAGACGGCAGCGATTATCGACTGCACTATGGAAGCCACTCGGATGAGATTAAGCCGGGCGCGCAGTGCTATCCGACAAATGCTCACTCCAAACACCGAGAAGTCAAACTATTGAATAGAGACGCCGACAGAGGGCATCGCAGCAGATTAACAGGGTGAAAGAACTCGAGAAGAACATATTACGCTATCTCGACGGGGAAATGACTCCTCAAGAAGAGGCAGAGATTCAGCAGCTCCTGCTGGAATCTTCCGAAGCACGCCAGATGCTACGCGAGTTTGAGGATATTCGGTCGGCAGCTCGCCTCTTCCCTACTCTCACCCAACCTACACCTGAAGTGGAAAGTCTTCTCTTTCAACACCTCTTCGAGGAAGAGCCTCTTGAAGAGGAAGAAGAGGAGAAGCGTGCAATCCTCCCCCTTCTCTATCGGATTTCCGCGTCAATGCGGAGTACAGCCATTGTAGTTCCTGCGCTTCTGCTAACTATAGCTACGGGAATAGGACTGCTTTGGACCTCAAACAATCCTGACGAATCACTAAATGCTGCAGACCAAACAATTGCAGCAACAATCCAGCCACCATCCTTCCCGCTATCGGTAGAGTCATCCTCTGTCAGTACAATCGAGATTGGCGCTGATGTGGGGACAGAGATTACGGCCCCCTCTCTCTCAACGAAGAGGGAAGTATCTACTCAGCCGACCAAGCCATCTGTACGGTACGTTGAGAGAAGAGGAGAGGAGATAACAATAGGAGGATTCGATAGCGCACAGAATTTAAACACCTCAAGTACGGATGTGGCCAATCCTCTTCCACAACCTGAGGAGAGTATTCAATTTGCTGCGAACAACCCAACCACAACAGCAAGTCCAAACGACGTTAGCTTGCACTTGGATCGGGAGGAGAATGGTAGTGATAAGGCGGAACTACCACATCAACTTATCGATCCTTCGTTGCTATCCACGATTGATCCACCGGAGGTGAACCGTTCGGAGCGTGGGTTGACAGCCTCCTACCGTCACGGAGTTGCCGCTTCAGTGCTCGACAACGAAGTATTGACGGCGCAAGACATGAGTATTCGGATTGATGGACACATTGGAGGCCAGCACCGTCTCTCGGTTGCCGTTGGCCAGAGTCCACTCCTCGTCTGGAAGAGAGAAGCGAGGGTTACGATAAAGGATGAGAAAGGATCGAGCACAGCCAGCATCACATATAACCAGTCCTCTCGATTCGACGGAGAACTCTGGGCCGGAGTTGGCTACGGCTACGCGCTGGTAGAGAACAACCGCATCCGGGTTGAGGCGGGAGCGAGTGCTGGAGTAGGAGAAGAGTCTTTCCGCTACGGAATAGAACTGCCCTCAAGTGTTACTGTGAACGATCGCTTATCGGTAAACGTTGTGCCGTTTCTCTCGCGCGTTGCCCCCTACGATCAACAACTACACGACGTAAGTCAAACCGAGACAGAACAGACGTTAGACTTCACAACCTTTGGTGCTCAGATTGGAGTATCCTTTGCTCTCGGCAAGTAGTCTATCCTGTCGAAGAGGTAAACCACCTCCGTAGTTGGAGACTTCGCCTGAACAAAAAATCTTCCCTTCAATACCGATCACCACAGCTATTTCCGTTTTATTTTTACCTCAGAGTTTGTCAATCAATATCTCAGCATCGCTGTTCACCAATTTATCGTTTATAAAAAAGGATACGCTCATGGTACGAAGTCTCTGGACAGGTCTGCTCGCCACACTCTGCATCCTCTTATATAGTGCAGTTGAGGCCGACGCACAGTTTACCTTCACTGCACTGGACGGACTTCCCACTGCACAGACTACTGCGGAAGGCTCGTTAGGAAGTGATGCAGAATTGGTTCTGGTTGGTGCTCCCGGCTCATTTGAATACCAAGGTTTCAACCTATCGTTCGACCTTGCCTCCGGAGAATCTAACGTCTGGGGATATGTGTTTCGCTCGGCTTCATCGGGCGACTTAGTTACGTTGATGGTTGTAAGACTTTTTGCTTATCAAGCCTTTGAACTTGGCTCCGTCCCATTTCCAATTCCTGACAACCTTATCACTACGCTTGATTATTCTGGCACGTACGCCAACAGTAATAGTATGGTTGGACGCCTGCAAAACGACACAGCGTTTCAGAAGTATCGCGGAGATTTACCGGAAGCGAAACCACAGTTTGTCAGCTTCAGCCAACTGTTAAATGCCGACTCACTCAATTTGCCAAATGGCTTTCCTGTAGGTCAGGGAACGTGGACAATCTCGTTCGGTGGAAGTGAGGATAGCACAATGACCTGCTTCGTTGCTTCGAAGACTGGGGAAGCCTTCTGCAGACGGGTTTACGGAATTGGAACATCGAGTGTAGCAGATGAGCGAGGGAACAACGTATCGATGCAAGTTTCGCCAAATCCAGCCGGAGGAGTTGTCCGGGTGAGCATTACTGGGTACAATCTTTCCGAGCTAAACAACTGCCGCCTGCTTCTCTTCAACTCAAAAGGGGAAGTAGTCTCCGACCTCACATCCTCGCTGCAGGCAAGTAGAGATGGGAAGGCAGAGTTCTCCGTTGATGGAATTCCCTCTGGATCATACCACTGCATTCTGGTGGGGAGTAGCGTTCGTCAAGAGGTAGGGATAATCGTTGTAGAGTAAGTTGGTACGGAGCAAGGGTATTGCCTATAACTCCGATCGAAAAACATCATCGGGACGAATCAACCCAGAGTAGGAACTCTACGTTAATTCGTCCCGATTTCTTTACTGCACTGCAATCGTTAATCGTCCCTATGGCTGATTCTTCAACAGGAACGCATTCTGCCGCGCTACGGATGCCGAACCCAAAACTCCAACTCCTCCCTCAATATTACTCAGCAAGGATTGAAACTGGTTCCCACCAAAGCGCACCTGCTTGAACCACTCAAGCATTGCTGGATCAGGTGCATAGACAGTAATTTCATGCTGACCGAACCACTTAAATGCAAACCACACAACATTCACTTGTGTGTTCTGCAAGAAACCCCAGCGAACAACATCGTTATATCGTGGGGCATTATCTTCAAAAAAACGTTCGATTCTTCTGTTCGATTCACCGGTTGGAGGCTCCAAGTACGATCCATAGTTCAACGTGTCGAGCGCTTCAACACTGATAAGATATTCGGTAACTCCGGGCGAAGGAGTCCAGATCAGTTTCAGGGAGTCAGGCGACGGCAAGTTTAACGTGTCGATAGGATACTGCAGCATCTCTCGTGGAGCCTGAAGCCACTCAATTCGCTCCGGTGTTACTGTCGAACTGGTCAGCACAGAGCCATCAGGTATTGTTGCCTCCATGAAATACTCCGTCCCCGGCTTCACAAGCATCTCTAAATCTCTCGCCTGATAGGAACCAACGCCTGTATCTGAGGGAACGTAAACAAGATCGAACGTATCGGTATTATTCCAGATACGAATGACCGCATCGGCAACAGTTGCTTTGCTGTATTCAAACGAGTCGAGTGGTTCAAGTGAACGAGTGAGCGTAATGTTCTTTACTGGCTCGTCAACAATCAAATATCCAGTGAAAACATATTCGGGAATATAGTCGGTTGGAATCGGATCTTCGCAGCCAGCAAAGATAACCGCCCCAAATGCAATCAATGTTATGATAGTGCGCTTCATCGCTATTCTTTCTATTCAGTACTATTAGTAATTACCTATTCTTCGCTTTGCCCCTGTCAATCTCTTAAAAGGAGATCAACCATTAGAACTTGACTTCAATTGCAATGGTTGGAATTATCGGCAACAACCGAACATCCGTCACCTCGGTCTTCTCTCCATCGGTATCGTAGAAGCGGAACCATATATCTCGACGTGAGTAGACGTTGTAGATATCGAATAGAAGCCGCATTGGCAAACCGAACAGGGTCGAGTTGTAGTTGACGTTCAAATTCAACTGATGGGAAGCTGGAAGCCGCAACCCATATCGTTGCGAGGGAATAATCAGATCATATCCCGAAGTGCCATCAGGCAATGTTGTGCGGAATCGTGATGTAGCCCCAGTGTAGGACTGGCCTGACTGGAACGTAAACGAAGTGCCGATGTCCCAGTGATCGCTCAGCTTGTACTGCGCCACTACCTTCAGGTCGTGCCGACGATCATACTTTGGACGAAACTCTTTTCCTCCATTAATGCTGTCGAAACGAGAGTTCACCCAGCCGAGACCGTAACCAATCCACCCCACCAGACGGCCTTCCTTTTTCTGGATGAAGATCTCTCCTCCGTACGCCTCACCCTCACCTGAGTAGAAGACATCGGCCACGTTCTCAGCTTCAGTCACTGTTGTGTTGAAATCACTGATGTTGTTCAGTTTCTTATAGTAGAGATCGACGTTCAGATCAATTCCATCGGCGATTTCCGACTCGCTACTGAGCACATAGTGGACAGCTTTGGATGGAACAACTGTCGAGTCTGTTGGCATCCACGTATCGAAGAATGAGAAATCAGGTTGTGTGGCCAGACGGAGATATTGGTGGTAGATGCCCCAGCCAGCTTTCAACGCAAAGTTCGGCATCATCTGCCAGCGAAGTGCACCGCGAGGATCGTAAGTTACAGTATTACTCAGATCAAAATAGTCGACCCGCAGCCCTGCCTGCATCGAGAGGTCATCGGTAAGGTAGTAGTTTGCCTGACCATATCCGGCAAGGGTCCAGTCGTTTACGAGCAAGTTGACCTGTCCGTTCTCATTGGTTCCCGGATCAACAATATCTACTGAATCTCCCGAAAAATTCTGGAAGTAGTTGAACTCGTAGAGTGTTGCATCTACACCTGTCTTTACCGTCAGCTTATCACTCACATACCATTCCAGCTTGGATTTGGCGGTATAGTCGGTAATCGTATTCCTCGCTTCGAAAAAGAAGCCTGAATTCTGTCCATCGAACCCAGTTTCGTATTCACTCCCCCCAGCATTGAGAACAAAGAAGAGATCGTCGGCAAACGTGTGAGTCCAGCGCACAGAGCCAACAAGGTTAGAGAGACCGAGGTTAAACTCTAACCCACTGGCTTCAAGGCCAAGATTATCGGCACTGGTAAAGCCACTAACTTGCAGAACATCATTTGCTGAGAGTGTCTGCGTAATTTTTGCGTTGATATCGTAAAAAGAAAAATCTGGGAAGGGATTCTCTGGATCATCTGGCAAAAGGCTTGTAATGAGATCTAAGTATGTACGGCGTCCACCAATAAAGTAGGATCCATTTCCAAATGGAGTAGGCCCTTGCAACGAAAGGCGTGAGGAGACCAGCCCAAGTGACCCCACACCTTCGAACTCGTTAACGTTCCCATCTTTCTGGCGAAGGTCCAGCACTGCGGAGAGGCGTCCTCCATACTCAGCAGGATATGCCCCCTTAATTAAGTCCACATCCTTAATAGCATCTGGATTGAATGTAGAAAAGAAGCCGAGAAGGTGGGAAGGGTTATAGACGGTAGAGCCATCTACCAGCACAAGATTCTGGTCAGGCGATCCACCCCGGATATACAAGCCACTCGATATCTGAGACGATGTGAGAACTCCCGGAAGGAATTGCAGCGCACGGAAAACGTCCGCTTCGCCACCAATCCTCAACTGAGCAAGCTGCTCCACAGGAATTTCAACTTTACTGATGTTGATCTGGCGTTTCTCCTGTTCTCCCACAACCGTCACGCCTCCGGTTTCAACTTGAACAGGAGTCAACTCAAAATCCTTCCGTTCCGATGTCCCCTCCGAGAACGTCATCTCCACTTCGAGTGCTTCATATCCGAGCGATGATATCCTCACTTTATACGTTCCCACAGGAATATTTTTTACCACATAGTAGCCACTCGTGTTTGCCGCAGCACCAGCTTTCGTGCCAAGTACTGCAACAGTAGCTCCAATCAATTTTTCGCCGTTCTCAACATCCGAGACGTAGCCACTTAGTGTGGCTCCAGCAGGGACTTCATCCTCACCTTCTGCAAAGAGTGGAGTGGCGAAGGTAAGACTATGAACAACGAGAAGCAGAAGCAACCGTCGACTTCTACTCCCTTTCTGGAAGGTCTTCTTTGTACGAATCATACTCGCGTAGAATTGCAGGTAAACAATAAATAGATAAACTGGAATGGGCGCATACTACCACACAAACACTTATCGGTTGCGACTAATACCTTACTCTTGCAAAGGATTACACAAGCCATGAGCAGAAAGCCGCACCCCTACTTCACGCTCCCTCTCTTCAACTCCTCTATTGAATAGAATGTACCCCGCCACCCTACTCCACCACGTACCGTTGTCACTATTGCAGACAACAAAATGCCGCAGACAAAGAGTCCAGCAGCAAGTGGATAGAGGAATAGAGTCCAAAGCGGGATCCGCTGACTTCGAGCAGAGAGCGCAATGGAAATAGTTGAGAAAAGGATTGCCAAAGCGGAGAAAACAACCGTACCACCAGTTGGATTAAAGGAGAGAAGAAAAAAAGGAAGGATGAACACCACAACGATTCCTACCGTTGCAAAGATTAGACGAAACCAATTGAAGTTAATGCCGGGGAAACCACTCCTGATGATTCCACGCACGACATCCCACGCTCCTTCACGCCACCGAACTCTAACTTTGCCTTCGCTGTAGAGCGGAACGGACTTTCCACCATACTTCTTGGCAAGGTAGCCGAGTTTCATATCGTCGGCAATCTCCAAGCGAAGCGCGTGATGTCCCGCAAAGCGTTCGTAGAGTGATCTGCGAATCATATTGAACGCACCGATGCCAACGTATGAACGGAGCGAAGCCTGTTCTACTCGCCAAAACTGAAATCCAACTCCAAGCATCATAGTAAAGAAGGCCAACAGACCGGCTTCCATTGGACTCTGCCAAAGAAGCTCGGGAAATAGCACTAAGTGGTCGGCCTCGTACAGCTCGGCAGAATTGATTGCCTGACGAACAACATCTGAGTCAAACTTCACATCGGCATCAGTGAAGAGAAGCCACTCCCCTTTGCTCTCCTCTACACCTTTCTGCAACGCATTGCACTTTCCAAGCCAACCACTTGGCAACACCTCTACATTCACTGCTCGGATAATTGGATATTGGTCTGCAAACTGGTTGATAATGAAGCCCGTAGTATCATTCGAGCGATCGTTTACTGCAATGATCTCTATGTTCTCGCACTTTTGCTGCAAGAGAGATTCAAGTGTCTGACCGATATTCGCCTCTTCATTTCTTGCAGCAAAGATAGCAGAGATTGAAACCTCCTTAGAGTTCTGCTCCATACTCTGCTGAACAAGCCCCTTCCCTCTCCGCCATCGTTCTATTAGCAGTACCGGAATAGTAATGTAGAGAGCACCAGCCAGAGCTATCAGAGCAAATAGATCGTTCAACACCATGCAGCTTTATGTACGGAAGAGAGAATCACCACCTGTATTAACACCCCCATTCATCCGGGTGCTCTCAGAAATATCAGTAGAAGGGAACGGCTTCATGCTATTTCTTCTCCAGTTTTCACTTTAATTCCTCCAGCTCAAAGCTGGGGTTATTGTAAGCTAAGAGAATCTTCTTTGACCCCGCAAGGAATCACCACCTGACATTAACACCCCGATTCATCGGGGTGTTCTCAGAAATATCAGTGAAAGAAAACGGCTTCAAGCCGTTTCTCCCACCTTTTCTCATCATCCGTCCGACTCGAAATCGGGGCTATTGTCAGTCTCAACACAACAAACGATTCTTAAAAGAAGAAGCGCGATCTGCCGTAGCAAATCGCGCTTCTCGCTTTATCGAATTCACGCTCTTCTTGCAGAGTCGTGAACCTTTTCCTTTAAGGATTAGAGGCTAAGCGGTGCCCAACCACCTTCTGCTGTTGACCAAACGAAGCCAAGAGCACGATTCGGGCTGATCGTGACGGCAATTGCACCAGCAATCGGGCCGTTGATCGTGCCTGCGAATGTTGCCATTGCAGCGTCGTTGTCACCGTTGAGTACCCAGATAACCTGGCCATCAACACCTGCAGCTGGAAGCGTAACGCCGTTGGTTGTGCCAACTCCACCGTTATCAGGAATCACGACAACGATGTCGTCACGATTCATGTTGGTGTTTGCGCCTGCGCCGACACGGTAGGTCAGCTTTGCAGCACCTTGCTGAATCCAAAGAGCAACTGCGTCATTGGTCGGGCTGTTCGACTCGATGCGAACTCCGTCCGTTCCCGCTGCGCTGTTGAAGACACCTGCCCAACCTGCTGCGCCTGTTACGTTCGAGCGAACGCCAGCACCACCGTTAAGGTTGCCTGCTGTTGCATTAACAACTGCGTTGCCGTTCGGAAGCGGACCAGCAGTGCTTGCAGTAACAACATCGTTAGCATTTGCAGCGGCCAAGTTAGTAAATACGCCAGCACTACCAGCACCACCATTGTTAAAACCAACAATAGCGTTTCCGTTTCCGTTAACCTGTGCTTGAATACCGTTAACGTTGCCTGTTGCTGTCGCGTTGATAGCTGGGCCGTTATTCGAGTTAACTGTGATGCCTGTGCCGTTGGTTGCCGTAAAGGAGCCACCGTTAGCACCAGAAGCAACAACACCCGTTCCCGTTGTGCTTGTAGCCTGAACACCAGCACCTGAGGTAGCAACACCGTTGACACCAGGTCCTGTACCGGCTGTTTGACCTTCGATAGCTGGCGATGCGTTAGCAGCATTGCTAACAAAGCCACGGAAGACACCAAGTGATGCTCCCTGCTTCTCAAGCTCAATCGTCCAAGCACCGGCTGATGGATCAGCCTCTGCCCATGGCAGTGTAACTGCGTCGTTCATCCAGACAACGTCGTTTGCGCCGTTAATCTTCAGAACCTGACCAACTGCGCCACCTGCTGAGGAAACCTTCGGTGCTGTGATAGCATCGTCGGCAACCTTTGCGTTAGTGACTGCATTTGCGTCAATCTTCGCCGTTGTTACTCCAAGGTCAGCAATCTTCGGTGTTGTTACCGCACCGTCAGCAATGTCAATTGTCTGTACGTCACCGTCAAGAATCTTTGCTGAGTTGACTGCGTTGTCTGCAATCTTCGGTGTCGTTACTGCTGCATTGTCAATCTTCGCTGTTGTCACAGCAAGGTCAGCAATGTCAACTGTCTGTACACCACCGTCAATGATCTTGTTTGTGGTAACTGCATTGTCTGCAATCTTCGGATTCGTTACCGATCCGTCAGCAAGTTTCGGTGTCGTTACGCCTGCGTCAGCAATCTTCGGTGTCGTTACTGCTGCGTCAGCGATCTTCGGCGTTGTTACTGCGTTGTTAGCAATATCAATCGTCTGTACGTCACCGTCAAGAATCTTTGCTGAGTTGACTGCGTTGTCTGCAATCTTCGGCGTCGTTACTGCTGCATTGTCAATCTTCGCTGTTGTCACAGCAAGGTCAGCAATGTCAACTGTCTGTACACCACCATCCTGAATGTCCGCAGTTCCAACAGTTCCATCAAGAATCTTGTCGGTTGTTACTGCATTTGGAGCAATCTTCGGATTCGTTACTGCTGCATCAGCAATCATTGGTGTTTGAACCTTATCCCACTGAACAACTGTGCCAGTTGCGTCTGTGGTCAACACTGTGCTTGGTGGTCCAGGAATCAGTGCTGAAACTGGGATTGATCCCATTGCTGGAGGTCCCCAGAAGACGGTTGTTGTTCCATCGGTCTGAAGGAAGCCAGCAACGTTTCCTGGACGAATATCCTCTTCAAGGATCGTTGCGTTCAGAATCTCATCCGTTGTTACTGCACCCGTTGCGATGTCGGCTGCTACGATCGATTCGTTCTGAATCGTCCGTGAGTCAACTGCGTCAGTTGCAATCAATGGGTTTGTGATCTGGTTTGCACCGATATCCTCTGTCAAGATTGTGCCGTTCAGAATCTCATCCGTTGTTACTGCACCCGTTGCGATGTCGGCTGCTACGATCGATTCGTTCTGAATCGTCCGTGAGTCAACTGCGTCAGTTGCAATCAATGGGTTTGTGATCTGGTTTGCACCGATATCCTCTGTCAAGATTGTGCCGTTCAGAATCTCATCCGTTGTTACTGCACCCGTTGCGATGTCGGCTGCTACGATCGATTCGTTCTGAATCGTCCGTGAGTCAACTGCGTCAGTTGCAATCAATGGGTTTGTGATCTGGTTTGCACCGATATCCTCTGTCAAGATTGTGCCGTTCAGAATCTCATCCGTTGTTACTGCGCCCACTGCGATGTCTTCTGCAAGGATCGACTCGTTCTCAATCGTCCGTGAGTTAACTGCACCGGTTGCAATCAATGGATTTGTGATCTGGTTTGCACCGATATCCTCTGTCTGGATTGTACCATTGAGGATATTTACTGACGTAATTGTTTCGTGAGCAATGTCAATACCTTGGATGGTCTCATCCTTAATGTCTTCGCTAAGGATTGTCTCGTTCAGAATTTCATCTGTCGTTACTGCACCTGTTGCGATGTCTTCTGCGCGGATGGTCTCATCTTGAATAACTTCTGAATAGATCTTGCTCCAAACAGCGTCTGCTACTCCAGCAACTGGAGGACCGTTTGTAATCAATGCGGTATTGATTGGGCCTGTAGCAATATCATCTGACAGAATTGTTCCGTCCATGATATCCTCGCTGAGGATTGTCTCGTTCAGAATCTCGCTTGTTGTGACTGCACCTGTTGCGATGTCTTCTGCGAGAATTGTCTCGTTCAGAATCTCACTTGTTGTGACTGCACCTGTTGCGATGTCTTCTGCAAGAATTGACTCGTTAATGATCTCGGATGTGCCAACTGCGTCTGGACCGATATCGTCAACGCCAATCGACTCATTCAAGATGTCTGCGCCTGTCAACGACTCGTCGATAACATTTGCGCCATCAATAACATTGTCAGCAATGATTGGATTCGGATAGAATCCTGACAACTCACCACCTGCTGGCCCACCCGGAGTTGGGAAGCCATAAATAAGTTGTACACCATTGAACATGATTGCCTGGCCAGTGCTTGCACCAACACTATTGATCTTCGGCAGTGTGATCTGCTGCGGGCCGATGTGCTGTGTAATCACACCGTTTGCTGCAATCTGTGCTGAAGTAACTGAACCTGGTGCGATATGCTGTGTGTTGATTGCACCATTTGCAATCATACCGCTGGTGATGCCCTGATTGGCAACGCCAACAGTCACAACTGGGCCGTTACCACTGGTGACCTGAATGCCTGGGCCAGCAACAATCTGATTGATTGTGCCACCGCCGCCGCCACCAGCGTTTACCCACTTGAACTTGCCAGTAGCGGCATCATATGCCAATACTTGACCGTCAGTTGGGTCTGTAGCGTTATCGTCAATATCATCTGGAACAATCACAGCGTCAGCAACACTCAGTGCGCTAACTGCTTCCATTGCCTCAAATGCGTATGGCGATGTGGTCAATGCGGTACGCGGATTCATAGCCGTACCGTTGATCGTAATTTCAAGCCAATAGGCTTTGTTCCAGTCCAGACTACCCAACGGGGTAGCTGCACCAGGACCGAGAAGAACACTGAAGATGCCTAAAGGACCGGTCGAGACATTTGGTATGCTCTGCGTCCAGATGTTAGCACCTCCTATCGCCGCGTCAAAAATTGTGACGTCGACATTGATTGTGCCGTTCGGATTCGAAGGATCAGCTCCTTGATAGGAAATGATCTCCGGTATCTGCGCTGATGCCGACATTGTCAGCATTGCCAGGCCGAACACCACCACTGGTAGAAGGGAAAGCTTCCGTTTCACTCTGAGACTCCCTAAGATGTTGGTGATACGTGTTATTAATTGAATTGTATTGTATGCTTCGTTGTGCCCTTATTTCATCAACAGCATCTTCTGCTGATAGCTCACTGCTTTTCCACCCTGATCAGTTGGCTGCGCATCGAGCGTATAATAATAGTAGCCCGTTGCAACTTGCTCACCCTGATCGTTGACAGCATCCCACGTCACGTTGTGCTCACCCTGTCCATACGTTTGGCTGACGAGCGTGCGAACAAGCTGGCCATCCATGTCGTAGACGCGGAGACGAACATCACTGCGGCTTGGAATGTTGAAGTGGATAGTGGTAGTGGATGTGAAGGGGTTCGGTGCATTCCAAAGTGATACTTCACCACCTGTACTAATAGTAGGATTTTCCACCGATGAAGTTTTCGAGGTGTACCAGAAGCCGTGGTAGAGATCTACCGACCCTGGTTCGTACCCGGAAACACCGACTGCTGTTTGACCGACAGTTCCTCCGAAGACAAAGTTGCCCTGTGAATCGAAGATCATTGTCGCGCCATTACCGATTACTTGACGCTCAAGTGATTGCGCCGAAGTACCGGTTGTTGTAGCAACAAAGCCGAGGAGGCATAAAGCTCCAAGGATCATTGCTGTAGATTGTTTAGTGAAGCGCATAATATTTAGCCTCAATAAATGATATATGTATGCCTTTCTGTTTGCTTGTCATCTCGTATCTCTTCATCCCTAAGCTCCCCCCACTCTTGACCTTTCTTCTCCCCGCTAAACTATCCCACCGATCAAGACCGTGCAAATATCAGGCATTTTCTTCACTCGTGCAACTTTCGATATTCGAAAATTTTGCTGAGCGATGCATAAAATCTGCAACTCGTTGGGATGATGTTTCTGTCTCATGACAGATGGGAAGATTGTTTTTAATACTGTCAAAGGGGGTACACCTCTATTAATAGTCTCCCATTCAGCGTCAACAATCGTGCCACCTTTTTTCCTTTTCCCTGCCCGATTCTTCCACCCGCACGGCACTTTAAAACGTGAAACTCCTTCACGTGTCGTGAATCGAGTTCACGTTTTGCTTGAACGAATTTCGCCTAAAATACGCATTTCATACCAAACAACGAGCATCGAGAAAGAAATTCCCGATGCTCTTGTTGTGATGATTTGTTGACCCTTCCCCAATTAATTCTCCCCTAATCTCAACCTACATCTTTACGGATGCTGGCAAAGTTGCTTCGCTGACTTCTTTTTCCTCGATTCTCAACTCTTCTCCTCTCCCATCCTTCGCTGTCACCCACATTTTTCGCTTCAGCCAGATTCGTAACGAATCGGCAAGCGAATACATTACCGGAACAACAATAAGTGTCATCACGGTTGCAAAACTCAATCCGAAGATTACAGTGATACAAAGTGAGAACCACCACTGCGACTGTTCCCCCCCCACAAAAAAGTTCGGATCAAGCTTTGTCATGATGCCAACGAAGTCAACGTTTAGCCCAATCGCCAGCGGAACAAGACCGATAATTGTTGTCAAGGTTGTCAGGACGACTGGTCGGAGACGTGTAACACCTGCGTCAACAATTGCATCTCGCCTGCTCATGCCATCACGCTTGTAGCGAACTTCAATGAAGTCAATCAGAACAATGGCATTGTTTACCGCAACCCCAGCAAGAGAGATAACGCCCACACCAGTCATCACAATACCGAACGGAAGCTGGAAGAGCATCAGTCCGATAAAGGCTCCAATTGTGGAGAAGAGGACACTGAACATGATAATAATTGGTGTCATCGCCGAGTTGAACTGCGCAACCAGCGTTCCAAAAATTAAAAGTACCGCCACAGCAAATGCCAACATCAAAAACTGTCCAGTCTCCTGTTGCTGTTCTTGCTGCCCTGTGAAGGCCACTGTCACTCCTGGTGGTGGCTCATACTCAGCCTCAATTAATTGCTTCAGGTTCTCTACAACTTCGTTGGCATTGAATCCAATAACTATATCAGCGGTAACCGTCACAATCTGGTCGAGATCTTTATGGTTAATCGTTGCGTATCCATCGGCAACATCCCAGTGTGCAACAGAGACGAGGGGTGTCTGCTTCCCATCCTTCTGCACAATCATATCGGAGAGTGCATCAAGATCGTTTCGCTGGCTCTCATTCAGCCGAACAACAATGTCGTACTCGTCGTCCCCTTCACGATACTTCGACGCTTCAGTACCATTAATTGCTGAACGAACCATCGAGCCAATCAACATCGTGTTTAATCCGTACAGCCCAGCCTTATCGCGATCAACGCGAACAACAAGCTCTGGACTTCCCTCCTTGAAGTTGCTCTGGAGACCATCCAACTTACTCACCTCATCACTCTTCTCGATAAGGGCAAGTATCTTTTCTGCCTCAGCTCCGATCTCCTCAAAATCGTCCCCCTTAATCTCGATGTTTATCGGCTTCTCGGTAGGTGGCCCCATCTCCTGACCTGCTACGCGAATGTCTGCCCCCTCAAGCGTTTTCCCCATCACCTCCCGAAGTTCTTGCATTGTCGCAAATGGTGAGGTTGATCGCTCTTGATATTTCTTAAACGAGATATTGATCTGTGCAATGTTCGGTTCTCCTCCACCCCCGCCGCCAGCCATTGGGTTGCCGCTGGAGCTTCCTACCGTTGTTACGCTCGCTTCAGCATCCGACAAGCCACTAACTTGCCCAAGTCGCGCCTCAAGCTGCTTTGCAAGCTGATTCGACTGCTCGATATTTGTTCCAACTGGCGATTCGACTGTGACGCTAACCTGGCGGGGGTCAACGCGAGGGAAGAACTCTACGCCATTGTTCATGGCAATAAAGCTGCTCCAAGTTCCAATCAACAAAACAATCATACCGAAGAAGACTAACACCCGATGATCTAACGCCCAAACCAACGTCGCGCGATAGGCATTCTGCGTTGCGGGGAAACCAGTATCCCGGATCCACTTCCCAACTGGTGTGAAGAATATCTTATTCAGTAGAATGAAGAGAAGAGTACCAACCACAAAGACCCCAAAGGTTATGAAGTTGGAAGAAGCTGCAATAGCGGCGGCGGCAAGCACAACCAAGCCTACCACAATCATTCCAAACGTTGAGAACTTCTTCCCTTTCTCTCCATCCACCCGCATGATCCGTGAGGAAAGCGTCGGGTTAATCACCAAGGCAACAAAGAGCGAAGAGCCGAGCGTGATAATCAACGTGATCGGCAAGTACTTCATGAAGTCACCGATAATGCCAGGCCAAAATGCTAACGGTAAAAAGGCAAAGAGCGTTGTCAGAGTAGAGGTGATAATTGGCATGGCCACTTCACCAGTTGCGAGCTTCGCAGCCGTTACTTTGTCGTACCCATCCTCACTGACATAGCGATAGATATTCTCGACAACGACGATAGCGTTGTCAACTAACATGCCGAGAGCCAGAATTAGTGAGAAGAGAACAATCATGTTCATCGTTGTTCCGATAAGCGAAAGAATGATGAACGATAGCAACATCGAGAGAGGGACGGCAATGCCAACGAGTGTAGCGTTCCGCACTCCCATAAAGAAGAGGAGAACGCCAACTACGAGGATGAGTCCGAAGATGATATTGTTCTCCAGGTTGGAGACCATATCCCGAATCGTATCGGACTGATTGTTGGTAATAACAATTTCTGTGGTTGGTGGAAGTGTTCCACTCTCCTTCAGCCGGTCCATCTCCTCGTTAACCTTATCGGAAAGGTTGAGGATGTTCGATCCCACTCGCTTCTTCACAGCAAGTGTGATTACTTGATCGCCGTCGAGGCGTGCGTACGTCGCGCGGTCCTTGAAAGCAAAGTCAACGTCCGCAACGTCGCGTACATAAATGGCTCCACCCCCGCGTGGAGTCTTCACTACAATGTCGAGCACATCGTCAGGATCACTGAACTCACCCGGAACGCGAGCGAGGAACTTCATGTTCTCTACGTCAACCGTTCCTCCCGGTATCGTCGTGTTCTCGTTCCGAATTGCGTTGATAACATCCTGAAGCGAGATATTATAGTACTTGACCTTCGCAAGGTCAACGTTTACCTGTACTTCCCGTTCCAAACCACCCGAAAGATCAACCTCCAGCACTTCCGGGAACATCTCGATTTCATCCTTCACATCTTCGGCAATCTCTTTCAGCTTCACCAATGAATATTTACCGGAGATATTGACAAAGAGGATTGGGAACTCGGCAGTGTTGATTTCTACTACCCGTGGCTCCTCTGCATCGTCAGGCAGATCTTTCTTCGCAAGGTCAACCCGATCACGCACTTTCTGCAGAGCCTCGTCGAGGTCAATGCCCGGGTCGAACTCAATCGTGATGGCACTATACCCCTCCATCGATTGCGATGTGATCTTCTTCACGCCACTTAGACCCTTCAACTCCTTCTCAATCGGCTGCGTTATCTGGCTCTCAATGTCCGACGGTGAAACTCCGAAATATGGCGTAGAGACAAAGGCCATCGGTATCACTACTTCCGGCGCAGCCTCCTTAGGAAGATTCAGATAACTGACCGTTCCCATGATGGCAATAATCGCCGTCAACACAAAGATGGCAATGCGATTGTTAACCGAAAGAGAGGTCAGCCCGAACTCTTTATGTGTATGCTCTGTGGTATTCTTAGGAAGTTGGGAAATGTCATTCCCACCTTTCGATATACCGTTGTTGTTGCTACTCATAATCAATTAGTGGTTAGTAGTATGGGCACTGTTGTAAGAAGGGAACAAGAGTATTGCCTCTTCTCCTTCCACTCTGCCACATTCTCTTGTGCATCTTGCTTCAAACTGCTGCCGTTCACTTCTGATCCAGGGTCACGTGCTCACCTGGATTGACCTTGTTCTGTCCAACGGTAATAACAACCTCTCCAACATTTAGTCCTTCAGTAATCACTACTTTGCCTTGGTCGGATGGGCCGATCTGCACGGTACGCGCCTCTACGATATAGCCTTCACCGGTTGCACCGTTCACGGCAAGGTAGACTTGCCAGCCATCCTCAGTCCGAACCAGAGCAGTGCGAGGAATCACAACCGCATTGCGGAGGCGGTTCCTAAGCACAGACATTTCTGCTACCATCTCTGGCTTGTAGTCACCACGCGAATTGGTTAACTGCACTTCAACCGGCACAGTCCGATCGCTCTGGCTAATCGTTGCGCCAATAAATGTGATACGTCCCTCTACCTGGCGCTCTCCCAACGCATCGAACTTCATAGTAACCGGTAGCCCCACTCGCATTCCGTTTGAATATCGCTCGGGTACACCTGCAGTCACTTTCACAATACCGGTTTGGATCAATCGAGCAACAGGAGAGCCTGGACCAACCATCTCACCAACGTCAGTTAAGCGTTCGTCGATTCGTCCAGCTACGGGGGCACGCACAACCATCTTCGCAATCCGTGTCTTCAGCAGGTTCACGTTTGCTTCGGCTGCGTCCAAGTTGTACTGGGCTGTCGTTACCGATAACTCACTTACAGCTCCTGCATCGGCATAAACTTTTGCCGACTTCTCTGCATTAACCTTCGCAATGTTGTACTGGGCTTCGGCAGCTTTCAACTGAGCTTGAAGGATATCATCGTTCAGTCGGAGCATTGACTGTCCCTTCCGAACGAAGGCTCCTTTCGCAACCATCCAGCCTTCTACCTTCCCTCCCTCTTCAGAGGCAACGTGAATGTCTTCGG
This sequence comes from Ignavibacteria bacterium, assembly GCA_020635205.1. Taxonomy (GTDB): domain Bacteria; phylum Bacteroidota; class Ignavibacteria; order OLB7; family OLB7; genus JAGWAZ01. Next base: position 702,726 of record JACKAE010000003.1, read on the forward strand.
CTGGCTTCACTGTGCCGATAACGTTGATCACATCGTCGAACGTCTCCGGCTGCACGGTCATCACCTTAACGTTAATTGTAGCCACGGCATCAACGGAAGTCGCTGCGGTCGTTTCCATACTTGCCGCGGAATCACTTCCGGCAGGCTCCTCACTGGCATCGCCGCTCCCCATGCACCCGACGACAACCATCGATATTAGCAAGCTGAGGGAAATCAGTTTCATGACGGTTTTCATTCTGTTCTTTGCAATTATGATATAAAGGAAAATGTTTTCGAGTTTGTCTGTCCAAGTTTCGCACTGGAAACTTTTTACTTAGGGTTGGTACTCAGCATTATCACCTTTCAGAACCACATGCTCTCCCATTAGATTCTCCAGCTGAGCAACCCCAACGTTGTAGTCGTACACAGCATTTAATTGATTGAGTTTCGCCTGAGCTAATGCAAGGTCAGCGTCATTAATCTCAAGCTGAGTTCCGGTTCCAGCTTTGTAGGCTGTTGTGGCAATTTTATATGCCCGCTCTGCCTGTTCAATTGTTCGCTGGCCAGCCCCAATTCGTTGCCGTGCATAGTCGATATTTCGGAGCGTCGCCTCCAGTTGGGTCTTCAGTAGTGCCGCAACCTGTGCGACCTGATATCGGCTCTTGTCGTAAGCAATCTGCGCCTGCCCTACTTTCGCTTCAGTCTTTCCACCGTTGTATAGATTCAGCGAGAGGTTCAACCCAGCATAGGCTGTCGGCTGAAAGTCGAAGTCACTAAAAGCATCTGCTTGGGCTTCATATTTATATGTGCCGAAGAGTGCAATTGTTGGCAGATACTCGGAACGGTTGATTGCTATCAACTCCTTGTTCACATCAGTAGCAAGACGCAAGGTTTCAAGCTGTGGGTTCTTCTCCAGAATTGTTTCCACTCCCTGCTCCAGAGTTGGCTCGGTTCCTCCTGATGAGGCTGGGCGAACGAAGCTCCCAGTCAGTTCCAATTCTACCTGCGTGATATTATCGTAACCCAGTAGCAACTTCAATCCGTCGAGCGCTGCTTGATAGTTGTTTCTGGCCTGCACTACCAACGGCTGCTGATTCGCCACAGCAACTTCCGCTCTGATTGCATCGAACTCTGCTCGCAACCCTGCATCGTAGAGAACTTTCGTGTTGTTATAGTTCGCCTGAGCATTTGCTTGCAGTGCCTCATTCACTTGCAGAACTTCCTTGGCCATCAAGGCTGCGTAGTAGGCCTGCTTTACATTCAGCACAACGTCTGCTGTCTGTGTTCGAAGCTGTTGCCGTGAAATCTGAGCGTAGATCTTCGATGTCCCAACACCGGTGAATACAGCGCTGTTGAAGAGTATCTGCTGCAGAGTTAAGTCGGCAGTAAGGGCGTTCTTCGATCCAATCTCGATTGGCCGCACAATCCCATCTTCTCCCGGAAAGAAGAAGACTGGACGCTTAATATTTCTGGTGTAGCGCGTGTTCAGGTCGAGCGTAGGATAGGCATTCCCTAACGCCTCATCAACCTGCGCGTCCGCATTCTCAAGCTCGAGACGAGCCATCTTTAAATCACGATTGTTCTCTATAGCAATCGTAATTGCCTCGTTCAGTGAAAGTGCTTGAGGTGTCTGTCCCTGTGCCGGAGAAACTCCGATAATGGCAGCAGCAAGGGCGACAATGGCCCCGCCACCTCTGTAGAATCTGTGATGGTTTTTCATGTGAGTTTATCGTGATATAGCTTGCGCCCAGTTTGCGATGCTCCGGTGATGCCAAAGAAGTAGAGTGAGAAAACAAGTTCGGTTGCCTTCTCTACATCCTCCTCGAGATTGGCCGGGTTTGTTAGGGATTGAATTATATCGGGAGTAATGGGACTACAGAACCACCCTTCGCTCGCACTCTCAGCCCCCTGCACCCCCTTGAAGACGTGGAGGTGAAGTCTGTTAATGAACTGCCCCATAATCATATTCATGAGAATCAAGGCAAGTTGTTCTGCCTCTACCTGAAGCATTCCCTTATTTTTTAGCTGTTCGGCGGCGATGCTATCGGCAAGACGACCGACAAGTTGCAGCTTGATTTGCATCAGAGGGTTATTATCGCGAAGGTGTTGCGACTCGCGCGACATCAGCATAATGCCTTCTGGATTGCTGAAGGCGTACCGCAGAGATTCTTCAATCATCTTTCGGAACTTCTCCTCAAACCCAAGGTCTCTTGCCAACACCTCGTCGACAATCGCCTTGAAGCCAGACATTACCTCTTCAAGTACGCTGGAGAAGAGTGCTTCCTTGTTCGGAAAGTAATTGTAGAGTGTCCCCTTACCGAACTCGGCTAACTCTGCCACATCCTCTAACGTTGTCTCACCATACCCTTTCTGTGCAAAGATTTGCCGTGCTGCAGCTAACATCTCCTTCTTCCGCATCAGCTTTTCTCTTTCCCTTCTCGAGAGACCTTCAATATCGTTTCTGTTGATTTTCATCCTATCAATTGTTCACAACATCCAAAACATGACTCATCAGTCACCTTTTGACTGACGGGGACAAACGTAAGACAACTGAGTCATTCGACAAGGTGAGGAGTTGTTTCAGGAGAAGAGGTCATCTATATGAAAACCCGTAGGGGCGCAAGATCTTGCGCCCCTACGGGTTTTCATAAAACACTAACGACAGCTATTTCGAAATCAGATCTTCAACCTCGGGTCAGTTGCATCGCGCAAACCATCCCCAACAAGGTTATAGCTAAGGACGGTAAGGAAGATCATAAAGCCGGGAAAGATTGTCAGCCACCAAGCATAAACAGCACTGAGGCCAGCATTCAACGTTGATCCCCACGTGATAACCGTTGCAGGAACGCCAACGCCGATAAAGGAGAGAGAGGCTTCGATAAGAATCGCCGAGGCAACGCCGAAGGCAATCGAGACGAGCACAGGAGCAAGTGAGTTCGGAACTACGTGCCGAAGGATCACCCGAGTGGGATTAAAGCCGAGAGCATCCGCAGCAGTGACATACTCCATATTCCTCACGCGCAGCACTTCACCTCGCATCAACCGCGCAATTCCCATCCACCCAGTTAAGCCAATCACCATCATCATGTAGAAGATGTTCGCACCGAGAAAGGCAACAATCGTAATAATCAACAGGAGTACTGGGAAGTTGAGAAAGATTTCGATAACGCGGGAGATAACCATATCAACCCACCCACCGAAAAACCCTGCTAACGCACCTAAAATAACACCAATCAGTGTTGCTATCCCCATAGCCACCAATCCAACTGCTAACGAAATTCGCGTGCCGTGAATCAGTCCGGCCAACATATCTCTGCCCAACTGGTCGGTTCCAAGATAGTGGGAGTGATCGCCGTCGGCAAAGGGTGTAATCAGAGGGTTCTGATTATCTGTCTCGTTGGCACGGTATGGCACGAGAGGAAAGATACTCCAGTCATACTCAAGATTTTTCCAGTCAGCATTGGTTAGCTCTGCTGGCCACGAATCAATTCCAATGTCGACTACATACTGCTTGAGTACTGGGAAGTAGAGCGTTCCGTTGTACTTACAAGCAATAGGTTTATCGTTTGCTAAAAAATCAGCAAAGAGACCAACAAGGACGAGAAGACAGATAAAGAGGAAGGCAGCTACGGCTGGTTTGTTCTTCTTGAACTGCCGACGAACCAAACCCCAGTAGCTTTGCGACTTATCTGTGCTTGCTTCGTTCGAAGCAAGGAGCAAATCTCCATTCTCTGTCGAGTTCGATAGAGAACCTGTAGCCCCGTCTAACCCCTGCTGTACCGGTTTATCACTCATTGGTAGATGACTTCAATAGAGAATCACGCATTCTTTTTCGAAAAGGCGATCCGTGGATCGACAACGGAATACAAGAGGTCGGAAATAAGGACGCCGATCATTGTCAGGATGGCTCCGAGTGTTAACACGCCCATGATAATGGGATAATCGCGAGCCAACAACGCATCAATCGAAAGTTTTCCCATACCGGGAATCGAGAAGATCAGCTCGACAATAATCGATCCACTCACCAAGCTCGGCAAAAGCCCACCGAGAAGAGTGACAATAGGAATAAGAGAGTTCCGCAACGCATGTTTGTAGATGACAACCCGTTCGGAAAGTCCTTTCGAGCGAGCCGTTCGAATATAATCTTGCCGGATCACCTCGATCATACCAGCTCGCATCTGGCGAGAGATAAAGGCAAAGCTTCCATAGGTGTAAATCAGCACAGGGGCAGCAAGATGCCAAGTCTGGTCGATAAACTTGTGCCAAAACGACCACGATTCGTCGTAGGCGGTAGAGTACAACCCACGAACCGGGAAGAGTTGGAAGAGATAATCGTTATTCGTCAGGAAAATAATCAGGAGTGTGCCGGCCCAAAATGTAGGGATCGAGTAGAGAGCAAAGAGTACTGTCGATGAAATTCTATCCCCTATTGAACCTGAATGTGTTGCAGAATAGATGCCGATAGGAATTGCTATAAGGTAGGCGAGAATAATCGAGATGATATTCATCTTCAGCGTCACCCAGACACCGTCAGAAATCTTTTCCATTACTGGCCGCTGATCTCGATAGGAAACCCCAAAGTCGAGCTTCAGAATTCCGCCAGCCCACCGTAAGTATTGTACTGGAACTGGTTTGTCGAGACCATACTTCTCGCGAATCTTCTGCAGCTGCGCCTCAGCCGTTTGACGATCAGCCTCCAGATTTTCGCCACTGACACCGGCAATCAGTTCAGCCGGATCGCCCGGAGCCATCCGACTGATACCAAAGGTGATCAACGTAATCGCAATGAACGTCGGAATAAAGAGGAGAATGCGTTTGACGATATATGTTCCCATAGAACTCGGGAAAGTGACTCAGTCAACGTGATTACTTGCAAAACTGAAGGTCGAATATACTGAATCCGATACAAAATCAGCCTCTTCTCCCCTCTCCAAAATAAAATGCCGGGTCGCATATCAATCGCGACCCGGCTCACACCAATTGCTATTGGGGCTAATTTAAGGCAACAACCTGGTTTGTAGAGGTCGTATACTTCTGTTCTCCTTTGGGAACCCACCACCACGCAGCACTATAGCATGGACGTGGAGCAAAGAATTCAACATTCTGGAAACGTTTGTGAACTCCACCTAAGAAGAGGCTTGCAACGAGGAAGTTATAGGGTTGCTCGTCGTCGATGATGCGTTGTGCTTCTTTGTAGAGAACTTTCCGCTGGTCAAAATCAAACGTCCCCCGAATGGTCTCGATAATCCTGTCGAGTTCAGGGTTGCGGAACCGCACGTAATTCGATCCACCATTTTTCGACGACTCGGAGTGCCATAACTGATACATATCCCCCTCAGTTACCCCCATTGCCCACCCACCGATGTATGCGTCGTACTCTCCGTCACGCGTTCTATCTAAGAAGACTGACCAGTCAAGTTCATCGGTTGTGGCAGTTACTCCAATTTTTCTCAGAGCATCGATAAAGATCAAGGCCATCTGTTTCCGCTGCGCATTTCCAGAGTTCAGAAGAATCTTGAAGGTCAAGTCAGTCTTTTTTCCGTCGATTACTTTGTCCCGAATTCCATTGCCATCGCTATCCTTCCATCCAGCTTGATCGAGAATTTCTTTTGACTTCTCTAAATCGAAATCAATAATCTTGATTGTTGTGTCGTACTCGGGTCGCTTCAAGTAGATTGGTGACTGTACTGGTGTGGCGTAGCCGAAGTAGACGTTGTCGATAATGGTCTTCCGATCAATTGCGTAGGCCAGAGCCTTCCGCACCAGCTTATCGCTAAAGATTGGCTTCTCTTCGTTATATCCGATGTAGCTGTAGGCGGGATAGTCATACTCGCAAGGAATCAAATCGTTCCGCTCGAAACGAGACTTCTCGTACTTGTACTGGATGGGGGCTAACCGGGGAACAAAGTCAATGTCGCCAGACTTCAGAGCGGAGAGTGATGCGTTCTGGTCGTTAATTGTCAACCAAACGACTTTATCAGGCCAAGCTTTCCCCCACTCGTTGCTGCTGTACCAATAATTATCGTTCCGCTTAAGTACCACACGATCGTTCTGCCTGTACTGTTCAAAGATATAGGGACCAGTGCCAATTAAAAATTTGGGATCGAATGCTTTCTGAGGGTCTTGAAAGAATTCAGCAAACTCTTTGACGTAGGGATTGGTAATCGAGTCGGTTCCATTCAATTCTTTAAACGATATGGCATCTGTCTTCCCTTCTGGATCCCAGACATGTTTGGGGAAGGCCACCAATCCGCCAGCCCACTGATCTCCTAAATAATATGGCTCAGCCATTACCACCCTCAGGTGATATGGGTCGCCGTCAATTAGCTCTGCACTGTCAACGCGCGCGTAGTAGGTTCGTTGAGGGGCAGCATTGACGATGAATGGATTTTTCATCGTCTTCAGATAGAAGATAAAGTTCTCACCAGTCAGCGGCTCTCCATCACTGAAGGTAATCCCCTTTCGAATGCGGAAGTCATAGCTCATTAAGTCTGCACCAACAACTGGAAGCTCTTCAGCAATCCAAGGGATCGTCTCCAGAGTTCTCCAATCTGTTAGAGTCAGTGTTTCAACGATATATCCGTTGATCTCCGAGGCCGAGGCATCGGTTGATGTCAAATAGTTCAGGCTTTGCGGATCTGAGAGATTGTGAATCACCACCCAATCTCCTGTTACGGGTTCCCCAGCTTCTGAAGCTGGGATTGCAGGTGTGTTTTTCTTGCTCGGTTCTAAATCTCCCCCACACGCAACGAGGAGAATCGAGGGAAGAACAAAGGCAAATAACGCGATCAAACGAAGAGTGTGGTACATCATAATCTTCATTCAGTTGACAAAAGAATTAAATCGGAATCCATAATAGCAGTATCGCTCGTTGCATACAAGGATTTTCCTCACGCAACGAGCGATATTGCACACCATCTTTTCTGGAGAAGCCTCTCTCCACTACATGGAGGGCAGTCCTTACCGTGGAGGCTCCCCGGCTACTGGCGAATCGGCTGTCGGCATTCTCGTTTGTAAATCAAACAGAGCCGAATCCATGTGCATCGATGGAAGATTGACATCGATAGGAGGAAGAGCAGTGTCGTACCATACAGGTGGGATTGCCGGGTTCGCAAAAATATCTACCTCTTCCTTAACAACCTTCGGTGCTGGTATTTCAACTGCAGGAACCAATTGGTGTTCGGCTCGCTCCCCTATCGAACCGAACAATAGAACCAGTCCGGTTACCACTGCAAGTCCAGTAGGTACTCCCAGGCCAACACGCAGATTGCGTGCCCGCTTCCGCTTAGCAACAAGACTTTCCCACTCTTCTACAAGTTGCTGGCTTCTTCCCGGAGATAATTTGCGTCTACCATGTTCTTTCAGAAGCTCGGAATATCCCTCCCAGCCTCCGGGAGCATCTCCCTCAGTTCGATGAAATTGGTCAGTCATTATTCTATCTCTCTCTGTCAGTAATAATCAATGAATTTAATCTTGCGAGTATCCGCGTCTCAACAAATGCCTTCGCTTCCACGCAGTATAGTTTTACTCGCGCACACCGAAGGCAATCATCTCTTTGCGGAAGGCTTCACGCGCATCGAAGACACGTTTGCGAATTGCTCCCGGCTTCAGATTCCACCCTAAAATCTCGGCAACCTCCTCGTTCTCCATTCCCTCAATATCTCTCAGCACAATCACCTCACGCTGTGCCGGAGTTAAACGAGCAAGCGCCCGCTCAATAATCTCTGAGAGAAGTGCCCCAGATGCTTCAGCGTCGGGCTGACGGAATGTCTCCTGAGGGACTTCCAGCGTTGTCTCCTCCTCTCCATCCCGCTGCCCAGTAAGAGAGCGAACAATTGACCGCACTTTTCGGCGACGAAGCTCGCTCAATGCTTTTCTTCGAGCAATGGTGAAAAGCCAGGTAGAGAACCGATAGGTTGTCTGATAGCGATCTCGGCTTTCATAGAGAGAGAGCCAAGTCTCCTGAACAATATCTTCGGCTGTCTCTGAATGCCGGACAATGCGAAGTGTAAAGGTGTAGAGACGGTCGTTGTAGAGACTCATCAACTTCCTCAGAGCCATACGATCTCCACTTTGCAGGGCGAGCATTAGCACATTGCCCGGATCGTCCAGGGAGTCTTGCTCGTAAGAAGGCGCTTCAGCTATTGATGGTGCGTCAGTACGAATTGCGTCCATTGTTCGGGTCTGGTGACGGCGTTTCTCACTGTATTGCCCAATCAAACGGGCAATGAGAAGTTCAACACGACCATGATTATACGCAAATACCATCATACAATCACTCCACTCTTCATCGGTTCTGATGACTGCTGTACGTAGTAGCAAATCACATCTGCAACGTGACGCTTCCACCCTCTCTTCAGGATGCCGTTACGATTACAACATGTTCATGAATTCGAGCTAAACGTGTGTAGAGTTCGTAGAGAGAAGAGCTCATTGAGTCGTAGGGAGCAAAAACTTTTGCTCCTGCCAATTGAAGGCAGTAGGTGCAAGTATTCGGCTTGCGTTGGGTTCAGTAGGGATTGGCTTGGCAAGGAATTGAGGAGTCGAAGAGTCAGGAAAATATCTCTGAATCAAGGAAGTTCACTGTATCGCAAACAGGCAAAGCAGAGCCACCACACTCTCCGTTTCGTGTGTGGAAAACCTTCTATACGAATGTGACTTCAGCTACTGTTGAGAGTAATAGTGGGCAACCATCTATCCAGTGATGATAACAATCAGTGCTGCAAGCAGACTTCCCCAAAGAAGTACGTGGGAAAGTCGACGGGTAACTTCAAGCGCGTACATAGTGCTCCGGTACGTGGTCAATAAATGCTATACGCCAATCAGTTTAGTATTGCAAAAAGTTGAGAAGCAGAGAGCCTTCCCTGCCGGTATCCACACTCATAAATGCAGAAACCGCCTTTTTCTACTCGAAATCGTGCTCAAAATAGGGGATAGATCTGTCGCGAGAATCAGAGCCGTGATTCCGGCGAATGGCATTAGAGAGTTTTTCAGCAAAAACTTCCGCTGCCTTATAACCGTAGTGCTCTAAAAGGTAATTCAAAGCAATGACTTCTGCAATAACTGTCACATTTTTTCCCGGAAATATGGGGAGAAGAACGTGGGGAACATCTACACCCAACAAGGAGATGGGTTCCTCTTCAAGTCCGGTGCGGGTATACTCTGTTTTGGGATCCCACTCCTGAAGCTCAACCACAACTTCCACACGTTTTTGAAAGCGGATTGCGCGAATTCCAAACATCTCGCGAACGTTCAAAATGCCAAGTCCACGTACTTCCATGAAGTGTTCACCGAACCGTGTCCCGGCTCCCATCAGAATCCCCTCTCCCTTCCTCGTCACCATTACCACGTCGTCAGCTACAAGGCGGTGTCCTCGCTCCACAAGGTCGAGAACAATTTCGCTCTTCCCAATACCGGAGCGCCCCATAAAAAGGAGGCCAACACCGTAAACATCGACAAACGCTCCGTGAACCGGAGCGTAGCCAGCAAACTGATCGTCCAAGAAATCCCCGAGAAAGTAGACAGCCTTTGTGGTCTCATGCTCGGTAGAAAAAATTGGGACGTTCTGTGCCGTTGCCAAATCAATCAGAGGCTGGTCGAGTTGATTTCCGCTGGTAACGATCATGCAGGGAACATTGAACTCCAGAATCGTCGCGAAGGCTTTTAAGCGATTCTCAGGTGTCAGGCTGTTCAGGTAGAAGATTTCTGTATTGCCGAGCACCTGCACCCGGTGGAATGTAAAGAGCTTTGTGTAGCCAGTTAAGGCAAGTTGCGGACGGTGAAGATTCCGATCTGTAATCAGCTTCTCGCGACCAACACCCTCGTTTACTGCCCGAAGTTCAAAGCGGTCACGACATTCGTCGGCAAGGAAGCCGACCGTAATGTTATCCTTGCGCAGTTCCTTAATATCGTCGAAAAGAGACATGAAATCTTCCAGTAGTTCCGTGTAGTATCTGGTAGTGGGCTATCCGATTGTTCTGATTTTCTTGGATCTCACTGAAGACTCTACACTTGATTATTTAGAATATCCAGGTGAGCGAACCGTACGGAACAACTCCCGGATTCTGGTCGAGCTCCGGCCATCCGGCATAAGCTTCAATATCCCAGATAAAATTGTACGAGGCTCGGCGAATGGCCAAACCACCACGAGCCGGCATAAGTGAGTACACATCTTGGGAGCCTTTAAAAACGTACCCAAATCTGAACTGAGACTCATATTCCCCAGTCCCCCTCGCTGTTGCGTAAACTGCCACTTTGTTCCGGCAGAAATATAGGAGATAAAACTAACGCCTGACCCTCCATAACCAGTACCAATAACCGGAACAGGGATCAACATCAACGAGGCATTCCACTGGAGCTTTTCTCCTGTTGTGAACCCTACTTGTCCTAAAAAGATCTCGTGAATGCCGAACGAGACAGTTCCGGGCAACATGACCTCACCTGTCGATATAGTTAAGAGGCGGTTGCGAGCAGGATCCTCGAGTTTCTCCACGGTCAACGTGTCTGCACAAAGAGAGAAGGAGAGACTATCACAGTAGCCAAGACAAGAGTGATAGTCAGGGTTTTCATCGTCACCCCCAGATGATAGTGGCTGTGAAATAATGGTGAATCGAATATACAACAGAACGTATTTCGATCACACGACTCCTCTCACTTCAAAGGGAGGAGGAGCTTTTACAGCTCTTCCTCATCAGGTAGTACTACTTCGTTCGGCTCGCGTGCTCCACGCACGTTGTGGTGTTTTTCCTTGTATTTCTGAAGCTGGCGTTCCAGTTTATCAATGCACGTTGAGATGCACTTTTCGAAATCATCCCCACTCTCCTTAGCAAAGAGTTGATCGTGGTAGACAAGGAGAATGATTTCGGCAATCTTCCCTTCGTTGTGCGCCTCTATCTCTAAGATGATTTTTGCATTGACAATGCCGTCGTAGATATTCGAAAGTCGGCCAACTGCTTCTTCAGCAAATTCAACTAACTCTGGGCGTGCCTTAAAATGACGAGCTGTAATTTGAACATCCATACTCCTCTCTCTCCTTAATCTGTTTACCTGAATAAAATGTTTGATAGGATATGCTCCGCCGACTTGACCACGCGGAGATTGACCTACAAACGGAACAACTGCATGTTAACCCCGAATGTGATCGTGAAGCCTCCAAGGTTGAGCGTTGCATCATCCGATGATGGAACAAGCAAAACTTTGCGGCCAATAGTTCGGATTTCTCTGAAGTAATCCCGTGATACGGGAAGATAGAAATACGCCGCTTCTATGAAAATACCTCGAAAGGCATTTTTGCTCGTAAAGAATCGATCAAAACGTAAATCGACTCCAGTAAAAAGTCGAATCGCAGGGGCAAAGCTGGGGTCATCGATGTTGGTTTCCGGGCGAAAGAACTGCACGTTGTCGAACGTGCGCACAAGAGTCGTCCACTTGGATCGAACCAAAGCAGCTCCCACGGTAGCTCCCACGTAAGAAGTAAACTGTGATCGGATTGGAGAATATTGAACTCCAATCATTATTGGCAGAGCCGAAATTGACATCTGCTCGAAAAGCTGCGCAACCGGAACCACTGTGTCGGCCTCGTCCAGCCCGGGAGGGAAGTAGAATGCGTCGTATATCTCATCAAACCCTGACCCCATATACGAAGTGCCAACAACGAATCGAAGGTGGTCGTTCAACCGAACTCGGCCAATTAACGTTGGCGAAATGTAGGGATCGAGAGAACTGGTTGTGCCGAAGAGTTTTGGATACTCATCGAAAAACGTTCCCCCACCAGATGCGGGCACAATCTCAAATCCCAACGAGACAATATCTAAGTCGGCATCGATAGCAGCCTGCTCGGTAGAATCACGAGGAAGCAACGATTGAATAATTTCGCTGTGGGTTGGGTCTACCTGTCCGAGAAGAAGAGGAGAAGAGAGCGCGAGAAAAAGAACCACGAGAGTCGACCGGAGTTGGTTCACAAAAGGGGAGTACAATGAAACAAGTGACATCAAATTTCTGTGATTTGGTTGTGGGATTTTGCCACCCCGTCTCTACTCTTCCGATCTCTTTTCTCCCTTCTGATCTTTCCCCCCTGCTCTCGGATGGGCACTCGCATAGGCGTTTCGCAGTCGCTCGATTGTCACGTGTGTGTATACCTGTGTTGTGCTAAGTGAGGAGTGGCCTAACATTTCAGCCACTTCTCGCAACCCTGCGCCGTTCTCCAAAAGGTGAGTCGCGAAGGAGTGGCGCAACACGTGTGGGCTTTTTTTCGATTGTTCGGTGACACGACGCATATACCGTCGAACGATTGCGTAGAGGGCGTTCCCATCGAGTGGCTTCCCACTATCTCTTAAGAAGAGAAGGTCGTTAGACGCTCGACCAATGACCGATGGAAGTTGAAGGTATCGCAGTAGTGCTGCCGAAGCAGCGGAACCAATTGGGACAATCCGTTCTTTACTCCCCTTCCCCAACACCCGTATCGTCCCTTGGTGCTGGTCGAAATCTCTGAGCCGAAGTCCACACAACTCCGAGCGTCGAATTCCGGTTGCGTAGAGAAGTTCAAGCAGAGCGGCGTCGCGAACGCCAGATTCAGTAGTAAGGTCGGGAAGCTCCATTAAGGTCTCCGCCTCCTCCTTACTCAAAACCGTAGGCAACCGTTTTTCCGGCTTTGGAGCAACAACCAGAGCGGCAGGGTTCGACTTCAGCACTCCCTCTGCCAAACCAAACTTCATCAAAGATTTTACCGCAGCCAGCCGGCGACCGATTGTCCGGCGCGCATATCCTTCACGATGAAGCGAGGCGACGAAGCTCCGTATCTCTCCGGCCTCAATCTGATGCAACTGCGGATCGTCAACTCCGAGTACTTCCCGAAGCCAAAGATTGAATTTTCGCAAATCACTTTCGTAGGCTCGGAGAGTCTCATCCGAACATGCCCGCTCAACCCGAAGATGGCGGAGGAACTGATTGATGAGATTGGTTAGTACCATAAGTGGGATCAAGATACAACCCCAGTCGTAGGGGGCAAAAATTTTGCCCCGTATCACCCAAACACAATTCCCCAATACGATCTCTAAATTTTCTTGCGATTCCGGCCTCAGTTCCCCTATATTGAGAGGTGCACTCGCACAGCCACGCCGCCACTGTATTCCGACTTAGTAACGGAGTCCGCCATGATATGCTCTCGCACATTTCCAACAAAACGCGCACTCTTTGTGTTCGCCCTGTTTCTCTACGTCAGTGGGTCGGCGTTCGGGCAAAGCGTGACGGTTATTCTTTCACAGCCTCCCCCTAATCAGTTGCGAGTCTCCGATCTCTGGCGAGTACAGTTGTTCAACAACTCTAATGAGTCGATAAAAGTATACCTGCAAGGCATTGCTACCCGTGAAGGAGAAGGGCAGATTGTCGACGCTCAATCTACTATTTTCACTCTTCCTCCCGGACGCCTTGCAGTGAAAGGCTCACAGCTTGAACCGATAAAAGTCAATCAATCGATTCCGAAATACCGAGATATTGTTACCCGAACTGGAACAGTCCCTTCGGGTGAATACGAAATATGTGTCTTCGTCCGAGATGCCGCCACTGGCGAGGAGTTGGGAAGCGACTGTATCACACAGATCGTCGAGCGTCTCTCCCCTCCTATTTTGATCGCTCCATCTGACGAATCGGAGATACAGGAACCTCTCCCCGTCTTCACTTGGACTCCACCAGTGCCAGCACCAAGTAGCAGCAGGCTAACCTATACTCTCCGCATTGCCGAGATACTCGGAAGGCAAACAGCCTACGATGCACTTCAATCGAACCCGGCATTCTACGAGAAGACCAATATCCCAACAACTGTCTACCAATACCCAACGGCAGCCCGCACTATGCAGACAAACAAACGTTATGCGTGGCGTATCACTGCCTACAGCAACAACGTTTCGTTGGGGGAGAGTGAAGTCTGGGAGTTCACGAAGAAACCGCAGATGATGGTTCTCGAGGCAGCACCAGTCAAAACTCTGACGCTTGCAGTTCTCTCATTCAAAGCTGACCGTGTTTTCGGTGGGAAGGGTAGCTCTGCCGCACTGGTGAAAAATCCATCAAGTGGCGGAGGGGGAGGAAAATCTATCGGAACGATTGCAGCATTCCCCGGAGCTTCAACACTCGATGCACAGGCTTGGACGTGGGGGAACAACGAGTATGGGCAACTCGGAACAGGGGGAACGCCAACCACAGCACGCCCCACACCAAAAACTGTGGAATCGTTGAATCACGTAAAGGAGATTGCACTCGGGGCAGAGCATGGACTTGCGATTGAACTTTCCGGCAACATCGCAGCCTGGGGAAGCAATGATTTTGGCCAGCTTGGCCTCGGGAACGATAACGCACAAAACACACCGAAGTGGATACCGGCCTTCGTCGGCGCTATCGACGTTGCCGCCGGGAACTACCACTCGGTTGCGTTGAAGAACGACGGAACAGTCTGGACCTGGGGATACAACCGAAGCGGGGAACTTGGGTTGGGGAACAAGGTAGACAAAGACAAGCCGACAAAAGTAAGCATCGTAAACGTTGCCGCAGTTGCCGCCGGAAACGGGCACACGCTCGCACTGAAATCTGACGGAACAGTCTGGGCATGGGGGACCAATCGAAATGGGCAAGTTGATCCATCGTTCGGAGCAGACCCAGTAATTATCTCTCCGAAAAAGATTGAAGGCCTCTCGAAGGTGAAGGCGATTGCTGCAGGAAGCAACTTCTCATTAGCTCTGCTTGAAGATGGGACAGTGAAGGCCTGGGGAGCTAACAACAGCGGACAGCTCGGCAACGGCGAGGCCGACTCCGACGCAAAGCTCACGGAGAAGTTCATCAAAGGATTCAAATTCGGTGGATCGACCGGAGGAACATCCATTGGCAAGTTCAAAGCGGCCGACGTCGAGAAGCGTGGATACAAAGCCGCAGATGTCTCGAAGAGCATCGAATTGGGTCTTGTCTTCACTAACCTAAACGGCATCGTCTCAGTTAGCACACTCAACAACGTCACCAGCATCGATGCAGGTGGGGCACACGCCATTGCACTCCGCAAGGATAGCACGGTTTGGACCTGGGGAAATAACTACTGGGGGACACTCGGCACAGGAGGGCAGGAATTCCACACCGGTCCAACTCGCGTCACCGGCTTGAACAACGCTGTGTTCATCGCTGCTGGCTCGGATCACTCATTTGCTGTACTGCAAAACGGAGCAGTAAACGTTTGGGGAAACAACACACACAAGCAACTCGGCATGAGTGAGGTTCCAGCGTCGGTAGCAACCGGAGAGGAAGATTTTGCAACCTCACCAATAGTAGTGCCGAAGCCGTAAGAAGTCAGGGAATCCGAAGTAACCAAGGAGCCGGCAGACAGAGTTGAGCCTGTTTGTTAGGAAACAGTATTGAGTGGGATGGCAGATATCAGAACTGATAAAGCCTGATGGCACCACTTTGTTTTTGACGGGTTGGTGACCTCTCCCTGCTATTCTAAAAACAAATAAACCTCGAATCTTTTAAAGATTCGAGGTTTTCAGTGAACCGGCAGGGTTCACCCGTTCCTGTATTTTTTGAAGAAATTCAACACTTTCCGACGCTTGTTGTACTTCTCGTTGTACTAAATCGCCGCTATTCCACCGAACTTTCACCGTCATCAATTGGGAATAAAAAGGCGGTTTTCTCTCTCTCTAAAGGTTCTCACCACAACAAAAAAAGCCCGGATCACTCCGGGCTTTTCAAGAACATCTCGTTCTTTTTCAGGAACAGGTAAGAAATTTTGGATAAGCAATATAAGCCCAACCATACTCCTTGTTCTCTATCCACCCACTCACTACCTCCCAATATGGCCTTGACCCTTCATCGTCACAACAGTCCATACAGTCTGTCTGTGGTGGCATCATACTACAATCATATCCCCACATTCGCACACGTACCTTGAACGCTCCGTGTTCCGGAATCTTAAACTTCATCCCTTGACCAATAGTAGAACGAACATTTCCATTCAGAAAATTCACTCCATCTTTCATTTCAACAGGGGGATAAATTGCCACTTCATTTTGGTTCCCATCAAACTTGAAGACCTCAACAATAACCTTACGGATTTTCCAACCCTGAACGGTAAAGTATTGGCAAAGATCATGAATATCACCATGTCCGTTGAAGTCATCGTCAAAATCAGCGTCCGGTCCAAAACCTAACGCTACATTAAATCCCGCTACTCCGTTAGATGCTGGGTCAGGGGTGTTTGCAGCCTTAGTTCCACAACTAAAACCATTCAGCACTATAAAGCATATCAGTACAAAAAATGTTAGGCTCACTGCTGACAACACACCACCACTCATAGCTCTTGGATTCACATTTCCTTTTCTCATTTTTCACCTCTCCCCTTATTGTGTTAGTCGATAAGCATCCGCAGCAGAGGTATATCCATAGATATGGAACTTATGAGTCGTCCCTATCGTCTTGCTTTCACCCCTTGTAAGAGTGACAACTGCAAGTCCGTCTGTTGGTATGTTTGAAAGAACCGAAGAGGAAACTGTATATGAGCCATTATCTGGAACAACAAGATTCCAGTTGTATTGTTGACCCGTTGGCGTTCCGGTAGGCTCTGTAGCATCACGAACTTGTATCTTAACAAGGTCATTGTTCGGATCAACATTCCACTGAATAGTAAGGTCTTGCGACCTACTTACTGTCTTGACGTTCGGGGAAAGAATCCGTATCTCAGAAGGGACATACATACTATCCATCACCGCCGGAATTCCTGTCGATGAATTCCCTGAGAGTGACCACGTGGTGACCGATCCAAAAAGAGGAACCTTCATTGTCAAATACGAACCAGGAAAACGTTCGTCAGCAGAACGTCCACTCACTACCATTGCACCACCGCTTACAAGACTATCGTGATCCGTGTTATTAAAGACTTGCCCTCCACACTCATATGAAGCACTTCCACTTTGCCTTGTCCACATTGAGTGGACATACATCTGTCCATAAGTCGGAGACTTTGTTATAGTCGAAAAGAAAGAGTCTCCTACACTTTCGCCTGTACCTGTCGGATCATTCCCGCACCCAACAATAACTACCATTAACAATGCCAGCCCAAGACTGGCCAACAAGCCCTGCTTCTTCATCTGGATTTCCTCCATAGATGTGTTATGAGTGGTAAATAGACCGTTCACTCTGTTCTTCTCTGAACTCTAAGAGCCACCTTCCCGTGATTAGGTCACGGTCGTTTCTTTTCTTCTTCTTTATGATTTCCCACACTGACAGTTTTAAGACGTGAGAAGGGACTGTCTTTATAGATCAAGACGTGTGTTCGTCTTCGTGGTCAAAATACAGGTTTCCTTATTCTACAAAAAGGTTTTTTCTTTCGTAAAGAAAAAAATGTACTTCGTTTAAGTATAGTTCAATACGCTTTGTTCTTCTCAGTTTATTATGTCGTAAGGGTTATCTCTTTTCCCTCTCCAAATTCAACACAAGTAACTGTTCCCTCACCTTAAAGACGCTCTACAACACTTTTCTTCTCACTTCATTTTCACTTTCCTTTCCCCTCTCCAAGTTCAACGCAAACAACCCTGAATTCTACCCCACTATTCCGGCTCTTCCTAACTACGTTCCCTTACTTTCTGTAGACTGGTTGAACTATTTCCTCCCCTCTATCATTGCTCACTCTTATGAAATACAGTCCTGCCGTTTCCAACTTGAACTGCTGTAGTCCGGTCGAATAGGCTTCTATACCGGATTGTCGTATAACCTCTCTTCCGAGACGGTCGTACAAAGCAATCGTAAGCGTAGATGGTCTGCTGACATGGTAGCGAAGAATAAGGCTTGACTCTTCCCCCGTTATACCGAGAATTGAAAGAGTCCCGGAAGACAGACCCAAAGTTCTCACTGTTGAAAGGCTGTCTGCCGTCAGCTTCCTTCGTCCGAGCCACGTACCGTTCCCGGCAAAGTATAGGTAGTCACTGTCATAGGCTGAACGGGTGAACGTAATGTTGTCCTCTCCTGTGAAGTCGTGAATAAGATGGTACGTTCTCCCTCCGTCTCCACTGTAGTGAAGTGTTCCCTCTTTTTCACTGAACACGTACACTCTCTGTGTGTCGAGCCAGTGATATTCTCCATAGGGAAACCATTCTATAACTTCGTCTTCCCATGTCCCCCCTCCGTCTTCAGAAGTTATTAGATAGTGCAAGCTGTCGGAAGTGACCACACACCCACGCAACGTTCCCTGTTCAACAAGTGCAAGCCCTGCCATTGAACGAACCGTATCGGACAAGGGTAGGAATTCCTCCAGTGAGTTCCATCCGTTGGATGTGCGAGTAAAACGAACAGACGGATAGCTGCGTGAGCGAATCGTTTTCGTTCCAATTCCTTTATCTCTTTCTGCCATTAGTAGCCGTTCGATAGAACGGTCTGTCCTCTTACTCCACTCTACTCCGTCGTTTTCGGAAGCAAGTACGCCAGAATCGGAGGCAACGTAGAGCGTTCGCCCTCCACTACTTCCACTGACAACGAGAGAAGTTCCGACAACATCGGTTCCAAGTTCCGGAAGGCGTTCCCCTTCACTCCAGTTTGCCCCTCCGTCTGTTGACTGGAGAAAAGCAATGTACTGTTCACTATTGTAGGTGCTGAACTCGGCAAGTCCGAAAAGTTTGTCTGGTTCGCTTACTCTGTCGGCAAAAGCAAGGGAACCGACCCGTCGAACATATTCGGGAAGTCCGCTCTCCCTGCCGACATCTTCCCATGTCTCCCCGTTGTTCTCACTTCGGAGAATCATTCTTCCGTCACGACTCATCACGGCAAGCCCCTCTCGTGCTATGAATGCGTAGAGGGTTGTTGCAGGTCTGTTCCGTCGCCAAGTTTTTCCCCCATCGTCGGAACGGGCAAAGGTGGTGTTTCGACCGATAGTCAAGTGTGTGGTATCTATCGGGAAGAAGCCATAACTCGTTATTGAACTTCCCAAAACCTGAACAGGATATGTCCACCACGAATTCCCGAAACGTTCCCACGTCTTGCCTCCGTCACGGGTTTTACCGTTAGAGCCGATTGCGTTCAGTGAGTCGAAGAAGCGTAGTGTTTGCGTGTCGAGCCAGTCGGGGAGTTCCCACTTTCGCCAATTGTATCCCCCGTCAATACTTGTCCAAAACTCGCTGACTGATGCCGAAAGCGGTGAGAAGGCGACCAATGTTTTATCGGAAAGAATATCGATAAAGGAGTAATCGGTAAAGCGAACCGTCCCTCCCCCCTGCCACATCCGGGGAAGGTGTATCCACTCAGACGTATCGGCAGCAACATCGTAGCGTCCTAACCACTCACCGTTAGCGTACCGCACAACAAGAAATGTGTTTGTATCCTCCCACCCAACCACAAAGCCAAACCTTGTTATGTCAGGATATGAATCAAAGCTCGGTTTCACCGAAAGACTAACACGAAAGGGGACATAGGAGAGAAGTACCGTTGTATCTCCGAACTCCCACGTTTCACCATCTGTTGTCCATATCAGGCGGTTAGCTCGGAAACTTTCGATACGGTCAAGGGAATCGTGCTCGAAGTCCTGAAATGTATCGTAGATACGAACGTAACGCCCGCCGCTTCCCCCAGCCCCCGGCGATCCCCAATAGAGCGAAATAGCTGTATCGGAAAAGGTCGGTGTTACTGGTTCCCACGTCAGGCTATTATCCCGGCTCACCTGTCCGCGTTGTGTATACCCGGTCTCACCAAAGAACTGCAACGGAAGAGCGTTCGGAATTCCAGTGAGGAGCCACGAATTTCCCCCATCCGTAGTTCTACCGTTTGGCCTGCCGAAACGGTAGAACTCTCCCTGTTCTCCCCCGTAGCCACGGGATGAATCGGCGAACAAAAGAAGGTTGAACGTTGGTGCTTCGGTTAATTGAAGGTCAATATGTTTCCAGTTCTCTGAAGGTTGGGTGTGGAGGGAGACAACAAAGAGGAGAAAGAGAAGTACGAGAGTGTAGAGTTTCATGATGGATCGGGTAGGAATAACGTTGCGATCTGAGTTTATGATTTCCTATGTGCAATGCTACCGGCGGAACTCAATTGTCCCTGAATCTTCTTCCGGTATTGCTCTGACAGTTTCAAGGCGTGGTGAGGGACTGTCTTCATAGATCGTGTGAAGGATTAACTTCGGAGTCAAAATACAGTAATTCTTTTCTCTCGAAAAAGGCTTCTAATCATTAGTGAAAAAAATGTTCTTCGTTCTAATGTAGTTCAATACGCTTTCTTCTTTTCAGTTCATTATGTCTTAAGAATTATTCCTTCCCCCGCTCCAAGTTCAACGTAAGCAACCGTTCCAAAATCTCTTCCTCATTCAAATCGTGTGGCCATCCGTAGGCATCGAATACGGCGTTATCCAGTTTCTTGTGTGCGAGGTCGAGCCATGTTGGACGCTCGTTGTAGAGGTTCGTGAGCGTTCGCTTCTTCAGGTCGGCTTCTGTTGCCCCCTCCGGGTTCAACCATCTATCCCGCTTCTCTACCAGTTCCTTTGCAGCGTCGGCAATGGCTTGAACAATTGGGGAGTCTTGCTGCTCCTTGCCCGGTGGATAGGGAAAGGGGAAGGTTTCAAAGGTGGTGGTAGGGGTGTAGCGGGGATCATTCCCTTTACCAAGCCAAGTGCCCATTCTCAAAGACCAAAGTTCATGAATGTGGGAGTGAAGGACTCCGAAGAAGTAGTTGTCAGATCGGGCGAAAACATAAACTCCATCGTCAGGAACAATGCTTGATTCATACCATTGGAAGAGTCGATACTTAGATATTCTTGGTGTTGCAATAAATCGGGATAGGTTGCCCACAGCAGTTTTCATGTCCATTGCCGGGCGTCTATGCAACCACCACTTTTCACGGGCACGTTTCTCATTGTTCTTTTGACGTTCAGGAAGCACATGTTGACGGAGATATTCAAAAGGCAAATGATATTCTGAGGCTCTTGCCAGTTCCATCTCTCCGAAATCAATAATCCATTTTGGACTACTCCTCTTTACAATAGCAGTACCATTGATCCACCGAAAAATAACATCGGCATTCGTTCTTCCGTTAGGGTTAGAACGATCTACCAGCATCATTTTTGCAATATCTTCTTCAAGATCAAATGCCCCTGCTTTCTTCGTCCCAATGAAGCACAATAGGTAGTTTTCCTTCAGTGACACCGCCTGTGTGATGTCAATATCAGAAGAAAGATTGGTGTGTATGACTTCAACATCTTTTCCGTTCAGAGTCCTGATAGGTTCGCTTCCATTGTCGAATGCTACAATCGAAACTCTTACTGCTGCACCATCTAAAATCCAAGCTCTATCACTCCAAGCATAAAAGATGCTCCCTTGCTTTTGTATATGATTTAAGACTTCTCGATTAACTCCTCCTCTAATAGAATTAGTTGCCAGAAGCCCTGTACGTAATAGCCTGTTCTTATTGAGTGTCGTGAAAGCCTTGTCAAACCAGTAACACACCAAGTCGGCAAAAGCCGGGACACGGTTTTCATAAACTTGGAATAAAGCATCTACATAGTTGTTTCCTAACTCTTGACGTATTCTGTTCCCCCCCAAGAACGGAGGGTTCCCTATTATCACGTCAACCTTTGGCCATTCCGGCTCACACGGTTTCCCTTCTTCATCAAAGGAAAGAATTGCATCACGGTTCTCTATCGTGTCCAGCCGTCTCAAGATCGGTTCTGCCGGGAACCCGAATCCGTTGTCTCGGAGCCACTGTATATACCCTATCCAGATCGTAGCTGAAGCAAGTTCGTGAGCGTAGGGGTTTATCTCTATCCCGTGCAACTGTGAGGGGTTCACCGATGGTAAGAAAGTCGGCAGACCAACCGTTCCGCCGTACTGGATCACTTCCTTTTCAAGGTCAAGTAGTTGACGCAATGCCATGTAGAGGAAGTTCCCGCTTCCACATGCCGGGTCAAGTACCTGAACGCTTGCTATCTCTTCGGAGAACTTGAAGAGGAGTTCCCGAATTTCGTTCTGTCGGTTGTCTTTCTTTCGGTTCGTGTCGGCTTCCTCTCGCTGCCGTACAAGCTCTTCAGTCTGCTTTTGTACCTCTTCCCACCGTCTGCGAAGGGGACGCATAAGAACCGGCTCTACGATCAAAAGAATATCTTCTTTGCTCGTGTAGTGTGCCCCAAGCTGCGAACGTTTTGCCGGGTCAAGGCTCCGTTCAAAGAGTGTTCCGAAGATGGAAGGTTCGATTTGCCCCCAATCCATCAAGCTCACTTTCTCCACAATGTCCAGCCCGTCACGGTCAAGGGGGAGAACCGTTGCATCGTCAAACAGAGAGCCGTTGAAGTGAGGAATCTTTGTCAGTCCGAAATAACCGCCGGTTGCCATCACTCCGAAGAGTGCCCCCATTTGTCCCGCGAAGTCTTCCGGGTTCCGCTTTGTTGTCTGAATAAGTGTCTTCAAGGTGTCATTCGGGAGCAATCCAACATCTTCAGCGAAAAGACAGAAGAGGAGACGAATAAGAAAGTGTGCCGCGTCGTGTGGTTCCGCTCCACTTGTACGAAGAGCTTCGGAGAGTTTGGCGAATTGCACCGCCGCTTCAGCCGTTACCGCGTCGGTCGTCTTCTCTGACTTGAAGAATTCCGGCTCGTAGAAGATTGCCTTCAGTTGCCCCATTCCGTCGGGTGTTAGTAGGTCGTCATAGGTGAGAGTCACCACCCGCTTCACTGTGTTCGTGAAGTTCGTGTGAATCAGAATTTGTTCCATGTCGGAGACAACCAGAAGAGGAGGGTTTTGGAGTGCTTCCCGATAGTTCAGAAGTTGCGTGTATGCGGCTTCAAGGTCTTTGTGCTTCCCCTTGTACTCCCATCCGAAGAATCCCCGCTTCCACACGTCGGCAAAGCCTTTGTTCCCTATCGTCTTTTCCGCTCCCTTCTCAAAGGTGAAACTCTCCCCGGTTGCGTCAAGCGTTGCCGGTGTATCGTGACCGACTAACGCGCAAAGGTCGAGGAAATGTTGTTGCGACGCGGAACGTTCGGTGAGTGTGCTTTTCTTCCACTTGTGAACAAACTCTTGGGGAGTCATAGCCCTCGGGTTTTGGTTGACGGATTGAATGAAGTGAAGAAATTACGGAAGGGGTACAAATGTTCAGGCACAAAAAAGGGGAGCGTGTTGGCTCCCCCTGCAAGTCTCTTGACGTTATGAACGCTTTCAGTCAGGTTCAGAACCGGGGCACTCTGCAAGCGTCTCCGTGATCCGTTCAAGGTCGGTTAGAACATCGTCAAGAATCCAAGTCAGACAAGCCGCTTCTTTTCCCGTGGTGTTCGCAAGACCATAACAAGCGTATTCAACGGCTTGTAGTCTTCCCTTGTTCCGCTCGAATACTCGGTAGAGTTCGTCAGGTGTGAACCGTCGTTCCGGTTCGTCGTGTGGTTTGGTGTGTGTAGACATACGATTTGAACTGTTAAAGGTGCCCGGTCTTGTTCACGCTCGTATGAAGCGTTCCCCGGCCTTACGGTACGGGGAGACCGGGCATGTTGTCTATGCCGAAAAAGTGACCACTCCTGAAGGAGTGGTCACCCCACACGATTTGAACGTGACCAATTTACGAAAGAACTGAATAAGGCGACTCTCTCACCTATGTATGATCCTCAAAGCCCTCCTCTTTCAGCCAAACTTCTTCAACGTCTTGACTCTCACCATGTAGCCCCAGGTTCTTCACCGCCTCTTGTGCTTGCTTCATCATGTGCTTTTGCTCTCTTGTGTTCGACCTTTCAAGAGAAGAAAGATTCGACATATCGTAGAGACCCAATAGCCGCGAACGTTGGTGGCTACATTTCAAAACGACTTGTAGGAAACGAGGTTCAAACGTTTCTTCCCATTCCTTCCACGCGGTTTGTTGCACCTCATTGATAAGCAACACTTCAGCAAACACCCGTTCTTTGTACGACTCTATCGTTGCTTGTTTCCATCGTTCCCGAACCTCTTTCAGGTCATAGGAAATTTGCCCCTGACTCAGCTTGTAGTGATTAGCGATTTGTTGTTGCGTGTACCCTCGCACCCAATAACGGGCAATCTGTTCGAGTTGGGATTCACGCTCGGCTTTTGTTCGGACATTTTCAGCCATTATTAACCCCACAAATAAATGGTCTTTCTCAGTCTCATATAGCTGCTGGAATCGGTTGTTTAAGACTCACGTTCTCATTTTGAAAGTTCTCCAAAGAGTTCGGGTTCCGTTCAGACATTTTCGGCCATTATTAACCTCTGGTATAAACCGTTTTTGTTGGTTTCATATAGATGTCAGAATCGGTTGTTCTTCACTCTTATTTTTTCTGTCGGTGGCTCTACCAACAATGCCCCCGTCTGCTTGTCTACCCACGTTGCAAGCCTCTGTTCCCACTCCCACAAAATCCATTTGCCGATGGTGAATCCGTAAGGAGTCTCATACGCCTCTACGTCCGTTGCCTTGATCTTCTCCGTATCCCGTGCCGCTTGTATCAGGCTACCGTATGGCTGCAATGTGCGACTGTTGAAGAGTGCTGCTACGATCACGTCAAGAGCTTCAGACGGAACGGGAATTTTCTCCTCTTCAACTTCGGTCACGAGTTTTGTGATGTAGCCGAAGAGCTTTCGGATTCCAGTACTATCGCCCGGCTCAATTGCTTGCAACTCTTGCGCGTCTCGGTGTGCTGAAAAGCGGTTCCGTTTCAGCCACTCTTTCAACACGAAAGAAGCAACTTCTTCACCGTCAAGAATCATGTGAAAGTGAGGGTGATAGAGTCCAGTTTCCCCATTGTATATCACTTCCAACTTTCGCAAGCCGTGAACCTTACCATTCTTCCGGGCAAGGTCATTTATCAGGCTGAACTCTCCCTTCATTTGTCGGATCGTCGGGCGCAAATGCTCTCCCTGAACAGTTCGCCGTGTGAGCGTGAGGAAGTACGGATCGGCAAAGGACTGAATAGCAGGCAGATATTTATTTATCCCTTTGGCCGTCCTAATTGCCTGACAGATCGGGCAAAGCCTTCCGTTGCAATAGTGCGTTCGTAACCGCCCGTCAACACCCTGTTCTATACGTTCCGCGCAATAGATGCCGTTCCGATAGTACTGTTCCCGTTCGTTGCGTAGTTCCGCAAGGTTCACGTGAAGGGGAACAGAATACTTCTTCCTGAATGCCCGTCGCTGAAGGGCTTTCCGCGTGTCCTGAATCGTCGATTGCAGCACGGGTTCAGGGAGATTCCGGGCTTGTGCTAATGAATCAAGATATATAGTATCAGAACACCTTTCTCTTCCATTGCCTATATTTGTAGGCATACGGCAGAGAGTGAATTGCGTTGTTCTTTGTCGTGTACATCAAAACTGCCCGACGTTGCCGCGTCGGGCTTTTTTATGGCTTCCCTCTTCATCATATTTCCCCCTTCAATGCCGTGTCAATGTCTGAACGCCTGTAGTAGGTTCTCCGTCCGATCCTGACAGGGCAAAGCCTCCCTTGCTTTTCCCATTCGCGCAAAGTCTTACGGGTTACGTCCAACAGTTCCGAACATTCCGAAGCGGTATAGAGCGGGTCAATTGGTTGCGGTGGTTGTAGAGAGGTTTTTCCCTTGTCTGGAAATCGTTCGTCTATGACGGCTCCGACGTTGGAGCGTATCACGCTTGCAAGTTCGTCGGGTGAAAGTTGGAGAATGATTGTCCCGGTAGACTGTGTGTGTGTAGTCTTCATGTTCCTTCCGTTTTAGTGAATCACTATGAACTCTATTGACGGAAGCAAACTTAAAGTGAAGAAGTAGGGGCTTCAATTGTTGTTTTCTTGTTGTTTTCTTGTTGGTCGATAAGATCACAATAAGATCGTTGCAAGTTCAGGGGAAGGAACGTCAGTCCTGTTGCCATATACAATCATGTTCCCGATTCGGTCTTCCATGTTCACGAACACGCCGTTCTTTGTTCGTACCATGAACAAAGGGGCAAGCCTTTTCATTCGTTCTGGCGTAGACTTCAGTTCTGGATACAGTTTTGTAAGGAGGTACGCCAAGTCCTTTTGAGTACCGGTGTACTTTATGCGTTCCCCTTCCTTACAATCAGGCAACTTCGGTTCAGTGTTCATGCAAAGGAATTCATAAAAGGGTGTTCCTTTCTCTCTTACTTTACCCAGAAAGATTTCTAATCTTGTTCTTTCAGTTGGTAACTCATCTTTCGGTGTGAGTCTATTCAGTGACTGGTACAACCCTTGCAATTCAATGATTTGCGGTTGTGTCCACTCTTCCAAATAGAAGTTCTCTTCCCCTCCGTTTTGCAAAGAGAGTTTCAGAACTTCAAAAATCTCTTTGCGCTTTTCGGTAGTGAGGAGAACCAGTAGGCACAAGGCTAACTCTTTGGCCTCACCTGCCGTCGTTTGCTTTACTCTCACGTCAAGTTCTTCAAATCTCAGATTCGGAATTTCACCGACCGGCTTCAGAGATTCCACAACCGCCGAAAGCCTTCCCCCAAAATGTCCAGACACCGTATCCTTTGAAAGAATGTCCAGAAACTCTATGAGGTCGTTGAACGGAGAGGGAACACTGCTAAGGGCTGCTTTCTGCAAGGCTTCAACCTTTGCAAGGTAGTTGTGCTTCCCTTCTGCAAAGCGTTTCAACTGCTCTTCATACGTGCCGTTTTGACGCTGAAGAACATAGTTTAGGAATAGCGTTGCAGCCTCTTCATTCCCGATAGGAAGAAGGTTGTTATCTTTCATAGGTCTGTGATATGTTTAGCCCGTCCGGAATGCCAGTTCCGAACGGGCTTTTTTCTGTCTATAGTTTCCAGTGATTAACTGAAGACTGAATCCGCCTTCCTCGCTTCCCGTGCAATCTCCATTTCGTCAAGGTCGATATACCTCTTGATCGTTTCCAGTGTGTTCCCGGTAATGTCTGCAATCACTTGAATGTGAACGTTACTCGCAACCATTAGGGAGACAAATGTTCTCTTTGCACAGTGGGAACTAATCACGTCGTGAAGGGGAATAGTACTTTCTTTCCGAATCTTTCCCGTGTATGCTGACTTCAAGATATTCCGGTTCAGTTCAGCCTTCTTTGCAGCCTCTTTGATATAGCTATTCAGCTTCACGTCTGAGATATGGTGAGGAGGGGTATCACTGAAGAGGATTCGCTTTGCACGGGGATTCAATGGGATCACTTGTTCCTTTCGGGTTTTCTCCGACGTAATCCGTATTGAATCGGAATCATTCTGAAGGTAATGTGTCGGAGCTTTCACGATCTTCAGAAGGTCACCTACTCGCACACCGAGACAAGACTGCAAAACAAAAAGGTTCCGTGCATTTTCCAGATATGGAGTTTCGGAGAAATCGAAGTCTAACAATTGATTGAATTCCGATTCTGTAAGCCGTACAATTGTCGGAGGCTGAACGTTGAAGTCTTTCTTTTTGACGTTCCGATAAAATTCATTCGTTGTCAGTCCCCGTTCCTGTGCCCATTGCATGAACGCTTTGATTCTCTTCACCTGATTCCAAATTGTGCTATTCGTCAGTTTCTTGATGGTAATCAGATACCGGGTGAATGACTCAAAGAACTCTCTGTCTAAGCGGTCGAACGTAATTTTTGCCCCCCGGTCTTCCTGATACTCTTTCAGCTTCGTCATTACGGTTCGGTTCTGCTGGATCGTGGAAGCCGTCTTACTGGTTTCTGTTTGGTCTAACCAGTCTTCCCAAAAGTCGAAGAAACTCTTGTCACTGTTTCGGCTTGCGTCTTTGGCGATAAGTGCTTCATACCGACTCTTCACAAGTTCCGGGGTCGGCTCAATCCGATTGTTCTGTAAATCGAGGAA
The DNA here is from genome assembly GCA_020635205.1 of Ignavibacteria bacterium. Classification (GTDB taxonomy): domain Bacteria; phylum Bacteroidota; class Ignavibacteria; order OLB7; family OLB7; genus JAGWAZ01. The sequence continues at coordinate 730,463 of JACKAE010000003.1, forward strand.
GATTTCTTTCAGGTCGGATTCAATTCGGGCAAGTCGGGTGTTCACGGTCACTTCATCGGCACAGTTTTTTTTCATCCGTTGGGACTTCGGATTCCAATCTTTCGGGTAAATGGAAACCCCTGTACCGAACCGAATTTGTTCTCTGTCAATTCGGAGCCGTACCAGAATCACAGTACGTGCTTTCTCCTTTGGTCGTGCCAAGTAGAACGAAACCTTATTGAGTCGTGCCATATATCCTTTCTCGTTGTACCGCTCGTTGTACAAAAACTCGTACTTCAAAGGTAAACAGAGTGGATAGATGTACAAAGCGATTCCCCAATTTTCTTGGAGAATCGCTCAATTTCGCAGAAATGCGGTGAGATAGGTTGTAGTGAGAAAACCCACTTTGTGAACCGGCAGGGATTCGAACCCTGGACCCACAGATTAAAAGTCTGTTGCTCTACCAACTGAGCTACCGGTTCAGCCAACTTCTTTGGATGCCGTGGCTTCCAGAAGCGAGCCGCAAAGTTAGCCCTACTCCGCAAATCAGGCAATCCTTCGTTCAGAATGACACAAGATTAGATTTCGAGCAGTTGCGCCGTGGCTGGAAGCCCAATAAAGCTCCGAACAACTCGCGCAATCCCATCCGGCATCAGATCAAGCTCGGCTAACAACTCGTCGGAGTCGCCGTGCTGCACAAAGGTGTCGGCAGGGAGACCGTGAACGAGAATGTCGAGATTGTGAGCGTATGGTTGTGTGGCAACATACTCCAACACTGCACTCCCGAATCCTCCGGCTACAACGTTGTTCTCCAAGGTCACTACTTTGTCGAAGCGTTCTCCAATCTCATCAATCAACGCAGTATCTACTGGCTTCGCAAATCGGGCGTTGATTACTTCAACGGAAATACCTTCCTCAGCCAGCTTCTCCGCTGCTTCTACCGCACGCGGAACCATATCGCCAATAGCGAGAATCGCAACGTCTCTTCCCTCACGCACTTTCTCTCCCTTCCCTATCGATAGCTCCGTAAACTCCTCCCGCATCTCCACTCCGATTCCCGAACCACGCGGATACCGAATTGCTATCGGACCACCTTTGTAGTTCACAGCGGTGTAGAGCATATCCCGCAACTCCGCCTCATCTTTCGGAGCCATCACCACCATGTTCTGAATGATGCGGAGGTAGCTAAGGTCGAGCGATCCGTGGTGTGTGGGGCCATCTGCTCCGGCAAGTCCTGCACGGTCGAGAGCAAAAACAACTGGCAAATTTTGAATTGAACAGTCGTGGACAATTTGATCGAATCCTCGCTGGAGGAAGGTGCTGTAGATAGCGACAATCGGTATGATTCCCTCGGTGGCCAGCCCAGCAGCAAAAGTGACTGCATGTTCCTCGGCAATGCCAACGTCGAAGAACCGTTCGGGCAATGCTGCTTTGAAAGGGTTCAGCCCTGTGCCATCCGGCATCGCGGCAGTGATTGCCACAACTTTCGGGTTCGCCTTCGCAATCTCTACGGCTGCATTACCGAAGACATCTTGGTACTTTGGTGGAGAGGGAAGGGCGTTCGGTGACTTGATTGCCTTGCCGGTAATCTTATCGGTTGGTCCGCCGAGAGCGTGCAGGCGTTGTTTCTGGTCGGCCTCAGCAGGTGCAAACCCTTTCCCCTTCTCGGTCATTACGTGCAGCAGAACCGGTCCGTCAATCGTCTTAGCAAACTCGAAAAGGTCAACCAATCGGGTTACGTTGTGGCCGTTTGTTGGCCCAAAGTACTTGAATCCAAGTGCCTCGAAGAGCATACCGGGCGTAACTACAGCCCGGACACCATCTTCAATGCGACTCGCAACCTTGCGAAAACGATCGCCCCACGTTCCGAACTCACCTGAAATATCCCAGATGCTCTCGCGCATTTTTTGGATCACAGACTTCTGTGCAATCTGCGTGAAGTAGTTGCTGACTGCCCACTCGTTCGGGGCAATTGACATGCGATTATCATTCAGAACAACAATTATACGGCGTCCCTGCAACCCGCAATTGTTCATCGCCTCGTAGGCCATTCCACCCGTCATTGCACCGTCGCCAATTACGGCAACTACGTGATAGTCGTCACCGTTCAGGTCACGGGCGGCGGCAACACCTAACGCTGAAGAGATGGAAGTTGTCGCGTGCCCGGCACCGAACACGTCATACTCACTTTCGCCACGTTTGAGAAATGGACTCAACCCTCCCTTCTGCCGGATTGTGTGGAGAAGTTCTTTCCGACCTGTTAAAATCTTGTGAGGATACCCTTGATGCCCGGTGTCAAAAATTACTTTGTCGTGAGGAGTGTTGAAAGCGTAGTGGGCGGCAACTGTTAGCTCTACTACGCCGAGTCCGGCCCCGAAGTGTCCACCAATTCGACAGATAACGTCGATCATAAATTGCCGAACATCAGCACTGACTTGCCGCAACTGATTCTGGCCAAGTTGCCGAAGATCCTCCGGCAGATCAATCCCCTGCAACAACGGATAGTCGTTCAGGTTAATAATCTGGCCGTTAATATCAATCGTACCGTTCTTTGATAATCCCATTCTTTTCCTTACACAGTTCAATCTGGGGGAGTGCGTATACTTCAGACGAAGTTACGGATTCTTTGACTCTAACAGGAAGAGGGTAAAAATGATTACCCTCTCTCTCCTCCCCCACCCAACACTATGATCTATCTACTGCCAACCATCAAAATCTTTGCTCTCAACTTTCAAGCCAATCTGCCGCAGCAGACTTATTCGCTTCTACCATTACGAGCTGGCCAGCGTTCGGCAATCTTCGGCAGATCGGCATCATCTTCAACATATATTTCTATATAACCGCAGGTTGTGCAGATATAGAGGTTGGTAAACGCACCGGATGACCAGTTCCCGAGCTTTACAGTAATTCCTGCGTAGGCTCCTGCCACAACGCTGATCTCCCTCGACTCACATTTCGGACATTTCCCAGACGCTCTCACCTGCTACATCCCCCTTAATCTTGTAAAATCACAACACAGAACTCTCAACTCTACAAACTCCCTCAAACTACTGCCGCTTCCTCAATCGTGATTGTCTTCTTGTCAGCATCAATCGTTGCAAGTCCGCCAACTGGAACAGTCAGTTTCTTACTGATGTGGCCGATGGAGAGTCCGTACACTGTTGGGATGCCGAGTGGCTCAAGTGTTCCACGGATTACCTGTTCTAATGAAAGGGAGACAGCAAACTCTCCTCCTCGACGTGGGGCTTCACACTTGCGGAAGCGTCCCAAGGCAACCCCGGCACACTTTGCAAGTTCCCCGCTCAGGGCAAGTTGCGTAATCATCCGGTCGACGCGATACGGTTCTTCTGCGATCTCTTCTAAGAAGAGAATTTTTCCCTCCATATCGATCTGGTAGGGGGTTCCCATTACATCGCTGACTAACGAGAGATTCCCTCCAACTAAACGTCCGGTAGCTTTCCCCGGAACAATTGTAGAAGCCTTGGCTTCAATAAAACTCGACCCGCTATACTCATCACTCTCGGCAAACTCACCTGCGGGAGCAGCCTGCATCAACGTTCGCTGGAACGAATCGGTTGAGTAAGAATCGAAGCCAGACGTGGCAACCGGACCGTGGAAGGCTATCAGTCCGGCTTTCTGGTAGACAGCATTGACAAGAGCAGTAATATCAGAATAGCCGATAATAACCTTCGGGTTAGCTCTGATCTCGTCGAAGTCGAGCAGAGGAAGGATTCGCATCACGCCATATCCACCCCGCACAGCCATCACGCAATCAACTTCAGGATCGCGAACGAAATCCATAAACTCCTGCGCGCGGGTCTCATCCTTTGCCGCTAAATAGCCGAACCCCTTCGTCAGATGTTTACCAGTCTTCACGGCAAACCCGAGTCTCCTGAGAGATGCAACCGCAGAAGATATTTCGCCACTACTAACCCCACTCGCGGGTGCAACAACACCAATTGTCGATCCCTCTTTCAGTGCCGGAGGTTTCAACAACTCCCGTCTCTCACTCTCGTCCCCCTTCCGCTCTCTCCGCTCTTCCCGTTTTGTAGAGGCTTCCTGCCGTCGAACCTGCTCGGTTTTTGATGTGGTTGAATCTTTGCTCACCGGGTTGTCATCGAGGTCACGGACAGTCTGCGCACGCAACAGTCCGGGGACTGCAACAGCTCCTCCAATCAACGTCCCAATGAATTTGCGTCTGTTCTTCTTCTCTTCCATACGTTCTGCGTTAACCTCCCAAATACTCTACGATACGGGATCTGCTCACAGTCCAAGCATACTCTGGCGCAGCTCTAAGGCCTTTCCGCTGGCTTCCCTGTTGGGCAGGAATCCACCAAACCTTCGATTGTCCAACTCAACCTGAAGTTCCTCTACACTCTCCCCTCTGGTTACCCTAAATGTGACTTTATCACCACCAATTTGCGAGAGCCAGATACTGAAACGCATTGGTTGTAACTCCAAATCGTTGATTAACTGCCACTCACCTCCATCAACTTGTACGGCAGTAATCACATCGTTTTTCAACAGTCCCCCTCTCTCCGCACTCCCTTCTTTGGTTACGTTTCGCACTTTCCACCCCTCCATCGAACGAGTGAGACGAATTCCAAGCTCTGGAACCAGCACAACTTTCAATCCAATCTTTGGGAAGATTTCATCAAAGGGCAACGGCTCAGTGCCACTGATATAGTTCTGATAGAACTCCTGAAGTTTTGCTCCAGTCGCCTTCTCAATAATCGGAATAATATCGTGATCGTCGAAATTCTTTCCACCAGTGTGGTCACCATATTCTTTGTTGAAGTAGATCATGGCGTCGTCCAACGATTTGCGGTTATCTGTCTGAAGGCGAATCTCTGCGTCGAGCATTAAGCCGAGAACAGGCCCTTTGGTGTAGAGCGAGATAATGTCTTCTAAAGGACGGTGTGGCAGCTCGCGACTAAGCGTTGTGATAGGCTCATCCTGTCTGATGCCGTATAAGCTAACGACGTGACCGCTGAAGGTGTTGAAGAAGTCTGATGGATCCCGCAACTTATTGCGCAGTAAGAGAAGGCGCGCATAATACTCGGTTAGGCCTTCGTGGAACCAAAGAGATTCGGTTTCGGGAAGATGTTGATAGTCGAACGGTCCTAACGCATCAACGTGAAATCGTTTCGGACTCCAGAGATGCCAGTATTCGTGAGAGATCACCGGCTGCATCATCTGCGACAAATATTCTTCCCCAATCCAGGGCATCTGATAGGTAGAACTGTTTGCGTGCTCCAACGCTCCATATCCTACATCATCTGCCGAAGGTGTTTTAAAGTAGTATTGGAAGAGATACCGGTCGTAGGGCATCTCGCCAAAGAATTGACTGTAAAGTTGCACCACCTCTTTTGTGGTCTCAACCAGTTTTTCACCAGCTTCCTCACTTACTATGGCTGGAGCAGTAACGGTAACTGTGTGAGGTATGCCATTCACTGAGAACTCCCACTGCTGGAATCCCCCCATCTGAACAGGTGCATCGGCAAGCTCATCGTAGCTGTCGGCACTGAAGGTATTTGCCTTCCCCTTTACCGGATCCAATGCAACGGCAAGGTTCCACTCCTGCGGTGGTGTATATGTGACTGTGTAGGGAATATCCTTGAAACCATCTGGATAACCGAAGAGAGCTGTGCCAGTTGCAAAAACTACTCGCGTTGAATCTTCAATGTCCGAAAGTCCAAACCAGGGGCTTTGCTCCAGTTGTTCGATGTCGTGAACACGATAGGAGATGCGCATCTCCTTCGATGGCTTTGCAATCCGATAGGTGCTGCTGTCAACCTGAATCACTTGCAGAGCCTTCCCCTGTTTGTCTTGTGCTGCAAAAGCAGAAACGAAGTGACCGTAGTTGACAACATCGTAGGCTCCGGGAGCCCAGACCGGAAAGTAGAATGTGAGTGTGTCGGGGGTAACCCCCTGCAGGTCAGCAGTCACACTGAAGATTTCAGAGATTGGGTCGGGAATAGAGACATCGTAGTGAATCTGCTGTCCCCAGAGATTGGAAGAAGTCGTGAAAACAAAGAGGGAGAGAAGAAGAGTAGGAACCAATCGGTTGCCAGATTGAATGCTCATAGATATTGATTGCATATAAAGAAAAGAATAGAGTTTCGGATGATCTTCAGACGTAGAGCCGAGGCGAAAGTAACGGTTCCCCTTTATCGTAAACGAATCGGACGACCGAAACGCAAATGGCTTCAATCGTCCGAAACGCACGTTTGATTCTCAGGTGAAGGTAGAGCTTCTATTCTTTGACTTCATTTCCTGTGCTTGTACCACTCTGTGTGTCAACAAAATCTTCAAAAGAAACAGTCAGGTGGTGATCTCCACCAAAATACTGGAGAAAGCGGAGAAACGCATCGGGCTTCTGGTATCCCGGCATTAAGGTCAGAACCTCTCCATTCTCGTTGACAAAGCCAGTAGCAGGGTATCCTCGCACCTGCCACGCTGCGGCAAACTGACGAGCCGAGTACGTTGAGCCATCATAGATTACGGAATCCCCTTTCTCCGGGTTGAACTTCACAGCAAGGTAGTGTTCCTTCACGTAAGCAGCCACACCACTATCGGCATACGTATCACGATCCATCCGCTTGCACCAACCACACCAATCTGTGTAGAAGTCAATCAATATCTTCTTGTTAGAAGTTTTGGCCTGTTCTAATGCAGTATTAATGTCGAGCCATTGAATGCCGGCAGCTTTCTCCTGAGCCTGAAGATTGAAGGCAAACAGGCAAACTATTGCGGCAGCGACGAGGGTTCGTTTGTTCATTAGGTTACTCCGTTAATTCTATGTGGTGATTGAAAAACGCTCAGATGTCAATTATTAATAGATGATGGCAAAGGTCATTGCCCCCACACTTTATTCATATCCTACTCTATAAACTCTCAACTCTACACACTCTATAACCCCTACTACGTTTTTTGCTTTTTCTTCTTCGCTGAGGGAAAGAGAATGTTGTTCAGGATCAGACGATAGCCGGGAGAATTTTTGTGTAGAGCTAAATCGGTCGGTGGATCGTGAATTGCGTGTTGATAATCTTCCGGGTCGTGCCCTGCATAGAATGTAAATGTTCCGCGACCAAAGTTGCCGGTAATATACTTCACCTCGTCGGTTCCTTCACGCTCAGCTAAGACAATTATGTTCTTTTTGATGAACTCCTTGTGGAAGGCTGTTGTCTGTCCTAAAAATCCGTCGACAACACCAACATGGCACTGCGTTAACATTGTTGGGACAGGATCGTGTTTTGCCGAGAAGTCGAAGAGTGTGAAGCGATCATTTGCTGCGGTTGAGTAGATATTCGGTTGTACGTCAATCGAAGAGTATTCGTACTGGAATGGATCCTCTTCCACTTTGAAGTTCTCAAACGCTAACGTCTGCGTAAAGTCGAGCTTACTCTGCATCGCCGGATCGGCTGGGTCACCATCAAAAATGTCTGAACAAATATCGGTGTTCTGCGCTGCAAGTGCTACATCGTACGTGTCGGTTGCCGAGCACATAGCGAAGAGGAAACCACCTCCGGCGATATATTCCTTGATCGTCTTTGCAACGTCGAGCTTCAACTGCGAGACCTTCTTGTAGCCCAACTCTTCCGCGGTCGTCTCCAGAAGTGCCACCTGTTGCAAGTACCACGGCTCGAAACGGTGAGTTGCGTAGAACTTCCCATACTGACCGGTGAAATCTTCGTGGTGAAGGTGGAGCCAATCATAATTCTTCAGCTTCCCCTCCATCACTTCCTTGTCCCAGATTTTATCGTATGGAATTTCTGCATACTCCATCGCCATCGTTACGGCGTCATCCCAGGGTTGGAAGTTTGGCGGGACGTAGACGGCAACTTTTGGGGCAGTCTCCATTCTCACAATATCCATGTTTGCCAACTCGTTCTGCACCTCGCTGTAGATCACCGCAGCCCCAGCACCACTTACCCCCTCAAACGAGACCCCACGAATACGGCACTCAGCGGCAATGAAGTCGGCATACTCTACCATGAACGAGCCGCCACGATAGTTTAGCAGCCAATCGACCTCATATCCTTTGTTTAGCACCCAGTAGGCAATGCCATACGCCTTCAAGTGATCGGCTTGTGCATCGTCCATTGGGATGAGAAGTTTTGAGACCTGTGCGTGGAGAACTCCAGTGCCAACGAGAAGAGGCAGCATGGAGAACAGAATCCGTACTATATACTTTCTTGTCTTGTTCATCACTCAATATAATTTTCAAAGCAGGTGATTTTGAACGTAGACCTTTACTTCCAACAATTGCGACACTGTTCCCCTTCTGTAGGATCTTTATGGTCTTTGCCGCATTGGTCGAGCAATAGACGTTGTGCTCTCTCGACTCATAGTAACTCCCGACTTTTAGTCGGGAGACTTTGGAAGTAAGGGAAGAAACGGCTTAAAGCCGTTTTCTCCTATGCTGCGGTTCTACTGCACCCCGATGAATCGGGGTGTTAAGTGATTACCTCATTAACTACCCATAGATCATCAAGAAGGAATTCTCCTCCTTACTATCATCACTCTACGTCCGAAACTTCTGGCATTTCCTCCACAACTTCGGCTTTTGCAGCTGCCAATGTTTTCTCCACATAGTCCCCCATCTTTGGGCTGAACCGGAAGTGTAGGTAGCCAGACTCATCATCAAACATCTTCTCCAATGGTTCAATCCACTCGTGCAGCTTCGCAACGTGATGCCAGTGGCTAATCGGTATGCGGACAATCCGCTCACCGTAAGTCTCTTCAACTCGCATAGCAATTTTCTCGCGAAGTGCGTGAACTCCCAATCCGGTTGCCGCAGAGATTGCCACGCTGTCGGGATAGCGATCGATCAGCGCACGGAGTTTATCGTTCGTAGGCTCTACCAGGTCAATCTTGTTGAAGACCATCAGCACAGGAAGTTCTCCTGCCTCGATCTCCTTCAACGTCTCCTCAACAACGGCAATCTGTTCGAGAACGCTGGCTGAGGAAATATCGACAACGTGAAGGAGAAGATCGGCCTCCCGAGCTTCAGCCAAGGTAGAGTGGAATCCGGCAAGAAGGTGGGACGGAAGTTTACGGATAAACCCGACCGTGTCACTTAACAAGATTGTTCTTCCCGGCTTCAATTCAACTTGCCGAACGGTTGTGTCTAACGTGGCGAAGAGTCGATCTTCTGCATGAACTTCCGTCTCGCCAATCAGCTCGTTCATCAGCGTTGATTTGCCCGCATTCGTGTAGCCAACTAACGAGACCCGGAACATCTCTGTTCGCCCTTTTCTTTGGGTTTCACGCTGCGTTTCAATCTTCGTCAATTTCTCCCGCAGATGTGAAATACGGGTTTTGATAATTCTTCGGTCGGTCTCAATCTGCGTCTCACCCGGTCCCTTTGTTCCGATACCACCATACTGTTTGGAAAGGTGAGTCCACATCCGAGTTAGGCGGGGCATCAGGTAGAGTAACTGGGCAAGCTCTACCTGCGTGCGCGCTTCTCGCGAACGAGCACGCGAGGCGAAGATGTCCAGAATCAGGCCGCTCCGATCAACAACTTTCACCTCAAGCTCACGCTCCAGATTCCGAAGCTGAACAGGGGAAAGATCATCGTCGACAATCACGAGGTTTATCGACTCATCTTCCTCAATGAGTGCTTTCACCTCTTCTACTTTTCCCTTCCCTACGTACGATGCCCCATCGGGTCGTGCAAGTGCTTGAATCACTCGGTGAACCGTATCGGCTCCGGCAGTGTCGGCAAGCAACTCAAGCTCAGCAATGTGTTCCTCGGCAACCTCACGAGTTGTGGGGTAGACGATAAGTCCGAGGAGAATAGCCCGTTCACGGACGTTCGGATTGGGCGAATGAAGTTTTTTCTCGATCAAATTAACAGGTACTTGATGTGAGTATTTCAGTATTAAGCGGGGGGGATGACGAAGGAAGAAGGTGAAGAATGTGTGTGGCTTTGGTGTTTCTTGGTGCACTTGGTGGTAAAATAATCCCAAGAACACCACCAATACCGGTGATTATGGAATTCTCTTGATGACCTCAATCATAATCTGCGTTACCTTCGGCTCGGCCTTCCCCGCCGCTGCGATAATTTCTGGAATGCTCACCGGCTCAAGGTTATCGGGGAAGCACTCATCTGTGATAATCGAGATACCGAAGACTTTCATCTCCATGTGCCGAGCAACGATCACCTCCGGCACTGTGCTCATCCCAACGACATCTGCACCAATTCCCCGCAGGAACCGATACTCTGCTCGGGTCTCCAGATTTGGACCTGGAACGGCAACGTAAACACCACGGTGAACTTTCACTTTCAGGTCGAGCGCAGCCTCCTCGGCAATTCCTAACAACTCAAAACTATATGGCTCGGACATATCGGGGAAACGTGGCCCGAGTCTGTCGTCGTTCGGTCCAATCAGTGGATTATCCCCAATCAAGTTAATGTGGTCATCCATCAACATGATGTCACCACGCCTATAGAGAGGATTCATTCCACCACAGGCATTGGAGACCAGAAGAGTTTGAGCACCTAATGCCTGCATAACGCGGACAGGAAAGGTGATCTCCTTCATCGAATATCCTTCGTAGTAGTGGAAACGTCCCTGCATTGCAACGATAGATTTCCCTCCGAGCGTTCCGAAGATCAGACGTCCTTCGTGCGACTCAACAGTTGAGCGGACAAATCCTGGTATCGCACTATACTCGATACTCAAGTTCTCCTCAATTGCACCGGCAACCCCACCGAGACCAGTTCCAATAATGATACCGACAGTTGGTAGAGCATCTGTGTGTTGACGGATGGCAGCTACAGCACTATCAATCTGTTCTCTCAAAGACATTGTGGATCAATTCAAAAGGCAAAATGAAAAATTCAAAAAGGAGAGTTGGCGTATCCCGCCCAGCCCCCCTTCTGTTCTCTCTACCGGAAAGATTACAACCAGACTGCAAAGCTCTTCTTCTGCACTCTCTTACTCATACACTCTAAACTCTACTACTCTGGCTCCGGGGGCTTGCGCCGCCCGGCCATGCTTCAGTTCTCCCTTCGGGAGAGGCCTGTACCTGACGCCATGCCCTTCTCTTACACTCTCAAACTCTCTCACTCTCTTACTCATACACTCTAAACTCTACTACTCTGGCTCCGGGGGCTTGCGCCGCCCGGCCACGCTTCTGTTCTCCCTTCGGGAGAGGCTTGTGCCTGACGCCATGCTCTTCTCTTACACTCTCAAACTCCCTCACTCTCTTACTCATACACTCTTAACCCTACCCTCTTGCCCAAGCATGGCGAAGCGAGAGGTAACCGGCAAAACCGAAACCGAAAAGATACATAAGCTGGAAGGGAAGAGCGGCAATTTCCACTAACCAGATCGAAATAGCAATTCCGACAGCAAAGTAGAATGCGAGCAGCAGTTCGATCACTGTACCAAGACTGATCTTCGAGAAGCGGTAGAGGCTTCGGGTCCAGGTGTCTTCCTTCTTCGTGATATTATACTTTGGTGTCCTCTTGAACTCGCTCTTCTTGTTGAAGACCGCCTCGAGAACAGCCTTTGTGTTATTCACAGCCAAACCCATCGTTCCGGCCATAAAGACTGGGAAGAGGAGCATCCTCCGCTTCCAATCTCCCCGAATATCACGCTGCGCAACGAGGTAGAAGAGAAAAGTAGAAATCGAGGCGAGAATAAAAATCGCCATCAAGTTGTAGTACAAGTCGAGTTCTGGGTGTGCCTTCTTAATGAGAATAATCGGAAGGTTTAGCAACGCAATGAAGAGAATGAAAGGGAAGACAACATTCGACGTTAAGTGAACCGTTGCGTGCAGTTTCACCAACAATGGCTGATCGCTCTGCCAGACACGCCAAAGATGTTTCTTAGCAGTCTCAATTGCCCCTTTCGTCCAGCGGAACTGTTGCAGCTTCAGACCGTTCACCTCTGCCGGCAATTCAGCAGGAACTGTGACATCGTTCAAGTAGAGGAACCGCCATCCACTGAGCTGAGCACGATAGGAGAGATCGAGGTCTTCTGTCAACGTATCGCTGTGCCAATCTCCTGCCTCGATAATACAGCTCTTGCGCCATACACCAGCTGTTCCATTGAAGTTGATAAAGACTCGGGCACGATTTCGCACTTGTTGCTCCATCGCGAAGTGAGCATCCAACGCCATCGCCTGCACGCGAGTTAGCAGACTGTAGTCACTATTGATATGCTCCCACCGAGCCTGCACCATGCCGATACCGGGATCTCCCACAAGGTGAGGAACAGTATCGCGAAGAAAATTTGAACTCGGAATAAAGTCCGCATCGAAGATAGCCAAGAACTCTCCCCGAGCCACAGATAGCCCCTCCTTCAGAGCACCCGCTTTGAATCCAGAACGATTGGTACGGTGAAGCAGTTTCACGTCGTATCCCTCTGCCACCTTTCGATCAACAACGGTTTGGGAGAGAAGAACAGTGTCATCCGTGGAATCATCCAGAACCTGAATCTCCAGCCTCTCTTTCGGCCAATCCAGTTCGCAAACGGCACTGATAAGGCGTTCAACCACATAACGCTCGTTAAACACCGGTAGCTGCACTGTCACCAACGGCAATTCGCTGTCGGGCAGAAGAGGGCCAAGTTGTGGATCACTCGGCTTCAATCGCAAGTAGGTGATAACCATCACCAGACCATAGAGGCCGAAGATTGATAGGACTGATAAGGCCAGAACGTAAAAACCAAGAAGAATCAATTCCATAAAAAGCTAAAGCTCTTCTCTTTCGACAAACGGATTTCTGAAAATTCTTTCCAGAAGTTCCACGGGGAGACCTCCCCATATCCATAAACAATGCTCGAAGAGCACTTTGTATTAGAACGGGATTACCAGTCGGCAACTGTTGCCAACAAAATTTCATTTGAGAGATTATCTATTGCCTCGGCCACCGCAGCATCTTCCCCTGACTGCCCTTCAGATATATCATAGGAAGATTCCCCCTTAAAGAGACGCCCTTCGAAGATAGCTCGACTTCTAACGTTGTCGTAGAACGTTGCGCGAGCTTCAATTACCACGCCGCGAACAGTCTCTCGATCAACCGATGAGACTGCAAGCCGGATATCGTTCCGAACGGTAGTAATAGTAACATCTAAGCGAGAATTGGCCTCGCTGTCGTCAATCACACGCAAACTATTATCTGACCGGAATCGGTCGATCAACTCGTTTGTCAAGTCGAATCGGATCGTCGAACGACCAAAGCCACTATTGTCCTCAGCCTGAGGTATCAGAACAGTCTTCAGGTGCGCTGGAGCCGACCCCCCACGAAATGAGTAGCACCCGGGGAGAAAGAGGGTCAGTAGGAGAAGACCCGTTAGAGGCAACGCTCTTCGATCTCCCTTCTGGCTCCCCCTCTCACACATCTCGCCCCACCCGATGAGGTTATTATTCCAGTTCTTACACTCTATGTTATTCCTCACCTGGCTCTTCCTCCACACCATCGTCGTCGTCGATATATCCTTCTTCTTTGTACTGATTCAACTTCCGGTAGAGTGTCCGCTCGCTAATCCCGAGTGCATCGGCAGCCCGACGCCTGCTGTTGTTGAACTTTCGGAGCGCGCCAATAATCATTGTGCGCTCTATTTCTTCGAGATTCAGTGTATCGAGACGATCAATTAGGTTGTTAGCTTCCTTCTCTGAGGGGGGAAGCGCAAACTGTTCGGGATTAGGAGCAATTCCTTCTCTTCCACCATAGCTCCCCTGCACAACTTCTTTTAGGGCGACAACTTCGTTGCGCAGATCGATCAATGCGCGGTAAATCAACTCCCGCTCGGCTTGCTCCGGTGTTTTGCCCGGTAAGTGCACAACCCCGTATGGATTCATCCGAGGTCGCATTCGCGACGTATCAAGGTGCTCGAAAACTGTGTCGGCAGTGATCTTCTCAGCCTGTTCAAGCGTAATAATCAACTCAGTAAAATTCTTCAGCTCTCGAATGTTTCCGGGCCAAGGATACTCGAGCAGCACTTCCATTGCATCAGGCGCAATTCCCCCAAATGGAATGCCAAGCCGCGCGGAGGCATGGTAGGCAAAGTAGGCGAAGAGCAACTGAATATCTTCGCGGCGCTCGCGGAGGGGGGGAATAAATATCTTTGCGGAGTTCAGCCGGTAGTAGAGATCGTGGCGGAACTCCCCGCGTGAGACTGCCTCCTCCAGATCACGGTTCGTAGCTGCCACTACCCGCACGTCGGTTGTCTGTTCCTCGGTGCTTCCAACCCGGGTAAACGTGCCAGACTCCAGCACACGAAGTAATTTCACCTGCGTCGCGGGAGTCAGTTCTCCGATCTCATCGAGAAAAATCGTTCCTTTGTCGGCTACCTCGAAAATTCCCTTTCGCGACTCTACTGCTCCGGTAAAGGCTCCCTTCTCGTGTCCGAATAACTCTGATTCGAGAAGTGTCTCCGGTATAGCTCCACAATTGATGGAGAGCATCTTTTTCTCTGCACGGCTACTAAGTCGGTGAAGTGCCTGAGCAAACACTTCCTTCCCAACGCCACTCTCACCAATCAGAAGAACAGTTAAATCAGTGGGAGCCACGCGCCGCAGTGTCTCCACCGCCTCGCGAACCGCAGTGGAGCGTCCGATAATACCAAGTTCTTCCTGGGAAATATCTGTTGCGATACTCATAGCTATGTTTTACAGACTCACAGCAGAATCAACCATGAGCCTTCGGCTTGCGAAGCTCTACTCAATCACTCTTATACTCATACACTCACGAACTCTCTCACTCTTATCTCTACTATTCTGGCTCCGGGGGCTTGCGCCGCCCGGCCACGCTTCAGTCCTCCCTTCGGGAGATGCCTACACTTATCTGCAATGACTTTCTCATACACTCTCAACTCTCTGACTCATACACTCTTAATTCTCTCACTCACATCTCTACTATTCTGGCTCCGGGGGCTTGCGCCGCCCGGCCACGCTTCAGTCCTCCCTTCGGGAGATGCCTACACTTATCTGCATTGCCGTTCTCTTACACTCCAACTCTATGAACTCTACACACTCTCAACTCTACGAACTCATTCCACTTACACTTCCCGATATTCCGCAACCCACTCTTTGATATAGTCGGAAATAGCTGTAGTTGGAGCACCGGGAGTGAAAAGTTTGCCTACTCCTACTTCAGCTAATGCCGCAATGTCTTGGTCAGACATGATTCCTCCCCCTGTCAACAGCACATCGTTAAGTCCCTTTTCGTTCATCAACTGACGAACCTTTGGGAAGATTGTCATGTGAGCACCGGATAAGAGGCTGATGCCAATCACATCCACGTCTTCTTGGAGTGCTGCCTCCACAATCATCTCTGGCGTCTGCCGCAGACCGGTGTAGATAACCTCCATCCCCGCATCGCGGAGTGCGGCGGCAATCACTTTTGCTCCGCGGTCGTGTCCGTCAAGACCAGCTTTTGCGATCAATACTCGGATTTTTCGATCCATAGTCCTTACCTCTTATTGAATTCTTGAACTGGGGAAATTACAAAGAAACGGGAATGTGGATCGATAACAGTCAGCATCTGAGAGGAAAGAAGGGGAAGAAACTACAGAAGATCGTAGGCATAGGCTGGTGGGATTCACTGATCCTACCCGATTCACGCATTCACACCCGCTGTGTATTGTTTTGTGGCCTCCGGTAACGTATTTTAGCTTCGGTTTACGAATATTATTATTACTGGAACAATCAATTGAAATATCGCTGGATTCTATCAACAGTACCAGATGAGAATGTCGTAGAGAACTTAGCCAGAACGATCAACGTCCCGGAAACGATTGCAAAAATACTCGTGGGAAGAGGTATAGAAACCTTTGAATCCGCACGAGAATTTTTCAGGCCAAATCTGGCCGATTTGCACGATCCATTTTTGATGGATGGCATGGACAAGGCTGTCGAACGGTCAATGCGTGCCTTAGATGCAGGTGAGTCAATCGCTATTTATGGCGACTATGACGTAGACGGAACAAATTCGGCAGCGATGCTCTATCTCTTCTTCAAGGAGTTGGGAGCAACTGTCGATTATTACATTCCCGATCGCTTCACTGAGGGCTACGGCGTTTCACGCCTCGGCATTGACCGCCTTGCCGAAGCAGGACACAAGCTCATCATTACCATCGACTGCGGCATCACCGCCGTCGAACAGGTTCGGTATGCCTCCGAAAAGGGGATCGATGTCATTATCTGCGACCACCACGAAGCTGGGGCTGAAATCCCTCCTGCCGTGGCTGTCCTCGACCCAATCAAACCAGGCTGCGACTATCCTTTCAAGTTTCTCTCAGGATGTGGTGTCGGATTCAAGTTGATTCAGGGCATTGCCCAGACTCTTGGAAAACCGGACATCATCTGGTCCTACCTTGATTTTGTCGCTATTGCCGCGGCTGCCGACATAGTCCCTTTAACAGGGGAAAACCGACTATTAGTAACGCACGGACTCCGAAAACTGAACGATTCGCCTCGGGCTGGAATTCGGGGGCTGTTAGAGTGTGCGGGCATGAACTCGCGAACACTGAACACCTCGCAGATCGTTTTCGGCATTGCACCACGCATCAACGCCGCTGGGCGGATGGGGGTAGCAAACCGAGCGGTGAGAATGCTGATCGAGGATGACGAGATTCAAGCTTTCCGTCAGGCACAAGAACTGGAAACGGCAAATCGAGAGCGGAGGTCGATCGACGAAGAGACCTTTGCCGAAGCTGATGCGATTGCCCGAGAATTACTCAACCAGAAAGATTATCGCCTCCTGGTAATCCACAACCCAGATTGGCATGCTGGTGTTATCGGCATCGTTGCCTCTCGACTTGTGGAACGTTTCTACATGCCAACAGTTCTGATGACAACAGTTGACGGCATTGCCAAAGGCTCTGCTCGATCAATTCCGGGGTTTGATATTTACAACGCCTTGAAGCAGTGCGAAGAACATATCGAGCAGTTTGGTGGGCACAAGTATGCTGCCGGACTTTCGGTGCGGGAAGAGAATATCCCAGCACTGCGAACGGCTTTGAACGACTATGCTGGGGGAGCGATCAACGAAAACATGTTGACGCCAGAACTCTACATCGACGCTGAAATGACGTTGGAGGAGATCACACCTCGGTTTTTCAAGCTCGTAAAGCAGTTCGCTCCTTTCGGACCAGGCAACACCCGTCCAGTCTTCATGACCCGAAACGCTGAGATTATCGGTTATCCACGGATCGTTGGTCGGGATCACCTGAAGTTCCGTGTGCGGCTCAACGAGATTGATGCCAGCTATATCGAAGCAATTGGCTTCGGTATGGGGAACAGGATTGGGGAGCTAAAGGCTGGCAAGAAGTTTCACTTGGCGTTTAACATCGACGAGAACGAGTATCGGGGAACCGTAACCAAGCAACTTCGGATTCACGATTTTCGCACCTCGGACGAAGAGGTCGAGATATTTACGATCCACTTCAGTTCTACGGGAGAAGAATCCCGCCGAGAACTGAAAGAGGCCGTGGGAACAAATGGGGATACCTCTGGCAAGGATGCTTCCAAAACGATTCTACCGGAAGAAGATGATACGACAGCAGACGACACATTTTTCACACACACGATAGAGACAGAATAGTTCGATGGCAGGACATAGTAAGTGGGCGAATATTAAGCATCGCAAGGCAGCAAGTGATGCCAAACGGGGGAAAATCTTCACCCGCATTGCGAAAGAATTAACAATTGCGGCAAGAGATGGAGGGGGCGATCCAGACTCCAACCCCCGACTCCGCTTAGCCATGCAACAAGCCCGAGCGGCAAACATGCCGAATGATAATATCGACCGGGCTGTGAAGCGAGGAACCGGTGAGCTTGAAGGGCAAACACTGGAACAGATTATGCTGGAAGGATATGGCCCTGGAGGAATTGGTATTCTCATTGAGTGCGTTACCGACAATCGGAACAGAACTGTAGCTGACGTTCGCCACGCCCTCTCCCGCAACGGTGGTTCGATGGCCGACGCTGGGTCAGTTGCTTGGAACTTCTCCCGCAAATCTGTAATTGCAGTTGAGAAGGAGGGAAAAGATGAAGAAGAGATTCTGCTCGCAGTGATCGACGCAGGAGCTGAAGATGTAAAGGAAGAGGAGGAGACGTTCGACATCTATGCAGAACCGGAGAACTTCGACAGTGTGCGAGAGGCAGTTGAGAGTGCCGGATATGAAATCAAAGAGGCAAAGCTCGCCTTCGTTCCCAACCAATGGGTTGAACTGAGTGGTGGAGAAGTTGCTACTGCCCTGAAGCTCCTCGACGCCCTCGACGATCAAGATGATGTGCAGAATGTCTTCTCCAACGTCGAGATCAGCGAAGACGAGATGGCAAAGCTGTCGTAAGACTGAATCTCCCGGCTATACTGGTTTCTCCAGTAGGCCGGGAGGAATTCTACTTAAAAGTGTTGCCTCGAACTCATCGGTGATGTGCCCCTTTGTGTGGGAGCTGGTGCAAATTAATCCAATTGTTCGGTGGGGAATCGGCGCGGCAAACTCCCGCAGCATGTCGGCAGTACCACTCCCTTGAATCTCATCAGCCAAGAATTTTGGCAGCAGAGCAATTCCCAATCCCTCTTCGGCAAGTCGCCGTAATGAGTCGAATGATCCCCCCTCCCAACGAAACGACTCCCGTTCTTCAGGTAGACCATTCTCGTTTCTCACAAGCTCTGCAATTACTCCACGCAGCGGATCGCCTTTTGCCGGAAGGAGCAGATCAGAACGGTACAGATTTCCCGACTCGATCCTCCGGTAGTCGTAAAGCCGATGGCGTCGAGGAACGTAAGCAATCAGTGGTTCGTGGTAGAGAGTCCGCTCAACAAATGTCTCTACTCCCAGTGGAAGGGGAACAATTGCCCCATCCAACCGATCCCGCTTCAACCCCTCAACAATTTCTTCTATCGAGAACTCGCGCACGGTTATCATCACCTCAGGATGGCGACCGGTAAACTCCCGCACAGCTCCGGGAAGAATCCAAGAGGCAATTGAGGGAAGAACCCCCAATCGATATTCACCTTTCATCTCCCCTTGCGCAAGGTCTATCAACTCCTGCACTCGCCCTGCCTCGCGCAGAACAAGCCGGGCCTGCGCAATTACTCGCCGTCCAATTTCTGTCGGCTGCACCGGTTGGCGACTGCGGTCGAAGAGTGCCACACCAAGTGTGTTCTCTAATTTTCTGATCTGCATACTGAGTGCCGGCTGCGAGACCTTGCACTCCTCGGCAGCGTCGACAAAACTTCCTCGTCCATCGACAGCCACTGCGTATATCAACTGTTGCAACGTAATGTTGGCATTCATACAATCCCCTCTATTCGGGTTCTGAATAATTTCTGCAATCCCGAACAACCCGTATCTTGCACGCCGCTAAAATAGCGTAGAGAAATCAATTGAGAATGAATAGCGGAAATGCACGAGAGAACCGAAATTTCAACTCTTGAACCTCCTGCGGAAAACGGTACGGACACTTCGCTACCAACAACCGCCTGGAATCGTGAACAAGCAAGCATGGCTTACCACATCGACCGTTGGGGAAGTCCATACTTTTTCATCAACTCTGAGGGGAACGTAGGTGTTCGCCCAATGATCGACTCCGATATGGAGATCGACCTGATGAAAATTGTTGAGGAGGCACGAACGAGGAACATTCGTCTTCCTCTCCTGATCCGCTTTCAAGATCTTCTGCGTCGCCGGGTTGTTGAACTGAACGAAAGTTTTCGGAGTGCTATTCAAGAATTTGGATACCAAAACCGATACCAAGGGGTCTACCCTGTTAAGGTAAACCAGTTGCACGAGGTTGTGCTGGAAATTCTGGATGCCGGGGAAGAATATAATTTTGGACTTGAGTGTGGTTCAAAGGCAGAACTGCTGGCAACCCTCCCCCACCTGGATCGGGATGATATGCTCCTGATCTGCAATGGCTACAAAGATTCCACGATGCTCTCGCTGATTCTTACCGGACAGCACCTCGGCAAGAACGTGCTGCCGATACTGGAGAAGTATCACGAGTTTGAGGAGTTCCTTGCCGCTGCTGAACAACGGAATCTAATACCACGATTCGGCGTTCGCGTTCGCCTCTCCACTGTTGGGAGTGGGAAGTGGGCTGAGTCTGGCGGAGATGCCTCGAAGTTTGGCGTCTCAATTCCGCAAATCATGCGAGTTGTCGAGCACTTGAAAGAGAAGGAGATGACCGACTCGTTCGAGCTTGTTCACTTCCACATCGGGTCGCAAATTACCGACATCATCACGCTGAAAGGAGCTGTTCGTGAAGCTGCTCGAGTTTACGCGAAGTTGATGAAGATGGGCTTGAGCATCAAGTACATCGACGTTGGTGGGGGCTTAGGTGTGAACTACGACTCGGTCGACTTTGGCCTCGACCAGAGCATCAACTACACGCTTCAGGAGTATGTGAACGGTGTTGTCTACACAATCAAGGAGATCTGCGACATTGAAGAAGTCCCCCACCCAATAATCGTCTCCGAAAGTGGTCGGGCACTTACTGCACACCACTCTGTGCTTGTGGTTGGTGTACTCGACGCAACACGCCGTGAGCCTGAGTTGCCGAAGCCAACAATCTCCAACCAGGATGAGCCTGTCCTCCGTGAACTATCCGATCTATTTGAAACGCTCCAACACATTGTGGCCGACACTGGACGGGGTGAACGCCAACGCTTGGCGCGCTGCTTGGAGATCTATCACGATGCAGTTGAGAAACGTGGTGATACCGATCAACTCTTCTCGCTGGGTTACCTCTCCTTAGAAGATAGAGCAAAAGCAGAGTCTCTCTACTGGGGGTTGATTCAGAAGCTCGACAAAACATTGAAGAGCTTCGACCGCGACTCACTGCCGAGCGACCTCTATCAGATCGAGGAGATGTTAGTTGACCAGTATCTCTGCGACTTTTCGGTTTTCCAGAGCATGTTAGATCACTGGGCAATCGACCAGATTTTTCCTGTGATGCCAATCCACCGCCTGAACGAAGAGCCAGACAGACGAGGCATGATTGTGGACTTAACGTGCGACTCGGATGGAAAGATCGACCGGTTTATTGGGGATGATGGTGAAGAGAACTATCTACGACTCCACGCACTGAACGATAACCCTTACTACCTTGGCTGCTTCTTGATGGGAGCCTATCAGGATATACTTGGGGATATGCACAACCTCTTCGGGCGCGTTAACGAAATCCACGTCTACGCCGACGACGACGAACCCGATAACTTCTACATTGAAACAAGCCTTTCAGGTACAAACATTACCGAAGCCCTCTCCCTTGTACAGTATTCTGCGAGCGATTTACGCAAACGCATGGATGCCGTAATCCGAGAGAAAGTAAAGGGGAAGGGCATTCGCCCGAAACAGGGAGTAGAGTTCTTAGAGCAATACTTAGCTGCCTTGAAAGAGTACACCTACTATAACTTTGAAGGCGTTGTCGGGGATAAGAAGAGGAAGAAACAAGATCAGGGGTAGAAGGGCTACCGCAGAAGCAATCAGAATGAACTTGGAGGAGGATATCCTTCCTCCAAAGAATTACTCTCTACGTTCAACCATGGCAAATTCAAATACGCAGACAAAAGAAGAATATCTCCAGACCAGAATTGCGCCGATCTCCCCGCGCGATGTTGGTTCGGTTAACGGACTACTCACCGCGCTCGGCGGCTGCTCCTTTCAAGGGCGCTCACTCTCTCGCTGTCTCGACGTACTTGAGAACATGGCACGGGACGAATCATGTTTAGTAGTGATGACTCTCGCCGGAGCAATGGTTCCGGGAGGTATGGAGGAGACTATCTCACAGTTGATTGAAGAAGGAATTATCGACGCACTGGTCACCACCGGGGCGAACATTAGCCACTCCATGGTGAATCACGCTGACGAGTTGAACCAAGGGCACTATGTGGGGGCTGTATCGGCTGACGATGTGGACCTCTTTCACCACTCGATCAACCGCATCTACGATACATTCCTTCCAGAAGAGGGATATCACAAGGGAGAGGTTCTGCTCGAAGCAATTCTTAAACGCTGGTTTACTGAGAATGAGGTTAACCCTGAAGAGGGGTGGAACGTGCGGCCAAGTGAACTCTTCCACATTGTGGGGAGCCAACTGGCAACACTCGGCAAGCGAGGCATACTCTCCGCCGCAGCACGACACAACGTTCCCATTTTCTGCGGTGCAACCAGCGACAGCGAGTTTGCACTGAATCTGGTAAAGTATAACGAGCGGAACAACTGGAAGATCACCGTAGATGAACTTGCAGACGTGCAGACGTTTGCCAATAATCTTCTGCAAAAGGAGCGTGGCGGAACGTTCATCATCGGCGGCGGTGTTCCACGTAACTGGGCACAGCAGGCGTGGCCTCTCCTTGAGATGACTGGCAAAACAGAACGCCACGGATATGACATGACGGTAAGAGTCTTCACCGATTCTCCAGCCTGGGGAGGACTCAGTGGATGTACCGTGTCGGAATCGGTCTCGTGGGGAAAGTATACGGAAAAGGCAGTGGCCGCCGAAGTGAAGTGCGATGCAACAATCGCCCTCCCGTTGTTGACTGTTGGCCTCTTCGAGCGTCTCGGAATTAACGCATGAGGATCGCCGTCAACACCCGATTACTTATCGGGAATCGGCTTGATGGGATTGGCATCTTTACGCGGGAGACGATGCGACGCATTGTGCGGGATCATCCAGAACATCAGTTCCTTTTCCTCTTCGATCGCCCCCCTTCCTCCGACTATATTTTCGGAGAGAATGTTGAGCCGATTGTCTGTGGGCCGGTAGTTCGCGAGCCAATCACCGCTTTGATTTGGCAAGAACTACAACTCCCCCGCATCCTCCGCCGTGAGAAGGCTAACCTCCTCTTCTCTCCAGAACCGATGCACTCCCTCCGCGCTAAGCTGCCAAAAGTGGAGGTAGTTCACGACCTGAACTATGAGCATGAGCCAGAGTATCTACCACCAATCTGGCGTGCTTACTACAACATCTTCAGCAAACGATATGCGCGAGATGTTTCTCGTCTGGTGACCGTTAGTGACTATTCGAAGAAGGACATTGTCAATCTCTACCAAATTCCGGAAGAGAAGATTGATGTAGTCTATAACGGTGCGCCCGATATTGAGCTGAGTTTTTCTTCTAAAGAAGTAGAGGCAATTCGGCGGAAGTATACAGCAGGAAATCCTTACTTCTACTTTGTGGGAACACTCCACCAGCGAAAGAACATTGTTGGGATGCTCCGCGCTTTCGACCAGTTCAAGAAGAATGATCGGAAGAACGTGCAGCTTGTAATAGTTGGCAGAAAGAAGTGGTGGAATCGGGAGATGGAGAGCACCTGGCGAGAGATGAAGAATCAAGAGTCGGTGGTCTTTGCTGGACGGCTTGAAGATGATGAACTAAAGCGTGTTGCCGGAGGGAGTATCGGCCTACTCTACGTCCCCTTCTTCGAAGGATTTGGCATTCCTATTCTCGAAGCATTTTCCGTTCACGTTCCCGTGATAGCTGCAAACGTTACGTCGATGCCGGAAGTAGCTGGTGAAGGGGGATTGCTTGTTGACCCACACTCTGTGGAGGAAATTTCCGAAGCTATGACTCAACTGGCAACCGACCCAAAACTACGAGAGCAATTGATTGAGAAAGGAAAGAGTCGCCGAAAACTTTTCACCTGGGAGAGAACGGCATCCTTACTCTGGCAATCGTTTGAGCAAGTATTGCGAGAAGTGAAGAAGATCGATTAGCCCTCGAAAAAGCGCAGACTGAATCCGGGGGGCTGCGCCCCCCGGCCACGTTTCAGTTCTCCCTTCGGGAGAGAGTAGAATAAAGCCCGATTCCTCTACTCAGCCACTCATACACTTCACTCTACGAACTCTATAAACTCTACTCCACTGCATCCGGCATCCGGGGGCTTCGCCGCCCGGCCACGTTTCAGTTCTCCCTTCGGGAGAAAGTAGGATAAGGCTGGCTCTCTACCCATACACTCCACTCTTCACACTCTCAACTCTACGAACTCTATAAACTCTACCTAACAATCACCTGACTTCTCACTACCTGCTTGTTGTCAACTACTTCGATGATGTAGAGACCCGGAGAGAGCAATCCTTTGACAAACCTTAGGGAAGATCCCCCGTTAAACTCTTCTTCCCGCACCACCTTTCCAGCCGCGCTAATCACTCGAACTTTTCCCTTTCCCAGAACCGAACCGAGTTTCACTTCTCCACTCTCTATAATCGGGTGAGGAATCACCAACTCACCTATGGAAAACTGAGGTGCACTATCAACACTTGCGGGAGGACGGTCGCAAAGTGCTCCCGGCTGCGGCAAGGATGGATGCCCCTTAGCGCTCCGAATCTCAATAATGCGATCATCGTCATCAGTTGGCTCTCCTAAACGATCATGGTTGGAGGTAGCGAGAAATACTCGACCATCGGGTGCAACACAGACATCCCGAAGCCTTCCAAACTCCTGCGAAAAATATTCGTGGACGGAGACAACTTTATCACCCCTTGCATTCAGGTGCAGGTTCATCAGCCGCTTATTCTTAAGAGTAGCCAAAAGGAGAGAATTCTTCCACTCAGGAATGGCATCGTGCTTATAGTACTCCAAACCACACGGCGCAATTGTCGGGGTCCAAGCAATAATTGGTTCTGTGATGCTGTGATCCTGGCAATATGCAATCTCTTGCGGAAGATCGCAGTATCCTTCAACGCTTGGCCAGCCGTAATCTGCCCCCGAACGTATCAAGTTCACTTCGTCATCCGTCCACGGACCATGTTCCGAGGCGTAGAGTTTTCCATCAGGAGTCAGCGTCAGTCCCTGCGGGTTTCTGTGACCACGCGACCAAACCAGACTTGCAGGCCAGGGTTGATCGGCCCAAGGATTATCAGGGGGGATTGCTCCATCAATCCCGATACGGAGCACCTTGCCATTCAAGTTATCCACCCCTTGTGGATCGTTCGCTCCATCAGCATCTCCTGTAGTTATTAGGATGTGGCGATCTGGAGTAATCAACACGCGACTTCCCATATGCTCTGGGGAAGCCTCGATACTGTCAATCAACACAAGGGGATCTACGAGAGTATCCCTCAATGGATCGTAGGTATAGCGAACCAGACGTTGCAAGATGCGATGGCTAACTTCTGGATGTTGGTAGCTGTATACTAAAAAGACCTGAGAAGTATCACAGAAGTTCGGATGAAGTGCCATGCCGAGTAAGCCGTTGTTGAACAACTCCAGCACATCGGGGATATTCAGCAACAGGTGGACATCTCCGGTTTCAGGATTTATCCGCCTTACATTCCCTCCCCGCTCGGTACACCAAATATAGTTGTCGAATCCCCACAATATCTCCCATGGAAGCCTGAGTCCGGTTACAACATTCCGAGTCACGAGTGGAGTCTCTTCTAAAGAATCTCGTTGGCTAATTTCAAGAATCTCAACTACACGATTATCCCCCGACTTCTGATCCTCACCCAAATTTCCTGTTCCAATAAAGACTCGACCTTCAGGGGAGATACAGAGTGAGCGTAGCTGACCTGGCATGTCGGAAAAAACCCGTGGCGAGATGTAGACATTATCTTCGAGCACATTTTTTCCCTCATCATCCAACCGAAGTTGGTGGAGACCATCCAGAAGTGTGGTGACAATTAACGATCCCTCCCACTCAGGAAATTGTTCACCATGATATGGTTCTATATCGGTTGGCCGAGCACTCAGAATTGAGCCAGAATACCAATCAATAATTGGCTCAACTACGTTCGAGTCGGCACAAAACTCCCCTTCCGAATCGATTGGATCACCATCGCACTTTCCGAAAACGTAAGGCCACCCATAGTTTCTTCCCCCCTCGAGGATATTCACTTCACCGTGGGAAGTTCCTCCCCAATCGGTTGCGTAGACTGTTCCCCAAAGGTGGTCGAGAGCGATGCTGATCGGGTTCCTGAAACCAGTTGCCCAGATTGAGTTGAGCGGATAGGGATAGTTAGGCCAGGGATTATCTGCGGGGATTGTTCCATCGAGGCGAACGCGAAGAATTTTTCCCCGCATCGATTCGTGGCTCTGCGCTTCTTCAAAGAAATCCCCTCCATCACCTACACCGATCAACAGCGTTCGGTCAGGCAGTGCTCTCAGTGCTCCCCCTACATTCCCTACAACAGCTTGAAGACTATCAACAATTGTTGTGGGGGATACGAGCTTGTCGGCAGAACGATCGTAGAAATAGCGGACAACTTTCCCTAAGTGCTGCCAATCGCCGTTCGGATATGTTCGGATATAGGAGTAATAGAGGTAGATGTATGCCGAATCTTCAAAGGCAGGATCGAGAGCCATACCGAAGAGTCCTAACTCTTCAGGACTGAAGAGATCGGCCACACTCCCAACTTCGTGACCGACTCCAGTTTCAGGGTTAACGCGGAGAATTGCTCCGTTTTTTTGAGCAATCCAAAGATAGTTATCGTTCCCCCAGAGAATGTCAACCGGAAGGTCGAGGTTTGTGATAACATCACGAAATTCTGCTCGGTTCTGAGCAGATATTGACATGCCTGCACTGAGAGAGAGAAAGAGAAGGAATGGCAAGAGCCTTCGCAATGTGCTACTACTCGCAATCAACATGTTGAACAATACTCGTTGCGTGAATGAGACGAGGGGTATGACACTACCGGCGAATGGAGCTAAAATGTTCAGGTTTGGCTTCTTATCATTCAGGAAAAACGTTCCGCTCTGTTTCGATAGACTCGCCGTTACCCCACCTACGAGGGAGTATATTTTTTCTTGAGGAAGAAAAAAGGCAGACCCTGAAGTATTGGGTCTGCCCCTCTTTCCCTACTTGTCCATGATCCACAACTCCAAATTGCCCTTCTCTTTTTGTCTGAACTTCTCAAAAAGTGGGGGAGGATTTACTTAAGATATCTTCGCGTAAATGATCTTGCGTATCGTGTCGAATTGCAGGTAAGGGTAGGCTTGCTGAAGGTGCTCAATAGCATCTACACTCGGCATCTGCTTACGCATTTCACGATAGGTTTTCCGAATCTGGTAATCTCTCAGTGCCTTCTCGTAGAAGAGACCGTGGCTCTGCAACATCGCAAAGGTTTCATCATCGATTAACTCTGAGAGTGGGTTCATATCCACTTTCTGTGGCCGAAATCCATCGTCGGCAATTAGCGGGAAGTTTTCGATTCTTCCACTTCCATTCTTGCGAGCGTTCGCTTCACGGATCAATGAACGGGCAGTTCGTGCCATACGTAACCTCCTGTCGGTTATGAGTTGATGTACTGGTTAAGTAAGTGGTAGAAAACGAACGTGCCTGTCTCCGTGATTAATGGAAAAATCTCTGTAATTAGAAATACAAAAAAAAGCCGAACGTAAAAACGTTCGGCTGAAAGGGTCTCAACAACTTCCCGAACGTATATGCTATACCCTGTTCGTTGATCTGGCAGCCACCTATATGGTGACATTGGTTCAGATGCAATATTCAGGTGTACTACGTATACGTTCGATCAATAAGCGTTGAGCGTTCGGGTTTTGGAACTACAGGAGGAACTTCCCCTTTTCTTGCGCATATAGACCCAAGACATCAGCAGATGTTACAGGATGCGCTGCCATACAAACACATCAAACAAAAAAAAGTTAGCGGTCGCGTAGTTTTTTTTCTCCTACCAGATTGCGGAGTGCCTCCTCCACACTCTTCCAGTTAAAGTCGAATCCAGAATTCAATGTTCTCTCCGGCCACACACGCTGTCCAGATAAAATTGCAACGGCTCCCTCACCCAGCATCATACGAAGAATAAATGGAGGGAGAGGAAAAATTGATGGACGGTGTAAAACGTGCCCGAGTGCCTTACTAAACTGCCAGTTACTGATCTGCTCTGGCGCAACAGCCAACAGCGGGCCTTGAAGCTGTTGATTGTCGAGAGCGTAGAGGATTAAATCGAGCAGGTCATCGATGTGAACCCAAGGCCACGGCTGATCTCCAGAACCGAGAGTACCACCAACAAAAAGTCGAAAGGGAGTAAGAAGTTTTGCCAACGCTCCACCATCTGGACTGAGCACAATACCAATGCGAATCAGGGCAACGCGAACACCTTCCCCTTCAGCTCGGAGTGCTTCGGCCTCCCAATCGCTGCAGACGCGCGCCATAAAATCGTCGCCACTCGGAGAGAGTTCGTTTACAACTTCGGTAGTGGAAGCACCATAGTATCCAACTGCACTACCATTTACTAACACAGAAGGTTTACGATCCAGCTCGCCCATTGCCTCGACAAGATGTCGTGTGCCAGCAATTCTACTGTTGTAGATCTTCTCCTTTTGTTCATCTGTCCAACGCTCCGCAATGGGTGCTCCAGCTAAATTCACGACAGCGTCGGCTTCCTGAAGCACCTGCCGCCACTCCCCACTCTCCTTTGATGCGCTCCACTCCACATATCGACTTGCCCCCGGAGCACGTTGCCGGTCTCGCTCAGGGTTTCTAACGAAGGCAATCGCTTGATCTCCCCGCTTGGTAAGCCGTTCTATTAACTTCTGACCAATCAGACCAGTTGCACCTGTCACAATTACCTGTCTGTTTCGGTTTGGTTCCATAATTTGAGCTATCTGATTTGAACAATCATGATTGATTGGTATTGAGAAGTGAATTTAGAAATTGGTATGGAGTGAAATATAACGTGTATACAATTAGAACTTGGAACAAGGTAGCGAGGGCGTCGGTTCCCACAAGAGGAGTACGTCTATAAGAATATGAGCAAACAAAAAGGAAGTCATAGAACGCGACGCACACTGAAAGACTGGACGAAGGGGAACCGAGAGCGAGTGTCGAGACTCGAGCGGGAAGGAAACAGCGATGAACACTTCGATGCCGTTGAGTCTGGCTATCAACGGATGAAGCCTCGGGCAGTCACGATCGAGGGAGTTGGCGAAGTGGACTCGCTTCCGCGTGGACAAGTAACACAAGCGCAGAGTGGAACTTACGATGTACTACTCGAAGAACAACAGGGAGTGATCTCTTGCCGTGTAAAGCGTGGGGCATCCACCGACAACGACGACGCAACACTGGTAGCAATAGGTGACTTTGTTCGGGTGCAACCACTTGAAGGAGATCATGGGTTAATCCACCACGTAGAAGAACGCAAGACGTTGATTGGACGGAAGAGGACTGGCCGAAAGAAAGGAGGACACCAAGTAATCGCTTCAAACCTTGACCAGATATTCTGCGTGGCAACCGCTGAACGAGATGATTTCCGTCGGTCGGTTATCGACCGGTATATCGTTGGAGCACTACTTGGCGACGTAACTCCGGTGATTGTACTGAACAAGATCGACACTGCCCCTGAAAGCTATTTAGAAGCGTTGGCCGAAGATATGCTGATCTATGAAGAGCTTGGATATAAACTTCTCTTCGTGAGTGCAAAGACAGGTGCAGGCATGGATGAGTTACGCGAAGAGTGCTGCGATAAGGTAAGCGCAATGGTTGGACAGTCTGGCGTTGGGAAATCAACCTTGGTCAACGCTCTGCTGGGACGTGAGGAGCGAGAGACTGGAGCTGTGCGAGAGAGTGATGGCAGAGGACGCCACACCACTGTTGGCTCCGAAATATTTCTGATTCCGGGGGGTGGCTACCTGATAGATACACCCGGCTTGCGCGAGTTTGGCATCCACGATCTGGAACCACAAGAACTTGACGGATACTTTGTAGAATTTTTCGACTTTCTACAAGAGTGCAAGTATCTCCCCTGCTCACACACACATGAACCAGAATGTGCAGTTATTGAAGCAGTTGAGCTGGGAAAGATAGATCAAGGTCGATATATGAGTTACTTGAGCATTATCGACACGTTGGAATAATTCCAGCACAAACGTCTGTTAGCAACAGAAAATGTTAGAGCGTGTTGACAATTGACAGTGAGCTGATCGCTCTACCCTCGATGGAGGATCGCTCCTCTGGAGCTACGCTCTCGCTTGGCTCCCAGTGCCCGGAGCTTCCGCTCCAGGCTACCAACGGTTCGTCGCGATGCGGCTCTTCGGTGATGGTTCTGTTACGTCGCGGAGCGACCGACGGTTGATAGCCTCGTGCGTGAGCGCGAGGAATCCGACGATACCTCTGCCGTGGAGCACCAGCGGTGCGTCCCTTCTGGAAATCGTGATTGTCAACACGACATAGGACATCAAAAGCCACTCTCATTGCGGAGAGTGGCTTTTGCGACACGATATACCCGGTTTTCCTATACAGAGCGTTGTTGCGCTCAATCACTACTGATGGGTGCTTGCTTCATCAAGATAAAGTGTTGTACCGCCCCGCCAAGTGCTCCCCCGAGCAAAGGTCCAATCCAGTAGACTGCAACGTTCTCCCACATGCCAGATGCCAGTGCTGGACCGAAGTGGCGAGCCGGATTTAGTGCCCCCCCCGTCATTGGACCAATTGCCATAATCCCGAGGGTTACAGTTAAGCCAATAGCGAAGGGAAAGACTGACTTTGGAGCGCGCTCGCTAACGGCAGTGCCGAAGACAACGAAAACCAGAAAGAATGTGGCCACAGCCTCCAAAAGAATACCGGAGAGCATTTCAACACCACTCAATTGTGGTGTGCCACCGGCAACCAATCCCTTAGCTCCTTCTGCCGATGCGCTTGCAAGGACTGACCCATCAAGGATTCCAAGCAAAAGGAATCCAGCAACTGCTGCCCCGACAAGTTGAGCACCCCAGTAGAGAACAGCGGTCGCCGGTTTCATTCTCCCCGTAACAACAAACCCGAACGTGACAGCAGGGTTAATGTGCGCACCGGAGACCGATCCTACGGCTGCTACCATCACGGCAATTGTTAGTCCGTGTGCCAGTGCAACAGTCACCAGACTATCCCCAGCGGCTGCAATAGAGAGGACACCGACAAAGCAGAGAGCAAACGTAGCAATCGCCTCAGCAGTGAATACCTGAATAGAATTTGACATTGATCTCTCCCGGAATTGTTAGTAGATACGGCTACATACCGTGCAAGCGCACGCTGGGAAGGAAATTACAAGTTGCCGTGTGATTATACCAACGGGAGGAGAGAAGTGGAGAGATATTACTCTTCGATTTCGAAGTTCACTTTTGTGTAGACATCTTCAACCCGTAGCCCTACACCAAATAGCCAACCTGGACTTTCTCCCCTACACGACTAAATCTCTCAAGTCAAATTTGAGTTCGTGATCGAAAGAATTTATCCCTTTGTGCTCAACGCAGTAGGCAGAAGTACTTATCGACCGTTAGTGGGAATGCGTTGGTTGGCAGCCGAGGCAAAGAGCAACCGTTTTTCTCCCTCCTCTGCCATCCGCACAGCCTCTTCTGGGGATTCAGCGAGGGCTGTGATGTGTCCCATCTTCCTCCCCTTTCGTGAACTCTGTTTGCCGTAGATGTGAAGGTGAAGTCCGGGATGGCTGAGAACATCTCGATAGTTTTCAACAGCTCCACTCCCATCCTCTCTGCCGAGGATATTCACCATCGCCACGCCGGGTGCACGCAAGCTGGTGTCACCTAATGGCCACCCCATTACCGCACGGATGTGATTCTCGAACTGGCTTGTGATACACCCTTCGATTGTGTAGTGTCCGCTGTTGTGAGGACGTGGGGCAAGCTCGTTTATCAGAACCTGTTCGTCGGCAGTGACAAACAACTCGACACCGAAGATACCCACACCCTCGATTGCCTCGATTGCTTGCTGAGCATAGTTGCGAGCTTTTGCCGCAACTTCTTCAGATACCCGCGCCGGTGCAGTAACGGTATGGCAGATATGATTTTTCTGCACCGTCTCCACAACCGGATAGAGAGCGATCTCTCCACTCACACCCCGTGTAACCATCAAGGCGAGTTCTTTCGTAAAGTGAACGAAGGCTTCGCAGTAGAGTGCATTCCGAAGCGCCCCCCCAGTAATCTTCTCCCACCCATCAACGATCTCCTCCCGACTCCGAATTGTTGCGTTCCCATAGCCATCATATCCACCCCGGCGACTCTTCAACACGAAGGGATAGCCAAACTCTTCGCCGAATGTTGCAGCTTCATCTGGAGTAGAAACGGCTCGGAAGGGAGCAACCGGGATACCGGCCTCCTCCACTGTCTGCTTCTGCGTCAGCTTGTCTTGGATTTTTCCAACAGATCGAGAAGAGGGATAGAGAACTCCTCCAGCCTCTTCAACTACTGCAAGATCACCTTCGTTGATAAATTCGCTTTCGAGCGTCACCACACCGCACTCGGCAGCAAAACTCTGGAGAAGCTCATGATCGGAGGGATCACCCACCACCTCTTTCTGCGCAATACTTCCTGCTGGCGAATTTGGGAAACGCTCCATGATGTGAACGCGCACCCCAAGCTGAAAGGCAGCTATAGCCGTCATCCGTGCAAGCTGACCGCCACCGAGAATTCCGAGAGTCGGGAAAGAAGAAAAATCGTTCATGGTGAGAAACTACGAAGAGCAGAGCGTTTGGATCGTTGCGATGGTTTGCAGAGTGGAGATATACCTGATTCAATCAACCATAGTAATCACCCCACACCCACCGAATACCTCTCTCTCACATTATTCTCCCCCAATACCAGGAAGTTCACCGGCAGCAAGAAGTTTCGGCAGACTTTGGGGAAGCGGGGTATACTCATCTATCTCTCTTCCCTCGAACAAATCACGTTCCATCCAAAGCACATCGTGCCACCGTCCCAGCTTGTAGCCAGCATGGCGGTGCACTCCAATTTCACTAAACCCTGCCCCACTGTGCAAGGCAACACTTGCAGGATTGGGAACAGTAATTAGTGCGTAGACATTCCGGTATCCTTGATACCGCAGAATGGAAATCAACTTCTGATAGAGAGCAGAGGCAATCCCTTGTTGACGATAATTTGCACCAACGTAGACTGTCGCTTCTGCTGACCACGCATAGGCAGCCCGCACTCGGTGAGGTACGGCATAGGCATATCCTGCAATACGCCCCTCCTTCTCAGCTACAAGCCACGGGAGTTTTTCCAACGTTTGTTCAATCCGTCCCCTGAAGCTCCGCACCTCTGGCAGGTGCTCCTCAAACGAGATGCCGGTATTCTCGACAACTGGCGCGTAGATTGCCAACATTTTTTCGGCATCGTCTGGTAGAGCAAGCCGGATACGCAATGAGTCTTGACCGTCCATAACGTCCTGGATCAAATTTGAGTTACTGTTGTGTGGAATGCCTGGTTCGCTTATCGTTGAGCCTTCGCTTATGAGCTTCGGAAAAGAATGATGGAAGATATTTAGGAAGAATCGTTCAACAATGCACTTTTACTCTGTAACTGCATTCCTTCTTTGGGTAGAAGAAGTTCTCAAGCGTAATATCGAAAAGTGCCCAGTTACAGAGAACGGAGATAGATAAATTTTT
The DNA here is from genome assembly GCA_020635205.1 of Ignavibacteria bacterium. Taxonomy (GTDB): domain Bacteria; phylum Bacteroidota; class Ignavibacteria; order OLB7; family OLB7; genus JAGWAZ01. Next base: position 763,750 of record JACKAE010000003.1, read on the forward strand.
ATCGAGAATCTTTCTGCTGTTAGCAATCACGAACAACTCATTCTCTCCTCTTGCCTAACGCATTCCTTCTCCGTAATATGAACGCTGTCAGTATGTGGAGTCCGCCCAGATTCCACACAGTCATTTTTTGAAGATAGCATAGTAACTATGAGAGATGCCACCCGTTTGCTTGCTCTGCTTCTGCTACTGTCTACAATAGCTGTTGAAGCAATCGCACAACCGCAGATCGCCTACATCATCCCCGACATTGGAGTGGAGGGGATGAACACCTATGTGGAAATCATTGCACCGGTTACGGCTATCGGAACGTTCTTGCCGAGTACGGGGGATGAAACAATCTACTCTCCCCAGACAATCTCTATCAAATTTCTCAACCCGCTCGACTCCGACCGCGTTGTTGTCTCCCCCTGCGTGGTTAGTTGGGAAGGACGACTTATCTCTTGTCAATTCTTTGTAAAACCGGGAGCACCAACCGGAGCAATCCCTTTTCGCGTTGTTGTGGATGGACGTGAATCGAACGTTGACACCTTCTTCGTTGTGCAAGCGCAAACATTTGGCGTGAAGAGTGGCGGAGGCGTTATCGGAAGTGGTGGCGGGTGGGGGCGACGCTCGAAGCGAGGAGCGATGATTGTCGACAGTCTTATCCTTCGAGGGGGCGTCTACTCTATCGACGTGGCAACCGACCCAGACCCAAGTACTCCCGGTCGGCAGGGATTTCTCCCAGCTATTATTTTGAGCAAGGGACCCGTTCGGATAGAGGCTGGTGCAGTTCTCGACGCCAGCGCCAACGGAAAGGATGGAGGACCGGGGGGAGGTGGAGGAGGTGGATATGGTTCTGGAGGTAAACTGTTGGATATCTTTTCAATCGCCGGAGAGCGGAACACTCCACTCGGTTTCGGATATGCCGGAGGAAAGAGTAATGTAACCGCAGCCCCCTCGCCAGCAACAAGTTTTGGTGATGGGACGGGAGCAAGTTCACGTAGCCTGAATGGTGTGGAGGCAAGCAATGGATTTTCCCCAGGATTTCCAACAATTCGAGGATACGCGGCAGCACCTGGCCATCCTTTTGACCGTGACGGACGGAGCGGGGGAGCCTCTGCTATCGTTGTTAACCCTACAACAATCTCGTTTGGACAGTATTACGGAGGAGGAGGGAACGCACAAAAAGGGCAGAGTTCATTTCCATCGACCGAAGATTATCTAAACGGGCAAATTATCGGCAATCGGCAAGGGGTTCCCTTGCACGGCGGTGGTGGTGGAAGCAGCGGTGGCCCTCAGGATAGTGTGGGAGCAGGTGGTGGTGGTGGACTGGCCATCTATTCACAGCTCGGCGCGACTCTGCTTGGCATCCGCGCAAACGGAGCCAATGGTGCGAATGGTTGTGCCAATTGTGGTGCAGCCAGTGGGAACGCCGCCGCTGGCGGAGCTGGGGGAAGCATTGTAGTTGGAGGAAAACTTGGCCTCACTATCGGGAATGTGCAAGTAGAAGGAGGCTCTCCAGGGACATCAGCCGCACCAGCCACAAGCACTGGAACAGAATCTGGCTCGGGAGGTGCAGGCCGATTCCGCCACGATGGTAAAACGGTATCGGGAGTACCAACAGTAACCACCGGAGCCTCTCGCTGGGTTGGTCCAACAATCGACACACTTACACTGGTCACTTCCCCCCTGTTTAACGTCTCTGGAACAGGTCTTCCCGGAGCAGATATTCAGGTTTACGTTCGGGGTGAAGATACTCCGTGGGATGTCTCGCGGAACTATCGGACAGCCGTTCGCCCAGACAGCACCTGGAGTGTTGAGGTCGGCTTCCCATCCACCGACTCGCTTCTCTACCTCTTCGCAGTGCAAACAACTACCGACACGGAGCGGGACCAAACAGATGAGTGGACCCGCATTCCCTCCCACGTCTTCTCACAGTCGGCAGCAAATATCATTCGATACCAACCATCACCGAATCTGGTTGCTCCGAAAGATTTCTGGACAGATACGATTCTCTGCGAAAGGTTCTTCTTTAACACTATCCTTATTCGCAACACTGGAACTGCACCGTTAGAGTTCCAAAATGTCCGGATTATCGGCTCAGGCACATCCTATCTGACTGTGACACGGTTCCCCTTAAGCATTCCTCCCGGGGGGATAGACTCGATTATTATCTACTATACTGGAACAACTGTTCCAGGAGTCAACACAGCAGCACTGGAAATTCTTTCGAACGATTTACAGCCGGAGAAGTCTCCATGGATAACACGAATACACCTCTTTAACGCAACGAAATCTTATCTCGACCCCGACCCGGACACCCCTCCAACTATCGACTTCGGTATTGTCCGGGTAAACTCCGCGTTGAAGAGACAGGTGATTATTCGCAATCTTAATACTGTTGTCAGCACCAATGTTCTCGTCGACTCTCTCTGGATAAAACCACCCACTGTCGGAATTAAAACCACATCGCGAAGTATACCAAAGGATACCCCTATTCCACCAGGTGATTCACTCGTAATAGGAGTAGAGTACTTGCCAACACAGGCTGAAGAGTTGAGCGGGATCTCCCTCTGCGCTCGGATAACACAACCTTGCTTCGGCACAATCTGCTGGCCTTTAGTTGGCAAAGCTGTTGAGTCAACAATTAGGACTTTTCCAGACAAGCTGGAGATGCAAGCCCCAGCCTGCCCTTCTCCCAATCCAATCTTCGACACATTAATGCTTACGAATGAGGGGAGTGCGACAATTATTCTGCTGAGTATAGAGCCTACGCCGAAGCCCCCCTTTGACGTTGTGGAACCGACCAAGAATTCTTTTCCCATTCTTATTCAGGGTGATTCCAGCAAGCGCGTTATCGTAAGCTACACTCCGGTGCTCGGCACTCCTCCACCTGGACTTCTCACTATCAAGACAAACAACGCATCTTTGGGCAACATCGAACTCAACATCAACGTGGAGCAAGACGAAGCCGAGATGCGCGTTTCGACAGATTCGATTTCGTTGACCTCTACGTGCCCGAACCTTCTCAGCAAGACGGATGTTCTCTTTGAGAATACAGGATCGGTACTGATAGATGTGACCCCGGCCTTTGCTTCTACGGCCAACAGAAAGTTTGGCATCCCCCTGGGGTCGTTCCAGATCCCCCCCGGAGGATCGGCTCTGCGAGAGATTAGTTTCAACTCAGCCACAAAGGGGGTATTCTACGATACCCTCTTCATCACTGCCGAACCGTGTGGGCTGCGTGACACTATTATCTTGCGAGGAGAAGTGACCGGAGCAGAGTATACGGTTAGTCCCGACCCAATCTTCTTCAACAATGCGCCGGTAGGGGCAGTAACGCAACTTGCTGCTCAGGTAACGAACGACGGAGCAACTCCGATGCGGATCACTGGAGCACGAGTAATTCCATCAACGCTCGGCATCTCGGTCTCTGCGTTCGAGAGCTTTCCGAAGGATGTCAACCCGACAGCTCAGACCAGCATTAGCGTTGAGTTCTTGCCGACAACTCTCGGATCGATTCCTCCCGGCACGATTCTCGAAATTTATCTCGACCTCCCCTGCAAGGATACAATCCGCGTTGTTGTTGGGGGAGAAGCAGTTGACGCAGACCTTGTGATTCAACCGGGGAGTCTCGACTTTGGGGGTGTCCTCTACTGTCTTACCGAGACCGATACGGTCTGGGCAAAGAACACTGCCGCGGGGACCATTGGTATCAGGAGTATTTCTGTTGCCCCTCCGAACCTTGGCTTCTCCGCAGTTCTCGACGATCCTTCGGTTCCTTTTGTCACGTTTGGCGACTCAATTGCTATCCTGATTACGTTTGCGCCAACAACAGCCCCAGATGGATTGAAGAACGCTCTGGTAAAAGTAGAGACCGACAACCCTGAAATCGGAACGATCGACCTTCCAGTGCAGGGTGTTCGCCAAACGCAGTCGCTCCAAATGGCTGGGGGAGCTTTCGGACTGACATTTCCCGGCGGCACAAGCCAGCAGACCTTTACTATCACAAACAATGGGACGGGAACCGTACCAATCATCAACTTAGTTCTCCCCCCACCCTTCCGCGTAGTTGCTACACGCCCTCCGCTACCCCGCTCCTTGGCTCCGAACGCCACGATGGAAGTAGATATAGAGTTTGCACCAGCGGCAGCCCTAACATATACCGACAGCATTTTCGTTGAGGCTGAAGGATTAACTCCATGCGATTCGCTCTACCTGCCGATTACGGCAACAGGGGAGGCAGTAATTACTGGGGAAACATTCTGGGAAGATGTGGCTGGAGAACCGGGTGAGGTTATCATGCTCCCACTGAAGTTGAAAACGAACCTTTTTGGAGCAGGCGTTCTCAGTTACTCTGTGGATGTAAACTTCAACAAGACAATGCTGCTACCACAACGGGTGGTGTTGCAGGGAACTCTCTCGCAGAAGTGGAATGTTACGTCAACAGAAGTTGATACTGGCTCGATTGTTTTTACTGTAGTTGGGTCAACTCCACTCAGCGACACCGGAACTCTCGCTTACGTGGAGGCACTGGTTCTACTCGGGAACGACATAACCACTCCCCTCACCTCTTCGACAAAGAGTCAGTTCACAACTGGCGGAGCACGAATCTCCGTGACTCCCGGGCTTTTCACCCTTAAAGGATATTGCGCTGTTGGTGGGAATCGATTAGTGCAGATCACCGGAAACTTCGGTATCAAAGCAGTTGCACCAAACCCAACGCAGGAGAGAATTGCTGTAGAGTTTGAATTAGTTGAGGATGGAATGACACGCCTTACGCTCTACGACGCGCTCGGACGTGAGTCCTACCGGTTTGTTAACGAAGCTTTGGAGGCACGTTCCTATCACGTTGAGTCAGAACTCGACCTTCCTCCAGGAATCTACATCTTAGAGCTTGTGACACCAACGCAGAGAGAGGAAGTACGAGTGATTGTTGAGTAATGATGTTTACGGAGCAAACTTTTCTGTATGAGTAATCGTTACTGCACTCCACAGACAACTAAGCTATATAATCATGATACCGACCACACCTGTATATCAAGAAATTGTTGATTTCCTCGCCGCTGGAATGACACCAAGACAACTCATTGCATTTCACCCTTCTACTGAAGCCCAACAGCGTGTTGCAGAATTATTACAACAAGAGAAGGTAGAAGGCCTCTCTGATATTGAAGCGGCTGAACTCAACCACTTCATGCACCTTGAGCATCTGTTGCGACTGGCAAAAGCTCGTGCCCGCAAGTTCCTTCAACCTTCCTAATGAGCGATTACATTCCTATCCAGCTACGCCAACTCGTTGCACATCGCGCACATAGTATCTGCGAGTATTGTTTAATTCATGAAGAAGATACCTACTTCGGGTGCCAAGTAGACCATATTATTAGCATCAAACATGGTGGCAAAACAGTTGCCACAAATCTTGCCTTCGCTTGTACGTTCTGCAATCGATTTAAAGGAAGCGATATAGGATCCTTAACTCTCACTTCAGGCACATTTACTCGGTTTTATAACCCTCGCACAGATTCTTGGAAGAATCATTTCAAGCTGGATGGAGTTCGGATAGAACCGCGAAGCGAAATTGGAGAAGTAACGGAGCGCATTCTTCAGCTAAATGCTGTGGATAGATTGCTTGAACGTAGTATACTTGCGGAGATTGATCGTTTTCCACCGAAAGGAGCTTTGGATTTTATTGACTGAACAGAAGCGACTACACTGATGCCTATAACTGACCGCTCTTCTAATTCTAAACATGTCCACATCGTCACACTCGGCTGCTCAAAAAATGTTGTCGACTCCGAGACGCTGATGGGATTGCTCCGACGGAACAATATCACGCTCGTCGATGAAGCCGAAGGAGCCGATGCAGTGATTATCAACACCTGCGGCTTTATCGATATGGCGAAGGAGGAGTCGGTTAACACAATTCTCGACGCTGTGGAGATGAAAAAGGGGGGAGAGATTGGCCAGCTCTACGTTGCCGGATGTCTTTCGGAACGATATCGGAGTGATCTTGAACGGGATATTCCAGAAGTGGATGCCTACTTTGGTGTGACCGACTTCACGAACATCCTGCGGACAATCAATCCAAACCACAAGTTCGATCTGCTGGGGGAGCGCTACGTCCCACCTGGATCGAAGAGTGCATACTTGAAAATCTCTGAAGGTTGTGATAATCCCTGCTCCTTCTGCGCCATTCCGCTGATGCGTGGTGGCCACGTCTCCCGCTCGCTCGACGACATTCTGATTGAAGCACAGCACCTCGCCTCAGAAGGTGTTCGGGAACTTGTGGTGGTTGGTCAGGACACCACGTATTGGGGAAAAGATCTGTTTGGTGAACGCCGTCTCGCGCAACTCCTGACAAAGCTCGGTGAAGTTCGAGGGATCGAGTGGATTCGCCTGATGTACGCCTACCCCTCGCGCTTCCCACACAACATCTTGCCAGTAATTCGCGATACGCCCACAATCTGCAAGTATATGGACATGCCAATTCAGCATGTCAGCGATCCCGTACTCAAGTCGATGCGCCGGGGTCTCTCCCGCCGAACCCTCATGAATCTGATCGAGCAGATCAAGAAAGAAGTCCCCGGCATCGCGTTGCGAACAACATTGATTGTCGGTTACCCGAACGAGGGGGAAAAGGAATTCGAAGAGCTGCTGGAATTTGTTCGGTTTGCTGAGTTTGACCGCCTTGGCGTCTTCCCCTATTCTCAGGAAGAGCGAACGATCGCATACGATATGGAAGACCCAATTCCAGCCGAGGTGAAGGAGGAACGGATTGCACAGATCATGGAAGCACAGCGCGAAATCTCCGCCCGAAAGAATGATGCTCTCGTCGGAACAACACAAAAACTTATGGTGGAGAAGGAAGTGGAGGGAGAATACTTCTGCCGCTCCGAGCGAGATGCCCCTGAGGTTGACGGTGAGGTCTACATCACAAGCAACACTCTCCTGAAGCCGGGTGAATTTGTAGAGGCAGATATTACCGGCTCTCTCGACTACGATCTCTTCGGAGAGTACATCCGTCACGCTGATACAGTCAGCGATTCGTGGGAGAAGTTGTTGCCAGTTTTGTAGAGTGAATAAGTTTGTGAGTGTAGGATTTGGTCAATACGATATTCCGTAGTGGGCAAAAGCCTTTGCCCCTCTCCTCTACCGGTGCTGTAGGCTTGAGTCCCCTCCCCACCTTTACTTCACCTTCTCAAACTTGAGTTTTCCGAAAATTAGTAATGTGATAGCCTTGGGATCGTTGGTATCGAACAGAAACGATGCTCCATCATCGGAATTGACAAACTCATTATCACCAACAGAGGTCAGCAAATATCGGTAACCTTGGCTGTTGCCATATAGCTTCCCATTCACTTCCTCAATTTCAATCGTCCAATCAGTCTGGCCATTTACAGTCTGATCAATTGCTAAATACTCCCCCTCTAACAACTTCAGTTGTTCAACGGAACTTTTTCTGACCACTGGCTCTGTGTTTACCCCCAAAGCATTTAACACTTGTTTGCCGTTTTGATTCCCTGGATTCAATTGCATTGACCTCTTATAATTCTCAATGGCTTGATTTGTATCTCCAAGCATCAGGAGTGCCTCTCCATAACTATCGTAGACATTAAATGAATTTGGATATGCCTCAACATTTAGTTCAAAGGTAGAGATAGCTTCTTTCGTCCTCCCTGATTGCAAAAAGCTATACCCAAGAAGGTTCATCTCGTTTTCATTGAGATAATAGTTATTAGAATTTTTGACCTCTTCATAGAAATCAAGCGCAGCTACTATCCCTTCTCTTTCAACGACATCTGAGAACGAGTTAGCAATAGATTTTTTAGGGAAATCGTATGGCTTATCGTAAAGAATTCCAGCGATAGCTATTGTCATTGCATTAAGTGGTGCTCCACCTGTATTATTGAGCAATAGAATTAATGATTTCTTTGATGGAACTCGAGTAATCAGAGAAGTATACCCATTTACAGAACCACCATGGCTAATTGTAGATAGCTGTTCCTCGGTATTTCCAATAGAGAGTTGGCCAATTTCCCAGCCATAGCCATAATGCTGCCCGAACGCATTGACATATTTATTAAACAATAGATCTATATACTTCTTGGGAAGGAGTTTTTCTGTGTATAGAGCTTGATCCCAGAGGTATAGATCTTCAACGGTTGAATACATCCCCCCGGCAGCATACGGCGTCGACATATTGATGTAGCTGGCATTTACAAAAGAATTTCCATTTTTATAATAGCCCGAAGATCTATTTTCCAAGACTACACTGTTCTGATCATAGCCCGTATTCTTCATTTCAAGAGGAGCAAGTATCTTATCATACAGCACCTGTTCATAAGGTTTTTCAGCAACCTTCTCGATAATAGCACCTAACAAGACATAACCCGAATTGCTATACTCAAATCTCTTCCCTGGAGTGAATTCAAGTGCTGAGTCAGCAAAAAGACTCACAAGCTCTTCTTGGTTATTGTGGCGGAGCATTACATCCCTATAGTTAGGGAATGAGGTGTAATTTGGAATCCCTGAAGTGTGGGTAAGCAGGTGGTGAATTGTGATGTAATCACCACTCTCTTTAGGATAATCTGGTAGATATGTTGAGATTGGCACATCTAATTTTAGCCGATTTTCAGCAAACAATTGAACAATTAACATTGCTGTAAATTGTTTGGTAATGGAGCCTAATCGGTGTTTTGTGTTAGGTTGATTTGGAATACCCCACTCCATATTAGCCAGCCCGAACCCTTTCTTATAGAGAACCTTACCATTTTCTGCAACGAGAACAGATCCATTAAACAGCCCATACTCAGCATATTCATCTATGAGTTCGTCGAGTTTATCAGCTTTGCTTTGGCTGTAAGCGCTACTCAGGACTGCTATTAGCAGCAATAGCACGGAAAAAGAAGTTCTAATAACCATTCTCTTATCGTCACTCATCTTGTTGATTTAATTTCTATCGAGAGTAGAGATCGCCTGATAACAATTCTCCTCACCAACACCAAGAGTGGTTTGAAGTTTCAAAATTCTGGTAAAATTCTGGGTGAACGTATCGGATTTCCCTATTCTCGTATCTTTGCCGCTGTCCACGCCTTCTACATCAACCGGACTATAACCTATGGAACTGTTCGTTTACGTACTACGAACCGGTCCCCGAGATTTGTGCTTTGGATCCAACACAATCGGATTCCTCTTTCCCTCGATTTTGCTCGCAACTCTTTTCTTTTTTGTGCTACCAGATTGTCTTCAATCTCAGAACAATCTCGTTGTAGAGTCTACCGATCAGAGCAAGTGGCCGCTGATCACCACACGATTCTATCTACTCGACCTCGCCGGACAATCGGTGTCGGACGTATCGAAAGAGAAGATGAAGGTCAGAGAAAATGGAACCGAACGGGAGATTCTCTCCTTTAACTGCCCCAGTACAAATCCGTCAGGTAATATCTCAGCAATCCTTTCGATTGACATTTCTGGCTCAATGGCCAACGTAGGGTCGGGGGGACGTATGCCGAACATTGAGCTTGCCCGCGCCGCAGCCGATGCCTGGATCAACGCACTTCCAGAAGGTTCATCTGAGTGTGGGATTACGTCGTTCGACGATAGAGCGTATGGACTAACCGACCTAACAACCGACCGCAGATTGATGCGGGCTGCTGTGGAGACTTTGAAACCGAGCGGCGGAACGAACTACGACGCAGCACTCCTTTCATCTCCCGCCGGAGGACTCCCCCTTCTATCGAAAGGGAAGCATCGCCGTGTCCTCGTCTTCCTAACCGATGGACTGAGCAAGAGCAACCCCGAACCCATTATCGCCGAGGCAAAACGGATCGACGGGGTGATCTTCTGCGTCACGCTCGGCATGCGCACACCCGATGTGCTGAAAGAAATTGCTGAGAAGACCGGAGGTGGTTGGTTCGAGAACGTGACGACAGTTGAGGAGGCAGAGGCAATCTACCGCGCAATCCTCTACAGAGCGCGTGGTGGCCAACCGTGTGAGATAACCTGGCAGAGTGGCTCCGATTGTGATCCTGAGCGAAGCATCGTGATGTCCTACACTTCTCCCTCACTTCGCAACAACTTTGGCTACACCGCTCCAGATCGCTCTATCCCCCGGCTTACAATCTCGCCAACAATACTCTTCTTCGATTCAGCAACCCATGAAGGAGAGGTAACGTTCACGGCTCCCGCAGCGCCGGTAAGGATTGACCGGATCGAGCAACTGCCGGGAGGAACTGAATTTGTCATAGAGATGCCCTCTCTGCCAATAACGCTTGGGTCAGGCGAATCTCGAACACTAAAAGTGCGATCCAGAACCAACTCCAGTAGCTATGCAGTGAGTCAGTGGAAGATTGAAAGCTCCTGCTATGCCACAACGCTGGTTGCTCGACGAAGTGGAGCAAAGAACGAGGTAATCCCCATTCACTTGGTCTCTCCAAACGGAGGAGAAGTCTTCAACGCCGGAGAACGCGCACTCATTACGTGGGATGGCGTAGCCCCCGAAACTCCAGTGCGACTTGAGTACAGCATCAACGCCGGAAGAACGTGGACGATTATTGCGGAGGGGGTAACCGGCGGACTTTACTCGTGGCACGTGCCGGGAACGCCGAGCACTGATTGTTTAGCTCGCGTCTCAGTAATCACTTCCGAAAAAGAAGCAACCCGTGTTGCCACGCTACCAGTGGAGAAGCATCATTGGGGAATTGATCCAAAGGGGGAGTTCATTGCCGGATACTTAGGCGACACAACGATCGTTACTTCTGGAAGCACCCGCACTCCTGCCGGGAACTTTGGCCTCTGGAGTGTCGCAACTGGCAATCTCGTAAAAACGTGGATGGTGGTTGGCGACGCTGTCAGCTCATACAAAGACCCAACGCCGACAAGTGTTGAGTACGACCCAACAGGACGCTACATACTCTGTGGGAAGTATATGTTAGATGCAAAGACGGGGAAACTTCTCTGGTGGACGCAGGGGGGCAAAGCAAACACTCACGGCTATATGGTTGAAGATGCAATTACATCCTCATTCTCTCCCGATGGGGACAAAGTTCTTCTCCGAATCGCAAAAGATGGAGGTGAAGTTCTCGGCATTCTCGACAGCAAGACAGGACGGACTATCAGAACAGTTGGAGATTTACGGCTTGGCATTTCAACTGCCCAATTCTCTCCCGACGGAAAGACTGTGCTTACCTCGGCTCGTGATGGCGTTACGCTCTGGAATGCAAACACCGGAACACAAACGAAACGATTAACCGAACGTTCTTCATACTCGACAACGTTCTCCCGCTCTGGAAAGTATGTTGCCGCCGTTCCCAACAGCTCCGATTCGATGCTTGTGTGGGAAGCTGCAACCAACGCTCCACCTCAATCGATTTTTATTGGAAAGAATGCCAGCGGCTACAAAGCAGCCCGGTTTGCTCCAGATGAAACGGGAGTTGTTGTCTGGCGGGATGGACGACCCGGCATTGCCGATTTCCGAAGTGGAGAAGTTAGAATGACCTACGGAGAAAAAACGACATCTCGCTCCGCTCTCCGCCTCGCCTACAGTCCAGATGGCACAATGGCCTCAATGGTCGAGCCGTATGGGTCAGTAAAGCAACTTGTTCTCACCGACGCAGCCACCGGCAATATCATCACTACTGCTCGCGACAGTGGCTCGATGGTCGGGATTAGCATGGGAGTTTCTGCCGATGGAGCGCACGTCGTCTGGAGCTACGGATACAACCTGGTGATCGCCGACGTAAATGGTGGAACTGGCACAGATAAGTCGGACGACCTCTGGACAATTTTGGGGAAGGCCGATCCACAGTTTGTCGACGTTGATTTTGGCAAGCATAAAGTTGGGACAAGTCGCGATTCTGTTATTAGTGGTTTTCTATCAAATCGAGGGAATGCCCCACTTCGCGTGGAGAGTATCGACATTGTTGATGGTGATAACGAAAACTTTGACTTGGTCTCCCCTCTCCCCCCGTTCGATGTTCCAGCAGGAAGCGTCCGCTCTGTAGAGTTTCGTTTTGCCCCCACTTCAACCGGAAAGAAAGGATCAGTTGCACTAATGAAAACCGATGTGGGAAGACTCTCCGCTCGCCTGACCGGCAATGGAGTTGGGGCAACACTCCGGGTTGAAGGAGATGTTATCGATTTTGGAGAAAAAGAGGTCGGCAAAGGACACGACACCACGCTCCTCTCGTTCATTCGGGCTATTGGCTCTTCTTCAGTCACTATCATCTCAGCAGAACTGACCGGAGCAAACAGAGAACGGTTCCAACTACGTGAATCGTTAAATGGAAAAACTCTCGAGGGTGGCACATCCATTCCCCTCTCCCTCCAGTTCCTTCCCGACACGATTGGTCTCTTCTCGGCTCCTCTCCTGCTAACACTCTCAGATGGAGAAGAGGTGACCGTAGCGGTTCATGGACGAGGAGGTATGGGGGCTGAACGCTATCCCGACCCAACAACGTTCCGGACAGTGGCAATTCCGAATGCAGTGATACCACCTGCTGGAACCTTTATTGCCGGAAGTTACGACCTGCTTGGTCTGATGGCTGGCTACTCATTTACCGACAACATTATGATTCTCGCCGGCGGTGCGCCTCCACTACCGGACGACTGGGGAGGAACAAACGGAAGTGCGTTCGGAGCCTACTCCATTGGTCTGAAAGGGAATCTTCACCTAAACGACAGGCTTCAAGTTGCCGCAGGGTTTCAGTGGGGAGCAAGTTTCTACGAGGAAGAGAGTACGCCGGAAGATGATTCCCGCATTATTACCCCTACGCTCTACGGAGCTATCAGCTACGGAAACGACGACCGCAGGATATCCCTCACCGGAGGCTACGCTTTCAAGCGGCATACAACCTTGGTTGATCCGGCAACCGGACTGATCGACGAGTTCCCCAAAGAGGCTCCGATTATCGCACTCGGTGGAGATTGGCGAGTTGGTGATCGGTGGAAACTTGCGGCGGAGGGAGTCTACATGAAAACCGTCGGCACAGCACCTATCATCACTACGGCACGTTGGTTCGGCAAAACGTGGGCACTCGATTTCGGGGCGGCCTGGTTGCTGATTGAAACTGGTGAAGATACTCCCCCCTCCTTCCCAGTAGCCCCACTCATTAGCTTTGTCTGGGTATATCCTACGCGATAAGTCTCGCAAGATGAAATATGAATTGGATAGATCACGACAGTGGAAGCATAGATATCCTCTCTATCTGTTGTCATCCGTGCAATCTGTGTGCGATTTGCGATAGAACGTCCTGCGCTCCGACCAAAAGCCAAGCACCAAAATCCAAACGAAAGAGGACTATTGTTTCATCCAGAAAGGATAACTTCGCGAAATACTTTCGTTGAACGATTTTTCAGCTATGAAACTGACACGTTATGGACTCGACGTTCTCGTCGTCACGCTCCTGATTGCCCTCGGCCTGATTATCGGTGGTCTGCTAATTGAGCTGCCGGTTGTTCGGTGGGGAATGGTGATACTTGGGCTATTACTTTCAGCCTTCACCCTCTACTTCTTCCGCGATCCTGAACGAACCCTTCCCGCGGGAGCTGATGGGCGAACCGTAATCTCCCCTGCCGACGGCAAAGTCTTCCTGATTCACGACGTTGAGGATACCGAGTACCACAAAGGACCAGCCAAACTGGTTGCGATCTTCCTCTCCCCGCTCGACGTTCACGTCAACCGAAACCCGATTTCTGGAGAAGTAGACCACATGGTCTACCACAAAGGAGAGTTTGTGCCAGCCTTCAAGGATAAATCGTCAGAAGTAAACGAGCGAACACACATTGGGATTCGTGGTGAGCACTTCCGATTGATGGTGAAGCAGATTGCAGGTGCGGTTGCTCGACGCATTGTCTGCCCCTTGCAAGTTGGGGATCCGGTAAAAGTAGGAGAGCGCTTCGGCATGATAAAGTTCGGTAGTCGAACAGATTTGATACTCCCTCCTGAGATGGAGATTTTGGTAAAGCCGGGAGATAGAGTTGTTGGAGGAGTTACGATCATCAGCCGAATGCCTTCCTAAACTGGCACGGATTGATTCAGCCCGTTTCTCCCGGAGTCGGTATTTTCGTGGAAGGTTATCGGTAGAAGATAGGATGTTGGAGAGAGTGTGGAATGGTTTTCCCTCCTCCATTCATTCCGCTTCACGGAAATTTGAGTAGGGAGAGTAGAGAGTACGGAAGTCTCAAAGCTGATCGATGAATATTCTACCTCTTCTATTCCACATTCCATAAAGACCAGGAACAGCGTGCCAATTCGCGTTACCCGCTCGGTGATCCCGAGCCTCTTCACAACAATGAATCTCTTCAGCGGCTTTGTTGCCATTATCAAGGCGACCGAGGGAGAGTATGTTGTGGCCGCTTGGTTCATTGTTCTCTCGGTTATCTTCGATGGTCTCGATGGAGCAATGGCTCGTTTAACGAAGACAAGTTCGGAGTTTGGTGTCGAGCTTGACTCTTTAGCCGATGTCGTCAGTTTCGGTGTTGCCCCCTCCTATATTCTCTACGCAGCATTTTTTCACCAGTGGGAAGCTGTCGGCATGGTGATTGCAGGACTTCCGGCAATGTGTGGCGCGCTCCGCTTAGCTCGCTTCAATGTGCAGCTTACCGGTTTCGACAAAGAATACTTCCTCGGTCTCCCAATTCCCGCCGGGGCGCTCACTACCATTAGCTACCTTGTCTTCCATCACCTCTCGAACGATACGATTCCTCCAACCGAAATTCGCCCAGCACTCCTCGCAATTATCACTATTGGCGTCTCCCTCCTGATGGTTAGCACAATCCGATACGATACCTTCCCAAAACCAACACCGAGAGCCATTAAAGCAGCTCCGGTCAAGTTTGCCATTGTCCTGCTCGGCATCGTTGCAATTATCGTTACGAAAGGGAAGGGGATATTTCCCTTCATGGTGTTGTATCTTGTCTACGGAATGATTCGCCAACTCTTTCACATCCTCCGGCATGAAGAGGAAGAAGAGACGATGGAAGAGTTGGAAGAGACTCCGTTTGATATATAGTCGAGTTTGTAGAGTTGGTGTGTGAGTTCGTGAGTGTGAGAGTGTATGAGTAACGATCTTCTTTGCTCAACGTTTAGTCTCGGTGGCTCAAAGTTCTCTACCTACTTACTCTTGATTTTTACTGCTATCTGAGTACGACAAACTTCTAACTATCATACTTCTATCTATTTATGTTCAAGGCTGAAGTTAATGTGATGCTTCGCGCTGCCATTTTGGATGTGCAGGGCAAAACCGTGGAAAATGCTCTTCGTTCACTGGGATACGGTGGAGCCGGACATGTACGTATCGGGAAGCACATTACGCTCGAAATCGATGCGGCGAATGCAGAGGAGGCAACAGCAATTGCCTACGAAATTGCGGAGAAGGTTCTGAGTAACCCGGTAATGGAGGATTTCACCGTAACGGTGATGGAAATGCAGGATGCGGAGGAAGTATGAAGATCGGCGTTGTCGTATTTCCAGGATCCAACTGCGATCACGATGCCTACTGGGCACTAAAACATAGCGTAGGAGCAGAAACGGAGTTCCTCTTCCACAAGGATCACAATCTGAAGGGATGCGATGCAATTATTCTTCCCGGAGGCTTTAGTTACGGTGACTACCTTCGTAGCGGCGCAATCGCGCGGTTCTCTCCAATCATGAAAGAAGTGATTGAATTCGCAAACAACGGTGGCCCAGTTATGGGGATATGCAATGGCTTTCAAATTCTTTGCGAGTCCGGACTTCTCCCCGGCGCACTCCTCCGAAACCGTGACCTTCGTTTCATCAGCAAGTTCATTCACATCCGCGTAGAACATTCAGATTCGATCTATACTGGATCGCTCGAAGAAGGGAAGGTGCTCCGCATTCCGATTGCTCACGGCGAAGGGAATTACTATGCTGACGAAGAGACCTTGAAGATGCTCGAAGAGCAGAAACGAATTCTCTTCAGATACTGCGATGCAGATGGGAACGTTTCCGTAGAATCGAACCCGAACGGATCGCAATCGAATATCGCCGGAATCGTTAACGAAGCGGGGAACGTGCTCGGCATGATGCCCCACCCAGAACGAGCTTGCGATCCAGTTCTCGGTTCAACCGACGGTGTGGGCATCTTCCGCTCCCTGATTGCAGCAACTCAGGGCATAACGGCATAAGTTGAAACTATCTCACTAAACTATCCTTTACAGAGGAATATCATGTACGCATTTTTTGCTCCCGGTCCGACGGAAATCATTTTGATTATCCTCGGCGTTCTCCTTCTTTTTGGTGGCAAAAAGATTCCCGAATTGATGAAAGGGCTTGGCTCCGGTATGCGCGAGTTTAAGAAGGCATCATCGTTGGATGATCCAGATGATAATAAGAGAGAGTCAGCACGGATTGAAAACAATCAATCGTAGATCTATCTACATTGATTGAGAAAAGAGCTCTCTATAATGCTTTGTAGAGAAGAAAAAAGGATTGAATAACTACACAGTCTTCGCTTACGACAGGCACTACCATGTTTGATCTCGGAGGGGGAGAACTTCTGCTAATTCTTGTGGCCGTACTACTTCTGTTTGGCCCTAAAAAGCTACCGGAACTGGCTCAGGGTCTCGGAAAAGGACTTCGGCAGTTTCGCAAAGCACAGCAGGATTTCACCGAACAAATCAATACGGCCTTCTACGACGAGCAACGGAAGGAGAATACTCGCAATGCTCCCCCTGCGGCTGAGCATACTATTGCCCGAGGTGGATCGAGCCTTTCACTTCCAACAGGCTCGCCCGAACCAGATGCAGGTGAGGAAACCGAAACCCTACCAAATTCAGGCGAAATGATAGAGGAGAAAAGTCCTCTTGGTGAGAAGAGTGACAACAGCATCGTTCCCCCAAACATCCCGCGCGAAGATACAGATAAGGGGAAAGGAGAAGAAGCAACTTCATGACATCATACCGCAATTTCCGGACTGAACTTGATGCAGGGAAAACCTCCTGTGTAGAAACCTTGGCAGGAGCATTCCATAAGATCGAGGAGCAAGGGGAACTAAACGCCTACGTCACAATTCTCCGTGAGCGGGCAGAGGCAAAGGCTGAAGAGGTTGATAGGAAAGTAAAAGAGGGGACTGCCGGCTCACTCGCCGGGATGTTAGTTGCAGTGAAGGATAACATTGCGCTGAAAGATGTCCGCTTAACCTGCGGTTCAAAAATTCTTGAGAACTTCACCTCCCTCTACTCAGCTACAGCACTCGAACGCCTTGAAGCTGCCGACGCAATTATTGTCGGTAAGACAAACATGGATGAGTTCGCGATGGGGTCGTCGAACGAGAATTCTTACTTCGGTTCGGCTCTCAACCCACTCGACAGAGAACGGGTTCCAGGGGGGTCTTCCGGTGGGTCTGCTGTCGCTGTTGCCTCTGGCACTGTGCACACATCACTTGGCTCTGAAACTGGCGGCTCCGTTCGCCAACCGGCAGCTTTTACTGGCACAGTTGGAGTAAAACCAACCTATGGTCGTATCAGCCGGTTCGGGCTTGTTGCATTTGCCTCATCTCTCGATCAAATTGGCCCCATAGCTCACACCGTCTACGACGCTGCACTCCTCCTTCAGACGATTGCCGGACACGATCCGAACGACGCAACTTCCAGTATGCGTCCAGTTCCCGACTACACCGCAGGACTTGAGAGTGCGGATGTTGCCGGAATGAAGATTGGCGTTCCAAAAGAATACTTTATCGAGGGGATGGAAGAGAGTGTCGTTGCTTCAGTGGAGGATTTGAAGAAAAGATTTCAAGATGGTGGAGCAACGTTAGTAGAGATTTCACTCCCCCACACGGAGTATGTGATTCCCACCTACTACGTGATTGCAACCGCCGAGGCAAGCTCGAATCTTGCTCGATACGACGGTGCGCGGTATGGCTATCGTTCCCCGAATGCTACCAATCTCGAAGAGATGTATGAAATGAGTCGGTCAGAAGGATTTGGTGAGGAGGTGAAGCGGCGGATCATGTTGGGAACGTTTGTTCTCTCCAGCGGTTACTACGACGCCTACTACCGGAAAGCACAACAGGTGCGGACGTTGATTTCACAAGACTTTGAAAGAGCCTTCAGCGAAGTCGACCTCATCCTAACACCAACAGCACCGACGGCAGCGTTCAAGTTGGGTGAGAAGACGAGTGATCCAATCTCGATGTACTTGAGCGATATCTTTACCGCCGCAGCAAACATCGCCGGTATTCCCGGCATCTCCGTCCCCTACGGAACCGACCCAACAACTAACCTCCCACTTGGAGCACAACTGATGGCTCCACACTTCGAGGAGGGACGGATGTTCAGGGGAGGAGCGTGGATTGAGCAGATTGTAGGCTAAGCTCGGTGAGCCTTGCTTCGCCCTAAACAACGATAGCAGCGTAGCCAACTCTTCACTTCCTCGACGTTTGGCAAGACCCTTCACTTTGCGACACTCCGTTCTGAGTGACATTCCTGAAGAGGTAGATATACCTCTCCCTCAATTGAATGACTTTGGTATTAGTGTTAACCTATAACGTCACTGCTACTGAGCAACGGCAACCTTCTCAATCACCTCTACCGTGCGCCCTTCCTCACCATCCTCACCAACAACCGTTACTCGTAATCGATAAAAGTACACACCGTTCGATACCCGCCGACCATCTCTGTCGTGACCGTCCCACGGTATTCTCACTAAACGATCCGTCACATTCGTAGCCCCCAAGCTCTGGATCTTACGACCACCGGCCGTATAAATATCAAGACGTACGTCCAACGGACGGGACTGATTGTGATGGAACAGAAACTCCGTCGACTTACCCATCGGGTTCGGATAGTTTACAACATCTGTCACCACCAATTCATCTGCTTCGCCCTCAAGTATCCGAAAGTAGGCAATCCCTTCTGATGGATTGTTGAAGATGTCCCACGCGCGTACGCGTACCTTGTACTCGCCCGGCGCAAGATCCAACAGCTCTCGCTCCGCCGAACCATTGCGGAAATCTGTCGCCGAGGTCGAATAAAACTCCGTCAGATCAACCGGGGTCGCGCCCTCCCCTATCCACGCCTCGATCCGATGGCCAAGTCCCGCTCCCGATGCGTTGATGCCACTCCCATCCGCCAAGTCCACAATCAACATCGGTGTCGGCGTTACCACGTCACCACTTCGGAACGAGCGGTCGTCCAAGTATATCTGAATATCTGGGCCACTTCCGTCGGCAATCACACTCGTATCCGAGCCATACACCTTCACGTGCGCGGTTGCTCCACCAGCATCTCGACTCTCACTGTAGGCGTAAACATATATCCGCGCTGTCGCTGAGGAATCGAACGCGATGTCTTTCGGTAGTCGGAACTGTGCACGATACCTCCCATTCTCAACAACCGCCGGCCCACGGAAGAGCTGTCCCCCCTTGTCCACCATCGTTCTCGGTGCGCCGACATCCAACAACACCTTCGTCTCATCTGCATCATACATCGTGATGATTGCCGTTCCGTTGAAGTCCTCTTGCAACACCCCCAAACGACTGTAGATCCCTCCCTCCACTGTCACCAGCGACAATGCCCCCACCGTCACCGTGTCATCGGTGATGTCCATCGCATTGATTGATGTGATTGCCACCGAATCTTTCGGCAAGTTCAACCGCATCGACGGATCGCCGAAGATGATATACTTCTCGTCGTTCACCTTCTCCTGGTTTTCGAGTTTTGTCTTCATCAGAACGTCTCCCAAAGGAAGAAAGCCGTTGGTCTCACTGTCACGCAAGAAGAGTGACTTAACATACTTGCGCATTAGTCGATCGTTCGGCTGGATGTAGACTGCTCGCGTTGTTGCCAAAACCGCCGGCGATCCTCCTCCCTTGCGTAGCAGGAAGAGTTCTCCACCCGATGTCTCGTTCGGGTTATCAAATCGACCGAAGTTGCAGGTAACCGCAATTACCATAATCAGCGTTGAGTCGTTGGTCAACTGCGGAATGAACTCATCCTTCTGCAAAAGCTGTTCATGTGCCCACACCTTCGCGTTGCCGTGACCCACCCAGTTCACTAAGAGTGCCCCTCGATTCATCCGCTGGAGCAAGTCTTGCGTTGCCTGAGGCTTGCTCTTCACAACACCCGGAACCGTTGGATACTCCGGTAGATAGATCTTCTCCGTCTCTATCCAACTCGGAAGGGTCGTCTGCTCCAAGTACTCTGCATCGGGAACAAAATCTCCCCCAGCATGAATTGGAGCACGATCATCGGTGGCGAGGATGAACTTCCTCCGCCAGTCACCAAACGATCGAGCCGATTCGTAGGACTTGATCTTCTCCACAATCGTCTCCGCATCTTCAAGTTGCGTCACGGGAAATCGACCCGGTGCCAAATCGACGTAGAAGTCCTCATCACTCCCATCAACACGAACGAAGTAGTCGTCGTACACACTCGTTGTGATGTCGTTGTACGAATCTGTCTCCCCGTCAGTATAGACCGGAACATACGTTTGTTGCGTCGAGGTGATCCTACGGTAGTCATATGTTCCATCACCAATCAGTACAATGTACCGTGGTGCCTTGCTCCAGGTATGGTAAGCAAAGGAGACGTAGTCACGAATAGCCGTCGGATCCAGCATCCCATTCGAAAACTCTGTGTAGATCTCCTCTGTCGTCACATACGAGGCGGTGAATTCTCCACCACTATTTCTGTAGGCAACGAACGCCTCAGCTGCCGAAGCGAAGTCATCGTGAGTAATGACCAAGATGTCGGTCGATTGATCCTTGCTCCGAAGGTCTGCAAACTTCACAGTCTTCACGTTGGAGACCCGCTTGGCATCATCTGGAGTTCCGATATAGTACCGCCGACGTCCCACCGCGTTGCTCGATAAGTTATCGCGGAAGACAAAGTCTCCGCTCGATGTAGAGACGGGGTTGATCTTGATTGGGTTGGCTGGATCGGTCACATCCAGACCGATAAGATTATTCGTGTTAAAGCCTCGCACCCGATACTCAGCAACTCCACTCCCGGTTGGCGAATCGAAGGTCAGACGATTGTTGACGGCCTCCAGCTTCTGCCCATAGTGTACTTCGTACCAGTCGAGATATGCCGTCGCATCTTGGCTGTTTTTGTAGGTGATACCAAGCAGGCTTCTGTTGTCGCCGGCGATCTGGTTGGCGTCGATCGTGTAAAGCTTCTCAACAACCCCGGCTGTATATCCATCCCCCCCATTCCAGCGGAGTGCGAACGAGGACCCAAGCGAGATCCCATTCTGCTCTATCGAAGCACTCCCTCCTCCATTCGGCGAATACTGCGCCAGCCGTACCCGGTAGGTGACCGGATACGATCGGTCCAGACCCGGTAGCTCCTTGGTGAAAACTCGAGTCTCCTCTGGACGAAAACTATCCACAATAAGTGATGACCCAAACCAATCGCGTCCCCCTCCATTCCCACTGTTCCCCTGGGCTATCGCGTTGACTAAATCCTCCTCAAACAGTACGTGAGCAATACCATATGCAGGAAAAACTGTCGGAGCACCAGGTGAATTTAACGTAGAGAATTCACGAGCTGGATCCCCATCAACTGCGATGATGTAACTCACACTCTTCACATACGGATTGTTGACGCGCCGCGCTGTAGAATCAACCTCCCGTTCACCATACTCCCATGCCACTGGCCCCGCTGCGTAGAACAAGACGCGGCTGATCGTACCATTGCTCCGCTCAACAATCAACGGAACCTGATTCATCCTGTTGTTCAACGACTCTGAGATCTTCTCCGATAACGGAACACCTCTACCTCCGTAGACTGCAACATTGCTAATCGTCGATGGATTTACTCCCGCCTTCTCGAAGTCTTCCGGCAGAAGTTCGTGGAGTCCCTCTCCATCGGTATCAACCCGGAACCAGACACGTGCTCCCTGCACCGCCGAAGTTTTCACCGCAGCCCGTGGCGCTCTCGGAGCAATCCACGAGGCTGCTTGGTCAGCATTGACTAAGGTCGCTCTGACCCCCGGCATCATATCCCCTGCACCCACTCCACCACCCACACGAAGTGAACCGGCGTAATGCAAGCGCAACCGTAGACGCTTCACGACTTCGATCTTCCCTCCTCCCCCAACGTAGCGTACCGGAGCGACCACAATCGCTCCGATGTGCAGTCCTCGTGCAACCCCCTGATACTGAAACTCCGCCGCTTGAAAGTCTGGAACGTAGGAACCATACGCCAGCTCATTCACGCGCCACTCTTGACTGTACATATCCTCAGCATCTTTGACCATCGTCGGCGTTGGCGCAATCCGCCCGATGACTGGATCGCCATACTCAACCGAGAGCACCTCAAATCGTGTCCCCTCCGGCTGAGGCAATCCAACGGGAATAGACATTCGTATCTCCATCGGTCCTCCCGGCTTCCCTCCACTGAGGATACGTCCTCCGCGAACCTCTGGAAGCAGTTCTCCTCCCGGCAGCGTTCGCCAAGTGATCTCCGGCTTGACCTCCAACTCGAGGGTCGACGTGTTCGACTGCAGGACGCGGACTCCGTCGATCTGCTGAGCATGGAGTATTGCGATTGATGAGAAGAAAAAGCAGAGAAGCGACAGCATGAGTTTCTGCCGCGAGCGACGAACGGTATTGCGAAAAGGAGAACGATTATGCTTCATGGTACATTAGATTCTGTAATACAGGTGGCGAACCCGATCTCGTGACGATTCCCTCCCCAGATGATTTTCTCCCCTCATCTCATACGTGTAATCTTAACTTCGCACAAACTTTCCATACGACACAAAGGAAAGATTTATACCTAACCATCATTTCATGTCAAGGTATTCCTTCCAGTGTTGGAACAGCTTCCACGTAGAGAAAACATCCCGCACGCAGTATTCAGCAATAGTCCGATGTTCTCCCCTGTTGAACATCTCCGGAACCATATCGCCAGTTACTCCCCCTTCCTTCGGTGATGTGATGCCGAACGCCTTACAGTAGAAGTCGAGATTGAATCGCTTGAGAGGACTAATGCCGGAAGAAAAACCGTAGAAGGCAAGTTCATCCTGCAAATCGGTGTGTAAGTCGTAGCGATACCGCGTCCCTCCCATCAAGTTTCTGCTCGGCTTTATCTTCAAGGCCGCACTTCGCAGCATCAGGAAAGGACAGTCGAACCCTCGTCCGTTAAAAGAGACTAAGTGAGCAGGTCGACGCTCCAGAATATCCCACCACTGTTCCAACAAGTCGACCTCCGACATACTCCGCCAGACCGAACCATCTGGAAGCACTTCCTCGCTATGTTCGCTCGGCACGTTGGAGAGAACAAACCCTTTCGGCTCCGCCTCAAACGACTCTGCGTAAACCATACCGATGCAGACTACCTGAGCAGTTAATCCGTTCAGACTCATGGCTCGCTTCTGCTTTTCGCGATCCTCGTCAGTTTCTGCCCCCCTCAACAAATAGTCTTGACGAGCTTGGTCAAAACTGTCGAACGGAAGCGATGCAGTTTCAATATCGAAAACGAGATATGACATAGTAGTAGAGTGAATTCAAAATTAAAAATTCAAAAAAAGGAGTGGAGGAGTAGGAACTGTTATAAGAGAGAATATCAACCTCTATTCCCTACTCTTTGCTGTTCAATCTCTCCCCATTTTCTCCCTCAAGGCACGCGCCACACAGTCGGGAACCAAGTCGGGAAGGGTTGCACCGTAGCGAGCAAGCTCGCGCACGATGCTGGAGTTTAGGTGAATATATCGTTCGTCGGCAGCTACAAAGAACGTACTTAACTCTCCGTACAACCGGCGATTCATCAACGCCATCTGCATCTCATACTCAAAGTCGCCAAGTGTCCGAAGTCCACGCAACACAGTTACCGCGCCAACCTTCCGGGCAAAGTCAACTAACAGCCCCTCCACTTTCTCTACCCGGATATTTGAGCTATCGGGCAACACTTCTCGAATAGATTGCTCGATCAGGTCAACCCGCTCCTCATCAGTGAAGAGTGTCTGCTTCGAACTGTTTACGGCAACTGTCACAATTACTTCGTCGAAGATACGAGCAGACCGGTCGATAATATCGAGATGGCCGTTAGTAATTGGATCAAATGTCCCTGGATAGAGCGCACGCTTCATAGTATAGTCGATTCTGTCTCTGATGTTCCGACGTATTCACCCTCTTCTTTCGCTCGGTATAACCCTATCACGGTTCTGCCGATGGTTCGCTCCAAAAGCAGGTCGAGCGTAGGAGAATCAACGATACGAATTTCTCGCGATCGCTCAAGCAGCAGCAGGCCATCCTCTGCAAGGAGCGGAGAGATCGTGCGAAGGAGGTTATTCAAAAAGGGGGCAGCGTAGGGAGGGTCAGCGAAAATCAAATCGAACCTCTCTTCCTTTCGATTCATCTCGAGAAATCGCATCGCATCCAGTGAAAGCAGCTCTCCTCTATCCGCTACCCCGAACTCCTTCAGGTTCTCCCCAATTGCCGACAGTGCCCGTCGATTCTTTTCGACGAAGAGGACATTCTTCGCTCCGCGACTCAGCGCCTCGATTCCGAGAGCACCACTTCCTGCAAAGAGGTCGAGAACCGAACAGTCCTCGAAGTCGAGACGGGTAGCTAAGATATTGAAGATCGATTCGCGCACTCGATCGGTAGTGGGGCGTAAACCGGGAAGATCGGGCACATTCATCCGGCGTCCTCGCAGGTCGCCACCGATAATTCTAATACTCATTCGTTTGGATTGTCCTTCTGGTTCTTACCTGATGTGG
The DNA here is from genome assembly GCA_020635205.1 of Ignavibacteria bacterium. Taxonomy (GTDB): domain Bacteria; phylum Bacteroidota; class Ignavibacteria; order OLB7; family OLB7; genus JAGWAZ01. Next base: position 788,420 of record JACKAE010000003.1, read on the forward strand.
TATCGTTCCCCCCACTCTCCTCTACTGGTTCTTCCTCGTCAGACTCGCTTGCTAATTCTTCCTTCGGTGGGGTGGAAACTCCCGTTGTAATATAGGCTCGCATCTTCGCAAGCTTCTTCTCTCCAATCCCTTTCACTCGCAGAATATCTTCCACCCTTTGATAGGGTCTCCCCTCAATAATCTTTGCCGCCGTCTTCTCACCTACCCCGGGAAGAAGTTGCAGCACTACAGCCGATGCAATGTTCAGGTTAACGGGAGCAACATCCTCCAGAGTTAACTCCGCACTTCGTCCGTCGGGTGAGTCGGAAGTCCCCTCTTCGAGAATCTCCTCCTCAGTCAATGGATCCCAACGAGCAACTGAATCAGAATCTGAGGCGAAAGCCCCGGCAAGATATGCTTCTCGTGCAGCAACAACCGAATCGCTTCTGTTTATCAAGGCAGCAAGCTCGGTTCGCTGTCGAAATGTCTGATTATCCTCAATCAACTCCGTATAGACTGCCCCGCCGCAGGCAGCAAAGGCGAGAAAGAGAGCAACGGTAACGTCTCCCCGCGTCAGACCGAAACGGGATTCAAGGTGCTGGATAAAGGGCATAGCAATACCTCTTCAGAATGTAGGTGATAGATTTGATGGTGATTTCAGGGTTCTGCGGCAGATTTGGGAACAACCGCAGTCCGAATCTACACATCTGAGGGGGGGAATCCAAATGTTCGAGAGAGTCTATGAGTTTGAGAGTGGGAGTGGGAAGATTTGTTAGTCATCTCCCGAAGGGAACACCTCAATGTAGCCGGAAAGTCTTTACCTCGAAACCAGATTTACAAGTTCCTCCAGCACGTAACAATCGGTTCTCTTTAATTTCGCCGTTGTGTATTCTGGATGAATTGGCGAAATTTGCCGCTCGCTGATGGTGAGCCATCAGCCCAGAAGCCCGTGTAGCTCAGTTGGTAGAGCAGCTGATTTGTAATCAGCAGGTCGCAGGTTCGACTCCTGTCGCGGGCCCACTTTTACAACTCACACCCAATTAGGTGGTTGATTTTCGAGAAATCACTCAGATTTGCCCTCTACCACATATCTCAACTTCCCCCTCATATACTTCTTACAACTACTTTTGGTACTTACCTACTGTAAGCAAGTGGAAACTACATACCTCCCCGTAGAATAATTGATATTCCTCATCTCAACGTTGATTTTTTTTGAATTTTGAATTTTGCCTTTTGAATTCCACCCCGTTTTTCTACCACACGTGACCCTCTTTCACGTGGCGTTCCGTTCATTCACGCCAAATACTTCTTTTTCCTCTCCAACTTATCACACTTCTCATTTCTACTCATGGCATGATATTTGCGGCAATTGGCCGAAATTGAACTATCAGCAAAATGAATAGCTTGATGCGGATAACTTGACGCTTTACTTTCATTCTCTTTGGCTCTATAGTTCCCCCCACTCACCACTGCTGAACCATATAATGAGAAGAATCATTGCAGTCAGATCATAACATCAATTTTTGTAGGGGATTTTGAAGGGTTTTCTGTATTTTAGCCTTTATTTTCCCCTTATAGATATAAGGTTGAAATTTTAAGCAGAGAATACTGTAGTCTTGATAAGAGATTTTTTTTAGTCAATAGGACAATACACACTAATCCATTCACAATTCTCAGAGGCACATCAATGAGATTTTTCAAAAACCTCGTTGCAACAGGTTTGGCAATTTCGATTGCCACCGCAGTGACCCAGGCACAGCCAGTATCTGACCCTCAAGGGGACGTAGGTATTGGTACGATTGCTCCTCATCCCAGCGCGAAGCTTGACGTGGTATCAACCACTGGCGGCTTCTTGCTCCCACGGATGACTGAGGTTCAGCGGGATGCGATTGCCAGTCCGGCAAACGCTCTTTTAATTTTTAATACTACAGCAAACGAATTCCAGTGGTACGATGCTTCCCTTCCGGGCTGGACAGGATTTGGCGCAGCAGCCGGTCCATTCTGGCGTCTGGATGGAAACAACACCACATCGGAGTGGAACGGTGCTGTCGGTATGCGGCTCGGAACTCGGAACGCGAACGACCTCTCGATCGTGACCGAGCAGAACCAGAACATTGACTTCTGGACAAACAATACGCAGGTTGCTATCCTTACGAACGGTGGCAACTTAGGTCTGAATGAGTTGGCTCCGTCAGCACGACTCGACGTAGTTGGCGACAACGCCAACCCAGCTATCGAGGCCACAAACAACGGTGTTGTTGGCGTGATATCGACTGTTGACGGTGGAAGCGGCCTTGCACTCGGCTCCTATCCAGCAGTTCACGGTGACGGAAACGGCGAGACGGGCGTTGCCGGCACAAGTAACAACGGCGTAGGTGTCTTCGGCGCAAGCAACCTCAACCACGGCGTTAACGGCCTTTCCCTTGGTGCTGGTGTCGCTGGCGTCTTCGGTCGCAACGACCAGGCAGGAGGTTTTGGTGTTCAGGGTGTGTCCTTTGGGCCGGGTACAGGTGTTTACGGAAACAGCAGCACCGGAATGTCAGGACATTTTGAGAACACAAACGCAGCCAACGCAAGTCCAGTTGTACGAGTTGACAACAACGGTCTTGGCCAGGGAATGATTATCAACGATGCTTCCCCGAATGATGGTCTCGAGATTAACTCGTTCGGAACTGCTGGACACGGCATCGACCTGAACGGTGGTGAGATCGACGGCGACGATCGCGGTAACGCACTCGGCGACGGAACAGCAAACCAGCAGCTTACCGTTCGCGGTAACGCAAACGCTGTTGTCGGCAACACACTCGCCGGCCAACCGACCGTCTGGGATCTCGTTGTACAGGGTGACGCTGTCACCACTGGCCTTCTAAAGGTTGGCGGTTCAGTATGGATCGACGGCGTTTCAGCAACGCACCGGATGCAGTCGAGCAATCCGTTCATCTTGAACACGGTTGCAGGCAACATCACAATCGACGCTAACTCTGCACCGGGTGGCCAGACAACAATCAACGATAACTTGGTTGTTACTGGAACAAGCGATTTGCAGAACTCAATCTTCAACTCAACTGGAAATAATGGTGGCGACGTTTTCATTAACGATAACGCTACTGTCCAGTCGATCTTCAACGTTAACGGCAACACATTCCTGAATGCACAGCTTGACGTTGATGGCGCAAGTTTCTTCCACAACACGATCACGCAGACAGGTGGTGGGCAGATCACACTTAGTGGTAACGTGGACGCAAACAATGGCGTTGACGTATCAGGCGCAAACCTGACGGTAGACGCAGCAGTCTCGATCATTGCTCCTGGTGACGGACATACCATGGGAACCGGAGCAGTCGACGCGAACGTCCTCTCGATTCTCGGCGATCCAAACAACGTCGGCAACTACGAGCTGTTTGTTGACGGCGACGCACAGATTACAGGTTTGCTCAACATGGCGAGCTTGACAACGGGAAGCGTTGTCTTCATCGACGGTGCTGGAAACCTTGCTGAGGACAACCCGAACTTCTTCTGGGACGACGCCACAAATCAGCTTGGACTTGGCACAAACGCCACGTCGGCACGCCTTGACATTGTACAGGGTGGTGCAGTCACCGGTATTGAAGTCAACCACTCCGGTACAGCCAATGGTATTCTTTCCCGCAAGGGAGCAGGCTCCGGTATCGTTCCGGCAAGCTCATCTGCTGTCTGGGGTGACGCCGCTACTGAGAACGGCGTGACTGGAACAAGCCTGAACGGCCTTGGTGTGTTCGGTTCCAGCTCAAACAGCAATGGTGTTCAGGGCACAAGCTCCAGTGGTGGATTCGGTGGTGTTCTGGGTCGCAACGACGCAGCCGGTGGCTTCGGCGTTATCGGTCTGTCGATCGGTGACGCAACAGCCGGATCGTTCACAACTGTCGCAAGCACGCAAACCACTTTCGTAATCAACGACGGAAGCAGTGGCGATGCTCTTGAGATCAACGCAACGAGCACTGGTTTCGGCATTGACCTGAACGGTGGAGCACTCGACGGCGACGCAGCCGGAAACGCTCTCGGTTCTGGCGTTGCAGCTCAGCAGTTGACCGTTCGCGGTTCTGCCAACGCTGTCATCGGCAACACACTTGGAGGCAACCCAACTGTTTGGGATCTTGTCGTGCAGGGTGATGTGGTTGCTACTGGCCTTGTGAAAATTGGCGGTTCGATGTGGCTCGACGGAACGTCGGCAACACACCAGTTGAACACCAACGCTCCGCTGTTGATGGCAACATCGGTTGGTAACATCGAGATCGACGCTGCTGGTGGAACCACAACGATCGACGACAACTTGATCGTTACCGGAACCAGCAATTTGCAAGGACCGATCTTCAACAGCCTTGGCGCAGTGACGATCAACGATATACTAACGCAGACCGGCGGTGGACAGGTTACCTTCAGCGGAAACGTCGACGCAAACAACGGTCTTGACGTTACCGGCGCAACAACCATGAACGGAACGGTTACCCAAACCGGCGGCGGCCAGGTTAGCTTCAGCGGAAACGTTGACGCAAACAACGGTCTTGACGTTACCGGCGCAACAACCATGAACGGAACGGTTACCCAGACCGGCGGCGGCCAAGTCAGCTTCAGCGGAAACGTTGACGCAAACAACGGCCTCGACGTAACGGGCAACCTGACGGTTACTGGAACAAGTGACTTGCAGGGGAACATCTTCAGCAGCACAGGCAACCTGAATGTTTCCGACCACATTATCCCAACGGCAGATGCCACATTCGACCTCGGCTCGAACGCGAACCGTTGGAGAGACGTCTACGTTGACGGCGCAAGCGTTCACGTCGGCGATGCAGTTGGCACAGAGATGATGGTTGGATATGCTGGCAACTCTGGTACGTTCAACGTCGACGGAGCGGCAGGACCGCAGATCGAGATCGACGCAGCTGGTGGAATTACCCGCTTCGATCCGAATGGCGACGGAACGCTGAACGCCTTTGTCCGCGCAGACGGTATCGGTATCAACACCGGTGTTGGAACCGACATTCTTATCCAGCAGGATGGAATCCGTCGCAACGGCGGAGCTGTCGAGACCTTCGACCTCTCGAACACGGGAGGGGCACTCAACCTGAACGTAAATGGCGCACTCAACGTCACCGGCCAGGGGAGTACGATTGGCGACGGCGCAGACGGCTTGCAGTTGACGATCGACGGTGTAGTCGGCGGCGCAATCGACGCACAGGTTAACGGTGACATGGACATCACTGGCGAGTTGACGGTTGGCACATTTGCCCTTACCGGCAACCTCGACATGAATGGTGGCGACATCATCGACCTTGGCGACATCGTCTTCAGCAGCGCAACGTCGAACATCTCGAACACCGCCGGAAACGTGATGATTGACGACAATCTCGACATCACGGACGCTCTGAACGTTGGAACAACACTCGGTGTTACCGGTAACTCCACCTTCAGCACGTTTACGGCAACGGGTGCAACTACATTCCGTGCCGCTTCAACGTGGGCACCACTTGGTGGTGGCCCACCGAACACGACGGTTCAGGCTGGCGGTATCACCGTCAACGCAACTGGCCCAGCCGCTGCACTTACGTTGAACAACACGAACGCAAGCGGTCAAGCAATTAACGTTGCAGCTGGTGGTGGTCGTACAATTCTCTCGTATGGCACTGGAGCAGGCGTAATTCCTCAGGACGTTTCGATATGGAACGCCACAGGTAACGTAACTCTTCCAGGTTCAACCGAGAACGGCCAAGTACTCTATGTTGTGAACACATCAGGTGGAGCAATCACCGTTACCGGCGTAACAGGTGGAACGGCTGCTGGCTTCGCTAACAACGATGTACGCGGGTACGTTTACGCAGGTGGTTGGTTCGAGCTTCCATAAGCTGAGCCACGATGTAGTTTCAAATAAAAGCCTCGGCATTCGTGCCGAGGCTTTTTCTTTTGGTGGTGATCTTTTACCGAAATACGACGAAAGGAATGGCTCGATTGTTCTACATCGAAGAGAGTCACTTGACTTGCTCTGACTGCCCCGCAGGAGCTACCGTTGTGTTTCCGGGGACGTTGTCGGAAATGAAGCATTGAGCTTCTCTCGCCCCGGAGAGCAGAATGAACTATCAGAGTAAAACTGGCTAACAGTCCAGCCCCCTTCGGGACGGAAGATTTAAAGAGTGACTCATCTCCGTAGAGTGTAGCCTGCGGCTTGCCCCTTCCATCTTCTCCCCTACCACACAGAGTCTCGGCACAGATTTTAAGAGAATTTAGTTGCACATCTGTGACAATCTGTGCACTCAAAAAGAACTTCACTTATAACCTTACTCGAATGCCAACAACGGTACTACTTTTGCAGATTATATAGACCATGCCTGTACCTGAAATTCAGCAGTACAACCACAATCTTAGAAATTCTTATGTCACGATTGATTCGCTTTTCTACTGTAGGGCTTTGCTTTGGGCTTCTCGCACTTGGCAGCCTCACAGCGCAACCGGTCTCTGATCCTCAAGGAGATGTCGGCATTGGCACAAACGATCCGCACCCTTCTGCCCTGCTGGACATGACATCGAATGCGAAAGGCTTTCTCCTCCCCCGAATGACTTCTGCTCAACGCCTCGCTATTCCTGCTCCTGCCAACGGACTGATGGTCTACGATATCACCGTCGGTGTTCCATTCCTCTGGAGCAATGCCTCCGGTGGGTTTCAGTGGGACGCTGTCGTCACAACCGGAAGCAACCTCGGCTGGCTCACCAACGGCAACGGAGGCCTTGTTGACGGCGTCAACAACTTCTTCGGAACAAACACGGCTGTGCCAGTACGAGTCAGGACAAACAACACTGAACGCATTCGCATTGAAGCAGACGGCGATGTTGGCATCAACACCCCAAGTCCATCGGCAAAACTTGACGTAGTGGCCACTGTTGGTGCTCCAGCCATCGAGGCCAATACCGCAAGCGGTACCGCAATCTATGCGCAGTCAGGGGCAGGAGCACTCCCTCCTGCTGGAAACAACTGGGGAGTGTTCGTATCGGTCCCATCAGGACCGAACAACGCTGGGGTTACTGGTGTTGCAGGTTTCGGAGCACCGATCAACAACAACGCAGGGATTTCTGGAGCGAACGATGGTGGATATGGCGTAGCCGGCAACTCGGTAGCGACTGGATTTGCTGGGGTCTTCGGCAACGCAACGTCCTTGCTCAACCCGGCAGCTGGTGTTCTTGGCCGTTCCGCTGGGGGAAGTGCAGGTCGATTTGAGATCACCAACGGAGCGAACGGAAGCAATGGTGTCGAGATTTCAACTGCCGGTGCAGGAGATGCTCTGGAGGTCACCACAACTGGTGGCGGTCTCGGCATTGACCTCAACGGTGGAGCACTCGACGGAAACGCGGCAGGAAACGCTCTTGGCGCAGGGACTGCTGCACAACAACTGACCGTTCGCGGCAACGCAGACGCCGTCATCGGCAACACACTTGCTGGCAACCCGACGGTCTGGGACCTCGTCGTTCAGGGTGACGCTGTGACGACCGGCATCTTCAAGGTTGGCGGTTCGATCTGGATTGACGGTGTCTCGCCAACCCACCAGATCAACGCGAATGCTCCGTTGAATATCGGAACGTCGGTCGGCGATATTGCAATCTCCCCTGCAGGTGGCACAACCACAGTCAACAGCGATCTTGTTGTTACTGACGATCTTATTGTGAACGGCGCGGTACAGTTTAGCGGTGGCCTTACACTCCCCTCGATTACGGAAGGGAGCGTCCTCTTTGCCGGAACGTCAGGGGCAATCTCGCAAGACAACACCAATTTCTTTTGGGATGATGCCACGAACCGTCTCGGCATAGGGACGAACTCCGCTTCAGCAAAGATCGACGTGGTAGAGACTGGCACAACCAATTCTGGAATCGAAGTCAACATGACAAACGGATCGAACGGCGCGCGCGGTATTGACGTAAACCATGCCGGCGTTGGACAAGGCGTCTTCTCTACCAGCACCGGTGGTAACGGTGTTGAGGGTATCACAAGCTCAATCTCTGCTGCTGGTGTTATCGGTCGCAACACATTCGGTGAAGCTGTTGTCGGTCTTAACCGTGGTGGCAATGGCGTTGGTGCCGTTGTTGGACGGAACGACTCGTCGGGTTACGGTGTGCGTGGCTTCAACACGAAGAACGGCATCGGTGTGATCGGTCAGGCTGGTATCTCCGGTGGTACAGGAACTGCCGGTCGTTTTGAGAACGTGAACGCTGGAAACGTCACCACAACGCTGCAAGTCGAGAGCAACGGCATTGGTAGCGGCATTGAAGTTGATCTACCAAACTCTTCAAACGGTGGACGTGGCATCGACGTGAACCAAGCAGGTGTTGGTCCAGGTGTCTTCTCTACCAGTATCGGTGGCAACGCTGTCTGGGGTATCACAAGCTCGATCAGTGCAGCAGGCGTTATCGGCGACAACACATTTGGTGAGGCTGTTGTCGGTCGCAACCGTGGCGGCCTCGGCGTTGGTGCGGTTGTTGGTCGCAACGACTCTTCAGGCTACGGTGTGCGTGGATTCAACACGAAGAATGGTTATGGTGTGATCGGTCAAGCCGGTATCTCTGGAGGTACAGGTACAGCCGGACGTTTCGAGAACGTAAACGCTGCAAACACAAGCGACGCTCTTCAAGTAGTGACGAACAGTGCTGGCAACGCCGCACGCTTCACCGGTAACGTTGTTGTTAACGGCAACCTTACGGTCAGTGGAACTGTTGCAAAAGGTGGTGGTTCGTTCATGATTGACCATCCACTCGATCCAGAGAACAAAATTCTCTATCACTCGTTCGTTGAGTCTCCTGATATGAAGAACATCAACGACGGCGTTGTGAAGCTCGACGACAAAGGTGAGGCTTGGGTAGAGTTGCCAAACTGGTTCCAAGCTCTGAACGGGGATTTCCGCTATCAGCTTACGGCAATTGGTGCTCCTGGGCCAGGACTCTACGTGGCTGAGGAGATTGCCGACAATCGCTTTAAAATTGCTGGTGGAAAGCCGGGAATGAAAGTCTCCTGGATGGTGACTGGTATTCGCCACGATCCATACGCAGTGAAGCACCGGATTCAGGTTGAGGTTGAGAAAACTGGAGACCAGAAGGGACAATACTTGCATCCAGATGCCTATGGGGTGAAGGTTGAACTGAACGCCGACATCTTGCGACAGGATGAAGAACCAGCAGTGCAACAGAACCAGAGCAGTACTCCAGCACCGAGCACGACTGTACAAGAGGAAATGGACATTCTTAAGTCCGACGGAAGATAAGTGAGGTTCGGGTAAGATTAATTGAAGAGTTTCATTTAAGAATAAAAGATCACTATGAGAAAATATATTCTTGGCCTCGGCCTAATAATTGGCGCAAGTGGTGTTGCAACAGCACAGACTGCCGAAACACAAGCACCAGAGAGAACAATAACAACATTCTCTGGCACAGTAAGCCATACGGCTCCATCAGGGCTGGCCTCGGAGCAAGCTGCTCCTCAGGCAACCGCAACGTCGAATGAGAAAAAGGGGACGGCAGCAGCTTCGGCATCAGCCACGGCACTGCCCTCAGAATCAGCAGCTCCAGTTCAAGCCGCTTCAGCGCAAGCAACGACGGCTCCGCTGGCAAGCGAAAAGAACGCGGCGGCAGAGGTACAGGCCTCCTCTCCGAAAGCCGAGCAATAACTCCGATTCAGTTTGCTGAACATCGCGAAGGGGAGCCAGATCGGCTCCCCTTCTTCTTTTTACCCCTCCCTCCAACTTAGCAACCCCTCTTTCCGAGCAAAGGATCGTTGATGAGAGGAAAACCCCCTTAAATCGCCGATTATTCAGCACCCATTGTCAAAAGAATTCCCTTCATTCAGAATGTTCACAATAGTATTTTAGCACTTTCTGAAAGGCCACTCGTGGATCAGAACCACAACCACTATTTTTGTCAGAATTTTTATGTCAAATCTGCTTCGCTTTTTAAGTTTGGGCCTGTTTATTGGCCTGACGACCGTAGTTTCTCTCACTGCACAACCAGTGGCTGATGGGCAGGGAGATGTCGGCATTGGCACAAACGATCCACACCCTTCTGCCCTACTGGACATGACATCGAATGCGAAAGGCTTTCTCCTCCCCCGAATGACTTCGGCTCAACGCCTCGCTATTCCTACTCCTGCCAACGGACTGATGGTCTACGATATCACCGTCGGTGTTCCATTCCTCTGGAGCAATGCCTCCGGTGGGTTTCAGTGGGATGCTGTCGTCACAACCGGAAGCAACCTCGGCTGGCTTACCAACGGCAACGCAGGTCTGGTTGACGGTATCAACAACTTCCTCGGCACAAACACGGCTGTGCCAGTACGAGTCAGGACAAACAACACTGAACGCATTCGCATTGAAGCAGACGGCGATGTTGGCATCAACACCCCAAGTCCATCGGCAAAACTTGACGTAGTGGCCACTGTTGGTGCTCCAGCCATCGAGGCCAATACCGCAAGCGGTACCGCAATCTATGCGCAGTCAGGGGCAGGAGCACTCCCTCCTGCTGGAAACAACTGGGGAGTGTTCGTATCAGTCCCATCAGGACCGAACAACGCTGGGGTTACCGGTGTTGCAGGTTTCGGAGCACCGATCAACAACAACGCAGGGATTTCTGGAGCGAACGATGGTGGATATGGCGTAGCCGGCAACTCGGTAGCGACTGGATTTGCTGGGGTCTTCGGCAACGCAACGTCCTTGCTCAACCCGGCAGCCGGTGTTCTTGGCCGTTCCGCAGGGGGAAGTGCAGGTCGATTTGAGATCACCAACGGAGCGAACGGAAGCAATGGTGTCGAGATTTCAACTGCCGGTGCAGGAGATGCTCTGGAGGTCACCACAACTGGTGGCGGTCTCGGCATCGACCTTAATGGTGGAGCACTCGACGGAAACGCTGCAGCAAACGCACTTGGTGCAGGAACGGCTGCTCAACAGTTGACCGTTCGCGGCTCGGCAAACGCAATCATCGGCAACACACTTGCTGGCAACCCGACGGTCTGGGACCTCGTCGTTCAGGGTGACGCTGTCACCACAGGCCTCTTGAAGGTAGGTGGTTCGATCTGGATTGACGGTGTCTCGCCAACCCACCAGATCAACGCAAATGCTCCGCTGAATATCGGAACGTCGGTTGGCGATATTACAATCTCTCCGGCCCCTGGTGGCACAACCACTATCAACAGCGATCTTGTGGTTTCCGAGGATCTTATTGTGAACGGCGCGGTACAGTTTAACGGTGGTCTCACTCTCCCCTCCATTACTCAAGGGAGCGTCCTCTTTGCCGGAACGTCAGGGGCAATCTCGCAAGACAACACCAATTTCTTTTGGGATGATGCCACGAACCGTCTCGGCGTTGGCACGAACACAGCCTCGGCCAAGATCGACGTGGCGGAGAGCGGGACAACTGCTCCTGGCGTCAAAGTGAGCATAACCAATGCCGCAAATGGTAATACCGCTGTACAGGCTACAACCACCGGTACCGGCAAGGCAGGGTTCTTCCAGGTCTCAAATTCCGGCAGCGCCACAAATGCTCTGGAAGCCCGCACAAATGGAACAAGTAGCGTCGCGTCAGCGATCTACGGTTTCCGCGCAAGCAGCACTCTCACACTTGGTATCTCACGAGCCATTTTAGGTGAGAACAACAATGGTGCTGGCGTTGCAGGTCTCTCTAATACAGGTTTCGGCACCTACGGAGCCTCCGTTGGTAACGACGGTGTGTTCGGTATCTCACTCGCGGCAACCTTCGCAGGTGTCCACGGACGAAATGACGTTGCGGGTGGATACAGTGTGTGGGGGGAGTCGGCAGGGGGAGGTATCGGCGTCTTAGGCACCAGCCAGACAGGAGTCGCTGGCCAGTTCACCATTGCCAATGCAGCCAGCACTGCTGACGCAGTTCGCGTAAACCAGAGTGGGCTGGGACACGGAGTATACGGAGCGATCACCAACACATCGAACACCGGCGCCGCTGTTCAGGGGGAAACAAGCGGCAGTGGCAACGCTGTACAAGGCCTCGCAATCGGCAACGGCAACGCAGGGTTCTTCCGGATCAGCAACGCAGGAAGCACATCATCGATTATAAACGCTACAACGAACGGTATCGGAAGTGGCGTGACTGTGCAGTTGACGAATGCAAGCAACGGCGGGCGGGGTATCGACGTACTCCAGGCAGGAGTTGGACCGGGCGTCTTCTCTACCAGTGTTGGTGGCAACGCTGTCTGGGGCATCACCAGTTCAATCTCTGCTGCTGGCGTTATCGGCGACAACACATTTGGTGAGGCTGTTGTCGGTCGCAACCGTGGTGGCAATGGCGTTGGTGCTGTTGTTGGACGGAACGACTCATCGGGTTACGGTGTCCGCGGCTTCAATACAAAGGATGGTATCGGCGTGTTGGGTCAGGCTGGTATCAGTGGTGGAACAGGTGTTGGTGGACGCTTCGAGAACGTGAACGCCGGCAACGGCAACGACGCTCTGCAAGCCGCAACAAATGGCACAGGGTGGGCAGGTAACTTCACGAATGCAAACAACACCAGTGCCACGAAAGGTGTCCGCATTGCCACAACCGCCAACCAGGGTGGCAACGCACTTATGATTGCAAACGGAACGCTCTCCCTCTCTCGCCAGCATCCATACGCAAGCAACACCGTTGTGGACGACAATATTCTGGTGGTAACGACAGCCGGGAACGTGACAGTTCCAACGGGAGCACCACTGGTAGATGGAGCTACTGTCTGGGTTGTAAACAACGCAGGTGCAGTGGTGACAGTTACGAACACAACAGTCGGTGCATTTAACATCAATCCGGGACGGGCAGTACAGCTCCTCTTCGTCTCCACAGTGAGTGGCGCAAACTGGATTCCTGTAGAGCCGTAAGGGGTAGAGCTGATTGACTCACGTACTGAATAGCCGCATGGGTAGGCGGGGATTGCATATCGGCGCAATCCCCGCTTCTGTTTCCATAACCATTGTTAGGATATCCACTCAGCAATGTAGGTAGAAAACACGGATAGCACGGATCGGACGGATTTCCACAGATATTAATCCGCGTCAATCTATGGGATATGCGTCATCCGTGCCCCCCCCTCAGACTGTTGGAGGCTTCGGATGAGGAGCCATGAAGACTAAGAGCACGGCATTCTCTTCCGTGTCGTTTCGCACTCCGTGCGGCTCTCCTGCCGGTGCAACGCAACTCTCCCCTGCTTCGAGATGAGACTCCACTTCTCCAACAATTGCTGTTGGCCTCCCCTCCAACACAAAGTAGATTTTATCTTCTCTCTCGTGCATGTGAACCTTCTGTTCCTGTCCCGGCTTCAGACAGTAGAGGTCGGCAAACATCTTCGCCGATTCGTAGAGGTTCACCTTCGCCATCTTTTCGTCGGAGAAGCGGAGGAGAGATTGGTAGTTTGGTATTTGCATGTTGGAAAATTGTGGATCGTTGATTGTTGTTGAGTCGAGAGTGTGATGTCACGTCTCAGAGTCGCTCAGGAATGTGTGAGTATTCTCTTCTCACCACTCTCTTTCAAATCTATTTGAACTGCTCCCGGAGGGAGCACTCGCCCCTGGCCGTGGAGAAAGCCGCAGGCTGCACTCCACGGACTCTATTCATTATCTGACGCTTTCGCCCTGAAGGGGCGACTGAGCTGCAGGCTTTGACGTCGCTCTCTTCCATTCTGCCCCTTCGGGGCGAGAAGAACTATGAACGCTTTCTTCCGGGGATTACCATCCCCGGCCACGTTGCAGCCGCCCCTTCGGGGCGAGAAGAACTATGAACGCTTTTCTTCTGGGGATTGTATCCCCGGCCACGTTGCAGCCGCCCCTTCGGGGCGAGAAGAACTATGAACACTTTTCTTCCGGGGATTGGCATCCCCGGCCACGTTGCAGCCGCCCCTTCGGGGCGAGAAGAACTATGAACGCTTTTCTTCTGGGGATTGTATCCCCGGCTGCATGCTGCCCCTTCGGGGCGAGAGTAGAACTATGAACGCTTTTCCCATTGTCCGCGAGTATAGTTGGTTGTTGAGTAGAGAATGTTAGTTACTCAGAATCAGAATAAATAGAAGTGACCGCCGTTTCAGCGCTGAAGATTGAATCTTCTAAGTGCTCTGGATTGATCGTCTTCCCCATACTCTCAACGCTCACCAATCCCGGTCTCGTTCCAACAGCCACTCTTCCAAGTTGAGGAAATCCCAAAACCTCTGCCCCCCCCAACGTTAAGGCACGAAGAAGAGTGCCGGCGGGAAGATCTGGGAAATGACTGTAGAGAAACCGCGCTTCGTCGAAGACATCCATACTCGGATTTGAACCACGACCATCAGTTCCGAGTGCGAGGGTCATCCCCTCCTCCACCATCTGGCGGACTGGAGGGAGCAGACCAGTAATGTGAAGGTTCGATGTTGGTGAGAGGATCACCTTAACACCACGAGATGCCAGCAAACGAATCTCCTCTGCTCGAGCGTCGGCAAGGTGAACGGCAACGAAGCGATCTGAGAGAAAACCACGGGCATCGTAGTAGGCAATTGGCGAGATACCGGGAGGCTGAAAAGTCTCATCCCACGAACCAATCTCTTTCAAGAATTGAACCCACTCTCCCTCACCCCGCTCGTACAAGTCGCGCTCTGCTGGATCCTCCGCCAAGTGTTGGTAGACGTAGCTACCCCGCTCTCGACTCCACAACTCAATCGCCTCCATCAACGCAAACGAAACAGAGTAGGGGGCGTGAACTCCAAGTGCATGCCGTAGTTGTTCACTCCACTCAACATCGGCGTAGAGTTTTTCCGCGAAGGTGATTTTCTCCTCTGCTCTCTCCTCACTGAACCCAATTAACTCGTGAATCAACCGGCAGTGAATTCCCGAATCAACAATTAGCTTCACTGTCCTTGGGTGGTTCACCACCTCTCCAACTGCCACCGTTCCCCGACCGATCATCTCCTTAAGCGTCGTGAGAATATCGGCATCCTGCTCCTCTTCGGTTCGATTACCATCGCGTGCTCGCATCAAATTTCTCACCCAAGCGACCAGCCCCTCCCCCCCGGGAACTGTGCTCTTGCGTCCGGCATCGGTCAAGTGGATGTGAGCGTTCAGAACGCCCGGCATCAACAGTTGATGGTCGCGCCGCTCGTCGGCCTCACCCTGAAGCTGAGATGTTGAAGCAATGGCAAGAACCTTGCCATCCTCGTCAACCAGAACACCTTGGTCTGTTCTGGGATCCCCTCCATCTGGTGAGTAGAGAACTTCGGCTGTGTGGAGAATCCGCCTTGGCATCATTTGTGATAGATAACTGTGAACCTTGGAATCATTCACGAGTGGTAGAACTCACGTCGCAACGACCTTCTGACCTGTTCCGCAGCAACATTTCTTCCGAGCTTGGAGAGTAAAGTAGAGAGAAGTTCCCCAACCTCTTCATCATCCGGTGTCCGACTAAACGCATCCTGCAAGAGCGTAACGCAACCTTCGTAATCCCCCATCTCCCCAACTTCGTGAACAACCCGGAGTAACATATCGCGCAAGCTAATCTCCAGATCATCTCGAACCGCATCAAAGAATGGATCGAACAACCCGGGGAAAGGGACATCAGTACTGAGCGTTGTGAAAACATCCCGCAACAACGGGAGAGCACGACCGGGAGCTTCGCGTTCCAACACATCCCCAGCCCGCAGAATGTTCTGTTGAACTTCGAGGAGATCAGCTCGAACTAATTCTCGATTCAGTCGAGGTGCTTCCCCCACCGCCGAGAGAATGCCCTCCTCCCCGAAGAGTTTCCGAAGAGAGTGAAGGCGAACGTAGAGATTATTGCGGGCACTCTCAATTTCGGCCAACTCGTTCCCGGAGGCGAGGAGAGCAAACTCGTCGAGCGAGAGCTGACGATTGGCAAACTCGTTTGCGATAATCAACCCGAGCACCACTTTCATCCGTCCACCCGAGATGCTATGCTCTCTGCCGGAGAGATCGCGCAAACGGAACTCTCCGATCACCTTCAAGTTAAGTCGTCCGTCGCCCGCCACTTGTACCAGAAGGTCGTGCACTCTCCTCTTCACCTCGCGAAATTCTTCCCCCCACTTCTTCACCTCTTTCGCTGGAAGCAATTGCCGCCCAATGCTGAGAAGGGGTTCCATAAACCCCGGCATTCCCCGCTCGCTCAGCCACTTGAGAGATCGCCGAAGTGCTGTCCCAAGTTTTTCACGCCGCTCTGAGTCTTCTTTTTCGTCGCCAACCCCTTCGCGAACCTGAAGAATAAGCGCAATAACGTCGTCGAGTTTGAGAAGAGGTCTCTCCAACATTTGGTCGAGACTCTCCTCCGCTTCTAACGCGATATTGCTCCACCCAGATAGACGAGCTATAGAGGGGTGAAGAAGCTCAGGATATTCGGAGAGGTGTTCGTCGGCAATCTCTTTCCAACGATCGTCACCAGTAAGCCAGAGGGCAACTACAACGTAGCTCCAGAGTAGCTCGGGAGAGTATGGGAATTCATCACTCGACATTTCTGAGCCGGCTTCGGCAAACTGTAAAGCCTCCTCTACGATACGGTCGGGGTGCAGACCAACCGCTCCCCAGGCAACTAACGCTCGTCCATTCCCCTTTGCGAGAAGCTGGAACGTACGTCTCATCACGAAGATATCCCGACTCTCCTTAATTGCACGAAGCAGCGAGTCGACTGCACCAGTATCGTAGTAGAAGCGCACCCGGTGTTCGGCGAGGTGTGTGCCCAACGCTCCGGTAACGCCAATATGGTCGAGTGATCCCAACTGCTCAGCTCTCTGCTCAAGTTCAGCTTTACTTTCGTAGACTTGAGCGAGCACCGGAATAAACCAGAGACGAGCTTCGTTGAGCACAGGATACTCCTGCCGAACGTGGAGTAGCTCAGCATAATAGGCTTCGATCTGCCGAACAACCGGAATGCTTCTACTCTCCCAAGCGAAAACACCAATCGCACAGAGAAACCGGGCATAGTCAGCTCGATACTTAATCTCAGGGAACTGTACCGCAAGATTTTCGGCCTCCTCTATTCCCCACTCCTGCACACTCCGCTCGTACCACCGATTTTCCGGATTGCTGATAATCGCCCACAAACGTTGCAGTGCTCCCTGCGCGGATCGTGGTTCCGCCGTTCTTCTGTCTGCCTCTTCCACAAGTTCTGCCTCAACATCGGGTAGTCCTTGAAGTGCAGCCCAAACGCTCTTCCGGTAGAGATGCATCACCTCCACATCCTCCCTCCGCTCTTCTGTAAGATATTCTCCAACTTGCTGAAGTGCCGAGGTAAAGAGGAAGATCAACGATTCTGCATCCTGCCACTCGGCTGAGAGGAGAATGTCGTACAGGAGAAGCGAAGAGCGAACCAGTCCCTTGTAGAGAAGTTCAGCGTCGAGTTTACTACCGTCGGCGTCAGCATTAAATTCTTTGCTGAGCGATGAAAGGAAACGGGATATTGGGACGTGGGTGTAGAGGGGAAGATCGGAAGCAATAAGGTTGCCAAGCGATGAACGGTTGACTTCTCCACCTGAGAGAAAGTGTTGGTGAATCAGTGAGTGAGTGAAGCCGATCAGTGGCGAGGTAGATGCTGGATAGAGACCATACTCTCGGTTCGTGCCGACAATTGGAAGTGCCGGGGTTGGGTGTTGTTGGAGAACTCCACGGAAGATCAACCGATCGATCATCTCGTCTGCCCCGGCAAACATCTCTCGCGCTGCCTCGCGGGCAAAGACTTCTCCCAGCAGTGCGAGAGTGCTGGCAGACTCTCTCTCGACATCGCTGAGTGCCCCTCCCATTCCCTCCCCAATGCGAGAAGCCGAGCCGGCAATTACCTCCGCAAGCCCTTCTACCGATCCCCTCAGTGCAAACCGTCCATCACTTCCAGACGCAATCAGTTCTTCGGAGAGTGCTCTCCGCAAGCCAGAACGAATCACAAGAGGATTTCCAACGGAAGGAGTGAGGAGCGCATCGACAATCCCCTCCTCTGGCTCAGCATCGAAGAGAAGTTCCCAAAGTCTTCGCACATCCTCTCGGTGTAGTCCCGACAGCGTCATCTGCTCCACCAACGAAGGTTCAATCACCCCCTCGATTCCTAACTCCGGTTTCCTGAGAACGAAGAGAAAAGAGACCGACTCGCTTGAGAGAGTGTCGAGAATCATCTGAAGGTCGTTCCGCATTCCTTCGCGAATCAGGTGTGCATCTTCGACAATCAAGCAGACTGGCCTCAGCCGGATAACGTGGCGGAGTGCGGGAAGAGGTTCGGTTCCCTCAGCGTGGCGAGATTGAAGTAGAGACCGTGTCTCTCTGTTCCGGCGGAGTGCGTCGCCAATCATCGGCAGGAGTGCGCCGGAAGATTCGGGGAGGAATCGAACGTGGAGCGGAATGCCCCCCTCACCCCGTATGCGAGCTATCACCTCTTCAACTACTCTGCTCTTGCCCAAACCAGCTTCAGCCCGCAGTTCCATCGAGCGAACGCCATCAAACTGACTTGTTCCGCGCCAGAAAGAGACCAGACGTTCCAGTTCTTGATCTCTCCCAACAAAAGGGAGAAGCCCGTGGTTGAGGAAATCGGTCAGAATATGTCGCCAACTCTTCATTCACCTGAAATCTACGGGAAACCGAGGTTTTTCTTCTCTTTTATCCACTTCGTAAAAAAAATCGATCAGCTCTCGGGATCGTAAGAGCCTTCAGCGAGAATCGTAAGACGACGCGACTACCTTCGCAGACGTAATTCGATTCCACACAGACAAAACAAATGGGAGAGCATCATGTACCGCAAATGGATTATCACACGATTGATTGTAGCAACGTTGATGTATGGGCCGAGTGCCTTCGGCCAGATACAGAGTGACCTACCGAATCGGGATGTCGGCATTGGAATCACCGTCGGTTCGATGAACAACCGGAACGACATTTTGGGAGGACACATTGCCTTCGCAATGACCGATAAGCTGCACTTGGGAGCGCAGATCGGTCTCTCCACTGGATCGAGTAATGGGGGAGCGTCTACGAGCGACCTTCTCTTTGCCCCCTACGCAAAGTTTCTCTTCCCACTCCGCACCGACTTCACGCCAATTCTGATAGGCCAACTCATTCTCGACAACGGTGGCGTCAGCTACGAATATGTGCCGGGAGTGGAGTACGAAACGTCGAGCAGCCTTCGCACTTCTCTCTACTTCGGTGGCGGCGGCGAATACTTCCCAACGTCGGGGCTCGGAATCTATGGATATATCGGACTGCTTGATATCGGGTTAAAGCCGAAGGAGACACGGATTGGATTTCTTCAGCCACGAGTCGGCGTTGAGTGGTTTTTGCGATGACTTCAACTGGGTTGAACATGAGTAGATACACCAACATAGCTGGAGAGAAACGATGCAAGACCGAGCCGAACGGAAGCCGAGAAGCGAACCGATGAAAAACGATGTGAGCCAGAAGATACGGCAGTGTAGTAGGTGCTCTGCTTGGGGAGGAGAAGCTGATGAGTACTGTCTCTGCTGCGGGGAACGACAGCCAAACGCATGCAGGTACTGTGGAGCGGAGATACGATATGCCGTTGTCCTCCACTGCCCCTCCTGCGGAAAGAAGTATGAAAGATTGAGCTAAAGAATTATTCAAAAAACTGTTAACGAAAAGGAGATAACCATGAAATTCTACTTGATGATTCTGACGGTGATCGTGACCGGTATCACGATGGTAGCGTGCGACGAAATTGGAGAACTCACTGGTTCGAACGGAGAGCCGATAGCAATTCGCTACCTCACGTTTAAGTATGCGGAGATCCCAGCAGAGATGAGTGACAGCGTAGCAATCTCACTCTCACGTAACGAACGGCAGAATAGAATCACTGCAAGCGTGGTTGAACACTGGTTCCCAACAAGCGATTCAATTGGATTTCCCGGATCAAAGACACCGGTGAACAAGGTGATTGTGACACCTCCGGGAAGTAGCCACTCGGGTGGGGCACGACTGTTAGGAGGACAAGATTTTGACGTTCACCCTCCACAGTCGGGAGTCCCTTCTTCGATCTTCATCGATGCTCTCGGCGTCAGTTCTGCTGAGCAGAGTGGATCGAGTGGTGAGTGGGAACTCCGATTCAACGAACAGGAACTGGTGGTCTCTGGCAGTAGTGTTCGCGGAGAGTTCATGGAGTTCACACTCGACACCTACGATTCGCAGAGCAGATATAGCACAGGGCGTTTTGCATTCATTGCACGAAACCGTGAAAACCCAACGGATACAAGGCGGTGGATTGTCTTCGACGGAGAGTTCGCATTGGGACGATAGAGGTATAAGAAGAGAGAGGGAAATAGTGCTGCGTGTGTGATCCTCTCTGCTGCACACAAGAATGGGTGTGGAGTCAAGACGGCAGAGAGAGCACACTTGGACGGGGAATCTTCTAACAGAAGACTTCCCCGTTCTCGTTTGTCTGTTCAGGTTAGGCGTGCCATCTTGCGTCCCATGGATTCAACTAAAAGTCCCGAACGGGAAGGACGCTCTCTCGCCGAGGGGATGTTATTAACGACAACGTTGATCTGGGGAGGGACTTTTGCTGCAACAAAGGTGCTGCTCGATTCCGGGATGGAGCCGATGGGACTGCTGACCTGGCGCTTTGGAATTGCCGCACTCCTCTTCTTTCTTCTCTTCTTCAACCGTCTGCGGAAAGCATTCAATGTTTCAACCTTGAAGAAAGGGATTGTTTTGGGAGTGCTTCTCTACGCAGGCTTTGGCTTGCAGACGGTTGGTCTTGGCTTCACCTCGAGCAGTCGTTCTGGGTTTATCACAGCACTCTACGTTGTTATCACTCCACTTCTGCAGATCTTCATTGGGAGAAGCATTCCGGGAAAACGTGTTTGGCTCAGTGTTGGTCTGGTAACTGTTGGCCTTTGGCTGCTGACCTCACCGGCTGAGGGGGGAATGGCAGGCTTCAACGCAGGCGATCTCCTAACTCTCGGCTGCGCAGTTTCGTTTGCAGCCTACATCATTGTGCTCGACCGCTTCGGTGGGAAGGAAGATGTGATTGCATTAACCGGATTTCAGCTTCTGGTGGTAGCTATCTGCTGTACTCTCCACAACCTCCTATCTGAACCGTGGACATCTCCCTCCACCTCAACCGACTGGAGCATGATTCTCTTTTTAGCTCTTCTCGCTTCGGTCTTTACAACGTGGTGTCAAACAAACTTTCAGCCACGTACAACGCCGGGAAGGGCAGCAATTATCTACACAATGGAATCGGTGTTTGCGGCAATCATTGGAATTGCGCTGTTAGGGGAGCATCTCGGGACAAGTGGATTTCTTGGAGGAGGGTTGATTGTAGGTGGATTGTTGGTGGTGGAGGTAAGTAGGGATTAGAGTCACGCAAAGCCGCAAAGAACGCAAAGGTGCTCGATGCTTCGGTTCTTTGACACGGTAGTTGATAGCCCTCTACTAATCTGGACGCAACCTGAAGAGTTGTGGCTACCAATGTGCTGAACTCTTTCACTCACACACTCACGTACTCATACACTCTACTGATCCGGGCACAACCTAAAGAGTTACGCCTACCTCTCTATGAACTCTATACACTCTCAACTCTATGAACTCCCACACTCTAAACTCGTACGAACTAATTACGGCAAGAAGATAATTGCAATAATGACGATTGCTCCGAAGAAGACGAGGGTTAACCCGAGCCACTTTACCCACTTTATCATTAACAGATTTTCTTTGGAGAGTTCTCCCTCCTCTTTCATGAAGACCTTCGGTAATCCAAAGGCAATCAGAAGTCCGAACAGCATGAAAATACCTGTCCCGATAATCAAGCCGATTCCATCTGTTGTCAGTTCTGTGCTCATTTCTACTCTCCCATTCTATGTCTTCTCATTCTTCTACTCGATGATCTGGAAATTCTACCACCAAGAACATGAAGGATCACCAAGTGAGGAAATTAGCATTCACGATTGGGACGAGGAGGGAGTGGCGACACATCGTTGCAAACCTTGTTCGAGAGTTTCATGGGGAAGATTCTTTCCGATGAAGACAAGTCGTGACTCTGGAATCTGGTTCTCCCACAGATCACCATACCGCCAATTATAGAGTGAACGTACCCCCTGAAACACCAACTTCCGATCTTCACCAGTAACCGCTAAGATTCCTTTCATCCTATAGAGTCCTCCACCGCTGGTCTGAAGGAATCCTGCAAGCCACTCTTCGAAGAGACTGAAGTGGAGAGGTTCTTTAAGCTGGAATGAGTGGGAGAGAATCTCGTCACTCCGTCCACCACGATGGTGATGTGTAGAAACTGGAAGATTAAGTCGAGAGAGATCAAAACCACCCAGATCGAGCAGAGCATACGGGTCGAGGTTGGCGTGCGATGTCTGGAGAATCTCTGCTTGCGGGTTAATTGTTGAGAGAAGAGCTTCAATGGAGGGAAGCATCTCTTCAGAAACCATATCAACTTTGTTCAAGATCAACTTGTCGGCGAAGGCGATCTGCGCCGCGACATCATTCGACTCTGACAATTGTTGAGAGACGTTCCCTGCATCAACCAACGTGAGAACGCCGTCAACAACGAAGTCTTCGCCATGATCGGGATGTTGGAGGATTGAGAGAACAAGTGCAGATGGATCGGCCACTCCAGTTGTCTCAATCAACAGGTGCTCGGGAGGATTCTCCATCGTTGCAATCTCTTCCAACGCGGCGAGGAAGTCGTCGTTCACTGCACAGCAGAGACATCCGTTACTCAATTCGTAGAGACCAAACTCAGCACCAATCACCAACTCTCCATCAACCCCGATCTCTCCAAACTCATTCTGGATCACCGCAATTCGTAGTCCGTGATTGCCGGAGAGTATCTGATTGAGCAAGGTCGTCTTGCCAGAACCAAGCCAGCCTGTAATGATTGTTAGTGGTAGCATAGATGTTGTCTCTCTCCTGCAAGAAGTCAAAGAAGAAGAGGTAGACCGCAGAACAGAAGAAGGCGTAAAGTAGAGAGTCTCCTCTCCTACGATTGTTCTTCGGTTTCTGTTCTGAAAGTCCAGACTGCGAGAAAGTCTGGGTTGGTGATGATTTCGAGTGTGGAGTGGACGGTGTATTCTCCCGGCTCTGCTGGTTGTAGTGCGTTGGGGTAGGGTGGCATTGTAAAGAGATCACCATTGCGGAGACGAACGTAAATGCCCTGGTCGTCGATCTTCTCAATCTCCCCGAATACCTGCCGACGATCCACGACTTCGTTTGCGGAATCAACCCAACTTGCGCCAAGCAGGACTGTTTTATTCAAGTAGTCGGAACTGTTCATTAAGATTGTTGATTTCGGATCTTGGATTGTTAGACAAGAGACTCACGCAAAGACGCCAAGGCGCAAAGGTTCTCGATGTTTTAGCTGTAAGAACTCGACAGCCGACAAGAGTCAGGTCAACAACTCATACACTCTCATACTCATACACTCCCACACTCAATCACAACGGCTTAAACGCCTCGAACGCTTCCCCACAATTCCGGCAGTAGTGAAGAGATCGGCAGAGTGTTGGGCCGAAGGGTGATTTCATATCGGTATTCTGGCTGCCGCAGTTGGGACAGGCGATATTGTTCAGCACGTCGAGTTGCAGAACTCCTTCGTACACCGGGGGAGGTGCAAGCCCATGTTTTGCAAGTCCTCTTCTCCCCTCTTCGGTCAAGCGATTCGTGTTCCAAGCCTCGTCCAAATTCATCTCCACCTCCACGCCATCGAACGCCATCTCCTGCAATCGTTCGCGCACTTGGTTCTTCATGTAGTCCATTGCCGGACAGCCAGAGAAAGTTGGCGTCATCTTTACCTGCGCGACGTTGTCGTCAGTAATTTCCACGCGAGTAATCACACCCAGATCAACTAACGAGACCGTAGGTATCTCTGGATCCATCACCTCTCGCAGGGCATTCCATATATCATCAACTGTTGGCATTCTCACTACGAAGCAATCCGGTAAATGGCTGGACTATATCGAGGTATGGGAATAGGCTTTCCTTCTTCGCGTGCTGTTTGCAACCAAGCCTCCTTGGCGCGAAGAACTTCAGATAAAGCAACATCAGGTGTTTCCCCGTACCCAGAATAGTATTTTAAATCGGGAATATCAGCAATCCACCCCTTATCCTCTTCACTATAAAAGACATTGATATGATACTCTTTAGCCATCGCTATCCTCCATTGACAAATTATACTGCTTGATGAGAGCCAAGAACTGACGAGCTTGGTACATCTTTACTTCACCATGTACATTTTGAATGTTGATATGCTCAGGAATTTCAGAATGCACGAAAATATGATGACTTCCAGCAACTCTCGACAACCTGAAGCCAAAGGCTTGAAGTAAGTTTAGAAAATCTCCAAAGCGGATATTCTTAGATCCGCTCAAGATTCTATCCAGCGGTTTTTCGGTCTCATGAAGTCGAGGGAGATAATGGATAACAATTCTGGAAGAGACCAAAGACCTCACCACTCTGCCGAAGCATCAATTCGGAAGACCTCTGTCATCTCAGTTAGCATTGGTTGGAGGTACTCAGTATGGTATCCCTTGCGTCCGCCATAAACTGGCTCGACATCGTTTAGGCTTGGAAGGGTTAGTCCGGCTTCATTCAGAATCGAGGTCACTGCTTCCAACCATTTCTTCTGCAGAACATCCTCTCCCTCAAAAATGCTGGCAACCTTCAACTCTTCATCACCATCACCCGGCTCAAAAATTCCAAGTGCTAACGGGAACGTTTCATTCAACGCCGACTGTACTCGAGCCTTGCTCTCCTCGTTCCCTTTTGCTCCAAGCTGGGTGATCCAGGTAACGGCATGGAAAACATGATACTTAATCTCCCCTTTCACCTTCCGCGCAAGTTTCGCCAGTGGCTCGAACGAAGAGTTCTCGAGCATTTCGAACCGAAGCTGCTCGGCAAGATCGAAGAGAAGGTGGCGAACGAGACTAAAACTGTAGTCACCTATTGGCAGTTCTACCAGATGGCAGCAGGTAAAATCCTTTTCATCCCGCGTAAAAGCAATTGTATCGGGATCAGCTTCGCCGAAATGCTCGTGCAGAATCGAGTAGACTGCATGGCTATGCCCCATCTTATCCTGAGCAATAGAACTAAAGGCAATATCCTCTTCAAGAATCGGCCCCAACCCTGTCCACTCAGAATTCCGGTGTGCAATCACCATCTGGTCGTCAGCAATCCGATAGAGGAACGCCTTTAACGCAGCGGAAAGTTGATTGCTGTATATCGTGATTGTATGTCCCTTATCCATTCGAGGTAGCCTCCTGCTGTTTCTTCCAAGCCTTCAATTTTGTGCCAACACGATACCCCTTTGCCTCACGATAATCTTTTTCCGGCGTTGTCTCGAAAATATCGGCATCCTCAACGCTGATTGTCATAATTGCCGACGTTGGAACAACCCAGATTGCAACAGTACGAGAACGTCGTCCATACTGTTCTTTTGCCATCACTAACGCAAGCTCGGTGCTCGGCGCGTGAAGCGAACCGACGTGAATTGGCTGATCTCCCCTCTTCTCTTGGTGGAAGACCTCGTAGGTTTCGTGCTGATCCATCGGCTGAAGCGGTTCAAACTGTTGGTCTTCAGCCGGTATTTCTAATCGCGTTATACGCGGATCAAGTGATTTGATAATCATAGTAGCGTTGTGAGCTATAGGCCGTGAGCAATACACTGCTGGCGTTGTTCTTCTACCCAGCTTGTCGAGAGGAATGTCTACTTCACTGGTTCCGCATAATATACCGGAATTGAATGCCGGAACATGACATCTGTCATGATTTGATGTAGAGAGGTGAGAGTTCACAGCATACAGATTCTCTCTTCTACTAACTACGATCCACTATCTACTCTCACCGATCTCCCCTTTCCCCACCTACACAAAAGGATCGGTTCTCCCACAAGAGAAACGATCCTTTATTGTGTTGTACGTAGCTTCGATATTATGACAACGGCACGGTATACTTTGCCGAAGGCCGTGCCAGCGCTGCGCGCACCCAGCGTCCGTTCTCCTCAGCCTTCTTGCGAACGGCAAGCCGTTCCTTGTTGCAAGGGCCATCCCCCTTAATCACACGGAAGAACTCATCCCAATCTGGCTCGGTAAACTCCCAGATTCCAGTCTTCTCATTTTTGTGGAGATTTGGATCGGGAACTGTCAAACCAAGTTCCCAAATCTTCGGCACGTAGGTATCTAAGAACTCTTGCCGCATCTCGTCGTTCGTTGCCATCTTCACTTTCCAGCGAACAAGCTTGTCGGTGTGGACGGAAACTTTGTCGGGAGGGCCGTGGAAGTGCATGATTGGTTGCCACCACCGATTCAGGGCATCCTGCACCATCTGCCGCTGCACGTCAGTTCCAGTTGCAAGCGTTACTACGTTATCGTAGCCATACTTCAGGTGGAACGACTCCTCGGCACAGATACGGTCGAGTGCCCGGCAATATGGACCGTACGACCCCTTCGAGTTCGTTACTTGGTTGATGATTGCTCCGGCGTCAATCAGCCAAGCAATCACGGCAGTATCTGCCCAAGTTTCGGCAGGATAGTTGAAGACGTTGGAATATTTTGATTTGCCACTGAGGAGATCGTTAATCATCTCCTCACGCGATTTGCCGAGCGTCTCGGCGGCACTGTAGAGAAGTTGACCATGTCCTACTTCGTCCTGTACCTTCGCCATCAGAGCCATCTTCCGGCGGAAGCCGGGGGCACGGGTAATCCACGTTCCCTCAGGCAGTGCCCCGATGATCTCCGAGTGTGCGTGCTGCTCGATCATGCGAATCAACTGCCGACGATATTCAGCCGGCATCCAGTCGTGTGGTTCAATCTTCTCACCTCGATCAATCTTCGCCTCGAACTCCGCCAGAAGCTGCGGGTTTTCCTCCACCATCTCGTAGTTCTTAGGTTCGTCGCTGACAGAAATGTTGCCGTACATGATTCTTCCTCGGATCTATTACTGATATCTCTTTTTTTCAGTCTGGAGCGAGTGAGGGGACGATTTGGTAAAAAAAAGAATTGTTCAACTCACTCTCCTTTTTCCAACCGATACTTCTCCCATTTAATCAGCCCCTAAAATAGGAGTCAACGAAGACATGGACAATATCAGTTCGTAGAGTTGAGAGTGTGTAGAGTTCATAGAGTTGGTAGCCGCATCTCTTTATGTTGCACCCTGATCGGTAGAGTGTATGAGTTTATGGGTGTGGGAGTGTATGAGTGAGTGGTGACCACAAACCTTCAGGTTGCGCCCGGATCAGTAGAGGATTATCAGCTGCCCGATCAAAGAACCGAAGTATCGAGCACCTTTACCTCCTTCGCGCTCTTTGCGGCTTTGCGTGATCGGCTGTGCGTAATTCCCACATTCTGCGATAACGTAAAAAAGATTTTTCCACACAAAAGATGGTTGCGGGGATTGCGCGAAGAATCTATATTTGCAGTCCGCTTGACGACAGTCTCCTGAGACTTGAGTCTTGCAACATTCCTCAGTAGCTCAGTTGGTTAGAGCATCTGACTGTTAATCAGAGGGTCGTAGGTTCGAGTCCTACCTGAGGAGCGAATACAGAACGAAGGCCGATTCCGGTATACCAGAATCGGCCTTTTCTTTTTCCTCTTAATTCGCTATAACCGATATATATACAACTTTTGATGTAGCTATTTCTGCTGCGTTTTTGGCAAATGCTTTTCAGAAGAGTCCCCGAGCATTTATAGAGAGGACTGATTTCAAATCATTGGGATAGTCCTTTTTGTTTTGGCCTAACATCTCTCTGCTCACTTATTTGTCCAAAGGAATATATCTTTCACTTATTATGTTAAAATGATGTATTTGATGTGCAGTAATAGTATACCCAATTGCAGAAAGAGGCATTTCATATTCAAAGAAAACGCAGCTTGTTTCAAGTATTTCCTTACTGAAAGATTCAAACATCATTATTGTTGATTGGCGTACAATACGGAGTTCATCCACTAATTGCTCAATTGACAGTTCATCTGCATTTGAATTTTTGCCCATTATTTCCTGGTCATGAGCATCCGGGATGGTTCCTTCTCCACGAGCAAAAATTATTGCTCTAAAACACCAGATCCTTTCCCAGTCAATGAGATGCTGCAGTATTTTATGAATCGTCCACTTATCTTTTTCATAAGTTTT
Organism: Ignavibacteria bacterium; assembly: GCA_020635205.1. Classification (GTDB taxonomy): domain Bacteria; phylum Bacteroidota; class Ignavibacteria; order OLB7; family OLB7; genus JAGWAZ01. Next base: position 816,490 of record JACKAE010000003.1, read on the forward strand.
CAAACCAATTCTTCTTAATTGATCGATGTCAATTTCATTGATTTCTTTCAAACTAAGTTCAAGAGCATCCGTGAGTTCAGCACCCTCATTTAGCTTATAAACATATTCTAAAAACTCTGGATTCTCTTTCGTCTCTGATTTCTTCATTATTTATGTTCTCTCTTACTGCTAACGGTAAATTCTATGAGTAGTGGCAGATTGTGTGGTACTTTCCTGTCATGCCGGGATGCAGCTTGAACGAGCTATATGCCTTATTATATTGCGCTTTCGTGAGAAATGCTTTTGAAGACTTTTTCCAACGTCTCTATTGGGTGTTGAATGCATGAAAGATTCTTATTGCTGACATGGGTATATCTCAGTGTCGTCTCTATGCGATTAGGCTCCAACAGCTTCTGAAGCTATATGAGATCCGTGCTATTCTCCAAAAGATGTATGGCGAAACTGCGCCCTAAGTTGTGGGATGCAACCTCTTTTTGATCGAATATCCCATTCGTCGCTTCTCGACAATTCCCAAACCTGTTATACCTCTAATCTGGAGGCTTGCATCGATATGCAGGAGTTCCTTTGTAGAGAAGGCGCACGACCTCTACACAATGCAGGCTACAGTTACTCTTTCATTTTTTCAAAAGTCTCTCCGTTCCACCTAAATGAAAAACGATTGGTTTTTATCCAATCGTCAAACTGGCTTGTTTGCGGATCGATTAGATATTCTATCGAATTCGCTTCCAGCGGATTTACATCGTAGCTCGTGTTGAACGTAATCTTGTCTGCTTCTACACTGTCAGGGAGATCCTCTTTTAGGAATTCACTTGTCTCGATCGTTTCAGGAAGACCCAGGTGTTCATTGCGCTTTAGCGAATCATCTACATAGTCAAAAGTTAACAGGGAATGTTGATCGAAGGCCGCTGGCAAACCACCGTACTTCGCATAGACTACTACAATCGAACCGTCAATCTTTTGAAATTTCTTTAGCTGAATGACTGCAAATGCCCTTTGTCCTGTAGTAAAGGACAACACAATTTCAATGAAGTCTTTTTCCGTGTGGTAGTCGCATTGTACTGTTTCAATACTATCTCCACCCGGGAATGTATACGTTCCATATTGCATTAAAGAGTCCTTGGCCTCTACAGTCAACTCAAGAGAATATTCCGAGGGTAGTGATTTGAAGATTTCTTGAATTGTCTGCCCACAGGAAAAGTTTGTGGCAGCGGCGAAGAGCAATATCGTCAGAGTGTGTCTTTTCATTTTTATCGCTCCGAACTGCTTGGCTATCAGCAGTAGTACTCTGGGGGTGCTACCCCATAGAGGTCTCCTAATTGTCCGACCCTATTGACAACTCTCTTTTGGGGTCTAACCCGAGCTGGTGAATATTTTCATATTCCTTTGCCAGATACTCCATTGCGAAGAATTCCATGGTATGCGGCATTCCTCGTCGGATGCCAACTTCATTCGATTCTTCCATTTCATTGCATTCGCTGTTATGGCTTACTGTCAGATCACTGCACAGGCTGTACTCGATGGTTTTGTTTTGGGATTCTGATGTGAGCCTTTGAGACCAGTGAAGAAGTAACAACGGCTTCTCATAATCGACAGACGGGTCGAGAATATAGATTTCACGTTCAACTCTTGTAGCCACAGCAACATGAAATTTGAATGCAACATACCCTGTCTCCGCCCACTTCGACTTATACTTAAAGTCACCGAAAACGAACAACTTTTTTATTCCTGGATATCCTTTCAAAGATAGAAGTCTTCTTGAGAGTGCTGCCCTCAAGAAACATCCATTCTCGGGGTAAAGCCAGGGAATAGCTCTTTTGTTGCCAACGACATTGGAACAAGGCAGGAACTTGTGATCTCTGACCAAATGGAATCCTTCAGTAACCTCCTCTTGTGACCAGGAAGGGATACTGCTGAAATCAACCTTCATCAACGCTGTTTTGCTTTCTCTTGGCGTCATTGGAGAAGAGCCTCTAAAATCAGAGTTCGAATCAGCAGCTTTTGTGGATAGTCTGGCTACACTTCATCAGACTGAGCTTGGCACGGAGGTACCTGACTTCGGCATAATCTTGTGGTGAGTAATTCATGAGTGAATATACAATCCGGGCCGGACTGATGCCAACATTTTCAGGAGAAACAATATAAGCCCGTGAACCATTGTTTACTCCATAGAGTTCCGTTCTGTCTATCAATGTTGGATCAACCTCTCTCCTCAAAACAGACAGGGCCAATTCCACTCGGTTGGAATCAGCCCTCTCTCTTTGATGTACGTTCTCTACAGCTCATCTACTCGGCATCCGACAGCTCGGGGGACGGTAACTCGAAGTTGTCGACGTTTACCAGCCAGACCGCAGCGTTCTTGATAAATCGGTCGGTTCCAGCAGTCTCCCACTTGTTATAGAGGCGGGTAAAGCCTCCATCCAGTATCGCTCTCTTTCCATCCTTTTCGTAGGCGGCGGAGACCAAGTTGTTAGCCGAACCGTAGATAAGGGGTGTCAGATTGCTCTGCTCCGCTAAAGTAGCAATGGTTATCCCCTCGTAGACCGTCTCCAGTCCGGTTGTCACGTCGTGTCCTTCGCGAATACCGGGGGACGATTCATTCACTTGGATTCCGACCGGTTGTGCCCCGTAGGTGTCTCCCTCCATACTCCCACCGAACAGTGCCTCGGCTACCTTGTTGGCATCTGCATAGTACGGCTCGTTATCTCCCCAGATATACACACCGTAGCCCCTGTCAAAGTATGTCTTGATCAGCTCGATATGTTCATCACTCAATTTGCTGGTAGCGTCGGAGATAATCCAGAGTTGGCAAGCTCTATCAAGGTCTTGTCTGAACTGTTCGGGCGAAGGAGGATAGTCCTTGTAGCGAACCATCGAGAAGCCTTTCTCTGCAAGTGCCTTTCTCGGATTCTCGAAATCGAATCCAGACACGGCATACAACTGGAGCACCAGAATTGTCTGTCCTTCAAACGCGCCATCCGGAGCAAGATCATACTGCTGACCCTGTGCATTTCCGTAATTGTCTTTATACACAGCCTTGTAAACGGTGTCCCCCAAATAATCCAACTCGACTTTCCCTTCGAAATCAACCGACACTGTGCGGGGAGAATTTACTCCCGCCGACATATTGTAGACTTTAGATCGTATCTCATATCTGGCGCTGTCATCGACAGATGCTCGTGGCGCTCCCTGACCATACGAAGCAGATGCCGAAAGGATGAGAAGAGATGTGAAAAGGGCAACCCGAATGAGACGGACGAATGAACTAACATTCGTGCAGGCATGGTGTGATGCACACTTAGTGTTGATAGTATAATTGCTCATTGTTGTTCTACGTGATTTAAGTGAATTCCAGCGCAAAGCCAAAACGCCCCAGACCATTAAGTCCGTCGCAGCTTGCGCTCTTGAAAACACCAACTGCAGTGATGTGCCTTCACGACGCATCTCAATTAGCGTGTGACATCGGATTGGAAACTTCGAGGTGACAAGCGCGATTCGAGTAAACGAGTTCTGGAAGGTAGTAAGGAGTTGAGTGGGAGTAGATTCAGCACATAGATTCGCCTTTCGACCTATCAAGGGAACCAATGTGCAAGGCCGATTCCAGTAATGGTCTTTCCTGATTTGGCTGAGTAATCGAAGTAGTGCTCTCGACTTATAGTAACTCCCGACCTTGAGTCGGGAGGATTAATCCGAACTGTGCGTAAGAAACGGCTTGAAGCCGTTTCCTCATCTGTTGAGGCTCTCTTGCACCCCGATGAATCGGGGTGTTAATCTCAGGTAGTGATTACCTCATTATGTATTCAAAGACCATTACAGGAATTGGCCTTCTTCACTTTTAGCTGATGAGTCTTGCATATTCCATCAGCAACTTCGCCATCGCAACTGCCATTGTCTACAGACATTGGTAGCCTCAGCTTACCATTAAAGCTCCCCCCTCTTCTTCCACTCGAACTTCTCTTTGTTCGCGCTGTTTCGTCTGGCCAAATCAGAGAGCATCGCATCAATTCTTTCTTTGTCAATCCACCGACCATTGAAGAACACCCCGGAGATTTTTCGTGTGTTCCGTATGTCATCAAGAGGATTCGCCTCAAGCAACAGAAGGTCTGCATACTTCCCAACTTCAACCGTTCCAACTACACTATCAATGCCGAGCCACATAGCGGGGAGACGAGTGGCTGAGGTTAACGCATCCTCAGCTGTTAATCCTGCCCCTACCAGAAGTTCGAGTTCGTCGTGAAGTGAGAATCCCCAAACGACGCCCGACGTTCCCGCATCTGTTCCGGCAACAATCGGAACCCCGGCTTCCTTGAGCGCTTTCACAAGTCGATTGTTGAATGCAATCATCCTCTCAAGTCGAGCAAGACTTTTCGGAGTGGCGTTCTTATTGTAGTTGTTTGAGGTAAGCCACTTGCTCTGCAAGAGTGGGTGGACGTATTGCAAACTGGATAGTGACCGCAGTCCGTCGAGAGAACGTCCCTGATCGGCAGCCGAAACAATAACGGTGAGCGTAGGACAGACCCACGTTCCATTTTCTTTTGCAAGCTGAGCGAGATGTTCTGGGTCTTGCTCAGCCTCTCCCTCTGTCCCCTTAAAGAATTCTTCCGCGTGCGCTACCATCCCAAAGTGAGGAACAAATGCCTCTTCTATTCTTCCCCTAAAGACATTCGGAATGTGCCCAACCACCTTTAGTCCCTGTTTGTCCGCCTCATCGACAATTGCCTTGTACGTCTCCGCATCAAGTTGCGAGTATACCTTGATGAATTCATATCCTTCCGCCTTGGCCATCCGCACAGACTGCCGTCCATCTGAAGGTGTATTTGCTATTCTGCCAGAGCCTTCCCCCCCGTTAATCATTGCCGCCAGTGCCATCCGGGGACCAATCACGTCACCCCGCAAAATTTCATTTCTCTGGCCGAAATGTCCAGCCATCGAATTCAGGTCGAATATTGTGGTAACCCCATTGGCAACAAAGGGGAGCATAATGTCCTGTGTACTCGTGAAGATCGCAGCGGCTCGCGTTGGGTAGGTCGTATTGAAGTGTCCATCTGTTAGGGTGTGGACGTGCATGTCGATAAGCCCGGGAATGAGCCACTTCCCTTCCCCTTCGATAATCTCTGCACCTTCAGGAATCGGCTCATTGATTGATATGATCTTCTCATCTTCAATCACCACCGTAGCATCTTCGATAATTTGATTATCTGTTGTCATTGGAATGATGTTCACATTCCTAATGGCAAGAGTCTTATGCTCCGCACTTTCTTGAGCTTGCGAAGTCGCAGCAAACAATAGTAATAGCAGTAGATACCTATAACCTTTGTAGTACATAGTCTCCCGTTTACACCACCTCTATCGTACACCGTAGGCAGTAATTGGATGCCGACTCCACTAACCACTCTTGGTTGAAAATCTCTCCACGAAGCACAATCCCTCTTTCCACTCCAACCCATTCGGCAATTCACAATCACAGAACTCCAAGTGAATCACCCTGCGATTTCTTTTGTTCTCTGTCCGCCTCGATGAATGCAAGGTCAACGGTCTCATCAGGAGAACTCCACCTGCTTTCACTTCACATATCTGCTCAACTCTCTCGTTTCCCTGCAACCAATCTCTGACCTGAATCACTCCATTTCTATGAGAGCCTTCCACCACTCTCAGAGCACCACTCTCTTTCGTACAATCATCCAAGTGGATTCTTGTCGTAAAGATATGCTCAAGAATTTCGTTGCTCGGTTGAACGGCAACTCTCTCAGCACAAACTCTCCAGTTTTTAAAGTTGGGCGTCTCTCTCTTCTCTTTAAGATTTACTGTCAAATCTTGGTGCCAGTTCACAATCCAATTCGCACTGGGAGGCTTGTCGAAGTAGATTGCCTTGACTACGGTGGTGCAGGCAGGAGATATGGAGTCAACCAGGTTCAACAGCTTCTCAGTGAAGACCTTTTCCTTCAACTCTGGACACGCTATCAAGAGTTCTCGAACGCCAAACTTCTTCTCTATCCCCTTGGCATTCAGAAGCGATAGAATACCTGACACTTCTTCATCAGTATAGACATCTTCAACAATAGCAAATCCTGCTCTCTGCAATTCCGTCTCAATCACCATTTGCATTCATAGATTTGATCGTGAGTCGGCAGGTCAGATAGAAGTGGATCGAATTCTTTGAGTTTGGTTCTTTTCAGGTTTCAGATACAGCCCTCTCGTTCCTGTGGAATTCTTAACAACCACACCCGCCCCACACTTTTTGTGTTGCCAGAACCTTTCCACTTTTTGACTTCAGAACTAACTCTCCCTCGTACTTTGCTCCCCCTCCGTCATCTGTTCCATATTGCTGTGCAGTGATGTAGCAGTCATAGATATCGTTAGAGAAGTGAAATGTAGCTGGATATGCCTTCTGCAACTCCTCGCGCTTTTGTCGGACGGTATCGAGTGCAGCGATGATGACATCACCGACCGCCCCTCTCCGCCCCATGCCAACCGTTCCATTTGTCTTGATAGCAATATCCCTCGGTTCCTTCGGTAGCTCTTCCATGAACAAGAGCGCGTGGATAAGTTCGCTCTTCAGATCCTCTTCCCACTGCTCCGTACCATACTCTATTTTCTTTCCGAATACATAGTCATCCCCACGTTCATTCATCGTAATCCAATACTTCTCCATTGAGTATTGAACGTACTTGGCATTGCTGTCAGTCTGACCTCCACGGAACAATACAGTCTCTCCATTCAGGTTCATAGAAGCATACGTATCAAAGTCGCTAAGAAGTATCTGCGTTTTATAGTTCTCCTTTTCCGTTCTGAACGAACAGGAGCAGCCAAGGTCACCTAATTCAGGAGATGCCTCTTCAAGGATCGCAATCTTCACTGATGCATCCTCACTCTTCGAGGTGTCGATAGCTGGCATCGGCGTAGCCACTGTGGTATCTGTGTTTTCAGAATCAGTTGCTCTTTTGTCGGCATCTCCACACGAGAAGAGTCCAATAAAAAAGGTTAAGGCAAGCACGTAGGCTATCTGGTTCCGTAGGTAAGAGATCATAGTCGATATGAAGTTGGATCTAATGCTCTTTTATTGAGATCTCGGTAAACGCCTCGGATATGGTGATTACCATCAACCAAGATAACGTTTTCAGTCTGAGCGGAATCGTCCGTCCCGTTTGCTATTTCAATGACCATACCCGTCATCTTCAGCAAACACTTGTCGGAACTTCTATAGAGTTTTTCAAAAAAAGGGAATAGCTGCAGAAGGAGTCTGATCAAGATCGAAAACTGTTGAAGCACCAACGGATCGCCACTCAACGCAAACAATCGACTCGACCCGCCGGGGGGTCGGTTCGTCGCCCGATGGACTCGAAGAAGGGGAAAGAACGCTACTCAGGTCGGAAGAATCAGTTCAACGGTCGGTGCTCGTGTGCATGACAAGCCTGATCTGGAGTCGCAGGGATGGATCGATCAGATACCAGAGGCGGTAGTGGTGCACGTAGACTTAGGGTATCTGGGGTTGGAACAGAGGTATGCGAACATTGCGATCAACTACAAGAAGCCGCCGGATAGAGTCACCTTATCTCTTTATAACTCTGGCTTTCTGTGACTTGGGAGAAACAAGTGTAGGATAAAGCAACGCACGATGTTTCTTACTCCTCCTTCCTACAGGTTATTTGCCAAAACTTTTGCGAAGGTTTGTTCTCTACCTTTTTTGCTGGTGCATCTATTTCTTTGGCTTCGAGCAAACCATAACTGCCGAATTCCTTTTCAACAGATTCTGAGTCATAGTAGAAGAGACTAACACCATGCTTCGTCTCATATCTATCACTACTTAGCCTCACCCCTTCTCCATAGGTAGGGGTGTTCTTTGATATTGCCACAAAGACCATATACCCACCGGGTCGGAGTTGATTGTAGCAATCATCAATCAGCTTCACTCGATCTGCCTCACCTAACAAGTGGATGAGAGCATAGCAGAAAATGCCATCATACATTTTTGGGTCAAATGGCATATCGCGAACAGCACCATGATAGACCTTTACGCTATCTCCATAATGCTTCTTCGCTAACTCAATTGCGGTCTCTGAGATTTCAATTCCAGTGACATTGAATCCATTCTCTGTAAACACCCGTGCATTTCTACCATACCCAAATCCAGGAATCAATATCTCTTGTAACCCCTCTCTTTGAAAAAGGCGAAGGGCAGAGAGGGCAGAGTCAGCAGGGTCAAATCCCCACATCGTCTGTTTGTCTCTAAAGCTCGACTCCCAAAATTCTGCCATGATTTCTTCTACTCAAACTTTTTGTGGTATGCTTTCACTTGCTCTGGAAACTCGGTTTCAAACAAAGGATATGGAACACCTTCAATGCTAATTTCAAACCCTTCTTGGTCACGTCCGCTGATCTGATTGCCAACTCCTCTTATCTCCACACCTTCTGAGTTAACTACCTTCAAGCTCGGTAGCTTTGCAGTTGCAATGAACCTATCACCCCGATAGTCAGCTCGAATTTCAACTTCATGATCCTTGCAGTAATCCTTAAGAAAGTCGTACCCGAAATCAGAACCCGTGCTTGTGATTTTTCCGAAGATCACGCCCATTGGTGGATCTGCGTATTCCAGTTCGGTTTTTCCAACCAGCTCATCGCTCAGGTATATGTTGTATTCTCGCTTCATTCAAAAGATTACGTTGTTTCTATCCTAAAGCGAATATAAAAAAGGACTGATTCCAACATTTCGGAATCAGTCCTTTTTCTTTGGCGTACGTTCTCCAGATTTACTCGGCATCCGACAACTCGGGGTACGATAACTCGAAGTTGTCGATGTTCACTAACCAGGCCGCCGCGTTCTTAACAAATCGGTCGGTACCGGCAGTTTCCCACTTAATGTAGAGGCGGGTAAAGCCTCCGTCGAGTATAGCTCTCTTTCCATCTTTTTCATAGGCGGCAGAAATGAGGTTGCCAGCCGAGCCGTAGACAAGAGGGGTCAGGTTGCTCTGCTCTGCTAAAGTAGCGATGGTAATCCCCTCGTAGACCGTCTCCAGTCCGGTTGTCACGTCGTGTCCTTCGCGAATCCCGGGCGACAACTCCCCACTCTGTATTCCGACCGGCTGATCTCCATAGAGGTTCCCCTCCATACTTCCGCCGAAGAGTGCTTCCGCCACCTTGTTGGCGTCTGCATAATAGGGACTGTTGTCTCCCCAGATATAGACACCGTAGCCGCGATCAAAATATGTCTTAATCATGCTGATATGTTCATCGTTCAATTTGCTGGTGGCGTCGGAGATGATCCAAAGTTGGCAGGCTCTATCAAGATCTTTTTTGAGTTGCTCTGGCGAGGGGGGATTGTTCTTGTAACGTACCACTGAGAAGCCTTTCTCTTCAAGTGCCTTTCTGGGATTCTCGAAGTCGAATCCTTCACCGGTATACAAGTGGAGAACGAGAACTGTCTGCCCTTGAAATGCACCATCAGGGGCAAGATCATATTGCTGACCCTGCGCGTTTCCGTAGCTGTCTTTGGAAGCAGCCGTATAGATAGTATCCCCCGCAAGATCCAACGCAACATTTCCCGCGTCGTCGAACGCTACTTTTTGAGGAGCGTTTACTCCTGCCGACGTATTGTAGATATTGGATCTCACCACTACTCTGGAACTGTCGTGGAGAAGTTGTCGTGGTGCTCCCTGAGCATACGAAATGGATGCAGAGAGGATGAGGAGACAGGTGAAGAGAGCAACTCGAATGATATGGTTAGGTGAACCGACATTAGTGTGGGGGTGTAGACTGTAGTGCGCCCCACCTCTGGTGTTGATGGTATGATTGCTCATTGTTGTTCTACGTGATTTAAGTGAATTCCAGCGCAAAGCTGTAACGCGACAGACCATTAAGTCCGTCGCAGCTTGCGCTCTTGAAAACACCAACTGCAGTGATGTGCCTTCACGACGCACCCCGATTCACGTGTGACACGAGATTGGAAGCTTCGAGTGAGAACTCTGGCCTTCTATGGATTGAGGGAAACAACCGGAGAGAATGGTTTCAGAGCTTCGAGCCGTTGCGAACCTGCAAGGGACAGTTCGGCTTTCGACCTATCCAGAGAATAGAATCAAAGTTCGTTGATCTTCTTCATAACATTCTCTACAATCGCATCGCAGTATATTAGATTGAATTCAAACAGTTCGCTGGCAGAATATGTTCTTTCTATCTCGCGCTGCAACATCGCTTTTGCCCTGTTGAGCCGAACCTTCACGTTAGCTTCACTTATGTTGAGAAGGCTCGCCGTTTCCGATACATTCAGTCCGTTAATCACCCGCAACGAAAAGACCATTCGGTAGTCGAAGGGAATTTTGCCGAGGGCACTTTCAATGATACCTCCCAATTCTCGGGTTTGAACCACTCTCTCCGTGTCACTATTTGGGCTGGTAAACATTGGCATTGAATTATCGGATACATCCTGAGTAATCTCATTCCTGAAGCTCGACTTCGTTCTCCTTCTGTAGCAATTATTCAGCATGATGCGGATAATCCACGTTCTGAAATCGGAGCGTCCCTCGAACTGCAACAGATTTCTGTACGCATCGATAAAGGTCTCCTGCATCAGGTCGAGCGTATCCTCGTGGTTATAGTTGTACGACCTTCCGATCTTGTAGAGCCAAGGATTGAAGCGCCTGACGACAATCTCGTAGAGTGCCTTTTCTCCACCCAGGATCCGCTCAACCAGTTCTGTCTCGGTAAACTTCTCTGACAACGTCATATCCGGTTATAAATCTGTTCACTCGATAATGTTGGCAACTCGTGCCATGGAAAGTGCGGAGATCGCCATCACCAGATCGCGAACTGCCACGTCGACGTAGTTGAACCCTGCCAGCAACGTCAGTGCAATCAACGCAAGCCAGGCTGCGACAACGTAGCCACCAATTTTCGGATTCTTCAACACCAGAATACCGGCAACGATCTCAATAATGCCGACAACTCCCATAAATGTTGAAGCCGGGAATGGCAGGATATCTGCGATGGAAGGGTTGATGTAGTGCTCCCAATTCGTGAGCAGGTTGGTAAACTTGTCCGCTCCGGCAACCACCGGGACAATGCCGAAGGTCCACTTCAGCAGGTTGAACGTCTGATGCAGTGGCTGTTGTGCTGTTGTACTTTCCATTGTTCTCGTCGTTTGTTTCGTGTTTGCGGCTCGATTAGAGTAAACGACTCTGGAAAGGTTACAGGGGGTTGACGCACCCGGTTTTTGGGGATAGATGTATGTGGGTCTTCGTCGCTGACCGATGTGGAGTGAGACGCTCCGCTGGGGCTTCTCTCAAAGAGCAATTCCCCTCACTCTGCGTTTCCGCACAGGGTGGCCAGCCGGTCGCCACGATGGGGCTTCGTAGTATAAGTATACCGTTGATACTATCACGTGTGAGAGCAGGCAATCCCCACCGTAGCATATTTCTACAGCCTGCTGATACTAACCACCAACCCAACTCAGCTTCGAATGATGAAGCTTCGCTCACTGAATGCGGGGAGCTCGACCGGAGCTTCGTAGAAGAACTCGATCTCGTCGGTTGCATCGGTCAACCCGAGGCTGTAGAGAACCGGGACAAAGTGATCGGGAGTCGGGGCGGCCAGTTTCCCCAGTTTGTGACTCTCTTCGTAGTTGAGAAGCTCAGAGAAATTTCTCTCTTCAATTTGCTTTTTCAGCCAGGCATCGTACTCCTCCTCCCAGCCATAGGCAGTCATGTCACCACTGCCCATTTTCTTCATCGCCAGCGGCAGGTTGTGAATGAGAGAACCACTCCCGATTATCAGCACCCCTTTGTTCCGCAACGCCTTCAACTGCTCACCCAGTTCGTAGTGATAGTCCGGCTTTGCGTTGTAGGCAATGCTGAGTTCGAACACCGGAACGTTGGCATCGGGGAAGAGATGCATCAACATCGGCCAGGCACCATGATCCAGCCCCCACTCGGTGGTTTCCTTCACGGAGGGAATGATGCCCGAAATTTCCTGCGCCACCTCCGGAGAGCCTTTGGCGTTGTAGTAAACCTCGTAGTATTCCTCTGGGAAGCCGTAGTAATCGAAGATCTGTTTCTGTGAAGGGGCTGTGTTGACGTAGGTGGTATCACCCGTACACCAGTGTGCCGAGATGACAACGGCGGCTCTGACCTCACACTCTTTTTGCAAGCTCGTGCCAAGTTCGTACAGCTTGTTCCAGAAGGGTCGTTCCTCCCGACTCATGGGAATATCCATCGGGTTCCCGTGCGATGTGAAGAGCACGGGCATGCGTTTCCCCTCGGTCGGGAGTTCATCGGTTAACCTTGCAAAGCTCTGGAGATTCATTGTGCTCATAGATAATGGCGCCAGCGATAGAAGTTTCAGAAAATCCTTGCGTTCCATAGCTCTTTGTCCTTCACGTTCATTCAGTCCCCTTATGTCACGTGGCTGGCATGTCCCACGGACGCAAGCTCCCGCAGATCAGATCTGCCGCGATCTGTTCTGTAGCTCACGGCATCTGCTCACCGGAATTTTAAGATAGCAAGAGCCCGGGCTATCACGATCGGCTCTCCGATTTCTTGTAGATCCACTCTATCAGGAAACATCCGGCAATTATCGAGAGAGCAATCAGGACGCTCTCTTTGTTGGAAACGTACTGCTGCCACAGCAGGACAATCAGGGCAACCGTGCAAAGGATGGCACCGATGAGCGGAATGATCTTCTTGCTTTTTGTCTCCTCTGCCAACCGAAATCCGACGAGGTTGACAACGGCAAAGATCAGAAGGAACCCGACACTCCCGGCAGTGGAGATACTCTCCAGATTGAGCAGGTTGGTCATTATCAACGTTGCGACTGCGGTAATAAGCAATCCGACTGGCTGGTTCCACAACTGGTAGGTCAGTTGGTGGGGCAACTCGTCATCTTCCGCGATTTCGAAGCTCACACGGCTTCCACCATACAGGGAGGCGTTGATTGCCGAGAACGTAGAGATCAACGCGGCTATCGTGATAACAGTAAAGCCGGCCTTGCCGAGCATCGGTTTGGCGGCTTCGGCAAGCACGTAGTCCTGAGCGGTTGCAATCTCCCCGAATGGTAGCGAACCGACAGTAACCACGGCAATCACTAAGTAGAGAAGAATGACAAAGATGATGGAATAGTAGTAGGCTCTGGGAATGTTTCCTGCGGGGTTCTTGATATCGGGGGCTGCGTTCGCTATCAGTTCAAATCCTTCGTAGGCTACGAAGATCACCATTCCCCCGGTCAAGAGGAGCAGGGGGGACTCCCAGTTTTCAGGTGAGAGCTGGTGCAGGTTCGGACTTCCCCCCAACCCGTAGAGGCCAACGCCGATAAAGGCTACCAGTATGACCAGTTTTATGATAACCGCATACGACTCAGTAACGCTGACGACCTTGATACTGTAGTAGTTAATAGCAGAAGCGATGATGATAATCGCCGACGCATAGATATGGAAGTCGACTGCGGCACTTTCAATCGTGAACAGGTTTGGCGCATACGAACCGAACGCCGACGCGTAGAGCGAGAGCATGATGATGTAGCTCACCCAGAGCAGGTCGTTCACACCACCGCTGAAAATATTTTTGCCGAATCCCTGATTGATGAACTTCACTGTGCCACCTCGGTCAGGGTAGGCAATGGAGAGCTTCACGTAGCTATACGAAGTAATCAATGCCACAATCCCCGCGAAGAGAAAGGCTACCGGTGTCCCCCCTTTTGCCAGTGACACAGCCAGCCCCAGCACTGCAAAGATCCCTCCCCCAACCATCCCCCCAATGCCGATGGACATTGCTTCCTTCAGTCCGATTTTCTTGTTTTCTTCTTGGTTCATGATTCACTATCGGTTTTTGCTATCCGTTCCAGCACTCGCAACTCCGAAGAGAGATTATCTCTCGCCTGTGCTTCGTATCGGGTGTAGAACAAATCTGTCTTGAACAGTCTCTCCAGACCGAGAAAATAGCGAAGCACGTTTGTTCTCCCCTCGTTGTACTCAGCGTCTGTGTAGATGGCGTACTCTTCTCTGATCTTCCGGGAATAGTCCTCGTAGAGGAGTGGCGCTTCGCCGAGAATGGCGAGATCAATATCCAGAAGGTAGTTTGTGTCGGGATCGCCATTGCCCTTGTGATCGCTGGTCGCCACAATCTGTGCCTCGCATCTGGCAAGCTCGTCGGCTGGCACATTCAGTCTGGTCAATCGGTCGCGGGCAACCTCAGTGCTGCGCTCTTCGTTATCCTGTCGAGCAGGATCATACACGATGTCATGGTAAAAGATTGAGAAGGTTATGATATCGGGGTCATCCAGCAAACCATGGCATTCGTTCACCTTCTCCACCATATAAACCAGGTGAGCCAGGGTATGGTAGTGCCGTCCCGTGCTCGAGTACTCCCGCTCTACTTCTTCCCAGAGCCGGGTGACAAGCGTGGTCTCCTCGGTATACCGGGAGGCTGTCTCTCTCCAGACATTTTGCAGAATATTGGTTCTCACGTCGACAATAAGTGATAAACGGAGAGAACCCGCAAGTAGCAACCGCACATGCAAAAATCAGGCAGTCTGCCGGAGTTACCCGGAGACTGCCTGATTGATCTCAACAGTGAACGATGGTGTCTGCGTGTCGCTGAGGGATTCAGTCACGCAGTTGGAATAGGACTTCCGAGAGTGCTACCTCGGGTTTTTCGGTCACCTGATAGGTCTGGGAGACACTGGTAGCCAGTTCGGAAGCCTTGTAAGCCTCGAACGACTCTTGCGAATCCCATATCAATATTCCAACATAGGTATTAGGCTCACTGAGTCTGGTGTAGTACTTCTGAAGCAGCCCCGGCAATGCAGCATACTCGGAGACGCGCGCTCTCGCAGCCTTGAGAAGTTCTTCTTCGTTCAATGTCGACGTGAGTTTGACTGTCTGAATAACCATGTGGCTCTCCCCATTCTTGTTGTTGTGTACTCTATTGGTATGTCCTGTCAGGAAATTCTTTCCGGCAGCATCGATAATCGGCGTGCGGTCGTAGTAGGTATAGATCCCGTCGATCTTCTTTTCACTATTAAAGTGAAATGCCCAGTGCATTCTGACATCTGCTTTTCTGGAACCGAACCCCAGTTCAGCAGAGAAGTAGCAGAGATTGAAGACACCGGTCTCCTCTACATGATCCAGATATTGATTGGCTTGCACCGGTATGTGAACAAAATCCTTGAACGACGCTCTGTCGTTACCTGAACTCTGCACATAGTCTTCCCAGAAGGCCTTCACCTGATCCAGACCCTTGTAGACGGTTCTCGTCCCCTGGTCACCATCGGGAAGCTTGAACTCCACGTCATCGGAAAGGAAGGCATAGGAATCTTCCCATTCAAACTTTGCAAGGTGCTGCAGGTATTCTTCGGTAAGCTGTTGATACTCCGGCCCCGCAATACTATATCTGGTGCTGGCAGAATCTGTCTCTCCACAACCGATCACCGTTGCAACGGTGAGGAGCAGAGCAGAAGGCTTGAGTAGTCGTGATAGTGCGTTCATTGTACTGTGTTGTTGGTGGATAATCGAATCAACATCACAAGCTAACCTGAACGGCACCTCAGCTCTGTTATGCTACCAGTTCAAAGAGTTACGCTAATAGTCCAACTTTGAATGTTGGTAATCCTTGGGAGAGAGGCCGAAGTGTTTTTTGAACTCAAGACTGAAGGAAGAGAGATGTTCGTAGCCCAGTTCTCCGTATATCTCTGAAGGTCTTTTCCTGCACCTCAGCAGCTGTTCAGCCTTCCTCATCTTTTCCTGCACGATATACTTTTTCGGAGAAGTCTTGTACACGTCGTGAAATTTTCTCTTGAATGTGGAGAGACTCATGTTGCACAGGAACGCCAGTTCTTCAGAACTCATTTTGTCAAACTTGTGGTGCTGAATAACTTTCGTAATAGGATCATCCTGCTTCCCGGCAATTGCTCTTGAGAGAAATCCTGTCGTCTGGAGGGGATGCTTCTCAAGCAGATAGAGAAGAATCTCCTCTATCTTGGCTACCCTGAAATGCCTGTTGCCGAAATCACCTTCCAGCAACTTCATTGAGCGTTGAAAATTGAGGAGGTAGTCATCTTTGGGGAAGGTAATGACGGCAGGCTGAGCTTCTGACTGGTTCTTCGGAGCGATCCCATACTTTGCGAGGAAGTCAACCAGGAACTCGTTTGAAAAAAAGAGGAGCAGGCTTTCAAATTCCTGCTTCAAAGTTACACTGTGCTGTGTAGAGGAGACCTGCGCAGAGAACCAGCAGCTGCCGACTGTGAAAGAAAAGCTGTCTGCTTTATCGAATTTATCGAACATTCTCTCTGTCAGATCATTATCTGACGACAATCACCATTGTCTGACCTTCTGATTATAGCTGGGAAACCAGTCGGCATTAACTTCAAATCTATCACAAACACAAGCGAACGTACTGGCTGAGCACATCAGGATGAACAGAACCGTATTGATTCTCCTTCACGGACTTCCCGCAACCGGCAAAACGAGTATCGGAAGCAGGATTGGCGAAAGGCTCGCTCTCCCGTTCTTCTCAAAAGACTTCTTCAAAGAGTCGATGCACGATGCAATGGAAATCGGAGAGGTCGACCTGGACTGGTCGAGGCGTCTTGGAAGGGCAAGCATTGAGATGACCTGTCGGATCGTTGAGCAGCTACTCGCAGCAGGCGTATCCTGTATTGCTGAGACGTGCTGGACGCCTGAACTTGCAGAACCGTTCTTTGCAAAAATGCTCGAACGGTATCGTGTTGATCTGGTGCAGATATTTGTGTGGAGCAGACCGGATATTCGGATTGAGCGATTCAGGGAACGATCTGATAATGATCGCCATCCCGTTCACGCTGATGGCCAGCGACTGCAGGGAGAGAATCTCTACCGGGAAGATGCGTCGGAGAAAAACAGGCCACTCAACTTGAAGGGTGATCTGATCGAAGTGGATACGACAGATTTCGGGACTGTCGATCTGGATGCGATTGTTGAGCAGATCCAGCGGGAACTCGATCAACGGAACTGAACCATTAACGGCAGGGGAACGTTGCAGTACGTTCGGCAGGAAACAGATCGAATCGTGGGAGAGCCTTCTCCCCCACGATTCCGACAATATCAATCTCGTCTACTTACTTGTACGCAATCGCCGCACTCGATGGCCCGGCAAGCGGCATCAGAGAGGTTGACGAGAAACCGACCTGACTCGCCCACTTGTTGAAGTCGGCAAATGAGTAGTCGAACCCTTCTCCGGTTTCAATCAGCATGTTCAGGCTCATCATCAGGCCGAAGACATTGTGCTTCCGCTCGTCATCGATTATTCCCTCGATGGCGACAAAGGCCCCCCCCTCCGGCAGAGCATCATATGCCTTCTGCATCAGCATGACCTTGATCTCTTCGTTCCAGTCGTGTAGGATATTCCCCATCACGATAACGTCAACGTTCGGTAAATCATCTTTGAAGAAGTCTCCAGTGGCTACCGTTACTCTGTCCTGCAACTGAAAGTGCTCAACTGTTCCGTTTGCAATAGGTACAACGGGGGGGAGATCCCAACTGATACAAGACATGTGTGGCTGGTGCTTTGCAACCATCAATGAGAACAGACCGGAGGCTCCTCCGATATCTGCAAGAGTTTTGTAGTTGGAAAAATCGAACTTCTGGCTGAAGGCTATGAAGTTGCCCATCTGAATACCACTCATAGCACCCATGAACTCCCTCAACCGACTCTCGTCCGAGTAAAGTGCCTCGAAAAGATCATCTCCATGTTTTGCCTCATTCTGCGGTTGCCCCGTGAGAAGCGCCTCCTCCAGGTCTCCCCAGAATTCGTAGAGTCTATTGTTCAGCATCTCCAGCATTCCACCGATATAACTCGGCTTCTTTTGATCCAGGAAGAAGTCGGTATCTGCACTGTTCGAGTATTGGGCAGTCTCAAGCAAGCCTTCCCGATTCAGGAAGCCGAAGCCGGTGAGGGTGTCGAGATAATCGTAGACGTGGCGATCGGTGCACTGGAATCCGAGGTGGGACTTGACCTCGCTCGCCGACATTGATCCCTTTTCAGCGAGTGTTGTGAAGAGCTGGAACCTCACCCCACTCAAAAGGACTTTTGAAGGCCAGAAACCTGTACCAATCTTCATGATACTTTCTGGAGTTGGAAGATTTGCATGATCCATTTGCGGTTGATAATAGAACGTTTTTGCCTACTCTGATCGGTTTTCGGCATCCCCGAATTTTTTCCTCTGTACCTTTTGCTTGTTCACGTAAAGCCTACCGTTGCAGAGGAGCCGAACAGAGAACTATGGTTCTGCCGCCCCTCTCTCTCCCCTACATCCTCCCCAATGCCGACGGTAGCTCCATACCCCTCCTCCAGGCCGACAATTGCCCCAAGTGCATTGACTCGTGAGCAACACACATGAAGATTGTGCAATCGAGATCGGATGGGAGATATTTCGAGAGTCGCCACTCCACGACTCCACTCAGCGAAGAGAAATCTCGCTGGAGTAGCAAGGCTTTCAATTGCTCGTGCTGTCGGTGAAGCTCTCTCAACAGTTCGCTCTTTGTGGGATATCTGGCAGCATCGCTGTCGGGCAGGGTCGGGTCACCGGGACCTTTCCGCATAAAAAGCTGATTCCAGAGTTCTGGAATCGTCCCCTCTCCTCCGAGATCATGAACCGTCATCGCGGTTGCCACGGCAAGGTGACCGAGCGTGAATGCCGGATGATTTTCCAGTCCAGTTGCCGGACAACAGGTCATGAGATGCTCCGGCACATCCGTCACCAGCTCTTCAGCAAACGCATAGTTAAAATCGAGTTGCCTGTTGATGAACTCCAGATCCATACTGCAACTACTGATTAACGAATGATTCGTTGATGATCTCTTGCTCTCTCAAATCTTTCCCCTGTTCAACAACCGACTTCAGGTTGGTCAAGAAGAAGGTCCAACAGACACAGCAGTTGATGAAGCCGAACTCGTTGGATTCATTTGGATCGTGATTCTTCTGTACCAACCTCAGCACCGAGGAGACCCCTGGTTCAACTTCCTCCACAGAAAACTTTACGGTAAAGTCTTTGCCAAAAGTGAATTCAAAGTGGTCATTCACTTGATAGCTTAATACCGTTCCATCGATTTGATGTGGCTTCTGCCACTTCCACAGATAGGTATCTCCTTCCTTTACTTCGCTCCCCTCAATATATTTTCCATCACCATCTTTATACTCAACATGTCCGATGAACCACTTGGTCAATCCGTCAGACGTGGCATACTCAAACAGTTCTTCTTTTGAACAGGCAACTTTGATTTCTAACGTAAATCGTTCTTTGTTAAAATCTTCTCGTTTCATCTTCCCTCATCAGTTAGTGGTTGTGGTAATGTGGGGTATCAGGAGAGGAGTGATTTCTTCTCCAGCTTGTTCTGCACAAACAGAGCCAAGGCAGCATTGGCGAACGCCGAGGCCTTTGTGAAAATCATCCACGTAGAAGTTCCCTTCGCTTGTGGAAGCAAACTCCTACACACCCGCGAAATTACGGAATAAGGAAGGGTAATCTTAAGAGCTTCCGAGAAACTCTCTCCCTTTTTATTAAAAGAGAAGTCGGAACCGAGGATACTGATCCTCCCGACTGGAAGCCGGGGGGTAGCGAGAGTTCCTATCACATCTAATCTGACGGCTCTATAATATCTTGGCTCATCGAGTTGAGAACGAAACCACCCCTTCCCGGAAGCAACTTTAAGCCGTTTTGCACTACCATCCGAGATTTCCCTTTCCTCCCCTTTTTGAATTTTGAATTTTTACTTTTGAATTTCCTTATACTTGCTGCAACCTGTTGATGAGGATAGACCCCTCTGAAGGGCAAGACTGAATCGGGAATGGTTGTGAGGACTCTCTCTCCTGCGACTGTAGACCTTAGTAGGGCTTGACGTTCGTGCCACGACAGAGCACACCAATCGAGTGCCGACATCCTCTGTCGGAAGCTGGATGGTACCGCCGGCCTGCCGGTTCCAGCTATACATAATTTCCTAATCAAACTTGATCTAATGGAGGTCGGCAATGAACCGAACGTTTGTTGCACAACTCGGCGATATGATCGGCGAGGAAGTTACGGTACGCGGATGGGTCTTCCGATTGCGCGAACTGGCAAAGGTTACCTTTCTCATTCTCCACGACGCAACCGGTATGGTGCAGTGCGTGGCAAATCCTGCCCAACTCGACGGGACTGATTTGAAGCTGGACGATATAGTAGAAATCCGTGGGTGCGTCCGGAGCGAAGCGCGGTCGAAGGTTGGGTTTGAGCTGGACCTACTCGAGATTACCGTACTGAATCGGTCGGCATTCCCGCTCCCATTCAACTCAAGCTCGAACCTTGCAGAGGTTCCGTTAGAGGTGCAGCTCGACCACCGTCCTCTCTCCCTGCGCAACCCGGTTGTTGGAAATATCTTTCGCGTGCAGGCGGAAATCTTGCAAGGCTTTCGGGAGTTCCTTCGCGAGCACCACTTCACCGAAATTATCTCTTCGAAGATTGTCGCCGGTGGTACGGAGGGGGGAACAAATCTTTTCGAGATCGACTATTTCGAGCGAGCTGCATACTTGGCTCAGAGTCCACAGTTCTACAAGGAACATGGAGTCGCCGGGTTCGAGCGGGTGTTCGAGACTGGCCACGTCTATCGAGCCGAGCCACACGCGACAAGTCGGCACTTAACCGAGTACTACTCGCTCGACTTTGAGATGGGATTCATCGACGGACCAGAAGATGTGATTGCACTGGAACGCGAACTCCTCACATATATCTTCAACAGACTGAATGAAAGGTTTGGCGAGATGTTCACTGAGAGTGGCGTAGGACTCCTCCCCTCAATGTTAGAAGTCCCGACGTGGGAATTCGGAGAATGTCTCGAACGGCTATCGCAGGTTCACGGACGAAACGATTTGGTAGATGACTTAGACCCAGAGGCTGAGCGGCAGCTCTGCGCAATTGCCGAACAAGAGACTGGCGTTCCGGCACTCTTCGTCCTCGGCTTCCCTCTGGCGAACAGGCCATTTTATACTCACCCACGCGGGAGTGGAGAGAGTGCGGAAAGCTTCGACCTCCTCTTCCGTGGTCTGGAGATCACAACCGGAGGCCAACGCTTACACCGGCGCGAAGACTTGGAGAGCGCACTTCGCGGACGAGGAATCGATCCAACTTCGTTCGAGCCACACCTTCGGATGTTCGATGTAGGCATGCCTCCACACGGCGGATTAGCGATCGGGCTGGAACGCTTGACGATGCTCATAACCGGACAAAAGAATGTGCGAGAGGCAACGATGTATCCAAGAGACCGAAACCGTGTGAGTCCTTAACCTTGGTGCTTCTTGGTGTTCTTTGTGGTTATCCTATCCTGCTTTACCACAAAGAGCACCAAGCTGACCCAAGCACCATCCTCTTTCTATACGATCTATCGCTCGTTCAACGATCTCTGTGAAAGTTGAAGTTCTCCGGTGGCGTCACCGCCTCCTTGAACCAATTGGCAACTTCCTGTTCATCTGCAGTTGCGAAGTCCATCGGTTCCCATATCAGAGCCTTCTCCAGTTGTTCTCCAAATGCCAGCAACCTCTTTCCTGTCACCACCTGTTTGTCGCTCCACTCCTTCAATGCCTCTTCCACTGTATCGTGATTCGCGAGACTTGCCAAGAGATCCTTGATGTTGTTATATCCTTTGAAAATACCGGAACCGGTGAAAGGCTGCACAACCATCCCGGCATCTCCTATCAAGCACATATTCTCCTTGTAGTAGCTATCGAGATCGAGAGTGTAAATAACTTGAATATAGCTGTCGGTTGTGTTGCTCACTATGTTGGCATAGAACTCCGGAAGATGCTTCGACAAGTATTCCTTCAACTTCCGCTCATTATTCTCTGACAAGGTTCCCGGTGGTAGTGTCCCGACTCTCACTCTGCCAGTATTATCTGTCATCAGATCATCCAGATCTTCATCCGGAACAGCGATGTAGGCAGCCCAGTTAAGGATTCGCTCCCCCTCTTTCACCGAACCGCTATTGCCGGGAATAAAGTAGACAACGTTGTGTCCCGGCTCACCGGGATAAGAGAGACGGGGCATATTCTCCTCAGGTAAATCCAGTATCTTCGTCCCCGACTCTGGGAACAATCCTCTCCAGAGAACATACCCTCTGTACTTCAACTCCTTATCGGGAAACAGAATCTGGCGTCCGAATGAGTTATACCCATCGGCAAAGAGGACAAGATCAAAGTGAAGCTCCTCACCTGAGTGCGTAGTTAGGGCAACCTCCCCATTTTCCAACTGCTTCGCCTCAACAATTTCGATTCCGGAGTGGTAACATTCGTTCGGAACGTTCTTGCGAAGCTGTTGCCAAAGTTCGTTCCAGTGGAAAACCTGAAGTTCCATCGGCATTGACCAAGCGGCTCTTCCGTACGGCTCGTAAGACTCTGCTTTGCCAACAAAAGGCATTCTCTTGGCTGTGAGAGAGGAGAAGTTGTCGTCAATCATTTCTTCCCCTCGAATTTCATTCAGAACCTCTGTCGTTGTCGCTATTCCCCCTCCTCTTCCCCACAACGTTTTGCCCGAGCGTTCAAAAACAGAAACCCGATACCCATGCTTCATCAATTGAATGGCTGCCGAGCAACCTGCCAACGATCCACCAACTATTCCAATGTTCATTGCTTGAGTACTTTGGTGTTTATTTTGTCAAGAGTAGAGTATGGCAACTGTTACTTAGATATTCGATTTTGCACTCCAAGCGAAGCGGCGAAGCTGAAAGGTGGAAAAGACATCTTCTTTAATCTTCACCGACAGCAAAAGTAGTCAGTCGGAAATATCGGAACAAAGATGCAGGTATACCTCAACTTGACAGCACTTTTCTGAAGACTTACCATCGCGATAATAGAAGAACCGCAGGTGAATATCGATCTGTGTGCATCCGTCCAATCCATGTACAATTTCATCGAGCGATCATCTCTGCTTAGCCGATGGTACACGGATCGGACCTCAAATTTCGAGAGCGATGGGGTAATCCCAACTGCTTAGCCGATGGTACACGGATCGGACAGTATTCCCACGGAGTGAAGGCTCCCCACCAAAACACCAGAAGATTCAACGGTTCCCTATATTGGTAGAAAACAAATCTACTTATCTACCATGAATGTTATCCTCTTCGGTGCAACCGGAATGATCGGCTCGGGAACGTTGGTTGAATGTTTGGCCGATTCGCGAATTGAACAGATTCTTGTGATTGGTCGCCGATCAACCGGTGTAGAGCACGAGAAGGTGAGAGAACTTCTTATCTCCGATTTCTACGACTACTCTACAATCGAAGATCAACTTGTTGGGTACGATGCCTGCCTCTTCTGCCTCGGCACAACATCGGTTGGGAAGAACGAGGAAGAGTATCGCCACCAAACAAACGAACTGACATTAGCCGCCGCAACGATGTTGGTGCGACTAAATCCTGAGATGACTTTCTGCTATGTCTCAGCCGAGGGAGCAGACCCAACTGGAAAGAGTCGGCAGATGTGGGCGAGAGTTCGGGGAGAACTGGAGAACGATTTGACTGCACTCCCCTTCCGGCGAGTTCTAATTTATCGTCCCTTCTACATTCAACCGGTAACCGGCGTCAGTTCCGCAACGCGGGTCTACCGGCTCTTCTACAAGGTTCTCTCTCCACTCTACCCACTGCTGAGGAGAATCTTCCCCAACTATTTGACCACAACTGAGATGTTAGGACAAGCACTCATTGAGGGAGCATTAAGTGGCGCACCGACGCAGGTGTTGCGGAGTAGGGAGATAAATGCGTTGGCGGAGAAATCGAGACTTCTTATCAAAGAAGACTGAGAGTAGATAACGACTTTCAGGCGTTGCTACCCTCAGCAGGATTGAGATCGCATAGCCCACTACCACTTAAGCAGATGTCGTTAGAAACGACAAGAGGTCTGACAGTGAGCAAATACACCTCGATAAATCGAGGTGTTAATGGAGTCGACCTTTTGAGGCTTACAATAATGCCTCTATCTACTATACACAGAGCTTGCTGGCCATTTCGATGCTATTATCATTCTCGAAACTCTATCGTCCGTAAGTATCTCTATAGAGACGATCCTCTGTAACCCCTAACTCCTCAACAATCATATCCTGAAGTTCTCGTAGCTCTTTGCGATAATCCACGTTCTCTTCACCCTTGTTTTCCAGTTCTGATAAGACCTCAAAGACAAAGTTCTCTTCTCCCTTCTCGTTCCAATCCTTTTGCAGTTCACTGTTTCTATGGCTTCCAAACCTCAACTCAGTTTTGTGTCGATTCCATTTAGAAGTCATGTCAGGACTGTTGTCAATCAGAACCTTATTATTCGATACGTTCTTGATTTGAAAAACTCCCATCGGAGCTTTCAACTGTTTATACTCTTCTTTGAGTTCTTTTTTTGTTTTCATTGAGAATTGATTCTAAGATGTTTGTCCAGTTCGCTCCAGTACATCAATAATGTCAAGCGAAGCTGCGGGAAAGAGATATGGCACAGATTATGCCGACATACAGTTGCTCAAGACATTCCCAGAACAGATATCTGTAAAAGCTCTCCCATTAACACCCCGATTCATCGGGGTGCACTAAATAAAAGAGTAGACTGAACGACTTCAAGTCGTTTCCTACGTAATGAGCAGTTGCTGAAAGATTCACTACTCACTCCCCGCCCCAGGCTCTCCGATACGTTGCAGAAGTTTGATTAACATATCCCGCTCTGCCGCTTTCAGTGGAGCTAACATTTCTGTCGCGACCTGCTGATAGATTTCATCTTCGCCAGCCACTACCTCTCTTCCCTTCTCTGTCAGTTCCACCAGCCAGACCCTGCGATCTTGATCGCTCCGCTTCCGCTGCACAAGCTCTTGACTCTCCAGCCGATCAACAATCGGTGTCACTGCACTCTGGCCAACCCCGAGGTGTTCGCTGATCTCTCCCATCCTGCACGCACCACTTACGCCGAGAATACTGAGTGCCAACAACTCCTGCTTGTTGTAGTTCGCGTGTGCGTGCGACTGCTGCCCGGCAACTCTCATAAAGATGAGTCCTACCTGCCGAAGCACCTGCGTAAATGCGGAAACCTGTTTTTGGCTGACCATACCTTTCTTCTCAAGTTCTCTAAAGTCCTCTGCATACCTGATACCGTTCCCCAAAATACACTACTCCCACCGTTCTCCTGCGAATGCAATTACTTCTCACATTTGATAGTTCAATTATTGAAACTTTTGATTTATGTTACAGTATAGCCAGCCCAGATCATCGGACCGTTCGGTCATAGAATTCTTTCACACTGAGAAATCACAAACGTTAGTTGAGCAGCATGAAGTTAATCAGGAGAAGTCAGGCTGAGAGCAAAGGGGCAAGAACTGGAGAGGCAAAACTCGTCCGGCCAGGAAAGCCTCGCCGCAAGTGGCTTCGGGTTATTGGCATCGTTGCCGGGTTTCTCGTAATCACTATCACAATTATTATGGCATCAATTTGGACAGCACTTGGAACCCGAGCGTCGGGAGAACGGCTGGAACGTATGCAGAGTTCATCTCACTACAGAGAAGATCACTTTGTCAACACACTTCCGGCAATACAGACTGGGATGTCCCTCTCAGTGGCTATCGATTTCTTCTTCAAGAGTAACCCGTATGGTACTCCAAAGAAATCACTTCCAGTAGTAAACCGAGCGGGGAGTGACTTCGCAACATCACCCTCATCTGACCTCCGGGTAACGTGGTTCGGTCACTCCTCACTTCTCGTTGAGATTGAAGGCGTGCGCATCCTTACCGACCCAGTCTGGAGCGACAGGGCAGCCCCAACCAGCTTCATGGGGCCGAAGCGATTCCATCCTGTACCGATTGCATTAGAAGATTTGCCCTCGCTCGACGCAGTCGTCATTTCACACGACCACTACGATCATCTCGATTACGAAACGATTACGGCGCTCGCCAACCGAGTTCCTCGCTTTATTGTTCCACTCGGCGTTGGAGCACACCTCGAATACTGGGGTATTGCACCAGAACGAATCACTGAGTTGGATTGGTGGGAGCAGACCGAACTGAATGGGATTGACGTTGTCTGCACACCGGCGCGCCATTTTTCAGGACGTTTTTTAAACGACAGGAACGCGACGTTGTGGGGAAGTTGGGCATTCATTGGAAAGGAGCGGCGCGCATTCTTCAGTGGAGATGGCGCTCTCTTTCCCGGCTTCGAGGAGATTGGGAATCGACTCGGTCCGTTCGACATCGCAATGATGGAAGTGGGAGCATACAATGCCGCATGGTCCGATGTTCACATGGGGCCTGAGCAGTCGGTACGGGCTGCCACAATGGTTCGAGCAAAGCTGATGCTCCCTATTCACTGGGGAACGTTCAACTTAGCGTCGCACGGTTGGACGGAACCAGCCGAGCGCGCAATTGTTGCCGCCGAAAAAGTCAACTTGCCAATCGTCTTCCCCCGTCCGGGTGAAAGTGTGACACCAGACACTTCCCTCCCTATCGAAAAGTGGTGGCCGAAACTGCCGTGGAAGAGAGTAGAAGAGACTCCAATAGTTTCAACTGGAATGGCCGCATCAGTAGAGAGAGGAAGTAGACACTACCAACTGGCTCTGGGACAAGAGTAATCCGAACAGACAAGTTTCATCGCGTACAAACTTTTCTCTATGTTGGCGAGAGATGGCAACTGTAAGAAATCGGCTATCTATAACGAGTTAAGAAACTCTTCACTATAAAACTTGATGTTCATGCCACGTACTTGGTTCATTACCGGCTGCTCTACTGGATTTGGTCGGATGCTATCGGAAGCTCTCATCGAGCTTGGGGAGAACGTTATCGCAACAGCACGGCGTCCAGAGACGCTTGAAGATATTGGGAAGAATGCGGAAGATCAGATTCTCAGGCTTCCACTCGACGTAACAAATGACATGCAGATTCACGACGCCGTCGCCGCTGGACTTGAACGATTCGGCGGAATTGACGTTTTGGTCAACAACGCAGGTTACGGCTACTTCGCTACGCAGGAGGAGGGGGAACTTGCGGAGGTGCGGAAGATGTACGAGACGAACGTCTTCGGATTGATCGCCATGTCGCAGGGAGTAATCCCGCACATGCGCTCGAAAGGCTCAGGCGTTATCGTGAATCTCTCCAGCATGGCTGGACGCATGGCAACACCAAGAGGTGGCTTCTACCAATCGTCTAAGTGGGCGGTTGAGGCAATCAGCGAAGCACAGTATTTGGAGTTGTCGAGTTTTGGGATTCGGGTGATTGTTGTAGAGCCAGGTGCATACGACACCGACTTCGGCCCTCGCTCGGCAAAGCGTGCCCCGGCTGAGGAAGACCCGAAATCCCCATACGCTGAGATTCGCAAACTTTGGATCGCAAACGCGAGTCGCGATCTCTTCCCCTACCGACAGAATCCGTTAGAAGTGATCCGCGCAATCCTCTTCACAGTCGATGAGGAAAAGCCGTTCGTCCGCCTGCCACTTGGGCAAGATGCCGTCCACGTAGTAACGCAACGCCAAGAGCTGGGAATGGATGGCTTCGTTGAGTGGATGCGAGAAGTCTATCACGCAGAAGCAGAGGGGTAAGTACTCTTTCTTAGTAATGAAAATCTCACCTCTGCCAAGAGAGAGTCACGCAAAGTCGCAAAGTTCACGAAGAGGGATATTCCCCTTTTTGAATTTTTACTTTTGAATTTTGAATTGAACCCCCGACTGCTGTGAAAGATAGCCGTCGGGGGTTCTCTCTTCGTAGAATCAACTGGGATTTTTAGTTCCCAACCATATTCGGGTTTGGTGTCGGTAGTGAATCGGGCCAATCAGGATTCCAATTCTTCTTGTAGAGCTTTGCCTCTATCTCCTGTTGCAGCAGTGCCTGCATCTCCTTCATTGTCCGCTCGGCCAACGCTGGATCGGGGTAGTCATCTGGGATGTGGTAGGCAAGATTTGCACACTCGATTGAATTGAGATCGGGTGAGACATAGTCGAGATCGTAGAACTCATACTCCATCGGATAGGAAGAATCTTCGTGGAAGTAGACGGCATATTTCCAGCGTGAGTTCCGAACCATCCGAATTCGGTTCGGAGCTAAAACGGCATTTTGCTGGTTGGTTGCCCCTGCACGAATATCGTCGAAAGTAAAGAGGATGTTCTCTTGAGTCGACGTTGTCTCACCAGTCAGGACTTTATGGTAGTCGTGTCCCCTCAGTTTCAGATTGCTCGGGACGTCGATTCCAGTAAAGCCGATCAACGTCGGCAGCGTGTCGACAAGAGAGACCATCGAATCAGACTTCACCCCCTGCACACCGAGGAGAGGACTGGACCAGATCATCGGAACGCGAATCGTCTCCTCGTAGACGTTGAAGGCTTTCTGGCGCAAGCCACCGTGGGCAAGCCCCATCTCACCATGATCGGCTGTTCGAATAATCACCGTGTCTTGGAATCGATCGGTTGGATTCCCTTTCTTGTCCATGAAAAGGTCGAGAAGCTGATCGATTTGATGGTCAATCTTTCGGATCAAGTTCGCATACATGTTCACGTAGTTCTTCGGACCGTCTGGAATGTTATTGAGATTTCCCAGCAACCCATTCAGCGATAGCAACAACTGCCACTGCGCTGTCGGCTTGTAGTTCTTCAGAAGGTCTTCCGCCATGCTCGGTGGCGTTTGTAGTGGCCCCTTCAGTATCTCATCTCCGTATCCATAGGTGTAGCCGTTTGGATAGGCGAGCACATCGTGAGGATTTACCAGCGAGAGAACGAGCAGGTAGGGTCGAGGATCATCATAGTTTTCGATGAACTCGATTGCCTCACGGATATAACGTTCATCATGATTTGCAAAGCCTCCTCCAAAATTTTCTGGCTTCGTATCCTCGCCAGCATCGGGTGGCTCCCACCCCATAAAACCAAACAGGCCAACCTCGGCAGCCGTCAAATTATTCTCTGTATCTCCCTTCGTATTCCCCTTACTTAAGTGCCACTTCCCACGATACTGTACATTGTAGCCTGCAAAGTAGAAGAGGTTTGCCATGTTCGGCAATGTAGGATCGAGTGTCGGCTGCGCAATCGAGTATGGTCCACCAAACGACAACGTCTGCG
Source organism: Ignavibacteria bacterium (assembly GCA_020635205.1). Lineage (GTDB taxonomy): Bacteria > Bacteroidota > Ignavibacteria > OLB7 > OLB7 > JAGWAZ01. Next base: position 845,520 of record JACKAE010000003.1, read on the forward strand.
TAACACCATGCTCCGACGGATAGAGGGAGGTAAAGAGCGTACTACGGCTTGGGGAACACATGCAGGTGTTGCAGAAGGCATATTCAAATTCAATCCCGTTCTTTCGCAGACGCTGGTAGGCTGGGAGATCGAACTTCGCCATGTTCTCGTCGAACAGTTGCGGCGCACGTTGTTGATCGGTGACGATCAGAATAATGTTTGGCTTTTTTGTCATGGGTTTTTCCTGATAGAATTGGTAGTTGATAACTGTCGGTAATTATAGGTATGTATAGCCCAGCTCTGCTGTGCGCAAAACGTCCGCGCCAGTTAGACTCCGAGTAGTTCCGTTATCATCGACCTGAAATGGTTTTAGGTCGGCGCTTTCTACGGAAGCAGGAGCTGAGTAGTCGTCGTACTTCCTCTGCCATTCATCCCACAGTCGATCTAAGTTACAGTGACTGAACCAGAAAATCGGATCGAATGCCGTTGTTGCTGTGCTTCGCGAACTCCCGCCGAGCCAGATGTGGGTAAAAATATCGGTCTTCCAGATAGACGTGGAGAAGGTTACGAAGTCTTCAAACGACATCGCGGTCTCGGCCAACTGTGCAGTCTCGGCTAACGCTGGTGGTGGCAGAGTCTCACGGAATGTGTGCAGAGGTTCTCTCCACTCCCCTCGAAAGAGTGGATTCGGCTCTCCACTTTCAGTAAGCGGATTGGCAACGATTGCGGGGAGACCATCCTTCCGTGAAGTCTCCGACGTATAGTCCCAATATGGCAAAGTGACGCTGGGAACTACACTTTGAAGGAGAAGCTCGAACTCATAGAAGTAAGCGCGTGCCCAGAGAAGGAAGAGAAGATCGTTCTGCTGCGTGTGCCCCCAGTGAACAAGTATGCTGGCAAACTTCTGATACTCACCACTCTCATTCAGCAGTGTGAACGCTTGCCGAAGATCACTAACCTCCACCTCCGATAAGTCGAGAAGGTTTTTTCTGACGCGAAGTTCTGACGATTGTCGATTGCTATCCATCTTATAGCCTACTCTGATTGTTTATGGCTCTGTATATCAGAAGAAAGGATAATCCCTTTTCTCATACATCAATATGACCCGATAACATTTCATAGCACGTACTACTTTCATACTACTTTTCGATCCTCTCACGATTGGTGGGATACGAAACTATATCGACAGAGAGTGGAAAGAAGACAAGACTCTCTTATCGGCTCTTATTTCTCCAGACCAAAAAAAAATTTAATCGGTAGCAATAATCAATCGAAGCTGGCGTCAATGCCCCGTGCCATTTAAAAAATGGCTCCAATGCTGCGCTGGGAGTTCAACCAGGGGTGCTTCGAGTGCATAAGTTTCATACCCTGTCCAAAGGAGGTGATCTTGTGTCTAGTAATTCTATGACGGGAGCCTCCGGCGAAGTTTGTTAGCAACCTGCTACCGGACTCCCGGATAGTTAAAAAGCCCTGATCCTGCAAACAGGATCAGGGCTTCTCTTTTTCAAGACCTCTCTTTTCGCCGAAGCGATTGGATTTATTGCAGGTGAAAAACCTCTTCGGCTGGAGCCGTTGTGCTCAACACCGTTGCACGAACGATCATCGGGGGGATATCCTCTCCCGGCTCCCCTTTGATCTCGCTGTAGAGCATGATTCCTTCCCAAACCCAGACATCAGAAATTGACTTCCCGATCTTCAACCGATATCCTCGACACTCTTTGCCGAGGAACTCTTTCGAGGATAGTTCTTCCAGTTGAAAAAGCTGGCGCATATCATCAGTCAGATGTCGGAAGTTTGGCAGACTCTGATTTGGGTCGGGTCGCCACGTTGCGGTGAGAGGCCTTGGATCACCTGGCCCTCTGGCAACGATCTTGCCGCTGTCGATCACTGTAATGTGTTGCGGTGCGCTCTTCCCCTCGCTCAAGTTTAGGTAGTGTGCTTCTCGAAATCCATGCTCGGCGAAGTATGAAGTTCGCTCTGTGGTTGTCTCCCCTATCGTAACATCGTACACAACACTCCCAGCCTCAGGACCATAACGGTCGCCGAACCATCTCTGTAGGTCGGTAGAGGAATCACCCTTGCCAGCAGAAGTGCTCGAGGTATCGATAACCGACCCAGTATCATTCCCTTCTCCTTCCCCCTCTGGCTTCTCGTTCGAAGAACAAGAGAAGAGAAGTGTGCTGAGAAGAACTGTCGAGAGAATCAGATGTGAACTCTTCATAAATATCTCCTTTGCGCCTTGATTTTCTTTGCGCCTTTGCGTCTTTGCGTGACCCTTTTCAAGGCACGAAGCACAAAGAAAGCACCATGATGTTAGTTAAGACCACAACGTTGGAAAATATAGTCCACATGCCGAATTGATTTTTGTAGATCACAAATTTCGTCGATCTCCTCGGCAGAAATCAAAGCTGTCAAATCTTGATCCCGCTTCAGCACGTCAGCAAAATTCTCGCGAGTCTTCCAGACCTCCATCGCATTCCGCTGCACCATCCGGTAGGCATCCTCGCGGCTCACTCCCCGCTTCGCAAGCTCCAGCAGAATTGTTTGTGAGAAGTGAAGTCCACTGGTAATCTCCAGATTCTTCACCATGTTCTCTGGGTAGACTAACAAGTTCTCAATCAGGTCGGTCATCTTCGCCAACATGTAGTCCAAAGCAATCGTAGAGTCGGGGCAGATGATTCGCTCAACTGAGGAGTGGCTAATATCCCGCTCGTGCCAGAGGGGAACGTTCTCCATCGCAGCGATTGCATTTGCCCGGACTACGCGAGCCATGCCTGCAACCCGTTCAGAGACGATAGGGTTGCGCTTGTGTGGCATTGAAGAGCTTCCTTTCTGTCCCTTCGAGAAGAACTCTTCAGCTTCCAACACTTCCGTCCGCTGCAAGTGGCGGATCTCAACCGCGAGTTGCTCAAGCGAGGAAGCTATCACGCCGAGTGTCGCCATGTATTCAGCATGTCGATCCCGCTGGATCACCTGCGTGCTGACTGGATCGGGCTTCAATCCAAGTCGCTCGCAAACATACTCTTCCACACTCGGGTCAAGATGTTCAAACGTTCCGACCGAGCCAGAAATCTGTCCATAGGAGATCGTCTCAATTGCCCGCTTCATCCGCTCGATGTTTCGGACAGCCTCTTGGTGGTGAACTGCCAACTTCGTCCCGAACGTCGTTGGCTCGGCGTGGATGCCGTGCGAGCGACCAATCGTCACCGTGCCCTTAAACTCAACTGCACGTTTTGCGAGCGCATCTCGCAACGCTTCCAGACCTCGGAGCAGAATTTCTCCCGCCTGCTTTAGCTGAACGGCGAGGCAAGTATCCAGCACATCGGAAGATGTCATGCCGAGGTGAACGTAGCGGGAGGGTTCCCCCACATATTCAGCCACATTTGTCAGGAAGGCAATCACATCGTGCTTTACCTCTTCTTCAATCTCTAAAATTTTCGCCACTTCAAAATTCCCTTTCTCCCGTATCGTTGCGGCAGCATCTTTCGGCACAACACCAAGTTCAGCCTGCGCCTCTACGGCCAACGTCTCAATCTCAAGCCAGATGGCATACTTGTTCTGATCTTGCCAGATTGCCCCGATTTCGGGACGGGTATAACGTTCAATCATAATAGAAATCTGAAATATGAAGTTTTGATATATAGAAGTTCTTGAAAATGCACTCAGATATTAAATTCTGCAATTTTCATTGTTAACTTTCAAAAGATTTGTAGATTTGCACATTCGCTTTAGAAAAATAAGCCAATGCGACTTTCTACTGATCTTGACTCAAAAGACCTCGATCTATTGAAACTCCTTCAGGAGCAGGGACGAGCTTCGCTCAACTCCTTAGCCGAGGCTGTCGGCCTCTCCTCCCCAGCAGTTGCCGAACGTCTACGAAAACTGGAAGAGCGGAAGGTTATTCTTCAAGTATCAGCTCAGCTTGCTCCCGATCCCCTTGCACTCGACATCACTGCATTTATCCAAGTTCGTGTCGACTCTTCGACGCACTACCCCAAATTTCTCGCAAAAGCATCGGCTCACGACGAAGTCATGGAGTGCCACGCGGTTACTGGAGACGCATCCCACTTATTGAAAATCAGGACAAAGAACACTGCAACATTGGAGCGTCTTCTCGGAGAAATCCAGCGCTGGCCCGGCGTTATTGGAACGCGAACAAACCTCGTTCTCTCCACACACAAAGAAAGCACAGCCTTGACGCTGACGCACGCGAGAGAAATCATCGAGGAGGCAAAGTCGGCACGGCAAAAGTAAGGAGAGTAGATGAGTGTGAGAGTGTAGGAGTGTGAGAGTTTCGTAGGGGGCAAAGCATCTGCCCTACGTTTGCCCCTCACAGATTTAGATAAACAGATTAGGTAAACCCTCCCCCTACATCGAGAACCTTTACCAACAACCGGATCACCCCAATCACCACTCAATAAAGAGAATTGAGCAACAGAAAAGAAGTCAACTATTCCACCACATACAATCTACGTATTGACCAATGACAAAAACCGACGTCCTGAGCCTCGCAAAAGAGAACAATGTGCAGTTCGTGAACCTGCAATTCACCGACATTGTAGGAACACTGAAGGCAGTTACCATTCCAGTATGGAAGCTGGAAGATGCAATCGACCAAAACGTCTGGTTCGACGGCTCTTCGATTGAGGGCTTCACCCGCATCCACGAGAGCGATATGTTCCTGAAGCTCGACCTGAAGACCTTCGCGGTAATCCCGTGGACAAAAAAATCTGAGTCGGGAACGCGAGCACGCATCATTTGTGATGTCTACATGCCAGACGGAACACCGTTCGAGGGAGATCCACGCTACATCTTGAAGCGTCAGCTTGAGCGGGCAAAGGAGATGGGATACGTCTTCAACGTCGGCCCGGAGTTGGAGTTTTTCCTCTTCAAGAAAGAGAACGGTGGACCACTGCAACCACTACCGCACGACGAAGCTGGTTACTTCGACCAGACAACCGACCTCGCAGCCGACATCCGTCAGGAGATGACCTTTGCCCTCCAAGCATTTGATATCGACGTTGAGGCTCTTCACCACGAGGTAGCTATCGGTCAGCATGAGATCGACTTCCGCTACATGGACGCACTGAGCGGAGCCGACGCAGCAGTAACAATGAAGTTCGCCCTCAAGTCGATTGCAATGCAGCACGGCCTGCACGCCACCTTCATGCCGAAGCCAATTGCGGGCATCAACGGATCGGGCATGCACGTTCACCAGTCCCTCTTCACTACCGAGGGTGAAAATCTGATGTTTGATGAGAACGGCACATTCCACCTAAGTGATTTAGCGAAGAGCTTCATTGCCGGACAGCTTCACCACATCAAGGGATTGAATGGCGTCATCAACCCGACTGTAAACAGCTACAAGCGTCTGGTGGTTGGTTACGAAGCTCCGGTAAACGTTGCCTGGGGACAGCGGAATCGCTCAGTACTGATTCGCGTTCCACGCTACACGCCAGGTCGCGAGAAGGCTGTCCGCGTTGAGATTCGTTGTCCCGATCCGGCAGCAAACCCGTACCTCGCCTTCGCAGCACTTCTGGCAACTGGTTTAGACGGCATCGAGAAGAAGATGGAAGCGCCGGAACCAGTTGAGGATGACATCTTCGAGATGACGCAGGCAGAGATGGATGAGCGAGGCATCGGCTCGGTAGCAGAGAACCTGAAGGAGGCAATCGATGAACTGAGCGCGAACCCAGTGCTCCGCGAAGCCTTGGGTGACTTCACAACGAACAAACTGGTTCAGGCAAAGCAGGCTGAGTGGGACAACTATCGCATCTCAGTAAGCCAGTGGGAGCTTGACCGCTACCTTGAGACCTATTAAGGGTGAATTCAAAATTCAAAAACAGAAAGAGGCAGAGTGTTGGGAGATGTCCCGGTGCTCTGCCTTTTTCATTTTCTCAAGCTGAAGAATGGTTCGTTGGTAGGAGTGCCCAAGTGAAGAATTGAGTTATCTTTCTCCCTGATTTACATCCGACTACAGAATCAGCGGTTCAAATGCTCGTAGGGTTTTTAAAAGAAGTTGACTGTAAGAGAACTACCACACCTCTCTATCTAAATTTCCAAAAACTACCAGTAAGCAAACAACGAACATCTGTTATGAAATCACTACTCCTTATCCCAATTACTCTGTTGCTGACTCTCCAGCTGCCGTTGAGAGGACAATCTTCTCTCTTTATAGAGATTCCGTCTGAAGAGATCGAAAAGAGTCTCCAACACATATCAGCAACTGCCGACGGAGGATTGCTGCTCCACATTCAAACGCGACCCCCTCTTGATGATTTTCCACCACAATCAACTCTTGCCAAACTCAACGCTGAAGGAGTGACTGAATGGTGGAGGTCATATCGCACAGCCGAAATATCTGTTGAATTCAATGATGTGTTTCAAACCACCGACGGCTCTATCTATCAGTGCGGTCTCTCAACGAAAGAATATCCGTCTTCTCCCCTGTTAACCAAGTTCACTCCTCACGGCATTCCTCTCTGGAGTCTTGACCTCACATCGGCAAAAGAACGTTCTTCTGGTTTATTCACCCAAGGCAGAACAACTCTCGACGATTATGTAGTTGTGCAGGGATCTCTGTTTATAGATAGCTCAAGAGACCATAATGATTTTCACACGATAAATATTCTGAGTGTTCTCAGCCCCTCAGGAGACATAATCTGGACGAAGTGGATGTCTTCGTTCTCTTATCCTGATCTTAACTACCAAGACTCTTACATTGGAACACCGCGCGAACGCATACTCATTGCCACTCCCATAAACTATGGAGGGTACTGCACGGATAGGCCGTTCAGCCTGACGACTCTTTCAAGTGAGGGACACCTCTTAAAGTCTGAGCAACTCTATGAACGGAAAGGGAGGGAAAACCCGAACGCCTATCTCTCCACTGAAATTTTAGGAGTGCTTTCAGACTCTGCACGCTCCATTGTCTATGGGAACCTAAAGACCAGCACGGTAACTGAGCAGAATGATCCGAAGAGTATGCCAAGGTACTTTACAACCGAGAAGTGCGGTTTCCTGCTCGCACTCGACAGGGATCAGAACATTCTATGGAGTCGAAAAATCGACATCGAAAGTTCTAACTGGAAAGGAGCATTGCAAGAGGATGGTTCGGTTGTGTTATCTGTTGGACATGTGAACGACTACAGGAAAGGTGGTTGGGCCGAAGTGTTTTCAGAAGTGTTCTCAAAAGACACTACGGTGAGGATTGTAGAACCGAGAGTCGGCAAGAGTGGCAAAGCAAAGATCTTCCACTTTGACCCAGATGGGAACCTCCTTCGCAGCTACCAATTAACGTACGATCCCTCAAGCAACTCCAGGGAATCCGCTAATCAACCAGCAGACAACGACAAACAGGTTTTCTCCCTCTCATCTATTACTACAACCGGACCAAATCGTATTGCGGCAGCTTATCAACTTCAGAGTTCTACTACGAGTGGGATCCAAACGTTGTCTTCAGGACTCTTGGAATTTGATCTCTCCTTCCCTCCACTCTGCATAAGTGTTGAACCGCTAATGGTCGAGGTGACACCGCTTGAGTTCATTCAAGAGCCGTTCGAAGTTGAAGTAAGAAACTTTGATGGCCTCGAAGTAGTTCCTTTCGTTCTCAACGAAGAGTCGACCACATTGGAGACGAGAGATATTTGTTCCAGTATCTTCCCGACCGGAAACAGCGAGGCAAAGCAGCAGGACGAATCAGGACTCACGCTTGAGCTTTTGCCGAGCAGTCTACAAGCAGGAAGGTCAGGGATGCTCACGTTTACGAGCGATAGTTTTCCTACAATCACTCTAACGAACGCTTCCTCTGGAAAAAGGATTCGGCAGCTTCCAGTTAGCGAAATCAACTATAGTCAAACGGAGGGAAAAGGCTCCGCAACAATCAACACAACTGGCTTAGTCCCGGGCATCTACTTGGTGGAGGTGGAAGCTGGTTCGCTGAAAGGTGTCGCAAAACTGAGAGTTGAGAATTGAGGCGCTATACCAAGACATATACTCTCGGACAAAGCAACTACAAGATGCTCGCAAAGTAATCTGCTGATGGTATTCGATAGACCTGATTCTATGAATCTTGCTTGATTCTTCTCCATGCGATTCCCTCACCCCTCCGCCCCTCTCCCATAGCTGGTCAGATATTCTAAGAGTTTTCGTGGTGGGAGAGGGGAGCCGAACCAGAATGTCTCACCACACCCGACTGGAAGTCGGGTGTTAAGAACAAACTCGCAAACTGATTGTCCGCGTGTATAGAATATCACCATCCTACTTCTCCCCTTTTTGAATTTTTACTTTTGAATTTTGAATTGAACCTATGGTCTGGTATCAACGAGAGCTATCTCTCCCCTCTTTTCCTCGGGGAGTTCACTTGATTACGCGATATGTGGAGGAGGGAATTCCAGAGTTGAGGAAGATTCGTGTGGGACTTGCCCAGATATTTATTCTCCACACTTCAGCCTCACTTGCAATTAACGAGAATGCCGACCCTAATGTCCGCCACGATATTGAAGAGCATCTGAACCGAATGGTTCCTGAGAACGCCCCCTACTATCGGCACACGATGGAGGGAGCGGACGATATGCCGGCACACATCAAGGCGATGCTCTTCGGCTCTGGACTGACGATTCCGATCAATGGTGGAGGCTTCCGGCTTGGAACGTGGCAGGGAATTTATCTGTGTGAACATAGAAATCGTGGTGGATCCAGAAGATTGGTTGTGACGCTGTTTGGGGAGGAATACGTAGCGAAGTAATTGTCCGGCTAAAGCCAATCGCGCAAAGCAGCAAAGAAGGAGCTATACACAGGAACCTCAACTCCCAACTCTTCTCTCCACAAACTCTAAACTCAATTATCTTTTGGTTTCGTATCTTACTTTCCTGATTTTTGTAGGAAGTTTTTTGAATTTTTACTTTTGAATTGACTATGAACACTCTACGTCTCTTCCCGCTACGCTACGTCAGCTTTGCTGGCGTAATATTTTTTGTTGCCTCACTTACTGCTTTCGGCCAACGCTCTGACGGAAATAAGGTCTACTACGAGTCAGGCGAAGTACACTACGAGTATGGTCTGGAACGAGGAGTATTGAAGGGAATAACCAAGGAGTACTATAAAGACGGGAAGGTTCGTTTCGAGTGGAGCTACCAAGAGGGGATGCTTCAGGGGACTTCCAAAGAGTACTATGCCGATGGGAAACTAAAGGCAGAGTGGAACTATGCCGACGGGAAGTTGCAGGGAACCAGCACACTTTACTACGCTAACGGTGCTAAGAAGTATGTGATGGAATACGATCAGGGAGCGAAGAATGGGTGGACAAAAGAATATTATGAGAGTGGCCAAGTAAAGAATGAGTGGCCTTTCAAGCGTGGACGTGTTGACGGAGTAGTGAAAGGGTATACTGAAGGGGGTGACTTGATTGCAGAGTGGAACTACTCCAACGGCAACTATAACGACTAAGTGCAAGTTCAACAACCAAAACATTGCTCGGCACTCCGGTTGAACCGGAGTGCCGTTCTCATTACGACAACACTCTTCATACAAAACTGAAGCACCGAGAATAGAGGAAGTATGGAATCGACAAGCGAGATGCAGCGAGGGGTGGAAAACCCAGATATTATCGACCTGATTACTCCAGACCCCACCAGTGGAGAAGTAGTGCTCCTGATTATCGAGGAGCGTCCGTGGGGGAGCGACAAAAATCAATTAGTGCAGTTCGACGAAAAACTGAATCGCTACCTCGCCTATATCTTAGATGGCTTTCTCGGAAGACAGTATCCGCAGTACGAAAATACTCCCGTTCGTATCCAGATAGACTGTGTCGACGAACCGACCGACGAGCGAAGCCTTCGCTTTCTGGAAGGTGTGGGAATGGTTTGCGAACAGAACGGTATCGGGTTCAGAGTCAGAACAGTATAGAACGAGTTAAGAGTTTGTAGAGTTCATAGAGTGGTCGCCACAACTCTTTAGGTTGTGCCGGGATCAGTAGAGATCATCGGGAGTCTCGATGGTCCAGTTTCTGCCTCTAATCTCTTCCCCCCTCATTGCGCACGCTTAATCCATATTCCACCCTACAAACTACTATCTGCCAACTACTATCTACTATCCAAGATCATGCAAAGCCAACCCACAACCTCCTCACACCCTCTGCTCAGGCTCTGGCAATACTCTGGAAACTATCGCGACCGCATCAGGCTCGCGGTTCTCTGTTCGATTCTGAACAAGCTCTTCGACTTAGCCCCCCCAGTATTGATTGGCGCGGCTGTCGACATTGTTGTGCGGCGGCAGGACTCGATTATCGCCCACTGGGGTTTCCCTGACCCAACCGATCAGCTTATTGTTCTCGCCGTTCTCACCTTCATTATCTGGGCACTCGAATCCCTCTTCGAGTATGCCTTCGATCGCCTTTGGCGGAATTTGGCGCAGTCGATTCAGCACGAACTTCGGCTTGACTCATACCGACACGTGCAGCAGATTGAATTGGCATGGTTTGAACGGCAACGCCACGGTTCACTGATGTCCATCCTGAACGACGACATCAACCAGCTTGAACGTTTCCTTAACGGTGGGGCAAATGGAATCATCCAGCTTATTGTCACAGTACTCGCCATCGGCGGAGCCTTCTTCATCTTGGCTCCCGGAGTTGCTTGGATGGCAATGCTTCCAATGCCCTTCATCATTTGGGGTTCCATTGGCTTTCAGAAAAAATTAGCTCCATACTACGCTGATGTCCGCGACAAAGTTGGAGCATTGAACAGCCGCCTCTCGAACAACTTCAGCGGGATCACGACGATCAAGAGCTTTACAGCCGAAGATGAGGAGACAGAAAAGATTCGGGTTGACAGTGAAGCCTATCGAGTGAGCAACAAGCAAGCCATTCGGTTGAGTGCTGCGTTTACTCCTCTGATCCGCATCGTAATTCTCGTTGGATTCAGTGCCACACTCCTCTTTGGCGGTATCGACGCACTGAACGGAACGTTGGAAGTTGCTACCTACAGTGTTCTCGTCTTCCTTACGCAACGCCTTCTCTGGCCTCTAACGCGTCTCGGTGAAACCCTCGATCTCTACCAGCGAGCGATGGCCTCAACGATTCGAGTGTTGAACCTTCTCGACACACCAATTACCATCCGTTCAGGATCAACGCCACTTCCGCTGGAGAGCGTTGAGGGTGAAATTGAACTGGATGATATTTCTTTCGCATACACCGACCGCGACCCTGTCTTCGAAAACTTCTCTCTGAACATTCCAGCCGGTAAAACAATCGCCGTCGTCGGCTCCACCGGCTCCGGTAAGAGTACGTTGGTGAAATTGTTGCTCCGCTTATACGATGTGAATGGCGGTCGTGTCAGAGTGGATGGCGTAGATATTAGGGAGATGCAGCTCCAAGACTTACGCCGAGCTATCGGTCTGGTAAGTCAAGACATTTTTCTCTTTCACGGAAGCGTTGCCGAGAACATCCGGTATGGTCGCCCAGATGCAACCGATGAGGAAGTGATAGCCGCAGCACGCATAGCCGAAGCGGAAGAGTTTATCGTTGGATTACCGCAAGGTTATGACACGATCGTAGGAGAACGGGGCGAACGGCTTTCCGGCGGACAACGGCAACGTATCTCCATTGCGCGGGCAGTACTCAAGAATCCGCCGATTCTCATTTTAGATGAAGCAACCTCGGCAGTCGACAACGAAACGGAGGCCGCGATTCAACGTTCGCTTGAAAAGATCGCCGTCGATAGAACAACGATTGTGATTGCTCACAGACTCTCAACAATCAGAAACGCCGACAGAATTGTGGTTCTCGAGAATGGGAAGATCGTCGAAGATGGGAAACATGAGGCACTGCTGGAACGGGATGGCGTTTACGAGCGCCTCTGGAGCGTGCAAACAGGGGTGCAGCATCGGGAGTCGGATCGGATTGGAGGATAAGAACCGATAACCGTAGGGGGCAAAAATTTCTGCCCCCTACGATTACGAATTTCATTCACCTGCTTGGCTTCCTGAACTCTTATCAGCTTCGATCTTCTCCAGCCGTTGAATTGCCTTCTGCAACTCCTTTTGTGTTCGCTCAAGCTCTTCGGTTTTGTTCTTCAGCTCTTGTAGCAGGAACTGCAAATCATCGGAACTCGGCGAAACGCTTCGGGTAACTTCAGTCTCTCCACCTGCCGTTGATTGCGGGGCAGACTGCCAAATCAGCGATACTTTCTTCCCGTTGATTGCCTGAATGGCCAACACATCACCAACCGAACCAGAGCGGAGTGGAAGAATATACTCGAACGTTGCAGTCTGCAAACCAACTTCAAACGAAGAATAGTAGGTGTTCAGTCCGGGATAGTTCCCTGTTGTATTGCTTGGGATATAGAATCTGATCTGCCGGGCAGTACTGTCGTTGTTAGCAAGCCATAGATTTACGTTGCCGAGCAGAGCAGTGTTAGATGCGGCAATTTTCATCTGGCGGTTCGAGATTGGATTTTCGCCTAAAAACCCAAAGCTCTTATTCCCTTCAAGGGTTAGGCCAAAACCTCCAGCAATTGAAGAGTAATCTCCCTTCGCTTGATTGAACGTTCCCCCCACAACTGCGGAGGATTGTCCCGAGGCAGTGTTCGCTTCTCCACCTGCAACCGTTGCGTAGAGATCCGAACTGACGTTGCCCAAGCCACCTCCAACTGTAGCATATTTGCCAGAGGCCGTGTCGTTCACTCCTCCCCCTACCGTCGCCCCAATTGCAGATGAGTTGTTGAAACGTCCACCACTAACTGTGGAGTATTGATCCGACGTAGCATTGGCTTCACCACCGGCAACTGTTCCACCCGTTCCGAAAACGAGATTGTTGATTCCTCCACCGATTGTCCCTCCAGCTCCACTAACCCGATTTCCTTCACCACCTGCAATGGTTGTTGAAACATCCTCTGCAACGTTCTCCTTACCCCCGGAAATCGTTGCGTTCCAATTGCGCGCACGGTTGCGGAGTCCACCACCCACCGTTGCCGAATTTGCCTCGGCTATATTCGTAAACCCGCCGCCGACCGTTGCCGACTGCCCTGAGGCAGTGTTATTGCTTCCACCGGAGACAGTGGCGTTCACCTCGGTTGCGATATTCCCCTTTCCACCACTTACCGTTGTGAAGTCGGCAGCCACACGGTTGATCTCGCCGAACGATCCACCACCGGCAATCGTAACTCCAGCCCACAGACCGGTGACGGTATTGCCGTAAAATCCACCCAAGATATTTGGACTGTTATCGTTCGGTTCCAAGCGAAGAACGCGCCCTCTCCCTGTCGTGACTCCTAAGTTGTGCCCTGTTTCATCAACGTGAATTTCAAAAGCCTCATCGTCAGTTGTGCCAATGTAGTTCTGTCCAGAGTTTGTTCCAGCATTGCCACCGAGAAGCCACGCACTACTATTGCCGCCAGTAGAACGCACAGTATCACTCGCAATAGTTAGCACATTCCCATTCAATGATAACCGTGTTCCCCCAGCACCTTGCAGTACAACCGCTCCAGAGAGACCGTTCAATGAGCGGACGACACCAGTTGCTGTTGGAGAGAGGGCATGGGCAAAGGTAGCGGTGTCGGACTGCACGGCTCGCTCGGCCAAGCTCGCTCGGGAAGCATTCAGAGCATATGGACTTGAACTGAGTGGTGTGCGCGGGGAGAGTTCACTCCCTTCATCAATCGTGACGCCAAGCCAGTAGTCGGTTCCAAACGTTAGGCTCTCCGGTATTGGTCCAATCAGGAGTGAGAAGAGTCCTACAACAACGTCTGTTTCCACTGTTTGCTCGTATATCGGAGTTCCACCGGTTGCCGCTGTGTAGAGTGCCATCGTAAAACGATGTTGACCACTACTCAACGGAGAACCAGTAGCATCGCTGGCAACCCCCTGATAACTGATAATGCGAGGTATCTGGGCAAACACCGCTGTAGAAAGTGATAGAAAGAAGAGAAAGGAAATGCCAGTAAAGAGTATTGGTGGTTTGCGCATATCTTCTCGGTTGATTGTGATTTGTTGACAGCAGATTATCGTTTTCTAATTCACTGAGGGTTGAGTGCTAAGCAGTTGTTGAGAGCAGACATTAACGAGGCTCACGCAAAGCCGCGAAGTTCGCAGATCCCTGACTCCTTAGCTCTTCTCTCGGTACACTCATACACTCCCAAACTCACCCACTCATATACTCAATGCAAAAGCTGAGAATTCACTGCTGATCTGGGGGCTGGCTGAAGACCTGCACCTACCAGCTCTATCCACTGTGGCGGACTCTTCACTCTATGAACTCTCAACTCTACAAACTCGCACCCACTTACTTCTTCTTGTTTGGTGGTACTCGTCCCTGCATCTCGGCCATCTTCTGTGCTTCTTCCATCTTTGTTGCCAACCACCCCTTCTTCTTCCCTTTCGATTGTTCTTTCAACTGTTCCAGCGTCAGGCCACTCTTTCCAGCTTGGCTACGCATGTAGTAGTGCTGTGCAATCGAGAGAAGGTTATAGGTGAAGTAGTAGAGGTTCAACCCAGATGGGAAGTGATTGAACGCAATCGTTAGAAAGATCGGCATGATATAGACGATCATCTTCTGCTTCGGATCGGTAATCATCAGCTTCTGCTGGATGAAGAGAGTGGCTCCCATGATGAGGGCGAGACCACTCAACTGTGTTCCAATTAATGGAAGCGAGAAGGGAAGGTGAATGAGCGTATCGGGAACCGACAGATCGTGGATCCAGAAGGCAAAGTCGGCCTGCCGCAAATCAATTGCGTTGGAGAGTGTTGTCCAGAGAGCGTAGAGAACCGGTAACTGCAAGACGAGGGGGAGGCATCCACCGACCGGGTTCACTCCATACTCGCGGTAGACCTTCATGGTCTCCATCTGCATCTTCTGCGGATCATCCTTGTACTTCTCCCGCATCTCCGTAATCACCGGTTGCACCAGGCGCATCTTCTCCGATGACTTGATCTGCGGGATCGAAAGTGGCCAGAGTGCTCCGCGAATCAGAAGGGAGAAGACAATGATGACAATACCCCAATTCGCAATGAAACTGTGAAGCAGTCGGAAGAGAGGGAGCAGAACATACTCGGCAATCGGCCTGACGATAATCTCTAAGAATCCATAGCTGACCATTCCTGTCAAGTCATGTTCGCGGGCGATGTCATACTCCAAAGGACCGAGGAAGAGTGTAAAGTTGGTGTTCTGGCTACCTGAAGGAACCATCAGACTAAAGTCATACGACTCAACGAGTCCATTCGAATCAGCTTTGGCAGCATTACCACGCAGTGTTGCAGTAGTCGTCAGTGGAGTTTGTGGTAGAAGTGCCGCGGCGAAGTATTTGGTCTTAGTTCCAACCCAGTCGATAGGGCCAGTGAACGATTCGGTCTTGTTAGGAACATCAAGTTCTGCATTGAGGTCTTTCAGTTCCTCGTTCACTTTCACGTAGGCTTTCGCCTGCGAAGATTCGTCGACTGAATTGTGTTCCTGATATTTCAACCCTCCCTGCCAGTCGAGTTCATACCCTTTGCTCTCGGGAGCCTGAACGTTGAAATCTATATCGTAGTGGTCTCCACGGAAAACGAAGCGCTTTTCAACAAATGCGCCGACACTTTTCTGAGTCCCAGTTGAATCTGTTGTTCCCTCCCCTGCAGCTGGGCTGGCAAGTCGGGCAGTGATGACTACTGAATCGTTTTCTCCGAGCGTAATTGTTTCTTCTTCTGGAATATCAAAGTAGAACTGGCGAGTATCGAGATCCTTGTCGTCGGCCATCTTCAACGTCACGCCAAGCTCACCGGGGAAACCAGCAGAGTCGTTGATAAGCTGCACCGGAGCACCATACCAAGCCTTATATTTTTTGAGCGTAAAGCGAGCGAGCAACCCACCCTTTGTATTTAGGAGCGCAGTGTAGAGAGGAGTTTCGATTGTGAGGTATCGCTCGTCACCCTGTTTCCACGCACGGTAGGGATCGTTGGAGTCAACTTGAGGAGCTTCTACCACGGGCAACGAATCAACTCCTTGTTTCCCCCCTCCACTCGTATCAGCAGGACTCTCGGTCTTCGCTACTGTGTCGGCTCCATTACTCTTCGGTGGCTCCGGTTTCGGAGAGAAGAAAAAGGACCAGATGAGAAAGACCGCTCCGATCAGAATGAAGGCTGCAAACGTCCGTTTATCCATTCGTTATTGCTCAGCTTGAAGTATGGTTATCAATAGTTTTTCGCGTCTCAGGGGACGGGGTCGTACCCACCCGGATGAAAGGGATGGCACTTCAGAATGCGTCGAATACCAAGCCAGCCTCCCTTTACTACACCATGCTTGATGATTGCCTGCCGAGTATACTCCGAACAAGTCGGGGCGAACCGACAACTGGAGGGGAGTGCTGGCGAAATAAATCGCTGGTATCCTCTGATAATCCCGGCAAAACCTCGCCGAAATAACATCAACACCCCATTTACTTTCCCTTCGACCTCTGTCGAAATCGTCGCAACA
Source organism: Ignavibacteria bacterium (assembly GCA_020635205.1). Taxonomy (GTDB): domain Bacteria; phylum Bacteroidota; class Ignavibacteria; order OLB7; family OLB7; genus JAGWAZ01. The sequence continues at coordinate 861,943 of JACKAE010000003.1, forward strand.
GGTTCGGATTCACCCTGACTATGATCGTGCTGCCGGTGGTTTCCCATCATTATTCACTCCGTTACCGATCAGGCTTCCCCGGGGTGACGTTGGGCAATCTTGCCACAACTTTCTCCACTCCTTTCAACATATCTTCCCGTATCCGCCAAAATTCCGGCGACTTAACCTGTGCTGGAGGCCCAGCCCAAATCAGGGCAAGGTGAACGAAAACATTCTCGGGAAGTTTTTCTGCAACCTCTGGATAAGCAAGTCGCCAAACTTCTCGCATCAAGCGCCGCGCCCGGTTACGGTCAACAGCCCTTCCATGTTTCTTTGCCACGATAAAAGCTGTGGCCACCCGAGAGGGAGAACGATCCTCCACCACTCTGTACTTCAACACAAGGTTACCGGAGCGAAGCCCACGGCCACCATCGAAGAGCATCTGGAAGTTATCCCGGCCCCGCAGGATCATCTCCTTCGGTAATCGATATCGGGTCTTCCCCCTCATCCTACCTCTATGAAAGTAATGACCCGCAGCTATCCAGATCATCGCCGATCGGAAATAACTGCGGGTGCTGTTGTTCAGAAATATCGGTCTCGCTATGGTAAGAAGGCCTGTCGGTAAATTTGCTTCACCGCCAGAAACCCTTCTCCCTATCGATTCACTTCATCGCTGACCGTCAGACGTTTGCGTCCCTTTGCACGCCGCCGTGCGAGAACCTTGCGTCCATTATGGCTCGCCATCCGTGAACGGAATCCATGCTTGTTCCGACGCTTCCGTCTACTTGGTTGATATGTTCTTTTCATAGCACACCTGCCGAAATATGTTTGATAGAATCTCTCTGTATCAAAAATCAGGACATCAAAAATACAAACTACCTTCGGAAAAGCCACACAGTTTCCACCCCCCGCCTGTAACGATTGGCATACTTCAATCACTTCGCAAGATATTTCTTCGATGTGGAACAGTGAAACATTGCAATCCTCATCTGGTGTGTATTAACTTCCGCCGCATCTCCCACGATCGTCAGATCAATTTCAGGTAACATTATTAATTCGTAAACCGTCACGACAACCTATGCCGGAACAGGTATCCAGAGAGGTTGAGGTCGTCTGGAACGAGTGTCTTGATTTGATTAAGGAGAAAGTATCTCCACAAGCATTCAAGACCTGGTTCGAGCCGACCAAGCCGCTAAGTCTGGACGACGCGACTATCAACATTCAGGTCCCCAATCGTTTTTTTTACGAGTGGATCGACGAAAAATACTATTCGGTTGTTCGCAAAACTCTTGTCAAGATTCTTGGAGAATCGGCCAAATTGGTCTACCACACGGTAGATGAAGAGGTGCAGGAAGATCCCGAGACTCGCTCGGTAAAGTTTCCCTTCCCTAACACCCAGGTTCCAGAGGTTAGCACTCCAGGGCCGAGTAGAACAATTGGAGGGGGGGCGCAAGGACCACAGATTACCTTCACACGTCCACCAGTACAGATTACATCTGACTATTCGAGTGTGGAACTCAACCCTCGCTTTACGTTCGAGAATTTTGTGATGGGTGAGTGTAATCAATTCGCTCACGCAGCAGCAAAAGCCGTTGCGGAGAATCCCGGCAAAACTCGTTTTAATCCGATGGTGCTCTACGGAGGAACGGGTCTGGGAAAAACACACCTTGCCCAGGCAATCGGGCACGAGATATTGCAGCGAGGAACGGGAGAACGGATTATTTACACCACTTCCGAACGCTTCAGTCTCGACTTCGTCGATTCAATTCAGAATCAGAAGACAACTGAGTTCAACAACTTCTACCGCTCTGCCACAGTCTTGATTGTGGACGACATCCAGTTCTTCGCCAACAAAGAGGCAACGCAGGATAATTTCTTCCACACGTTCAATGCACTCAATCAAGCGGGAAAGCAGATTATTCTGACAAGCGACGTTCCCCCAAAGCAACTGCAAAAAGTCAACGAGCGATTGATTAGCCGTTTCCAGTGGGGATTGACCACCGACTTACAACCCCCTGACCTTGAGACACGCATTGCGATCCTTCAGAAGATGAGTGCCGATGAAGGCTATCAACTGCCGGGTGACGTGATTGAATATATCGCCCGAAACATCACACACTCGGTGCGGGAACTTGAAGGCTGCCTTATCTCCCTGCTGGCAGAGTCATCTCTCAGAAGCATTCCCCTCTCGGTTGACCTGACACGGGATGTGATCGGCGACATCGCGACGGTGCAGGAACAGACAGTAACTGCAGAGAGAATTCAGCAAGAAGTCTGTGAACTACTACAAATTCCGCTATCATTGCTCACAGGGAAATCCCGCAAACAAGAAATTGTTTTCGCACGACAGGTAGCAATGTATCTGATTCGAGAGTTAACCAGTGCTTCGCTAAAAACCATCGGCAACCACTTTGGAGGACGAGACCACACAACTGTGATGCACTCGTTGAACACAATAACTGATCTTGTGCAGGCTGGAGATGACCGTACGCGCAGGGCACTGAACGGGCTGTATCGCACGCTCGGGGTAAGCGCGAGGTAACCACGACGGCTGCGCCAAACTTTTCCGCCGTGATATTAGGCCGCTTCCAGACTGTCAACAGGTCGATCAGATCTCTGGTCGGCCTTTTTTGTCACGCAAAGCCGCGAAGGACGCAAAGAAGAACCTCTCAACTCCTCGACTCTCGACTCCTCAACTCTCGACTCCTCGACTCTCGACTCCTCGACTCTCGACTCTCGACTCCTCGACTCCTCGACTCTCGACTCCTCAACTCGTAAAAAAAAGAGCGGACGCATAACGCATCCACTCTTCTTCAACGTAACTCTCAACTCTATAAACTCTTCACTCTGAACTCTTCTACCTCTCTACTTCAGATAGACCATTGTCTTCGAGATTCTCGCTCCATTTTCGAGTACGAGTGAGTAACGGTAGAGACCGGAAGGGATTCCCTTTGGCTGGAACTCAACACTCTGTTCTCCACTTTGGAACACCTTGTCCGCAAGGGTTGCCACCAATCGGCCATTCAGGTCGTGTACCAGAACCTGAGCACGCATCGGTTTCGGCAACGTAAATGTGATCTCAGTACTGTTAGCGAACGGATTCGGAAGATTCTGCTGGAGTGTAACGCCGTCGGCAATTGCCGGACCAGCCTCAACACTCAGGTTTACGGCAGTCCCAGAATCAGAGGGGCCTGGCAGCGTGTAGCAGCTTGCCACCTTGTAGAGGTTGCCACCGAAATCCGTAATCCACAATCCTTTGTCTCGCCTATCAATCTCGATTCCCCGAGCGTTGATTGTGCTCGCCAGGGAAGAGGAAAGTTCTACTCCACAGATAGCAGCTTGGGTATCGTCCCGAATATCATACTCGTAGGAGCTGGCTCCCTGCAACGTTCCACCAGTAAAGTCTGTGATTACCTGCCAGAACGTCCCACTATCGGCAGCCATTCCACGCGGTCCATTCTCCACCCTTTTTACCCGTTCGATAGTGACAATTGGAACGGCATCTGAACTGCTCGGATCGAATGTCTCTGGTCGGTAGTAGTAGAAGTTCTGAGCACCATCACGATCCGACGCAACCAGGAATCCCAAGTCTGGATTCGTCTCTCCAAGCCAAGCGAGACCAATTGGATAACCGCAAGGAGAGTTCCAAACGCCGAGCACTTCACCTTGCTTGTTCACTTCTACAAGCACTCCACCTGCACTTGCAACAGTTGTTGTATTCAAACGGTGGAGGAAGAACGAGTTCCGAGGAGGATAATAGGTGATGTCAGTAAAGAGGCTATCACCTGCTTCTGCCCCGAGGTGAATCTGTTCAACCGCATCGAGCGTGTTTGGATCGAGCTTCAACAGTGTGTTCCCTTGAAAATCGGTAGCCCAAAGATATTCGCCATCCGATGCAATTCCATACGGCACTGTCGGCTTCGAATCAGTTGTCAGAACAGTTCCCTGACTGAACGGTCTAATTGAGAAGGTGTTGCTCGTCACCGTAACTGGTGTTTCACTCAACGCTGTGTATCCAGTGACACGCACCCGGGCAGTAATTGTACTTGCCTGCACGGTATTCCACCTAAAAGTTGAACCGGCAATGTTCTTCCCCAGCAGACGCCACGTCTGTCCATCGTCGAGTGAGAATTCGAGCGTAACGCCACTTGGATCGCCAGTACCATCGAAGCCTCCCCAAGCAATAACGTTCTGCGTTCCACCAATCCAATTCTCACCACCGTGCGGCGAAGTGATTGATGGAGCAGCAATAATTGGATCGCCACCGATCCCCCGCTCGAACATCGAACGACCGTGCGTTGCTGCCCGGAGGGTACGTGAACTCATGTGAACCTCAAGATCGATCACACCAACGCGAGGCATTCCCTCGTTGTAAACAGCCCAAGTCTCTCCCCCGTCGAGCGTGATAAACATACCGAGGTCAGAGCCTGCAAAAATAATATCCTCGTTGTCAGGGTGGATTTCCAGCGCATTAATTGGAATGTCTGGAAGTCCGTTGCTGATGCTCGTCCAAGTCTCTCCCAAATCAGTTGACTTGAACACATGTTCGGTAAAGAAGCCAGAATAGCTTGCGTAGATGGTGTTTGGATCATTCCGCGAGAAGATGAAATCAGTTACCGCTCTGTTCGGAAGTCCGTGACCAAACGACAAGTCTGTCCAATCTTGCAAACCGTTCGTTGTCCGCTGCACAGCTCCTTTGGATGATCCGATAAAGATTACATCTCCGCTGTGTGGAGAAATGACCATTGCGGAAATATTCCCCGGCATATAAGGGGAGACCACAAGCCACTGGAGCGCACCTCGATCAGCTTTTGGATTCACGCAGAGGTAGAGAGAATCGCGACCACTGTAGAGGCGGTTCGAGTTGTGTGGATCGAGGATGAGAGGAGCCGACCAGTTGGCAACATCAGAGTTTGCGCTGAAGTCGCCAGTTAAATACATAGCAGTTACCCCAAACTGATCGAGTCGATACATCTGCCCATACTCCCGCTCCACATATACGATGTTTGGGTTTTCGTGGTCAACGGTAACATGGAATCCATCACCACCAAAAATATCTCCGAACGATTCCGATTCAGTTGTGAGTGTCCCGTTATCCTGCGTTCCTCCATAGGTCAGGTTCGGCTCACGTTGATCAACTGCCATTGCATAGAACTGAGAGATCGGCAGACCGTTGTTGATGCTGGCCAGTGAAGTACCACCATCGTCGCTCCGATACATCCCACCGTCGTTCCCGTTATATAGAGTGTTTGGGTTCGTTGGGTCGAACGCGAGAGCGTGATGGTCAGGGTGAACGTTCCCCCCAATTGAAGGCCAAGTATTCCCTCCATTCGTTGTCCGAATCATCCGCACACCACCAGCCAGTACAACGTCCGGGTCGTCTGGCTTCACGATAATCACATTGTTATACCATCCTTGCGAGCGAGAGGTGGCAGAAGGCTTTAAGAAGTCACTGCTACCAGTTCCATCATATATTTTTGTCCAGTTCTGACCACCGTTGGTGGTTTTGTAGATGCGGGCATATTCCAGACTTGAACTTGTTGTTCCAGTTGCCTCGTGGGAGAGTACGTAGAGGATGGAAGGATTCGACGGAGCGACTTGAATCGACATTCGGTTGAGCACATATCGGCTGTCGGTAATGCCAGTATTCCGGGTTATAAAGCTCTCCCCTCCATCGTTCGAATAGCGGATACCAGTCCCCATCAGCGCAAGCCAAATTTCATTTGGATTACTTGGATTGACAGTAATGTCGCTGATCCCTTCTTCAAAAGTTTTCCGCCACGTTGCTCCACCATCTTCGGACTTATAGAAACCGCCGTTATTCTTGGTAGCACCAGCCCAAACAACATCTGGATTTGCCGGGTGAATCACAATTCGCGAGAACGCACCAACATTTGTCAGCCCGACTACGTGCCACGTCTCACCACCATCCTCACTCTTGAAAATTCCAGCCCCCGTATACGCATCTACGTTTGAACTCATTTCGCCAGTACCTGCGTAGAGGATATTCGGATTTGAAGGGGCAACTGCCACTGCTCCCATCGCAATCGCGTTAGAGTTATCCATCACTGGCTTCCACGAATTTCCTCGATCGGTTGACTTCCAGACTCCACCATCGGCAGCACCGATCCAGAGTGTCTTTCCATCAGAAGGATGTACCGCAATCGAACGAACACGGCCACCGACTGTCATTGGGCCAAGCTGCTTCCAAGATTCGTCGGCAAGGATTGAAACGCCATCGCTGAAACGGGACATCTTTTCTATCTGCCCCAATGCTTTCAGCCGCGCTCCCTGCGGTATCTTTCCGAATGGATAGGAACGCATCCCGTAGAAGTAGAGTTCTCTACCTTTCGGCACAACCACTTCACTTTCAGTGGTATACTCATAAAGTTGTTGGGCTTCCGCCAAAGAAGAGAATAGCAATAGTGAGAGGAGAAGCGGAGCAATACGTGTCGGGAACGTCTTCATAGTCGATTGTCGCTTGATGAATTAGTATGTGTCAGCAAAGTTCCGAGCGGGACTGAATTGGATGAACGAAGATGATACTGAGTAGAGAACAAATTCTCTCGAACGTCTCGTTATTAGTTTCCCCTCATCTACCCGGAAGATTTCAAAGGTATATAGAGTGAAGGAACCAAACAAAAGTTACTTTAGCGTGAGCAAATTAGGCCTGTCGAAGCGATATTTTCATCGACTACCGTAAATTCCCTTCTTCATACCCTTGCGAGCTGTAATTGTGGTGTTTTGAACAGGTATCACTACCTTCCAGAAGGGGGATATGTTCATCGGCTGAGGAAGAAAGGAAAGAGGAAATCCAAGGGTCTGAGAAAATCTTTTCAGACATAACCAACAGTTAGAACGATAAAGATGTTCGAGCAGGAGATCAACGAAACAATCCAGCGAATTACACGGGACGTTTTGCAGGATAAAACGCTGATATCCCTGATCGACATCCTCGAAGAGCCGCAAATACCTAATCGATTCAAAGCGTTTTTCGAGACAGAAGTGCACTGGTGGGTCTACACCGACGATTTAACCCGCCGACGGGATCGTCGCTTCGATTTTGCTCACCCCGAAATTTCATCTCTCCTCAACTACCTTGAACAGATTCAGGTAAAGCACGCCCGATTCGAACGGGATGAATTCCTCTCGGTTCTCGACAAAGCAGTAAAACTCTCCTACAACTATATCTGCCGTCCGCAAACTACCCTCAAGTGGTATATCTTCAGAGGCGAGCCTACAAAGTCTCTCGGCGAGACACTGCTCCGATTGAATGCCTTTACAGACTACCCCTACTTCCGAACAGTATTTACTGACTGGGTAGATAGAAAACGAGAAGAACGGCCAACCTTCGACAGTATCTCGGCACGGGAATTCGAACGAATTTCACGGCGCATCGACGACCAAATTCTCCTGAGTTCCTCCGTTGACGAACTGCTGGAGATTATGAACCCACTCTTCGATTTTGTTGGTAAGGGAGAGGGTCGCAGCGTCCCCATCGATGCCCTCATTGTCTTCTTCGACGATAAGCATATCGGCAAACTGGTGGAGTTTCTTGAAAAAGAGAAAGAGCGCCGTTCCCACGTCACCCCCGAATCTTTTGTCTTGCTGATGGATGAACTCCTGAGTTCAGCAGAAGAAGAGCCAGATGTTGACTTCTCGACAGTTTACCAAGATGACGCGCTCGATGCAGTTGTGCGAGATCACCTTCAGGGTGACGTAGGAGGAGGAAGGAGTGCAACTGAATCGCCCGCATATACTCATCCTTCTGAGAGTACGGCATTTACTGACTCACCTCCATCGGATGCACGTGTTCAAGAGCAAGAAGCTGAGCAGAGAACGGATGGAGAGTTCAGGGCGAACAATCAACAAGAAGCAATTGTAAGTCAAGAACCTGAAGAGCACGTGATCGAAGAGGAGACTCACCAAGTTCCTTCAGGTGAGCAACAGCCAAGTGATAGTGTGGTAGCTGACGTTGAGGAAGAGCAAAAAGGAGAGGACTTCTTTATCGGCCTCGAATCGCTTCCGATTCCGATTGAGGCTGACATTGAAGAGACGTTCGTCGACGAAAGTGACGATGTCATAGAAATGAGAGAGCCGATTATCGACATTCTGATTGAAACAACAGAAAGCAATCAGATCATCGTTAGTGCTCCCGTGGATGTGGAATCAGAAGAGGAACTCGAGTCAGATGCAGAGGCCGCTTCTTCAATAACCGAAGTAGAAGAAACTCCGTCGACTGATGAAGCCGGAGAGAGTGAAGAAGAGGCTGAGGAAGTTGGAGAAGAAATCACAGAGGCATCACTCAACATCGGGGAAGTGAAGGAAGAGGAAAAGCTACGTGAGGTTGAAGGAGAAGAAGGTGAGGAAGAAGAGGATCAGCTTGATGAGCAAGCATCTCATGACGATTCTGAAGCGGACGGAAGCAGAGAAGGAGAGAGTGCAACTGATAGTCCCGAGGAGAAAAAAGAAGAGGCGGCAACTATTGGCGATGTCCGTTTCCACGTCGACGCAATGTTGGAGCGGAAGGTTGTTAAGAAAATTTTTGGACGAGACCGTGGCGAGTACGAGAAGACGCTCGATCTGCTGAACAGTGCCGAGACGTGGCGCGAAGCCTCACGGATTCTCGATGAACTCTTCATACGGTTCGAGGTCGACCCCTACTCCCGAACTGCCATCCGCTTTACCGACGCTATCTACGGACGCTATCTAACGCCCGTAAACGGAAGTTGATTCCCTTCACATCGAAAGGTCAAACAATTGTGTTTATAGATACAGCAACCATACGTGTCCGATCGGGATCGGGAGGACATGGAGCAGTCAGCTTTCGCCGTGAGAAATTTGTTCCGAAGGGAGGCCCCGACGGTGGAGATGGTGGAAATGGTGGAGATGTTGTCATCCGAACGAATAGCAACCTCTCTACGCTGATGGATCTACGCTATAAGCGAGACTACATAGCAACAAACGGAAAGAATGGAGGGGGAGGAAACAAAAACGGAAAGTTTGGTGAGCTGGCCGAAGTATTTGTTCCTGTTGGAACAACGATCTACGATGCGGAGACAGGAGAACTGCTCGGCGATCTGACGAGAAGGGAGGAAGAACTAATTGTAGCCCGAGGGGGAAATGGTGGAAGGGGGAATGCAACGTTTGCTACGCCGAGTGACCGCACTCCACGCCACTTCGAAGAGGGACAGCCGGGAGAGGAACGGACAATCAGACTGGAATTGAAGCTCCTTGCCGACGTTGGCTTGGTTGGTTTTCCGAATGCTGGAAAATCAACGCTAATCTCCAGAATAAGTGCCGCAAAACCGAAGGTTGCCGACTATCCATTCACTACCCTTATTCCCAACCTTGGCATCGTGCAAGTAGAGGCGGGAAAATCTTTCGTTGTTGCCGACATTCCGGGTCTGATTGAAGGTGCAAGCGAAGGAAAAGGCTTAGGGCACGAATTCCTTCGTCACGTGGAACGCTCTAACATCCTCTGCTTCCTGATCGACGGAATGAGCACTACACCACAAGAAGACTTTGCAACCCTCCTAACCGAACTGGGAAAGTACAACATCGAGATGCTCTGGAAACCTCGCCTTGTCTGCTTGACGAAGATTGATGGAATGGGAGAAATAGAGCGGGAGGCTGCGCGCGAACTACGCTTCGATGGAAAACCTGCAAGGCTAATCTCCTCAGTAAGTGGCGAAGGAATCGAGGAACTTGTGCGCACACTCGACGCTGAACTGTCGCGGGAGAGAAACAACTGATGCCAGTTCCTCTAAGTCGTCGTAGACTGACCCGAAAGAATTTTCTCCCTCCATTTCTCGGCCTCTCTGCTCTTCTGCTCCTACTTCTCCCCCTCACCCTATCGATCGGACCCGAACTGATCTCTCCGACGGAAGTTCTTAGTACACTCTTGGGCGGAACGAACAACATCCTGAACACAATCATTTTTGACCTTCGGCTTCCACGCATTTTTTTGGCTGTGGGTGTTGGCGGAGCGTTGGCAGCAACCGGTGCTGTCTTTCAAGCACTTCTAAAGAACCCACTGGCCGAACCATATATCTTGGGTATTTCCAACGGCTGTGTGGTGGGAACCATCGTCGGCATCAACCTTCCGATCCTTGCGGGGATGGTTGGCCTCTCCCTCTCGTTAGGGCAGGTAGGAATTACCCTTCTATCGTTTGGCGGCGGAGCACTTGTCACTGGTATCGTTCTCTGGATTGGTCGCCGTGGACCTGGAACTGGAACAGACTCCCTTCTACTTGGCGGAGTAATGGTTGCGGCAATTGGGGCTGCTTTGATCTTCCTTCTCCTCTACTTTCTTCCGAATGTTCGAGGCGCAATCCAATGGATGTTAGGAGATTTAAGCCACGTCTCCTCTGACATCGGTTACGTTTCAGCCCTCTTCTTCCTTGGGCTACTCTCCTGTTCGTTCTTCGTCGGCAATTCGCTGAACATGATTGCGCTCGGCGAAGAGCAGGCCGTTAGCCTCGGCTTGAATATGCGCAGGGCAACAACTGTCGCCTACCTTGGCGCATCACTCGTTGTCGGCATTGCCACATCGTTCTGCGGCGCAATCGGCTTTATCGGCTTGGTAGTTCCCCACATGATTCGCCGCATCGTTGGCCCAGATCACCGACTCTTGATGCCCCTCTCAGTAATTGCCGGGGGCATCTTCCTCCTCCTCTGCGACACTGCCGCCCGCTCTCTGCTGCCAGCAACTGGCGCAAGTGGTGGAGAGCTTCCTGTTGGTGCTGTAACAGCACTGGTTGGCGCACCCCTTTTCATTCGACTTCTAACTAAAGAGCGAAAGGGCTAAGAATGTCTGAAAGGATTCGAAGGGAGATAGGTTTGAGATGATTAGAGGAGTGATTGATCTCGGAACCAACACTGTCCTGATGGTAGTTGGCAAAGTAGAGCCAAACGGAGAGATAACGGTTTTAGGCGACTACCACAACGTGGGAAGGTTGGGAAAGGGAGTAGACAGCACCGGATTAATTCTCCCAGAAACGTTCCAGCGAATCGGCTCGATTCTACAACAGTATCATAAAATCGGACGGGAAGAACACCGGGCTGAGCAAATTGTCGGCTTCGGAACAAGCGCTCTGCGTGATGCTTCGAATCGGAGTCGGTTCATTGCCGCGATGAAGGAAGAGAGTGGTGTAGACCTTCACCTGCTAAGTGGTGATGATGAAGCTCGCCTAACTTGGAGCGGAGCACTGTTTGGCCTACCAGTTGCCCCACGCGAGATTGCCGTAATCGACATCGGAGGAGGAAGCACTGAAGTTGCTTGGGGGAGAGACCGGAACTTCAGTAACGGAGTTAGCGTTGATACCGGAGCAGTTCGCGTCACTGAACGATTCTTTCGCGAAGAACTTCCCCCCTCTTCTCTATCAGTTACTGAAGCGCGAGATCATTGCCGAACACTCTTTGCTGAGAACATCTCACTCCCGATGGGAACAGAGGTTGTTGGCGTTGCCGGAACCGTGACAACGTTGGGGGCAATCTACAGCGGGGTTGAACAGTTCGATGCTGAGGCCATTAACGGCACGAAGCTGCCGCGATCTTGGATTGATAAGATGACTGTAGAGCTTCTCGGCTTGTCGATAGAAGAGCTTCAGAATATCCCGCAGGTAGCTTCTGGTCGAGAAGATATTATCTCTGGAGGAGCACTCGTTCTCAGCACATTTATGGAAGTGTTCGGCCTTGAGGAAATTGCTGTCAGCACCCGGGGCTTGCGCTATGGATTGCTTGAAGAATCGTTTGCAAAACAGATACCTCTCACTTCCTAAATGATTCCATCGTCCGCCGCAGTCCTTCTTCCAAGTCAACTTCAGGTTTCCACCCTAACTCCGCTGCAGCTTTATCGTAGGCACAAACCGACCGGAACTGCTCCCCCGGTTTTGCCTCGCCGTGAACTTCTTCGAACTGATTCTCCACCATACCGTTCAGTTGCTGGAAGAGCTGATTGATTGTCACCTCAGTATTCGTGCAGATGTTGAATGTCCCGGAAGGATGCCGCTCAAGATAATCGGTTGCCATCAGGTTTGCCCGAGCTATATCCCCAACGTATACGTAGTCTCGCGTCTGTTCTCCCGAACCGAAAATGATGGGTTGCTCCCCACTCAACATTCTGGTGCAGAAGATTGCCACAACACCAGCTTCACCATGGCTATTCTGGCGCGGACCGTAGACATTGGTGTAGCGAAGCACTCCGAAGCGAAGTCCGTATTGGTAGGCAAAGTATCCTAAATATTTTTCCACCGAGAGTTTGGAAACTCCGTAAGGAGAGATTGGATTTGTTGGGTGTGTCTCATCAGCCGGGAAAACCTGCTGGTCGCCGTAAACCGTTCCACCACTCGAAGCAAAGATAAATCGTTCCACACCTGTAGTTACTGCTGCCTGCAATAGGTTCACTGAACCGATGATGTTCTGCTCTGCATCGAATGCAGGGTTAGCCACAGAAATACGAACGTCGAGCTGTGCGGCGTGGTGGTTCACAAGATTGAACTGCTCTAACTCAAACAGACCGTTAACTAAATCTGCATCTCGGACATCACCTTTCACAACCCGAGCTTCCGGCCTGAGATTTCGATGATCTCCCGTCGAGAAATTATCGAGCACAACAACGTCGTGTCCAGCACTCACGTATGCGTCAACAAGGTGCGATCCAATAAAGCCGGCTCCTCCAGTTACGAGGACTTTCATGATTCTCTCTGTTGCTTGAAATTTTTTTGTGAGATAAAAATCTGTGTGGGGCAAGGTAAAGGACAAAGGCTTTGCCCCTACGACTTATTCCCTCTCTCCACAAACTCCTCGACTCTCGACTCTCCGACTCTTCGACTCTCGACGACTCCCACCGCGCCCAACACAACCTAAAGAGTTACAGCGACTGCCCTTAAACTCTCACCCCTTTCTTCCCAATATCTCTCCGCCACACCCCACCATGAAAGGTAATTTTCTCTACCCCCTTGTATGCTGCTTCAATTGTACGCTCAAGGTCCGCATCTCCAGAGATTGCCGTTACTCCGAGGACTCTTCCCCCGGCCGTGACAAGATCCCCTCCAATCTCCGCAGTTCCAGCATGGAAGACAGTAACATCTTCCGGCACATTTTCGATTCCTTCAATCACTTCCCCCTTTTTATAGGAACCGGGATAGCCACCGGAGGCCATCACAACGCAAACAGCCGAGCCGACTGATGGAGCGTTGTTCGCTTCCGTAATATTGCCTGAGGCAGCATCTCGAAAAAGTTGAAAGAGATCTCCTCTCCAAATTGGCAACACAACTTGAGTTTCAGGGTCACCGAAACGACTATTGAATTCAACTACGCGAACGTTCTTCTGCGAGTCGACCATCAAGCCGCAGTATAGACATCCCTGATAGGGAGTTCCCTCTGCGCGCATCCCCTGCAGCGCTGGCTCCACAACCTTCTCCCGTATCTGCCGCAGAACTCCATCATCCACAATTGGTGCTGGAGCGTAGGCTCCCATACCACCTGTATTCGGACCAGTATCTCCATCACCAATCCTCTTGTGATCCTGCGATGGCGCAAAGAGGACGTAAGAACTTCCATCGCTGACAGCAAAGATCGAAGCCTCCTCTCCCTCCATGAACTCTTCGATCACAACAGTATGTCCAGCCTCACCAAATGCCGAGCCGGAGAGCATCTCCTCTAACCCTTCCAACGCATCCTCAACAGATTCGGCAATCACTACTCCTTTTCCTGCGGCAAGACCATTGGCCTTGATAACAACTGGAAGGGTGTGGTTGCGAACGTAGTCGCGAGCTGCCTCAACCTCATCAGAACTAAACGTTCGCGAGGCAGAGGTAGGAATGTTGTGGCGATTCATGAAATCTTTCGCGAAAGCCTTATCCCACTCAAGTCTTCCGGCAGCTTTGGAAGGAGCGAAGACGTGGTATCCTGCATCACGCAGCACATCAGGAACTCCGGCAGCAATGGGAGCTTCTGGACCAACGACAATAAGCTCTGGTTCTATTTCAGCCGCCAGAGATAGAACACCTTCCACATCTTCAGGGTTCACATTCCGAACTTCGCCGAGCGCAGCCATACCGGGATTGCCGGGAGCAGAGATTAACCGCTCAACCAATGACGATTCAACTAACTTTGAGGCCAACGCATGCTCGCGCCCTCCCGATCCGAGAAGAAGAACTGTTCCGTTATTCATGATGATTGTTCGCTATCAGTTTTGCTTGCCTTGAGTTTGCTCGCGTTGTGGGAAGAGAGTACTTGGAGTCAAATAGAAGATTTCCTCAGAGTCTCATCGAATGTGCCAGAAGTCGCGCAAGTTGTCCGGTAAGAATACGTGCGTCGTGAGAGGACGATTTCTCTTCCTCACCAACCGGCAACAGATTCCCCTTCCACGCAAGGTACATCTGCTCGATTGCCTCTGCGATCCCCTCCACTTTGTCAGGCATCACGGTTACAGCCGCACCATAGTTATCCAAAACACTCCGGACAATGCCCTCTGGTGCAAGAGCTAAAATCGGTTTGCGGGTCCCCATATACTCGTAAACTTTGCCGGGAGTAATTGTAGGATCGTACATCGTAAGCCAGAGCACATCGCTCGACAGAAGCCAGTCCATCACCTCGCGATGTTCAACGTAGCCGGGCGTAACCAGAGCCGAACTGACTCCGAACTTCGTTGCCATCTTCCGATAAGAATCGCGGAAGGTTCCGATAAAGCACATCTCTATCTCGTCTCTCGACTCAGGAATCTTTGCGAATACTTTGCCGAGTGCTTCGAAGAAAAAGCGGGGTGTTCGCCGCGCATCGAAGAGGCCACTGTAAGTAAAGCGCATCTTCTTTCCCTTCACTCGCTCTGGTTGAGCAGTAACCACATCCATGGGGTCGAAGCCACTCGGGATAATGTGAACACTCTCGTGCGTTAGGAACGGCCAACGGGCAATCAACTGCTCCTTAATCTTCCGGTTGACCACAACAATGCCTTCACTATGCTTCAACACTTCTTGCTCCATGCGTGCTGCGTAGTGCCGGTGAAAGGGTGTAGCGTAGAAATAATGTTTGTTGTCCAACCATGGGTCGCGGTAGTCCACAACCAAGGGAACACCTGTTGCTCTACTCAGTTCTAAACCGATCAAGAAGTCAGTAAAGGGGGGAGCCGTAGCGAGAATGGCGTCGTACTTCTCCTCCTCAAGAATTCGAAGTCCTTCGCGGACTGCGTACCGTTTCCACCCAATCTTGTTATCAGGCTGAAGGAATGTGTGGGAGATACCGGTAAGAAATCGGCGCGAGCGATCTGGGGGCATTGGGATCGTCTTCTTCTTCCTCCCGGCAACCCGGAGTGGGTCGAGCGTCTTGGTCCGAACAATCTCAACACCTGCCTCTTCCACCTCTTGAAGAAGTGCGTAGTCGTGAACGTAGTAGCCGACATCACCAACTGTTAGGACAGTTGGGAACCACCCTGTTTCGGGAAGATATTTCACAAACTTGGAAATTCGGAAAACACCACTCAGTCCCATTGGGGGAAAATAGTAGGCAATCACGAGGAGACGGTGTGCTCCTTTGGGCAGAATCTGTTTGCTCCGATTCTCGGGAGATGGGGTCTTCCCCTCAGTTCCGTGCAGGTTTTCGAGTTCGTTTTGTACGTCGTTCATCAGTGAAGGATCAGACCACCATCAGTTTTCGGGATGCGCTCGTCAGCTCACGGCATCCCCCATTTTCGATCAGCACATCATCCTCAATCCGCACGCCAAACTTTCCGGGAAGGTAAATGCCCGGCTCGATTGTCACAACCATTCCCTCTCTCAGCTTTACTTCGTCTGGACTTCGGTGCGAGATCCCGGGGAATTCGTGTACCTCAATGCCGAGTCCATGCCCTGTTGAGTGGGAGAAGGCTTCGCCATATCCGGCATCCTCGATTATATCTCGGCAGACGGCATCAAGTTCTTTTGCACTCATTCCAGCACGTGCCTGTTCAACACCTACACGTTCAGCTTTATAGACGATGTCGTAAATCTTGCGCGCTTCATCTCCCGGTTCGCCGAGGGCGAAGGTCCGAGTCATATCTGAGTTAAATCCTTTGTAGATACAACCGAAGTCGAGCGTGATAAGCTCACCACTCTTCAACTTCTTCGTCGAGGCTCTTCCGTGGGGAAGAGCACTTCGCTGGCCGGAGGCAACAATAATACCGAAGGCATCACCTTCTGAGCCATGACTTCGTCCAAGCCAACTGATTTCCGCCGCCAACTCGTTCTCCCGCATTCCCGGTTTCACAATCTCTAGGACATCCCGGAAGACCCTCGCAGCCATGTTTGCCGCTCTCTTGATATATCCAACCTCCTCTTCGGTCTTCACCGCCGTCAACTCACTGATAAGTCTACCTCCAGCCTCCAGCTTTACTTTCTTCTTGAAGATTCTCTTCATTCCCTCGTACTGAGCCACCGAGACGTACTGACTCTGGAAGCCGAGGGTCATCCCCTTCCTCACGAGCTTCTCATCTTTCAAGCGCGTATAGTGAGCACGGTCAATCAAGACCTCTACTCCATCATTTACCTGGGCTGCCGCCTGCGTCTCATACCGTCCATCTGTGAGGAGGTAGGCATTCTTCCTCGTGACAAACAGAGTGCCGGCACTTCCTGAAAATCCGCTGAGGTAGTGAATATCAGGTAGATGCGATACAATGATCCCATCAAGGTTGTTTTTTTTTAGCGAAGAAGAAAGTTTTTTCAGTCGAGTAGACATAGCAATCTCCAATAAATGAAGCTATCAGTTTTCGGCTATAAGCAGTGAGCTTTGGGTTATTGGCAGAGTGCTTCGATTTCCCAACACTCTACGAACTCTACAGACTCTCAACTCTATAAACTCGTTAAAAGTAATTCGGTGACTCCCGTGTAATCGTCACATCGTGCGGATGTGATTCGCGGAAACCGGCAGAAGTCATCCGGACAAAATGTCCATGCTCTTTCAGTTCAGCAATTGTTGAGCAGCCGCAGTAGCCCATAGCTGCCCGGAGACCACCAGTCATCTGATAGATTGTCTCCCGCAGTGGACCTTTCGAGGGAACCCGTCCTTCGATCCCTTCGGGGACAAGCTTTGCAATCTCCTCTTCCGGGTCTTGGAAATATCGATCGGCAGAACCGGAGGCCATCGCTCCGAGCGATCCCATACCACGATATGACTTGTACATTCTGCCGTCGAGAAGAATTTTCTCTCCGGGAGCCTCCTCCATTCCGGCAAACATCCCTCCCATCATCACAAGGTCAGCTCCAGCAGCTATTGCTTTGCCAATATCTCCAGTCTGTTTCACTCCGCCGTCGGCAATAACTGGAATTCCATGTTGTGCGGCAACTTCTGCCACCCACATAATCGCAGATAGCTGCGGAACGCCGACACCGGCCACAACACGTGTTGTGCAGATAGCTCCGGGACCTATACCAACCTTCAGCGCATCTGCTCCAGCCTCGATTAATGCCTCGGCAGCAACGCCGGTGGCGATATTCCCAGCAATCACTTGCAAATTGGGGTGCTTCTCCTTCAACATCCGAACAGTGTCAATCACCCCTTTGGTATGTCCGTGAGCCGTATCGACCACAACTGCATCAACCCCAGCCGCCATCAGGGCATTCACTCGTTCCGGTGTGTCTCCACCAACCCCAACTGCCGCCCCCACACGGAGCCTACCATGTTCATCTTTTGCAGCGTTCGGATGTTGCCGTTTCTTCCGAATATCTTTAAACGTAATCAGTCCACGCAGTTTCCCCTGTTCGTCAACTACTGGCAGCTTCTCGATACCATATTTCTGCAGAATCAGTTCAGCTTGGTCGAGCGTGGTTCCCACGGGAGCAGTAATCAAGTTCTCTGAGGTCATCACCTCCTGAATCGGAACATTCAATTCAGGCTTGAAGCGGAGATCACGGTTAGTGACAATGCCAACAAGATTGTCCTCCCCGTCAATAATCGGCACACCACTGATCGAGTATTGCTTCATGAGGGTGAGGGCATCCTCAACAACGCTCTCCAGACCGAGAGTAATTGGATCGAGGATCATTCCACTCTCCGAACGCTTCACTCGGCGAACCTGTTCAGCCTGTTGATCGATCGTCAGATTTTTGTGGAGGATCCCCATTCCTCCCTCCCGCGCTATAGCAATGGCCATAGCAGCTTCGGTAACCGTATCCATCGCCGCCGAGAGGAGCGGGATGTTCAAGCGAATTCGTTTCGTAAGCTGCGTGGACATGTCCGCCTCTCTTGGCAAGACTTCGCTGTAGCGGGGCACGAGAAGAACGTCGTCGTATGTGAGACCTTCTCCTATCACTTTTGTGTGTGACATGAATAATGTATTTCCGTGCAGTGGTAAAGAACTGGCAGAACGTGAATAGAAACGCGAAATTATGCAAGAGAGGCGGGATGGGCAAGACATGAGAGAGATACTGACGAAACGATACGTGACGCCCACTTGGAATTGGCAGCATCCGTATCTTTTAGTTTTTTCACAGAATTAGAGTAATTGAGAAACAATGAGCAAGCAAAAATTAGGCAGAATAGATTTTGAGATTAACCGCCTCGGCTACGGAGCCATGCACCTTTCGATAGATCGTGAGAAACGGCCAACCGACGAAGAATCCATTACTCTCATCCGCCGCGCCGTTGATGAGCTGGGAATAGATTTTATCGACACAGCCGATGCATACTGTCTCGACGAAAGTGAAAAAGGGCACAACGAGCGATTAATTGCCCAAGCCTTAGAGGGTGAACGCCGCAACCGAGTAGTAGTGGCGACAAAGGGAGGCTGCATTCGTCCCGAAGGTCGTTGGGAACGAGATGGACGACCAGAATATCTCCGTACTGCCTGCGAAGCAAGCCTAAAAGCCTTAGAAACAGATAATATCGACCTTTACCAGTTGCATGCTCCCGATTCAAACGTTCCGGTGGAAGAGAGTGTGGGAACATTGCGGACACTACAAGAAGAGGGGAAAATTCGGCACATCGGCCTCTCCAACTTCACGCTCGACCAACTGAAGCGGGGAATGGGGGAAGCCGACATCGTCTCACTTCAAAATCAGTACTCCGTGATGAGCACGAGGGCACAAGATGAACTGATCGCCTTCTGCGAGGAACAAGAGATCATCTACATTCCTTGGAATCCAATTGGAGGTCGTGGTAACGCTCCAGAGATTGGCAATCTCTACGAGACACTTGGAGAAATTGCCTCTGCTCACGGTGTAACACCACACACCATTGCCCTCAGTTGGCTGCTGAACCGCTCTCCGATGATGCTTCCAATTCCGGGAACACGAAAGTTTGAACATCTATCAGAAAACATGAAGGCACTCGAGATTGAACTGAGCGAGGAAGAGAAAGAACGATTAAATGATTTGTAGAGACATGATCTGTAGGGACATGATGCATCATGCCCCTACAGATCATTCCCTATATACCGCGCAAGAATTGCTGTCCACTCTGGATCGTGCATTCTTTTCAGAAGTGCTCGATTGATTGCCTCCCGCCAAGGGCTTCCGTTGGGAAGAGCAATCGCGTAGAATTGTTTGTGGAACGTCTCTGGAAGCACTTGTACTACCCCGTCAGGATCGGAGCTTGACAGGTATCTCAGCAGAGGAGCATCGTGAACGAAGGCATCAATTTCTTTCTCACGTAAGGCCTCCATCCCCTCTTCTACAGTTGCGTATGGACGAAAGGATATGTTCTGTTCGCGCAGATACTCTGCCCCAATTGCTTCACTTACCCCCCCCACACGGACGCGAGGGAGATCTCCGACTCCCTTCACGTCGGTCTCAAGTTCTGATACTGTCAGGGAGGCAGCGATGGCAGCAGTGAAACTGGAGATAATGATGATTGCAACGAACATCCAGATCAAGCCGATCATTCGTCCGACAAATGTCACCGGAGCTTTATCACCGTAACCGACCGTTGTCATCGTTACGGCTGACCACCAGAAACCGGAGCCGATTCCCTTCGCTACACCACCACCGAACTGCTCAGGATTTTTCTTCCGCTCCACAAGCCAAATAAAGAAACCGACCAGAAGAAGTACGAGAAGAAGTCCCCCGATCACTGAGAGGAAGTCGAGCGAGATGAGCCGTTTCAGCACGACAAAGATTCCTCCACTCCCACCAGCACGCACGGCAATGCCAAGTCCGGTCTGGTAGTAGGGATGACTGAAATCCAGCACTTTTTCCCGGTCTGCTGTAATAGTAAGTGCGGCAACTGCCACATCGAGACTATCATCGGCAACCCCTTGGATCAAACCGTGTAGGTCAGTCTCCCGCAGCTCGTACTTGAGATTAATTTCCTCAGCGACATCTTTCCAGAGATCTATGCTGATCCCCTCCCACTCACCGTCAGTCCCTTTCATCGAAAAGGGTGGAGCATCTTTCGTCCCGACAATCAGAACCTCCTGCGACGGTTCAGCAGTGGAGCTTTGCGCAGAGAGAGAAAACGTTGAGGCCAAGAAGCTAAACGAAAGAAAAAGAAGCCCTGAGAACATTCGGCACATAAAAGACATCTCGTATGTTTGACAGGATTTAAGGGGTGTGAAATATACGGCTTTGGAAAACGGGATGAGCACTGATCTTCTGCTACGGCGCAAATTTACGCTTCGATTTGGCGACCAAAAACTTGTACTCCAAAAAAGATCGATTGAAGGAATTGAGCACGTCCTGATGAAAGCATTTCTCTGGGCACTCTACCTTCCGGAGTATGAGAATATCATTGTAGAGTACAACATTGGAGACCGCTATAAGCCCGATGTCGTATCTCTTGACGAAACTGGCAGGCCTCGTTTTTGGGGAGAGGCAGGAAAGGTAAACAGAGGAAAGATTGAATCTCTTGTGCGCCGCTATCCCCAAACACACATTGCCATCGCAAAATGGTCGACCCGCCTTACACCATACATTGAGATTGTTGAAGAGATTATGACGAAACACAAACGTGCAGTACCATTCGATCTACTAAACTTTCCAGCAGATAGTGCAGAACGCTTTATTGGAAAGAGTGGAGAGATCAACATTGTGCGAGAAGATTTGGAGGTTGTGCAGGTATAGAACAAGGGCTGGACAGTTTTTGATAGAAACTTGTCCAGCCCATTAACACTTCTTTGGGGAGGTCTCCTCTACTGGAAAGGACTGTCTATTTCAACCCACAATCCTCCTCCCTTTAAGACACCGGCATTCCCACTACTGGTTTTATCTGCCGCTTCTCCCCCAGTGCCGTCACTCATTGGCCAATATCCAACTAAGTTAGCTTCATTTCCTAACAATGGCTGTTTCATCGTTTCTTGAATTTCGCTTGCTGAGCGAGCACGATTCCAGAGGCGGACCTCGTAAAGAATGCCATCAAAAAAGTGTGCGCCATTGCCCGAACCAAACGACTCACGTGCACCGATGAAAAGATCTGCGCTTGTGGTGACAGGAGTCCCCTTCAATATAGATTCTGAGTCAAGAACTCCATTTACGTAGATGAACAACTTATTGGTGGAAACATCCTGAACTGCGGCGATGTGATACCACTTCTCGGTTTCAAGAAGAGTCTTACCAACCATGCCGGAACCATATGAACGAACATAGAACATAGGCTTTGCACTCTCGAAGCCGAGAAGGAAATCGAGTTCACTATTGTCAGGACCATGGCCGAGTACAGAGTTCCACCGATCTCCACCACCCGTTCTAAAGGAGTGGGCTAAGGCATAGAATTCAAGAGTAAAGCTTGAGTCACTAAGATCTAACTCTGGTGAATCAGGTACAACTACCATGTCATCTGTACCATCAAATTCCAACGCATCTGTCTTTCCATCACCTCGAATCATAATATCGGCTGTCGCGACTTTACCTGCAATCACTTGGATATCAACAGAATTAGGTAGATATCCTACCTTGCTCGCAAGTACTCTATACTGATTAGGAAGAGCACTGGAAATGCTGAACTTCCCTTCTGCATCAGTAGTGACAACCTGAGATGGAGGATCGGTCACTACTGTTACTCCTGCCACAGGATCGCCTGTAATCGCCTCGGTTACAGTACCTTGAATTTCTCCGGTTGTAGGATTGGGTATAGGATCTGTTGTAGAATCATCACCACAAGAGGTCAGAAACAGCATCGAAAAGATAGCCGCGAACAGTGTTCCAGCACCGTATATTCGCACGGATTGAATCATAGTATCATCAATTATTTATTAATAGTGAAGATAATAGCTGAAAGTTCTATTGCTTGAGAAGGAACATAAGTTAGACAAAAATCTCACTTTGCAACAGAAGCATACAGAATGATTTTTCCCCCTCACCGATATCGTTATTCTGCACAACCAACACCATGACAACCTTCGCACAACTCTACGATTACTGCCTGGCGAAGCTGGGAGCAATGGAAACATATCCCTTTGGTGAGGAGACCCTTGTCTTCAAAGTTGGAGGAAAGATGTTTGCGTTGAGTGGCTTCGAAGCTATCCCTCCGCGAATGAACCTGAAGTGTGATCCTGAACGAGCCATTGCACTGCGGGAAGAGTACTCTTCAGTCCTTCCAGGATACCATATGAATAAAAAGCATTGGAACACTGTGATCTTTGACGGAAGTCTGCCGGACGATCTTGCTCGCGAACTGATCGATCACTCGTACAATCTCGTCGTCTCCTCCCTTCCACGAAAAGCTCGTGAAGAACTCAACTCCTGAGGCAGAGAACTGCAGAGGTAATACATTTTCTTCCCTCCACAGCACACATCCTTCCTCCTCCCGTCTATTATTCTCGAACGTCGTGCAACTTTTTCTTGAGCATACGGAACTTACCCGCAAGAACAGATCAAACTAAGTCGACAGATTTACTCAACGATATGCCGAACGAGGCGAATAAAGAGAAGCAGAGAGAACGATTCATGCGCCTATATGAGCCACTACGTCCACGACTGGCTCGCTTTGCCGCAGCAATGACGAACGATCGGGAAGATGCCCGCGATCTTGTTGCCGAAACTACATTGGCCGCATACGAACAGTTCAACACCCTGCGCGACGAGCGTGCCTTTCTCTCTTGGCTTTTTACTATTGCCAGCCGTCTCTACCGCAAACGTGGAATCCGCGAGAAGTATCACGGCGAATATCACGAAGAGCAAGTCCGGCGGATGCCCGACTCGGGAACGTCGCCAGAAGCATCCGCCGACGTTGCTCTCCTCTACGCCGCTTTAGAGAAACTTCCGTCAGAACAACGTGAAGCAGTGACGCTCTTCGAAATCGCGGACATTCCGCTGAAGGAAATCAGCGCAATTCAGGGAACAACACTCTCCAGCGTAAAATCCCGCGTTACGCGAGGCCGCCGAAAACTGGCAGAACTCTTGGGAGCAGTTGATGAGGGGATGGAAGAAGCCGCTTCTCCAGAAGCATCGGTCGAGGAATCGCCAAAGAATCTTTTATACATGAATGCCGCATAGATCTATGGGAACACAGAAACCATATCTCAACGACATGTTCGCTACAGCGCGACGTGAACCTCCGGTTGTTTCGGAGGGTGAGATCAACGCACTTCTCGACCAAGTTGACTTGCATGGCCAGCAAGCACTCGGGGCTGAAGAGAAGATTACAAACCAACGACTAAGACGAGGAAGAAACACCATCATGGGAAGCATAGCAATTCTAATCATAAGTGGATTCATTGGGGCAGGAATGTTCCTTTGGAATCCAGAGACGAACACTGAGACGACTGCACACCTTCAACCGCAACTGTCGCAACCGGCAACACAACAGGTTGCTCCTTCAGCAGCCTTGGCGATTGAAGGAACAGAAGGTATAGCAGACAGCCGAACAGTTGGGGGAGCAGATCTCGCAATCCCAACAACAAAGGATGAGAGGAAAGGTTCGATTGCAGGAAGAGACCAAGATCAACAAGAGGGAGAGGAAGAGGGAGACCTACAAGTTGAGCAGAAGCTGACTGAAGAGCTTCAGAGATTGATTGAGAGCTACTGGGTAGATAAAATCAACGGCTACAAGCGAACGATCGACCGGACGTTGGCTCCTGCAGATCGGGCAGAGTTGGACAGACTTCGCATACGCTGGGGACTTACCGACAAAGAAGAATCCTCAGGTCTGAACTACGGAATGAGTCTGGGCATGAAGTCGGGCAATCCACAAAGTAATGGACAGATGGCTATGGGATTGTCGGTAAGCAGCGATGGAAGCAAGCCGAACACAACGATTTTCCAGAGCACCGATAATATGATGGTGAACAAGGACGATAATCTAAATACAGAAGTAGATATCGTCAATGGGAATGAAAACCCACGTTCAGCAAGAATTTTCATCCAGAATGGAAGTGAAGATGTTCACCTCGATAAGATAGAGGTGAACGGTGAAAGTCTGGGCGAAAAGAACGCCCGGGTTATCCGAATTGAAAAAAGTATTGAGACAAATATCGACGTTAATGACATTGCTAACGATGGAACAAGTAAAAAGCAAGTCATTATCGTGCGAGATGGAGAAGGGGATACAATTGAGTTCAGCGACGCCGTTGACTTAGATGCAATGGATATTGACGACAATCTCCGGGATATTCTTCAGAAGGCTCAAGTCAACCTCGACGGTGCTAAGAGCATTGCAATGAGTGTAAGTGTAGACGGCGATCTTTTTAAGGAGCAAGATGGAGAGCCAGTGACAGTCACCACCGACGAGTTCAATATCACGATGGAAAACGAGACTGATACGGATGGGAACGTAAAGCAAGTTGTACGCAAACTACGGCTGACTAACAACGACCCAGATGCTGACGGATTACTTGCGAACTCCGGTTCAATGGTTGGCTTCATTAAGAACATGATCCGTGCCGACAAGAGCGAGTCATCGCAGATCATGGCTTCCACCTGGGATATTGCAGATCGGAATCGCGCAGAGTTAGATGCGTTGAAGAGTCAGATTAAGGCTGACATGAAAGAGTTCGCGGAGACGATGGAGCAGGAAATCACGAACTATGCCGAAGCACATCGCTCCGAACTTTCCGCAGAAGCCTATGCTTCTCTCACTGAGAAATCGGAACATGCGGGCACTCTCTTCGAGTCAGATGAATTCGTGCAGTCGATTGAACCTCTCTATAATGTTGTCTTCGAGCCGATGATCCTTCTCTACAACGGTTCCGACATCAACTCAGTTCTGACAAGCACAATTGCTGAACCAGTTGCTGGCATCTCACTCGACGCGAACTCCACGTTGAAGCAGAGCTATCCAAATCCGGCCAGCAACAACGTAACGATTGCCTTTACACTCCCTGAAGGAAGCCAAAGTGCAGAGACAACGCTACGGCTGTTTAATGCACAGGGAAGCGAAGTGCAGCGACTCGACCTTGGATCAGTTGGAACAGGTGACCACACAGTACCGCTTGATATCTCGAATCTTCCAGCGGGAACCTATCTCTACCATCTAACTGTGCAGACAGCAAATGGTGAGCAGGTCTTCTCGAAGAAGATGGATGTTGTGAAGTAAGAAAGTTCTTCACAAACAGCGAGAATAAAAAGAACCCGGTGTCAGAGTTTTCCGACACCGGGTTTTCTGTTATCAACCTTCAAAAGATCAAAGCCTCAACTCTCCACTCTTCCACTCGCAGCTCTATACACTCTCCCCAGCTTTTTTCGCCGCAAACGACGGCCAGATAAGAAAGTAGCCGATAATCAACGCTAACGAGAGACCGATAATGCCGAGGTTCACCACGAGTGGCATGTTCGTGTAGCGCGTAACAAACGACTCAAGGAACCCGGCAACGATAAAGAATGGGACAAGGCCAACCACAATCTTCAGTCCTCGTATTGCTCCCTTAACGAAGGCAACCTTGCGAGAATATGTCCCGGGAAAGAGAAGGCTGTTCCCCATAACAAGCCCAGCTGCACCGGCAACCACAATTGAAGATATCTCGATAGTCCCGTGAACATAGACAGCCAAGAGTGACGTCCCTAAAGCTCCTTGATCGTATAGGAACGTATGGAAGACTCCCAACATCAATCCATTCTTTATTAGTAGCCAAACAGTGCCGAATGAGAAGAGACCCCCGAGGATAAATGCAAATAGTGAAACGAAGATGTTGTTCACAGTAATCCGCAAAAACATATTGACTTGCGAATCACTCTTATATACACCCATCGGATCTCCGTTGGCAATGTTCTCCATTGTCATATCGACATATTCATTCCCAAGAATTGAGTTTGGGAACGAAGGATCATTTGCCGTTGAGACAATGCCAATCAAAATTGCCACCGCGAAGACTACAAAGGCCAGAAGAAGTTCTCTCCGCGCACCATACATCACTAAGGGAATTTCTCGCATCCAAAATTCTTTGAAACGCTCTCCTCTCTCCCGCTTCCTCTGGTAGATTGCTTGGTGGGCTTTCGTGGTTAGAGAATTCAGATAGGTGGTTGTCTTCGTTCCGGGATAGAACGTGCGGGCGTAGGAAAGATCATCTGTTAACTGCACGAACAATGTCGCCAGTTTATCTGGATTGCGATCTCGATTTCTCTGTTCGAGCATCAACTCGAACTCCCTCCATCGATCCGCATTTCGTTTTACGAAGAGGCTCTCTTTCATCCGGTGATCGTTATTGTTTGGAAGTTCATCCTCCAAAAGCGAAATTTGTTCCAAGATAGAGATTTTGGAAGAAGTGGGTTTCGTAGAGTTGAGAGTGTATAGAGTTCATTGAGTGTTCGCGTTGAAGGGTTAGGGGTAGAGAGGTTATCGATTCTCTTTGCAGTTTACGTTGTTTTGAGAGGGAAATAGGATCCGACAGACTGTCCCTTTCACATAGTAAAGCTCACTCCTCAACATTTGCTGTTAATAGCCAAAAAACAATTGGCTGTTAACCTAATATCATCCCCTCTCATTCTGGTCATTCACTATAATCATACCACGCATGAAAATTCGCATTCAGACGACCCAAAATGTTGAACTTGAATATGAAGTTGCCGGCATTGGCTACCGCTTTATCGCCGCCTTGATTGACCTTGCCATCTTTGCCGGATACTATGCCTTCTTCTTCATCATAGTATTATCCAGTAGTTACGACCTTCCAGATTGGTTTATCTACATCTTTTTGGCGCCTCCCCTTCCAATTCTTTTCTATCCTCTTATCTGTGAAATCTCCCTCGAAGGGCAAACAATAGGCAAGCGCGCCATGAAACTGAAAGTTGTTCGAACCGATGGTTCACAACCGACAGTTAGCTCCTATTTATTGCGTTGGCTTTTTTGGATTGTTGAAGCGAATCCAATCACGGCAATTGGCGGACTTGGTAGCATTGCTGTCGTCTCGATTGTGACAACAAAGTATGGACAGCGCATCGGTGATCTTGCCGCAGGCACTACGGTAGTTCGGATGACAACGGAAACGGATGTGAACGATGTACTCTTTCAACCACTTGGCGCAGACTACAGTCCAGCCTGGCCGCAGGTAGTGATGCTGAATGATCGAGACATGGGAATAATTCGGCAAGGCTTTGAAGCTGTGGAGAAGGGAGCCGAGCCTGAAATTCTTTCGAAGATTGCCTACAAAGTAGCTGACGTATTAGAAATTGAACGTTCGAAGATCGGAGCTACTGAGATTTTTTTGAAGACAATCCTCAACGATTATAATTACTTGGCAAGCGAGGTGTAGAATTAGGAAAGATGTGTTGGCTTCTGCCTGGTGTCAAGCACTTTACTGAAGTATCTCAATCCGAAATGCGCAATCCGAATTTCGAAATTCGAGCACCTTGGCGGTCATAATTTCCCTTCATCAATCTTCATCTACCCTATTGCCGAGAACATCGTAGGCTTTCACTGCAATCGTTGCTGAGGGTGTGTTGTGATATTCTTCGTTCAGCATCGACCAGATCATCACATCTTGAGGTTCATCGTGTCCGGGCGTCATATGCTTGCGGAACGTTGCCTCCAGTCGAAAACCGAGTTTACGAGGGATCGCCTCACTCGCACCATTTTCTGGATCGCAACGAATCTCTAAGCGGTGCAATCGATCGACTTCAAACCCAACCTTTACTAAAGCAGATGTTGCTTCAGTGATGATTCCCTGGTTCGCTCTGTCGGCTCGCACCCAGTACCCAATCTCCCGCTCGTTATCTCCTCTGCGAAGGTGAAACCCTGTCCCACCGAGCACTTCTGTTTCGTCACGATTGAAGATGCCGAGGATATAATCTTGACCGAGATCAAACTTTCCACGGAAGGTTCTGAGAAGCTCAACTTTCTCCTCGAGCGTCTGCGGTTCGGCAACGGCCCAGGGCATCCAGGGGAGTAAATGGTCGATGCTCACATCTATGGCTTCCTTCAAGAGTGGCGCATCTTTCGGCTCCCAGCAGCGGATCACCAAGCGATCTGTCTCGATTCGATAGACTGTCATATGTTAAAGTTTTTAATTGCTATGATTCTATGAGCAAGAAGTAATTGCGGAAGAATAGAATGGCTCCGCTTCAACATCTATATATCTATTAACGATCTATGTTCCCCTTCACAAACGCTTCCTCCAGCCAACGCAAACTTTGCTCCAACAGCTTCACTCCAACCTCACCACGTAAAAGGTCGCCGTGACCTCGCTCTGGAACACGCACGAGTAGGCAACTGTTACCAACAGCCGCTTTGATTCGTTCGGCATGTTTAATGGGGATCTTCCAGTCATCTTCTCCGTGAATTAACAGAAGCGGAACTCGCAACGTTGAGGCAGCCCGTTCGGTATTTGCTTCGGCTGGATTGAACCCGGCAACCTTCCCTGCTTCAGCAATCGCTTCGTCGTACTGTTCGCTTGATAGCATCGGCGCAATAAATGGAAGGAAGCACTTCACGTAATCTTCCGTCACTTCCCTCAACGAACTAAATGTGGAAATACTGACAACCCCAGCAACACGTTCATCTCGTGCGGTAAGTTGAATTGCAACAGAACCTCCGTAGGAAAAACCAATCAAGCCAAGAGGTTTTTGAAGAAGATAACGTGACTCCAACGTGTCGAGCACTGCAACCATATCATCTCTCTCCCACACGCCAAAACTTACATACTCTCCAGTAGAGAGACCATGTCCCCGGTGGTCGACTAACACCACTCGGTATCCTCTCGCAGTAATCCATTTGGCAAGGTCAAGCTGGGAAAGCTTCTTGTCGCGGTGACCGTGCAGCAGGAGAATTGTTCCGAGAAGAAGAGAATCGCTCGGAAAGGTTTTCGGATTGAGCACAAAGCAGGAAAGCTCTGCGCTCGGAGGTCCAACCGGAATGCGAATGTGATAGTCGACACCCAACGAAGCTAATTCGTCAGCTGTAGGGAAATCTTCAGGACGTATCTCAGCATCTCCATTGGGAGAATCGATGATGGTAGAGGGGAGAAGTATCGGAACAAGCAGAATCAGAACTCCCCAGAGGATCAGCAGGAGACCGAGAGTGGGGAGAATGAAGCGAGGTAATTTCTTCACTATCAATTTCACCTACCCATTACGAGGTTCCCAAATTTCTGTCAGGACGCAATCCCAAGGAAACTTGAACTCATCGGCGGGATCATATGGATGCGTCTGCAAGTTTACCACAATCACTTCCGGCTGGGAGAGTGCCTTCCACCCATGCATCACGCCAGGTGGAATCAAGAGAAGCGTTGGACGTTGCCCCCCCATTACGAAGCTGTTAACGTGACCAAACGTCGGTGAATCGGAACGAACGTCAACGCAGACAACTTGAAGTTTCCCCCGTGTCACCGTAAACTGGTCGGTGTGAACCTCGTGCAAATGCCAGCACTTCACCACACCGTAATCGGTAGCCGACTGGTAGACATGTTGCGGAACGGCGAACCCTTCCCGTTCTACCCACGGGAGACTCCAAAGTTCGACAACATCTCCACGACCGTCAACAATTGAGTTCAAATCCTTCCGGAGAACACCTTCGATTGTTGGGCCATCGAACGTCGATTGTTCTGTGAAAGGAATGCGTTGGATGTCGTCGATTGTCCAATACATGGCAACAGCAATAACTTCAATGGAATGTTTCGGCAGATAGTGGAATATAGCAGAGGCGAAGTGAACAGCCAGCAAGTTGACAGCATATCGTACAGAATAGTGGTGAGAGTCCATAATAGAAGAGACAGATTATGTACTTTTGTTCAGTACATTTTTTTCATAAGATCATTTGCCTTTACTGACTGAACGGAGGGAAGAGTATGTCCGCAGACGATACGGCTGTAGCCGGATACAACACATCACTGAACGAAGAGCAAGTTGCCATACGGGATTTAGCTCGAGATTTTGCCGAGCGAGAGATTCGCCCCATAGTAATGGAGTACGATGAATCTCAAGAATTTCCAACAGAGCTTTTCAAGAAGATGGCCGAGCTTGGATTTTTAGGCGTGATGGTTCCGGTAGAGTATGAAGGATCAAACTTGGGAGCCGTAGAGTTCTCACTGGTCGTCGAAGAGATTGCCCGAGTAGACCCCTCGGTTGCACTCGGCGTTGCCGCCCACAACGGACTCTGCACCGGCCACACCCTAATGTTCGGATCGGATGAACTGAAGGCGGAATACATTCCACGACTTGCAACTGGCCAGACAATGGGTGCTTGGGGATTGACAGAACCAGGGTCAGGCTCAGATGCTGGAGGAATGATGACAACAGCCCGACGTGATGGGGATGACTGGATATTAAATGGCTCAAAGAATTTCATCACACATGGTACAGTTGGCGAAGTAGCGGTAATCATTGCCATGAGCGACCCCACTCTCTCTCCCGGAAAAGGGGCATCCGCCTTTGTACTCGACAAATCGATGGAAGGATTTTACGCATCGAAGAAAGAGAATAAACTTGGGATGCGTTGCTCCGACACATCGAGTCTGGTAATGGAAGACGTACGCGTTCCGGGTAAGAACTTGATTGGCAGTGCAGGTGAAGGCTTTAAGCAAGCGCTAAAGATTCTCGACGGAGGACGGATTTCAATTGCGGCTCTCTCAGTTGGTCTGGCTCAAGGTGCTTTAGATGCTGCATTAAAATATGCCAACGAGCGAAGCCAGTTCGGCAACAACCTTGCAAAATATCAGGCAATTCAGTTCAAGTTGGCAAAGATGGCAACCGACGTTACTGCCTCTCGCCTACTTACCCATCGGGCAGCCTTTTTGCGAGATACAGGCCAAGACTACTCGCTTGCTGCATCGCAGGCAAAACTCTTTGCAAGCGAAACTGCTGTCAGGTGTGCCGAGGAGGCCGTGCAGATTCACGGAGGCTACGGATATATCAAAGAATATCCTGTCGAGAAGTACTACCGTGACGCTAAGCTGCTAACAATAGGCGAGGGAACTTCAGAAATTCAGAAGCTGGTGATTGCTCGTCACATTATGGAAGCCTAATGTCCTTCTGAGGCATCGGACGAAGTCCGATAACCTCTTTATGAAAGTTTTCTAAAATTGGAAAAGGGAGATTATTTGTTCTGACAGGTTGTTACGTCCGACAAAGCAACTGAAATCGTATCTCAGGTGTTAGTTGTAGTGAGTGGTTATTATGTCCAAATCTGAAGTGAGGAAGGAAAAGATGGATTTAACCCTGCAGATTGAAGAACTCTTTCGGCGGGACCGGCACAAATTCGTTGGCTACATCCGCGAACGGGTCCGCTCGAAGGAAGAGGCCGAAGATATCTTGCAAGATGTCTTCGCGAATGTTCTTACGGCAGCTCAAGGCGTTACTGAACCGATCGAGAACCTTGGTGCGTGGGTCTTTACCGCTGTTCGTAATCGTATTATCGACTCATATCGTAAGAAGCGTCCGCAGAGCTTCACCGATACAATCTATAGTGACGACGATGGCGACATCGCCGCCTTTGAAAACTTTCTGAGTGATGTTACTCTCAGTCCAGAACGAACTCTGGTTGCCCGCACTATTCGCGAGGCAATCATAGAAGCCTTAGAAGAGTTACCACCAGAACAGAAGTACGCATTCGTCAAGAATGAATTTGAAGGAGTGAGCTTCCGCGAGATGTCTGAGGAGACTGGAGAGAATATCAACACACTCCTCGCACGAAAGCGCTACGCGGTTCTCTACATGAGAAAACGGTTGAAAGAATTGTATAATGCGCTGCAAGATTAAGGGTAACTCCCCGTCAAGGCTGGGAATATTTCGAACAACCTTGGCAGATAAGAAGAGTTAATCCACACCTGGAGGAATGAGACAGGAAGCGCATCAAACCGCACCTAAGGCATTACGCTTTATCATCGGCGCAAGCATACTACTGCTTGCGCTGATGTTGTTTTCAGAACTTTCCTGCTCAATTTTAGGTCTCTGTACAAACTGGTTTCCACCAGCTCGCTTCCTCGGCTTTTGGGAGGTAATGGGAATATCTACGGCTCTTCTCTTCGCTTCTCTCGCCCTGAATGCACTCCGCCGTAGTCGACTATCCTCGTCAACATCATCTGCTCACACACCAGAACAGACCCCAATGGGAAAAGAATCCTTTTCTCAAACAAAGTCGCCTTCTGTTCAACAACGGTCAGGAGGATGGCGTCCACTGGTTCAACAGTTATCGGATGAGGAGAAAGAGCACTTGAAAATAATAATGGAAGAGCGATGTTTCGGCATCGGAAGTTCAGAGCTTTCTAAAGACGAAGAGAAAACAACCTCCCAGTAACTGACGAGAATTCCTCTCCCAATCCTACCTGCTCCGTAACGCCTTCTACTCTACGGTCAACCCTTCACCCGGGCTACTTCCTCCAGCAACCTGTGTTCCGAGAACCGTCGTTAATATCTCCAACGTGCTTTCCTTATCGCCGAGATACAGTCCAACCGCTTTACTTTTCTGAAAGAAGTGGGGTGTCTTCCCCTCATTCACCTTCTTATCACCGATACTCGTTCCGTCAGGACTAATTTTAGCCACAAATGCATCAGCCTCTTGATTTGTGGGGAACTCGATAAAGAAGACTGGGCTGCCGTTAACTTTTAATCCACGCGCAGGCATTTCGAAATATGGTTTTTCAACTTCCGGCCCAATCTCTGCCCTATATCCTGAAGCAGTAAAGAGTTGGTAGATACCATAAGTAATCGAAGTGACCTCCAATCCTTCTCCCTCGCCATAATCGACCTTACGCTCGGGAGTATCTTCGCACCCCGGTATTCCACACCCCGCAGTGCAGAGTGAAATCACAACCACGAGAAGAATTGATCTTATGCTATCCATACACCTTTGATGTTGATAAATTCACGTATGATCCTGTCCCGAAAGTACGGACAGATCGTATCAGGAGATAAGATATCAGCAGATAATGTAGTGATACGTTGACACTCACATAACCATTGATTCTCTGCTAAGAACGATTCTGTAAAAACGAACAAGGGGAAGATACGAGAAGTTCATCTCCCCTTCAGGAGTAAAAAACAGACCGCCTGCGCTGTTCACTTCACTGAAGCAAACAACACAGGCGGTAAAAACTTTATCGCTCTTCCGAGTAAGCAGCTATGCGTTCTCGGAGATTGCCTCGTTCCAAAATGAATGGTTTGGATCGAAGCAGTCGAAACAAGAAATGTAGAGATCAGCGTTGATACCGGCAAGACGAGCCATCGTCTCCGGAGCTAACTTGATGTTCAACAATCCAATTGAAGAGGTGAGAGTGTAGTAGAAGTAGAGACGTTCCATGCCGGCAGCCTTCAACGATTCAATGTGGGGCTGAATGTCGTCGATCAGACAAGTGATATGGTAATCGCGGCACTCATTGATGTCGTCACGAGAACTGATCTCATAGGACCAGAAGCTCTCCTCCCAACAAGCTTCGTTCTCTTGATGGTGGTGACGAGGCTCACCACATCTTCCAGACTTAATCGGCTCTTTGCCAATAATTGCGGTTGCCTTCACCGGATCAAAATCTTTCCCGGCTAAGGTCACTTCAATGGAATACTCGTTTGTCAAAAACAGGTCTTCAGTAGGTAGTTCACGTGTGTTCATACGCAGACGTGTAGTTCGTAGTAAGATAAATGATTGTTTTTGGAACGCTTCGATGACGACGTTCCGGGGAGAGTATTTGAGGAGAGTGAAAAAAATAGTGGGTGTCTTGACGATCACCCATTACTACCCCACAGCAGAGAAACGATAGTTTATATTTTACTGCAAGGCAGACCACACGAAAAGTAGTGCCCCTTTCAAAAGACAATCAACAAGAAAGGAATCTTCTTTATCCTTTCTCTTCTGAGATACTCTCCCTCGGCATCACCAACAACAGTAGCAACCCCAATCCTATTACAAAGAACTCTCGCGCACGCTTCATTACTACCATCCGCGCGG
This sequence comes from Ignavibacteria bacterium, assembly GCA_020635205.1. Taxonomy (GTDB): domain Bacteria; phylum Bacteroidota; class Ignavibacteria; order OLB7; family OLB7; genus JAGWAZ01. The sequence continues at coordinate 896,137 of JACKAE010000003.1, forward strand.
CAGTGATTTCTGGTTGCGGAAGTCCGTGGGCGACGGCAAGACTTCGGATTGTCCAGTCCTGGCCACCGAGACCAATTGGTATTACGAAGACAACCATACGGACCACGACGCTCACCGCGTCGATTGCGTAGATGTCGAAGAATCCAGCGTCGATACCGAGCCAGCGAACAATGAAGTAGAGTTCTACCCCGTTGAGTGACCATGCAATGAAGGAGAAGAGAATGGAGAGAAGAAGACGGTAGCGATGGCGACGGAACTCTTGAGCCACTAACAACTCAATCTCCCGCAACTCCTTTAACCCAATGTTCCACCAGCGGGCAATCCATCCCTCACGATCAGAGAAAGAGAAGCGGTTGTTCATCGGTTGCCAGAGAACCATCGAGGCAGCAAAGGCAAGAATCACTAAGAGAACGGCGAGTGCTCCACCTAAGACAACCATCGCAAAATCACCAACACCGAAAACACTTTCGGAGACGTTGTTGATAACTGAATAGGAGAGGGCAAGTCCGACGAAGATGTAGATAATCTGCCCGATAATCAGAACGAACTTGGAAAGGAGAAAGGAGGTAGTGGCCTCAGGGCGAGTCATACCGGAACTTCTCATCAGGAAACCGACTTTCATCGGTTCGCCAATTACAGCTCCACCCGGAATTACATTCGTGACAGCTTCACAACGAAGACGAATTAGGGCAAGTCGCCAGAGTGGGGGACGTTTTTCACCGCAGATAATCCACCAACTTCCGGTATCGAATGTGTAGTTCAACAGAAGAAGTCCGAGAATTATCAGAATAAGTTCTGGAAGAGAGGAGAGAGATGCGGGAGGGAGAGCACCGAAGTTTACATCGCGCGCCAGTAGAGTAAAGAAGGTGATGCCACCAATAGCGAGCACAACCTGGAGGAGTCTGCCGATTGGGAAACGGGAGGTTCTCCTTGACTTCTCTTCCTGTAATTGCTCCACGTGATTAACAAATGTGGTAAACGAAAGAGTGAAAAGTAAAGCGGGCGGAAGAGCTTTCTTCTCTCCCGCCCTGACTTCTGCAAAATTCTTGTGCAACGGTTATCCTCTACGGATAGCCACCTCCTCCTTACTCGCTCTCTGAACCTTCTTCATCTACAACAAACACCTTCAGTGCAGTTGTGACGTTTTTGTGGAGCTTCACAGGAACATCGAACATGCCGAGTGTCTTAATCGGATCGTCGATCTGAATCGCGCGTCGATCAATGTTGTGTCCCTGTGCACCAAGTTCTTCAGCTATCATTAAAGCAGTTACCGAACCGAAGAGACGATCTTCCTCACCAACTCGCATTGGAATGGTGATGGAGACCGATTCCAGTTTCTCGGCGATTACTCGAGCATCTTCCTCGAGTCGAGACTGCTTGGCCTGCCAGGTCTGTTTTTCGGCCTCGACTGCCCTGAGGGCTCCGTCGGTTGCACGATATGCGATTCCGCGAGGAATCAGGAAGTTGCGCGCGTACCCACTTTTCACCTCAACTACTTCACCGATCTCACCAAGATTTTCGTAATCCTGTCGCAGGATAATTTTGGTCGTTGACATTTCTCTACCCTGAATTTATATACTGTTCAATAGTTAATTCATCTTCTATGCTCTCCGACATCGGAGAGAATGTCAGAACTCGTATGTTGTTTCCGAATCAGAAGACTCTGCAGCATAGGCATCATACACCTCATTATTGTCGTCATCAAAGTCGATGTCGCCAAACCCGAAGTCATCATCCTCTGCCGATCCATCTTCGTCGTCATCCATATCATCCCGCCACTTGCTCAGGAACTGAATGCGCCGAGCCTTGATCTCTACAGCAGAACGAGAAGAACCATCGTCAAGCTGCCATGTTCTACTCTGCAATTCGCCCTCAACGAGAACGGCACTCCCCTTTTCCAGTTTTGATTTGCAGCTCTCTGCCAACTTATTCCAAGCAACGACACCAACGTAGCAGACATCTTCTTGCCACTGGTTATCGCTGTTGCGGAAGCGTCGGTTCGATGCAATGGAAAAGTTCGCAACCGGGGTTCCATTACGTGTCTGGCGCAGTATAGGATCTTTCGTAAGGTTCCCTGCAATCAGAACGGTATTAACTTCCGGCATTTTCAAGTTTGCCATGACATATTCTCCTCGAATCGTTAGCTGAAAAATCGGTTCTCTCAATCATCATCAACACAGCGGGAAGTTCTCCCAACTGCGCTCTACATATCATCATCGTCGTCGTCATCGTCGTCATCATTCTCAGCAGCTTCAGCAGCAGCAGCCTCAGCTTCAGCGATTCGAGCGGCTGTCTCTTCCCGCTTCTTCAGGTCACGATCGCTCAACACCAACGTTAGCTCGCGCAAAACGTCGTCGTCGATCCGGCAGTGGCGCGCAAGTGGCGCAACGATTTCTCCCGGTGCAGTATACTCGAAACGAACATAGTAGCCATTGTTCTTCTTGCTGATCGGATAGGCAAGACGCTTGCGCCCCCAGTGATCAGCCTCGGAGATTGATCCCCCGTGCTTCGTAATGAAATCGGAAACGCGCTCTACTGCATCCGAAATCTGTTTCTCTTCTAACATACCGTTAATGATAACGGTCGTCTCGTAGTGTCGTGTTGTACTCACTGTTTTCTTTCACTCCTATGGTTAACGTAATTCTATTCTCTATTGTCAGCCCGTACCTTGTCCCATTCAGTTCATCGCACGGGCAGGAGCAGGTTCTCTGTTTATGTGAGAAGTTTGTGAGAGAAGATGCAATCTCTTCCCCTCGTCGCTTCACACTCTTAATTTCTTAAAGTATGCTACCGATAGTTGCCGAGACAGCCTCAATTGTCTCTTTCATAAAATTCATCGCAGTCGCTGCCCCATCTTCGTGTAGGAATGGCGCGATAACCAGAGCAACAACGGACATCAGCTTGATAAGGATATTCAGCGATGGGCCAGCAGTATCCTTGAACGGATCGCCAACGGTGTCGCCAACAACGGCCGCCTTGTGTGCTTCGGTTCCTTTGCCACCGTGCAAGCCACCCTCAATTGCCTTCTTCGCGTTGTCCCATGCACCGCCAGAATTCGACATGAAAATTGCCATCATTACACCGGAACTGAGCACGCCAGCCAGAAGACCTCCGAGAGCCGCTGGCCCAAGTCCGAAACCGATAAGTACCGGGGCTGCAACGGCTAAAAGACCGGGAGCAACCATGCTCTTAATTGCAGCAGCCGTTGAAATGTCAACGCAGGTTCGGTAGTCAGCTTTCGCCTTGCCATCGAGCAGTCCCGGAATCTCGCGGAACTGGCGGCGGACTTCCTCGATCATCGCAAAGGCAGCCTTGCCGACTGCATCCATTGCCATAGAGGAGAAGAGGAAGGGAAGCATTGCCCCGAGCAACAGTCCGGCCATCACGTTCGGAGCTGAGACGTTGATTAACAGGGGGTCGGCTACTGATCCAACTGTGGTTACGTAAGCCGAGAAGAGAGCAAGTGCTGTTAAAGCAGCCGAAGCAATAGCAAATCCTTTGCCGATAGCTGCGGTTGTGTTGCCAACGGCATCCAGCTTGTCGGTACGCTCGCGAACCTCCGGTGGAAGCTCAGCCATCTCAGCAATACCACCGGCGTTATCGGAGATCGGTCCATAAGCATCCACTGCAAGCTCAATTGCAACTGTTGAGAGCATTCCGAGAGCAGCAATCGCAATGCCGTAGAGACCAGCGAAATAATATGCTCCGATAATGCCGAGTGCAATCAGCAGAATTGGAATAGCAGTTGAACGCATGCCAACGCCAAGACCAGCAATAATGTTTGTTGCCGATCCGGTTACCGACTGAGCGGCAATGCTGTGAACTGGCTTGCGGTCGGTTGAACAATAGTATTCGGTGACAATGCCGACCAGAACACCAGCGATAAGTCCGATTACCGTTGCGATGAAGATGTTCATCGTGCTGTAGGTAATGGCGTTGCCGGTCAGTGGATCGTTCAGCGTGAACTCAGCATTGAAGAAGTAATCAACAATGAAGTAGGTAGCAACAGCCATCAAGCCCGCAGCACCAAACGTGCCAAGGTTCAGAGCGTGCTGTGGATTCCCTCCCTCCTTTACCCGAACGAAGAATGTTCCGAGGATGGAGACGACAATTCCAACGGCGGCAATCACCAGCGGGAGAATCACAGCGTTGATACCAACCTGTGGGTAGAATGACGCACCGATAACCATCGCGCCAATAATTGCTCCAACATAGGATTCAAAAAGATCGGCTCCCATTCCCGCAACGTCACCGACGTTATCACCAACGTTGTCGGCGATAACTGCCGGGTTACGTGGATCATCTTCAGGAATGCCAGCCTCTACCTTTCCAACGAGGTCGGCTCCAACGTCGGCAGCTTTCGTGTAGATGCCACCACCGACGCGAGCAAAGAGTGCAATCGAAGATGCCCCGAACGAGAAGCTGGTAATGACGGTCAGTGTGCGGGTAACAGCTTCGGCAGAGCCGAGACCACTCACGCCACCAACTCCGAGAACTGAATCGTAGATGAGCATCAGCAAGCCGAGACCGAGAACGCCGAGTCCGGCAACTCCCATTCCCATCACAGAACCTCCAGAGAAGGCAATACTCAGAGCTTCAGCCAGCCCACCTCGCGCAGCGTTAGTTGTGCGGACATTTGCCTTGGTGGCAACGCGCATACCGATATACCCTGCAAGGGCAGAACAGAGTGCTCCAACAATAAATGAGATTGCAGCCATCCAGGATGACTCTGCTTCCTGTGCTCCTGACCACGCCAGCAAAGCTGCTACAACAACGACAAAGATTGCTAAGACACGGTATTCACGAGAGAGGAAGGCCATTGCCCCCTCTTGAATAAATCCCGAGATTTCCACCATGCGCTCGTTACCGGGATCTTGCTTGCTCACCCATGAGGCTTTCCAGAAGGCAAAGAGCAGCGCAAGAATGCCTGCCGCAGGAATCGCATAAAGGATCGTTGTGTACTCCATTCGCTCTTTTAACTTTTTGTGGATATGTTATTATCCGATTGCCCAATACTGGAGTCGGCAACGGACTTCTCTGTATCGTCTTTAGGTGAGCTGGCAGCGGATTCTTTTGAAGATTTTTCCCGCTTCCGCGCATTCACCTGATTCATTGCTTTTGCTGTCCCCTCTGCAATCCAGAGGAGGGTAGCATCTTTTGCTTGATTGAGCATCTCCCCCAACTCTTCCTCTTCACTCTCCTTGAACCCGGAGAGGACGTAGTCAACCATCTCTCCCGGGCCGAAATCGTTCCCAACCCCAAGTCTGAGGCGTGGAAAGTTTTCTGTTCCCAACTCGTAAAGGAGTGACTCCAATCCGTTGTGCCCACCTGATGAGCCACTCGGTGTCAACTTGATTTTACCAACTGAGAACTGAACCTCGTCAACCAGAATGAGCAACTCCTCAGGACTTCCGCTGTAGTGTCGCACCACCTGCCGTGCTGCAAGTCCGCTATTGTTCATCCAAGTTGTCGGCTTTATCAGAACAACTTTTCGTCCTCGCCAGCTTCCCTCGGCGGCGTAATAGTCACCAACTCCAGGCTGAAACTCGGTACGCAATCGTTCGGCAATGATGTCAAGTGCCATCCAGCCAACGTTGTGGCGTGTTCGGGCGTAGCGACTCCCTGGATTGCCGAGACCGAGGACGATCTTCATATCTACTAAAAATCAACAAAGTGGCCGGGATATTTCCCGGCCACCTGTTTGATTCAAAATTATTCTTCTTCCTCTTTCTTTCCTTTCCCAATCACTTCTGGTTCCATCGAAACCTCTTCCTCTGCACCATCATCATCAGATGACACGCGTGGTGCGCTCACCGAGACGATTGTTGCCTCCGGCGTGTTGAGGATAGTATAGTTTTCAACTGTGAGGTCAGAAACGTGAATGGAGTCACCGATGTTGAGACCAGAGATGTCGATCTCGATAGACTCGGGAAGGTTTTTCGGCAGCACTTCAATCTCCAGTTCGTTCAGCACATGCTGCACAATACCACCATCAAGCTGTCCGGCAGCCCTTCCAACGAAGGAAATCGGAACGTTGAGCTTCATTAGCTCGCCAGCAGCAACGCCAATCAGGTCGAAGTGAACTGGACGATCGGTGATCGGATCGAAGTCCATATCCTTCAGGATACAGAGCTTCTGCGTTCCGTCGTCGAGTTTTAGGTTAACAAGATGGGATTCCGATGTGTTGATAAGTGGGCGCAGCGCCAACTCGTGTACGGAGAGTGAGATGGAATCTTGTCCGTGAAAATAGAAAACGCCAGGAATAATGCCCTGACGGCGGAGTGCGCGGGCATTGCTTCGCCCAGCTTCGCGGCGTTTCGCCTCTAATGTAATGTCGCTCATGGCTTCGGTTCCTTCTATTAAGTACGTGATTAATGAACGTGTTCGGTTGTCAAAAACTCTATAATGAACGAGATCAGGAGATCCTCTGTCTCGCCTCTACACGTCGAATAGTTTCGAAATTGACTGATTGCTGTGGGTTCGGAGAATCGCCTCAGCGAATAGAGAGGCAACCGACGTAACAACAATCTTTGACGACTCCCGCTTTAGTGGGAGCGTGTCCGCTACGAGAATTTTTTCAATTGGTGCTTCCTCAATTCTTTCGTAGGCCTCTCCACTCAGCACCGGATGGGTGCAAGCACCCCAGATTTTTCTTGCCCCCTTCTCCTTCAATGCCTTCGCTGCATTGGTGAACGTTCCGGCTGTGTCAATCAGGTCGTCAACCAGCAAGATGTTCTTCCCTTCAACTTCGCCAACAATGTTCATCACCTCAGCCACATTATGCTTCGGGCGTCGCTTGTCGATAAAGGCCAAGCTGGTTCTGAAACGTTTGGCGTAAGCTCTCGCGAGCTTCAACCCCCCTGTGTCGGGTGAGCAGACCACCAAGTCACCGAAATCGGAGCCTTGCATGTGGCGAGTCAGCACGGGCGAAGCGTAAAGGTGGTCGAAGGGAATATCGAGGAATCCTTGAATCTGCGCTGCGTGCAGATCCATTGTGATTACTCTGTCAGCCCCGGCCTCCGTAATCAGGTTGCTCACCAGCTTTGCGGTGATCGCCACGCGAGGCTGATCTTTCCGATCCTGCCGTGCATAGCCGAAGTATGGAATCACTGCCGTGATTCTCTTCGCCGATGCCCGCCGAGCTGCATCAATTAACATGAGCAGCTCCATCAAGTTATCTGAGGGTGGCTGTGTGGATTGAACGATGAAAATATCCTCACCTCGGATATTGTCATCATACTTCACCCAAAGCTCACCATCAGAAAAATTCCGAATCGAGACCGCACCAAGTGATGTGGCCGATTCGGCAGCAATCCGCTTTGCAAGAGCCGGATTGGAGCGTCCTGATACGATCTTAAAGTTCGGCATTCCCCAGAGTCGTCCAACTACGACTGATCGAAATCCTGTACCTGATTACCACGTTACTGATCGGTTTTTCTCTCATTTCAGGAGAGGTGTAAGCTCTCTTGAATCCCTACACAATCGACCGACCTGATTTAAACGAACGGCAAATATACGGCGATAGCCCCGACTGACAAGGGGGAAAAGGATGTAACGGTCTTTGTGCGAGAAAGGGGAGGAACTTCTAAGAAGTGCCTCCCCTTTCTCTTCTGCAAATAGCAGCGATACTTAAAAGGAAGATTATTTCTTCCCAGTATCTGCCCCCGTTGCAACGTTCGCGTTATCCGGCTCTGCTGCGAGATTTCCCACAAGTGACGAGAATCGACTGAGAAGAACCCGCGCCCGTTGGTCGAGGTTCGATCCATAGCCTGCCAGTGCGTCGGCCAATATCTTCCGAGCTGCCGCCGAATCGTTCTTTGAGAGTGCCTCCTCGATAAGGAGGGCATCTCGCTCAACCTGTGCTGGCTGGTTGTTCGGCTGTTCCTGAAGCATCCGCTCGTAGAGACTTAACGCCTCACGGTAGTTGCCGAGAATGGCCGCCGTCTTTGCTTGCACCTGAACGGCTGTATAATCTTGAGGATTGCGCGGGTCAAATCGAGCCTGACCTCCACTTTGCAGGATACTGTTCAGATCATCCAGTGCTTTCTGCGCCCACTCCCGCGCCTTCTCAGTTGCGCCGGCATCCCGGTAGAGTTCAGCAATCTTTGTCAGGAACCCATACTCTTCCATGAAGGGGAGATATGGTATCGGTGGACCAAAGCGATTTGGTGGAATGGTCTCTACCATCTTATCCAGTACAGCCACCGCCCCTGCCGGATCGTTCTCGCCATAGAGCAACTGCTCGGCCAAGCGGATGTAGAGTTGATGGTAGTAGAAGTTGATCGGACGGCGGTGATCTTCCTGCCCTAAGAAGTTGGCACTTGGGTCGTTCAGACCACGGAATTTGAATCCATAGTGTTGATCGGTAAAGTACTCATCTCCCGGCAACGTCTCCATCAAGCACTTCTTCATCACATCCAAGTTGTAGATGCTCTCCGTCTGCTGCACCGGCATAACACGAAGCGCCATCCCCTCTTGACGGAGGAATGGATAGAGTCCGGCATACTCGTTCCCTGTTGTTAACGAGAAGAAGATTGGTCGTTTCCACCCCTCCTTCGCTGTCTGCTCTACAATGCTCCGAACAATCTGATTCTTTGGTGAGAAGTATCCTCCCTCTCCCGGCTCGTATGTCCAGTTGAATTCAGCCGCGTTGGTTACCGTTCCGTTGGTTGCCCACTTCATCACGTCGGCTGGCACTGGCAACGTTATATTTGTTGCTGCCCCCTTTGTTGGGTTCACCTCGTTCCGTCCATCCCCTTTGTCTGCAATCTGCTGTAGCGTAAAGGTCATCGGAACCGGGGCAGCATCCCACGTCGGCTCTTGCTTCATCTGCGTGATATACCACGGAGTTTGAGCCAACTCAAGGTTTACCACACGAATGTCGCGGCGAACGCCGGCAACATCTTGCAAGTACCAGACCGGGAAGGTATCATTGTCACCGTTAGTGAAGAGAATTGCGTTGGTGTCACAGCTTTGCAGCAGGTTGTAGGCATAATCCCACGGGAGCCAGTTCCCCGATCGATCGTGGAGCTTCCACCCTTGCACTGCCATCAGGATAGGAGCGGCAAGGAGACAGACTCCGAGAACTGCACCGGTGATAGCAACGTTCGGCTGAGCCGAGGGAGTACTGTTTTCACCTGCATCTTCCGAACCCTCATTCTTTTTCCCGATTGCTTCGGCCAGACCGAAGGCCCCGAAACCGACCCAGAGAGAGAAGACCATGAAGGAGGCGGTGTAGAAGTAGTCCCGTTCACGTGGCTGTGGCTCCTGCTGGTTCTGCTGCAAGGCCATCAATACACCCCAGAGAAGAAATGCTGTCGCGAAAACCGTAGCCATCTTCCAATCGCGCCGGAAGTGAACGAAGATTCCGAACAGACCGAGAATGAAGGGAATCGCAAAGAATGTGATTGGGAATACATCTTCTGCCCCAGTCGGCCTGATAAAATTCGCATCCTCCTCTACCGAAATACTTCCATTCATACTCACACCAGCATCCTGTATATCACTAACTCTGCCGATGAAGTTCCACCCTAAGTAGCGGAAGTACATATGGTACATCTGATACTCAAACATGTACTTCATCTCCGACCCACCATCTATTCTCCCCCACTCAATCGACCCGTCAGGGTTTTGACCAATCGGTTGGGGAAGGGGACCATACTTTTGCAGTTGGTTCTGATAATATCCACCCCGAATGTGGTCATGTCTGCGAGGCCAAGCCGCCCGGCTCCCGTACTGCTCACGCCCGAGATAGCGGGCAAGCTCGCTGAATGTATCTGGCTCGTTCTCGTTCATCACTGGGTGAGAAGCCGCGCGGACGAGAATCTGTGTATAGGTGGTGTAGCCGAGTACTGTAAGAGTAAAGGCTGTGGCAGCGAGGAAGATCACTCCCTTCTTCTCTTTAAATGCCCAACCGGCAAGACCAATAAGAAGCAACAGAAGGAAGAGACCTCCTACAAGTGATGAGGAGAATATCTCAGGTATCCAGGTTAACGTTGAATTGTAGAGGATATAGAATGAGACGCCAGTGATAGCAACTGTTAGGAGAACACCAACTGGATTAATCTTCTTATAGCTACGCCCATATATTGTCAAAGCAACTGGAGGAATCACCAACAACGCAAGCAAGTGAACTCCAATAGCCATGCCGAGGACGTAGGCAAGCAACAGCAGCCACCGCTCGTGTCCCGGTTTCTCTGCCTGCTGATCCCACTTCATCATGATCCACATCGCCAACGCTGCCAAGAGGGTCGCAGCAGAGTATACCTCGGACTCGACTGAGTTGAACCAGTTAGAATCACTCCAGACGAAGGCGAGAGCACCAATAAGACCTGCACCGTAAGTAGAAAGGTAGAAGGAGGCTGGCTTCGATGGATCGTATGGCCGGAACCGCTCAATAGCGTTCACTGCAATCAAGTAGGCAAACATTGCCGCAAATGCAGAGCAGAGTGCCGCAAAGAGATTGAAGTTGTGCCCCGGATCACCCGGCAACAAAATCTCGAACGTCTTGGCCACCAACAACCAGAGGGGAGCACCGGGAGGATGGGGAACTTGCTGCCACATTGCTGCAGCTGAAAATTCACCACAGTCCCAGAAGGGTACTGATGGCTGGAGAGTCATCCAGTAGGTGGTAAGTGCCACAAAAAAAACCGTGGCAGCAAAGACCTTGTTGAGTGTACGGTAGTTCATTGAACCTGGAAATTGGTGTTATGTGCGAAGAACAGGCTGAAAGGATGGAGTTGACTGATTCGCTACAACCCCTCACCTATACTCATCACCTGTCTATTCTCTTTTCTTAGTTATATGATATTCAGATGTTGGACATCAAACATCAGCTTCAAAATATCTTTATACAGTCGCTCATTAGCCCCCCGGCCTTTGACTCGATAGACTCTACCGATCCCAGCGCAACCTGAAGAGTTGCGGCTACTAGACTTCTGACTCTTCGACCCTCGACTCCTCTGACTCGACAGACTCTACCGAACCCAGCACAACCTGAAGAGTTGCGCCTGCCAAGCTTCGGACTCTTCGACTCTTTAAAACTCCCCTCGATGCAGCGACCGAATCTTCAGTAGTTCCCGAAACATCCGAATTGCGTCGGTAACTGGATTTAGAGTTGAACGTTCGTCGTTGAACCAATGAACTGGGAACTCTTTGATAGAGTAACCCAGCTTGCGCGCGATGTAGAGTGCCTCCACATCAAAGCTGAAACCGTCGATTTTTGTCCTGTTGAAAATACTCTCGGCAACCTCGCTTCGAAATCCCTTAAATCCACACTGTGTATCCTTGATACCAGAGACAGCAAAAACTTGCACGAAGAGGTTGAAGATATTCCCCATCATCTCCCGATACCAGGGCTGGTGTACTTTTACGTAGCTCCGGTCGATTGCTCGGCTCCCTATGGCGACGTCGTACTGCTTTAAGTGTTCCAACATTTGGGCTGTCTCCTCTACTGGAGTCGAGAAGTCGGCATCGGAGAAGATGCGATATTCTCCTTCCGCCTCTATCATGCCCCGTCTGACTGCCGCCCCCTTCCCCATGTTCTGTGGCTGACGAAGCAACCGGACGCCTCTGTCGGCAAAGCCCTCTACAACGTCGGTAGTAGAATCAGCGGAGCCATCATCGACAACGATGATCTCCCACTGATACGGTTCTCCAGCGAAGTAGGCGATCCCCTTCTCCAGTGACTCCCCTATTCTTTCCGCTTCATTATATGCGGGAATGATAAACGACAAATCCATATGACAATCGCCAGAGCACGCATCGCTATCGGACGGTTGCCGGTAGCATCACAACTAAAATTGACTGACTCCTACTGGAGCACAGTGGGGACGAATATCTGAAAATCGGGGGAACCTAAGAAATGGGAGACTCACAGAAGAGGGGAAAATCTCCCCCTCATCAACTTTTTGTTTGCACTCTCCTCCTCGGTTCGGTAGCTTTCAACTGATGTATTATTGTTGATGTAACCGACACAATTCCCTTCTCTGTCGGACTCTGCTATATGTTCTTTATGAACAAACTCGAACGAGGTACTGATGAATAGGATTTTCCGCACACTTATCTCTTCCCTCTTTTTTTTCTCGTCGATAACAACCACCCTTGCACAGCTTTCTGGATCATATCAGGTTGGACCGAAGGGAGATTTCGAAACTTTAGCGAAAGCCGCCGAAGCTCTCAATGAAAAAGGGGTTGATGGAGCAACTCAATTTTTAATTGCCAGTGGGCGGTATGAAGAGCAGTTCCGTATAAGCAAGGTGCGTGGCGCAAGTCGGCAGAACCCAATCACGTTCGAGTCGGAGTCAGGGAACCCGAAAGATGTCACGATTTTCTACCAACACCTCGGTGCATCAGCAAACAATAACGAGCACGTTATCCGAATCGATACAACTGATTTTGTGACGATCCAGAATTTGACAATCGAGAATCCGGGAGAAATCTATGGAACCGGAATTCGAGCAGTGGGGTCGGCGAGCGTAACGATACGCAATACCACTATTGCCATTACTCCCAACCCAACTTTTGCTCAACCTCTTAACTCTTGCGTTTACCTGTTTGATGCCCCCAACATTGTTGTGGAGAACTGCCAATTGAGTGGAGGATATGCTGGAGTGAATGGAACGGGATTGAGCAATACAACCCCGACTCTTAGAGGAAGAATTGAAGGGAATACGATGTCCCACGGCCTTGTAAGCCAAGGTGGAGGTGGAATACTCATGCAGCACTGGAATGGGTTGGAAATTCGCCGCAATCGCTTCAGTGCAAACGATGGCGTCGGCATCTTTCTCGATAACTGCAACGATGGTGTTCGCGTCGAGCAGAACCGGATCACTCTCCACCCGGAACGTTTCGGCACGGCACTTTCGATGCAGGCTTGCGATGGGAACGAGAAACGGAATCTTGTTGCGAATAACCTCCTCCTGGTAATCGATGCTGATACAGCTACTGGTGTAAGTGGTATTACAATGAATGGATGTCGAAAGACTGACATCTTCTACAATACTGTCCACCTCTCCAACAGCAACACTACGCGATTTCAGTCCACAACAAACGTTGCTGTTTCATTCTTCAGTTTCAATAACGACTCTCTTCGGATTTTCAACAATATCTTCACCAACATGCGAACCAGGGAGGCAATTCTCTACCCGATTGGAAACGCAACGTATGAGTCAGATTTCAACAACATCTACACAACTGGCGATATTTTAGGGCGCACTTCCGCCGGCAACTTCCCAACGCTCGACAGCCTGCAACGGAGCCAAGGAATAGAATCGAATTCCTACTCGGTCTCCCCCTGCTATTCCCTCAGAACAGACCTGCACACGAACTCCGAAACTCTCGACAATGCTGGCATTCCTCTCCCGGAGGTAACAGTTGATATTGACGGAAATCCGCGCAATCCTGCGACTCCAGATATTGGAGCCTATGAGTATAGCTACACCCCCAGTGGCTTGAGCGGTACATATACCATTGGTCAAGGGGGAGATTATGAGACGTTAGGAGAGGGGATAGAAGATTTACACACACGCTGTGTAATAGGGCCGGTTGACTTTGCCTTCTTGGATGGAGAGTATACTATCTACGAAACGATAAACAAGATTCCGGGAACGAGTGAGGAGAACATCGTGACACTTCGCTCTGCTTCAGAGGATGCAGAGCAAGTGCTTCTCCAACAGACTCTCTCGTTTTCACTGGGTCGGAACTACCTCCTACGCTTGCGAAACGTTGACCACCTCCACATTCAGGATTTAACATTTCAACTGGACGACTCAACGTCTACCGGAACTACCATCCGCTTTATTGGAGAATCGAATCGGGTAAGCATCACCGAGAATATCTTCGACGGCTCGGCGGCTGAGAACTCGGCAATGATCTTTGCTGGAGAGGATGCACTCACCGACTCGATTCGAATTGAGCGGAATCGATTTATTGGGGGGAATAGTGGCATCCGATTGAACCGATGCTTCGGCTTCGACTGCACGGAGGATGACCGGGGATATGGGGCGAGGATTGTCGGCAACATATTTCGCCGCGCCGATACTTCCCGAGCCTTTCAATCACCAATCTCCATCTTCTACCACTATGCACCGATTATTCACGGGAATGATATTGAGTCAATCGGGAGTGGAATTAGCCTGAACGAATGCTCCGGACCACTTCAAGTAACCAGTAACCGGGTCGACGTTCGTGGCTCCAACTTCGGAAGCTCAAGCGCAGCAGGCATCTCGTTTGGCTTCGCCGATGTGACCGAACCGTTTGGCCTGATTGCAAACAACATGGTTCACGTTCACGACCCAGTATATATTCCCGACAGGCAGACGGTTTTGACCGGAATCAACATCGGACAAGCAAAGAATTTCTGGCTTCTCTACAATACGATTGCAGTGAGAGATAGTGCAAGCCAGTCGATTGGACTGGATATTCCGTTTGGCTCCGACAGTATCTTGGTGCAGAACAATATCATCGCAAGTTTTAATGGAAATCCGGCCTACCGTATCAAGTTCATTGAACGATTCAATAAGACGTTCGATTTGGACTACAACCTTATCTACACAACCGGAGATACGCTCGCAATCTGGAATGATACTGGGCGTGTTGACCTCTCCTCGATTCAACCAATTCTCGGATCGGAAACCCACTCGGTAGTAGCCGACCCACAGTTTCTCTCCGAAGATGACCTGCACATCGCTACAACCAGTCCAGCAATTCAGGCTGGCTTCCCCTTTAATGATTTTGTCTTTAACGATATCGACGGTGAATTGCGGAACTCGGTTCGTCCAGAGATCGGCGCAGATGAATTAGAGGTTGTGAGTGTGCGGAATTGGGAGCAGCCAGATATTGCTCAGTCAATTGAGGAACTGACGATCAAGCCAAATTACGTTCATCAATTGGCAACGATCTCGTTGAGATTGACCTCCCGTTCACAAGTCCGCCTGTCACTGGTTGACCTTACTGGGAGAGAAGTCCGCCTTTTTGCTGAGAGAGAATTCCCTGTTGGCACAAGTCAGATAACCTGGAGCGAAGTCAATGTTCCCTCTGGCTTTTACTGGGTACAGCTCGAAGTGAGGGGACATATCAAGCAAGAACGTATTATCATCGCACGATAGGTAGGCGATATAGTGCCAGACAAAGGGATTGTGAGAGAATGCGATATCACCTCTCAGTGTCGTTCAGGAATCTGTGTAAATCATCTTCTGACCACTCCCTGCCAAATCGGATCCTATCGAAGTGCTCCCGGAGGGAGCACTTCTGCTTGGCCGTGGAGAAAGCCACAGGCTGCACTCCACGGTTATGCGCTATCTGACGCTTCTGCCCTGAAGGGGCGGATGAACTGAAAGCCTTGACATTGCCTCTGTTCCATTCTGCCCCTGCGGGGCAGTCTGTTGAGGGATTGATCTTAAAGAACTTTTTCTATCGCTATTTCATTGTCCGCGAGCATAACAGTAACGTGCCCTGCATCCAAATAGGAACCATCGAATGGCAATTACTTGGAAGAATAACGCATCCCTCGAGTTGGCAACGCTTGCCGCAACTGCGTGGGGTGCAGATATCGACCACCACATCTCTGATTCCGGCAACTCGGTCTGGCAGATATGTCGCGAGGGAGAGCAGTTTATTCTGCGCCTGACCGATCCCTCCTACAGAACATTGAGCCAATCGACGGCAGAACTTGACTACTTGGAGCACCTTATCCGAGAGGAGGTACAGGTTGCGCAGCCAATCCCAACTGAGGGGGGAGAGTTTGTGGTAACCGTTGAACTGGATGGCGAGAAGATGTTTGCCTCGGCCTTCACCTACGCTCCGGGAGAGAGGGTTAGCGAATCTTCTCCCTACTGGAACGACAACCTTTTCTTAGAGTGGGGAAGGGCGCTTGGAAAGATTCACGTTGCCTCTGGTAGATACGAGAGGACTGGGGAGGGAGACCGCTGGCAATGGCAGGATGAGATATTCCTTGCATACGCGATGGACTTAATCCCAACAGATGACACCATCGCACACCACGAACTTGAAACGGTTCTCACATTTCTGGAGCAGTTTCCTCGGTCAGATGAAATGTTCGGCATGACTCACGGCGACTTTGCCCCACAGAATTTTCACTACCACCCATCTATCGGAATCACAACCTTTGACTTCGGCAACTGCTGTTATCATTGGTATCTCTCCGACATTGCGATTTCACTTACACGCATTCGGCATCTACCCAACAGCAAGAACCTACAAGATCTTCTCCTTCAAGGCTACCGGGAGCACCGGGAAATCAATCCCGACACCCTCCGCAACATCAACTGGTTCTTTCGCCTGCGAACGCTCTACGTCTACCTCTCCCGACTGATGAAGTATGGAAGCCACCCAACCACCGAAGAACAGAGTATACTTGCATCGCTCCGGGATAAGGTGGGCCAAAGTGCCAGTACGGCTTAGCGCGCACTCTCCGTATCACCTACCTCCAACTCCCCCATTTTGAATTTTTACTTTTGAATTTTGAATTCCCAATATCCCCCTATTCCCTATCCTCTCTGCTCTCACGCAACCCCGTAACGCTCACCCCCAACTCGCGTGGCTACTCTTTCAACGCTTCCAACTCCTCCATTTTGAATTTTTACTTTTGAATTTTGAATTCCCAAAAATCCATGCGAAACACTGTACTCTCGCTTCTCTGCACTCTTCTTCTCTTCTCCTGCACAAAGGAAAACGAAAGCAAACCTCAACCTTCGCCCAATCGCGACTCACTCTCTAAGGGAACTTCCGTGAAAGAGCCGAAATGGGAAGAGCGGGCAGAGTTCGGCAAATTCTTTTCGGATGCGAACGTTGAGGGGACATTTCTCCTCTACGATCCACAGGAGAACCAATATCTCGTCTGGAATCCCGAGCGTGCCAGAACTCCCTACCTCCCAGCCTCTACGTTCAAGATTTTCAACTCTCTGGTTGCCTTGGAGACCGGAGCTATCAAAGATGAGAACGATACAATCTCCTGGGATGGGGTAAAACGCCAGATACCTGATTGGAACCGAACACACGATCTCCGCTCCGCAATCAAGTATTCGGTTGTCTGGTACTATCAGGAACTTGCACGACGAATTGGCGAGGAGCGGATGCAGCACTACATCGACACGGCCAACTACGGCAATCGTGACATTAGTGGGGGAATCGACCGTTTCTGGCTCGATGGTGGTCTTCGCATCACTGCAGGACAGCAGATTGACTTCTTAGTCCGCCTTCACAACAACACGCTCCCCTTCTCGCAACGCACAATGAATATCGTGAAGGATATTATGATCCTGAAGGAGACCCCCGACTACATTTACCGTGGGAAGACCGGATGGGTATTACGAGATAGCACGAGCGTTGGTTGGTTTGTTGGCTATCTACAGCGGGGAGAGAAGGTCTGGTTCTTCGCCACAAACATTAGGATGGAGGGAGACAAAGATGTGCCAAAGCGGAAGGAAATCACCTGGGATATTCTGAAGTTCCTCGGTTTAGTGGGGGGAGAAGAATAGTTCTCGACCGTTGCCTTTCTCTCTTCCCTTCTGCGCGAGAATCACCGCAGAGGGGGAGAGAAAGCAGACTTCTTTCCCCGAACTTGTGGATTAACTTTTCCAAATTTTTCACCGAATCTTCTCTCCCCCACCGAAATCTCCCCCCCTCCCTTTGTCCGTTCACCCTCGGTTCGTTAAGTTTGCCCGGTTCCACATCAGATATTGTTCACGAACTTGAACGTGGTCTACACCACGGAACACAGAATGAATCTCGAACTCGTTCTCTTTACTATTCTTGGAGCACTTGCAATTGGAAGTGCAATTGGCGTAATCGCCGTCCGCAGCCCAATTAGCGCGGCAATGTCGTTGGTTGTCCACTTTATTGCGCTGGCAGGTCTCTACCTGACGCTCAACGCAATGTTTATGGCTGCAATTCAGGTGCTCGTCTACGCTGGCGCGATTATGGTGCTGGTTGTCTTCGTTATCATGCTCCTGAACCTTGGCAGCGAGGAGAAATTGCGCGAACGCTTTACCTCACGGCAAGGAGTTGGGATTACAATGTCGATTCTCTTGGGGGCAGCTATAGTCTTTACAATTACCAGAGTTGCCTTCAACGCTCCGGGTGAAGGAGGCCTTCCCTCTGGAGGAAGCGTCCAAGCAATTGGCAAGGCACTCTTCGTCGACTATGTCTACCCGTTCGAAATGGTCTCACTAATTCTCTTAGCTGCTGTCGTCGGAGCAGTGGTCTTGGCAAAACGGCACGTAGAGTAATTGGATGTTTAGTGGAAGGTCTCTCGAGGTCACAAGGTGACTCCTGAACTCTTCACAATCAACTCCAACATTACGTTTGGTCTCTGTAAGCTCTATTCGAAGAATACGAACATATGCACTCGATACCACTGAATTACTATCTGATCCTGAGCGCGGTCATCTTCTTGATCGGCTCAATCGGCGTTCTCGCACGTCGCAATGCTATCATCATCTTCATGTGCATCGAGTTGATGCTGAACGCCGTCAACCTGACACTTGTAGGGTTCAGCCGGTTCTTCGGCGACCAAGCCGGACAGATTATGGTGCTGATGGTGATGACCGTTGCCGCAGCCGAGGCAGCCGTCGGCCTCGCCATCGTCCTCTCCCTCTTCCGGAACAAACAGACCGTCTATCTCGATGAAGTCAACTTGATGAAGTGGTAGCTGAGCAGACTTCGCAGAAGCCACCCCGTAGGAAGAATGCGGCTACCCAAATTGCGCGCATCCTCCTGATTACAATTCTTTTGGTTGGCTCTCTCTGGTATGCAGTCAGAGATGTCGAGTGGGAGAAACTCTGGGGAGCAATCACCGAAGCAAATCTTTTCTGGACATTTATGGTCGCCGTCGTTGTGATGCTCGCGCACATTGCCCGAGCCGAACGGTGGCGATTTTTTATTGCCGACGGACGAAAGATCCACCTGATGAACGCCTTCTCCGCGACGGTGATTGGCTACTTCATGAACAACATTATCCCCCGCTCCGGTGAGTTCATTCGTCCCTATACGTTAGCCCGCCGCGAAGGGCACTCCACAAGCAGTCTCCTGGCCACTGTCGTAGTAGAGCGTATACTTGACGGTATCACCCTCCTCGTAATTCTCGTTGGCATCATCGTGATTGCTGGGGATGAGCTGGCCGAACTCCTTCGGCAAATCGATGGACTCCGCAATCTGACTCCAACCGACCTCATCGTCCGGCTCGCGATTCCTGTTGGAGCAGTCGTTCTCCTGCTTGTGTTGGCACTCGGAACACGATTGGGAGATTGGTTCGTGCAGGTGATCCGAAAAGTGCTACCGGAAAAGTTCGGTGAAAAGATTGAACATCTCTTTGAAGAGTTCAGGGCTGGAGCGAAGTTCTCGGGAGGCTGGCGTGGACTTTTAGCAGTGATTTTCTGGAGCAGTATCATCTGGCTCGGCTACATCCTCAGCCTTCACTGCGGGGTATTAGCATTTGGATTCAACAAATCGTTTGGTCTTGATTTCGGCGACTCTACCGTTCTTCTCGGTATCACTGCAATTGGTGTTGCCGTTGCCCCAACGCCGGGAGGATTCGGAGTATTCCATACGTTCTGCCGGGTCACGTTGGTCTCACTCTATGGAGTGCCGGTAGAACAAGCTGTCGCCTTTGCCTTCGTTGTCCACTTTGCCCAGTATGCAGCCTCGATGATTGTTGGAGCACTTATGATTTTGCGAGAGGGGATGTCGTTGAAAAGTGCGTTCGGAGCAGAAGAAACGTTTAAAGAAGAATAATGAAGAGTCTTGCCAGTGTTGTAGAGCATCAAGTGATAGATCTACTGAACCGACGAGATGCTTCGTCCGCCGTGGCGGATCTGCATGACAACTGTTTTCGTGATAACATAGCCTGCTCGATATACATCGTTCGTATTTGAAAATGGTATCAGCACTCCCCACTACTACCAACTATCTACTATCGACCTTCTACCTACTTCTACGATCTTCTCGTGAGCGAACGTACACAAGGCATTCTCTATCTTCTATCTGCGGCTCTCTGTTGGAGTCTCGGTGGCCTTCTCATCAAACTGGTAGACCTCGATCCACTCGGTCTGGCTGGGGCGCGGAGTGGCATTGCCGCAGTTTTGATCTGGGCTTACTTGCGTCGTCGCTCGGCAATCACGCCTCATATCGAACCTGGCATAGTGGGGTCTGAACGTTTTTCTTTCACCACACAAATCCGAAAACAGAAGAACGTTATTCTCGGAGCAATCGCCTATGCCGGAACAGTCACCTTCTTCGTTGTCGCAACAAAGCAGACAACCGCTGCAAACGCAATTCTGCTTCAGTACACCGCGCCAATCTGGGTCGCATTTCTCAGCCCCTTCCTCCTCCGCGAGCCAACCTCGAGGATAGACTGGATTGCCGTGGTGGTAACCTTCTGCGGAATGGGACTCTTCTTCATCGACGATGTTGCCACAACTGCGCGCACAGGCGATCTGCTCGCAATTATCGCCGGCATATTTTTTGCTCTCTGCATCATGGCACTCCGCAAAGGTCGCGATGGAACGGCAATGCGGATGGTACTCTATGGTAACATCATCGCAGCACTCGTCTGCGCTCCATTCCTGATTGGCAACTCACTTCCAGCAGAAGATATTCTCCCCCTCATCACACTTGGGGTCGGGCAACTCGGACTTGGCTACATCTTCTTCGCCAAAGGAATCGCCCGTGTCACTGCCGTGGAGGGAGCCTTGATTCCAGTTCTTGAGCCAATCCTCAACCCTCTCTGGGTTGCCCTCGCCATCGGGGAACTCCCCTCATATTGGTCGGTTGTTGGAGGGCTGGTAGTGCTGACAGCCGTTACCGGGCGAGGAGTGTTGAGGGAATTCAAAAGTAAAAATTCAAAATTCAAAATGGAGAACCATTAAATCTCTTTCTCCCCTTTTTGAATTTTTACTTTTGAATTTTGAATTCTCATACATCTCCTTCTCCCCTTTTTGAATTTTTACTTTTGAATTTTGAATTCTTCAAAGTTTTTTCTTTCATCTCTGGCTCCACAACGTGACTCCGCGTATTTTCCTTTCTGTTAATAGTAAAAGCAGTGTAATTCCATCAAAAGAGTAGGCAACTGTCGACATGAGCAAGAGAGTAGCTTTAGCCCGAGTGATTGTTCTCTTTGCTTTTCTACTCGCGACTCAATTTTTATTTATGACACCAACGATAACCGCGCAGACTGAGGAAGACCACTTTCTCTGGCTTGAAGAAGTGTTAGGAGAGAGAGCACTCCGCTGGGTGGAGCAGCATAACGAGCAATCGACTTCCACCATTCAGGCTGACGCCCACTATCAATCCCTATACAATGATCTGTTAGAAATCTATAACGATACCACCCAGATACCTTTCCCAAACGTGCAAGGTTCTTGGCTATACAATTTCTGGCAAGATGGAAAGAACGAGCGAGGATTGCTCCGTAGAACTACTGAAGAGGCATACCTCAACGGAGACCCTAACTGGCAAGTTATTCTCGACATCGACAAACTTGCCGAAGAAGATGGAAAGAATTGGGTCTACAAAGGATCAACTTCGCTCTACCCAGAGTATACCCGCACACTACTCGAGCTTTCGCGAGGTGGTAGCGACGCGACCGTTCTTCGCGAGTTCGACCGCGACACCAAAACGTTTGTTGAGGATGGATTTAACGTCCCCGAAGCGAAGACCTCAGTCTCGTGGGTTGACCAAGATAACCTCTACATCGGCACTGATTTCGGCGAAGGATCGATGACAACGTCTGGCTACCCTCGCATTGTCAAGAAGTGGAAAAGGGGGACGCCAATCGAGGAGGCGGAGACGATCTTCGAAGGTGAGTCAACTGATATAGGTGTGTCAGCTTACGTAGGACATACGCCCGAACGAGATTATCACATAGTGACCCGCAACATCACCTTCTTTACATCCGAAGTCTTCGTCCTCGAGAATGGAGAGTTTGTGAAGCTCGACATCCCAGCAGACGCCTCGATAGTGATCCTCCATGGAGAACTTATCGTCTACCTGAGATCTGCTTGGGAGGTGAACGGCGAAACCTTTGCTGGTGGATCACTCATCAGCATCGGCTACGATGATTTCCTCAGCGGGAAAAGAGACTTTCAAGTAGTGATTGTCCCCGATGAAGATTCGAGCATTAACGATTTTTCCCTCACAAAGGACTACCTGCTGGTGAACCTACTTCGTAATGTTCGGAGTGAACTGTACAGACTTCACTTCGAGAGTGGAGTCTGGAAGAGGAAACGCATGGACTTGCCAACACTCGGCTCAATTTCTCTTCTCAGCACAAACAAACAGTCCAACCGTTTTTTCCTCACCTACACAGATTTCCTAACGCCAACTACCCTCTATCAAGTAGATGAGGCTGGGGAGATCAACAAAATGCAGAGCAACCGTGCTTGGTTCGATGCCGAGAGATTCACTATCGAACAGCGGAAGGCTCGCTCGAAAGATGGAACTGAAATTCCCTACTTCTTGATTGGCCCGAAAGAGATGAAGTCGAACGGAGACAACCCAACAATCCTCACGGCATACGGTGGGTTTCAAGTCTCTCGCACCCCCCACTACAGTCCAACCATTGGCCGTAGCTGGCTTGAGGAAGGGGGTGTCTACGTGATTGCCAATATTCGTGGCGGGGGTGAATATGGTCCGGGGTGGCATCAAGCTGCGATGAAAGAGAATAAGCAACGATCCTACGAAGATTTCTTTGCCGTTGCCGAAGATTTAATTGCCGACGGCATCACCTCACCTGAACGCCTCGGCATTATGGGGGGGAGCAATGGTGGCTTGCTGATGGGTGCAGCCTTCACACAACATCCCGAACTGTTTAATGCCGTTGTCTGCGCTGTTCCCCTCTTGGATATGAAACGCTACCACAAGCTATTAGCTGGCGCGAGTTGGATGGCAGAGTATGGCGATCCAGACAACCCGGAAGAGTGGGAATATATCAGCCGGTATTCTCCTTACCAGAACCTCTCGGCAGAGAAAAAATATCCTCAGATTTTTTTCACTACTTCAACCCGAGATGACCGTGTGCACCCCGGGCACGCCCGGAAGATGGCCGCACGAATGGAGGAGATGGGAAACAATATTCTCTACTACGAGAACATGGAGGGGGGACATGCAGGGGCAGCAAACAATCGACAAACGGCTATGATGCAAGCACTCGAGTTTATTTACTTCCGGCTGATGTTGATGGGGGATCACGAGTGATCGCGCAAAGGCGCAGAGAGGCAACGGCACAAAGGAGAAAGGGAGGTGTCCTCTTCGGCTCCGGGATCAAAATCTTTCCCTTTTTTATCCCGCTCCTATTTCTTGCGCTAACCTTTTCGGCTTGGGCTGCAATGCCTGTTCCTCCCGATTCAGTAGGCTCGTGGCGTCCGCTCGACACGCTCTGGAGTGACTTCCGCAGTACATTCACCGATGCTTGGCTTCTGGCAGGAACTCCCCTCCACTTCAACCGGACCGACTGGATTATTACCGGCGGAGTTGTGAGTGCTTCTGGACTTTTGATGGCAACAGATGGCACGATTCGTAGAGAGATGCAAAGTCTTCGTGGAAGCGATGGCAACCATATCGCTGATGTTGGAAATGCTTTCGGTGAGAACGAAGCTGGTCTTCTAATCGCCGGACTACTCTACCTTCCCGGGTTTGTTCTGAACGAACCAAAGCTCAGGCTGATGGGACGGCATGTTGGACAAACCCTTCTCTACGCTGCGGCTGTTGGTGTACTAATCAAGGGTTCACTTGGCCGACATCGTCCCTTCCTCGAAGATGGTCCCTATAAGTTCAGTGGCCCATGGCAATCTGACGATGCTTTCCTCTCCCTCCCCTCGGGACATACCACGGTTGCCTTCTCCATCGCCTCCTCACTTTCAGCAGACATCGACAACCCGTGGGTGACAGCCGGACTCTACAGTGCGGCAACGCTTACTGCTCTCAGTAGAATGTACGTCGACCGGCATTGGTCGAGTGATGTGTTTGTTGCGGCGGCTCTATCTACCGCCATCGGATATGGTACAGTAAACTTGCACAGAGAGGAGGAGGCTGAGTCAACCTCCTCTCTGATTCTTTCCCCAACGCTTAAGGGGGTCACCCTTCTCTACAGCTTCTAAGAGCGTTGTGTAACTGCACTGTCCCATTTCTTCTCCCTTCCTTTCATTTACTTGTTCCAACAAGCAAAATTTACATCTGCTTTAGAAGCCTCACAAGGCTTAACATGAGGGGAGCCAAAAGACCCTTATTCTGTTAGGGCATACGTATACAGTCGAAATCTGCTACGGATTATCTCCTCTGGCACATACTCAGGAAAGCCTACACTATGCTTCTGTACGTTATTCCAACGACATTTACGAGGAGATCTTCCAGAGTGCATTCAAAAGAGAGTAACATGCTTCAGTTCACGCGCATCAATAGTGAGAAAGATTTTCCAGCAACCATTTCCCGCTCGCGATTTATTGACTTCCTACACACACACTTAGGACAATACCGAGATACTTCCGAAGCGATAGGACTTGCAATCGACTACGCATTCTCAACTACCGAAGGAAAGGGAGGGTTTCTCCTGCTTGCCCACAACAACAATGAGTTGATTGGCGCAGTAGTTATGAACCGAACCGGAATGGAAGGATACATTCCTGAGAATATCCTGGTCTACATCGCCGTTGATGAGAAGTATCGAGGCCAGGGATTTGGTAGAACAATTGTAGAACGGATTATGAGTGAATGTGAGGGAGCCATTGCCCTCCACGTAGAGTACGACAACCCTGCTCGCCGCCTGTACGAGCGCCTCGGCTTCAGCTCGAAGTATGCAGAAATGCGCTATTCCCCACCAACAAATTCTTAAAAAACAATGGCTTCTCTCACTATCCACACCGACCGCATACTCGGAAACATCCGCAAGCTGAACACTTACTTGGCCGACCACAATATTACGTGGACTCTGGTAACGAAGCTGCTGAGTGGAAACCGCAGCGTTGTAGAAAAAATCGTGCAGAGTGAACATATCTCGCACCTTCACTCGATTGGTGACTCTCGTATCTCCAACCTTAAAGTTGTAAAGGAACTGAACCCCAAGATTCAAACGATGTACATCAAACCTGCGGCAATCAAGCAGGCGAGCAACATCGTCCGCGTTGCAGATATCTCGTTGAATAGTAGTCTGGAAACTATTACCGCACTGAATCGCGAAGCAAGGGCAGCAGGGAAAAAGCATGGAGTGATTGTGATGATCGAAATGGGAGAATTGCGAGAAGGGATTGTGCGAGGAAACGTTCTCGAGTTTTACGATCAGATATTCCAGTTAGAACACATCAACGTTCTCGGTCTTGGAACCAATCTCGGCTGCATGTACGGCATCGAGCCAACGTTCGATAAGCTAATCCAACTCAGCCTATACAAGGCATTAATTGAAGAGAAGTTCAACAAGAAACTCGACCTCGTTTCTGGAG
Organism: Ignavibacteria bacterium; assembly: GCA_020635205.1. Lineage (GTDB taxonomy): Bacteria > Bacteroidota > Ignavibacteria > OLB7 > OLB7 > JAGWAZ01. The sequence goes on from JACKAE010000003.1 coordinate 921,585, forward strand.
GAAGTTCTATTACTCTTCCACTACTTTCTACCTCGAAAGTTCCAACAGGAGTCAACCACTTTCGGATCGGTGATTCAGCATTTTTCGGCAAATCCCTCCGAACTGAGAAGCAGTTTCGCAACCTTTCAACCACAGCATTCGACTTCAGTGCAGAGATTGTAGAGATAGAGCGTAAAGATGGCGTGCCAGATGGAGAAATTGGTGATGCAGCAATCGGCCAAACGCCAACGATTGACCGAGATAACGAAGGGAGTTTCTCATTCCGTGCTATTGTCGACTTTGGCGAACTTGACGTGAACCCAGCAAACTTAGAACCGAAAGAAGATACAGTCCAGTTTGCTGGCTCAACTTCAGACATGACAGTCTACGACCTTGGACACGACCCTGCCAGCTATGCTGTTGGAGAAGAACTGCACTTCACACCGAACTATACCGCTGTTGCCCGGTTAATGCACTCGCGGTACATCGAAAAGATTGTACGCTGAGGAGAGCAGTATCTACACCTGAACAAACGTCGAGCCACACGAGTGAGTTGCAGCAAAGAGAATGGAACAAAGATCAAGGATAGAGCATGACGGATTCGGTTATTCAGTACAGCATTATTGGTCTTTACTTCGCCCTCATCTTGATAAAAGGACTTCGTCACAGCAAGGATATCAACACTTCAGATGACTTCCTTGTCGCTGGGCGCAACATCGGATGGTTTACTCTCCTCTGCACGATGGGAGCCACCATTGTAGGGGGGGGATATTCCATAGGAGCAATCGGGAAGACGTATGAGCTTGGCATTGCGATGGTCATCATATCTGCTGGCGGCTACCTCCAATTAGTCTTCTCAGGCCTCTTTGTTGCCCCAAAATTTCGTGAGGCAAACCTCTACACCGTGGCTGGATATTTCGGCCATCGTTTCGATGAGAGAAGCCGATTCCTCTCTTTTATTCTCTCACTCATCTTCTCCATCGGGGTTCTCGGCGCACAGATGGTTGCCTTCGGCAAGATCATTACAACGATGATTCCAGAACTTCCCTACTTCTGGGGTGTGGCAATCGGTGCAATCCTGGTAATCACTTACAGCACAGCAGGTGGACTTCTGGCAGTAATCAAGACCGACTTCTATCAATTTCTCATCCTGATAGCAGGATTCACCCTGACCGTTATCCTCTGCATACCAGAACTCTCATCACAACCAGAGCCGTTGACCAAGCTGATCCCATCCGATTTCTTTACTCTGGAAGGGGGAAAGGGATGGGGCTTCATGATCTCCATGTTCTTTGCCTTCCTTTTAGGTGAAACGTTTGCCCCGGGATATGCCACCCGTTTTTGTGTTGGCAAGGATATTCATCAAACGAAGAAGGGGATTGCCGGATCTGGCTTTTTCTTGATGTTATTTTTTCCAGCTGTTATCTTTCTAATCGCACTCTACGCTCGCCTCTCCTTCCCAAACATCGACCCAGAAATGGCTCTCCCCTCAACTATCATCAGACTCAACAACCCGATTGTTGGAGGTATTATTATCGCCGCGCTGATGAGTGCAGTAATGTCGTCGGCTGATTCGATATTGAATTCCGCAACTGCAATCTTCACAAAAGATTTGTGGGAACACTATCTGGTGAAGAGAACCTCTGATCGGACGGAAGGTCTGCGCATTGCTCGCTGGAGTTCCATCCTTCTCGGGCTTGCGGGGTTAGTTTTGGCACTGGTAATCCCCGATGTAATCGACCTACTTCTGCTCACCTACAATCTTTGGGCTCCCGGAATCATTTTGCCAGTTATTGTCGGTGTCTTCACGAAACTCCGATCAAAGCGCCAGAACATATTGATCTTCGGAACAATGGTTTCCTCAATGGTTGCCACCATTCTCTTTATGCTCACTCCGTATGCAGAAGATTTTCAAGCGAGTGTCTTCGGTGTTGCAGCATCTATAGTGATCTACGGAATGCTCTACGTTGCACTTCCCAAAGCATCTCATAACCAACCATAGTAAGGCAAAGCGAGACGAAGTCCCCAAGTGCGGTTCAAACTTCTCGCAAGCACAAAATTGAGATCAAAGGGAAAGCAGAGTACAAAACCAACCTGCTGTGAGCCATCACTCCTTCCCTCCCTCCAATACGAGTAGTCGGCAACGCAAGCATTTCACCTCAACGGAATTGGTGTACGTATCCAATTCCCCCCTGCATTTGTGGATTACTGAAAGAACCAGAACCGACACTCAGACCAATATCTACGTTGAAACCCCACCAGTTCAGATTGTACCCTCCCATAACGTATGTCCAATTTTCCCAGCTCGACCCTTCACGAATTTTAAACGTCCCGACGCCAAGGCCAAGGCTATGTCGAAGACTACCGGAAGAATTTTCTCCCACCAGCCCAAGAAGATCACATTGGATACCTCGCATGTCATCAATGTATCCTCCAGTTAAGCGCACTCCCCAATCCTGATCGAAGTGGCGTCCTACCACAAGGTTTATCGCTCCAGGCGTACCAACCACAGCACCAAGCGACCAGAACCCTGCACTCGCTTTTTCAAACCGCTGCGAATAGTCTATGATGCGAACAACTCGCCGAGGCACAATCATCATACTACCACTGTTCAACCGCATCCTGATAGTGTCATTTGTTTCCTCTACGATAACTCCTCGATACTCCTCGCCATCCACCATCGTGATTGTTGATAGTTGTGCGACGCAGAAAGTGGGAAGTAGAATCGAGAGCAGAAGAGTACAAAACATCAAAGGTCTCATATATCACCTCATAATTCATAACGATTGGAAGAAATTTATCCCTCGCGAAATGGGTCAGGAATAAGGCGTAGGAACAACAGGTAAAGGGAGCAGTTTAACATCCAGATGAGAAACCCGGAAAAGTAGTACTAATGTAGTACAGCTACCGCGCAATCTGCCAATTACTTTTATTCCATTCAATTGTTCGACAGTCGGTTTCCCAAATGAGAGACTGTTCTCTCTCCCACCAGAACCGATCTTCTCTATCGAACAGAAACCTTCACAGACATAACGGAGATTGCTATGCACGCCATTGTCGACAAGTTGATTGCTCTCATCGCAAAGAACAAATGGGAGAAAGACTTTCAAGAAGCTATCGCAACTGCTCAATCCTACAACGTTCCCTCAATCAGGCACATCCAGAATCTGGACGATTACCTCACCTACATCAACGATCTGCTAACCTGGGCTCCACGAGAACTTGGTGACTCGCGCTTAATCTACAACAAGATTGTCGAGTTCTACTTTTTCTTAGATCAAGAGCCAGTACGGAGTTTGCAAAGTCCGATCAAACCGGGCCGGAAACCAAAGAAGCTCACTCCTCTCTCGGAGTGGATTGTGGAATACGCAGAAGCCTGGGGAAGTTTTCTCGACACATTAGAATCGGCAAAACATATCGAGTCGTTCCGAACTGATCCCCTCTTTAACTGGGATGAATATATGCCCCCACCAAGTGGATACCTCACCTTCAATCAGTTCTTCGCTCGCCACGTAAAGCCCGGTATGCGCCCGATTGCAGGACTCTGTGACAACAGCATCATCGCATCTCCAGCCGACTCTACCTTTGTTGGGTGGTGGCAAATCAACGAGAAGTCGAAGATTTATGTGGAAGATCAGATGTTGGACATTAAGGGAATCCAGTGGTCGATCCACGAACTACTGGCCGACAGTGAATATGCCGACCGATTCGAAGGTGGGATATTCACCCACAGCTTCTTAAACACGTTCGACTACCACCGGTGGCACACACCTGTGCAGGGCAAAGTTCTGGAATCGAAGATCATTCAGGGACAAGCCTGGCTCGATGTGAATGTGATGCCAGCAATCGTGCGGGGCAAAGAAGTGAACGTTCTCAATGCGCTCGATGGCACAGGTTACCAGTTTGTGCAGACACGTGGCCTCGTGGTTATCGACTCCCCTATCGGACTCGTTGCTTGTCTCCCGATGGGAATGGCACAGGTCTCTTCGGTAGTAATCACGGCTGAAGTTGGCAAGACGCTCCACAAAGGTGAAGAGCTTGGCTACTTCCAGTTTGGTGGTTCTGACTTCGTGATGGTTTTCGAGCGTGCGAGCAACGTGCAGCTTATTGGCCAACCGAACGTGCACTACAATCAGGGGACGTGGGTGGGAACCGCGTTGCCGTATGGAAAGAATTAAGTGCTGGGAAAAGGGTTGTGAATAGTGGCTCGTAGGAGGTTGCCGATGTGCGTTCCTTCCTTCAACCCAAGATACCCAACCTTCAATCCTAAATCTGAACAATCATACTTTATTAAATCAACAGGACTATGAACCAGAACGACCTCAAGTACAACGATGTCTGCTTCAAGGCATCACACAACTCGTACGACCGAGACGAATCACTTGCTGAGCAACTGACGTTTCACTCTGCAGACCCATCGAACGCCGGTTGTTCCGGCATCGAACTCGACATTGTGCAGAAGAGTGATGCGTGGCAGTGGAGCGTTAGTCATGGTGGCTCGTACAGCTCCGATCCGGACAAGCAATTCAGCGCATACCTCAAGCAGGTGAAATCGTGGATGGATCAAAACCCGGGTCACAGAGTGATTGAAGTCCACATCGACATCAAGAACACACCGATGAGCAACGAGCAGTTCCCTCAGCAGATCGACAACTACATTCAACAAGTCTTCACCGATAGGAACAGAGTCTTTCAGCCGAACGCACTGATTGGGAACTACGACGACTTAGTGCAGGGGGCGCAGGCGACAGGTTGGCCAACGCTTGGGGAGCTTGAGGGAAAGATCATCTTCTGCTTCACCGGCAATGAAACGCGCAAGGCAATCTACGCCCGCACCGACCCAAAGGCACGCCTCTGTTTCTCCGATATCTACCAAGAGACAAACCCACCACAATATCCCGACTTCAATAGTGGAACGCGGGTCTTTCTGAACTATCACCTCTACCAGAAGTACTACGACGAATGGTTCCCACAACTTCAGCGGATAGCGAAGGAGCAGGGCTTTATCTCGCGAGGGTACGTGTTGAACAGTCAGGACATCTGGACGAAGGCACAAAACGCAGCACTCAACATCATGGCGACCGACAAAGTGAGCGGTCATAGTTGGGCACAGAACGGAGATTATCCGTTCAGGAAGCTGAACATTGTTTGAGTTTGGATAGAAACGTATCCCGTTTCCCTCTGCGCTCTCCGCGCCTCTGCGTTTATTCTTCTTTGTCTGAGAAAAAGATAGACCGCAGAGTCGCAGAGGGCGCAGAGAAATAAAAGCCCCGTTTCCCACGCTTGCACTCTCTCAGTTGAATTTTTCAAGCCTCTTCTCCTTATTTTCATTTCCTATATCGCGCAGGTGATTCTAATCACTTGTGCATCACCCAAAACAAATCATCAATAACATCCAATACACCTATGGCTATCGACAAAACAAAAGTTCGAGAAGCATACGCAAACCTAAGCGATGCCGAAATCGAGGAACTGGCAACGAAGGAGGTAACATCTCTGGATGAAGAAGCCATCCACATCCTGATTGACGAAATCGAATCCCGAAATCTCAACCCTACGTTGATTCAAGCTATCCAGACGCAGTTGACTGGGTTTACAATGGACGATGTTGAGAGGATGAAAGAGAAGGTGCTCGCCCTCCCTTGTCCTGAGTGTGGGGAACGGGGTCTCGAGTTAACGGGAAGGCTAATCAGGGAAGTAAAGAGCTTCATCGTTGTGACAACCTACAAGAGAATTACCTTCATCGCCTGCGAAGAGTGTGGAGAGAAGCGATGGCGACAAGCTCTTGCTCTCAGTAGCCTTCTCGGTTGGTGGGGAATTCCGTGGGGACTGTTCAGAACTCCTTTCACCATCGGAGCACTGTTGTTAGATAGAAGGAAACTAAAGGAGCAAAGCGAGCAAATACTGAACGGCTTTGTTATCAACAACATGGGAGACTTGCAGGCAAACCTCGGCCACGAGTCGCAGTTGCTCGACATTGTATACAACCAGAATAGGTGAAGTTGGGATTAGGAAATTCGGATTGAAGGAACGAGTCAGCTTTATCTCTTCTCCACACTTCTATGTTTTTTCCTCTTTGTGTGAGAAGGAGGTAGACCGCAGAGTCGCAGAGAGACAGAAGTTTAGAAAGCAAATTGATCTATAGCGAGAGTTATAGATTTCTGGACAGTATATCTTATAACATAGAGAGCATATGCCAAAACTCGATAGAAGCAGTTATAAAGACGCGAAAGCATTAACTGAAAAATTCATCTCAAGCAAGAATTGCAGGAGCATTTTTCTAAGATTCTTTTCAGACTCGATCACTTTAGCTAACGAATTGATGGCAGGGAATTGGAATGTCAATCTCGATCCTCATGGACATTTCATTCGATTCAATGTGGGGCATGTATACTGTATTGAAGTTTTCGAAGAGTATGTCTCAATTCTATTTTTGAAGGGATCATTGAAAACCCACAATTTGGATAACCAGGCTGATATTACATTTAAAGGATATAGAAATAAGAAAAAGATACTAACTACGCGTCTCATTGGAACTCCAGACCTACTATCCACAGTACCAGACTCAGCAGCATGCCATATAAAGCACCACGGACTAACTGACTTTCTGCCATATATCGAAGAACCGAATCACGACTTTATCAGATATGCAATTAAGAACTCCACTATCACATCTCAGATGAAGAGAGCTCATTCTACTGGTTTCATTGAATATTTATCGTCTTATACAAGAATCTCTCAACCAGATACTAACTCCACTACGACTGAAGATGAATTCTACAGTAGACAGAGGAAGGTTGAGAGAGAAGCAAAGAGATTAACAGATTCAGAGATTCGAGACAAAGCAATTTCATTGAAAGCAATTCCCAAGCATATAAAAGTTGTTTCCACTAAATATTATAGGAGTCCATTCATTGTAGAGTATGCAAAGCGCAAGGCAAATGGAGTATGTCAAGACTGCAAGAATCCTGCACCTTTTTTAAATAAGGAGAATGGAGAGCCATTTCTTGAAACTCACCATATAATCCCGTTAGCGGACGGAGGCGAAGATTCAGTTGAGAATACCATTGCTTTATGTCCTAATTGCCATAGAAAGAGGCATTATGGATAGCAAACGAGAGAGAAAGAGTGCGGAACGACTCTCCTACTCTGTCATTTTGAATTTTGAATTTTTAATTCCTCTCTCCCATCTCCACCACCACAACCGTCACATCATCGTTCTGCTCAGCTTCGCCACGGAAGGTTGTAATCTCCTGAAGCAACCGGTTGTTCACTTCTTCTGGACTTGCATTTGTGGCATCCCTCAACACATTGTAGAGGCGGTCTTCGCCATACTCTTCGTGCCCTTCGTTCATCGCCTCAGAAATTCCATCGCTGTAGAGGATGAAACGATCTCCCGGCTGATACTCGAGGGTAATCTCTTCGAGCGATGCGTTGAAGAGGTCAACAGATCGGATACCGAGGGGAAGTCCGGCAGGCTCGAACGTTTCGATCTCCCCCCCACGCTGGCGAATTAGTCGCATGTGCCCGGCTCGCGCGAGTGTAAACGTTCCGTCGTTCAAATCAATCAAGCCGATCGAGGCGGTAATGAATGTCCCCCGCTCGATTACTCCGCAAAGCTGCGCGTTCAGCAAGGTCAGCATCTCGTGTGGTGACTGCCGAATCGAGGAGACGATCCGAACCATACCGTGCAGTTCCGCCATGTAGAGTGAGGCTGGAAGTCCTTTGCCGGAAACATCGGCAATCATCACGAGAAGTCGATTGCTCGACAGGGGAATCACTTCATAATAATCTCCACCAACTGCCATTGCTGGACGTGAGACGGCGGCAACGGCAACTCCGGGCATCTGGGGCATTGTTGAGGGGAGAAGACTTTGTTGAATTCGCCTTGCTGTAGCAAGTTCCTCTTCGTATCGCCGCCGTTCAATCTCCCGCTCATAGAGCCGCGCCGCCTCAATCCCAGAAGCTCCCTGCGAGGCAATACTGTTGATAAACGAAATCTGACTTCCGCTAATCGGTTTCCCATCAGAACGCTTTCCTAAGAGAATCGCACCGATTAACCTTCCCCCAGCGTAGAGACCGATAGTATAAGCAAAACCAGGATCGACAATTGAGCGAAGTTCTGGCTGCTGTATGGCGTTAAGTCGAGTGAGGTCGTGCGATGAGCGGAGCATCCCCTGCAAGTACTCTGTTCCCTCCGGTGCAAAGGCAAGATTCTCTCCACAAACTTCTCTAACTGGTTCAAGTAGGCCATCTACGTTCATTACTGAAACGCAGATAGCCTGTAGTGCCAACTGTTCACTCAACGTTCCGGCAATTAACCCTGCAACTTGAGGGACACCGATAGCTTCGGTGACGCGCGCCCCATACTCAGCTAAGTGTTCAGAGTAGTCTCGATATTGTGGAAAGAAACGTCGATCGACTAACCTTTGCACTGACCGACGAATCGGCTCGAAGGCTAAGAGGAAGAGAACCAGAATTGCAACTGAGACCACCTTCTGCATCTGTTCTCCCAAAAGAGAACCGAGTTCTTGTCCAAGCCGGAGTGCAAGCGTAATGTAAAGCCCGACAATTGCACCAGTTGTTAACGTGTAGACGAGCGTGGTTTTCACCACTGCCCGAACATCCATCAACTGATAGCGAAAGATTGCGTAGCCGTAGCTGAGTGGGAGGGCAACGAAGAGTGCAGCCGGAATCACAATCAACTGCTGCCAGATACCGGTTACCTGCATCTGAACCATACCAATCACACCGACAAACAGTAGAACGAGCGCAGTAATCATCGTCCCCACTAAAATTGCCCGCATCGGTCGCTTGTCACTCTGCGGAGGCATCTTGCCATATCCTCGGAAGAGAAGCCAAACCCCGAGACCGAAGTAGATTGAGTTGAGGATACTCAACACACCAATTGCTATGCTTATTATGTTCGCATAGGTCTCAATGTTGAGAAAGAAGAAGAGGGTAACCAGTGCTGGCAGCAGAATTGTCCCAACGATAAAAAGTCTGCGTTTCTTACGATCAAAAAAATCTTGCCGCACAGGGAAAGAACCACAAAAGTGTATCCAAGCTAAGGTGTAGAGAACGCTACCGACAATCCAGAGCATCCTCCACTCAGTCGTTGCCAACTTTCCTGCTGGTCCAGAAAAACCGAAGAAGACAGTAAGGCCGGTAAGAAAGAAGAGTCTCTGAACAGATCCAGTGGGACGGGTGAGACCAACGATCAGACCTATCAGCAACCAAAGTGTGGCGAAGACGGCGTAGATGATTGGGATCAGCGGAATGTTTTGTATTGCCGAAAGAGTTATCTGCAATTTTATCGGCATTCCCCCCCGTTCAATTACGTAGGGAATTGGCCTGTCGGTTGGGGCGTTGTTGAGCAAACTCTGTGCATACCAGAGAACATTTTGCGCTGGGGCAGGTGGGATAGAATTCCCGTTGATCTCCAGCACCCGATCCCCCTCCAGCACCCCTGCCTTCTCTGCCGCCCCTCCGGGAAAGATCATCTTTACGATCAGGATATTCTCCCCGTTCCTCTCCACAACATCCCAGAGACAATCATCAGAGTGAACACCTGAAATGAAGAGGGCATTTGTCCAGACCGCTATTAACGTCAGAACTGCAACGGCAGAGAGCGTGTAGAGCACCCGAAGCATTGATGTCTTCGAGAGTATCCGTTGCGACTGTTCGACGAGCGTGGAGACCATAGTAGGATATCTGTTCAGGAATGAGGCAAATATAGCGAAGGGAGGTCGGCTGGTTTGTGCTTCTTTGTGCTAACTCACCTGACAATTTTTGTCTGGGTTGGTGGGGATTATAGATTTGAGTTTCTATGCTTCGACTCTCGACTCTTTCATCTTGATCTTCTCTACTAATCCCGGCACAACCTGAAGAGTTGCGGCTACCACTCTATGAATTCTTAACTCTACACACTCTCAACTCAATTCCCGTTACACGGATTGCACGCTGCGTCGTACCCCGCATACGGACATACTGTCCGGGATCATCAAACAGTCATTCATCACAGATCACACGGAGGGAGAGATGTCTCGCCTTGCAACCCTGCTACGCTCAATTCTAACTTTGGCTCTCGCGCTCTCGGTTATTGCCTGCACATCAGACAAAAAAGAGACCGCTGAGGAAGACGACGCGACAATACCAACTGAGTCAACAATTGGCCAAGCTGGTACAACTACAACCACAACAGGTTCCGCCGCACAACTAATTCCAAGTATCACGAACAGCGTTTCGGTTGGAGCAGTAGTTGTTAATGGAGATGCGAACACGTATAGTCCACCTCCCGTTCGTGCCACGCAGCTTGTTCCTTCATCACCACAATCCAACGTAAGCAGCAGTAATGTGAATGGTGCATTCTACAATACTGACGCCCCCGCTATCCTGTCAAGCAAGTCAACTCCATCTGGGAACTATAGGATCAGAGGAGCACGAGAGAAAGAAACAACTGAATCTGTCTCCTACAAAGCAATTCGTGCCGAAGACATTGGGACTGATGCGGTAGGAAGAACCGAAGTCATTAACGAGACAATTCTCGCTGAAGACATTGCCACTGGAGCCGTTACAACCAATGAGATTCTGAACGGGACAATTCTGTCAGAAAAGATTATCGATGGTCAGGCAACGAACGTCAACATCGCCGACAATGCGGTTCCAGCTCGGAAAATTTCGGATGGGCCGATTATGAATATTGATCTGGCAACCGATGCAGTTGAGGCACGAGTAATTCAGAACGAAGTCGTCATCCCAGCCACACCCGGCAACCAGAAGGACTTTGCGGACATATTCTCTGATACCCTTACACTCAACAACAGAGAGCCGAATCAAAACCAAGAGCAAATTCAAGAAATCATTACCCAGCCCGAACCTCCCAGAAAGCCATCAGTGGAAAATCACTTCCGGGCAACCGAGAGCAGTCCTTACTCCACCTTCTCGATAGATGTGGACAACGCCAGCTACTCGAACGTCCGAGGCTACCTGAACCGCGGGCAACTTCCTCCACCCGACGCAGTTCGAGTTGAGGAACTGGTGAACTACTTCAAGTACGACTATCCAGAGCCGACCGACGGCACACCCTTTGCCTTCAACTCCGAAGTTGTCGTCTGCCCCTGGAACAAAGATCACCTTCTCCTCCGCCTCGCCCTTCAAGGAAGGGAGCTTCAGGCCCAGCAGGCAGAGGCATCCAATCTCGTCTTCCTGATCGATGTTTCCGGCTCGATGAGTGACGCAAACAAACTTCCCCTCTTAAAAGAATCACTCAAGAAATTGGTCGACCAGCTTCGCCCCGAAGATCGCGTTGCCATCGTTGTCTATGCCGGAGCTGCTGGCCTCGTGTTGGAGTCAACACCTGGCTCGAATAAGAAGGCGATTCGCAAGGCAATCGACCGACTCTCTTCTGGCGGTTCAACGGCTGGTGGTGCTGGCATTGAGCTTGCCTACAAAACGGCTCGGAAGAACTTCTTGCCGGAGGGAGTGAATCGGGTAATCCTCGCCACAGATGGCGACTTCAACGTCGGTATCTCGAGTGAGGATGGATTGGTGAAGTTGATCGAGGAGAAGCGGAAGGATGGCGTCTTCCTGAGTGTTCTTGGCTTTGGAACCGGGAACTATCAAGACAAGAAGATGGAGCAGTTGGCCGACCACGGAAATGGGAACTACTACTACATCGATAAGTTGGAAGAGGGAAAGCGAGTGCTCGTGGATGAGATGAGCGGAACACTCTACGCAATCGCAAAAGATGTGAAGCTACAACTGAAGTTCAACCAGAAGAAGGTTGCGGCCTACCGACTGATCGGCTACGAGAACCGAGTGCTTGCCGCCCGCGACTTCGACGACGACACGAAGGATGCCGGTGAACTTGGGGCTGGACATCAGGTAACTGCACTCTACGAAGTTGTCCCGGTTGGGTCGGCTGTCGGGTACGAACTGGATACCACCGCTGCCAATGACTACCAATTGGAGAACGAACTCCCTGAGTTGATGACAACAAACGATCTGCTGATGGCTCGTCTCCGCTACAAGGAGCCGACTGACAGTGTGAGCAAGGTGACACTACACTTAGTGCAGGACGAACGGAAAGGACTGGAGAAGGCAAGTGAGTCGACACGGTTTGCTGCTGCGGTTGCCGGGTGGGGGATGTTGCTGCGAGGATCCGTGTATAGCGGGACGATCAACTACAACGATGTCGTAACGTGGGGGGAGGGTGCACGTGGCTCAGATACGGGTGGATACCGTCTTGAGTTCATTGACCTTGTAAGGAAGTCGGCAAGTCATGTACAGGGGAGTTCTCTCTCCGATGTGAAGTAACCTGCAATTGCCTGACTATGCGAAATGTACCCGCGCCTGATCGTCGTCGCTCCGGACGAGGGAGGCGTGGGTATTCTTTTTCACGCAAAGCCGCAAAGAAGAGAAGAATCCCCCTCGACTCTTCGACTCTTAACTCTTCGACGTTCTCTACCAATCCCGGTACAACCTGAAAAGTTGCAGCTACCACTCTATAAACTCTACAAACTCCCAACTCTACGAACTCCCTTGTCCATCCACTATGCTCGACGTAACTTCCGGTCGATTTCAACTAACTGATATAATAGAATCAATGAACGACCAACTTCTCCAATCCGAAATCCACAATCCGCAATCCGCAATTAAGGACTACCGGCTTTTTATCGACGGTTCCTACGTTGACGCATCCGGGGGCAACACATTCGAGGACGTAAGCCCGGTAACCGGCAGAGTGATTGCTCGCGTGGCTGAGGCAAATGCTGACGATGTAGATCGGGCTGTAGCGGCAGCGAAGCGAGCACGCCACGGAGCTTGGGGGAAGATGGGAGTGAATGCTCGGCTCGACCTGTTAGCCCGCGTTGCCGACAGAATTATGGAACGGTTCGATGAATTTTTAGAGGCCGAGATTGGAGATACCGGAAAGCCTGTCTCTTGGGCGAAAGCCATTGATATTCCTCGGGGTGCAGCAAACTTCAAGCTCTTCGCTAACCTCGTCAGGAATGTACCGAACGAGTCGTACCAAACCGACACAGAGGATGGTCTCGGCGCGCTCAACTACGCAATCCGCGTACCGCTCGGCGTCGTCGGCGTTATCTGTCCTTGGAACCTCCCCCTCCTGCTGATGACGTGGAAAGTTGCTCCTGCACTTGCCTGCGGAAATACCGTGGTGGTGAAACCTTCTGAAGAAACACCCGGCACGGCAACCCTTTTGGGTGAGGTGATGAACGAGGTCGGGATTCCTCCCGGCGTCTACAATGTAGTTCACGGATTCGGACCAGGCTCGGCAGGGGAAGCCTTAACTAAACATCCAGATGTTGCGGCAATTACCTTCACCGGCGAGACTCGAACCGGCTCAGCAATCATGAAAACCGTTGCCGACGGCGTGAAGCCAGTCAGTTTTGAGCTTGGGGGAAAGAACCCGGCCATCATCTTCGCCGACGCAGACTTCGATGCAGCGGTTGCCGGAGTTGCCCGCTCCACTTTTGCAAACTGCGGCCAAGTCTGCCTCTGTTCCGAACGTCTCTACGTCGAACGTCCAATCTTCGACCGCTTTGTAGAGGCTCTTGCCGAGAGAGCGAAGAAGCTCCGAATGGGAGATCCGTTTCAACAGTCAACAACGATGGGGCCGTTAATCTCGAAAGGACATCGCGAGAAGGTGTTGAGTTACTATCAGCTTGCGCGAGAAGAAGGGGCGACGATTGTCACCGGCGGCGGAATACCAAAACTGGGCGATCCGTTCGACGGTGGCTCGTTTGTTGAACCGACAATTCTTACGGGGCTGCCAGAGAGTGCCCGCGTTATCAAAGAAGAGATCTTCGGCCCTGTCTGCCACGTTCAACCATTCGACAGCGAGGATGAAGCACTTGCAATGGCAAACGATACCGAGTACGGACTCTGCTCTGCACTCTGGACGCAAAATCTCTCCCGCGCTCACCGCCTTGCAGCCCAAATTGATGTCGGCATCACGTGGGTGAACAGTTGGTTCTTGCGTGACTTGCGGACACCATTTGGCGGGACAGGAATCAGTGGTATCGGACGGGAAGGGGGAATACACTCGGTAAACTTCTACAGCGAGTTGCGGAACGTTTGCGTGAAGCTTTAAACAAGCACTGCGAACAGAGTTAGAGAAGTCTCTACTGAATGAAGTTTGCGCAATTATTGAGGTAACTACCACCTCTGATTAACACCCCGATTTATCGGGGTGTTGAGAATGCTCAGCAGGGGGAAACGACTTCAAGCCGTTTCTTACCCACGTTTAACTTCACTTCCCCTGACTCGAAGTCGGGGGTTACTATCAGTGGAGATCGCCACCTATAGCTCAACTCATTCGGCAAAAGACCATATAGTAGAGAGAACATCCACTCTACTATTCAGTATTCGACTATTGCGCAGGTGTTCCCTTCTCCTCAGCTAATTCCACTTGCTTGATAGATTCCAGCAAGGATTGGACGAGCAGGTTGATTTGATCCAGAGTTTCTTGATTCTGAATTTCTCCGTTTGCTCCGACCTTACTTCGCCCCCCTTTGATGAGAAGCTTTGAACGGTCTGGCAAAATTGCCTCAATCGTTGTCATGATTAAGGCAAGCGACTCAAAAGCTTTTTCCCCCGAAGCCGAGGCAACGATAATGGCAACTGGCTTGTTTGAAAAAAGTGTCGTGGAAACGTTCCACTCAATAGCATTTTTCAAACTCCCGGGGAGACTGAACACGTACTCCGGTGTGCAGATAATCACTCCATCCGCCAATCGGATCTGTTCACGAAACTCTTTTACTACCGAGGGAAGATCGGAATCAGTCAAATCCGGGTTGAAGTGAGGGAGCTTATCGATTTCATTGAAGATAACAAGGTCAAGATGGTGGCTGTGTAGGGCTGCAATCGCTCTGAGGATTGATTCGTTGGAAGATCCTTTTCGTGTACTTCCTGAAATAGCCAAGATTTTTCTTTTCATCGTAGTTTGCATGTTGCGATTGACTGAATACGGGATGTTTGCCGCAGAGGCTCTGCTATCACGTTGTTCGGCAAAGAGAACGGAGAGAATCTGGAGCAAACGTATGAAAATTCTTCGCTCAACTCAGTAGTGAACCAGTTCAGATAGGTAAACAGTTCTTCCATACAAACAGCATATAAGGGAACGGAGTCAATGCTCTCAACTCAACCATATCTTCTCACCATACTTTTCACCCTCCCATTTCTGGCAACTTGTGCCCACACACAACCACCACCAGAGTTCAGTGAACGGGAGGATCGGGGAGTAGTGGCGAACGATGCAATCAACGAGGCAAGTGGACTTGCCGTTAGCCGCACCCAACCAGGTGTTCTCTGGACACACAACGATAGTGGTGACACCACACGAATCTTTGCCGTCGGAAAAAGTGGGGAAAATCTTGGAGAGTTCTACTTAGAAGGAGTTGGAGCACGCGACTGGGAGGATATTGCCGTGGGGCCGGGACCGGTTGAAGGGCAGAGCTACATTTTTGTTGGAGAGATTGGAGATAACGGCGCAGTCTACGACACGAAGCGCATATATCGCTTTGCTGAACCACTTGTCTCACACAACGGCAATCCAGTAGAAGCTACCGTCACCAATGTTGAGACAATCACCTACCGTTATCCCGACGGACCACGTGATGCGGAAGCACTTTTTGTAGACCCGTTAACACGAGATATTTACGTTGTCTCAAAGCGCGAAGAGTCTGTTCGCATCTATCGAGCAGCCTATCCACAATCAACCTCGGAGACCATCACGTTAGAGCATGTTGGGACACTCGGCTCGCTAACGCTGATAACTGCCGGAGACATCTCCCCCGACGGAGGCGAAATTCTCTTGAAGAACTATTTAGCAGTCTACTACTGGCCTCGTAAACCTAACGAGACAGTTGCCGAGGCAATGAAGCAAAAACCTCTGATTCTCCCCTACACACCTGAACCACAAGGGGAGGCAATCGCGTGGGAACCAGATGGGTCGGGATATTGGACTGTGAGTGAAGAGTTTCAAGAGATTCCAGCGCGACTTTGGTTCTATCCAAGAAAGAAGACTTCCACAATAGAAGAGATCGAGGGGAGTTTGTACGAGAAGAGAGAGTTGGACTTGAGTCTTGTATACTTAGAGGAAGCAGGATTATAGATTGCGGATTGGCTAAGATGTCGTGGCTTCAACCGGTTGTCAAGTACTATACCCTTCTGACAAACCCTCTTCTCTATAAACTCTCAACTCGAAACTCACACACTTCCCCCGATAAACTCGAATTGTATCTTCGGAAACAACAGAATCAATTTTGTGTCCAAACTACTTGAGATTACTGAACAACAACGCAAGGATTATGCAGGGATATAGATTTTTGGCAACGTGCATCGGCACACTCTTCTTCTTCAGCGCGGTAGGGGCTACTGCCCAAACCAATGATACTGTTTGGTATGTGGAGTGGGCACGCTTCTTAGAGGGACGTGATGGGAACCGTTTCGACTACCCACCGATGAAAGTCTGGTTCGACGCAAATCGTGCCTACGTAGAGACTGATGATGAGAAGTACTTCACTATCGTGAACGACTCGATTTACCTGATGAGTAAATTCTTCAAGAATTATTCATTCGGCCCACTCAGAGATGCTGACATGTCGTGGATTACCAACCTGGAACTGACGTGGAAGCGTCGCAGGGGGCCGAGCGTCTCGTTAGAAGTAACGAACCGCCAGCAGACCGTTCTGAATATTGTTGGGCGAGAGATCAACACAATCATCAAGGTAAATGCCAACCAGTTTTTACAGCCAGTACGCCTGAATATGTTCGTTGCGCAGGAAGAGGATCTGCCAATTCCAACCTCCAACCTCTCCTCTCTTTACCGAGCCTTCGCGCTTGCACAAACTGACTTTTCCATTGACTACGTTGAGGTGAGCGACTCACTCAAAAGTCGTGGACTTGTTCCGTTGACAACTGCAATTTTGTCCCTAAACCCAAAGGATACCTTCGCAATAGTAAAGTCGGAACTCACACGGGTTGAACGGGTGGCTATTAGCAAAGACTTTTTTCTACCTCCAACGGACTTTGAAGGGCTGAAACTGGACTCCCCCACCGAAGCTCAGCGCTGGGAACTGACCGCAATTCCATTACCGGGAGGTCCGAGGAAGAAGAGTAAAGCAAGGAATGAGGAATAGAGTGTCGATTGAATGCCAAGGGCGAACCCCCATCGCCCGACCTTAACGGCAAAATCACCTGCGGTGCTACCTTCGGCGGACATAGTCTTGAACTGCTAACTGCTCAAAATACCTTTCTCAATCCCCAATCCGAATTCCAAAATCATTTTGAATTTTGCCTTTTGAATTTTGAATTCCCATCACGTCTCATCACTCGCTTACCTCTACACCACGCCAGAAGGCAACGTGCCCTTTAATCTCTTTGGCAGCCTCGGAAGGATCAGGGTAGTACCACGCAGCATCTTTGTTATCCACGCCATTTACTTCAAGCGTGTAGTAGCTTGCGACCCCCTTCCAAGGACAGGTAGTGTGCGTTTTACTTTCCCGCAAGTACTCTTTGTTCACCGATTCCAGCGGGAAATAATGGTTCCCTTCAACAACTACAGTGTTATCGCTCTCGGCAATAACTGCTTCGTTCCACATTGCTTTCATTCTTCTCTCCGATGTATTAAATGAGATCCAATTCACACTTTCTGACTTCAGAGAAGATAACGTATAATAGATCACTATCGATCTGTGGTAATCCGCCCAATCCGGGTACCGTTTCATCGAGCAAGCATCGGTAAGAAGTAAGAGTGCCAGTCGTTTCACTTTTTCGCCTACAGTTCTCTCCAGCTCGCAAATCCCTCTATTTGGTTGTCTGAGAAATTCCGACCAAATTCAGCTTGAACTGCAGAAGAACTCTCGCTGAACATTCAGACTTATGAGCGCACTCGTCGAATTCCTCAACCACGGAATTCTCCCCTTTATTGGCAGAGAACGAGAACTCGCCACTATTCTCAAATTCTCTCGCAATGCCTACGACGCACAGGAATTGCGAGCACTTGCAGTTGTTGGCGAAGCAGGAAGCGGCAAGAGTCGATTGATCGAAGAGGCTCTCATCAAAATCCGGGAAGAGGGAGGCCTCCCCATCCACCTCCGCCTTTATCCAGACACTTCTCTCTCGGTTGTATCACTTCTTGTTAGAGGATTGAATAGATCAAATGAGATACGCTCTCTTCTCCGCAAGGAAATTCCTTCAGAACTTGGTCCTCTGGTAAACGCGCTTCGGCGCATAACGCGCCTTCGCGCAATCACTCTTCTCATTGAAGATATCCACCTGCTGGCCGATAAAAGCCTCGCCGAATTTACCACCCTCTGCTCTGCACTCGTTCACGATACACTCTCGATAGTTTACGCCGCCCGTCCAGTTGAAGGTGGAGGAAGAGCAACACTCGATCCATACCTCGTTGACGTTATTAGCTTGCACGGTCTTGAAGAAAGAGTTGTTGGGAATTTGTGGGAGCAATTGCTCGGACTCCCCCCTAACGCCGAACTTGCCCGAGCACTCCACGAAGCAACTGTCGGCAACCCGCTCGCCATTCGATCTGCACTGCGAGGAACGTTGCGAGATGAACTTCATCGACTGCAACACGGAACAATGGGAGGACGTTTCGCCGAAGAGACTATAGCTCGAAACTTCCGCCACGCAGCCGACCGCTTCAGCGAAGGTCTTGCCATTCACCTAACTACTGAAGAACGAGAGGGGATAACTTCTCTCTCTTGGTTAGGCGAAGTCTTCTCAGTTGAGGGTGCAACCGCACTGCTGAACGACAACTGTAAACAGTTGCTTGAATCACTTCGCTTCAAAGGAATGATTGCCGAAACAGTTGTTGCCGCCGAACCGGTACAGCGACAGCAAAGCAAGTTCCCCTTGATGGCCTTCACTCACTCCCTCGTCCACCGACAATTTCTTGAGAGTTCAGAGCCGAACGTCAACAAACT
Organism: Ignavibacteria bacterium; assembly: GCA_020635205.1. Classification (GTDB taxonomy): domain Bacteria; phylum Bacteroidota; class Ignavibacteria; order OLB7; family OLB7; genus JAGWAZ01. Next base: position 940,532 of record JACKAE010000003.1, read on the forward strand.
GATTTCTCTTCTTGGGTCGGCGGCTCCCCTATACTCCCATCTGCCGTTTGAACTTCTCCGGGAAAGAGTAGGAGCGTGTAAGGTAGGTGTCGACGAAGTAGTTGCGGCAATGCGCCAAATACGCACCTGTGCCAGTTACGTAGACCATAAAGTAGAGTGGCCGAAAGCATTTGTACTGTTAGAGATCGCCGAAAGTCTTCTTGCAGAGAATCGGAAAGCCTTCACAGAAGAGGATCGTAAATACTACGAGGCATGGCTTCTGATGTACAGAACAGGATATTCTCGTAGAACCAAAGCGATTCTCCCCGAATTGATTGCTGAATGTTTAGAACGTACTGAAGGGAGTGTAGGGAAAAGATGGCACGAACTTCGATTGCACGCCCTCACTAACTCGTGTATGCTGGATGACTCTCCACTCCACCTTCGCAACTGCTTAAACGAGGTAAAAACCATCGTCGCGCAGGAGCCAAGTATCCGAGATGTGCAGATATTTATCACCATTCTCCGGTTGATTGGGATATACGCTATCGGAAACAACGACTGGGGAATGCTTCGCGACATTGAGTCGAAGGTCTCTGCAAATATCTCTGAGCTTCTGCAAAAAGATAGACGTTGGGGGACTGATCACCTGCTGATAGCTCTCGCTTACGCATACCAGACACCGGAAGAGTTTCGGGAGAAAGAACGCCTCTACAGAGAAGTGGAAACTCCTCACATCTGGCGAGATGTGCGTGCACTCTACCTTCTCTCACGTTGGCTACTCGACGCATTCTACACAGATGAGTTTCTGGGACACATTGATGAGATGTTGGAGGTCTACCGCATCCACAATTCTCAGTTCTACATTATCATGAACACCGGCCTTCGCATCGTTGGTCGCTACATGGTCGAAAACACTCCAGAACCAATTCTGGAACAGATAGAAAAAATATCGTTTGAGAGTAACACTGGCATCTATTGTCGGCAATTCCTCTACACCGAGATTCGAGCCGCTGCACTGATACGTGGAGAGTTGGAGATTGCGCGAGAAGTTGCCACTGTTACTCCACTCGACCCAGCCTCGGCGATTCTCCTCGACCTATCACCATTGGCTCCCCCACCAAAAGAAAAGGAAGTTCCTGATGAGATTGAATTAGACGAGATCAACAAGCTGCTTCTTCAGGCATTCCGCTCGAGCGAAGAGGATGATATGGCAACTCTTACCAAACAACTCTCATCACTCTTCAAGTCCCACATTCTCCGCCAAAGCGATATTCTTCCGACAATGGCCGGACTCCACATGGCTGAGCGGCATGGGATATTAGCATCTCAGGAACTGGCAAAAGATAGTGTTGAGGTTCTCGGTCACCTCCTCTCCTTCTTCGCCGACCCCAACCGCCGTATGGGCATCCCGATAAAGTTCTTGCTTAAACGCTATGGAAAGTACCTCGATGATCTTGAGAGAAAGAGATGGAGCGAGGAGAGCAAAAAGATTTTGAAGTGGCGAAAGAAATCGGAAGAGGGTGAGAAAGAAGAGGGAGTGGAGAAGAAAAGACTCCGAATGATTGGAGAGATTAGCATCGAACCACCGGGAGAAGCACCTCGACGACTGCGAGGAGAACGCATTTGTTCTCTCCTCGGGACACTGGTTCTGAACGAGTTGCTCTCCGGTTCACTCGATCAAGTTGAGTTCAATCGACTTGCAACTGGAGAGGATGACCCCGAGCACGCACGAAAAATTCTGAAGGTTGCCCTTTTCCGCGCACGGGAGGCAATCGGTTCAGAATCAATCACTTCGGATGATGGCAAGCTCTCCCTAAACCTTCAGGATATCCGTGTCGATCTTCTGGAGTTGCGCGAAGCACTTAACAGAGCAGATGATGGTCTCCGCAGAGGGAATCTTGTTCGGGCACTCCGCACAGTTCGCGAAGCACTCGACATATATCGGGGAGAAGTTATCTTTCCTTCACTCTACAATTCCCTCTTCGAGGCAATTCGAGATGAGTACGAAGCTCGGCTTCGGCACACGGTTGTTGCATTGGGAGATAAATTGCTGGAAGAAGGAGACCCACAGTCGGCAGAACGACTTCTCAGGGAGGGATTGATGACGATCCCCGTTGACGATGAGATCAGCGAGCTTCTCCGCGAAGCACTCTCAGCTCAGGGTTTCTTTGCCGAAGCAGAGCGAATTAGGTTGCGGGGAGAAGAATAGCCTCTTTCCTATATGCTCTTATACAACCCCCTCAGTTGAGTAGGTGAGCAGGGTGCATATCCGTCAGACACTTTCACAAGTTTCAGGGTAACAGATGTAGTGGAGACCTTCTCTATTCTACAAATTTGCTACTACCATTCTTCAAAAACTTTAGAACTATGAATGATATTATCACAAAAGGAATTTCCAACGGTATCAGCTACGAAGCATACCGAGAACTTATCGACACCCTTTTAGCTGAAGGGAAGGCAACTGGACTGGATCAATCAGAAAAACGAGTAGCCGATACACGCTTGAACGTTGCGCGGATGAGAAGGAACGACAAAACGATTGGCATTCTCGATGAGGTACAGGAGACCCTCTCTTCTATCGACCGTCCGCAAACGTGGTTAATCATCACAGAGGGATGGTGTGGCGATTCATCACAAGTGATCCCAGTAATCAATCGGATGGCAGAGGTCAACCCAGCCATTAGCTTGAAACATGTGATGCGAGATGAGAATGATGACCTGATGAATCTCTTCTTGACAAATGAAGCGAAGTCGATACCCAAAATCATCGTCATCGACGAGGAAAGTAAAGAAGTGATCGGCACGTGGGGACCTCGTCCGGCAGAACTTCAGGCTAAAGCAATTGCACGAAAAAACGACCCGAATCCAATCTCAAGCCACGACTTCGCAATTCAGACACAACAGTGGTACAACGCCGACAAAGGAGTTAGTATTCAGAAAGAATTTATAGAAGTGGTAAAAGATCGAGTTGAGAGTGTATGAGTTCGGGAGTGTGGAGAGTTCATATACATGCGGACAATCAGTTTGCGAGTTTGCCATTAACACCCGACTTCCAGTCGGGTAGGGTGAGACTCTCTGCTGTGGCTCCCCTCTCCCACCTCGAGAACTCTCGGTATACCTGAACAAATTTTGGGAGAGGGGCGGGGGGTGAGGGAATCCCACTGAGATCTGGCAAGATTCGTAGAATCAGATGTACAGAATACGATCAATCGATTACTTTACGATCATCTCCCATTGTCTTCGTCCGAGAGTATAGAGTCATAGGGAACAAAAACTTTTGCTCCTCCCTGTGGAAACCAATTGAAAGGAGTGACTGCAACTTTTCTCTTCTTCAAGACAATACTTGTAGATGTTCTCCCCACACTTTCACACTTCATCCTTGTGGAGCTAAGGGAGCAGACAAGAAACTCTTCGACGATCAAATATGAAACAGAACGCTGTTATTCTCTCCACTCTTCTCGCGCTCACTATCTTCACAGAAGATGCAGGAGCGCAGAAGCGTGGGGGGAATGATTACCTGAACAACTGCATCGAAAAGCAAGTAGACCCCTTGCAGCGTGCCTATCTCCAACTTACCTATCGGGAAAGCGAGAATAACCTCTACCACTCATCAGAGCCGTGGCAGACTGCCCACTACGACCGTAGGGGGAGAGTCTCGTGTAGTCGAGAGAGGTTTTTCAGGGAGGATACAATCTCGCAGAAAGAGCGCAATTTTGCCACGCACATCCAATACTCTCCAACCGAGCTTCTAAAACGTCCCTACTGGAGCGAACAGATAGGGAACGCTACGCAGAATCAACTGGTTGAATACCCCCTCAGCATCGCATACTACTCACCGATTCCTCTCCTCGACTACGCCCAATCTCGAAAAGTCACTCCTGATAAGGACTCCGATCCCCACTTCGCCATCTACAGTCTGAAGGTTGGTGAATCAACCGTTAGACTTTACGTCGGTAAGTCTGATCGGCTCCTGCAAAAGGTGACAAAGAGTTGGAACGATGGCATGTTAGGAGATATGACCGAGACATTCATCTACACCAATTTCACAACGTTGAAAGGACTTCACTATCCACAGAGCATCGAGGTAGTTAAAGTTCACAACATTCGAGATACCGTACATATCTCATCGGCTAACATTGTGCAGAAGATATCCCCCCTCTTAGAAAAACCAGAGGATTACACTGTCGAGGATAAGGGGGAAGAGATTCCAGAACTCCACGTTGAGAAACTATCAGAACATCTCTACGGACTCAACCTACCGCAGGCAGAGTCGAGAGCAATTCTTGTTGAGTTCAAAGATTTTCTGATGGTAGTGGACGTCCCCTTCAACAGTGAGAATGGTGACTTGGTATTGAGAGAAGCGGAGAAGATTGCCCCCGGGAAGCCCGTACGCTATTTCGCTTTCTGTCACCACCACCCTTGGTATCTCGGAGGAGTTCGTCCATTTATTCACCGCGGAGCAACGGTTATCTGCACAGAGGAAAACCTTGACTACGTTCGCTTCCTCGCAACTGCCCCACACACAATTGAACCTGACAGTCTTCAACTGAATCCCTCCCCTCTCATCGCGGAACTTGTCGATAGTATCATGACAATCTCAGATGGAGAGTATGAAGTCAAAATCTGCCATATCGGGAAAACATCTGCCCACACAAGCGACTACCTCATTTTCTACTTCCCTTTAGAAAAGATCGTAGTGCAAGGAGACTTAGCTTGGATACCAACGGAAGCCCCAATCACAAAGGCTGGACCGAGACAAGTTGGCCTCTACAATGGAATCAAGGAATTCGGACTGGAAGTGGAGACGATTCTACAGACGTGGCCAATCTCTGAAGAACCTAAGGTGAAGAGTGCATTCCCATTTAGCGACTTAGAAGAATCTATTCACTTAACAGAAGAAAGCCACTGAAAGAGAGTGGGGAGTAGATCTCCTCACACGAAGCCACGATCCGCCCCCGCCGAGATGAATAAGGAACAGGCAGAATAAGAAGCATAGCAAACTCCTCGACTCTCGACCCCTACTCCTCGACTCTCGACCCCTACCCCTCGACTCTCAACCCTTACTCTTCGACTCTCAACCCTTACTCTTCGACTCTCGACCCCTACTCTTCGACTCTCAACCCATCTGTAACCACTTTTCCTGTAAACGTAACCCCTGCCGATTACCTTGATTTCTGCTCACAAAAGCGAGGAAAAAAGGGATGAATCGGCAAGAACAGATCGGTACGAGAAAATCGGCTCAAGTTAGGGCTAATAGAAACAGGCTCCGAGGAGAAGCTGCTGTTTTTGCAGCATGTTTGTTGCTTCTATCTCTACCTCACTTGCAACTTATCTCCCAGAGTCGGATTGTTCGGGGAACGTTCGGAAGTGGGGGTGGCTCGACCGGATCGGGAGTCTCTGGTTCGCACGGGACACTATCACAGTCGATTGTCGGTAGAACTGGAGGTGCCTCTCAGGGAGAGACCTTCCACGATGCTGGATTCTGGCGACGTGGACTTTTGCCGAACTCCGAGACAGTTGTCGTAATTCCAGCAACTGAAGCCCCGGTCGGTCTCGTATTCACAATCCCAATCGATCTGCAATCGGTTACCGGTTCTCTCCTTGGAGCAACTCGTCCCTACAAACTCCGCCTTCGCTACAACGCAACATTGCTGGAACCAACCGGTGATACACCACAACCTCTTCGGGTAGGAGACACATGTTTTCTCGACATAACTGGAAATGCAGTTCTTCTCCCCGGTACATTTGCTAAACTTCAATTCAGGGCAAAGCTCGGAAACGACACGTCCACTCCCCTCACAATCGAAGAGTTTCTGTGGGAGATTTCAGGGGAAGAACGGAATCGGATTACGACCATTGATGGAACGTTCACACTTCTCGGCGTCTGTCGCGAAGGGGACTCAGTCCGCCTCATTCACTCCGGCCCTTCTGCCGCCCGCATCACACTTCAACCAAATCCAGCGCGAACCGAAGCAGTTGCCACCTACACCACTGCTGAATCTGGACAAACCGATCTGACTCTCTTCGACATGATGGGAAAGGAGGTAGCCCGACTCGCAACGTTTAACGGCGAAGCTGAGCAGATCTATCGGATTGAACTTGACCTGCAAAGTATCCCAAGTGGAGCATACACCGTGGTTTGTCGAACTCCGAGCGAAACAATCATCGAACGATTGATGATAAGCCAGTGATGGATATGAATTCAAAAGGCAAAATTCAAAATTCAAAGTGGATAGGATGCTTCTCTCTCATCCTCTTGGTCAACATTTGTGGTAGTGGAAATCGAAGCAGCGCACAAGAGTTCAAGATTCCTCTCGACACTCTTGTGCAGGCCTACGATACATCTTTCGTAATGGGAGAGATTACTTCCCCGCTCTGGCAAGCCGGCCTCTATGCCGGAGCCTCGCCCACATTCTTCTCTGCCGATATGCAAGGTCTTCCGGGCATCCCAAGCTGCTGCCCAACATACAGTGGGGGAAATGGGTTCGGTCTTTTTGCTGGACTTCTCTTCGATTATCCACTCTCAACAGATCTTCAGGTTGGAACTCGTCTCGGCCTTGAGTTGACATCGGGAGAGTTCAAAACCGAAGAAATACAGTTTCTGGATAATGGTGTTGGTGGTGTAGAGGGACAAATTGAACATTTAATCACGTCGGAACTAATCAGAATCAACGTAGAGCCAGGAATTACCTATCAGATAATCTCTGGCTTGAGAGGACGAGTTGGCGTTGGGGTTACTCTCTTCGCAAAGGGGACATTCCAGCAGCACGAGCGATTACTTGCTCCGGGAAACGTTCGCTTCGAGAACAACCAACGGGAACGAATGACGTTCGACGGAAATATCCCTGAACTAAACTCCGTGGGTCTCTCCTTCACTCCCTCTCTCCACTACACTCTACCGATGAACCGACAAGGTTCGCTTCTACTCACTCCCGAGCTTGGTGGACGGGTCGGCTCAACCGAGATCGTCCCTGGCACATCGTGGAAATCTAACGAGATACACCTCGGCATCGGATTACGATACCAGAAGCTACAGACGGAAGAGGCTATTGTCGATACAATCTTGACACCACGTCCGGTAGATTCTGTTGAGATACGACTGCGACAACCAGTAATCAACATCCTCACGTTTGAAGATGGCGCAGAACGCATTCTGGACACACTTCAGCTTGAGATTGTCCGGACGACAAGTTTAGTCCCTCTACTACCACACATCTTTTTCGATGAAGAGAGTGCCGACATCCCAGATCGCTACAACCGCATCTCCACTGCCGAGACTGCAACGTTTTCTGAGACGGAGATCAACGGTGAAGCATTCGATGTCTACTACCAATCGCTGAACGTGATTGGCGAGCGAATGCGCCGCTACCCCGAGACAACGATCATACTTACCGGATGCAACGCAGATGTCGGAACGGAAAAGAACAACGTAGAACTCTCGCGCAGACGAGCTGAGAGCGTTCGCTTCTACCTGACAGAGACTTGGGGCATTTCACAAGATCGTATAGGAATCGTTGCCCGCAATCTCCCAACAAATCCATCACCAAGTCGGAACGAAGATGGGCGTGCAGAGAATCGGCGCGTAGAGTTCACCTCAGACGATCCACGCATTGTTTACCCAGTTACTACAGGCGACTCTACTATGCGCCCAGACAAATCAGTAGTCTGGTTCGACATCGACGCAGATGAGCGAACGGCAAGTTGGAGCGTGGTGGCAACGCAAGGATCGAGAGTGATTTTACAGGAAGAAGGGAATGGTCTTCCTCCAAGTCGAATCCCCTTAGCACTCACCAGTGGCGCGAGCACCGTTGAGCTTGGAGACGAAAACATTCGCTTCACAGTAACTCTGAACGACCGAAACGGGAGAAAGAGTGAGCAAGGGGGAGCGATTCGCGTTTGGAGAGAGCAAAGGATTCGTCCCGGAGCCGAGAGCTATTGGATGGTTGTGTTTGGCTACAACAGTCGAAGGCTTGGGGAAGAGGGAAGGCAGACAATCGAGGCAATTCAGAAGTGGAACAGAGAACGTGAAGGGTATGTGGCAGAGCTTGTGGGGCAGACCGACCGAACCGGGAATGCCGACTATAATCGAAAGCTCTCCGAGGATAGAGCCGCAACTGTTGCAACAGAATTGGGAGAGGGAACTGAGAAGATGCGTGGTGTGGGCAATGCATTACTGGAGTATCCGAACGATCTACCCGAGGGGCGTTACTACTCCCGCAACGTAAAAGTTGTCACTCGAACTGACCGAGAAGATTGACGAAGAGCTGAGCGAGGAGAGAGAAAGATTGATTAGAACACTCATACAAACGCTATAGTATCAACGAAATGATGAGAGTAATGAGAGAAGCAGGCAAAGCAATTGGAACGTTGGGATTTCTTCTCCCCCTCTTCCTTCTCACACTTCACCTTGAGAGTAGAGGACAGAACATTCCAGAACAGTTCTCCTATCAAGGAATACTCGTCGACAAGGATGGCATTGTCTATCCCGATGGGAACTATCAACTAACGTTCCGACTCTACGAGCAACCGGTTGGAGGTACGCCACTCTGGGAAGAAACGTTTCAGGTCATCCTCAGTCAAGGGGTCTTCGACGCAATCCTCGGCGAAACACTTCCGTTCGACATCAGCTTCGACCGGAAGTATTGGTTTGGGATAACGCTCGCCGGTGAGGTAGAGATGTCCCCTCGCCTTCCACTTCTCTCCGTCCCATACGCACTAAGTGCACTTACCGCTCAACGAGCCGAGAATATCTCACCAAGTGCAACGGGTCTGGTACGAAGTCTGAATGGACTTCAGGGTGATTTAAGTATTCGTGGTGAAGGTGATGTGTCGATCAGCGTAGTTGAGGACACTATATCAATTGCTGCTCTCTTCGAGCGATTACCGCAGGGGAACCAGAGCGGCGAAGTTATGCGTTGGAATAATGGAACAAGAACATGGGAACCGGGAGAGATAACCGTAACAACATCTCCGAGAATCTTCGGTGACGGAAGCAGTACCGCTCCGCTCGACATTGCGAAGATGGGAGCAATCGATGGACAAGTCCTTACCTGGGATGAAGGGGCAGAGATATGGAGGCCGGGAACAATCGAACAGAATGAACGCCCTGTGATTTCCACAGCTCCGATTGTCGGCGATGGCTCAACGAACGATCCCCTCCGCATTGCAGAGGGAAAAAACCGGGGGGAGATGCTCTTCTGGAATGGAACGTTGTGGGTAAGCACAGGTGGAGGTTCTCCGCAGGATGGGAATCAGTTGATTTGGGATGATGGTGTAGGCCAGTGGAGACCGGGGCAAAGGAGTATCTCGGTATCGACTACACCTCGACTACGTGGTGACGGTTCTGCAACCTCCCCCCTCGATATTGCACAAGCTGGAGCAACTGAAGGACAAGTGCTCCGCTGGAATAACAGTCTCGGAATCTGGTTACCAGCCGACCTTCTCGTTGTGCAGAGTCCACCACTGATTGGCGCGGGAACCAACGATCAACCTCTACGCCTTGCACCCGGATCAAACGCTGGAAACATACTCTTCTGGACAGGAACCCAATGGTCAGTTTCAACAGCCCCAGCAGCAGTAGAGGGAGATGTTCTTCAGTGGAATGGAGGAACGGAGCGATGGGAACCATCAGGCTTGGAAGTCACAAACCGTGCTCCTCTCTCCCGCGGCTCTATTTGGGTCGGAGATGCCGGTGGGCGTGCACAACAACTTGGCATCGGTCAGGCAAACCAAGTGCTGAGAGTAAACAGTACTGGAACTGCACCAGAGTGGAGTAGTGCTCTGCGGCTCGACTCAATCAACACAGGCGATCTGCACGTTCGGAACAACACAACAATTGATGGAGACCTAACGGTAAGTGGGACGAACGTCAACCTGCCGAACGGTTCTATCGACAACGCTGAGCTTGCAAACAGTTCGGTGAACCTCAGCTACGGCACTGGACTTTCTGGCGATGCTTCGGTTCCACTTGGTGGAACGCTTAACGTGCAGAACACTGGGGTTATCTCGGCAAGTGCTGGGGCGGGTATCAACGTATCCAATACGAATGGGGCAATCACGATTGAGAATACCGGACTCCTCTCAGCTAACGCTGGTGCTGGTATCGATGTGACAACGACAAACGGGGCTGCAACGATTGCGAATACAGGCGTCCTCTCACTTGCGGGGACATCCAATCAAGTAAACGTCGATCAAGCGACCGGCGCAGTCACCCTCTCGTTACCACAAGCCATCCACACCGACGCTACGCCGACGTTTGACGGGTTGACGCTCGATAACATCAACACATCGAGCACAGCAAATCAGATCGTCGTCTCGAACAACGGCAGCATCGAGTCGCGCAGCTTTGTCTCTCTCTTCCCCGGTGGACTACTTCCACAGGGGAGCAATACAAACGCGACACTTCGTTGGAACGGTACTGCATGGGTTGAGAACGTCGGACTCTCAGCGGATGCCTCTGGCAACACAACGATTGCAAACGATCTGACAGTAAGTGGGGCGAATGTCAACTTGCCAAACGGATCAATCGACAACGGAGAGCTTGCGAACAGTTCGGTGAACGTCAACTATGGGGCAGGGCTTTCCGGCGATGCTTCGGTTATACTGGGTGGAACGATCAACCTGCAGAACACGGGGGTTACCTCCGCTAATGCTGGAACGGGCATTACTCTCAATCAAGCAACTGGTGGCATCACTATCACGAACAATGGTGTGACTGGATTGACTGCCGGGAATGGGATCAACATCGATCAAGCAACGGGCAACGTCACAGTCACCAACAACGGTATCCTCTCGGCGGCGGCTGGTACTGGAATCAACGTATCGAACACAAACGGTGCGATCACGATTGACAATACTGGACTCCTCTCAGCGAATGCCGGTACTGGTATCGATGTGACAACCACAAGTGGGGCGGCGACAATTGCGAACACCGGTGTTCTCTCACTCAGTGGAACACCCAATCAAGTGGACGTCGATCAAGCGACCGGCGCAATCACTCTCTCACTTCCGCAAGATATCCACTCAAACGCAACACCGACGTTCGACGGACTAACTCTCGACAACATCAGCATAGCGAGCACAGCGAATCAGATCGTCGTTTCTAACAATGGAAGCATCGAATCACGTAGCTTCACTTCTCTCCTCCCCGGCGGACTGCTTCCACAAGGGAACAGTGTGGGTGCAACGCTCAGGTGGGATGGAACCGCGTGGGTTGAGAACATAGGACTGACATCCGATGGCTCAGGAAACGTCTCGACCACGGGAAACACAACGGTTGGAGAAGACCTAACGGTGAGTGGGACAAACGTCAACCTACCAAACGGTTCAATCGATAACGCAGAGCTTGCGAACAGTTCAGTGAACCTCAGCTATGGAACTGGACTTTCCGGCGATGCCTCTGTTGCTCTCGGTGGAACACTCAACCTGCAGAACTCTGGTGTCACTTCCGCCAGTGCTGGCAATGGTATCGCTGTCAATCAAGCAACGGGTGGGATTACCATCACGAACAATGGTGTGACTGGATTGACTGCGGGCAATGGGATCAACATCGATCAAGCAACGGGCAACGTCACGGTCACCAACAACGGTATCCTCTCGGCGGCGGCTGGTACTGGAATCAACGTATCGAACACAAACGGGGCAATCACGATTGAGAATACCGGACTCCTCTCAGCAAATGCTGGAACCGGGATCAACGTGACAACGACAAATGGTGTAGCGACGATTGCGAACAGTGGTGTGCTCTCACTTACAGGGACAGCTAATCAAATCAACGTCGATCAAGCAACGGGTGCTATCACACTCTCACTTCCACAGAACATCCACACCGACGCTACGCCAACGTTTGACGGGTTGACGCTCGACAACTTGAACACGTCGAGCACAGCAAATCAGATCGTCGTCTCGAACAACGGAAGCATCGAATCACGCAGCTTCACCTCTCTCTTCCCCGGTGGACTGCTTCCACAGGGGAGCAATACAAACGCGACACTTCGTTGGAATGGAACTGTATGGGTTGAGAATATTGGACTCTCGGCGGATGCCTCCGGCAACGCAACAGTTGCCAATGATCTAACTGTCGGTGGGACAAACGTCACCCTGCCAAACGGTTCAATCGATAACGCAGAGCTTGCGAACAGTTCAGTGAACCTCAGCTATGGAACTGGACTTTCGGGTGATGCTTCAGTCGCGCTCGGTGGAACACTCAACGTGCAGAACACCGGTGTTACCTCTGCGAGTGCAGGTGCGGGCATTGCAGTCGATCAAGCAACGGGAGAAATCACCATCACAAACAGTGGTGTCACAGGACTGACCGCTGGGAATGGTATCACTCTCGATCAAGCGACGGGGAACGTTACTGTCACCAATAATGGTATTCTCTCGGCAAGTGCAGGCAATGGCATCAACGTATCGAGCACAAACGGGGCGATCACGATCGAGAATACCGGACTCCTCTCAGCGAATGCCGGTACTGGTATCGATGTGACAACCACAAATGGGGCGGCGACGATTGCAAACACCGGTGTTCTCTCACTCAGCGGAACAGCAGATCAAATCAACGTCGATCAAGCAACAGGCACAATCACTCTCTCACTTCCGCAGGACATCCACTCAAACGCAACACCAACGTTCGACGGACTATCACTCGACAACATCAACACAGCGAGCACGGCAAATCAGATTATCGTCTCGAACAACGGCAGCATTGAATCGCGTAGCTTTAACTCTCTCCTCCCCGGCGGATTGCTTCCACAAGGGAATAGTGTGAGTGCAACGCTCCGTTGGGATGGGACTGCCTGGGTTGAGAACACAGGACTCTCCGCGGACGCTTTCGGCAACGCAACAGTCGCTAACGACCTGACTGTTAGCGGAACGAATGTCAATCTGCCGAACGGTTCAATCGACAACGCTGAGCTTGCAAACAGTTCGGTGAACCTCAGCTATGGAACGGGACTTTCGGGTGATGCTTCGGTTGTGTTGGGTGGAACACTCAACGTGCAGAACTCCGGTGTCACTTCGCTTAGTGGAGCAACGAATCAAGTCAACGTCGATCAAGCAACTGGGGCTATCACTCTCTCCCTTCCACAGGACATTCACACAAATGCAACACCAACGTTCGATGGACTAACGCTCGACAACCTGACAACCGGAAGCAGCTCAACCGATATTCTCGTGAGTAACAACGGAACAGTTGAAGAACGGACGTTTGCCTCGCTTCTCACTAATCTTCCCCTTACGCAGAACGCAATTTTCGTCGGGAATGGCTCGAACGTTGCGGCGGAACTTTCAACGACAAACTCACCCGGCGCACTCTTGCAGCAGAACAATTCCGGCTCGCCAATCTGGACACCACTTACCACACTCGTTTCAGCAGTTAGTGATTCGTTGGGGGGAGAAATTTGGCTGACAAGTGGAAATGCCGGAACAACTCCTGCGCTCGATTTTATTGGAACCACAGACAACCAGCAGTTGACCTTCCGAGTGAACAGTGCTATCGCCATGCGCTATGTCCCGGACGCAGTTGGCCCGACGATCATCGGTGGGCACAGTCTGAACTTTGTTGGAACCACCTCATCGGCATCGGTAGTTGGAGGGGGAGTAAACAACCGAATTGAGAACAACAACACGCACGCTGTAATCGGCGGAGGATTACTGAATCGGATCATCGACACATCGGCATTTGCAGTAATCTCTGGAGGACGCTCACATCAAATTGATTCCTCACAATTCGGAGCTATCAGTGGAGGGAGCTTCAACAGAATCCTTCGCTCACTGTCCGGAGTGATTGGTGGAGGGACGAGTAACTTGGTGGACTCTGCCAGTAACGGTACAGTTGCAGGAGGTGGAGGGAATCAGATTATCACCTCTATATCCAGTTCAATTTTGGGAGGTACAAGCAATCGAATTAGGCACAATGCACAGAGCGGAGTAATTGTTGGGGGACAAACAAATCTTATCGACTCATCGCAGTTCAGTTCAATCGTTGGAGGACGGTTGAACTATATCCGCCCCGGTTCAAACTTTAGCGTTATTGCTGGGAATGATCGAGATACGATTGATGCCTCCCCCTCTTCCACTATTAGCGGAGGTGCTCTGAATGTAATTCGGAATATCTCCAACAACAGTACGATCGGAGGAGGAGTCATTAACCGAATTGACTCATCGTTCCAATCAACCATTGCTGGAGGGCGAAGCATTAGCATCAAACGTTCTTCCACAGCTTCGGTTGGAGGAGGATTCAACAATCAAATCGACTCGTCAAGCACTTCAACAATCGGAGGTGGATCGAGCCAGATAATTCTGAACTCTTTAACCTCCACAATTGCGGGGGGAGGAGGGAACCAGATACGAAAGCTCTCAGCAAACTCAACAATCTCAGGTGGCTCGGTTAACATCATCGACTCCTCACAGACTTCAGTAATTGGTGGAGGCCGCTTTCACGTAATCGCAAACAATTCAACCGTTGGAACAATCGCTGGCGGCGACCGCGATAGTATCGACAACTCGACAAATGCAACTATTGGTGGTGGTACGACCAATCGCATTCGGAAACAATCATCGATAGCAACAATCTCGGGAGGATTCAACAATCAGATTGATTCCTCATCCCGGGGAACAGTGAGCGGAGGACTGAACAATACAATCCGTATTTCATCAGTTGGAGTTATCGGCGGAGGGAGTGATAACCTGATTGATACTTCTGTTGTGGCGACAATTGGCGGAGGAGCAAACAACCTGATCTCCTTCTCACCCGGAAGCGTGTTGGGTGGTGGAAGTGGAAGCAGAATTGAACGTTCGACATCGGCAGTGATCGCGGGGGGAGGTACTGGTCAGAGCCTTACAGTCTCTTCGTTTGCAACAATCTCTGGTGGAAAAACTATCATCATCGACTCATCAGATTTCGCTACTGTCAGTGGAGGAACAACGAACAGCCTTCGGAAGTCGACATCGGCAACGATTGGCGGAGGCTCCACGAATTCAATCCAAGGAACGACGAACGGAACGATTGGTGGTGGTTTTGGCAACCAACTTTTCAAGGCGACTAATTCTACAATTGGTGGAGGAAATCAGAACAAAATCGATTCAACTACTCAGATTGGAACAATCGGCGGTGGTGCTCTCCACTATATCGGAGGGCTCGCCGCTACGAGCAGCAATGTGATTGCTGGTGGACAACAAGACTCAATCACAAACTCAACGTCTGCTACGATAGCTGGGGGGGCGAACAACATTATCGACAGTAGCAATAGCGCGGCGATCTTAGGTGGTTCGTTCAATAGAATCACGAGCGGAGCAATCCACTCTTCTATTCTGGGGGGACGTGGGCTTGTGCTGGGAGGACAGAAGAGTGTTGGGTATCACGGTAATAATGGGTTGGGAACAACTGATATTACTGTCGCAAACTCCAACGTCGCCTTCTTCGGAAACGTTGATATGTGGCTTGGGAACAACAGAAGTCAGGCAAGTAAGTTGATCTTCTTTGAAGCCCAGAGCGGCACTGGAACATTTCCGGGGACAACAACATTCTTCTCTTCATTCGAGGCAGGAAACCAGACCGACACGATCCGCTATATCCTCCCCACTACAGCCGGGACTGCTGGCGATGTCTTAGAGATTGCAGGTGTTGTCGGCGATGTGGTCACACTTGAGTGGGATACCGACGACAACTCTTCCGACGCACGCTTTAAGCAGAATATCCGCACACTCACTGGTGCACTCGACAGCACGTTGATGCTTCGGGGTGTCCGGCACGACTGGAGACGAGGAGAGTTCCCGAACAGGAATTTTCCAGAGGGTGAGTCGATTGGATTTATTGCACAGGAGGTTGAGAAGGTTTTCCCAGAGCTTGTGAAAACTGAAAGTGATGGGTTCAAGAAAGTGGAGTATGCGAAGGTAACGGCACTGTTAGTTGAGGCACTGCGCGAAGAGCATTTGAAGAACGAAGCACAGGAAGAACGTTTAGATCAGCTTGAGCAGGAGAATAAAGAACTACAGGAAGCACTTCGAGAGATTCTTGCGAGGCTCCGCGAGAATGAGGAAAAGGATATGAACCTTTCTTCAACAGAGAAGATTGGGGAGTAACCTGAAAGATTCGGGAGGGATCGGCATTAATCTGTGCTAATCCCTCCCAATCCGTCTAATCCGTGTACAGTGCTTTGAGAAGTAAGCGGAGGAGGTGACCACGTTTTCAATGTAGTGGCCTCGACTTGCTCTACTGATCCCAGCGCAACCTGAAGAGTTGTGACTACCAATCTACTCCACTCTTTCACTCATACACTCTATAAACTCAAAAAACTCTCAACTTTTTGCCCGCAGTGCGGACAGTAGTTTGCAACGGAGTGAAGAATCTCTTCGGAGCAGTGAGGACAGGTTCGCTTTGGCTTTGGCTCACTCATCTGGTTTCCGCAGCAGACACAGTAGGTCTCCCCAGCGTAGCCGACGGTGGCACATTTCCTGCATTCGACAAGGTTGTGTAAGATTCCCTCTGAGTTCTCTCTGTGCTTCATCTGGAGTCGGTGTGATACAATCATATCTTCTGGAATTTGCAAGTAGCGACTCTATAAATGTCACCCCTATTGATAACTCGTAGACGCTCCCCCCTCTATACTTTGTGTCTTCGCCTCTTTGCGTGAACCTCTTTCATTGTAAAATCTTAGAGGAAGAAGTCCCCGATTGCTCTGCTTCTGATCGCAGCATATTCTTCATCTGTAGAAGCATCTCGCGCAACTCGTCGATCTCTTCTCGTTGTGCATCGATCTCCCCCTGTTGCTCGCGGAGAGCCTCTACCAAGAGTGCCGTCACCTTTGCATACTCTACCTTCTTGAAGCCGTCACTCTCGGTCTCGACAAGCTCAGGGAAGATTTGCTCTACTTCTTGCGCGATAAAACCAATCGACTCACTCTCTGGAAAATGTCTGTCGGAGAACTCATCTCGACGCCAATCGTAGCGGACACCACGGAGCATCAACGTACTGTCGAGAGCACCGGTGAGGGTGCGAATGTTCTGCTTGAATCGGACGTCGGAAGAGTTGTCATCGGTGTCCCACTCAAGTGTGACAACATCACCGTTAACAGCGGCAATCTCAAGCACATCCCCCGCAGTCCCCTTTGTTGCTGGGAGGATATAGCGGATGGTATCGGTTAGTCCCGGAGCTTCAAACGATGTGTAGAACGATTGTGTCCCAGTCGGCCCTGGAAATGCTCCGGTCGATCTAAACGGCTCGTAAAATCGAATTTGCCGAGCAGAGGAATCGTTGTTCGCCAACCAGAGATTTACGTTGCCGAGAACGGCCACTTGACTTTCACTCACAGTCATCGGATTTGTGCCAAAGAACGAGTTCCCGTGAAACCCGAAGCTCCGACTTCCAGTGAGCGTCAACCCCCACCCACCGATGATTGCGCTCATCCGTCCATCCTGACCGATTTTATTTTCGAGTCCGCCAAGGATCGATGAGAAATCACCATTCCCGATGATTGAATCTTTTGCACCTCCAGCAATCGTCGCGTTGTTGCTGTACGAGCCGATATAGTTCTGATTGCCACCGCCGATTGTCGAGTAGAGCGACGTATCTGCAATTGTGTTCTGTTCACCTCCGGCGATTGAGGAGAAGTCTGAACCGAAACCAATCTGGTTGATATGGCCACCGGCAATCGTTCCGTAGTCGGCATATCTGCCAATCGTGTTTATCCCTCCCCCAGTAATAGTGGATGCGATTGTCGTATCCTGAATAATATTTCTCCTCCCTCCCGCTATCGTCCCGTGTGTTGTGGCGTTCCAGATTCGATTTGAGTCTCCTCCACTGATTGTAGAGAAGCCTCCCCCTTGGTACA
Organism: Ignavibacteria bacterium; assembly: GCA_020635205.1. Taxonomy (GTDB): domain Bacteria; phylum Bacteroidota; class Ignavibacteria; order OLB7; family OLB7; genus JAGWAZ01. The sequence goes on from JACKAE010000003.1 coordinate 958,345, forward strand.
TTGCATTCTCCCTGCCTCCACCTATGAACGAGTTGACTATGCTATCTTGGATGTTGTTGCTCTCCCCTCCAACAATTGCTGAGAGGGAGGCTCCTGCTCCCAGTCTGTTGCTGTATCCTCCCCCAACCACTCCATAATCACTCTGCACAACATTGAAGTGGCCACCGGCAAGCGTTGCAAGGTTGGCATTAATATTATTTACTAATCCACCTCCGATAACAGAATAGGTTGATGAGTCGGAGATAGAGTTATTCCGTCCGCCTGAGATTGTGCTGTTCAGGCAGGTGTCACCGATGATGTTCCCCTTCCCCCCACTAACGGTTGCCCCCTCGGTATAGTCACCAATCTCGTTTGCCCAACCTCCACCAATTGCTCCAAACAGACTCGATTGGCCAATCAGATTTGGCTGTGGAATTGTCGCCTGCGTTCCGTCGAGTCCTCCCCCGGCGATAACCGAACCGTACGAACCAGCTCCAACCCGATTGCCATTATATCCACCAACAATGATTGGACTGAGAGAGTCGTGAACGTAGCGCATCACGGTATCGTTGTTCACACGAATGACTACAGGAATATCATCCGTTGTGCCGATAAAGTTTGCGGAAGGATTTGTTCCAGCATTTCCGGTCACGCTCCACCCTGCCCCGCCTCCGGTTCCCCAGTCGAGCGAGATGCGGTTACCAGCAACTGACTTTACGGAGAGGATGTCACCGACAATCCCGGCACTGTCGGGAAGAATATATTCGATGTTGGAAGTCTGCCCTGTTGCTGCTTCAAATGAGGAATAGGAGGTTGCACCGGGATACGGTCCCTCTCCGAAGGTTTGCTTAAAGAACTTGAGCTTGCTGGCTACTCCATCGTTGGAGGCAAGCCAGAGGTCGACATTGCCGAAGAGAGCGATGTTCGGGTCACTAACAACCATGTCGTTATTCCCAGCCGGGTTGGCGTGGAAGCCGAAACTGTTATCCCCTTTCATTGTTAGCCCCCGTCCTCCTACAATTGCGGAGTTGTTGGCTGAATCGATCACGTTCGCACGCCCACCAAGAATCGCTGAGGTTATAGAGGTTGCGGTAATTCTGTTGGCAAACCCACCACCAATTCTGCTGTGCCACGTCGCACGCCCTAAGTAATTACTCTCTCCACCACCAATTGAAGAGTAGTCGGCTGTCGAATCAATCAGGTTGTTCTTTCCACCACTAATTGTTCCCCACCGTCCCGAAAAACCAACTCGGTTCCCATCGCCACCACTCACCGTTGCCCCGGTAGCAATTCTGTTAACCGTGTTGTTGATTCCACCCCCAATCACAGCATTTGTAGCCGTATCAATTAGGTTGTTCCGTCCACCAGAAATTGTTGACATCGTAGAGATTGCCTGAACCTTGTTGTCGAGTCCCCCCCCAATTCTACTATGCCAAGCAGCACGCCCCACAAAGTTGTTTTGTCCACCACCTATCGAAGAGTAGTCGGCTGTCGAGTCGATCGTGTTGTTCCTCCCCCCACTGATTGTCCCCCACCGCCCCGAGAAACGAATTGCATTCCCTTCACCCCCCGAAATTGCTGCCCCTGTTGAACTCCCCCCCACCCGGTTGTTGGTTCCCGAGAAAATTCCCGCGTAGAGAGCACCATCGATCAAGTTCTTCTGACCTCCCCCAATTGTAGCATAGAACGAGCCGTTCTGAATCGTATCCTCCAGACCACCCAGAATAGCAGCACCATAGTTCCCCTTGCCAATTAGATGATCTTGCCCTCCGGCAATCAGGCTAATCCGCGCCCCACTATCCACCCTGTTCCGTGCTCCTCCCGCAATAGTTGCGTAGCGAGCGTAGTTCCCGATTGTCTGGAACACTCCCCCCACGATCACACTCTGGCTTGCCCCAGTGTCGATGGTATTAACAAATCCTCCACCTATCACACTCTCGTTCGCCAACGTGTCGATGATGTTTGTCTGCCCTCCCCCAATAAAAGTGAAGTACGCATTCGCACGATGGCGAATGCCACCAACGATTGCACCGTAATCGGCGTTTACCTGATTGGGAGAAGGGTCATCCCCTCCCCCAGCAATCACTCCCCCTATCACCCCTGTGGCAATACTGTTGGCTCCATTCCCACCAACCAGCGATGGGGTTGCACCCGGAAGTATGCGGAGTGCCGTGTCGTTGTTTACCCGAACTATCAATGGTTGGTTGTCCGTTGTGCCGACGAAGTGATTGGAAGGATTTGTCCCAGCATTGCCTGTCGTCTTCCAGATTGTTGATCCTAATGAATCAGCAATTGCTGTGACGACCGAAGAGAAAGGACTCCAGGTTGGAACACCACTTCCATTTTGTTGAAGGAGAGCACTTGGGTCGTTTGTAGAGATTAGCTCTGAGACGTTGTTCGAGTTGTTCCCAACGAAGATTGCGTTTTGCGTCAATGGCAAACTGCCGATGAGAGAGACGAAGCTACGCGATTCGATGCTGCCGTTGTTGGAGACGACAATCTGGCTTGCCGTGCTCGATGTGTTCAGGTTGTCGAGCGTCAGTCCATCGAACCTTGGTGTCGCGTCCGTGTGAATATCTTGCGGTAGTGAGAGCGTGATTGCACCGGTCGACTGATCGACGTTCACTTGGTTCGCTGTTCCAGCGAGTGAGAGAACACCACTGTTCGCAACCGTCGCCACACCATTCGTCGTTGTCACGCTGATCCCTGCACCGGCATTTGCTGAGAGAAGCCCGGCGTTGGTGACCGTGACATTTCCCGTCGCTTGGTCGAGGGTGATCCCATTCCCAGCAGTCAGTCCTGTGACACCACTGTTTGTGATGGTGATTCCTCCCGTTGCTTGGTCGACTGCAATGCCCGCACCTGCACTCGCAGAGGTAACACCGGTGTTCTGCACGTTGAGTGTTCCGCCGAGCACGACTGAAGCATCACCCGAAAGCCCAGTTCCGTAATTGACGTTCACCGAGCTATTCGCAAGCTCAGTGTTGTCGATAGAACCGTTTGGCAAGTTGACGGTTGTGCCACTCACTGTCAAGTTCCCACCAACCGTTGTGTTCCCCGATGTTGACACATTCCCTGAGCCATCGGATGTCAGTCCTGTGTTCTCAACCCACGCAGTCCCGTTCCAACGAAGTGTCGCGTTTGCACTGCTCCCCTGTGGAAGTAGTCCACCGGGGAAGAGGGAGACAAAGCTGCGCGACTCGATGTTGCCGTTGTTCGAGACGACGATCTGATTTGCTGCGCTCGATGTGTTGATGTTATCGAGCGTCAGCCCGTCGAACGTCGGCGTCGCGTCAGTGTGGATGGCTTGTGGGAGTGAGAGGGTGACTGCACCCGTTGCTTGATCGACGTTCACCTGATTGCTTGTTCCGCTGAGTGAGAGGACACCAATGTTCGCAATCGTTGCAGCCCCGTTTGTGGTTGACACGCTGATACCCGCTCCAGCGTTAGCTGAGAGGAGTCCGGTATTGTCAATCGTGATTGCACCGTTGGTATTCGATACGTTGATACCCGTTCCAGCACTTGCCGAGATAACACCGGTGTTCTGCACGTTCAAAGTTCCACCGAGTGCAACAGAAGCATCGCCCGAAAGTCCCGCCCCATAGTTGACGCTCACTGAACTGTTTGCAAGTTCTCCGTTGTCGATTGATCCGTTCGGCAAGTTGACGTTCGCCCCACTTACTGTCAGATCGTTTGCAATCGTTGTGTTGCCAGAGGCATCCGCTGAGAGTCCGACGTTCTCAACCCACGCAGTCCCGTTCCAACGAAGTGTCGAGTTTGCACTGCTCCCCTGTGGAAGTAGTCCACCGGGGAAGAGGGAGACAAAGCTGCGCGACTCGATGCTGCCGTTGTTGGAGACGACGATCTGATTTGCTGCGCTCGATGTGTTGATGTTATCGAGCGTCAGCCCATCAAATGTCGGCGTCGCGTCAGTGTGGATGGCTTGTGGGAGTGAGAGTGTGATTGCACCCGTTGCTTGATCGACGTTCACCTGATTGCTTGTTCCGCTGAGTGAGAGGACACCAGTGTTCGCAATCGTTGCAGCCCCATTTGCCGTTGTCACATCGATACCAGCACCGGCGTTAGCTGAGAGGAGTCCGGTATTGTCAATCGTGATCGCACCGTTGGTATTCGATACGTTGATACCCGTTCCAGCACTTGCCGAGATAACCCCGGTGTTCTGCACGTTCAATATTCCACCAAGTGCAACCGAAGCATCGCCCGAAAGTCCAGTTCCGTAATTGACGTTCACCGAACTGTTCGCAAGCTCAGTGTTGTCGATAGAACCGTTCGGCAGGTTGACGTTCGTCCCACTCACCGTTAGGTCTCCTCCAACCGTTGTGTTTCCCGTGGTCGAGACGTTTCCTGAGCCATCGGATGTCAGTCCTGTATTCTCAACCCATGCAGTACCGTTCCAACGAAGTGTCGCGTTTGTATTGCTCCCTTGTGGAAGTAGTCCACCGGGGAAGAGAGAGACAAAGCTGCGCGACTCGATGCTGCCGTTGTTGGAGACGACGATCTGATTTGCTGTGCTCGATGTGTTGATGTTATCGAGCGTCAACCCGTCAAACGTCGGCGTTGCGTCGGTGTGGATGGCTTGTGGGAGCGAGAGGGTGACTGCGCCGGTCGATTGATCGACGTTTACTTGATTGGATGTCCCCGCAAGTGAGAGGACGCCGGTGTTCGCAATCGTTGCAGCCCCGTTTGTCGTTGTCACATCGATACCAGCACCAGCGTTAGCTGAGAGGAGTCCGGCATTCTCAATCGTGATTGCCCCATTCGTATTGGATACGTTGATACCCGCCCCAGCACTTGCCGAGATAACCCCAGTGTTCTGCACGTTAAGCGTTCCACCAAGTGCAACAGAAGCATCGCCAGAAAGTCCCGCCCCATAGTTGACGCTCACTGAACTGTTTGCAAGCTCAGCGTTGTCGATAGAACCGTTCGGCAGGTTGACGTTCGCCCCACTTACCGTTAGGTCTCCATCAATTGTTGTGTTGTTCCGAACGTGCAGATCGCCTGTGTTGATTGAGTCGAGCCGCAGAGCACTACTCCACTCCGGTGCAGTTCCAGCGGAGTTCACCGCAAGAACTTGATTTCCACTTCCGATAGCAACTTGTCGTGCCGTATCGTTTGCACCACCAACCCAGATGGAACCGCGAGAGAGGGGAGCTTGGTTTGTGACTCCTACGCCCATAGGCTCCCACCCCCCCACTCCCGCGCTCCATCGGAGTAGTTCGCCATCGCGAGGTGTGCGTGCAGTGGAGACTTTCCACTCAGTTCCGTTCCAAAAGAGAATCTGTCCAGAGTTTGTGCCGCTGGTCAAGGCGAGGGGAGCGGCTGCCGAGCCATTACCAGTGAAGGGAGGGGTTCTCACAACGAACGCATTCCCCGGCTTCCAGGAACTTGAAGAGCCATCCCAGAGAAGCACTTGACCATCAGTTGCGCCTTGCCCTGCAATGTCGAGTGGAGCAGCCGTCGAGCCATCTCCAGCTAAACGTGGTGATAGTGCAAGTACTTGCCGACCTGGTCTCCAAGTTCCAGTCCCACCATCCCAGACAATTCCTTCACCATCGTTTGGAGCTATCGAAGCTGTAGTTCCCCAAGCTGATCCGCTCCAGAATAAAAACTGTCCGGTTGTGCCGCCATCTTGAAGAGCGAGAGGGGCTCCTGCCCTCCCATCTCCACGAAGTGGAGAAATAACCTGGGCAGCAAAATTTATGCTTCCGGGACTCCATATCCCACGAAGGTTATCCCACGCCAACACCTGTCCATCTGTTGCCCCCATCTGCCCAATGTCGAGTGGAGAACTTGTTGAACCATCGCCAGTCAGTCGTGGTGCTGTCTGAACCGTAATTTCGGCTGGCTCCCAAGCTTGGCTTCCAGCATTCCACCGAATAACTTCTCCATCCTTCCCTCCGGTTGGCAGGCGATCACCCCCCGACGTGATAATGAGCGTATCTCCCGACTGCACCACTGTTGTCCCCCCACGCCCAACAAGTTGGAGATTGCCGTTCGCACCATTCAGACTTTCTACTCTCTTCCCGACTCCTCCAACAACTGAGTCGGCAACAGTAGCGTGGGCTGCGTTCAGGGCATACGGGGCAGCCACAAGAGGAATGCGAGGAGTCATCTCCGGCTCACCTTGCAGCTCAATTGCCAGCCAGTAGGGACGGTCGAATATGAGACCGAGAGGAGTCTGATCCCCGAGCAGTGTTGTGAAGACTCCGTCGAATGTTCTCACTCGTTCGGTCTCTTCCCAGACTGGATTCACTGCAGCAACCTGATCGTAAAGTCTAACGGTGATCGTATAGTCACCATCTGGCACAGGGGCACGGAACTGATCGGTCAGTACCCCCTGCCAGGAGAGAAGGCGAGGAATATCCGGCTGCGCAACAAGAGTTTGTCCAAGCAAGCAGAAGGAGAGTATCCCGAGGAAAAACGAAAGAATTCTGAAATGGTACGTGCTCTTCATGGTCAATCTTTTCTGTTCTATCGCCAATGATCTATTTGTTTGCTATATCTTCTCGAACTACTACGCTCTCTACCCACCAGCCCCAGTCGGCCCTGTTGCCCCTTCCACCGGTGGGAGAATCGTCTCGGTATCATCTGACCCGATTGTATCACTCGTCGAGCGTTGTTTCGAGTAGAGAACCGAGACGCCAACCCGAACCCCGTGAATACTCCAATCAACCCCCTCGGCAACCTTTGTCAATCCATACCATCCCGATACTTCTGGAACGAGCGTAACTCCATCGATTCCCTTCCACGGCAGTTCGTAGCCAACTCCGAGAAGGAAATCAACTCCAATTGAGGAAGAACCTGGTATCGCTCCACTGTACTCATTGCGGGAACGGCGATCATTTTCGTAGCGGATATTTCCGGGAGAGAGAATGCGCTCAGCTTGCGTGAAGTGACTCGCCAACCCGATGCCGAGACGTGGCCCAGCAAAGAGGCGTAGATTCTGAATTGGGTAGAAGAGTGCGAATGGTTCGACAGTTAGTCGAGAGAGAGATGCGTTGATCTGGTGTTCGAGTGTCGCCTCTACCGAACGAGTGCCGTCGTAGACAAGCTCACTCTCTTCAGTTTGAACTGAGCCACTGAGATTGCTGTAGGAAATTCTTCCGCCGACGCTCCACTGAGAGTTAAACGGCAACTCGAATGTTCCGCCGAGGGCAACCCCAATCCCCCCTCCTCCCCGATACTCTGGGCAACAACTCGGCACGCCCGGTAGCTTGCTGAAACTTGCATCATAGCGGTTGAACTGAAGTGCCGTGAGTAAACCAACACGCCAGAGAAGAAGGTTTGTCCCCACTGTGTCGGCAGAGAGAGCTATCGTATCACGATCCTGTCCGTAAAGAATCGCACTTCTCTCTCCTAAGAGAAGAAGCAGAGACAGAAGACTGAGGCATCGGAACAGATTGATGGAAGCTACTCTCATGACTATCTTCGAATGTGAAGTTGTTGGACTATGCGTTCGCTCTCACTCTGCATCACAATGAAGTAGAGTCCGGTTGCAAGTGAGCCGAGATCAAGGCTGAGTTGGTAGAGGCGGGCTGCTTCCAGTTCACCGTCGAAGAGAATCGAGGCTTCACGACCGAGAGGGTCAACAACGGAAATGTGAACCGATCCAGTCTCATTCGTCACAACGTCGAGACGTGCTGGCCCTTCGGTGATGTTGGGAAGTGCGTTCAGTCGGGAAGCCGGGCCGCCACCACGAATCAGGCGGATATGATCTCCCTCACGGCAAACCCCCAACAACCGGAACTCCCCATCTTCTTTTCTCGGCGTGAATTCTGACTCCCCTCTCCTCTCCCAAATAATCGTATCGATTGTCAGGGGGGTACTCTCAGCATTCCCGAGCATCGCAGTGAATTCGAGGCGTGCAAGTGTGTCGACGAGGTTCCCCGACACAGTTCCGGAAATCTCCATCACACAGTCGTCACCGTCGGGTGTGCAACGAGGAGTCCCGCCGATTGGCTCCAAGAGGCTTCTGTTAAATCGAACCCGAGCCTGAAACGAGCGGGGACCATAGCGGAGAAGTCGCGCCGAGTTGTCGAGAATTAGGGGGATCGTAACTCGCGTACCAACTTCTGCTTCAATCACCGGAAATCGAACCAGAGCATCGGCTTCCACAAACGGCTTGTGCCAGAAACCGATACCGGCAAGATTTTCCCCATCAGGTGAGAGCAACCCGGCAGCCGCCTGCGAAAGTGTTCCACTCACCTGATGTCCCAGATTTCCGGTAGCTCCTCCTCCACTCCCCATCACCTGCCGATCTACCCGGTGCTGAGCCGATGCTCCGATCGTAGTGAGGAGACCGAAGATCAATCCTATTATGTAATGTTGATAGGTCATTCCATTATCCTGTAGCATTACTCGCGCTGCACTCACGCTCCGCACATTTATCTGAACGCTTACAAGGTAACGGCGGTGGTTTCAGAGAGGTGGGGAAATGGTTTCAGGGAGGAGAGATCGGATAGAAATCATAGATTTATGCAGAATATTAGGTAACCAAACCACCGGAGGCTACAGATGGACAACTTCATGAGGCTTGCAGTCGAAGAGGCAAAAAAGGGAACGAGTGAGGGAGGAATCCCGATTGGCTCCGTCATTGTTCACGAAGGGAAGGTTCTCGGGCAAGGGCACAACAAGCGCATCCAGCAGGGGAGCGTTGTATTGCACGGTGAAATGGATGCGTTAGAAAACGCCGGACGTCAACCTGCCTCCGTCTACCGGAACTCGACACTCTACACTACCCTCTCCCCCTGCCCAATGTGTACCGGAGCAATTCTCCTCTACGGCATCCCTCGCGTTGTTATAGGAGAAAACCAGACGTTTATGGGAGATGAAGACCTTCTCCGCTCGCGTGGCGTAGAAGTAGAGGTGTTGAACGATTCCGAATGTATTCAGATGATGACCGACTTCATTGAGGGGAATCCCGAGTTGTGGAACGAGGATATTGGGGAGGAATGAGTGTGGGAGTGTGGGAGTGTGGGAGTGTGGGAGTGTGGGAGTGTGGGAGTGTGGGAGTGTGGGAGTGTGGGAGTGTGGGAGTGTGGGAGTGTGGGAGTGTGGGAGTGTGGGAGTGTGGGAGTGTGGGAGTGTGGGAGTGTGGGAGTGTGGGAGTGTGGGAGTGTGGGAGTGTGGGAGTGTGGAAAATACAGATCGTGGCCTTTGAATCGTATTTATTCTCTGTTTTTTAGGCGTGGGACTTTCACAGAGTTGTATTTCTGCAATCTGCCGAATTCGTTTTAACAATACCCTCTTGACCTCACCCCATGATATTCTTTATTCACTATAGGACAGCTTCTTCCAAAGAGATGTCTGCCATAAAACATTACCTACCACCTCCACAACCCTCGAATTGGAACTGCATGTATCCGCTCGTTATATGTGATAACGTCATCTCCGTCGTAGAGCAGCACTCCTCTGTGGAAGTTATCGGCGGCTTCCTGAAGTTCAACTAACCCTTTGAAGTCTCGCGCCTGAAGTGTCTGCGTTCCCTTAACTTCGATCCCAACAACTGCGCCGGAACGGTCTTCCAGTACTATATCTACTTCTTGTCCTGCATGTGTCCTGAAGTGGAACAGTTTGCACGAACGTTCCGACCATCCCCGCATCTTCTCAATCTCCATCACAACGTAGGTCTCCAACATTCGTCCTCGCAATACAGGATTGTTTGCCCCTGCATCAAAACCAATGAGTGCCCCAGCCAGTCCAGTATCACTCAGGTGAATCTTTGGAGATCGAACCAATCGCTTGGAAATATTCGTTGCCCAGGCAGGAATTGTACGGAGAATGTACGTGGCTTCCAGAAGAGAAATGTAGCGCTTCATAGTGGACTGTGGAATGCCGGTTGAGCGGGTAAACTCTGCATAGTTCACAAGAGTTGCCGTGCGTGAGGCGCAGAATGCGAAGAGCTTCGGCATATCACTAAGTCGCTCTATGTTGGCAATATCTCGAATGTCCCGTTGCGTAAGTGCGGTCACATACGATTCAAACCATTGCTCTCTTCGCCTCGCTACTTCCCGTTGTCCCGGCTCTGGATAACCTCCACGCTCTATCGCAGATTTCAAACCATCTTCATTACTATCAACAGGCACATCTTTCGGCAATGAATCCGAAAAGAGCAGGTCGATAAATGTCTCTTTCCTCCCAATGAGTTCCCCGTGCGAGAGTGGCCAAAGTGTTAGTATTTCCATACGCCCTGCGAGGGAGTCACTTACCTTGGGAAGAAAAAATGGATTTGCCGAACCGGTTAAAAGAAAACGTCCCGCTCGACGATCTTGGTCAACACTTCGCTTGATAGCGCGAAGCAAATCTGGGACACGCTGCACTTCATCGATTATCAGCCGCCCTGGAATGGAACCGATCAGTCCATCTGGATCAGTCTCTGCCCTGCTCAAGGTAAGAGGATCATCGAGCGAAAGATATTCGACACGGTCTTCTTTACTAACCGTGGAGCCGACAATATGCTCGACCAAAGTAGTTTTCCCCACCTGTCGAGCACCAGTCAGAAGCACAACTGGTGTGTCGGAAAGAGCTTCAAGAAGACGCGCGGTGAGGTTGCGTTCAATCATACAAAGGATTCCAAAGATGTGTGATTTTAGAACCGGACAGGGCAAACTTAAGATTCTATAGAGAAAAATCAACCACACAGTGGTTGAAAATCAGCCACTGTGTGGTTGATTTTCAACCAGCAGGTCACCGAAGAAGGATAAAACTAACTCGCTTTTGGGTCAAGGCGAAGAAAGATCGATGTTGTCCTGACTGAGCAGAGTTATCGTGGCACTCACCCCAACTCGAACGAGGTCACGCCGAAGATTTTTTCGAGAGCGATTTCGGGGAACTCTCCAATGTAGATTCTTCCCGTACCGAAGACCATCGTCATGCCGTACCGCTCCGCTATATTCATTCCCGGAAGGTTTGTCTCGGGAACGTCTAAGTAAATCGGTTCACCTTTTTCTGCGAAGGAGCAGAGTTCGCGGAAGAGAGATTCCGCAATCTCTACGTTGTCTGCGAAGAGAGGGCCAATCTTGTAGCCCTTTCGGCAAGCTCTAATTACTCCGTAGCCCTTCAGTTCACCTTCGTCGAACCAACCAACCCCATATGATTTTGGCATTTTCAACCAGTGTTCGAGAAATTTCCGCCGCTCGACCGGAAAGCACTCCGAATCGTAGGCAACCAATAGGTCAAACGGAACTTCACTCAGTGGTTTGATCCTCCCCTCTTCCTCCCTCTCAGCCTTCATTGAGATATCTCCCGGCCAATATTCAAAGCGGATGTTCCGATAGGCTAAGTTGAATCCAACCTTCTGGTAATCCTCCAACCGCTCAAAGACTCCATCTCCTCCGATAACCTGATTCTCCAGATGCTCAAGAGCTTTGTGGAAAAGCTGGATGCCGTAGCCCTGATCTCGATACTCCGGCAACACAATGTAGAAGCCCATGAACCCGAACGTCCCCTCGTACGAAACTGCCGAGACGCAACCAATCGGTTTCCCGTCGAGGTATCCCATCAAAAATCCGTCGGGGTCGGTCGCATAAAATGGTTCAGCATCGAACAGGCCGGGATTCCATCCCTCTTCAGCGGCGAGGTCAACGGCAAAGTCCATCTCCTCGCGGGTCATCGGTTGTATCGTAAATGTCGACATCTTAATTTGAACTACGCTACGTTGCTATCTGCCTCTGCTATATTGTTATCCGAGCTTGACGCTCCCTCCCATCACCATCTCCACATCGTCGTTCCCATTTTCAATCAGGAGATAGCCTTTGCGATTAATACCAACAACTCTTCCCGGAAGTGGCTGAACAATCTGCCGTCCCCGGAGCCAGTCACGCTCTGCATACTCCTCGATCTCTCTCGGCATCAAATCTTCCGGCACTGTTCGCAACTGCTCGCGGAGTGCGGTCACCATTCTCTCCAGAATGCGAAGTCGGTTCGCTTTCTCCGGTAGATAGTCGTCGAAGAAGCGGAGGGGAAGTGATGAGAAGTCGGGGGGGACGTCAGTAATGCGGAAGACGTTCAATCCAACTCCAACTATCACATATTGCTGATCACCCCGCGTGACCCCCTCAACAAGGATTCCCCCCACTTTGCCGTTGTCGATAATCAGATCGTTCGGCCACTTCAAACGAACGAAGGGACTATCCTCGGAAGCAGCACCAGCCGAAATTAGAAGGTCATCTAATGCTCGTGCTAAGATAAGGCCAATCCGCACCGGCAACAGTGGAAGAGCTTCCGGGCGTTCAGGGCGTAGCAGAAGAGAGAACATCACCGAGGATCCTGGTTGAGAAATCCACCGATTTCCGTCACGTCCCTTCCCCGCAGTCTGATGGTCGGCCAGAACCAACGTCCACCCCGAAGCCCCGGCATCTGCCAGCGCGCGGGCAATCCCCTGCGTCGACTCTGTCCTACTATAAAATCGGAGATCAGCAACTCCCCAATCTTCGGCAAGTTCCTCCCGCACAGTTGTATCGCGTCCTATCTGATTTAATAAATCGGGCATAGTGATTCTTGAGCAATTGTTTGTTTGTCGCTGTTAGCCGTGAGCAATGCGCTTTCAGCTATGAGCCGTTGGTAATTGAGCCCGCCACGGCGGAAGTGCCCAATGGTACAGGCGCATGGGGAGCACATAGAGATCTGCACCGTACAAAATTCAAGAGTGATGACTGAAGGGGGTAATGATTTTCCGCCACTCAAGATACGGAATGGGGAAGAATGGCAAGGGAGTTCCCTCACGAAGTTGTAGGGAGAGTAGAGAAGGGATCACTTCTGAGAGAGTAATCAGCCACGATTCGGCACGCCACGTTACCTTTTCCAGAGCACAATCCTTTCCTATTTTCACTTCCGAATAGGACAAAACCAGAATTGGTTTACGGAAGGTTGCCACTGCACCACAATGATCCATCGACCCCGAACATCTCGCTTCGCTCGCTTTATCCTCGCCAGCTTTATTGTTGCTGGTCTGGTTACTACAATTGGCATCGCTATTATGATAGTATTCCACCCGATGCTCTTGCCAACCTTCCAAGAACTGGATGAAGTGAATACCTTCGAGATGATTCAAAACGAGTTAGTGAACCCTGACAACACCTACACCGCCATCTACTACAGAGCTGATGGTGGTACAACCACTAGTACTAGACATAGCGTAACACTCTTCAAGACATCGAAGAAGATAAAAGTCGGAGGGGATCGGGGAATAGTTGTCTTCGCAAGTGACGAAGGGAGGCCTCGCATTCGATGGCTGACCTCCGACACATTGCAGATAGAGAGATATCCACACAATCTCGACCTATCGAAGAATAGTTCTGAAGATGGGGCTGTTCACATCCTGTATGTAGAGCCGGGAGAAGAGAAATCCAACATAACAGGCATGGATTGACTTGCTCGAAAGGCAACCTTTGTTGAGCAAGTCAACGAGAGAGAGCAGCTTGCTCCTAAACACAGGGAGTTCATCAGTTTGCAGAACGGATTCATTGCAGCCTATCAAGATTATTGAAGAGTTTGCTCACCTCTGATAACTACTGTACTGCTGTTGCAAGTCTTAGATTCCCCTCTCCCAAACATTACTCAATCGATCCTCTCTTCTCCGAGTGGAAGAGGGGAGCCGGAACTGAAGCTGTGTACTCACATCCGACTGAAGGTCCTGAAGTTTACCCACACTTATGTAGAGTTGTTGAGGATTCTGGCTCCATCATACATATCCTTCAGGCGTTTCCACCCAAGCCAGAGAGTTTGCCAGCCCGGATCACCATCACCCTTGCGTCGGAGGAACCCTCCAAGACTGGCAAGGCTATGATAGAACTCCCGCAGACGCATCTGCTCTGCTTCGGTATTCAAGCAGACTACCGCAATCAACAATCGTATCAATCCTATGGGGTACACACTTGTGGCTAAGCGATCACCAGCAACACGCGACACGTTGCGCAACTGCAGTAACCAGAGCGAGACAATCGATGTCATCGCAATCAGATTTTCCATTCCCCCAAGACTCCGCAACTTCTGATGCTCGATTCGACATCCGGTCTTCATACACTTATGGTACTCCTCGATCAGCCAACGATGCTCGTACCAACTGATCGCCGACTCGATAGAAGAACGCTCCTCCAAGGGCAGATCACTCAGTAAGATCCACTCAAGCTCTTCTCCCTCTCTTGTCGTGCCGACACAGCGTAGAGACCAACACTTCTGCGCTCCCAACGCCTGTTGTCCGCATAGAGCTGATGCGGTGATCCAGACAACTGCATGGCTGATCTGAAGCTCGACATCCTGGGCGACCCTTCGCGTGCTTGCGCGCAGATGGATACGGCGACTGAGCACCGGTGGTTGTTTCCGCAGATAGCTCTTGAGATAGCTCTGGAGACCCTCAGAGGTTTCGATCCGACGATTGTGCGCTACACGCAGCAGAAAATGCCATCCCAATTCGCGCGACCGCTGCATGTAGTTGTAGATATCGCTCTCGCGATCTCCAACACTCACCCACATGCTATGAGCCGGAGCCTCGCCGATACCTTCGAGCGTTTGCTCCCACACCTGCGACTGACGTGGACGTGCCAGACGCTCGCTACGTGACTCCTTCGCCCGTGCTCGTTCCGGGCGATTCCACAACTTCTGCCACGCAAGACCCAGAATCTCTCCTTCTTGAGCGTTCCTCGACGGGACGACCGCCAGAGCATGATGTGCCATAATGCCCCGTCCTCCTGCATTGCCGATGTAGCCTATGCCCTCGGTTCTCTGGTGCTTTGCGTAGGAAAAACTCGTGCTGTCTTGCAGAAACAAGACTACCTGCTGACCCCTATCACAGGCTCGTTGACGGGTCTGATCCCAATGAGCGTGACTCAGTCCCAAGGGAGTTACTTCTGGATTGTTTAACAGCCGATAAGCTCCTTTGAGAGCTTTCCAGGACTTCGTTTGCTGCGGTAAGCTCCGCGATGGTTCTTCCAGCATCGCTGCACCCAACGCTATAGCACGACGGGTGCGACGAGCATCCCCTAAGCATGCCGATGACCATTGACTCTCGGCCCATCTCCGCGATTCTATCAACTCTGGTTGCTTCATTCCTCCAATTTACTCCCTCCTTTACTTGTGGGTAAACTTCAGGACTGAAGGTCGGGTGTTCATGAGAGTTCCTATTGTAGGGATCTGACCTTTCTATCAAGTGCTCTGAGAAACTGTTGGACTCGCAAGTTCATTGACTGCGCGTATACCACCGACAGCATACCAACGCTTATCAATTACCATACGCGCTTCTCTATCTTATTATTTAGCAATCAACTCCATCGGCTCCCCCCACCTCTATTATTTATCAAACTCACGGCATTCGGGTATTTGCAGATTTCACGGCAATCGGGGATTGATACGCTTTGGGTTTAGAGGGATATTTGTGATAGTAAAGAACACCACTCATTTGCTTATTGATATAACTTCTAATGAGGATAGGGAGAAGTACACGAGCGCTCTACATGCTCTCTTCAAAAAACTTAAGGCACAAACAATTCCTTATAGATTTAACCTCTGACAATTCAAGCACAAGCACATCTTCTGTTTACTCCAAAACACTCTTTATCCATAAAAAGAAACACGGCCGAATTAAATGCAAGACAATCCTAAGCATATAGATAATAACATCATGAGTATTTTCAATTTGCAGATATTGGCGAGCCCCTCTCTATGGAGCCTTCTCATCTCACCCCACCCTCTCTCCATTCGCTCTTCGGATACTCCATTTAATCATTGGATAGAAGAAGAGAAGGCAGAGAAGTCGACCACGGCCAGCTAACATCGAATATCAATAAAACATTACAGACTTATTATCCGAACGCAAAGCACTGCATTAACAGACACCATCCTGACCATTTGCGACGGATAAACGGCTCGAGGTTAAGCAACTTAAAGAACCGAAGTAGTCTTGCCGTAAGACAAGATTATCAAAAGCCGCACACAGATTACAGCATCACAATCACCACAAAAAGCATTCTGATTTACTATGGAAAAACATTTATATAATTTATGGAAGAGCCTAGTATGTTTAGTGTTATTTGTGGCAACAACGAACCATTTGCAGGCACAACTTTCTGAGGAAGCTCATTTTCCCATTACGATCAATGGCAGCATGTTCCTTGGGCACGACATGTATAATCTACAGTCAACTTCTCATAATGCAGTAGTTCCTTCGCGACGGCCAGCATCACTATTGCGATTTATTATCAGTCCAACCATCTCATTTAACGATTGGTTCTCACTACCATTCAGCTTCATGATCTCCACACCAGAGACAACAACGATTCTCTCAAAACCGGCATTACCTAGTACACTCGACTTCATACAAAATCCTGCAAACAGTCTTAGTCTATCCCCCAAATTCGGTTGGGCACAGTTCCACTTAGGAACACACACTCCGCAGTTGTCACCCCTCTCAGGAAGTAATATCCAACTATTCGGGCTTGGTCTGGACTTCACACCTGGTAAGTTTAGAGTTACAGTATCGGCGGGAAGGATTGGACGGAGTGTTATGACAGATACGGCAACTCAGATCCAAGGCGAGTATGCACGAGAAGCATACATGGGAAAGTTTGCATTTGTTGATAGCCTAAATGAGATCGGATTAAACGTGGTGCGAGTTCGTGATGACGATGGTTCGATTCCGACCTTGAGAACTCATCGTATCATCCAGCCAGATCCTGAAGATCCATCGATTGTAGACACGATTGCTTTGCGTGATCCGCTGATGCCAATTCCTGAAGAGAGCTTTACCACAACACTGAATGCTCTTATATCCCTTACTGATGAAGCTCGCATAACAGCTGAAGTTGGTGGTTCTCTTTTTACACGTGATATGACCTCAGAGCAGATTGCAGAGCCGATTAGTGAGATCGAGCCGTTGATAGAACAGCGCCTTTCAACGCAGGCCGATTTTGCTGGGAAAGTAGAATTCCAGATTGATAAAGAGAAGTGGGGTCTGTCACTCAACTCAACATACATCGGGCCGGGCTATCGTACGCTTGCCTATCCTTGGATGGAGGCTGATCGCTTTGATATAACTGCTGCTCCTCGCTTGCAACTTCTGAATGATCGTCTGGCAATAAGTGGCTCGATTGGTTGGCGTCAAAACAATCTTGGTAAGATCGAAGAGGCTACAACATCGCAGTTGCTTGGCTCAGCAAACGTTGATGTGCGTATTGGAGAGGATTTCACGATTAATGGACAATACTCTAACTACGGTCTTCGAACTCCAGTAAAGAACGACACCTTCAGGGTTGAGACTGTCGCGCAATCTATCAGTCTGACTCCAATGATAACGATTGCTTCGGAGGCGAGCTCCCACGTAATAATGGCAAGCGTTAGCGTTGATGACTACGCTGACTACAACATAATTACTGGTGCAAGTGAAAGTAATCGCACGCATAGCGTTATGGGAACGTACTCTACTATGCTGACGTCAATTCCGCTTAGTACTCATCTGGCTGGCTCGTGGTTGACAAATCATTTAGAAGTCGGCGATTTAACCATCGCAAGTGCTTCCATTGGTGCAGGATACGAACTGTTTAATAGTGCAGTGAAGCTTGGAGTGAGTGGCTCTATGACACAGACAGGGCTCGATGTACATACCCCCGATCGTGAGCTAACGTTGGGAATCAATGGTAGGTGGCGTATCACTAATGGATTGCTACTACTGGCCAAGGCTTCAGTTACCAACTATCGCTATGGGGACTCACGTCCGAACACATCATTTCAAGAGATTTTTGTACGGACATCGTTGCAGTGGCAATGGTAAACAACGTTTAAGGGAAAGAACGGCTGGTTAATTATCCACATTAATGATTGGAGATACAATGAAGCCTGTATTGATGCTCTTTTTTGTCTTTGTTTCACTGCCCCTTCTGGTAGAGGCACAGACAATACGAGTTACACTCAACGTAGCTGCAAATCCAAGTCCTTACCTCTCAGATTGGATAACGCGCAAAGAGACCATTATCCTAACAGTTATCAATAATAGTGCAAAGGATCAGGAGGTAAAGTTAGGCGCAAAAGTCTATACTGATGCAACACTGCAGATGGAGACAAAGCTTGACCAAGCACCCACATTTACAGTGCGACCGGGAACCAATATATTCTACGGCGAAGACATCGTTCCTGCAGGTGCCGTCAAGTTCTATGGCGATGTAAACACTACAGTTGTTCGGACAGGACGGCTTCCTTCTGGCTCATACCGTTTTTGCTTGCGCCTGTTGGATGCTACAACATTATCGCTACTCAGCCCAGAACAGTGTAAGGCTTTTACGATTCAGAATTATCGTGGTCCACAGTTATTAGCTCCTGTTGATCAGACCAAGATCTCATCATTGAGAAACCGCCTGATTTTACGATGGAGTGCAGTGACACCACAGTATTCACCAAGGCAACAATATCAGATCAACGTCATGGAGGTCCTGGAAGGACAAAGTCCTACGCAAGCTTTTCGAGCAAATCACCCAATTCTTGATCGTACTGTAATGACTACAACACAAATGATCTGGCCTCCAGATGTCCAGATTGATACGCCAGGGACATATGTATGGAGTGTACGCGCATTAGACGATGCAGGAAAGCCACTCGGTAATAAGGTCGATGGATGGGCTGAACCTTTTGTTTGCACCGTAGGTCAATATGAAGAGAATAATGGAGAGCGATTGACTGGAGCTATGTTAGCAGGAAGATCAAGAAATGTGGCAGAGCCAGAGATTATAGGAGAAAAGACGAATGATAGGGATAGAGAAAGGAAGCGTAAAAGAGGCAGAACAAACAGAGTCACGACCATTGAGAACACTAGTAGTACTCACCAGATTAACAATGACAATGTAGAAAACAACACGAGTGGCAATAAGGCTGATAACAGTTATGGTAATAGTAACAGTTCATCTGGTGAGGACAGTACAAACGACGCTATTATTATAACCAATCCAGAACCTCCTGCAGGTAAGTGCGACACCCAGAACTTTATATGCACTCCTCCATCGGCAGCAACAATTTCGTCGCAGGCATTCAAGGATGGCGATACGGTAGCGATCTGCGATTTCTTGATGATCTTTGATTCCGCACCGACTGGAACGAACAGTTCGCTTAATGGCAAAGGAAAGATCTGGGTCCCATGGATGCGAATGAGCATTGCTGTTGAGTTTACCGAGATCAAGGTTAATGCTAAAAACGAGGTTTGTACTGGCACAGTGTGGGCAACAGTTGATTCTTCGCCAGAGCCCTATCCCGTCGCTGGTACTCTCAATGCGTTTGGTTCCAATTATTGGACTATGGAACAAGTAAAGAAGCTCAACGAGTGGCTACACGATAGTGCTCCTGAGCGTCTGAAGGATTTGGCTGACGATGTTGATCTCGTCCAAATTGTTGAGGAAGAGACCTCCGATCCTGTTCCCGTACCAATTGGATTCAATAACGTTAAAGGAGTGACAATTGCAGTAACCGAAATAAAGTTTGAGCCGACCGGCGCGGCAATGAATATCATAGCTGCGTTCCCCGTTTCATTCGACCATAATGATACGCTTGCATTCAAAGGAGGAGATATACCCTTCGGTTCCGAACGCCCTTCAACGACAACTGCCAGACTCGAATTGTTGTCCGATGTGACCTTTACAGGCAACATCACTTCTCATACTGTTTACGAAGTGAAGTTTAAGGGAACGAATGGAAATGATACAGGCACATATATCTCATGGGACTGTAAAGGATTTCGCGAACTCTTTGTTGATATGGACATTGCCTTTCCACGTGAATGGCTGTTGCCGATTCCTGACAATGGCAGTGACCGGGTTATATCGAATGTAAAGACGCACGTTGTTAATTGGGAGGATTGGTTGCTGCAAACTTCTCTCCCACGCTGTGCAGTGGCACGATCAAATGGCCTTGAACTTGAAGCCCCCATCATTATATACGATCACTCAGACAGCAGAAATGCTCCGTTAATGACATTCCCAGAAAACTATACTGGCGCTGACAAAAATGATGTTGGATTCACCGGATTCTACGTAAAGTCTGCAAATGTCATATTGCCTGAAAATATTCGAACATTTTCCTCGACAAGTCAGCCCGTGAAGGTTGGCATTCACGATCTGATTATTAACAATCTTGGGGTGACTGGTAATGTAGTTGCGGAAAATGTAGTGATGCTTGATAACGGAATAATTGCAGGACTGAGCGCAAGCATTGATACGGTCAAGATATCAATGATTAACAGTTCGTTTGAGACGGCATATATGCGTGGCAAGATTGTGCTTCCAGTGGCAAAGGCAACCGAGTCGAACTCGTTAACCTATAAGGCACTTTTTGAATCGAGCAGTGGTCTCCACTTTACAATCTCTCCAGACAACCCAATTGAGGCAAAATTGTTTGCAGATGCGAAGCTGACATTGGATCCGACCTGTGTAATGGGATTGAATATTGTAGATGGTAAGGGAAGCTTTAATCTGTTGATGAATGGTGCATTTGCTTGGGACAGTATCAAAATTGGCAATAAGATCGATGTGTCGATGAGGATGAAATTCCAAGACATGAAGTTGAGTTATAGTGCATCCGACGGCATGAAGTTTTCAGCCGGCACGTGGGCATTTGCTAGTCCCCCAAAATGGATAGCAAACTTTCCAGTGACTATTGATAAGATTAACCATGAAGAGAAGAAGAGTGGCTCGAACGAACTCGTCCGGGCTGGCCTTTCGCTTGATGTTGTGCTAAATCTCTCGAAGGCAAAGGTCTCTGGGCGCACAACATTGCAAGCGATTGGTGCTATCAAGGAGGTGGATGGCAGATATACTCCCGAGCTTATTGAAGTCAACATTACTGACATTGATGTTCACGCACAATTCCCTGCAGTTAAGCTTGATGGGATGATAAAATTCTACCATGATGATCCAACATATGGGAGTGGATTCAAAGGAGCACTTAAGGCTGTTTTCAATTCTATTGACATGGAGATTAATGCTTTTGCGCGATTTGGAACTACCACGTTTAACAGTTCCAAAAATCCGTATAGATATTGGGGCGCAGAGGCAAGGGTGATTCTTCCGAAGCCAGGAATTGTATTCCTGCCAGGTCTTGCCTTTTACGGCTTTGGAATTGGTGCTTGGCAAAAAATGAATGTAGCTGGTATGTCCGCTCCAAGTCCCGGTGATGTTGTCAATGCAAGTGCCCCTTCAGTTATGGCAACATCTGGAGCCACCTTTACTCCCAACCCAACAAATGGATTCGGTTTTAAGGCACTCACAGTACTTGGCACTGCGCCCGATCCAAAATCGTTCAACGCCGATGCTTCGTTGTTAGCAGAATTTAGTACCACTGGAGGACTAACAAATATCAAGCTCAATCTTGATCTATATGCTGCTGCTGGGTTAACTGAACGGAATGAAGCACCGGTCTATGGAACTGCTTCCGTTACGTATATACCACCTGAGAAAAAGTTTGACATGAACGCACTCGTTCACTTCATCTATCCACGTAGTGGATCGAACGCGGGAAATATCGTGCATACAGGAAGCGGTATATCGATGAAACTGAACATCGATGGAAGCACTGGAAAGTGGTTCTTCAAACTCGGAGAGCCAACGAACCCTAACACGGTCAGGATACTCAATGCAGTAAACGTACAAGAGTATTTGATGTTCGGCAATAACATCCAACCCCAAACTGGTTTTTTGCCTTCCACAATCAAAGGACTAAGTGATGTGGGCGTAGGTCTTGGCTTTATACCAGGGCCCGGAATTTCCCCTGGAACCCGTATGGGTCAAGGCTTTGCCGCAGGTCTTACAGTCTTTGGTGGTACTGGTAACAAGAGCATTAGCTTGGGAAAGATTGCAGGACGATCCGTTGCTGTAAAGTATGGAGCTAACGGTGGTTTCGAGATCAACATGTCGTTGCTTCGGTATCCAAAGGGAACACAGTGTAATGGAACACCACTTGGCATGAATAGGTGGTATGCAACAGGAGGTGTCGCGGCATGGTTTAAAGGATATTTAGGAGTACACGTGTCGGCTTCTTCAAAGAAGAAATACTGTTTGTGTATAGGAAAGAGAAACAAAAGCAGACGGTGTGCCTCTTTGAAAAATTGCTGTCTCCTCTTCTGTAATGGCGGAGATTTCAATATCCTCTCTATTCAATTCGGCGCAAGACTGAACGGAGGTTTTGCGCGTCCGAGTTGGGTGGAGGGGGAGGTCAATGCTGGGTGGGATTTACTCGGTGGATTAATCCGTGGAACGTATAAAGCTAAACTAAACATCGGAACGAGATGTGATGCTGGTAGCCCGGAGTCAACATCTACATTAATTGCTGAAGATGCGGCTGGTACGATTCAAAATAGTGGAAGGATGATCCAAGCAATCAATCCTATAACCGGAACAAATCCTTTTCCTCCTGACAATAGTATTGGTGTTGTACTTGGCTTTACGCCCAATGATGCTTTCGATGTATTTGAACGACAGTCGAACGGAGAGGTTGTGAAGCGAACATTCCAGGCACGCTACACGGCAACCCTTGATTCGCTTGGTCGGGCATCGAATGGCGATGACGAGCTCACTGCAACGAATACATCTGCAACTATGGTCAACACGCTGCAACCTGCTCAGATAGTGGGAGCAGAAGACACCACTGTAAATGTTATCTCGAGTTCAGCACAACCAAGAATGACAACTACCTCTACCGATCCAAATGCTCATAGTAATGCTAGCGCATCGACAGTTCCACTATCACTACGGAAGGAATCTAAGGCTCCAATTAATAACATGGGGAGGCTTACACCTTCTATCGATCCAAACACCTTAGGCAGCACACTCTCTGCCCCCGTATTAAATCGGAGTAATACTCCGAACCAGCTTGGTGAGTATGAATATCGGCTTGCTCGAGATACGAAGCTTGCGGCAAAATGGGTGAAGAATCTTGAGGATAGTACGCGCTACGAGTTTACAATTCATGCGGAGCTTTGGGAACTGAAGGATGGAATATGGGTAGAGGCGACAACACGTTCTGGCATTGTAGTTACTGAGACTATAAAGACAAGGTTTACAACAGGTGTAAGTCCTCAAGTTGACCCCATCATAGTCCAAACGCACGCAGCTGCATTCTCAACTTTCAAAACTGGAGCAACACCAGGAGGTTCTCTGATTCTACCAACAGGGTCGAGCAAATAGAAGTTTGGGTTAAGAACTATCAAACACCTAAGGATAAGACTATTATGAGATCTTTATCGCAATATTTGTGTGCTCTACTACTACTACTTTCTCTCCTTTCAGCAGATGCACAGCCAACAATTGAATCTTTAGATGAGGGTGATCCCAATAACGCTCTTCGCGTGCAACTTGGCTTAATAGCCCGAGGAAGTCCGGATTCGATCATCCTTCGATTTGCGCCATCGAAGCCGGGAGCTTGGTTGATTGGAAACAAGGTCGGATATCGGATTGAACGTGCCGATCTTCGGGCAGATAGTTCTGTAAGTCCTTTCCGGCCATTGCTCGATTCAGCCCTAAAGCCTTGGACTGCCGAACGTTGGATAGCATATAGTGAATCACATCCAGATATCAACGATCCCAATCACGTTGACTATGTTGGTATTGCCTTTACACTTCTGAATCAGTATGGTGAAGAAGGTTCGGAACGGACAGACTATTCTTCCAATGAGATGGAGTCAATTTCAGAGCGGAAGGGGGAGTTGGATATGCGTTTTAGTATTGCAATGTTGGCAGTCGATCGCAACACCGATGCAGCCGATGGACTTGGTCTCCGCTTTGTAGATCGTACAGTTAAGGCTGGCCAGACATATGTCTATCGTATCTATCTTGCAGATGATCCTGGTATATACCTTATTGATACTGGTATTGTGCACGTAAAAGCGGAACACAAAAAACTATCAGTGCAATCTGATCTTATTGCTGAGGGTGGTGAGAAACGAATCCTTATTAGTTGGAAGGCAGATCCCCAATATTCTAGTTACTTCGTCGAACGTTCCGATAATGGAGAGAACTTTAAGCGGTTGAATGCCTTGCCACTTGTAACGTTAAGGCCATCACAGCCGACAGCGACAGATATAGAACTCTTTCAAGATTCGACAGTGATAAACTATAAACCATATATCTACCGTGTCTATGGAACCACCGCATTTGCCGACGAACAGTTAGTCGGTGAAGTAAGTGGTATGGCACGGGATGACGTGCCACCAGAGAATCCCTTCCTTCCAAACCCTGTTCACGACGCTGGCCGTAAGGTGGTGGTGCGGTGGGAAATGGAAGAGCCTGTTGCAACTGATCTTGCCGGATTTAATGTTGGACGGAGTACGAGTGAGGCAGGGCCATTTATGAGTCTTACTCCTACACTGCTCTCTCCTACAACGCAGGAAATTATCGATACGACGTTTCTCATGAATGGTACGAATTACTACATTGTTGAAGCAGTAGATACTGCTGGCAACGTTAGTCGATCCAATTCGGCATACGTTGCGTTAATTGATAGTCTGCCTCCGGCTGCTCCACAATGGGTTGATGGAAGAATGGATAGTAATGGTGTAGTAACACTCCGGTTGCGTAGTAATACAGAAGTTGACTTGAGGGGATATCGGCTATTACGTGCCAATGCACCAGATCACGAATTCTCAGTTGTGATTGAGTCGTTTGGTGAAGATAAGTATAGCCAAACTGATACGCTCTTTCGTGATACTGTTGAAATGCATACTCTCACTCGTTATGTATACTACCAAGCAGTGGCACTGGACCGGAATTTCAATGAATCGAATCCCTCAGTAGTGTTTGCTATTCCCCGTCCTGACATTGTGCCACCTACTGGCCCTGTGATCACGGATGTTGTAGTCACTGATACATCAGTTCAACTTCAGTACATATCAAGTTCAAGCGATGATGTCGCCTACCAGAGTTTGTTCAGATCCATTGGGGAAGAAGGGGAATGGGATAGTATTGCTCGCATAAATCGTCACGATTCAATTTTCATTGATCGTGATGTCGAGCCCAATGTAGTCTACCGATATGCAATGCTTGCTGTCGACAGTAGTGGACTTCAATCTGACTTATCAATGTCGGTAAGTGGACGACCATATGATACGGGAATACGACCAGGAGTAACTCAATTGCGAGCGGCATACGACTCGACAAAAAAAGAGGTTGAATTGGAATGGGAATATGGAGGGTTACAAGAGAACTATTGGTTCGTGATCTATCGTGCAAATGCGGATGGACAGTTACGCCAATTTGCTCGCACTTCATCGCGAGCACGAACATTCGTGGATACTGAAAATTTCGGAATAGGAAGCACGGGTATCTATGCAGTCCGTGTAGTTACTAGCTCAGGAGCACAGTCAAAGATAGATGATAGAGTTTCGGTGCTCCTCCCTCGGTAGAATAGAGAGTCATTGTTGCAAGGAACATACGACAACTACATGGTATCGGTAACCCCAAAGGATATTCTTCGCCTGTATGGTAGCGACGTTCTCGACAAGTCAAAGGATATCGCGTGGCGAACACAGTTCGCAGACCGGGTAGCGTATTATCGAACGGAATGTGAAAACTTTGTGACGCTGTTTGGCAATGACCCAGCTCTACGACTACATTCGCGGGAATTTGGTTGATCAACAATAGTCCTGATATGCTTCAAGGCATTATACACATGTAGGAAGCGTGTATATTCAATGTAGGGTGTAGTAGAAAACACTCCCTGCATCGTTAAGGTTCAACACGGCCTGACTGTCGCTCAACCAGCCACTCCCTCAATCGCTCAAGAATCAATCGGATAGTGCCGGACTCAATGGCTGCCCTCCAATGTCCACTGGTGAACCGTTCTCCTCGCACAGACCAAGTAAGCATTGCTTTGAGTTCTTCTAATGTTGCCATGCGGATACGTTCGACATCGTTGATCATCTCACTAGTCTTTATTGGATCGTAGGTATAATCGCTCCAGCAAGGTTGTGAGGCGAGGCGGAAGAACTCTTCGACATCGGGACGATATATTGGCCAAATAGAACTACCACCGCTTCCCTCCCACTGCACAACCGGTTCTGCTTCGTCAGCGTAAAGCTGAGAAAGGAACTGAACGAGTTGCTGTATATCTCCTTCTGTTGGGTCAAGTCTGCTCTTTAATGCCATGGTCTTTGTCTGCCAAGTCCTCTCTTAAACGAAAAAATCTCCGAAGCCTTCACGACTTCGGAGATTTTTGCACGCCCGACAGGATTCGAACCTGTGACCCACAGCTTAGAAGGCTGTTGCTCTATCCAACTGAGCTACGGGCGCGTTTTCAGAGCCGTAAAGATACGAAGGAATTGATGAGAGACAATTTCAGATTGCACCCAGACGGTTTTCGATTGGTAAACGATAGCTCCCTTTTTGCATCGGTTCCCTTGCGCTCGGTTGAGAGGATTCCGTAGATTAAGAATCGCTGTTATTCAACCAATAGGCTGGTGGTTCCCACTATGAGTTCCAGAAATGATTCCTACCTCAAGGCTGAAGCACTACCCTCAACTGTCGAGTCCGAGCGAACTGTCCACAAAGTCTTTGCGGCAAGTCGAAAAATCGGTTACGTGGCTCGGCCTCTCTATCAGGAACAACTGCACAACCACATTCACTCTGAATCTCCACCACTAATCGTCCACGCCCCCTCCGGCGCAGGGAAGAGTGCGCTCGTCGCAAATTGGATTGAAGAGTTCCGCCAGAGAGAACCTGACACGTTCATTATCGAATACTATATAGGAAGTGGTGAGAGAACTACTACACACATAGATTTGATTCGCCACCTGATGTTGGAAATCAAAGAATACTTTGGTGTGACAGCACAGCTTCCCAACACTCCCGAAGGATTCGTAAGGGGTCTTCCCGTCTGGCTCTGGTATGTTCGCGAACCGATTGTAGTAGTTATCGATGCCTTAGATCAACTACATAGCGAACCATCCGCCACGTTCAACTGGTTGCCAGAAGCCTTCCCCCCGAATCTCCGCACGATCATCACAACCAATGATGGCTCAACGCGGGAGGAACTGAGTAGGCGAGGATGGCAACAACTCACCCTAAAACCCTTCACTCTTGCCGAGCGGAGAGCACTTGTTCGGAAGTTTGTTGCAGAGAGGCAAACCGCCTTGACATCGGCCCAACAGCGGGCAGTGATTTCTGCCGCCGGAAGTGCGAACCCTCTCTTGCTCCGAACTCGTCTGGAAGAAGTCCGAACTGGCATTCCCGGCGAGAACGCAGATGCTACCATCCGATTCTTTACCGGGGCAACCACGCTGGAAGAGATGTACGACCGCGTCCTCCAACGCCTCGAATCTGAGTTCCCACACGAAGATGTTCGGAACATTCTCTCCTTTCTTCAGGCTGCAAAGACTGGCTTGACCGTAGGTGAACTTGGGGCGCTCACTCTATCGGCTTCCAATCAGATTGAAGCAATCTTGCAGCGGATTGAAGCATATTTGCTGAAGACGGAGGATCGTATGGTTCTCTTCCACACCAGTCTGGCAAAGGCGGTTCAACAACGGTGGCTTGATGCCGATTCGTTGAGGGAGATGCGGCTTCGCTTAGCCGACTACCTTCGAAAGCAACCGGCAACGATACGCTCTATTCAAGAAATCCTCTTCCAACTCTCCGAAGCAAAAGCGGACGATCACCTCACCAATTTCCTAACCGACATACCGACATTTCTCCTCTGCTTCAAACACCTGCAATATGAACTGCTCCGCGCCTGGAAACCATTGGAAGCGTCGGTGGATATGTACAGGGAGTATCGGCGTGGACTGGAGGAGTATCAGCCGGAAGACCACGTTCTGAAGATAGAGGCAATTCGTCACCTCGGCTCGCTACTGCAGATTGTTGGCAAGAACGACGCAGCAGCAGAACTCTATCGCGAAGGGCTGACTATTGCAGAGACTACAGACAATGACTATCAGAGAGGGATGCTCTACATCTCACTCGGGACGATAGTGGGGCATCGTGGAGATTACGAGAAAGGAGAAGACCTTCTGGAGAAGGCTAAAGAGATTATGGTTCGTTTTCACGATACGCGAAGAGCCGTCACGATTACCAATGAACTTGCTGCCCTCGCATTCTATAGGGATGATTTCCTTCGGGCAGAGGAACTGTTTCAGGAAGGGTTGGAACAGATGCAGAAGGTTGGAGATACGAAAGAAGAAGCACGGTTTTTGGGGAACATCGGAACAGTCTCAATCAGACTTGGTCACTTTGAGAAAGCAGAACGGTATCTGAAGAAGATGCTGGCCTACGCTGAGCAGTCTGGAGACATCTTGATGGAGATGCAAGCAATCTCTAACCTGAGTGTTGTGAAAACGATGACAGAAGATATCGACGAAGTGATTCTACTAACCGAACGCACACAGCAGATAGCCGAGGCAGTTGGGAATCGGGAGCAAGTGATGACCGCCCACGGAAATCTGGGCAACCTGATGAACCGCCTCTACCGCCTGAATGAGGCGCGGGAACATTGTGCAATCC
The DNA here is from genome assembly GCA_020635205.1 of Ignavibacteria bacterium. GTDB lineage: Bacteria > Bacteroidota > Ignavibacteria > OLB7 > OLB7 > JAGWAZ01. The sequence continues at coordinate 986,799 of JACKAE010000003.1, forward strand.
AGAGGAAGATAGCGGAAGAATTAGGGGATCACCGTCAACTGGTAGATGCTCTGACGAACCTTGCTATTGCTCACACAATCTGTGGCAATCACCAGGAGGCTGAGGAGATGCTACAGCTTGCCGCAGAGAGCTGCAAGCGTCACGGCAATCGGCATGGCGAGGGGATGACTCTGAGCGTCACCGGCTATCTCGCACTTCAACGTGACCAATTTGCCGACGCACGTGATGCATACGTAGTGGTAGAACAGATTGCGAAGGAGACTGGGTCAGATCAACTCCACCTGATTGCACTGGCTGGCATTGGGCAGGCTTACTGGAAGATGAAGATGTTCGACGCAGCAAAGGAGTACTACAGCCGATTGCGTGCGAAAGCTGAAGAATTAAACGAAACACGACAGGCCGTTGAGGGACTGGGATATGAGGGAGTTGTAGAGTGCGAGCGAGGGAATGTAGAGAAAGGGTTGGCAATGATCGAGACGGCTCTTAGCCGAAGCAACAAGGCCTACCCTACAGAAGCGTTTGCAAATTGGCAATTGATGAGGAGCAAGTTTCTCCTGGAGAGGATAGAACAAGGGGATGATCGGTATCCTGAAAGTGAAGGGGAAGAACTATTGGATAATCTTCGGAGCGACCTTCAGTTAGTTCGTGCAATGGAACTCTGTTCATACGAAGAGAGTCTGCGAACAAAAGTCGAAGCGTTACTCCACCACCTTGAGTCAATCCGCGAGCAGCGTAGCGCAAGGGTAGCAAGCATCAACTCGAATATCTGAATATTGAAAATCGATAGAATAGAACAGGGGATCAACCGGCAATTCGATTGATCCCCCAAACATCATCTCCCCTTCGCCGAAGTAAAGATGAAGAGTGCCGAAACGACATTAACCATCGATTTCCCAAACACGCCCCTCGGTAGCTGTAGAGTCATATCTGAGAGTATAGTATCCCGGACTACTCAGAAGGACACTCGGGCATGGAGCATCGATATCGTTTCGCAGTGGAGCGGTTGCAGGAGTAACATTATAGCCAAATGCAGAATTCACTTTTGTCCCAACAGCATCCTTGAACTTGTGCGTTCCCGATAACTCCCAGAAGATGACACCTTGCCCCTCCACGTGAACAATAATTGAATCTCCGGCAGTCCACCCAACTGAATCCAGTATGAGTGCCGAATCCTTGTCAACTGGGATCGTGACAGAATAGGTGCTGTGACTGATGAGAAGGGTTCCGACGCCGAAATCGTGATCTCGCTTCGCACAGGACAGACATCCTAAGGAAAGTCCAAGTGTGAGCAAAATCAGTACGCTCTTGGAGGATCGCCACTTGCTTGCTCTGTCCATAAATACATTCTCCGTAGTTAGTAAGGTTGGACAAACCTTGGGTTACGATAGGTTGGTAGCGGTAACAAAAGTAGGGGGCGTCGGAAGGCTCGGCAATCCCTGAAAGTCGGTGAATCCGCAAATACCGAGAAACAGTGAATGTGAGGGGAGACCCCTTCAAGTAAGTTATGGCTGGTAGAGGAAGAGAAGCTACGCGGAGTCTTCACTTCTCTTCCTCCAACATAAATTTGGATATCATTCTGATAGACTATGAACGAAGAGACTTCCCTACATGCTTCCGATTCTACTTCACGTAAAGAAGATCGGGTTGCTGAAATTCTCTCTAAGGCAACTGCTTTGTGCAGCACACAGGACTACTCCGGGGCAGTGGCACTCTACACATCTCTACTGGAAGCCCTTCCCCCTTCAGATGAGACCGAAGTTAGAGTTCTCGCCCTTCACAGCCTCGGCGACCTCTATGCCGATTTGGGCGACACAACAACTGCGTTGGAGTACTATCTCGACTCGTTAGTGGAAGCCGAAGAGAGAGGAGACTACAGTGCAGTCGGCATCGTGCTCCACTCGATTGGGGTGTTGTACGGAAACGAAGGAAACTATGAAGAGGCACGAGAGTATCTGAAGCGAAGCTGCGCTCTCTTTCGCGAGACCGGATCAGAACGGATGGAAGTTAGGGCGATGCGAAATCTCGGTGAGATATATCTCTCCGAGGGGAACCTTACCGATGCCCGCGAATGTGAGTTGCGGGCAATGACTGCATACGACCTCCTCGACGATCCAGTAAATGCAGCAGCAGCAATGATCTCCATCGGTGGGATTCATGAACAGCAAGCAGAGCCAGACATCGCTCTCTCCTACTATCTCCGTGCGTCTGAATCGCTTGAGAGAGGCGAAGAGTATACACTCTTTGCCGCCGCACTACTTGGCACGGGACGCTCATACTATCGGATGGGTCAACTCGATTCCGCCCGGTTCAGTCTGGAACAAGGGCTGGCAATTGCTGAAGAGATAGCCGACCGGCGACTTCAATCGCAGTATCACGACACTCTCTCCCACGTCTTCAAATCTCTCGACAACCCCCGCGCGGCTCTGGACCACGCCCGGCACTACATTACGCTCCACGACAGTCTGCTTAACCAAGAACGGCAGAAAATGATTGCAGAGCTGCAGATGCGGTTCAACTTGGAACGTCAGTTGAAGGAAGAAGAACTGCGGCGGCAACACGACGTGACCAGAGCGATGATGCAAACACAGGAAGCAGAGCGATTGCGGATTGCCGGAGATTTGCACGACGGAGTGGGGCAATTGTTGGCCGCAATTAGACTGAACATGCTTCGGGTAGATAGGGCACTCAGGGGAATCAACTTCGACCAGAAAGCGTTGTGGGAGAGATCGCTCCAATTGCTTCAGCGAGCTTCCAGCGATGTGAGAACAATCTCCCACAGCCTCAGTTCCAGCACGTTGCGGGAGTTAGGGTTGGTTGCTGCAATACGAGAGATTGTTGTCGACATGCACAACACTGGCTCGCTCCGATTTCGTTTTGAGCCGAACGGCATCGACGAAAATCTCCCCGAAGAGGTCACATTAGGACTCTTCCGAATTGCACAGGAGTTGATCCTAAATGTTGTGCGCCACGCAAAGGCAACGTCTGCCTCGGTCCACTTAGTCCAACACGATAATATGATCGTGCTCATGGTAGAAGATAATGGTGTCGGGTTTGATACGGGAAAGAAACGGGAGGGAATGGGAACGAGAAACATCGAAGCCCGCGTCCGAGCAATGAAGGGAACGCTTCACTTCGACTCGCAGCCGGGGCACGGCACAACCGTAACCGTAGAAGTTGCCACTCACTGAATCCCGGTATTGTCTAAAACACCAATAAAGGGGGATAGCAGAGAACCTTATGTGAGGCGATCTTTGTTTAGCCTTGAAACTGTGCTGGGAGAGTCAAGTTTGATAGCAACTCTGTGAAAGCTCTGCTAAGTGGACTTGAGAGTGTAGTGTAGCTTGAAAAAGGAGACTATTGAACTTGCCATGAAAACAATACACGTCTTGATTGCCGACGACCACCATCTCTTTATTCAGGGATTAACCGCACTCCTCGACGAAACTCCAGACATCTGCTTTCTCGGATTTGCCTCCAACGGAGTGGAAGCCCTGGAACTGGCTGAGACCCACCCCGACGCAGACCTCTTTATTATGGATTTGTCGATGCCAGAGATGGATGGCATCAAGACTACTGCTGAACTGAAGAAGCGAAAATCTCATATCCCAGTTTTGGCTCTCACTCAAAATGATGATGGGGGTTCGGTGGCTCGAGCAATGAAAGCAGGTGTGGCAGGCTATATCCTGAAAACCGCGAGCCGTGAAGAGTTTGTTGATGCAATCTATACTGTTGCTTCGGGAGGAAACTACTTCAGCCCACTGGCAACAAACGCTCTCGTCCTTTCGATGACTGGCAAAGAACAAGGTGGAACAAAGAACGTTGAAGCCTTAACTGAACGAGAGAAAGAGATACTGATATTGATTGCCAACGAACTAACGACAAACGAAATCGCAGAACAACTTTTTATTAGCCCCTATACTGTTGAAACCCACCGTAAGAATCTGATCCAAAAACTTTCCGTGCGGAACGTTGCTGGTCTGGTTCGCTACGCTGTGGAACATGGATTAGCAAAGGAGTAGTACAGTTCTCACTAACACGCCCAGCCTGCTATGAAACCTCTCCGGTTTTCTGTTGTGCTTGCACTTCTTTCGATAACGTTGAGGGTATTGCCAGCACAGACACAAACTTTACTCCCCACACTCAACCTGGATGCTAACCCACCGGCAGAACTCTCGAAGTGGATATCGGGGGAAGCACAGGTGATCTTAACCATCATCAATCCTTCCTCCTCAAGGGAGAAGGTTTCATTCAAAGTGGTGATGTCGATCAAGGTTGGGGGAAGACTTGTGGCCACAACGAACGTCGACAAAGCCGAGGTCTTCACAATGGAAGATGTTCCAACGAAGACCCTCTTCGGACATGAATTCTTGAAGCTGAGCACTATGAAGTTCCACGGGAACATCTACAATCAAGTGCTCGGAGCAAACAGACTCCCTCCAAACCGCTACTCTTTTTGCGTTGAGTTGCAGAACTTAGGAGGAGTATCTATTAGTCCCGAAATCTGTAGTGACTTCACAATCTTCCCCCCTGAACCTCCCCGCCTTCACTATCCTGAAACTGGCACGAAAATATCTGAACCGTCGAGAGAACGATTCGAGTGGTTGCCAACAGCTCCTGAATCATTCGGGACTCTCCGCTATCGTTTCAGAGTAGCGGAAGTTTTTAAAAACCAGTCACCCTACAGCGCGCTCGAAGGGAACATTCCGATCTACGAGGAGATAACAAGCACCACAAGTCTCCCCTGGCCCCCTTCCCTCCCCCCCCCTGTTCTCGGGAAGATCTATGTCTGGAGTGTGCAAGTAGTGAAAGATGACGGCAAACCCTTGAATAGGAAGTGGGCAGCCCCCTCAACCTATGGTGGAGGGTTAGAGGGAGGAGGATTTGGAGAGGGAAGTTTGTCAGGGGAACTGAATTCCTTCAACGGCGAGCTTTCTGAGGAGAAACTCTTGTTCGAGTATACTGAGGGGAAGCCAAAGCGGGAACTTGTTTTGGGGCGTCCTCCCATTCTTCGCGACACCATTATCCGACTGAATGCTGAACTGCTCGATTCCGAGGAGAGAATAGAGGGAGTATTCTTCGAGGACACAATCAAATTTCTCATTGAAGATCGCCAAGAAAGTCCGTTCGGAAAAACTTGGCGTGGGCGCGTAGAAGAGAAGGAAGATAGCTACATCCTCTTCGTTGGGCGGAACAGTCTTGTGATTGGCAATATCGTTCTCGACAACGCTCTCTATCAAGTGAGAGATGCTGGTGGCGGAGTACACAGGCTAATGCAGATTGACCTTGCCGCAATCCCGACAGATTCTCCGAAGCCTCCCCCACCTCTATCAGACCTCACCTGCACGACAGCTCAAAACAGAGATGTCGATCCGGCTGACCAGATTGACATTATGGTTCTCTACACTGAAGAGGCAAAGATTGGAGCGGGGGGAAAAGAAGAGATCGAACTGGAGACGCTTCTGTCGGTGCAGGAGACAAACATCTCCTTTGCAGAGAGTGGTGTCCTCTTCCACCTAAATCCAGTACACATCGGCCAAGTTGACTACGAAGAGACTGGTGACCTTGAGACTGGGTTAGACTGGCTATCGTTCGATGGTGAGGTAGCCAAGCGACGGGAAGAATATGCCGCCGACATTGTTATCCTCCTCGCAGAGGAGAGTAGTAGAGAGATGTCGGGCATCTCCTATCTCATACCAAACGCTCACCCTTTCTATGCTTGTGCTGCCTTCGGCGTAGTACAACGATATGCGGCAACCCTGAAGAACTCGTTCGGCCATGAAGTAGGGCACATCATGGGGAGCCACCACGACCGAGAGCACAACACAACCGGAAAGCCATTCTATCCCTTCGCATACGGATACGTCAACACTGCAAAGGGACAGCAGACAGTGATGGGGGTAAGCTCGGCAACCAGAATTTACCGTTGGTCGAATCCTTTTCGCCAATACGATGGAAGTCCCACAGGAGTTAACAGTGGTCCCTCAACCACCTGCAATGCGTGTGGACTGAATCAACGTGCCCTTACTGTTGCAAACTATCGAACTGCTGAAGGGAAGATTCCAAACGTCTGGATGAAACAGAGTTGGTACGACAACGGAAATGATTCACTCCACCTCGACTCAAACAGATATATCTGGAACGCTCCTTCAATTTGGCTTCGGCGGCGGAGAGATACCACCTTAACCCACCTCTATCAACATCAATCTGCAAGTGAAGATACCAACTGGCTCTACGTACGCACCTTCAACAGTGGAGAGAGGAGTGTTGGCAGACTTGAGGTCTGGTTCTCAACAGCTTCTCTATCGAACGTGGTCGACTCTTCCTGGAGTTGTTACTACTCCGAGTGCCACACGATTCCCTCCCGGATCGGAAAGATTGTGGAAATCCCCTGGACAAAAGAGAGGAGAACGAGTGGCTACATATTTCTGGCACGGTGGATAGAGGAAGGTAGTGATACAACGGAGGGATATCTCCCCGCGAATCTTCTCGACTACGTTGTGGAGAATCGGCAGGTCGCCCTACAAAACACTCAGGTTGTAGACCTTACCTATCCAACAGATGCCGTTGAGTTGAGTATCCCCTTCACAACGCTTGGCGACGCAACCATTGAAATTATTCTCGAAGAATTGTTGTTGACCGGTACTTCCTACACATCCTCCTCAGCCGGAGGAAATATTCTGCTCGACTTCGGCAACCAACTTTTCACAGAAGTAGAGGGAGCAGAACGACTCCAGAGTGGAGTGTATCGCCTAACAGATAGTAGTTCTGCACGCTTTTCATTTTGCTCTGATGCGAGGGGCAGCGGAACAATCCTCCTTCGATTCGAGCGGCCGATGCGAAGTCCCTACGGTCTATATGCAGTTCGCTTCCTCCAGCGGGGGAAGGATAGAAGAATCACCGGCGGCATTACGTACTTGCTGAAAGTTCTCGACCACTTTCAATGGAGTGAACGGGATGAGTGATTGGACGACAACGATCGTTCTCAGGCAACTGTGGTTCGCTCTTCCATTCCTCTTCCTGATTGTTCGTGCAGAATCGCAAGGGCAGGAAGAAGGCGTAGAGAGGAGTGGGGAAGCGAACGTAGAAGAACGTTCCGGCATAAAGTCCAGCGGAGTACTGACCCTTTTTGGAGAGTTGTACGATGTAAACGAATCCGACACAGACCGCCGTCCAGACAAGTTCGGGCGAGTTGAACTAAACTCAACTCTCACCTTTGGCAGTACGTTCACTCTTCCCCTGATATTCGCGGTCTCCACAACAACGGGAAAGAGTGCAACATCCGAAGGGGAGCAGAGAACCTTCTGGCAGACGGTGAGTGATCCAGAAAACAATGTCAGCTTCTCCCCCACCTTCAACCGCTTTACTTTCCACGTCGGTTCACACACTCCGCAACTCTCCGAACTGACCGGAAGCACCACGCAGATATTTGGCTTAGGAAGTAATATCTACACTAACAACCTTGACATTACTCTCTCCGGCGGCATCACGCAACCACACCTCTACGTAGGTGAAGCGACGAGTGGAGAACGGCACCGGAGTCGAACAATGTTTGCCGGGAGAGTTGCACTCCACTATGGAGAAGATAGTGTTGGATTAAATCTGCTCTTCGCGAAGGATAGTAAGTTGGCGACAGAGAAAGTATCTGAGAACCACGGGATTCTCAACACAAACTTCTTAAGCAGCCTCAGCACAGACACCTCCTCTACGGCATATCAAACAATAGCGGAGAGAACGACATCTCGCGTCAACGAGGGAGATATTCTGGTAATACTCAAGAATGGTAAGGCGAAGGATACATTAATTGTTCGGGAGCCAGACACGATCATTATTCTCAGTGGAACTCACTCCGGGGAGCCAATCGAATTCCGCGATACGAACTGGACAATCAAGGGGGGAGGAGCACCCTACCCACTACAGAATCTGGTTGCCTCAATGAACACAACCGTGAAGATCGGAGAACACTGTAGAGTGTGGGGAGAAGGAGCTATCTCTATCACAACGGAGAACATCAATGATAGCAATTCAACCCTGAACTCCCTGGACTCTATACCGAAATTTCTGAAAGATATGCTCAACCTCAACGCAACCTCCCACGTTAACTTTGCCTCGAATCTTCGAGTTGAGTGGAGTGGGAAGCTCCCAACGAAGGAAGATCGTGGGGGAAGCAAGCCGATGGATACGTGGGATATAACTGACTGGAAATTACGTCTCGACGGTAGCTGGATTGGGCCGGGATACTTCTCCGCCGCCTCACCCTGGATGAAGGGAGATCAACTCGACCTCCAGTTCTCTCCCGAAATCTCCTTCGGTAACTCAGGCTCGGAAGTCAACCTGCGGGGAAATATCGGCTGGAGTCGCGACGGTTCAGTGTTGAATATCATTGGCTTTTTCTGGCCTGACACCACCGAGGAGAGAGCTTCCTCAGATATATCGAAGAAGATCACTCTTGAGGATATCGCCGCCACCACAGAACGTTGGGAAGGCTTTGTAGACATCGCTTGGCGTCGAGGGCGAACGTCCATCAATGGCAGATACAGGCGAGCAACGGTTCAGTTTTCATCTCCTTCTATAGATTCTACGAACAGATCGGACAGAGCCGAGTACTACACCGAAATGGTCTCCCTCTCCCCGACATACAGAGTAGACAATCCTATTCTTAGCCAAGTTGTTGGAGGGATGGGTGTTCTCGTCACGAAGAGGGAAGATTACCGGAACGAGAGTGAATCACTCGACAACCGAACCTACGCGAAGTCCGAAAGAGCTGCTACTCTCAGTGGATACTATCGAGTACACCACAATAGACTCCGAATCAGCGCAGACGTTAACGGTACGTATAGCCTCAGTCTCTCCAATCCCCGCTATGGGATTGAGGGGAGCGGAGGACTTGGAATCACCTACAGATTCCAAAACCTGAATTTGCAACCACGCCTCTACTTCCAACTTGTGTCGAGAGAGGGTCTTGAATTGCAGAGGAGGATTGGGCTTCAACTGGACTGGAAGGTAACCAGCAGTGGTGTTGTTCACCTCAACCTCGGCAGCAATACGTTTCCCTCAAGCAACGAAAATTCGATAAGGGAGCTGACAGCTCAGCTCGCGACAACATGGCACTGGTAAGGTGCTCAACCTATAGAATTTGTGAGAGGCACTCGCAACATGTTCAGTTCAGGCAACCATTCAAGAGAGTATACCATATCATATCTTGGCAATCTCTCCTAACTGCGAGACCGTATATATCAACTGAAGAAGAATTGGATTCTGTATTTTCCTGTTTGAGAGCAATGTAAACCACTCAGGCCACGGAGTTGATGAGCATCAGGTCTCCCATAGTCAGCACTCCCCTCTCCGACCACCAAGCTGAACGTGCTGCCCATGAAGCCTTCGCTGCAAGTCGTAGGGTTGGATATCTTCCTCGGCCGGTCTACCACGACCGCCTGAACCGTCACGTCCTCTCCGAATCTTCTCCCCTCCTCCTCTACGCACCATCGGGAGCCGGGAAGAGTGCCCTTCTGGCAAACTGGGTTGACCGGTTTCGTCAGAGTCACCCAGAGGTTTTCACCGTTGAGCACTACGTTGGCATTGGTGGTGGGCGCGATCAAATTGGGTGGATGCGGCGTGTGGTGGCAGAGATAAAGGAACGATATAGTATCTCGGGCAACCTTCCCGACACTCCAGAACAACTGACGCACAGCTTCTCCGAGTGGCTTTGGTATGCCCACCGCAAGCCATCTGATGCAGCCGAGCCAACCCTCCTACTTATTCTCGACGGATTGAATCAACTGCCAGATGGTGGCAAAGATATCTCCTGGCTCCCCGAAGGGATGCCGGGGGGTGTCTCCCTGATTCTGAGCACGACAAACCTTGACACCCGTGAGGTTGTGGAGAAACGGTCGTGGCATCTAATGGAAGTAGAACCACTCTCGGCGCGAGAACGTAGGAGCGTTGTAGGACAGTTTCTTCGCGAACGGAAAGTAGTTGCCGAAAAGAACGTGCTCGGCAAGCTCGCCGAAGATAAGACCAGTGGCAACCCACTCCTACTCCGAATTCGGCTTGAAGAGGTAGGCCAACTACCGCGCGGGGTGAAGGCTGAAAAAGAGATCAACGACCTTCTCAACGCCGAGTCGTTAGATGAGATGTACTCCCACATGCTCGCCCGAGCCGAGAGAGAACATGGTCTCGAGAAAATCAAGGAACTCTTCTCCTACCTCGCCTTAGCCGAGAATGAACTCCTCATAAGTGAACTCGAAAGGCTCTGCAACGGGGGAGAGAATCTTTCCGCGCTGATCCAACGGATGAGTTTTCACTTCACGATCCACAACGAAAGCCTTCGCTTCCACCACACTTCGCTCCGGAACGCGAGTCTCGAACGGTATCTTCAAGCACCGGAGAGTGTCGAGAAGACGAGAGCTTTGCTTGCAAACTTCTTCGCAGCACTCCCCCCCTCCCGCCGAACTGCATCGGAGGCAGCCCACCACTTCCACGAACTTGCGCGCTGGAACGACTTAGCAACCTTCCTGACCCACATCCCCATCCAACAAGTTCTCTGGAACGATGAGAGTCGCTACGACTACATGATCCACTGGCGGGCAGCCGAGCAACACCTCGACATTGCGGGTATCTGTGTTCGGCACGTTGAATCTGAAGCTAAGGAGATTGGGTCGGAGACAGAGTCGACCGAGGCACTGATCCGCACCGGATCAATCCTGCAAATCACCGGCCATACCTCCACCGCACTGAAGTTCTTTACCAACGCACTAACCCACGCCCGTGAGACAGAAGAACCGGCACTGGTAGCCAAGGCATACAAAGACTGTGGGACTATCAACTGGCGACTCGGAAATCAGGAAGAGGCGCGCGAGCATTTTCTTCACGGGATAGAAAAAGCCGAAGAGTCTGGGAATCAACGTCTCTGGGCCACAATCATGGGAAATCTCGGGAACCTTGAACTTTCTCGGGGAAACTACCGCGAAGCAATTCGGCTACAGGAAGTCAACCTGCAAGAGGCTGAGAAGAATAACGATACTCAGGAGATAGCCCGTATCTACGGCAACCTCGGAAGTAGCTATCTGGAGTTGCGAGAATTCGACAAGGCAGAGCAATGCTTTCAGAAAATGTTGGTGTTGGCTGAGACAACCAACAACGCACGCCGAACGGCAATGGCACTTGGATCGATGGGAATACTGTATAGTAGACAGGGGAATACAAGTGCGGCACTGAAACAGTATGCAGAGCAAAAGAAAATTGTCGACCGAATTGGAGACAAAGAGCAAGTAGCAATTGTAACTGGGAACAGTGCGATCCTCTACTTAAACAGAGGACAGTACAAGCAAGCTCTCAAGCAGTTTCAACAGATGGAAGAGATTGGCTATGCAATTGGTAATCCTCGTTGTATTGCCGTGGCCTGCGCTGGAATGGCAGACACCTTCTTAGCCCAGAAATTACCTGACAGAGCAGAACCCTACATACATCAGGCAGAAATACAGTACAAAAGACTTGAAAACACTCAGGGCTATATCACAATGCTTCTACGTCTCGCTTTAGTTGAGCTACAACGCAAGAACTACAGGCGTGCACTCCTTTTTTCCGAAGAAGGACTCCAACTGGCTCGGGATACAAAAGCTCAGCACCTCGTAACTATGATGTTGAACCACACAGGTCAGATATTGATCCACCTCAACCAACTGGACGCCGCAGAACACCATTTTCGAGAAGCATTGCAGTTGAGCCAAAAGCTCAACAACCGCCTCGAAGAGCTGCAAAGCACGTTTGGAATAGGACGCATCCAAAGAGAACGGGGGAATATTACCGAAGCTTTCACCTGTTATGAAAAGGGGTTAGATATTGCTGAAAAGTTGAAGACAACAACCAACATGGAAGAATCATTCTGTCAAGCACTCTATACATCAATTGAATACTCTGTAAGGAGACACTCCAACAATGATAAAGGAGACTGGATCAGACAACTGGATCGGATACTTCTCTTTTGCTCACAACAGAATATCTCTGTTACTACCAAATCTATTCTGCAACTGTTTGATCTCTGGCGAAGTAATCCTACACCCTCTGCTAAACAGATCGGTACGCTCCTCTCTTCAATCGAAAATATTGAAGAACGTACCGATGCTGTCCATGCACTGCTGCTATTGGCAACTTCTACCGCATCCCCCCTTCTCCCGGAAATACAGTTGCTTGCTGAAGAACTTTCTATGGTTGCCCAAAGTCGTCAACCAGTATAGCCGATTCATTCCAACTTCCCTTTAGTTCACTTCCCAGTTCGTGCCGTCGTATATCAACGTCACTGTTGTCGGAGGGTTCGAGTAAACGAAGACTGGCCAAGGATTGTATGGTGATGAACTTGCTTGATTAAAGCCTCGAAGTGTCATTGATGAACCCAGTTGAGCTTCAGTAAGCTCAGCTCCCTGAACTTCCAAGAAGCTGGACTGACCACTCAACGATATAAAGTGAAGCCCTGTCCCTCCTCGCTCTTCGATATTCAACGTGACCTTTTCGCCTTGCGTAAACTTAGCCGAACTCATTTGAACCTGGACTGTTTCTGGCTCAATGTTTACCGGATCCTCACCCCCAACACTGCCATTATCGATCATTACAATCTCGTCTGGCGAGGTCAACAACAGATAAACAACAAACCATCCTGCAGCGGCAAGAACAATCAAGCCATACCTATAAAACTTCTCCATGACTAACTCCTGATTAGTGATCAGGGGGGAGTTAACACTTTTCGATAAACTACCATCCCCCTACGAATCTGTATAAACCCAGTTCCAGTGAATTCTGGAACTCACTGGATTCAGGGAGTGCTCGATTGCCCACACCTCCACACTTTGCGTTCTCTCCACAGCCTCTCTGCACCTGAACGTGGCCGGTCTGAATTCATAAGTGGTGAGAGGGTAGGACGGAAGGAACGCATGTAGTATGTTCAGGCTATCGAACTTCCCTACGTGAAACGATATTGCCTGAAGGAATTCCGGACAAGATGCAGACCGAGCCATCAACATCAAACGAGCCGCAGAGAAGCGAGCAGAGAGAATTGCAGGGCGCACGTAAGTATCGCAACGCATTGGCTGATGCTCTGGCACTCTTGGCCACATTGCCTTCTCCCGATGAGACAGGAGAGCGAGCAAAAGCACTCTGCCACCTCGGCGATATTTACTCAGAACTTGGAGATTATCCCGAGGCTCTCAACTACTACCTGCAATCGCTCGGTGAGTATGAGGAGAGTGGGAACTATTCTTCGAGTGGTGTTGCCCTCCACTCAATCGGCATTGTCTACGGACGCATCGGCGATTACGAAACAGCGTTAGAGTATCTCTCACGTAGCCGTCTTCTCTTTCGAGAGACCGGAAATAGCCTTATGGAAGTAAACACCATCCGCAATATCGGCGCACTCCACCTTGAGCGTGGAGATTTGGACAAAGCGGTAGAGCACGAGCTTCGCACGCTTACGATCTACGATATGATTGGCGACAAGGTGAATGCCGCCGCAGCGCTGATTACGTTGGGAGATATTCACGAGAAGAAGAAGGAGCCAGAACTGGCTCTCTCATTCTATGTGCGAGCTTCGGAGACGTTGCAGGAGACCGAAGAGCAGAAACTCTTCACCGATGCCCTGCTCCGCGTGGGCCGGGTCTACCGTGAGACAGGGAACGCGGAAGGAGCACGCTTTGCTTTGGAGCAGGGGATGGTGATGGTAAGAGATATTGCCGATCGGCAACTTGAGTATCAGTTCCACCTTGAACTCTCCCTCACGTTTGAAGAACTTGGGGAGTTTCGCGAGTCGCTCTACCACGCCCGCCGCTACGCTGTTATTCGCGAAGAGTTTGTCAACGAAGAACGGAATCGCGCGGTTGCCGAACTACAGATGCGATTCGACCTTGAACGGACGTTGAAAGAAGAAGAGTTGCGAAGACAGCACGACGTAACCCGCGCAGTATTGGAGACCCAAGAAGGAGAACGGCGACGCATTGCTGGAGACCTTCACGACGGTGTCGGACAGACGTTGGCTGCCACACGACTAAACTTGCTTCGGATTCGAGATGAGTTGAGGGAGGAGGAGAGTCAGGCGTGGGAACGCTCGCTGCAACTTCTGGAGAAAGCCTCGGGAGATGTTCGCACAATCTCCCATACCCTCGGCTCCAGCACACTCCGCGAACTTGGTCTGGAGGCTGCACTGCGAGAGATGATTAGCGACATGAGTGGGGCGAACAGCTTGGTGATAACCTTGCAGACCGAAATCCTCGGGAAAGATATTCCCGAATTTATTTCTCTCGGTCTCTTCCGTGTGGCGCAAGAACTAATCTCCAACATCGTTCGCCACGCGGAGGCATCGGAAGGAACACTGCAACTGATGCGCCGGGAGAATAAGCTAATTTTGATGGCTGAAGATAACGGCGTTGGCTTCGACACAAATGCAAAGCGAGATGGAATGGGGACGAGAAATATCGAAACTCGCGTTAAGGCAATGAGAGGAACTGTCCAATTCGATTCTCACCCCGGCTACGGCACAACAATCACAGTGGAAGTCGACGTGAAGGAATTGGAAGAGGAGTCGTGAAGAGCAGATTCGGTCTCTTCAACTACTCTCAGCGTTGCTGAATCCTTAGGAATGAGAAGCCTTTCATCTGTCACTCTGAACGCAGCAACGCGGAGTGAAGAGTCTCGCACGTCTTGTAGAGAAAAGCCTGAATGTTGTAGATATCCCGCGAGGTTACCTCTGATGGGTACTTCCTTCGACAGTCTTCAAGAGACATCGGAATAACGGCTGGTCTGCTCTCAACGTTGCTGAATCCTCGCACCCCATGAACAAGGTTTTGGAGTCACCCTGCTTAGGAATCGAACGTCAGAATAATCGGGAGAAAAACCATGCTGAAGATATTGATTGCCGACGACCACGAGCTTTTCATTGAAGGATTGATTGCCCTACTATCCGATGCCACCGACATCACCTTTGCCGGCATCGCCCACAACGGACTGGAAGCAATCGAACTGGCAAGCCTTCACCCAGACGCCAATCTCTTTATTATGGATATTTCTATGCCGAAGATGGATGGGATCGAAGCAATGAAAGAATTGAAGAGGTTGAAGAGCACAATTCCAATTCTCGCCCTGACCCAAAACTCCGACGGCGGATCAGTAGCAAAGGCAATGAAGGCAGGAGCCTCCGGCTACATTATCAAGACTTCTGGCAAGAGTGAGTTTCTCGATGCAATCAGAACTGTGGCTGCCGGGGAACAACACTTCAGTCCGTCGGCAACAACCGCCCTGATTTCAACGATGACCGGCAGAGAAGAGCAGACTGCACTGACCAGAAGAGAAAAGGAAATCTTAAAGCTAATTGCTGCCGAACTGACCACGAACGAAATCGCCGAGAAGCTCTTTATCAGTCCCTACACCGTTGAGACCCACCGCAAGAACCTGATCCAAAAACTGAACGTTCGGAGTTTAGCAGGGTTAGTTCGATACGCAGTGGAGCATGGGTTGGCGGATGAGGAGTGAGGTCGGAGTCGGTGCAAAACCTTCACGGAGTAGGAATTCAAAATTCAAAAGTAAAAATTCAAAATGGGAGAGTTTGGGTGGGAGTCTCCGCGTGAGAATCACCCCTCTACGAACTCTCGACTCCTCGACTCTTCGACTCCTTCATCTCAATCTTCTCTACGAATCCCGGCACAACCTATAGCGTGTTGACAATCCCGATTCCCAGAAGGGACGCACCGCTGGTCCCCCACAGCAGAGGTATTGTCGGATTCCTCGCGCTCACGCACGAGGCTACCAACCGTCGGTCGCTCCGCGACGTAACAGAATCGTTACCGAAGAGCCGCAGCGCGGCCAACCGTTGGTAGCCTGGAGCGGAAGCTCCGGGCAACGGGAGCCGACCGAGAACGTAGCTCCAGAGGAGCGATCCTGCCTCGCGGGGAATCAGCTCATTGTTAACTGTCAACACACTCTAAAGAGTTCCGACCACCCCTCTATGAACTCTCAACTCCTCGACTCTTTCATCTCGATATTCCCTGCTAATCCCAGCACAACCTAAAGAGTTCCGGCTACCCCTCTATGACCTCTCGACTCCTTGACCCCTTGACTCTCGCCCCGTTCATCTCGATCTCCTCTCCTATTCCCGGCACAACCCAAAGAGCTGCAACTACCACTCTACGAACTCTCGACTCTACAAACTCTCAACTCTACACACTCTACGAACTCCATCAACTCATATCCCTGAATCCCGGTATATCCACTTCTCACCCATTCCGACGATTGAACGAGGGTAGTCGATCAAGCTAACTTGCATCCATTAACCGGACAAGGTTGCGCTATCGGGCAATTCCCTCTATAAATGCTTGTGTATGCTGGAAGCGGTTTAGAGAGGACTAAGCCCCTCAGGAAAGGGAAGCATGGTGGTCTTCCCAACTTCATCCGGCATTGATTCGTACTCTATTTCTCACTACTGGTCGGTAGCAGGAAACGTCGCTGACGAATCAATAACACATGCTGTCACTACCTGCTATTCAGTAATCAAGGGCGTGGTGAGTGAATTCTGGAAGTGTTCAGCAGCAGAACAGGGAGTAGTCAAATTCTGGCTACTCCCTGTTTTATGTTGAGAAGGTCAGTTGATACACTTGCGTGAACAGAGATTCTCTCTCCCATACCCACCAAGCTCACTCTTTACCTTATGCTGACGGCATCACAAATTCCTTTGCGAGCACTACTGACCCAGTAGAAGAATCGAGGCGAACTTGTTTCACCGGAACATAGTCTGGATCGTTATACCAGCTCTCCGCCGCTTCTTCCGATTCAAACTTCAATATCACTGTCACCGTATCTGCTGAGCCTTCCAAAACTTTTGTTTCGTAGTCGGCAGCAAGAATCTCCGCACCATGCTTTTGAAGTAGTGGAATAACTCCCGGAACGTACGGCCCATACCCTTCTGGATCGTTAATTGTATACGTCGCGACAACATAGGCAGCCATCAGAACCTCCCCTTTACGATTGTGAGAATGTAGTAGCAGAGGGGCTATAAAATAGCCCAATAGCCCAAACAACAAAAAGCTCTGGGATATTCAGCCGATGGTGGAGTATGGTAGGTAAGCGACAGACTCTGATTTGCGAGCTATACATACTGCAAATGGAAATGTAACGCCAGAAGTCTCTTTGATGCCTCGCTCTCAGCAGGCTGCAATACATCATCGTGGCAACATGATTGATTATGTCTATAGAACAACTCTCCATTCCTAATTCTCTTAATCAATCTCTATAACGTGATAGTTGAACAGGTAGGTATCGGCTCCGTTCCCGGTAGTTGTTGAGATGTTGATCTCGAAGGAGGTCGTGGTTGTGTTGCTGACGAAGTAGGTCGATCCGGCTGCCATCATGTTGGCCGGGGTCACGACAACGATTGGATCAGTCGCATAGGCTGCATTGAACGTGACGATAATCACTCCTGTCCCGATCCCTCCCCCATCGGTTGCAATAATACGTCCGGCAACATCGGTGGAGGCTGTTGCAACCATCACATATGTGGCAAGATTCGTTCCATCCCCCAGAGCGTTCGGTGCGGCTCCCTGCGATGTCCAATGTCCGCCATTTACCACAATGCGTGAGTTAGTGACAGCGGTCGCCCCGTTCAATCTCAGTGACGAGAGGGTTGCATCCGATGTCCAATCGAGCGAGATCTGTGTGCCGGCGATTGCGTCGATTGCGAGGATGTCCCCGACACCTCCGGGGACATCAGGGAGGAGATAGTTGATATCAGCAGACTGCGTTCTGGCTTCGAACGACGTATAGTGCGAGCCATTCGGGAACGCCCCGGAACCGGGCGTTGCATCTGGCTCAAAGAACCGCAACTGACTCCCTGTACCGTTGTTGTTGGCAAGCCACATATCCACATTGCCAAAGACAGCAATATCTGGCGTGCTAATGGTCATGCCGTTTGCCCCACTATTTCCGCCAAGGAATCCGAAGCTGCCGTCGGTTGCCGCATCGAGCGTTAGTCCGTAACCACCTGAAATGGCGGAGTAGTCTCCGGCGGCAGTGTTCAGTCTTCCTCCCCCAACAAACGAGTGGGTTCCAGAGGCTATATTGATCTCTCCCCCAAGCACGGCTGCATACTCACCCGACGCCACGTTCTCCCCACCACCAGCGGTAACGCTCGCCAAATTGGATGCCCTGTTGCTGTATCCTCCACCAACAAATGCGTTGTCTCCCGACGCACCATTATCCTCCCCCCCCGCGACCGCGGCCAAGGCTCCCGAGGCAAAGTTTACACCCCCTCCTCCAACAAAACCTCTGAAGCCTGTTGCCTGGTTACTCTGGCCCCCACTTATTACCGCATAAGAACCTATTGCTTTGTTGCTTTGCCCTCCTCCTACCACCGAATAGAAATTTGTTGCTTGGTTATTCTGCCCTCCTCCTACCACCGAATAAAAACCTGTTGCCTTGTTATTCTGCCCCCCACCTGCTGCCGAATAGAAATTTGTTGCCTCGTTACTCTGCCCTCCTCCTACCACCGAATAAAAACCTGTTGCCTCGTTAGTCCTTCCTCCACTTACTACCGAATAGGAGTTTGCTGCCCTGTTTTCTCTCCCCCCACCAACTGTAGCGCTGAGACTCGATGCAGTGTTGTTCACCCCTCCTCCGATAACCGAATAATCGCCGGAAGCCACCTCCGTCACGTTTGCTCTGCTTACTTGGATGTCAACCGCCTCCACTCCACGTCCACTCCCACCGGCGTCTCGCTGAATGCTTCCATTCGTGTTCAGAACCAGACGCTCGGTGCTGTTCACAACCATCCGGAGAGGGACGGCATCGAGCGTCCCGAGGTAGTTGTCCGTCCCATCAACCAGACCACCATTTCCAATTGTCAGCCATCCAAGGTTACTGCCTGTGGTGATGAACGTATCCCACTGCCAGACGCCAGAGGCATCGCTCCAAGTCTGGACAACCCCGAGATCGGTGTTGTAGATCATCAACCCTTCCGGTGGATTTGCTACCCCATCCCGCTGCACGCTCGTCATGCGAGGCATCAGGAAGCCCTTCTTTGCCGACTGTAGGTCGAGCATCGCAGCCGGATCGGGAAGGACTCCCCCGATAGCTACGCTCCCGGAAGGATCACTAACTGGTTGAGCCTGAACTTCTCCCAACAGTAGGATGAACAGAAGGAAAAGTATTGGAGAAAGCAATGTTGAAATGCGTGCCATAATTGATCGTATCGAACTGAATTATTCGGCCAAGAGCCTATGTGCCAATCTCGTAGTGCCCTACACTTACTGAAATGCTTTCGAGAATTCGAGAAGTTCCATCAGCAGGTGTTAAAGCGTGGGCAAGCTATTAGCCTGCTGATTCAGGGACAAATAGTTGAAGGGTGCTCAGAGGGTTCGGTTCCCTATTGTTCGATAGAAGGGTTGTAGATTTTATGAGAAGCATAGCAGAAGAGGGAAAGAATACTTGGTTAGGAAACCTGAACTATGGTAGCTCTTCAGTATCTGCCGAGAAGTTGTCTCGTAGTGATTCAACCACTTACTCTTACTGCAGAACGACAGTTCAGGTTTTCCCACAACTCGTCAGGAATAGGCATGGACAAGAACAAAGAACTACAGAACTATCAGGAGAGAGTTCTGACAACTAAGCGTCTACGGGGGCTACTCAAGAAGCGCCGAACCCGACTTGTGCCGGAAAGTCTTGTAGAGTATATCCGCCATAGATTTCCAGAAATCTACGGGCCGGACGGAGTGGAGATCAGTACTATTCTCTATGAACTCGTCTCAGAGGTTCGGAGTGAACTGGATAGTGCTGGCATCCAACTGGGTCGCAGGAAGAAAAACCCTGTACAGCATTTGAACCGACGGGAACGGAATCACGTGATCGACTTTGCAGCACTCCTGACGTGGGCGGCAGAAGCAGCCTGGCTGGTGATTCTTTCCCCAACTCACAAACAAACGCAGAACGAACTCACCCCAAATGAAGCGATTGAACTCGCCCGCGAAGGAGTTGCTTGGGCAGAAATTACTGATGACCTCCCTCAACGTGGTATCTGCATGTTAATCCTTGCCAACCACATCGGAATGCTCCCGAACAGAGAAGATGAGGTAAAGAGCATCTTGCGAAGAGCACTTAATCTACTTGCCGACAATAACGATGAACAACAGAGAAGAGTACGTCTTCGCCTACTTACTGTACTTGCCAGCACACTTGAAACCGGAGGAGAATTCGATCAAGCCGAACTGGTTGTTCAAGAATGCGAGGAATTAATAACGCCTATGTCAGAGGCAAGCGAGCGAGCCATACGAGTTTCGCTTTTGTCGTTGCGATCCACTATTGCACGAATACGGAAGCAACATTCCGCCGCGCTCGACTACGGACAACAGGCTCTTCGCTGGAGCGACCCGGAGTTCAACCCAATTACCCACTGTCAGCTACTGCAATCCCTCGGCCTTCTTTACAGTAGAATGGAGCATCTGGAGCAGGGCTTGCAGATGTTCCTGAACGCCATCACAATCCTCGAGAACAACGGACTTGGAACCTTAGGATCGTGGGTCTACATTAATGCTGCTGAGTCATACCTGGAGATGGGAGAACTGCCCCGAGCACATGAGCTACTGAATCGGATTGAGAGCCTACTTGGATATGAGAGTGAGAACCTGCCTGATAACTCAATGAACATTCTTGTTCACATCCAAAGTACGCGAGCCAATCTTCTGGTAGCAGAGAAAGAATACGATAAGGCAGAGGAGTTGCTCAAGTGGTCGATTGACAACTACCATAACCTTAACCATTCTTCAGGTGAGGTCTCCTCCTGCGCGGTGATCGCCTCCCTCTACGGAGATCGGAATAATCCAGAGGAAGCATGCCGATACATTGAACGTGCGATTGGTGTCTCCAAACGCTCATCTCGTTGGCATCAGCTTCGTCTACACCTCCTGTTGGCTCGTTGGAAAACAGCCTGTAATGAAGTAGAAGAGGCAAGCCGCCTGCTCGATGAAATTGAACCGGAGTTACGGAGTGAACAGAGTTCCTATATGAGCCTCCTTCGACTGCGTGCCGAGATACATGAAAAGGATAATAATCTGAGCGAAGCATTGCGCCTTGAGCGTGAGGCAACGGAGATAGAGCGTGAACTGTTGGAGAACAACCGTGAACGCTCGATACGCTACGCTCGAACAATGGCCGAGACGAACTTCTTTGAACAAATGGTAGAACGAGAGAAAGAACAACGCCAGCGACTTGAACATGAGCTTGCCGGCGCTGTGGTTGAATTGGGGGAAAAGAGACTACTAATCGAAGAAGTAATCACCCGACTGAAAAAGGAACTGGCCAGTAGAGAATCCCGAGTGAACAAAAGATTCCCCGAAACAATCAGCTTTGCGAGTTTTCACTCGATACTCTCTGTGTTGCAGAAAGGGGGGAAAGATTCATACTTCCCTGCTGCCTACCTCGGCAACGATAACGATGAATTTATCCAGCAGCTACGCCGCGCCTACCCGAACTTGACAACATCACAAGAGCGCCTCTGCGTGTTACTCCGTTCTGGACTGAACGCCGGAGAAATCTGTTCAATCCTCGATATAGGAAGCGAAGGACTAAAGTCACGACGCAAACGGCTCCGCAAGACGCTCGGCTTGACGAAAGGGGAGAGCTTGGAGAAGGCACTTGCGCAGGTATAGAAAGGACATAGAACGGCAGCAGAGTACCTCTTACGGCACCCAATGATGCTCCGAGAGAGAGACGTAATGCAGAGGGTGGAGAAGACTCTCTCCCGTCACTGAGTGGCTATCCATTGGCCACTCCGAACGGAAGAGCGGGTCACCTCTCCATCACCCAGCAACCACCTGTCGGTTGCCCCGAGCGAGAGCAGGGGGCAACCAGACTAAGACTAACTTCCGTAAACTACCAGAGATACGAACCTCTGCAACTCGGCCTCTACCAAGCGGCACTTACTTCTACTTCGTCACCTGCACCTTGAACGTGTTCGTCGTCGCCGGGGCAATCGCAGCAAGGCTGTAGTTGTTGAAGCGGATCGTCACCGTGTTTGCTGCCGACACCCAAGCCGTATAACAACTGTTCGCGGCAACTGCTGCATTGTCCACACCGATGTTGACAATATCCCCAACTGCTGCACCGGTAACCGTCACCGTCACATCACTACTGGTCTGCGAGGCCACGTTGCCGAAGTTTAAGTTCGTCGCCGTCACCACCACCGACTGCCGCCACGACATGGTTCCGGCATTATCTGTCTCCATGTAGCCCGTGCCGAGGTCGGTTCCATTTGCTGCCGCGTTCGGCGTTGCCGTAGGAAGTGTATAGTCGATGTCTGCGGTCTGCGGTCCGGCTTTGAAAGAAGTGTAGTTCGTTCCGTTCGGGAACGTCCCGGTAGTATTGTTCGCCTCGTAGAAGCGAAGCTGCGACGCGCCGTTGTTGTTGTTTGCAAGCCAGAGATCGGTGTTGCCAAAAACTGCAACTTCGTCTGAGGTAACGCTCATTGGTAAACTTCCCGACTCGTTCGAGAGATAGCCAAACGACCCATTCCCGTCGAGGGTTAGCTCGCGTCCACCGGCAATAACTGAAGTTCGTCCAGTTAGACTATTTTCAGTGCCGCCAGCTATTACGGAGCTGGTTGAACTGTCGCCAATCGTGTTCAGCCGTCCGCCACCAATTGTCGACAGCCAAGAATTTGCTCCAACCACGTTTCGTCCTCCACCGGCAATTGTCACCTGCCACGATCCATCGTAGATCGTATCTTGCTCACCACCAGCAATCACTGACGCGCCGGCATTTATCGCCATGTGGTTTTCATATCCACCACCAATCGTTGAACGGATGTTCTGATCGATACTGTTCCGAACTCCCCCTCCGATAGTTGCGTTAGTAGCACCCGAAATTGTATTCCCTGATCCTCCTCCAATCGTGCCGTTGGTGGCACTTATGCTGTTGCTCGCTCCGCCACCGATAACGCCATTGCTTGCCGTAATCGTATTGTCATTCCCACCACCGATGAAGGAGAGATCTGCCGTCGAGATCGAGTTCCGCAACCCCGTGACAACCCCTGCGTTGTTGCTCGCAACGGTGTTGTCGCTCCCCCCAACAATTACCGCACCTGTTCCAGAGGCGACTTCAGTAGCGTTCGTGCGGCTTTGCTGCAAGTCAATTGCATTGTTCCCCCGAGCGTTTCCACCGTTGTCGTGCTGGATACTTCCGTTTGTATTCAAGATCAGGGCATTGCTGCTTCCACTGTTGACGTACAGGTGAAGTGCCTGCACGTCAGTTGTCCCAACAAAGTTCGTCCCTGCTGTCGTTCCCGCATTGCCAGTCAACGACCAAGCACTGTCGCTGACGTTGATCGTAGAAGCACTCCCCCCAGCAGTCCAATCGAGCGTTACCTGCGAGCCAGAGACCGAGGCAACCGAGAGGACATCCCCTACAATTCCGGCCGTGTCTGGAAGTAGATAGTTGATGTCGGCAGCTTGTGAACGTGCCTGAAACGACGAGTAGTTTGTTCCGTTCGGGAACGCACCGGTAGTGTTGTTCGCCTCGTAGAAGCGAAGCTGCGACGCGCCGTTGTTGTTGTTTGCAAGCCAGAGGTCGGTGTTGCCGAAGACAGCAACTTCATTCGCAGCCACTGTCATATCAAAGTTCCCCGACTCGTTGCCGAGAAAGCCGAAGGAGCTATTCCCATTTAGTGTCAGTTCTCGTCCACCCGGAATAACCGACAGGCGTCCGGTAATTGCATTCTGCGAGCCACCACCAATGGTGCTCCCTGCCGAGTTATCTCCAATCTGGCCACCACTACCACCGGCAATCGTTGCTACCCAAGAGCTTGCTCCGATTGCATTTCCTCCACCGCCGGCGATCGTTGTCTGCCAAGAACCAGCTCCGATACTGTTGGCTGTCCCCCCCCCTATCACTCCGTGCCCAGCCCCGGTACTAATCATGTGGTCGGAACCACCACTGATCGTTGCGTTCGAAGTAAGAATGGTATCTCTCCGACCTCCACCGATGGTTGACTGGTCAGCATTGTTTCCGATATAGTTTTGCTGTCCACCACTGATCGTTCCCTGATTTGTGTTCGTCTCGATCACGTTGCCGTTACCACCACCAATTGTCGACTGGGTAGCACCGGTGTTGATGATGTTGTTGGTTCCACCACTCACAACCGATACACCGGCATATACTTCATTAAAACGTCCACCACCAATTGTAGCGTCGTCTGCGTTTTTGCCTATCACATGGTTAAGTCCACCTGAGATAAGGGAGCGATTCGCGCCGGTATCAATTGTGTTGTTCGCTCCGCCACCGATGGTTGAGCCGGTAGCATTCGTGTTGATTCTGTTGTTGGAGCCTCCGCCAATCACGGTGTTCCCTGCAGAGTTCTCGATAGTGTTCTTCTGGCCAGCACCAATAAAACTGTTGGATGAGCCTGTACCGATTGTGAGGTTTTCACCTGCACCGATGAAACTTCTGTCGGAACCATTGCCGATGATATTGTGCTGGCCTCCGACAAGCCCCGCGTCGTTTGCATTGGTGTCAATCGTGTTATCAAACCCTGAACCAATGAAGGAGCGGAATGAATTCTGGCCGATCAGATTATTGATGCCTGAGATTATTGCCGACTCACGGGAATTTGATCCGATCCTCAGATTATCTCCGGCTCCGATAAAGGACCGATAGGCGGTAACCTCTATGGAATTGCCACTGCCAGCACCAATTGCTGAACTGTAGGAACCAGCGTTGATTGCATTGTTATCTCCCGCACCGATGAAACTTCTGTCGGCGTTGTTGCCTATCGTGTTCCGCTGCCCCCCAACAATCGCTGCGTCGCTTGCATTGGTGTCGATCAGTTGTCTCCACCCTGAACCAATGAAGGTATGGTACGCATTCAGGCTAATTGTGTTGTCAAGTCCGGACAAGATTGCCGCCTGGCGAGCACCAGC
Organism: Ignavibacteria bacterium; assembly: GCA_020635205.1. GTDB lineage: Bacteria > Bacteroidota > Ignavibacteria > OLB7 > OLB7 > JAGWAZ01. The sequence continues at coordinate 1,011,731 of JACKAE010000003.1, forward strand.
CTCAATGTTCACATTATCACCCCCACCAATAACACTTCGGAAAGCATTGTTCCCGATAGAATTCGTATTCCCAGCAACGATTGCAGAACTGACTGCAGAACTACTGATGGAGTTGTTTTGGCCGCCACCAATCGTCGAGTAATTGGAACTGACCGTGTTGTTATGTCCCCCTCCGATCACGCCATAGTTCCCGCTAACGGAGTTGTTCTGTCCACCGGCAATCACTGTAAAGTCATTGCCATCCAGCATGTTCCCATCACCGCCACCAATAAACGCGAAGGTGACTCCATTCCGAATTGTGTTGTTCCGACCACCTGCAATGGTTGAGTGGGCTGCGCTGATACTGTTCCCCTGGCCACCACCGATGAATGTGTGGTTATCCGAGACAGTATTCTGTTGGCCTCCTGCGATTGTACCGTACGTCTGGCCACTCGCCGCAACGGAGTTGTTCTGTCCGCCACCAATCACCGAATAGTGAGATGCGACGTTGTTGCTCTCTCCACCGGCAATAGTTGCATGCGCGGCACCAGAAGTGACTGTGTTCGTCTGGCCACCACCAATCACCGACCCAGTGCTGTTGTCACTGATCTTGTTTTCCCCACCACCAGAAATCGTTGCACGAATAGCTCCGCTTCCAATCGCACTGTGTCCTCCACCAGAAACCGTCGCCTGCCACGCATTGGAGTAGACAGTATCCTGAAAGCCTCCCACCATAGCTGAAAAGGCTCCAGTACCGATATAGTTGTTCCGACCACCGAGGATTGCGGAACGCTGTACCAGTATTGTGTTGTTGGTTCCCCCTCCGATAAACGATTCCTGAGCGTTCCCGCCAATTGTATTGTCGATTCCGTTGACAATTGCAGAACGGGGGGACGAACTGGCAACCTCATTCCGTTCACCTCCGAGAACCCCACTGAAAGCTCCCCCGGCAACCTGTGATGTCGCCGAACGACTTCGCTGGAGGTCGACCGCGTCAGCCCCCCGAGCATTGCCGTCGGTTGTCATCTGAATGCTGCCGTTTGTGTTGAGAATCAGAGCATTGTCCGCCCCGTTGTTCACGTAGATGTGCATACTCTGCGCATCGGTTGTTCCTAAGAAGTTCGTTCCCGGCGTTGTCCCGGCATTCCCGGTCAAGCTCCACGCGCTGTCGCTGACGTTGATAGAAGTGTTCGAAGCCCAGTCGAGCGTTACCTGGGTTCCGGCAATCGAGGCAACCAAAAGGATGTCACCTGCTGCACCGGCAGAAGCCGGAAGAATGTAGTTGACGTTCGCCGTCTGATCCTGTGCCTGGAACGACGAATAGTTGACGCTGTTCGGGAAGTTTCCGGTTGTACTGTTCGCCTCGTAGAACCGTAGCTGACCCGCCACTCCGTTGTTGTTGGTCAACATCAGGTCAACATTACCGAAGACAGCAACATTGCTTTCGGTGACGGTCATCGGCCTGTCTCCGATAGTAACGGCATTGCTTGGCGTTGATGGATTGTCGCCGAGGAAGCCGAAACTTCCGGAGCCAACCTCAAGACCCCGACCACCCGGAATAGCGGCGTAGTATCCGGCTTTGTTGAAGCCACCACCACCGATGGCCGCACCGAACAACGTTTCGTTGCTCAGTCCACCAGCAATAGTGCTGGCCGAGATACGCGCCCAGTTGTTCTGGCCACCACCAACGGCTGCAAGCCAGACTGCCCGGTTGTTGCTGCCACCACTGACCGTACTGGCAAAACCATTCACCTCGTTGTTCTGGCCACCCGCAATTGTCGAGTGGATTGAGCCTGCGTTAATTGTGTTTCCAAACCCGCCACTGATGGTTCCGTCATCTCCACCCTGAGAAATCTTGTTGTTCTGGCCACCACCTATCGTTGCGCGGTGTACTGCCGTATCAATCATGTTTGTGTAGCCGCCACCAATCGTCGAGGACTGGGCAGTGGGACTGATCGTGTTCCCGTTTCCGCCAGCAATTGTCGCGTCGTCTCCATCGGCCGCAATCGTGTTGTCCCGTCCACCCCCGATTGTCGCGCGGTTTGCGTCGTTGGCGATAATATTGGTATAGCCACCACCGATGGTCGAGGAAATTGCGTTAGTGCCGATCTGGTTGTCGAGGCCACCACTTATCGTTGTATACCGGGCATTCGCAACGTTGGCTTCTCCGCTGCGACCGCCACCACCTATCGTCACGCCTTCGTGCCCTCCGGAGCTGTTCCCCTGATACCCCGCGACAATCGATGCACTGCTGCCGTTCGGCTCGAACCGCATCACCCGTCCACGTCCGTCGTTACCGTTCTTGTTCCCGTCGTCGACGTGAATCTCGAAAGCTTGGTTATCAGTTGTCCCGATGAAGTGTGTACCGGCTGTAGTTCCACTATTTCCAGTTGTCGTCCAGAAGTCGTCTTCAAATTCCGGAACAAGCGAGGCAATTGTTCGCATCTGAACGCTGTCGTTGCTGATAACCAACAGATCGGTTGCCCCACTCCCTCCACTCAAGTTGTCCAGAATCATTCCGTCGAACCTTGGGACTGCGTCGGTGTGGATATCCTGCGGAAGCGAGAGGGTAACGTCACCAGTTGCTTGATCCACGTTCACCTGGTTTGCTGTCCCGGTCAACGAGAGAACACCGGTATTCTGTACGTGAAGCGTATCACCCAACGCAACAGCCGCATCACCGGAGAGGCCAGCTCCATAGGCAACGTTGATCGAAGCGTTCGCAAGCTCCACGTTGTCAATCGAACCAGCAGGTAGATTCACAGCCGTACCGTTCACTGTCAGGTCACCTTCTGATATTACATTCCCCGAAGCGTCAACGCGAAGGTTGCTATTCTCCACCCAAGAAGTTCCATCGTAGCGGAGTGTGGCATCGGTTGTCCCTACCGGAAGTACTCCTCCCGGATGGAGTGAACTGAACGTACGATTCTCAAGTGATCCCCCGTTGCTGACAATCAGATCAGTCGATGAGCTTCCGGTCACCATGTTGTCGAGTATAAGGCCATCGAATGTTGGGATTGCATCGGTGTGAATGTCCTGCGGAAGCGAGAGAGTAACGTCACCGGTTGCTTGATCCACGTTTACCTGGTTTGTTGTCCCGGTCAACGAGAGAACACCGGTATTCTGTACGTGAAGCGTATCACCCAACGCAACAGCCGCATCACCGGAGAGGCCAGCTCCATAGGCAACGTTGATCGAAGCGTTCGCAAGCTCCACGTTGTCAATTGAACCAGCAGGTAGATTCACAGCCGTGCCGTTCACTGTCAGATCACCCTCTGATATTACATTCCCCGAAGCGTCAACGCGCAGGTTGCTATTCTCCACCCAAGAAGTTCCATCGTGGCGGAGTGTGGCATCGGTTGTTCCCACCGGAAGTACTCCTCCCGGGTGGAGTGAGCTGAACGTACGATTCTCAAGTGATCCCCCGTTGCTGACAATCAGATCAGTCGATGAGCTTCCGGTCACCATGTTGTCGAGTATAAGGCCATCGAATGTTGGGATTGCATCGGTGTGAATGTCCTGCGGAAGCGAGAGAGTAACGTCACCGGTTGCTTGATCCACGTTTACCTGGTTTGTTGTCCCGGTCAACGAGAGAACACCGGTATTCTGTACGTGAAGCGTATCCCCTAACGCAACAGCCGCATCACCGGAGAGGCCAGCTCCATAGGCAACGTTGATCGAAGCGTTCGCAAGCTCCACATTGTCGATCGAACCAGCAGGTAGATTCACAGCCGTGCCGTTTACCGTCAGACTCCCATTCAAGACTGCATCCCCAGCTATCGTCAGACTCTGTCCGTTTACCGAATCGACGTTCAGTTGGCTGGACCAGACTGGACCTGTGGCTGTCGGGTTAACAGTCAACACCTGATTCGGAGTTCCAACAGGAAGTTCAGTTGCAACGTTCGTTCCGTTGCCGTACCAGAGTGCTCCTCTGCTGAGGGGGGCAGCATCGGTCACCACTACAACGCCCGGCTCCCAGACACCGGTTGTGTTGTTCCAGCGCATCACCCATCCCTCTTGCGGCATCACCTGCGCAGTCCGAACCCACTGCCGACCTTCCCAGTAGATCATCTGCCCGATTGTCTCACCATTAATCAACCGCAGAGGATCACCCGGGCTTCCGGTTCCAAAGAGTGGAGGAGTAACAAGCGACAGGGAGGGAGCAGGACGCCACGCCTGTGCACTGTTATCCCATCGGAGAACTTCTCCCTCCGCTGCACCCTGTTGCGCTAACCTGAGAGGATCCGCAACAGTTCCGTTGCCGCTGATCTCTTCGTCTCCCTCCACACTCTCCTCCCCTGCAACCCAAGTAGCCGCAACATCATCCCACCGCAGAACATCCCCCTCACTTGGCGGGATGGTACTATTCGGAATCCACTCGGTAGCATTCCAGTAGAGAATTTGCCCCCGGGCTATACCATCTTTCAAGGCGAGAGGATTGGTGGACGATCCCGTCCCGTTCAGTGGTGACTTGACCGTTACCCCCGCCTCTCCCGGCTGCCAAGCTCCCACACCACTGTTCCAGACAAGTGGCTGGCCGTCGACTGCCCCCATGTCAGCAATGCCGAGCGGGTTGGCCGCCGTTCCATCTCCCTTCAGTCGGGGGGTCGTCAATACGCCGGGAGTGACAGCTTCCCACGCTCCGGCTGACCCATTCCACCGAATCACCTGCCCGTCGGTTGGGTTCGTCGGCAACTGGTTCGGCACAGCAATCGTGATTGTAGAGCCAGCCTCGGTTACTGTTGCCAGACCGGTTCCCACAACAGTCAGCCTCCCCTCCAATCCATTCAACGTGTGGACAACGTCGGGCGCAGCCGGGTCCAGAGTCATCGCCGTCTCGGCTCGATATGCGTTCCTTGCGTTCATCGCATAGGGAGTAGAGACGAAGGGAATACGAGGGGTCATCTCTGCTTGTCCCTCAAGCTCAATCGCAAGCCAGTAGGGCTGGTCGAACGGTAAGGTCAAAGGTGCGGAGAGTCCCAGTAACGTCTCGAAAATTCCGTCAATTGTCGAAACGGTATTTGTCTCCTCCCACAAAGCTGCTCCGCCAGTTTCGGCAGAGTAAATTCTGAACGTTAGTTTGTAGTCTGCATCGGGAACCGCTGTCCGAAGAGCGTCCGAGAGAACCCCCTGATAGTTCAGCAACTGCGGTATCTGGCTCTGTCCACGCAGCTGTGGCACAAAGGCAAAGAATCCCGATAGGAGAAGAAGTATAAAGGGTGTCCGTAATCTGTTAAACGTACTCATCTTCGTGGCTTGCATTGAGATATGTAGAGATACTTGTTTTCAGTTTTTCAGTCATTGTTATCCGACGACGAGCCGGTAGATGTATCAGGCTCTGGCTGAATCGGCACAATAAGCCGCCTGTCACCCGGTTCCAGAGGAGAAGGACTTTTTGCCCTTCCAATCGAGATGACTTGTAGTTCCAGACCAAACCGGAGACCTCGCATCTGCCAGTCGCGCTCTCCTACAACCGGACTGAGTCCGTGCCAGAAGGCCACTTCAGGAACCAACATCATAGTTCCAGTAGTATTCAATGGCAGATCGTAGCGAATACCTGCTTGTAGAGATAGCTGTAGAGATGAGGCGTCGGGAAGTTTTCCGTCGGAGACCAAACGAATCCGGCTGTTGTTCTCGTAGCGAATGTTCGACGGCTCGAGAATGCGCTCCTCCTGGTGGAAGTTCGTACTCAGCGAGAAGTCAGTCCGAACTCCGCCGAACAGTCCAACTCGGTTGATTGGCTGGAATGTCACGAACGTTTCTAAGGCAAGACCCGACTGCGATTCGTCGATGGAGTGGAGGAAGGTGGCACGTACCGTATCTCGATCGGCTGTCACCAGTTCGTCTTCTTCAGTTTCCAGAAGACCACTGTAGCTTGCGTAGAGGAGCCGCCCACTAAGGGAGAAGTGTTGCGCAAGCGACAACTCGACAGCCGCACCGAGTGAGAGACCGTTCCCGCTCCCCCCCTTGTATTCAGGGCAACAGCTTGGAACTCCGGGAAGACCGGTCATATTCACCTGATGGTCGATCAGTCCCCAACCGAGGAATCCACCGATGCGCCATCTATCGCTACCCTGCCCCTTTGTGGGAATAGTGGAACAGAGTGCGATTAGTAGAATCGCCGTACTCAAGGCAACAATCCTTCCCCCCGATTGCCCACTCTGTTGCTCCTTCTGTCGATATGTTCTCACATTCTTCTCCATTGTCCAGTTCTTCGTTGTTCTACCTTGCGCAATTGCCCCTGCCGGAAAACCTTGTAGTCGACTTCACGGTATTTTCACAGTATTGCCGAACACCAGACAGAGCCTAAGTGAACGGCACTTGAAATCACTCCCTCACTATCAGCCGTCGCGTAATCGTTGTTGCCGGAAGCCGGAGAATTAGGGTGTAGGTTCCGGACGGAATAGTCGTCAGGTCGAGCGAGAGTCGATAGGAACGATCTGCCTCCATTTGCTGTTGAGCAAGCTGCGCCACTTCGGCTCCGAGAAGGTTAACCAAGCGGATATCGGCCATCCCACTCTCGTTCGGCGTACACTCGATTGTGGCACTCGACGAAGCCGGGTTCGGCCAGATCGAAAGGCGTGCGGCGGCTCCTGACTCTATCAGGCGGATCTGATCCCCCTCGCGGCAAACGTCGAGTAGAGTTAAGGCACCATGCTCTTCCACAACCGAAATTCGCTCCTCACCGAGCCTGCTCCAGGTAAACTCTTCGATAGTTAAAGGGGTTCCCTCCTGATTACCAAGTGCTGTGAGGAATGAAAAGGAGGCAATGATCCCTTCCGGTGATCTGGCGGTATCCCTAATCTCCAACACACAGTCATCCCCATCCCAATTGCAGGTCGGAGTGCCCTCGATAGGGTGAAGCAGTGTGCCGTTGAACCGGATGCGCGCCGTGAAAGGACGGGGAAAAAATGGTCTGGTAAGCTCACGTGGGAAGAAGGTCTTCAACGTGAGGTCAACGCTCACTCGCGTTTCCACGTTTGTCTCGATGATCGGGAGAGAGACTGTGGTCACCACTTCCGGCTGGTAGGCCTTGTACCAGAAGCCGACATCGTGTCGCTCGAACGCTCCGCCGGTCTTCAATCTGCCAACTGCAGTCTGCGAGAGTGTCCCCCGCACAACAGTGCCGGTAGTTTGCGTGGTTCCCCCCCCGCCGGAGATCACATCCCGAGTCACAGTTGGGCTAACTGTCTGGGAGAAAACTGTAGAGCAGATAATGGCTACGCCGAAGATTGTGAGGGGGAGAATTACTCTATATCGCCGGAAACATGGCCGGAAATGTTGTGCGTGGTATATCATGGCTTGAGCTGTCGGTCCAACCGAAGAACTATCTTGTCTGACTGTTGTTGACAGAACAATAATAGTGGGGAGCACTCTACCAGAGCAAACAGGTATGGGGTGCATTGGGGGTGCATTGTGCCCACCACATACATCGATTGTGGATCGCGAGAATGGCGTTCAGAAATGTCGACACGTCAAGTTGATCTACCTAACGGCTCTCTCTCCCCTCCGTGGTGGTTCTCTTACGGTCAACTCCTCATAAGCACTATCGGCACGTATATGTTTATGTTCTTTGAATATTCCATAAAAGAGTTACCGAACTCACATTAACACCCTGGTTCACCGGGGTGTTCTGGAACATTAGCAGAAGAGAAAACGGCTTCGAGTCGTTTCTTGACCAGTCTTCACCTGACTCCGCCCAACTCAAGTCGGGGGGCAACATGACCTGAGATCACATTCCCAACTAATTCTGCGAAGAACATAAATACGTACCCTCAGCTCTATCAGAAACGCTCTTAGAGAAGGTCCCCAACAACCTCGGGTATATCAGAAAAAAAACGTGGACCGCAGAAACTCTCTGTTTCCACGATCCACGATCTATTGAGATATGCTACTCGGTCGAGACTCCCCCAACCTACCGAGGGTATTCCTCAACAGGCTCAGTCAACCTCGATCACCTGGTAGGTGAAGATATACGTATCAGCTCCGTTCCCACTCGTTGTTGAAATGTTGAGGTCGAACGATGTGGTGGTCATGTTGCTGACGAAGTAGGTCGACCCAGCAGATGTTGCGTTGGCCGCCGTCACTGTCACGACTGGAGTGCTCGCGTAGGCTGCGTTATAGGTAACCGTGATTACTCCCGTGCCGATCGCTCCACCGTCGGTTGCCGTTAGCAGTCCAGCAACGTCGGTTGAGGGAGCTGCTACCGTCACACCGGCAGCTAAGTTTGCCCCATCCCCCGCAGCAGTTGGAGCCGTCCCCTGTGATGTCCAGTGTCCCTCGTTAATCACGATTCGAGAATTCGTGACCGACGTTGCACCGTTTAATCTCAGAGAGGTGAGGGTAGGATCCGATGTCCAACTCATCACTCCTCCAGTACTGCTCGTCATCACCTCCCCATTCACAGCGGGTAGTGATGTCGGCAAGGTATAGTTGATATCTGCTCCCTGCGCTCCTGCTTGGAAACTCGTGTAGTTGACTCCTCCCGGAGGGAACGCTCCGGTTGTCCCGTTCGCCTCGTAGAACCGGAGCTGACTCGCTCCGTTGTCGTTGTTTGCAAGCCACAGGTCGGCGTTGCCGAATACTGCCGTGTTCGCCGCGCTGATCGTCATGTCGTTTGAACCGGTGTTCGACAGATATCCGAAGGTCTGGTCTGCCGAAGCTGTCAAGGTCAACCCACGTCCACCCGGGATTGCCGTATAATTGCCTGCCGACACGTTCCACGCGCCACCACTGATCGTTGAGAAGTCACTCGTCATACTGTTCTGCTCTCCTCCGCCGATCGTCGATCGAAGCCCCCCTGCCGTGTTCAATCTTCCTCCAGCAACAACGGCGTGGTTATGCGCTGCCGTGTTCGACTCTCCACCACTTACTACTGCGTATTGGATCGAAGCGGTGTTCGACCTTCCGCCGCCAACTGTCGAGTTCACACCTGATGCCGTGTTCAACTCTCCACCCGAGACCGTTGATCGCGTTCCCGATGCCGTGTTGCTCCCTCCACCGCCGACCGTTGCCTGAGTCGTCGAAGCCACGTTCGATGATCCTCCACCCACCGTCGAGAGAATCCCCGACGCCGTGTTCCCCTGCCCTCCGCTGACGTGTGACCGAACTCCCGACGCCTGATTAGATTCTCCACCAGAGACCGATGCGTAGTCTGTCGAAGCGGTGTTCGACGCTCCTCCAGCCACTGTTGAGCGAAGCCCTGATGCACTATTCTGAAATCCTCCGCCGACGGTTGCTTCTGCCAATGCAGTGTTGCTTTCACCTCCACTCACCACCGACCTCAAGCCCGACGCAGTGTTCGACCTTCCGCCGCCGACTGTCGAGTTCACGCCTGATGCCGTGTTCAACTCTCCTCCCGAGATCGTTGAGCGCGTTCCCGATGCCGTGTTGCTCCCTCCACCGCCGACCGTTGCCTGAGTCGTCGAAGCCACGTTCGATGATCCTCCACCCACCGTCGAGAGAATCCCCGACGCCGTGTTCCCCTGCCCTCCGCTGACGTGTGAGCGGACTCCCGAAGCGCTATTCGACTCTCCACCAGAGACAGATGAGTAGTCTGCCGACGCTGTGTTCGACGATCCTCCACCCACTGTTGAGCGAAGCGCTGATGCAGTGTTGTTTGCGCCTCCCCCTACGGTCGCCTGCGTATTTGAAGCGGTATTCGTCACACCACCACTTACTGTCGCGTGTGTCCCCGATGCGGTGTTCAACTCTCCACCCGACACCGTTGAACGAATTCCCGACGCAGTGTGACCAATGCCGCCACCTATTACCGACAGAGGGCCTGATGCAACCTGCGTTGCTGCAACGCGAGCTGTCTGCAAGTCAATCGCTCGATCCCCACGAGCATCCCCCCCCGCATCGCGCTGAATGCTTCCGTTCGTGTTGAAGATCAGACGGTCGACGTTGTTCGTCCGGATGTGCAGGGCGACGTTGTCGGTTGTACCGATGAAGTTCGTCCCCGGGATCGTCCCACTGTTCCCGGTTAGCGACCAGGCAAATGTCGTGGCTGCCGTCGCAGGGTCAACCCAACTCAGCTGACCCGTTCCCGCATCCAGTTGCAGCAACCCTTCTTCTACCGTCGTCGTTGCTGTTGTGCTCAACGGCAAAACGTAGTTGATGTCACCCGTCTGCGCTCCCGCCTCAAATGACGTGTAATTGGTCGCCCCAGGAAAGTTTCCAAACGCCCCGTTTGCCTCGTAGAACCGAAGCTGGCTGGCGGCGTTGTCGTTGTTTGCCAACCACAAGTCCGCGTTGCCGAAGACCGCAACGTCCGGTACACTGATGGCCATGGTGTTGATGCCGACTCCACTCAGGAATCCGAAGCTCCTGTCGGCAGCGTCTGTAAGGAATAAATTTCTGCCACCCGGAATTGCCGCATAGTCGCCTGAAGCCGTGTTGCCCGTACCTCCACCGACTGTTGAGTTCACTCCCGAAGCCGTGTTGCTCGAACCTCCACCGACTGTTGAGTTCGCTCCCGAAGCCGTGTTGTTCGAACCTCCACCGACTATTGAGACGGATCCCGAAGCCGTGTTGGTGCTACCTCCACCGACAGTTGAGGAGGATCCCGAAGCCGTGTTGAAATTACCTCCACTGACGGTTGAAGTTAACCCGGAAGCCGTGTTGGTGTTACCTCCGCCGATGACAGATCGGTCACCCGACGCTGTGTTCCGCTCTCCTCCCGCCACGATCGATCGGAGACCGGAGGCAACCTGTGTTACGGCGGCTCTCTCCGTCTGCATGTCGATTGCATTCGTTCCACGAGCGTTGCCCCCCACATCCCGCTGGATGCTTCCGTTCGTGTTGAAGATCATTCGGTCGACGTTGTTCGTCCGGATGTTCAGGGCGACGTTATCCGTTGTGCCGAGAAAATTCGTTCCCGCCGTTGTCCCGCTGTTCCCGGTCAGTGACCATGCCAGTCCGTTGATTACCGTTCCGGCAGCACGTTTCTCCAGATCACCATTCCCATCTGCTATCACAAAGCTCTCGTTCGCGCCGAGAGCCACAGCATTCCCTGCTCCTCCAAGTGAACCCATACGAACGTTCGGCGTCCCGGCTACTCCGTCGACGTGCAGACGCTGTGCCGGTGTCGACGTTCCGATGCCAAGCTCTCCTCCAGAAGTGAGCCTCATCCGTTCGGTATTGTCCGTAATGAAGCGGACGTGCGTTGGATCGAGTGTACCGAAGAAGTTGTCCGTTCCGTCGACCAAGCCCCCATTACCGACAGTCAACCAACCGAGGTTGCTCCCGGTAGTCAGTATCGCATCCCACTGAAAGCTGCCGGATGCATCGCTCCAGACCTGTGGAACTCCCAGATCGATGTTGAAAATCATCAGTCCGTTGGCAGGCGCAGCGATAGCATTGCGCTGAGCCGTGTTCATCCGAGGCATGAGGAAGCCCTTCGTCGTCGAAGTCATGTCGAACATTGCACTCGGATCGGGAAGGATTGTCCCAAGCCCCATATCCCCCTGCGAGTCGGAAACTGGTTGTGAGATAAGAGAATGAGTAGAAACGAGAGTGCAGACAACAAGTACGAAAAGTCGAGTATTTCTCATTAGAATGAGTCGGTTAAAGTAAAAGAAAGACCTCTATACTATATAGGTAACAGGTAACTGGAGGAAGAATACCCCAACCAAGGTCGCAAACGAAGTGCCAAATATATAAAAGTCCCCCCGAATTGGGCTGCCAGTTATATCCAAAGTTCATTCCCTTGAACGGGGGCAGCTCGATAGTTGTTGGTTCCTACCGTGAAGACTGTGGATGTTCAAGGATCGAGAACATCGATGTTCGCTCTACCATTAAAACCAGTTCCCACAGCGAAAATCACGAAGTGAACAACCCAGATAATCTTGACAGAATCTGATGAGTTTACGGCTATCTCTATGAGGTAAAACTTCTGAAACCTATTTTTAGGCATGTTAAAGGGCAACGAACTCCGAGTTTTTATCTCTTCTACCTTCCGCGACTTGGGGGAAGAACGGGAGCATCTGGTCAAGAAGGTCTTCCCCGAGATCCGTGCACTCTGTCGACGCCGAGGAGTCACATTTACCGACGTTGACCTCCGTTGGGGACTGACCGACGAGCAGGCTGCCCTCGGTACCGTCATCCGCACCTGCCTCGAAGAGGTTGACAAGTGCAGACCATACTTCATCGGTATCATCGGCAACCGATACGGCTGGGTTCCGGAACTCCATGACATTCTCATGGATCCTGACCTCCTGGAGAAGTACCCGTTTGTTGAGGAGGCAGCTATCGATGGAACGAGCGTCACCGAGATGGAGTTCATCCACGGAGTTTTCGACGCACCGAACGTCCACGGCGAGTATGCCTTCTTTTATCATCGCGGCGATGACATCGCCGATGCCGACGACCCGGAACGACTCGGCGCTCTCATCGAACGGTCACGCTCGACAGGCAGACCATTCCGAGAGTTCAGCGATGTCGAAGAACTTGGCGACGCGGTACGAAACGATCTCGTCGGCATCATTGACAAGCACTGGCCGGACGACGAAGCACCGTCAGAGCTTGACATGGAACGTCGCGCACACGCCGCCTTCGCCGCCAGCCGCACCCGCGCCTACATCCCGCATCCGCTCTATCTCAAAGAGTTCACGACCTGGCTTGCCGGCAGCACGACGCCGCTGGTGATCACCGGTGCATCGGGACTCGGCAAAAGCTCGTTGGCCGCCTACCTGACCGACTATTACCACAGGAAGAACCCCGAGGCCTTCGTCGTCGCCCACTACGTCGGCGCGTCGCCGTCGAGCGGAACGGCAGTCGCCGTCATACGCCATATCGTCGAAGCGATTCGCGCGCGGTTCGAGATAGCCGAAGAACTGCCGTCACGTCCGGAGGAGCTGCAGCAGAGCTTTGCCAACTGGCTCTTCCGCTGCCACGATCTGGCCAAGCAGAAAGGAATCGGTGTGCTGATTGTGATCGACGCCGTCAACCAGCTCGACGAGTCGGGGCAGCTGATGACGTGGTTGCCGCGGACGATCCCTTCGGGAGTAAGACTGATCGTCTCCACAACACCGGGTGCATCAGGCGAGCGCCTTGCAGAACGGAAGTGGTCGGAGCTTCGGGTGGAGCCGCTCGCCGACGAGCGTATCCGGCACAGCATCGTCGTCCGCTACTTAGGAGAGTTCCACAAGGGGATCAGCACCGAGCAGATACGCCGTGTGATCGGCAACGAGAAGGCCTCCTCCCCTCTCTACCTCCGCGTGGTCGCTGAGGAACTTCGTCTGCATGGCGAGCATGAGACACTCGACGAGGTAGTCAATCGCTATAGCAGTGCCGCCGACCTTCTGGAGGTGTTCGATCTGATGCTGGAACGAACGGAACGCGACTACGGCAAAGATCAGATACGGGGCCTTCTCGGCTTGATCGCTTCGTCGCGTTACGGTCTGAGCGAGGAAGATATTCTGGAGTTGATGAGTATCAGCCGCCTTGATCTGTCACGTCTCCTCTTCTCCTTTGACTACCATCTACTGCAGCGTGATGGACTTCTCAGCTTCTTTCATGACTACCTGCATCAAGCGGTCGATACGCGGTATCTGGCCGATGAACAGACGAAGCTGGCAACCCATCGAAGGTTGGCGAGATATTTCGAGAGCCGTGTGTCGGCAGCGATAGCCGAGGAGGCCGACGTGCAAACGCGCATGGCAAGCGAGCTGATGTATCAGTTGAGTACCATCGGAGAAATCGATCGCCTGCATGAGTTACTGGCAACGATGCCGGTCTTTCTTGCACTCTTTACCGGAACCACACGATACGACGTATTGGGCTACTGGTCGGGCGTGGAGGAGAGGAGCGAGATCGACAGATACTATCGAGAGGGAGTCGACAATTGGGAGCTTGCCGACGGAGCAGAACGAAGTGCCGGTGTGGGCCAGGTCGTGAAACTCCTCGAAGGGTTGAGCCGATGGTCGAGCGCAATTGATCTCAGTCGGGAACGACTCTCCTCCGCGGCCGCACGTGGCGACACCCGGGAGGAAGCAGAATCCCGCTGGAACCTCGCAGGGTTGTTGTTTTTTCGCGGAGAGTATGATTCGGCACTCGAGGAGCTGGCGCGGGCGCTGGACCTGTACACGGAGCTTGGTGACCGTCAGGGTATTGCCGTTGTGCACGGACATATAGGGGTTCTGCACATGAATCTCGGCAAGTACGACCGAGCACTGGAGAATCTTGGTGTAGAGTTGCAGATCAGCGAAGAGTTGGGCGACCGAGGAGGTGTCGCCAAGGCACAGGGGAATATGGGTATCGTCTACAATTATCGAGGCGAGTTTGACCGAGCATTGGAGAGCTTTGGTGTGCAGTTACGCATCAGCGAAGAGTTGGGCGACCGAAGGATGGTGGCCTATGCGCGTGGAAACATCGGTATTGTGCACGCACACAACGGAGAGCACGAGAAAGTGCTGGATAACTTCGGTGTGAAACTGCGGATCAGCGAGGAGTTGGGTGACCGAAGAAGTGTCGCCAACGCGCATGGGAACATGAGCAGGGTCTATTTCGAACGCGGAGAGATGGAGAGAGCACTTGAAGGCTATACTGTTGACCTACGAATCAACGAGGAGTTGGGCGATCGCAACCGCGCAGCTATTGCGCGGGGGAACCTGGGCAACGTGTACCAGGGTCTCGGGAACTATGATAAAGCTCTCGAACAGTTCACCATGGCAATGGCGGAGCATCGTCAGCTCGGCTACCGCTATGGTGTGCTCCACTGGCTGAAGGGGATCGTTGGACTGTTGCTCGATCTTGTCGAGAATGACAGACCGATGCCGAAGTCTCTGTCCGAGCACGTTCCGGGAGCAGAGGCGGGGAGATGGCAGACTCTCGCCCTGAGCATGGCTCGGGAGCAGGCCGAGGAGTTAGTAGCAGTGTCACAGGATCTGTCAAACCCCGATATGGTGCTTGATGGTCAGGTGCTGCTGGCACGCATTACCGCAGCTCAGGGAGACAAAAGGGGTGCCCTTCACCGCCTTGCCGAAATCCTGGAGGAATCGTCCAACGATGATCATCGCGCCGAGCTTCATTATTGGCGCTGGAGGCTCGATCCAACGAGTATCGACGACGGCATCATCGCGCTTGATCTGTACCGATCCCTCATCGACAAGACGCCGAAACACTACTTCCGCGAGCGGATTGAGGAGCTGGGTGCGATTGAACCAACGACAGAGGGACTGACTGATGCAACAGAGTAACGAACTTCGAGTTTTTATCTCCTCCACCTTCCGCGACTTGGGGGAAGAACGGGAGCACCTGGTGAAGAGAATCTTTCCGGAGATCCGCGCCCTGTGCCGTCAGCGCGGCATTACCTTCACCGAGGTCGATCTCCGGTGGGGACTCACCGATCAGGACGTCAAGCTCGGACAGGTCATCCGGGCATGCCTTGAGGAAGTCGACAAGTGCAGACCGTACTTCATCGGTATCAGCGGTGACCGCTACGGGTACGTTCCTTCCTACCTCGACATCCAGAAAGACCCGACGCTGATTGAACTCTACCCGTGGATCGAGGATGCTGCGATCGATGGGATGAGCATCACCGAGATGGAAGCGCACTACGCTCTGCTCGGGGCCGAAGGAATCGGCTGTGTCCCGGCCGATAAAGCCCGATTCTACTTCCGGCGACATCGTGAAAGTTTTCAGGATGAGTCCGAGAAGAACGAGGAGCTACGACTTCTTGAAGCATTTCAGCAACGCATCGAGGCGAGTGGAGCATTGATCGAGAAGTTCCGCGATCCCGTCTCTCTCGGTGAGATGATCTACGACGATCTGATAAGGATCATCAAGACAGACTTTGCCGACGCTCTCCCTCCCACTCCACTCGACGAAGAGCGAGCACGGCACGAAGCCTTCTCCCTCAGCCGTCGCCGCGCCTACATCGCCAATCCCGTCTATCTGAAGCGACTCAACGACCACGTCGCCGATGATGCCCCTCCGCTTGTCGTCTACGCAGAGAGCGGTTCGGGCAAGTCCTCCCTCTTTGCCTTCTGGGCCGAGCAGTTCCGACGCAAGAACCCCGAGGCTTACATCATCGAACACTACGTCGGTATCGGTGCGACGGCTACGGACCACTATGCGATCATCCGTCACATTTGCATGGAGATCAACGAACGCTTCGACCGGGATGAGGAGATTCCCTCGGAGCCGGCGAAGCTGGAGACCGCACTCGGTCAATGGCTCGGATACGCCGACCATGCCCTGAAGAAGAACGACGAGCGGATGGTGCTCATACTCGACGGCCTCAATCAGTTGCAGGGAGAGGCGTTGAGGCTTCGATGGATACCGGATGTGATATCACCCACAATCCGCCTGATCCTGAGTTCGACGGTCGAGGGAACATTGGTAGAGCTTCAGAAGCGTGGTTGGTCGCGCTTCGGAATGCAGGCGCTCTCCGAGGCCGAGCGTGAGACGATCGTTGTCCGTTACCTCGCCGAATACCGCAAGTCGCTGAACACCGAGCAGATCAACAAGATCGCGTCGGACTACAAGTCGGGTCATCCCCTCTTCCTGAAGACGGTACTCGAAGAACTTCGACTTGTCAGTCGCCACGAAGACCTTGAGCGCCGGATCGACGAGTATCTGAGCGCAACCGGGACTGAAGACCTGTTCCAGAAAGTGCTCGAACGGATCGAGGAAGATCATGGAGCGCGTGCGGTGCGTGAATCACTCTCAGCTCTCTGGTGCAGTCGGAGTGGATTGAGTGAACAGGAACTCTCGGAGCTGAGCGGCTTCTCCCGGTTGAAGATCACGGCGATGACCGCAGGGCTTGATTACCATCTGGTGCGCAAGGAGGGTCGTCTGACGTTCTTTCACGACTACCTTCGACGCGCGGTCGAGAAGCGGTATCTGGTCCAATCGGGCTACCGCCGGGAGCGTTACCGGATGCTGGCGGAGCACTTCGAGCAAGTCGAGGTGACGCTACGCTCGACCCAGGAGTTGCTGCATGCGCTGGCGTCGCAAGGTGACCGGGAGCGATTGGAGGGTGTGTTGGCGGAGATCGGGCGCTTTGTGTTGCTGTGGAGATCGGATCGATACGAGGTGCTTGGGTACTGGTCGGGGATTGACCCGGAGTCAATTGCCTCGGCGTACCGATCGGGCGTGGAGGCGTGGGTACAGTCGGAGTCACCGTCGGCGGAGCGTCAGGCGGAGGTTCTCGGCTCGATCGCTGCGATGTACTTTGCAGTATCCAACTGGGTCGAAGCCGAGCGAGTGCAGCGGCATCGTCTGAGTTTGCTGCAAGAGTTGAAAGATCGTGTGGGCGAGTCACATGCTCTCTCATTGGTATCAATGCTGGCGAAAAATCTGGGCCGGATGGAAGAAGCAGAGGAGTTGGTGCGGAGTGCGGAGCAGTTGGCTCGGGAGCTTGGCGATCAACAGAGCATTGCCGCAGCCTTGGGTACTCGGGCTCTCATGAAATCGACTCGCGGTGAGTACGCCGACGCGCTTGCGTGTTTGGCTGAGCAGGAGAAGATTGCACGGGAGTCGGGCGATAGATTGACCATTGTCCTTGCCGTGGGCAATCGTGGCAACGTGCACGCGAGGCGCGGGGAGTACACCGAAGCGCTGGGGTGCTATCGAGAGGCGGAGCAACTGGCCCGGGATCTTGGTGATCGACGGAGCATGGCCAGTGCGGTGGGCAATCACGGCATCGTGCATTACAATCTCGGAGAGTACGCCGAGGCGCTGGGGTGCTATCGAGAGGCGGAGCAACTGGCCCGGGATCTTGGTGATCGACGGAGCATTGTCCGTGTGGTCGGTAATCGCGGCAGCGTGCATGCGAGTCGCGGAGAATACACCGAGGCGTTGGAGTGTTTTCGCGAGCAGGAGTCGATTGCGCGCGAACTTGGTGATCGCGAGATCATTGCCACTGCCCTGGAAAATCGCGGCAGCGTTAATCTTGTTCGCGGCGAGTACAGCGAGGCGTTGGAGCGCTACGAGCAGGCATCCTCAGAGCATCGGGCCATCGGCTTTCGCTACGGACTGAGCCACGGGCTCGAGGGAACCGCGCGAGTGCTCCTGGAGCTTGTCGAGGCTGGCGGTGAACTACCGGCGTATCTGGCCAAGTATCTTCCCGATGTCTCCGTCGAGAGCTGGCAGGCACTGTCGCTGCGAACCGCACGTGAGCGTGCGGAGGAATGCCTTTCGATCTCCCGCGAGCTATCGAAGCCGGACACGCTCTCCTCAAGCCAGATTCTGCTGGGGCGGATCGATGCGGCAGAGGGAGACCGAGACGCAGCAGTGCACCGTCTCAACGTCCTGCTCGACGAAGCCGGCGACCGGGAGCAGCAAGCCGAACTGCACTACTGGCTGTGGAAGCTCACCGCCACTGACACCGATCATCGCGTCGAATCACTACGTCTGTACCAGTCGCTCATCGAGCAGACCCCGACGCACGCCTACGGTCAACGCATCGACCAACTGACAACCACGCCCGAGTCCACTACTCCGGAGGCCGACGATGCCACAGAGTAACGAACTCCGCCTCTTCATCTCCTCGACCTTTCGTGATATGCAGGAGGAACGAGAGCACCTTGTCAAGAAGGTCTTCCCCGAGATCCGCGCTCTCTGCCGCGAACGGGGTATCACGTTCACCGAAATCGACTTGCGTTGGGGTCTGACCGACGAGGATGTTGTGCTCGGCCAGGTGGTGCGCACCTGTCTGGAGGAGATCGACAAGTGCCGACCCTACTTTATCGGACTGACCGGCGATCGCTATGGCTGGTCGCCGCCGCTGCATGAGTACTACAAGGACCCGGAGCTGTTTTCCCGCTGGCCCTGGCTTGAGGATGCGGCGATGGATGGAGCCTCGATCACCGATGTCGAGTTCCGTCACGGAGCGTTAAATGATCCGTCGATGTCCGAACATGCCCGGTTTTACTTCCGCCAGGCAACCGGAATCGCCGGAGATGATAATGGTTTCGGGAAGCTCGATGATCTGAAGGAACGGGTCCGGGCAGCCGGGATGTCGGTCGAAGAGTTCCATGATCCGGCATCGCTCGGAGAGCTGATCTACGACGAATTGATCGGAATCATCGAGCGGGACTTTGCCGATGCAAAACCGCCGACCCCTCTGGAAGAGGAGCGCTCCCGTCACATCGCCTTCGCAGCCAGCCGTCGTCGTGCCTACATCCCCAATCCAGAGTACCTGACGAAACTTAACAAGTGGGTAGCAGATGATGGAGCGAAGCCGCTGATCATCTACGCCGAGTCAGGAAGCGGCAAGAGCTCACTGGTATCGTTCTGGTGCGAGCAGCTCCGCCGTCGAAAACCGGAACTGCATATCATCGAGCACTACGTCGGCATCGGCGCAGGAGACACGGACCACCTCGGGATCATCAAGCATGTGATCGAAGAGATCAAGCAGGAGTATCACCGCACCGAGGACATTCCCTCAAAGCCGGAAGAACTTGAACGTTCCTTTGCCAACTGGCTCGGCTTCAACGTCGGATCACCGATGATTCTGGTGCTTGACGGGATCAACCAGTTGAGCGGCCATGCGCTCGATCTTCACTGGTTGCCGCCGGTGATGCCCCCCGGTGTGAAGCTGATTGTTTCGAGCACCGTCGAGAAGACGCTGGTTGATCTGCGTGGACGCAACTGGTCGGAGCTTGGCATGCAGCCCCTTGGCGAGTCGGAGCGCGAAGCGGTGGTGGTCAGGTTCCTTGCCGAGTACAGCAAGGCTCTGTCGACCGATCAGGTCAAGCGTGTTGCCTCGGATATCAAATGTTCCCACCCCCTCTTTCTGCGGACTCTCCTGGAGGAGCTGCGTCTGCACGGCATCCACGAGCATCTGGATCGCACACTCGACACCCTGCTGTCGGCGACCGGCACGGAAGATCTGTTCCAGAAGGTGCTGGAGCGACTGGAGGATGACTACTCGCAGGAGGTGGTACGAGAGGTACTGAGTCTAATCTGGGCATCACGCTTCGGACTGAGCGAGGAGGATCTCGAGTCGCTGACCGGAATCTCCCGCTTGAAGCTCTCGACGCTGTTGCTTGGTCTGGACTATCATCTGGTCCGCCGCGATGGAATGTTGACCTTCTTCCACGACTACCTTCGCCGAGCGGTGGAGAAGCGGTATCTGGCGCATTCCTCGACGCTTCAGGATCGGTATCGGATGCTTGCCGATCACTTTGAAGGAGGCGACGTGACGCTGCGCGGGACCCGGGAGCTTCTGCATGCTTTGGAGGCGATGGGTGACCGGGATCGACTGCATCGGGAGTTGGGTAGTGTGGAACGATTGATTCCCCTCTGGCAGTCGGAGCAGCATGAGGTGTTGCGTCTCTGGTCGTCGTCGGAGTTGCCGGAGATTGTCAGTGCGTACGAGGAGGGTTTGAGTCGATGGGAAGGTGAGGATCGAACGCCTGCCGAACATATGGAGGCACTGAGGGTAATCGGCATCTTGCACGGGTATGTGGGTGCGTGGTCGGTCGCTGAAGATCTTTACCGAAGACTCGAGGAGATCGCGCGTGAACACGGCGATCGGGAGAGGATCGCCACGGCGGTGGGCAATCGTGGGGATGTGCATCGGAATCGAGGAGAGTATGACGAAGCGATGGCCTGTTATCGAGAACAGGAAGAGATCGCACGGGAACGTGGCGACCGGCTGAGGATCGCCCTGGCCACCGGCAGTCGAGGCAGTGTGCACACGCTGCGTGGAGAGTATGATGAGGCGTTGGTCTGCTTCGAAGAGCAGGAGAAAATCTCCCGTGAGATTAGCGATCGTCAGAGTATCGGGAGGTCGATAGGGAACCGTGGAGTTGTGTATGGGCGTCGTGGAGAGCTTGCCGAAGCGATGGCCTGCTTTCGAGAGCTGGAAGAGATCGCACGGGAACGTGGCGATCGGATGTTGATCGCTATGTCGGTGAGCAATCGCGGTAGCGCACATTTGGAACAGGAAGATTATCAACAAGCACTTGCCTGCTACCGAGAAGGCGAGGAGATTGCCCGTGACATCGGCGATCGTGGGAACATCTCCCATGGAGTATTCAATCGTGGAAGATTGCATGCGATGTTGGGAGAGTATACCGAAGCACTTGCCTGCTACCGGGAAGGCGAGGAGATCTATCGGGACCTGGGCAACCGCCAGGGCCTCGGTTATGTGCTGGAAAATCGCGGGGCTGTACATGCGATTCGCAGAGAATTCGCCGAAGCACTTGCCTTGTTCCGTCAGGCGACCAGCGAGTTTCGCGGGATCGGTTACCGCCTTGGGCTGAGCCGTGGGCTTGCGCGAAGTGCGCGAGTGCTGCTCGATATTGCCGAAGGTGGCGACATGCCGGAGTATCTGCCGCAGTACGTTCCGGAAGCAGAGCCTTCATCCTGGAAGGGACCGACGATACGGACGGCCCGCAAGCATGCCGAGGAGTCCATGACGTTAAGCGAAGAGTTGTCAACCCCGGAGACGCTCTTCGAGAATCGTCTGATTCTGGCACGGATCACTGCGATGGAGGGAGATGTAGTCGCAGCCACTTCACGTCTTGACGTACTGCTGGAGAAGGCGACCGACGTTGAGGCCCGAGCTCGACTGCATTACTGGCTCTGGAAGCTGGGCACCACCGATGCCGACCATCGTACCGAAGCACTACGCCTGTATCGGTCACTCGCCGAGAAGACACCGAATGTCGGCGACCAGATGCGCATCGATGAACTGAGCGGATCGACCACACACGCTACTCCGGAGGCCGACAATGGCACAGAGTAACGAACTCCGCATCTTCATCTCCTCCACCTTCCGCGACATGCAGGAAGAGCGGGAGCATCTCGTCAAGAAGATATTCCCGGAGATCCGTGCACTCTGTCGTGTACGCGGTGTCACATTCACCGATGTCGACCTACGTTGGGGACTCACCGAGGAAGAAGCAAACCTCGGACGTATCATCCGCACCTGCCTCGAAGAGGTTGACAAGTGCAGACCATACTTCATCGGTATCATCGGCAACCGATACGGCTGGGTTCCCGAACTCCACGATATCCTCATGGATCCCGATCTCCTCACGAAGTATCCCTTCGTCGAAGATGTCGCCATCGACGGAGCAAGTGTCACCGAGATGGAGTTCATTCACGGCGTCTTCGATGCTCCCGAGGTCGACGGCAAGTACGCCTTCTTCTATCACCGGCAGGGTGACATCGCCGACGCCGACGACCCCGAACGGCTCGGCGCACTGATCGACCGGGCACGTTCGACCAGTCGCCCCTTCCGCAAGTTCGCCGATGTCGAGGAACTTGGCAACGCCGTCCGCGATGATCTGATGGCAATGATCCAGACCAACTGGCCGGATGCTGAAGCGCCGAGCGAGCTTGATCTTGAGCGTCGCTCGCACGCAGCCTTCGCCGCAAGTCGAACCCGCGCCTACATCCCGAACCCGCTCTACCTCAAGGAGTTCTCCACATGGCTGGCCGACAGCACGACGCCGCTGGTCATCACCGGTGAGTCGGGACTCGGCAAAAGCTCACTGGTCGCCTATCTGACAGAGTACTATCACCGGAAGAACCCAGAAGACTTTGTCATTGCCCACTACGTCGGCGCATCGCCGTCGAGTGGAACGGCTCTCTCGGTGATGCGCCATATTGTCGAAGCGATTCGCGTTCGCTTCGGGGTCGATGAAGAACTGCCGTCAAATCCGGAGGAGCTTCAGCGGAGCTTTGCCAACTGGCTCTACCGCTGCGAGCACTTAGCCACGAAGGAAGGGATCAACGTGCTGATTGTGATCGACGCAGTCAACCAGCTCGACGAATTGGGACAACGGATGGCTTGGTTGCCGGAGACGATTCCTCCGGGAGTGAAGCTGGTAGTCTCGGCAACGCCGGGTGAATCGGGAGAGCAACTTGCCAAGCGGAAGTGGTCGGAGCTTCGGGTGGAGCCGCTCGCCGACGAGCGTATTCGCCAGAGCATCGTCGTCCGCTACTTAGGGGAGTTCCACAAAGGAATCGGCACTGAGCAGATACGTCGTGTGATCGGCAACGAGAAGGCACACTCCCCTCTCTACCTGCGAGTGGTAGCCGAGGAGTTGCGCCTGCATGGAGAGCACGAGACACTCGACGAGGTAATCGATCGCTACAGCGGTGCAATCGATCTTCTGGAGGTCTTCGATCTAATGCTGGAGCGGATGGAGCGTGACTACGGTGAAGGGCAAGTACGGGACCTCCTGAGTCTGATTGCCTCGTCGCGCTCGGGCTTGAGTGAAGAGGATCTACTGGAGTTGATAGGAATCAATCGTCTGGAGTTGTCACGTCTTCTCTTCGCCTTCGACTACCACCTGTTGCAGCGCGATGGGTTGCTGAGCTTCTTCCACGACTATCTGCGTCGCGCCGTCGAGAAGCGGTATCTGACCGATGAGGGGAAGAAGCAGGCAGCCCACCGAAGGTTAGCTGAGTATTTTGAGAACAGTGTGTCGGCGGCGATGGTCGAGGGAGCCATCGTCTCCTCCCGGATGGCCGGTGAACTGACGTATCAACTGAATGTCATCGGCGAGACGAACCGCCTGTATGAGACTTTAGCGACGATACCGATCTTCCTCGCGCTCTACGCGGACCAGAGACGGTACGATGTGCTGGGCTACTGGTCGGGTCTGGCCGATAAAAGTGAAGTGGATCGATACTATCGAGAGGGATTGAACCGCTGGGATGTAGCTGACGGTGCGGAGAGGAGCGCGGGGATTGGTCTCGTGATCAACCTTCTGCAACAGCTGGGTCGATGGTCGAGCGCGATCGAACACAGTCGAGAGCGCTTGTCCTCTGCGGTGGCACGTGACGACACCTCAGAGGAAACGGCATCGCGTCAGAAGCTCGGGGCTTTGTATGGGTTGCGTGGCGAGTATAGCAAAGCATTGGAGGAGCTTGCACGGGCACTATATCTGTCGACGGAGTCGGGCGACCGCCACGGTGTAGCTATTGCGCAAGGGAGCATAGGCAATGTGTACACGAAATGTGGGGAATATGAGCAGGCGTTGGAAAGCTTGGGAGTTCAGTTGCGGATCGGTGAGGAGTTGGGCCACCGCAAGAGCGTGGCCGCTGCGTGTGGGAACATGGGCAATGTATACACCATTCGTGCGGAGCATGATCGTGCGCTGGAGAGCTATGGTGTGAAGTTGCGGATCAGCGAGGAGTTGGGTGACCGCCACGGTGTAGCCGTAGCGCAGGGGAACATGGGGATGGTGTACGCGAAACGTGGGGAGTATGATCGAGCACTGGCAAGCTTTAGAGTCAGTTTGCAGATTAGCGAGGAGCTGGGCGACCACAATGGCGTAGCCAATGCGCATATGCACAGGGGAGGGGTATTTTTCTATCGTGGGGAGTATGGGCAAGCGCTGGAGAGCTACGGTGTGAAGTTGCAGGTCAGCAAGGAGTTGAACGACCGCACTGGCGTAGCCCTTGCGCAGGGAAACATGGGCGCTGTGTATGCCCATCGTGGAGAGTATGAGCGAGCACTTGAACAGTTCAGCACGGCAGTGCCGGAGCTCCGTCTGCTCGGCCACCGCTATGGTTTGAGTTACTGTCTGAAAGAAGCTGCGGATCTGTTGTTGGAGATTGTAGAGGAAGCAAAGAAGATACCGAAGTACCTGCCGGAATATGTCCTAGGAGCGGAGGCGGGAACATGGCAGACACTTACCCTGCGCATGGCAAAAGAGCAGGCCGAGGAATCCGTGACAATCTCGGGGGATCTGTCAATTCCTGCTATGTTGCTTGATGGCCGAGTCTTGCTGGCACGTATCGACGCAGCCGAGGGGAATAAAGAGGCTGCCCTCCACTCTCTTGTCCGGTTGCTGGAGGAAACAAACGACGACCAGCATCGCGCCGAACTCCACTACCGACTCTGGAAACTCAACGCTGCGGATATCGACCATCGAGCCAAGGCACTGCGCCTGTACCGGTCACTGTTCGAGAAGACGCCGAAGCACGTCTACCGCAGGCAGATTGATGAACTGAGTGCAGGCACACCGCCACAGCACATCGAACCAATGACACCGGAGGAGACCGATGCCAGCGAGTAACGAACTCCGCCTCTTCATCTCCTCCACCTTCCGCGATCTGCAGGAAGAGCGGGAACATCTGGTCAAGAAGATCTTTCCCGAGATCCGCGCTCTATGTCGTCGGCGTGGCGTCACCTTTACCGAGATTGATCTTCGCTGGGGCCTCACCGATGAAGACGTTGCCCTGGGACAGGTCATCCGAGCCTGCCTTGAAGAGGTGGACAAGTGTCGACCGTATTTCATCGGCATTACCGGAAACAGGTACGGATACGTTCCTTCCTATCTCGATATTCAGAAAGACCCCGCACTGCTTGAACTCTATCCCTGGATCGAGGAAGCCTCTCTTGAGGAAATGAGTATTACCGAGATGGAAGCCCACTATGCGGTGCTTCGCCGGGATGAGGAGGGAGGAATAAGGAGAGGGGTTGAACAGGTTCGATTCTACTTCCGAGTGAATCGTGCCGATACATCAACCGATGAAGAGGAACTCCAGAGGTTACAGGAGTATCAAGAGCGCATTCGAGCGGCTGATCTCCCGGTTGAGTCGTTCAACGATACCGAGGCACTCGGAAAAATGATCTGCAACGACCTTCTTCAGATCATCGACCGGGACTTCGCCGATGCAGTCCCGCCGACACCACTCGAAGAGGAGCGTGCGCGACACCAGGCGTTCTCCCTCAGTCGTAGACGAGCTTACATCGCCAACCCGAAATATCTCAAACGTCTCAACGAGCATGCCAAAGGGGACGATCTTCCCCTTGTCGTCTATGCGGAGAGCGGATCGGGCAAGTCCTCTCTCTTCGCCTTCTGGGCCGAACAGTATCGCAAGAAGAACCCGGGAGCGCACATCATTGAGCACTATGTCGGCATCGGAGCAACGGCAACCGACCACTATGCGATCATCCGGCACGTGTGTATGGAGATCAAAGAACGGTTCAATCGGGAAGAAGAGATTCCGACCACACCGGAAGCATTGGAAAAATCCTTCGGCCAATGGCTTGGTTATGCTGAGCATGCCCTGGAACAGGGGGACGAGCGTATGGTGCTGATCCTCGATGGCTTGAACCAGTTGCAAGGAACCGCTCTTGCACTGAAGTGGATTCCCGATGTCATCTCATCGAGAATTCGATTCATCCTCAGCTCAACGATTGAAGGTACACTCGTCGAACTTCGCAAGAGAGGATGGACCGAGTTCGGTATGCAGGCACTCTCCGAGCCTGAGCGCGAGGCGATCATTGTCCGATACCTGGCTGAATTTCGGAAGTCGCTCAATCCAGAGCAAATCCGTCGTATAGCTTCAGACTACAAGTCCGGTCACCCTCTCTTCTTGAAGACTCTTCTTGAAGAGATTCGTCTGGTGAACCGTCACGAAGACCTCGAACAAGGGATCGAGTACTATCTCGAGTGCACAGGAACTGAAGACCTGTTCCAGAAGGTGCTGGAACGATTCGAGAAGGATCATGGCTCCGGCGCGGTTTGCGATGCTCTCTCAACGCTCTGGTGCAGCCGCCATGGGCTGGATGAACAGGAGCTCTCGGAGCTGACTGATTTATCGCGCCTGAAGATCGCCGCGATGGTTTCAGGACTGGACTACCATCTGGTACGCAAGGAGGGATATCTGACCTTCTTTCACGACTATTTGCGTCGAGCCGTCGAGAAACGATACCTGGGAAGTGAAGCGATTCGCCGCAACAGACATCTGCGCCTTGCAGAGTACTTCTCGGAAGCAGAATTGAACAAGCGTAGCGCATCAGAACGCCTATGGGGATACTCCGAGGGAGGAGATGATGCAAAAGTCATCGAGACATTATTGACCACACAGGTACTTCGGGAACTGTATGTCGGAGCGGGTAAGTACGAAGTGCTCTCGCAGTGGTCGCGCCTGCGGCAGACAGGTTATGATCCTGAGAAGCTCTACGTCGCGAGTCTGGATGACGACACTCGTAAGGAGCATACGTCAGAAGGGTTCGATAGCTTGGCGATAGCAGGAGATATACTTGAACAACTTGGCCACTGGTCTGGATCAATGTCGATGTATCGGCAGATGTTGGAGAGAGCAGACGAAGCGGAGCGAGGCATGGAGGCAACGAGGGCGCTACAAGCTCTTGGCCGACTGCTGCAGCTGCAAGGAGAGTACACCGGGGCAATGGAGTCTTTTGCTGATGCGCTGAGTCGCTCAGAGAAGTCAGGGGATCAGGAAGGAGTGGCGGCTGCCGTCGGGAGCATGGGTGTCGTCTACTTCCAACGTGGTGAGTATGATCGTGCAATAGAGTCATACCAGCGACAGTTGACCATATCCGGGGAGTTGGATAGCCAGCCAGGCATCGCCACCGCTATCGGGAACATGGGGCTGGTCTACATGCGCCGAAGAGAGTATGACCGTGCGCTCGAGTCGTTTCAGCAGTGCTTGACGATATGTGAGAAGTCGGGCGACCGAAGGGGAATAGCCAATGCTGCAGGGAACATCGGCATTCTCTACTTCCATCATGGTGAGTATGATCGCGCACTCGAATCATTTCAGCAACAGTTGAAGATCTCCGAGGAGTTGGGTGATCGAAGAGGAGTAGCCTTCGCGGCCGGGAATGTGGGAAATGTGTATCACGCGCGCGACGAGTCTGATCATGCACTGGAGTTGTATCAGCGACAGTTGACCATCTGTGAAGAGTTAGGAGAGCGAAGAGGGATCGTTATCGGAGCCGGGAAGATTGCTATCGTCTGCTTCGAGCGTGGTGAGTATGATCGTGCATTGGAGTTGAATCAACGCTGTTTGACGATATGCGAGGAGCTGAGTGATCGCATAGGACTCGTGGCTGTGGTCGGAAACATGGGTCTTGTTTACTTCGAGCGTGGTGAACATGATCGTGCATTGGAGTTATATCAACGACAGTTGACCATCTGTGAAGAGTTAGGAGAGCAAAGAGGGATAGCCACCGCCTTCGGGAACATGAGCACGCTTTACATCGAGCGTGGTGAGTATGGTCGCGCTCTGGAGAGTCTGGAGCATGCACTGAACGGATTTCAAGGGATAGGTATGCAGGCTGAAACGGTTCTGTTCTTACAGATGCGCTCTGATCTGTGGTTGAAGTTCCTGGCATTCGACAGTATGCCGGAGATCTTGTCGAAGTTCCTGCCCGGGTCCGGAAGCCGAAACTGGAAATCCGACTGCCGTGACGCCGCCCGAAACGATGCCGAGGATTCTCTCGACATTGCCCGTGAAATCTCCTCGGTGTCGAGCGCCTTTGCCGCCCGCATTCTTCTGGCACGAGTTGGGGATGCTGAAGGTGAGACCGCCCGCGCCATAGCACATCTGCGTGCGATGCTTCCAGAGGCTCCCGATGATGTACAGCGCGCAGATCTGCACTACCGGCTCTGGGAACTCTCACCGGAACACAGAAATGAGCACCGGGCGAGCGCCGAGCGTCTCTACCGTGATCTCTACGCTGTCACACCAAAGCTCGAGTACCGCAGCAGACTCGAAGAACTTGACGAAGAGATTGGAAATAAGGGAGAGGCTTGAAGAATGCGTAAGACCAACGAACTCCGTCTCTTCATCTCCAGTACTTTCCGCGACCTGCAGGAGGAACGGGAGCATCTCGTCAAGAAGATCTTCCCAGAGATCCGTGCACTCTGTCGTGTACGCGGTGTCACATTCACCGATGTCGACCTACGTTGGGGTCTCACCGAGGAAGAAGCAAATCTCGGACGCATCATCCGCACTTGCCTCGAAGAAGTCGACAAGTGCAGACCATACTTCATCGGGATCATCGGCAACCGATACGGATGGGTTCCCGAACTCCACGATATCCTCATGGATCCCGATCTCCTCACGAAGTATCCCTTCGTCGAAGATGTCGCCATCGACGGAACGAGCGTCACCGAGATGGAGTTCATCCACGGCGTCTTCGATGCTCCCGAGGTCGACGGCGAGTACGCCTTCTTCTATCACCGGCAGGGTGACATCGCCGACGACGACGACCCCGAACGGCTCGGCGCACTGATCGACCGGACACGTTCGACCAGTCGCCCCTTCCGCGAGTTCGCCGATGTCGAGGAACTTGGCAACGCCGTCCGGGATGATCTGATGGCAATGATCCAGACCAACTGGCCGGATGCTGAAGCGCCGAGCGAGCTTGATCTTGAGCGTCGCTCGCACGCAGCATTCGCCGCAAGCCGCACCCGCGCCTACATCCCGAACCCGCTCTATCTCAAGGAGTTCAATTCCTGGCTTTTGGAGGGGGACAGTCCGTTGGTGATCTCCGGTCAATCGGGACGGGGCAAGAGTTCACTCGTCGCCTACCTGACGGAGTACTACCACAGGAAGCACCCGGATGCTTTTGTCATCGCCCACTACGTCGGCGCTTCGCCATCGAGCGGAAGGGCAATCTCGGTGATCCGCCACATCGTCGAGGCAATGCACGTTCGCTTCGGTATCGAGAAGGAGCTGCCGACGGAACCGGAAGCCTTGCAGAAGAGCTTCGCGGACCGGCTCTTCCAGTGTGAGCACCTTGCAGCCCGGGAGGGAATTGCCGTGCTGATCGTCATCGACGCAGTCAACCAGCTCGACGTAGCGGGACAGCGGATGAGCTGGCTTCCAAAGCGGATACCGTCGGGCGTGAAGTTCGTGATATCGACAACGCCGGGTGTCGCCGGGAAAGCCCTTGCCGATCGGGAGTGGAGGGAGCTGGAGGTCGCCTCGCTGGAAGACGAACGGATCCGTCAGAGCATCGTCGTCCGCTACCTCGGAGAGTTTCGCAAAGGGATAAGCCCGGAACAGCTGCGCCGTGTGATCGGCGACGGGAAGGCAGACTCACCGTTGTACCTCCGCGTCGTCGCCGAGGAGCTTCGGCTACACGGTACGCACGAGACGCTTGACGACGTGATCGATCGATATGGCGGAGCGGCCGATCTACTTGGGGTGTTCGAGCTGGTGATAGAGCGGATGGAGCGGGATTACGGCGAGGCATCCGTGCGCAATCTCCTGAGCTTCATCGGAGCTTCCCGATCCGGTCTGGGCGAGGATGAGCTGCTCCGGCTGATCGATGTCAGCCGCCTGGAGTTGTCCCGTCTGCTGTTCGCCTTCGACTATCATCTACTTCATCGCGATGGACAACTTAGTTTCTTTCATGACTATCTGCACCGGGCCGTGTGGAATCGATATCTGTCGAAACCGGAAGATCGGGGCGAGCGGTATCGTCGGCTGGCGTCGTACTTCGAGGAAGAGCCGGTCAGTCTGCGAACGACGCACGAGTTGCTCCATGCTCTCGAAGGACTCGAAGATCGGCCGGGAATCGACCAGGCCCTGAGCGGAATCGAGCGGTTTGTCGGGTTGTGGTACCCGGAGCCATACGAGGTGTTGCGTCTCTGGTCGGGTCGCGATCGTTCGGAAGTAGTTGCAGCCTATGAGACCGGTCTGCAGCGCTGGAAGGAGGTAGAGCATACCGATAAGGAACAGGTCAGTGCCCTTGCAGCGGTTGGTCAGGTCTACGAGCGGATTGGTGCGTGGGGTGAAGCCGAGCAGATCACACGACAACAGATGGCACTTCTTGGCCGACTGGGAAAACGATTGGAAGAGAGCCGTGCGAGGAGTCGACTTGCAGAATTAGCACGAATGCAGGGGCGCTTTGAGGAGAGCGAAACCTTGTCACGTGAGGCGGAAGCATCGGCGCGGGAACTCGGTGACCAGCTGAGCATTGCGATTTCCGTCGGCAATCGGGGTCGCACTCATTTCGGTCGTGGGGAATACTCTGAGGCACTCACCTGTTTTCAGGAGCAGGAGAAGATTGCGCGGGAGTTGGAGGAGCGACACATCATCAGCATGGCTGTCGGTAATCGGGGTATCATCCACTGGAGTCGGGGGGAGTACCCCGAGGCGATTTCCTGCTACCGGGAACAGGAGAAGATTGCGCAGGAGCTTGGCGATCGGCAGAGCGTCGGTTTCGCCGTCGGCAATCGCGGAATCATCCACTCGGATCGTGGGGACTTTGCCGAGGCGCTCGAATGCTATCGGGAACAGGAGAAGATTGCACGCGAGACGGATGATCGACAGATGATTAGCCTCGCCGTCGGCAATCGCGCCATTGTCCACCTGGATCGGGGTGATTACTCCGAAGCGTTGCCTGATGCGGTCGAAGCGCTCGATATTCACAAGGCATTCGGTCTCCGCCACGGAGCCACGTACTGGCACATCTGCATTGCCCAATGTCTGTTAGAGCTTCACAACCGGAGCGAAGCGATGCCAGCAAACCTTCCACAGTTTGTGCCCGACGCAACGGAAGATCAGTGGCGATCGGCAACGCTGCGTGCGGTCCGAACGCAGGCCGGGGAGTGTCTGGAGATCAGCCGGGAGTTGTCAATGCCGGAAACGATCTTCTCCGCCGAGATAGCGTTAGCACGGCTTGCCGCAGCAGAGGGATCACCGGAGGCGGGCGTCAACAGGTTGAACGAAATGCTTTCTGGGGTAACGGACGACGAGCAGCGATCCGAACTCCACTACTGGATCTGGAAGCTCGACCCCAACGGGACCGACCACCGGTCGCAAGCCCTTGATCTGTATCGATCACTCTTTGCCGGGATACCGAAGTACATCTACAGAGTTCGGATTGACGAACTTGACGGACATGGTGATGTGCCCGATCATCAGACCACATCAACTTCCGGGGAGGAGAGCGATGCCACAGAGTAACGAACTCAGAGTTTTCATCTCCTCCACCTTCCGCGACCTGGGGGAGGAGCGGGAACATCTCGTCAAGAAGATCTTTCCGGAGATTCGTGCCCTCTGTCGCCAACGAGGTATCACGTTCACTGAGGTCGACCTCCGGTGGGGGCTGACTGAAGAGGATGCCATGCTCGGTCAGATCATTCGCACATGTCTTGAAGAAGTGGACAAGTGCCGCCCTTACTTTATCGGCATGCTCGGCAATCGCTACGGATGGGTGCCGGAGTTTCACGAGATTCTTATGGATCCCGACCTGCTGGCCAAGTACCCGTGGATTGAAGAGGCGGCCATGGATGGTATGAGCGTTACCGAGATGGAGTTCGTCCACGGTGTCTTCAATGCACCAGAAAATTCCGGAGGAGAGAGAACGTTTTTCTATCATCGTGATGATGACAAGACCGACGCCGATAATCCTGAACGACTCCAGGGGTTGATTGAACGTGTAAAATCGACCGAACACCCCTTTCGCGACTTCAGCACTATCGATGAACTTGGCCAGTTGGTACGGAATGATCTCCTCGATATGATCGACCGATACTGGCCTGAGACCGAGGCTCCCTCCCCTCTTGAACTTGAACGCAGAGCACACTCTGCGTTTGCTATCAGCCGCACCCGAGCCTACATCCCGAATCCGCACTATCTCAAAGAATTTGCAGAGTGGGTAAGCAAGGGGGACAAACCTCTGATTGTAAGCGGAGACTCCGGTCTCGGCAAGAGTTCTCTTGTTGCCTATGCAGCCGGTTACTACAGAACCAAGAACCCGAAGGCTCTGATGATTGAACACTATGTCGGTGCATCGAACGGAAGTGGTTCTTCCGTTGCAATCATGCGACATGTCATTCAGGAGCTGAGCGCTCACTTCTCGGTTGACGAAGAGATACCGACTTCACCCCAGGCACTTCAACAATCGTTCCAGAACTGGCTCCATCGAGCTGAACGACTCACAAGCGAATCTGACATCCCTGTACTCATCGTGATTGACGCTCTCGATCAGTTAAGTAGTTCTGGGAAGCGCCTCGCGTGGTTGCCCGAATCGATCCCCCCAACACTGAAGCTCCTTGTCTCGACTACTCCGGGGGAGACACTCGACCACCTGAACGAACGGGAGTGGTCGGCACTCCACGTGAAACCACTGGATGATGAACGGGTGCGTCAGAGCATCGTTGTGCGGTATCTCGGCGAGTTCCGCAAAGGCATCTCTCCAGAACACATACGACGCATTATTACCGATGCGAAAGGGACTTCACCTCTCTTCCTGCGTGTAGTTGCTGAAGAACTCCGGCTCCACGGAGGTCATGAGACTCTCGGGTCGGTTATCGACACGTATACATCGGCAAACGACCTGCTTGAGGTCTTCAATCGCTTGTTGGAACGACTGGAATCCGATTTTGGTGAGGCCTTGATCGGCAACGCAACACGTGCGATAGCTCTCTCCCGCAATGGGTTGACGGAGCAGGCTCTCTTGGGAATCACCGGGATGAGTCGCCTTGACCTTTCCCGCTTGGTCTTTGCGTTTGACTATCACCTGATCCGCAGGGACGGACTCTTGGGGTTCTTTCACAACTATCTCCGCCAGGCCGTTGAGCGCCGATATCTTTCGGACGAAGCCCAACAACAGGAAACCCGAGGTAGTCTGATTGACTACTTTGCCGCACAGCCCCCCGAACCTTGGGTCTCTCGCGAGCTTGTCTGGCAACTTAGTCTGGCCAACCAACCAGAGCGCCTCGCTGAAACTCTCTCCACAATTCCTCACTACATGGCACTTGTCAAAGGGGGAGGAGAGTTTGAAGCGCTGAGTCATTGGACTGCGCTGAGCGAACAGGAGAATATGGTCGAGTGGATTGATCGGGGAATAGAACGATGGAGAGAAGAGGATCGCCCGCCGATGCAAGAAGTAGAAGGGCTTAAGTTCATCACTCAGTTACTCTCATCCAAGAATCACTGGAATCGCGCACTGGAAATAGCAGAACACTGCGTAACGATCAGCCGCGATGCCGACGAAAAATTTATGCAGGCTGTCTTGTACAGGCAGATGGTGCCACTCCACTATTTTCTCGGCAATCAGGAAGAAGCATTTCAGAAATCCTCACAGGCATTGGAGCTGTTCGAACAGCTCGAAGACAGCAATGGGATAGCCTCTATCGCAGGATATCAGACTGCCCTCTATACCTTGAGTGGAGCGTATGAGCTGGCAATTGAATGTGGTGCCAGTTATTTACAACACCATGAAGAAAGACATGATCTGCAAACGTTGATGGCGATCTACGGGAACCTGGGAATCGCCCACCAGAGATGTGGTAATGCCGCAACAGCACTTGAGTTTTTTCAACAGGCAGCCGAGGTCAGTGAGGAGCTGGGCGACCTGCGCCATGTCGCACATACGTTAGGGAATATGGGGAGTTTACTCACCGAGATGGAGGAGTACGCTCAGGCTGTCGAGTGCCTTGAGAAAGACCTTGCACTGTGCGAACAGTTTGGTGATCGAAGTAATATCACTGTTGCGTGCGTAATGATGACAAGTGCCTACGTTGGCCTCGGTGACGCAGACAGAGCGTTCGCATCTGCTCGCCGTGGGTTGACGATAGCCGAGGAGTTGGGAAATCATGGATATATCATACAGGCTCTATCCTGCCTCGGATCTGTTCACAACCTTGCTGGTGAGTATCAAGAGGCTATTGATTGCTATCGAAGAGGGATACAACTCTGTTCCGAGATAGGTGATCGTCATAATCTGGCCTCACTGCGAGGTGGTATGGGGACTGCGTTGATGAAGATCGGAGAGCTTGACACAGCACTTGAGAATTTTACCGAGGCAGTTTCTCTTTTGGTTGAGATCGGCGATCGATTCAGATTACAACAATACTGTACTGAACGAGCCGAGGCATTCTACGCAATCTGGGAAAACTGTTTGGAGCCACCGGCTTATCTGAAACAACACCTTCCGGAAGCTACAGGGTTGGAATGGTCAACGACCGTTTTGAAGCGGGCACGTGAGGAGGCCGAAAGAGGGCGGGAGTTATGCCGGGACTTGAATCTGTCACGTTCCCTGATTGCAAGCCGCGCGTTGCTTGCACGTATCGATATTGCTGAGGGAAATACTCAGCAAGGAGTTTCGGAATTCCAAGCCTTGCTCTCGGAGATCGAGATGTCTGACAATAATCCGTGGGCATCAAATCAACTGGCCGACATACACTTCGAACTCTGGAAACTTGATCGGTCAGACAACCTGCACGCAACCCGGGCACTCGACCTCTACCGGAACTTGTTCCAGCGGACTCCACTTGATCTCTTCGGCAAACGTATCGACGAACTCAGCAGCGCGATCGACAACGAGGATAAGAGGGTAGCTGGAGTATGACCAAGACCAATGAGCTACGTATTTTTATTAGTTTCACCTTCCGCGACCTGCAGGAGGAACGGGAACACCTCGTCCGGTAGAAAACGAAGATTGGGGAGCTTACTGTAGCACGGGCCATAGATTGTGGCTTTCATCATTTGCCGGATGACTCTCGGTTGTTGTTTGTCGTGTCGTTCGATTGGCGTCAATTAAGCTACCAACGGCAGAGTGTTGAAATCAAGCCAACACCGGAAGCAACATTACTCCACAACGTGTAGGTTCTGGTCGGAACTTGTCTCTACTCGAGATTCGGGCATCGATTCCTCGTTGGTTAGGGCGCGAAGTTCCACCTCCATCTTCCGCATCATCTCCCGCATTTCATCCATGCGTTGCAACAGAAGGTTGATCCGTTCCTCCCGACTCTCCGGTGTGGCTATCGATGTTGGCGTATCACTCCCATCTCGCGCTGCCACCGTTGCATCGGCTGCCCAGGTCAGGGTCACCGTGGTTCCGGCTACTCCGCTTGCCTGAAGAATCTGTCCGGCTGTCGGCAAGGCTGTCGGCAGGATGTAGTTGATGTCCGATGCCTGCGCTCCCGCCTCGAACGACGTGTAGTTCGTCCCGTTCGGGAAGGCTCCGGCCGTATCATATGCCTCGTAAAACCTGATCTGACTTGAAGCACTGTCGTTGTTTGCAAGCCACAGATCGGTGTTACCGAAGACTGCGACGTTCGACTCGCTCACGATCATCGAATCGAGTCCCACGTTTGCTAAGAATCCAAAGCTCCTGTCTCCATCAATTGTCAGCCCATTACCCCCTGCGATGGCCGAGTAGTTGCCGTTGGCCTGGTTCGACGTTCCGCCCGCAACCACGCCACCTCGTCCCGTCGCCTGATTCTGAATACCACCGGCTACCGTGGAATAGAATTGACTCGATCTGTTGGAAGCGCCCCCCCCGACCACAGAATAAACTCCGGAGGCGATGTTCGACGCCCCCCCGGAGACCACACTCTGTGAACCTGTGGCGCGATTTGAGAATCCACCACCAATCGTAGTTCCTGCACTGGTTGCGCTGTTCTGGCGTCCCCCGGCAATCGTCGCATACAGGTTCGTGGCGGCGTTTTCGAGTCCTCCACCAATCGTCGCGTATTCGTTCGTCGCACTGTTCGACGTTCCACCCCCAACGAATGCAAACTGCTGGGAGGCCGTATTATCTGATCCGCCGGAAATGGTCGCGTAAAACCCTGAGGCAACCTGACTCGGAGCGGATCTGGTCAGTTGCAAGTCAACCGCATGCGAACCCCGTATGCCTCCCCCTGCATCCCGTTGAATTCCACCGAATATGTTCAATATCAGTCCATTGGAGGAACCACCTGCTACCAGAAGGTGCAACGCCACGCTATCCGTTGTGCCGATAAAGTTCGTCCCCGCCGTTGTGCCGGTGTTCCCCGTCAACGACCACGCGAAGGCAGAGGCTGCCGTGGCTGGATCTACCCAACTCAACTGTCCGGTTCCCCCATCCAGTTGCAGGAATCCTTCCTCCACGGTTGTCGTTGCTGTCGTGCTCAACGGCAGGATGTAGTTGATGTCTGACGTCTGTGTACCTGCCTCGAAGGAGGTGTAGTTCGTCCCGTTCGGAAAAAGTCCGTTGCTGTTGTAGGCTTCGTAGAAACGTAATTGACTTGCCGAACTGTCGTTGTTCGCAAGCCACATATCGGTGTTGCCGAAGACTGCCACATCGGGTGTACTGATTGTCATGTTCTTTGAGCCGCCGGCGTTATCACCCAGGAATCCGAAGCTCCCGTCTGCCGCAGCATCGAGTGTTAATCCGTTGCCGCCGGGGATAGCGGAATTATCACCGGCGACGATGTTCCTGGAGCCACCTCCGACAGTTGCGGAAACCCCCGAAGCGGTGTTGAGTCTACCCCCTCCGACAACTGATTGAAGTCCCGAAGCAGTGGTCGAAGAACCTCCGGCGGTTGTAGCCTGATCTCCCGAAGCGGTGTTGCTTACACCCCCGCCGACGGTTGATTGAAGTCCCGAAGCGGTGTTGCTTACACCCCCGCCGACCGTTGATTCTATTCCCGACGCGGTGTTGCCGGAACCCCCGCCGACAACAGCTTCAACTCCCGAAGCGGTGTTGTTAAAACCCCCGCCGACCGTTGAAGTCGATCCCGATGCACGATTGTTAGTACCCCCTGCGACAGTTGAAAAGGGTTCCGAAGCGGTGTTGTTTATACCCCCTCCGACAACTGATTGAAGTCCCGCAACGTTGTTGTTAAAACCCCCGCCGACCGTTGATTGACTTCCTGAAGCGGTGTTGGCAAAACCCCCTCCGACAACTGATTGAAGTCCCGCAGCGTTGTTGTTAAAACCCCCTCCGACCGTTGATTGACTTCCTGAAGCGGTGTTGGCAAAACCCCCTCCGACAACTGATTGAAGTCCCGAGGCAACTTGCGTAGCGGCAATTCTGTCCGTCTGCAAGTCGATCGCGTTCGCTCCACGACCGTTCCCTCCGGTATCCCGCTGTATGCTCCCGTTCGTGTTGAAGATCAGTCGATCAACATTGTTCGTACGAATGTGCAACGCAACACTGTCCGTCGTCCCAAGAAAGTTCGTCCCCGCAGTCGTCCCGCTGTTCCCGCTCAGCGTCCAGACAAAACCCGTTACTGCCGATGCAGGATTAACCCAACTCAACTGCCCGGTTCCCGCATCGAGTTGCAGGAGTCCTTCTTCAACCGTTGTCGTTGCAGCGGTGCTCAGCGGCAGGATGTAGTTGATATCCGATGTCTGTGTACCTGCCTCGAAGGAGGTGTAGTTGGTCGAATCGGGGAATGTTCCGGTTGTAGCGTTCGCTTCGTAGAAGCGGAGCTGACTTGATGCGGAGTCGTTGTTCGCCAGCCACAAGTCGGTGTTGCCGAAGACTGCTACGTTCGACTCGCTCACAATCATCGAATCAAGTCCCCCGTTTGCTAAGAATCCAAAGCTCCTGTCTCCATCAATTGTCAGCCCATTACCCCCTGCGATGGCCGAGTAGTTGCCGTTGGCCTGGTTCGACGTTCCGCCCGCAACCACGCCACCTCGTCCCGTCGCCTGATTCTGAATACCACCGGCTACCGTGGAATAGAATTGACTCGATCTGTTGGAAGAACCACCCCCAACCACGGCATAGATCCCGGAAGCGATGTTCGACGCCCCCCCGGAGACCACACTCTGTGGACCTGTGGCGGAATTTGAGAACCCACCACCAACCGCTGTCCCTGTGCTTGTGGCGCTGTTCTGGCGTCCGCCGGCAACCGTCGCATACAGGTTCGTGGCGACGTTTTCAATCCCTCCACCAATCGTCGCGTATTCGTTCGTCGCACTGTTCGACGTTCCACCTCCAACGGATGTAAACTGCTGAGAGGCTGTGTTATTCGATCCGCCGGAAATAGTCGCGTAAAACCCTGAGGCAACCTGATCCGGGGCAGATCTGGTCAGTTGCAAGTCAACCGCATGCGAACCCCGTATGTTTCCCCCTGCGTCCCGTTGAATTCCACCGAATATGTTCAATATCAGTCCATTGGAGGAACCACCTGCTACCAGAAGGTGCAACGCCACGCTATCCGTTGTGCCGATAAAGTTCGTCCCCGCCGTCGTGCCGGCGTTCCCCGTCAGCAGCCACGCACCGCTTCCGGGAGGGGCAAGTACGATCTGCGCTGCTCCCGCCCCCGGATCAGGGATCGTCAACAACACATTCTGTAGTAACGGGTTGGATGTCTGGATCGTCATCGTGTTCCGTACGCCATCTGCTGCGTTGTCGTCGATTACAATCCGCTCGGCGCCGAAGTCACGATTCTGCGCCGTGGCAACTACTGAGCCAAGCAGTGGCAGAAAAACAGAGAGGAAAACTCTGGCAATCTTCACTTGGAAAATCTGGGTACAGGTAGGAAATAGCTTTGGTGTCAAAACAGGAACAGTTGGTCGATTCACGGTAATTCAGTTATGTATGAAATATGATGGTGCTTGGTAAAGCCACCACTCTTCCCACCTTAAAATCAATGAAGAGTGTGCGAGAGTCTCTATCAACCACTGCGATATGCCTTAATATAACAGAAGAATACAACGATTCGGGGAGGAATAAAGTTAGCTTCCTTTTCTGGTGTTCCAAGGCATAGTGAACTCCAAATTATTCTTCCTGCCAACTTCGGCAACATGTTGGGGGAACAGCATCTAGTCAAGAATATCTTTCCAGAGCCTCGTGCACCTGCCATAGACGGGCAGGCAGGCAAAATCAGCGATTCTATCCCTATCAAGTTCGGAGAAGATTTCATTGTTGAAACGCTCAGAACTCCCATATTAAGGCATGCCACAAGCCAACGAATTGCGCCTTTTCATCTCCAGCACCTTCCGAGACTTGGGGGAGGAGCGGGAGTACCTGGTAAAGAAAATCTTTCCAGAAATTCGTGCGCTCTGCCGGGAGAAGGGAATCACCTTCACTGAAGTAGATCTGCGGTGGGGACTGACCGACCAAGATGTCAAACTCGGCCAAGTCATTCGAGCCTGCCTCGAAGAAGTCGACAAGTGCCGACCCTACTTCATCGGCATCACCGGAAGTCGTTACGGCTACGTCCCCTCCTACCTCGACATTCTGAAAGACCCAACTCTTCTCGAACAGTATCTCTGGATAGAAGATGCGGCAACCGAGGGGATGAGCATCACCGAGATGGAGACCCACTACGCTCTGCTCGGAGCTGGTAGTGATCTCATCGATAAAAAGCCAGCGGAGAAGGCATACTTCTACTTTCGTCGCCAACAACAGGACGTGGAAGGAGACTCCGATGAGAGTGAAGAGTTGCGGAAACTTCAAGAGTATCAGGAACGGATCGAAGCAAGTGGAGCACCAATCGAGACGTTCAGCGATCCCCCCGCACTCGGCAGGATGATCTATGATGACCTCGTGAGAATCATCCAGGAGGACTTTGCTGATGCCAGCCCCCCGACTCCACTCGAAGAGGAACGTTCCAGACACATTGCTTTTGCACTCAGCCGCCGCCGAGCCTATATCCCGAACCCGCTCTATCTCAAGAGTCTGAACGATCATGTCAGAGAAGAAGGGCCGCCGCTCGTTGTCTACGCCGAGAGTGGTTCGGGCAAGTCCTCCCTCTTCGCTTACTGGGGAGAGAGTTTTCGAAAGAAGAACCCACAGATTCAGGTGATTGAGCACTACGTCGGCATTGGAGCAACTGGAACCGATCACTACGGAGTGATCCGCCATCTCTGCATGGAAATCAAAGAACGCTTCAACCGCGAGGAAGAACTACCGACAGCACCGGAAGAACTGGATCAAGCCCTAAGTCAGTGGTTCGGATATGCTGGACACGCCCTGA
The DNA here is from genome assembly GCA_020635205.1 of Ignavibacteria bacterium. Lineage (GTDB taxonomy): Bacteria > Bacteroidota > Ignavibacteria > OLB7 > OLB7 > JAGWAZ01. The sequence continues at coordinate 1,052,101 of JACKAE010000003.1, forward strand.
AGCAGAGTGGTGAGCGCATGGTGGTGATCCTCGACGGTCTGAACCAGTTGCAGGGGAAGGCATTGGAGTTGCAGTGGATTCCCGAGGTTATCTCTCCTCACATCCGATTGATCCTCAGCTCTACTGTTGAGGGAACTCTCCTTGAACTCAAGAGACGAGGTTGGAACCAGCTTGGCATGCAGGCACTCACAAAGGCCGAGCGGGAAACAATTGTTGTCCGATACCTCGCCGAGTTTCGCAAGGCACTCCACCCTGACCAGATACAGCAGATCGCCTCCGACTATAAATGTGGACACCCCCTCTTCCTCAAAACCCTCCTCGAAGAGATTCGCCTCATCAGCCGCCACGAAGACCTACAAGAACGGATCGATGAGTATCTAACTGCCACCGGCACCGAAGACCTATTCCAAAAGGTGCTCGAACGAATAGAAGAGGATCACGGTTCACCTGCTGTCCAGGAATCTCTCTCGGCACTCTGGTGCAGTCGTACTGGACTTAGTGAAGGAGAACTCTCGGAATTGAGTGGATTCTCCCGACTGAAGATCACGGCGATGACAGCCGGACTGGACTACCATCTGGTACGCAAGAATGGCTACCTGACCTTCTTCCACGACTACCTGCGTCGATCTGTCGAGAAACGCTATCTCGGAAGTGAAGAGAGACGGCGGACGATGTATCTGCGCTTGGCAGAGTATTTCGAACAGGGAGAGTTGAGCAGACGAAGTGCCACAGAGCGCGTCTGGGGATATGCGGATGCAGGAAAAGATTCGAAAGTTGTTGAAGCCCTGATGGAAGAGCCTCTCCTTCGGGAGTTATATACTGAATCAGGTAAATACGAAGTGTTATCCCTCTGGAAGGAATTGAGAGATAAAGGCAACAATCCAGAGGCACTCTACCTCGAACGCCTTTCGCGAGAAGTTGATGAGGGGAAGAAGTCCCATCCCCTTGACTATCTGAAGGTGGTAGGAGATATTCTCGAGCACCTGAGCCACTGGTCGGGAGCGTTAGAGGTATATGGCCAGATACTGAAAATAGCCGATGAGGCGAAGCAACTTCCAGAGCGAGCCGACGCTCTGCTTCTGCGAGGCAGGTTGCTCACGATGCGAGGTTCGGACGCCGAGGCAATGGAGCACTTTTCGGAAGCTCTGAGCCACTACGAGAAGTTGCAAGACCGACGAGGAGCAGCCTTCGCCGTTGGACATATGGGACACACCCAACGCCGACGTGGTGAGCATGAACGTGCTCTGGAGCTGTATCAACAGGCGTTCGCTATCTGTGAAGAGACTGGTGACCTCGTCTGGAAAGCTGCAATCGGCGTAAGCATGGGGGTTGTCCACTTTGAGCGTGGCGAATATGATAGTGCTCTGGAGGCCTACCAGCAAGCATTGACCATCTGTGAGAGGCTGGGAGAACGAAAGGGAATAGCCGCAGCCGTCGTGAACATCGGGAACATCTATGCTGTCCGCGGCGACTATGATCGCGCCCTGAAAGCGTATCAGCAGCAGTTGGCTCTCTCGGAAGAGGTTGGCGACCAATGGTGGATTGCCAAGGCTGTCCGGGACATAGGACTCGTCTACTTTGCCCGGGGCGAGTATGGCCGCGCTCTGGAGGCATGTCAGCGAGCATTGGCGATCTGTGAGAAGCTGGGAGAACAGTTGGGAATAGCTGGTATCAACAGGGATCTGGGGAACATCTACCTGAAACGCAAGGAATACGATCGTGCTCTGGAGAGCTATGAGAAGGCTCTTGAAATTTTCCGAGCACTTGAATCTAAGAACCATTTCGCTTCCCTTCTTCAATCCCGTGCTAACCTTCTCCTGACGTTGTGCGAACTCGATACGATGCCTTCCTTCCTGCCACGCTTCCTCCCTGAGGCGGAGAACCAAGACTGGAAGGAACTGTGCATCCGCGCCGCACGGAACAACGTCCAAGAGTCCATCGAGATTACCAAGGATAATTCCCTAAACTCAATGACGTTTGCGGTTGGGGTTCTTCTGGCTCGGATAGAGTATGCTGAGAGGAAAACCGATACCGCCCTGAAACGCCTGCAAGGAATGCTTCAGGATGCAGGGGATGAAGAGCAACAAGCCGACCTGCACTACTGGCTCTGGAAGCTCGGGAACGACCGGCAGGCATCAACGGCACGAGATCTATATACCACACTCATCACAAGAATTCCGCGACACGACTTCACAGAACGTCTGGACGAACTGAACAAGTCTCTCAGGGAGAGGGAAAGAAGAAGTCCCGGTGCAATGGATGTTGGTACGGTGTAAGCCTTTAATCGCATGATGTCCCTGTGGTAATCGAGTTGGCAAGACCACATCCGGTATCTGACAAGGTGGCCTTTACTCTTTTGCGATAAAGGTAGAAGAAGAGGAAGGGAAGAGAGCTACTGAAAACTACGCAAGGACTTTGGACGATTTTGAGCGAAAACCGAGGATATTGAGAGTGCGAGATAGGATCAGCCCAAGGATGTCCATCCCCAGGCTGATCTTCAGCGACACTCATTGCTTCAACGAACGATCATAATCCGGCAAGATAGCCTGCCAGATTGATGTCTCCTGATAACCCCATCTTTTTCCGTATCCGATAGCGATGGCTTTCAATCGTGCGGCTTGAGATACAGAGCAGGTCGGCAATCTCTTTGTTCGAGAGGTTGATGTGCATCAGCGCGCAGACCTTCAGTTCGGTGCCACTCAGCTTCGGATACTGCTCCGATAACTTCTTGATGAAATCGTGGTGGACAAGCTGGTACATCTCCTCGAATCGTTGCCAGTCATCACCGGAACGAAGGTCTTCCTCTACTTGATGGAGCAGGTCGTTCAGTCTGGAAGAAGAGGCGTTGGTTGCACCTTCCAGAACATCTTTCATTCCCAGGTGAATGTTCTGCAGTAGCTTGTTCTTTCCTACGAGATGCATTGCCGTCGTGGAGAGTTCTTTTGACCGCTGCTCGGCGATCCTCTCTGTATAATCGGCACGTTCACGGTGGAACTCCATCTCCCTCTTTGCGCTCTCTACATCAAACCGTGCCTGCATCTCGGCCCGTGCCTGACTCTGTTCCTTGCCGTAGATGATCTCAGCCTGATGCTGATATTCCTGCAAATGGTGGTATGCCTGCGCCAGGTCTCCCTTCTGCTTGTAGGCGTTTGCAAGAGCCTGATGGATGTTACGGAGGATGTACTCCATTCCGGTTCGGGTGGCTTTCTCCAAACCCTTGCTGAGAGTTTCCACTGCATCGGAGACCTGACTCTGATTGGCTTGCAAGGTTCCTATCCTGAGCAGAGCATCGGAGTGATCTCCCTCCGCATTGATCTCCTCCAGTATATCGGCTGCTTCCTGAAAAGTCCTGAGTGCTCCATCCTGATCACCCGAAAGCTCCTGAAGCATCCCGATCTTGATAAGTGTCGTCCCTTCAAAGCGTTGTTCTCCTATCTCGCGGAAAATCTTGAGGGCACGTTCCAGACTTTCAAGGGCACTCTCGTAGTTCTCCTGTTTCTTGTAGAGCGCGGAGATATTGCCAAGCATGTGGGCGATCCCGTAGGGGCGTTCCATACGCTCCTCAGCTTTCAGAGCCTTGCGGTGATAGTCAAAGGAACGCTCAAAATCATTCAGGTAATAGTAGATGTTGCCGATGTTCCCGATGACGATGGCTGCATTCCCCTCATTCCTCTCCATTTCGTAGAGCTTCAGAGCTTGCAGGTAGGCTTCAAGTGCCATTGAATAGTCGCCACCTATTTCATGAACCGAGCCGAGGTTGTTGAGCGTGGCCGCCAGACGATGGACATCTCCTGCACTCTCGAAAAGTTCAACCGCTTCAGTGAACCACTGCAATGCCTTCCCGTAATCCGAGCGACTACGGTGGAGAATTCCTCCGCAGTTCAAGGCGTTGGCGATCCCTGCCTGATTCCCCTGCTTTTTGTAGATATCCATTGCCTTCGAGACATTTGCCAACCCCTCTGTGTATCGGGAGCGTGTCTCGTCTGTGGCAGCAAGAGTTAGAAGGCAGCGGGCATATCGGTCTGTATCCTGATTCTCTTCAGCAAGTTGGGCTGCCTCCTCTGCAAGTTCTGCTGCCCGTGTCGGGTCGTTGCGGTGAATGCGAAAGGCGAGATCATTCAGAAGATCAATCCGTTTGAGAGGATCAAGCTCTCTGGCAATCTGTTGCTCCAATCTCCGAAACTCTTCTTTCTGTACGTCCATGTTATGCAGGATTGATAGACAGATGAGCCGCTAAAGATGCAAAAAGCTGCGTGGACAGAAGCATAATCGATTTTCATATCTTTTATCCTTCCACTCAAACATAGCACATGTCTGGTAAGCCAGCACGTATGACAAACGAACTCCGCATCTTCATCTCCAGCACCTTCCGGGACTTAGGGGAGGAGCGGGAGCACATCCTCTCGTGGCAGCTACATACCTGGATATCAGTAGCGTAGGCACTTGCATATCAGTAGTGTAGGCACTTGCATATCAGTAGTGTAGGCACTTGCATATCAGTAGTGTAGGCACTTGCATATCAGTAGTGTAGGCACTTGCATATCAGTAGTGTAGGCACTTGCATATCAGTAGTGTAGGCACTTGCATATCAGTAGTGTAGGCACTTGCATATCAGTAGTGTAGGCGCTTGCATATCAGTAGCGTAGAAGACTATATTTGGTAATGCTTTATCTATATGTACATGCGGACAATCAGTTTGCGAGGTTGTTATTAACACCCGACTTCCAGTCGGGTGTGGTGAGACTCTCTGGTTCCCCTCTCCCACCACGAAAACTCTCGGAATATCTGACCAGCGATGGGAGAGGGGCGGGGAGTGAGGGAATTGCACGGAGAAGAATCAGGCCAGATTCATAGAATCGCATCTACCGAATACGATCAACTCGTATTTTCTTCGTCCGCGAGTACATCTATTCAATAAACATCCACCTTGGACGATTTTCATCGCATGAGCTATTTGCACCGCATCGTCGACAACGAACTTGATGAACTAATAGATGTTCTGCCGGCAATCGTACTTGAGGGAGCAAAGGGGGTAGGGAAGACAGAAACCGCTCTGCAACGTGCGAAGACGGTCTTTCAGCTCGATGATCCGGCTGTGCAGGAAATTGCAAGAGCTGATCCACGTGCTATACTCGCACGCCCTACTCCAATTCTCCTTGATGAATGGCAACGAGTTCCGTCACTCTGGGATGCTGTTCGCCGAGCAGTAGATGAAGGCGCCTCTCCCGGCTCATTTTTGCTGACTGGTTCTGCAAGTCCGAACCATCCTCCAACACATTCCGGAGCCGCCCGAGTCGTAACAATACGGATACGCCCCTTCACGCTGAGCGAACGTCATCCACACACAGAACCAACTGTCAGCCTTCGTAAGCTCCTTGAAGGAGGCCAGCCTGTGATAGAAGGGATTACCGAGATGACGTTAACCCACTACACCGAGGAGATTGTTCGCTCCGGGTTTCCCGGCATCTATCACCTTTCAGGGCGTGCACTGCGTGCCCAACTCGACGGCTATCTTGATCGTATTGTTGACACCGACTTTGTTGAAATGGGACGTGAGGTACGTCGTCCACAACTCCTTCGTCGATGGATGGCAGCATATGCTGCTGCAACTGCCACAAGTACTGGGTATGAGACAATACGTGATGCCGCAACACCAGGTGAGGGGAACAAGCCGGCAAAGAGCACCACGATTCCTTACAGGGATGTTCTGGAGCAACTCTGGATAGTCGATTCCGTTCCGGCATGGATGCCAACACGAAACCCCATTACGCGTTTGACTCGTTCCCCGAAGCACCACCTCGTTGATCCGGCACTTGCAACAAGACTGCTCGGTCTCGGAACTAATGCCCTGCTGAATGGAAGTGCACCGGAATCTCCAGTACCACGCGACGGAACCTTACTCGGCCATCTTTTCGAGTCGCTCGTAACTCTCTCTGTCCGCGTTTACGCTCAAGCAGCTGAAGCCTCCCTAAGACATCTCCGAACAGCTGGAGGAGCACAGGAAGTTGATCTGATTGTTGAAAGAGACGACCAGAAAATTATTGCCCTTGAGGTCAAGCTGAAGCGTAATGTCAATGACAACGATGTCCGTAACCTCCTGTGGCTCCGCGAACGTATTGGAACAGATCTAATCGATGCCATCGTGATCACAACCGGACCGCAGGCCTACCGGCGACCGGATGGTATTGCGGTTGTGCCAGCAGCATTATTAGGAGCATAAGTGATCTGGACCTCATGTCATACAGCTCTCTATCTATTAGGACACGTCAATCCGTCACTTCCTTGATCCTTCATTAGCACAATAGATACCCTCTCCCCTTTTGAATCCCTTCTCACCCTGTACAGAACTTTTATGACACGCTCTGAGTCTCGCAGTCAGCAATAACAATGCGAGGTTTCTTGTATCTTCTTTCATGTCACAGCTGAACGAACTTCGCATCTTCATCTCCAGCACCTTCCGGGACTTAGGGGAGGAGCGGGAGCACTTAGTCAAGAAGATTTTTCCAGAAATTCGCGCTCTGTGCCGGACACGGGGAATCACGTTCACTGAGATCGATCTTCGGTGGGGACTTACCGAAGAAGATGTCAAACTCGGGCAGGTTATCCGTGCATGTCTTGAGGAAGTTGACAAGTGTCGCCCCTACTTTATCGGCATCACCGGAAGTCGTTACGGCTACGTCCCCTCCTACCTCGACATCCAGAAAGATCCCACCCTGCTCGAACTCTATCCCTGGATCGAAGATGCAGCCGTTGACGGGATGAGCATTACCGAGATGGAGGCACACTATGCCGTACTCGGTGCAGGAACTCCAGAGATTGACAAAGAGCCGACAAGCGAGGCGAGTTTTTACTTCCGGGAAAACCGCGAGAAGGATGTCGAGTTCGGCGACGACGCGGAGCTGTCGCTGTTGCGTGCATATCAGGAACGTATTCGTTCGGCAGGTCTCCCGGTTGAGTCGTTCAGCGACCCGGATACGTTGGGAAAATTGATTAGCGAGGAACTGACGCGGATTATCAACCGTGACTTCGCCGATGCAACTCCCCCAACACCGCTCGAAGAAGAGAGGGGACGACACCAAGCGTTCTCACTCAGTCGGAGACGGGCATACATCGCCAACCCTCTCTACCTGAAACGACTCAACGAACATGCAAAGGAGGATGGACCACCTCTGGTTGTCTACGCCGAAAGCGGATCGGGCAAGTCCTCGCTGTTTGCATTCTGGGCTGAACAGTTTCGCAGGAAGAATCCGCAGACAACAGTGATTGAGCACTATGTCGGCATCGGTGCAACGGCGACCGATCACTATGCGATCATCCAGCACATCTGCATGGAGATCAAAGAACGATTTCATCGGGAAGAAGACATCCCGACAACACCTGACGCCCTCGAGCGTGCCCTCGGACAGTGGCTTGGATATGCCGGACATGCTCTCAGGCAGAGTAACGAGCGCATCGTGCTGATCCTTGACGGACTGAACCAATTGCAGGGGAACGCTCTCGGGTTGAAGTGGATTCCAGATGTTATTCCTCCTGAGATTCGGTTAATACTAAGTTCTACAGTTGAGTCCACGCTTGTTGAACTGAAAAAACGAGGGTGGAATCAACTCGGTCTACAGGCTCTCAGCGAAGCCGAACGAGAGGTTGTCGTGGTTCGGTACCTTGCCGAGTATCGCAAGGCACTCAGTTCGGAGCAGATCAGGCAGATTGCGTCCGACTACAAGTGTGGTCATCCCCTATTCCTGAAGACTCTCCTCGAAGAGATACGGCTGATTAGTCGTCACGAAGACCTTCAACAGTGGATCGATGAGTATCTGAGCGCCACCGGAACTGAAGATCTATTCCAGAAAGTGCTCGAGCGAATCGAGGGGGATCACGGTCTACGTACAGTGCGCGACGCACTCTCCCCTCTCTGGTGCAGCCGAACCGGTCTTGACGAAGGTGAACTCTCGGAGTTAAGCAAGCACTCTCTGTTGAAGATCACCGCAATGACAGCCGGACTGGACTATCATCTCGTCCGCAAGGATGCGCGCCTGACCTTCTTCCACGACTACTTGCGTCGAGCGGTCGAAAAACGCTATCTGTCGAATTCGGAGGCTCAAGTTGAACAGTATCGTCAGCTCGGATCGTACTTCGAGCAAACGGCAATCTCCCTGCGCACGACGCTGGAGCTGTTGCATGCGTTGGAGGGGGGGAACGACCGGGAGGGATTGAACCGAGTGTTGAGCCAGATTGCAAGGTTTGTGGAATTGTGGGAGGCGGAACGATATGAGGTGTTGCGGCTCTGGTCGAATATGAATCTCCCAGTAATAGTTGCAGCCTACCAGACCGGTCTGGAAGTCTGGGAGAGCCAGCACCAGACTGATGAAAATCGTGCTCAGGCCCTCGCGGCAGTTGGCAAGTTATACAATCAGATTGGGGCGTGGGGCGAGGCCGAACAAGTGTTCCGGAGGCAACTGAATGTTGTGCGGAGACAGGGGGATCGAAAGGCTGAAATCGCTGTTCACTGTTTGCTGGCGGACGTAACCCGGGCGCAGGGACGGATCGATGAGAGCAGAACCTTATCGTGTGAGGCAGAGAGACTGGCGAGGGACCTGGGAGATGCACAGCTCATCGGCTTTGCAGTGGCTTGTCTCGGCATTGTGCACTCAAATCTCGGGGAGTACACCGAGGCTCTGTCATGTTTTCAACAGCAAGAACAAATCGCACGAGAGCTTGGGGATATGTCTACGGTCGGCACCGTCGTAGGAAATCGGGGTAATGTGCACACCAACCTTGGGGAGTACGCCAAGGCAATCACCTGTTATCGGGAGGGAGAGCAGATCGGCCGGGAGCTTGGAGATCTGTCGATGATCTGCACTGCTGTCGGGTATCTGGCCAACATCTACACAAACCTCGGGGAATACACCGAAGCCCTTCCATGTTATCGCGAGCAGGAGGAGATCGCGCGGAAGTTGGGTAACAGGCGTCTCATCGGCGTTGTCCTCGGCAATCGCGGTGTTATGCACGCGGAACAGGGGGAGTATGCCGAAGCCCTCTCGAATTCGGCTAAGGCCCTGGAGATTCATCAGGAGATCGGCTTCCGCTACGGAGCCGTCTACTGGCATTGTGGTATCGGCCGTTTCTTACTGGCACTTTACAACGACAACGAGAGCCAAGTTTTACAGGAATTCCTCGGGCGCAACCATACTGAGGCATCGGAGACGGGGTGGCAAAAGGCAACGTTGGAAGTAGCAAGATCGCACGCCCAGAATTGCGTAGAGATAAGTCGCGAGTTATCGAAACCAGATACTCTCTTTTTTGGTGAAATACTGCTGGCGCAGATCTCCGCAGCCGAAGGGTCAACAGAGGAAGGGGTTCTGCATTTGAAGGAACTGCTATCGAACGCAACCACTGACGACGAACGCTCCGAACTTCACTACTGGCTCTGGAAGCTCAACGCTTCCGACGACGACCATCGGCAGCATGCACTACACTTCTACGAGACACTGTTCACCAGGACACCACGGAAAGAATACCGTGAACGTATCGAGGAACTCATCGACCAGAGCGATTTACCAACGGAAGCCCCTTCGCCAACCACGGGGGAGATGACCAATGCCGCAGAGTAATGAGCTTCGTCTTTTTATCTCCTCTACATTCGGCAAACATCAACGGAAAGTGAGACTCCATCGGAAGGCATCTCCGCCCAGTCGCTAAGAGAGCTTACACCAATCGACCGATATGCTGGAGTCGTTCGCCTCGGCTTTTGTGGTACGTGACCGGCTCCATTCGATTCACAGAGACATCCATAAAGTCGGTTGTCTCTTCTTCCCCCCGTCATTGCAAGTAAACCGCAGCGATCTAATCAAATGCTGGTGTCGTGTCGCCTTTCTTATTCTTTATATCCTCTTGGATGGGGACTATGGATTCGTGAATCGAACGAAGCTTGGCAAGCAAATGAACACTCTTGGTATAACGATCACTCTCTCGCAGCAGGTAGTGCGCGAGATAATGACAGTTTGGACAGAGGGTAATCAGATCATCCGCATTTGTTTGATTGGGCCTCGTGCGTTCATTTAAAGGAGTGAGATGGTGGACGTGGACGATCTGTCCTTTGAAATGGAAGCCACAGGCTCGACAGGGATACCCATCTCGCCGCTTGACCTCCTTAACAAGCTTAGCACTGCGCTGAATTCGGTAACCACGCACCTCTGTTCTCTCCCCCTCAAGCTCAGCGGCAATTTCTTCCTGCCGAACATCGTAGATAGCTGAGCTGGCCTTCTGCTCAGTCAGACTTTTCTTTTTTTTCCAAAAGAGTTGTATATCATCCAGATAGAAGAACCATCTCTCCTTGAAACATGGATTCTCGGTAACCCCTCTCTCCTCGTAGCGTGACTCCTTGTCCGTGGTGACATGATGCTTATTGTACAGCACCTCTTTAATCTGCTTTAGCAACTCCTGTTCATTAGCACTCGGATTCTCCACCTCATTCCTGAAAACTGAGCATATTTGTTGCCGATGCCGAGTTGAGATGATCGACTCGTAACGATCAGGCACGGAATCGAGCCGCTCCCGGAGGGAGCGCTCATCCTTGGCCGTGGAGAAAGCCGAAGGCTGCACTCCGCGGACTCTATTCACTATCTGATGCTTCCGCCCTGAAAGGGCGGCTGAGCTGGAAGCCTTGACATCGCCTCTCTTCCATTCTGCCCCTTCGGGGCGAGGAGAACTATGAATGCTTTTCTTCTGGGGATTGGCATCCCCGGCTACGTATCCGTTGCCCCTTCGGGGCAAGTTGTTGCCTGCACTTGTTTCGGAGGAGTTATCGTGAAGGGGGATGCTCACCATACAATCACTACATCCATTCGTATCGCTATGCAGATGAGAACCTCACTATACTATGCAACGTGGTATATACCTCAGACTCGCAGCGAACCACGGAATCCTCTTGCAGCGTAGTACGAAGGTGCACCGTTGTGGTAGACGAAGACTGTGTCGTAGCGACGATCGCAGTAGAGAGCGCCACCGAGTGCTCTGACCTCAGAAGGTGTTTGCACCCAACTGGACGTTTTCAAATCAAACGACCCGAGCTTCTGCAACTTTCGATACTCTTCTTCGGTGAGAAGATCAATCCCCATGGATGCGGCCATATCAACAGCATTATTGGTCGGCTTGTGTTCTTTCCTCGACTCCTGTGCTTCGCGGTCATAACAGAGACTTCTTCGACCTTTAGGACTTTCCGCTGAACAATCGTAGAAGATGTATTCGCCTGTCTTTTTATCACGACCAACAACATCTGGCTCGCCACCAGTTCTTTCCATTGCATCGAGTGACCGCAGCTTCTCAAGGTTCGCTTCCAGTCTTGCTTCTACTTCAGCCCATTGAAAACCTTTGTGGCGGTTCATGTTTTCCTCAAAGCGGGCTTTCAATCTGCTGAGAAGTTCCTCACGTTGTTTTGCTTTCATATCGACTTGTTTGTTCTCTTTCAGTTCTACGGGTCGGCTACAGATACTACCCAGCATAGTTATCGGGGAAAGATACGATCCACATCCATCATCTTCTTCTGCAACATATATAGCCTGAAACTTCATACCATAACGGACAGCCCCAAGACCTTAGCTTCGAGAAATATTGATATGCCGTCAATCTTCGTCCTCGACCCACAAACACGCAGCTGATCTGGAACCGACAACCACAACACCTGCGTCAAAGGTTGCCTCAGTCATAGGATTCCATCCGCGCACGCTACTTTGATCGTCGAGCGTCCAGTCGCCATTGGAGTAGAACGTGTATTCCTTGCTCCCATAGTTAGTGAGAAATGCTTCGGCATATGCCCGCGCTGTCTCTCTGGGCATGATTTCATATCCATACGCCAGATCTTTCCACAATATCGATTCAATAGCTGTCAACGCCTGAGCACGATTAATGACGTGAAGCCGATCCGGCTCAGCAATCAGGCCAAAGCGTTGCAGAATACTCTTGAGGCTACAGTCATAGTTGTGGATAAAGGCGAGTCGAAGGAATCCGGCATTGCGTGTCTTGAGTAGCTCTTGAATATTCATGTTTTGGTGAATTGTGTTCATGGCTATAGCTAAACAACAACCTCTATAAGGTAGCAAAACAGGGTCGTAGATATGTAGTATTCAGGTTGTACAGAGCCAGCGCTATGTTGAACGAGCAAATAACCACGCTTCCGAATTATCAAACGACATGAGGTATTCTATGAACGGAAAATTCTGGACTGGTCTTTACGCAGTACTGGTCGACAACAGCAACAGTTCTTCTGCCGTCAGGTATCGTGTCACCAACAACGCGGATGTCTCAACGGTTTACACTGTCAGGTCAACACATCCTACGGATGGACCGACGGGAGGTGGCTGGAATACGAGTTTTAATATCGGCAGCCACAGTTCTATCGATGTCTTAGTACCAGCAGGAGAGTATCTTGCTGTTGGAGTGCTAACAGCGAATCCGCAACCAAGCATCCATGGAACATATGAGCTTCTGGGGAACTCCTGACGAGAATTTCTCTGGTTTTTACTAGGTCTTTTTCCAGTATTGAAGAAGAATGCAAATTCAGAAGAAGTTGTAAAGCGTGAAGTCAGGCTGGTGAGTAGCCATACGAACACTATTGGGGTACGGCTACTCACTCTTTTTAATAGCGAAGGGTAAGCCTCTCGCTTTCCACTGCTACAAAAGGAACAAGGCAGATGGTTAAGCTCGGAAGGAGCAACAGAAGCTGAACTAAAAAAGCATGATCTTACGAACCTCTACAACGAGCGTCCAACATGGCTCGACCTCGCACACAAGAAACTTGACAACGCCGTATTCGATGCCTACGGATGGTCACACGATTTGAGCGAAGAAGAGATACTGGAACGGTTACTTGCGTTGAATTTGGAGCGGGGGAAGAAATAATCTTTAAGACAAAAGAGGCTGAAAAGAAGAAAGTGTATTGAACTATACTTAAACGAAGAACAATTTTTTTACGAAAAAAAAGAAGCCTGTTTCGAGAGAAAGGAATTACTGTATATTATCACTGAAGTTAATTCTTCACGCTATCGGTATCTATGAAGACAGTCCCTCACCACGCCTTGAACTGTCAGTAAGGAACCGGAAGCACTCAGAGGAACATGAGTGAAGCCGGGAATTGCACATAGAAGAATCAAAAAGAAGACCGGAACTATAATCACGGGTGGTTGTTCGTTGTGTTCGTGTGGATATAACGAAAGGTCTATAATTCCCATTTATATTTTTGAGGTTGTTTCATGAGGTCTCTATCTACGGGCGTTCTGTGCCTGACTTGTTTGTTATTGCTCTTTAGTGCTTCCTCGGTAGAGGCAAGATTTGCAATGGCTGGCGATGATGATATTTGTGCTCCGTTACCTACCCCGGGTGATCCTTACGGGAGTGATTGTCGATGTAGTGGTATACAACAGGAAGGAACACCGTCAGGAAAGTGTAAAAGGGGAGTGTATTTCGGAGAGTCTTTGTGTACAGGATATGAGGTCGGGACTCCGTGTGATGGTAACGGTGTTGATCCTATCGAACCAGAGTTCAAGGTTGAGATTCAGGATAGTGTCTTTGTTAATCTTCTACCACTTGAAGGAAGTGATACGTTGACAGCGCGTGATTTCTCTGCTGCTTATGAGTTTCATAACCTTTATGATTCGTGTAGAGTTATCTATACCTTTTCAGAGTTGTGGCAAGAAGAGGAACGTCTTGAGTTATCGAACTGGGATTATGAGCATTTCGAGAAGAACAAGAATGCTGCTCAATTAAGTGCATTGAGCCGTTCAAAATCGTTTGTTGTTACGGGTGATACAGTAAGCTATTTCCGTTCTGTAAAGTGGTTTGATCCACGTTCGGGAAAGCGTCAACAGCTTGTTGATAACTTTTACTGCACTGATAGTCTAACCTATATCGTGAGTATGGTTAATGAGTTGACGAGTGCAAGAATTGAAGTAGAGCGTCTTCTTGTTGTGAGTGATGGAAGTGGACATATTATGACTTCAGGTGGGCTGCCTATTGCTGTTAGAAAATGGGTTCCGCCAACCGGGTGGAATGGAGTGAGTGCCTATGTTGATATAGAGATCACTGTTGAAGGATCGGGGTTATTTGATCCTGCACGGAAAGACGATATTGTTGGAAGACTTTCCAGAGCCTTAGAAGAGCCGTTCTATAGTACATACTACTCTCAGTTCAATGTTTCGTATGAGGTTGAAGAGGAGATAGAGTAGGTGAAATAGAGAGCGGAATCTATGAAGACAAAGCCCGGAGTGATCCGGGCTTTTTTTGTTGTGTTCCCTTGTTACTGAAGTCTGGTAGAACAAGCCTCTTCAGAAAAGTAACCGAAGCAGAAAACGGGAATGAAGAGACTGGATAAAGCAAACAGAAGGAGAAATCCCCGTTCTGTTACAATGGATCGTGACCTATTCAGTACGCAACCGAAAGGGAAGAAATCACGCAACAGAGAGTCGAATTCATTGAATTTAGGAAGAAAATAGGCTTCTGGGTGG
>JACKAE010000004.1 GCA_020635205.1 Ignavibacteria bacterium
GGGAGCAGACTAAAACTATGCAAAAAATAAATGGTTTTGTGGAGAATCTGGTTTGGATTTGGTTGGTATTGAAGTTTAGATGTCGGTTTTGTTTGTGATGTTGACGATCTCAATGTTTGCGATATCGGGAAGAGGTTGATGTCTGCCTATGAGCCAGATGCCGTCGTAAGAAACTGGTGTTGTATCCAATATCCCATAGGTCTCAAAAGTAAATCCCTGCGCGTTGTTAGTGCGCCAGATCATAACTCCGCGAGTTTTTTTTGTTGCCAATTGCCCAACTTTTTCCCAAAGCAATTCGCGCATTCGTTTGTCGAGACGTCCAACGAAAAGACCTGATTGAACTTCAAGACAGTATCGTGAGAGTATACCACGTAATTTCTGAGGAGCGTTAGTTAGAACATATACAGTCATTTGGTCTCTCCAGAATCGAAGGATTCTTTCCAAGGATCATTCCACTGGCCGAACATCTCATTGCCCCACGCTTCTCCTTCGTCAGGTTCTTTTGTTGAGCCTGCGGAAGTCTTCAACTCTTCTCTCTCGTCGTGTGGAGGTTTCTCAGGAAATCTGATAGATGGAACAGGTGCTTTTTCACCAGTTGTGGAAGTTCTGTACCAAGGGGCATCCCACGGATCGACAGGTTCATCACGAGTTCCGGCCAACTCTTCAGGTGGTGTTCCCTCAAGTTCTCCAGCGTCGAGGAGTGTCGATATACGAGGAATAATGTCGTCGAGTAGACCCCTTGCCCGGAATTCATCTCGAAGGATGTGCCGAACCCGAGTTGCCACGTTTTCCTCTTTTTGTGCAACAACTTTGAAGGCACATTCTACAGCAAGTTCCATTTTCCATATATCTGCTAAGTCGTGGACGAAAGCGAGTGGGTAGCCGGTGTGGATAAACCCTATTGCTGCGGAATAGCCGGCAATCAGAATTGCCGCGTGGCAGAGTCCGTACAGACAACTATTAGCGGCCGAGACCGCGCGGTTGATTGAATCTTGCCCTTTCCAGTCGCTCCGATCGTAGTTCCGACCGTTCCAAACAACGCCATACTCTGCACTCAATTCTTTATAGCGCGCTCGAACTCTTGCCCCTTCCATGCCACGTAGTTGCTGTATCGATCGCTTTTGTGGAGCTTCTTCGCCGAAGCGAATTCGGTACATCTCTCTGGCTACTGCAAGTCGAGACTTTTCATTTAACGCTAATCGAGCTTGTCGAAGGAGTCGATAGCTGTTTGCAGCACCTTCCTGTCCGGCAGAGTAGAGTCGCACACCTGCCTCGCCGGTCCAGATGATTAACGTTCGAGCCTCTGCGCAGAGCTTCACAGCTTCGTGTGTGATGCTTGTTCCCGGTTCAAGCATTAGTACTGCCGTTGCTCCAACTGGTAATTGTGCTCGCATTCCATTTCTATCTACCACAACCAGTGCAGAACTGTCACGTTCAACCGTTCCATATTCCACAGCGAAGAGAGCAATGCGATTCTTAATCGGCATTACGGGAGTTTCGTGTTCTTTCATTCTGATTTGTTGTTGATATGATCCATGTCGGGACACGATAGACCTATCGTGTCCCGACACTATCAAGTGCGACGGAAGATAGGGTGAAGGGTATCGGAAAGACGACATGCAATGTCGTCCTATAATTCAATCGTTTATTCAACCCGCCAGACTTAGAGTCTGACGTCACTCGTGTTGTCAAGGAACGATTGAGATAGAGGTTGATGTCCGGTAGTTGATCGAAGGCATCTTCTCCAGCTACAGATAAGGTTCTAACCAAACTATCCTATTGCCACTGACAACAATCCACACCCAAAACTGCGGGCACGACCAATTCCAGCCTGCATTGCCGTCGCGAACTTCTGTACATCAGTTACTTTCAACATGCCAGTGAAGTCAACACTTGTGATTGTTATTCTATCTTTTGTACTCTTCTGATCGTGTTTGCGCAGTATAATATCTCGGTTCGGTCCTACCTCGCAAAGCATCTGCTCTCTACTGCCGTTTGAAGCTGATGCGATAGCGAAACCTTTTTTCTCACCACACTTTTGTAGCCAGTTCATCAACATCAATTCCCTGGAAGGGAGGTCGCTCAGACTCTCTACGTTCAGAATCTTTTGTAGTCGTTTCCTGTCACTTCCAACTGCGATTCTCCGCTTTGTCCCATCGGGGTATTTCCGCGTTACTACAGGGTTTGCTCGAAGCATAAAACGCAACGGTTTCTCCCCAGATATTGCTAATGGATTAAACGACTTCATCTGCACAATTGAGCCATCTGCTTCATTAGCAAGGAAAGACCAATCAGGTTCAGTTACCGACTGTACAAGAACTGAGTGTACATCATTCAATTCGTTGTGGCGATAGAGAAAACGTTTCTTTTGTTCGCCACGTTCCAGATTTCCAAATCCTTTCCAGAGAATCTGATGCAGTTCGTATGGTTTTAGAAATCGCCACTTGAGAGATTCTCGCGGTAGTGTTATCAGACTAAGATGTAGCATTGAAGAAATCCTCGTTTGAGTTGGATAGAAGTTCGGGTGGCAGCGATACCTGAACGTGAACAACAGAGCGATTAACGTAAGAGCGGGGGAGAGCTGTTAACATGTCACGCCGGAACGAGTGTTTTAGTGCTCGAAGACCTTCGGGAGCTTCATCCCCATCGATCCAGATGTCGAGGTGTTGCGGGAGACGAGATCGAAGGTGCCAAGGGATCTGCGGCACATCTTCCCTATCGTACCCAAGCCATTTCTGATAGCACGAGATAAACTGCTCGTCTAACCTCTTGCTATGAGATTCAACTGGGAGAAGGGGAGTGGCAGGAGGACAAGAGCGTCTACCGATGAACGTTGTGTATACCGGTTCTTCAAGTGCTCTGCGACATTCACTCAAAAGATTTTCATCTTCTGATGTCACTGAGACCATAAAGTGAGAATCACTATGGTATGAACGCCAAGTCAACGTTGGGTTTCCCTTTGCTCCCTCTCGCCGGAGGCGGGCTGGGTCTACCTCATCGTACCCGGCAGTCAAGACTGTGTGGTAGTCAACAAGTAACGATCCAGCAAGGAGTGAGGCTACGTGAATTCGCAAACCTCGATGAAGGTCGAGAAGCCGTTTTGAGTCCCGTTCCAGACCCATTGCCGCGGCAATGATTCCAACAACAACCGATCGACTCGGAAACTCTCCTTCTTCTCGAAGTTGCCCAAAGCCACGATCTGCAAAACTCATCATTGGGCTTTGCAAGTGGAGAAGAAAAGAGTTCATCAGGCATTCCCTCCGGCATCACTTCCATTAGAGCTATTAGCAGGAAGATTCTTGAGAGCCTCTGTTCGCATCCAAGAGAAGAGATCACCCAGCGATGAGACAACCGTGACGTGCTCTGGCAATATCTTCTTCAGTTCCTCTCGTGCTTCGGAATCTGAGCAGAAGAGTGCAGCCTTGTCGTTCAGATTATAGCTTCCAACTAAATCGCTGTAATGTTTAACTAAGCGCTCTCGCGAGCTTGACAGATAACCATCTTCACTGCTGACTGGACGCTCGAATGCGTTTGCAAGTGAGACAGGAATGCGTTGATCTCGTAGAACTACTAAGGCTGTGTCAGCCATTGAGTGTGAGGCAAAGGTGTTCTGCTTACCACTCGGTGTTACTCTGCAGGCTGCATCGAGAACAGAAGCGAGTGCCTCCACAGCTTCACTCCGCGCTCCAGACATGTTGCGAATCAGCAAGGGAAGATTGCACGAGAAGTATTTGTAGAAACAGGCTGAGTTGAACTCCACTTCACCGATATGCCCGCTTCCACGTTCTTCATCACCTGATGTAAAATCGTCGACTGCCGTAAACCAATCTGTTTCCGGCATTACGGCATGAGTGCTGATGGCGTGGGCGACTTGCATCGATGCGTCGACACCGGTGAACGTGTTTGCGTCGTCTGTTGTCATGCGTCCGAACAGAGCCATGTCAACGCCGTCGGCGGGGACTCTGTTTAAGCCTATTGCAGCTGCTCCTTCATTCGCAATCTTTTTGATTGCTTTCGATGGGGCCTCTCCATTCACAATCTCACTGATATATCCAACAGCTCTTGCAATCTCTCCTTCAGTAAGAAATACTATCTGGCTTGTATGTATTTTCTCAGTTTGCTTTGTACGTTTTGAATCGAGCTTGCCAAGTACAGATGCAAACGCTTCACAAGCCTCATTCAGCAGCTTTAGCTTCTTTGTGTCTCCATCAAGTTGTGGTGCAATCCTTTCCAAGATAATGTGAGGAATTTGCCTAGATCTCGTTGAGAGTTTCTTACCTAATCTTTCACTAAGATAGTTCGAAGTGCGAATAGATCGTTTGATAGCCTGCGATGAAATCCGAGCACGGTCTGCTCCGCCAAACCGAGCACTTTTGGGACGCCCCATATCGTCGCGATTCAGGTTCGCTGGTGCGTGTGAGGTAAGGGAATGCAATTCTGCAATCATAGGAGTTCTCCTTTAAGAAATTTTTGTGTAGATGTCGTTCTATGTTCTGATACTCTCAATTCGATTCATGCCAAGGCAACTCACTCCGTTTCTGGAGTTTCTTTCTTCTCTTTTTTCTGGCTGTTCCTGAGGCGAAAGAAATCGGAAGCCCACTTATTACCAGCTCGCTGTGCTATCCTGTCCGATCCGTAGAGAAAGTCCAACACAGTTCCCACTTCCTTTGTTGTCCAGTTGATACCCTGTCTCTTTGCATCAATCAACTGAAGTGCTCGGTGGAGTGCGCTCAGGCGAGTATCCTTACCAGAGGTCAGAAACCGCATTAATCGTCGGTCGTTCATTCCGGAGCGGTAGAGTGCTTCACCAATAGTCATGCTTGAGTCGTGGTCTCCCGCAACGGCTCGCATTGCAACTACAACTGCTGCTTGGTCAATAGCTTCCAACTCGATTTTCTCGAGTTTGCGTTTTTCTTTCCGCTCTTCGTCGGTAATCTCTTGCTTCTGATCAGTCTCTTCAGTTGCCTCACGTGAGGGGGCGTTCTGCTGCTCGATCTCCTCGTCACTCTCTTCGAGCAGGTTGAAGGGTGAGCCAATCCAGCCCCAGATATACTGCCGCATATCTGTTGTTGGCGCACCCGATGCGTCAGGTTTGAAACGTCTGAACGTGGCTCTCATACCACTGTAGTTCGGTGCGTTCGGTGTCGACCTCGTCCACGCCTCAGAAAGTCGTGCCAACGCTTTGTGGGCATACTCGGCTCGTTGCTGAGGCGGAAGTAGTGAAGAACCGTGGCTTTGCTGATGCTCAGTCATTGGCTCCCTCCATTATTTGAATTGTTCTGATTAAATCTTGATTTCCTACGCTCGAATATCTCCGCATCCATTTGCGCTAACTTCCAGTTGAAAAGCCTTCTCGCATTGTGTGCAGCAAGCATCAGGTCGGCAGAACGACTGTAGGCGGCGTCGTTGAAGTAGCGGTTAAAAATGTGAATGGCTTTATCAACAATCTTGTCAGTCCAGTTAGTCATCAATAGTTGTTGACTCCGCCCGATCTCTTCAGCAGTTTTTAAGTCACCGATTTTTTCTACCATGCGGTTAAGTTCCATTCCAGCACTCTTCCACAATTCGCGTGAGGCATCCCGTATTGGGCCATTATTGTCGATGCGGGATCTCTGAGAAATTTGTATGATGCCGGAATCATTCTCCGTCAAATCGATCTCCTCCATCACACACATTTGGACTCCGCTACATAGTATCTCATCTACTGTGTGGGTAGTCGATGCAAAGCCGTTCAGAATGGTCTCTGCTTTGGTCATTGCTTCCTTCCGTTCTTCAGGATTGGTGCCGAGAAGGGGGTAGGAGAAGAGTTCAGATTCGTAGCCCCCATGCACGTTCTTCTTTGAACTCAGCATGTGAAATCCGAAGCAGAAAAGATCATAGCGTCTCGCCGTATCTATATAATACTCATCGATAAGATGCCGGTTGATTCCAGCAAGCTGTTCTAAGACAGGAGCGATGTAGTATTGAACACCACTCCCTCTATGGGTTGTCCCTTCTCCCGTTGCATAAAAAAGCCCACCCATCTCTCCAATCAGTCCCGATTTCTCATGCACTTCAATATGTGTTGTGAAGTCAGGCTTGTTGTTCTTTGGTGTGATATGTTTGTACGGTGCATTCGGATGGCGGAAAAAGCTCTGCCGGGCACCCTTCCCATCTTCCCGCTCTACAGTCGCCCCGAAGGCGATACCTGTGGAGTTTACTACAACTCCTCTTCCTGCTCGCTTGCCCGGGGGGATAATCTCGCCAGATACCAGACAGTGGTGCGGTTCTTCAACCTCTTGAATGTCAACCCAGAGATTTGCAACTGTCCAGAAAAGTCCCGAACGAAGTGAGATATCCCCAGCAGGTACTTCAGAGGTTTTCGGAAGCCGATTCCACATCCAATCATCATAACCTTCTCCAGAGTTCGCCAGCTTGAAATGCTGTGATTGCTCACTCTTAGCCAACACGTTTAGCCAGATGGTTCTTCGCAAAGAGTTGGGGTCAATGAGAAATGTCCGAATCTCTAAATCTCCAGTCGTTCCAGTTAAATATCCTCGTCCTGCCGACTTCTCGTAGAAAGTTGAGCGGCTGAAGAGGAGCAGAGGAATTTGATCCAGACAAACACCCCAGTTGGTGGCAGGACGATTCAAGAACTCCTTGTCGCCACGTTTCACCGAGAGTAGAAGCTCACCGATAGGGGAGACCTTCGTTAGTCTTCCTTTCGCATCGGTTTCTGGTTCGGTTCCCTGCATAAACCGGATGTCGTCATCAATGCCAAAAACCGACCGGTGGGGAGCAATCCCTGCTTCAAATTCATCCTCACTCAACGGCTTCTCAAGTCGATGAGGAATATCTTCAATCGTCTCAGGCTCAAAGAAAGCCTGAGTCAATCCGATCAGCAGTCCTAACGCCGCCACATTCATATACTCAAGTGAATAATCGAAGCGGGGACGATAGTCAAACTCTGATGTCATAATCTTCTTCCACGACAGCCGAAGCTGCTTCAACGAATCGTCATCCGGTGCTCTGCTCCGGATAAGAAATCGCTGGTCATCAAAAAGATTCATACGCACTCCTGTGATTAACGTGAACAGGTTCAATGATTCAATAAAGTTTTAAGTCCATAAGGTTTTTCCCTCCACCAATGATCCCAATTCCCCACGCACCACCATCAGCCCGAGAATCGGGCGAAAGCCCCTAACCCCACTCGTCAGAGTGGGGAGAAACGATCCTCACATCCCACCAACTCCACCAGCCCGAGAATCGGGCGGTAGCCCCTAACCCCACTCGTCAGAGTGGGGAGAGACGCCTCATACTCCTCACTCCTCCTCAGCCCGAGAATCGGGCGAAACGGATCCCACCATCAAATACTTCGGATCATACTGTACCCCATACTCCTCCAAGAACCGCACATACTCTTCTCTAAAGGTCACCTTCCGATGGTGTTCCTTCTGTCGGGCGATATATCGCCTTACCTTCTCAAGATTAGAGGAGCTTACCGTAAACGCTCCGTATCCAGTCTGCCAACTAAACCCGCCAATCTTCAATGTCTGCCGCACCCAACGCGAAGAATTTGTTTTGAGAACTCGCAGGATGTCCATTATCGCCCGGTGCTGCGAAAGCCTGACGAGGAGGTGAACGTGATCCGATACGCCTCCAGCTGCGAGAAGTGCTCCCTTCTCCTCGCGGATGATTCCTCCTAAATAGCTGTAGAGGCGTGCCTCCCCTATCGTGTTTATTATTAACATATTCAATTCCTCCTAAATAGCTGTAGAGGCGTGACTCGATCTCTTCCGGTATTAGGTGATGGCGCCCCTTTGTACCGAGGATGAGGTGGTAGTAGAGAGCTGTGTGTGAATGTGACATGGTGTTTTTGGGTTGATGATGAATTCTCCGATCTTGTGGATCGGCATTATGGGCTGTCGCCCGCTTTGCGGGCTTTGTTCGTTTTTGGTTTTTTTGTCCCCGGTCTTGCGACCGGGGTTATGGGCTTTCGCTTGCGTTGCAGCTCTCAGGATATCATGTCGCGTGGTAGATGCTGCTGCTGGCAGTATCCAATCGTGGCCCACGTTCGAAATGGAAGTCCCTGCTTTGTTGATGTCTTCTTCATATCTCAGTCTCCCTTAATGGTGAACGACTAAGATAAGCAAATTTTACAGTGAGAAAGATCCGATCATAATATAATTTTTCAATAATCACTAAAAATGGCGTAAAACTGTCGTTCTACGCCATTTCGCCCCACTTGTGTGGGGAACTTGTAAGAGAAAGATCCAATCATTGGATCATCCCCGAAAGGTCGGGGAAATGTACACCGAGGATTTTCGACGACGTACAATCCCTGTAAAATACTATTGAACATCACAAATCTCTTTTCAAACTGTTCCTGCATCATTTCACACCTCGCTATAGTCGATTTCGTTTTCTGTGAGTTTTTTTCGTTTTTCGATGGTGAGTCCTTCGAGTGGGGTACCCTCGGGAGTGCGGTGATAGGAGGCGGTGAATTGGGGATGCTCAGTTTTGCCCTCGCTGTCGAGGAGGAGAAATATTTTGTTGTCGAATGGTTTGCGGTCACGCCACCACTGGTTCAATGCTGACATTTCGGGATGCTCATATTCAGGTGGTTCCAGTGCTCCCCACCAGGGGAAGGAGATAGAGGAGAGGAGGATTGCCTCGTCAAATTTGACAAGTTCTGGGTAGGCTTCGGCGTTGGGTAGCTGTGTTGCGTTTACCTCTGGCTTACCGAGAAAACAGAGACCTTCACTTCTCTCTTCAAGCAGAACGACGGTTCCTCCACCATGCCCCCTTCGGGTAGTGAGCATAATGCGGTTTCCTTGGTCGTCATCTTTGCGTGCGGTCTCCATCTCCAGCCGATCAGTTGGGCCGGGCATCAAGATTTGTTTTGCGTTACCTTCGGCAGCTTTCTCTTCTGCTAATCTCCTCGATCGAATGGATTCCAATTTATCCGGGCTGACCTTTTGCGCTTCAGCAGTCCACCTCTCTTCGTGGTCGTAGAGAAATGCTACGAGGCGACGACAATCGAGGGGCATGAGCCATTCGGGATGTTCTCTGACTAAGAGAGCTGTCCGCGTTAATATCTCTGCATCGTAGACGTAGGCACTTGACCCCATTTGCATCTCATATAACTCATCATCAGTCGGCATGAGAACGGTGAGAACTGGAGATGTGTGGCCTTGTCGGATTTCAAGGGGACGTTGGTGTCGCCACATCCTTCCCAACCGTTGTAGCAGCAGGTCAATTGGAGCCAAATCACTTATCATCGCATCGAAGTCAATATCGACCGATTGCTCGATAACCTGTGTGGCGATCACAATCATTTTTGTTGGACGCTGACGCTTTTCGTTAGGAGGGCCTAACACTTCAACCAGACTCTCCTCAATCTGATTGCGATCAGGTCTTAGGAAACGAGAGTGAATTAGTCGAACTTCAATGTCATTTCTGCCAGTCGATTTCAACTGTTCGATAATCAGGTGCCATGCCTCAATGGCTTCCTTTACTGTGTTGCGAAGCCAGGCAATGGAACCACCTTCCCTAACTAGTGAAAGTGCTCGTGCAACACCAGCTGAGGTTCGCTCTTCGTTCAATACCTGCATTGGGACAATTTTGATTGCGCGACTCTCTTCAGGCAGATTCGCTTCGCTCTGAATGGTATACGGTTCAGCGAGGATTCCATCTTTGCAGTGGAGAATCTGCGGATAAGGATCATCCTCCGGTTTTTTTAATTCTTCTTGATCCGAGGAGTAACCAAACGGCTGCATCAAACCTCGCCGAAGACTTTGTGGAAGTGTTGCTGAAAGCATAATAACTTTCACACCCAACGCACTCAGCCAGCGCAACAGGTGCTTTACCAGACTATCCTGGTAGATGTCGTACGCGTGAATCTCATCGCAGAGAACGACCTTATTTGCCAGTGCAAAAAGCCGCACAAAAGCGTGCTTTACTCGAATCGAGCCGAGGAGTGCTTGGTCAATTGTCCCAACGCCGACAGCCCCGAGCAATGCCTGTTTTGAAGGTTGAAGCCAGTCGGTAACGATTAACTCAGATGGGGGAGAGTAGTCATCCTGATAGTTCCCTATTCTCGACACAGTTTCTTGGTATTGTCGCTGCATGGCATAGGTTCTTCTCCTCATGTCTTGATAGCGGTTGTCATAGCGGCTACCTCCGTGAGCCAGAACAACGCTAAGCTGAGATTCATCCTCACAAATTGCCTGAGCAAACTCAACGATGCGGTTGAAAAGGGCGTTCGATGAGGCTTGTGTTGGAAGGGCAAAATAGATTCCGTCAGCATGTCCCGCTCCAATTGCCTGTGCTGCCAAGTAGAGTGCAATCTCAGTCTTACCCATTCCCATTGGAGCTTCAACAACCACAACTTCACTTCCAGAATCTTTCCCAAATGGAATACTGAGCGAGGCCTCTTGCAGTGGTCTGAGGGGATACTTGCTAAAGATGGAGAAAAGATCCTGGTAGGAGTAGGGAGCTCGTCTGATACCGGGAATTAGTCCAGCATTCTGCAATTGCCTTTGTCCGACACGTTCGTTTCTGAGATGCCCCAAATATTTTTCAAGGTCTTCATACTTCAGAAGCGGTTTTGTCTCGCTATCATAATAGTCGTAGATGGTTGAGTCAGAACCCAACCAATCGCAAGCGGCAGTGAACCCGGCAAGGAGCATGTGGAATGCGTTGTTCTTCGGGGCTTTTGGTATTTCACTAGACATACCAAACAGAGAAGAAAGTTCATGAATAGCTTGGAGGATGAAGGGACGTTCATCGTAGTATTCCTTGAAAGTTTTGGCGTTATTGTTTTCAAGTTGCGATGATAGATAGAGTGTTCCGTGGTGACCGGCAGCAACATCAAATGCCTTCCTCCAAGTTCTCCACGTTTTGAACTCTCGTGCAAAAAGTTCTCGCATAATAATGCCTGTGGCACGCCCATGATCGAAGCCAGTCGATTGAGGATCTCGTTCTACTGCGGTTGTGCCATACCCAACTTCCCACCCATTATCTGATTTCGACTGGAAACTCCGGTGGATTTTGCCGAGATCGTGTAGTGCAACAATCGTTACGATAATGCTCTTGAGTAAATCTGGCTCGATCTCTGGAGCGAACGAGTGAAAGCGAGCTAAGAGGTGCGGGTTCATCGTAAGCCACGTCTCCGCCACATACCCCACATCTACCATGTGGCAAATTGCAGGGTGCATACGCCACTCCCAATTCTCGCCATCTTTCTTCTTTGAACGCTCGTTCGTCTTGCCCCAAAGGCGGTAGAGAAGGTCTGTTGTGGTTGTTGATTGATTCACTTTCTGTCTATCGGTCTGTTCTGTTTTGTTGGTAAGTCTGTAAACTATCGTGCGCTACTTCCATATCTCCCCCAAACCTCCTCACTCTCCTTCCGCATAATCTCCACCAACTCCTCCGGTTCAAGCACAGTGATTCCTGTGCCCCAACTTTGAGCAAAGCTCCGCATGTCTTCGAGTCCAGTTACGGTAAAGCGGACGATTGCTCGACCGTCTGGGCGGCTCTCTATTTGTTGTGATGCGTGGTATTGTTTGCGCCGGAAGGCCGTTACGCGGTCAGGTTCGACAAGGAATGTGACGTTGTAAAGTTTTGCGCCACCAACCCCTCCAAACTGCCCGGCAAAGTGGTCGTGCAGGTCAAATTCCTTTGGTGTGAAAAACTTTCCTGTCCTGTCAATTTTTCTGATATCGGCGATTGAGAAGTTCAGGAACTTCCGTTTCAGCCGACACCATGCAACAACCATCCAAGAACCTTTGGGGGCGGCAAATCCATAAGGGTCAATCTCTCGATCCTTTGTCTCTCGTCCTTTTGCAGTGAAGTAGGTGATTGCGCACGTTTCGTAGGCCTCTACTGCTACCATCAGTTGCTGAAAAACTTCTGGGTCGAGAAGTGAAGTTGGTGTGTTGCTGAAGTGCCACTGCTCTTTCATCTCCTCAAAATTGTAGAGGTGAAAATCGCCGGGAAGTTCTTTAAGAAGTTTCGCAATACCGGAGTGAAGTGGGGAGCCAAGATGTGTTGGGCCAAGTGAGGACTGAGCCGCCTCTGCACCAATAGCGAGGGCAAGCATTTCAGCGTCTGTGAGATTAACTCGGATTCCTTCCTGCCTGTGCTCTGCTGGAATTGAGTAGAGATTTTTTCGTCCGATTTTCCCAGTGTGTAGTGGGATTCCTTCATCCTGTGCGTTGCGAACCCACCGTTCTGCGGTACGCTTATCGCATCCAAAGATGTTGACAATTGCATCATAGGTGAGCGACTCACCTCGATGTAGTAGGTCTATAAATTTATTATAGCCACTGTCAGAACGAGACATGAGAGTTCGGGAAATGTTGTTTGAGAACGTAGTATCCAGCCCGTGATGTGTTTGAACAAGATAGGAAAAGGAACTCTGTTCACCTACTAATTCTTTTGGTGGATATTCTTCCGTATTGCGAAGGATGAAAAAAAGCCAGCATCCACGGTGATCGCGTAGCGAAGAGAAATAATCCCACTGATACACACTCTGTTCTCTTTTGAGAACACGCAATTCAGTTGAAGCAAGTGGTTCCGAGAGAAGAAAAACCTTGAGTATAAAGGAAGTCCTGTTGCGCATTATCCTGTGCGTTCATTCACTTCAATATCCGAGTGGTTGAAAGGTAGGAAGGGAGGGGAGCGAAAGCCGACAAATGGTGTCGGAGATAAGAGCAGGAAGGCTTAGAATTAAAAATTCAAAAGGCAAAATTAAAAATTTAGGATAGGGGTATGAAGTGATGACAGCTTTTTCCCCAATCCCTCACTCTCCTCCTGGTTTCCACCCTAAGGCTCGGGCAAGTTCTTCGGCTTCGAGGGCTTTTTTGTGGGTGGGGAAGCGGAAGAAGAAGTCGCGAAAGGCTTCGCGAGCTTCGTCGGTGTTGCCGAGTCCTTGCTTTGCAGTGGCTATTAGGAATAGGGCGTCGGGGGAGTCGGCGTTGAGCGACATGGCGTAGTTGAGCGATTCGAGTGCGTTCTCGTAGTCGCCAACTAAACATTGGGCTTCGCCAAGTTTTATCCAGGGTTCGGCTGTGAACGGCTGTAGTTCTGCCCAGGCTTGGTAGTGGTCGATAGATTCTACTCGCCGCCCAATGCGGTAGAGTAACTCTGCTTTCTGAAAGTGTGCCTGCGCGTTGCGTGGATTGCAGTTGATTGCCGAGTCGAGATAGAGGAGAGCCGAGTCGTGTTGGTAGACCATGTCGTAGGCTTCGGCGAGAACGGTTAAGGCGCGGACGTAGTGAGGGTCGATCTTGAGAGCGGTGCGGAGTGGAGTTATTGCCTCTTCTACGAGGCCGTTATTCAAGCGGGCGTCGGCGAGGGCGAATTGTGCCCGTGCTGAGTCAGGAGTGCGGTGTGCTGCAAGTGTAGAGAATTTGAGTTCGTTCTCAAAATCTCCACGTTTCTTTGTTAGCTCTATCAGGTGCAACCAGGCGTCGAGATCGTTTGAGTCGAGCGAGAGCCTGTGCTGAAGTGAGTCCCACGCACGGTCGTCGGCTGTGTAGGATGAGTCGAGCTTACTATATGCTGGCCACTCCTGCCCGAACAGTTCAGCTTGAGAAAAGCAGAGGAGAAGCAGGACGAAAACTGCACCGAACGAAACAGGATGTATGGATGGTCGATTGCCCATTGAACTGATCACGATATTATTCCTATTCTTGCAGAAGTCTGTAAGGTATAGACTTGGAGCCGATCACTCAAGAACATAGGTGCAGTGACACGAAAAATCATAACAGGTTTTCTTGCCCTCTTTATTCTCTTTCTCCTCTTTCTCGGCGTTCGCTTCTGGCACGATACGTCCTCTGACGAATCAGAGGCCGATGTCGTGATGATTCACATTCCAAAGGGGGCTGGATTTGGGGAGATCATGGATACACTCTCAAACGCCGGTTTGATCGACGATCAGATTTCCTTCCGGCTTCTTGCCACAGCAATTGGAGCCGACGATGAGCTGAAGAGTGGAAGCTACAAGTTTCAGAGGGGAATATCGCAAGGACGATTGATTGATGCACTTCGAGAGGGACATTCTTCGCTTCGGGTGAAGGTCACTTTTCCAGAAGGGGTGACAATCAAACGGATTGCTTCGATTGCCTCGCGTGAGGCTGGAATCGACTCTGCTGAAGTAGTTAGGCTTGCGGCTGATAGGGAGTTCCTGAAGTCGATCGGACTTAATGCCTCAACTGCCGAAGGGTATCTAATGCCCGACACCTACTTCGTCTACTGGGGGGCTACCGCCGAGTCGTTGCTTCGCGAGATGTCTTCACTCTTCCTGAAGTTCTACGGTGATGAGCGGAAGAGTAAGGCTGCGAAGGTGAAGCTATCTCCATACGAAGCAATTATTCTCGCCTCGCTGGTGGAGGGAGAAGCTCGGATTGAGAAGGATCGACCGATAGTTGCACGGCTCTACCTAAACCGACTTGAGCGGGGAATGAAGCTGGATGCTGACCCGACAATTCAATATATCCTACCAGATGGTCCTCGCCGCCTTCTCTACGAAGATTTGCGCGTGGAGAGTCCTTACAACACCTATAAGTACAAGGGGCTTCCCCCAACGCCGATCAACAATCCGGGGCGGGCATCTATCGAGGCAGTGCTGAATCCTGACAGCAACGACTATATCTTCATGGTCGCGAAGGGGGATGGGAGTGGAGCGCACAAGTTCAGTAAGACAAAGAGCGAACACGATCGAGCAGTAGCTGAGTACCGGAAGAGAGTTAGGAATTAAGCTCGTTGTATCTCTTCAGGATGAGTTCTCCTCAAAACTTCACTCTCGGAGTCAAGAAAAAGGCGAAGGGATGTTCGAACACTTTCTCATCGCGGAAGAGTCCGTTTGCAACGGCTCGCCCCTCAATCCAAATATGTGAGCTTAGTCTAAGCGTCAACTCAGATCGGAGTGCTAAGTCGTTCAGTCCAATTTGGAAGTTCAGGTTCTTATCGATTGAGGTATATCCGATGAGAGCAATCGGGGAGACCCGCCGCACGTAGCCTTCGTTTAGAATCTCTCCACCAAATTCCCTTAACTCGGTAAACTCTTCAAGGCCGATCCCTGCCTTCAACGAAATTGACCCGACAGTTGGATTGAAGGAATCTTCCCAAGTCAGTCCACTGCTGAGTGAGTGGATGAAAGTGCGGTCGATTGTTCTGGTTGAGTTGAACGTGCTCTCGGTTGCGTCGGTGAAGCGGATGCGGGCGGTTAATTGGTTGAAGCGGAGGGCAGCAGATGCCCCGTATCCCGGAACCAGACGACGTTCCGGCAGCGGACCGAAGTTTACTCCTCCAGAGGCGAAGGGGAAGAGGAGTGAAAACTCCCAGAGTGGTGAAGTACAACCAATCCTTCCCGTTCCATCGAGCCAGAAGTCGAGATTAGATTCAGGAGCACCGAGAGCAACGAAGGTTTGGAGTTCTGGTGTAATGCGTATATCGAGCCGATCCCAGAGCGACCAGATAACGCGATATTCTCCACGCCAATCCTGATGCCCGAAGGAGTTCCCAAGGTCGATCCTCCGTCGATTTGCAGTCGGCTCGTTGCGCGAGTTCAACAACTCGTCGTAGAGTTTCTCTCCAAGGGCAATGCGCACATTCTCCGCTGGAAACAGACGCAACTGACCGAGAGAGAGAAGAAGAATATCCCCACGATTTTCCCCCTCAACAAATTCTCCCCGCACTTGATAAATACTCCGTCCAGCATGTTGCCGAATATATCGAGTGAAGAGACTGTCTGCACGAATTACGCTGTAGTACCGGAGAAGTGCGGCGGTCAGTTGTTCTTCCAGTTGCTCCGAGCCAACGTTCCACTCGTAGATTACTCCTCCTTTCGCGCCAGTAGCATTTATGAGAAGGAGTGTTGAGAGTAGCGAACAGAGTAGTAGAATCCGTTTTGGATTGAACCCTATCCCTCTGAATTGGACTTTTCCCATCCCTATTGTTGTCGTTGTCCTGAATTCCTTCACTCCTGATTCCTCACTTCAGAAAGATGACTGGGGTTATCCAAACTGTTGCACTCGACTCGAACGATCTCGGTTCACTCAACAGACCACGAATCGTTCCACCAGCCCTGATCCCAAATTGATTGCCGAGTCGTTCAAACCAAGAGATAGAGAGAGTTTCGCCAAAAACTTGCAGCGATCCTTCACGTTGTGGGTATCCATCTGGGTGAAGAGAGCGAAGCTCACCCCGAAGGAAGAGACGTGGTGCGAGAGTCGATTGATCGGAGATAAAATTCTCGGACGAAGCTGAGTCGCGGATAAGTCGGGTATCTTCAATAACTGCTGCGCCAGCTTTCAGCCGTAGGCGTCCTTTCAGTGGTGTAATCCAAGCGATTGGGAGTATGCCGTAGAGGGTTGCAGATTTTGTGAGCATGTATCCAGTATCGGCACTAATACCGTATGGATGGTGAGCGTTTGAGAAGGTAGCATTCCCACCGAGAAACGTATGGTTGAACGCCATGCCTGCGCCGTGAGCCGCTGCGTTTGGACCGCCGAGAGGTTTGTCGAGGTTCAATCCAATTGGTACTTCGTACCAGACTTGGAACGTACCTTGCTCTACACCGATACGGAGACGTTGGTAGCTGAAGGAGGGGAGAGCAAGCTCCTGAAATCCGAGCATTGCAATCACCCGAAGACCGTTCGGGAGGTAGTATCGACTTCTGTCAAGACTTACTTCCGATTTGCCCTCACCCTTGACGAAAACTTCATCGTAGGAGGGGAGAACCTTCAGGTCTGTTTCAATCGGAGTTGCCCGGTAATATTCTGGTATTCGCTCAGGGTCGAGTGGATCAATCTCCTCACCCTTCCAAAAATAATTCCGCCTCAAGAGTGAGTCCACCACATTGCTGTCGATGAACTGCCGTGGATCATCCCTCACAACAATGTTTCCTGCTTGAATGCTTACAACCCGCTCAGTAATCTTGTTGGTCAGTGGATCGTAGAGTCCAACAATCGTCACTCGCAACTTATCGTCGATGCGGACGGTTTGGGCTTCCGGGTTCTCACGAGTTAGCCAGAAGTTCAGGCTATCGAGCAGTGCTGAGGCAAAGGGTTGTTGCAATCCTCCCTCGGAATCTTGAAGCGTCCAACTAACGCGGTAAATCTCTTGTGCTTCAACCTCTAAATTGGAGAGTGTTGTCAGACAGAAGAAGAGGAGAAGAAGTGGCAAGTATGAGATGTCGGCTCGTAGGTTTTTATTCGCCATACTCCTGTTCGTCTTTGTATTCATATCCTCGCAAGTCCCACGCCCGCACCTTAAACCGGAACTTTTCGGAAGATGATTTTGGACGGACAATCCACACTTTTTTGGTCAGGTGATTATCAGGGTCAGAAGTTGTTTTCCCTTCTTCTGGCTCAGAGGCATTCCCGTTCAAAACCTGCAACACAGGCCGATTCGGTTGTCCATTAACGGAGCCGTAGGCAGTAACTTCTACGACGGCATAATCATCCTTGCTGTACAAGTGAATTCTCGGTTTTGGTAGTGGCTTGACGGTTGCCTTTATCTGGTCGTACACCTCTCCATCAACATATCGAGAGAAGATAATTTGCCCAGAAGTCGTGCTCGGGATAAATCGAAACCTTGCAGGCTTACTCTCTTGCCTACGTCCGTTCTCTGAAATCACTACGGAGATTTTCGTGGGATCAATTCCATCAGATGTGAAGTCGAGGTTGTATGTTTCATCGGTGTACATCTCACTCGGAACAGACGGATCGTTCAGTTGGCTGACTTTCACGGTGAACCTGACGATGCTACTTTCACCATTTGGGCCATTAATTGAGACACTTACGTCATTCTCCCTTCCTGATGTAGGGGCGGGGCCAGCAATCTCTATGTAGTTCCTACCGGAGGAGGTAATGCGAACGCCAGAAGCTCCAGAAACCTTCAGTTGTGATGTTTCCGCCACGCCAAGCACACCGATTCTTTGCTTCCAAGTTCCTCCCGGCGCAACCATGACATCGTTGGTTGGGGCTGTGGCAACAAAGCCTGAACCAGAAGTGTTGCTTGCAGCTAAAGCGGCAAGAAGTTGGTCGAGTGTTGAAACGCCAGAATCGACAACAATCTCGTTACCGGCCAAAGTCGGCGCACTCCGAATTGCCATCAGATATTCGGCAGAGTTTGCTGGAATTACGTTGATGGTAAACTCTGCGGTATCCCGCATTAGTCCTCGTTCTTGAATCACTTTCTCGATACGCTGGCGGACATCTGGAGATGAGAGATTTTCTGGAAGCGTCGGCACGGCTTCGGCTTCAATCGTTACTTGGTAGACTGCTGTCTGCGATTCATCCTGCTGTCGCCAGTGAAATGTGACGCTGCTATCTGTCTCGCGAGCCAAGTAGGCACGTTCTGAGGGAAGGGAAGAGCCAGTTGATGTATCCTCGATTGCAACGATTCTAAACTCAACCGAAGAAAAGTTTCCGTGGGCGCGAATGATGTTCATCGTGTCGCGGGGGAGTAGGCGGCTGATTGAATCTAATTCCATTCCTGCTGGGGTGAAGGGGACGATCAGCGCAATCTTCTGCACGTCGATCTCGAAGTCAGTATCAATCAACTCGGCGATAGCCGACTCAAGTTGTGCGTCGTAAATCTTGTCGGAAGGTGAAGTGCCGAGCAGAAGAATAATTGCAGAGAGGTAGAGGACGAAGTAGACTTCGACCGATAGGCGGCGTTTCTTTCGTTTACCCACAGTTCCCGGAATCATACCTATTTCAATCGTCGAGGGATTGTCGTGAACTATCGTTTTGTAGCGACATGCGATCTGCAAGCGACTCCGACAGAGAGCCAGAGATGTGGCGTTCCAATTCTTTGCGAACGTGGAACTCTAAATCTTTACCAATTAACAGATCAACTCGTTCGTTCAATCGTTCCATCGACCCCACAAGTCGATCCAGCAGATCGTTCGTCCGCTCCAGCTTTGCTGAGTGATACTCGAGTTGCTCCAATCCTTGTATCCGGGCAACCCGTTCGTTCAGTTCTTGAAGACTCTCCTGTTGTTGCCTCGTAATCTGTTCCAGTCGCGCCCCGAGCGTTGCGTAGGTTCCACCAATGTCTTCAAGCTCGTCGAGAACTTCCCGAATAACGGTTACTTCATCCCCACTACTCTCACTCTTCTCCCGCGTGCTGGCTTCGATTGCCTCGGCTGTTGCCTGGCTCTCCTCGTCGGGAGTGTAGAAGAGAACAATGAAGAGGAGTAGGAGCATCAGGGCTTCAATGCCAATACCAATCAGGGCAACGCTTTCTGAGAGGAGACCGGCAAACCTAAGAGCGAGGAAGACCAACAACACAACTGCACCCAAGTAGACGAGTGCTTGCACGTTGTTGAAGTAGTGCCGAACAACAATCTCTTCCATAAAGACTCGAGTGCCGAGTCTGATTCCAAGAGGATGCCCAATGTTGTACGAAGTTCCACTTGTTGAGACTGTGAAGCCCTTCCCCCTCACAATCGTTTTCCAGATGTGAATCAGGGATGGAAGAACCAGATTCCTCTGCTCAACCGTTAGGTCCTGCCAGTATTGTTGCAGGGCAATTCGCCCAGAGGGCGTCGCGAGATTTGTTATTGCCTGTTCATTCATGCGGCACGCAAGATAGTGAATGGGGGGGGGAGTTCATAGAAGTTCGTGGAGTTCGTAGAGTATATGAGTGTGGGAGTGTATGAGTATCGTGTCGCGGCTCACTGCGACCTTTGCGCCTTAGCGGCTTTGCGTGATTCTCTTATCTGAATCTATGCTCCTCCAATCCCCATTATCTCCACAGTGTTTGTAACTTCAGGCCTTATGCGAAAAGAAATAACCGATCTCAACTATATAACCTGTCCAGTCTGCAAGAACGATACTCCAGTTGATGGTGAGCATTGCCTGATCTGTGGTGCTGAACTGACAAGTCCAGAGCCTGAAGAAGAGTTGGAGTGGGAGATCGTCCGTACTGTCAGCACTGTAATTGAGGCTGAGTTGATGGCCGGAAGACTTCGTTCGCACGGGATTCCCGCTATTGTTCTATCGCAGGTTGATTCTACCCGCAGTTTTACTGTAGGTGGTCTCGCCATTGCAAAGGTTTTCGTTCCAACAATTCACTTCGCAGAAGCAACACAGATTCTCGCAACAGATGCCGACCAAATGGAAGAGGATGGAGAGGGTGAACATGAGTGAAAGTGGAGGTGCGATGGTAGACGAAAGGTGGCCGAAGGGGAGAACTCGCTTTGAAGAACGCTTTGGGAACAACCTGACCAGAATCATTGTAGCCCTCGTCGGCATTCCGTTGGTGCTTGGTCTTTTCTACTTAGGAGGGTGGTGGTTTGTCGGGTTTGTGACGGCAATCTCGGTTGGTGCACTCCTTGAATTCTATTGGATGCTTGAGAAGAGAGGATTCCACCCAAATAAAGGAGTGGGAGTTCTCGCCTGCATTATCCCCGCCATTGCAAGTGGGTGGGATCTTGCCGTATCCGAACAAGATCAGCTTATGGTGATAAGCTTGATGGTTCTTCAGGTTATTAGCCTTCTCTTCTTCAGCTTGGTGACGCTCATTGCCACCCTTCGTCGTGAGAAAGAGGATGCACTCGGGAGCATGGTTGGAACGCTCAGTGGAATTCTCTACGTTCCCTTCTTCCTCAACAGCATGCTCTCTCTCTACGCAATCTTCCTACTTTTTGAGATACGCGAATCGCTCGGAAATGCTTTCGAGGGAAATCTCGGCCCCTTTTATTTCTTCATGATTATGCTCGCCGGTATCTGGATATGTGATTCTGGAGCCTACTTCGGCGGGCGAGCCTTCGGCAAACACAAGCTCTTTGAACGGGTCTCGCCGAAGAAGACTTGGGAGGGAGCAATTACAGGGGCACTCTTCTCGATTGTCACGGTTGGATTCCTGCTCCCCTGGGTCTTCCCGAGATTGAGTTGGGTTGATGGAGTTGCCGTAGGATTGATTGCCGGAATCTTCGGCCAGATTGGAGACCTTGTTGAATCGCACATCAAACGTGCCTGCGAAGTAAAGGATTCCTCGCAGATTATTCCGGGGCATGGAGGCCTGCTCGATCGCTTCGACAGTCTTCTATTCGTTGCCCCAGCTACGTTCCTCTACTTTATCGTAAGGTTGTTCTTAGACTCGGGACGGATATAAATCAGCAGAAGAGTGAAGGAGAGAGCAGAAGGAGTAGAAGAATTTGTGAGAGCTGCCCTGCAATATCACCGAGAGTGGTCTCACAACTCTCAGACTCTACATCTCTTGTGAAGAGTCTTGCTCAATCCTATATTGCACTTTCAACAACACAGAGGAAGGCCAACACGTGGAATTACAGAGAGAACAGATCAATCAACTTGCAACGCTCCTGAGCGCGGAACTGACGACGAACGATTCCGAGTACGTTCTCCGCATCGGGGGTGGAGATAGGGGACCAGCAATTGTCCTCTCCATTTCATTCTTGCAGAGTCAATCTATTGTTCTCTCAGCTCAGACCAGTTACGGTTATTTCGAACTTCACGGAGTAACCAGAATGATTCTGGTTGAGCCGGACGAAGTAATCTTCGTGACCGAAGATGGTGAGAAAATTTCTGGATTGGTAGTTGGAAGGAATGGAGCCTGTTCTCTCTTCGCCAACGTGGAGCGAGCAGTAATCTCTGCCGACCTCTCAACGCTTGAACCTGCCCTCTTGCTGGCTGCGATGCAGCTTGGCCTTACCGAAGTTGTTCCCTCATAAACCGTGCAGTTGAAATCACATTCAGCCGTAGGGGTAGGGAGATGATTCAAGTCGACGTTGTTAACGCACATCCTACCACCAGACTCCAGCACAAGCCATTTCAAACGAGTGTTCAGAGCGTGCTGAAGTGGGGGAAGGTCAAGCAGGCTCAGGTCACTGTTATCTTCGTCGACGATCAGGAACTTCTCCGCATGAACCGTGAATTCCTAAATCACAATTACTTTACCGACGTTATCACCTTCCCGATCGAGGATGATCCACTTGAGGGGGAAATCTACATCAGTATCGACAGAGCGCGAGAGCAGGGGAGGGAGCGTTCGATACCACTTTACTCCGAAGTCTCCCGCCTCGTGATTCACGGAACGCTCCACCTGTTGGGGTATGATGATGGAACAGCCACCGAACGGCAAGAAATGACCCGCTTAGAAGACCAGTTCCTCCAGAAACGGTAGCCGAAGAGAACCCCTACAATACTTTAATGCGCAAAAATCTGCGCTTTGAACTAATCTTTCAAAAGGGGACGAATTTTGGTAGTTGAATCATACATAGAAATGCCGTATCATTGAGCATTCTTTTTGAGACGCATGGGTAAAATTTCAGTATTGTGGAGAACGGCGACAGAGAATTGCGACAGCCTACAACTACATTAACAGATGAACGAACGCATTATCGAGATTATTCTCTACCTTATTACACGGCTTCAAGAAAATCAAGACATCAAGCAGAGTGATCTTCTGCAGCTTAGCGACGGCGGATATTCCGATGCCGAAATCGGTGCGGCGTTCAGTTGGATTGCGCGGAAGGACTCTGGCAAAACTCCGGAAAAACTCCACCGAACCGGATTCCGTGTACTTCACCAAGCTGAGAAGCATCTCTTTACCTTGGAAGCGTGGGGATATCTCATGCAGTTAGTGACTCTCTCCGTTATTTCTCCGATTGAGTTAGAAGAGATCATCGATCAGGGTACAATGGTTGCCGCCGAAAAATTGTCGCTCCACGACGTTCGCCGAATGACCGCAAATATTATGATGGACTCTATGGTTCCAAGCATGATGGGATCACAGTTGGCACGCCAGATCGAAGAGTCTGTTCACTGAACCTCCAATGTTGACGGCACAATAGATTGTGAAACGCGCCCGATCGAGAGATGTGTACTCGGTCGGGGCGTTCTGTTTTTGAGAGAAAGGATCGGAAGAGAAGCTGTAAGAACAACGGAGATCCCTTGCTCGGCCTGTCATACTGAGGTCATCCGAAGCATCTCAGGGGGGGAGTGGGGAAGGTGGGAACAAGTGGAAAGAACGCATAGAAGAATATGAAGAAAATTGTTCAGCAAGGGGCGACAGCCACTGCATTAATCTACCGAGAGCGAGTGGGAGATGATCCACACCATTGATCCAACCAAAGACTTCTTCTTCATTGCCGGACCTTGCCTTGTTGAAGGAGAGGAGATGATGGGGAGAGTAGCTGAGCATCTTTCGAGCATTGCCCGTAGGCTGAACGTTCAATTGATTTTGAAAGGATCGTTCAAAAAAGCTAACAGGACAAGTCTTCACTCAACAGTCACCATCGGTGAGGAGGCTGCTCTGAAGATACTTGCCGAGGCAGGACGCACATATAGCTTGCCAACGTTGACAGACATCCACACAGAAGAAGATGCTTTGAATGCTGCCAAATATGTTGACGTTTTGCAGATACCTGCTTTCCTGAGTAGACAGACCGATCTACTTCTTGCCGCTGGACAAACGGGGAAGGCTGTGAATATCAAGAAAGGACAGTTCATGGCTCCTGAAGATATTGGATACGCTGTGGAGAAAGTGCAGTCCGTATCAGGAGGGGGTGATGTAATGGTCTGCGAGCGTGGGGTCTCCTTCGGTTACCACAACCTTGTGGTAGATATGCGTGGACTGATCCGAATGCGCCAGTTCGGCGTTCCGGTTATCTTCGACGCAACGCACTCAACGCAGCAGCCGAGCCTTGGCACATCTTCCGGTGGCGAACGCCAATTTGCTCTCCCCCTTGCCCGTGCTGCCACTGCTGTCGGGGTGAATGCTCTCTTCTTCGAAACCCACCCTGACCCTGCAAATGCTCTGTCGGATGGGGCAACGCAGATTCCACTGGATGAGGCAGCAGAGTTTATGCGGCAGGTAGTTCTCTTCCATCAACTTCAATCTGAGTTGGCTGGGGAGCATGGAGTTTCACATTGAGTTATCAGAGGGATGAAGTCGAATATGCCATTACTGGAAGGGGATATTGATCGTGCTGAGGTAGATATATCTACAAGGCAGAACAGGGAGAGCATTGTTGACCGAGGGCGCGAAGTACTCCGCATTGAGGGGGAAGCGTTAGAGAGAGTTGCGGAGCAGATCGGCTCTGCATTCAGCCAAGCCGTTCAACTGCTTCAAGGATGCCGTGGAAAAGTTGTGCTGACCGGTATCGGTAAGTCAGGCATCATTGCACAAAAGATGACGGCCACACTGAACAGCACTGGAACTCCGGCTCTCTACCTTCACCCGATAGATGCTCTGCATGGTGATTTAGGTGTTGTGCAGCGTGGTGATATTGTGATCCTCTTCTCAAAGAGTGGAGAGTCGGAGGAGATCAATCGACTCTATCCTGCCCTTCGAGCGTTGGAGACGCCAGTGATAGCCATTACAGGCAACACCGAGGGACAACTTGCACGAATGGCCGACATTACCTTGGATGTTTCCGTAGAGCGGGAGGCCTGCCCGCACGACTTAGCACCGACTGCCTCAACCACCGCCATGCTTGGTCTTGCTGATGCCCTATCCGTGGTACTCTACGAACGAAAAGGATTTACGCGAGAGGATTTCGCTTCCACTCATCCGGGGGGAGCAATTGGACGAAGGCTTCTACTGAGGATTGAAGATTTGATGAAGACCGGTGAGGATATGCCAGTGGTTGTGCCTGACCAGAGCTTTAACGAAGTAATTGTCGAGATGAGCCAGAAGAGGCTTGGGGCTGCCCTTGTTGTTGAGGGAGAGTATCTTTGTGGGATTATCACCGACGGTGACTTGCGCCGAATTCTCCAACGGGAAGAGGATGTTCGAGGTTTGACCGCACGTGAGATGATGACATCGAACCCAATGCGAGGGAATCCCTCACTTCTCGGAACAGCAGCACTACAGATGCTCGAAGAGAAAAAGCGGACTCAACTTCCGATTACCGACAGTGATGGACGCCTTGTAGGTATTGTGCACATTCACGATTTGATTGAAGCCGGACTGAGATCATGAGTAGAACCTTCAGCACTATCTTCCTTCTCTTTGCATTGTTTGTGGTTGCCTGTGAAAAACGTGATAACGGGCCATCGAACATTGTGGAGATACCAGAGGGGCTTCCAGACGAAGATGGGGAGAATATGACGATTATCTTGAGTGACTCGGCTTGGAAGAAGGCAATTATTCAGGCCGGGCACGCCAGAAAATTTAATACCCGGCAGGAGACGTTGATCGATAATGGCATCTACGTTCAGTTCTTCGACCGTCTCGGCGAAACAACCGCCATTCTTCACGCAGATAGTGCTCGCATCGACGACAATACTGGGAACATGTGTGCTTTCGGAAATGTAGATGTGTACAGTAGAAAGAATAAAACTGCCGTTGATACCGAAGTGCTCTGCTACGACAAAGAGAAAGGAAAACTTCACTCCGAAGATCACTTTCAACTTGTGGACACGCTGCGAGGACGGTTTGTTCGGGGGAAGGGGTTCGAAAGCGATGAGTCGTTGAGAGAGTATACAATCTACCAAGTGACTGGGGAGGCAACCGCACAACGGTAGGAAATCAAAGGGAAAATTAATTGACGGGAGAATTCATGCGCAGAAGAATTGTTGCTGGAAATTGGAAGATGTATACAG
The DNA here is from genome assembly GCA_020635205.1 of Ignavibacteria bacterium. GTDB lineage: Bacteria > Bacteroidota > Ignavibacteria > OLB7 > OLB7 > JAGWAZ01. The sequence continues at coordinate 25,569 of JACKAE010000004.1, forward strand.
ACCTTGCGTCGGCTACATCACTTGCTGAGATGATACGGGAGGGCTTTAATCAGTCTTCGAGCGTTGACGTTCTCCTCTGTCCACCAACCCCATTCTTGCTTCCGGTTGGTGAACGTTTAGAAGGGAGTGGCATCGCTCTTGGAGCACAGAACCTCTACTATAAAAAAGAAGGTGCTTTTACTGGTGAGATTGCCCCGCAGATGCTTCGCTCTGTTGGTTGTACCTACGCTATTGTTGGACACTCGGAGCGGAGAACAATCTTTGGAGAATCGGACTATGACGTGAAGATGAAAGTGAACGCGGCAATCGACCACAAGCTGCGTCCGATTATCTGTGTTGGAGAGACTGAGGGGGAGAGAGAGGAGGAGATGACGTACAAAGTGTTGAACAGGCAGATCAGAGAGGCGTTCGACGGCATCTTTAAAGAGGAGGCTACCTCCTGCGTTGTTGCCTACGAACCAGTCTGGGCGATTGGAACTGGAAAGACAGCAACACCAGAAATTGCTCAGGAAGCACATCGCTTTATTCGGGAACTTCTCGTTAGCAAATACGATCAAGTTACTGCCGACAACATCTCCATCCTCTATGGTGGAAGTGTGAAGCCAACAAATGCTCAGGAGCTTTTCGCTCAACCAGACATTGATGGAGGGTTGATCGGAGGTGCTTCACTCAGCTCACAAGATTTCCTCACCATTATTGACGCTGCCTGAAAACAGACTTAATCATTGACCTATGACAATTCGACTCGACGGCGATAGCTTAACAATTGAGAACGTCGCACAGATTGCGCACGACACCACTACCACCGTCTCCCTTGCCGAGTCGGCTCTTCCGTTAATGGAGGGGGCGCGAAAGGTTGTTGAAGAGTGGGTAGAGAAAGAAGAGACTATCTACGGCGTGACAACGGGCTTCGGTGAGTTCGCTAACGTTGTTATCAGTCGGAATGACCTGGAGCGGTTGCAGGAAAATCTGATTCGCAGCCATGCTGTAGGTGCTGGCGATCCAATGGCTCCTGAGCTTGTTCGAGCGATGATGGCTCTCCGAATCAATGCGTTAGCGAAAGGGTATAGCGGCATCAGGATAAGCACCGTGCAGCGATTGATTGATATGCTCAACCGGAACGTTATTCCGGTTGTTCCGCGTCAAGGCTCTGTCGGTTCTTCAGGTGATCTCGTGCAGCTTGCGCACCTCGTGTTAGCCGCCATCGGCGAAGGTGAAGTCTGGCGTGATGGAATTCCCGTTCCCTCCAGCCCCGAACTTGAACGGATGGGAATTGAACCGATCCGACTGCAAGCAAAGGAAGGGCTGGCTCTGATAAATGGCACACAGATGATGACGGCATTTGGCTGCCTTGCAGTCGACAAAGCTGTCCGGCTCGCTACAACGGCAGACATTATTGGGGCACTCTCCGTAGAGGGATTGAAGGGAACCGATCGCGCATACGACGAGCGACTCCACAACACGCGACCACACGTTGGCCAGCGAAACGTTGCGGCGAACATGCGAGCCTTGATGGAAGGATCAGACATTCGCGAGTCGCACCGCCACAACGACGACAGGGTACAAGATGCCTACTCACTTCGGTGCATTCCGCAGATTCACGGGGCAAGTAGAGATGGGATAGAATATGTCCGCTCGGTTCTCGAGATTGAGATCAACAGTGCTACAGACAACCCATTGATTTTTGCTGAAGATAGAGAGTATATCGAGGGGGGGAATTTCCACGGTCAGCCAGTGGCACTCCCACTCGACTTCCTCGGCATCGCTTTATCTGAGCTTGCCAACGTCTCCGAGCGGAGAACAGAACGGCTTGTAAATGGTGCGCTTAGTCGGCTTCCACGCTTCCTGACAAAGCATGGTGGGTTGAACAGTGGATACATGATTGCGCAGTACACGGCAGCTTCAATTGTCAGCGAAAACAAAGTGCTTGCCCACCCCGCCTCGGTCGATTCAATCCCAACGTCTGCAAATCAGGAAGATCATAACTCAATGGGTTCAATTGCCGCCCGAAAGGCATTGCAGATTGCCGAGAATCTGGAGAGCGTTCTGGCCATCGAGTACCTTTGTGCTTGCCAAGGTATTGACTTCCACGAACCGCTTCTGCCGGGTAAAGGCTTGACCCCAGCCTATCAGTTACTTCGCCAGAGAGTGCCCCACCTTGAAGAAGATCGAGTGCTCCACGAAGATTTAGTTGCCGCACGTGAACTTGTGGCGAGTGGAGAAGTTGTGGAGGTAGTTCGTTCGGTTCTCGGGGATCGGCTCCTCTGAGCATATCCTCTTCCCGGTTCCACCTCCATAATCCACGGTTGCATTCGAGAATAGCTTCGGAGAGTACTACATGTTCACGACACTTCGCTCGAAAATCTTCGCTGGCTTCGGAGCCGTAATTGCCGTAAACATTGTCTTCACCCTCTGGGCGATTTACAACTTCTCCAGTATTGGCGAGCGAGTAAACGAACGTGTGGCAGTGAACTATCGGGCGACTTCTGGGAGCCATCTACTTACCCGCTCAGTCGCCAATCAGTTTCTCCTACTAACTGAAGTTGCAGAAGTTGATTGGTCCGATTCGTTGAAGAGTCGGTTCAACATCATGCGGCGCGAGTTCCTAAACGGACTCGATCAGCTTGCCAACGAATTTTACGGTGGCGATAGTGAACGAGTAGAGAAAATTCGCTTGAACTACCAACGCTTCAACTCGGCTGCCGAAAAACTCTTCGCCCAGCAAAAGAGATGGGGGAGCGATTCAATTGAACAGCTTTACAGACTGAATCGCGAAGTGCAGGATGACATCTTGGCTCTTACCGAAGTCGGTCAAGAAGATATTTCGGGTGAACTCGAGGTTCTGAACAACCAACTACGGCAGACGTTGTTGACCGTTGGAATTGGAACGTTGGTAGCTGCTTTCATCGGCATTATCGGTGGAAGCGTTTATTCCCGTTGGGCAGTTGGGGCAATCGAGCGACTGCGGTTGGGGGTGAAGAATGTCGGGAAGGGAGAGCTTGCACAGAAGGTTCACATCACTTCGGCAGATGAGATTGGCGACCTTGCATTCGAGTTCAATCGGATGGTAGAGCAACTGCGCCGATATGAGAAGATGAATTTAGAGAATCTTCTGCTGGAGAAGAGAAAGGCTGAGACAATCGTGCAGAGCATCACAACACCGATTGTTGTTGTGGACAATGAACTCCGTATCCTTTTAGTGAACCCCTCGGCACTCCGACTACTTCGCAAGCCAATTCATACTAATCTTGAGGGACTCACTGTAACTGAACTGGGTGATGGGGGGAATATTTCAGAGTTGTTGACTTCGGTAGTTGGGAGAGTCTCAGTTGATGAGTCAGTACACGAATCAACAACGTGGATAACAGAGGTTGAGGGGAAGGAACAGTTCTACCTTGTGCAGGTAATTCCGCTTAGAACCGAAAGTGGTGTGGGTGGGGCCATTGCCATCTTCTCCGACGTAACAGAGTTCAAGGAACTGGATAGATTGAAGTCCGAGTTGCTGGCGAGAATTTCACACGAATTCAGGACGCCAGTCTCCTCGATCCTGATGAGTGTAGATATTCTTCGGGAGGGAATTTTGGGGGAGATTAACCAACGGCAACGAGAACTTCTCGACAATGCAAAAGATGATTGTCGCCGACTTTCCACCATGATTAACGACATCCTCGAAATGTCCCGACTTGAGCGGAGTGGAAAAACCATCAGGCTCGATGCGTTCAACCTTGAAGAACTTGTTTCGGATGTGATGAAGCCTCACCAACTTATGGCCGAGGAGAAGGGGATTGACCTCCAGGTTCGGCTCGATCCCGAGCTTCCGAACCTATATGCGGAACCGGAACATTTCCGGTGGATTGTGAACAATCTTGTGAGCAATGCTATAAAGTATACAGGTGGCGGTGGCTTCGTTGAATTTGTGGCTACGCTGCAAGATGATAACCTTACCATTGTAGTAAAGGATACTGGCGTCGGTATCCCGATGGATAGTGTCGATATGATTTTCGAGAAGTTCTACCAAGTAGAACGGGGTGGGGAGAGACGCCCCGGAAGTATCGGTCTTGGTCTTGCAGTAGTACGTGAGATTGTAGAACAATACAACGGGACGATAGTAGTGTCGAGCGAATTGAATGAAGGATCGGTTTTTACTGTTAGAATACCCCTTGCGAACCTTAGCGAAGGGGTGTAGTAGTAGCCACCAATTGGGGATCGACCAATGAACGTTTTACTTGTTGACGACGAGCCAAATGTGCTCAAGACAATTTCAATTTGTCTGGAGTCGATGAACTTCCAGGTTGATACCTGCTCCAGTCCTTTAGAGGCACTCGACGTTACTCGACGCCAAGATCGACTCTACGACCTCGCCTTTCTCGACTTGCAGATGTATCCAATCGACGGAATTGACTTAATGCGACGGATACAGCTTCTGCAACCGCAGATTACTACGGTGATTATCACTGCCCACGGTACAGTTGGGACGGCGGTTGAGGCTATAAAGAAGGGAGCGTATGACTATTTGCAGAAGCCGTTTGATCTGGAAGAGCTGAGGCAGTTTATTGCGCGTGTAGAGGAACACCACGTGCAGAAGCAACGGAGAGAGGAGTTCAGGAGTAGAGAGCTAAAGGAGGGGGAGGTGAGTATCATCACTCAGAACCCGAAGATGATCGAATTGATTGCGTTAGCTGAACGGGTAGCCGACACACCCTTATCGATTCTAATTGAAGGGGAGAGTGGGACAGGGAAAGAACTCTTTGCTCAGTTAGTTCACAGTAAGAGTAAGAGAGCGAACAAGCCCTTCGTGAAAGTTAACTGTGCGGCACTACCTGAGAATCTGTTGGAGTCGGAGTTGTTCGGTCACGTCAAAGGTGCTTTTACCGGGGCACACCAAGACCGTCAGGGAAGATTTGAACTTGCCGATGGTGGAACAATCTTTCTCGATGAGATTGGAGAAATGCCTGTACAACTTCAAGCGAAGCTCCTGCGTGTGTTGCAGAGTGGTGAGTTTGAACGGCTCGGAGAGAGCGTTACCCAGCAGGTCGACGTACGGGTGATTGCGGCAACCAACAGAAACCTTATCGATGAGATTTCCGCGGGACGTTTTCGCGAAGATCTCTTCTACCGACTAAACGCTATTCGGTTGAAAGTCCCACCACTGCGAGAACGGAAAGATGACATTCCCCTCTTAGCCGCCTTCTTCATTCAACAATATGCTCCCGAGGAGCGAACCGATCTTCGGCTATCGAGTAGTGCACTGAACGCCCTGAGGGGGTATCATTGGAAAGGAAATGTGCGGGAGTTGGAGAACGTGATAAGTCGAGCAATGTACTTAGCTCGTGGTGAGGAGATTGAGCGTGACGATTTACCAGATGATTTTCAGGAACTTTCCGGCGAAACTCCACCACAAAGTCTTGAAGAAGTAGAGCGCGACCACATCCAGAGGGTGATTGCTGAGTCGGAGAGCTACGAGGAGGCTGCACGCAAACTTGACATTGACCCAGCAACGTTGTGGCGGAAGAGGAAGAAGTATGATCTATAAAGAGAGGAAATTCAAAAGTAAAAATTCAAAATTTCCAGTCGGATGCAGCTCAACAAATTCTTCAAGAACCTTGATAGTTGTTCGATTACTTCTATTCGCAGCTGAGACTCTCTAACGAAATCTTTTCCACCCGGTGCATTTTACTACCGAGGAAGCGGCTACCAATTTCAATGAACTTATGTGGAAAGTCGCTGAGGTAGTACTCGTGACTGGCAGGAGAAGGGGCTGACTTCAACAAATCTTTCTCAGCGAGAATCTGCTGAACATGTTTTGCCGTCTCCAGCCCCGGATCAATCAGTTGTACGGAGGTACCGGCAACTTTCGCGAGAGTTGGTTTTAGAATTGGGTAGTGTGTGCAGCCCATAATGAGGGAATCGATGGAGTGATCGAGAAGCTCTTCGAGATATTCACGGGCGATCAGTTCAGTTGCTGGGTGATCTATCAATCCTTCTTCGGCAAATCCAACCAAAAGCGGGCAGGGGTGAGCAAATACTTTAGCGGAAGGATTGAATGCCGTTATTGCATTTTGGTATGCTTCAGAACGGACAGTTCCCTGCGTGCCAATCACCCCAATCCTGCCCGAAGTACTTGCTTCGACAGCCCCACGTGCTCCCGGCTCGATAACGCCGATAACTGGAACCGAGGCAATCGAAGAGGCATACTCCAAGGCTACGGCACTTGCAGTGTTACAGGCGATGATAATCAGCTTTACTGCTTTCCGCTCAAGAAAATTGATTGCTTGCTTCGTGTAGAACTGGACAGTTTCCGTCGACTTGGAGCCGTAGGGAACACGAGCCGAATCACCGAAATAGATGGTGTTTTCTAATGGGAGTATTTGCATTACGTGGTGGGCAACGGTTAGCCCACCAACGCCTGAATCAAAGAGACCAATCGGTTTGTTTTGCTCTATCATATCACACTATTAATTGCCGGAAGGAATAACAAGACTATCACCTGAGGTTGATCCCTCAGTCTGCTCAACCGGTGCTCGGGAGTGTCCAATCTCTTGCCAGCCGATCTGAGCGTTGAACGTGTCATCTTGAAATGGACATGCCCAATCTTCTTTATTTGGGTTCTCTGCGTGGCACGCATAGCAGTCGCTGAGGTTACCGGGGGATCCTCCAGAGGCTTGCATCAACTCAGGGTCGTTCATTACTCTACTTTGCACATACTCACTTCCTGGACCGTGGCATCGTTCACAACCAACTCCAGCAACGTTTAATCCTTCTTCGAATGTGTTTTGAGGGCTTCGTCCAAGAGTTGTGTGGCACTGGAGGCAATTCTCTGTACTCAATTGGTGCTCGCGCATGTATTGCTCTGCTGTATCGGACTGCAAGGCTTGGTACGCACGATGGTGTGCTCCATCCTCCCAATCTTGGAAAATTAGTCCAGATGAGGTTGTGGCGTGGCAAGCACCACACACCTCTACACCTACATACCGGGCGTCATTCCGAATATCACTGAAATGTATAGTCAGTCCTACGGTGAGAGCCGCAGACAGAATAAAGAGGAAAGCACTAACTCGTATCATATGTTAGATCAAAATATGAAAACGTTTATCCAGAGCAACTTCCATTCAACGTAAACATTTGCGCTTCCATCGGGCTGTCGTATATTTGTCTCCTGTCTTTCAACCGATGGAAGACCAGCACAAACAGAACGACAATCGATAATCTCATCGACAATTCGGAAAAAACGGATCAACCGCTATGACGGAACAGGAAAACGTATCGACTGAAGCACAAGAACAAAGCGAGAACCAGCAGGTTGAAATACCGACCGGTGAAGCTGCACCTGAGCCTCGTGAGACTGTTGTGGAGACTGAAACACCATCAGAAGTTCCTGCAACGGATGTGAGCACAACTGACGTGGAGACGACCGAAGCAGTTACTGCCGAGTCAGCACCCGCTGAGGTTCCAGCTCCTCCTGCAGCAGAGTCAACAACTGATGCAGCAGCAGGGGAGGTCACAGAAGCTACTACAGCCGTTCCCGCTGAGTCAACACCACCACCCACATCTCCAGAAAACTCAACTGAGGTAGGCGCTACTGATGCGGCTTCTCCTTCTGGCGATGCAGGTGAAACAACTTCAACTGCACCGGAGGCCTCAGCAGATGCAACGGATGCGAGCACCGAAGTAGCCTCAAGTGAAGGGGAGGGTGAAACTCCTGAGCCTGTAGTCGAGGAGAGTGGAATCTCTCTTGAGGAGATGCGGGCGATCTGGACAGAACTGGAAGGAGTGAAAGAGAATCGGACATCAGTTTCTGTTACCGTAACCGGAGTGAATCGAGGAGGTATCGTCGCTGATTATAATGGAGTTGAGGTGTTTATTCCTCAATCTCACTGGACGATCAGCCGCTCTTCGGGTGGAGCCGACGTGTTAGTTGGTGAAACTCACGACGTTCAAATTTTAGAGTTGACGCAGTTCGACACGGATGCTCGTAGAGTTACTGGCACACGTCGATCCCTGCTTCGCAAAGAGCTTCTCGAAAACCTAACCGAAGGTGCTCGCGTTAGTGGGCGTGTTTCAACGCTGACTGACTTCGGAGCCTTCGTTGACCTTGGCGGAGTTGATGGTCTGCTTCACGTCTCGGAAATCAGCTACGAGCGGAATAAAATGCCGAACGAAATGCTGAAGAAGGGAGAAGAGGTGGAAGTCATTATCAAGAAGATTGAGAATGGTGGGAAGCGGATTTCTCTCAGTAGAAAGGAGCTACTTACTTCTCCCTGGCAAGGTGTTGCAGAGAAATTCCCAGCAGAGTCTGTACAGAAAGGAAAGGTGGTGAGCATCACCGACATCGGTGCATTCATCGAACTTGAGCCGGGAATTGATGGACTTGTCCGTCCTCGCGAGCTTTCGTGGACTCAGCGTGTTCACTCTGCAAGCGACATCCTTTCGATTGGGCAGGAAATTTCTGTTGCAGTCTTGAGCGTCGACGAAGAGAAGGAGCGCATGAGCCTTAGCTTGAAGCGGGCAGAAGCAAACCCGTGGCCAGAGATTGTTGAGAAGTTCAACGGCGATCAGACTTGGGAAGGGGAAGTTCGCGAGCTTTCGAACAAAGGAGCGGTTGTGTCGGTTGAAGGTGTTGAAGGCTTCCTCCCTCGGGGTCGTATGGGGCGCGAAGCAAACAAGTTGACCGAAATGAAGCCGGGTGATAAATTGACCGTTCGGGTTGTGGAAATCGACCCAAAACGTCCTTCCGTAATCTTCGGTCTGCCGATGGACGGAGGTGGTGGCGGTGGCCGTAGTGGAGGTGGTGGTGGAAGAGAGGGGAGAGAAGGTGGACGTGGTTCTAACCGTGGAGGCGGAAGGCGGGATGACCGTACTGCACCACCGGCAGTTCCATCAAACGAAATGAAATCGGCTGAGACTGTTGGAAACTTCTCTCTCGGTGATATGCTTGCTGAGACATTCAAAGAGAAGTTTGGTGTTGAAGTAGAGCGAGAAGAACCTGTGCAGGAGAAAAAGAGTGAGCCTCAGTCAGAGGCTGCCTCAACTGCAAGCGAAGCTCCAACCGCTGCAACTCAACCAGTTGCCGAATCTTCAACTGAAGCTAATGATGCAGTTGCTGCCAACGTTGAGCCAGAGACCGCTCCAACTTCAGCTGAAGTTACCGACCTGGAATCAACAACGCCTGCGGTTGAAGAGGTTGCAACTTCTACAGGTGAAAATGCTGAAGTTGAGGAGAGTGTAGAAACAACAGAAAACGGAACTGAGGGAACGGACGAAGAACAGACTCAGAGTGAAAACTGAGGAAGTCTTTGAAGAGGGGATGAATTACGATAAAAATAGACGCGCTTCCGATGGCTGCCATCTGGAGCGCGTCTTGCATCCAAACCGATAAGGTTTGTGCGCCCGGGTGGCGGAATAGGCAGACGCATCGGACTTAAAATCCGAAGCCTCGTAAGGGGCGTGGGGGTTCAAGTCCCCCCCCGGGTACAAAATTAATCCTCGACATGAGTCGGGGGGAGCGAAGAGAATGCAGAGGAGAAAACGACTTCAAGTCGTTTTCTCCTCTGTTGACATTCCAGAACTTCCCAATGAATCGGGGCGTTAATTTGCGTTGGCTACCTCCCTCGATAGTTGTTCAAAGAATACTCCTCACGTGAGGAGTTTGACATTTCTAACCATTTACTGCTTCTCACGCAGTTGATTAGCACTGAAGTTTGTAGTGGTCTGGTGAAAGTTGGCCGCATGAATTTCACAGACGATACTGATCTAACTGCCCAGAATTTATCATGCACAAAACCCTTCCGCTGATCACTATCACCGTTCGGAGTACACACAATCCGGGTGACGTTTATATCGGTACTGGACTTCAATGGCTTGTAGAGCAGGTGACAGGTGAGGGGACGCCGTGGCAGCTTGTGGATAAGATCGTTCAGGAACGCTTTGAAGAATTGCTTCCTGAGATAAAAAAGGTTGGAATTGCACTTTATGGGGGGACACCTCAGTACAACAACTACAGCCACTGGAAGTTCTGGTACGATGACGAACTCTGGAAGAAGTATATCAACCCGAATCGTATCCGAGTTGCTGTCTTTGCAGGTGGAGCCGGTCACGTAGACCCACATATCTCACCGGAAGAATTTGCAGATCACTGCATCAGCGACCGAAAGACGGTGCGGATTATTCGTCGACGAGCAAAACATGCTCTCTGCTTCACAACGCGAGACCAACATAGCCATGTTCTACTGAATCGTCTTGGCATTGCCAATACCCTCCTCCCTTGTACAGCAACATTTTCTGGCTTCTACTATCGCATTGCTCCTACTCCGGTTGAAGGGCGTGTTGCCATTGTTCCGCCGATGCCAACCTTTGTTCCCAACACTACAGAAGAGCACGTTATCGAACGGTTTTTATCTATACATAAAGAAGTAAAAGCTGCTGGATTCAATCCTGTTCTTGTCTGCCACTGGGATGCTGAGTACAAGGCTTTTCGAGAGTTACTTCCAGAGAATGAAATCTTCTACACAAACGACTATCACGCCTTGTTAAAGTACTACGGTACGTGTGAAGGAATTATCAGTGCGCGGCTCCACGCAACGCTTCCGGCTTGGGGGATTGGAAGTGTTCAACGTGTGGTGAACGTTAGCATCGATTCGCGTGGGAATGCTGCTGAGTTAGTGGGTGTGCCGAACCTTGGGTATAGCGAGGCAACGCCTGAACGTGTGATGGAAGCCTTTACTCAGGTGATCGACAATCAGGATCGCACCTACCGCTTAGTAGAAACCATTGATGCCTACACGGCAATCATCCGCGACGCGCTGATTCGTGGGAAGTGGTTGAACAGTTAAGTGCAATCGTGCTGAGAAGTCTATCGCACGATTGCCATTCGCTTGCTGACCCTGTGCCTTCCGGTTTGAAGTCTGTAGATATATCCTCCGGGTGGATAGCTCGAAAGGTCAACTTGTATTTGATGTCTACCCGGCTCAAGTTCCCGCTCTACTAACGATCCATGTTCCCTTCCACGACTGTCAACAAGGTCAATTCGGACGAAGGAACGGGTTGGAATCGTAAAGGCAATTTCTGTTCTTCCTGACGCAGGGTTTGGTCTATTCTGCTCGAGTAGAATGCCAGCCCTGCTTGCCCGTTGTTCGTCGGTAGCACCCAACGTTGTAAAGATGGGGAGTTTACCAAACGATCCCCCAAGTACGTTGGCCGTTTCAGCAGTGGAAACGCCAAGCCAATCTGAGAGGATTGTAGCGTATATCCGCCTGAAATCTACTTTCTGCACTAAATCACCACGATCATCCAAGTTGATAAGGTCGGGATACCCGCCGAGGAGTTTTCCACCAATAACAGGATTGCCGAGGACGAATTGCGGAGCGGCTGCACCATGATCGGTTCCACTCGATCCGTTTTCGTTCAGCCGTCGTCCAAACTCGGAGTATGACATGCAGACGACACGATCACCATTGCCCCCGATGTTCATGTCGTTCAGGAAGCTCGTAACTGCACTTGAGAAGTAGTTGAGGAGAAGTGAGTGGGAACCAAGTTGGCCGGAGTGTGTGTCGAAACCACCGAGGGTAACGATGTAGACTGAGGTCGGAAGTCCACCGTTGATGAGCCTTGCTACCGTCTGCATCTGAAGGGAGAGGGAGTCGGTGTTGTAGGTGGTATTGTTTGCGCCACTGTTCATAGCGTTGTCGATCTCTTTCGAGAAGGTGTCCGATTGCTGGATGATGTTTCGCACATACTCCAGCTCGGGACCTGCCAGAGTATTCGGGAGGGGTGTTGGCTCAACCTCCAGTCCATTTGCGAGACGGAAAAATTGTTCAGGGTTTTCGAGGGCGATTCCCATGTTGCCGTTTGCACCGAGCAGAGCCAGTGATGTGCTGGTAGAAATCTGCAAAGCAAAAGGGGCGTCAGGCAACGTTGAAGGATAGTCTGGGTGAACTGCTTGCAGGTATCGTCCAAGCCAGCCGGTGAAGAGAATCTCTTCGGCATCAGATGCAGTGTGCCAAATGTCAGTAGAGCGGAAGTGGGATCGATTCTGTTCAGGGTAGCCAACATTGTTGATAACAACGCAGTTCCCTTCGTTAAACAGATTGTGGATTCCCGTCATAGAATTGTGCAGACCCAGCTTCTCATCTAACTGAAGAACAGAATTAGTGTTAATGTTTAGGGCTGGTCGCGCGTTGTAGTATGCTGAGTCTTGGTAGGGGATCACGGTATTCAAGCCATCGTTGCCACCACTAAGGTTGATCAGAACCAGAATGCGATCTTCGGCTCCGCTCGGACGGTTAAAGTAGTTGTAGGCGAGGGGACGAGCCATCAGTCCACTCGATGCCAATGGAATCAGTGCTCCAACTTGTGCTGATCGCTTCAGAAAATCTCTACGTTTCATACTATTTATCCTCGCGAAAGCTGTGTTACATCAGTTGGTATTCTGCCAAGCGTGTGATTTCCACCAGAGTGGAGCGGAGCCGTTGTGTCGTTGAAGGGTGATCCGGATCCCACTCGTAGTCTGGTGCTCCGCCGAGAAGTGTATTCAGCAGCCGTTCTTCCATTGCATCTCCAACTGGAATTGGGAGAAGCAGGATTAGAAGTCGGCCGAGAACCGCGTGAACGTCGTCTCGTTCAGGAATTGTGTTGAGGAAGGCTACGGGATCAAACTTGTAGTCGCGCGAGCCAGATATTGGAGCAACCCACTTTGCAGCGTAATCAATTCGTTGCGGCAGGGTAACGCTACTAATCCAGGTTCGGCCTCCCGGCCAACCTTTCACATTGGGTGGAGATAGCAGTGTCATGGCTAAGCTATTCATCGCTGTGATAGGATCGTGCGTATCAGGGCGGTTGATGTTTACGCCAGTTGTTGAGATGTCCGGGTTCAATCCAAACGAATTCACAGCACCAGCAACGTAGTCGGCAGGGCTTTTTATCATCGCGCCCCGCACATCCTCGCTGAAAAAATGTTTGCTGGTGAGAAGCTGGTGCAGCACCGGGCCAACTTCCCAGTTGTTTGCAACCAATGTATCGGCCATGCCAGCGACGATTTCCATATTTGGCACATCGTAAACGAACCATCTGTAGAGTTTTGAGCAGAGGAAGATCGCCGAGCGCTTATGATTATAATCCAAATCTGTTTGATCGAAAATCCACTCAATCACATCTCTGTCGCCACCATTGCCGAGTCCAAAGTTCGCTTTCTGACCAAAAATTGTCTTCTGGCCGCTATCGAACCGTGTGGAACGGAACGTTCCCTGCAATCCGTCAACAACCCAACCAGTTAGTGCGCGGGAAAGCTCGACAATATCAAACTCAGTATAGTGGGGTGTTCCATCGAGATATGTTCCCTCACCAATACAGAAGAGTTCCAGAATTTCGCGGGGATAATTTTCATTTGGATTTCCAGCAACGCTTAGCCCTAAGTCAAGGTAGCGGAGCATACAGGGGTCGACGGTTACCTTACTCGTCAGTTCTTTGAAGGAACCGAAAGCATAGTCACGAAAGAGCTTGTTCTGCAAGTAGAAGTATTGGGCAACGTAGACGACAGAAAATTCGCTGGTGAAGTGGTTGTGCCAGAAGAGCGTCATCTTCTCACGTAATCCGAACTCGGGCTTCTCCATTAAGGTGAACCACCACTCCTGCAATTCGCGCCCCCAGATGGCATACTGCTGAAGCTGGGCATTACCCATCGTTGGGAAAGGTTGCTGCGTTGTCCAGTTGCCCGGAGGCTCTGGAGCCGGTGTTGGGGCAAGCATTGCGGTGATGAGAGTAGCAGGATCGGAAGTGAGTAGGCTGTCGATTGCCTGCGAGGAGAGACCAAATCCAGAGCGGCGCAATAAATGGGCTGCTTTAGCGGCATCCCACGGGTCTTCGCCGGTTGGACTCCAGGGAGTTAAGTCTGCATCTGGTCCGGCAGAGAGAGGTGTAGTGGTTACATCCTCAGTTCTTTCTCGTCTGAAACCGGCGTGTCCCGGTTTGTTGAGTGTTGGTATGTCCATCATTCCCTCCAGAATCAGAGCGTGACTACTGTTGAGAACACCCGTTTTGTATAGCGGATGCGTTTCGTTACGAGAAGTAGAATATACTACTTCAATGGGAATATCGTGGGTGGCATAGTGAAGTGAGCTGGTGTTGGAGTTGCTATTCTTTGCGTACGTGAGGTGGCACACTTTCGATTATATCGCATAATGCCTTCTTGCGGTGGGGGTAGGGGATGAATTTCTGACTTGTTTGACGAGGTTCCTGTACGCTTTTTCGCAACCAGTGGGAGGATGAGTCTCGGAGGGCTTCGTATCTTTAAGGCTTTGTTGCTGACGGAAAGAGTCAATATCTGAAGCAAAGGGTGAGAACGTGAACTGGCTAAACGAAGGCGAACCAGAAGATCGACTACTACAACAGGAACTGCTCAGTGGAGGAGAACTTCCGAAGCACATTGCAATTATCATGGATGGCAATGGACGTTGGGCTAAACAACGGCGAATGCCACGCATTGAAGGACACCGCTCAGGGGTCGGTTCTGTGAAGGACATCGTGAAGGCCTGTGGACAGCTTGGGGTGTCGTATCTTACGCTCTACGCGTTTTCAACCGAAAATTGGAAGCGGCCCAAAACAGAAGTGACGCTTCTGATGGACTTGTTGCTCTACTATCTGAAGACAGAGTTAAAAGAGCTTAACGAGAACAACGTTCGGTTGAACGCAATTGGTCAGTTAAATGCTTTGCCGAAAAATGTTGCTCGTCAACTACACGAAAGCATCGACTATCTCTCGGATAATACCGGTTTGACACTTACTCTTGCTTTGAGCTATAGCGGCCGTTGGGATATTCTTCGCGCAGTACAAACCCTTGCGCTGGATGTTCGTCGTGGGACACTCTCGCCGGAAGATATTACCGAGGAGAAATTTCGATCATATCTTAACACGCACGATATTCCAGATCCCGATCTGATGATCCGTACAAGTGGGGAAATGAGGTTGAGCAACTTTCTGCTCTGGGAAATGGCCTACGCAGAGATATATATTGCACCGGTCTTCTGGCCGGAATTTCGGCGTGAGCAGCTCTATGAAGGATTGTGGAACTATCTCGGAAGAGAGCGTCGGTTTGGAAAGATCAGTGAACAATTGCTCGATGAGACAGGATGCGAACGATAAAAAATCATATGTCAGGAAGGTCATTGATATTATCTCAAGAATAAACAATAGAAGCCGTTCCAAGCAGTACCGCATTCTGGTGCTCTTGTCAGGACTCCTCTTCGCTCTCTCGGTAACCCCTTGCACGCTCCAAGCACAATTGCTTGATGGTGGAGGGGGATTGATTGCTCCTCCAACTCCGCGCCCTCGTGTTTTACCATCCGCGACATTCGTGTTACTGGCGCAGTAAACACTTCTGCATCGGCAGTGATTGCCTTTTCTGGACTTCGGATTGGAGATTCCTTTGTTCCCGGTTCTGAGATCTTCGCTGAAGCGGTTCGCAACCTCTATCAGCGCAAGGTATTCAGCAATGTCCGCATCTTCGCCGCTGAACCGCAGGATACTACCTTAGTGATTGTTATCGATGTAGTAGAATTTCCACGAGTTGCTTCGATACGTGTTGAGGGAACGATGAGATTGACGAAGATGATCTGATTGAGGAGATGTTGGTTACTACAGGCGACATCGCAAATCCATACGAGCTGAACCTTTCGGAGCGAAAGATCAAAGCAAAGTATGCCGAGGAGGGATATCTCTTCAGCAACGTAAAGATTGAACGGCGTCCTTCGCCAGAAGAGGGGAGAGTAGATGTGGTGGTAATTGTTGATGAAGGCCCCGAAGTGAGTATCGGTGAGATTACTATCGAAGGAAACTCACTGCTCGACGACGATGACCTGAAGGGAGCCATGAAAGATGTGAAGGAGAAGTCGTGGTGGCAGTTTTGGCGGTCATCCAAATTACAGCAAGAAAAACTGAAGGACGATGAGAAGAAAATAGTTGACCTCTATCGTTCTAAGGGATATATCGAAGCTGACGTTGTCGGCGACACGATAATTATCAATCCAGCAACTGGGAAATCGGATATCACGATCACTGTCAGTGAAGGAAAGCAGGTCTACCTACGATCGCTCAGGATTTCGGGCAACAGTGAATACGATTCACTCTTAATTCGGAGTCTTATTGGCATTGATGAGAACAAGCCGTACGATCAACTTTCGCTCGAAGAGAACCTGAACGGTCCGGGAGAGCTTTCGGTTCGTTCTTGGTATCTCGATCACGGTTACCTCACCTTTACCGCGTCTGTTTCCGAACAGAGAGTTGGAACAGATTCTCTCGATGTCGTAGTCAGAATTACCGAAGGCGTTCCTGCCTACATCCGGTACATTGACATCGCTGGGAATACGAAGACGAAGGATAAAGTAATTCGTCGAGAGCTGTATACTGTGCCGGGGGATCGGTTCTCCCGCGCTGCGATTATCCGTTCGCTTAGGAACTTGGCTAACCTGAACTACTTCAACCCTGAAGCGCTTGTTCCCGATGTCCGCCCCTCAGCCGACGCAACCAGCGTTGATATTGTCTACGAAGTTGAGGAGCGCCCAAGCGACACGTTCAACGCATCAATGGGGTTAAGCTCGCAGGGAATTACTGGTTCAATCGGACTCTCCTTCACGAACTTCTCACTTGAAGAACCGTTGTCGGGTGGTGGTGGACAAATTTTAAATCTGAACGCGGAATTTGGCAGTTTTGTACAGACCTATTCTTTGGGCGTTAGTGAACCGTGGTTGTTTGGGAAGCCGATTACGCTCGGGGGGAATGTTTTTTACCAGAAGACAGATCTTTCCTTAGCGGACAACAACGAACAGCAACTGGAGCGGATCGGAGTATCGCTCACAAGTGGGATGCGGCTGAAGTGGCCCGACGACTATTTCCGTCTCGACGGTGCGCTCCGGTTTTCCAAGAACAACCTTCTTGGAGGTGCAACCGCAACTGGAACAGCCTTCAGAAAGGGAACGGAGTTGAGTCTTTCAACAACACTCTCCCGTCGTAGCATCGACAACACAATTTTCCCGACACTCGGTTCAAATTTTCGTCTCCCAATTGTCTTCGCATTTGGTGGAGATGCTGAATATATTCGGCCTGAGCTTTCGTTTGAGTTCTTCTCTCCGATTGCAAAGGTTGGTACATCAAATACCTTGGTGCTCTTCTTAAATGCTGAGACCGGCTATTTGAAGGAGATCAGCCCACGTTCCACAATCTCGCCCACAATCTTCTACACTATGGGTGGAACCGTCCTTTCTGGGTTCAATACAATTCAGTTGAGGGGATACGACGATAGGTCGATTGGCCCAGTAGAGGATGCTTATCCATCGGGGACGACATATTTCAAGACGGCTGCCGAGCTGCGGTTTCCGTTAACGCTCAACCCGATTCCCATTTACTTCCTTACGTTTGCGGAGGCTGGTAATGTTTGGGGAGATCTGGGTGACTATAATCCGTTTGATTTACGACGATCTGCGGGATTTGGAATGCGTGTGATGATGCCACCAATTGGGTTGCTTGGATTTGATTATGGATTTGGATTTGATACTGACTCGCGACGTGCAAGTGCCACGTCATCCGGTACTTCGTCTGGCTGGCATTTTCACTTCCAGTTTGGCAGATAGCTCCTGCGAACACTCGTAGAAAATCGTTTAATGGTACTAACTTTCAATCACACAATAGCAAACAACGTACTTCTGAAGATGAACATGATCTATCGCACGCTACTGATTCTCCCTATAGCATTTTTCATTACTCACTCAGCCCAAGCTCAGTCAGGAATTGGAACAGTACGGGGCACAGAAATCCTCTCTGAAATGCCTGAGTACAAGGAGATGGAGGCAAAGGTTGCCGAAGTTCGGCAACTCTATCAAGATACCCTACAATTGTTTCAGAAAAACCTTGATGCAGAGGTTCAGAACTTTCAGAATCAACAGGGAGTTTATTCACCTGAGAAACGAGCAACTGAAGAGGAACGAATTAATCAGTTTTACAAGAATGGTTTGGAGTACCAGAACATTCACCTTGGTCCGAATGGTACAGTTGCACAGTATGCCGCCCAACTCTTGCAGCCGCTGCGGGAGAAGATCATAGCGGCGGTAAAGGCTGTAGCCAAACAGAAAAAACTTGCAGTTGTTTTAAATGAAGAGGAAACGCTTTATGCTGACCAAACAATTGATATCACTCTCGATGTCCAGCTTTATATGCGGAATGCAAAATAAAAATCTGAAAATCAAGTTAGGTTTGCCTCTCTTGATTGTCTTGACTCTCGGTGGAGTTAAGGGGAATGCCCAAACAGCCATTGCTTATGTCTCCAGCGAAGCAATTGTTGAGCGACTGCCGCAAGCAATTGAGGCAAGAAGTAAACTGGCGACTATGCAATCGAAATGGTTGCAAGAAATCCGGGAATTACAAGACAAAATTAACAAGCTTCGGAAGGAGATCGACGAGAATCGACTTCTCTGGAGTAATCAGGAGCGGAGTGAGAAGGAAGGGGGACTGCGGGATCTTGAGGCTGCTTTAACATCATACCGTGGTGATAAATTTGGCCCAAATGGTGAGTTCGAGCAGTTGTACGGCCAGTTGATGGCTCCGGTGCTCGACATTGTGATTGTAGCAATACAGGCCGAAGCTGAAGAGCAAAAATTCGACTATGTCTTCGATAAGAGCAGTCGCGGACTGCCGATGCTTTTCGCAAATCCTGATCGCGATATTACGCTCGCCGTGTTGAAACGACTCGGAGTTGAGGTTGATGCTTCTGAGCTTGAGAAGCGAGAAGAGAAGCCAAATCGGCTTTTGCCCGAATCGTTCCCAGTGCAACTTGGTACGGACGGGAACTCTACGATCAGTCTTGACCCTAAGGTCACTCTACCTCAATCGGTGCGTAACGGTGCACCACCCGAGGATCCAATTGAGTTGAATCCGAACCAGCTTCTCCCTGAAAAGAAGGAAGAGAGTGATCCGAGATAATTGATCTAACCAGATGACGCAACGTACAGCTATACCGATAGGGCGCATCGCGGACCTTGTTGAAGGCGATGTTTTCGGTAACGAGGAACTTGAGGTGTGGGATATTCGAGGCTTGGAAGATGCCGAACTTGGTCACCTTTCGTTCCTCTCAAATCCAAAGTATGCCCGATTTGTGAACATCACACGGGCTTCAGCACTTATTGTCGGCAAAGACTATCGGTTTGATCGTAGTGACCTTACCTATATCGTCGTTGACGACCCATATCTTGCCTTTATCAAAGCACTTCGACTGTTGCGGCCAGACCACGAGGAGTTTGAGCCGGGAGTTGACGAGCGAGCCGTTATTGCCGAAGGAGTGGTGATTGAGGATGGGGTGACAATTGGTCCCAATGTAATTGTTAGCTCAGGTTGCGTTATCGGTTCAGGAAGTGTGATTCTCGGAAATTCATTCCTTGGACGCAATGTTCATATCGGAAGCGAATGCCGGATCTATCCCAATGTCACAATCTACTCCGGAACGATTATCGAGTCTAACGTTATTATTCACTCCAGCAGTGTTATCGGATCCGATGGGTTTGGTTTTACCCGCAATGCAGGTGGAGAGTGGGAGAAAATTCCGCAGACCGGCTCTGTTGTGATTGAGGCTGATGTTGAGATTGGAGCTGGAGTTACCATCGACAGGGGAACGTTAGGAGAGACCCGAGTTGGAAGAGGATCGAAGCTCGACAATCTGATTCACATTGCCCACAACGTGAGGATAGGGGAACGAACGGTGATTGCTGCCCAAACCGGTATTTCTGGTAGTACGATCATCGGTCCAGAGAACATGATTGCCGGTCAGGTTGGAATTGTCGGGCACATCGAGACGGCTGAACATGTCATCATCGAAGCTCAGTCTGGGGTGAGCAAATCTTTGCTGAAGTCGGGGCGATATTTTGGTAATCCTGCCAAAGAACACTCTCTTGCACTCCGTCAGGAAGGGGCACTACGACAATTGCCGAACTTGCTGCCCGAGTTGCGGGAAATGAAGAGAAGAATCCGGGGACTTGAAGAGGCTCTCGGATTGCTTGAGGTTGAAGAGGAGACAGAGTAGAGAGTTCCGCAGGATTTTCCTGCTTTAGCACACGTCACAAATCTTCGTTCATGAGAAAACGCCAACGTACGATTGCTTCGCCAGTTAGTCTCTCCGGGGTTGGATTGCATACCGGAGCTGAGACAACAGTTACCTTTTATCCTGCCGAAGAAGGGAGTGGAATTCATTTCGTCAGGACCGATCTTGAGGGAAATCCTGTAATTCCTGCATTGCTCGACAATGTTGTTGATACATTACGTGGAACAACTATTGGGAATGAGACTGGAGCAGTTGTCAGAACAGTAGAGCATCTGCTCTCGGCACTGGCAGGACTTGAAGTCGACAACTGTCGTATCGAGATCGACGGAGAAGAACCAATGGCTGGCGACGGTAGTTCCCGTCCGTTCACCGAAGTGTTGAAAGAGGCTGGATTCAACGATCAGGCTGGGATGCGGACGGCGCTCCACGTGGAGAAGCCTATTCACTTCGTCAGCGAAGAACATGGAGCCGCCTATACACTTCTTCCAGGTTCTGGATCAGATTCAGCAGCAAGCGTTATCGTCGATTATTCCACGTTTGGTTTCCCAGTTCAGACCTGTGCTTTCTCCTCGGTTCACGCAACCTACGAGCGAGATATATCTTCAGCTAGGACATTTTGCTTCCTTTCAGAAGTCGGGCAACTACGTGAGCAGGGACTAATAAAGGGGGGAACCGTCGATAATGCTGTCATTCTACTTGATCGGGGACCTAACGTTGAGGAGCTACAGTCGTTGATTGATGGTGCAGGGATTGATGCCCCAATTGCCGAGCCTCTTCCTGAAGTTCTTGGCGATGATGCCCTCCGCTTCAGTAATGAGCCTGCACGGCACAAGCTGCTCGACTTAATTGGCGATCTCGCACTCCTCGGTATGCCTATTGCTGGCCACATTGTTGCCTCATGTCCGGGACATGCGGCGAACATCGCTTTTGCTAAACACCTCGCAACGGTTGCAGCAGAGCAAAATCTTGCTAAACGCTTCGAGGCAGATTTGAACGACGCTCCGATCCTCGATATTACTGGGATCATGAATATCCTTCCTCACCGCCATCCTTTCCTCCTTGTTGACAAGATTATTGATATTGATAGTGAGAGAGGGAAAATTGTAGGGGTGAAGAATGTTACCCTAAACGAGCCTTTTTTCCCCGGACACTTCCCGGGGTTTCCCATAATGCCGGGTGTTCTGATTATTGAAGCAATGGCCCAGACCAGTGGGGTGCTGCTTGCGCAGATTATTGGCTCTGAAGGGAATCCTACGGCTGTCTTCATGGGGATCAAGGAGGCCAAGTTTCGTAAGCCAGTTCTCCCCGGTGATACGTTGCGCTTAGAAGTCACTCTGACAGGAAAAAAATTCAACACCTTTGCCTTAGAAGGAAAAGCCATTGTTAATGGAAAGGTTGTTGCTCAGTCAGAGTTCAGCGTTGCTCAAACACATCTTGGATAGTTTCTATGTCTGCTACAGCAGTTATCAGCAATCTTGCGGTCGTGCATCCGGGAGCCGAAGTCGGGGAAAATGTTCGGATCGATCCTTTTGCTGTTGTCGAGAATAATGTTCGCATCGGAAACGGAACGCACATTCAGTCCCACTCACACATTTGTAGTGGGAGTCGGATAGGGGAAGAGTGCAAGATTTTTACTGGAGCCTCAATTGGGGCGGTTCCTCAAGACCTGAAGTTTAGTGGTGAGCCGACCGAGGCAATTGTTGGCGACAGGACTGTGATCCGCGAGTATGCTACCGTCAACCGGGGGACACTTGCTACTGGTAAGACCGTGGTTGGGAAAGATTGTCTTGTAATGGCATACTCACACGTTGCCCACGACTGCATTGTGGGTGACAATGTGATTATGGCCAACGCTGTGCAGATTGGGGGGCATACACACATCGACGACTGGGCAATTATTGGCGGAATTGCGGCGATCCACCAGTTTGAGCGGATTGGAAAACATGCAATGGTTGGTGCAGGCTTTCGGGTGATGAAAGATGTTCCACCCTACGCCTTAGCAGGGAATGAGCCGCTTGGATTCAGCGGTGTGAACGTTATCGGGTTAAAGCGTAGGGGATTCGCCTCTGAGACTATTGAACGAATTCGAGACGCTTACCGGATCATCTATCAAGCTGGCATGAATATCGGAGATGGGGTTCGGGCAGTAGAGGAGCTTTTTGCAGGTGAAAAGGAGATTGAAGAGATCACCAACTTCATTCGCCAGAGTGAACGGGGCGTGATTCCACTATCGAGATAAATGCCTGTGGAGCACTCATCTTCCTCTCGCTCCATTCTCGTTGTTGCTGGCGAAGCCTCCGGTGATGCGCACGCAGCCGCTATTGTACGTGAACTTCGCACCCTGTTGCCGGGAACGAAGTTTTTTGGTATCGGGGGAGATCGCCTTGCCGAAGAGGGACAAGAACAGCTCTACCATATCTCGGAAATGCAAGTTACCGGCTTTGTCGAGGTTGCCCGACACTACAAGTTTTTCCGCAAAGCACTCCAACGTATCGTTCGTGAAGTTGTCCACCGTCGTCCAGCACTCATTCTCTTAGTTGATTATCCCGGCTTCAACCTTCGACTTGGACGCGCACTTTCCAATCTAAGCATTCCAATCTGCCACTATGTTGCGCCGCAAGTGTGGGCGTGGCGCGAAGGTCGGGTTCGGTTCCTTCGGGACTATGTAGACAAACTTATCGTTCTCTTCCCCTTTGAGATTAAATTCTTTGCTGAGCGGGGGGTGAAGGCCGCATACTTTGGCCATCCCCACGTTACCAGAATAGAAGAAGAGAGAGAGAGTCGTAGAGTGGAGGCTGAGAAGTTGATTGGGAATGATCCGCGACCAATCGTTGCCTATTTACCCGGAAGCCGACAGAACGAGATCGAGCGGCACATGGAGGTACTCTCTGGGGTTGCCCAACGGCTTGGGAGTGCGTACCGACACGTTATTCCGTTGGCAGACAGCTTAAGCGTTGAGCAACAACGTGATTTTGTATCTCGCTATTCCTCATTTGATATTCACAACAATGCTGAAACTGTCCTCGAAGCTGCAACCGTTGGGATCGTCAAGTCAGGAACATCCACGTTGCAAGCTGCTGCCATTGGTATTCCGTTTGTTGCGGTCTACCGAGCTTCCCGGCTGAGTTATCTTTTAGCACGGTCACTTGCCAAGGTTCGCTTTCTCTCAATAGTGAACATTCTTGCCGATAGATTAGTTGTTCAAGAGTTCATCCAAGATGATATGACCGAGGAGAACCTCTTTACGGCGATTCAATCACTACTCAACCAGAGTGATCTGCGAGAAGAAATGCGTGGTGAATATCGGTCGATTATCGATCCTTTGCGGGGAACCGAGCCATACCGGAAGTCGGCTGCCGCAATTGCAGCAATGATATCGTGAACACATGGTGAAGAAGTGGAAATATGAAATTGGAAAGTGGACAATCCCTCTTCTGCTTCGTCTGCTTGCCTTTACTTGGAAGGTCGAGGATGAAAGTCGTGGTGAGGAGGTCGAGGCAATTCTTTCAGGTGAAGAGCCTGCTGTGATTGCATTTCTACACGGCAGGATGTTTCCTATCTGGTATCGGTTTCGAGGAGGTGCGTTCGGGGGAGTCATCAGCAGTAGCAGAGATGGCGAACTCCTATCAACCTATCTGAAGAAGGTGTTAGGGTATCGCGACATTCTACGAGGCTCAAGTTCGAGGGGGGGGCGAGAGGTGTTGGAACAGATGGTAGAACTGCTTGAGGGAAAGTCCTGCTTGATAACGCCAGACGGCCCTCGCGGACCAATGGGGGAGCCAAAGGTAGGAGGACTTGTTGCCTCACAGCGGTCTGGGAGGGGAGTGTTGGTTGTGAACTGGAGTTCCAACCGGAATTGGCGCTTCAAGTCGTGGGATCAAATGGAACTCCCAAAACCTTTTAGTAGAATCAAATTCCGTTATTGCATTTTTGAGAATTTCAACACAAATAAAGAAATCAGCAAAGAAAATCTCAACGCATTCAAGCAAGCTCTCTTCAATCCCGAATTGTTTTCGCCCTCCGCTCACCCACAAGGAAAGGTTGTTTCAGGAGAGGGACCCTAATGACACTTCGAGAATATCTTTTGGCTCCGGCGAGTGGTATCTATCGAATAGGGAATCTCCTTCACCGATTGGTTGCCACTTCTGGTGCACGTGAAGTGCCGATGCCAGTGATTTCTGTTGGTGGAATTTCGGCTGGAGGGAGTGGGAAAACCCCCTTTGTTCGAGCACTTATTGAACTTCTTCAAGATCGATACGCGCTCATCATCTTAACTCGGGGATATGGGAGAGAGGAACCGCGAGATATGATTGTGGAGCTGGGGAGGGCAAAAATCCCTTCGCCAAGCGAGATCGGTGATGAGCCAACGATCTTAGCACGTTCGATGAAGGGAGGGATTATTGGTATTGGAAGCGATCGAGGTAGGCTTCTCCACCAAATCATGCAGAGTAGAGTCCTCCCGCCAAACTCGCTCGTTCTCCTCGACGATGGATTTCAACACTATCGACTTGCGAGAGATGTCGATATCGTGATGGTAGACGAGAGCACCGCTTCTGAACGCTTTCTTCTCCCCGCCGGTTATCTACGCGAGCCACCATCCGCTCTTGATCGTGCCGATGTGATGGTTGTGTCTGGTGAGAGGGGGGAAGCCATGGCAAGAGAGTTCGGTAGAGAGGAGTCTTTCCTCCTCAACGTCCGTTCTGTTAATAGAAGCCCCGTCAACTGGGCTTCGGGGGATGAATTGCCTGCCCGAACGACAACAGCGTTGTTGGTTACAGGTGTTGCGCGGAGTGAACGTGTAGTACAAGGGCTGAGTAGATGTAATGTGCAGGTGAAGAAGCACTGTCAATTTCGCGATCACCACAACTACTCCGAGGCTGATGTCCAACAGATATGCAAAGCGCTGGCCGAAGTTGGGGGGGAGATTATTGTGACGACGGAGAAAGATGCCGTGAAGCTCGAAAAATTTCGAGAGCTGAAGGAACTTCTGTATGTTCTTCCGCTGCATATTGAAATTGCTGACGAGGAAAAGTTCGCCACATTCATAGAGAGTGCTATCCAAAGAACGAGAAAGAGAATATGAGCATTACAATCGGTCTGTCGCGCGGAAGTGGTTCCCCAAAGTATCAAAACTACTGGGACTGGATCCTGAACCGTGAGCCAGATGCTAAAATTGTTGACTTGTACGAAGCAGAAGATCTGGAGAGTTTACTACCCGAACTTGACGCTGTAGTGATGACAGGTGGTGGCGATATCGACCCAGAACGATATGGCGAGCCTGAAGCATTTAGCCTCTGTAGTGGAATTGATGAAGCGAGGGATAGCAGAGAATACCGCACTCTCGAGTATGCTTTCCAGCAGAAGATTCCTGTTCTTGGGATCTGTCGCGGAATCCAAATTGTCAACGTTTACTTGGGTGGAACGTTGATTCCACACATTCCTGATTTTGCTGATGCAGGTGGCTATCACGGCAAAGTTGGTGAGGAGGATAATGCCCACGATATTCACGTTGAACCGGGGTCGCTTCTCGCGCGAGCTACTCAAGAGGCAGAAGGACGTGTGAACTCATCACACCACCAGGGGGTGGGGAGGTTGGCATCGAAGCTGACTGCAACAGCCTACTCACCTGATAGACTGATTGAGGCTGTTGAGTGGTTGGAACCGGAACAGCGATCCTACTTACTTGCCGTGCAGTGGCATCCTGAGCGGATGGAGAATCTGGAGAGTCCCTTCTCTGCCCGAATCCTCGATCAATTTCTTATTGAAGCTCACAGTTCACGTATCTACAAAGCCACGACACCACCCGAGCCGAAACCAGAACCTGAAGAGATTGAAATTACTCCAGAAGATAATGAGAGTGGGGGATTGTTCCCGATTATTCAAGGGTAGATAATCGAACTGAATCATAGACTGCCCCGGAGGGGCTACCGTTACCTGGCCGGGGGTCGGAGAATGTGAATCCCTGGAAAATGAAGCATTGAACATTCTCACGTCCCGAAATTGCGGCAGCCAACTTCCGGTATGGCGGGGAAGGAGCAGAATGCACAAGTAGAGATATCGGCTCGTCCAGTTCAGCCGCCCCTTCAGGGCGGAATATCCAAAGAGCGAATCATCTTCGTGGGGTGCAGCCTTTGGCTTTCCCCACGGCCGCGCATGAGTGCTCCCTTCGGGAGCGGCTCGAGGATTGGTGGCATATCGAGAAAAGGGTTGTTCTAAAGACGTGACCAGCGATTTTGCGCAAGTGATGTGTCGCAGCCGTTTGAAGTGCGAAATGGGCGTTATGGCTGGAAGCAGTTAACCGAAGAAGCGATTTTGTTCCTTTCGAATCTCGCGCAGTAAGTACTTAAGGTGAAGGTTCTCGGATTGTTCAGCCATCGGGACATAGTTGTCGATAGTCTCTTTCACGTACTTGTAGGGATTCCGCTTGAGGTTGAATTGAATGCAGCGGAGATTGTCGAGACGGTCGGCAAGTTTTACAATCCTACAGTCATCAGTACTGTTCTGCAGTCGGTGAATGTATTCCTGATCGATCTTCTCCCGCAGTGGACCATCTTTGATGCCAATTTCTTTGGTCAACATCCCGACGATATAGCTGACATACTCGCCAAAATTATAAGAGATTACCTCCGGAGTTAAGATGTCAGAATCTTCTAAGACATCGTGAAGGAAGGCGGCACAAATCAAGTCGGCATCGTTGATTCCTAACTCGTCTAAGAGAATCCTCGCTACCCGTGAAGGATGCCAGAAGTAGGGCGTGCCGTCGTTCCGTTGCTGGAATTGGTGAACATTCTGAGCCATTTCGAATGCTGAGTTGATCCTGTTTAGTTCAACCGACCCAATAACAT
Source organism: Ignavibacteria bacterium (assembly GCA_020635205.1). GTDB lineage: Bacteria > Bacteroidota > Ignavibacteria > OLB7 > OLB7 > JAGWAZ01. The sequence continues at coordinate 52,485 of JACKAE010000004.1, forward strand.
CCATTAGGCGTTCGGTTAACTCAGTTTTCGATAGAAAGGTCTGATTATATTTTGGCGTTTGATTTTTTAGCATGAAATCACGATTCAATCAATTCACGTGCGGCCTGAATACTCGACTCTGTAATATCCTCGCCACTAACAAGTTTTGCTACTTCGCGGGTGTGCTCTTCGCTGTCAAGTTTACGCACGCGAGTTAGAGTCCTTCCATCTCGTTCAAATTTTTCAACCACATAGTGGTGGCGACTCATCGCGGCAATCTGCGGAAGGTGAGTGATTGCAATAATCTGGTGGTAGTCGGCAAGGTTGCGCATGGCAGTGCCAACTTTAGTGGCAATGCGCCCCGAAATACCAGTATCAATCTCGTCGAAAACGAGCAGTGGAAGTCGATCATTCTTTGCCAGAATTGTTTTCAACCCCAACATTACCCGACTGATCTCTCCTCCCGACGCAGTCCCGGTCAGCGATTTCGGTCCTTCCCCTAAGTTGGTAGTAATAAAAAATTCAACTGAGTCAATCCCATCAGCAGTGGCCTCGAACCATTGACCTTTTGCACAGACAGCCTGTTCACTTAGAGCATCAGCCTCGTGAAGTTCAATGTGTACGTGAAACTCTCCATGCTCCATCCCAAGTTCCCGAAGCACTTCTACAACTGCACGCTCAACTTTTCGGGCAATCTCCTTCCGCTTACGCGAGAGTCGACCTGCAAGATTTCCGACCGATTCTTGCAGACTTCGGAGTTCCTTCCGTTTTGCCTCAATCGTCGAGTCGTAGTTGCGAGCTAAGGCAATCTCTTTTGATATTCTCTCACGGAACTCAAGCACTGCTTGAATTGTCCCTCCGAACTTCTTTCTGATTCCATTCAGAGCGTGAAGTCGTTCTCGCATCTCTTCAAGTTCTTCCGGTGCAAAGTCGATGTTCACTGAGTATCGTTGAAGGGCTTTCGCAATTTCCTCAACAACAACAATTGTCGAAAGGCATTCATCGCGACGCTCAGTAAAGTCGGAGTCGATTCCTGCCAGTTGATCGAGCATCGTCCGAGCACGCAGGAGCTTATCTCGTACAGAATCGTTCTCTTCGTAGAGGAGGGTGTGAAGACCACTTACCAATTCAAAGACTTGTTCACTGTTCTCACGAATCTTGAGTTCGCGAAGGAGTTCTTCATCTTCACCCGGCTGCGGATTTACCCTGTCAATTTCCTGAAGTTGAAATGCGTAGAACTCTTCTTTCTGCCGCAACTCCGCTTCACGTTTCTGGAGCGAGCGAATTTCAGAAATAACGTGGCGGATTTTATCGTAACCACTCCGATAGTCGTTCACCATCCCTTCAAGTCCGCCTGCATTGTCCAACAAGTGGATGTGAGTGTCGGGTCGGAGGAGCGTTTGGTGGTCGTGCTGACCGTGGAGATCGATCAACCCGTCACCGACCTCCTTCAGGAGAGCAATTTGGGCGGGAGAGTCGTTGATGAATGCCCGCGATCCTCCCTTTGCAGAAAGCTCACGGCGGATGATTAGCTCGTCCCCATCATCGTAGCCATGGTCTTGAAGGAAAGTGTGAACTCGGTCGTTTGATTGAATAGAGAAATATCCCTCGACAATTGCTCGGCTTGCGCCGTGACGGAGGTCTTCGCTCGAGGCTCGCTCACCCAGAAGCAGACCGAGGGCATCAATTAGAATAGATTTCCCAGCCCCAGTCTCACCAGTGATGATATTTAACCCAGCCGAAAAGTCTATCGTCAGCTCATCGATAATGGCGTAGTCTCGTATGTAGAGCCGTGTTAGCATTAGGTCAACTCAATTCAAAAGGAAAAATTCAAAATTAAAAAAGAGAATGACCTGCATTTCACTCTTCTACGTGATGGGGTGAACATTTTTGTTTTTTTTACTTCTGAGATTTGAATTGTACTTCCTTGTAGTCGGCAAACAATCCCTTCACTCTGTTCCGCTGATATTTTCCAGTAGAAGTTACAGGAATATCATCTCCGAAGATGACGACTTTCGGTTGTTTGTGGAAGGGGAGATGTTCAGCACAGAAGGAGAGGAGTTCTTCTTCTGTTAGCAAAGCGTCGAGTTTTCTGACGAGTGCCCCAACTTCTTCACCATACCAAGAGTTCTCGAACGCAACGGCAATGCCTACATCAACACCGGGATGGCTGTTTAGTACCTCGTCAATTTCAAGTGGAGAGATGTTCACACCTCCACGAATAATCAACTCTTTCAACCTTCCAGTGATAAAGAAGTAGGTATTTCCACTCTTGTCTACCATGAAAAACCCTTCATCACCACTCCGAAACCATCCGTGAGTGAAAGCGTTTTCGTTTGCCTCGCGGTTGTTGTAGTAGCCCGGCATTACGTTGTGACCCCGAATTACAATCTCACCACGCTGACCAGCCTCCAGAGCGTTTCCGTTCTCATCGTGGATAGCCATCTCGTTCTGCGGAATCGGGACGCCGATGCTCGGGAAGCCATGATCTCGCATCCACTGGCGATGTTCTTCGTCGGATATGTCTACTGGCAAAAAACAACTGTAGCAGGTAGTCTCTGAGAGGCCATAACCGTGAAGGATTCGAACCTTGTATTGATCTTCAAAGCGTTCAGCAAGCTCACAGGTGAGTGGTCCTGCTCCACAGATAATGTGTCGGAGCGATTGAAGGTCGAGTGCTGACTTGTCAATATCAGCACTACAGAGATAAGCTAAGAGCGTAGGAACAACTGAGACGATTTCTACCCCTTCGTCCGCAATTCGTTGGAAAAAGGTTCCGGTTTGGAATTTTCGGTTCAGGACAACACTGCCGCCGGCAAACATTGGGGTAACGAGTGTCACCACCGTTCCGTTAACGTGGTGGATGGGGAGAACACACATCATCCGAGTTGTATCGGTAATGATATGCCAGTCCGAAATACCAGTGGCATCGGCGAGTAAGTTGCCGTGCGTCAGGAGCACTCCTTTCGGAGCACCTGTTGTGCCACTTGTGTAGACAATCAGACACTCGTGATCGATGAGATAGCGCCGGGGAAGGATTGGAGGGGAGCCAATACCCTTATCGAGAATATCGTTAAAGTTCTCGAACCACTCAGTAGAGTCATTCCTCCCGGAGAGGTCACCGCAGGCAACTATTGTTCGAAGGGAAGGGATGCCCTTGCTTAACTCACCTATCCTATCCAGATATTCAGCTCGAACAAATGTGAGTGCTGCCCCTGAATTATTCAGGATGTAGGAAATCCGCTCATCATCTTCTCCAACGTTGATCGGAACAACTGTTCCACCCAAGAGCCAAACAGCGAAGTACTGAACAACTGTCTCCCAGTGGTTGTGGGCAACTGTTGCCACCCGCGAACCTCGCGTAATCCCTTCAGTTAAGAGAAAACGTGCTGTTGCGTTCACGAGGTCAAAGAACTCTCCGTAGGTAAATGGGCAACGCTCTCCATTCTCGTCGTACCAAATCAGCCAATCCTTCTCCATCTGTTGGCTGCATTGATACTTAATCAAATCGCCGAGAGAGGTATAGGCTGTCTTGAATCCAGAAAAGGGAACTCCTCGAACTGACCGAGCCTGACTGATCAACTGTTGTATGTCGGACATTGAGATAACATCAAAATGAACGTGGAAAAGAGAAAGGTTGAGAAGAAATATAGGTGTTGGTGATAGAATAGAAAACGGGAGATGCGTCACACTCTGCGATTCGTTTCGTGCAATTGTGTCAAAGAGGCATCTCAAACTCACCTGAGCCAACTATGGAACTGTGTCGATTAACGGGTCAGATTGAGTGTTAGAATTCTCAGGAGCAGTCTGAGTTGATATTTCGTAATCATACCCATCTTCAGCTCTCCAAGGTGAGTTTGCAATGAAGAGAAGAACAATAAGAGCTACGAGTCCTACGTGAAAAAATCCGTTGACATTCTTCTTCCGTCGAAACGAGCTGATTGCAGTAACGATAATCCAGATGATCCAGGCAATGATGAGAAGGAGGATTATGACAAACCACCCGAGGAAGGGGATGAGCAAATCCCAATCGTGCAGCCCACTTTCAGTAATGGCAGTGCCACCGAGTACCACAACCAGAGCTAACGCTCCAAGCAAGAGAAGAAGTTTGATAAAGACTTGAAGCAGAGATTGCAGAATCTCTTTTACTACTGTACTGGTCACTATAGTTCACCTGTTATCTCAATTCAGAACATCCTTCAGACCCTCAGTGGCTGAATAGAACATAAGAGCCGCGAGGTCGAGTGATACTCCAAAGTGGAGGTTAAAGTTTCCATCACTTGTGGGGCCACTTTGCAGTAGGTGTCCAGATGTCTCTTCCCAATCGTTGTGAAAGCTGAACACATACCCAGCTCCACCACTCCAACTGCAGAACCTCACATTACGTTCTTCTATACTGAGATCAATTGTGTGCAGAGACGATTTGTTCTCTGTTCCGTAACTTCAGAACCTTATGTAGTGGAAATCAGTTGAAGTTATGAAAGAAGAGATCAAACAGCAGGCAGCAGCAATTCTCGAAAGTGATCGTTTAGCCGTTACCCGAGGAATTACACGAATAGAGAATGAACGAGAGGGGTGGGATGACCTTCTCTCGTCCCTTTATCCCCATACCGGCAAAGCATACCGGATAGGGGTAACTGGCCCACCTGGTGCAGGGAAATCGACGATTACGCAAAAGTTGATTGGATATTATCGTGAAAAGGGAAAAAAGGTGGCAGTGATTGCCGTCGATCCGACATCTCCATTCACCGGTGGAGCTATTCTCGGCGATAGAGTGAGAATGCAGTCAGAATCAATGAACGAGGGAGTTTTCATTCGTTCGATGGCTACGAGGGGGAGTTTAGGCGGACTAAACACGAAGGCGCAGGATGTGGCCGACCTGCTCGACGCAGCCGGATTCGACATTGTCATTATGGAGACCGTCGGTGTTGGGCAGTCGGAGCTTGATGTTGCGAATGCAGCCGATACCACGGTTGTCGTTCTCGTCCCAGAATCTGGCGATTCAATCCAAGCGATGAAGTCTGGCTTGATGGAAATTGCCGACCTCTTCGTGATGAATAAATCGGATCGTGACGGAGCTGACCAAGCTGTGTCTGCGCTGAAAACTATCCTCACGATGCGGATCACGCACGCAGAAGGGGAGTGGTATCCTGACGTGATTAGAACCGTTGGCACAAGTGGTGAAGGGATCGACACACTTGCCGAACGAGTGGAAGGACACTATCAATTTATGCTACAGCATAACTTCTTTGAACCACGCCGTGCGCACCGTGAGAAGGAGCGTGTTCGGGAGTTAACTGAAGCACTACTTCACCGGTCGTTCTGGACCGAAAAACGGAATGAACTACTTGAAGAGATGGTTCCCCGAATTGTTGCGCGTGATATTTCTCCTCAGCAGGCTGCCCGTTCACTTGCCGCAGACGACATCACGATCTCTTCCTAAATTTTCATACATACAACTGTAATGACTATTCGTGAGAACGATAGTGAGATGGAGGGTTTCCTCACCGACGCTTCAAACTTATCGGGTGGGTATGCCGAACGGGTCTATCAACCTGAGACCGAACGTGAAGTGCAGGAGATTCTCGCCCAGTGTTCTCGTGATCGCATTCCAGTCACCATTTCAGGTGCTGGAACTGGTCTGGCGGGGGGACGCATTCCTTTTGGTGGCGTAGTTCTATCGATGGGGCGGATGAACCGGGTTATCGAGATTGATGAGGAGCGAGGGCACGCAATTGTGGAGGCTGGGGTGATCCTTCAAGACTTTCAAACCGAAGTCGATTCGAGAGGATTCCTTTACCCACCCGATCCTACAGAGAGGGGGGGGCAGCTCGGTGGGAATTTCTCAACAAACGCTTCTGGAGCGCGGACATTTAAGTATGGGCCAACTCGGAGTTGGGTAGCCGGAGCACACATAGTAAGAAGCAATGGCGAGATGATTGGTCTCGCAAGAGGTGCTTGCCGTGCCGATGGTTATAGCTTGAGAATACCGGCAGAGAGAGAATCGATCCAGCTTACAGTTCCCCACTACAAAATGCCAGCAACAAGCAAACATGCGGCTGGATACTTCGCTGCTCCCGATATGGATGGACTCGACCTCTTCATTGGAAGTGAGGGGACACTTGGGGTAGTAACGCAGATTGGACTTCGCTTAATACCGAAGCCAGAACGCCTCTTCAGTGGTATAGTCTTTTTCGATGATGAAGAGAAGATGTTGAGCTTTGTTGAGGAAGCTCGCGATCGGAGCCGAGCAAATCGGCAACGTGAGGGAAGTGATTTGTTTGATGCGCGAGCTTTAGAGCTTATCGATCCCAATGCGCTCGACTTTATCCGCGAGACATATCCAACAATTCCTGATGCTGTTGCTGGTGGGGCAATTTGGTTTGAGCAAGAGACAACCGAGCGTTCGGAAGATCAACTGATCTCTGCCTGGGCTGAACTGATTGAACAACACACATCCCTCGTTAACGATTCTTGGTTCGGACTTACCGAGAGCGACCAAGAACGTATGCGGAAGTTCAGACACGCAGTCCCCTCATCTGCCTACGAATACATTGCCAAGCACCGTGTAAGGAAGTTCGGGACAGATATGGCCATTCCTGACAACCGATTCCGTGAGATGTATCGGTTCTACAAAGATTCCCTTGCCAGTTCTGGGCTGGCAAATCTTACTTGGGGTCATATCGGCAACAGCCACCTCCACGTAAACATCCTTCCCTCAAGCGAAGAAGAAATTCCGAAGGCGAAACAGTTATACGACCTCTTCGTAACCGAAGCCCTCAAACTTGGGGGTACAGTTTCGGCTGAGCACGGAATTGGCAAAATTAAGCGGCAATATCTCCGCCAGATGTTTGGTGATAAAGGTATCGAAGAAATGCGGAGAGTAAAGCAGACATTGGATCCAGCAGGAATTCTTGGCGTTGGAACGATGATTGGGGAATCAATTCAAAATTCAAAATGAAAAATTCAAAACATCGAACTCGTATTGGGGTGTGCAATTAGCATTTGGTACATCCACAACTTCTCTATTATGCTTCACGCGTCGAATCTATAAATAAATCTCTTTTTTGAATTTTTAATTTTGCCTTTTGAATTGACTCTATGTCTCACATCTTTCAAATTAGCGCCTCGAATATGCTTCACGCGTCGAATCTATAAATAAATCTCTTTTTTGAATTTTTAATTTTGCCTTTTGAATTGACTCTATGTCTCACATCTTTCAAATTAGCGCCTCGAATGGTGGTGTTCCGAAACTGGGAATGCACGAAGCTGAAATTAGTCTGAGTGGAATAACGGTGGACGATCAGGCAGACAAGAAACATCACGGAGGCCCGCTCCAAAATCTTTGCCTCTTGCGGTTAGAGACAATCATCAAGTTGCAGGAAGAGGGGCATCCTATTTTCCCCGGTTCAGTTGGTGAAAACCTTACCACAGTAGGACTTGAGGCTGGTGCGATGGTTCCCGGAACAATACTGACTATTGGGGAAAAAGTCAAGATTGAGTTAACTGACTATGCAGTTCCCTGCAAAACAATCGCTGATTCGTTCAGCGATAAGAATTCTAATCGGATAAACAGTAAGAAGTTCCCTGAGGAGAGCCGTATCTACGCTCGTGTAATTGAGCCGGGGAAGATTTATGTTGGGGATGTAATTATCGTCGTGAAATAGGTTCTGATCGACTTTGCTATAAATGCTTTACTATATCAATATCATTGCATAGATATTTACTATGGATACTTTTGACCAATCAGCAATGCCACAACCAGAAGGTACATCTTCACGTCCAAAACCGTCGCGACCCCCAAAGGAGGAGATGACTTTCGGGAAAACGTTTGTAGCCTCAATGCTTGGCTTTATAGCTGGTATTGTTGGAATAACTATTCTGTCAACAATCCTCTTTACACTTCTCATTGCCTCACTTGCCACTACCGAGACCGAGCCAATAGTCTCCGAAAACTCGGTGTTGGTAATACCGATGAAGGGGAGTGTACCGGAGTTTGCTACGGGAGGTTCGTTCGGTGACATCTTGAGCGAGTTCTCTACAATTACTACTCGAGATTACCTGAAGGCATTGGAGAAAGCGGCAGCAGATGATAACATCAAGGGGATTTGGCTTCAGATGAAAGGCTTCGCCGGAAGCACTTCCCAGATTGAAGCCTTAAACAGAGGTCTGAACGAGTTCAAGAAGTCAGGCAAATTTATCTACGCAACACCTGACGACGATGGCTACAGCGAGGGGGAATATATTCTGGCATCTTGTGCAGACAGTCTATTTCTTCCTTTTTCAGGAGCAGTTGAGTTGAACGGTTCATACGCTATCCTCGAATACTACAAGCCGCTACTCGATAAGCTGAATATCAAGCCAATAATGGTTCGGGCAGGGACATATAAGAGTGCGGTGGAGCCATTTACTCGGGAGACAACCTCACCGGAATATGCTGAGGTTCTCACTTCAATTATCGATGCACAGTTTGGCCGGGTAAAGCAGTTAGTTGCCGAAGGACGTAACCTGCCTGTTGAGCAGATCGACTCGATTGTTGCCAACTGGCCACTGCTTCGCGCTGAACCTGCTCTCCGTCTCGGTCTGGTGGATCGAATACTCTACGACGATGAAATAGAAGATGTTTTCAAAGTGGCTGCAAATGATGGAGATACATCGAAGAGATTGAGAACTATTGAGTTGAAGAAGTATATCCACCAAGATGGTCAAGCTGATGAAAGTGACGATGATAATGTAATTGCCTTAGTCTACGCCTCGGGAGCAATCACAACTGGTGAGAGCAACTACAACCCAAATCCGATTTTTGGTGGCGATCAGCTTGGGAGTACATCTTTTGTGAAGGAGATGCGGAAAGCGCGTGAAGATGAGACTGTGAAGGGGATTGTTCTTCGCATTAACTCACCCGGCGGAGGACTTTCACCGAGTATGATGATGTGGCGCGAAGTAAAACTTGCAGCGGAGAAGAAACCGGTAATTGTCTCGATGGCCAACGTTGCTGCCTCGGGTGGCTATTACATTGCAGCTCCGGCACATGAAATCATTGCTGAGGAGACTACAATCACTGGTTCAATCGGTGTCTTCGCTCTTGCCTTCAATGTTGACGGTTTCTACGAGAAGACGCTCGGCATTAACACGCAGGTCTATCGATCCGGGCCACACGCTGATATTCTCTCCCTAATGCGTGACTTGACTCCAGAAGAGCTTGCCTTCGCTGAAGCCGAGATAGACACAGCCTATCAGCAGTTCCTACAGGTAGTTGCTGATGGACGGAAAATGACTCCAGCACAGGTCGACTCAGTGGCTCAAGGGCGTATTTGGACAGGGTTGCAGGCAAAAGAGATCGGGCTTGTCGATGAAATTGGTGGTCTTGAACTTGCCTTTCAGCGTGCCGCAGAGAAAGCTGGCGTCGAGAACTACAGTGTTGCAGTCTATCCTAAGCCGAAGGATAAGATCGAGATGATTCTTGAGATGTTCGACCTTGAATCGCAGTCGACAACGCTCGATGATATCCTATCAATGAGCGATCCAAAGCGCGTTTTGGATGTTCGGAGTGTGGTAACTGATGCGCTAAAAGAGTATTCCGGTGTTCAGGCTCGGTTAGTGGGCTTCCGGTGTGAGTAGTGGTGGTGAAATTGTACACGGATTTGATCCACATTAATTCGGTCAATTCTCAGCAGACTCGTTTTCCTTTGAAATTTTCCTTTTTGAATTTTGAATTCTCAACCCTTGACTTCTTCTGAACGCCGTCGATATAGTCGACATATCATGCTACCGGAAATCGGTGAGGCTGGACAGCAGCGATTGAAGGAATCGAGCATTCTTCTGGTTGGAACTGGAGGGCTTGGTTCGCCTGCCGCACTCTACCTTGCAGCCGCTGGCGTAGGGCGTATCGGACTTGTGGATGGTGATCGTGTCGACGAGTCCAATCTACAGCGTCAGGTTCTCTACGGTGTGAGCGACAGGGGGGAGGCTAAGGCAGAAGCGGCAGCGAGGAGACTTGCCGACCTTAATCCTGAAATCGAGATCGAAGCCCACAACACCCTTCTAACTCCGGAGAATGCGTTCGAGATCGTTGCTAACTACGATATGGTTCTCGACGGAGCGGATAATTTCTCGACCCGATATCTCTGCAACGACCTCTCGATCATGCTCAAGAAGCCTCTGGTTCATGGTTCGATCTTTAAGTTTGAAGGACAAGTTTCAGTCTTTGGATATGAAGAGGGACCGTGCTATCGTTGTATCTATCCAGAACCACCACCGGAAGGAACCGTCCCAAGTTGTGGAGAAATTGGTGTTTTGGGGGTCTTACCAGGCATTATCGGCACATTGCAGGCAACTGAAGCAATTAAATTGATGCTTGGACTCGGGACTTCACTTGCTGGACGGATATTGCTCTACGACTCGTTACAAATGACCTTTCGAGAAATCAGGGTTCGTCGTGATCCAGATTGCCCAGTCTGCGGAGACGATCCTGTAATTCAACAACTTTCTGACTATCAATACAGAGAACTTTGTCTGACAACAGACTATCAATCACAACAAAGACCAACTACAATGAGTATTCCATCAATTACTGTTGAAGAACTTGCGCAGTGGCGTGAGGAAGGAAAAGCACACACACTGATCGACGTGCGTGAGTCAAACGAGTATGAATTTGCCAACATCGGCGGTACGTTGATACCACTTGGAGAAGTTCAGGCACGCATGGATGAGATTCCGACTGAAGGCGACGTTGTCATGATGTGCCGTAGCGGTGGCAGATCTGGTCAAGCTGCAGCGATGCTCGCAGCCGCTGGCCGTACCAACATCATTAACCTTACGGGCGGAATTCTTGCCTGGGCTGACAAAGTAGATACGACTATCCCGAAGTATTAAGGAAGTGATCGTATTGTACACGGGTCTAACTGGTGAGGCACGGACTCTAATCAGAGCCAATCGATCCAAAGCCGTTAGATCCGTGTACAATTATACTGGATGGGAGGGGGATCCTGAAAGTGTTTGGATTCTCTGATAGAATCATTAGGTGACATAATATACCTTATCGTGATATGTGCATAGAGCAGTTTGAAAGGATCAACCGACTCTCAGAACTACTCAAAGCCTGCTGCTACAACCAATCATTATCGAATGCTGCTGCTCCAAGCATGATGAGTATCTCGCCAATTGCCCACATGATATTTGTGTAGAGAATCAGTTTGTCCTTCCGAATGATTCTATAGGTTATCCAGACTAATGACAGTAGTGTGTAAAATCCCCACGATAGAAACGATACCCCAGCTCCTGATTTATCGATAAACCAGATCTCCACTATCTGTGGTACAGTTGCAAGTGGCCCAGTAAGAACAACGGCTCTCAAAACCATCTCAAGAAGATGGTGATCCTGACTATCCGTCTCACCTAACTTCTGCAACCGTTTTGTCTGATTCCGACGACCAAGCATAGATTTCTTCAATTGTTTGCTATAAGTGAACGATATGGCAAATATACCAAACCGGTTTTTTGAAGAGTCTCTTTGCCGTTCCAGTCAAGAATTGAACCTTTATTCTCGATCTGCCGACCATATATTGAAATTAATTGCTATGTTTTCTCGTTATAGGATATTCTTGTGCTACTCTTTCCACAGATATCATGCCGTGTATCAGACGACATCGACAGATTCTTCTCCTCCTTGGGCTTCTCTGCCTGATCTCTTCTGAGTCGATGAACGCCCAGTGGGCAAAACTGAACCAGTACAACGGCACGTTCTACAACGAAGTTTTCTTCTACGATCAAAACCTCGGGTTCATTACCAGCCACAACGGTTCGGTTCTCCGAACTACAAATGGCGGAACTTCTTGGTCTACAGTTACTCTCCCAAGTGCCTCTTCTTCAGCTAACCGTGACATCAGCTTTGTCTCGACTACAACGGGATTTATCAGTGGTGAAGATGGTATTTGGAAAAGCACGAATGGTGGAGCGACCTGGACAAATGTAACACCCTCTGGAGCTACTGGCACAGGAAGTTCAAGCTGCTGGTTCCGCAACGCAAGTGTTGGGGTTTGGGGATATGGTGGCGGATGTTTCGATAGTGTGGTCACCTTCTGGAGAACCACCGATGGGGGCAGTTCGTGGAACAGTTCTACCTACACGAGTGGCATTGATGCAACAGTTGGTGGAATGGCCTATGCTAACAACACATTCTACGCTTCTGGTGGTAGTGGAAAGTTCTGGAAGTCAACCGACGATGGTGTTACCTGGGCACTCAGTAACACGAACTCGGCTGGTTGGCAGGAAGATCTGATCTCCTCCCCCGCCGGACTCTTCATTGCTTCGTCCGATGGAACAACCTGTGGCTCAAATGGGGGTGGAAAGCTCCTTAGAAGTACTGATGGTGGATCCAATTGGACGACAACGTCATTCACAAACACTGTGATGTGGGGAGTCTCAATGTATTCCTCACTAAACGGTTGGGCTGTCGGCGACTACGCGAAGGCGTACAAGACGACCGATGGTGGTGCAACCTGGGTGGAAAGTTCGTGTGGACTAAAGGCGGGTGATCGACTTGATGACGTTTACATGATCGACGCCACACACGGTTTCGCCGTTGGTGATGGTATCTATCGGTTTGCCGCCAATGAATTTGTCTCGGCTCCCGATACAATCGACTTTGGAGATGTAATTATCGGAACGTCGCGCGGAGATTCACTCGCAGTGATTACGGCGATCGGGAACGCTGGCTCTATCACTTCTCGCGCTATTCTCGGTGCAAACGTTGGTGACTTCTCATCGCCAGACGCACTCACGGTGCAACAACCCGTGCCAGGATGCGGTTCCTCGGCTACTCGAGTTCGCTTTAGTCCCTTAACACTTGGGGTAAAGACGGCCCGGCTTGAGTTTACCCTTCAAGGACTCAACAATCCGCTGGTTGTCTACTTAAAAGGGAGAGGCGTTCGCCCGAGAATTGTTGGAGATCGTCTCAATCGATTCGATACCCTTACCTGCGATAACGAAGCCTTCGATACGATTACTATCGCAAACAACGGTGATGCTCCTCTACAGATTGATAGCGTTGCCATCGCCAACTTCCTTGGTTTCTTCTCAGTTGTCGACCCACAATTACCACTCACTATCGCACCGTTCGGTTTTCACAAGTTTATTCTGAGAGGCCGCGTTGTCAGTTATGGTGATATGGGAGCAAGGCTTTACTTCTATACAAACGATCCTGACTTCCAAGATTCAGCTTGGACGCTGGATGTGAGGATGTACAAGCATAACCTTGAATATCAGCCAACGCAGGATACAACGATTGTCATACCATCAGCAGCACCCGGCCAGACAAGTCGTAAATCGTTGGTGATCGTGAATAGAGGAACTGTTGGGCAGAAGATCGAAGAAGTGACTGGAGAGGGAGCCGCCCCGAACATCAAAGCAAATGTTGCCCCACCGGTTGTGGTGCGTGCAGGCGATTCAACCACTATCGAATTCAGTGGAACAGCTAACGATACGATTGCACGCTGTCGTCGATTTCGGGTTTTCTCGCAACCGTGTGACCGCGAGCGGTTCATTACGGTTTGCTATCAAGCTGTTGAGGGTGATCTCGTTCTTCCCTCCACACTCACCTACAGCGTAACTTGTGGCGAACTCTTTGCCGACAATCTCTCTCTTGAAAACTCAGGTAATGCAAACCTTCAAATAGATTCGATTCGTCTCGAAGGAAGTGGACGTGATCGCTTCAGTTATACTACCACTTCCCCACTCCCCCTCACGATTCCGCCAAGCGGAAAAGAAGGGCTAACAATTACCTTTCAAGGAGGCTCCTCACGTGGAAGCTCCTCGGCACTTCTTCTTCTCTTCAGAAAGGATAACACGATCGACACGGTTCAGTTGGAAGGGAATGTTGTCGGCTCTGAGCTTCTTTCCTCTCCTTCGCAAGTCGATCTGGGATCTCTCTGCCCCGATGAACTTACTACTTCAGGTCTCTCACTTGAGAATGTTGGCGAAGCCGAAGCTCAAATTGGTGCTATCACATTTGAGACTACAAGCGGAACGTTTACACTGATTCAATCCCCTTCAACGATTGCTGCGGGTGCTTCAGATTCGTTGCGATTCAGTTTTATGGGGGAGAATCCAGGCTCATTCAAGGGCATCTTGTTGATCGCGTATGAACCGTGCGGACGGGTTGATACGATATCAATTATTGGTGAAATCTATGCTCCGGCACTGGAGATCGACCCACTGGAGATTGATTTAGGGCAAGTCCCTCTCGGAAGAACACGTGCTGGGCAGGTCGATCTCTGGAATCGAAGTAGCGAGGATGTGAACATAACCCTCAGCCGAATCGGACATCCCGACCTTACTATAACCAATCCCGGTAGCTCGGCGTTGCTCCTCTTAGGGAGTGACAGTCTACAACTTAGCGTTTCGGTATCGCCGACATCAGTCGGTATAGGTCGAGATACAATTGAAGTATCAGGCGTTGGCCACTGCAACGAACTGTTGAGAATACCGGTGCGGTGGAATGGTGTTGCCGGCGGTCCTTATGTGGCGGGTGATGTTGACTTCGGCGATCTTTTCTGCGATGTAGTAGAAGTGCGAAAACTCTACCTCTACAACGGTAGTGACGAAGATATCCGGGTTGATTCGTTGATCTCTTCAGATATAGCGACCCTTCGTACTGAGACAGCTCAAACTCTCCCTACTTCAATTCTCTCTCAAGATTCACTTGAAGTGACACTCTACCTTGAAGACTCTGATCCGGGTGAATTTAATGAGTACATAGCGTTCTACGTTCAATCAACTTCTGGAAAGTTCGATACAGTAAACGTGCAGGTTTTTGGTAGAAGGTATCGATCAAACTCGACGTTCACCGATGTGGTAACTGAAGGAGAAATCACAAATCTCGACCTCCCTCCACTCTACTCTTGTCGCTCAGCTATCGACACGCAGATTGTTATTTACAACAGTGGTAACCTTGCCGACACACTTGATCTGCTGTCACTTGATCCAACTTCGCTAACAATCAGATCTCCACTCCCCGTAATTGTGGAGCCAAGGTCGTCGGCTGTCCTTGATATTCACATCGAGCGGAGTACAGCGGGATCAGCGGAGCTTCTCCTTGAAATGGAGTCACGAGTCTGTCCTTCCAAAAAATCTCTCAGCATCAATGTTGATTATTTTGAAGGCGAAGTAGCATTTCCGGAGAAGATCGACTTTGAGCTTATTTGTGTAGCAGATACAGTCTCAATGACAGTGATGCTCGAGAACTTGTTGCCAGAAGCTGTTTCAATCGAGTCGATCACGTTGACTGGTGACAGTCAGTTTTCATTTAGCAGATCGGTTCCAACGCTTCTGCGTCCGAATGAAATCGATTCGATACTGCTTGAGGTAAAACCTGAGTCAGAATCTTTCTACAACGGTGAACTTGTTCTTCAGCTCTCATCGCCATGTCGCCGGGAGATACGCATTCCAGTCAGTGCAGCAGCAGTCGATTGCCCGAAGCCTGACATTCGGCTTCGTGGAAGTAATGTAATTGGGCGGTGGGGTGAAACGGTTCGGCTTCCAGTGATGATTGAGGCGACACGACTTGAGGGCATCGACAAGTTCTCATTTAACCTGAGAGCAGCTAAAAATCTTCTCGATCTACGCGAGATTCGCATTTCGCCGAAGGCGCAGGAATGGTTCAAGTTGACGGAATCGGCTTACGACGCCGACTCAGGAAAGCTCACGCTTACTATTACGAGAACAGAAAAAGTAATTCTACCGGGAGAAATCAACCAGTTTGTAGATACGCTCCTAACTGTTGATGCACTTGTCCTCCGTGGTGATGAGATAAGTACTCCATTAGATATTGAACCAATTGTGCTCAGTCCTGAGGGAACTATCCTTGCAACGGATGGCGAGTTCTTATTGGAAGATTACTGTGATGCACACGGACGTTTGCTACACATTACCGGAGAACTATCGCTGAAGCCTGTTTCACCAAATCCTGTATCTGACCGAGCCGTTATCGAGTATGAGCTTCCCTTCAGCGACAGAGCAAGATTATGCCTGTTTGACGCACGCGGAGTTCTCGTACGAACTCTCCTCGACGAAGTCCTTCCATCCGGGAGACGGCAAACAGAACTGGAAGTGATGGAGTTACCTTCAGGACAATACACGATCAGTCTGGAAATCGGCCTGCAACGCATTGTGGAACAATTTATCGTGAGGAAGTAGAGATGATGCGTTTGTCCAACCGATATGGTATGCAAGGAAAAGTTCTCGTAGTGCTATCGCTAACATTGCTAATTACTCTCGGTATCCTCTCCCCTCTCTGTGCTCAAGTAGAGACTGAGAAGGAAGATTATCTATACGACGCGGAGATTGGTCTTGTTCTTGGCTATGGTTTTCACAGACTTTCGGGCGATCTGGACGCAGCAACGTTGAGTGGAGATGCTACATTATCTTCGGCGTGCGGAACATTTCAGGAAGGAAGTGGGAGTGGTCTTGCTTTAACAGGAACGTTTAGCTACTACCTTCATTCGAGACTCCGGGCTGAACTTGCAGCCTCCTACGCTGACTACGCCTCCACTATGCGCTTCGGATGTGTTGATCCGGCAGAAATACGAACCCCTGATGGCTCACTGAGTCAGGCTCTGACTGACCACATTCTCACTCTAAATCGAAAGGTTATTCAGGGTGAACTTGGAATCTGGTTCCAGCCATTGACTCTTCCCATAGAACTTGGTGTTGGAGGCTTTGTTGGTGTGAATCTGGAAGATGGCTACACTCTCCACGAAGAAATTGTTGAACCTGTCAACGCAGAGTTTACTACTGGTGGACAACAGCGAGTCTATGGAACCGGAGCCATGGGGCAATCTGGAAGTGGGAGTAGTGCGGGACTAACCTTTGGCCTTGCTACCGAACTCCCTGCTGGCACTTCTTTTGTTCTGCGACCTCAAATGAGGTATTACTTTCCAGTAAGTGATCCGTTCAACGAACTCTCCTTCCGCGAAAGTTCGTTGAGGTTTGGAATTCAGATCGCAAGACAGATACTACTCTTCCCACCTGAAGCCGCTACCCCGCTTGAACCGGGTCAACAATAAGTTTTACGTCGACACCGAGTAGTTCTTCGAGTCCTCTGTCGAATGCCATCATATCTGGAAATCTGCAACCTGCTGCGTGGTCGTGCCCTCCCCCACCGAAGCGTTCAGCAACTTGGCGTGCATTGATCTTTCCACCGGGAATCGATCGAAGCGAAACCTTTACACTCCAGTTCTTCTGAATTGAGTAGATCACGGCAATCACATTCGGCGATTTACTACTCTCTTCGCATAGCATATTACCCAGTTCAGAGGCATTTTCCGTCGCGTTGACAACACGATACTCCGTCCCATCTCGATCATCGCACTCAAAAATTCGACTATATGACTTGTGCAACTGCGACTCTATCACCGATAGAATTGCCTCTCCCTGACTTTTTCTCTTCTCAAACCAGTTCTGCTCATCCTCTATGCTGCGAGCAAGTTCTGCAACCATCGTCGCGGCCACTCCATCAAGTGTATTCAGAGCGGAGTTAATCTCTTTTGAAAAAGGGAGTTTCCACTCCCAGACATCCTGATCGGCAACATAGCGGAGCATTGTTGGGATTGATAGTTCACCTTCTGTGGAGTTGAAGTATTTCCAAACGAGGGTTGCGCCACTTAACCCTGGACCAATCTCAATCAACGTTTCATCGCAATATTCTTGGAGAATTTCAAGATTATCTAATGCTGTCCTGTGGTGGTCGATGCAGATTGTCCGAGGCTTTTCTTCCCCAATTCTTCCTGCACCTTTCAAGAATGCAAGTATCTGGTGGTACTTCTCAGGGGAAATGCTGATATCAACGATATAGATTGCCGATACCTTCTCATGAGAGTGCCCGAGACTCTTTAGGTAATGTTCGTCGAGGGGGTCGTTCCACTCGACAGTAAAGCCCATTGGGTGGCACTCCACTACTCTGCTTGGGTCACTCTTTTGCAGACGATATGTTAGTGCGGCAGCGGCGGAAGCCCCATCATTGCATGGAGAGTGGTAGAAACAAAGAACTGTGGACATAGATATGATTCAAAGATGCTTTAGAGATTATGCTTAACTACCAAATGGAAGTTAAAAGTGTAGGGGAATATAGCAGGTAGAGAGTATTGAGGAGGTGAAAATTCTCGAAAGACTCTGTTCGTTACGTGGGAAGAAAGATGAAGCAGGTCGCAATCAGCCTCCGGCGATAACTACCGGACGGAACGCTGCAGTTGATACATGATACCCAGTGAAAAAGAGAGGCTGCGGTTCTTCCAGATGCGGTCGTCCTGTTCAGTTGGAGAGAGTATTAGCAAGTTCTGGAGGCCATGAAGGTATCGTCCATCAAAGGTTAAGCTGTGGTATGAACTGAGATGATACTCCAAGCCAAAACGATATTCTAAACCAAAGTCGAACTCTTCTAAGCCCTCGGACACATTCATCGAGGTGTCGGAGTCCTCAAATCTAATCGACTGTGTTCGGGTGAGGAGTGCACTTGGTACTGCTCCAAAGCCAGCAGAAACTTCAAATGAAGATGTGATGGGGATGCCAAGTCTGAAAAGGATTGGAAAGTTTAGATAATTGAACTGAAAGCTCTCTTGAAAGGTTGCTCCTCCCGTTGTCACATTTTCTGAGTTTATCCCTCGCTGCGCATACTCGATCTCGAAGAGAAAGTATATTGGGTAGGCAAATTCCATTTCTGTTCGAATTCCGCCATGAAACCCAGATTTGGTCTGAGGGACAACAGGAATATCTTCTACGTGGGCACTACTGAAACTAATGCCGCTAAAAACCCCCATTCGAAGCTGGGGCTGCATCGTATCTGCCACCAAGAGTGTATCTGTTGCTGTGGAAGATATGGTATCGTTTGCAATTGGGGGGGCTATCTCCTGCGCTATTACTTCCCACGTAAAGGTGGTGGAGATTACCCCACTAAGAATCAGCGTAGTAAGACATAGCAATAGTTTCATGGTGTACTTAGATACGTGTGAAGAGTACCACAATAGAACTCTTAAGTAGAGCCTGATGTTACAGAAGAAGAGTGGAAAAGATTAGTCCCTCTCTTCCCTCTTTAAAACCTCCGCCAAAACTTGCGCGGCACTCTCAGTTTGCTCAAGTGACACATCCATGTGGAATACAACACGGAGTGCTCCCTTAAATGCTGAGGAGATCAAAACCTCTTCTATCGCAACTTCCTTCACCAGATGATTCAGGTCTTTTCGAGGAACACGAAAGACAACGATATTGGAGTCAGGAATATCACCAGCATCCACCCCTTCAATGTCAGAGATCAACTCATGGAAACGAACTGCTTTTGCTTGATCTTCTTTCAGTCGTTCAACGTGATTGTCGAGTGCGTAAAGGCAGGCGGCTGCAAGGATTCCCGCTTGTCTCCAACCTCCGCCCCAAATTTTTCTGAACCTGTGAGCAATCTCAATAGATAGAGATGATCCGACAATCACCGATCCTACGGGAGTGCCCAGCCCTTTAGAAAAACAGAGTGAGGCTGTGTCGAACGATTGGCAGTATGTAGCAGGAGTAACTCCAGTAGCTGCTACAGCATTCCAGAGACGAGCACCATCGAGATGAGAGGCGATGCCGTGAGTTCGAGCTATTGAGTTAATCTTCTCGATATGATTGACTGGTATTACTTTTCCTCCTTTTCTGTTGTGTGTTTGTTCTTGTGCAATAACGGAAGTTCTTGGAAGATAATAGGCTTCTTCGCGAATCGCTTTCTCAACTTGCTCTGGATCGAGACATCCCCCACTATCTTCTACTGTGTGTACCTGTATGCCTGAGAGAAGACTTGGAGCGGCTGTCTCGTAATTAAAGATGTGGCTCTCCTCCCCTAAGATCACTTCATCACCAGGTTGGGTCAGACTCTTTAAGCAGAGTTGATTCCCCATTACCCCTGTCGGAACAAATAGCCCCCTATCCTTTCCAGTAATTTCGGCAACTCGTTCTTCAAGTCTGCTCACTGTTGGATCTTCGCCGTAAACATCATCCCCAACTTCAGCGCGAGCCATCGCTTCTCTCATCTCAGGGGTTGGTTTTGTTACTGTATCACTTCTCAGGTCAACAATCATGATATAATTTTTGCTCAATTGTGGAAGAAAAGTTGAAGGGACGAAGATAGCTCTTTCAAGTCACGCTTCAATGCCTTTCATAGATCACTTCAACTGAATTGCAAGCATTCCTTTAACCTTCGAAAACCTTCGATCCCTGAAAAATTTAAAGGATTTTGTCACCTGTGCTTCAAGCAGAATCTCATTTGTTTTCTCTTGACAAGACCCCATATTTGTACCGTTCAGCGCAGGTGAAACGGCGGGAGATGAAACCTTCACACAATCTGTATGTGAAGTCTGAATTGGAGAATTAACCAAGCTAATGGAACGATCACACGAGTTGAGTGCAGAAGACATTGCACTTGTGAGAGCAGCCTCCGGATCGAAGGAACACTCTCCACAACGTGTAAAGGGGAATGCCGATTCTTCCCGTAAACGGGTTACTCGTTCTGGAAAAACATCCGGGAAAGTAAACGGAACGAAGGGAAAGGTAGCAGCACAGAGTGCATCGAAAGAAGTTCAAGAAGAGCGGTTGACGCAAGTTATCGCCGTGTTGCTCGGACTCTGTAGTGTTCTCCTCTTCTTAGCTCTTATCAGCTACAGCCGACTCGACCAAGCAAATACGGATGTGGGTGTTGGGCAGCTTACTGGGTTACTTACGAACGATCCAGATATAGCTGCACGGGCTGATACGACGGAAAATTGGCTCGGATTGATCGGAGCATTCCTCGCAAACTTTTTCTTGAATGGAACCATCGGCTGGTTCGCGTTGATTTTTCCCGGCATCTTCGGGTTGTGGTCCTATAGTGTCTTTTCTAAGAAAGATTTGGCACTAACAATGAACCGATCCCTCTTTGCCCTTCTCTTAGGACTTCTGTCTGCCTCGCTTGTTGGGACGATTAGAGAGATATATTGGTTACCACAGATTGCCTACGAGTGCACCGGAGCTGTTGGCGCTTTCATCGCCTCAATTTTAACCGGACTCATCGGTACAATCGGTGGAGTACTTCTATTAGTTGCTGCAATCACCGTAACCCTTCTCTATGCCTTCAATGCTGATTTGCGTCAGGTTATCTCAAAAATTAGATATGCCTCCAACGTCGTGTGGACAAGGGTAGCAGGTACAGCACGGCGGATTCGTGAAGCTACTGATGGTGATAGCCAACGGGCAGAAAAGAGTGAGGGAAGAACTCAAGCGAAAACTGTTAGCTCTAAAGAGAGTAGTGGTATTGAAATCGGAGATGAAGAACCTGCACGGATGATTCGGCGCTTTAAAGAGACGGAACAAGCCCTCCCCCCCTCCATCCAACGACAACATTCAGAGAAAGTCGCAAGCAGAGAGAAAGAGACAGCCCCCCCGATCCGAAGAGAAAATCCGATCATCCAAACACCTGTACATGAGATTGACAGAACGGAACTATCAAATAAAAACGAAGTCGGGCGCAGCACTCCCCCCTCCCCTCTCGATCAAGGACTCCAAGTAGCAGAGGATTCGATTCAGGATCGAGATGAATCCAGAATTCTACGCAGTGAACAGGAGAGCGTGACTTTGACGCGCTCTCCTGCCGAAGAACCGGCAGAGGTAATAATGCCGAAACTGACCGTTCACGTTGAGGAGGGAGAGACTGATGCTGACCTTGAGATGAGCGAAGTTGGAAAATTGATTGAACGCTTGAAGGATGAGCAAATAAAGTACGATCCTCCACAGATTGAACTGCTTGCGCCACAAGAAGTTCACGAGGAGGTAGAGGATAACGAGCTAAAAACCCATGCACGACTTCTGCAGGAGAAGCTCAGAACCTTCAACATCGAGATTGAGAATTTAACTGTCACCCCCGGCCCTGTTGTAACGCTCTTTGAATTTGTGCCAGCGGCTGGAATTAAGCTCTCACAAATTGAGTCGCTCGGGGATGATATTGCCCTTGCACTGAAAGCTCGAGGCATCCGAATCATTGCACCAATTCCTGGGAAGGGAACAGTAGGTGTGGAAATTCCGAACACTCATCCGGCTACTGTTCGAATCAGATCTGTTTTGAACACGACAAAGTTTCGTGAGGCTGACCTGAGGCTCCCGCTGGCACTTGGCAAAACCACTGTTGGTGAAGTCTTCTGTGCAGATCTCACGAAGATGCCTCACCTCCTGATCGCCGGTGCTACTGGGGCTGGAAAGTCCGTAGGCATCAACTCCATTTTGGCCTCACTTCTCTATAAGATGCACCCAAGTGAGTTGAAGCTGGCCATTATCGACCCGAAGAAGATCGAGCTAACTCAATATCGGGCACTTGCAAACCACTACTTAGTCTGCTGTCCTGACATTGACGAAGACATTGTAACTGACCCACAGAATGCGGTTCTCCTGCTTAAGTCACTCGAACTTGAGATGGATCGCCGCTACGATATGCTCGCTAAGTCTGGACAGCGGAATATCTTCGACTACAACAAGAAGATTGATGAGGGAGCACTGAAACCGACCCCGGAAGCTCCACACGTAAAGCTCCCATTCATTGTGTTGATTATCGATGAGTTGGCTGACTTAATGATTACGGCTTCCAAAGAAGTTGAGGAACCGATTGCTCGCTTAGCGCAGCTTGCCCGCGCGATAGGCATTCACATGATTGTTGCCACGCAGCGCCCTTCAGTTGACGTGCTTACCGGAATGATTAAAGCGAACTTCCCCGCTCGCATTGCCTATCAGGTAGCAACAAAAGTTGACTCGAGAACAATCCTCGACGTAAACGGAGCAGAGCAACTTCTCGGTAATGGTGATATGCTCTACTTGCCGGGCGGACGCCCAAAGCCACTCCGGCTACAGAATGCTTTTATCACAACTGAAGAAGTAGAAGCTATCTGTGAACATATCGGCTCGCAGAAAGGGTACTCAAATCCTTATACTCTCCCATCACTTGCCGAAAAGAAGAAAACTTCAAGCGGAGGCACATCCGATGAACGTGACGACCTATTCGATGAGGCCGCTCATCTTGTAGTTCGCCACCAGCAAGGCTCGGTCTCGTTGTTGCAACGACGGCTGAAAGTTGGTTACGCTCGGGCTGCACGGATCGTTGATGAACTGGAAGATGCTGGTATTGTGGGTCCCTTCGACGGATCAAAAGCTCGTGAGGTTCTGCTGGAAAGCGAAGCAGAACTGGAGGCATTTTTATAGAACGTTTTGGTTGCAACTCTCAAGCCTGAATTTCCTCTCTCGTTTTTTCAGGCAGTTCACGGCACTCGGATTTGGACTACCCGAGTGCCGTGCTTTTTATACACAAACAAAATTGTAAGAACCAAAAAAAATCATCCGTGAAGAAACAAATTATCGAAAGATAGAGTTATGTTGTCAAACGTAAAATTATACCCGCCTGATCTCTCTCGCAATATTCAGGCTGTAAAGAGCATTCAGATTTGGACTACCTGAATGCTCTTTTTTGTTGAGGCAAATTTTTTCTGAGTGACCGATAATAGTAAGGAACGTAGAGTCTCACCAGAATATCCTGCAGTGCAGATGATTGGGAAGGCGAAATAGTACACCAAATGAGTATGTGGGGAGGGCGATGTGAGGGTACGGGAAGAGTGCCCGAGGACGTAGCAGGAGAAATCACGCAGGATAAGAAAATGAAGAGTTATTCTCTCTCTCCCCTGCTACACCTTCACAACACGTGTCTCAGGTTTTAGAATCTGCCTAAACTGAGAAAGCTGGACAGAGCGAATGATGATGTCAGGCTCCGAGTCAGGACGATCCTTGTACATATCAAGCTCTTCGGTGCAGGTCTCATCGTAGAAGTGAATCGTCCGCTCTGCAGTTGCAATCTCAAGCATCGGGTTGGAGACTGCTTTGGTATTTCGAAGGGAGTGGAACTTCAGAGAGGCCTCTCCAATTTGGGTTGACTTCCCGGTTGGTAGGGTAACAATCTCAAGATCGAACAAACTTTGCTGTGTCATTAACTGTGCGCAGCAGGAATTCACAAACATTGGTGAACGTCTTCCCTCGGCTGTAACGTAGACTGTGAGTGGTTTACGTCTCCGCAACTCTCGAGAATAACTAATCAGTGTGCAAAGTCCACGCACAAACTCCGGCGAACTATCTGTGAGAACTACAGCATTGATAGAGAGAATACGTTTGATTTTCGCCTCCTGATAGAGGGCGATCAAGATTTCAGGGCGAGGGTTTACAAGACAGATGCCCTTCTTAAATGAAAGGATAGAGCCACTAACAACTCCTTCCTCATTAACAAAGACTTCCGCTTGGTGTTTTCTATCGTGCCAAACCTGTTTGCTGAACATTGCTTTTACTACGTTTGAAATTAGAAACTCGTTCAACCGAAGTAGTGATGATTTACTGGTTATGTGGGCAATTTTTTGGATTCTCGCACTCTGCAAAAACCTGAAATGAGTGATCCATCACTTTCAGTCCGGCATTTTCTGCTACTTGCTTGCGAATATCCATCAACTGCGGAAGGACGAACTCTGAAATATGTCCGCAGCTCACGCAGATCAAGTGGTCGTGGTGGGGTTCGTCGAAGCGAACCTCATAGTAATTGCAATCGCTTCTGAAGTTGTGCCGGAAAATGATCTCGCTCTTCTCTAACAGTTCCAACGTAGAATAGACAGTTGCACGACTTGTACGCGACTTGTTCATTACCATCGTAGCGTACAGCTCATCGGCATTGAAGTGTCCTTTCATGTCGAGAACAGCTTCGAGCACTTTGAACCGTTCTGAGGTAATACGAAATCCCTCTTTCGCAAGATATTTCGAGAACATCTCGTGAGCATAATCTCGCTGTTCTGGAGAGAGGAATCGATCTTCCTCATGTATCTCTTTTGCAGGAGCGATAGCCGTTACTGTCCTGCTCTTTTCCATAATCATATATGCTTCTCGTTCGGAATCGTAGTATCCAGTGCTCTTCAACTTACGGAATCTCTTTCTTTGCTCTCAGGTTGATCGGCAACAACAGGTTTCGCTTCAGTGCCAAGATTCTCGACTGCTTCGAGTTCTTTTCTCCGCCGGAGCATCGAGAAGAAAAAGCCAACTACCATGATTATCACTCCACCCCAGACAAAGGAGATAAAAGGTTTTACTGAAACATCAAGAGTGATTGCCTGCTTCTCAGGGGGGGAAGGAACTCGTTCAGAAGCGAAGCGGATTCTTGCTTTTGATCGCGCAAGGTCTTCTGGATCAGCTTGTAGTTCGGCAAACCCGACCGAGATATCCGATCCTGGAAGACGATTCATCCCATATCGGCCATCTACCTGACGATAGGCGGTATAGTAGTATGATGTATCTGGGCGAGTGATTTCGAGAACAGCACCTTGCAACTGTTCACTGGCCGCACGGCTCATGTCAAACTTCTCAAAGCGGACTTCAATGGCAGAATCTTGGGGAACAGGAGTTTTCTCCCCCTTTGTGAGAACTACAGTTGGGTCGCCGCCAATCCCTTCGAGTGACTTAGGTGAGATGTAAATATCTCCCGTTACGTTGTAGACAATTCCTGGTTCGAGAAATGCTTGTTGCCGTTGATTGAAATCACTCCAGAAAATTACTGGACGGACAATCTGCTCGGAACCATCTTTCTCAAGTTTGATTTTGAACTCAAACTTCTCCCGATCAAGTTTTTCCCGTTCAATTGTATCTCTACCAACAAAAGATGTCTGATACCCAAACACCTCCTTCGTATCCCCTTCGGATAATTGTACGTGCTCGGTAACGCTATAGCGTGATGTGAAGATGACACCAACGACTAAGAAGGCGACGCCAGCGTGAGCTACGTATGCCCCCGCCATTCGCCAATTTGCTCGGAGATAGCGGACTGCTTCAATCGTATTAATTGTGAGAGCGAAGAGTGCACCGAACATGAGGAGTGTGAAGATAGGATCGGTAACGCCACCGAAAACCGCCACAAGAAGTGTGGCCACGAGAGCAATTGGAACTGTGAGCATCAAGCTCTTCTTGAGTTCGGTAGCAGATGTGTTCTTCCACTTCAAGGAAATACTCAGCGCATTTATTATGACGATAGCTAAGCCGATCCAGATGTGGGTGTTGTTGTAGAAGGACATATCAATCTTTGCCTTCGGTTTCCCGATGAGTGGCATCAGAATTGGCCAACTTGTTCCAACCAAAATCACAAAAGCGGAGGCCAGAAGGATGGCCGAGCCGATACCAAGCCAATTCTCCCGCGACATCAACTTCAGCTCAAGCGTTTGTGATGACAAGTCTTTCCAACGGAAAATGAGTGCGCTGAGTCCAGCTAAAAAGAAGGTGAGGAGAATGATTAACAAGACTGCGTAAACAAAATTTCCGGGCGTGACAAAGCTGTGGACTGAAGTATCGTCCAACACACCGGAACGGGTGAGAAATGTAGAGTAGAGAATTCCAGAGAAAGCGCAGACTGCGAGAACAAAGTTCGTTCTTACAAGTCCACCAATTTTCTTCGTAACTCCCCTCTGAACAACTCCGGTTCGCTTCTGAACAATCATCGTGTGAACCAGAGCTACGCAAATCAGCCAGGGGATCAACGAAGAGTTCTCAACCGGATCCCACGCCCAGTATCCACCCCACCCTAACGTCTCGTAAGCCCACCAACCGCCGAGCATGATACCGAAGCCGAGAACCATTGAGGCAAACAACGTCCACGGAAGGGCAACAGTAATCCACCGCTGATAATCTCGGCGTATTAACCCAGCTATCGCAAAGACGAAGGGAACCGTCATCGCCGCAAATCCTGTAAAGAGTATGGGTGGGTGGATTGTAATCCAAAGGTTCTCAAGCTGAGGATTTAATCCTCTCCCATCCTTCGGCACAAAGTCTGCCGGGAGCATTTGGTCTGGAAAGGCTGCGAAGACTGTATCGAACGGAGAGTCGACCACGAGAATCAAGAGTAGCAGAACAATCACGAACATGTAAACTGACATCGCCTCAGCTTCATAACGGTAACGTTGCGCGTAGCCGAGCACGAAAACCCCAATCAACGTTGTCAGCAACGTCCAAAGGATAAAGCTCCCCTCCTGCCCTGAGTAGAATGCAGCAACGAGGAAGGGACGAGCTAAACTCATCGAAGAGTGTGCCCAGACGTAGTGATACTCGAACCTGTGGTTCAGTATCAAGTACATCAGGATAGCGCAGGCAAACATGACAGCAAAAACCATCACGTAGAATCCACTTCGGGCAATGTTCAGTGATGTTTCCGATGGTTTTCGGATTGCCCTGAGATAGTTGACACCAGAGAGAATTCCGGCGGAGAATCCAAGTGCTAAGAGAAACGAGCCGATGTGGCCGGCCATAAGGTTAAGTCAAAATGAAAATTTCAAAGTTCAAAATTGAGAGTGAGACAGGGAGAGTGTTGACCAGTAATTCTGTGAGATAAAAGCTCGAAGAGACCTTCCCCACTATCCACTTCTCTTATTGGGGGTCAATCAATCCTTCAGAAAAATCTGCTTGGCCTTGAAACAAGGTCCCTCACCATCGCTGCACATGTGGCCAACAACTTCCACTCTCTCTGCTGCTGAAATCTTATCAGCAGTTATTGGCTCCTCCCCCTCGTAAACAACACGCTCTTTCGTCCCCTCCTCATCAGTCATAAAGAAGGAGAGACCTTCTTCACTCGAATTTCCGATTGCCACCGGCTCACCACTCACCATTACCCGTTTGGTATGGTCATCTTCAAGACCGGCCTTTGCGAATGAGAGTTCGGGCAAGTCGGAAAAGCGCCCAGCATACCAAAGGGTGAGTGGAATAAACACGATCAACGCTCCGAAATACCAATAACGTCGTTTCATCTGAGCATTGGATCTATGAGTTCACATCAATTGATTCTGCCTCGTACTTGGACGGACATTTTGTAAGAACACTACTCGCCATAAAAACTCCATTCTCAACCTTACCACCAACTACAATCTCCTCAGCAAGCTCGAAGTTGTTTGGCTTGGCGTCGTGGTAGTGGACTTCCATCTCTCCTCCGGCCTCATCGCGCAAGGTGAAGCGAAACAGGTTATTGTCAGCATCATACTCTGCCCCCTTCTCCTTTACCCAATCGCCACGCACCTGCACTTGGCCACCACTTTCATTTGCGGTTGCAAACAGAACGTAGACTTGCTGCTTGTTCACAGCAAAGAGAACGGCGACAATAACCAGACCGATACCAACTGCCAACCCAGCTATATATTTCGGTTTCATGAACGTTTCTCTCCTTCAAGTTTTCTAAGGCGTGCATCCAGTCTGCTCAGGTAGAACAGGACTCCCAACAAAATTATGCCCGCAACGATGAGCGTGACATAGATTGAATTCTCAACAAAAAAATCCATAATGTTTTCCAGTAACTACTACTCTACGATTCTTTTATAGCTTTCACCAACTTAAGGCAGTCCCCTCCTCCCCCCCCGGTTACTCATGATTTTCTCCCGTTCCGATCCCCTGACGAGTCCCTCCTGAACCAATTGCCTCAACAACTGGTTCTTGACGTGACGTTACGCTCTTCAACTCACCTTCATCAGGTTTCCTCGTATCCAACAAACGTATACGAATCGAGAGATTCACCATCCAGAAGAAGATAAGTGAGAAGGCAAAGAATGCAAGGGAGAAGAGTGCTTCCTTCGTAGGATTCAACCAGATTTCAGCAGGGTCGATTACCGGGCCTATCGTTCCGCTCCCCTCAGCTCCGGGGTGTAAGCCGGGCTGAATTCGCGGATAGACGAAGATGAAGAAGGTGACAGGCAAGACGAGGAGGATCAAATAGATTGAGGAGACCCTGGCACGTTGTTCAACGGAGTTAATTGCTGAGCGAAGGGCAAACCACGAGCCATAGATCAACAAAACGATGAAGATAGAGACTTGGCGCGGATCCCAGTTCCAGAACGACCCCCAGTTGAACTTAGCCCATACGGATCCAGTGATAGTTGCGAGAACACAGAAGAGAGCGCCGACTGCGGCTGCTGAGCTTGCCTTAACATCATCTTCAATACTACGTTCCTTTTTCATCAAGTAGCGGAGGGCGAAGACCACGGCAACAATCCAAGCAAGTTCAGCGAACCAAGCACTTGGGACGTGGAAGTAGAGGTTGCGTGCTCGCTCTTCGAGTGCAGGAAGAAGTGGAAGTGCAACAATAGGGTTCATCCGCACGATACTGCGAGCTTCGTACTGATTCGTTGAAGAGTTGCGCTTCACTGAGAGAATACTTCGCTCTCCAACTTTTAATTGACTCTGATCTCCTGGGCTTAGCTGCGAGATATTAATTGCTCGAACTGAGTCAAGAATATCCTTCCCCGAGACGAGCGAACCATTTGCTTCAACAACCTCAACCAAAACTGGCGAGAATGCTCCCTCTCCACGCGCAACATCAACCATAGCAGCCCCACCAAATGAGCCACCAGTTGGAAGCCAGAATGCAAAGAAGACTAAAAGGCTCATCGAGACTATTGCAGTCCACCGCCACCACGCAGGCTTCGGTGCTGCAAGTCCTCCGGGCCAGAAGCCTAACAATATCCCCACCGCAACAGCGGCAAACATTACGATTTTCATATTCTCTGTTCGAGAGTTATTCTTTCCATAGAAGATCAAAGAGTACGTAGCTCAATGAGACAACGACTACAACGTATGCTCCTGCCATCAGGAGTTCACCGGTCATCACACTAAGAGACTTCCCATCCGCACCACGTCCCAACATATCTACACCGAGAACAATCAAGGGGAGAATAATCGGAAACGCCAGCACGGCAGAGAGTGCCCCACGCGCCGAAGCTCGGGCGATGATTGCTGAAACGATAGTGAGTGCAGCCGCCAACCCAAGGCTGAGGAGAAGCGTGACAATGCAGATCGTTATCACACTCCCCCCACTCACATCCGACATAAAGATGAGAAAGAGCAGGACAATCAATCCATTTGTGAGGAGTGCAAGGGTGGTGTTGAATAAGAGCTTCCCAAAGTAGACCGGTGTTGAGGAGAGAGTAATGCGAAGCAAGAGAATAGTCTCTCGTTCCTGCTCGTATACAAATGATCGACTCAGCCCCGTTACTCCAGCAAAGAAATAGCAAACCCAAAGAAGTCCTGCAATCATGGGGGGAGTTAACTCCTCCCTTCCAATGGCAAATACTACCACCGTCACAACTACAGCGACAAACATTCCGGTTGCGTTCAACGCATATCGTGTGCGCAACTCGGAGCGAAAATCTTTTCGAGCGACGGCAACCGCCTGTTTGAATCCTTCACTCATCACCTGCGAAGTTAGAGACCCTCGGGGTGAGTTCATGCGGAAGAATAGAGATTCTTTGTGAAGAGAGTAGGCTTCAACGCTGACTTTCCCCTGTTCCTCCCTCCACTATCTCTGCACAACCAATAAGCGCGATGAAGAGAAAGTCTCTCCGGTAAGGTGAACCATGTAGGCTCCTGAGGGGACATCTTGATTGAACTCGTCAATCAACGTCCACTCGTCGCGGTACGATCCGGCATCTAACTTCCCTTCTGAGAGAATGCGGACAAGTTTTCCACGGTTGTCGTAAACACTCAGCCGCACTCGCTCTGACATTACGAGATCAAATCGAATATTAGCAGAGATTGTGGCTGGGTTTGGCCCGATAGTTGAGATTGCCGATCGTGTTGCCCCTGTTGTTCCCTCTCGCACAAACATATATTCGGCATACATCTCTTGGTATCTCAGCCATAGACTGTCGGCGAGTTCAAGGTCGGCACTATTGTTCCAGATTGAGATATACTGATCTTCTATTCCAAAGTCCGGTGCACGCATTGGAACAACGTCCTCCCCCATCGAATATCGAATACTTGCATTCCGATCAACTGCATCGGGACGATTCCGTTCTCCATATCCATTGCGGTGGCAGCTTGCAGCACAGGTGTTCAGTGCCCCTAAATAGTTGGGACCGTTGTGGGCGAACCAGATTGTTGCCGTTGGGCGAACAACATTGTCGCTGTGGTCGCTGAACTCATTTTGCCCGGCGAAGGCGATCGTTGCCGATTTGGTGTAGTGGCAGTTCACACACTGGCTGTGTTGATTCAGGTGCTTTGAGTGAAGGTTAAATATCTCCCCCTCTTTCTCCAAAGTGTCGGCATAGGTCGCGTGGCAATTGAAAGCAACACAACCAACCCCTTTCTTCAGAGAGTACCAATTTCTGTCGAGCTGGTAGGGGTACTCTGTGTTGTTGTGCGGCTTATGGCAATCGAAGCAACCACCGGAGAAAACATGATCTCGATAGTGACCGGACCTCCAATAATCCTGCCCTTGTTGGTGGTGAGCTTTCGAGGTCTTTCCATCATTCCAGTACTCGGCATCTTTAAGGGGATCGCGAATAAAGTCATTCAACTCAAGTCGGGGTTGATAGGGAATCTCACTCACGTCGTCGTACTGATAACGGTGGATGTTCTTGGAACTCCTATGTCTGTTGTGGCACTGGTTGCAAAGATCCAACTTCCTATCTGTCCAATAACGTGATTCATCGGATACGTCCCACAGCGTAGGAGAGATTGCTACGTAAAGTTCACTATTCAGAGGATCTACCACATGATTTGAACCTGGACCGTGGCAACTTTCACACCCAACAGCAATGTTAATATCTCTGGATGCTGAATCGGCTCCTTCAGAACCGGCCCACTTAGCTTTCCACGTATCGAATGTATCGTTTACTACGATATGTTCCAGATCAAATCCGTTCACGTGGCAAGCCGAACAATCGTGATCCCACGAAAGCTCTTGGAGTGTATCAGATCCTTTCTCAAAGAAAAAGATCGCACTCAACTCGCTGTTGACATAGTACCACCGATAGACATCGAGAAATACCACAACACCGTTATCTGATTCAGTATCACGATAGGTTTTTAGGACATACTGAAATGGGGAGGGATAGTAGCTTCCATCATACTCAACAAGGAATCGTTGTAACCACCCATTCCCCCCGTAATTGTAGGCAATGTTCAACCAACCGAGAGTATCAGCATACTTCCCTTCAATCCGAAGTCGCATGAAGTAATGGTCGTCGCTCCCCTGCTTACTTAAGTCGATGAAAAGAGTGTTATTCGCTGAGTCCCGCGCCTTATCGTCGATTACGTACAACGTCGTATCGTTTTCAAACCATCGGTCGATAATTACATTTTCTGGAGTTGGTCGGTTGTGGATGTTCGCGTGCATCGTCTTCTGGAATTCATCAGCTCCCGGAAAATTCCCACTCTTGTCGGCGTGGCAACCTGCTTCGGTGCAGGTCTGCCATCCAACGTAAGTAGCCTCGTCAGCAGGTGGCTCTGAGTCGGTCACACTCACCGCAAAACCAATCCCTAAGAGAAGGAATAGTGAGAATACGCTCAGAATGAATCCGGGTGATCTTTTCATTTGAACATCCACCTCCCCTGCGAAGGGGCTTTGGGTCAAAAAGAATTATCGCCGCACTATTACGGACTTTGTACTGGTAAACGATTCACCAGTGACTCGAACAAAATATATTCCAGACTCAACCAGGTAGTTTGCCTCGTTAATCAATTCCCACTCGTCACGATATGAGCCAGCTTCGTGCCGTCCTTCGGCAATTACTCTAACAATCCGCCCCCGGTTATCATAGACTTCAAGGAGGATGTTTTCAGCCTGCTGTAAGTCATATCTAATCGTGACCTCTTCTGTTGCAGGATTTGGAGTCAAACTTGTGATTGCCGAGGTTGAGGAACGTACGTTTCCTTCCCTGACAGACAGAACGTAGGCTGGGTAAAGTCTCTTGAAACCTTCCCAAAGACTATCGGCAAGCCATAAGTCAGTTGAATCGCTCCACTTATCGAAGAATCGGTCAACAATCATGTAGTCAGGAGCTTTCATTGGGATCTCATCTTCACCAATGGAATAGCGAATGCTTGCGTTGCGGTCAAATGCGTCGGGACGATTACGCTCGCCATATCCGTTGCGGTGACAGCTTGCAGCACACGTGTTAAGCATTCCAATCGGACTACCATTCTTAAAGTCTTTTGTCGCTGTTGGGCGAATCACCTTGTCGCTGTGATCGCTGAACTCATACGATCCTGTAAAAGTAATCGTTGCCGTCTTCGTATAGTGGCAGTTTACACACTGGCTATGCTTGTTCAGGTGTTGCGAGTGGAGGTTATAAACTCCTCCAGCACTATCTTTTGTTGCCGTCATGTCCGAATGGCAGCCAAAGGCGACACAACCTTCACCCCGCTTTAGCGAATACCAGTTGCGGTCAAGTTGGTACGGATACTCAGTGTTATTGTGCGCTGTGTGGCAATCGAAGCAGCCATTCTTAAATACTTGTCCTGAGTAGTGGCCAGAACGCCAGTAATCTTGCCCCGTTTGGTGGTGAGCAAACGACGTTTTACCATCTCCCCAATAGGAAGCATCTTTCACTGTGTCAGCAACGAAGTCTCTCAGCGGCAACCTCGGCTTATAGGGTTGATTGTTCGCGTCATCATATTGGTAGGTGTGAAGTTTCGCTGTGCTGGCGTGCCGGTTGTGGCATTGATTGCAGACATCAAGTTTCCGATCTGTCCAGTAGCGTGAACCTGCGTCGTTGATGTCCCAGAGCTTTGGTGAGATCACCTCATGAAAATCAGCATTCTCAGGCTCAGCAACGTGATTCGAGCCTGGTCCGTGGCAGCTTTCGCACCCAATCGCGATGTTAATGTCCTTGATTGCTGAGTCACTCCCTTTCGAGCCAGCCCACTCCGCAACCCACCTTGTCGTACTGTCGTTAA
Organism: Ignavibacteria bacterium; assembly: GCA_020635205.1. Taxonomy (GTDB): domain Bacteria; phylum Bacteroidota; class Ignavibacteria; order OLB7; family OLB7; genus JAGWAZ01. Next base: position 86,226 of record JACKAE010000004.1, read on the forward strand.
GTTTTATCCCCTCCACATCAAACCCATTCACGTGGCAGGCTGCACACCGTTTATCCCACGATTCTTTCAAGAACTTTTCAGTCCCGCGCTCATGAAATTTGATTGCATCATTTTCGGAATCGTACGAATACCAGCGGGCGAGGTCAAGGTAGTAAACCACATATGAGATGTTGGTAGTATCCTTGTAGGATTTGAGAACATACTGGAAAGGTGCTGGATAATAGTTGCCGTCAACTTCCAAGAGAAACCGCTGTAGCCATCCGTTCCCACCATAGTTGTAGGCAACTTTGAACCAATCTGTTGAGTCTCCACGATCTCCTGTCGTTCGCATTCTGATGAAATATTGATCGAGCGTACCCTGCTTGCTCAAGTCGATATAGAAGGTATCACCGGGTGATTGCCGAACACGAAATTCATAGAACTCGAGTGTCGTGTCGTTTGCAAACCACGAATCGATAATCACATTTTCAGGAGTTGGTCGATTGTGGATGTTGGCGTGCATCGTCTTACTGAACTCTTCTACACCGGGGTAAATATCATTGCGGTAATCGGCATGGCACTCCACACACGCTTGCCAACCAACGTATGTTGCTTCGTCAGCGGGTGCTTCCGTTTCTGATGTGACTACTGCGAGAAGAACTCCAGTAAGAACAAGTGAGCTAAATATCAGTGTAAGAAGATTGCGATGGATCATGATGTCGTGGTCTGAAGAATTTCAGTAGATAGCTTTCAAAACAAATGAACAAACGAAACACTCGGTACGAACAGACTCTCAATAGTCAGGAAAAGTCACACGAAAAATCTATTCTAACAAAACGCTATAGTAATCCCTTCAATGGGAACACTCCTGTGTGTGACAAGAAAGGGGATTGAAGACTCTTCCAGAAACATAGCTATTCATATCTTGGCTGTGCCACAAGGTAGAAATTCTGAATGATATAACGATCTAACTCGAAGACTCAGTATGAGCAACAAATCTCGGCGTGACTTCATCAAGAAGTCTTTCTCGCTTGCAGCCGTAGCAGTAACAGGTCCCTCAACTGTGGCACTCTTTGCACGACTGAACCCAGTTTATTACCGTCAAGTTGATGCGAACACCGTCGCTGGAACATATACACTTAACGTGAGTGATTTTCCAACGGCTACTGTTGGGAAATATAAAATTGGGCTATCAGAAGTTGGAAGTTCGATCAAGCTGACTTCGGACGATGAGCTTTTTATGAATCCGGATCACTGCGAACGGAGTGGTGTTGATGGTGAAAAATATCCAATTGCCATCGTGCGGGTGAAGGAAAGTGGTGAAGATGCTTTCACTGCCGTCTCAACGTGGTGTCCGCACAACAATGAAACACAGCTTGACTACTTCGATCACGCACTCGGACTTTTTGTCTGTTCACACGAAAATTCAACATATCACGCCGACGGAACTTGGGTTCCTCCAGCGGAAAGTCCTTTCCCCGATGCCCCACTGTTGAAAGAATTCAGTCATAACATTGGAACCGATGGTTTCCCCCACCTCACTACGTTCAAAACATCGTTCGACGGCACAACATTGACAATTTTCGATGTTCTTTGCGAGTGTGCACCATGTGTTTCAAGCTCGGTTGACGATGAGCTTGTTGGCTACAGCCTTGAACAGAACTACCCCAACCCTGCCTCGCACCTAACAGTTTTTCGCTTCGCACTACCCGAAGCGGCTCCAGTGACATTGCAAATTCTCTCTCTTGATGGTGAGATTGTTGCTACCGTGGCAGATAGACGCCGGATGAGTAATGGTGACCACTCAATTGACTTCGATGTGCGGGAACTTCCTTCCGGCTCATATTTCTACAAACTCGAAACTCCGTTCGGCACAAAAACTCGGCGTATGACAGTTGTCAAATAGCTTCGGCACTCGGCTTTGATGTGGGAGAAATTCTTCTTATCGTTACCCGTTCTACGGTTGTAAGAAGTTTCCACAACATCTGAGGGATTGCCTTTGAGCACAGATGAGTTACTAATTGGTCTAACGAGCATTCTCGTTTTAGGAATCGTTGCTCAGTGGTTGGCATGGCGCTTTGTCCTACCATCGATTCTCATTCTTCTTGCATTTGGATTTCTTGCCGGACCAGTTCTCGGATTCATAGAGCCAAACGCAATTTTGGGTGATCTCCTCTTCCCTATTGTTTCAGTCTCTGTTGCTATCATCCTCTTCGAGGGGGGACTAACATTACGCTTCTCCGAGCTAAGTGAGATTGGTAAAGTGGTTAGGAACCTTGTTACCATAGGCGCGTTGATTACCTGGATTGGTTCTTCGGTTGCAGCATACGTTCTGTTCGACCTTAACCTCGGCATTGCTATTCTCTTGGGGGCGATCCTCGTAGTAAGTGGCCCTACCGTTGTGATGCCTCTGCTCCGGCACGTTCGCCCCAATCGCCGAATCGGTTCGATCTTGAAGTGGGAAGGAATTGTGATCGATCCAATCGGGGCACTCTTGGCAGTCGTTGTCTTCGAGGTTATCATCTCCGGTAATATTATCGAGAAGACCTTCGTTACCCTCGAAGGACTGATCCTGACAATCTTGATTGGTACAGCCATTGGCATTGGTGCAGCCCTCTTCTTTGTACTCTTGTTGAAACGATATTGGATTCCTGACTTCCTCCACAACCCAGTATCGTTGATGACTGTTGTTGGAGCGTTTGCTATATCCAACACTATACAGCATGAGTCTGGACTTTTTGCAGTGACCGTTATGGGCATTGCTTTGGCTAACCAGAAGATGGTTGATATGAAGCATATCCTTGAGTTCAAGGAGAATCTTCGTGTGCTATTGATCTCCAGTATCTTCATCATTCTTGCTGGACGACTCGATTTAGATTCGGTGACCACATACATCACTCTCGATATGCTCCTCTTCCTCGGAGCACTGATTCTTCTGATTCGGCCTATAGCCTCTTTTGTCTCTTCGCTTCGCTCTCCCCTCAAGTGGAAGGAGCGCATTTTCCTTGCTTGGATGGCTCCCCGTGGAATTGTGGCAGCAGCCGTGTCGGCAATCTTCGGACTTTCCTTAGCAGAAAAGAATATCGCCGATGCCGAGCAACTGGCTCCCCTTACTTTCCTTGTGATTGTAGGAACGGTAACGATTTATGGACTGACCGCCGGCCCAATAGCACGCCTACTTGGGGTGGCAATGCCGGGAACTCAAGGTCTCCTAATTGTCGGTGCTCACTCATGGGGAAGAGCTATTGGGAAAGCATTGCAAGAGGTGGGATTCCGTGTCCTTCTGGTTGACACGAACATGGCAAACGTTTCTGCTGCAAAAAACATGGGACTCTTCTCAAGTCACGGCAGCGTTTTATCTGAGTACATTTTAGATAAGATCGAACTCGAAGGAATTGGCAGGATGCTTGCACTGACCTCAAACGATGAAGTGAATGCCTTGGCAGCCCTCTACTTCACCGAACGATTTGGTCGCAGTGAAGTCTATCAACTTCCTCCTTCAGATAAGAATCGATCGCAACGTAGTTCAGTGCCACAAAATCTGCGAGGTCGGGTTCTCTTCACCCCTGATGCTACCTACGAGTATTTCGAAGAGAACTTCGAAGCTGGTGCTGTTATCCAAAGCATTCTCTTCACCGATAAGTATAACTTCGACGACTTCATGGCCGAACATGCGAACTCAGTTGTTCCACTTTTCGTTATTGGTTCGGATTTAACGCTTCAGGCTTTTACCGAGACAACCGTACCGGAAGCATTGCCCGGGCAACGCTTGATCTACATGCGTGAGCCTGATGAGGTTGAATCAAGTGAGTCTGTTCCAAAAGAACTCAATCCTGGTGGAAGAAGCGAAATTCTTCCCGAAGAGATTATCTCCGAAGAGTAAGAAGCCACAGATCAGATGGCTGAACCTACATTACTGTACAATCTATAGTGATTCAACCGGAACGTATTCACCCACTTAACGACGATTCTCCACGCCCCAATGGAACCTACATACTCTACTGGATGCAGGCTTCACAACGCTCTATATACAACCACGCACTTGAATACGCAGCCGACCTCGCAAACAAACAGAGGCTCCCCCTTTTTGTCATCTTCGGCTTAACTGGAAACTATCCCGAAGCAAACATCAGGCACTATCAGTTTATGGTTGAAGGCTTGCGAGATGTTCGGGACCACTTAGCTGAACGAGGTATTCACTTCAGAGTCTACAGTGGCTCACCCGATGAAGTAGCCCTCGCGACGGCTGAACGGGCACGGATTGTTGTTGTTGACAGAGGATATTTGCACCACCAAAAGTTGTGGCGCAAAGAAGTGAGCGAATACGCAGGCTGTCAGGTAATTCAGGTTGAATCTGATGTGCTGGTTCCCACTACTATGGCCTCCACGAAAGAAGAGTTTGCAGCCCGTACACTTCGCCCAAAGATTCACAGAGAGATGAAGAAGTTCATTGCTCCAGTAACGGAACGAGAGCTTCTCGTGAAGTCGGGAATTGACCACATTGAAGAGGGACTGAATCTCGACGACCCACACTTACTCGATCAATTCGACCTCGACCGATCGATCTCCCCCGTTCGCGAGTTTACCGGCGGGCAAACCGAAGCTGAGCGTCGACTTCAACTCTTCATCGAAACAAAGCTCACCAACTATGGAACAGGGCGAAACGATATTACCGCAACCAACACAACTGAACTGAGTCCGTACCTCCACTTTGGCCATATATCACCGCTGAGAATTCTTATTCAACTTATTGCCAACGCAAGTCCATCGGATGAGAACGTCGCAGTCTTAATTGAAGAATTGATTGTGCGGCGTGAGCTTGCAATCAATTTTGTGGAACAGAACGAGCAGTACGATTCGTACAAGTCACTTCCAGAGTGGAGCATAAAAACGCTCGACAAGCATCGAGAAGACACTCGCGATTTCCTTTACACAGCAGAACAGTTAGAAGGTGCGCAAACCCACGACCAATACTGGAACGCAGCAATGAACGAAATGAAACTGCGTGGAATGATGAAGGGATACATGCGAATGTACTGGGGAAAGAAGGTAATTGAGTGGTCTCCATCCCCTGAAGTTGCGTATGAAACACTCCTCTACTTGAACAACAAATACTTCTTAGATGGTCGCGACCCAAATTCATACGCAAACGTTGCCTGGATTTTTGGCAAACATGACCGCCCCTGGGGAGAACGCCCAGTCTTTGGGACTGTTCGATATATGAACGCAAACGGCTTAAAGCGGAAGTTCGATATTGAGGCCTACGTTCAGTGGGTGGAGAGCTTATCCGACGGTGCAGAGTGAGTTCTCAATGATTTTCAACGCGGCTGACCTTCACCAACAAAATTCTCTAATCCCTCTGCAAAGGCTTCCCAGCTATACTTCTTTCGTTCTTCTATTATCCCCTCTCGCAAACGCTCAGCGACACCGGGAACAAAGGCCTTCGCAACCGCTGCAGCAATCATATCAGGTTCAGCCTTTTTAACAACGTAGCCGGTAACACCATCAATCACAACCTCGGAGAGTGAACCAACATCGGTTACAACTGATGGAAGAGCAAAGTTATAGCCGATTTGCACAATCCCGCTGTTCGTTGCCGAACGATAAGGCAAAACCAAAAGGTCAGAGGCAGAGAACCACTTTGTCACCTCTTCGTTCGGGACAAACTTGTCGTAAACCACTACTCGATTTCCTAAACCATGCTTTTCAATAATATCGAGGTAGGGTTTGGGGTCACCGAAGAATTCACCTACTACAAGAAGTTGAGCATCAGGCACTCGCTGGAGGATAGCAGGCATCCCCTCTAACAGAAGATCGAGTCCCTTATACCTGCGCACAAAGCCAAAGAAGAGAAGTGTCGGACGATTCTCCACTTGTAAAGCCTTTCTTGCCTCTTCTTTTGGAATCGGCTCACCAAAGTGCTCGTAGACTGGGTGAGGCAACATTGTTTCAGGAATTGTTGGAAATTTCTCCCTGAATTGTCTGCTAACGGTTGATGATTGGGAAATTGCCTTTGTGCAATAACGGAACTGATATTGAGTAAAGAGCTTGTCCCCGAACCGCTTTTCATGCGGAATCAGGTTATCCAATATCATCAAGACACGCCCACCCCTCTTCCCCCCAACGCTCCGAGCTATTGTCCCGAAAACAGGTGCAAAAAGTGGGATCCAAAACCGAAAGACGTAGAGGTCATATCCCCTTTTCCGAAGTTCTCTCCCCACTGAAAGCCAATTCAATGGATTCATTGAGTCAATTAGCCGCTCCGACTCAATGTCGGCAAAAACTTCCCCTCCCTCCTCTTGAAAAGCTCCCGGATAGAGAAATTTGGGGTATTGACGCTGGAACGTGATTACATCTACTTCGTGGCCTCTCTTTCTCAACACTCTTGCTAAGAGATTTGTATGGTGTGCAATCCCCCCACGGTAGGGATATGCAGGACCAATCAGGGCTATTTTCATGCGTTCTACCCTCTGCTTGTTTCAGCCTCTAACGAAAAGCTCGGTTTTCTTCTTTTCGATGTAGATTTGCATCTATGAAAACCAATGCTGTCACGAACTGCGAAATCGACAAGCCGTTGTGTAATTGCGGTGTTGTCGGTATCTACAACCATCCAGAAGCTGCCGTCCAAGTTTATTACGCTCTCCACGCTCTTCAACACCGTGGGCAAGAGTCCGCCGGAATAGTCGCCTCAAGAGAGAGTTCGAAACGTCCGGGCGAACGTTCGTTTGCAATTCACAAGGCTCACGGTCTTGTTCTCGATGTCTTCAACGACCCTCAAATCCTCTCAGAACAACTTCGGGGCGAACATGCGATTGGACACAATCGCTACTCTACTACTGGATCGAATATCAAACGTGCCAATATCCAGCCCTTCTTTATCAATTCCTCTGCTGTTGGCCATTTAGGACTTGCCCACAACGGCAACCTGACAAATTCGGCAACTCTGCGGAAACTGTTGAGTGAAGAGGGAGCCATTTTCCAGACTACAACTGATTCCGAGGTGATTCTTCACCTGATTGCGCGAAGCCGCGAAGATAGCATTATCGGACGTATTCGCGACGCTCTGCGCATTGTTCGGGGAGCCTATTCACTCACGATTCTTACCGATCAAGGTTTGGTTGCGGCTCGCGACCCACACGGTTTCCGCCCCCTTTCCATTGGCCGTATTGGTGACGGTTATATCGTTGCCTCCGAAACGTGCGCATTCGATATTCTCCAAGCTGAGTATATCCGCGATGTAGAGCACAATGAAATTGTGATTATCGACGATGAGACGGTTAAAACCGGCGAAATCAAGTCGATTCAGATCGACGACATTACTCCTGAAGCTCGCCACTGTATCTTCGAATATGTCTACTTCTCCCGTCCCGACAGTCGGATTTACGGTAACTCTGTCGACAAAGTCAGAAGGAAACTTGGCAAACGCCTCGCCGAAGAGGCTGGCGTTAAACCGGAAGTTCAGGATGAGAAAGTTGTGGTAATCGGTGTCCCCGATTCATCGAACACTGCAACCCTCGGCTACAGTCAAGTGAACCGAGAGCTAAATGCTCCAAATACACGACATGAGATTGGATTGATTAGAAGTCACTACGTAGGCCGAACCTTTATTTCGCCCGGACAGAAAAATCGGGAGATTAAAGTTCGAACGAAGTTCAACGTGGTAAAAGGAGTATTGAAGGATCAGAACGTTGTAGTAATTGACGATTCAATCGTTCGCGGAACAACATCCAAAGCACTGGTCAACATGCTTCGGAGTGCTGAACCTGAACAGATTCACATGAGGATTAGCTCCCCTCCAATCACACACCCCTGCCTCTACGGCATGGACTTCCCCTCAAAGGAAGAACTCATAGCAAATCAGTACAACTTAGATGTAGAATCAATTCGAGAAGAACTCGGGGTTGATACTTTACAGTACCTCTCTGTAGATGGGTTACTTGAATCGGCTCCTGCCGAGGATGGTATTGGTTACTGCACGGCCTGCTTCACGGGGAACTATCCAGTGCAGATTGAGGTAGGTGCTACGAAGCTTGCATTTGATGAGGCCGAGTAGCAAATGATTGGTTCGATACTTATCGGTCTGGTTGTCGGCTTTGGCATGTCGATTCCACCAGGACCAATCTCCGTGGCTGTTATCAAGCAGGGCGTTCAAGGGAACTTCGCAACCGGTATACGAATCGGTATCGGAGCTTCCCTCATCGACTGCATTTACGCCCTCATTGCAGCCTTTGCTTCATCAGCACTTATCCTGAAGTTTCAAACGTTTCTCGATGGACACGCTTGGTTCGAGCTTGCCTTCCAAATCGCCTGCATAGCGATTTTGGTTATACTGGGTCGGAAATACTTCCACGCGACAAGTGATGACCTTCGCCACTCAACTGAGGAAGAAGAAGAGCGAGAAAACCGCGCACGGAAGTTTGGATTTTCATCGGCCTTTATGGTTGGGATACTGATGGCTGTAATGAACTTGGCAAACCCATCCTTTCTCCCATCACTAATCGCCGTTGCAGGTTTTATCCAAGCAAAAGATTGGCTTGTTGATGGCTTTCTCGGGAGTGGCCTCTACGCTTTCGGATTTGGGGTTGGTGTCTTTATCTGGTTCTATGTTCTCTTGCGGCTCATCATTCGGATGAGAAGCAGACTCCCAGTTTCTTACTTCACCTATATCTTCAAGTTTGCTGGTGGAGCATTCTACCTCTTCGCCGTGATCTTAGCCGTCCGGGTTTTTCTGTCGACAGATTGGAAGTCCCTTTTTTAATCTGACACGGAACAACTTCCGCAACCATTACTCCTACCCTCTCACATCGAGGGAGATATCGGCTGCCATCGCTGAGTGAGTTAGTGCTCCAACGCTGATATACTGCACTCCGGTTTCGGCCACACTTCGGACACTATCCAAGTTGATCCCACCAGACGCTTCTGTCTCCAACCTACCATCAACGAGGGCAACACCGATCTCCATATCCGATGTTGAGAAATTATCGAACATGATGCGAGATATTCCTTCGCACGTAAGCGCTTCTTGCACTTGGTTGATCGAGGCAGTCTCCACTTCAATCTTCACGTTCGTAATTCCATGCTCTTCAAAGTATCTGAGCACAGCATTGACAGCTCCGGCAATTGATCCATGAGCCGCAATGTGGTTATCCTTCACCATCACCATGTCGTAGAGACCCATCCGATGGTTTTCACCCCCTCCGGTCTTCACTGCATACTTATCCAACAACCTCCACCCAGGAAGTGTTTTGCGCGTGTCGAGAATCGTGGCTCCAGTCCCCTCAATTTTTTCAACATATCGTCTGGTAAGGGAGGCGACGCCCGACATTCGTTGTAAGAAGTTCAGGGCTGTTCGTTCTGCAGTAAGGATAGAACTGGCCGGGCCATGCAAGTGGGCGAGAACTGTTCCAGACTCAACGATTGAGCCTTCACTCACCTTCCAATCACATAAAATCGAGCGATCAACCTCGCCGAAAACAAGCCCAGCAATTGGTGAACCAGCAAGAACCATTTGATCTTTGGCAAGCAATATGCAGTGAACGCTCGTTTTAGGGTCAACCAGCGATTCTGAAGTCAAATCTCCAGTTCCAATATCTTCGGCAAGTGCAATTTGAATCAAGCGAAGAACAGAACGATCATCTATCGTAGGAATCATATCACTCAGCAGCAAGTTTTGAAGAGTTTAAACAGGATCGATAAGTAGTCACAAGATATTCTTTTATTCTCTTATCTTCATTCCTGAACATCAGCAAGATCGGTCACAATGGGTATGCATTTGCCTTCAGATATGAAAACGATTCTCAAAGAATTCTTTTTCTGCGTTATCCTCATCCTAACCATTTCACTTTCCAGTAGCACCGCACAGGGGCAGATTGATCAGTATGTTGTACTGATTCCCACCCACACGACTTCTGGAGAATATAGCGGCGACTACGATCTGAAGGGGACGAAGGTCTACTCCGACGGATACATTCGTTGGGGCGCTGGCACACCGAAGCCAATTTCGGAAATGCAGGTGCGCGAGTACGACCCGTCGGCAATTCCAGATGGTAGTGGTGGCATGTTCATCTGCTACACGATTGAACATACTGACGAAGAGAATGGTGGTGACCACGACATTGTAATGAGGCACATTGATAGCGAGGGAGCCGATCTGTGGGATGATTCACTCTCTGGAGCTGTGTTGCTCTTAGCTCAATCCGAGCATCTTGAAGTACATCCTCACCTGATACCTTCAGCTGATGGAGCAATCGTTCTCTACGAAGTAGAATATATCAGCGGCGCGTACAAAGGAGAGGTTGACGTAGCTGCCCTTCGCGTGGATGGGAATGGGAAGCTGGTTTGGGAGAATGCTATCTGGGTTGCAAACTCTGATCGCCACGAGAGAATTGTTGATGCGTGGTCAGATGGCTATGGTAACGCAATTGCTTTGATCCAGCGTAATAACAACTCCGATAAGGGAACATTCAGTGGAGATTTGGTGGCAGTAAAGATTTCTTCTGAAGGGATTACCGGTTGGGGTGGCGCGAAAGGAAATCTTGTGGTTGTCGCCGGAAGTCCTCACTCTGAAGAGAACCCGGCCATAGTTCCCGATGGCCAAGGTGGTGCGTTTATCGCCTACGAGCTTCACTACACAAGTGGTACTCGTGCCGGCGATGTGGACCTGATTGCGCAGCACTTGACGGTGAATGGCGATAGGCTCTGGTTAGACCCAGAGAATCCCCCTGTTATTAGCTCTAATCCCCGCGCCCGTGAGCTATCCCCCTCGATTACAGCAGACTCCGCAGGAATTACCGTTGCGTTCGAGATGGTTTTTGACGACGACAAGGCAAAGGAGAATTCACTACGGGTTGTTGCTGCTCAGAGAATGGATCAGAATGGGTATCGAGTCTGGAATGGTGGCGACAAACCTCAAGTGATCTTAGCAAAGAACCGTGGTGTTGAAAAACCAATAGCCGTTTCGGATAGGAATGGTGGTACATACATCGTGATGGAAGGGGTAGACTCAGCAACAGGAGATCGCGATATTTTCGCTCAATATCTGGACAAAAATGGAAAGCGTAGCTGGGGGAAAGAAGGCTACAGCCTTCCAGTCTTCTTCGGTCCGATGCCCGAATCAAATGCATGTGCTACAGTAGATTCGTATGGAGGGTTGATAGTAGTTGCTGTTGAGGGAATCACCTACCGGCTTGAGTCGACAAAATCAAACGACAGCACAATCATTGCTCAACGAATGAACAGTAAAGGTGAGGCAACGTGGGGTGGTAGCGACGCAAACCTCATTCTCTCCCGCTGCCAAATTGGTGAATACAAGCTCAAACTTATCCGAACCAAGTAAAGTACGGTTCGTTCTTCAGCAACCAGTAAAGCTCTTAACTCCCCCCATCACTAAACAACCCCGGCTCGGCCACTCCACGGCTAATACCAAAGTGCTCGTACGCCTTTCGCGTTGCCTCACGACCCCGTGGAGTTCGGTGCATAAAGCCTTCTTGAATCAAGTATGGTTCGTAAACCTCCTCAACAGTTCCCGCCTCTTCGCCAACTGCTATGGCAAGTGTATTCAAACCAACGGGACCTCCATTAAACTTCTCAATCATTGCCAGCAGTATCCGCTTATCCATATCATCCAAACCGTGCTCGTCAACTTCCAGAGCCGAGAGAGCAATGTCGGCGATTTCTCTCGTAACTATCCCATCCCCTTTCACGTCGGCAAAGTCACGTGTTCGGCGGAGCAGACGGTTGGCAATGCGAGGCGTTCCTCGCGACCGACGAGCAATTTCGTAAGCCCCAGCATCTTCAATAGGAATATCAAGTATCGAAGCCGAGCGAGAGATAACGTGAAAAAGCTCTTCGATGCTGTAGTAATCAAGCCGTGAAATAATCCCAAATCGACTCCGTAGTGGGGCGGTAAGCAATCCCTGCCGTGTTGTTGCTCCAATCAGCGTAAAGGGGGGCAACGTTAAGGGTACAGAGCGGGCACTTGGTCCAGTATCGATCATAATGTCGATCCGAAAATCCTCCATTGCCGAGTAGAGATATTCCTCAATCACCGGCGAGAGTCGGTGGATTTCGTCAATGAAGAGGACATCCCCATCATCGAGTGAGGTTAGCAATCCGGCAAGATCACCCGCTTTCTCTAACACAGGACCCGATGTTGTCTTAATATCTGCCCCCATCTCGTTCGAAATGATATGGCTCAACGTCGTCTTGCCAAGTCCGGGTGGGCCATTCAATAAGACGTGATCGAGTGCCTCTCCTCTCATCCGGGCGGCTTTGATGAAGACCGATAGGTTCTCCACAACTTTTGTTTGACCAACAAACTCTTCAAAACCTTGGGGACGAAGCACTGCTTCAATTTCCTGCTCTTTCTGATTTATCGGAGCAGGTTGCATTTGCCCTTCAGCTCGCATTTCTGCCATATCAATCGTTTACGGTTGGTTCTTTTTCCTTTCGGTCACTTTTCAGCTAACAGCTCAACTATACAATTGTCCCAACTACAGCCCCCGCGTACCCTCATATAGCCACGTACAAAAGTCGTGAAGTGCTAAGGAGTGCTTGAACAATTCTTGGGGGAGTTTTGGGCTAACAATCAACTCATCGGGGATCTCCCGCATAGTCCAGAACTGTTTGTAGCGGAGCAGATCAATCGCCGGATGTTCCGGATCATACCCCACCGGTGCACGCTTTAGCTGTTCCCCCTGAATAGGAGCAAACTTCTTCTCAACACTCTTCAATACTTTCCTTGCCCCCACTGGGTCTTGTTCAATTCTGGTTCGAAGGTTTTTCAGCCCTTCACCTTCAATGAAGTAACCACCAGCACCAAAGAACGAACTCCCCGGTTCTACGTGAATATAGCACCCGATCCCCTTCTTCGGCTCATCGGCGTATGGAAGAGTTGCTCCGATATTTGTCTTGAACGGTTTCTTCTCCTTGCTAAAGCGTGTATCTCGATATATCCGAAAGATGCTCTTTTTAGGATTGGGATTCCACTGCACCCCTTTCTCATAGGCGCGCCTCCCAATATCAGCTAAGAGAAGTTCCATCGGAAGCATCAACTCGTTCTTCAAGACCTCCTTGCGCTCATCAGTTAGCCACTCGCGCCGGTTATTCTTTTTGAGTTTTTTCAAGAGATCAATCCCTTCTGCTGAAAAGCCTGTGAAAGGAGGATAGTCGTAGTAGGAAAGTTCTGCCATAGATTAGGTCAAATTCAAAGTTCAAAAATTTATGAGTTTAAAAGAGGAATGAACAACTAACTCAATCTCCTCTTACTTATACAACTTCGTCTGTTCCGATAATCTTCGACACCTCACCTCTATACCCAAAGACTTTTCCCAACATCTTGAGTGCACCAGCCGATCCAGTCTGCACGTAGATCTGATCGGCTGCGCGGCGTACCCCTTGCGACCACGAAGGATACGCGTGAACAGTATTTGAGATTTCACGGAGGGAGAGACTGTTTCGCATTGCTAAGGCGATTTCGTGAATCAACTCTCCGGCGTGAGCACCAACGATGTGAGCACCGAGGATTTTCCCCGTAAGTGGAAGATAGTGAACGAGAATCATCCCATCTCCCCTACCCTCAATTCGTGCTCGGTCTATATGGCTATACGGAAAACGAATTGTGTTGAACGCTTTTCCACTCTTCTTCAGATCAGCCATTCGCATACCAACTTGCGCCACTTCGGGATCGGTGTAGGTGATTGCAGGAATCAGTGATCGCTCCCATGTAGAGGGAATTTTCAGGAGGATTCTGGTGATAGCCGTTTTCGCCATGTTCTCAGCAACGTGGGTGAAGTCAGAGCCCTTTGCAATATCTCCACAAGCGTAGATGTGTGATGTTGAAGTTTGGCATGAGTGGTTGATCGTAATTCCTGTTTCGTCGTAGTCTACACCAGCACTCTCCAGGTTAAGCCCGGCAACGTTTGGAAGCCGGCCAACGGCTGCAAGCAGGAGATCACTCTCGAGAACCTCAGTAGCCAGTCGGTCACTCTCATTCTTCTGCAACTGCAATTGAATACAATCTCCCTCAGCTCTACCAGAGAGGATTCTCTGATTCAGGAGGAGTGATATTCCCTCGCCTCGCAACTTGTCAGCAAGCAGTTCAGCAACCTCAGGCTCAGCGTTAGAAAGGATGCTTTCACCTGCCTCCACAATTGTCACATTGCTTCCGAGACGTTGGAACGCTTGCCCAAGCTCTACCCCAATTGCACCACCTCCAACAATAGCAAGTCGGGACGGTAACGCTTTCAGTTCAAAGATTGATTCGGATGTCTGAATTAACTCTGGTTGAAGCCCTTCGATTTCGAGCAATCGTGGAGCTGCCCCAGCACATATCACCACGTAGCGAGCTGACAGCTCACGCTCACCACCTGTTCCCACAACTTGTAGTCTGTGCGGATCAATAAACGAAGCCCTCCCCTTCAGTACCTCTACGTTATGTTTTGCAAGAGCTTCTGGTGAATCGGACTCGGCATAGATTTCTTCGCGAACCGAACGAACCGACTCCATCACTTTCGAAAAGTCAATCGTAAAGTTTTCAACGTGAAGCCCAACCTCCTCACCGAGGGAGATTTCTTTAACAGTCTGCGCAATCCTGAGCAATCGTTTCGATGGAACACATCCTGTCCAGGTACAATCTCCCCCGGGACGATCGGCCTCCACTAACAACGTTCGAGCACCGAGAGATGAAGCCATTCCACTTGCAGTGAGTCCGGCAGCACCTCCACCAATCACTATTACATCGTAATCGTAGTTGCTCATTTAGTATCCGCAGCAGGTTGATTCAGATAAAAAAAACGCGAATCAGGGTAAGCCGATTCGCGTGGACTGCATATTGAACGAACACTCCAAAAGGAGAGAGTGTCCATCACGATCTCAAGATGGTTTGCGTTTGGTTTTATCGATTCTATCGAGTTCATCTCGAATTTGGGCTGCTTTTTCGTAGTCTTCACGCTGTACTGCATCTTTCAGCTTTAACTGAAGCTGTTCTAACAGCGTCAGTGGACGTTCCTCCCCTTTCTCCTTATCCTCTTCCTCCTCTTCATCATACTCGTCGTCACTGTCGTAGAACTCATCATCGTCGATTTGGATGCTGGCATTGGCCAACACTTCTTCGTATACGTAGATAGGCGCACCAAAACGGATTGCGAGTGCAATTGCGTCTGATGGTCTCGCATCGATCTCCGTTGGGGTTCCATCAAGCCGAATAACAGCATAGAAGGTTCCCTCCTTAAGATCAGTAATCGTAATGTCGACGAGGGTTGACCCCAACGTCTCTATCACTTTTTTCATTAGATCGTGCGTGATTGGTCTCGGAGGCTGGATGGCCTCCATCTCCAGCGCAATTGCCTGCGCAAGATCTTGCCCAATCAGAATCGACATGCGGCGTTCTGCACCAGTTTCTTGCAGAATCAACGCATACGCTCCACTATTTTGTGGGCTTGACGTAAGCCCTATTACTTCCATCCGAACTCGTTCCACAATCCGCTCCGTAGATCCTGGACGTTAACACTCTGAAAATATAGCGATTGACCGAACAACCGGCACGTTTAGTTTTTCGCTGCCTTAATTTCTTGAGTCAGCATAGGCAACACTTCAAAGACATCACCAACAATACCGTAGTCGGCCACTCCAAAAATCGGAGCATCTTTGTCTTTGTTGATTGCAACAATATACTTCGAGCCAGACATTCCGGCCAGGTGCTGCACGGCTCCACTGATAGCACAGGCTACATAAAGCGTCGGCGAGACAGTTTTGCCTGTCTGCCCAACCTGCTCAGAGTGTGGACGCCATCCGGCATCGACAACAGCACGGGAAGCACCGACTGCGGCGTCGAGAGCTGCTGCGAGATCCTCAACGAGGTTGAAGTTCTCAGGCCCTTTCAGACCCCGTCCACCCGAAACGATAATATCTGAGTCAGCCACATCTTTCTTCCCGGTTGTCACCTTAGTCTCAACAACCTTCGAACGGAAATCGGCGTCGCTAAAATCGACGACAACATTCCGTGCCGATACAGTTGCTGGAGCATCGGCAGTAGTTGCTGTGAACACATTGGGTCGGATAGAGACAACTTTTTTTGGCGTGTTGATCTTCACCTCGGCCAATCCTTTCCCAGCAAAAACCGGACGGACGAAGCGAATATCGTCGCCGCTCCCATCAATACCCACAACATCTGGAGCAAGGCCTGCCTCAAGTTTTGTTGCAACGCGAGGGGCAAGGTCTTTGCCGTGCGCCGAGTGACTAACTACTACAAGGTCAGCCCCTTCAGCCGAAGCAACGGCTGCAACAGCTTTTGCAGTTGCCCCCGAATCATATTCTGTTAGACGATTATCCTCAACTGTGATAACGTCCGAGACTCCGTAAGCCCCAAGTTGATCGGCTAACGAAGCAACGTTAGCCCCAACAATTACGGCTGCCACAGTTCCCCCTGTGCTCGATGCCACCTGCCGCGCGGCTGTCATTGCCTCGAAGGCACTCTTCTTCAATGCCCCATCACGCGCTTCTGCGTATGCGAGAATCTTCATGTATCAATTCAAAAGTAAAAATGAAAAATTCAAAATTGTTGTTGAATGGTGAGGTTGAAATATCCCAGCTCGGATGGTCAGAGGATAGAACAAAACCACCTGACCTCTCTATAGCTGAATACTAACCCCACACAGTGAGTCCCCTTATATCACCTTGGCCTCTTCGCGCAGCAACCGAACAAGCTCCTTTACTCCCTCAGGTGTACCGTCGAGAACCTTGCCACTCCCCTTCTGTTCAGGTTTGTGGAGTGCAACTGTCTCAACTCTGAGAGATGGTGCAGTACCTGCCCGCTCCTCAATTGGCTTGCTCTTTGCCTTCATGATGTCAGGTAGCTTCGGGTAGCGTGGCTCATTCAATCCCTTCTGGGCTGTGATAACGCAAGGGAGAGATGCTACCACGACTTCCTTTCCACCCTCAATATCCCGCTCAGCTTTGATTGACGTTCCATCAATTTGCAGATTCGTCACAAAGGTGATAACTGGCAAGTCGAGAAGCTCGGCCACAGTTGGTCCCATCTGCGCTGAGTCGTAGTCGATTGACTGACGACCAAAGAGAATCATATCTGGTCCCAACTCTTTAAGTACGTCGGCCAACTGCGACGCTACGGAGAAGGAATCTCCTTTCGCCTCATCCTTTACTAAAATTGCTTTGTCGGCTCCCATTGCGAGGCCGAGACGGATATTCTCTTTTGCTGAATCATTCCCAACACAGAGAAGTGTTACCGCTCCGCCGTTGGCTTCACGCAACTTAAGTCCTTCCTCCACTGCGAACTCATCGTATGGATTCAGGATAAACTTGACGCCTGTTGGATCAATATGCTTTCCGTCCGATCCCACTTGAATTTTTGTTGTGGTATCGGGCGTCTGACTAACACAGACAACGATATTCATATGCCTTCATTCGTGATTGGTCGTTAAATATGAGTCCAAAATATAAGCCTCCCGCCACAACAATGGCGAGAGGCTCAACCAATAATCACAATTCAGGACTACCGGACGACGATCATGCGCCCCTCTGCCCCACCTGTTGAGGTTTGAAGTCGCCAGAAGTAGATGCCGTTTGGTAGCTCACTGGTTCCTATCAACAGACCATGTTTTCCTGCCGAATAGAAGCCATCGATTCTTCCGAGAGGCTCCCGCCCGAGTTGGTCGACAATCGTCAACGACACATCGGATGG
The DNA here is from genome assembly GCA_020635205.1 of Ignavibacteria bacterium. Lineage (GTDB taxonomy): Bacteria > Bacteroidota > Ignavibacteria > OLB7 > OLB7 > JAGWAZ01. The sequence continues at coordinate 103,903 of JACKAE010000004.1, forward strand.
GGTTTTAAGGTTGAACGAGAGAGAGGCGCTATTTCGGACTGGATTGGGTCGAATTTGAGCTTCCAGAAGATTCTCTTCTCCGGTTTCAACTCCTAAATCTCCTCCAAGTACCATCAAGTCGTCGATATACCATCCATCTGCATTGCTCAGTGAACTTGTCACGAGACGGAATCGGAAGAATGCTAAAGCTCTGAAATCGACTGTAGTGCCAGCCGTAGCCGGAAGCCAATCCCCATCGTCGGCTGAACGATCGTTCCAGAGAGCATTATCGGTGCTCTGCCACGTGGCCAGCGGTTGCCAAGTCTTCGCTGAATCGTAGCTCACCTCAAGAATTGCACTGTCGCCCGGCAAGACGATGCAGACGTGGTTGAACTGAACGCTGATCTCAGGAAGCCCTGCTATGGGAAATAGCTGTACTGAACTTTGTTGACGTGGTTTGTAGTCGCCATTGGGCGAATCGGTGAGTGACCAAGGAGCCGAGTCAAAGAAATTCGCCGTCGTGTCCCACTCCCCAGTGTATAGGAATCGAGGCTTGTTCGGTGACTCAAAGCTCATAATGTAATTATCTGGCAGTCCTGCAAAGAGAACGACTGTGTCGCTCAGTGGACTCTCATTTGCTGGTGAGTCGGCGTCGACTGTTGTGAAGGTGTAGCGATAATACCCCCGTTCAGCCGGAGTATCGTCAACTTTGAAAAGCTCTCCCGTATCGGTTGGATTCAACTCTTCCTGCCGAAGGAAAACACCATCCCGATAAATCCGCAAACCTGCAAGATTGGTAAAGGGGGTGACCTCATCAGCTCGCGTAGTTGGAAGTCGAAGGAACGTTGAGACCGTTGGTTCATACTGCACGTTTGCACCAATCCTCGGCGTTCCAGGCAGCTTTGCCCCACCTGAACGGAAGTCTACGTCACGCCAAACACTTGAGTCGCTCCCAACAACAACTCGGATTGAATAGGCATATTCTTGCTCTAATGTCAACCCCTCCTCAACATATTCAGTTGTGCCGGATGGAAGCTCTGCCAAGAGCTGACCATCTCGTTCTAAAACGAGAGTGTAGTCGTCGATTGGGAGACCGAACGCCGTCTCCAGTGGAGGATTCTCCCAAGTGAGGCGAGCTTCAGTCAGGGCATCGATGCGACTTCCAACGCGGAAGTTCTCAACCGGAAGTGGCTTCCTAATGTCAACAATCACTGTGTAGACATCGTTATCATCTCTGGTGTCGAGAAATGAGGGGTAGATTTTCCCATCTCTGAAGGCATTCCCACTGTAGTCACCAGCAAAGACTTGGTCGACAAATGGATTATCCCGAAAATCACTCACCGCGTCAGTAGCCTTGCGGTCAATCCACGTATCTCCTCCATCATTACTGTAGCTAACGTAGGTGTTAATCATGATGTTCTCAGGATCATCTCGACTGTCAGAGTACATCACACCAATATCACCGGTTGTCTCATCCACACTGATCCAGGGCCACCACTGGTCTCCAAAAAGTTTGCTGTGGATAATCTTCGGTGAGGACCAGGTCTCCCCGTTATCGGTAGAGCGAATGAAATAGATTTCTGGAGTTCTACCCGCCGACCAACAGAGATATACCCAACCACGTCTCGATGAGTTCGAGTAATCAACTGCGATTGTTGGATAGGTTTCAGCCCGAAAAACTCCCTTCAGCACGTGATATTTATCAGTGGTGTCGCCATTCCCATTTTTCAGGTAGCGTTCCGTACCTAAGTACTCATATCCCGAAACTGGATAGCTTGGGGGAGTCCACGTGTCGCCACCATCTGTTGACTTCGCAAAGCCAATGCTTCGGGCTGGGCCATCGTTCCAGACAGCGTAGATTTCACCATTTGCTCCGGTCTTCACCAACGGGAAACTCTGTCCGAAGGTAATGTGCGTGCTTGTTCCTGACTTGCGTGGACTTACCCCCACCGGTTCCGACCAAGTCAACCCACCGTCGGTCGAGCGGGTAAAGACGATTTCCGTCGCGCTATCTCGGTCTGTTACTCGCTTCCAAGGTGTATACATCCACCCTCGATATGGGGAAGTTGTAGAGCGATCAATCTCGATATAGTACTTATCCTCAAACGCAGAATCAGGAGTCATTACTCCCTTATGTTCAATTACTTTGATGTGTGGAGTCCAGTTCCTCCCTTGATCGGTTGACTTCGCAATGTAAACGCCAGACTCACCTGAGAAGGGTCTGGGAAAAGCACCATACATCACGTAGGCATTCCCGTCGTGATCGAACCCAACCGATGGATCATTCCCAGATTGCCACGTTTCGTTCACAACCCCGAGGCTCACGTTCTCCCACGTTTGCCCTCCATCACGAGAGATGTAGACCCAAGCTCCCGGACGTGAGTCGACTGCAGAAGCGATAAGGAAATTTGGGTCGATTGGACTGATAGCAATTGAAGACTCGTTCTGCGGAGGTGGATTCACTGCTGGTTCAACAATCGTGTTGCTGTTCAGGAAGAGATTATTCTGGTTGCTTATCGGTCCGGAAACAACATATCGAAGCCAGTCCGCTTTCTCACGGTCAATCTTATAGTCTTCATCTATGTCAGGGCGTGCCATCCGCGTGTAGTCAACGTCTTGAGCGCTAAGCATCAGGTTGAGTGACGTTGGAAGAAAAATTGGAATGGTAAGTAGGATGAAGCAGAACAACCCCAATCCTACCGGGTGTAGCCTACCAGATTGTCTCATGGTAATATCTCGATGTTGCGATAAAGTTCAAACCGATGAAGTTCAAGTATAGAGAACTCTCTTCTCAGATCAAAACAGATCGTTTGCTGATTTTTTGCTCGCAGCAATAGGGGTCTCACAGCATTACTCTCTCTCTTCAAAAGCTACGTCATCTATCAAACTCATTTGAAGCACCTCTCTCGTTTCCCCTCTCTCCGTATCTTTAACAATGAAGAATGAAGGTGCAACCCAAAACGATGTTTTTACTCCGGTCAACGCAGACAGCCTGCGGAGAGCCATGCGACGCTTTGCCAGTGGTGTCACCATCGTCACTTCGCAGCACAATGCAGAAGCTGTTGGCATCACGGTCTCCGCATTCTCATCTATTTCGCTCGATCCCCCTGTGGTGATGATCTCAATCAACAGAGCAAGTTCTGCTGCACCAGTAATTCTCAACGCAGAGTCGTTTGCCGTCCACATTCTTTCGAGCGAGCAGGAGATGCTCTCAGTAAGGTTTGCCGAATCACTACCCTGGGAAGAGAAACTTGGCAACTCAACCTCGATGACTGGCTTGACCGGAATACCCATTCTTTCGGAAGCCTTTACTGCAATCGAATGTTGGCTTATCAACGCAATCACGATTGGCACTCACAGCGTGATGTTCGGCCAAGTAGTTGGAATCTACCTACACGAAACAACTCCAGAAACACCTCTCCTCTACTACGACCAGAACTATCGAACCCTCGACCGTATCCCAGAGGATCCAACTGATTGAGGGGAATTCAAAAGGCAAAATTAAAAATTCAAAAAGTGGGACATTTTGATGGTGAGTTTGCCTTTGGAAGTTTGAATTCTCCCCATCTCCTTTTGAATTTTTAATTTTTAATTTTGAATTCCGAGTTGAATTCCCCCTTCCTTCGCCGTATTTTCAGCCGTTCTTAATGCAAATGCCAACCACAACAATACTACAGGTTATTCATGCGCAAGCTACTTTTCATTCTTTTGTCGGGTCTTTTGAGCGGAGGCATTATCTCATGTGGGAATGATGGTTCAGACGGAGGGGAAGAATCTGACGTGATAAAAATTGGGCACTTTGCTTCTATGCAAGGTGACATTGCAACATTCGGACAGCAGACGAATAACGGGATGTTGCTTGCCGTTGAAGAGATCAATGCAGCCGGTGGAGTTCTCGGAAAGAAGATTGAGTTGAAGACCGAAGATACACGGTCGACAACACAGGACGCAGGGCTTGCAGCAGAGAAACTTATCAGCCAAGATAAAGTGACAGTGTTGTTGGGTGAAGTTGCCTCAAGCCTCTCCTTAGTTGCTGCCCCAATCGCCGAGCGTGAGAAAGTTCCGATGGTAACGCCAGCCTCTACTAATCCTGAAGTGACGGTAGACAAGAATGGAAACGTCCGCAAGTACGTCTTCCGCGTCTGCTTTATCGATCCTTTCCAGGGGAAAGTGATGGCGAAGTTTGCAAAAGAGAATCTGAACGCAACCCGAGTTGCAATTTTGAAGGACAACGCGAACGACTATTCGGTGGGGCTTGCAAAGAACTTCCAAGAGACATTTGTAGGGATGGGTGGAGAGATTATTGCTGAGCAGGCCTACGAAGCAAAGCAGGTTGATTTCAAGTCGCAGCTAACTGCTATTAAGGCGATGAACCCCGATGCGATTTACGTTCCGGGATACTACACGGAAGTCAGTCTGATTGCCGAGCAAGCTCGCGATCTTGGAATTACTGCTCCCCTGCTCGGTGGTGACGGATGGGATAGCCCAGAGTTGACGAAAGGAAAATTCAAAGAGGCTCTCGAAGGTTGTTTCTTCAGCAACCACTACTCAGTTGAGGATACTACCGCACTGGTTAAGTCATTCACGGAGAAGTATGCAAAGATGTTCAACGGTGAAGCTCCTGGGGCAATGTCGGCCCTCGGATACGATGCCATGTATATCGTTGCCGACGCAATCAAGCGAGCTGGCTCAACCGAAGCTGAAGCAGTGACGAAAGCAATAGGCGAAACGCGGGACTTTAAGGGAATCACCGGCAACATCACCATCAATAGTCAGCACAATGCAGAGAAGTCCGCGGTTGTCTTGCAGATCAAAGATGGCAAGTTTACCTACTTTGCTACAGTTGCTCCCTGAGCAACTATCAGCATCTGATGTTGATGCTGCTCTTTGATGTCAATTGGGATTCTACAGTAACTAACGTTAGTTTCGAACTCAAGATTTCGACTCACTAATTCTCTGCTTGGATGGAAGAATTTCTCCAGCAACTTATCAACGGACTGTCGCTCGGGGCTATTTATGCTTTGATTGCACTTGGGTACACCATGATCTATGGTGTGCTCAGGTTCATCAACTTTGCTCACGGCGACGTCTTCATGATTGGCACGTATATCGGATTCTATGTATTGAATACGGCCTTTGTGCAATCGTTAGGCCCCGGAGCGGAAACCGCCGTCATCGTCTTTCTCGCCGCTATGGTCGGGTGTGGTCTTCTGGGTGTAATTATCGAATTCCTCGCCTATCGACCTCTCCGCAATCGACCTAAACTTACGGTGTTGATTACGGCAATTGGGGTCTCCTTCTTCCTCGAGTATACGGGTCAGCTTCCGTTTGTCTTCGGTGCAGACCCACGTACATTCCCTACAGTTGTTGAGAAGACAACGGTGCTTCAGGCTGGAGGGTTGGTAATCGACAGCTATCAGATAATCATCTTCGTTGTCGCGATTGCGTTGATGTTAGGTCTTCGCCTATTGATTATGAAAACCCGCATCGGAACGGCACTCAGGGCATCCTCGATGAATCTGAAAGCAGCCTCACTGATGGGAATCAACACGAACGCCGTTATCTCCTTCACTTTCTTCGTTGGTTCGGCTCTTGCTGGTGCTGGAGCAATTCTCTATGCGATGAGCTACCCGAAGATCAACCCACTAATGGGAATTCTTCCAGGATTAAAAGCCTTCATCGCCGCCGTTCTCGGAGGAATTGGGAACATCTTGGGGGCTGCAGTTGGGGGCTTTATAATTGGGGCTGCCGAGACAATGACTGCCGGATATATCTCTCCCACACTGCGTGACGCAATCGTCTTCGCCATCCTGATTATTATCCTGATCGTTAAGCCGTCCGGACTCTTCGGACGAGGAGGAACCGAGAAAGTATGAGCAAGAAAAACCGATCCTACATATACTTATTGGTCGGTCTTGTTGCCGTCGTCGGTCTCTCCTTTCCTTTAGAGGCGAGTGTGAACTCATATGATATGCGGATCATCATCAACATCGGCATTTCGATGATCCTCGCCGCCTCGCTCAACTTGATTAACGGCTTCACTGGTCAATTCTCGTTGGGGCACGCTGGCTTCATGGCTATCGGAGCCTACACTGCCTCAGCCCTCACAACCTTGGTCTTCGGAAGTGCTGAAGGAGTAACGCAAGAACTTCTCTTCCTCGTTGTTCTCTTGGCTGGAGGAATAACCGCTGCAATTGCTGGCCTTTTGATTGGCATTCCCTCCCTACGACTGAAGGGTGACTACTTAGCGATCGTCACGCTTGGATTTGGAGAAATCATCCGGGTAATTCTGCAAAACATTGAGCCACTTGGGGGATCGCTCGGAATTAGTGGCATTCCACGCTATACCACTTTTATCTGGACTTTTGGGATTCTTGCAGTGCTGATTTTTATCAGTGAGAATCTGATGCGGTCAACGTATGGTCGTGGCTTTTTAGCTACTCGCGACGATGAGATTGCGGCAGAGTCGGTAGGTGTAAACACAACAAAGTATAAGGTGATTGCCTTCGTGATTGGGGCATTCTTTGCCGGCGTAGCTGGTGGACTCTACGGCCACTACAACAGCCTGATTCGTCCTCTCGACTTCGGGTTCTTGAAATCGGTTGAGATTGTTGTGATGGTGATTTTGGGTGGGATGGGATCAACCTGGGGCGTTCTACTTGCTGCTGCACTTTTGACGTATCTCCCAGAAGCATTGCGGAAGATCGATCTGTTCGGCGTGAGCTTAAGTGATTTCCGAATGACGATATACTCGCTGGCTTTGATCCTTCTGATGATCTTCCGCCCTCAAGGTCTTCTCGGGAATTTCAACCCGAAAGAATTTGCTGGACGTTTCAAAAAGAACGGACAATCAAAGAAGAGTAAACCGGCTGTCAGTTGAGAAGAATATGAGTCTGCTCCACATAAATAACCTGACGATGCGCTTCGGAGGCTTAACCGCCGTCGATGCAGTTACCGAGACAATCGAGCCTCTTTCTCTTGCCGGTCTGATTGGGCCTAACGGTGCGGGGAAGACAACGGTCTTCAATATGATTACCGGAGTCTACCAACCGACTGAAGGAGAAATTCTCTTCGACGCATTGAGCATTGTTGGGAGCAATCCTCACGAAATCGCGAATCAGGGGATCGCCCGCACATTCCAGAATATCCGCCTCTTCCCGAGTCTCTCGGTGTTCGACAACGTTCGAGTTGGCTTCAACAATGCTTCGAAAACTGGACTGTTCGGATCGATTCTTCAGCCGGGACGTTACTGGACAGAAGAGAAAGAGATCGCCGATAAGATCGACCACCTGTTAGGAATGTTTGGTCTTTTGGACAATCGCCAAGAACTGGCAAAGAATCTTAGTTATGGCGACCAACGGCGCGTTGAAATCGTTCGGGCAATGGCTACCGACCCGAAACTTCTGTTGCTCGACGAACCAGCCGCAGGAATGAACCCGACTGAGAAAGTGGAGTTGATGAATCTGATTCGATACCTCCGGGATGAATTCAAAATTGCAATTCTCCTTATCGAACACGATATGAAAGTCGTGATGGGTATCTGCGAAAAAATTGCGGTGTTAGATCACGGTGCGAAGATTGCAAGTGGAACTCCCGAAGAGGTAAAGAACAACCCTGAGGTTATCAAGGCCTACTTAGGCGAATCGGGGTGAGGTCAATTCAAAATTCAAAAGGCAAAATTAAAAAAAGGAGAGTGTGAGTGCTCCACTCTCTCTTTGTCGGGCATATGGGTTTGCCCTTTGTCATCCTGAACGCAGGCTCAGGAGCTATGCGTAGTATCAGTCTTTCATTTTGAATTCTTCCCCTATTTAATGGCTCTGTTTTTGAATTTTTCATTTTGAATTTTGAATTGCTTCCATGTTGCATGTTGAAGGTCTGAAAGTAAGTTACGGAGCGATTGCTGCGTTGAAAGGGATCAGTTTCCACGTCCCGAAAGGAGCCGTGGTGACGTTGATCGGTGCAAACGGTGCGGGGAAAACCACTACGCTCCAAACAATCTCAGGCTTGCACAAAGTTGTAGAAGGAACAATCAAGTTCGATGGGCAAGAGATTTCAAACATGCCCTCCCACAAGATTGTCTCGCTTGGAATTAGTCAATCACCGGAAGGACGGTTGATCTTTCCGGGACTTTCGGTGAAGGAAAATTTGATGATGGGGGCTTACCTCCGAAAGGATAAAAAAGAGATTCGGAGTGATCTTGACTACTGCTTCTCGATCTTTCCTCGCCTACGCGAACGATTGATGCAAGCTGGTGGAACACTCTCCGGTGGTGAACAACAGATGTTGGCTATCTCTCGTGCCTTGATGGCAAAGCCCCACCTACTCCTACTTGATGAACCTTCGCTCGGGATTGCCCCCCTCTTGGTACAGCTTATCTTTGAAAAAATCACCGAGATTAACCGTGATCTTGGCGTTACTATGCTCCTTGTTGAACAGAACGCGCACATGGCATTAAAGGTCGCCTCATACGCATACGTACTTGAGACTGGGGAGATTACGTTGGAAGGCCCAGCCTCAGAACTTGCGTCGAACGAGGACGTTCAAAAAGCATATCTCGGTATGTAGTCTGGTTGTTGAACTGCTCAATCGCACTCTCCACAGGCTTACTACGAGAACTAATACCAGATTGACTTACACGAAGCTGAGCCTGCGAGATGCTTCGGAAGACCTCAGCACGACACCCCTTTTATTGAACCGGACAACCAGCACTTTCTATAGGTCTTTTACAGCTTACCTTGGTATAAGCTCACTCAGTCATCACAATACTGTGTAATCACCCTGTTGCTTTTCGAGTGCCCCTCGTTTGAAGGCAAAACCGAACTGTAGCAACTCCCTATTCCTCGTTAACCACCCCTGTTCAAATCAATCTTTACGAATTCTTAGCAAGATTCTCCTTGTTCAGTCTCCCACATAGTCTTAATTTGGATTCAGTCCAAATAACAATAACGATATGGTCTTAACGAGAAAACAACTTGCGCCCTACAAACCGCTTCTGGTGCTGATGCTCTTCTTCAGTGCCGGTTTTGTTTTTACGGCTTGCGAAGACGATCCAATTCTGCAACCATCAGACTCTACTTCTAAGGATGGTGGGAGTTATGGCCGGATAGACATTGCACCAGACAACTCAGGCAGAGCAGATAAGAGAGTACCTGCTATCCGAAGCAATCCAGCAACAAATCCAGAACTCTTCTGAGCTATTGTAATGATGAATTCTCACTTTCAACAGATGCTGAATGCTACGAGCCTCCCACCCCAGACAGGGTATAGCAGAACAAATGCAGTCGAGAGCAGAATCTGGCTTAAAGCCCTACGATTCTGTGCGACACTCTCTCTGATTACGCTCTTCGTCACGACATCGCACCCCGAACTCGCAGCGCAATCACCACTTAGAACTACAATCAGCGGAACAGTACTCGACTCTGAAAGTGGAGAACCAGTTGTTGGAGCTACAATTTCAATTCAAGACCAAGAGAGAACGATTACAGGCTGCGTCAGCGACCTGAACGGACGCTTTTCCATAGCTCTCGGTACTGAAGGTGATGTTGAACTTCACGTTAGGACACTCGGGTTCGAATCATTTTCTCGCCCCCTCACTCTTCGGGGGGATTCGATCAACCTTACGATAAAACTTGAGGGAACCTCGTTGGAGACAACACCAGTTGTTGTGATTGGCCAATCGTTGAAGGGACAACGGCGGATGGTAGGGGCTGGAACGCAAGTTTCACCGAAGACAATCAAGTTGATTAACCCGATAGGTACGCAGGAGATGCTCGAATACGTTCCGGGGGTCAACGGCTTCGCAGACGATGGTATAGGGAATTCTCGATTGAACATCGGAATTCGAGGACTGAACCCGAGGCGGAGTTCACGTGTGCTGGTTCTCGAAGATGGCATCCCAATCCAACCCGCACCCTACATCTACCCGAACATGTACTACAATCCCCCAACCGAACGAATAGAACGAATCGAAGTTCTGAAAGGGAGTGCTGCAATCGAATATGGACCGCAGACCATGGGTGGGGTTGTCAACTACATCACAAGCCGTCCCCGCTCCACCTTTGGCGGCCGCATTGATGTAACCGGAGGAACAAATGGTTTCCTGAGCACCTATGGTGAATTGGGTGGCATTGGAAACAACAGCGTTCGATCAGACGCACAGTTTCTCTTCAAACGTGGCGATGGTTATCGCGAGAACAATGGGTTTAGGCAATTCAACGGGACACTGAAGTTCACGATGGTTCCCTCAGCCGACAATGTTCTCTACCTGAAACTGAACGGCAACTTCGAAGAATCGAACGCAACCTATACAGGGCTTACTGAATATTCGTTTGCAAACCATCCAAGCTTCAACCCCAAAGAGGATGATCTCTTCACGGTTCGGCGTGCTTCGCTCGACGCAATCTACACGCAATCACTCTCGAATGCTGTTACTTCATCGACTCGGACGTACTTCAACATTTTCGACCGCAGATGGTGGCGTGAAAATGATGTTTTCTATAGGGCAGCAGACTATGAGGCCGACCCGACTACAGCAGTTCCCGTTCCATGGTTTGAGACAGGAGATTTGATCCGCGCCGGAAATGGAAGAGACAACTTCGGTATCCTCCGGCGCTTCTATTCGCTTGGCATTGAACAATCGTACAGCCTCTCTCACTCCCTCTTCGGCAATCCTCTTCAGTCACGTTTTGGTGGGAGATTACACTGGGAGCGCTTCAAAGATGACAAAGTCACAGGCAACGCGCCCAACGCACGTGAAGGGGTTTACTATCGCTACAACCCGGAGGATTCCACAACAACTATTCTCGGCTCCAGCGAGAATTACGAGACGGCTGCGCTCGCCCTCTATGCGCGTGAAGGACTCATCGTTGGAGACTTTACCATCACTTTAGGTGCTCGATTGGAAGTTTTTGAACAGGAGCAGATCGATAGACTGAGAGGGAATATCTACTCCGACAAAACCAGCATTGTACTTCTCCCCGGTGTAGGGGCAAACTACGAGCTTGGCGACCTCAACTTCTTCGGAGGAATCCACCGAGGGTACACTCCCCCATCGAGCGGCGCACTAACGGTACTCGACTTCGGTGGAACGAACAAGCCTGAAGGTCTCGACCTGAAACCGGAGACAAGCTGGAATATGGAACTTGGGGCGCGGAGTTCGAACCATTGGATTGGAATGGAAGTAGCAGGCTTCGCGATTATTGTTGAAGATCTGGTTGCTGCAGGACGTGGAACAGTCTTTAAGAATCTCGGCAAAGTAAAAACCCAAGGAGTTGAGCTGGGGGGAAAAGTGAACGGTTCAAAAGTCTTCAATCTTCTCCCTGACCTCAACATCTCCTATACATTTCTCCGAACCGAAGTGATCGAAGGAGAGATTGCCTCAGCAGTGATTGCCGGTGACATTCCAGTCGATATTTCCGGTAAAGAACTCCCCTACGCTCCTGCCCACACCCTAACTGTGGGTCTGTCACGTGACTTCGACTTCGGGTTAACGTTGCGGGCTGACGCTCACTACGTCAGCAAAGTTTTCACTGACTTTGAGAACATCGAAACCACAAGCAATCGAGGCGATACAGGACCAATTGATGGATACACCATATTCAGTTTCAATGCTGGACTGAAAGTTGCCCGCAGGTGCACAGTACACCTGTCTGCAAAGAACATAACCGATGAGATTTATATCGGGTCGAGGCTCCACTCTAATCCCCGCCAAACAGAAGCAAGTCTTAGTTCAGGAATTCTCCCTGGTTCCAGAAGGCAAATCAACATTGGGGTTGGCTATACTTTCGGTGAGATTTGATTCGCACAACCTCACGACAACTTCCCCCTAACAGTTGAGAAGATTATTCACGTAGTATACGCTCCAAACTCGATAACACTTCATTCAAAATGATTGAACATATGCAGAAGCAAAACATGACTTTCTACAGACTCCTTTTCCTTCCAATTCTCGCAATGGCTTCTCTCCTCTCCTCGTGTGGAGAGGATACTGGAACTAATCCCAATCCAGACTCTATTCCTGTCCCTCAGGCCTATGCGTTTGCCAGTAGATTTCAGAGTGGATCGAGCAGCGTGAATTACGGAGGACAGACCGTGCGGAACCTTCTGATTCAAGACTTGAGCCAGAAGATTTCCCAACTTGGCACTTCAGGTGCTTCTCCGATTACGGCGGCAGAACTTCTATCGCTTTACGAATACAACGATGCCTCGAACCTCTCTTCTACTACTTCAACAGGTTCGCTTCCGGCAGTTGAGAGAATGTATTCGATCATCTCAACGGGGAAGAATCTTTCCGGAAAGATTTCTAAAGCGCAGCTTGTTGGCAGAACTGATAATGCAGATGATCTGTTGCGGAGTTGGTTCGCAACAATCGAGCAGTTATCGAGCGATCAGCAGAGGATTGGAACGCCGATGGCATACACAACTGACGATGGACTTAACCTGTACGAGTTAGTAAACAAACTTCTGTTGGGATCCGTAGCTTACTATCAAGGAACTGGGATTTACCTGAACGGAATCACTGAGCGGAACAACGCTGCACCCGATGGTGAGTCCGCCCCCTACACTGAAATGGAACATGCCTGGGATGAAGCGTTTGGATACTTCGGCGCAGCACGAAACTATAGTGCCTACACCGATGTTCAGCTTGCCGGCTCAACCGAAGACTTTGTAGGAGATGTTAGTGGAGACGGGAAAATCGACTTTCAATCGGAGTATAACTTCGCCTTCGCTCGAAATGCTGGAAAGAGGGATGCTGGGTCGGCTACTGGGAGAAACTTTACGAAGAGCATCTTTGATGCTTTCCTCGGCGGTAGGACTTCTATCGTAAACAAGGGGACAACGGCTGATCTGATCATCTTCAGAAATCAAGCAGTCGAAGAGTGGGAGAAGTTGCTTGCAGCCACTGTGATCCACTATATCAACGAAACCCTTGAGAACATGGAGGAGCTTACAAGCGAGTCAACTCCAGAAAATTCACTTGAATTAAACGAACATTGGGCTGAGATGAAAGGTTATTCGATGGCACTACAGTACAACCCAATGAGGAAAATTTTAGATGCTGAGATTTCCGTGCTTCAAGTGTTGATTGGGTCACACCCTGTTTACGCTGTTCCCGGTTCAAACGGCTTCAATACCTATCAAGCTGAACTGAAGAACGCACGATCGCTTCTGCAAGAGAAGTATGGCTTTGCTGAAGCTGACGTCCTATCTTGGTAAGGTAAATTGAATTTGTGTTCAGGGCTGCCCAGACTGGGTAGCCCTCATTCTATCCCCTATCTTTGTTCATGACACAATCAAGAGAGAGAACGGCACTTCTTATCCTTCTCGCTATTTGCATCGCCAGCAGACTCTTAACCAGTCTTTGGTACATTGCTGACCCCGACAGTTTGCGTTTTGCTCTCGGAGCGATTGACTACAACCTGATCAAGATGCAGCCTCACTTCCCGGGCTATCCAGTATTTATGGGAGTTGTCAAGTTCTTCACCTTCGTAACTGGCTCATACGGCATTGCATTTGCGTTAGTTGGTGGACTCTCAACGTTTGCGATTATCACGGCAGCCCTAAAATTCTGCAACACATCGTTGAGTCGCCCAGAGGGGGTACTCCTTGCCGCCCTCTTCTTCTTCAACCCGATGCTCTGGATAATGGGGAATCGTTATATGCCGGACTTGATGGGTGGAGCAGTTCTTCTCTGGATTCTTGCCCTAACGATCAGAAACGACCACGCACCACGCTCCCACCTGTTTGCAGGAATTTTTCTCACAGGTATTCTGGCTGGAGTTCGCCTCTCCTATCTCCCCTTCGCACTTCTTCCTCTGTTGATTACTATTACGAGAACTCGGCGTGAGTTTACGTCGTTTGCAGTCTTGATCTTGTCTGTAGCCCTCTGGCTACTTCCAATGATTATCGACACGGGATGGGACAATCTGCTGGTAGCAGCCAACGCACAAACCAGTGGCCACTTTGAAGAGTTTGGCGGAACAATATTCAATGTTCCAGACATAGAGAGTAGGCGTATAGCTGTTGTGAAGGGAGTAATTGCCGATGGTCTTGGTGGATACTGGGATCAAAGAGGAACAATAACTATCGTTATTACGCTTGGCTTCTTGCTTCTCATGGGGCGTGGAGCTTGGTGGATGTTCGGACGAGAGACTGACGGACTGGTGATAACTATCATAGCAGTATCTATCTACATCGCTTGGATACTTCTCTATCAAAATGTCGTCTACCAGTCACGCCACATGCTTCCGCTGATTCCTATTGCACTCGCACTCGCTTGGGGTGGCGGTGTGGAGTTGATGAGGAGTGGTATCATTGGTCGATTGGTCGTCTCACTCTTTCTTCTCGGTTACGGAATAACAGGAGTTCTGCTGGCACTTCAACAGACTACGCCAACCGCAATTGCACAGGTTACGGAGTACCTCAACAACGATACCGAGGATCACGTGATCCTCTCATCGGGACTGATTAACTTCTACCTTCAATCATCTGGCATCGAAGGGAACTTTGTCGATGCTGAACACATACTCCCAGATCAAGACTCACTCTTAGAAGGAGACTTGACAATGATTGGCTGGTACGAATCGGTTGTGAACAGAAGGCCTGAGCACACCAGGAGTTTCCACCACAACCCATACGTCAACTCAATCTGGGCAGAAATTCCGGTGACGGAGTATGGGGCAAATCGCGACAGATGAAACACCTCCACATTATCGGGGGAGGGCCGGCTGGCCTTGGAGTTGCAGTTGCAGCAAAGCAACGAGCACTCCCCTTCACACTCTACGAAGCCTCCAACCAACCGGGAGGAAATGCCAGAACACTCTCAATTGCTGAGTGCCTCTACGATACTGGAGCACACCGCTTCCACGATAAGAATCTGGAGACGACAACATTCATTAAAGGCTTGTTAGGAGATAATCTACTTTCCGTCACCTCACCGAGTGTGATCTACCACAACGGTCGTTTTATCGACTTTCCACTCCACCTCGGGAGTTTGATCCGGTCGCTATCGCCGAAAGAACTTGCGCAGATCGTAGTAAGCCTCGCTACCAGTCGCTTTCGTCAGAGGAGTGAGAAGACCTCATTCAAGGAGGTCACAACTGCTCGCTACGGTAAAGCGTTGGCAAATCTCTTTTTGCTGAACTACTCAGAGAAACTCTGGGGAGTCCCTACCGAAAACCTCTCGCCAGAAGTTTCGGGTGGAAGACTGCGAGGGTTGACAATGCGAGGTCTGTTGAAGGAGACTTTTGGTTGGGAGAAGAACCTTCGAGAACATCTCGACGGATCGTTCTACTATCCCCGTATGGGAATCGGGATGATTTCGGAACGGCTATCAGAGTTTGCCGGAAGCAACTGCATCAGGCTGAACTCGCGTGTGACGCGCATTATCAAGAATGAGAGCAAGGTGACAGGGATTGAGGTAAATGGGAGTGAGGTAATCGAAACAGATCAACTCATTAGCACACTCCCACTTTCACGGATACTTCACTTACTCGATCCAAAAGCACCAGAGGAAATCCTTGCAACCTCATCACTTCTTCGGTTTCGGCATCTCTTGCTTGTTCCGATTGTCATTAAACGTCCCTACCTCACCCCGAATGCGTCGGTCTACTTTCCCGATTCATCAATTCCATTTACACGACTCTATGAATCAAAAAACAGGGGTCAAGAAATGGCTCCTCCCGACCGAACCTGTGTCGTGCTTGAACTGCCCTGCCACTCGGATGATCTTGCGTGGAAGAGTGCTACGAATCAAGTTGCTGAATTAGGGCTTGACCTTATCAGAACTATCTTTGGGGTTCAATCTGAAGAAGTAATTGCCTATGAAGTCGTCCGCGTTCCATTTGCCTACCCAGTTCTCGACCTTGAATATGCAACTCACGTAGAAGCACTTCTCGCGTATCTATCGCAATTCAACAATCTCCATCTCGCAGGACGGAACGGTCTCTTCCAGTATGTTCACATTCACGACTTGATAGGGGCTGGAAAGAAGTTGATCGAGAACATTTTATCAGATCGATAAGTCACAACTTCTCCGACAGACTCTTCTACTAAATTACCCCTACTCCGTTGCCCGCCACATGTACCAACTCGCTATTGATTGATACGGTTCCCAGCCACATTCACTGGAGAGTGCTTCAAGCTCTGCTTTGCCCGGCATCTCGTCGAGACCGTATGCGATCATCGCACCTTTGCGCACACCAAGGTCTTCGTATGGAAGAACATTTAACCTTCCAAGGGAAAACAGGAGAAACATCTTCGCGGTCCAAACACCTATCCCCTTAATGTCAGTTAGTGCAGTGATGATCTCTTCGTCCTCCACTCGTGAAAGGCTCCGAAGTTTCAGCTTCCCTTCTATGACATGCTCAGAGAGTGAGCGGAGGTAACTAAGTTTCTGAGAAGAGACCCCGCACGACCTGAGGAGATCATCCGGAACTTCCGAGAGTAGTCGAGGATCGTTTAACGTCCCAACAACCTCACTCACCCGCCCAATAATTGTTTTGGCTGCACTCCCACTGATCTGCTGGCTTAAAATAGAGCGAACGAGTGTTGTAAAATACTTGCCGTGCGGACGGAACGTTGGAAGGCCATGTTGACGTTTCAGATCGCGAATGACGCGATCTCGACGAATGAGAGTACGAACTCCCTTTTCGAGTTCAGCAGTAAAGGACATGTGTGATTGAGTTGTTGCGAGTGGAGTTTTGTTTGTAGTTGTGCTTGCACTATACCGACTGTAGACTTTTTAAGATACGCTCTTGGCCGCGGATTCTCGCTTGCTCTCGACTGCTATTATCTGCGCCTCCCACAATCCACGTACAATTGCCCCTATAGATGAGTACTCGATGAAATTGTACACAGATTGGACGGATGAACGCGGATGTACACTGATCTATAGTCTGCTGCAACGTGTTGTTGAATTCCCCGCATAAATTTCTTCAGAAAAACCCCGTATATTGAGCTTTGATTTTAGACCTACATGCGCTTAGTAACACTTCATACTGCAATGTTGAGCCAGAGAACGGGAACGATTCGTGGAGGGTCGTTCATGTCGCTTCTCTTTGCTCAATATGCTGTGCGCAGGTGGCGACTCATGGCCTCTCTTCCTTCTCTTCTCTCACGTTCGGCACTCACTTCTGCCTAATCTGTTAGGGCAGAGTTAGCCAATCTTGGCTACAGTCTTCGAGTATACAATCAGTGTCTTGAAAGCTCACTACGATCAACCAACAACTATCTACGATCTATAACTATGTCTATACATAAAGCATTTGAAGAAGCCGTTGCACCCAACAAAGTCCACGAAACGTTGAGCAAACATATGCTCACCGACGGATTCGACTTTGTTCTCGATCTCGATAAGAGTGAAGGAGCCTATCTCTACGATGCACGAGATGGCCGACGCTACCTAGACCTCTTCACCTTCTTTGCGTCCAATCCAATCGGCATGAATCATCCGAAGCTGAACAACGAGGAATTCATCAAGAAGATTGGACGAGTTGCACTCAGCAAGCCTTCGAACTCAGACATCTACACGGTTGAGATGGCAGAGTTTGTCCAAACGTTCTTTGAGGTGGCCGTTCCTGACCACTTCAAGTATGCTTTCTTTATTGCTGGTGGGGCACTTGCTGTGGAGAATGCGTTGAAAACTGCAATCGATTGGAAGGTTCGGAAGAACATCAAAGCTGGTAAGCCTGAGACGCTTGGCACAAAAGTGCTCCACTTCAAACAAGCCTTCCACGGACGCACAGGGTACACGATGAGTCTGACAAATACTGACCCGACAAAAGTGCGTTACTGGCCAAAGTTTACTGATTGGCCGAGAGTAACAAATCCATTTGCAGAGTTCCCTCTTGAAGGTGAGAATCTGACGCGGACAATCGAGCGAGAACGCTCAGCAATTGCTGAGATTGAAGCTGCATTTGCTGAATACAAAGATGACATCGCCTGCATTATTCTTGAACCAATTCAAGGAGAAGGTGGGGACAACCACTTCCGACCTGAGTTCTTCCGCGAACTTCGTCGCATCTGCGATGAACAGGAGGCAATGTTGATCTTTGATGAAGTGCAGACTGGACTTGGTTTGACAGGTGAAATGTGGGCACACCAATCGCTCGGAGTAAATCCTGACATTATGGCCTTCGGAAAGAAGATGCAGGTCTGCGGCATTGTTGTGAACAACCGAGTGGATGAGATTGACGAGAACGTCTTCCACACATCGAGTAGAATCAACTCAACTTGGGGTGGAAACCTCGTCGACATGGTGCGCGTTACGAAGTACCTTGAGATTATCGATGAAGAGAATTTGCTGGAAAATGCCCGAACGGTTGGAGCCTACCTTCTGGAGCAGATTCATCAGCTAATGATAGATTATCCAGAGATTGTTTCGAATCCACGTGGGCGTGGTTTGATGTGTGCAATGACGATTCGGGATTCGGAGACAAGAAACTACATCGTTGAGGGAGCTTTAGCTCGCGGCGTGATGATTCTCGGGTGCGGTGAGCGTTCAATCCGCTTCCGCCCACCTCTGAACCTGACTCGCAAGCAAGTGGACGAGGGGGTTGGTGCTTTGCGCGATGTGCTGAAAAGCATCTAATCCCCAAACGGAACGGGAAACAATACCGACTTAACGTATCAGGCACCTGAGGAGAAAGAATTCCACAAAAGGTCTTCTTTCTCCTCTTTTTCTGAATATTCTATGAACAATCTCTGAACTATGTCCGATCGTTTTTGTACAGTTCAACAACTCTACCCATCCCCTTTTTTAATTTTGAATTTTTAATTTTGAATTCCGAATCCCCCCTGAATTCCTTCCCACTCTTATATTTGCGCCGTGCGTATCCGCGATCCATATCAGTCGGCCCGTCGAACGTCAATCTTCGGACTTTTTCTCGTCATCTTGGTCTTCGTTGCAGGAATGGGATGGCTTGTACTCGGCATGTCGAGCCGCTCATTTGATGGTGAGAGCGATTCTACAGATGAAATTCCGGGACTGAGTAGCGAAGTTCAGATTGTTCGGGATCAGTATGGCATCCCATACATAACCGCAAGTTCAGAGAACGATGCAATGGCTGCACTCGGCTATGCACACGCTCAAGATCGTCTCTGGCAAATGGATCTCTTTCGTCGTGTTGGCCAAGGGCGGCTTTCGGAATTGTTAGGAGAGGAATTGATTGGATACGATGCCTACGCCAAAACAATCGGCTTCGAACGAATTGCCGAGCGGATATTGGCGTCGATGCCAGCCCGAACAAAAGCAACTGTTGAGGCATACTGTCGAGGTGTAAACCGCTATATCGAAACCCACCATGGACATTACCCCTTTGAGTTCGATGCCCTCCAGTACGAACCCGAACCGTGGAAACCTGTCCACTCTGTAATCGTAATCCGCCTGCTCGGTTGGGAACAGAACACATCGCTTTGGACAGATCTTGTGTTCGAACGCATTGCCGCTAAAGTAGATTCGGCACTGCTGACCGAAGTAATGCCCTGGTATCCAAGCTACGGGCCGACAATTATTCCGGGGGGGCAAAGTCCTGAACCTCAACTTGAGGCACTTCGGGCTGGAGCTTCTCCCCCACCGGTAGACTCAACTTCTTCAGATACAACTGCGTCGAGAGATTCAATAGTGCAGGTTGATAGTGGCCGGACAACTTTCCTTCGCCAGCTTGCCCCTTTGATTGAGTTTGATAAGAAGATGAGGAATGACCTTGGGATAGGAGGATCCGACGTTGGTTCGAATGGATGGGTGATTGCGGGAAGCCGAACAACTGGAGGGAAGCCTATCCTCGCAAACGACCCTCACTTGCAGCTATCGGCTCCGACAAAGTGGTATCAGGCAGTGATAAGAACCGGAGATCAAACCGTTGCTGGAGTAACGATTCCCGGAATGCCCTTCGTAGTGGCAGGCAGAAATAATGATGTGGCGTGGGGAATTACGAGTATGATGGCCGACGAGACAGACTTCTACCTCGAACGCCTGAACAAGGGGAAGAAAGATCAGGTGTTGCACGATGGAAAGTGGGAGAAACTTGAGGTGCTAACTGACACGATCTTCTTCAACGACCCTCGTCATCCGGGAAAGCTCTTGCCAACACCGATCCAGATTCGCACAAGTCGGCATGGCCCTCTCCTTTCCGATCTTCGCGACTTGATAGAGAAGTACGCTCCACCACTGATTGACTCATCAGTTGCAAACGCACTTGTGACAACACCAGCCGATAGTTTTGCTCTCTCGATTCGGTGGCTTGGCCGGGATGTAACCCAAGAGTTAACGGCACTTCAAAAAATCAACAACGCAAAGAATTTTACGCAGTTCAAAGAAGGACTCTCCCACGGTGGAGTTCCGGGCTTATCAATCACCTACGCAGATCGAAATGGAACAATCGGCTATGTGCCATGCTTCAGAGCACCAATTAGGAACAGTGCCGATCCCAATCGCGTAAATCCCGGTTGGGATAGTCGCTATAACTGGACGGGATCCCGTTCAGTTTCAGCACTCCCAACGCTGACAAATCCTGAGCAAGGGTACATCGCCTGCGCCAACAATAAAATTTCCAACTCGCTACAGATCCCCCTTCCTGGACTTTGGGTAGACCCATCACGTGCAGTGAGGATGGAGCAATATCTTGCCGAAGGAAATACATTTGAAGTGATCGACTGCGTTCAAATGCAGGGAGATGTTCTATCCGAACATATGCGCTATATGGTGGAGTTCCTCATTCGCGCATTCCCCGACAGCGCAGCACAGGGAAGCAAAGTACGGGATGCCATCGGGCTGTTGCGGTCGTGGGATGGGGAGATGGGGGCTGAGTCACCGCAGGCAATGATCGCCGCCGAGTGGGCGCAGATAGTCTACCGGAGAACGTGGGAAGATGAAATGGGAGAGGATGTTTTCCGACACTTTATGTTGATTGCCCAGCTTCCACTGAAGAACATCCGCCGCCAACTGATGACCAACAGCAGGTGGTTCGACGATAAGGAGACGGCAAGCAGAGAACAGCGTGATGATATTCTCCGAAAATCGCTCGGCGAAGCACTCGACACGCTCCACAACAGGTTCGACTCGTGGGAATTCTCTGATTGGCAGTTTGGCAAGGCTCACACTCTCACGTTCAAACATCCTTTCTCGATTCAGAAGCTAATCCGAAACGTTGTGAACATCGGTCCATTTGAATTGGGTGGAGCCACGACAACGTTGAATAGTGGTGAGTGGAATTTCAACGAACCGTATGACATCGTGCTCGGTCCCTCGATGCGGCAAATCATAGACTTTTCAGACACAACCACGTTCATCCGTAGCGTTCTCTCCACTGGCCAAAGTGGCCAGCCTATGAACGACCGCTATCAAGATCAATCGATCATCTGGCTCTACAACGGATACGTCTCGCTCCAGAAAGATATTCCTTCCGAGAACGAGACGCTATCAGTTACGACACTTCGTCCGGCATCATAGCCTATCTCTACTATTCCAATTACTCAATGCTCGATTCCTGTCTCCTCCTTTATTGGACTTTTCACAGGAACTGAAACGGATTGCTCCTCCTCTTTTGCTTCAATCACCGTTGTTTGCTTCACACGATCTTCATCCAATATTGGGAAGGCCATTCCTCCAATATTCCCGTAAGCATCATAGATTTTACTTCCGTAACCAAACCCATACTGTATCACACCAAAAGCCTCAGGTGCTTGAATTGTGTGCGTTCCCCCACCTAACTCAAGCGAGGCAGCAACAAACGACGTGTTTGGGATGCTCTTGAAGATAGAAGGGGCAACCGGTTTGCCGTTCACTCGCACCATCTCACGAATATGACTTGGAACCACGAGGTTCACGTAGTTATCCCACTCTCCATCGAATGGAACAGTAATGTTATAGTATGTGAGAAATCTATCGGATGGTGGAAGAAGAATCATCATCGGGTCGCCAATGCTATCTGCAACCGCTTTACCTGGCGGCTTGTACGTATAGCCGGTAGCATATTGCATAACCATCACGGGAAGATTGGAAGTGATGAGTGTGTTGTCGTTCAAATCGTCAATCTCGTAAAATTTCCCCGGATCCAGTTTCGCTACAGACTGGCCATTCACTGCAACCTCTGTCCCCTGGCGGTCGGCAACTATACGGAGAACAAAGGACTCCCTACTGGAGAAGGGACTTGCGATAAACCGCTTTCCCCACGAGTTCACCGGTGGTAGTTGTTCAATCAGCAAGTTGCATGCTTTGTACATGTTCGTGGGCACGTAGGCACAATTGTGCCCACTGAAGAGAGCTACTGGCTTGTCCGACTCGATCAGCGTGCCAGTCAGATCGGACGGAGTGTGTGCATGAAATTCTGGCACAACCTGATAGGCTTCCCCCCGATTTAGGGTAATCGTGAACGGCTTTCCAGCCGGACGTTTCGCTCCAGTCTCTACAGATGGAACAATCGTTACCTCGGTCTGATCTTCCGTTGCGAGAACTGCAAACTGTGAGAGAAGATCGCTTGCCAACCACTTATATCCAACCGCTCGATAGCGTTTCCCAAGTGAGGCAACGGGAAAGGCGAGATAGCTGTCGGTTGTCTGAAACCGGTGGCTTGTCGCAACTACGGTCACTGGATTGGTTGTAACGACGTGAACCCCAAGATTCAGTGGCGTCTCGTTACGGTTAATCTGTACGGCAAGGTCAAGCCAGACTCGAATCGGTTTGTTAGGTTCCAGTGTGAACTCTTCACGATATCCAATCCCCGGAACTTCTACATATCCGTTTGTCGCTTGCGTGCTACTAATCGTCAGTCCTTGATGCAATGGCTCAGATGGTCTCATGATAGCTTCTCCGTGCCTTCCACTCTCCTCAATCGAATCTCTGAAGTTCTTCTGGAATGCAATCCAGAACTCGGTTCCCTCCGTTGTCTGATTTGTTCCATCTTGCGCTTGGAGTGGCCTCGATAGAATAAGTGAGAGAGCGATAATTGAAAGCAGTAGACAGGCAAAGCAGAAAAGTGATCGATGACGCATGATAAACTCCGTTTATGAGTGAGTGGCGACACTGGTTGTGCAAGATAGAACCATTCCCTTTCGTTTCAAATGACATATTTGAGCGACTTCAGACAATTGAAGAGGGATCGTTACGTTCTCGGGGACATTCTTTTTCATAGCTTCACTGATAGATTTCCCAATCGTTAAGCTCTCCTCAACCGAAGTGAAATTATGAACCCCAACATGAAGATGTCAGCTATACTGCGTGAAAAGGCTTTTGCATAACAGTATGTTGACTTGTGAGAATAAAAAGTTGCACGCCAAAGTAGATATAGAAGAGTGTGCACGACGATAACCGAAAAGAGATATGGCAGAGCGCGTAATTGTTGGAATGTCCGGTGGTCTCGACTCCTCAGTAGCCGCTGCGTTGCTGGTTGAGGCGGGATACGATGTGATTGGCATCACAATCAAGACCTATAAGTACGAAGATGTTGGGGGAAATGTCGGCAACGAGACCAGTTGCTGCTCACTCGACGGCATCAACGATGCGCGGAGGGTTGCAGCAAAGCTCGGCATCCCCCACTATGTCTACGACTTCACCGAGACGTTCGGTGAGGAAATCATTGACTACTTCAAGAGTTCCTACGTAGCGGGTGAGACGCCTAACCCATGTGTGATGTGCAACCGGAAGATCAAGTGGGCGGAGATGCTTCGGCGTGCAGATTCGCTCGGGGCAGACTGGATTGCAACCGGACACTACGCTCGGCTGCGGAAAGATGAGGCAACTGGCCGTCAGATATTGAGTCGTGGTCTCGACGTGAGCAAAGATCAGTCATACGCACTCTGGGCTGTGACACAGGAGTCTCTTTCCCGCACTCTCTTCCCTCTCGCAGACTTAACCAAGCCTGAATCGCGTGAGATCGCTTGGAAGCACAACCTCCCCGTTGCCGGGAAACGTGAGTCCTACGAAATCTGCTTTATCCCCGACAACGACTACCGAAGATTTTTGAAGGAGAACGTTGAGGGCCTTGAGGAAGAAGTTTCTGGCGGTTCGATTATGCGAAACGGGGAAGAGATCGGAAAGCATGACGGCTATCCATTCTACACTATCGGTCAACGAAAGGGACTCGGTGTAGCAGCGAAGGAGCCGTTGTATGTGATTGGCATCTACCCAGAAACAAATCAGGTAGAAGTTGGAACGGGAGATCAACTTCTGAACAAAGGATTGCGTGCTGAGAACGTTAACCTCATCAAGTACGAGAACCTGAACGAACCTCTTCGCGTTGTTGCCAAGATCCGCTACAAAGACAACGGCGAACCAGCAACAGCCCGCACTCTCCCCAACGGAACGCTCGAATTGATCTTCGACGAGCCACGCAGATCTATCACCAAAGGTCAATCGGTTGTGATGTATGAAGGGGATGATGTTGTTGGGGGTGGGGTGATTGCAGAGGCGTTTGATTGATGTTTATATGATAATATGATAATGGGTTCGTAGGGACATGGTGCACCATGTCCCTACGAACCCATTATCGACACATCTCCACTTGCAATAACACCCCCACCCTCTTACCTTTGCACTCATGGTCGACGAAACACAAAAACCGGTCAAGATGACGGTGAAGGAGCTTGTGGCTCACTTCGAAGGATTTCTTGTTGAGTGCGAACGCAAACAGAAGCAGACGTACGGAACGTACCAACGTGCACTTCGAGAGTTCATCAAGTGGTTCCCTGTCGATAAGCGATTCAGGTTTACAACTCGCGATGTTGAGCGGTACAAACGGCATCTCGTCGAGAAGAAGGGCTTGCAGAATGTCTCGGTTGGAACGTACATGACGGCACTTCGCCGCTTCTGTCAGTATCTAATTGACATCGGCGTCTTAAAAGTGAATCCTGCGAAGACCGTTGTTGGTGGTAGGCGTCCCTCGCGCCACTCTCGCGAATTCCTGACCTATCAAGAGGTGGAAGACTTGCTTGAATGTGTCGACCGTGATTCAACTCAGGGGAGACGAGACTTCGCCATCATCTGCATGATGCTCTACTGCTCCCTATCTGAACACGAGTGCCTCCACGCCGACGTTGGTGATGTTCGAGCGCGAAGCGATGGCAGCAGGTTGATTTATGTGATGGGCAAGGGAAAGACCTCAAAAGATCAAGGTGTTATCATTTCCAAAGAAGCAGAAATTGCCCTTGATGAGTATCTTGAAAGTCGTTATCGTGAAGAGGAACATAACCCGGCTGCTCCTCTCTTCCCAAGCCTAAGTAATCGCACCAAGGGGAGCCGAATGACATCTCGTGGAATGCGAGAAGCTGTAAATCGTTGGCTGAAGGCAAGCGGCGTGAAGCGTGGTCGGGATAGACGGCTAACTCCTTTCTCACTGCGCCATACATCGGGCGTAATGATGGTTGACAAAGGGGCAACTCTCGAAGAAGTAATGACTCGTATGAGAATCGAGTGGCGACCGACGGCACAAATCTATTTCAAGCTGAGGGGATCGCTCGGCACTATAGCACCCAAACCCAAAAAGAAAAACCTATGAACTCTTACCTCACCACCCTCGGAGGCGATCTTCTCCACTTGATCGCCCCCTCACTCTGCCCATCCTGCGACGAACCAATACCGACAACGCTCCGTGGCATCTGCGAAACTTGTCGTGCAACACTCACAACAGCCCCATATCCTGATGAGATGTTTGAAGGTCTTTTAAAACACCATCATCCTGATGAGCTTGCGCTCGATGCAATTGGCTCACTCTTCACCTTTGAACAAGATTCTCCAGTGCAAAAAATCATCCACGCAATCAAGTACAGAGGTTGTCGTTCGCTTGGGCGTGCAATGGGTGAAGAACTTGGCTTAGCCTTGATGGCTTTCCAAGAATTCTCAGAAATTGATCTGATTCTCCCGGTTCCACTCCACAAAGCAAAGTTGAGAGTGCGAGGATACAATCAAGGTGAAGAGATCGGAATTGGCTTCGCTAATGCGTGGAAGATACCTCTGATCCACTTCGGTTTGAAACGACGTCGCCACACGCAAAGCCAGACAACGTTGAGCGCGAAGCAAAGACTATTGAACGTATCTGATGCTTTTGCCGTAACAACAACGGAAGTTGCCGGTGCAAGGGTGCTCTTAACTGACGATGTCTTCACAACTGGTGCAACGTTGAATGCTTGTGCTTCTGCCCTGCTTACTGCCGGAGCACATTCGGTAGTGGCGGCAACTGTCGCTTGGGATGAAGTCAGCAGAGATAACCATAGTACCGCCGATTGGGAATTCAATTTTTAGGAAAAGCAGAACAGAGAGAAGGTGCGCACGATGATGCCGATATTGACATCGAGTCAGATGAAAGAGGCTGACAGACGAGCAATCGAAGAGATCGGAATCCCCGGATTAGTTCTGATGGAGAATGCTGCCCGAGGATGTTTTGAGGCAATCCATCAGGTTGTTGGGGAAGAAGAATTTCCAACGATGCTCGTTCTATGCGGTGGTGGCAACAATGGTGGTGACGGTCTGGCTATCGCTCGTCACGCAGCCATCCACGAATATCAGGTCACCTGTCTTCTCTTTTCTGCCGAAGAGAAGTTGAGCGATGATGCAGCCCTACAACTTCGCATTCTCCGCTCTTTTGATGTTGAGATTATCCACGTAAGAACTGATGCACCTGACTTTTCAGAGGTACTCCCCTCCTATTCTGCCGTTGTAGACGCACTACTCGGAACAGGTGCAACCGGAGAACCACGCTCTCCATACAGAGAAGGAGTCCTCTTTGCAAATGAACTCGAGGGATTAAAGGTTGCCGTTGATATTCCTACCGGTCTCGATGCCGACAGTGGAGAAACAGCATCGGAAAGTTTTCATGCCGACATAACTGTCACAATGGCCGCGCTGAAGCCGGGGCTAATGTTATGTGATGGTCCCGACCTAACAGGAGAGATTCTCGTTGCCGACATTGGTGCTCCAGAGTTCCTCTACCAGGAGAGCAAGTGTCAACTGATCGACGAGGATGTCGCCTTTACAGGACTTGCAATTGTGGATCGGAGACGGCACAAGTATGATCGGGGAAAAGCATTGATTTTAGCTGGGAGCCGAGCAATGCCCGGTGCGGCTGTCCTCACTGCCTCTGGTGCAATGGCAGGTGGGGCTGGGTTAGTTGTGTTGGGATCACCAGCATCTGCTCTGCCCGGTATCCTACCGAAACTCGCCCCTGAAATCATGATGCTCGACGTAGACGACATTCAGGGGGAATTTGCCGCCGATGCCTTCGCAAAGATTGTTGAAGAACTTGATCGCTTTCGCGTGATTGCCATAGGGCCTGGCATTGGGCGTAGAGGATACACACAACACTTCGTGAGAGAAGCTGTGCAAAACTCTCCTCTCCCACTTATTCTGGATGCTGACGGTTTGAATGCCTTTGTCGACCAATCAGAACTACTCCAGAGAAGGAAGGCTCCTTTGATTATCACTCCACACTATGGCGAACTTGGGTCACTCCTCGGAACCGAAAGTGCCAAGATTGGAACCGATCCACTTGAATATGCTCGATCAGCAGCAAAGCAGTTTGAGGCGATTGTTGTACTGAAGGGAAGCCCTACTGTCGTGGCAGTTCCCGAAGGTGAGGCGTGGATTAACAGCACTGGCAACCCTGGCATGGCAACGGCAGGTTCAGGTGATGTGTTGACCGGCATTGTTACCGGTCTTGTGGCCGGTCGTAACGATAACGACCTTCTTCCCGGAGTCCTCGCCGCAGTCTACCTCCACAGTCGCTCAGGTGATATTGCTGCCGAAGAACTCTCTCCACATGGGATCGTAGCGAGCGATCTCCTCAACTATCTTCCACACGCTTTTGCAGAACTTTCTTGATGGTACTTAATAGCAGAAAAGGTCTCACACTCTACGTTCTTCCACTTGTGCTCTACTGCGTTGGGATATTCACCCTCAGCTCATTCCCCCTTCCTGAAATGCCAAGTTTTGGCTTCGACTTTCAGGATAAGCTCAACCATCTGGTCGCATACTTTCTGATGACGATTCTCGCTTATCGGGCGATAACTTGGCTAAGGAGGAAGAGTCAACTTAAAAGAGGAGAACTTGTTCTCTTTGCCTTTCTCTTCGTAGCTCTCTACGGTGCAACAGATGAAATTCACCAGATGTTTGTTCCGGGTAGAACCGCAGATATTTTTGATTGGATTGCAGATTGCGCCGGGGCAGTATTGGCGATTCCGCTACTGATGAAACTTCCAGTAAAGCTCCTCGGATATCGACCAGCAGACTATCCAAGAACAGCCGATTGAACGCGAGGTAATGTTCTCGATTATCTCCACGCAAAAAAAAACTTGGTGTCCCTTGGTGGTGAAACTACTGCCAACTAAGATTTACCACCAAGGAGACCAAGAGCACAAAGAATAGAATCTACTGCTACTCATACAACAAATACTCTTCCCGCTTGCTGATATACTTCTTCAGATCGCTCTGCCACCACTCAACAATATCTTTGAAGGATTCTCCCGCCAGCAGTTTCTTACGAATCTGATCGGTTCCACAAACTTTGTCGAACATCCCCCATCGATCACTCTTCACTTTGGTCAGCAATTTCTGGTCGGGGTACTTATCGCGCAACGTCGTCAACAGAGCAATCGTTGCAGTAAAAGGGGCACACTGCTCACCAACGCGAAGAAGTTGAACGCCACCACACATCTGTCCAGATGACATTGCATAGAATGGCTTGTAGCTTGTTGGACGGAAGTAAATGCCCGGCACTTCTAACTCATTCATATATCCAGCAAAATCACGTCCATCCATCCAAGGCGCGCCAATCAACTCGAATGGTGTTGTGTAGCCAACTCCGATATTGATAATCGAAATCTCACCAATGGTTCCCGTTGCAGCAATTGCAAATGCACTCTCAGGCTTCGGAACGTGGGGCGATGTCGGTATCCAGAGAAGTCCAGTCTCCCGCCACGTCATTGATCGTGTCCACCCTTTCATGCGAATCACGGTCAGATCACACTTAGCTTTACCGGGTAACCATCCCTCCTCGTTTGTCATCGTTGCCAACTCACCAACCGTCAATCCGTGGACGTACGGAATTGGAGCCGGTCCAACGAATGATTTGAAAGTCATATCGAGAACATTTCCATCAACGACATCTCCTCCAATTGGATTTGGACGATCGAGTACAATTAGCGGAACATCTTGCTCAGCACATCCCTCCATCACCTTCAAGAGAGTTGATATGTAGGTGTAGCTCCTGACCCCAATATCTTGGATGTCGTAGATCACCACATCAACATTCTTAAGCATCTCCTTTGTCGGTTTCTTTGTACTGCCGTAGAGTGAGTAGATTGGCAACCCTTCGCGTACTTCTGCATCAACATTCTCACCAGCAAGAACCCCACCATCAATCCCATGCTCTGGGGCAAAAACGGCCGTGAGCTTGCACTTATCGGTGGCGAGGAAAGCATCGAGCGTCATGTGACGAACGTCTCGCCGAACCGCTGTTTGGTTCAGAACCAGCCCGACTCGCTTCCCCTTCACTTCGGCGAAGTCATTTTCGATGAGAACATCGATTCCGGGAAGGACTTGTGCCAGAATGGGCTTAGGGAGGAGAATGGCAGTGAGAACGATTGCTGAGAAAAAGATTTTCATGGACAAACCTACAGATACTTCCCCTTGCGTATGTGATGTTGTTTAGATCAGGTTAATCCGTCAAATCCATGTACAATTTCATCGAGCAATTACCTCTGGTTGGCAATGGCACACGGATGACACGAATAGGACGGGATGTAGACTGATAATTCAAAAGGATGAAGATTATCGTCGAACAAAATTTAGAAATGCCTCACGGTCCTCTAACGATTCAAGGAGAAGATCGGGTTCGTGTGCCCGCAGTTCATCTGCAGACAGTCCACCTGTTGCTACAGCCACCGAGCGAATTCCCCAAGCCTTCGCGCACTCAATATCGCGATTCGAATCGCCAATAATCACCGCATGGTCAAACGAGAACCTGTTTCCGTTTAACTCGTTAGCACGTTGCAGCGCAATTGGAGGGAGATCGTTCCGGTCAACTGCATCCGAACCGAACGCACCGAAACGGAAGTACCGATTCATGTTGTGGGGTTCCAACTTTGCCCTCGCTCCACCAACAAGGTTTCCAGTCAAAAGTCCGAGAGTAATGCTCTCATCATCGTGAAGAACATCAAGTAAGGAAACAACTCCGGGAAGTATGCTCACCGTTGTAGAGTTAAGGTAGGCATTCCACCTCCCCATAAGTGAATGCTCAAACGTTGGTATTAACGGCTCAACGCGATCTCTTGAGTGACCAAGGAATTCACAGAGGTCGAGAAAGATTGCGTGATCGGTGCGACCATGAAAGCGATAAGTTTCTGGAATGCTAAACTCTTCTTCCCTCGCCAGCACCTCGTTAATCACCTCAATCACAAGCCGATGTGTCAGTTCCCGCTGAACCTTCAGGATTGTACCGTCAATGTCGAAGAGGAGAAGTTGATGCATAGATATTGATTGTGCTGAATAATGTCCCTGACTTGATAGGTTCAAGGGCTATCGTTTCCTGCAGTTTGTTTAGCGCGAATGGTATTTGCTAACTCAAGAGAAGATTGAATATCAGCACAAATGTACTCTTCTTCCAGCACATGAGCTTTCAACAATTCTGATCGAATGTTCGGTGATACACCAGATAGGATCACACCCGTTTGTCGTTTACGATACGACTTTACTACTTCACGAAGTCGGAACATACCCGTAGCATCAATCATTGGAACGTGTCGTAGGCGGAGGATAATCACGATTATATGTTCCTGTATATCGTTCATTGTCTGCTGAAACTTCTGCGAGGCACCAAAGAAGAGTGGCCCCTCGATCTCGTAGATCACCACTCCTTCAGGTATCGACGACAACTCTTCTTCGAAGGTATGGTCTCCGTTAGAGTCTTGGTCCCCCTCGGTCTCGACAAGCCCAATGTGAGCAAGATCACTCATCCGTTTCATAAAGATGAATGACGAGAGTACAATGCCAACTTCGATTGCTACGATAAGATCAAAAAGGAGCGTTAAGCAGAATGTTGTCAACAAAATAATTCTGTCATACCGATTGCTTCGCAACACTGAAAAGAAAGACCTCCACTCCCCCATGTTATACGCAACAACGACCAAGATACCTCCGAGTGCAGCCAGAGGGATTAATCTGGCGAGTGGAGCGGCTGCAAGCATTATCAGCAGTAGAACTCCTGCATGAACAAGTCCGGCTATTGGGGTTCGCCCGCCACTCTTAATATTCGTTGCCGTTCGGGCGATAGCCCCAGTTGCAGGAATGCCACCAAAAAGTCCTGAAGCGATATTGGCTCCACCCTGGGCTACAAGCTCCATATTCGAGCGATGTTTTCCCCCAATCATTCCGTCGGCAACTACAGCGGAGAGAAGTGACTCGATCCCACCAAGCAACGCAATTGCAATGGCTGGCTGGAGCAAATCTTTAAATGTTGCGAAATCGACAGCAGGAATTTTAGGTAGAGGAAAACTGCTTGGAATTGAACCAAAACGAGAACCAATAGTATCTACCGGAATTGAAAAAATCGAAACAGCAGCCGTGGCAAGAATAATTGCGAGGAGTGCTCCTGGAACTCGAGGTAAAACTTTCGGGGTGAACAGAACAATGAGAACGGTTCCAACAGCAAGGAGCAACGAGTATAGATTAACACTCCCAATAGCCTGAATGTAGACTCCCCACTTTTCAAGAAAATCGGCTGGGACTTCACCTGTTGTAAGTCCAAGAATATCTTTGATTTGAGAAGAAAAGATGATAATAGCAATGCCAGAAGTAAAGCCGACGATCAGAGAGTAAGGAATGTACTTTAAAAGACTTCCCAGCCTGAGCAATCCCAAGATGAGAATGAAGAATCCGGCAATAAAGGTGGCAATGGTAAGCCCCTCAACGCCATGCTCTTGCACAATACCGTAAACAATAACGATAAATGCACCAGTAGGGCCACCAATTTGAACTCGACTTCCACCTAAGAGTGCAATCATTCCACCCGCAACAATAGCGGTAATGATTCCCTTCTCAGGTGATACACCAGATGCAATGGCAAAGGCGATTGCCAGTGGTAGTGCGACAACACCGACGATAAGGCCAGCAATAATGTCTGAAGTCAACTGCTTTGAAGAGATTCCGCCCCGGATCAGGGTAACGAGCTTTGGTGTATACTCGTGCCGGAACTCCTCCAACAGCTTAGCAAATCTGCCCCGTTCCATTAGCTTCTCTCAAATGGGTCAATTAACTGAACGGCGAGACTACACATTGAATCGGAAGAACATCACATCTCCATCCTGAACGATATACTCTTTCCCCTCTACTCGATAGAGTCCAGCATCCTTTACCTTCTGCTCGCTGCCGAGACGGATCAGATCGTCGTACTTCTGAACTTCGGCGCGGATAAAGCCTTTCTCGAAATCGGTGTGGATCACTCCGGCAGCTTGTGGCGCAGTTGCCCCTTTGTCAACAGTCCAAGCACGGCACTCCTTTTCTCCTGCAGTGAAGTAGGTAATTAGTCCGAGCAGATCATACCCTTGACGGATGATGGCGTTCAGCCCCGGCTCGGTCATCCCCATCGACTCAAGAAACTCTGCTCGCTCATCGGCCTCGAGTTCTGAAAGCTCGGCTTCAATTTTTGCGCAGACAGGGATCACTTTGAAGCCACGTGGATTGGCAATCTCTTGAACGGCAGCGATATGTTTGTTGCCATTCATCACCCCATCTTCATCAGTGTTTGTGATGTACATCACCGGTTTGTCGGTCAGGAGATGAAATTCTTTCAGCAGTTTCTCTTCACGTTCACTCTCACGCTCAAAAGTGATTGCCAGATTCCCGTTCGATAGATGATCGCGTAAACGTTCGGCAAGCGCTATCTCTTCCTTCGCCTCTTTGTCGTTTATCTTTGCCTTTCGGGCAGCCCCCTCGATTCTCTTCTCAACTGTGTCGAGGTCTTTCAGAATCAACTCCGTCACAATCGTCTCAATGTCACGTACTGGATTGATCGAATCGTCTACGTGTGTCACATTTTCATCCTCAAAACATCGAACGACGTGGGCGATTGCATCCACCGTTCTAATATGGCCCAAGAACTGATTGCCAAGCCCTTCACCCTGCGAAGCACCTCGAACCAATCCGGCAATGTCCACAAACTCAATTGTTGTTGGCACTGTCTGCTTCGGCTTCATGATTTTGGTTAGCTCGTCCAGACGACGGTCAGGAACCATCACCACTCCAGTATTCGGTTCAATCGTGCAGAATGGATAGTTTTCTGCGGCGATTCCAGCCGATGTAATTGCGTTGAACAGCGTTGACTTACCAACGTTTGGCAGACCGACAATACCACAAGTAAAGCCCATTTCAATTTCGAATTTTCGATTGCAGATTTTGGATTTAAAGGAACGAAGTTATCGCTCTTCGCTTCAATTTGAGCGAAACACTCGGTAAGCGGTTAGTTTTAAGTACGGGAGTGGAGGAGTATGAGAGTGTATGAGTGAGGGAGTGTAGACTTGAATCTCTTCTAAAGTTCACGATGGGTTTTCTCTTACTCCTTTTTGTCTCATATCTTCAAATGCTTCCTCAAGGGGGCGTGGTTTCCACCCAAGTCCTCTCAACTTTGCTGTATCCAACCGAATATCACTTGATCCACCAATATATCCGGCCAACTGGTCGCTCTCCATTACATTGCAGAACGACGGATCGATTCCGTTAAAGGTAGCATAACGAAGCGCGAACGAGGCTCGAGTTAGTGCTTCACTGCCACCGCAAACGTACGTTTCGCTTTGCGCCTCCCCCCTTGCAATGATATGCTCAGCAGCCGAGAGAAGATCGTCAACGTAGAGGAATGAACGAGTCTGGTCGCTAAAGACCGGAGCTGACTCTTTAGCCTCCCACTTTCGGTCGAGGAACTGTGTGAAGCAGTTAGAACTATGCGTTCCGATGCCGAACATGTTTGTCGGACGAATGATTGTCCATCGGTTGGCGTGGAGCTTTACCTCCCGTTCAGCTTCGAGTTTTGATCTTGCATACCCCGCACTACGAACATCAACTAAAGACTCTTCGTTTACCAGTCCTGCACTCGATGGATAGACAAAATCAGTTGAAAGGAAAATCAGGTGAGCGTTCACTGCTGAGGCAGCACGAGCAACGTGCTGCGTGCCGAGAACATTTACTTGGTGTAGAATATCGGGTGGATGGGCTGCTTGAGGTCGAGCCAAAGCCGCGGCGTGAAGAATAACATTGGGTTGGAAGCGGCTCACTACCTCTGCGACCGCGTCCCCGTCCTGAACACTTAATTGGACAGGAAGACGAACACGTTCCGTGTGGTTTTGCAAGTAGTGAGAAAGAGAATGGAACGTTGGTTGAACATAGAATCCACGATCTACGAAATACCGAACCGCATTCCAACCCACAAACCCAGAGGCTCCGGTGATGAGTAGTTTCATCAAGGTCTCCTCCGTATGTCAAGGAAAAACTGGTGGGGGGGACGTTGCAGACTTTGCTCTATTGTCATTCTCTCCTACTCTTGTTCAGCAAACTTCTGCAAGAATAACGCCGCACTCTTTACACCGCGGTGATAGTTCTTAAGATTCATCTTCTCGTCAGGCGCGTGTGCATTCTGGTCGGGCAGGCCAAAGCCCATCAGGACAACCGGAGCATCCAAGTTCCGCTCGAAATCGGCAACGATAGGGATTGAGCCACCATTGCGAATCAGAAACGGTGCTGTGCCGAATGCCTCTTCAAGTGCGGCCAAACCGGCCTTTACTGGAACTGAATCAGTTGGCGTCAATGCTGGGGGACCACCGTGTAGATCAACAACCTCGACAGTTACTCCAGCCGGAGTATTCTCCTGAACGAACTTCCGAAACTGCTCGCCAACTTTTTCTGGGTCTTGATTCGCCACAAGCCGCATCGAGATTTTTGCACTTGCCTTTGAAGGAAGCACCGTCTTCGCTCCTTCACCCTGATATCCCCCCCAGATACCGCAAACATCAAGTGTTGGACGTGCCCAAAGTCGTTCCAAGTCGGTGTACCCCTCTTCTCCCACTGTGTCTGGAATATTTATCATCTTCTCGAAATCTTCCTCGCTGTATGGAAGTCTTCCAAGTTCTGCTCGCTCCTCACTGCTTACATCGATGACATCATCGTAGAATCCAGGTAGTTGAATTCGGCCACGCTCATCTTTCATCTTCGCAATCATCGTGCAGAGGGCATTCAGCGGGTTGGCGACAACTCCTCCGAACATCCCACTGTGCAGGTCACGGTCAGGGCCGGTAACGCGAAGTTCGAAGTAGGCAAGACCACGCAGCCCATACGTAATTGAGGGCATATCGTAGTCGTACATCGGTGTATCGGAAATCATCACAGCATCGCAGGCAAGCAATTCCTTATGCTCTCTAACAAATGGCTCAAGGTTTGGAGAGCCAATCTCCTCTTCCCCTTCAATAATCAACTTTACGTTGATCGGAAGTGAACCAGTTGTCCGCAACCACGATTCAATCCCCTTTAAGTGGAGGTGAACCTGCCCTTTATCGTCAACGGAGCCACGAGCGTATATATCATCTCCTCGCACTTCGGGTTCAAAAGGTGGACTTGTCCACAATTCAATGGGTTCTGGAGGCTGCACATCGTAGTGTCCGTATATCAAGAGAGTTGGTTTTCCTTCTGCGTGCATCCAATCAGCATAGACAACTGGGTGTCCTGCAGTCTCATAGATAGTTGCATTCTCAAGCCCAATCTCTTTGGCTGCATGTTTCACCCACTCGGCACACGAAGCGACATCGGCGGTATGTTCACTGCGAGCGGAAATCGATGCAATTCTCAAAAAGTCTTTTAACTCCTCGATAAAACGGTCGAGGTTAGTGTCGATAAAGTTTAGTGGCTTCAATGACATGAATTAGCTACGTTTATACAGTTTAAGTATGTGTTATCTCGTTCACTTTCCAGCCCAACAAGTACGAATACGCAAGGATATCAAACTCAATATCAAATCGAGATTCTCCCCTCACATCGTTCTCGTTGAATGTTCCTGTTCTCGAATTTTGTTTTTCTGTTTGAAGACAATCGTAATCGGTGCTCCCATAAAGCCATAGTGCCGACGTATGGTATTCTCGAGGTATCGGGTATAGTGTTCCGGCACAAGGTCTGGATGATTTGTAAAGCAGAGAAAGACTGGCGGTGCTGCCTGAGGCTGCACAATATAGTTAATCCGCAAATCCTTTCCCTTCACAGCAGGTGGTGGGTGGCTTGCAATAGCTTCGATAATTACTTCATTCAACTCGCTTGTTCCAATCCGTTTGTTCCGCTCGTCGTGAACCGATTTGGCAACCTGAATTACATTTGTCAACCGCTGCTTTGTGAGCGCAGAAATAAAGAGAATCGGGATGTAGTCGAGCATGGGGATCTTTTCGTGAATCTTCTGCTCGAACTTTGCTGCAGTGTTTGAATCTTTCTCGATAAGATCCCACTTGTTTACGACAATCATTACCCCCTTCCGCCGCTCCACTGCTTCGGTAATAATACGGGCATCCTGCCGGTCGAAACCTTGTTCTGCATCGATTACAACTACGGCCACATCACAACGAGCAATTGCCTTAATGGTTCGAACCACCGAGTAAAGCTCAATCGACTCATTCACCTTCTTGCGCTTTCTTAGTCCTGCTGTGTCAACCAGAACAATCTCCTCGCCATAATACTTCACCACACTGTCAATCGAGTCACGCGTTGTTCCAGGTATATCGGTAACGATTGACCGCTCCTCACCGAGCAAAGCGTTAGTGATACTACTCTTCCCAACGTTCGGACGTCCGACAAGGGCAAGTTTCAAGCGACTATCTTCTTCGTAGTCGTAAGGAGATTTGGGAAGGTGGCTGACAACTTCGTCGAGCAAATCCCCAGTCCCACGACCGTTAATCGCTGAGAGTCCATACGGCACTCCAAGTCCTAACTCGAAGAACTCCACCCCCTCTTGCTCAATCTGATCGTTGTCCGCCTTGTTCACCACAAGAAGAACTGGTTTGGAAGCTCTGCGGACAAAATCGGCTATATCCTTGTCGACAGCGGTCAATCCACTGCGGGCATCCACAACGAAGAGAATCACTTGCGCTTCGTCTAATGCCACCTGTGCTTGCTCACGAATAGCACTCTCGAAAAGTTCGTCAGAGTTTGGAACGAGTCCTCCGGTATCAATCAACGTAAAACGATACCCAGCCCACTCAACCTGACCGTAAAGTCGATCGCGCGTAACCCCCGGCTCATCTTCTACAATCGCATCGCGACTCTTAATAAAACGGTTGAAAAGTGTCGATTTACCGACGTTTGGTCTTCCTATGATAGCTACGGTGTTGGTCACGGTCGTTCTTAAGATTCTATTGGTTCAGGGTGCAAAATTAGTATAGCTCTGTAGGGCAAATGTTATTCGCCCCTGCGGGTTTCGTTCAGGAGTTTATCGCGAGCGATTATCAACCGTTCGTACACATCCTTCATCTCCTGTGAAACTACTCTGGTTTCACTCAGCGTCGGCATAAAGTTCGCATCGCCATTCCATCGTGGAACAATGTGCATGTGAACGTGATTCTCGATAGCAGCCCCAGCCGTTCTCCCCAAATTCATCCCGACGTTGAATCCGTGAGGTTTGAGTGCCTCCTTGAGAACTGCTGTGCCGAATGCTACCAGATCGATCATTTCATGCCGCTCTGCCTCATCGAGTGCCCCAAAATCCCCAATCTGACGGACTGGAACTACCAGCAAGTGGCCAGCATTATATGGATACTTATTCAGAATAATGAAGGCAAGCAACCCACGATAGAGCACCATGTTTGCAGCATCTTCACTTGGACTTTCCCAAGCCTTGCGAAAGGGACTAAAATCAGCCGGAACTTCTCCGTGCGTTTCGATAAAATGTGATCTCCAAGGAGACCATAGTTTTTCCATATCTGCAAAGGTACAACGCAGAGGAGTGAGACTCACGCTACGTTTCCGAAAATTGCTATGTTTGCCCTGTTCCACCAAATGACAGAATCAAACCGAACCATACGAATGGCTCTGAACTACGACGATCTTCCAAAACTGGTACTACCACCAATTCAGGATCTGCACAAACTTGAAGTCTACCGTCAACACGGTGGCTACGAAATGTACCGCAAAGCCTTAACGATGACTCCCGACCAAGTAATCGATGAAGTCAAAAAATCGGGTCTGCGGGGTCGAGGGGGTGCATGCTTCCCGACTGGACTGAAGTGGAGCTTCATGCCGAAGGGGAATGACCGACCTAAATATCTCTGTATCAACGGTGATGAATCGGAGCCAGGCTCCTTTAAGGATCGCCAGGTATTTGAGTATAATCCTCACCAGATGATTGAGGGTATCCTGATTGCTGGATATGCAATGGGAATTGAAAAAGCCTTCATCTACATCCGAGGCGAATACCACAAGTGGGTATCACTCACCGAAAAGGCTGTAGAAGATGCTTACGCTGCTGGATTGATTGGCAAGCGGATGAAGGAGACCTTCGGTGGCAATTACTCGATGGAAATCGTTGTTCACAAGGGAGCCGGTGCATATATCTGCGGCGAAGAATCATCGTTGATGGAATCCCTCGAAGGGAAACGCCCCTACCCACGCATCAAGCCACCATTTCCGGCTCAGAAAGGGTTGTGGGGTATGCCAACAACCATCAACAACGTCGAGACGTTGGCTAACGTACCAGTGATTCTCCGCATGGGTGGCGAAGAGTTTGCGAAGATCGGAGCAGCATCACATCCCGGAACAATCCTCCTCGGCATATCAGGACATGTCAACAAGCCGGGCGTCTACGAAGTGCCAACGGGGCTTGCACTACTCGACATTATCAACGATTTAGCTGGGGGTGTGCCGAACGGAAAGAAGATCAAAATGGTGATTCCGGGAGGAAGCTCGATGCCACCACTCCGTGGAGATGAGCTTGAGGAGATCATGATGGATGCAGACAGCATCAAAGCTGCCGGGAGTTATATCGGTACTGCCGGAGTAATGGTGATGGATGAAGATACCGACATCCCCCATGTTCTCCGCCGCACCATCCACTTCTACCACCACGAGTCGTGCGGACAGTGTACCCCCTGCCGTGAAGGATGTGGCTGGCTGGAGAAGATGCTCACCCGCGTTGACGAAGGTGATGCAACATCGGAAGACCTTGATCTGCTCATCGACGTTGCGAACAACATCGACGGAAACACCATCTGTGCCCTCGGCGAAGCAGCAGCCTGGCCAACAAAGTTCACCATTCAGCGCTTGCGCGAAGAATTTGAGAAGAAAGTGAAGGATACTCGTGCTCCACAGCCGAAGAATATCGTGCATGGATTGCGGGCTGATGCGCATGAGATTCACGCAGTAAATGAACCTGCACACTAATTTGATCGAGTAAGGAGAGAGTTCGAACTTCTCTCACTCATTTCAACGTAGAAGAAGGGGATCGTGAGGTCTATAAGACTTTCACGATCCCCTTTCTCGTTTCTCTCAAACAACTAACAACTGCTCAGCAATGTATCTCTGTAGCTCGATCAGAACCCAAAGGCCACGCCAATTTGCGATAGCAACAAACTGATGAGCAATGTGATTACCAAGATAGAACTGAAGAAGATAAGTGTGGACTTTGCCACGCTACTTCGAGCAATCGCGGCAATGCCAATCCCAATCACGATCATCCACCAGAGGTAGGGAAGGTTTAGCACTCCTACCACCCCCTGCAAAACTTTCGAGTCAGGTTTGATTATCGCCGCTAAGCCGAGTGGAACTTCAAGGGTTCCCGTGAGCTTCATAATGGCAGCAGAGAGGAGACTTCCAATTCCTGAGATGACGCTACCGAGAGCAGCGACAGCTAATGCGTGAACAAACCTAATTCGAGTTTCCCTCCCTTCTTCAATCACCTTTGCGATAAGAAGAATGAGAAGCCCGACCAACAATGCTATGAAAGGAACTCCAAGTACAGATGTAATCACTCCCCCTATCATATAAGTTGTGGAGGACATTCCCTCAACCTGTTCTCTCTGCTGTTCGACTTGCTCTTTTTGAGCTGATGAGAGACTCAGGTCATCCAGTCTCTTATCGATCTGCTCAATCTGGTTTGTTTTCATTGCCTCGACAACATCAGGCGAACTGAACATAAGAAGTGTCGAGACTATATTGAGAAGTATGGCTACGGCAAAACTTATTCCGATAACTCCTCCCAAACGTATATTTAGAATTCCAGCAAATGCTCGCTTCGGCGCAGTCACAACTGCAAGAACTCTATCTGCCGCGCTCTGTTCTTCCCCCTCCTCAAGCATCACTTCATCTTGATAGGGAAGTAATTCTCCCCCTTCATGCAATTCTTTAGCAGTCTGATCTTCCATAGAGTTGTTTGTTAAGTGAATAATGATTGTATGATAAAGCTATAGTGAGGAAACGATGAAGATGACCTTAACGAAAAGAAGCGACCTGCCACTAAGTCAGACTCTCCGGCAAGCCTACCGACTCGACTCGCTATCTCCACCTTCCATACTACCTATGAAAATGCTTTAATGTAAAGCAATCCTTCATGAACAAAAATTAAGAAAAAACTGACACGTTAAGCGTTTTCTACCCATTGCGGCAACCTTACTTCGAAATGTAAATTGTCCAGTAGTCGATTCCTTTATTAGATGGGATGAAATTACATTTTTGTCAGAATGGCATTTCAACTGGCTTTGGGTAGTTCAAGGTTTTATATTTGCCGCCGACCTAATTTCGGTCAACAATGAATTGCCTGAATGAATATCTGGATTTGTCGCACAAATCATAGAACAACGTAACGTTCAGAGAACTAATCCAGAATTGACAACATTAACTTGAGAGATGATCTTTCAGCATAGATTCAATAGGGGTTTGCTTATGCGTTCGTTCTCGTTCACGATACTCCTTTCGGCTTTGACAGTCATCGGTTGCTCACAGCAGCAGGTTGTGCAGCGATCGAAACCAGCACCAAAACCGATACTCATCGACGAATACGCTGTCCTCGACGACAAGACAAATGCCCCCTCTCTCGGCGATGAGCAAATTCGCAAGCACTTGGAGACTGCTCGTGCCCACTACTTGAAGGCATTGAAACTCGTTGAGAAGAACGACAACAAGAGCGCGGCAAAGCACTTTGAGGCTGCCGTATCAATCCTCAACGACCTCGTCACCCACCCCGACATCGACGCACTACCGGAATATACAAGGCTCTCACAGAGCGTCATTCGAGACTACGAGGACAAGATCACTTCGATTGACGACCTCGATTCAACGAGCAGCTTCTTCGTTTTAAGAGATAAGATGTTTCAGGAGATCGAACTTCTTCCTGTTGCGTGGCGTCCAGTTGCATCAATTGCTGAACCTGGCATCGTTCGCGCCGACACGCTTCAAATCGACCTGACTGAAAACGAAGCCGTTCAGCAAACACTTGAATTCTTCACCACAGGCAAAGGACGAAGCTACATGGCGAAGTGGCTTGCTCGTTCAGGACGTTTCTTCCCTCTCTACGATAAGATACTTGCCGAGGAGGGTGCTCCACCAGAGTTGAAATATCTCTCAATGATCGAATCAGGATTGAACCCTACAGTCACCTCAAAGGCAAAGGCTGTTGGTCTCTGGCAGTTCATTTCAGCAACGGGCAAAGAGTACGGAATGAATCAGGATTGGTATCGTGACGAGCGACGCGACCCTGAGAAAGCCACACGCGCAGCAGCACGCTACCTCCTCGATCTCTACGAAGATATGGGTGATTGGCACTTAGCGTTGGCATCATATAATTGTGGACCGGGTCGTATGCGGCGTGCAATTCGCAAATCGGACACAGCACACTACTGGATTGCTCGCAACAATCTCCCACGCGAGACCCAGAGATATGTCCCCCTCTACATCGCAGCAGCTAAAATCGCCCGTGATCCTGAACTTTACGGCTTCACTGACATTGTCTACGAGCAGCCAGATGCCTTCGACACGTTGACTCTACAAGGTGGCTACACCTTCGATATACTGGCTCAAGCGGCAGGATGTTCTGTCTCTGACCTTCGAACTCTAAACCCTGAACTTCTACGCGATCAAATCCCACCAAACGAATCAGACTATATTCTCAGAGTTCCTTTCGGTCTCTCAGAACGCTTGGCTATTGCTCTGGATACGCTCCCTGTTCCTGAACAACCAGAAATGTCGTGGGTTCGGCACAAAGTTGAGCGTGGGGAAACAGTTACTCGGATTGCTTCACGCTATGGTGTCTCAGTCTCGGAAGTGCTCGACGCCAACGGCATGACAGCGAAGAGCACCTTGATTCGAGGCAAAGTTCTTCGCATTCCAGTCCGTTCAAAATCTTCATCCTCCAATGAAGTTTCTGAAGCAGTTGCGGAAGTATCTACTAATACCGAGGCGAAAAATCGCACCAGATCGAGCGATCAACCGAGCACGACAGTGACTCCACCCCCTACTACAGCAACTCCGGCACAGGCAAAAGCTGACTCGAAAAAAGAAGAGAGAATCAAGCATCCAACCACTGCGGCTGCATCAGCTCAGGAACTGAAGAATAAGAGAGCTGAGTTAATTGCTGAGATTCCAACAGCAGAGCGCAAATCAGAGCAGGGCAACCTCGATGACTTTGCTTCCCCAGAAGTTGAGCCAGTAACTGGTGGCGCAAAGAGTGCAACTCCGAAGCCCGAGACAAAGCAGGTGTTAGCACACGTAGAAACCGAAAAAACTCAACGCACAGTTTCCGAAAAGAAAGCTGACAAGAAACCAACCTTTGTCACGCACAAAGTAAGCCGTGGTGAAACGTTGAGTGGCATTGCCGACAAGTATGGCGTCTCAATGAACGACATTAAAGAGTGGAATGCACGTGGCATAACATCATCCAACGATGTCCTTCTCGGGGCAAAGCTGAAGATTTATTCTAAGGGGTCAGCCCCGAAGAAGACTTCTACCGCTTCTTCAAAGAAGAAAGAGTCGAAGCGGATTGCGCAAGTTCGGAGCTATAAGGTTCGTCGAGGTGAAACACTGAACCAGATCGCCACAAAGTTTGGAGTCAGCGTCCGTTCACTCCGCAATAACAATCCGAGACTAAACCCAAATAGAATTCGGGCTGGTGAAGTGATTCGGATTCGTTAACAGAAGGAATGGAAAAATAGAACGAGCTACAACGAAAGAAGAGAGCCGCGCAGAGAGTTCTGCGCGGCTCTCTTCTTTTACAACGATAATTGTAAACGGGCAGGATATTTTCTTCCTACCGAACTTCGCTTCAACTACGCAGCCTCTTTTTGAATGCGCATTCCATAGAATGAACGCCATACGAAGAAGACTGAAATCAGGAAGAAGATTGCCGCTAATCCGTGAACAATTCCCGGATTATCTACACTCATACTTACGGCAAGCTCCACTGCCAAAAGTCCAAAGAGAGTTGTGAACTTAATCACTGGGTTCATGGCAACCGACGACGTATCCTTGAATGGATCACCGACGGTGTCACCAACAACAGTTGCAGCGTGAAGGTCGGTTCCCTTCTCTTGTAAATCGACTTCAACAACTTTCTTCGCATTGTCCCAAGCACCACCTGCATTCGCCATGAAGATGGCTTGATAGAGTCCGAACAGTGCAATCGAGATCAAGTAGCCAATAAAGAAGAACGGCTCGTAGAAGGCAAAGGCAAGGGTCGAAAAGAAGACTGTCAAGAAGATGTTGAACATTCCTTTCTGCGCATACTGCGTGCAGATTGCCACCACTTTCTTCGAATCAGCAACCGATGCTTTCGTTACTCCGTCAAGTCTGATGTTTTTCTTGATAAACTCAACAGCACGATAGGCACCTGTAGTTACCGCCTGCGTAGATGCCCCAGTAAACCAGTAAATCAGCGCCCCACCAGTAATCAACCCCAACAGAAATGGTGGATGAAGCATCGACAGCATTTCCTGACCTTGCGTTAATCCATTGGTCAGAGCCATGATGATCGAGAAGATCATAGTGGTTGCACCCACCACGGCTGTACCGATAAGCACAGGTTTTGCCGTAGCCTTGA
The DNA here is from genome assembly GCA_020635205.1 of Ignavibacteria bacterium. Taxonomy (GTDB): domain Bacteria; phylum Bacteroidota; class Ignavibacteria; order OLB7; family OLB7; genus JAGWAZ01. The sequence goes on from JACKAE010000004.1 coordinate 147,906, forward strand.
AGGTGTTTCCAGCCCCGTCATTCTCCTCAAGAAAATGTTTGGCTTTCTCGAAGTTCACGTCGAAACCAAAGTCCTTTTTGATCTCCTCTTTGATTCCCGGAAGAGTCTCGATAACCGAAAGTTCAAAGACCGACTGTGCATTGTCCGTCACCGGTCCGTAGGAATCGACAGCAATAGTTACCGGTCCCATCCCAAGGAAACCGAAAGCAACGAGACCAAAAGCGAAGACAGCAGGTGCAATCATAAAGGTTCCAAGTCCGGCAAGGCTGAGATAGTAGGCGATTCCCATCAAAATTACCATCGTTGCTCCCAACCAATAGGCACTGAAATTGCCGGCAACCAGACCTGAGAGGATATTCAGTGAAGCCCCCCCCTCTCTCGACGAAGTCACCACTTCTTCCACATGCTTCGAGTGGGTTGAGGTAAAGACCTTCACAAGCTCAGGAATGATTGCTCCAGCCAACGTTCCGCAAGTAATAACTGTTGAAAGTTTCCACCAGAGAGAGGTATCACCACCAATGTCAGGGATCAGAGCGGCAGAGACAACGTAGGTAAGAACAACCGACACAATTGACGTGAACCAGACAAGACTGGTAAGTGGTGCTTCGAAATTCATCGTAGCAGCAGTCTTGTACTTTGCGGCTGCGATTGCTTGGTTGATAAAGTAGGAAAGTCCAGAGGCAATCACCATCATCACGCGCATCACGAAGAGCCAGACCAAGAGTTGTATCTGGATCGTTGGATCGGCAACGGCGAGGAGAATGAATGTAATCAACGCGACGCCAGTTACACCATAGGTCTCGAAACCGTCGGCAGTGGGCCCAACTGAATCGCCCGCGTTATCGCCTGTGCAGTCGGCAATTACTCCCGGATTTCGTGCATCATCCTCCTTGATGTTAAAGACAATCTTCATCAAGTCAGAACCGATGTCAGCAATCTTTGTGAAGATGCCTCCGGCAATTCTAAGGGCGGCTGCACCGAGCGATTCACCGATAGCAAAGCCGATAAAACATGGTCCGGCATAGTCACCCGGAATGAAGAGAAGGATGCAGAGCATCAACATCAACTCAACCGAAATCAGAAGCATTCCGATAGACATACCGGTCTGAATTGGAATTGCATAAGCAGGCCAAGGCTTGCCGGCAAGCGTACCGAAGGCGGCTCGTGAGTTCGCAAACGTATTCATCCTGATGCCAAACCACGCCACTGCGTAGCTCCCGCCAATGCCGATCAGACTAAACACGAGGATAATTGCTACACGGTCGAACGAGAAGTGAAGTAATACCCCGAAGTAGACTAAGATGATCGCACCGATGAAGGCCCAGAGAATTAGAATGAACTTCCCTTGATTGATTAGATACGTTTTACACGTTTCATAAATCAATTCCGAAACCTCAAGCATTGATTTGTGCACCGGCAAATTCCTGACTCGGGAATACATGCCAAGGCCGAAGAGAAGGCCAAGCAAACAAATAAACAATCCACCAAGTAGAAGCGTGTGCCCATCCGTTCCCAGAAATGATACCTGGTCAAGTGACGGAAGAACAAGGTTTGCCTCTCCGCCAACATGTGGTTGATCCCCCTGAGCAAACAGAAGTGGCGAGGCTGTCAGAGCAAAGAAGGTTGCCCACAATCCCCGCCAAATTGTGAAGTGACTGCCCTGACGCCTGTGGTCAGTGCGAAAGACTTGGAGTCTCATGCAGTTAATCCGTTATGGTTATACATGTGTGTCGAGAAGACACGTGAAATGAATCCATCTAAGTATTGGAAACTGCGAATCTACAGCGTAGCGGGATGTCTGCAATGAGGTGTTGAAAAAGGAAATTGTGAACGGGAGGTTGATCGAAGGAAGGGAACCTCACACAACCTCCACTCTACTCTGCTCCCCGAGAATAAATCGTTGAACCCGAGGCTTCCCCTGTGAGCGGATGATCTCAACGTCGGCTCCGAGAAGACTCCCCTCAATTCGCGTGTCTACTTCGCGCACTACGGCTCGATCCATCAGAATCGAGTACTCAACTTCGCATCGTTGCAGATAGGAATCTGGGCCGATGGCACTGTATGGGCCAACGTAAGAATCGACGATTTTAGCACCACGGCCAATAATAGCTGGACCACGCACCCGACTTGCAATTATTTCTGCCCCCTCCTCGATAATCACTTGGCCTGCTATATCGCTCGTGTTGTCAACGCTTCCAGCTATTGAGGGAGTAATCGTGCTTAAGACCAACCGATTGGCTTCTAAGAGGTCTCCCGGTAATCCTGTATCCTTCCACCAACCAGTAATTTCTCCGTGACCAACTCGATAGTCATTTTTTAGGAGCCAGTCGTGAGCGTCACTAATCTCAAGCTCTCCTCTCTCGCTCGGCTCGATTGCGTTAACAGCCTCGAAGATTGCAGAGCCGTAGAGGTAGATACCACTGACTGCAAAGGGAGATTTTGGCTCAGAAGGTTTTTCGACAACTCCGACGATCTTCCCATCTCCATCAAACTCAGGTACACCAAACCGCTCAGGGTCGTGAACGCGAGCTAAGGTGAGAAAACAGTCAACTTCATCTTGCTGAAATGCCGTGACAAATCGCTCGATTCCCCCCACAACAATGTTGTCGCCGAGGTAGAAGACAAATGGTTCACTCCCAATATAGTCCTGCGAGATTTTTACAACGTGGGCAAGCCCAAGTGGAGCATCCTGCCAGATATACTCAACATTTAGGCCGAACGCATCCCCTTTACCTAACCAGTCAACAACTTCTTTTCCGTTGTCGATACCGACAACAACGCCAACAGAACGAATTCCGGCATCCCGAACAGACTCCAGAGCATACTGAAGAATTGGTCGATTCGCTATCGGGATCAGGTGCTTGTTCTGCGTGTGTGTCAAAGGACGAAGCCGCGTTCCACGACCACCGGCAGTTATCAACGCTTTCATAGATATTAGCCTCGTTACATCGAAGCAAATGGATCGCTCGACGTAGATGATGGATCATCTTCGGGTATCTCTACCCCTTGTGAGTGGATTGCTGCAATTGCCGACTCGGCATCTTCCCGTAATTCAGGATAGTCGAGCCGCTCAATCAAGTGTAGGCGACTCTTTAAAGGCTCTGGCGTCCCTCCTGTAAGCATCACTACGTAGCAGAATGAGCGAGCCGCTGCAACAGCTTTCGGGTTATTTGGAACCCCTTCAATACGACTCTCGAAATATTCGGCGATATACTTGTAGGCACGATCACTCCCCATATCTCCAAGGATTTGCAGAAGATCTGAAACAGTCTCATCCCCTTCTGCACGCAAAAGCTCAGCGTTCAGCTTATCGGCAGCCGGGTCACCATACATCAACAGGTCTTGGCCAGCACCGTAATCCCCTTCTTCTATAAGACTTCGAACAAGCTGGTCGATCTCCTCACCATCGGCATTCACACGTTCAATCAGTGCCCCGGCAACAACACCTTGATTGAATTCCTCCCCCTTGAAAATATCTACCAGTTCAAGGAGCGATTGGTCAATCGGAATATCGAATATTGTGTCGTGCCAGGTATGTGCGGTCACCTCAACCAGTTCTTCCTCCTCAGCAACTTCATGTTGATCTCCTTCAGCTTCCGTTGTTGATGACCCATCCTCTTCTGAATCGAGATCAATAGCCCGAGATTCCGCTACATCGGCAACGATCTCATCTACTTCCTCGGCAAGTTCATCCTCATCGAGAAGATCTTCCTCCCACTCCTCACCCTCATAATCTTCATCACTCTCCTCATCCGTCCCCTCCCTTTCGTACCGGATCATTCCTCGCCGCTCTGCCCGTTCGCGGCGGAGTGCAACCCAGATAGCATACCCCTTCAGCTCTTCGCCGGTCACCTCTTCATGGCCAACAGCCATTGGGTCACTATCCTCAAAGGCGGTTGAAGTCAATGCAAAGTGATCGACAGCAATGGCGAGTTTCGATACGTCGGGAAGTTCGTGCGTTCGCGAGCAGTACTCTCCTTGTTGGTCATAGCCTTCCGGGCCTGCCTCTACGAGCGTATCGTAGATCATCAAGTGAGTTAGGTCGTGAAGTGTCAGCTTCTCAATCAGAATGATCTTTGCAAGGAGATAGTTCTCTCCATCAAAGGCAAGTGTGACAAGATCACCTTCGTTGTACATGTATTATCCTTTAGGGTCTATGGTCCTGTTTCTGCTTTGGTTCTATTTCTCAAGTTCCCCGAGGCAAAATTTCCTCTACAGGTGATTCTTCTCCCACGCTCTCACCCTCATCTTCAGATTGAGTCGCGTGAAAATACTCAAAGACCCGCAAACCGATCTTCTCGCCGAGATGTTCCTGCAGTTCTTGCAACGTCGCCCCCTTCGTATCGCGAACCGATCCAAATCGTTCGAGAATTTTCTTTGCGAGCTTCCCACCAATGCCCGGTATCTCGGTCAACTCAGTCTGCAACGATCGTTTGTCGCGGAGCGACCGGTGGAAGGTGATGGCAAAGCGATGAGCCTCGTCGCGCAACTGCTGCAGTAGGCGAAGACTGCTTGATGATTTTGGTAGGAGGAGAGTGTCGGACTGATTGGGGAAGACGATTTCTTCGAGACGTTTTGCCAAGCCGATTAGAGGAAGATGCTCCAAGCCAAGTTCCAGCAAAGCCTCAGATGCCGCCGAAACTTGCCCTTTCCCGCCATCAATCACGATCAAATCAGGAAGTGGAAGCCCCTCGTTTATCACACGTTTATAGCGTCGGGTAACAACTTCGCGCATCGTGGCAAAGTCATCGGGGCCTTCTACACTCTTCACTTTGTACTTCCGGTACTCACTTCTTCGAGGCTTTCCATCAACAAAGCTGACCATTGAGGAGACCGGATCGGTTCCGTGAAAATTCGAATTGTCGAAACATTCTATCCTTCTGGGTGGATTCTTCAGGCGTAAATCACGCTGAAGACTCTGCACACCCCGCGGAGTCATGTCGGCTCGCTTCATTCGCTGAAGTTTCAGCTCGCCTAACAATAGCGAGGCATTCGATCGAGCCATCTCCACCAACTTCTGTTTATCGCCAATCTTTGGCACAACGATTCGAGTTTTTCCCTCCTCCCGGCGTTCGCTCAAGAATTGTTGGAGAAGATCAAACTCTTCACCCGGATCAACTTGCACGTAGACCTCTTCCGGGGCTTGAGTATCTTTAGCGTAGTGCCCTTTCACGATACTCTCCAACACTTCTTCATCACTGCGGTGGAGAACCCCTGAAACGTAGTGCTGCCGTTTGCCAACCAAACGTCCTTCGCGAACTTTTAAAATCACTGCGGCTGCGTCATCATCTTCACGCTGGAAGCCAATAATATCGCGGTCGGTAAGGTCTTCGCTCACAACCTTCTGCTTGGAGTTGTACTCCCGAATTTTATCGAGACGGTCTCTTGTCTTTGCCGCCTTCTCGAACATCATCTTATCGGCATATATCTCCATCTCGCGCTGAAGCTCTACTTCAAGCCCACGAGTTTTCCCTTTCAGTACTTGGGCTACTTGCTCAATCATCTCACGATACTCTTCACCTGAAACGAATCCTTCACACGGTCCCTCGCACTTGCCGATATGGTAATCTAAACAGACTTTGAACTTGTTCGCAGCAATTGTCTCGCTGTTTAGGTTGAGGTCGCACGATCGAATTGGGAATATCGAACGCAGAGTCTTCATAAGGTATCGGACGTACTTGCCATCGGTATAGGGACCGAAGTATCGGCTTCCGTCGCGGATAATTTTTCGAGTTGGAAAAACTTTGGGGAATGGTTCGTTGGTAATCCGAATCCGGGGATAGGTCTTATCGTCCCGGAGCATGATGTTATAGCGTGGACGGAGCTTTTTGATGAGAGTATCTTCAAGAATCAAGGCTTCGACTGCGGAGTCAGTAACGATGATTTCAAGATCGGTGATTTTGGAAACCAGCGCAGTTGTCTTCGCATCGCGCGGGCGTTTCTCCTGAAAATAGGAACGAACGCGGCTTCGAAGATTTTTCGCTTTGCCGACGTAGATGACAACTCCATCCTTATTGCGGAACTGGTAGACGCCAGAATTTGTTGGCAGTCTCTCCAACTTTTCAGCAAGAGAAAGGCTCTGATCTTCTTCCCGACGTTCTGGCGACTCACTCATCAGTTCGTGCAGCTAAATTCCTGTTGTGACGCTGGAAAACATACGAAAAAGAGGGAGTTTACGGACATCATGACTTGGATAGAGTGAAGGGGAGATACCGATAACACTGGTATCTCCCCTTCAATTTGTCCTATCGATGGGCTACTATCAAATGAACATTCAGCACTACCCAGCCCACCCTACGAACCGAACTTATTTTGCTATGTAGACTCTCTCGGTAGCAACTACTTCTCCCCCACTCGATAGCGTGACAAGGTAAAGTCCGCTCGTCACGTTCTGAACGTCAACTACGTGGCTATGCTCGCCACTACTGCGGAATCCCAAGTTATCCGATCCAACCAGCTTTCCGAGTGCGTCATACATCCGATAGGAAATATCGCTTGCCGATTGGAGTCCAAACTGGAGGCGGATTGTTTCGGAAGTGCTACTCTCAACGATACGAAACTGATTGACAATGCGTTGATCCCACTCGACACCTGAAGTCTCTTCAAACTTGAGCATCGGAGCCTGTTCGGACTCATCACTATCAACGAGTAGGTTTACCGAGAGGTTCCCGTCGCCAATGCTTCCGAGAATAATCAACGTACTAAAGGCATCAGCCGGAATGTTCCCTGTTGCAGTTAAGAATGGTGCTTGTGCGCCGGGACGAGTAAGAGTAACTGTTGCCGAGCCTGCGGCAGCATTTGCGTACGACGTAAAGTTTCTGAACCCACTGGAACTAACATCTCTCGGTGCTCCACTTGCGAACTGAATGCGAACATCAATCAGTGCAGTATCGAGTGCGGCATTCAGAAGCCGAACGGATGCTTGTCCCGGAGGAGGCAAGGCACTTGGGTCGGCTGTTAAGGAGAGAAGATCGAGTGTTCCAGATCCCTGATCACCGATTACGTACGTAGCTCGATACGCATTGGCGATCACTTCTACATCTTTGTCAATCAATGGCTCACTTCCGGTCTCCCCTTGATGCCAGACTTTAACGTTATGGTTTCCACCATCCAAGTCATCCGCAACGTCCGTTGCATCCCGGAAAAGCAGAACTCCTTTATCTGAAGCGTTATCGACCCCCACCTCAAGATTTCCTGAAGTTGGTGAGAGGTGAATCATCCGCCAAGCCCCCTTGTTTCCTGTTCGCTCGGTTCTGAGCGTATCCATTGGCGTTTTGGCAAGGTCGCTGTTGTCGGAAAGGACATACATCTTAAACGAATTCGCCTCAGGTGTACCAACCCCAACCAGCGTAAGCAAAGCTCCCTGAGTTACGCTTCCTGTTCCGACGTAAAAGACCTCCCCTCCCGCTTTAGAGACTTCGACGCGAATGTTTCCTGAGGGAACTGAGAAGTAGTCACTTGCCGATCTGAATGGAACGTTGTCGAATATCGTTTCATTGGAAGCAATGTCGGTTACTTTTACCTTAACGTTCCCAGCAGGAAGTGATGCGTGAAACAGGCGAACTAATGTTCGCCCAGAAGCAGGAACGCGCTTCAGCGAGCGAGTGAGAACAATGGGTGCAATATCCAACGCTTGCACTTGTCCGGTAGCAAAAATAGTGTAGGCTGAGTCGAGGTTTGCAAATGCCTGCTGGGAGAAGAGTGCGGTCTCTTTAGGCGCATTAGCAGCCGTAATCGCAGCGTCGTGTTGTCCTGGCTGCAACTGAAAATTCTTAGAAGCATCCCCATATCTCACCCCTTGAAAAATTGCGGGTGTAATCTCATCAAGATAGAGGTCGAAGGCAGGTGCATCGGGCACAACGTGAACAACCCGAATTTTCGGTAGTGAGTCGGTCTGCGCAAAGAGTGTAGGAGCACTCACACCTATCAAGACAAGAGAAAAGAGTGTTGAAAGCAAAACGTGACTTCTCAATCGCATATCGTATACCCCAATTAAATGTGGATGAGACGGCTTGCTGAATTTACCAACGAAAGATAATGATTCACCCCTCACCGTTACCAATACTCCACTCGATGGCATAAAAAACGTCCCGACCGAAGAACAGTCGGAACGTAGTACAAGTTTCAGCAGAGTTGAACTTAGCCGATCACTGAAATCAGACTTTACTAAAGTCCACCTCATCTACGGCTGTTAAATCATCTCATCAGGGCGAACAAGTCTGTCGAACTCCTCTTCGTTCAGAAGCTGAAGTTCAAGTGCCGCTACCCGTAACGTTGTTCCCTCCGCATGTGCCTTCTTGGCAATTTTTGCAGCGTTGTCGTACCCGATGTGTGGGTTTAGTGCGGTCACTAACATCAGCGAATTCTCAAGGTGCTTCTTGATTCCAGCTCTATCTGGCTCAATTCCTACTGCACAGTTCTTATTGAAGCTATCGCAGGCGTCGCCGAGGAGTCTGATTGAATTCAACAGGTTGAAAATCATCATCGGCTTAAAGACATTCAGTTCAAAGTTGCCAGACATTCCTCCGACTGCTATGGCTGCATCGTTTCCAATAACCTGAGCGCAAACCATGGTCATCGCCTCTGACTGTGTCGGATTCACCTTTCCCGGCATGATTGAACTCCCCGGCTCGTTCGCTGGAATAGTGATCTCACCAATTCCACTTCGTGGGCCAGAAGCAAGCCACCGTATGTCGTTCGCAATTTTCATCAGCGAGCACGCCACTGTTTTCAGTGCGCCGGAAGCAAAAACGATTGCATCGTGGGCGGCAAGTGATTCGAACTTATTTGGGGCAGAACGGAAAGGGAGACCACTGATCTCGGCAATCTTCGCAGCTCCTCTCTCTGCGAACTCAGGATGTGTGTTCAACCCAGTACCAACGGCAGTTCCACCCAGGGCAAGCTCGTAGAGTCCATCCAATGCCATTGTAATCCGACCGATACCGTTATCGAGTTGCTGCACCCAGCCAGAGATTTCTTGGCCGAGCGTTAGGGGGGTTGCATCCATTAAATGTGTGCGCCCGATCTTCACCACATCAAAAAACGAACTGCTCTTCAGGCGAAGTGTGTCGCGGAGAGTTTCAAGTCGAGGAAGTAAGTGCCGGACAATTTGCTCGGCAGCAGCAATGTGCATGGCGGTCGGGAAGGTATCGTTCGATGACTGGCCGCGATTGACATCGTCGTTTGGGTGAATTGGCTCTTTTGAACCAAGCTCACCTCCGGCAATTTCAATTGCTCGGTTGGCAATCACCTCGTTGCTGTTCATGTTCGTCTGCGTTCCACTCCCGGTCTGCCAGACTACAAGTGGGAAGTGATCATCCAGCTTACCGGCAATCACTTCGTCGGCAGCTTGCACAATAAGGTTGGCCTTCTCTCCCTCCAACTTCCCTAAGTCAGCATTCGTCAGTGCCGCAGCTTTCTTCAAGATGCCGAGAGCACGAATAAGTTCTCTCGGGAAACGATCTCCACCAATGTTGAAATTCTGAAGGGAGCGAGCCGTCTGTGCCCCGAAATATTTGTCGGCAGGGACTTTCATCTCCCCCATTGTGTCACGTTCGATCCGGTATTCCATGTCCTCTTCTCGCTGGTTTTGTTGTGAATAAAGTGCTGATAAATTCCGCAGAGTTGGTTGATTATGCGTCAACAGTATGTAAGCGGGGTGAGTGTAGGAGTTTATGAGTGCGTGAGTGGGGTTCAATTCTATGTTAGGGAGACAACTCCTTTTTTCGAAGTTCATTTTTTGATTTTTCTGTTATTCTGAAAAGCATTACAGCAATTGTGTTGTTTATACTATCTCAATTCAACCTTCTATAAGTTTTTATGAGCAATCAATCCCGACTCTCCATTTTTCTCACCCGTTCTTGGTCCCGAGATTGGGCAATCCTTCTACTTCGTCTTTGGCTTGGAAGCATGATGGTCTATCATGGCTGGGGAAAAGTATTTGGAAACATCGACAAGTTCGCCGAAGGTGTGGCAAAGATGGGATTCCCCTTACCAGAGTTTTTTGCTTGGAGTGCAGCACTTAGCGAGTTCGGCGGTGGACTTTTGCTCATCTTCGGACTCTTCACGAGACCAGCGGCAATGTTTGTCGGTTTCACAATGATTGTTGCTGGCTTCGTTCGCCACTTGGACGATCCTTTCGGAAAGAAAGAGTTGTCGTTAACATACCTTGTGTTGGCTCTCGTAATTTTGATTGCTGGACCAGGTAAAGCAGCGCTTGATCGCATTCTCTTTAACCGCTCTGCTACTTGATTTATTCAAACAAATCGTTGAATTCTTCCCGTTCGCCGTATCTTCGCCTCAAATGCGAAAAGTTCTGATTGTAGCATACTACTTTCCCCCGTCAGGGGGACCTGGCGTTCAACGGGTGCTGAAATTCGTGCAATATCTTCGCCAGTTTAACTGGGAACCAGTAGTGCTCACGGTGAGAGATGGGACATTCCCTGCACGAGACGAATCGTTGCTTGAAGATATTCCCGAGGATGTACGAGTCTGCCGCACGGACATCTTTGAACCATACGATCTCTACAGAAAGCTAACTGGAAAGAAGAAGAGCGATGGGATTGACGTGAACACACTTCGGGAAAAGGGTGCTAAAATTCCGTTAAGCGAACGACTGTCGGAGTTTATTCGGGCAACCTTCTTTATTCCAGACGCTCGAATGGGTTGGCGTCGCTATGCTTTGCGCGAAGGATTGCGAGTGATCGCCGAAGAAGGAATCGACGCTATCTACAGTTCCTCCCCCCCCTATACGTGCTCGATGATTGCACGAGACCTTAAACGAAAAACTGGTCTTCCCTGGATCGCAGGTTTTCGCGACCCGTGGACAGGGTTTCTGACAACTCCCGACCGCTGGGCAATACCGGCTGCCATCGACAAAAAAATGGAGCGCTCCGTCTTCGATGAGGCAGACTTGATCGACGTTGCTTGGAAAGGTATTGCCGAAGATGCCCTCAGCAAGTATCCCCACCTCGACCAGAATAAATTTCATCATCTACCAAACGGGTTCGATGGGAACGACTTCCCCGACATTTCAACCTCTGACCGTAGCGACAAACGCTTTACGGTAACCTATACTGGATCGATGTACGGACTTCGAACTCCTCGCGAATTCCTGCAAGCAGTAGAACTGTTGATTAAACGTGGTGATGTTAATCCGGAAATGATACGGCTTCGATTCATCGGTAGATTTGGCGATGAAGTCCACGCAATGTTCCACGCCTTCAGTTCGCAAGATGTGATTGAAGTAGAGGGATACATGGCTCACTCCGAAAGTATCAAACAACTCTTTTACTCGGACGCACTCTTGCTTGTGGTGGATACCACCGCCGACAGTGCAGAGATTGTGCCGGGGAAAGTCTACGAGTATATTGGGACGTTAAGGCCAGTGATTGCAATTGCTCCTGAGAGGGGGGCAATCGCAGACTTGATTGCGGAGACGAAGGCAGGTTTTGTGGCTCATCAATTGAACGTTAGTGGAATTGCCGAGGCTTTTCTACAACTCTATCACGATCACGTGAACCGAACGAAGACCATCACACCCGATAGTGAGAAGATCAATCGCTACGAACGAAAGAACGTAACCGGTGAGCTTGCGCAATTGCTCGACAACGTTTTGTCCCAGAGAGCTTGAATTTAGAGTTAGGTAGATTCCATAGAAGAAGCGCATTTCATTCAGAACTTCATTCAGACGACTATGCTCGAACGATTCCAACTTAGCAGCTATACCATCAGGCGTAAAGTTCTCAAACTTATCGGTGGAGCCTTTCACATCTTTGGCCCCGACGGTGAGCTAATCTTCTACTCAAAACAGAAGGCGTTCAAAATTCGCGAAGACATTCGGCTCTATTCGGATGAGAGCATGACAGAAGAAATCCTCTGGATTCAAGCCCGAAACATCATCGACTTCGCAGCAGCATACGATGTGTTCGACTCAGTAAACAATGAGAAAGTTGGTGCATTGCGGCGAAAGGGTTGGGGTTCAATGTTCCGCGACCATTGGATTATCATGGATGCCGACGACAACGAAGTAGGGCAAATTCTCGAGGATAGCGGAATGATGGCCTTCCTTCGCCGGTTTCTATCAAACTTGATTCCTCAAGAGTTTTATGCTGAGGTTGCTGGGGGTGAGATTTGCCACTACAAACAGCACTTCAACCCCTTTGTCTACAAGCTGGATGTCAGCTTCACTACCGACGCCAACGCATTTGATCGCATCATTGGTCTCGCCGGTGGAATTCTTTTGGCTGCAATTGAAGGTCGCCAGAATTAGTGCTAAGTAGAATAAGTGGAAATGGTAGAGGTAATTGCAGGGGATACTATCTTTGCAACGTATCCGCAACGTTCGCGGGTTGATGATCCGCAATCCAAAATCTGAAATCGAAAATCCGAATTTAAAGAGATATGGCAGAGACGAATAGATCGACCCGCCCCCAACGGACTCAACGTGCAGCCACAGGCAAACATAGAGCTACTGAGAAAGAGCTTCTCAGTTTTGTACCGGAGAAGTATCGTTCGTTGACGTGGTCTCTTCTCCTTCTCCTCACCCTCTTGATCTTCTTCGGCGGCCCGATTTTTGGGGGCGAGTATTTCGGCGCGAACGATAATATCTCGTGGGAGAGCTATCGGACATATTTAAATGATATGTCCGACAAGGGGGAATCCCCACAGTGGATGCCCTACGTCTTCAGTGGAATGCCCGGGGTTGCGGCCTACATGGTAACTGGAGATAGGAACTGGGATCTGACGATGAAAGGATTGCAGGTCGCACAAGATGTTTTCAGCTTCCTGAATCAAGACATCATGCGAGTCCTCTTCTACTATTTCCTTCTCGGTCTCGGTGTCTTCGCCCTCCTACGCTGGAAAGGTCTCTCCCGACCAGTCTCTTTCTTCGCAGCATTTGCGACCATCTTCAGTACCTGGATTATCGTTTGGGTTATGATCGGCCACAACACCAAACCGATGGTGCTCGCCTTCCTCCCCTGGATTATTCTCTTTGCCGATAGGTTGATCGACCGGTGGAGTTACCTCTACGCTGGGCTACTGATACTGGCAATTCACTACTTAGTTGAATCTGCCCACCCGCAGACTGCTATGTATGGTGCATTTCTCATCGGCATCTGGTTGCTCACTGAGTTTATTGCATCGTTTGTACGAAAGGATGGAAGAAGCACTGGAGTGATTCGGGCGGTACTGGTCGGCATAGCCGCCGCACTCTTTGCTGTCGGGATGGGGTGGGATCGATTTGCTGTTACGTTGGAGTATAACGAGTACTCCACTCGTGGTGCTGACCCGATAATGGAACAGACTGAGCAAGACCCATACTCCTACGCTACAAGTTGGTCGCAAGATGTAGATGAGACTTTCACCTACATAGTTCCGACATACTTCGGATTCGGTCACCTTCAACTCGACGTAGCAGGGCTACCGAAGGAGCCAATTCCGACATACTGGGGGAACGAAAAAGCTCCGTTCACCGATGCTGGACACTACATGGGAATACTCGTCCTACTTCTAAGCATCTATGGATTCATTCGATATCGATCCAATCCATTTGTCCTCGGGATAGGGATTGCCGGTATCTTCGGTCTGCTGATTTCCTTCGGAGCGAACTTCTCGATTTTCTACGATATTCTCTACAACATCCTCCCCGTTTTCGGACAGTTCCGCGCTCCAAGCCAATCACTCGTAATCTTTGAATTTGCGCTTCCACTCATATCTGCTTTCGGGCTTACGGCACTGCTCCAGAAAGGACGTGAAATCACCAATCAGAAAAGTGCAGCTCAGCCATTTCTGATTGGTGCTATTGGCTCTGCCGTCTTCTTCTTTATTGTCTTCGCTATCAAATCAGCCTATGTCTCGGCAATCTCATCCGACTTAGGAATGAAGAAAATGTTCGGAGGGAATGTACCTCCTCAAGTTGCCGAAGGGGTATTCAGCATTGTTCAGCTCGACTGGATTTTAACAGCACTCTTTGCCGGAGCCTTCTTCCTCCTTGCTTGGTCATACCTTAAGGGAAAAATATCTGGAACAGTGCTGATCGCATCTGTTATCTTAATAACTGTAGTTGACTTATGGCGAGTTGACTACCGTCCAATGGACAAGAATGAACCTCGCGAACAAGCGTTCGCCGTCTTCAACCCAACGCCAGCCGATCAATTCCTAATTGCGAAGAATGATTCAAGTCTCTTCCGCATTGCCGACTTTTCTCGGGGATCAAGTTTCCCAGCCCACTTCCGACTTCAACATATCGGTGGCTACAGCGCAGCGAAGATTCGCCGCTATCAAGACCTGATGGACTTCACAAATAATGGAAGCACCGGAATGCCAGGACCTGGTCTTGCGTGGGATATTCTCAATACACGCTACGTTGTATCTCCTCAGGGACCAACTGCCGAAACCGATATTGAAGTTGCACCAGGTGTCTACGAACGGCCAACAGCAATGCCACGCGCATGGTTTGTGAACAAGGTTGAAGTTGCCGACGATAAAAAAGTGTTGGAGATGATTCGAGACAATACCTTCAACCCACGCGAAGTTGCCTACGTTCCCGAAGCGTTGGGAACTGAGATAGCCCCAATCTCTGCCACTGCTGCCCCAGATTCTACTGGTGGCAACGATGCAATCGCCGATCGAGTTCCATCAAACGTTGCTGCGTCAGACAGCCGCATCAAGTTTACGACGTGGGAACCGCACTTGATTGAAATTGATGTAGATGCTCCGGCAAACAACTTCATGGTGTTAAGCGAAATCTTCTATCCACCAGGATGGCACGCAGCAATCGATGGACAGCCAGTTGAGACTATTCGGACAGATTATCTTCTCCGTGGACTTGTGATTCCTCAGGGAAAGCATACGGTTCGCTATGAGTATAAGAGTGATGCACACGAAACTGGAGTGATGATCTCCTTGACGCTCAACATCATCACTTTAGCTCTGATTGCTTTTGGTGTTTATACTGAGCAACGGCGGAAGAAGAATGCAATTGAACCGGAGTCTTCTGAAGAAGAAGAAGTTGCCACGACTTAGTCGTGGGGAGTCAGTTCAAATTAACTCTCTGAAATGAGCCGGGGCGAGGAGTTTCTCTCGCCCCGATTCTTTTCGTACTGCTCAATCAGAGTGACAATATTGAGAGTTGGTAAAGAGGAACAGGTCAGTTCGATATGATTGACTTTGTCATGCTGAGGTCTGCCGAAGCATCTCGCGGGGAAAAGTAGGAAGATGCTGTGAGGTGTAAACGGAGTTCGCATCATATTCGAGTGAGACTCTTCACTTCGCTTTGCTCCGTTCAGAGTGACAGGGAGAGTCAGTGTAGAGAAATCACGGCTTGTCATGCTGAGGTCATCCGAAGCATCTCGCTGGTTTGGTTGAGCACTCATGCTCTGTACATCCCGGCAAGGCTCATCATCCACCTTGGTGGATCCTGAGTGACAGCAAAAGTTTTCTGAAGAGAATCAGACCATCACAACAAATTTTCTTATGGATACGATAGATAGGTCAACACTCCCCTCACCACTGAAAAAAGGTTCGGAGGTAATCCTTACCATCGAGTCGGCAGCCTTCAATGGCCAATCAGTTGCTCGATACGATGGGATGGCAGTCTTCCTCACTGGGTGCGTACCGGGGGATACTGTTCGGGCAATGGTGACGAAGAAAAAGAAATCGTTTGCTGAAGCTCGCCTTCTTGAAGTTCTCACTACTGGACCGGAGAGAATTCCCCCCCGATGCAAATACTTTGGTGATTGCGGCGGGTGCAAGTGGCAGAACTTGGAATACAAGGCTCAGCTCTACTGGAAACGACAACATGTTGTGGATGCCTTTGAGCGAATTGGAGGATTCGACGAGGTCGACGTAAAGCCAACCCTTGGATGTGACGAGCCATTCTGGTATCGGAATAAGATGGAGTTCTCCTTCAGTTCAAATCGATGGTTGACTGCCTCGGAGATAGAGTCAGGCGAGGAGTTTCGCAAAGACTTTGCCCTCGGCTTACATGCTCCCGGCAGGTTCGACAAAGTTATTGACGTTAACGAGTGCTTTCTACAATCGCCGGAGAGCAACAGAATACTGAACGCAACCCGTTCATTTGCACTCGACCATCAACTTATCCCTTACTCTACTCGAGATCACCAAGGGTTTCTTCGCAACCTTGTGATTCGTACTTCCCTTGCAACAGGTGAGATCATGGTAGTCCCAGTAACTGCCGACACAAACCCACCTTTGATGGATAAGTATGTTAAGCACATTCAGGAAAACGTACCAGAGGTGACAACAATCGTTTTAGCTGTGAATCGGAAGAAGGCACAGGTTGCATTTAGCGAAGAGTTATATGTCCTCTATGGGCCTGGAACAATTACTGAACAGATAGCCGGAAACACGTTCACTATTTCCCCCTTTTCGTTCTTTCAAACGAACCCCAAGCAAGGGAACAAACTCTATGAACAGGCACTATTAGCTGCCGACTTAACTGGTGAAGAGAAGGTCTGGGATCTCTACTGTGGTGCAGGTACAATCACTCTTGCAGCAGCTCGGCAAGCCGAAACTGTCGTCGGTGTTGAACTAAACGAAGGTGCAGTCCTCGACGCCCGCGCAAATGCTGTACGGAACAATACTCCGAACGCATCGTTCATTGCTGGAGATTTAAAAGATGTGATCGCCGAGCTTGAAGGTGGAACGTCTTCAACACCACGTCCCGATGTCGTCATTGTCGATCCACCCCGTGCCGGACTGCACCTTGACGTTGTTAGCTCACTCCTTCGGCTGCTCCCTGAACGGATATGCTACGTAAGCTGTAATCCAACAACGCAGGCAAGAGATTGTGGACTACTAACTGAGGCATACAACGTTGAGTATATACAACCGGTAGACATGTTCCCACAGACATACCACATCGAGACAGTAGCAAAACTTGTTCGGAAGTCTTAACACGAAACGTCATGTTCTGGTAATACCACGGCAGTGTTTGAAAATCCAAAAAACAAATAGCCATTCTCTGAAAACAGAGAATGGCTATTTCGATTTTAGGCAAAAAAAACCGGCGAAGCCCCCCCATAAAACTTCGCCGGACCCTTTTTGTGTTAACGCCCCTTGGCTGTGTGTGGCTGTGGCTGGTCTACGCCAGGTAGCGCTAACGGGCACTGCAATAATAAGGAGTTTTTATGAAAACACAATACGCGGTGCAACATGGAAAACACTTTTTTGCAGTTCTACCATCCTTGTGGTAGCCTACTAATAGCCAAACCAACTAACGCCGCCGAAACGAACAAAAAGATGAAGGCGTTTCGTGCCCTGATCGGCCCAGGTTTGTCCTTTCCCTTCCCTGCAATGTGTGCAAAAATGATGGCGATTGCATTTATTCCAGCATGTTCATAGTGATAGGAAGCAAGCCCCCCTGCGTTGAGAATAAAGTAGAGTAACAACGACAAACCGAGCAGTAGTTGTATGTCGATAAAACCAATCGTAGCTCGGAGTAACGCATTATCCCCTTTACCAAACTCTTTCTTTCCAAGCCAGGTAACGAGCAGCTTGACCATCGTGACTATGAACATCAGGAGAACGAGCCAGCGCATACCTGAGTGAGCTTCGACGAGAATTTTGTAGAGATCCATTGTTTTAATTATTGATTGTGTTTGATGGTTTTCTTCTTCTTTCAGCCACTACTTTCTGTATCCCCAACATCCCCTGCAACGGTTCATATTGCTCAGTCGATCATTGTCCAAGTGATGCCGAAACGGAGTGCGCGTCCTGTGGTTGGATAACGACTAACGGTTCGGTACTCCGCATCGAGTACATTATAGAGCGTCAGGTTCAAGTACGCCGTTCCAATCCTCGCCGAGGCAAACAGATCGATCAACGCCCACTTTTGTCTCTCACTTACTTTCTCTTCTATAGGATAGAGCCAACGACCGTTAATTGGTTCGTATTCAATACCTAAGAATGAACTCTGCCACGCAACGGTTGTACCAATGTCGAGGTCAAGCGCTCCGTTCAGTAGGTGCAGAGGGATGTAAACATCCCCCTTTGCGGCAAGCTGCGGAAAGCGTTGATCGCCGTCAGGGAGTATAGTTCCCGTCGCCTGCCAATTCACTCGGAGAAAGTCTATCGGTATCAACCCACTAACGGCTGTACCGAACGCCGTATACTCGTTACGACTACCGCTCACCAGTTGAATTCCTCGGCGGATCCAACCGTTGATGTGCAGACTGGTTTCCCCCTTCTTCCAGACTCCTTCAAGTTCCCCCATCCAAGCTGTTCCCTCACCACTCAGCACGAGAAGAGTGTCACTCACTCCCTCTGCATCATCTCCTATTACGTACCGTCCTGTTCCGCGCAAGGCAAACGAATCAGCGACCGAAGCGTTGAACTCAACAAAGAGAGCCGAACTATTAGCTGTGCTCTTATCAGTTACCACTCCACCAGCCCCAATCGTAAATGTCGGCCTTATCGGTTGGGTAAAGAGAAGACCTGCGTGGAGTAACGCCTCCCTTCCATTCTCAATTTCACCCCGCAGAACAGCTTTAAGTTTGGTGGAACCGAACTGCTTTGAAAGAGTGCCGTTTACGCCAAACATATCACCTTGAACGACTCGCGGAAGACCATTGATTAAGGCCTCTCTTTCTCCTACCAGAAGTGAGCGTTCGGCGTGTGAGAAGTAGAGATTTCCATCTATTCGTGAAAGTGATGATATATCACTGACCTCACTCTCATCACTACCAGCTAACTCTGGTATCCACCGAAACGTTGCGGTTACATCGTGCCTCAGTAGCCCTTCCACTAACGTATCGTTCACTACTGATGAGCTGACAGAACTTAGGGGACTTTCGGATGTTAGCCCTCCGTTTGCACCCCGAGCAACGTCGGTTACCATCCCTGTAAGCGAGAGAGTTAATCCAGCCTGATAGCGGTGGAGAAGCGAGGTATAGATGTTTAATCCATCCACACCTTGATTTTGATAGACCCCATCGGAAAAAAGTCGTCGGAAGCCAACCGATAAATTTGTCTTTCTCGAGAGATTCCTCGCAAACAATCCTTCTGCTCTGGATGAGGCGGCTCCCCCTTTGCCAAAGATTAGCCGGAGATAACTCCCCTCAACATCAAATTGTGGTTGGAGGATATTGACTGTAGTGAGAGCAGTTGCACCACCGTAGAGAATCCCAGCTCCCCCTTTCAGATACTCAGCCTCTTCAAGAAATTCTATTGGGTAGAGTGAATAGTCGTAGACCTTCCCTCTCGGGCCACTAAGTGGGCGGCCATTAAAATTGTATGCAATGTCGTCTGGACTCCCCGCAGCATAGGAAAGTCCTCCGAGTTCGCCTGGAACACTTCCAGCGAGGATATAGCCCTCGAATCTTGAGTGGAGTGGATCGAAGAGAGTTGATTGGATGCGATCTGGAATATCGAACTTGCTGAATGATCGATTCAATAGTTGACCTTCCTGATGAACTGCACCGGGAGGGGCAACGTGCAAGAGGAAAAGACGGGAAGTATCGGCAACTGCATGCGCGGCTGAGTCGGCTGTGGCAACGTTAACTGAATCAGGCAGAGTGGGCCTATCTATTTGCCCCAACGCTACCGATGTGAGAATGGGTAGACTCGCGAAGCAGAGAAGGAAACGGACAAACGCCTCTTTAACCAACCCCCTGTGGAGTGGGTTAACGTTGCTCTTATGGAAATCAGACTCTGGTTCAGACATCCTGTTCAGCCGGTTTGCTGACTGCTCGTGACACGCTGACGCTCGCGGTATCGAGTGATCGACTCCAGCAATATCTCGCTCGCATACTCGCAACCACTCCACCCCATAAACTCAGTCTCCAACCCTTCAAGATTTTTATAGTGAGAGTAGAAATACTTGATCTCCTCAAGTGTGTGAGGCTTCATATGTTCCAGCGTGGAATAGTGAGTAAAATGCTGGTCACCAACTGGAACGGCAATAATCTTATCATCCTGTTTCCCATTGTCGAGCATCCGCATTACTCCTAAAGCCCGGACTTCGATGAGACATCCCACAAACGTTGCCTCTTCAATCAGAACCATTACGTCGACAGGATCACCATCCTTGTAGAGTGTGCTTGGGACAAAGCCATAAGCAGTCGGGTAGTGCATCGGTGAGGCAAGGGTACGATCGAGCCGAAAGATGTTGAACTCTTCGTCGTACTCATACTTATTCCGGGAACCGCGCGGGATTTCAATTACTGCGTTAAAAATATCTGGGATGCTTCGTCCTGCCGGTATATCAATATAGCGTGTTGCTGGTTGGATCATTGTTCTTCGTTATTCCCTGTTTCTTCAGTTAGCTCAATTGCATCATTCGATTGGAACTTCTTGCCGAGATATTCTTCAGGTGTATACTTCTTATGCTGTATCATCAGGCGTTGAACAGGCTTTCCACCTACAATGTGTGATTCAACGATCTCTTCTACATCCTCAACGGTAACACCACCGTACCACACACCCTCAGGGTAGACAACCGCCGTAACTCCGAACTCGCACCCGTCGAGACAACCTGCACTATTGGCTCGACACTCCCCCTTCAACCCCCGCTCCTTGATAAGCTCTTTCAGTCGTCCCCGCACCTCTTCCCCACCTTTTGATTGACAACAACCTCGATGGTGACCTTCTTCGCGCTCGTTAACACAGACAAAAATATGGCGTTTGTATCGCATCCCCTCACTCCTCTTTATGGCAGGCAGCACCGTCGGCCATCATTACCAGATCGCCATTCTCTGAGCGCGTTTCTGTGAACGGAATGCCTGACTGGTATTCGAAATCTCGTGTCAGGTTATAGAGTCCGATCTTCTCCCAATCGGGAGAGTAATATCCTATCTGGTCGGCAATCATCGGAATTGCCTCCTCCAACATCAAGGTTGGGTTGAGCACTACTCTGCATATCTCACCAGAGAAGCCTTTGCAGATGAACAGAACAAGTTCACTTGAGTTGACCTCCTCTGATCCAGCAAATCCTATCTCCTTTACTGTAGATCTATTCACGAGATTTATGCCCCCAGTCTGTTCGTTGCATATCTGCTTCTAATATCTCCCGCCTGGCGAGTAAGCAGGTTCTTTGCAAGCTCAAGTAGCAGACCAACAGCATCTCGCTCGGTGGTTGCTGTATTGAAAAGTTTGATCTCCATCTGTTGCTCTTCAAAATCAAGCAATGTATCTGATTGGTTTCCAGTTACCCTGTAGAACTCAACTCGAAATCGAACTGAATCGTTTGTGCCCGGCGTAATACTCGCACTCAGCATGTAGGGTATATCCAGCTTGAACAGTGCAGATCGCTCAAGATTACCGACCGGCTCGTGATCTTCAACAGCCGCCAAACCAACTGTTTCGTACAGCCGTGATCGTGATTCATAGTCGAAGACAACAAACTCTGGGAAACTGACGCGAGCGAAATCGCCGAGTGCTCTCACCCCGTTCTTGCTAATCTCTACCCTATCCTTCTCGATTTTTCCGAGTGCCGGATCGCGGGCAATCACAACGCTCCCTACCACCAACGGCTCAGCAGAGACAACTAAGTGCTCCGAGTCGGGGCGCTTTCCCATGCGCCAGACAAGGCGTTCCACTGCTTCGTAGAGGGCTGGACCAAATAAGAGGTTGTCTTCCTGATCGCGATACCGAATAAAGCTGAACGCACGATCGTGGAAGAGAAGTTTTCCCGAAGCAGGTTCAACCGAACGAAGGTCGGCTCCGACAACAGACCCGAAGCGAGCAACCCGAATGGATAGAACTTGTGCGAGGTCGAGTTGCTTTGCAAGATCAGCAACCGATACCCCTGAGTCACTCCCCGGAATCTTCGTCCCTCGCTCGCTGAACGTAACGTAGCTTACATCTGGAATCGAGTCGAACGCTTGCCGTAACATCCCATCCAGGATTGTAGGCTGGGCAGCTTTGGCACTGTCGTGCGACAAAACTTCAACTAAGGCAACTCGCCCTCCAACGCTTCCCCCTTCCTCTTTGCCGTCACTTCCACCACTATCGCCAGCAGCGCAGCTTCCAACAAGTGGAACCAACGTCAAGAAGAAAAAGGAACAGATAATATCTTGCCGAAAAAAAGCCATAGAGTTCTACCAATAACGTGCGGTAACTGTAACGTCACCATGAATCTCCGCCTGACACGAGGCACGCTCACGCTCTGAAAGTTTCCCCCACTCCCTCAAACGCTCTTCTCCATCTGTTAACTTGGAGAGGTTTTGTGCTCCGGTAACAATCTCCATTTTACACCAAGAACAGATTGCAAGCCCCCCACACTGTTGCGGCACATCGAGCGTAGCTTCCCGCGCAGCCTCGATCAGAAGCGTTCCCCGAGGTACGTTGTTCGAACGACCCGTACCAGCATAATCGACTTTGCAGATCTGCTTCGGCGATAAATCCAACTCGGGAAAAAGTGATTCCACTCAACAACCTCTAATCGGCATCAATTTCTTCAGGTCTACTTGGGTATTTGCTATAGTTAATCACCCGTAAAGATCGCCTTCAGCACGTGCCCTGCAACGGCAGGATTTTCTTTCAAACGCCGGATTGAATAGCCATACCAATCTTCGCCGAACGGAACGTAGATTCGCATCCGATGCCCTTCACGAATTAACTCATCTCGTTTTGATTCTCGTACTCCAAGGAGCATCTGAAACTCGTAGGCATCTCCACCCAGATTCCTTTCGGCAACAATCGCTCGTGCTGCATCAATCAAGGCGTCGTCGTGAGTGGCAATCCCCACAAAGCACCCGTTGTCGAACATTGCATTCAGACAAGCAACGTAGCTTTCACGAATTTCATCCCTATCCTTAAATGCTACCGACTCGTCCTCAACATATATCCCCTTGCAAAGTCGAAAGCTGATTCCGGTTGGAGCAAGCTCAGCTACGTCGTTGAGCGTCCTGCGGAGATAGGCCTGCAGCACAATGCCAACCCCCCCCGGGAACTCCCCCCACATCTCGCGAGCGATTGCAATTGTTTCGTCAGTGTAGGGTGTGTTCTCCATGTCGATCCGGACGAATATCTTGCGATCCTTTCCCCTCTGCAAAATTTGGCGCAGGTTCGCTCGACAAAATTGTGGATCGATATCGAGTCCGAACGATGTCAGCTTCACAGATACTCCAGACTTGACGCCTGTTCGAGCAATCTCATCAATAAGGTGTACCACATGCTCAGTTTCGCGTGCAGCTACATCCCGACTCTTCACAAACTCACCTAACAAATCGACCGTAGCAACTGCCCCGGCAGAGTTCAGCCGGGCAACTGTTTTCACAGCATCGTTAACAGTAACGCCAGCGATATAGCGCCGGGCGACAATCCGAACAACTGACTTCGGGGTGAATGGAAGTAGTTTGGCAACAAGAGAATCCAGAATTCCCACGCTACGCTTCCTCCTCCGGTTCAGGCAATGCTGTCACGTTCTGATCTCCTTTCTTCTTTTTAAGAACCCAGAGTGTAATAAGTCCACCGATAGTCAGGAGCAGAGTCAACAACGTAATTGTTCTTCCGGTAGAAAACGCATCGGACTCGAACTTGAGTTCTACCGTGTGATCCCCACCTGGAAGAGCAACGCCCCGAAGTGACCAATCTGCCCGAAGCACCTCGGCTTCCTCACCATCGATATATGCTTTCCAAGCTGGATAGTAAATCTCACTTAGAACGAGAACCGATGGATTGTTCGAACTAGTCGCCATTGTAATTCGGTTCGGTTCGTATTCCGAAATCCGAACAGTGCCACCCGATCCACTCGGTTTGATAGAAGGCTCACTTTCAAGAAGAACTGTTTGCGTGAGATCTTCCTCCCCCCTCTCCATCACTCCTTTCAATTGATTCTCGTCGGATATTACCCGATAGTTGTGGGTCAACCATGCGTGTGGATATGGTGTTGGAACTTCTCCTAAGCCAAGAATCTGGCCTGTTGACGAGTCGACCTGAATTCGATACTTCACGTTGAGCAGAGCCATCGTCTCCTCTGCTGTTGGGGCAGGTGGGTTGATCCGCTGTAACAGCAAAGGATTATATCCTTCTGTCGACATAATCCGACTGTACGGACCTTGATTCCTCAACATGAGAAGCCCCGGAATTTCACCATACGTCCGAGGCTGCACTCTGAAAATCGACTCGGGTGGATTCGCCTGCGCAAACGGAAACTGTGCTTCCCAACTTGAAAGCGTGGCGTCGGGATTCGTTGGTGAGGTATTCTGTTCGATGCCGAACGTAATTAGGTCAACAAGACAAAGGAGTATTAACGCGATCGCCGTTCCGATTGCCGGGAATTTACTCTTGAGTCCAAACCAAATAATGCTAACAGAAAGGATGGAGATGAGGAGGGGAGCAATTGCCGTTGAAGAGATTGCGCTCACGATTGCTGCGGGAAGTGGGCGCTGAGCAGAATCTTGGAGCATCGGTATCAGTGTTGAAGTGACACCGAGCAAAGCAATGAGGATAATCCCTCCTCCGCCAATCAGCAGCAGACGTGAAAGGCGTTCCTTATGCTCTTCGGTTTGAATTACGCGATCAAGCCCAACACCGGCAAGGAGGGCTGCACCCAACGTAAAGAAGATTGCCATTCGAGCCGGGACTCTGAAGGTGTTGAAGAAGGGGAGTTTTCCGATAATTGGGTGGATAAAGCCGTTGTCACCTAATCCATAGAGAAGTCCAAAGAGAGCCATTCCGGCAATGAACCAACCAGCCCCACGCAACTTCCCAGAGGCAAGCCCAAGAAGTGCCAACAAGAGGGTGACAACCCCAACGAAGATTGTAGTCTCCCAGAAATAGTAGGTATCTCCCCCACCCCGCATCCAAAACGGAAGATCCTTTGGTGAATCACCGGTAACGACACCAAAAATTTTCGGCGTTATTAGGGTGAAGAGTTGCTTCACTGCGATTGACCCATCTACCGACTGCTCGTAGGTCATCTCTGCCCGTTGCGACCGATCGGCAAGCTCTTGCGAGGGAAGGTATTGCACAGCAAAAATTCCAGCAGCAATCAGAATGGTTGCGAGTGCCCCGCCGAGAAGAATCGGTAGCCCCTTCTTTTGTTCTGGGTTATTTGATCGAAGGTCCCGAATCAACACGAACAGAGTTGTGCAGAAGAGAAAGAAGATGATGTAGAGAGCAGTCTGCGGATGGCCGCTGAGCATTACCAAGCCGAGAATCAGACCAGACAAGAGTGTGTGGAAGAGGCTCCGCTCATTGAGACCTTTCCAGAAGTATGCGAGAATCAATGGAAAGAGAGCAAAGTGGTAGAGCATGTTCGGGTGAATCATGTGTACTACCAACATACCACTTAAGCCATAGGCAATACCGGCATAGATTCTCCCCCACCCACTCACCTTCATTTCACCAGCCAGCTTCCACATCCCGACCATTGCTATAAAGTAGTGGAGAATAATAAACAACTGAGCAAGCCAGACAGTGAGTTTACCACCGGAGAAGAGATACATTACAATGTGCCCGGGATAGAAGAACCCATTCTGCAAGTCGGCAAAGAAGGGCATCCCAGAGAAGGTGTAGGGATTCCAAAACGGAATAGCCCCGCCAGCAAAACTGCTTGCAGCATACCTCTGAAACGGAAAGAACTGTTCGGCAAAGTCTTCCCACAAGAAGGCTGATCCTGTAAGGTGACTGAAAAAAAAGATGACCGTAACCAAGGCGAAAATGCTGATTACGAGTAAGGTCTTCGGCTCAGTTAAAGGTTGCCCCACTTTCGACGAACGTGGGGAGCGAACCGAAATGAACTCCACTTCCTTCTTCTGAGATGGTTTGGCTACGTTCTTTTTTTTATGTGCCATAGAGAGTTTGTCTGTATCTCACGTGTTCAATCAGCCTCCGATGCCGAGAGTCTGTACGACAGGGAACAAATATACGCTTTGAAGGTGGTACTCTCCTTCATGAGGGGCGAAAAGGGTCGTGAAGGAAGGTATCTCCTTTGCCGATAGTCTTCGCTATGCTTGTATCTTGCTCCATTGATTTCTTTACAATGATCGATGAAACTGAGAAAAATCACACGCGAGGAATCGCTACAAGATCAAGAAGTACTTCCTACGAATCCGGGAAGCCTTACCGTTAGCGAACTCACGAACTCAATTCGGAACATACTGGAGAGTGACTTCAGTGAAGTGGTGGTCACGGGGGAGATTTCTGGGTGGACGGTTGCCGGAAGTGGTCACCGTTACTTTACGTTGAAGGATGAGAAGGCGGCACTCTCCTGTGTCTGTTGGCGAACACGCCAAATCGGGAGCGTGATCGGAGACGGAATGAAGGTAATTGTTGTGGGAGGAATCACAGTCTATCCACCACGGGGAGCTTATCAACTCGACTGTCGGCAGATAATGCCCTTAGGTCAGGGGGAACTGCAACTTGCATTCGAACGACTAAAGTCTCGGCTCCTAAGCGAGGGGCTTTTCGATCCTGAACGGAAACGCCCACTCCCCAACTTTCCAAAACGAATTGGTGTAGTCACCTCCCCAACCGGTGCTGCAATTCGAGATATCCTGACAACACTCTCACGAAGAATGCCGACTGTCTCGGTGGTAGTTGCCCCAGCAAAAGTTCAAGGAGTCGGCTCCGCTCAGGAGATTGCGCGAGGAATCGAGCAGTTAAACGAGCTTGGTGATATTGACTTGATTATTGCCGGACGAGGTGGCGGATCAATCGAAGACCTCTGGGCATTCAACGAAGAGATTGTTGCCCGTGCAATTGCGGGGTCAAACGTTCCTGTTATCAGTGCCGTTGGGCACGAGATCGACTTTACCATTGCCGATTTTGTTGCTGACGTCAGAGCTGCAACACCAACTGCTGCCGCCGAAATTGCAGTGAGAAGTCGAGAAGAGTTGGTGGGACACCTCATTGATACAACTTTACGCATTCAGCGTGAGTTGCGCCGAAAGTTGGATGGGCTGAGTGACCGCCTCGAATATCTATCGCGAAGTCGAGGCTTAGCAAAGCCACACGATCTGCTTCGTGAGTATCAACAACAAGTAGATGAGCTTACCCGACGGAGCCGACATGCAACAAGCCAAAAGCTTCAACGCACATCCGATCACCTCCACCGCCTTGAATCCTCACTCCGCGCACTTGCCCCACATGCTGTACTACGCCGAGGCTACGCCATCGTGCAGAAAGATGGAAAGCCGGTTAGCAGCTACTCCGAACTCGAACTCCACGACCACGTAAACATCACGATGTGGGACGGAGAACATAAAGCGAAAATCGTCGAATAATCAAAGAAATCAATCATTTATCAGGTAAGTAACGCAGTACAAACTTAAGCGTGCAATCCCCCCGTTCGCAAGAGTTGAGCTGGTTGCTCTGCCTTATTACGAGAGAAAATCATGGCAAAGAAATCAGTCTCCATTGAGGAGTCACTCGATAGACTTGAGCAAATTGTTGATTCACTTGAAAGCGATCAAACCCGGCTTGCTGAAGCTGTTAAGCTCTACGAGGAAGGAGTTAAACTTGCTGAGACTTGTAGGAAAGAGCTTGAACAAGCAGAGCTGAAAGTAACGCAGCTAATGGGTGATCGAGCAGATAACGTAAGAGAAACTGATTTTTCCTTTGAATAGCGAGTTTTAAGCTGGAGAATAAATCCAAGTATTTTTCTTAAAAAGTACTTGATGCGTCCCGAACAACTCGTAATTTTGCAGGACACAACAGTCAATAATAATCTTTTTGGAACCTAACCATTATTCATTTTCCTAACGGAGGAAACACAATGATTCGTAAGATCACAATGTCCTTGATGCTGACAGCTTTTGTCGGAACAGTTATCGGGTGCGGTGGTGCTTTGTCAGAAGACGAGCTAAAAGCATGGGCTGACGAGAGTGGCGCATTTGCCAAAGATTATGC
The DNA here is from genome assembly GCA_020635205.1 of Ignavibacteria bacterium. GTDB lineage: Bacteria > Bacteroidota > Ignavibacteria > OLB7 > OLB7 > JAGWAZ01. The sequence goes on from JACKAE010000004.1 coordinate 175,725, forward strand.
TGAAGCAAGCCAAATGCTCGGTGAGCTTGCAGGAATGAGCAGCACCATGGCGGTCACTGATATGGACGACGCTGCGAAAGCAAAGTATGAGGAAGGAGCAGCGAAGATTGCTGATTACCAATCACAGCTTCAGGCTATTGGCGAAGAGTGGGCGAAGACCACAACAGCTATTGGTGACGGAACAGACGTCGCAGCTTGGAAGAGTGGTGTAGAGGCAGCTCGCAAGTTCATCACAGACAACAAGGCAAAGCTCGAGGAAGTTAAGAAGGGCATCGCTGACATGAAGAACATGGCAAGCGAGATGGCAGCAGCACCAGCTACAGGTGACGACGCAGCAGCAGCTCCTGCTGAGAATGCTGACGCGACTCCAGCAGCAGAAGGTGAGAATGCTGATGCAGCGAAGAAAGAAGAGGGTGAGAAGAAAGAGGGCATGTAAGCCTTACTTTACTCACATCACGTGATAAGAAAAGCCCGGCCATTGTGTCGGGCTTTCTTTTTTTAAGGAAGTGGTTGGCATACCTATACCAAGTTAAAGAGCTAAAATCTAAGGCACATTTGTTCCCCCACCCTCTCCTCTCCCCACGGCAAGCCAAGGTGCAACCAAAGCCTTTTAACTTTTACCCTAATGGCAGGCTGGAAACACAGCCTGTTGTTATCACCTGATACCATCGGAGTATAAGATTTCAAATGGGGAGAGAAGATGGTAAGACTTTACCATCCCCTCTCCCCATTTACTTAAATCATGAATCAAGTCGTGCAAAGAGTGCAAGGTAAGTCTGACTGCAAACGGAATGCGGAAATCGTGTTCTTACCCACGCAATCTTTTATTCTACCTTTCATATATTGTTACCTGCTTAAGGAACCCAAGCATTTCACTTATCGACATTGTTCATGGAGGAGAAACATGACGACACTCTATCGGCTATTACCACTTACCCTCTTCTGTCTGCTCTTGTATCCCGCTCAATCGCAAAGTCAGTACAAACGGGTATTCTTGATTGAAGAGGGAACAAATGCAAGTTGCCCACCCTGCGCAGCACAAAATCCATTCTACGAGAGTTACTTGTCAAAGCCTCATAACGAGGAACTACTGATTCCCATAATGTGGCATGCCAACTTCCCGGGTAGAGATGTGATGAATGCTGCCAACCCAACGATGCACAACACACGAATATCGTACAACGGGATCAGCGGCGTGCCCATGGTTCGAGTAAACGGCCGCTCACCTGCGGCAAGTGGTTCTGGTTATGCAGGAGCCCCTTCCGACACGGTTGGCATATACAATTTGATCGCCTCGATGCCACAAACCTCACCGATGGAAATCACTGTGGAACAAGTTCAAACGGCTGACAAGATTTCGGCTGAAGTCACTATCAAATCAACCGAAAAGTTTGAATCGAAAAAGCTCTACACTGCAATCGTTGAAGGAACTCACTACTACGCTAATGCGGGAACAAATGGCGAGAAGAACTTTGCCCACGTCGCTCGCCAGATGATGCCATCAGTTGATGGAGATATTATCACAATCCTTCCCGGAACAACAACTGTCTCTATTGAACCTGCCACTATCGACCCAGAATGGAATGCAGATCAACTCTTTGTCATCGCTTGGATTCAAGATGATGCTACAAAAGAGGTGTTGCAGGCTGGGACGAGCCAAGGAAAGATCCACCTTGAGAATGACAACGTTCAATACTCAGTAGTCGAGTCTCAAGAAAAGGCGAACCAGTGGGATTTAGCCTTTTCACCAACTGCTTCGGGTCTCTTCAAGCTCACGGTCGAGACAGATTTGCCAACTGGTTGGAACGCCACTGTTACTCTCGACGGTGCTACCTTTGACCAAGGAGAAATGGATATACCACTTTCACCAACGGTTAGTGCCGACCTTGGAGTGAATATTCTCTCCTCTGCTTCTTCCGACAAGAAAGGTGTCGGCACGGTTCGCCTTACAATCACTGGACCACAGGGAACTGAGTTTACTCGTTCGTTCCGGTTATACTCCAAAGACCTCGAAGTTCTTCTCTTTCGTCGCGATGAAGGTGATCCAAGCATTCCCCCTATATACGAGCGGACTCTCAGTAATGGTGACTATGTCTACGCTCTGATAGACCCAACAGACGAGTCGATGTTCGCTTGGAAGAACTATGTCGTCCTCATGGAAGTTGGGAAGTGGGCATTAACGCGTGATGATATTACACTCCTTCGCTCGAACATCGATGCCGGCAACACGCGTATTTACCTTATTGGTGCAGAGATTGGCTATGGACTTGCTGACCCATCGAACACAGATTTGACAACTCCACGCGATGAAGAGTTCATGCAGAACTACCTCCACGCAATCTACGTGAAGGATGCAAACAGTTCGGCAACGGTTGTTGGTGCAACGAACGATCCGATTGGCAACGGACTAAACTTCTCGATAAAGACTGGTATTCAGAATCAAGATACTCCCGATGAAATTGCACCCGGAGCTGGAGCAATTCCCTCCTTCTACTATGGTACGAGTGAAAACCAAGTGGCCGGCATTCGCTATGCCGACAGCCGAAACCGCTTGGTCTACCTCGGTTTCGGTGCAGAGGGTATCGGTACTGAAGCTGACCGAATTCAACTTCTAAACAAAGGGATTGAGTGGTTGAACGGATCCGATAGAACTTCTGGTGTAAGAGGCGAGCGTAGCGATGAAGAATCGTTCCTCCAGAACATTAGCTTCAATTATCGAGATGGAAGGTTGACTGTAGATTTGAACCTGAGCACGCAGTCAACTGTTTCGCTTCAACTCTTTGATGTTAATGGCCGAAGTGTCAGTGAAGAGCTGAGCATGGACTATAGCGAAGGCTTGCACCGAGCATTTCTGAACGTAGAAGAGCTTGCCTCTGGAACGTACTTCGTTGGAGTAACGGCGAATGGTCTGCGTCAGACAAAGGTGATAGTGATTACGCGATAGTTGCCCCGGCAACAACGAATTCCATCGGTTTGATTCATTGAGAGGTTGGTGCAAATAGATGTGCCAACCTCTCCCCTTTTGTGGAGGCGAATCGACCGATTCTAATACCAAACAATGTTAAGGAAGGCGTATATCACCGTGCAGGCTGGTCTATCCTGAAAAGGGTTTGTCATGGTGAGGTCTTCCGAAGCATCTGGCTGGCTCAGTAGTGCAACGACTCGTTTCTCTACACTTGCTGCGAGACTCTTCATTCCGCTCCGCTTCATTCTGAGTGACATTCCTGAATTGGCAGATGTACGACTTCGGCAAGGTAATTTGGTATAATATGCTGACTGTAAGTGAGCTACCTGCAGAATGAACGATAGGAGATATCAACACTACCGGCTCAACCGCACCTGCGTGGCGGAATATCCAAAGAGCGACTCATCTCCGTGGGGTTGCAGCCTTCGGCTTTTCCCCACGGCCAGTCATCTGTCATCTGTGCTCCCCATGGAAGCTGTTCGACGATAGGTGGCAAAAGAACTCGTGGTTTCGCTTTTCACTTGCGGCAAGAATGCATCTTCCATATTTGAAAACACCATCAGAGCAGTTCTTTCAATTCTTGCTTGCGCTCGGAGGTCACCTCCATCCAGTGAATATCTTGCACGGCCCCTTCTAACGCCCAAAGCAGATTTAGTGAAGCCTTAGGATGTCGTTTCTTGACCTCAAGAAAAACTGGTACTGCCCCAATTCTACGAAGTGCTTCAATCTCAACCACTCCAATCTCCCGCAACCATCCCAACGACACTGGACCTAAATTTTTCATGCGATCGTCGATCTCCGATATATCATTTTCAATAGCCGTTCTGACCGGCGACATTAGCGGACTTCACAGGGCATTAAAAGAAGAGGCGTTGACAAATGCCAACGCCTCGCTGTAAACTACCACTGCAACATTCGATTCTTAGGCACTCGCGGCCTCTTTCACCTTCGGTCCAGCGTCGCGAATCTCTTGCGCTGCCCCCTCTTCGTATGTCTTGAAGTTCTCATTGAACTTTGCGGCAAGGATATTTGCCTTCTCATCATACTCTTCGGGGTTGCTCCACGTATTGCGCGGATTCAACACCTCGTCTGGAACTCCTTCAACGTGGGTTGGAATGTTCAGGCCAAAGATCGGATCCTCCTGGAACTCAGCGTTATCAAGTGCTCCACTTAGTGCAGCTTTCACCATTGCGCGGGTATATGCAATTTTCATCCGACTTCCTGTGCCGTATGCACCACCTGTCCAACCAGTATTAATCAGCCAGCAGCTTGCGTTGTGCTCACGAATCTTCGCCCCCAACAACTCGGCATAGACCGATGGATGGTGAACCATAAATGGAGCACCGAAGCAGGCACTGAACGTTGGCTGCGGTTCGGTTACCCCCTTCTCAGTTCCGGCAACTTTCGCAGTGTAGCCACTGATAAACTGGTACATCGCCTGTGCCGGTGTCAACTTTGCAATCGGGGGGAGCACACCAAATGCGTCGGCAGTGAGCATGATAATAGTGCGTGGATGGCCACCGGTTGAATCTGGGACGGTGTTCGGGATAAAGTCAAGTGGGTAGGCAGCACGGGTGTTTTCCGTGAACTTTGCTGAGTCAAGGTCAAGTTCGCGAGTCTCTTTGTCAAAGTCCACATTCTCCAGAATAGTGCTGAACATTCTGGTTGTCTCATAGATCTGTGGTTCCGCTTCTTCAGAAAGGCGAATCACCTTCGCGTAGCATCCACCTTCAAAGTTGAAGACTCCGTCGTTGCTCCAGCCATGTTCGTCATCACCAATCAGCGACCGCTCTGGATCGGCCGAAAGGGTTGTCTTCCCAGTCCCCGAAAGTCCGAAGAAGAGGGCCGTATCTCCAGCCTCGCCAATGTTTGCTGAACAGTGCATTGGCATAACTCCCTGCAACGGAAGCAGGTAGTTCATTGTAGTGAAAAGAGACTTTTTGATTTCACCTGCATAGGAAGTGCCGCCGATCAGAATGATCTTTTGCCCGAAGTCAACTAAAACAAACGTGCCAGAACGTGTTCCATCCTCCTCAGGAATAGCCGACATATCTGGAACGTGAACTACTGTGTAGTCCACTTGGAACGAGGAAGGATCGGGGGCTTCGTTCAATGGAATAAACATCGTCTGGGCAAAGAGGTTGTGCCAAGCATGTTCGTTGATTACTCGAACGCCAACACGATACCGTGCATCTGCACCTACAAAGCAATCAGCCACAAATAGATCTTTCCCTGAGAGATATTCTTTTGCCTTGGCCAATAACTGGTTAAAGCGCTCTTGTTCGAATGGACGGTTAACCGTTCCCCACCAGACTTGATCCTTGCTTTGAGACTCCTCTACAATGAATTTGTCGTTAGGTGAGCGTCCGGTATGTTGCCCAGTAAATGCAAGCAATGCCCCACCTTTTACAAGATACCCTTCTCCTAACTTGATAGCTTCTTCGGTCAACCGAGTGCGCGTACCGTTATAGACGACGTCACCCGGATTGGCAATTCCGAACTCCTCAAGCTGGCCTTTGATATCGTTTCCGTTCATGATAGTACTCCGTTATGTCTATAGTTACTTCAAGAATAAGTATCTCAAGAAGACAAAATCTACATCCCATCGACAGAACACGCAATGTCCTCGGAGTGAGTTCTTGTGAGATAACAAACCAACACAGGAGGAAGAGAGAGCCACACGTTCGTGGCTACTCTCCCCTCACGTTGAATCTACGCTTACACATCGAGATTCTTCACATACTTCGCATTACGCTCGATAAATTGGCGACGTGGTTCAACAGCATCCCCCATCAAGGTTTCGAAGATTGTCGACGCAGTTTGTGCGTTGTCGATAGTCACTTTCTGCAGAATTCGCGTTTCGGGGTTCATTGTCGTCTCCCATAGTTGGTCTGGATTCATCTCACCGAGACCTTTAAAGCGACTGATGACAATTCCTCCCTTAAGCCGCCCTGTCTCCTCAACTGCTCCTCCCTCATCAACTTCCTGCTCGTCCTCTTCATCTTTCTTCCCATCCTTTCTCAGTCTGGAAAGTATATCCTCTCTCTCCTTCTCATCGAAAGCATAGAAATCACGTTTTCCTTTTTTGACCTTGTAGAGTGGAGGCATCGCAAGATAGACTCGCCCCTCTTCGATCAGATCGCGCATGTAGTTGAAGAAAAGTGTCAGAATCAGCGTCCGAATGTGAGCACCGTCAACGTCGGCATCAGCCATCAAGATAATTTTACCATAGCGGAGCTTCTCCAGATCAAGCGTCTCACCAAAACCGACACCAAGTGCAGTGAAGATTGCCCGAACTTCGTTGTTCTCGAGAACTTTGTTGATTCGCGCCTTCTGCACATTTAAGATTTTACCTCGCAGTGGAAGAATTGCCTGTGTGCGACGGTCACGAGCCGATTTTGCCGAGCCACCAGCGCTATCTCCCTCCACAAGGAATATCTCACACAGTTCTGGATCTTGAATCGAACAGTCGGCCAGCTTACCCGGCAGGGCTGAACTCTCCAGCGCATTTTTCCGCCGAATCAAGTCACGCGATTTACGCGCAGCCTCACGAGCTTCGGCTGCGGCAACTACCTTCTCAATGATCTGCTTACCTACTTTCGGATTCTGCTCTAAGTAGAGTCCAAGTTGATCGCCGAAGATCGAGCGAACAATCCCTTCAACTTCCGAGTTGCCGAGCTTTGTCTTGGTCTGCCCTTCAAACTGTGGTTCAGGAACTTTCACGGAGATTACACCGGTTAACCCTTCTTTGTAATCATCACCACTCAACGTGATCTTGTCACTCTTAATCAGTTTGTTGTTCTGGGCATATGTGTTCAACGTTCTGGTGAGGGCGGAACGGAAACCGGAGAGGTGTGTCCCCCCCTCCCGCGTGTTGATGTCGTTGACGTACGTGAAGAGATTCTCTGAGTAGCCAGAGTTATACTGAAAGCAGACCTCGACCGAAACATCATCTCGATCACCACTCACCATCACTGGCTTTATCAGTGGTGTCCGCTGGGCGTCGATATGCTTCACAAAGCCGACAAGACCATCTTTGTGGTGGAAATGTTCTACCAATCCATCTTCCTCCCGCTCATCACGCATCGTGATCGTGATCTGCGGATTCAAGAAGGCAAGTTCACGCATACGCTCGGCAAGAATATCCCACTTGAACTCGCTTACTTTGAAGATTTCGCTATCTGGCATGAACCACTGCGTTGTCCCAGTCTCGTTCTTCTTTACTGTTCCAACCTCCTTCACATCACCCTGCGGAACACCTCGACGGTACTCCTGTTGCCAGACTTTCCCTTCACGCCGAATCTCGGTAACCATCCACTCAGAAAGTGCATTCACAACTGACACACCTACACCGTGAAGTCCACCAGAAACCTTGTAAGCACTCTTCTCGAACTTTCCGCCGGCATGGAGAACGGTCATAACTACTTCGAGCGTAGAAATGCCCTTGTCTTTGTGCATACCAACAGGAATGCCTGAACCGTTATCGACAATTCGGACAGAGTTATCGTTGAGAATCGTGATGTCGATTGTGTCGCAACGGCCTGCCAGTGCTTCGTCGATTGAATTGTCTACGATTTCGTAGACCAGATGGTGAAGTCCGCGCGAACCGATGTCACCGATATACATCGCCGGACGTTTCCGCACTGCCTCCAGACCTTCAAGGACTTTAATGCTCTCTTCAGTATACTGATCGTTATTGATCTGGTTTGTCATAGTAGTATCTGCCACGTTCCACCTTTCAGTAGTTGAATCGTTCAGTAGTTATATAGTTCAAAATGTTTTTACGATCCTCTTCTTCATCGAGTTGGGAGAAGTCAGATCACGAATACCTCGGTCACAACTTCTGCACCGAAGCGTTTGTTTACCCTGTCCCGAATATCTTCGCGACGATTGATAATCTCTTGTTTCCATGTAGCACTCTCAGCGCGGATAACCATGCGGCCACGATCGACGCGCTCAACTTTCGTGTGGCGAGCAATCGCCTCCCCCACAATATCAATCCAATAATCGGGAACACTGTTCTCGCGAAATTTCTCTTGAAGGTTGTTCTCTTTCAACCACTGATTGATAATTGAGCCAAGTGACTGTGCCATATATTATTCCTCTCTAAGATCCGCTCCCATTTGATGCCACAAGGTCGATTCCAGAAAGATCGAAGGAATCACCCCCGCTCGATTTCTCAACTGTCGGAGGTTGAAATCCCGAGCCATAGTTGCGGACTGCAATTCCACCATTTTCAATCTCAAAGTGGGCATCATCAGGAGCAATCGAACGCCCCCGAAGGAAGGGAAGCATGTCGAAGGAGACCACGGTAATAAAGACTTGGGCAAGGTTTCTGGTGATGTCATATACTCGTTCTGCCCTTCGCGCATCGAGATCGCCAAAGATATCGTCGAGAAGAATCACAGGTGTCTCCGCAGACTGACGAGCTAAGTAGTGGAACTCCGCTACCTTCAAACCAATAAGGAGAGTCTTGTGCTGCCCTTGGCTTGCGCTAACCCGCACATCTCCCCCATTAATTATCATGCTGAAGTCATCGCGGTGGGGACCAAAAAGAGTTGTGCCCCGCCGAACTTCCTGCCCTTTTACCTCTTTACTCCGAAGCCACAACATATCTCGATACTCATTCATGCTCTCAGCAGGTTGGGTCAGAGAATCGGGTTGATATTGCACTCCAATCTCGTCAGCACCAAGCGCAACCTCCTCGGCAGTCTCCCTGAGAATCGGTTCGAACTCCTTCAAGAACTTTGTTCGCTCGTGCATTAACCGTGCCCCGCGATCAATCAACCCTTCGTCCCACGGCTCCAACAACATCGGGTCGATCCCTCTTCCTCGCCTTCTCGCATCCGATAGTATCGTATTCCTCTGCTTCAGCAACCGACGGTATTGCAAGAGGTCTTCCAAATACTTTCGCTTAGCCTGCGAGAGAACCAAGTCGAGAAAACGTCGACGGTGAATAGGTGGTCCACCGGTGATCGCCTTCAGATCAGGAAAGAGAACAACCGTTGGGGCGGCTCCAATTACCTGTGCTGCGTTTGCAGCCATCGCGCCATCCAGAATAATCTTCTTCCCTTCATCGGCTGACCATCGAACGTCAATTCGCCGTGGTGCTCCGTAATCACTTACTCCCTCCATCCTCGCAACCATTAACTTCTCTCCCCTGCGCAACATGGCTACATCTTGGCTTGCCACAAACGACCGAGTAAGCGTACAGAGCGAAAGTGCTTCGAGGATAGAAGTCTTTCCACGACCATTCAGTCCGGTAAAGACGTTAACTCTCGATGCAGCAAACAACTCGGTTTCCGAGTGGTTGCGAATATTCTGGAAGAAGAGACGACGAATGCGCATTGCTTAACACAACGGAAGCGGAGCTGAAAGGCTGACAGACCTGAATCGTGGCTGCCGGATCTTTCAACGCCGCTCCGGTCACTTTTACTCTATTGTTGTCAGTTATTCAGGCGTATTGGCATTAAGAGCATCAATACATCCTGTCCGTTCTTTGCTCCGTAAGGTGCTATCAGCGAAGGACGCAATGGAGTTGAGAAGTCAAACGAGACTTCGTTCGTATCAATGCGATCCAATGCCTCACGGACGAAGTGAGCGTTGAAACCAATCTCCATCTCATCGTCGCCGTAATCGCACGTGATGCTCTCCTTCGCCTCTCCCCCCGTATCAGTATCCTGTGCAGCAACTTGCACTTGATTTTCCACCATCTTCATTCGGACTTGTCGAGTTTGTGCATTCGAGTAGAGACTAACTCGCTTCACCGTGTTCAAGATATCGTCACGACGGACAATCATTCTCTTATCGTTCGCCTGAGGTATCACAGTCTCGTAGTTAGGATACTTCTCGTCGATCAATCGGGCAGTGATTGTGGTTGTTCCATCTTCGAACCGGACGTGTGTCTGGCTTGCCGATAGCGTAATCTCATCCGCATCGAACGCCTTGGTTGCAAGGTGAAGCCCTTTCGGTTGAACAATAATGTCCAAATCTTCACTTACATCAGCTTTCGCTTCGTGGTCGATCACTCGAACAAGACGGAATCCATCTGTGGCAACAGAACGAATTTCATTGGGGCGGAACTGGAAGAGTACACCGGTCATTGCTGGGCGGAACTCGTCAGATGAGCAGGCAAACATCGTCCGCTCAACCATTGTACTGAACTTCTCCATTGGAAGGGTCATGGAGATTGCTCCCTCGTAGTTAATCAACTTTGGATATTCATCTGGACTGAGACCGGAGAGCTTGAATTGCCCTGAAGAAGTTGTGATAGAGACCCGCCACGAATCAGGATCAGCCTCAAACTCAAGTTCCCCTTCCGATAGCGCCCGGACAGTGTCAGTTAATCGCTTAGCAGGAACCAAAATCGAGCCGTTTCGTTCCCCCTTCACTTGCAATGTGGTGGTAATGGTTATATCCATGTCGGTTGCAGTCAGCGAGAGTGCCGACCCTTCAAGGCGTAGCAAAACGTTCTCCAAAACGGGCATCGGAGAGCGTGGTGGAATCGCACCGGAGACCCTTCCAAGTGCGGCAGCAAGGTCATGGATCGAAGCGGAAAATTTCATAGTACTCGAAATGCAAACGGTGTATGTAAAATCTTTGATATTTAACTAATTTCTGCGACTTTAAGGGAGATGGCAACCTGCAGTGGAGACTCAATTTTAACGGGGACAAAGTACGGATTTTTCCCCGTTTCTTCAAGGTACAAAAGGTCTCTTTCTGCACAGTTTCAGGGAATCTTGAGCCTTGCGTTTGGTCCAAACCCACCAGGTATTAGAATGCTTGAAATCTGATACCGATGCCACACTCTTTTCCTACACTACGAACGCTACGAGAATGCTATGAACTCGACACTCACAATCACCGATGTCCAGAAACAGAAGAAAAAAACTGCGCGAAGATCAATCTTTATCAACGGAGAATTTTCGTTTGGGGTTGGCGAGGAAACGTATGTGAAGTTTGCCCTGTTCAAGGGAAGAGAAATTGACGACGACTTTATCGACGAAGTCAAAGCGTGGGATGAGCTGTACCATGCAAAGCAGACGGCTATGAACTTTGTGAATTCCCGAAGGAGAAGCGCACGTGAAGTTGCACAGAAGCTGAGAGATCGTGGGTATAGCGTTGAAGCAATCGAAGAGACACAAAGATTTCTGAAGGAATATGATATGCTCGACGACCTTGCCTTTGCCCGAGCGTGGATCAACGACCGCCTTCTAAAACGAGCAACCGGCAAAGCGAAGCTCCGAATGGAACTGATGAATAAGGGTGTCAACAAGGAGTTAATCACAGAAGCACTGAGCAGCATTTTCAACGATGAGTTCGAGCTACAACAGGCAATGGAAGCTGCAGAGAAGAAAGCTCAGAAAATCAGGAAGGAAGATCCAAGGAAGTGGGATCAGAGTATGTCATCCTTCCTCGTAGGGCGTGGATTTGGCTGGGATGTAATTCAAAAAGTTCTCGAGAAATATCGTGAGGAACGGAAGTAGCAAGTAGTTTGATCTCGAATGACAAGAGAGAAGAGGATAACTTGATGGCTCTACTGTGCTGGCGGGATTACCTACGGTTCTGCCTGCAGCGATCTTCGGATGACTTCAGAATGGCAAGGCAATGAAGAGGAGAATCACCACCTGTCACTCTGAACGGAGGCGGAGCCGGAGTGAAGAGTCTCGCGGGTATTGAATGAAGGAACCTCTTTGCTCTACAAAGAAGTTGAATCAAAAAGACGAATGATGATGTTTGATGAATACGACGAAGAAGAGTCCCCTTTAATCGCCCGACATGGTGAGGTAACGCCTCTCCCTTGGTCGTGCGCATTCTGTGGCGAAGCAAACGAAACGTTGCTCGATTTATCGGGAGGGTACGAGCAAGAGTATGTGGAGGATTGTGCTGTCTGTTGCAGACCGAATGTGCTCTACATTAACGTCGACCCAAGTACACTTGCTACGAGAGTTGATAATGTCGTAGAGTAAAGTCCTATTCACTCACGTCCGTTAGCTGAGTTGCTTCAACGACTTCTCCTTCAGCAAAGTCTCCGCTCCACTCACCGATTTGCACTTCAACGATCTGTTCCGCAACCCTCTGTTCAGGAGTGAGCGCAACGCGCACATAGTTATCGCTATACCCTTGCACTGTTCCATCACCACGTTCAGCCTCGAAAAGAACTGGCCGAATGCTCCCCTCAAACTTGCGTGCAAAACTCCCCCTCTTTTTCTCCGAAAGGGTTCGAAGCATTCGGGTTCGCTCTCTCCGTTCTGCTACGGGAACGCTTCCTTCGAATTCATTTGCTGGAGTGTTTTCCCGTTCAGAGTATGTGAAGACGTGGAAGTAGGATACGGGAAGAGCGTGGAGGAACTGATAGGTCTGCTGGAACTCATCTTCCCCCTCCCCCGGAAAGCCAACAATCACATCAACACCGATTCCTGCATCGGGCATCTCGTGAAGTATCTTCTCAACTCGGTCACGGTAGTCACTACTCCGGTAGCGTCGCCGCATCTTTCCAAGAATCTTATCCGAACCACTCTGGAGCGGCACGTGAAAGTGTGGCATCATTCTATCGGAAGAAGCCGCAAGCTCGATAATTTGATCGGTCAACAAATTTGGTTCGATTGACGAAATGCGAAGTCTGCGAAGCCCTTCTACCTCGTGCAAACGACAGAGAAGCTCATATAAATCAGTCCCATCCTTCTTGCCGTAGTCGCCGGTATTAACGCCAGTCAGAACGATTTCAAGGTAGCCTCTGCCAACTAATTCTTTCGCCTGGGCAACTACGTCGTCGAGTGGCTGACTTCTACTGCTCCCACGTGCTAAGGGAATCGTGCAGAATGAACAGTTGTAGTCACACCCATCCTGCACTTTTAGAAAGGCACGAGTCCGGGCATCTGCTTCACTACTATATGCCGGACCGAATCCTGTTTCGTGAGCAATCTCCCCCACAGATACTCTCGGAACCTCACGCTTCGCAAACTGATCGACGAGATCGAAAAGTCTGAACTTTTCAGCCGACCCTAACACATAGTCCACCCCTTCAATCGAGGCGATCTCCTCCGGCTTCAACTGTGCGTAGCAGCCGGTGACAATCACGCAAGCACTGGGATTCTTCCGCAGCGCACGCCGCACAAGCTGCCGGCATTCTTTATTTGCGTTTTCGGTTACTGTGCACGAATTAATCAACACGACATCGGAATCTTCTCCAAAGTCGATCAAATCAAATCCATTTGCCTTGAAACGTTCACCGATTGCGCTTGTCTCGGCGTAGTTCAGTTTGCAACCTAATGTGTGGAGTGCTACTCGCTTCATCATATTTTTTTTGTGTCGAGTAAAATAGGAAAAGAGAAGAAGACGTTTCCTCAGCAGTGGGTTGCGAAGATCAATGAAGATGTTACAAGCACCCACTGCTAAGGGCTAACTATCACCACAAACTGAGAGGATAATCATGAGACAACTACGGCTTGAAACGTTCATCGAAAACTTCAAAGATTACGAGAGTGGCCAGTATCGTATCCTGGCAGGATTGAAGCATGCTCACGAAGAATTTTCAAACGACAGACTCTACCCGACTCTCGGGGAGTTGATTCAGCTTTACCAGAACGTGACGGAAATCTTGAATGCCGGAGATAACTTCCGTCGTGACCTTCCGAAACGAATCATCGGCCTCGACCTACAGTCACATCAAGTGCTCCACGAGACAGTTCAGATGTCGAACGAAGAACTCCAGGCCGTTGAAGAGCTAATGCGGTGGGCAGCACCGAAGATACGCGATGGGATTGAAGAGGGAAAAACAGTCTACAACTTTATTGAAGAGCATATTCAGCTTGAGGAAGTGGGGCTGATTCCTCCTTACGTTGACGAGGGATACCTGCTTGTTCCCGATCCTCAGAAAGGACTTCTACACGTTGTTCGATACGAGACTTCCATCTTCTCCAATGCAAATCAAAAATTCCGAAACCTGAAGACGGAAACCATTAAAACATTTCCATTGAAAGGACTCGACTCTTCACCCTGGCACGTAAAACAACAACTGGTGTCGGAACTTGCCGATCTCCCAAACCCGGCAACCTACTCCTTCACCTCCGATTTTGACTACCCCTACATAGAGACATTACTCCCAATAGCAAAACGGAAGTTGCTCGGAAAACTCTATTCGTAGGGAATTCAAAAGTATAAATTCAAAATTCAAAAAAAAGAAGAGTGTGGGTCTCCCCGTATAGGGTCATCCCACTTTCCCCTTTTTTGAATTTTGCCTTTTGAATTCCACTCCTCTCCATCAAACTAAGCTCAAAGAAGCAGAGGAGGCAAGCAACCATCCGCATAGTTAAGCCTGCCTCCTCTTTTTAATTTTGCCTTTTGAATTTTGAATTCTCTCTCTTACTTGTCTGCTTCACCCATCACAGGATCGATTGCACCGATAATGGCCACAACGTCGGCAACCATTTCGCCTTCACACATCGGAGCCAACGCTTGCAGGTTGCTGAATGATGGCGAGCGGATTTTCAGTCGCCAAGCGTGCCCTTCTCCAGTTGATGTAATGTAGAAACCAAGCTCCCCCTTCGGTGATTCAATTGCAGAGTAAATCTCACCAGGCTCAGGCTGCGTTCCGAAGTTGATTAACATGAAGTCCTGGATCAACTCCTCCATCTTCGTGTATATCTCCTGTTTCTGTGGCAGCACATGCTCGGCATTGTTTGCCATGAATGGCCCACCAGGAATTTTCTCCAGAAGTTGGCGAACGAGCTTCAGCGACTCTTTCATTTCGTCAACGCGCACCATGTAGCGTGCGTAGGCATCAGCTTCGCTGTAGGTGATAACGTTGAAGTCAAGCTGATCGTAGAGAAGGTATGGCTCATCAACCCGAAGGTCGTGTGCAATACCAGTACCGCGCAACACTGGCCCTGTCATTCCAAGTGCGATACAATCTTCCGCACCAAAATATCCAACGCCACGGAGACGATCCATGAAGATTCGATTTCTGTTGACAAGTCCTTCGAAATCTTTCAAGTGTTTCGGGAACTCGTCGATGAACGTCCGAATCATTGGAACGATGTCGGGAGTGAAGTCAGTGGCAACACCACCAATTCGAGTGTAGCTTGTGGTGAATCGAGCACCACAAATCTTCGTGAAAATATCGTAGAGTTTCTCACGCTCGCGGAAGGTCCAGAGAAGCATTGTGATTGCGCCAACATCCATCGCAGTTGCCCCCATCGCCATCAAATGTGATGAGATGCGAGCAAGCTCGGCAATCATCGTACGAATCCAGACAGCCCTCGGCGGAATATCGATTCCAGCAGCTTTCTCGACAGCTTGTGCGTAGGCAACATTGTTCGAGAGTGGTGAGAGATAGTCGAGCCGGTCGGTGTGGGGGAGAAATTCGTGGTAGGTGATATTCTCTGCAAGTTTCTCGTAGCCACGGTGGAGATAGCCAAGCTCAGGAACGCAGGCGGCAACAGTTTCACCGTCAAGCCGGAGGAGCACCCGAAGCACACCGTGTGTAGCTGGATGCTGCGGTCCCATGTTGAGCACCATATCGTTCTCGAGAGGATCCTGATCGTTCAAAGTCACCGTCGTGTTCTTATCAACAACACGGTGCAGGATTTTCCGTTGTCGAAGGTCGGTAACTCTCTCAAGTGTGGACGTTGCGTTGACGTTCATGCTGATGTTGCTCCTGAATGAACTCTGAAATTTCCTTCTCGACTGATTGCGCGTTAACTATTTCCTAACCCGTTTACTCCATTTGTTCCAACCGTTCTCGCACTCCCTCTCTCTGGTAGTGGAAGCGAGCCGGGAACGCCCATCATCGGAAAATCTTTTCTGAGTGGATAGAGAGGCTCCCCAGTTTCAGGGTGAACAAAATCTTCCGGCATATACATTCGGCGAAGATCTGGATGGCCGTCGAAAATGACGCCGTGCATATCGTAGGTTTCCCGCTCATACCAATCTGCCGACGGGAAGAGGTCGGTAACCGTGTCGACGTGTGGGTCGGACTCTTGAGTGAAGCACTTCACCCGAAGGCGCATCTTTTTTTCGATGGAGTAGAGATTGTAGATAATCTCAAAGCGGTCATTGCGGCGATACCAGTCGACAGCATTGACATCTTTGAGCATGGAGAACTTCAACGCATCGTGGTCGCGCAGGAAGTGGAGCAGCTCGTGCATCCCCTCCCTCGCCACGGTAATTGAAAGTTCATCCCGGAACTCGGTATAGCCCAAATTCCCTTCACCGAAAGCTCCGTTCAGTACCGGAACTACAGTTGCCATCAGTTTCTCTAATCTCTCTGGACGTGTGTCCCCAGAAGTCGCTGTCTCCATTTCAGTGCCGTTTTCGATGTCTGCCATGGTGTAGATCGTCTGTAATCGTACGTTCTGTTGCGAATGGTTCCTAAATTCGCCAATCGGCGTGAATTATACGAAGGTTTTCGCCGTGATTCACAATCGGTCGCAAACTGCCTCCCCACAAATGTAGGTGTATGGGGCTGAACTTGCTGGTGCTTCCTACACCCCTCACTATTTTCACTCCATCACTACAGCTACCTCTCTTCTCGTGCGATCGTGGGCGTCGACTCGCATCCCTATAACTTCTTCATAACTTCGATGAATAGTCATCGAGAAACTGTTGTTCCTCTACATTGAGGCTTTCGTACCCACTCTCCCCAATCTTTTCGAGAATTCTGTTCAGCTTCTCTTCGTCAGAAAGTTGTTTCTCACTCTTCACCGGAGTCTCTTCCTTGCGTGCGAGGCGAAGCGTTCTCCCCCTCACAACGGGCCGAACGTTTTTCTTCTCACTGCGAGTTGGAAGTATGCGAGCCAGGCTCCTGATAGGCCCGAGAAGTAGAGGGTACTTTTGGTAGATGATGTGGAACCAGATCGCGCCGAATAGCGCACCCGACATCCCTTCGCTCAACAATATCAGAGGTGAAGTTCCCGCCGCAATTTTCAACCCTCCAATAACCCCTACTACCCCAAGACTTACCCAGAGAATAATTTTGCTCGAAATTCTGAAGAAGAATATCCCGACGCTACTTGCTGGGAAGAGATAGACGAAGCCGACTAAAACGAAGAGGCTGATGTTCATTGGTCCCTGCAACAAGATATCCCCTCTCTCCCAAAAACAGAGGAGGTGAAGTCCGGCAGTTAATAGCGTTACGATCAGCAGAGCCAAGCCGAAAGCTCGTTTGCCGAACATCTCTTCAATCTCCTCGCCCGGTTGACTGAAGACGATCGATCCGATAAGAAGCCCTCCAAAACTGAGTGCCAAAGGATAGGTCAGCAACCGCCAGAACTCCTTCAACGGCCAAACAAGTTCTGGACTGAGGTAAGCCCACGAGAACAATCCTCCCATCCTGAAGAGGAGGAGGATGAAGAGAACCACCAAAGCGATTCTGATAATGCGAGATATTGTGGTTGATCTCAACACAGCATTGTGGATATCAGCAATAGTTCCTCTACGTAAAGAGAGTCTGAATCTGCTCGATAAATACTTTGACCGAGAGTGGCTGAATGATAATTGTGGCGACAACTCCACCCAAGGCTCCAGCAAGGTGGGCTTCGTGCCCTATGTTATCCTTTGCCTTCTTCATTGCGTAGACAGAGTAGGCAACGTAGAGGATGGCAAACAAAATGGCTGGAAAGTGAATTCCAGGTAAGAAGATCAAGCCAAGGGGAGCAAAGGGAATGAAGAGACAGAAAGCGAAGACCACGCCAGAGATTGCTCCGGAAGCTCCAATAGCAACGTACTCTGGCCGGTTGCGATACTTGAAGAGTGGGTAGAGACTCCCCACCACAAGTCCGACAACGTAAACGATAACGAACTGCGGACTCTCCAACAGAGATTCCAATGTTGGACCAAACATGTAGAGTACGTACATGTTGATGAAGAGGTGACCAAGACCAGAGTGGACGAAACCGCTGGTAACCACGCCATGAAATTCTTTCTCATGAAACATGCGATACGGTTCAAGTGCCAAGAACCGCCAGAGTCCAGGATTTAGAAAGGCAATCAGACTGATGATTGTAGTGACAATCAGCAGTACGAGCGTTGCCGGTGAGTTTGCGTAGAATTGCTCCATGTGACGAATATAGCAAAGGAGCTTCTGGTTCCACGATTCTATTCAATTTTCGCGAGCAAGTTTAGAATCGTTTCACAGAAAATAACGGTAGGAAAATCTTGGAATGACCGCGCCGCAATCGTAAGTTTGTCTCCCTTGAGAATCTGGGGAGACAATTTCCCATCTCACGACAAGAGGTCAGGTAGCTCAGTTGGTAGAGCAATGGACTGAAAATCCATGTGTCGGCGGTTCAATCCCGTCCCTGACCACACCACAAACGACGGCGTGTAGCGCAGCCCGGTAGCGCACTTCGTTCGGGACGAAGGGGTCGCAGGTTCAAATCCTGTCACGCCGACGGAGCGCGGGGAAATCTGGTGATTTCTCCGTTTTTTGTTCGAGTCTCCCACCCTCACTTTTCTCAAACGTTCTCAGAGTTTAGTCCAATCATTAGCTCACAGTCAGCCTTAACAGTTTGCGAGCAACCACTTTTGCAATTGTACATCACCTGCAGAACCGACATTCACAACGGCATTGAGTACCACAATCCACTACTGATGTTAGAAAAAATTTTAACTGGAGCCCCAGCTATCTATCGAGCTACTCTGGAAGGAAGTATCGCTGCGTGGCCGTGGCGAAAGCCAAAGACATCTTGGCTCAATCATTCTGCCCTGCGGGGCGAGTCAAACTTAATGCTTCATTTTCTGGGGACGTTGTCCCCGGCCACATTACCATTGCCCCTGCGGGGCAATGCTTCGCGATCCGTCGGCAGACTTGAATACGCCAACTCTACCATTGCCTCAGCGGGGCAGGGAGCATAATCGACGCTCTTTGATGGAGGGCGAACATCAATCCCCTCTGCTTGAACATTCACCATCTTATAACGATTCCTTCTCTCCTCTTCCCCTGACTATCAGCGAGACCAACTTTGGATGAGTACATCCCCCGATACTTCGTAGAGTGTGTCGCCAATCGACCAATAGTAGCCGTCTGAATCCTCCGCGTCGTTCACGATCCCCTTAAATCGATACTGATTCACTACGACACCACCACTGTATTGAGTGACGATGTAGTTTCGCTCACCGGTCTGTACGCTTCGCCGGCAACCCTCACACTCCCTGGCACACCCAGCGAGTGTGATTGCAAAAATGAATAGAAGTAGCGTTCGCCAAGCTCTCATATTCTCTCCGGGATATTTCCCACTATCTCCACACCGAATAAAAAGCGGGAGGGAAGACTGTGGTTAGCTATTTTTTGTTGTTGACTGCCTCGTGTTCTCACCGAGTTATCTTGAAGATCAAAAGTAATCATATGAATTGATTGTCTCCCCCGCCCCAGTTCGGCTAACGGTGCTAACCTTCATCAGAATCGATAAAGAATTCAGAGGGAATCGGGGAAAGAAACCATCACAAAAATTTTGCTTACCTTCGCCCCCTTTCCAGTTCGAAAAGGTCAAATACCTTTCCGTTCATGTTGGTTCCTATTCCACTGTTATCACGTACGATGCGCGCAATTCGAAGACTGTCGGTCGCAAATAACTACCCCGAACGTATCCGCCACTTGGAAGAACTCACCCACAATCTTTACTGGACTTGGACTCCAGAGATTAGGGAGTTCCTCCGCTCAATCAACCCAGAATCGTGGGAGCGGACGAACCACCGTCCGCTGAAGAGTCTCGCAGAACTTTCAAGTGACGAACTAACTGCGCGCGCGGAAAATTCGGCGTTCGCCTCCGGGTACGAGAATGCACTGCACGGACTCCGAAGCTACCTGAGTGAGAAGGGATGGTTCGGTAGAACCTATCCCGAACGGAACGATCTGATCGCCTACTTCTCAGCCGAGTTTGGTTTACACGAATCTGTCCCCCTCTATTCAGGAGGGTTAGGTGTTCTCTCAGGTGACCACACGAAATCGGCAAGCGATCTCGGCCTTCCGTTCATCGGCGTTGGATTGCTCTATCAAATGGGATACTTCCGTCAGAGCCTTGCGCTCGACGGCGCACAACTTGAGAGCTACGAGTACAACGACCCCTCTACCCTCCCTATCAGTCGAGTTCGAGGGGAAGATGGTAAACCGGTAACAGTTACCCTGACCATGCCGGCGGGAACGTTGACAATTGGAGTTTGGCGTATGGCAGTTGGTCGCGTGACGCTCTACTTACTCGACACAAATTTGCCGGAGAACACCATTCCCGAATATCGCGACATTACCGGCTACCTCTACGGCGGCGACAAAGAGATGCGGATCATGCAGGAGATGGTGCTCGGTATCGGAGGAATGCGGATGCTTGCAGCACTCGGTATCGAACCGAGCGTCACCCACTGCAACGAAGGGCACAGTGCATTTCTGCTGCTGGAACGTTCCCGCATTGCGATGGAGGCTTGGGGACTCACGTTCCGTGAGGCTGCTCGCTTGACGGCTGCTGGCTCGGTCTTCACCACACACACACCTGTTCCTGCTGGCCACGACGTCTTCCCAGCCGAGATGATCGAGCAATATCTACAGCCATACCGTACAACATTGGGACTCACGACTGAAGAGTTCATGGCACTTGGACGAATCGACCCTGAAGATGGGACAGAAGGCTTCTCAATGACGGTGTTAGCACTGAAGCTCACTTCGGGTCGCAACGGCGTTAGTGAATTGCACGGCGAAGTCTCTCGGCAGATGTGGCACGACGTCTGGCCCGGCTTCTCCTACAGCGAAACACCGATTGTCGGGATAACCAACGGTGTCCACACCCTCTCGTTTGTTGCCGATCGGATGCGATCACTCTTCGCAACGCACATCGCTCCGGACTGGCATCTCCGTATTTCCGATCAGAAAATGTGGGAGAATGCAGCCACGATCCCAGACGACGAACTGTGGAGCGCGAAGAGTGAACTCCGGCAGAGAATGATTGGCTACCTCAGAAATCGTTTGACTGACCGGCGAGCAGCGACGTACACCAGGAGCGAAACTGGTCGAGACATTACGTCGATACTGGACCCACATGCTCTGACCATTGGCTTTGCTCGTCGCTTTGCTACCTACAAGCGGGCAACTCTCCTCTTCCGCGACCAAGAACGTGCATACCGACTCTTCAGCGACTCAGAGTATCCACTTCAACTGCTGATTGCTGGAAAGGCTCACCCCAAAGATGAAGAGGGAAAGAAGTTTATCAGAGATATTTTCACTTTCGTTCGTGAGACTGGGCTTGAACATCGGATCATGTTCATCGAGGATTACGACATTGGTGTTGCGCGGGCGATGATCCAGGGGTGTGATATTTGGCTGAACACGCCGCGCCGTCCGATGGAGGCTTCAGGCACAAGTGGTATGAAGGCCGCCGTTAACGGAACAGTGAATCTCTCAATTCTCGACGGATGGTTCCCCGAAGGTTACGATGGAACAAACGGATATGCCATCGGCGACGAACGGGAGTTTGCTGACACCACTTATCAGGACGAAATAGAATCGCGTCACCTCTACCGCTTGCTTGAAGAGGCAGTGATTCCAACCTTCTACAATCGTGACGAGACTGGATTGCCTCGCGAGTGGATCGCAACACAGAAGCGGACAATCGAGACAATGGCGGGAGTTTTTTCGAGCGATCGGATGGTGAAAGAGTATACCGAGCAGCTCTACATCCCGGCGTCGAACCGATACCGAGCACTTTCTGCAAACAAGGCGGAAGGAGTGAGAAATCTTACCGCATGGATTTACCACTTACATTCAATATGGGATCAGCTTTCCATCTCCGACGTTCACCTCTCCCCTGATGAAACTGAACACCGAGCAGGTGAAACGATTCAAATAACTGCCAACATTGAGCTTGGGAAGATTGCTCCCGACAACATCAGAGTGCAAGTATTAATTGGTCCAGTTGATGATGATGGGGGCATTTCCGATGGAATCATACATCCACTTTCGCTCGACATTGTAGAGAATGGCACAGCACACTACAAAGGGAAGATACCACTCCGCGATGTGGGGCAAACCGGTTTGACAGTCCGAGTGATACCTGCTCTTCCCGAAACCATCGATGTCGCCGATGTCGGCCTTGTAACCTGGAGCTAACTTCACGGAACGTGGGAGAAACCGAAGGCTGAACCCACCCAAAGCAATTCATCACGCGCACCTCACACTATAGTCATTGTGACTATGGTGTGAGGTAATCACCACCTCCTCTTAACACCCAGATTCAACGGGTGCACGGAAACCCAGCTAAAGGGAAATTGCTTGGAATTGCACAATTAATAAGGTAACCACTACCTCAGGTTAACACCCCGATTCACCGGGGTGCTCAGGAACATCAGCAGTGGAAAAAACGGCTTCAAGCCGTTTCTCGTAAGTCTCCCCTTATCCGCGTATACGCAGCGACCTCATTCTCTTCAGCGGTCGGTATTCAACCACAACTCGTTCCCCTTCTCGGGACTAACAACACTCTCATATTCCTCTTGTCAGGAGGTAGATATAACCAAATGACATCATTCCAAAATCCACCACCCTTCTTCTCCGGTTATCACAATCCTCGTTTAACTCCAAACAGAGCCTTTTCACTTCGCTATGTTATGAAAAGGTAAACTTCCGATAACATTACCGGAACATGAAGCCGAAGTAACTTTGTGGTAACATTAATCTGTACCACTAACCAGTAGCGAGTATGCAACAGCGATTCTCTCTTCTTCTGACCGTTTCATTTGTCGGTCTTCTCATCATCAGTAGCAACCAAGCAACAGCTCAACCAACAGTGAGCGGCTATGTTCAGGCAGAATGGCTGCACTTCGATCAATCCTCAAACCCTGACAAACGGGCATTTTACTGGGATGCAGAGAAGAACTTTTTTCAAATTCGCCGTGGGCGGGCAAAGTTTACACACCATGATGGAGCCTTCAAGGGCGTTCTTCAGGCTGACTTCACAGAGCGTGGCGTAGATGTTAAGGATGCCTACTTGCAGGTAAACCTTGTGAAAGAGAATCTTCTGAACGTCACAGTTGGACTCTTCAATCGGCCAAATTACGAGGTGGAACTCTCGTCGAGTAAACGTGAGTCTCCTGAACGGTCGCAAGTGATTCGGGCTTTCTATCCGGGGGAGCGCGATCTCGGCTTTAAGTTCGAGTCAAGCCCAAAGCTGAGCGAGGATTTTATTCCAACGATTCAATTGGCACTCTTCAACGGAAATCCTAACGAGTCTGACGCACTGAAAGACATTGCCACCCGTTTGATTCTCCCCCTCCCACTCGGTAAGGAGTCCAAGGTATCGGCAACGGTTGGTGGATCGTTCTACTATGGTGGAATTCCTCAGCCGGAAGATAGTGTGATATCCTTCGAGAATGGGATGCCAGTGATAACCTTCGGCAATGGAACAGGGGCATCACAGGGGTGGGGAAATCGGACAAA
Organism: Ignavibacteria bacterium; assembly: GCA_020635205.1. Taxonomy (GTDB): domain Bacteria; phylum Bacteroidota; class Ignavibacteria; order OLB7; family OLB7; genus JAGWAZ01. The sequence continues at coordinate 199,106 of JACKAE010000004.1, forward strand.
CGTTGGCATTGAAGCACAGGTTCACGCAAAACTCTTCTCCTTCGGTAGCACTCACCTAACTGGTGAATTCCTTTCGGGGATGCGTCCAACAACCACAACGCGGGAAATAACTCGTGAAGTACAGGATGGTGACACCACGATCATCGTCACAACTGCACAACCAACTCTTGCCATCCGCAACCAATCGGGCTTCTACGTGCAGCTTGCTCAAGATCTTAGCAAGAAGTATACAGTCGCTGCAAAATATGATGTCTTCGACCGGAACACTGACCTCAGCGGCAACCAAGTCAGTTCTTCTTCTGACAGACAAGCCACTGTTATCGGCTTTGGTGCAATTGGCACGTTTGGCCCGGTTCGGATCACAGCTTGGTATGAGATGCCAACCTTTGCTGCCGACGAAGCTACATTCGTTGATGGATCAGGAGCTACCAAAAGTGATGACTTGAAGGACAACAAGACAACAGTCCGATTCCAGTACAAGTTCTAAACGTGTAATAGCGAGTCTGACGAGTTGAGCATAGTAACCACCCTCTCAGCATTGCATGGTTGGGGTAATAGGCTGTTTCGAGGATAGCAATCCATCAACAGTTTTTACCCTAACCATGCAACTATTTACACTCTCCTCATCATTAGCCGAATGTTCCACCTATTGGCTCAGTTTACTCAACATTGCCATTGGATATTATGTGATAGTAAAGGGGTTCTGGACAAATCCGAACAAACTCTGGGGTGAAGAGTCGGAGAACTACCGTAACTTTCTCACTCTTAGATTCTGAACAATCCCGAATACTATGACAAACACAATACGTTCCCAGACCCAAATCGACCATGTCTGAGCAAAAACAGGAGAAGAGTGAAGTGAAGCCGGGTGAATTCAGCACAGCTTCTCTTTCATTAACAACCAAGGAGCGACGGTTTGGCGAGCGAGCCATTGAGCTTGGGATATACACAGTATCCTCTCTCTCTATCATATTCATCTTTCTCATTTTTGCCTTCGTCTTGCGCGAGGCGTCGCCAATTATCGGATATACCCTAAGTGGCGAACAGACTGAGAAATCCGCCGAACTCACTCCTGAAGAGTTAACGCGAGCAAAAGAGATTGTGGGAGAAGACTATCCGATCTTAACCCACAACTCCGAGATTACAGTAAGCGCACTGATTCACGACAAGTGGGAGCCAAACTCCACGTACCCACGATATGGCATCTGGCCAATAGTTCTCGGAACTCTTAAATCGACATTTGTTGCCCTGTTCTTTGCAATTCCCCTCTCAATCTTTGCAGCACTCTACACAGCTTTTTTTGCCCCACTCCGACTCAGAGAGTTTATAAAGCCAGTGATTGAGCTGTTGGCAGGTTTTCCGTCGGTAGTCATCGGGTTCTTCTGTCTGATTACGATTGCAACCTTTGCGCAAGATCTCTTCGGTTATGAATTTCGATTGAACTCAGTAGTTGGCGGGTTCGGACTCTCGTTAGCAGTGATTCCGATTATCTATACTCTCTCCGAAGACGCCCTCCGCTCCGTCCCAGGGTCGTTAAACGAAGCGGCTCTCGCTCTCGGAGCAACGAAGTGGCAGGCAGCCTACCAAGTGATGCTGCCAGCAGCAACCCCAGGTATCTTTGCCGCCATTTTGTTAGGACTCGGGCGCGCTTTCGGCGAGACGATGATTGCGTTGATGGCGATGGGGAACGCACCGATTCCAAGCTGGGATGTGTTCGATCCAGCCCGAACGTTTGCCTCTACAATTGGAGCCGAGATGGGTGAGGTTGTCTTTGGTTCGTCTCACTACCAAGTTCTCTTCTTTTTAGGAGTGGTTCTCTTCGTCTTCTCCTTCTCGATTAACTTCTTAACTGAATTCTACATCAAGAATAAGTTGATTAAGAAATTCAGGGGGAATGAGTAATGAAACGAAGTAGACAGATTCTTGGATTTTTTGCTCACGGTCTCCCACTTGTTGCCACACTGTTAGTTGTTGGCATCATCGTCGCGATTATTGCGAACTTTCTTATTGGCGGCCTCCCTGCACTCAGTTGGGAATTTCTGACCGAGTCACCACGAAACGTGAACACGGAAGGAGGAATTTTTCCAGCAATCTATGGGACAGTTCTCCTTGTTATCATCATGACGATAGCCGCGGTTCCAATCGGAACGATTACGGCAATCTACTTAGCTGAGTATGCAAAGAAGACTTCGAAGCTCGCGCAATTTGTCCGCTTTGCCGTCAACACTCTGGCCGGTGTTCCCTCAATCGTCTTCGGTCTGTTTGGTCTCGGTTTCTTCATCCAGACTATTGGCGGGGGAATTGACAACTGGAACCATCAAGCGAAGATGGCCGAACTTCAGCAACTTGTGGCGGCAGCCCCTTCCCCCATTGCGAATAACAGTTTTGCTCCCGTTCGAGAGATTAAAGCCTATCTCACCCAAGAAGATGAGTTGAAGTGGAGGAAGGAAATTCAACGCTTGAACCAATATGAGGGTGGGGAATCAGCCTATGCAAACTCTCAATTGGTCGTCACTTACCTGAGTTCTCACACCGATCCCAACTGGGGCAAGGGAAATATCTTGTGGGCAGCACTTACCCTTTCACTTCTTACTCTCCCAGTGGTGATTGTAGCTGTTGAAGAGGCACTGAAAGCAGTTCCGCAAGAAGTACGTTCGGCAAGTCTCGCTCTTGGAGCCACCCGTCTGGAAACAGTATGGAAGATTGTTCTGCCGAACTCACTAACCGGCATTCTCACTGGCTCAATCTTAGCTGTTGGTCGTGGTGCTGGCGAAGTTGCTCCAATTCTCTTCACCGGTGCAGCCTTTTCGTTAGCGAAACTTCCCGGCTTACAAGATCAGTTTATGCACCTTGGCTTTCACCTCTACATACTCTCAACACAGGCAGTCAACATCGACCAAGCTCGTCCACTTCAGTTTGCGACAACAATCGTTCTACTCGGCCTCACCCTCGCGCTGAATGCAGTGGCAATTGTGATTCGCTCACGCATCCGACGCAAGAACAAATCGAACTAAGAAGATTATGCTTTCAGAGAAAGAGACAGTAAAAATCGACATATCAGACCTCTCCCTCTTCTACGGAAAGAAGCAGGCACTGAACAACATTTCAATGCGAATTCCGGAGAAGCGGGTAACTGCATTCATCGGCCCGTCCGGTTGTGGAAAGAGTACACTCCTGCGGTCGATCAACAGAATGAACGATCTGATTGATGGGGTTTCGATTTCCGGCAAAGTTGTGCTCGACAATGTCAACATCTACGACAACGGCATCAACATCGTAAACCTGCGGAAACGGATTGGGATGGTCTTTCAGAAGTCAAATCCATTCCCCAAATCGATCTACGATAACGTTGCGTACGGTCCTCGAATAAATGGGGTTAAGAACAAGGCGGAGTTGGATGAGATTGTCGAGAACAGTCTGCAAGGTGGGGCACTCTGGGATGAAGTGAAGGATCGGCTCGACTCGTCGGCACTCTCACTTTCTGGAGGGCAGCAACAACGTCTCTGCATTGCCCGGGCAATTGCGGTGAACCCAGAAATTCTCCTAATGGATGAACCCTGCTCAGCACTCGATCCAATATCGACCGACAAGATCGAAGACCTTATCATTCAACTCAAAGAAAAGTACTCGATCATTATCGTCACCCACAACATGCAACAGGCTGGGCGCGTGAGTGACTACACCGCATTTTTCTATATTGGTGAACTAATTGAGTACGACAAGACCCGAAAGATCTTCACCGATCCGAACGTAAAACAGACTGAAGACTATATCACTGGACGGTTCGGGTAAGCGAGTTCTGAGAGTTGGTTCGAGGTTATAGAATTGAGAGTGAAGAGTTTATAGAGTTTCTGCACGGGTTTGTCGTTGCTCCACTGATTACTGTAAACTGATCGCTGATTGCTGAATACAATGACTTCAAAATTTGAAAGAGAACTGGACAAGCTCCGCTCCAGAATCATAAAGATGGGGAGCGCAGTAGATGAGCAAGTAGAACTTGCTTTTCGCTGCTTGAATGATTGGGATGAAGCCTTGGCTCTCCACGTGATGGGACGGGATGAAAAAGTTGACAGGCTCGACATAAAGATCGAGAGACAGTGCCTGCGGATTTTTGCACTTCAACAACCTGTTGCGAGCGACTTACGCTTAATTATGGCCGCCCTGAACATCAACAGTGAATTGGAGAGAATGGGAGACCTTGCATACAACATTGCAAAGGCAGTCTCCACGCTTAAAAAGTCGAGCGATACAATCAACCGTCTCGACGTGAAGCAACTGACGGATGCTGTACAGAGTATGGTTCGCCACACAATCGACAGCTTCGTCGACAGCAACTTAAACTTGGCTCTCTCAGTAATGCGCAGCGACAGGCGGGTTGATCAGTACGAAGAGCGAATTCGTCGGCAAACCATCCAGTTGATGAAGGAAAATCCTGATTTCGTAGAGGCAGGGGCCACGTTGATTATCCAGTTGCGCAACATGGAACGGATTGCCGACCACGCAACAAACGTCGCTGAAGAAGTAATCTTCGTCGCGAAAGCAAAAATCGTCCCGAACCGATTTGATGACGATGCCTACGAAGAATTGGAGAGAGAGATTGGATTAGGAGATGACGACGATCAGGATTGATTGAATCCCCCCATATTTGGTGAAGAAAAAAAATGTAGGGACATGATGCATCATGTCCCTACATTTTTTTTCTTCACCACCGGTAATGACTTCGTTGGTTTCTCTCCGATCTTCTCCTCCCACGCTTCCTCGCATATCTTCCCATCAATGAATTTCACTGGCACGCCGTTCCAATTGTAGTTCCCCTTTTTATCGAAGAGGAACATGCGACACTCTACACAACTCAATGAGTCGAGGAATTGGTAGACTTCTTCGTTTGTTGGGGGATGGTTATAGCATTTCAACGGTTCATCTCCCCAATGTCTGATCCTTCAACTACTCAGAAGAGTGCTATTTTCCAACGTTTTACGGACACTCCGCATAACGCTCTGGCCTCAGTTCAAGAACTTCTGTGACATAAAACCCATACCTGTCTTCAAAATAGTAGAACGATACCCCTCTGCACCGCATAAACATCGTACCATGATACCCTCCATCTTCTTTTTTCCATGCTACTCCTTCATACGAATGTGAGGCAAAGTATCGATTGACTGCCTCCTGAATCACTGTATCACCTTCGAAAGGGTCGTTCATGATTCGCCAAGAACCCACATTTCGCAGAAAGTCTGCACTCTGATAATAGCGAAGGTCGATGCTGTCAATTTTCTGCGAGCCATGAACCGAGTCGCACGGGTAGAAGCTATCCGGATGATATGTAGCACCAAATCGCAAGAGACCGTGATACTCACGAGGCTCCTGCTCAGCAAGCCAAGCATCGAATGTCTTAGCACTCCAGACATATTCCCCTTCCCTCTGACACGAGATCATTATCACTACAAATATGAAAACCGTCTGAATATATCTATGCTGCATGAATTGCTTTCTATCCATCGATATTCATTATTTTATTCTTCGAAGACCATGCACAATGATTTCGAAATAAGATCACCAAGATTATCTGGATAAAAAATCTTTAGCCTTTCGGGATCGGTAATTTTAAAAGGAGTTTTACCATTTATTGGGAAGAGCTTTTTCCCTTTTCGTGCCAATTTTCTGTCACCAGTATTAATCCATACCTCTCCAGTTTTAGGATCCCATATTGTTTCATCTGTAACGAACAGATAACCTCCTTTTCCCATAGTTTTACTCTTTCTGAATTGTGGTGAAATGAAAGATTCAAAACAGGTGTTGGGTGCTACCGATAAGAACCCACTCTGTTTTGTTTACTACGGCACAATAATCCAATCCATTTCCATCATCGCCTGATCCCCCGTTCCAGAGGCAATTGTCTTTAGTCCCATCGAGAGTGTCCCAAAACTTTTTAGGGTCACCGTGAGGACATACGAACCGGGCACGTAGTTTACACCGGGATCAAATCGAAGAACTGGAACTGTCGCTTGGCTATCGCCACGAGTCCCGGCATTGTCGAGGAAACTTAGCTGCAACGATTCAATCCCGACGGCGAGATTTAGCGGAATACGCATCTGCCAAGCTGTGCCACCACGGAGGAAGATCATCTTGCGGAGTGGAATTGCTAAATCGGTAGCGGCATTTGTCACCTGATGTTGTTGCGACCACATGGTAGCATCACCAACTTTCTGTTGGTTGTCGCTCTCCCACGCCTTGCAATCGCCACCAGCTTCTACAGTAACAGGTGTTGCGACCCACGTTCCTCCCGGATTCAAGAAGTCTACACTGTACTCGAATTGGCCAATTGTCCCGCCGAAGTCAGCGTAGGCAATAATGTCGAATGGATTTTTTGGAGCGGCATCTTGAAGGTCATACCAAGAGAGGACGGAATTGGAGCTGGAACTGCAACCACAGTTTTTCATAATACACCTCAATAAGGAGTTGAGTGAGAATAAGGTTAATTGTAAGGTCAACACTAAAAAAAATCAAATGCAATGCAAGTGATTTTCTCGGGTACTTACTACTTTGTGGGCATGTTTTTTGTAATAGGGATGACTCCAAGGAGATTGGAATTCTATCTACACACCGTTTCTTGACCTCAGTATAAAAACCGAAGTCTCCAATATCGAATCAATTTACTATCCCCCAACCTCCCCCCTCTTATACCGCGACTTAATCGTCCCGAACAACCGGGCGAAGCGGAGCTTCCAAACGAGGCGAACGGCTTCCCAGACGATGGAGCGGGACATCTTCGATACCCCGCTTCTTCGGTCGATAAAGATGATTGGTATCTCTTTGATCTTCTTCCCTAAGTTCCAGACTAAGAAGTTCATCTCAATCTGGAAGGAGTAGCCGTTGGATCGGATTTTCGAGAGGTCAATTTTCCTCAGCACTTCTGTTCGAAAGCATTTGAAGCCACCTGTTCCATCCCGAAGCGGGAGTCCTGAAACGATACGGGAGTATACGTTTGCAAAGTAGCTGAGCAACAATCGACTCATCGGCCAGTTCACGACGTTCACTCCCTTGATATATCGAGAACCGATCACCAAGTCGTGCTCCTCTATCTCCTTGAGAAATGTCGGAATCATTTTTGGGTCGTGCGAGAAGTCGGCATCCATCTCCATGGCTACCACATACTCCTTCTCGATAGCATACTCGAAACCTCGGCAGTAGGCTGTTCCCAAGCCCATCTTCTTCGGGCGTTGCAGCAGGTGGACGCGCCCATTCTCCTTCTGAACGTTCGCGATGTATTCGCCAGTCCCGTCTGGTGATCCATCGTCAACAAATAGAATTTCTACGCGAGGATCAACCGAAAGGACTTCGTTGATAAGCGTCGGTACGTTGTCGATTTCGTTGTACGTTGGGATGATTACCAACGCTCGATCTACTGTAAATGTCTCCGCCACAAATTCCTACCTGATGTTCGTATTTGTTGTCGTACTATCAACTTACTCCCCACACTAATTCTGCCCCACTCATCACACTCTTTCCAACAGACTTTCCCCCTCTACGCCTGCCCTTTACGCTGAATCACCCGAAGTATCGTCCGAAAAATAATCTCGATGTCGAGCCGCAACGACATGTTCTCAATATAGAAGAAGTCGTGACGAATTCGTTCCCGCACAAACTCAACATTTTCTACAATTTCTCCAGCCTGCACCTGATTCCACCCAGTTAACCCCGGCTTTACACGCAAACGTCGTGGGTAGGCAGGGAGGAGCTTCGTGTACTTCTCCACGTAGAATGGCCGCTCCGGTCTTGGCCCCACGATACTCATATCCCCCTTCAACACGTTCCAGAACTGCGGCACTTCGTCGATGTGAAGTTTACGGAGAATCTTTCCAATCGACGTGACGCGAGGATCATTCTGGGTTGTCCAACTGATCCCCCCCTTCTCCGCATCTACTCGCATCGAACGGAATTTATACATCATAAATGTCTTACTCGCCAGCCCCACTCGTTCTTGTGAGTAGAGAATTGGCCCCCAGTCTGTCAGTTTGATAACAATAGCGGTAAGAATCCAGAACGGAAGCCCGATGAGGAGAACCGACGAAGAGAAACCAATGTCGAGCAACCGCTTCAGGTGCTGTTCCCATGCCGGCATAATCTCTGGGTCGACCTCAATCAACGGAATCCCGTAGAGGTGGTGAGCCTTTGCACGACCACTAACAATGTCGTAGAGATCGGGAATAATCTTGATCGTTGTAAATGATACTGAGGTCTCGGTCATCAACTGCAAAACGAGATCGCGCTCATGTTCCATTCCGAAGACTGAAACCTCAACGTTCTGTTTTTGGATAATTGTGTCCAAGTCTTCAAGAGAACCGATTGCAAGTCGCTGAAATTCCTCTGAGGCTTCCTTCCCCGTTGTCACTGTCCCAATCACATCATATCCAAGTTCGGGCATTGTCTTGAACAGATTCAGCAGATGTCTACTCCGTTGCGAGTCACCAATGATAATCGTCTTGCGCAGCCCAACTTTCATCCGGCGAAGTTTCTTGACAAGTTCCCGCACCACAACTCTCCCGACGCCGACTGAACCGGCTACGAGGAGGAAGTAGAGGAGGAGCGTGATAAATCGATAGCTCCGCTGTCCGCTCGGTATCGACTCTGTCCCAAAGTAAACTGCTGCCACAAGGAAGATAAAGCCGAAGAGGATCACCTTCAGAACAGAATAGTATTCGTCGAAGAGTGCGCGATTGTGAACGTTGATGTAGACCCCGGCAAACCAAAAGAGGAACATCCAGCAGAAGACTGCAAGAATTGCCGTAGTTAACGCAACCACGAGAGGATACCCTTCAATATCAGAGAAGAGGCCGGAGTGAATGCGGACAATGTAGAAGAGAATCCCCGAAACGAAGAGGGCAAGGATGTCAGTGAGAACAACCAAACCTTGAATTCCCTTCGGAGATTTAATAAAGTCGAGAAAAGAGACCGCCAAGGACTTCCGCCCTACTCTCTCTCTCTCCTCTACAGTGATATTTGGTGCAGCACCATGCATTCGCAGTCGAAAATCAATCGAGCTGATGTTTGATGCGGGGACTATTCCACATCGCCAGCCCCTTACCGGAAAAGATAGCTCGGAACGAGCCAATCGCCAGATTGGCAATCATCAACGTAAAATACAGCGGATAGCCGATAATCGGCAATTTTAAACGTAGAACCTCGAGAAGAAGCCCCACCAAGGAGAGTCCTCCCCAGAGGAGACCGAGCACTCCAACAACCCAGTAGATACCTCCATCGGCAAACAGAGCGAGGGAAGAAATGAGAAGCAAGGAGGCTGGAACCGCAGCGAGATTTCTGAGAACTTTGTGCGACCAAATCTGAAAACCAGTTTTGCTTCGCCACGGCCAACGGGTTCCTTCATACCGCAAGAAGGTTGCCATCGATTGCTGCCCCATTCTCAGTCGCCGTTTACACTCGGACCAAAGGTTGCGGTCGTTTATCTCTTCAATCACCGCGGTCGGCTCGTACCAGACACGCTTCCCATTCAGCGGAATGGTGATTGCAAGGTTCAAATCATCCGACATCCCAAAATCAGTCAGCGGTGAGTAGTATCCATTTCTGACTGCGAAGCACTGTCCGGTAGGACTGACAGTTGAATGCCAGAGAGATTCACTCCTGCGAAGGCCATTTTCCATATCGAGATAGGTTGTCTCGCCGACATTTCCCGTGTTTCTGTCTTTGTCTCGATAGACTACGCGAACAACTACCCCCCCCACCTCGTCATCGGCGAAGCAAGAGACTATCGTCTTCACCACATCTTGCTTTAGCTCAATATCGGCATCGCAGAAGATGATGATATCGCTCTCTGTTTCGCTTGCCAACGTGTAGACAATTTCAGTTTTGCCAACGCGATTGAATCGTTGCAAGGAAATCGTAGGATCCTTTTGCTGGAAGTCTCGAACGATTTCATCTGTTCGATCGGCTGAAGCATCCGAGCCTATACTGAAGCTGAGCTTCTCTCGTGGATACTCAAGATCCAAATAACTCTGAAGTCGCCTTCCTATCACCTCCTCTTCGTTATAGGCGGCCATCACGAAGCAGACCTCGGGGGTGTAGTTTTCTGATCTACGAACAGGGCGTGGGCGCAACTTCGCCAACAAGCCTATCAACGCTGGGTAGAGGATGAAGACGTAGAGAAGCCACCCGAGCGATACCCAGAACAGTATTTCAAACAGAAGCGTCATGCTGTCAATTCCGATGCGACTCTTCGTCTATGAATTGCCATTTCCAGAAGTTCTTCGAACTGCCTACCGATCTCCTCCACCGAATACGTTTGCTCTACGAAGGCACGTCCCTTCTCAGCAAAGGTCTTCCGTTCACTCTTTTCCTTTAGCAAGCGAACAACGTGGCCTGCAATCTCTTCGGCACTATCCCCTTTAAGGTAATGTTCCCCCGGCTCTGCCAAGTTCCCCTCTGCTCCTATCGAGCTACTAACGATAGGCAGCCCTGAAGCCATCATCTCCACCATCTTCACACGCATTCCACCACCAACTCGCAGAGGTATCACACCAACAGCAACGGAGCGGTAGTATGGAAGAATCTCATCAACATATCCCTCAACCTTAAATGAGTTTGATGGGGGAGGAAGTTCGCTTAGTGGAGGTGCTTCGCCAACGAGATAGCAGACGGCAGTTGGAACCTCCCGAAGAATCAGCGGAAGAATATCGTTTGCAAACCAGATTGCCGCGTCACGATTTGGCGCCCACTTCATTCCACCGAGCAAGATCATCGACTCTTCTTCCCGCTCATCATCCCCAACAAAACTGAAGCGCTCGAGGTCAACAGAAGCTGGGATTGTCTCAACCGGAAGCTCCGGCAAAAGTGCTTTAATCGTGTTAGCATCCCGTTCGGTAATAGCCGCGCAGACATCGGCACTTCTCATCGCCTCCACTTCAAACTCTTTCCACTTCCTGCACTGCGACTCGAGCCAGAGACGCATTAGTGGGTTGGTGCTGCGGTCGGTATGTCTCCGCCAGATTTCATGCTCTACGTTGTGGCTCCGAAAGAGATAGGGAAGATTGAACTTCTCTTTCATGTACGTTCCATACGCTGCAACGTGCGATTGATCGACGTACATCGCATCGAACTGTTCCTCCCTTCCGAGCCGATCCAGCAACGTATAGAGTCCGGGAATCTCCTTCCGAAGCTGAGTGTAGGGGCGTTCGTGGAAGATCGTCCGAGCTGCTCCAACAATCCTGTTCCCCGGATTAAAGGGATAGACGTTGAGCTTTACCTTTGAATCGAGTGCCCCAATATCAAACGGTCCACTCCCCTCTTCCGGCGCAACAATGTGAAGCTCGTGTCCTCGAGCTGCCAATCCTGAGAGAGCATGGTACATGCAGATGCGTGCTCCATCAGTTAGCGGCCACGGAATACGAGATGTGATGCCGAGTATTTTCATGCAATTGCGTACAATTCTCCCCGGCTTTCCCGGTTGACCTTCAAAAAGAGAGGGTGAAGTTAAGAGAATCCTTCATTTAGAGGGGTAACGAAAGACATTTGAACGATATCGGCTTTAGGGAGTAGCCCTATTCAAGTCGGATTGATCTCAGTTTCAAAACTCCAGGGAGATCAATCACTTTCAAAAAGAACATCCCACCTACTACAGCAGGGATAAGGATTACTCCCTCGAGTATCGGAGATAAATCGAACGAATACATCCCATAGATTCCAACGGCGAAGAAGAGAATACTCCCCCCAATTCGTGCCAAGGAATAGACTGCCTCGCGTCGCCAGACTGGGCTAAAAACCGTTAGCTGGTAGACGATCTTGCAGGCGACCGTAGCCATTTTGCCGAAGAGGATGCCGGGAAGCCCCCAGAAGGTCACCCCAATAATCTGTAAGATTAATGCTAAGATCAATGCTCCAATCGTCCCCCCCATTACTTGACGATGTTTGTTGATGCCGATCAGCGATTGATCGTAGAACATCACCATCAATTCAAAGAGGTTTGTGAGGGAGTAGATGCGAAGGATCCACGCACTGGAAACAAACTTTGGACCGAAGAGTGAGAGAATCGGCTCTGCAAAAATGAAGCAGAACACCCCAATCAGAATGCCGACACTCCCCAAGATTCTTGTGCCGATTGAGAGTATCCACTCTCCCCGCACATCTTTCCGTGTACCTCGCCAAGCCTGAGCAATTAGTGGCTGAAGTCCTACCCCAATTGTCGACGCGATAAAGGCAGTTCCACCAATCGGCAGAATTGCCGCCATGTAGCCACCTACGAAATCTTCTCCGAAAACTGCGTTAATTATCAGCGGCTCAACACGACCGAAGACCTGTGCGGAGAGAACCATTAAGGCAATGGGAGAAGAACCGATTGCGACACGTTTTAGGTAACGGATGGGAACTCTTCGGGGGGAATTAGGTGTTTGTAGATAGCGTCGAAGAATCGGAATCGTAATAATCAAGAAACCGGGAACGTTTGCAACGAAGAAGGTGACAATCACCGAGATAACACTCTTAGCCGCAATCTGCGGTATTAAGAGCAGAGCGAGGATAAACAATCCCATATCGAGCACACCAACGCCAGCCGCCACCCACGTTCGTCCGGTATTACGCCAGATCATCTCCATCACCTGCCGCATTCCGGGAAAACGACTTCCGATAAAGACCACGAACAACCCCGACAGAATTAAGTACCAATACTCCCCGTTACCGAAGGCAAAGGCAACCCCGAGCGTTACGATAGTAGCCAGAAGAAATGTCGGTATCCTGAGCGCAATTGCTGATGCGAAGGGAAACGAGGCGAAGTTTTTACTGACTGCCACTTTTGGGAAGACGTAAGCGAAAATACCGAAGTCGAGAATTGCCGAACCGATGGTGGCGTAGGTCTGCATACAGAGACTGTAGGTATTCCACCCGTTAGGACCAAGTTTACGAGCAATCAACGGCCCCAAACCGAGAGCGAATAATCCAGTAAGCCCTTGTAGAAATATGGTTAGACTAATGTCTGACCCAACGCTAACCCCTGAGAAGAACTTTCGGATTTTCATACGGCTGTTAAACACTCTTAGACATTCCGACAGTTTCTATAGAACTTAGGTCACGCCGTCGCGAGAGAACTATCCGTTCGTCAGCCAGCAAATAGTCGATGACAGCTAACGTAGAAGCGTAGAGTACAACGTGGATGTAGAGCGAAATGTTCTGCGCAGTAAGGTTTGCTACAAGAAGTCCAACAAGGCTACTAACAGCACCTACCAAAACCATACGCCGTTCGTACGATAACTGTCGGTAGCCCGAGAAAGGGATTCTGAACAACGGTGCAAAAAGTGTGAGGAGAAAGAATAGCCCAGCAGGCAGACCGAACTTATAGATTGGGAAGAGATAGCCGTTGTGAGTATATCCTGTTCTGTGTGAGTATCGAACTGCAAGGTCGTAGAAGAGATAGCGCACACCGTAACCGTGGCCGATAACAGGTGAGTCCGGTATTCTCCGATTGATGAGCGTCTTTGCCTCGAGGATTCGTGACTGCAACGAGGCATCACCCGACAGTTTCTCCATCGTTGCAGCCCGCCCACCGATGTTTGCGAAGACCGATTCGATCATTGACGGAAAGAGGACGTAGGCCAGACCGATATTGATAATCGCAATTGCGATAAACGTTAAGAAGAACTTCACTGAGCGGGAAAAAGGGACAAAAGCCAAACCTGCCACAATCCCTGCCATCGCCCCAACAACAGGTCCTCGCGAAAGGGAGATTACCAAACCGACTGCACCGAGCGAAAAGAGTCCAATGCCGACAATCCGCCACTTCCACTCCTTAGCGAACGTTACCCAAGCGGCCATCATGCAGACGAAGACAATTGAGAGGTGCTCAAAAATTGCTGAGCGGGCATTGACTTCACCGTAGGCCATCAACGACTGCACAACCCGCTCCTGATAGTTCAGGAAGTTCATCACAACGTTGAAGACGGCCAGTACGGTAATCAACAACACCAAGCGGTAGACAGCACGATCATCCTTCAAAAATTTTCTGATTGGGAAGTAGATCAGAATCATAAAGAAAGAAGTGAACTCACGAACAAAGAACTTCATCTCTCCTTCGTGGAGAATCGTACTAATCAGTGCAATTGAAAGGCAAATTGTCACCGAAGCGAGGAGCATCCAATCAAACGTAGAGTGCACCAGTCGTTTCCGCTTGAAGAAGAGTTCACGGACAAACCAAAAGACGAGACCGGGGGGACCGTAAACCGAGTAGATCACCTCTTCGATTCCTATCGCGTCGTCGGCAGTTCGGACAACAAATGTAGCGAGGGCAAGAATGGCTAAGGCGATCCACACCTCTTCGTTGAGAACCATCAGCCAGACTGATGCGAGGAAAACCGCAACAATCAACATCATCACGCCAAACGGAAGCGCGACAACAGTCTGAGGAACCATTCTCTCGATATAGAGCGATGCGAGGAGAATAAAGGCTGTCAACGCGGCAACAATCGGGAACGACCCGAAGAAGAGGCGAGTATCCCCCCCATCAGTCTGAAATTGCCGCGACAACATTGAGTTTCTCATGTTGAGGACGAGCTTTTTTTCTGAACTTGTAGCCGCACTTCTTGGTCTACAATCTTTCGGTAAGCACGGTAGCGTTCGTTCAACGAGCGACTCCAAGCAACGAATGCAATCATCAGATAGCTGATAATGATTGTCCCGAGGAAAGCCGAAGCCAACGCAATTGACCGTCGTGGCCGTGCTTTCTTCACTGGAGGAGTTGCCTCGTGAAGGAAGAGAAGTTGTGGAATGTCTCGCTGTTCGTCGAAGATTGTCTGCTGGTACATCGGCTCCACAATTGCCACCAACTGCGCGTTTACTTCGTAATCTTGCTTCAGCTTCGCATACTCAACAAGTGCGCTCGGGAGTGCGTTAACGGAAGGTCCAACACCTGCAGTTCCCCCCTCTAATCTCCTCCGCTCAGCTTCAAGCTCACGAAGCATTGTCTTCTGTTGAGCAACTCCCGGATCGTCAGCTCCCAACATCTGCTCCATCATGTTGACAACTGCCCGCTGCGAGCTTTCGTTAACTCGCGCTTCAATCAGTGCTGTTGCAGTTGCCGAAAGCTGTGACTCTGGCTCGTAGATACTTGTGCGAGCCATATACTCCTGCATCTTCGCCGCAAGCGAACCCTGTTCGGCCTTAAGCTGATCGTATCGCTTTTCAATGAACTTGGTAATCGGCTCGGTCTCCTGACGATTTAACTCTTGCAAGAAACCGTTGGTGTAGCGAATAACATCGTTCGCCATCGATGCCGCTCGCTCCGGATCTGTATCGTAGATACTTACGCTGATTGGCCCCTCCAAATCATTCTCAAACTCCATCCGAGAATCGAGTTCTCCGAGAACTTTGGGATAGTCGCTGCGGGGCACTTCGTAGAGATCGTAGAGATTGTACTTGGCGACTAACGAGTCCTTCACCGCATCACTCGTCATCACCGAGAACGTTGTGTAGCCACTCTCAACCCCCCTCTTCCCAATCAACTTTGAAAGGGAAAACGATTTTAATCCCCCACCGACATCACCAATTAAGTTGTCGAGAGGTGTACCCGATTTTCTTGGTGGTACGGAGACTGCCGTTGCCATAAACTCCGGCTCGATATTCCAGGTGACATAGTACCACGTTGCAGCAGAGACGAGAATGGCAAGCAATAGTACCCACCACCACGTCCGGCGAATCAATCTGTACTGTTCGAAGAGGATGATCTGTCCCGGAGGGAGTTCGGTAAGCAGCTCACGTGATTCACTCACCAAGACAACTTCCCCTTTCTTTTGATCGTGTGTATCCATAGTCTGAAGTAAAGCCAACTTTCTGCAACGATTCTATCAAACAATCTAAATCCCTCTCTACCTTGCCCCGACTGAAACCCCCAACCATAACTGCACCTGTTTTTCTACTCCGCTTCCCGCTCGATCAATACTCCTCGAGAAGAGATGGGATCGGAGATAAATGTTCCGAAGAACCTCGTAGTCAAGCCGCACGTCAATTGACGTACTTTTCTCGAGGGTTCCGTCGAGAAACTCTACTTTCTCATTCGATGTCGAGTCATACGTCCTACGAATATCACCCCCAACATTCCGAACTACTTGGCCATTCTCCACCACATTTGCCCCGTGTCGTCCGATGCCAAGCGTTATCTCGGCCCGCAAGTTTGAAATTGGCCAGAGTGTGACTTTCGATTCAAACAGCGAGGAGTTTGGGTCAAGACCAGAAGCAGCCATTCCTGAACCATCGTGGACGTAAGAATTCAACGTTTTGAAGTGAGAGTAGACGTAGGGTTCCAGTCGTGTGTAGGAGAGTCCGAAATCAAGCATTGGATCGAAGAGTCCTACAATATCTGCCGAGAGTCGCCACGCAGTCTTGTTCCCCCAAAATCCCTTCCCGATATTCGAGAAGATTAAGTCATCTAAGAGGAACTCACCTTCCAAAAAGATATGCTCGGGTAAACTCGCCGACAGGGCCGCGTACATCATCGAATTATCTCGATCCCGAAGGTAGTGCTCTTGCGATTTAATGAAGTTCAAGGGATTAACGTATCCAATCTCAAGCTGACGGCCACTGTAAATCACTGCCTCGCCAACTGAGAAACGAAGCCCGGCAAATGGACCAACGCTCAACAAGTGTGTGGCAAGATACTTCGATGGAATTTCCGCTCCGATTCCGACTGCTCGCCCTGTGGTGTCATCCAACAGAGAAGCATGTACGTGGGTGAAGGAGACCTTTCCTATTTGGCCACCGAGCCGGAAGTAGTCGGTGTTCGATGGGAGATCAGCTCCGAAGAGAAGCGTTCGCTTTCCACCGAGTCCGAGCCGAACCTGTTCGCGCCCAATCTCCGCAAAAAGTCCGTCGAATTCTGCGCGGAGGTGGGCTGAACCAAAATCAATATCACGCTGAGCCTGAATCACACCAAACTTGAAGGAACGTCCGTAGCGAGGGTCAACGCGAACCACAGTATCGTTTCCGACGATTGTACCATTTGTGGCACGCCCCGAAAATCCGATGTGGTTGAGTGCAGTCCCCCTGATCCTCACTCCCCCTTGAAAAATTGCAGCGGTTGTGTTCCGAACTTCGTCGTATCGAACTTCGCCGTCGAGTACCGGATCGAGAAAGATTGTTGAGCGACTCGCCGTATCGTACCAGGCAATTCCAGTGAAGGGACGAGAGGTGAATGGAGCATCGAAAAACTCTTCTTGATCTGATGATAGAGGAATCACAACGACCCGTTTTTCCTCTCCAATATCAGCCCGAAGCTCCACCATCATCCACTTTGCTTGCTCGCGTGCTAACTCGGACAGTTCCTCGGCGGCGGCGGCCTCTTCAAGGAACTTGAGTGCAGACCTGCGGGAAATTGGCAAGTGCTCTGCTGGGAATGTTGGTATTGCTCCAGCGCGGTGGAACCGCTCCAACTGCAGAGTGGCTGGATGATCGAGCGGAAGCAGATCGGCTTGGGCTTCCGCCGACGTGGCTGACAGCAGAAGGAACCCGAAAATGATAAACGTTCGAACCGGAATAGTATATCCTATCTGGAGAGAGATCACTAATTCGCACTCGAAATTTTGTTTACGATATCAACGATTGTGTTCGCAATAAAGAGAATGCTTCCAGCAATCGAGAGGATGGTTGCGGCCTGTTCAAGGGTCGATCTCGCCGGTGTATCCCGTTCACCCGGCACATAGATGTGATCCCCAGATTCAACATCGGCTTGAATTCCATCCCAAACCCCCGTCCCAAACTTCTCGATCTGTACGCGGTTAGGGGCAGCAGCAGCAGTATAGCCTCCGGCCTGGGCTATATAGTAGTCGTATTTCTCACCCGGTGCATAGGTCACCCATCCCGGATGGCGAATACGGCCACTGATGTAGACTTGTCCCTTCTCACGCGGGATAGAAATTTCATCTCCACTCTGGAGGATCACATCTTTCGACGCATCCTTCTCCCTGAATATCGCGACAAAGTCGGCTGAGACAAGATTCTGCTGAAGTTGAAGATCGGCCCCATACCGGAGTGTGTCTTCAAGGTTAAGTGAACTGGTTGCCATGTGAACAATTGGGGGATCGCCAACCAATTGTTTCGGCCTAAGATCCAACGGATCGGCAGGGCGACGGATGTACGATCCATTCAACGAGGCAAAGGGAGTAAAACCACCTGCGCGCTCGATCACTTGGCTCAAGCGGGTTTCACCGGGAATAATCGGGAAGGTCTGCGGGAAGACAACCTCTCCCTGCACAGTTACAACACCAACGTTAGCTGCTTTGCTTCTCACATCGTTTGGAACAATAATTTGATCGCCCGGCTTGAGTGTGAAGGACTTTACGTTGTTGTTATCGCTAAGGTCAATTGGGATGTTTTCACTTCCACTCCCATCACTTCGTACAACGTAGGCTTCTTTGGGGAGAGCGTCGTCATGTAATCCGGCTGACAGGTTGAGCAAAAGCTGAACGTTATCTCCCGGGCGGTAGCGCAGACCAACAATTGGATTGTTGACAGCACCGGCAATTGAGATTGTTGGGTTGAACTTATTCGACACCTCGACCATAATCTGGTCTCCCTCGCGCAGTGTCGGGTTATTGATGTCATCACCAAAAGCCTGATAGCGAATCAAATCTGCTTCGTCGGTAGTTCCATCAACATGCCTTATCTGCACCTTGCGAAGACTTCCACCAGCCTGCCCAATTCCAACATTGCCGACAGTTCGCTGCGAACCATTTCCTAACAGTGTCTGCTTGCTTAACTCCAAGGCCTGTTTGTCAGCGCTGGCAAGTTCTTCGGGAATTCGGTTAGCCAAATCAATTGCCGTTGACACTCGGTCGGCTGAGGTAACTACGTAGCGACCGGGAGCATTTACTTCTCCACCAACGTTGATATAAATTGCGCGTGGTGCTTGCAGCGACACCTGAACGTTTCCGAATCCTGAGGATCGTTGACGGAAGATTACTTGGAGCGTATCTTCCAAATCGGCGAGGGTCATTCCATCGACGTTGATTGGAGTAATTCCCCTCGGCAACACCAACTTGTTGTCCACCCCAACAACGATTGGGAAGGCAGTCAGATCGGTCGAGATCATCAGATAATCGTTCGGGCCAACGTAGTAATAGTCAGGATTGATCCGACGCTCGACAGGATTCAACTCAGGCATACTCGAAGTTGGGAACCGACTTGTCCCCTCCTCTTCTCCAAAAATTGTCTTGATATCAGTCCCCGCAACAGGATTCTCCTTTGGCTGAGCCTGTAGCGGAAGAAAAATGGAACTGAAGAGAAGTATCGTAAGTACCGATGTGGAAAGCATCCAATATCTCATCGACTCCAACTGATCGTTAATCTTCATATAGACTCTATCTGCTCTCTTCGAAATCTGGGTTGACTGGATCATCGTGCGTTATCGTTCAAAAACTGATGTATGATACGTGCGATTCGCTCTGCCGCAATCCCATCCCAAAGAGGTGGACGGGTAAACGTGCTCGGTCTATCGCTACTGACAACGCCACGGATAGCCCGCTCTACTTGTGCCGGAAGCACCCCAACAATCATGTTCGTTCCCAACTCTACTGTGGAGGGACGCTCGGTCGATTCCCGAAGAGTTACGCAGGGAACGCCAAGCCACGTCGTCTCCTCTTGTATCCCTCCTGAGTCAGTGATAACTCCACGAGCACCCCTTACAAGTGTGATAAACTCTCTGTATCCCGCAGGCTCTGTTAACTCCCAATTCGATTCACGGGATAGAGCCTCTGCAAGGCCGGACGAAGTGAGGATATTGTTTGTTCGTGGGTGAACTGGAAAGCGAATTTTCATATCGCCCGCCCCACTGCGAATAGCGGTGAGCAGTCTTTCAAGCGATTCGTGGTCGTCGACGTTCGAAGGTCGGTGAAGTGTCAGGACGAGATAGTCTTCCTCCACATCAGGGGGAGGTAATTCTCGTACCAAGGCTGCTAACGAGTCAATCATCGTATTCCCCACAAAGTGGATCGATGTTGGGTGAATACCCTCGCGCAGCAAATTTACTCGCCCACTCTCTTCGGTTACGAAGTGAAGATCGCAGATCGAATCGGTGATGACACGGTTGATCTCCTCCGGCATCTTTCGGTCGTGACTTCGCAAACCAGATTCAACGTGAGCAACAGGAATATGAAGTTTCTTGGCAACTACCGCAGCAGCCACCGTTGAGTTAATGTCACCGTAGACAACTACCAGGTCGGGCTTCAGTGCTAAGCAAACATCACGCTCGAAGGCGATCATGATTTTTGCCGTCTGCTCTGCATGAGAGCCAGAACCAACATCGAGGTGAAGGTCGGGGGGAGCCATACCGAGGTCACTGAAGAAGACATCGGACATGTTAGCGTCGTAATGTTGCCCAGTATGTACAAGCAAATGCTCTACATCGGGAAGTCCTGAAAGTGTGGATGCAACTGGAGCAGCTTTCATGAAGTTTGGCCGTGCCCCGACGACTGAGATTACTCTCTTCACGCTCCCCCCCCCAACAAACGGATCTTCGAACGATCCCCCTTCACTCCCTTCGTCGCGTTGCGCGTGTCAACAATCAGCTTTGCATTCTTTGCAATTGCCTCGTAATCGAAAAGTGTGTGGTCCGTGGTTATCACTACGATGTCAGCCGAGGCAATAACTTCTTCTGAGTATGGTATTGCCTCCAAGTGATTTCCACGAAGCGTCAGCTCTGGAATAAATGGATCGATATATCCAATGTTCTCAGCTCCATCCTCGCTCAACAACTCCATCACTTTCAGGGCTGGACTGTGGCGTAAGTCGTCTACGTCACGTTTGAAGGCAACACCGAGTATGATGATACGAGCCTGCTTCAGTGTTACTGGAAGGTGAGCAATTTCGCGCAACACCATCTGCCGAACGTAGTATGGCATCGACTCGTTTACTTCGGCTGCAAGCGTCACGAAGTTGGTGACGAAGTCGTCACTGCGGGCAAGCCAGCTTAAGTAATATGGATCAATCAAAATGCAGTGTCCCCCAATTCCGGGACCGGGCCAAAATGGCATGTAGCCGAACGGCTTGGTTGCTGCCGCTTCAACAACTTCCCAAATGTTCACCTTCATCCTATCGCACAACTGCGCAAGCTCATTTACAAGTGCAATGTTCACTGAACGGAAGATGTTTTCTAACAGCTTCTCCATCTCGGCAACCTTTGGCGAGGAGACTTCGTGGACGTGCTCGATAATCACTCGGTTGGCTGCGGCGGCAACTTTGGTACACTCTGGGGTAACGCCACCAACTACGATTGGGGTATTGCCAGTGTGCCAAACCTGATTTCCGGGATCAATCCGCTCTGGCGAGAAGGCCAAAAAGTAGTCCACCCCAAGTGTCAAGCCACTCTTCTGGAGAATTGGCAACACGTAATCTTCAGTTGTGGAGGGGAAGGTTGTGCTCTTCAGGATAATGCACTGTCCCGGCTTAAGGTGTTCAGCAATCGACTCGGAAGCGTTGATAATAAAGGAAATATCAGGCTCCTTGTTCGGCGTGAACGGAGTAGGCACGCAAACGTAGATAACGTCAGCACTCGCAATGGATGAAGGATTGCTGTCGGCAACGAGCAATCCCTTCTCCACAGCATCGCGAACAACGTTGTCGTCCAAGTCCTGTATGTAGTTCTCACCTCGACGGAGCTTGTCAACTTTCACCTGATCGACATCAACACCGTATGTCTTAATCCCTGCCTTTGCAAACTCAATAGCCAGCGGAAGACCAACATAGCCAAGTCCGAAGACTGCAATGCTGAAATCCCGCGACTCAATTCGTTGGAGTAGATTCATATGTTATGATGAATTGCTCGTTCCTCTCACAAGGTTCCGGTTATAAAAGAAGACTAAAGGTACAAAAGGAGGAATTCAATGCAAGTGATAAATAGAATACCCTGAACTTCTATTTTCGGCTATAAAAGGGGTTTCAGAAAATGGCCAGTGATTGAGTCAGGGTTGGCGGCGATCTGTTCGGGTGTTCCATGCGCTACAACAGTCCCCCCAGCTTCTCCCCCCTCAGGTCCAAGGTCGATAACGTGATCGGCTGTTTTGATCACATCTAAATTATGCTCAATCACCAAAACTGAGTGCCCCTTCTCGATTAAAGCACTAAAGGCTTTTAGTAGCACAGCAACGTCGGCCATGTGGAGACCAGTAGTTGGTTCGTCGAGGATAAAGAGTGTGTGGCCGTTATCTGGCGAGGTAAGGTGAGAAGCAAGTTTCACACGCTGTGCTTCCCCTCCACTTAAGGTTGTTGCCGGCTGCCCCAATCGAATGTAGCCAAGGCCAACATCGCTAAGGCTTTGCAGACGGCGTGTTATGCGGTTTTGTCCGTTAAAGAACTGAAGGGCTTCCTCCACAGTCATACCGAGCACGTCAACAATTGACTTGCCGTTGAACTTCGCATTTCGCACTTCACTCTTAAAACGTGTCCCCTTGCAAGCATCGCAGAGAAGCTGAATGTCGGCTAAGAACTGCATGTCGACAGTTACATACCCTTCCCCTTGGCAGACTTCGCAACGTCCCCCCGGCACATTGAAGGAGAAGTACCCCGGCTTCCACCCGTTCAACTTTGCAATGGGAGTCGAGGCGAAGAGGTCTCGAATTGCATCGAACGACTTTGTGTAAGTAGCCGGGTTCGATCGTGGCGTCCGGCCAATCGGCGATTGATCGATCATCTCGACCGAATCAATTTCGTTTACTCCTTCAAAGGTCACTCCCCCTTCAGCTTTCCCGGTTCCCTTACCCATTTTGTGGGCTAAGCCGCGCCAGAGTACGTCGTGGACAAAGGTTGACTTCCCTGAGCCAGAAACGCCTGTAACTGCCGTAAGTATGCGGAGAGGAACTTCAACTGTGATATTCTTCAAGTTGTGGGTGGATGCGTTCCCTACAGTAATCTTGCCTCGTGGTGAACGGCGACGTTTCGGGAGAGGGATGCTCGTTCTTCCAGATAACCACTCACCGGTCTTCGACTTTTGATCTTGAAGCATCTCTTCAACCGATCCAACAAACGTGACTTCGCCCCCCCCCTCTCCAGCGTTTGGTCCCATGTCCACCACAACGTTAGCGGAGGTGATGATGTCGGTATCGTGCTCTACGACAATCACTGTGTTGCCAAGATCGCGTAGCTCTTTCAGAATGCGAATCAGTCGCTCGGTATCGCGTGGGTGAAGCCCAATCGAGGGTTCGTCGAGAACGTACATTGCCCCTACGAGCGAAGAACCAATCGACGTAGCGAGGTTGATCCGCTGGTTCTCACCCCCTGAAAGTGTGTGGCTCAATCTGTCGAGCCGAATATATCCCAGACCTACCTCGTTCAAGAAGCGAAGCCTCTTCCGAATCTCGTCGGCAACTGCTCCTGCAATTTGCCCCTCATATTCGTCGAGCTTTAGGTTAGAGAACCAAGCGTAGACATCTTCGATTGTCAGGGCAGTGAGTTCGTGAATTCGCTTGCCGTGAACAAAAACCTGTGCTGCCGAGGTGCGGAGCCGTGCCCCCTTGCACTTAGGACAGGTAGTATATCCCCGATACCGTGAAAGCAATACCCTGTAGTGCATCTTGTGGGTATTCTTTTCGATCATCGAGAAGAATCCATCGATGCCGATATACTCACCATACCCTTCCATCAACACCTGCAACTCACTCTCAGTAAACTGGGCGATGGGTTTGTTGGTGTCAACACCGGCTTCCCTTGAAATCTTCAACAAATCCTGATAGTGTTGCGCATGTTTTGGCGTCCCGAACGTAGCAATGGCTCCCTGCTTGATTGTCTTCCCCCGATCTGGAATTACCAGATCCATATCAATTCCTATTGCACGACCAAACCCTTGGCACTCTGGACAAGCACCAAATGGATTGTTAAAGCTGAAAAGGCGTGGCTCGGGTTCTTGCCACTTCGTCCCACAGGTTGCACACTCATATCGTCTGCTAAAGCGAATCGATTCACCACGCTCAAGCTCTCTCACTTCCAGCCGACCGTCACCTTCACGAAATCCTGCTTCGGCAGCTTCGGCAAGTCTCGTTCTTGTTGAATCATCTTCTCGCCATATCACGCGATCAACCAAAACCGACAGGTCTTCTTTGGCAACCTTCTTCAGTTGTTTAAGGCTCGCATCGTCGTTTAGGTCGATAATCTCGATGGAGTCGTTCAGAACAACGCGAAAGAAACCCCGTCCACGGAGGGCATCAAGTTCTTCGGCGAGAGTGTGGGCTTCGTGGTCAGGCATCGGAAAGAGGATGTAGAGTTTGCTCCCCTCCTCCATTTCAGCAACACGTTCTTGCACCGTGCGGGGCGTATCTCTCCGAACTTCGGTACCACAGTTTTTGCAGATCGTGCGGCCAATTCGACCAAACAGAAGTCGCAAGTAGTCGTAGATCTCTGTAGTAGTTGCAACCGTTGAGCGAGGATTTCGCTGGAGAGTCTGTTGTTCGATGGCGACAGCAGGTGCAAGCCCCGTTATGCTTTCCACTTCTGGTTTTGCCATGCGCGAAAGGAACTGCCGAGCATAGGCCGAAAGGGATTCAACATAGCGCCGCTGCCCTTCAGCATAAATCGTGTTGAAGGCTAAGGATGACTTCCCAGAGCCTGAAACACCACTGAAGACAATTAACCGATTGCGTGGAAGGTCGAGCGAAACGTTTTTTAGGTTGTGGAGATTTGCACCCCGTATCGAGAGAACCCGCTTCGGATGGGGTCTTTCAGCAACGGTGGCAGATGCTCCGTTTCCATTCGTGTTTGCACTCTTCTTCTTTGTCCCCGCTTTTTTTGCGCCTCTCCCCTTCACCACTCTTTTTTTTGCCGTTTCGCTCACCGGTAACTCTTGTAGCTCAGTTCACTGTTGACAGAATGCCTGTTTTGCTCCGTTCGACTTGAACGAATCTTGAACTTAGGAAGTTTTCGTGGTACAACCCTCGGGTGTGAGGGCTATGATACTGATCGATAAAGAACTGGGCTACCAGTTCTTTTCTTTTGTATTCTTGTGCTGCTGGATTGATTGTCTCAATTCTAAGGGCATATTCTACACTTTACTCAAGGAGGAGAAGATGGGACACTGGATTTGGATGGGAATTATTGGACTTCTGGCCGGTGCGCTGGCAAAGCTCGTAATGCCTGGTAAAGATGGAGGAGGAATTATCATTACGATGCTTCTCGGCATAGCTGGTGCTTTGTTGATGACGCTTCTCGGCAAAGCTGTGGGATGGTACGAGCCAGGTGAAGGAGCCGGATTCATTGGGGCATTCCTCGGCGCGGTAATCTTGCTCCTCGGCTACCGGCAGATCAAAAAGAGGTAACAGCGACTTGAAAGTATCCAGAGGCAGGATGTCGAGATTATTCTCCATCCTGCCTCTGTAGTAAAATAGATCCTCCCCGCGCCGGTTGTTCGGCGACCGCCACTCTCACACACTCCCAAACTTATACACTCACTCACTCCTCAACAACCTCAACGCATTTGCTGTCACCAGAAGTGTTGCCCCAATGTCTGCAACAATGGCTCCCCAGAGTGATGCAAAGCCGAGGAGAGTTGCCACGAAGAAGATAAGTTTGATACTGAGTGCGAGGGCAACATTCCACCGTATGGTCGTTAGCGTTCTTCGGGAGTGTTTGATAAGCCAGGGGATGCGTGAGAGATCGTCGGACATCAGGGCAATGTCGGCAGTCTCCAGTGCAACATCCGTTCCGGCTGCCCCCATAGCAATGCCGAGCGAAGAGCGCGCCATTGCAGGAGCATCGTTGATGCCATCGCCAACCATCCCGACAACGCCATATTCTTCAACCAACTTCTCCATCATCTGAACCTTTCCCTCTGGAAGAAGCTCGGCGTACCACTGTTCGAGACCAGCCTCACGCCCAATCTTCTCCGCCGTCACCCGATTATCTCCTGAGAGCATTACGCTTCGCACGTCAAGCTGACGCAAATTTTCTACAACACCTGTAGTCTCCGGTCGGAGTGAATCGGTGATGGCAATCAGACCGCAGATATGCCGCTGACTTCCTATTGCAACAATACTTGCGCCAGCACCGGCAAGGTTCTCGGCACACTCTTCCACTTCTGGTGAGCTTTGCTCCCACTCGGCTAAAAATGAACGCGAGCCGAGTCGATACTCTTTCCCTCCGAAACTGGCAATCGACCCCTTTCCCTCAATCCGCCTGTACCCTTCTGATTTTAGTGGGCGAATGCCAAGATCGTCAGCATGTGTTTGAATAGCTCTGGCTAAGGGGTGCGTACTGTTGGCCTCAAGGGCAACCGCTCGTTGCAGCAACTCTCGTTCATCGTGTCCGTTCAGAGGAACTATTTGTGAGATACGGGGTTCTCCCCTTGTCAGCGTCCCCGTTTTGTCGAATGCAATTGCTCGTATGCGTGAGGGAACTTCGAGATATTCTCCTCCCTTAATTAGCACACCTTGGCGGGCTGCGGATGCTAAACCAGCAACGATGCTAACCGGTGTTGAGATCACCAGCGCGCAAGGGCAACCAATCACCAACACGACAAGTCCACGATAAAACCATTCCCCCCACTCTCCACCGAGGAAGAGAGGTGGAATCAGAAGTAGAAGCGTGGCAAGAATGAGGATCGCTGGTGTGTAGATTCGAGCAAATTGCTCAACCCACTGTTCAGAACGTGAGCGGCGACTTCCAGCATCCTCAACCATCCGAATAATTCTGGCAAATGTGGAGTTCTCAGCTATTCGAGTGGCAACTATCTCAAGTGCTCCATCCAAGCTAACAGTACCAGCATATACCGGATCAGCAAAGCGTTTCTCAACCGGAATACTCTCTCCCGTCACTGATGCTTGGTTGACACTACCACTCCCCGCAGCTACTCGACCATCCACAGGGAATCGCTCACCCGGCCTTACCAACAACATATCACCAATCGAGACTGTAGTCGGATCAACTTCTTCGTACTCCCCCTCCCCAATCATCCTCCGGGCAATTTGTGGTGCGGACTCCATCAAAGCTGCGATGGCATTTCGGGCACGGCCTAAGCTCCAAGACTCGAGGAGGAGCGAGAGTGCAAAGAGGAACGAGATGACACCCCCTTCGAGCCACTCGTTCAGAATAAGTGCGCCGATAACGGCGATGGTCATCAGCAAATTCATGTCGGGTCGCAGTGAGCGAAGGGCAACCCAAGCGCGTGGGAGAACAAGTCGAAATCCTGCAAAGATGGCTACAACGTAGGCTCCGTTCGCCAGATACTCTGAAGAGGGAAATGGAATTTGCGATAAGAGAATTCCGACTGCAACGAAGATCCCTGAAATTAGAGTTGAGAAAAAGAATGGATTGCGATGCTGCTTCTCATCCTGCTTTGCGACTGACTTTTCAGGAGTGACAAGCTCTGCTGACATACCAGTTTTCGCGACACCATCCTTCACCCGTAACAGCTCACTCTCATCAAGTACAGCATCGAGAATCATCTCACCTTTCAGGAGATCAAACCGAATTCGATCTTGATACCCCAATCGCTCACCGATACTCTTCCGAAGAAGAGCGGTCTCCTCAGCACAACACATTCCAGTAACTTTGAATCTTGTCATAGTAAGCACTCTACAAACTCTCAACACTACACACTCTGCAAACTCTCATCTAATGCCCCCAAACGAGAAATACCGAGCCGAGGATAATTAAGAGAATGCCGAGGAGACCATTTTCGTATCGTTCCAGCACACCGAGAGGTAAACGGTCAACACCAGAACGGGCGAGCATGGTGAAGAGTGTCATAGCGCCGACCGTAGCCACTAATAAAACAGTACTGAGAATGATAAACCCTTCCCACCCGAAAGCAGAGCCACTCATGTAAACCGGGAGAAAACTTTCGCATGGTGAGAGAGTGAGCATCATCACAAGACTTCCGATGCTGAGAGCACTCTCCTTTCGTTCGACAACTTCGCGGTCAAGGCAATGCTCATCGTAGTCGTGGTCGTGCATTTCGGAGCCATGTTTACCGAGGAGCCGAAGGTGACCGTGAACTTTCCCCTGCACTTGCCTGAGGACAAACCACGACCCAAGCAGGATCAATATCCCACCGGCTGCCCAGTGAAAGATGTGGTGAATCTCTTCACTCAACTCCGCCCCTCCCCAGAAGACAATGCCACCAAGAATTATCGTGAAGAGAACGTGAGCAACCGCAGCGGAGAAGGTGACGAGAAAAGTTTTGGTTCCGGTCCACCTACGCGCACGGGAGGTGAGCGCAAACGGCAGCCAGTGGGTAGGAAGAGCCGCGTGCAGAAACGCCACTCCAAACCCCGTTGTTGCAATTGTGATAATTAACCTGTCTGGCATTAGATACTCCTCTCGGTCTTCTCTCAATAGTGTACAAGCCTGAATGGCAAGCCCAAAACGAATAACCGCGCCGCACATTATGTTGCGGCGCGGTCACATAAACTGTATAAATCTTCGTGCTGAGTTTGACTGCTCAACTCAACCCGATACTTCGGATTCAGCGTGTGCAATAGAAATCTGCGGTAGCTTCTGCATAATCTCTCGCAGCTTTGCGTGGAGAACGTCTCGCTGGATAAAGAGATCGTGTTCCGGCTTATGTCCGGCAGTTGTCATCGGACTCTTGAAGTAGAACCCAAGCCACTCCTGAATACCTCCGAGACCAGCCCGTTGAGCCAAATCGGCGAAGAGAACCAGATCGTGAACAATCGGAGCCGCAAGAATTGAGTCGCGGCAGAGGAAGTTGACTTTGATCTGCATCGGATATCCCATCCACCCAAAGAGGTCGATGTTATCCCACCCCTCTTTGTTGTCACCACGAGGTGGATAGTAGTATATCCGTACTGTGTGGTGAATATCACTGTAGAGTTCCGGGTTCTCATCGGTGTCGAGAATATAATCCAGCACGGAGAGTTTGCTCGTCTCCTTCGTCTTAAACGATCCCGGATCGTCCAACACCTCACCGTCACGGTTGCCGAGGATATTCGAGGAGAACCAACCGTTGAGACCGAGCATCCGAGCCTTCAGCATGGGAGCAAGAACGGTTTTCATCATTGTCTGCCCCGTCTTGAAATCCTTTCCGGCAATCAACACGTTCTCACGGGTGGCGAGAGCGATCATCGCTGGTATATCCACTGTCAGGTTTGGCGCACCATTCAAGAATGGAGCACCCTCAAGTATCGCGGCCCAAGCATAGAGCATACTTGGCGCAATGTTCGGATCGCTCTGGCGCATTCCCTCTTCGAAGGATTCGATAGTCTGATGCGAAGCAGACTGTTCGATGTATACTTCAGTGCTTGCACACCAAATTACGACAACACGATCAAGGTTATTCGTCAGCTTAAAGCTGCGGATGTCTTCCCTGATCTGTTCCATCAAGCTGAACTTCGACTCACCACTCTTAACATGCTCTCCCCTAAGATTACGGACATACTCCGAATCGAAGACACCCGGCATTGGGCGGAGTGCTTGAAGTTCATCTGCAATTGGAGCGATGTCCTTATCCTGAAGAACATCAGCATATCTTGTCGCTTCCAGAAGCGACTCATCCCGAATATCCCAACCACCAAAAATCAAGTTCTCACTCTTCGCCAACGGAAGAGCTTCACGAATTGGTATTGTGGTTGCCGATCCATTGGACCCGGCAAACGGAAGGGTTCCAAGCTCCGCAAGCGAACCAACTGGCGTGGAGAGTCCCTTACGAACGCTAAGAAGCCCGGCTACGTATGTTGTGGAAACTGCGCCATTAAATCCAACAACCAGAACGCCGAGCTTTTCCGTACTTGGATGCCCGTTCATCGAAACATCCCCTTGTACACCTTGTTTAGTATTCATGCCTTACATTGAAATCTGTAGTTCCAGTACCTGGGACAATTAGGTGAGACCGCAAGTGACCGATAATAACCCGAGATGTCTGAGTATCGGGTAAGTATCGGTAACCAGACTTAATTTACGGCAAATTATCGGACTTCATGGAAGTTTTACATAACGCAGAATATAGGGAGGGAACCAAAGAAAAAGATAGATTTTATGCGTTTTCTCCCTTAATCTACCTTCCTGCCCACTGTGTTGGCTGCAATTAGATACCAGATTCTTGAGGCGAACCGATACTCTCCCCCACCACGTGAACTGGATTAGGCCAGTTCTCACTCTCCCCTTCCACCACTAAAGAGGGAAAAATTTCTTCGGGATCACCTACATCACCTGACATCGGATAAATTGCACAGGTATTAGTTGAGGTGGAATATGTTTCGTACGCCACGTCTCCTTCAACGGACTTGCAAGCAGACTCATAACATTGTAGAGGTGCGCAGGCACGGCCTCACTTCGATGATCGTGAGGATGATAACTCGACGTATCGCATGAAACGATAATCAGAGATGTAATGAATATCGTTGGAGTGAGCAAACGCCCGATTTTCATCATTTGTACAGCTACCTAACGTTAGTCAACCCAATCAAGGAAACGTCCAGCACTTTTAATCGAGTCGATAATCGTTCCCGACGCAATATCACGGATGATGATTGTTGAATCGGAGCCTACGGTTGAACCCGAAAATCGAGTGTAGGCAATCATTGAACCTTTCGGCGACCACGCACCGAACTGAGCCGATTCAGGTGTGATAATCTTGAGATTGGTTCCATCTGGTTTCGTCGTTGCCAGTCGGTAATCGCTCCCACCACTCCGCTTTGTATAGAGAATACGTTTGCCATCTGGCGTCCAGGATGGGTTACGTCCGAAGTCAATAATCGTTGGCGTTCCACCCGCAGCACTCACAAGGCGAACCCCCTCGAGGCCACTGAAGGAGTATAGAATTTGACTCCCGTCAGGCGACCATTCAAGAGTCGACTGTATGTCGTTCGCACCAATGGCTGACGTCACGATTTTCGTTAAACCTGTTCCATCTTTATTCACAACATAGAGATTACCGACACAGCAGTTCCCAAATTCGCGATCGAAGAATGCGATGCGTGAGCCATCAGGAGAAAAACGTACGTAGGAGTCTGGACCGGAACCAATAGAAAGGATGGTGAAGGTGTCCCGAAATCTGATATCCTGAATTA
The DNA here is from genome assembly GCA_020635205.1 of Ignavibacteria bacterium. Classification (GTDB taxonomy): domain Bacteria; phylum Bacteroidota; class Ignavibacteria; order OLB7; family OLB7; genus JAGWAZ01. Next base: position 230,101 of record JACKAE010000004.1, read on the forward strand.
CGAGTCGCCGCTCGATAATGCCGAGACCAAGGTCGGCAATGCCAGTGTATACCAGTTTCTCCCCGTCGGGTGAGATTGCCATAGAAGTACAGTCGACTTCAGTACCGAATTGAGGGCGGAAATCTCCAACTCTACTTCCAGATGAAGCAGAGATAACGTAGATACGATCTGGCTTGAAATCGGGGTTAGTTTTACCACAGGTCACAATCAGTCCAGCCTCAACTGGCGAACGGAAGGTAACGTCGGTTTCGAGAAGGAATCTCTTGCCGGTAGCCACATCTAATGACATCAAAGCGATACCATCTAACGTGTCACGTTCGTATATCAACGTCCCAGTCTTTACAAAACCTTCAAGGCTCAGTGGCGAGTTGTCATCACTGCAAGCGAAGAAGAGTGTGGAGGAGATTAGGAGAATCAGGATGCTCGGGATTGTTTTCATTGACTGCTTGTTTGATTATGTTCAATTATATCTGCTTTGAAATAGGTTGATCTTTGTAGACTACTCACCCAGCCCTCTCGTATGCCAACTTTAACCACTCCAGCACCTCTGGAGTTACATCTTCTATTGTGGTCAAGTTGATCTTGTGAGAGCACATTGCATTTGCCGAGGTAATTTCCTTGAGCACTCCAGATACCCCCTCCCCTTTCAGATTTACCCCAATCTCAAATCGACTCTTCGTCGCCGGTCCAACCGTCGCAAATTGCTTCTTCCGTCTGAGACTAACATAGGTTTTCTTCGGAGCAATTTCCACATCGAAACCAAGGGTAGAAATATAGGAAATCAACTGATTGTATAGTGGCCGGAACTGTTCCCTACCCTTATACTGAGCCTCAATTAGGTCATCACTATTCTCGACTGACCCGGCATCTGAGGCACGCGACTTGTGGGCAACCATGTTGGCAAATCCATGGGTAAAACCATGCTCCCCCTTCAGATACTTGATGATTTCTCCATGCTTCTCAAAACCTTCTCCCTTGACAATCCCGATCCACTCCTCAAGTGATTTACCGGTGTTCTTAGCAAGGTTGTCAATCATTGTCTGCTCAGCTTGATCCATTGCAATTCTTGTTGCTGTAAATGTGATACGATTCCACTGAGAGAAAAATCTGGACTTGCTCGCAAATGAACAAATCTTCCCCTCCGATTTATTCCCGTACGAGGACGCGCCGGATAGAAGCCCCCATTCCTCCAAAGGCAATTTCCTTGATATAATTATAGCTTTTCATCACACCATTTATCCCGTCAAACTCTATCGTCGTTCGCCAATAGTTCACGAAGGATATCTTCTCATCTAAGGCAAGCGTTGCTGTTGAATCCCCCAACTGTTCTTGTATATGTCGGGTCTGCTCAGCAAGGATCGCCTCGTGTCCCTTATCCTGATCGGCTTCAACACCAAAGCTCAGCACATAGAGCGTTGATCCCTCAGCCTTGTTCGCTTCAAACCGTGAAGTCTCAACCGCCGGCAAGCTCAACCCCGCAAGTCCATCAATTGATGTCTCACCCCTCTGTTCGGTGTTGAAGAGGTAGGTGCGATTCGATCCCTGAAACAGATACTTGATATGTTTGAACGTCTCGGTGAACCCGTTCGGTGACTGCAAGCGTTCGAGAAACTTTATTATCCGCGCATGATCTGATGAGTCGACAGTTTCAGCTAAAGCCATCATCCTCGCCCTGATTGCCGACCTTAACTGATCTGTATCATAAAATTGAAGTGCCCCACTCTTCCCAAGTTCGTATCTGATGCCGAGATCGTGGTAGATTGCTTTTTCTAAGAGATCGCTGGTTGGAGAATCGTAGGTGAGAGTCAAGATGAAACTGGAATCGGTCTCATCGTCGACACGGAGGGTAAAGTTGATGTTGGTACTCCTTTCAACTCCCCCTTGAACTACAACCTCGTTGTACGAATAACGGTAGCTCTCACCAGTCTTGAACGTTGTTGCAATCGATGCAGAATCGCCGTCGACCGTGACTTGCCCCCAAAGGTTGACGTGTGATGCGCAGAGGTAGAGAGGGAGAAAGAGAAACGAGAGAAACCAAGAAGTCTCGAACCTTTTGCATAGGCTTCTACTCCGCATCAGGGCATTCTTACTTTGCATGTGTTGAATGTCAGTTGTTGTTTTCACTTACGGTACGACGGTTATCGATGATAGCGTTATGATTCTAATAAAGCACGCTCGATGGAGACAGCCGTTCAAAAGAGTTGGGAACTGGTAGCTCCTTAGTTAATCAGAAGAAATATCGACCAAGAACACAAAGATGCCCCAAGTGGGTTTCGATCCCCGTGCAAAATAACGACAGATTCTCACTCCACTCCCCACCGAAAGGCAAGGCTTCCAATTGGTCTACTGTATAGGTAGAAGGTCGGATAATGTTTATCGAGATTCATTCCTTTGTTCGTACCAGAGAGGATCAACGAGAAGTTGTCGTACGGTTCCCACGCAATCCCAAGGTCAAAGAATGGATAGAGGAACGACTCCTCTTTCTCCGGTACGATATAGTTCATATCGAGCATTCCTTGAAGTGCAAAGCGATCGTAGAAGAACCACTTCGCGCGAACGTTCAGAGTCCAGCCGGTTACATCCTTTAGGTTCTGGTATTCGGCAAAGAGCGGCCACTGAGCGAAGGGGAGGTCGAACCACCGAAGCTGATAGAGGTGTGGACCGATTGTGTTCGCGAACTCTGCACTCCGTTCAGGGTCACGATAGTAAACATCGATATTCCGATACCCGTGGTTGAAGAGACCTCCGTAGAATTTATACTCGGCAAAGCCCTTCAGTTGCAGCACGCTCGAGGCAACGTTAAAGGAAGTTCCGGCCAAGAATGCAGTCCGCGACATCACTGAACCTCCACCTTCACTTGCGCGAAGTGCCCCTTGGGTATAGAACCGCACACTACTGTCTTGAAGCGCTACGTATCCAGTAAAACCGAATCCCCAATCGAGGAGCTTCACAGAGTCAAGAAGAAGCTGGCGTGGTGATTTCTCCAAGTATTCGTAATCACTCTTCTGTACGAACCATTGGCCGTTGAGTCCAATGCCAGCCGTGATATTTTCTGGAAGTTGAATATCATGATACTCAACTGAGTAAAAGTCGACATCGTCTAAATTCAAACCAACTTCTGCAAACGCATCCCCCACTTTCTCTACTGTGAGAAGAAAATTTTCATATCGCAGAGTGATCTCTCCCCCCTCAACATCTCTCTTGTTAAAGAAGAGTCCCTCGGCAAACCTCTTCTCCCTGAAATCACCAGCAGTAGCGGTTACGCCAAACTCCTCACCAAACACCTTCAGAGTAGTGTCGATACGGAATTGGTATCGGGGGAGCAGAATAGAATTTTGTGTACTACTCACCCCATACGAGATTCCACGATTTTCTCCGGTTACCCCAACCATCAACGAAAGCCCCGGCCACGGGCGAAAGAGTGCGTCGACATCAACGGCAGCAGCACCATGCCATAGCGGATTATCCTGGATTGTATAGGAATTGGCTTCCCACTCTTGAGTGCGGATACGATCACTCAGCAGAAGTCTTCGAGTGAACTCAGGTTCATCGGCACGAAGGTTAGGAACAAGTGGTGGGGCGAACATCATTGTTGCACGCACGGAGATTTCAGGCTCCCAATTTGGTTCTATGGTTGGGGAAGATGAATCAGCCATAGAACCACCCTCTTGGGCAAAGCAGAGCGTTGTGGGCAACACGAAGAGAAAGCCAGTGAGAAAGAGCGCGCAGAATACTCGGTTCATTTCAACTGTTTTAGGGTTGTGCGAGAAGAACTGTCTTATAATTGCGAATGTAGCTTACCTGAATCGGGTCACCGAACGCATTTTGAACTTTCTCCACAAAAGTCTGATAAAGGAAGATATTCAGCCGCAAGCCCTCCTCCTTATGGCCAAGAAAGACCGATGCAGGGATCACCACCTTGCTTGAGGTTACCGGTATATTTTCCAACTCAATAACATCGTCATCAACAACTAACTCTGGACGAAGTTCTGCTGAGGCAACTGCTCCAAAATTCCCCTCAATGTTCAAGACAACATCTTCAGTAGGATTAAAGAGTGCTCGGTTTTCGGGGGAAGTGATGCGGAGGGGATCGACAGGAGTCTGAATGCTATCATAAACCACAGGTGTGCCACCAACAACAATTTTCCAAACGTTGTAGGCTCCTGAAGGAGCGATGCTGAACGTGTCTCTTTCACTGTTGAGAGTGAGTGCAAACGATTCACCTACTGGATAAGAAGCTAAGCGATCATTAAATCCTATGAGATAATCGACTGTGTTATTGCTGGTATAGACTCCATTCTCATGTTCTATAATCGTGAAGAGTGAGTATATCGGAGGGAGAGTATCAACAGTTCTGAACTGGTTCTCAATGATTCCAACACCATAGATGGCAGGCAAACACTCAGCCCTTTGGCAATCCCCCGGATCAGTTCCTGAAGAACATGAGAGAAAAAGCAACGACAGAATAGTTATAGAAGTGCGAAGAGTTCGACTCATATAGTTTTAGTGAAGAAGTTCTTTTCGTTTATCCAATACATATCAATCACCTCACGTTTAGAAACCGTTCACCATTTCACGCGAGCCAATCTCGGCTGATTCGGATACAATTCCCGCAGGAACCCTTCCCCTCCACGCTGAACAGGCGATTTGTTCTTTACCACCTCTCCTCTTCCCTGCTCGCATTAAGTGCTTTTGCCCAACTCAAAGTGCAATAACGGTTTCTATAGAGCATTAAATAGCGCCCAATACTACCACTCCCGATTTCCTCACGCAAGATCATTCTTCAATCCACCCCGGTTTCTTACCTTCCCTCCTCTAAGCGATTATTCCTGAACGTTGTACCGGTTCATTCATCGATATGCCAGAATTTGTCCATCTTCACAACCATACACACTACTCACTTCTCGACGGAGCATGTTCCGTGGATGGACTTATTGAGTCCGCCGTCGAGCACCAAATGTCGGCTGTGGCTCTTACCGATCACGGAGTCAATTTTGGAAATCTTGAGTTCTACCAAAAGGCAAGAAAGGCTGGAGTAAAGCCGATTGTTGGCTGTGAAATCTATGTTGCCGATGGTGATCGATTTGATAAGTCATCGTTGAAAGCAAGTGGTGGGCAAAAACGGAGGAACTACTTCCACTTAATTCTTCTCGCAAAAAGCTTTGAGGGATACAAGACTCTCAACAAGCTGACGAGCCGTGCCCACACCGAAGGGTTCTACTATAAACCTCGCGTTGACCGGCAACTCTTGGCCGATCACCACGAAGGGTTGGTCTGCCTCTCCGCTTGCGCCGGTGGGGTTGTTTCGGCTCACTTGGTCAACAACGATTTTGATCGCGCCCGCGAAGCCGCCATCTGGTATCGTGAACTTTTCGGGGAAGACTTCTACCTTGAAATCCAGAACCACGGTATCCCTGTCGACAAACCGGTATTGGAGGGAATGCCACTCCTCGCGAAAGAACTTGGCATCCCCCTCATCGCCACAAACGATTGCCACTATATCCGAAAAGACCATGCGATAGCACACAACGTTCTCCTCCACATCCGGGACGCTTCGAAGAATGGTGTAGCTCTCGACGTGGAAGATGAACTTCGCTACGGAACTGACAACTATTACTTCAAGTCTGCTGAGGAGATGGCAACGCTCTTCAAGGAGTTCCCGGATGCTATTGAGCGAACCTTAGAAGTTGCCGAGAAGTGTGACCTAAAGATTCCCGAAGAACTACACATGCCGGACTTCCCCATTCCGGTTACCTCGCAGGCAAAGGACTTAGATGAGTATTTGCAAGAGTTGACTTGGCAGGGAATCGGCGAACGCTACACAGCTCTTAGTGAAGAGATTCGCGAGCGAACGGAGTTTGAACTGGAAGTGATTACCCGCATGGGATATGCTGGCTACTTCTTGATTGTCTACGATTTCATCAAGGCGGCCCGGGATATGGGGGTTCGGGTAGGACCGGGACGTGGTTCAGCAGCCGGAAGTCTGGTTGCCTACGCGCTCCAGATTACCGACATCGACCCGCTGAAATACGACCTCCTCTTCGAACGCTTCCTGAACCCCGACCGCGTCTCGATGCCCGATATTGACGTGGACTTTGCCGACGATAAGCGTGAGAAGGTAATCGAGTATGTGAAAGAGAAGTATGGTGAGGAGGCCGTCTCGCAGATCATTACCTTCTCTACACTCTCTTCCCGTGCAGTTCTAAAAGATGTCGGACGTGTGTTGGGAATCCCACACACTACGATCAATGAGATCACAAAAGATATTCAGGTTAAGTTTGGCCGCGTTCAGAAGCTAAAAGATGCCGTTGAAAATCCTGAACTTCGGTGGGTGAAAGAGTCGAACGACCCGAAGATTAAAAAGCTGATCGACTACTCACTCGTGTTAGAAGGTTTCAGCCGCGCCGCCTCAACACATGCGGCCGGAGTAGTGATTGCACCGGGGCCACTGGAAGAATACATCCCCCTCTACAAAACTCCAACAACAGGACTCGCAAGCCAGTACACGATGAAGTACTTGGAAGATGCCGGACTGTTGAAGATGGACTTCCTCGGCCTGCGGACGCTGACGATTATTGAAGATGCTCTCGCACTGATAAAGATGCGCCACGGGGTTGATCTCGATATCGACACGATCCCTCTCGACAACAAGGCGACCTACGCAATGATTGGCAAGGGATTGACAACCGCCGTCTTCCAGTTCGAGTCTCCCCCAATGCAGAAGTACCTGAAGCAACTGAAGCCGGAGCGTCTCGACGACCTGATCGCCATGAACGCCCTCTACCGCCCAGGGCCGATGGACAACATTCCCGACTTCATTGAGCGGAGACTTGGGCTGAAGGAGATCGAGTATCTACACGAGAAGTTGGAGTCGATACTTGGTACGACATACGGGATTTGTGTTACCGGTGATACCAGAGTAATTGATGCCCTAACTGGCAAGACATATCGTGTTGATGAACTTAAAGATGTTCAGAACCTTTGGTTGCAAGGTGTTGACGAAAAGCTGGAGAAATCCTACGGCCCCGTCACCCACTTCTTCAACAACGGCATCAAGCCTGTCGTTAAGGTTCAACTCCGAAACGGATCTTCTGCCCGAATGACTCGAGACCATCAAGTTCTTACTGAACAGGGATGGAAAGAGATAGGAACCCTTAACGTTGGTGACTACATAGCGGTTCCAAGAGAACTTGACGTTCTCTCTCCGAACGAATATGACCAGAACAGGTTACGGGCACTTGCATACCTAATTGCCGACGGATCGTTGACATCGGGTTCCAGTGTTGACTTCGTTTCGAAAGACGAACGATTGACGCGGGAGTATAAACGTGCTGTTAGCGAAGGCTTTCAGGATATTGAGTTCGTCGACCTCACGCAAGTTCGGGACGTTACCAGAACTCAGGTGAGGGGAAAGAATAAGTCATATTACCATCAGCCGAATAGTCTTTTGGTCTGGTTGCGCCAACTTGGCCTGAAGTACCAACGTGGCGGCTGTGATTCATCAACAAAATTTATCCCTGATTTTGTCTTTAGTCTTTCGCAGGAATCAATCGCACTATTCATTGCTTCTCTTTGGGATTGCGATGGATATGTGGGGGAACGCCTTTGCCACTATCGAACAATCTCACCTCAACTTGCCAATGACCTTCAGACATTGTTGCTTCGACTTGGTATTCAATCCGACATATACTCGTCCGAATACTTCAGCGAACGACGGAACTGCAATGTTACCGCATATCAGGTAACGGTATACAACCTTACTCTATTCAACGACTTGATTGGAAACTACCTAATCGCAAAGTCGACAGGGGTTTGTAGAACTACTACGCGATCAAACACAGAGACCGTTTCACGCTCTATCTTTAAGGCAGAGCTGGAGACTGCTTGGAATGGATCGTATCGGCAATTGATGGGCGAGCATGGAATCGACCGGCAACACTTCCTCCCCCCAAATGCACATCGGGAACGAATTCCAACGGATATTGTCGCTCCCCTCCTTGAAGGACTCAATCTGCCAGTTACTGAGAAGAATACGCACGTTCGATGGGAGCGGATTGAATCGATTGAAGATGCCGGCGAGGATCAGGTCTACGACATTACTGTAGCAGGTATCCACAACTTTGTGGGGAACAACACAATCCTCCACAACTGTGTTTACCAAGAACAAATTATGCAGATTGCTCAGAAGCTCGGAGGCTTCACGTTGGCACAGGCTGACTCGCTTCGTCGCGCTATGGGCAAGAAGCAAATCCAGTACATGGAGGAGATGAAGGGAGATTACTTTGCTGGCTGTGCCGAGCAAGGAATCGACAAGAAGACTGCCGATGAAATCTGGGAGATGATGGTAAAGTTTGCCGACTACGGCTTCAACAAGTCGCACTCGGCTGCCTACGCTTGGATTGCCTACCAGACAGCATTTCTGAAAGCGAACTACACGCCAGAATTTCTCGCCGCGAACATGACGAATGAGGCGAGCGACCAGAGCAAGATCGTTAAGCTGATCGATGAGTCTAAGTCGTTCAACGTTAAAGTCCTCCCCCCCGACATCAATCAGTCGATGGTGAACTTCTCGGTCGACAAGAAAGGGCAGATCATCTTTGGAATGGCGGCAATTAGAAACGTTGGGCACTCGGCTGTGCAGGCGATTCTTGACGAGCGAAAGGAGAGCGGAACGTTCAACTCAATTTTCGATTTCACGAAGCGGCTCTCTGGAAACTCTCTCATCAACAAACGACTGCTTGAACACTTAGTACTTTCCGGGGCATTCGATTCAGTTCACTTCAACAGGCGACAATGTTTCGAGGCAATTGACTCAGCTATTGGGTATGGCGGAGCTTGGGCAGAGCAGAAAGCGTCTGGCATGGATTCGCTCTTCGCCATTGCAGGTGAAGATGGAAGCGATGCTTCAATTCCTGAACCAACACTTCCAAATGTGGATGAGTGGAACCGAATTGAACGATTGAAGCGGGAGAAGGAAGTTCTTGACTTCTACGTCTCCGGTCACCCACTCGAAGATTTCGAACTCGAAGCTGAGTCGTTCTCAGAAATAATGTTTGGCGAACTACCAGAAGAACTTGATACCACACGTCCGACAAGAGTTTGTGGAATCGTTTCGTATGTTCGCACAAAACTTGACCGTCGGGAAAACCAGTTTGCTATTGTTGGCATTGAAGATTTTACTGGAAAAGCTGAGTGCGTTTTCTGGAGTGATGCTTGGAGAAGGAATGCCTCGATGGTCACAGAAGGATCTATCATTTTTGTGACCGGTCGGGCAGAGATTGAGGGAGCAGATAAGCTACGCATTATTGCTGACGAAGTGACCCCAGTGAAAGATGCTTTGCTAAAATTCACGAAGGGAGTTGCCATCAACGTAATTCTTGATGAAGTGAACCGTGAAACCGCCGAACAAACAGCACAGCTTATTGCTCAACATCAAGGAGATGTGCAGTGTATGTTTCGTCTCTACGACAGTCAGGGAGCACTGGTTGGACGCTGGAGCGCGCGAAAGGCAACGGTCTCCCCTTCTCACGAACTGTTGAATCAACTCTACGGAATCTTCGGTCGCCCAAACGTTCGGATTGCTGGATAATTCTTTGCATAGTTGATTTTGCAGAGATAGCGCACACAGAAAGAAGAATAAAGTCAATCATGAATTCGATAATGACGACTCGTTCAAGACTCTCAGATCGGGCGGAACTGATAAAGCCAGCACAGACACTTGCTATCGCAGCACGAGCTACGGCGATGAAGAAGCAAGGAATCGATGTGGTCTCCTTCTCAACCGGTGAACCTGATTTCAACACACCAGACGGAATTAGCAGAGTTGGTGTCAGCGCAATTGAGTCTGGCTTTACTCACTACACCGACGCCAAAGGGATTGTGGAACTCCGTGAGGCTGTAGCCGAAAAATTTGTGCGCGAAAATGGCCTCCCCTCAACACCAGAGTCGGTTCTCGTTTCATCAGGTGGGAAGCACTCTCTCTTCAACGCACTTTTATCCATCATCAATCCCGGCGATGAGGTCATCATTCCAGCTCCCTACTGGGTCAGCTACCCTGAAATGGTAACTCTACTCGGTGGGAAACCTATAATCTTAGAGACTTCAGCCGCCGGGCGATATAAGTTTTCTCTTGAACAACTCCGCGACAACCTAAGTCCCAACACTCGCGCTTTAATCCTCAATTCACCTTCAAACCCAACTGGAAGCATGTATACTCCAGAGGAGTTAAAGGAGATTGCGCAGGTTGTTGCCGAGGCAGGTATCTACGTTATTTCCGATGAGTTGTACGAGAAGATCATATACGGTACTGTTAAGCACTTTTCGATTGGCTCGCTTCCCGAGTTGGCAGATTTGGCAATCACCATCAATGGTGTCTCCAAAGCCTGGGCAATGACTGGCTGGCGTATTGGCTTCATGACCGGTCCTCTCGATGTCCTCAAGGCAGCAGGAGCAATTCAGAGTCAAACAACGTCAAACCCAAGTTCAATTAGCCAGAAAGCTGCACTTGAAGCGATCCTCCACGGGGCTGAAGATGCGGAGAGGTTACGGCAAAGTTTTGCAAAGAGGAGAGAGTTAATGGGGTCACTTTTAGCAGAGATACCAGACATTGCCTACCCAATCCCAGATGGTGCTTTCTATTACTTCATCAACGCTGAGGAATACCGCACAGAGCGGACTCCAGATAGCATTGCCCTTGCCGAACACCTTCTGGTAAACCACCACGTAGCAATCGTTCCAGGTGAAGCCTTTGGCGACGATAGAGGCTTCAGGCTTTCCTACGCCTGTTCCGATGACGACATTCGGAAAGGAGTCGAGCGTTTAGCAACAGGACTACGTGAGTTAAAACAGTAGCCGCAACTCTTTTGGCTGCGCCCAGATCAGAGGTAGCAAAGTCTACAAAGTCAAGAGTTGAGACCCAATCAGGTACAATTCGTCTTTTGTCAAGTGAAAGAGAAGTGCTTTCGATGATCGTAATCCCCTCACGCCAACTCACTTAATTTTTATGTCCCACACCTACGTTGACATTAATTCCACGTCGGTCGACATCTTCGATGAATTTCCGCAAGCCTGAAAGTGCGCTATCAATTTCCTGGGCTAAGGTTTTGTCGTAGATAAGGCGGGAGATCGAGCCATCCCCTTGGCGCAGATCGACAGCAATTGAATCGAGGCGGCCAACTAAACGATCAACTCGAAGAATCACCTCTTGCGATTCTTTCAATGTTTGCGAAGCCTCATCAACCAAGGTTCCAGTAGATTGAATGATCCTCTCAACACCTCCTTCATTTCTCCCAACGAACTCCTGCAAGTCAGTAGTGAGCGATTCAACAGAAGCGAGCGTTGTCGAGACTCTTCCCCTATTCTCTCGAAGGATACTATTCAATTCTACTGATGCAGCAGCAAACTGATCCGCAGCAGTTGCGATATTCTGTTGAAGTCGTTTATCGCCGATCAAATTTGATATTGCGGCAAGAGCGCTATCTGCCCGCTTCAACAGTGGGCCAACGTTCAATACTAAATCCTGAGCTACGGCTATGATCCCTCCAATATCGGCCTGATTCTTTCCGGGAAGTATAATCTCACCACTTAACTCTCCACCACTGCTACCGGGTGAGAGTTCAATTTTCTTCCCCCCGGTTAACTCCATCACCTGAATCGTTGCGTAGGCATCCTTGTAAATGGGGATGCTTTTACTGATGTGAGCAATTACCCTTGCCCCCCGCCCCTCAATTGACACACCCGAAACGCTACCGATTTCCACGCCGTACAGGTAGACCTTCGCACCGGCTGATATTCCAGCAGCGTCATCAAATTCAATCGTGATCTTTTTGCGATCGACACCGATTCCGTTCCCCTTCCCCCACATAATTCCAGCAATCAGTAACCCAAGTGCTGCAATGGTGATGATACCTACACGAATTTCAGTTTTTCTTGTCGAGGCTGCCATGACACTCCTTACTATTCAGAATCTTCTCTCACTTCACTCTGTTGGTTCTCGGCCTTGGCTAAGAATGTTTTACCCATCACTTTTGGATGATTTGGATCGGGATGATAGTTGTAGTGCCACGGTTCATAAGGATTATCGAGAGGCCCATCGAAGTGATCACTCACCCTCACTATTACCTCTCTCAATTTTGCAGTCCAACCCGCTCCATCCCAGCGAGAGGAAATTGTTGCGGAGCTTGCCCCAGCGATCAAACGTCTTCCCTTCATTATCTTGAAGTCGAATGCTCGAAGTTGTCCATGCTTTGAAAGCCCCGGAGTAGCAACTGTTGGAACACGTTCGTCATCGAACTCATATCGCTGCATGAAGGCTCTGAATCTGTTGATCGACTCTGAGTCAGGGGTCTCGCCATAGATAGAATCAGAAAATTCAACACGGCAACTGTCCATAAACTCCACAACACACCTCCCAACTGATGAAACTGAATTCCATTTTCCGATCTGTGTCTCAAGACTTCGGGCAGCGATGTTCACCCCGAGAGAATATCCGGGATTGTTCTCTGCAAACTCTCTCTTCACCTTTTCAATTTCCACCAGCATGTGGGCATACTCTTCGGTCTTCTTATAGTCCCGAACTTTGCTTGCACTCCAGGACCACCTTTCCTCTAACTCGTCGACGCGACGGAAGTAGACGTTGGCAGCTAAAACTTTACGTCCGAAGTTTGGAATACTCTGTAGTGTTTCTCTTACGAACTCAGGAAGTTCACCTACAATGGAATCATAATACCGTCGCAAAAGTTCCTGACTAAAGGTAGCTGAGATTGCTGAAGAGGAAGGAATAACCCCAAAGAAAGGTAGAGAGCAAAGTATTGAGAGCAAAAGTCGGCGACAGAACATAGCCTATACTCGAAAGTTCATACTGAGTGAAAACAGAGAGGGCTTATGCCCAGGTTCACAATCCACGGGGGATAATGAACAGAGACACAAGCCCTGAAATTGTGGTGAGACTTAGAACGGAAGGTCGTCCTCATCACTCCCAGCAGCAGCAGGAGCACGCATCGGCTCGCCACTGGATTGCGTAGATGAGCTTCCCCCGTCATCACGTTCATTTCCGTCGAGGAAGAGAAAATCCTGCCCCACAATTTCCGTTGTGTAGCGTGACTGACCATCCTGTTCCCACTGGCGGGTTTGCAATCTTCCTTCAACGTAGATACGTCTTCCTTTCTTCATATACTGGGCAATAAGCTCACCAGCCTTCCCCCAATAGACAATGCGATGCCACTCCGACCGCTCAACCATATTGCCATCCTTATCCTTGTATCCTTCGTCCGTAACTACTTTGAATGTACAGACAGGTTGACCATTTTGAGTATATCGCAACTCAGGATCATTCGGCTGGATTCTGCCGATGATTGTTACTTTGTTCAGTGAACGAGCCATTCAGTCCTCCAATAAATTTACGATGGGTGTTAAGATGATTTGATGGTGATTGTTCGCTGCGTAATGGCAAACGAACACCATCGAATATACTCAAGATTGCTCCAACAATCCCATTCATCACCTTATGATTTTCTCTCTTTCTTGAAAAGAATCTTGCATAGAAACTCTCAAAATGAAAAAAACATGTTGTCTTGTAGGACTACGAGCCGTATTTTTCGCCCGTTTCCTGAAGGAATCCTCGCGACAGCACGTTGTGCACAAGAGTTCGGCACAGCAATTGCCTGCGTAAGCAGAGAGAGACATACACAACGCTTCAGGAAGTAGTGTACTGCCTTGAATAACAAATCAATTTTGTATCCACATTAGATCTTCGCTTTATGAGTTCAAAAGCCGATCAGTTCAAAACCAATCCGCTTTCCTTTCTTGTCTTTCTCGGGACACTTCTCGTTGTCGCCTGGGTATTCCAGAACTTCGTGATTACTCCCGGCTTTAAATCGGCGATGATGGGATTGTTTGCACCAGCAGAGGTAAAAACTGCTACCCACGAAAACGATGACCTTATCAAGGAGGATGAATTTCTTCTGGACATGACTTCAGGGCCTGGCGACGTAGAGTTTGACTACGAGAAAAGCTCCAGCCAATGGGTTGTTCGTGCCGAGAAGCTGGGTGAAGATGCAATCATCATCGAACCCTGGTTGACGTTCGGAATTTTCTCAATCTTCGTTGGATTTATCGTTGCCGTCCTTGTCAACTCAATGATTCCACGATTTGGGTATATCGCCCGAAAAATCGAGCGTGAAATTGAGCATACAATCGACCGCATAGATGAGCAGACCGGTGACAAGATCTCGCGTGAAGAGATCGAACGTATTACCGCTGCAAATTCTCACGACGATCTAACAGCAATCGAAAAAGAATTTGGCCCTGTTATTGTGGACGAAATCAACGATGTCCGCGCCGCCAACAAGTGGAAGCGTACTCCGTTCCTTGTGTTCAAGGGATTGCGTCTCTATATGACTCGCCACTTTGCTGAGAAATATTCCAACAACGTTCAGGGCTTTGCCTACGGTGGTGCTGCTATCCTGATCGTGATTATCGGTATTCGCGGTCTTAAGTTTATTCCGCCAACTCAGCCTTCGATCCTTCTGGCAGCTATTACGCTCGAGTTTACGATGCTGATGCTCCTCGCCGTTACCCTCTTCTACACTGAAGAAGAACAGCGTATGGATAAACTGATTCGTGACCTTGAGGAAAGCTCTGAAGGTCAGAAGTTCGAGTTAATCAACCTCGTCCGGACATCACAACAACAGCAGCGTGATCTGGCTTCGATGGTTGACTACATTCAACGGCAGACAGGTGATCTGAAGCGTATGGCCGACGCACTTACTGGTGCAAACAAAGAGTACATCATTCAGGTTGCTCAACGTGCAGTTGCCGAGTACATCACGCAGGAGCGGAGCGAAGAGATCACCGAGAAGGTGATCCGCGAGCGGATCGAATCTGCTATGAAGCAGATGTTCGGTGGTGGCAAAGCACTTGAGGATAACAACGGTTAATCTGAACCGAGTATCCATTCTTCACTTTGAGAAAAGCCCGGAAGTAAAAGTGCTTCCGGGCTTTTTCTTGTGCATCAATTGCGTGCTCCCAATCGGAGACAAATCCCAACAGCATTAGTTCCTCCAACGCTCCACAATCCCACGCAACCACTCTTCTCCCTCACTTGCAGAGGCTACAACGTAGCAATCACGCAACTGGTTCCTGAACCACGTAGACTGACGTTTAGCATATCGCCGCGTGGCTTGTTGGATTGCAGGAACTAATTCGCTCTCCTCAATTTTCCCCTCCAGAACCTGAAGAACCTCCTTGTAGCCAACGGTTCTCATGCCGGGATCGTCCGGTCGGTATCCTGATTCCAGCAGTCGGTTGGTCTCTTCAATCAATCCTTGATCGATCATTTCAACTACCCGGTCGTTGATGCGGCGATATAGCAGTTCTCGCTCGGGAAGGATCAAACAAACGAGTGGTTCTACATGGCTACCTTCTTTAGCACTTGAAAGGAATGCACTGTACTTCTCCCCTGTTTGATACCAGCAAGCCAGTGCACGATACGTTTTTACTCTGTTTTCTTTCGGGTACATCTGGGCAGCTTCTGGATCAACCTTCAAAAGTTCCCGATAGAGAACCTCATATCCTTCTTTTGCAGCTCGCTCTTCCAGCTCTGCAACAACCTCTCTGTCGGCGGCTGGTGCAGCAAGCCCTTCAAAGAGGGCACGGACATAAAAGCCTGTTCCACCCACAACAACAGGTATCTGATTCCGTGCGAGAATATCATCAACCCTTGTTTGGGCATCACGAGCAAAGGTTCCGGCTGAATACGTTTGGTTGGGTGTGATGATGTCAATCAAGTGGTGGGGAATGGTCGAGAGGATTTCTTCCGAAGGTTTCGCAGTCCCAATATTCATCCCTACATATACTTGGCGCGAGTCAGCAGAGATGATTTCAACGCGAGAATCGAGCTGAGCTACGTTTAAAGCTAACCCAGTTTTTCCTGAAGCTGTAGGTCCAACAATAACAGGGATAGAAATGGAACTTCGTTCTCTCACCTTCTCAAAAGCATCCATGAATTCACTCCCAGAATAGGGTGATTACTCTTCCCACCCCCGCTTCCCAATCAAGGGAACGAAACGAAATTCACCATGTTCCTCAACTTCATAATCCTCTTCATCAATGCGCGTTACCACGAACAACTGCTGGGTTGCTTTCTCACCAACTGGAATCACAAGCCGACCTCCAATTGATAGCTGCGATACAAACGGGGATGGAATTTTCGGTGCGCCGGCAGTAACAATGATTCCGTCATACGGAGCATACTCGCTCCACCCAACAGTTCCATCACCCAAACGAGTGGCAACGTGAAAACCATGTTTTTCGAGACGATGGCGGGCAGTTTGCAGAAGATCGGGAACACGTTCAATTGACCAAACACGGCAACCAATAGCCGAGAGGACGGCAGCCTGGTAACCACTTCCTGTGCCAATCTCAAGTACCTTCATTCCCTGAAATGGATTCAGAAGCTGTGTCATTCGAGCAACTGTGTAAGGTTGCGATATTGTCTGTCCACAGTCGATAGGCAAGGCCTCGTTATCGTAAGCACGTGCCCGGAAACCTTCGGGAACAAACCACTCGCGCGGAATCTCAGCAATTGCCTTTAAGACCTCTGGGTTATCGATTCCATTTTCTCGCAACTCTTCTGCGAGGTGAAATGCTGATGAAGCACCACGGTTATACTGCTCGGTTTGCATCGCTATATTTACGTGAATATCTGATCCAGATCAATTTCAGGAGACTCCCTCTCTCCCCCTACTTCTTCAACCTAAAACCGGGAAGGATTGAACCGAGTCTCCGCCAAAGTGGAAGATCTTGTTGATCTCGATCCCGCGTCAACGTTCGGCGCAGAACGCTCTTCAACTCTTCGGCTGACTTGTTATAGTAGAGGTTTCCCTCCATCGCATAACTAATAAATCCAGTCTCCTCGCTAACAATCACAACAAAAACGTCGGCATGTTCACTAACGCCAAGTCCGGCTCGGTGACGAGTGCCGAGTTGTTGATCGGGGGTTTTCATCACAGTGCTAAAGGGGAGAATCACGCGAGCCGACTCAATCCGCTCGCCATCAACAATCACAGCACCATCGTGCAGTGGAGACTTTGGGTTGAAGATCGTCATCAACAGTTCCTTCGAGAGGGAAGCACCAACCCGCACTCCGGTCTCCACAGCAAATGAAAGGTCGGTTGCCCTGGTAACCACAATCAATCCACCAAACCGACGCTCAGAAAGTTCTTTGGCCGCTTGGACGATTTCAGTGACTACGTGCTCAATGTCATACTCTGGTATTGACATCGTAAAGCCTTGGCGACCAAGTATCAGGAGGATTCGACGAAGTTCGGGCTGAAAGAGAATAATCAGGGCAATCACCCATATCGCGCTAACGGTTTGCAGCACCCAACTCAAGAGCTTCATCTCGAGAAACTGGCTGACAACTCCTGCACCAATAATTAGAGCTAAACCGACGAAAATCTGGGCGGCGATGGTTCCCCGCATCGAGGCGTAGAGTCGATACAGAACAAAGGCAACGATCCCGATATCAATCAGGTCGACAACTCTGATTACTAAGAAGTCAATGCGGAAGAGTTCCACTACACCACCATTGATCGTTCAATCTCTGGTACTCAATTAGAAGTAAGAAGTACCACTTGATAGCTCCAGACTGTTAGATGCACATCAAGATGAGGCGCACAACGCCATTGGGAAGGGGTCAAACGCCACCTGAAACGCCATGCTCTTCGTATGCCCGAATAATTTCTTTCACAAGTTTGTGGCGCACCACATCTCCTTTGTCGAAGTAGATAAAACCGATCCCCTCAATTCCATTAAGAATAGACTCCGCCTGCACCAGACCACTCTCAACATTTTTGGGGAGATCAACTTGAGTAAGGTCGCCAGTAATAATTGCTCGGCTGTTCGGTCCAAGCCGAGTGAGGAACATTTTCATCTGCAAGGCTGTCGTGTTTTGCGCTTCATCCAAAATCACGAAAGCATTATTCAACGTTCTCCCCCTCATAAAGGCAAGTGGGGCAACTTCGATCGCCCGCCGTTCGGTCATCGACTTCAACTTTTCTGGTGGGATCATATCGTCCAGTGCGTCGTAGAGCGGACGCAAGTAAGGATCGATCTTCTCTTGAAGATCACCCGGTAGAAATCCCAAGTTCTCTCCTGCTTCAACAGCTGGACGGGTAAGAATAATGCGGGTCACATCTCGATTCCGATAAGCGTTCACAGCCATAGCAACGGCAAGGTAGGTTTTTCCGGTTCCGGCTGGACCGATCGAGAAAACGATATCATTTTCCCTCACCTTCTGCACATATTCAAGCTGACGCTCACCGCGAGCTTTAATCACGCTTTTGTTGGCGAAGAGGATCACATCGTCAAGCTCTTCCCCTTTCAGAGAACCGCTTGAAGGGAGATCACCTCCAGCAACAACATCGATGATGCTCTCCACATCGGTCTGCATTAGCGATCCGTTTCGCCTGACCATATAGATCATCTCGTTGACAACTCGACTGAGAAGCTCAACATCTTCCCCCTCACCACGAATAATCACGGTATCGCCACGCACCACTGGCACGGCATTGAACCGCGATTCGAGTATCGAGAGATTAGCGTCGTTGAAGCCGAGAAACGCAAGTTGATCGACACCAACCAAAGAAATTATCTGTTCAGTAGTAGCCATTCGCCTGAAAATAGCAAATGTTGAGATTGATAGTTAGAAGATCGAACTGTTGAAGTAAGTCCACCCATAAAAAACTCTCCGCAGAAACGTTTCTGCGGAGAGTTCTACTTTACAACGAATCGCGATGTAGCGTGCCGATCCTCATCATAAATATGGGATCAGTTACCGCTTCCAGCATCGTTTGACTCCACTTGACGCGCACGTCGTGAAGCTGCTGCGCGTTGCGCTGCTTCGCGCTTCTGCCGGTAGTAGAGACGCTCTGCGCGCAACTCTTCATCTGTTTTCGGTCCAGGAGGTGGAATTCGAAGAACTTGTCCCGGCATAATCAAATCGGGATTCCGAATCTGATCGGTGTTTGCCTGCCAAATCTTCGGCCACATAAATGGATCGCTGTAGATATCATCTTTCTTCGCAATGTTCCAGAGACAGTCGCGATCTTTCTTCCAAGTTCCTACGGTGTAAGTATTGCCTCGGAAATTACGCGCACGCTCGTAGAGCTGCTTGATATCGCGAGCAAGTCCGACGATCTTATCGTAGAACTCTGGAAGAGCTGCAATTTTATTCTTGCGCAACTCATTCAAGTCGGCCCAAAGTTTGTCAATCTCGCTAATGCGCTTCGAAAGATCTTCGTCGCTCATCCGCTGCATTTCGCGAACGCGAGCCTCGATTTTTCCAAGTCTTTCGCGGAAAGCGTTGACGTCGGCCTCGGTTGCACCAATTAGCGCGTAGATTGCCTTGTTGCAATCATCAAGCTCGTTTGTCAGTGCCGTCAACCTTGAATTTTGCTCGTTAACCTGTGTTGTCAAAGCGTCAAGCTCTGATTTCAGGTTAGCAACGCGATTGCGGAATTCCTCAATGCGAATCTCGGCCTCATCTTTCTTTAACAGGCTATCCGGCTTATTCGGATCAACCCTCATCTGAGAAAAAGCCGGAGTCGCCAGAAGACCAAATGCCAGTAATGCCAGCAACGTTCTCATGGTAAAGTTATCTCCTGATAGTTTTGAAATGCTGTTCAATAAAGTCAAAGTGATGCTACGCCTTAATTATCCGGGAACAGACCTGCTGGCCAAGCGTTCGGCCACTGTGCAAGTTTGCTCTGCACAAACTGCCGACGAGTGTTGCAGTTGTCTACCTCTTTCTGGCGCGCATCGACTTCGCTCTTCAGGCGACTCAATTCGCTCTTCTTTGATTCAATGTCCTTCTTCAATTGCGCTTCCTGAGCGCGAAGTTGGCGCAATGTCGCAAGCTGCTCCGCCGTGATTTTCGACGAACAACTTGCAAGGAATGACGATCCCGCAATCGCGAGAGCAATCATTCCGGTTTTGAATTTTGCGTTCATACGTGAAACCTCCTGCTTAGGGTTCCAATAACTGTGAAACTGGGAACTTGTGCCTTTTTTTATTGATTAACGAATCCCGGTTTTATACTTCTGAGACGGTCAGAACCGGTCACGATTCGCCAAAATCCGCCACAATCTAACCATTATACGGGGAAGTACAATAGATCGAGAGGATAAGATGCGAAAAAGTCAAACCGCATACCACACCACAACGGAGCAAGCTTGCAAAGAGTTAGTTAATCGCGAAAAGTGAGAACTGATAGCCAGTTAGGAGATCAAAAATGGAGATCATGACAGAGAAGAAGGGAGGCAAGGTGAGGAGATGCAGTGGTTTCGATTCACACAGCCTACAAGCACCCCTCCTCTCTCTTTTCTCTTTGCCTCACTCATAACGTAAGGCATCAATCGGATCAAGCCTTGCAGCTTGCCACGCAGGGTAAGCTCCGAATAGAATACCAATTAGGAGACAAACTCCAGTTGAGACCAAGATGCTTGACCAAGGGAATGCCGGAGAGACCCCCAAAGCCAACCCGAGAAGGAAACCGACACCCACCCCAGTAAGGATACCAAGCCAAGCTCCAATCTGGCAGATCGTGACTGCCTCGATAATAAACTGGGTAAGAATATCTTGCTTTTTTGCTCCGATTGCTTTGCGCACCCCAATCTCTTTGGTTCTCTCTTTAACTGACACAAGCATGATATTCATGATGCCAACACCGGCGGCAAGCAGAGCAATAATCCCACAGAACAGACCGAAGAAGGTAATGTACTTCGTAAATCCACTTATAGTCTCGACAACTTCTGCCTGCGAAACTACCTCGAAGTTGTTCTCTTGCGTTACCTGAAGTCGACGAATTGCCCGCATTGTACCAATTGCCTCGTCCATCGTCTCCTCGAGGAGTTCAGCACTTCGAGCGCGGACAATAATGTTGACTGAGGCTTCCCACTCGCTGAAAAAATACTTCGAAGCACTGGAGATTGGAGCAACTATCAGATTGTCCTGACTTTGCCCCATCACCGACCCTTTTGATGCAAGAATACCGACAACGATGTAGCGGTGACCGTCAACGAGGACAGTACTCCCCAAATCTTTTTCATCGAAGTTGAGGTCGGCGGCAACGTCGGCCCCAATCAGCACAACATCACGCCCAAGGCGAACTTCTTCTGGATCAAGTTCCCGACCGAACTCGATTGTATATCCTACAAAAGTTGTAAAGAGTTCATCCGAACCGTAAAGTGTGATATTTGGGTTTGTCGCCTCATCGTTGAACTTCACGACCTTACCTGGCATCTGGTTGAAGAGGCTTACCTTTTCAGCCCTACCGAGCCGTTTCTTGAACTCAGCCCCTTGCCGCACCGTGATGTCAGGTCGGCTTTGACGCCTTCTCCCATCCCCCATCTCAACCGCTGGATCCTTCTGCACGATAAAGTCGTTGCTTCCAAGCGTCACCAGTTGTTCGTTAACGGTGTTATCGAGCACCCCTACCGCAGCAGCAATTCCAACAATGGCGAAGACCCCAATTGCCATCGACAGCAACGTAAGCCCGGAACGGAGCTTATTGCTCCGCAACGAGTTAAAGGCCATCCGTATCGACTCGAACCAGTTCACAAACTCCCTTTAGTTAGATTCTTCCGACTGTTGAAGACCGCAACAAATCGAGCAATTGAAATTCATCATAGATATTACAACACCGCATTACTCTGCTCTTAACGCCTCAACTGGGTTGAGACGGGCAGCTCTGAAAGCTGGAATGATGCCGGCCAATATCCCAACAATCACTGCCACCACAACCGCCACCACAACTTGGGTTAGTGGAATTGTTGATGAGAGGAAAGAGAGGTTCACCGTGGTATCTCCTTCGGCCAACCCAACCAATGATAGCAACGCAATCACACCACTCACAATCTGATCCTTAAAAGCGGCAATTGTCGAGGTGAGAATCAGTCCAATTGCAGCCCCTATCAAACTGAGAATAATCGACTCGAACAGAAACTGTAGAAGGATGCGACTTTGTGTTGCTCCAACGGCTTTTCTCACACCAATTTCTCTCGTTCGCTCGGCAACCGAAACGAACATGATATTCATAATCCCGATTGAGCCGACAAGGAATGCAAGTCCAGTCATGAACAGACCAATGCCCCAGACAACTCCTCTGGTGATGTCGATAAACTGGCTGAACATCTCCTGCGAATTTATTCCGAAGTTATCATCATCACCCGGCTTCAGCGATCGAACAGAACGCATTACACCGATAGCTTCGTACTTCACGTCGTCGAGTCGTTCCTTCCCCCCCGCCTTTACATTGATTGTGAGACTTGATCGGGAACCATAGAGACCAAAGAACCGTTTGATTGGAATCAACGACATGTTGTCGACAAAATCGATAAGCATTGTCCCCCGCTTTGGGAGCACGCCAATCACCGTAAATGGCTGCCCGTCAATCTTAAGTGTTTTGCCGAGAGCATCACCTTGCGGAAAGAGGTTCTCGTTTACCTTCTGGCCAAGTACAACTACATTCGCCCCAAGCTCAGCCTCGGTTTCAGTAAAGAACCGACCCTCAGCAGTAATACCTGAGTACATATCAATGTATTCGGCGGTTGTTCCGAAGATCATACTCCCTTGCAACTGCAAGTTCTCGTGGCGGACATTCGTGGAGAAGCGGTCGATTGTTGGGACAACAAACTCAGCACCTCTCATCCGCTCCTTGAACATGCCGTACTGCCGGAAATCGATCTTCGGACGATTCCGTTGCGCATACCAATCCTCCCCTCCACTCCAATTGAACTTATCGATGTAGAGAATATCGTCACCGAAGAAGGCAAATGATTGTGTGAATGCAGAGTCGAGACCGTTGAGCACCCACCCCATCAAGAGAACGAAGAAGATGCCGATCACAACACCGAGAGTGGTGAGCACAGCACGCATCTTGTTCGCTGCTAAGGCAACGAAGGCGGGTCGTATGCTTTCAACAATTCTTGTCATTTCAATCTGCCCACTCGATCACGCAGTATGTTGATGCAAACTCCTTTCACGGAAGGTCGAGCTTTGTCAAGGTTTCTGGAATATGTCGATTTGGATTGAGGACATCTTGCTCTATGTTGCCATCCCTGAGCCTGATGATTCGTGCCGCGTGAGCAGCAATATCTTCTTCGTGAGTTACCACAATGATTGTGTTTCCCTTCTTCCAAAGTGCCTCGAACAACCCCATGATTTCGTTCCCTGTCTTCGTATCCAAATTCCCGGTTGGCTCATCTGCAAGAATTATTGAAGGTCTGGTAACCAGTGCGCGGGCTATCGCAACACGCTGACGCTGCCCGCCAGAGAGTTCATTCGGACGATGCTCCATCCTGTCGGCGAGGCCAACGCTGGTTAGCACTTCTTCGGCTCGCTTATAACGTTCTCCCCGACTGATTCCCGAGTATACGAGAGGAAGTTCGACGTTCTGAAGCGCGGTTATGCGAGGGAGCAAATTGAAGGTCTGAAAAACAAAGCCAATTTTTCTGTTCCGAATCTCGGCAAGTTCCCCATCGTTCATTGATGAAACCTGCTCACCTTCAAAAAGATAGGAACCAGAGGTTGGCGTATCGAGGCAACCGATGATATTCATCAGTGTAGACTTGCCCGAACCAGAAGGCCCCATAAAAGCTACGTACTCGTTCTGGTGGATCGAGAGGCTCACATCCCGAAGTGCATATATTGTCTCATCTCCCATTGAGTACAGTCGGGCAACGTTCTCCAATTGAAGGACAGGATTCACAGATGAGACTTCAGGTTGATAGCGTGACTCACTCATTCGATTTCCCCGAAGAATCCTTCCCACTCTCTTTGTCTTCTTTCTTATCAACGCGGATCACCATTCCCTCTTCAAGCTCTTTGCTAATCACCTTATAGCTTCCGCTGACAACAATATCTCCTTCTGCCAAGCCACTTGTGATTTCTATGTACCGGTCGTCTCGCAATCCCGTAGTTACCTGACGCTGAGTTACCTTCCCACTATCGACAAGGAAGACAATGGTCTGCGGTCTCTTTTTTGCCCCACCATGCTCCAGCCGCAAATCCTGAACCTCACTTTCATCATCAGAAGATTTCTCCTTCTCTTTCTGATCGCGTGTCGTCACCGACTGGATGGGAACAGTGACAACGTTCGCCTTGCTCTGCGTGTTAATCAACGCCGTGGCAGTCATTCCCGGACGGAAGCGGACGTCTGGGTCGAGAAAGCGGAGGCGAACTTCAAAGTTTGTCAGTTGATCCTGCGAGCCAATTCCTGATTGTTTTGGTGAGTTTGCAATCCGGCTAACGACTGCGCGGAATGTCTCGTTCGGTAGTGCGTCAACTTCAATCTCAGCTTCATCACCTACATCGATCCCAACTACATCGGTCTCCACAACATCCACTACCGATTCAATTACCGATAGATCGGCAATCGTCATGATCTCCGTTCCAGTCATCTGAATTGCCCCCACTACCTTCTCTCCCTGCTTCACGTTCAGTCGGGTGACGACACCGGAGATGGGTGCAGTGATTGTCGTCTTCTTCACTGATTCCTGCACTTGTTTATAATTCGCCTGCGCCTGCGCCACTTGGAATTCAGCAGCTTCGAGTTGAGAACGTGAGATTTTCACTTGGGTCTCTGCTGCCTCAACTTCTTGATCGGTAACCAACTTCTTTTCGTAAAGTGTACTCAATCGTTTGAACTCGCTCTCAGCTTTCAGGAGAGTCGCGTTAGCAGAAGAGACTTGGGACTTTGCCGAGAGTATTTGCGCACTTGCCTGCTCACGTTGGGCATACATTGACTCAGGATTGATGCGGACGAGAACTTGCCCTTTGCTCACTCTGGCCCCTTCTTCCACCCCGAGATAGACAATCTCCCCACTTACTTCAGAGGATATCACAACTTGAGTTTCTGGGTCAACAACTCCTGTAGCTGTCACTGTTTCCACAATGGTGCGCTTCTCAGCCGTCTCGGTCTCAACAAGTGTCCCCTCCTCACCACCACTATTAGTGAGTACTGCCGCTGCAACGATAGCTACAGTGGCTACTAAGGCAACCGTCAGGATAATCCCGCTCCGCCTCTTCTTTCTTTTCCGTGTTGTCTTAGGTTGCGTCGCCATAATGTTTTGTTGAAATTCTCTACTGACCAAGAATAGTTTTACTCTACCTCACTCTTACCATCTATACTTCACTTCTATCTCTTTATCTCTACTTCCCAGACAGATACTCTATCTCGTAGAGTGCCATTCGATAGTTGAAAAGCGCGTTCACTTGATTGATTCTGGCATTTACAAACTGAGCGTTGGCAGTGAGATAGTCAGAATAATTGCCGACACCAACTTTGAACCGCTCATCACTCGCAAATCGACTCTGCCGAGCTGATTGAACAACTTTTTCCGCAGCCATCAACGTTTTCTCAGCCCCCTCAAGTCGAGCGAAGGCTTGCCGGAGTTCTGTGCGGGCACTCAACTCTAAGCGTCGGAGTTCAATCTGATTGTTCATTACATCGGTCTCGGCAATCTGAACGCGCTCGTTGGTACGAAATCCTTCAAAGAGAGGATATTGCATTCCGAGGCTCAACGTGCCATCAGTACTGGCAACACCTCCCGATTGATCCCATCCCCAACCGAGTGATGCGGAGATTGATGGATAGTAGCCAGACTTTGCTCCCTTCACCGTTGCCTCCGCAGCAACGATCCGTGCCCGTGCTGCGGCAATGTCAGGTCTGGACTCTAACTGTGCTCGAAGTAAATCTTCAAACGACCCAAGGGTTGCCCGCACGCGCCCCATTTCAGTAGAATCGATCGCGTCGAGAAGTCCATCTGCACTCACATCAAACTCGATTACTGGATCGTAGTTCATCAGATTGCTTAACACTGTCCGCGCAACAAGATAGTCTGTCCGGGCAAGCTCCAGTGAAAGCTCTGCGTTAGCCGCCTCTGACTCCTGGAAGTATTGTGTTGAAATCACTGCAACGCCCCCTTCCACAAGTCCTTTCACCCGCTCAAGCTGCTCTAACGATGTTTGCAATTCAACATCGCGAAGATCAACAAGCTGCTTTGCGCGCAAGGCGTTCAGAAACCCTTGCTGAACTTGCCACTTCACCTGCCGTTTAGTGGCTTCAACGGTTAGCTCCGCAGCGTCGAATGTAGACTGTGTTGCATTGTACGTCGCAGTTCTCCCGAAACCATCAAACAACAAGAGTGAAGCAGTGGCCGATGCGCGGTAGAAATCGTCAGGTCGATCGTTGTCAAAACGAGTTCCCTCAACAACAACTGTTCCGTCAGTTAAGTAGCGTGTATATCCCGCTGAGAGATTGATCGAGGGAAGGAAGGAGCCAAACGCAGACTTGAGCTGCGCCTCAGCAGTCCCAACCGACAGATTGGATTGAGAAATAAGCGTATTCCGCTCAAGTGCAAGCTTGACGGCGTCGTTAATCCGCAGTACTGACGGTGGACGATCTTCCCCTCCTTGTGCGTAGGTTGGAAGTGTCACTATCGTACAAAGGAGAATAAGTAGGAGTATCGATTTCATCGTTTTCATCTTCATGGTGCGCCCACTACGGCTATGCCGTGAAAGAGGTTGCAGTATGTTGAGCACCAAAATATACGAGTGTCGTCACTCAGAGTAAACTGGACGATCAATTGTGTCCGGTATTCAAAGTGATCTGTAGATTAGATTGCTGTATCCAACCGTGCTATTGGCTGTGCAATGTATCGAGTTGGCCGTTCAGATATAACGACCGCCCATTCTGTTTTAAGTGGAGTTGATTGCAGAGAAACGACCGTTAAGGGGATAACCACCTCTCCAAAATTTGTTCAAAACGAGAAGACCCGAACGTGCTCTTACGTTCGGGTCTTTCGAAAGTACGTACCAGAATTATCAATATGCGCTCAGTTGACTTGCCTTCTCGAAAATATCGTCGGCACTAATAAGAATCGCCTTTTCGAGAACTGGAGAAAAGCCAATTGGTGTATTCTTACTCCCTACACGCATCACCGGTGCGTCGAGCCAGCGGAAGCATTCTTCGGTAATGATCGATGCAATCTCACCACCGACACCACCAAGCAAGTGATCCTCGTGCGCAACCAAGATACGTCCGGTTCTCTTTGCTGCTTCGCAAATCGCTTCTTCATCGAGTGGCTTAATCGACCGCATGTCGAGGACCGCAGCATTGATTCCCTTCTCCTCCGCAAGTCGCTCGGCAGCCTTCAACGCATAGTGCGTTGCGTTACCGTAGGTGATAATCGTTAAGTCCGATCCCTCGCGACGGTAGCGAGCACTCCCAAATGGAACTTCAAAGTTCTCAGGTACACTTGTCTTCCCCCAAGGATGGTTGTAGAGGAATTTAGGTTCTAAGAAGACAGCCATTCCACGTGAACGCATACAAGTTCTCAGCAACCCGGCAGCATCATCTGCAAATGACGGGTAGACGATTCGCATTCCGGGAAGTGTTTGCAACGTTGCTTCAATTGTCTGCGAGTGGTAGAGACCACCGGTGATAAATCCACCCGAGGCAAGACGAATCGTCACGTTCGGAGAGAACTGTCCTTTCGTCCGCCAGTACTCGTGCCCCATCTCCACAGTCTGTTCCATTGCCGGCCAGAAGTAGTCGGCAAACTCTGCCCCCTCAATCACAACGCGGATATTATCCCCATATCGGCTAAACCCGTTTGCCGACCCAACGATATAATCCTCAGCAATCGGCGAGTTATGAACACGCTCCCAGCCAAACTCCTGTTGCATCCCTTTCGAAACGTTGAAGATTCCCCCCTTCTCCTTCGTCGCCATATCCTGTCCCCACATGAACGTGTCGGGATTACTCCTGAACTCCTCTTTCAATGTGGTGTTGATTGCTTGGAGAATTGTCACAGTTTCCCCTTCGTCCGAACGCTTCTCTGTTGCATTATATGGATCGGGAATCAGAAAATCGGCATAGCTCTCAGGTGCAGGATCGGGCATTGCCTCTGCTTGGTCGGCAGCGGCGAGCATCTCTTTTCTGTTCTGCTTCTCGATTACCGTCAACTCTTCGTCGGTTGCAATCTTCTCTTCGATCAAGAGTGCACGCAGTTTTGCAACGGGGTCTTGCTTGCGCACACTCTCCAGCTCCTCTTCTGAACGGTAGAGTTCGTGACGATCAGAGTTGGAGTGCGATCCAATGCGAACACACTGAGCGTGAACCATTGCACACCCTTCCCCCGACTTCACGAACTCGATTGCTTCCTGCATTGCATTCCAGGAGTCCACAACATCGGTTCCATCACAGTTGATAATCTTTAAATTGCTGAAGCCACGGAAATTATCACTGACGCGAGGGTTGGCATTCACCTCTTCAATTGGAACCGATATGCCGTAGTGGTTATTCTGAATTACGAAGATTACTGGATATTTTCCAGTTGTAGCCCCGTTCACTGCCTCGTAGTAGTATCCTTCGGCTGTCGCCGACTCGCCGCTGGAGCAGAAGACAACGGCATCCGTTTTGTAGTACTGGACAGCCTTGGCAAGTCCGGCTGCCTGAGGTGCTTGATTTCCAGTGCAGCTTGATCCATTCTGAATATGAATTTCAGGCTTTGCGAAGTGGTTCGACATGTGCCGTCCACCACCGGCAACGTCGGCATCTTTCGAGAGACCGTTGAGGATGATCTCGTAGGGGGAAATGCCAGCAGCAAGCGAGGTCATTAAATCTCGGTAGTAGGGGAAAAGATAATCTTGCCCTCCCCTGAACGATTTTCCGAGTGCAAGCTGAATCCCCTCGTGCCCTGAACAAGGTGCGTGATAACTCCACCCCTTTGCCTGCTTTAGGTAGTTTGCAGCCTTGTCGTCGAGCAAACGACCGAGGTGCATCATTGTATACCATTCCAGTAAGGTATCGTTATCGGGACGCCTCACTGATGAGGGCGATGTTGCAGTTGAAGAGGTCTTCCGCTCAGCGGATGATCCGTTAGTTCCGGACTTCTTCGCCGAAGATGCCCGCTTCGATGTGCTTTTGGTTGCAGTTTTCTTTTCACTCATAGAACGAGTTGAACGATATTAATGGCTTTCACGTTATAGTCGCCGGAATTAGAGAGGGTTGAGGTTTCTCCCAGGTGTAACCGGATGGCGACCCGGATTTTACTCCTGTAACTTAGAATACGTCTCCTCATCTCTCATGAATAATAGACGGCTAAATCTACACATTCTCAAGGTTTCGACCATTCTTTCTGACATGGCACTGACCTCTTTTATCAGATACGTTCGGCTCACTCTCATCACATCCCTTTTCTTCCTGTCTATAGCACTTTCTGCTAAGGGCCAGGAAAAACGATTTTATCGCGTCTGGCTCATCGATAAGGGAACTCCGAATCGTCTACTCCTCCCCTCTGACCCATGGTATCCCGCGGCCACCTCCCACCTTACTGAAAGGGCTCTGAAACGGCGTGCGAAAGTTCTCCCACTCGACAGTCTTGTTTCAACTGCTGATTTACCGATACACGAAGAGTATCGGCAGAAACTTCTCGACTTAGGTATAGAAATTCGGCAGACTTCACGTTGGTTCAACACTGCAATGATTTTTACCGACTCAGCAACGTTTGAGTTAGTCCGCACTCTTCCATTTGTTGATTCGACTGAGAAAATGTTTTCCAATCAAGTTTCGGGACCACCAATTGCCAAGCGGCTATTATCTCCACCAATAGATTTCACAACCCCAGGATCGATCGAATACAGGAGTAATGACTGCATCACCTTGAAGTATGGCAGTGCTGAGAATCAGAATCGGGAAGTGATGTTCCAAGCCCCCCACAGTATGGGAATTGCCGGCGAAGGAGTTTTGATTGGAATCCTCGATGCCGGATTCGACTGGAGATCGCATAACCTAATCAGCAATGCAAACGTCGTCGCCGAGTACGACTTCGTCAACAACGACAGCATTACGTACGACGAAGAGGGTGAACAGCTTTCGGAACCGCACGGAACGTATGTGATGAGCGTGATTGCGGGAAACGTTCCCAACAACATGGTCGGCGGAGCGTTCCGAGCTTCCTTTGCCCTTGCCAAGACTGAAGATGTTCGCAGCGAACGGCACATCGAAGAAGACAACTTCGTTGCGGGACTTGAGTGGTTAGAATCGCTCGGCGTTGACGTAACCAATACATCACTCGGCTACACAACGTTCGATCCCCCAGAAGCTCCACACAGATTCGACGGTGATATGGATGGGAAGACTGCCTTCGGTTCTCGGGGGGTGAACCTCGCAACCCGGCTCGGAGTAGTCTGCGTTCTGGCAGCCGGGAATGAATTCACATCGTTTCGCTATGTAAGTGTCCCAGCCGAAGCCGACTCGGCTATAGCTGTTGCAGCACTTAAGACGCCCGACATTATTGCCCCTTTCAGCAGTCGTGGCTCAACATCGTGGGATCGACTAAAGCCTGACGTTGCTGCACCTGGCGTTGAGATTTATGGAGCACAGCCAAACGCACCGAACGCAGTTGGCCCCAGCCAAGGAACCTCCTCAGCCGCACCATTAACAACGGCCCTCGTTGCCTTGATGCTCTCGGCAAATCCAAAGCTGACCCCCTGGGAAATCCGTGAAGCACTCTTCGCAACATCACAGAAGGCCGCCAACCCAGATACAACTTTTGGGCGTGGACTGGTGGATGCAAATGCAGCCCTTTCCTATCTATCCAAATCGAGTTCATTTGCTGGTGAGCCAATACTCCTCACCTACCAAAACTCACTTTCGGTAATCTCCTGGATTGTATCGGGCAACCCGGCACATATCGACATTCCTGAGTTCTCTACCCCCTTCCACCCCATTCTACTCCGCCTTACGAATTTGCGAACGCTTGCCACCCTCACCTCGAACGAACAACAACCAGAGCATGGCCTGGCTCAGTGGATAGTGATTGGTGGCGTTGAAACGCTCGGAATAGTTCCAGAAGATGAGTTGCTAATAGAAATTATCGAGCCGACTTCAAATCGACTTCTTCGGAGCACAGTGCTTCGAGCAACTGAGGAACTGGCTCTCCCCGTTTCAACACTCTGTAAAACTCCTCCACTTCCGATTACTTCGTTAGCAACTGCTCGACCTAATCCGTTCTACGATGCTACAAGAATTGAATACGTAGTCGACCGGGAAGCCTTGATATCGCTCGATATTTTCGCGATTACTGGTGAGAGAGTTCTGAACCTGCTGAAGAACAAGCGACACTCCCCCGGCTTCTACTCCGAGCTGTTGATTCCGAACGACCTACCGAGCGGCGCATATTATTACCGCCTGCAAGTTGACGATGATGTATTCTATGAGAAGATGATCCGCCTGCGGTAGTTCCAGAAGTGGTAACGTGAGCAGGTAATCGATAACCGATCTACTTCTTCCGAATGAACGACAACGAGACTGAGCAGATTCCCGAGGAGGGAAAGAAACGATCCTTTAAACTTTCAGCCGAGGGTCTTCGATTCCTTATCGGATACTTGAAACCTTATCGAGGCAAGTTTACGCTTGCCATGGTTGCTCTCCTCTTCTCATCACTATCTGGACTCGCCTTTCCCGGCTTAACGGGTGCTTTAATCGACGCAGTGCAAAATCCGGGAACTGGGATTTTAGGGAACCTCGACAACTTAGCTCTCTTCTTTCTCGGCATCCTAATTGCTCAATCTGGCTTTAGTTTTATCCGAACCTACGTTCTTCAAGAAGTCTCCGAGCGGAGCTTAGCTGACCTTCGAGGCGACCTCTACTCACACATCGTCAACCTACAACTCGACTTTTTTCACCGCAATCGTGTAGGCGACCTGACGAGCAGACTTGGCACAGACATCACGGCGATTCAAACAACGATGACCACAACTCTCTCCGAGTTGATTCGCCAAACAATTATTCTCCTCGGTGGAATCAGTCTTGTGATCTACACATCACCGCGACTTACTCTCGTAATTTTAGGAGCACTCCCACTTGTTGTTGCAATGGCTGTCGGGTTCGGGAGGGTAATCCGCAAGTCGAGCAAAAGAGTGCAAGACTTGTATGCTGAACTGAATACCATTGCTGAAGAGACATTTCAGGCAATCACCGTAGTGAAAGCGTTTACGGCAGAACTGCGTGAGCGGAAACGGTTCGGAGCAAAGCTCGACGGTATTATTGAAGTCTCATTGAAAGTTGCCCGCGCCCGGGCTGCATTCATCGCCTTTGTTGTCTTCCTCCTCTTCGGTGGAGTTGTGGGAGTTATCTGGTACGGTGGAACGTTAGTGCAATCAGGTGAGCTTACCATTGGGGAGCTGACCTCGTTTGTACTCTACGCTGCTTTCGTTGGTGGAGCAATGGGGAGCTTTGCCGACCTTTACGGTGGGCTACAGCGGGCGCTTGGTTCAGCCGAGCGGATCCGAGATATTTTGGATGAAAAGCCGGAGCCTTCTGAACTGGAGAGTGCCGCGCAAGTCGATGATTATCGGGGTGAGATTCGCTTTTCTGACGTCTCGTTCTCATATCCTACCCGCCCTGATGCAAAAGTTCTCGACAACACTTCCTTCACGATTCCTCCCGGCACAAGCCTTGCAGTTGTTGGCCCTTCTGGAAGTGGCAAGACAACGCTGACAAACCTTCTCCTCCGCTTCTATCCTCCCGAAAACGGATCGATTTCGATTGATGGCAATAACTCGCTTGCTATCCCTCTGAACCGTTTTCGAGAAATGATTGCCATCGTCCCTCAGGAAGTGATTCTTTTCGGTGGAACAATTCGGGAGAACATCCTTTACGGGAAACCGGGAGCAAGTGAAAGTGAGGTGATTGAAGCTGCAAATGCTGCAAATGCGCTCGAATTTATCGAGTCGTTTACCGATGGGTTTGAGACGATTGTTGGGGAACGGGGGATTCAACTCTCTGGGGGGCAACGTCAACGAATAGCAATCGCCCGAGCAATACTCAGGAATCCGAAAGTCTTGATCTTAGACGAAGCAACCAGCGCGCTCGACACCGAATCCGAACGTTTGGTTCAAGAGGCTCTGCAACGGGTAATGCGGAATCGGACAACAATGGTAATTGCCCACCGCCTTAGCACGGTCAGGAATGTGGATCAAGTTGCCGTGTTGCAGAAAGGAAAGATTGTCGAGCTTGGTGGATACGACGAATTGATTTCACACAACGGACTTTTCGCCCGAATGATTGCAATGCAGCGAGATGGAGAGATTGGGGAGTTTGGGTAAAATGTCAAAGATTCAGGAGTCGGTTTTGACTCCTGAATCTTCAACTCTTAGTCGCCCCCCCTCCACCAGTCCCAGTGCGCGACCTAAAGAGCCGCTGCTACCAACTGTGGCCTATTGCAATCTCCACTCCTACACTCTCACACTCATCTCCTTTCACAGCTACAAAACTTCATCGTTGAACGATTATCTTCTCCGTTACTCGACCGTTCAACGTCTTTAACTCTACAAGGTAGGTTCCCGGCTTCAGCGTGCTTCCATCGAACTCGACGGCGTAGCGGCCTGCTTCAAACAACTCCTTCTCGATCATCCGTTCAACTTCTCGACCCATCGCGTCGTAGACTGTCATGCTCACGTGTTCCTTCCTGCTTACCGAGAAGCGCAACTCCGTCTCGCCCGTCGTCGGGTTCGGTTGGGCCGAGATGCGGAGTCCGTTCCCCGCTTCGCCGTCGAGCTTGCGTAGGCGCTTGCCAGTGAAGCTTTCAATCCAGCCACTCAACGGCGTAATCCAGTAGTTGCTGTCGAGTGAGATGTTCGGACCGAATGTGCTCGCCACAAGTCGCAGCCGGAGGTAGTACGTACCACTCAACAGATCTACTGTAGAGTCAAGTTCAAGATTGATATCACGATGCGCCACCGAAACCCGCGTTGAGTCGAGTTGTAGCACCACCGCTCCGCTCGAAGAGTCAACCAACTCGGTGATCGCATCATACCATTTGTCGCTCACCCCCGCTGAGTCCTGCGCAAAGAACTGGAGATAAATTGTGCCACCCAACGACAAGCTATCCCCAGTCTGAAAATTCTTGCTCCGCAACATCGCAATCATATCAGAGAGACTGTCAGGTCTGCCCATCTCTTCCATTGCAATTCCTCTACTTTCAACAGCATCACTCACCCAAACATCGTAGAGCCGGGCGGAGAAACTATATGGGAGCGAGTCTGGTATACGTGCCCCAACCTGCAATCCCTCTGCCTCGTAGCCTCCCGGTCGCGAACGGGCGAAGAACTCCCGCGACGTGCGAAGCGTGCTGTCGGGAGGAGCTGCGTAAAGTATTGTGTAGCGATTAACGAGGCTCCCAGTTGAACTTACCCCAGACGGATTCTTCCCGGTGTGCCAGTAGGTGCGTGGATTCTGATGCCAAGGGGGTGAACCCGAGTTTACCCAGAGTGGTCCAGTAAATAACCACTTCGTTTCGAGCAAGGACATCTTATCGCAACAGTACATCGACTCGTAGCTGATCGAGAAGAGGGGAATCGCTGAAGAATCGGCCACACTCATCACTTGATTCTGGGAAGAGACCACCGGATAGCATGGGGGTGGGTTTGTCACTTGTGTGTTTACGATCTTCCCGATAGCGTTCGTGATGAGGATCGATTCGTCGACACTGGAATCGTAGTAAACTGCGTGAAAATAGATTTCGCTGTTCGTGCCAACCTTCTGTTCCCATGTAACCCCCTCCATCACCCGACCGAGTCCGTCTTGCGATTGGTCGATTGATGGGTTCAGGTAGTGATTAGTCGCATACGGATCGGCGTTCGGTGATATCCAGAAGGTGGAGGGATCGAGGTGAATCAGTTGCAACTTTGGCCCGACACTTGGCGGGACGTAGCCGAGGCGAGTGTAGGAAATCCCAGTGTTTGTGACTCCCGGTTGTTGCCAGACAATTGGCGAACTCTCTTGCCCCATACCACGGTGAGTAAATGGCGGCATCGAGGGAAACTTCCCGACACCGAATCCCGCGTTGTTCCACGGCTTTGTGATCGTGTCGTATGGAGTCCAACTCAGTCCAATTCCGACGGTTGTGTCGTAGAGCAAGCCGCGGGCGATGATCCCAACGGTGGAGTCGCTCCAGGCGATATACTCACCAATACCGGACGATGCACTCGACGAAGCGATCACCGGTGTCCCCCACTCATCAGCGTTTACTCCCTTGTGCAGACCGACAACTTGTTTAACTGGCATCCAAGAGAAGTTGGAGACAGGGACTCCGGCTGTAGAGTCGAAGTAATCTTCGAACCATCCCTCGCGCAGGAGTACCTGGCGTGTTCCTCCACTGCCGTGAGCAGTCCAGACAACGGAGACGATTTCAGTGGAGTTGCTGAGACGGCGGAAGGTAAGTGAGGGGTGGGAGTTCTGCGTGGTGACCGGATCATCTTCAGAGAGCTTTGCACTGAGGTCGTGTTCTACCGGTTCCCAGAGAATTGTTCCTGTTGGGGAGACTGGCAGAGAGCGGCGGAAGTAGACATGCCAATCGCCGATGGTGGAATCATATCTGTGGTAGACTCCCATGTACTTACCATCCTCTTCGTCAAAAATCCCCTTCCTCTGGTTGTTGTGTGCCAACACCCCCGGAACCATCGACTCGTCGGGTGCGGCGTATGAAAGTTCTAAAAGTGCAGATTCTCCCGGCGGAAGGTGGACAAACACCTTCTTCCCGGGGCCGCCTCGGAACGCCGTGTCGACTGGTGTCCGTGCGCCGAGAAGTGGAAGTGGTATTCTCGAGGGGAGAATCTCGCGGACTCTGAACCAGACGTTGTATTGCGTTGAGTAGGTGGTATCTTGGTATGGAAAATCGAGCGTCAGTTCAACAGTTCTACTCTCAGCTAAGGAATCCATCTTGCGTCCTCGCGCACTGGTTGCAAGGACGTGGTCAGGACGCTCAAATGTTCTACGGTTGACCACCATCAGGTATGTTCCATCGCGCAACCTCTCCTCGTAGTTGTTGTAGTTGGTGTCCTGTTTATCGAACATGCCAACCTCCACAAACGTCGCCCACGCAGAGTCGATTGCTCCGGTGCGTGGGTCCCAGGCGCGGACTCCTTTAAGGATTTCCGTTGAGCCGAGGGGGCGTGATTTGTAGTCGAGCATCCCCGAATCCCAAGGCCACCGCGTAGTGTAGTGCACCGAGTAGCTCTCCCGCCACGTTAAGTTCATCATCACTTTGCCAATCTCTTTCAATCGACGATTTACGTTCTTCACAGCCCTCGTCCGTGTGCCGAAACCGACATAAAAGTCAGGGATCGTTGTTACTGGATCAGACTTCGGAGGATGTTTGCCCGTGTGGAGAGTCCAGTCGACTGTGTTTCGGAGAGTGTCGTAAGTGTAGCATCCCTCGTAGTCGGAGCCGATCGGCCCGAAACCGGCGTAAACCCCCTCTGTTCCCCATACCGTAGAGTCGGTCGAAGGTTTGTGAGCGATGTCAGAGGTTGAGGGGAACCACCAGTAGACCAGCCCTTTACTTCCGTAAGCGAGACCGAGGTTCGTGAGCATCCGCAGTTCTGCTGCCGTCCCGAAATGTCCAACAACCGTATCGAGTTTCGACGTTCCTCCATCGTCGTACGGGATCAAATTCATTGCCCCATTAAAACTCGGAGCTTGAATCAACCTTCGCCCCGTCGCTCGCGAGACACGAGCCGCATCACCCAGCCGGTGGAGCAATCCCCACCTCTTCCTATAGCGGGGGTGGGTAGTTGGTTCGGGAACCTCTGGTCCGAGCACACTCCAATCGGGAATGTATCGCCCAATCAGGAGACGTTGTAGTGTCTTCTCATACTCTTCAATCGAGGTTGGGTCGTCGATATCGATCTCCCCTAAGTGAAACCGACCGCCGTTCTCCTCTCGAATGCTCGGTATCTCTTCGTACCGGAGGTTGAACCACCTCTTGTTATCGGCAGAGTCAGTTCCCGTTGCGGGCATCGTCCAGAGATAGGTTTCAATCACCGTAGTGGCTGGCGAGCTCAAGTGGTGGTGGTGGAAGAGGTCGGCGATATAGGATTGTGTAGTGAACTCACCAACGGAATCCCGCTCGCCCGAAGCACCGCCGGGACGAGGGACGTTGAAGGTATCCCGAACCATCTGGGTGAGATACTCAAGCCCGACGTAAGCTGTTGGGTGTTGCTCCTCTACTGGGTGAACCCCGATCCAAGCTCGACGGAGCGAATCGTCTGGTACGTCATAGTCCGATGTGCCGTAGAGTGTACGGCGTATTAAGTCAATCCGCTGCTGCCTCCACGCCTTCGCTGCCGCATCTGTCCCAAGTGTCAACTGCCCGTGCAGACTCCGAAGAGATACGCTCCGCAATGCCAACTGCTCTCCTCCGAGCCACGTGACTTTCAGGTCGAAGCGACGGGAGATACTACTGTCCAGTGTGTTCGGGTTGGTCGGTCCCCATGCGCCATTTGCTAAGAAGCGTAGGTCCAGGGGGAGAACCACTTCGCGATATTGATTCCAATTAAATGGTGGGCCGGATGGATAAAGATTATTTTTGGTCACATACAGTGTTGTGACAAGAAACGTGGTATCGACCGAAGCCACTGTACGAGGGGGGCTTGTCCCCGCATAAAAGTAGTCATCCTTCTGTACTTCGTAGATCACCTCTACCTTCAACAGTGAGTCTGTGTTGAGTGAGGTTCCGTTCTCGAAAAGATGCCCGGTAATCACGACGTAGTAGAGCGAGTCAAATCTCGAGGTCTCAGTCTTCCCTCCATCGGTGATCGATCGGTCATCCATAATCCACCGGTCAACCGTCTGTACGCTATCTTCTCCATGTGCCTGCGCCTGACTTGACCATCGGTAGATTCGGCGGGGAGCCTCATCCCACTCGTTGAATGTGATATGTTCTGCAATTACTGTGTTGTGAGGCGTATTGCTTGAATCATAACGCTGTTCCCGTCGTGAAAGGGTATCATTTGGAATCCCTTGAGAGTTATAGACTATCTCTCCATAGACAGTATCATCCATACTCATAAATCGAAACGGATAGTATGGCGACTGCACCGAGTCGAACGGATAGAACTCCACCGCGCGTGCATACCCGATCTGATTTGAGTATGGCCACGAATCCCACTGGCCAATACGGTGACCCTTCGATATGTCCGCACTCATCGCTAAGCTGTCGAAGTATTTCAGCGCGTTTATCGAGTCGGTCGCGTTCCCCGAATCGTAGTAGTCAGCGCTGATGAACAGATCCACTGCCATCGAGTCAAAGAATGACCAGATATTCGACACCTCTCCAGTCGAGTCGCGCAGATTGCTCCCTCCATACGTTCCGATCAGGAAGAGGGTATCCGGCCAATTCCACATCCGCAGCATCGGTGGGGCAATCACCGTTCCGGTATCCGCACCGATTCCTCGACCACTTTGACCAAACAGCTCAACATTCCAGCAAACGACGACGATTGCAGTCAGAAGCATCACTCCACTGAGAGATATCTTTCGCCTCCTCCTATTAGTTGCGATAGATCGATTGAACCACTGAGCATTCATACTCTCCTCCGTGAGGTTTGGTGTGTACTGGCCAGTAGAAAACATTGCGATATTCTCTACTGTTTTATGATCTGGTGTTGTGCAATCACCTGTTCATCTCGGTCGTAGACTACTAACAGATAACTTCCCGAGGTAACATCGTTGCATCGCCACAAGGCCTCGCCTTGCCACCCCTGAATCGAACCTTCCACTACAAGACGACCAGACATATCGTAGACTCGAAGAAGTGACGGGGAAGCCTTCAGGTCACCTCGCCATGCCACGTGCAACTCGTCAGTAACTGGGTTTGGCCAGATGTGCAATGCCGAGCCATGTTCAACAGTCGCAACAACCTCGACTCCAGATGTTGTGTCGTCAGTCGGGATATATGGGCCTCCTTCCAGCAGAATTACGATTCCTTGTTCTAAGTTGAACCACCCCGGGTTTGCTGTTAAATAATCTTCCCAGCCGTTCCCCGACACATCCCCAACTGGCCCGCCCTGACCAAATACATTGCCCGGGGTCAAACCACCATCTGCTGCTGAGTAATACGCATCATAACTGTAGTTTGGACCGTTCTTCCCTCCCTGAAAAAACATCACTCGTGCTCCGAGCATGATTATTGACTCAAAGCGCTGGAGTGAATCACCGAGATATCCTCCACTACCGAAGATGCTGTATCCCGGGAAGTAACCGTCAGCATCGTCAATCGTCAATTGCCGATCACGTATGTTTTTGCCGGCTGCCGAACGATAGAGATAGACTCCAAGAGGGGTTGCATAAAGCAATCGCAAGATGTCTTTGACGCCATCTCCATCACAGTCCAGAAGAGTAAATTTTGCGTCAATGTTCACACTTGCTTTATCGAGTGTGACAGAGTGATCTGGAATGATCGACAGGTCGGAGAGGCGATTTTTGCCCCACCAGAACTTGTAGCGGATAGGGCGATTGCCAGGACCAGTACCGACATAGTTTGCCCCGATCATAAGATCGGGAAGCGAGTCTCCGTCAAGGTCCCCCACAGCGGCATAGACATCCGTCAGGTTCTCCTCGGTATCCTTCAAGACCACCGTCGGCGTGTCCAACTGGAACTCTGGGCCGCCCTCGAATATCCAAATCTCGGCTTTCGCCGTTCGCTGTAAGTCCCTCAGAAACGAACCAAAAACCAGTAGTAGCTCATCGTCACCATCGTTATCAATATCCGAAACAAGAATATCTCGTGGATAGGCTGATGAACTATCCTGATAGCTCGCTGTATTCAGCACCATTGCTGGTTCTTCCTGTTTGCCCAAAGAGTCCTTCAACTCGTAGAACATTAAGCGAGCCGTCATGTGGTTGACTCCTCGTATCTCTCGAATATCTGCACGGGTAAAGCCCACAAGGAGGTTGCCGTCTCCACGGAAGTCACCAAGAACAGGACGCCACGGGACACCTGCACCTGAATCGAACGTCCAATACGGATTCGTTGTGTGAACATTATTACTATCGACATACACGCGCCATTCGGCAGTCGCTCCAATCAGCACAGCAAGATCGGGTAGTCCTGAGTGATTGACATCACCAATTGCCCCAGCACCCTCCCCCACACGATCCCCACCAACAACACCACCCCGCACCATCCAGATACGACGCAACAATACTGCATCATCGTTCTGCACAATCTCGTTTTGCGCTTCGAGAGAAATTGACGTGAAGAACAACACTCCGAGGAGTGGAAGAAATCGTGCGATGTGGAAGGTTTGTTGAAACATTGGTACAGCCTATAGTGAACATGATCTCCGTACTGTTGGTGAACCTACTTGCTCTCTCTCGGCTTTGCAAGTGAAAAATGAAGGGGGATAAAGATGTGCGCTCTTTTCTTTTTCTCCTTAAGTATACTTGGGTATAGTTACTCCTCTTTGATGATGTTAGTTTGCGCGAGCATTCGTTCATTACGGTCGTAAACTACCAGCAGATAACTTCCTACAGCTACCGATCCACACTTCCAGACGGCTTCTCCTCGCCACCCTTCAACTGATCCATCAACGACCAGACGACCAGACATATCGTAGACTCGAAGAAGTGATGGGGAAGCCTTCAGGTCACCTCGCCATGCCACGTGCAACTCGTCAGTAACTGGGTTTGGCCAGATGTGCAATGCCGAGCCATGTTCAACAGTCGCAACAACCTCGACTCCAGATGTTGTGTCGTCAGTCGGGATGTATGGGCCTCCTTCCAGCAGAATTACGATTCCTTGTTCTAAGTTGAACCACCCCGGGTTTGCTGTTAAATAATCTTCCCAGCCGTTCCCCGACACATCCCCAACTGGCCCGCCCTGACCAAATACATTGCCCGGGGTCAAACCATCATCTGCTGCTGAGTAATACGCATCATAACTGTAGTTTGGACCGTTCTTCCCTCCTTGAAAAAACATTACTCGTGCTCCGAGCATGATTATTGACTCAAAGCGCTGGAGTGAATCACCGAGATATCCTCCACTACCGAAGATGCTGTATCCCGGGAAGTAACCGTCAGCATCGTCAATCGTCAATTGCCGATCACGTATGTTTTTGCCGGCTGCCGAACGATAGAGATAGACTCCAAGAGGGGTTGCATAAAGCAATCGCAAGATGTCTTTGACGCCATCTCCATCACAGTCCAGAAGAGTAAATTTTGCGTCAATGTTCACACTTGCTTTATCGAGTGTGACAGAGTGATCTGGAATGATCGACAGGTCGGAGAGGCGATTTTTGCCCCACCAGAACTTGTAGCGGATAGGGCGATTGCCAGGACCAGTACCGACATAGTTTGCCCCGATCATAAGATCGGGAAGCGAGTCTCCGTCAAGGTCCCCCACAGCGGCATAGACATCCGTCAGGTTCTCCTCGGTATCCTTCAAGACCACCGTCGGCGTGTCCAACTGGAACTCTGGGCCGCCCTCGAATATCCATACCTCTGCGCGCTTGTCGACCTCTTGGTCAAACTGTATTCCTGGTACAATGACAATCAGTTCATCGTCACCATCTTGATTTAGATCGACTGCAAACATATCCGTAATTGTTGACTCTAATCCTGGCCATATTCCTCGTGATGGATCAAAAGTTCCAACACCACGTAAGTCTATTGTATCGTTATCAATTGCATAGGCCTTGACTAACGGGTGATATTGTGTTCGGCCTGCTGGTTTGGTTGTATAGAAGTCTGCAAAGACAACATACTCTTGACTCCCTCCCCAGAAGTTGCCAACAACAGGATAGGAAAGTGTCGTGCTATGAAAGAAGGATTGAGCAGGAGTGTCGGATATAGGTGAACCTCCATATTGAAGATGCCATACACCAGTGCTTCCGAGTCCCCAGATAAAATCCTGAAGTGAATCGTGGTTTACATCAGTTAAGGCTCCAGCAAGTGCTCCCACCCGATCCCCTCCGACAACACCACCGCGCATCATCCAAACACGGCGCAACAACACCGCTTCCGGGTTCTGCACAATCTCATTTTGCGCTTCGAGAGAAATTGACGTGAAGAACAACACCCCGAGGAGTGGAAGAAAAAGAGAAGTATGGAGAGTAGAGAAACGCATACAAATATCATATTGAACGTTTTGTTAACGATAAGTATACAGAAGTATAAATCACTTTGCAAAGTAAAAGTCTTCCCCTATCGTCCTGTGATTCTCTGCTGATGTCGCTGCTGTATCAAGTCAATTCGCTGTCGCTTCCACCCTATCGCTGCCGCATCTGTCCCAAGTGTCAACTGCACGTGTACGCCCCGGAGAGATACGCTCCGCAATGCCAACTGCTCTCCTCCGAGCCACGCGACATTCAGGTCGAAGCGACGGGAGATATACTCTTCTACTGTACTCAGGTGCGTTGGTCCCCACGTTTTGCATCAACGTAACCCCTGTTAAAGGAGGGATCAACTGTCGTCCCCTTGAGAATGTTGTCCCTTTATTCCCCCCTTCGATCTTCTCTCTCATATTGTTAAGTTCTTCTCAACC
Organism: Ignavibacteria bacterium; assembly: GCA_020635205.1. GTDB lineage: Bacteria > Bacteroidota > Ignavibacteria > OLB7 > OLB7 > JAGWAZ01. The sequence goes on from JACKAE010000004.1 coordinate 272,493, forward strand.
GGACGCTTTTTTTTACTCTATCACACTTCGCCATTTCTTCTTCAATCTCTACAAGTGTATATTTGCAGGATTGCGAGTTGTGCGGGAGCACAACGTTGACGGAGGGTTCGCATAATTGGTATTGCAGCGGTCTTGAAAACCGCCGGGCGTGAGCCTGTGGGGGTTCGAGTCCCTCACCCTCCGCATATAGCCGTCGTTGCGGGTTCTGTAAAGAATCAGCAACGACGGCGTTGATTATCGATGATATCCTATCATATTGAGTTGTTCAGTTGTTATGGAGAAGTGCTGATGTCACGTATGTACAGTGGTTTTGTTCTGCTCTCCCTCTTTCTCTTCAGTGGATGTCTCACTGCATCTCGCAAAATCATCAAGTTCGACTTGAATCCAGATGGATCGGGTAAGGGGTCGATGATATTCCTCGACATTATGTCGATGCAGGAAGATGAGAACGATCGCTCAGTACAAGATTACACGGCGCTCGTAAACGACTGGCTGAATGGAACTCAGTTCGAGGAAGCGAACCCAAGTCTCTACGACATACAAAAGCGATTGGCAGCCGACAAGAACAGACTGAATGCAGAGATTACGTTTAAGTTTGGGAACTATGCGGATGTCGGTCTCTACCGCCACCACGACTCCGGCCCCTGGATGTACTACGCTTACCTGAACACCTCGAAGGTTGAGTACTTCGACACAACAAACGGTGAGTATGCTGGTGGCGCAATGCCAGTGATCTTTTGGCCGGAGAAGACCACTGAGTTCCGTATCGCCAACTCCTTTAACCACGAAGAACGTCCGGTACACTCGCTCTACTCGCTCTACAATGACTTGGGAGTTACGCCAAACGAGGGGGAGAAATAGCTGATGAGAATCACCCACTTCCTTGAACACTTGGATACGGTTATTCCAATCAACCTCGCAATGCAGGATGATCCTGTTGGATTGCAAGTGATGGCTGAAGATCGTGAGTTGACGAAGGTAGTGGTAGCCTACGAGTTGAACGAAACGATTGTGTTGAATGCTGCGAACGAAGGTGCAGAATTAATCGTGGCTTTCCACCCCCTTATCTATCCACACCTACGTTCAATTACTGGTAAGGACCGCGTGGAACGGACTGTGCTCAGACTAATCGAGAACCGCATAGGTCTCTACATCGTGCACACAGCATTTGACGCTCACCCACGGGGAACCAGTTGGCTGTTAGCAAATGCACTTGGGTGTACAAACATCCGCCCGATAGTGCCGAACGCGCTCCTTGCTGGGGCTGGAATGGGGGCAGTAGGCAAACTTGTTGAGCCAACTCCTCTATCAAAACTTTCGCAACAGGTGAAAGAGGTTTGTGGAACTCCAGTTGTGCGCGTTTCGGCTGTTACTGAAATGGATCGTGATCCGAACATTGCAACGGTGGCAATTCTCGGAGGGAGTGGGATGAGCTTCTACGGTGATGCTCTCAGTTGCGGGGCTGACGCATTTATCACAGCCGACACCCGTTACCACGCATTTCACGCGGCAAACGACGGAATACCGATTTTAGATCCCGGACATGCTGAATCGGAACGGTTTGTTGTTGAAGGAATTGCTACTTTGATTAATGAATTGATCGAACAAGAAACTTTGGCAGTTGAAGTTATTCCACTGCACATTAAGACAAACCCCATTCACTACATCGTCTGAATAAAAGCGGTATATTTTTCTCTCGAATTTTTACGACTTCAGAAGGAGGACATTGTTCGTGGAACAGACATTACGAGCACTTTATCGGCTACAGCAGATTGACTTGGAACTTGATGATCTTGAAGCTGGTAGCGGCGATCTGCCGGGAGAAATCCGTCAACTGGAAACTAATCTGGCTGAAGTTCAGTCCCGAATTTCCGAGCACGAAAGTACACTCTCGACCATCCGCCGTGAACGGAACACAGGAAACGAGGAGATGCAAGAACTTCGTGCCCGCGCACTGGAGTTGAACGAGCGCTTGCGAACTGTGAGAAACAACAAAGAGTACGATGCCACAACTACGGAAATAGCGGCAGCGGAGGAACGCTCGAAAGATTTGGGTAGGTCGCTTTCAACCTTAGATGACCGTGAAGCTGAGATCTTGAGAGAAATCCAGGGCTTTGAAAAGAGCCGGAACGAGATCACTGCAACACTCGAAGACAAAAACGAAACGTTGAACTCGATTCACGAGAGCAGTAGCGATGAAGTGGACGAATATCGAGCACAACGTGTGGCTGCTTTGAAAGAACTCTCGGCTGAATTGCTCGAACGCTACAGCTACGTCCGTACCAAACACCCAGATGCCGTAGTGAAGGTGCGCAAAGGGGCTTGCTCTGGTTGTTTCCGTGCTGTAACTCCACAAACCTTGGTAGAGATGCGCCGTAAAGAGCAGATATTTTTCTGCGAGCATTGCGGCCGGTTAATTGTGGACGAAGAGTTAGCAGATACTGTTGAGGTATAAAGGCAATCTCAACTGTTGACGACGTTTTATCTCCGAAGCGAATCGGGTAGTCGCTCCGGGAGTTATCTCCCGGAGAGGAACGTCCGAACTCCACAGGACAGCGTGCCCCGATAACGTCGGGGGGGACAGGAAGGTTGGCTTCGTGCCTACGTGACTGTCAACGGAAAGTGCAACAGAAAAGATACCGCCCCGATTCCTTCGGGGTAAGGGTGAAATGGTGAGGTAAGAGCTTACCGCATCTTCGGGTAACCGGGATGGCAGTGCAAACCCCGCGCGGAGCAAGGCCAAGCAGATGTTGCGAAGTTGTCCGCTTCTCCACCTTGCGGTGGATCAACATCGGGTAGGCTGCTCGAGGGTCGGAGCAATTCGACTCCCAGATAAATGGCTACCACGTCTCTGACTTTTGTGAGATGACGTACAGAATTCGGCGTACAGATTCGCTTCGGAGTATTCTCTGACTACATTCCCTCCCCTCTCAACATCCGTATCCGATCTCTCGCCTCAGTTGCCCGCTGTGATATAGGGTACTCGACTAAAACTCTGGTGTACAACTGCATCGCCCGTTCCGTATCGGCCATGTTTATCTCTGATATTTCTGCAGCAAGGAAGAGGGCTTGGTCAGCATGTGTACCATCACTGTACTCCTCAACAATCTGCAGAGCAGTCTCCACCGCTTCGCCATACCTTTCAAGATTTCGTAGTGCAACCACTTTCATGAAGAGTGCGTCGTCGGCAAGAGACTCATCACGACTTTCCGCTACGGCTGCTTCAGCAGAAATGATTGCCTCCTTCCAGTCACGCCGCCTCATCTGATACCGTCCGTCAACAAAGTGCTTCAGTGAAGCCTCATCTTTCTTAAGATGTTCCTGCAAAAGGATAAGCCAATCGAGAGCATCGTTTGCGGCATTACTTCCAACATCGTTCGTTAAAACAGTAAGTGAGTCGACCGCTTCGGTATAGTCACCTGAGAAGAGAAGTGTTTCGGCATACTTAAGTCGAGCTACGTCACGAAGCCGTTCCGCTTCGTAGGAATTCCCCTGATGTTCCGTAGCCTGACGATAGAGTTGACGAGCTTCAAGAATGTCTGCCGTCCGAAGCGTTAAGTCAGCTCGCAAAAGGAGTGCTTCCAGTGAATTTGTTGACCGTTGATCGAAGGGATCAGATTCAAGCACTTTCAACCCTTCTTCAGGTTGATTGAGCACATCGGCTTGAAGTTGAGCGATGGCGAGGCGTGCTCCCTCCCCTATCGACCCACTCTTTCCATACTCAAGTACTTCTCGATATTGATTAATCAGTTCAGTTGCTGCCACCTTCGAGAGATTGCCCTCTTCACTATACCGTTGCTGCAGAGCAAAGACATAGCTGTAGACTACAGATGGAGTCAACGGGTGATCTTTGTCGAACTCTTTCAAGAAATATTCATAAGCCCTTATTGCCTCGCCATATTTGCCAACGCGCAACATCTTATCAGCAAAAGCATAGATTTCCGAACCTCTTCCATTCCGCTCGCGATCGAGGCGTTTTACGACTTCGAAGGCAGAAGAATCATCCCCCTTTTCAGAGTACAACCACGAGAGAAGCTCTAAATATTCTGTGCGCCCCTTCCTTACCTCCACAAGATGTTGTGTCACTTCTATTGCCGCTTCGACGCCAGCCGGAGTATCCGTAATTAAGCTCAGCCCGGATTGCACATAGCTTAAACGTCCAGAGCCTTCGCTAAGCATGTCAAGGTATTCGTTCGCGGACTTTTTGTAGTCACCTAAAATTGCGTAGAGCCGACCAAGTCGATCGGCAATCAGACTGTTTCTACCGAACCGTTGTCGAGCTTGTTCGTAGACGGCAACAGCTTTGTCGAAAAGCCGCAATCCCATCTGTGATTGCCCAACTTTTATGTAGCTATCAACATCTTTTGCTCCTACCGACAGAGCACTCTTCCAAGCATTGTCAGCCTCTCCCCCCTTTCCACTTCTGTGGAGAAGTTCAGCGTGGAGGATCAGCAGATCAACGTCGTTTCCGAATCGCACCAACCGCTCCGCTACAACTGGAGCTAAAGCGTCAAACCGACCAAGTTGAAGCCAGACACGCTTCAGGCCTTCGAAGTAGTTCCGTGAATCTGGATCTGACTTTAGAAGCTCCTGATAGGTTCGAGCAGCTCCGGGGAGGTCACCACTCGCCTCGTAACTCAGCGCCAACTTGTATAGGCGATCCTCATCTGAAATTTTCGGCTGCCCTCTCAGTCCTGTCCAGGCTATCAGCGTGAACGTGAGCGTACTGAGGAGAATAGGTGAAAATCTTCTCATCATACGTTTGCTCCTACCTCCACATTCATAATCGAAAGAACACTCTTCTGTAGTGGTTCTGATGGAACAATAACCTCACCACTGTTGGTAATGATAACGTCAAGTTCTGAGCGGATGCCAAACTGGTCTGGAAGGTAAATGCCTGGTTCAATTGAGAAAGAGGTGGCCGTAAGGATTGGCCGAGTATCCTGTGTCTCAAAGTTGTCGAGGTTTGTTCCAGCCCCGTGTAGGTCAGTGCTGATGCTATGTCCTGTTCTGTGAATAAACTCCCCACCAAATCCAGCGCCGTCGATAATGTTCCTCGCGGCATCGTCAAGTTCAGCACCAGTTACAGTAACACCTTCGGTAAAGGCTTTTCGCACTGCTTCGAGCGAGGCGTCACGACCATCCCGGACAATCCCAAAAACTTTCTCATACTCATCAGGGACTTCTTCGCCAACATATCCAGTCCAGGTAATATCGCCGTAGACCGACCCCTCACGCTCCTCCTTCCCCCACAAGTCGATCAAGACAAACGATCCAGGCTCAATTACAGCAGCAGACTCAGCCGAAGGCTGGTAGTGTGGATTTGCACTATTTGCTCCAACTGAGCAGTTCGGATCGTGATCGGTAACAAGTCCACGAGCACTAAATTGGCTTAGAATGTATTGAACGACATCATACTCGGTAATCTTCTCGTTAGCTTCAACCCCTTGTCTGATAAATGAGAAGGCTTGAAGCATCACCTCCCGACAGGCATTGCCGGCTCTAATCCCCGACTCAATTTGCCAATCTTCAAGTCGGCTCTCAAGCCGGGCAATCAACTCGCCTGAAGAGACAACCTTCGTTCCAAACGACCTGACAAGTTCAACGGTTCCAGCATCCACTTTTGCAACTACTGGCAAGGCATTATTAGGAGAGTACTCCATTGCAACTTCGGGCAAATCTCCGACAAGCCGCTGTAATCCATCTTGGTATTCTATTTGGCTTGAGTAGAAGGTGACTGATCCGGGCATCCCCGTTGCCAGGTGGGGTTCAATTTTGTGGACGAGACCTTGTGGCTCACCCTGATCGGGTATCAGCAGTGCCCAACGTCGAGTCTGATGAGTTTCGGGAGTAAGCCCAATGATACGGGAGGCGATAACGTTGCTGTCACGAAAGTTGCAGAGAAGCCACCCCTTTATTCCTGCATCTCTCATGGCTCCCTGAATGCGATCTAATTGTTCTCTTCTCATTGTTGATATTTGCTTCACGTTAGTTTTGATTCTCCTATCACGTCCGAAATTCTTCTCTATTGTCACAACCGTTGTCAACTACCCACTGTGCTAAAGTGCATAATCTATGATCGATTTATATGCTCTTTAGCATAAAAGGCTGTGATATGTCGATTCTTGTCAGTATACTTCTGCCGTTCATTTTAACAATATGGTCGTCACGATTTTTCAGGTGTTCTATGCAGTATGCAATACACAAGATACTCGCTCCAACTGACTTCTCTGACCATGCAAACCACGCGCTGGAATATGCTCGAACATTTGCTCGCCGTTGGAATGCTGAACTCCACCTATTGAACGTCATCGAGCCAGCAGTTTTCCCGACCGAAGCTGGACTAACTCCAATCGGAACAATGAAGCTCGGTGAAGAGATGGAGGGAGCAGCACAGACGAACTTGCAGAAAATCGCGACATCCGAACCACTCACCGACCTCAAGGTTGAGACGGCGATTGCCCATGGGCGTGCCAGCTCAGCAATCATCCACTACGCTGAGACTCACAACATTAACTTAATTATCATCTCCACTCACGGTCGCCGTGGACTTGAGCACTTAATCTTCGGCTCAACTGCTGAGCGAGTTGTGCGTGAGGCTCCCTGCCCTGTCCTTACTGTTCGTCCAGCAAACAAGTCTTCAGAAGAATAATTCAATTGCACTAACTCTCGTATATGCCACACAGAGGATCGTTTATCACAATTGAACGGCACATTGCCGACCAAGAGCACTTACACCTATACGCAACAGGTGCATTTAGCCGCCTTCTGCGCGACTTAATGCTCGCCATTCGAGTTATCTCAAGAGAAGTTCGTCGAGCAGGACTTGTCGATATTTTCGGAACAACTGGCGAAGAGAACGTTCACGGAGAGCGCGTACGGAAGCTCGACGTTTTCTCTAACGAGACGATAATCAGAGCGATGCGCTATGGTGGACATCTGTGTGGGATGGCTTCAGAAGAATCAGAAGGGTTAATTCCAATTCCTGAGAATGTCGCCAAGGGGAGTTATGTTCTTCTGTTCGATCCACTGGATGGATCTTCAAACATTGACATTAACGTCACAATCGGGACGATTTTTTCGATCTACCGCCGAGTCTCTCCTGACATTGATCGATTGGGAGACATGAACGATCTCATTCAACCCGGATATCGGCAAGTCGCCGCTGGATATGCCCTCTATGGATCGAGCACGGTGCTGGTATACACTACTGGCAATGGTGTCGACATGTTCACGTACGATCCAACACTTGGTGAATTCCTCCTCTCGAATTCAACTATTCGAATTCCTGAACGTGGTGGATATTATTCAATCAACGAAGGGAATTCATCCTATTGGCATGAGGGTATGGCAAACTATATCTCCCATCTAAAAGAGATTGATCCTGAAACCAACCGCCCCTACAGTCAACGCTATATCGGAACTGCCGTTGCCGACGTTCACCGAACGTTAATGTATGGGGGCATCTTCCTCTATCCCGGCGACAAGAAATCCCCGAACGGAAAGCTCCGCCTGATGTACGAAGTAAATCCTTTAGCAATGTTGATTGAACAAGCAGGGGGAGTTGCAATTGATGGTCGGAACCGAGTGCTTGACTTGGTTCCCGAAACACTGCACGAACGCTCGCCACTTGTCTGTGGCAGTCCAGCAAACGTTGAAGAAGCCCTCTCATTTATTGAGGAAGACCCCGTTGGTGAAGAGGTATCGGAGAACCAGTCATCCCCTTCATGAGCAGTCTGCGCAAACTTCCTCAACTCCTTCTAACAGTCGGCGATATCAATGGTATCGGCCCAGAAGTATTACTGAAAGCGTTGCGCAGAATACTTCCCACAAAATCCTTTGTTCCAACTATTATTGGAAACTCTCGACTGTTAGAAGAATACCTTCAGGCACTCCCCCTTCATGACGTTTCGCTATCGGCATCTGAATTGCGAGTGGCAGGAGAAACAATAGCTATCGTCGACCTTCCATCGGAAGCCACTCTTTCTATTGGAAGTGAAACTGCTGATGCTGGGAAACTCGCAGGAGATGCAATTCACAAAGGAGTTGCCATGCTCCTCGACGGAAGTGCTGATGGCATCGTAACCATGCCAATTTCGAAATCAGGTCTGAACAGTGGGGGACATCACTGGCCGGGGCACACGGAGATGTTGGCCGATCTATCTGGTGGGAACAATCCCTTGATGATTCTCGCAAGTCGTGAAATGCGAGTAGCCTTGATGACAATTCACGTGCCGCTTCGTCAAGTCCCTTCCCTTATTACCCCCTCCCTCCTCTCCCAACGAATTCACGACTTCCACAATACTTTGCATATAGATTTTGCACTTCCCTCGCCTCGAATAGCCGTCTTAGGATTGAACCCTCACGCCGGAGAGAGTGGAAGCATTGGCAGAGAGGAGGTCGAAACATTAGTGCCAGCCATTGAAGTAGCCCAAGCGAAGGGATATTCTGTTGAGGGTCCATTCCCTGCTGACGGATTTTTTGCCCGATATAGACCGGGAATGTATGACGGAATTTTAGCCGCCTATCACGATCAGGGTTTGATCCCCCTTAAGATGACTGCTCGTGGGGCAGGTGTGAACATAACTGCCGGACTCTCAATTGTTCGCACATCGCCCGACCACGGAACAGCCTTTGCTATCGCTGGTAACGGCGAGGCAGATGAGTCGAGTACAGTCGAGGCTATCGAGATGGCACTCTCAATAATTGAGAACAGAACTTCGAGTGCCAACCGAGAGCAACTCGCTACTTCTACAACACACCAAGATGATTGAGCTAAACAACGTCACCATTGCCCACCGTGGGTTGCCGGTTCTCCGCGAGGGAACTGCACGGTTCAATCCCGGAGAAGCGATCTTGTTGACCGGGCCAACTGGTTCTGGAAAGACAAGTTTGATTCGCGCGCTCTACGGCGACATCAAACCGAGCGAGGGGAGCATTAACGTCAACGGGGTCAATCTCAGTACAATCTCCCCCGGAAAGCTTCCGGCACTCCGTAGAAAAATGGGAATTATTTTTCAGGACGATCGGTTGCTATACGACAGGAACGTTTTCGAGAACATGCGCTTTGCACTCTCAATCCGGGTTGGTTCAACAAGTGAAATTAATCGGCTTGCCCTTCAGGCACTTGCAGATATTGGCTTAAGTCACCTCCGCTCCAAACATCCCGACCAACTCTCTGGAGGGGAGGCACAGCGCGTTGGGGTTGCGCGTGCAGTCTCCAGTTCTCCTGATATTATCTTGGCTGACGAACCGACTGGTGACCTCGATCCAGAAACGACCGACGAAATTTTCCGTTTTCTTGCCTCACGCAGAACCAGCGAAAACCTGTTTGTAATTGCTACTCACGACTACGAACGTGCCCTCCAAGCATTTCCTGATGCTCGGACAGTTCGGCTTGAAGGAGATCGATTAGAGGAAGCTGTATCCAATTCGTGATTTCGAGCATGGATACAATCAATCATTCCTTCACACTCTACTCCCTTTTTTCAATACTCCAGTAGAAGCATGAACAATAATCCAACCTGATTGAACCTTGTTGCAACAAATGAGTCGGACTGACCGTTCTTACCCCATGAAGATTTCCCAGAATCAGTTTTGAAGATGTTTTTGATTTGATGGAGGATATGATGAACAACAAACGGACACTTCGCTATGTAGCAGTTGCTGTACTCAGTCTTGGCACTCTCTTCTCTGTCGGTGTTTTGGCTGGTTGGATCAGCTTAGGAGATGACTACTCAATTACTCGTCGTGTTGTCGGTATCCCTTACGAGGCAGCACTCGCGGAATTCTGTGAAGTTCTCGAAGGATTGGATGGAGTGACTGGTGTTAACTACTCGGAGTTCGATAGCATCACAGGGACAGCACTGGTGACGGTTCACTACAATCCTGCGTTGACTTCAACAAAGATTCTTATGGTCTGGCTTGGAAACACCAAATCAATCTGGGAAAAACCAGTTATCGCATAGAAACAGCAACTGGCAAGAAAATAGAACGGGAGAAGCATTCATCTGCTTCTCCCTTTTTTTTGCCAACGACTGATACACGATCATTGCAGATGACTGAAGATCAGTGAAGGTTCGCGACAATCTGTCTAATCTGTGTACAATGGCATCGAGCACTTATATCTGGTTGGCAATAGTACACGGATGACAGGGATTGGATGGGATATTCACAGATATAAAAAAGGGATGTAAATGTGCCCACCTACCGTAAGACGGCGATCTTCTCTATAATCTCTGTCGTCTTTCCCCCAGCCATTACTTTCAGTCGATAGAAGTAAACGCCGTTTGCAATTCGATCTCGATCTTCGTCCAGACCATCCCAGTCGACACTGTTATAGCCAACAGAAATATCTCCTGGACCGAGTGGAATTGTTTTGATCTTTCGTCCAGCAGGAGTGAAGATTGCGATCTCTCCCCCTTCTGGAGCATTCTCACCAGTTATAGTAAAGGTGAACGTTGTCTCCTTGGCAAAAGGATTTGGCCAGTTTACAACGCTCCGTAGCCCAAGATCACGCTCGACAAAGAAGGTGACAATTTCGGAAGTATCGCCATTACCAGAAGCATCCTTCAGGAAGACGAGGATATCGTGTGCTCCCTCACTTAGTGGCTCTTCAGGTTTGTAGCGGAACGATGCTTTGTAATCCCCTTTCGCAAAGGTCTCGAACACTCCCCCAACTTCTGTCGTGATCCAGTTGTTATCAAGAACCATTGTCACGCTTTTGACTGAATCGAGTGCAAGCTCTGAGTTATCGAACAGACGCACTTCGAGCGTTGCGTTTGGTGCAACGTAGTCCCCATCAATCAATCGAGCCTTGTCTGCAAAGAGTGCGAAGCCGGGAGGAATTCCGTCAGTCACCACTTTCAATGGCATCGGTCCGAAACGATTGTTGTGAGTGTATGGCTCCCCCGGCCTATCGTCAGGATTGGCAAGGAGTCCGTACGATCTGCTGGAACGGAGACGTGTTGTGTTAATGGAGAAACTAAAGCGAGCCGAATCAAGTTGGTTGATATTCGCGATTGTTGTCGAATCGATGATGCCTCCAAGCTCACCCAATTCATTGAGGAAGAATCGCACGTTTGCCGCAGGTTGGAACGAAGTGAGATTCGCGATCGTAGCCTCAACTTGGACAGGGTCGCCTTGTAGGACTGAGTCTGTGCTGATTCGCACGGTCGAGGGGACGATAGCAAGCTCCGGTGAAGGATCAAAGTCGAGATTAACCGAACGAAGACGTTGCGTTGTATCGGCAGTAAAGCCAACAGAGAACTCGAGCCGCGGATAGTCGAGTGCGTTGATTTCACTTAGCGAAATTGATGGGTTGCTCGGAGTGACCTCACGTCGCTCCAACGTATCCCGAATTCCATCCCTGCGAACGCCGATCACGGCTACATCAAGCTCATTTCCGTTTGTTGGATCGAGATCGAAATTGATTGAACGGAAAGCTGTTGCTGGACCAAAGACAGGACTACTCCACTCCCCCTCACGTGGAATTGCTGAGATAGTATCGAACAACTCAACTGGGAACGGAGCAACTTTGCCAGCATCGTATTCGGGTTGAGCCGCAAGCCATACTTCTTTAACCTGAGCTGAGGGGATACCTTTCCCTCCAATCAACGCATAAGATGCCCGAGGATCGCTTACCGAAAGCGTATCGAAAACTCGACTTCCTAACGCTACCATTATCGGTCGAATTTTCTCCAACCCGTTTTCCTCTTCATAGGAGAATGAGACACGGCTGGCTGAGATTAAGACCCGGTCACCAACATTGATATGGTTCCGAACCAAGTCTTCCATTTGAGCAATAGTGACGTTTGCGTCGAAGAAATTGAAGACGGTGTCAATAGTCGGCACAACATCGTTTGGTGGTAGAACAACAATGTTTAACCCGTTGGGCTGTTCAAGTCGATAGTCTTTATTCCCCACCCGCATAATAATGGTTCGCTCTGTCAGTTCAGGGCTACCAGGTTCAAGAGTGAAGAAGGCTTGACCAACAGAGTAGAGATAGACCGGAACGCTTCGTGTACCTGGGCCGATCCCTTCTGGATTGTTCACCAAATCGACCAGACGAGTGGTTGCCATTTGATCGACTCCCCCAACATCGACGATAGTTCCTGCTCCCCTTGAGTCGACTGTAAAGGATTCAATCAGCGGAAATCGTGCCGCAAAATCAGGGTCTCCAGCAGTGGAAGTAGCTCGCCACCAGAACTTTCGATAACTCCTGAGAGTCGTGGGAATTGAGAAACTCCACTCTGTGGTCAATTCGTAATTGCGTACAATGCCAAGTTTGCTGTCGGTAATCAGGGCCGGGGAATCAAACGTTGGAACAGTATCAAGTTCAAATTTCGCCCCTGAGCCAGTTGCTGGATTGAGTAATCGAATTGTGATATCATCGTACCCGGCAACAACCCCATAGGAGAGTGGCTCAAGAGGAAGTGGTTGCGAGCCGCGCAACAGGAACGTAAAGGTTAACACATTATCCTCTCGCCACGATTCCACAATGGTCTCTTCAGGATCGGCGTTCAGTGTCACAACATATTCACCCGGTATGTTGTTCAATGGGAGTGTGAAGTAGACCGAATCGTATCGCGTGAGACTATCTACCTTCACCTCAGCCTCAACACGATCACCCAGAGGATTAATAACAACTGCCGTGACAAGGACGCCTGAGTCGAATGGAATTCCAGTTAACGGCTTTCCGTAGTTCCAGAGAGCTGCCTGAACAGTCAAAGACGTATCGCCAAGCTGTGGTTCTTCTCCAGTTTCACTCCGAAGCTGAGCCGACTCACGCGGGATGGCAAGCTCAGGTGTTCTCTTGATAGCAATCGGCATCGACGGATCGCCCAACAGATTATACATCAGCATGTGTGTGCGGGCGCGAGGACCGTTGTCGACATTTACGGAACCAAAGCCGTAGGAGGCATACATCGTATACTTTGCTATGCTGAAAATTGCTCCGATGTGAATGTCCCCTTCAGGATCTGCCATCGATGCGTAGATGTTGTTGCGAATGTTGAAGTCAACATTGGTGAAGGAGAAACTGGTTCCCCCGATTGAAGCAACCGTCCCTTTCTTTGGAATCGTCACGAAGCGCTCATTCCTGAGTGTTGCTCGCGGATCACTGTACAATCCTGTCTGGCACGACCATGTAGAGAGGATAAAATATCTCCCTTCATTATCGAAATCCTCCGGGAAGCCGAAGTTGAGGTCAAGTGTTGTCGTTGCGCCGTGTCCGTTGAAGTCGAGGGAAAGTGCTCCGCGGTTCACCTCCTGCCTCACTGTGTCGCCGTCGATTGTGCTCGGCAGTGCTAAGTCCTCATCCTTATCTCCTCTCCTCGAAATAACCAGAGCTTCCCCCTGCAGCGGATATCCCGCAACATTCGATGCAAGTCTGAACGCATCTGATTGTAGGATATCACGCTCTCTAACAGTAGCCCCACCAGTAGCGAATACAAATCGCTTATTCCACTGCGCAGGAGCTTGACTCTCATATTCAATCAGCTTGTCGATAATGGCCTGAGCGTCAACTAAGGACGTTACCGGTAATCGGCCTAAAAATTGTCTTGGAGAAAGCGTAGAATCACCGAAGGCAACTGTGTAGATGTGGTCTGTTGAAGGGACACCAGAACTTGGGATGTAGTCGACCATTATTGAACCGGGCATCCTCTGCTGGGAATCCCACGAAGCGTCACCGAACAGGATGACGAATGCTGGCTTCGGCTCAGCCCAATTAGTATCGGCATACTGAAGGAACCGCCGAATAGCAATTGGCGATTTCACCCCATTATTAAACTCGTTGTAGATTCTCTGAATATCCACAACCTGCACCGCATAGCCATCGTGAACCCGGCGATAGTCGGCAAGGCGGTTTGCCTCACTTTGGAATGCTTGGTGTGTAATGATAATCAAGTCAGCACGATTCGCCGGGTCGAGAAGTTTGTCTCCGTCATGAAAGCGAAGTTGTGGTTTTCGAACGGTGCTGATTGTTCCCTCTTCACCAATGCTTCCCCTAACTGGTAGAACAGCACGCCAGACGTTTCCATTCTGTGGGTCGGGAATGAAGACGTTTTTAGTGACCCCCTGATCGTCCCGCACAAACGCTTCTACTGCTGAGGATGGATCCCCCTTTCGAGCTGCGAAAACCCAACCACCAGCAAACATGTTCTCCGTTGGAACAACCTTACTTCCGAGTGATTCGAAGGCGTTGATGTATGTGTCAGGCAGATTATTTTGTGCAGTTGCAAAGGCCAACCCAGCCAGCACGATATTCCCATTCTTTACTTCGTTCAGAAACTGCGTAGCTTCGTTGAACTTCTGTACTGCTTGATCCGCTGGCCCCACAGTGTTGAAATGGCCTCTCCTTAATACTCGTCCGCCATCACTGTTTGGTTCAACTTCCACAATGGTGACACCAATCTGACCTGGCGCGTCGGCTGCTACTTGCTCGTCCCCAACTTTTGCAAAGAAACCGGGTAGACTCCGGGTTTCAGTCCCTGCACGCGAGGTAAGCTGAAAGAGGAAACCACGCTGTAGTGAGTCAGCACCATAGGTTTGCCCCGGTAGGCTGCTTCTAATTTGATTTGAGGTGAAGCCTGCAACTGCGAGACCAGTTTTGGGTAGAGGACTTGACGGAAGAACGAGAGCATCTTTCACTGGCATTGCGTGCCACCGCCCCGTTAACTCGAGATAGTCAATAATAACTTCATTGATGATTGGAGAGTTGTGCTGTTTGAGTTGCACGGTTACGTTATTTCGACCGTTGACCAGATAGTTTGAAGGGAACGTGAAGGAGACAACGGTATCGGCTGTATCTCGAATTGCTGCTGTACCCAACAACTTATTGTTCAGGTAGAAAGTGAGTTCTTGATCGGGAGAATTTGGGTCGTCGACCCAGTATGTGATACCGGCGAGGCGGACATCCATCTGCGTTTGCAGACCAGGTCCAAAGACAGGAGAGCACTCAAACTCAAGTGGGTTTTCAATGGTTAGTCGTGACTTCCGCCAGTAGAATCGTTCGTGGGGAACACGTTCGCTTGTGTGGAGAGTTCGGACTTCGCCATCCAGATATTGAGGCAACGTTAGCCCGCCGAACCAGAACTCTTCTTTCTCAATGTGAAGAGTGGAGTCATACGATTCGATCACTTGATCGTATTGATTAACAGCAGGTTCAGCTACTTTCGGACCATCGGCTTCACCACCACTCCACGTTAAGAGATAGGCATTCGTATCGGTAATCTCATTCAGGTATATCCCGGGATCACCCGGATTGCGCTCTCCGCGAAACTCAAGAATATCACTCTCATCGAACTGACCTTGAACGCCGTTATCGTAGATGAAGAACTCAACATTCTCGCCACGATTACGCAGGCGAAGGCGATCGATTGCAAGATCCTTCTTTCCACCCGCTGCGAAGAATTCGGCTCCAGTTAGGTTGTAGATTGCCGTTTCTGGTACGAAGAGAACCATGCTCTCTTCACCGATCCCCCACTCCGCAGCACTACTTGAAAGAAGCTCTGTTGTGCCGGAACCACCCCGTAACGTTTTGGTGTAGCCGGGAATTTGGGCAATCTGATCGTAGTTCAATATTGCTCTGCGAAGCTCCTCAGCCACAATTGGAATTTCTTTTGCGACCTCACCTCCTTCCTTCTCTACATCCCCAACACGATCCCACTCAACTCGTAAATCCGCATCAGATGCCCAAACAAGTTCCCCCCCTTCTTTCCTGAAAGAACGCCAGACAACTGTGACAACGCGAAGTGACCGAAGGTGAGATTCCCCTAATAGCTCAGCAGCATTCCCATCGTCTGCACGTTGAATAACCTTGGTGTAAGGCGGAATAGTCGCACGTTGCTTCCCCCCCTCATCAACTCGAACCCTGATATTCTTTGCATTCTGCGGAACCGCAAGTTGAAAGTGTAGTTCTGGGAGAGATGCCTCATCAACTCTGAAGAGGTATGCTCGAAGGTTGTGGCCGATAGAGCCATCTCTGTTAAATGTCGGTTGGAGTTGAGTGACTTTTAACTGAAGAGAAGCGTTGTCGGACTTTTCAACACTCACCGTTGCCTGTGATTGCCCCGAAGACAAGGGTTGCCCCTGCGCAACCACTTGCAGAGAGCATATCAGAGAAACAAAGAGTATGAAGTGAATCTGTGTCCGTCGTAAATCCATGCTGAAACAGGTCAATTCCTGAGTAATTACTTTGCGTGGCAGCTATGACGTAAAGATCAACCTGATCGTGACTGCAAAACAAGGGAATTTTTAGTCCCTACGGCATTTTTCTTCAATGCACCCGGAAGGAAGCTGGTGAGGGTCATCAAAAATGGAACGAGGATGATGAGTTTGCTTGCAAAGACTGGGTTCGTAATGCCAGCGAAGAAGAAGATCAACGTCGCACTTGCCATCCAAAGGGCAATGAATCGGTAGCCGGGTGAGAGTGCCCCCTTCACAACGTCGATACTGAGGCGAATGTAACGCCAGACAAACCAGAGAAAGAACGCCAAGCCGACCAGACCGCTTCGCATCACAACGTAGAGATAGACATTGTGTGGAACGAGGATATTAAGCCAGGTAAGTTCAATGCCGGTGTAGTTGATAAAGGCTGCCCCCCACGGCCAGCCGAAAAGCGGTCTATCGAGTGCCATCCGATAGACGTTGTAGTACTCAATGATTCTCCAAGCGGCTGAACTCTCTTGCCCCGGTGTGGCAATTCCCCCAACACGTTCGGTAAAACGGTCAGCCCCCACAACAAACGTTGCCGCAATAAATATCGGCAAAGCCAAGACGATGATGGTTAGCAGTCGTTTTCGTTCAGCAGGTCTTAAGTAGAAGAGGAGAACAGGAATTGCCACAACAAGACCGACCATATATGACCGGCGCATCGAGGCAATGAAGATGAAGATCACAACCGGAGCCATGATAAAGAGCATCTTCCTCATGCGAGCATACCAGACTTCCCCTTCAGGTTTGATTACGTATGCAAAGAGAGCACCACTCAATCCCATTGAAAGGAACAATCCATCACGCCACCCTGTCAATAACCCCCAAATAATATCGTTGCTGAACCAAATGGCAATTCCCTCAACACATCTGTAGCCGATGCAGATGAGAAGTATCCAGACCATCAGCCGAATGTCCGATGGGTGAAAAATTAGTCGCCACGCAAAAAACATGATAATGAAGAAGGGAACAAAGTTCGCCTCCATAGGGATACGAAATGTCCCCTCCTCTATCACCATTCTGAAGTAGGGAATAATCGCCATGTAGAATGCGAGGGCAACTACTGGCCCAGTCATTCGTGAAGGAGAGAGGTAGAAATCGTTGCTGACGATACGCCGAATAATGGCAAGGCATGGAAGGAGAAGAATGATAATCTCGATGCCAGAGAAGATAGCCCCGGCCCACGCCTCGAAGAACTTGATCCGGAACGGGGTGTTTAACAAACCAACACCACCATATCCGAGAATAAAAGTTCCGAGCACAACCATAAGGAAGCCGAGAGGATCGCGCAAAAAACGATCCTTCATCTTCGCCGTATCTCGGCGGGTTCTATCGGCTAACAGACTCAACACGGAATGTATCTCGGTTCACTCAATTCAAGTTCATCGATTTGCTCAGTTCGTCAATCAGTATCCGTAGCTTCTCGACTGTTGCACCTGTAGAATACTGCTCTAAGGCAAACCTACGTGCTAACAATTTCTTGTCGGCAGTCTCACCAGGATGATCTAACACGTACTCAAGAGTGGCGAGAAGATTTTCTACATCCCCAGCAGTAAAGATAAAGCCCCCCTCCCCTAACACTTTTGGAATTGCTCCACTTGTTGAGCCGACAACAGTCGTCCCGCAGAGCATCGTCTCAGCATTCACTCTACCAAACTGTTCGTTGAACTCTTTTCTCGACGGGAGAACCAGCATATCGCACGCACTCATTAGCTTCGGCATCTGTTCGATAGGTATCACATCCCGAAACTCAACCCAATCCCCCAAGTTATGTTGGTTGACAAATGTATAAAGCTCTTCACGATATGGCCCATCGCCAACTATCAACAATCGTAGTTGTTCAGCAGGTCTCTTCTCACGTAACTGTGCATAGGCTGCGATAAGATCCTGCACCCCCTTCAATTCAATCAAACGCCCTGCGTAGAGCAAGATCTTCTCTTCGAAGGGTAACCCCAACGTTCTTCTCGCCTCCTCGCTGTCGACTGGCGCAAATCGCTTTTCGTCAACTCCATAGAAAAGCGTTTGCACCTCAGTATCATATCCTGCCTCTGACAGGACTGTGGCAGCCACATCGTTTACGCAGAGTCCTACTTCGCATCGAGGAGTGACATAGTTGGCTATCGCTTGGTAGAAACGGGAAAGCCGGTATCCGGGCATCTTATACGAGGTGACGTTGTTGCTGTAGAAAACGAGTTTTGCATTTGGTGCATATCGACGTTGGGCGCGAACAACTTGCAGCGCAAATACCGAAAATGATTCTTCAAACATGAGGATAATATCTGGCTGCGACTGGCGGAAAGCAGTACGCATCCCCGACCGATAGAACGCGCGCAACTCCTTTCCAGTCCCAACAGTTTGTCCTACTACCGCATTGAAACTGTAGTCGCGTGATTTCTCAAACTGGTACGGCCTGAAGTTTTCAATCCACCTTTCGGGGACAAGTAAGGTAAGGTCAATCGTTGGCAGACTCCCGAGACGATCCCAGCGGTCGCGAACATGTTCCAGCACTGCCGTCTTGTCGATGGCCAACACTCGAACAGGACGTTCTGAGGGCTTCTCCCCTGTACTCCGTGAAGACATTCGGGCTTATCCTTTTGGAGCTTTTTTCAACCCGAAGATGCCCTTCACCCAGTTCGGGAAGTGATCCTGTGCAAACAGCTTAAAGTCTTTCCCGAACATTTCGATTATGAAGATCAAGACTAAACCGGTAACCAGAATAATCGAGAAGGCAACAATGACGAAGAACGAACGGCGAGGGGCAGAACGGTATTCTGGTGGAACTGCTGGATCGAGCACAGAGACTGTAGGTAGATCACGCGCCTCCTGTACTTGTTCGGAGTGATACTGGCTTTCCAGATAGGTGTATACTTGCGTGGCAACCTCAAGGTCGAGACGGAGGCGAGCATACACTCTGGCAAGGTCAGGAGCATCGCTCAGATCCATCCCGAGTACATCGCGTCCAGCCATCTTTCCTTGCTGCGCGCGAAGCTCAGCCAATTGACTTTTAAGAGTTTCAACAACTTGCGCATTCGATTGGTAATCTTGCTCGGCAGCCGCAATCTGGATTTCAAGCGTTTGGATTTTTGATTGAACACCGGCTAACGACTGCACAGTAATTTCAAGCTGTTTATCGACATCGAATGCCCGGTTCTTTATCTGGAATTCTGAGAGAAGAATACTGACTGAATCCATCTCGGCACGCTTGATAGCGGTCATTTTCTGGAGGAACTCACGGGAGCTTCTGGCTTGTGTCACCATCTTCTCTCTGTTAAGTATATCCAGCAACTCGATTGCCGTATTCACAACATCGGCGGAGAGTCTCCTCGCCTCTTCAATTTCCAGATCGTTTGGGAAACGAGGCGTGGAGAGTGTGAAGCTAATATCAATCACCCCTGACTTCGCTTCTTCAACACCAATGTGCGCCTTCAGTTCATCGATAGCAACGATACGGCTCTCGGGAAGCCCGAGGCGTTCGATCAAATCGAGACGCTCAATCAGACTGTCGGATAGAGTTCGGCTCTGAAGAATTTCGGAGAAGACCTGTCCAGATGGACTCCCACCCAGGCCAAGCAAGTCAATCCCCCCGGATTGAATCAAGGAGGTAAAGCTCGACCCTGGCCCCGACTCTTTCTCAGGAGGCATCAGCTTGGCAGTGGCAATGTAGGTGTAGGGGATGGTCATAACGTAGGCAATCGAGAGGAGCATACCGACCAATACAAAAATGGTCAAGAATCGCTTATACCTCCAGACAATAGTCAGATAGTCATAGAGTTTAGCCGAGCTTTGCTCAGGTGTCTCTGGCATTGTGGCAAGTGCCTCTTCGCGTGAGTCGTGAAAGTCCATTCGACGGTATATCTGACGAAATGTGTGTGTAGTTCTCGAGTACTTACGGTTGCCTGTTTGTCAGGCTGAGCACGAGGGCAACGATAGCAGCAGTCTGCGTAACGATAGTCAGTGCTGTTGCAACCCCTTCCCAGAAATTGCTCGGCCTTTCTTCCGGAACAAAAATCGCATCTCCAGGCTCTATTGTATAGTTCTCTCTGTCCTCAGCCGGGAGCCGGTCACCCGAACGCCCCTTAATAATCTGTGTTTCACTTTTCTCAGCTTTCCAGCCATACCCACCAGCCATTGCGATATAATCTTGATAAGCAAATCCCGGCCGGTAGAGAAAGTTGCCAGCATTCTTCACTTTACCTGAAATACCGATATAGTCAACTTCTTTGGGGACGAAGAGTGAATCGTTATCAATTAGCGTCAGGTTCTGCGTCTCATCTCCCTGCATCAGTGCGTTAAAGTCTACGATCATCAACCCTTGCTTCTGCCCTTCGAGCAGTTTTGTCCTGAGATACTCGGCTTCGGCTGGAGTTCTATTCTCTGGTTCAATCGCGAGGATATAGGCAAGATATTCATCCGGCTTACCAATGGCATTTCTTCGGATAAGTACGGCATCGATCAAGGAGGCTTTTTCAGTAAATCCGCCAGCAACCGCGAGCAACTCTCGGAGCTTCGTTGTTCCCGGAATCACTGGATAAACGCCCGGTTGTGCAACTTCGCCCCGCACAACTACTTGGTTCCGCTCAAGATATTTCGGCTTACGATAGATGTAGATTTCATCACCGTTTAAAAGTGGGCGATCATCCGTAATGCTCCCATCCGAAAGCATCGAGTGAAAAGTTTGGCGGATGATCTCACCAGCTTCATTTTTTGTGATAACTGCAATAGAATCACGTTTTGCGTCGGCAGTTAATCCATACGAAGCATTGATGATTGTTGAAATTGAATCACTTGGTCTCCAGGGATACTCCCCCTGTTGCGCAACCGCACCGATAACCTGCACCACCTTCTTCGGATCAACGATCCCTATCTTAATCACATCTCCATCGCTAACAAATGGGTTGGAGTCATAATTGGCGAAAGCATAGAATGGGAGAAGGTCTACAGGAATTTCCACGCGATTCTTGCTGTCGACTTTTCGATAGATGATAATATCTCGCTTGTTTGCGTCAGAAGGACGCGCTCCTCCGGCAAGATCAATCACCTCCGACACCCGAGTTGTGGGTGTTGCTGAAACAGAAGTGGGAGTCTTCACAGCACCGATAACGCTCACTTTGAACTCCCTCATCTTCCGTAGCGAAACTGATGCGTTAACGTTGTACACCCGAGCTACCGCCTTTTTGATCGCCTCCTCAGCCTCGGCCAAAGTTTTTCCACGAAGGTTAACCTCCCCAACAGATTGAATCAACGCTTTCCCATCTGGGGTAACCAGAACATCTTGCACTTTTGTGTTCGCAGTCCAGATCGTTATCGACAGTGCGTCGTTTGGGCCTACGTGATATTTGTCTGGCTCAATCGCCCCTTCGAGAAGCCCTGCAGACTCAAGTGCAAGGCTTGATAATTGCTTGCGCGAAGCGGTATCGTAGGGAGTTGACTTGCCTGTTGTTCCGAACCAACGTGGTCCTTCGCCACTCACCGGTTCTCCCGGTTGTGCGTGAGCCTGGTTGGCTGTTATCAACACAAGTGCAAATAGTAGAAAGGAAAGAATTTGAGCGAAGGGAAGCTTTACAACGGCTGTGCGATCTTCTTTGACCATTCCTGCTGTTATCATGTGATGGTATTGTGACGGATGAACACTCCGTCGAGAGAAGAGTAGATTGATATATCTCATGCGTCCAATGTTCTGGATTCTCACGCGGATTGCATCCAATATAGCCCCACTTCGCAGTGATGACAATACCATTCGGCGTCTCCTTTTTTCAAGGCTTATCCCCATCCCTCTATGATTGCTGAGCAATCTTTCTGGTGATCTCCTCGATAACTGTCCGAGCATGTTCTCGACCGTTCTCAATAAAGATTTCCCACGTTTTGCAACCACAAGCTACCGAACCAGCGAGGAACAGATTCTTCTGGTTTGTTTCAAAAGTCAGGGGGTCGTATGCTGGGACAAGAGTCTCTTTGTCGTAGTCAATCCCGAACGCCTGCAACAACTTTTCGTCAGGACGATAACCAATCATTGCATAGATGGCATCGGCGGGGTGCTGAAACAACTCCCCCGTCAGGTTGTTTCTGAGAATCACCTCGTCACTGAGAATTTTCTCTACTTCGGTATTCCAGAACATTTGAATCTCACCCGACGAGATCCGATTTTCAATATCTGGGCGAACCCAATACTTTACACTCTTTCCTATGGCTTCACCTCGGTGAATCATGGTGACGTGAACACCATTTCGATAAAGATCTAACGCAGCCTCGACAGCAGAATTCCTACCCCCAATTACCAACACTCTCTGGTTATAGTGCTGATATGGCTCCTTATAGTAGTGGTGAACGTGTGGAAGCTCTTCTCCTTCCACTCCAAGTCTGTTCGTCTGGTCAAAGTATCCAGTTGCCAAGATCACGTTCCTCCCCCTTAACTCTCCACGACTTGTTGCGAGATAGAACTCTTCTCCCCTCTTCTGTAAGCCACTCACTTCGGTCTGGAGTAGAAGATTCACCTGTTCCGACTCAGCAACTCCACGATAGTAAGCTACCGCTTCCTCACGTGTTGGACGAATGTTTGGTGAAGAGAAAGGAACTCCACCAAGGGAAAGCCGCTCACTGGTTGAGAAAAAGGTCATCGAGTTTGGGTAGCCAACGATTGTATTTACCAACGTTCCTCGATCCACCACAATGTGTTGAAGACCGGCACGGCGAGCAAAGAGTCCGCAAGCTAAACCTGTTGGTCCTGCGCCAACGACAACTATATCGTAGAGTGGCTTGTCGATAGTGGATCGTAGATTGTGGCATATCGGTGCAAAAAATAGCACCTTCTCATTTCCTCGACACCCGATGCAGAACGATCAACGCGCGAGCAGGAACGATAAAACGTACAAGCTCGCGCGTAGCAATTCATTCACGTACATATTTCGGCAACCTCAGGAGAGAGCCGCCTTCACATACTCTCGTCGCATGATAGCAATAGCGTCAATCGGGATTTCCTTCGGGCAGGCAGCCTCGCAAGCGCCGTGGTTGGAACAGTCACCGAACCCTTCTTTCTCCATCTGCTCTACCATTCGGAGAACACGTGTCTTTCTCTCGGCATTTCCCTGAGGCAACAGCGAGAGGTGAGCAATTTTCGATGCCGTAAAGAGCGACGCTGATGCGTTCGGACAAGCCGCAACGCAGGCTCCGCAACCAATGCACGTTGCATAATCGAAAGCCATCTCAGCTTTATTCTTTTCGATAGGAATGGCGTTTGCATCTGGTGCAGAACCAGTGTCAACGCTGACATAACCACCTGCGGCAATGATCCTATCGAATGCAGCCCTGTCAACAACAAGGTCACGAATAACTGGGAATGCCTCTGCCCTCCACGGCTCAACAACTACTGTATCGCCATCCTTATAGTGCCGCATGTGTAGCTGGCAGGTTGCCGTCCCCTTCAGTGGACCGTGCGGAACTCCGTTAATTACCATGTTGCACGAGCCGCAAATTCCCTCACGACAATCATGATCGAATTCAACGGGGTCTTCACCCGCCTTGATGAGCTGTTCGTTGAGCACATCCATCATTTCGAGGAAAGACATATGCGGATTTGCCTCTACCTGATACGGTACAAGTTTTCCCTCTTCGTGAGGTCCGTTCTGTCTCCACACTTTCAGGTGTAGCTTCATTGTAGTCAATTCAAAAGTAAAAATTCAAAGTTCAAAAAGATTCTCTCTCCAATGATTCTCCTTGAACTTTCAGCATTGTAGTCAATTCAAAAGCAAAAATTCAAAATTCAAAAAGATTCTCTCTCTAATGTAAATTCAAAACCTGGGTCAGCACGAACTGCAACGTACTTCTGATTCCCACTTTTTGAATTTTTCATTTGAAATTTTGAATTCCCTCTACTTATAGCTCCGCTGCGTTAGTTTAACGCGATCGAACTCAAGTGGTTCCTTGTGGAGATTAGGTGAACTGTCATCTCCACTATGTGCCCAGGCTGCGACATACGAGAACTCGTCGTCGTTACGCAGTGCCTCTCCCTCTTCAGTCTGATATTCCTCTCTGAAGTGGCCACCGCACGACTCCTCACGCTTCAGCGCGTCGATTGCCATCAACTCGCCAAGCTCAAGGAAATCGGCAACGCGACCGGCAAACTCAAGGTTTTTGTTGTATGAATTTGGCTCACCCGGCACTCGCAAGTTCTGCCAGAACTCACTGCGGAGCTTCTGGATTTCTTGAATCGCACTCTGCAATCCCTCCTTGTTGCGCGACATACCAACCTTGTCCCACATAATTTTGCCAAGTTCACGGTGGAACTCCAGAACCGTCTTCTCACCTTTGATTGCGAGCAGCTTGTTAATCCGACTCGAAGCGTCGTTCTCTACTGCAGCGAAGGCTTCATTCGATTCGTTGACTTCTGGGAAACTATTATTGGCAATGTAGTTGCCGAGCGTGTGGGAAATCACAAAATATCCGTCAGACAATCCCTGCATCAATGCACTTGCGCCGAGACGGTTAGCTCCGTGATCGGAGAAATTTGCTTCGCCAAGAACGAACAGACCGGGAACAGTGCTCATCAAGTTGTAGTCAACCCAGAGTCCCCCCATCGTATAGTGAACAGCGGGATAGATGCGCATTGGAACTTCGTAGGGGTTCTCGCCGGTAATCCGCATGTACATGTCGAACAAGTTACCGTAGCGAGCTTCAATCGTATCCTTTCCCAACCGGTTGATGGCATCGGCAAAGTCGAGATAGACCGCAACCCCAGTTTCTCCAACACCACGCCCCTCGTCAACTACTGACTTGGCATTCCTCGAAGCAACGTCGCGGGGAACAAGGTTGCCGAAACTTGGATATTTCCGCTCAAGGTAGTAGTCACGGTCAGCCTCAGGAATTTGTGCGGGTGGACGTTTGTCATCTCCACTCTTCGGAACCCAGACACGCCCGTCATTCCGTAAACTTTCCGACATCAAGGTCAGCTTCGACTGATAGTCACCAGAAACGGGAATACAGGTTGGGTGAATTTGGGTGTAGCAAGGGTTGGCGAAGAATGCTCCCCGCTTGTAGCAACGCCAAGCTGCTGTGACGTTTGAATTTTTTGCGTTCGTCGAGAGATAGAAGACGTTGCCGTAGCCACCAGTACAGAGAAGAACGGCATCCCCTACATGGCGTTCGTACTCACCGGTCACTAAGTTCCGCGTGATAATTCCGCGAGCCTTTCCGTCAACAACAACAAGGTCGAGCATCTCCTGCCGTGGCAGCATCTCCACCTTGCCAGCATCTACCATCTTTTCCAATGCTTGATATGCCCCTAACAGCAACTGCTGCCCTGTCTGTCCACGAGCATAAAATGTGCGGGAGACCTGTGCACCACCGAACGATCGATTTGAGAGAAGCCCCCCATACTCACGAGCGAAAGGGACTCCCTGCGCTACGCACTGATCGATGATGTTATTGCTGATTTGCGCAAGGCGGTAGACATTTGCTTCGCGAGCGCGGTAATCCCCCCCCTTAACAGTATCGTAGAAGAGACGCCAGACAGAGTCACCATCGTCGTGGTAATTCTTGGCAGCGTTAATTCCACCTTGGGCTGCAATGCTGTGAGCACGTCGAGCAGAATCTTGGATGCAAAACGCTTTCACGTTATAACCCAATTCGGCAAGCGAGGCAGCAGCAGAGGCTCCTGCAAGTCCGGTTCCCACAACAAGAATGGTATGTTTTCTCTTGTTGTTCGGGTTCACCAGTTTGCAAGTGTCCAGATAATTCTGCCACTTTCCCTCCAGTGGGCCGTCCGGGATGTGTGCGTTGAGAATAGTGTCTGACATGTGAATTTGCTTTATAGCGTTTTGGATTGTAGCACGTAGATAGTTGACTGCCGTATAGTTTTGAAGGCTCGTGAAGAATCTTTTACAGCAACTCTCCACAATCAACTATGAGCATTCTACTCCCCCTAAGCCTGTCTCAAGTATATAATAACCGGAAGCAGAAGAAATCCAACGGCGAGGAGAAGACCGATCACAAGAGCCGCCCCATGAATCCCCTTGGACCACCTCGGCTTCATCATGCCGAGCGACTGAAGCATACTCCAGATGCCGTGCCGAAGGTGAAACCCAATTAGAAGCATCACCCCAACGTAGAAGAGTACCCACCAGATATTGGCAAATGTACTCATCACAAGTCCGTGTAGATCAAGAGCCTTCTCTCCATCAATCATCATATCAGCAGCTGGACCAAAACGGAATTGAAGGATGTGAACGACTAAGAAGATCAGCAGGACAACGCCCGTGATAATCATTGTTCGGGAAGCAAGTGACTGTTTCCCCATCCCACCTTCTTTCACCCCAACTCCCTTATATCCCCCTTTGCGGGCCTTCAACTTCTTTGCAAAAATTGAGATGCCAATAACGGCGTGGATCAGGATAAGAAGAGCAAGGGCAACCTCAACGATATAGAGCAACAGACCGAAGTCGTGCAGCTTTTTACCGTACGAGTTGAACAGATTCGGATCGGGATCGAGCAACTGTAAGTTGCCGAGAAGATGGCCGATCACAAAGAAGACGAGCAGTACACCGGTAACGCCGGTGAGGATTTTGCGGCCAACCTGTGAGGTTAATGCCGTTGTGACTCTGGACTGGGACTCCATAGAACGTGTTGAAGTCGTTGTGTCGATTAGTTCTCGTGTGACCGTCAATCGGTCAACTTCTTTCTTGAAGTGAGTGGGTGTGTAGGGGGAAAGATACGGATAGTTGTATGAACAACTGTGATATGAGGTGAAAACAGGAGGTATCTGAACAAATCGAAACGGAAAGGGTGAGGCTGGCGAGATGGTGACGACACCCCGATTGGCTCTTCAATTTCCTACAGTTCATTCCTCAACTTCAATCAGATGCCCTCTTTTATACACGCGAACAATCAATTTGCGAGGTTGCTATTAACACCCGACTTTCAGTCGGGTGGGGTGAGACTCTCTGCTTCAGCTCCACTCTCCCACCTCGAAAACTCTCGGTATACCTGACCAACTTTGGGAGAGGGGCGGGGGGTGAGGGAATCGCGCTGGGAAGAATCAAGCAAGATTCGTTGAATCGGATGTAGCGAATACGATCAACCGATTGCCTTCCGAGCATCTCACATTTTCTTCGCCTGAGAGGATACCATTAAACTCTGCTACTCTTCTGTTGAACCAAGTACTCCAATCTTTTCTATATCTACACCCTTCAGAAAATCTGCAACAGTCATTCTTCTCTTTCCCGCTCGTTGAACTTCAAGAAGTTCAAGTTCACCACTCCCAGTTCCAACGAACAGTCGATCTCCTTCTACCCTGAGAAGCCCTATCTCACTCTGAGCACCGTTCGTCAGCGATGACCGGAGCACCTTCAACTGTTCGTTTGCCATGAAGGTAAAGGCTCCCGGATATGGTGAAAGGCCACGAATGTGGTTGTGGAGTTCTGCCGCAGGTTTCCGCCAGTCGATCACACAATCTTCGCGGAAGATTTTTGGTGCTGGAGATGCCTCGGCATCATCTTGCTGCATCGTCACGACATCCCCAGCCTCAATTAACCGGAGCGTAGCTATTACAGCCTCTCGGCCAACTACCATCATTTCGTCGTGCAATTCGCCGGCAGTCATATCGGGTGAGATTTCGATGCTTCTCTTGAGAATCACATCCCCAGTATCAACTTTACTCTTTAAGAAGAAGGTTGTAACACCGGTCTCACTCTCCCCTGCCATAATTGCCCGATTGATTGGGGCAGCACCACGATACTTTGGCAGAAGCGATCCGTGAAGATTGAAGCTCCCCTTCGAAGGAATTGTGTAGACCTCTTCGGGAAGGATACGGAAGGCGACCACGCAAACCACATCGGGATTGGCAGCTCGAAGCTGCTCAAGGAACTCGGGATTACGCAAACTCTCAGGTGTCGCCACAGGCAACCCAAGCTCTTCAGCCCTGACTTTCACTGGCGAAGGACTTAAACTACGTCCTCTCCCCTTCGGCTTATCGGGAACTGTGACGACCAAAGGAACCGTATACCCAGCTTCAACAATCCCTTCGAGTGAAGGAATTGCAAACTCGGGAGTCCCCATAAAGATAATGCGCATAGTTGTGATCCTCACTCTGAATAAAAAAGGGAGCGGTGCAAGCACCGATCCCTCTCAATAAATCAACTATGGATTTGAATTCTATACTTTGACTGATGCATTCATTGCATAGATATGCAACTGCGTAATATACGCAAACGATTTGCGCCCGGCGTTGTCGGTGGAACCTCCGTAATCTACATTTTTCTGCAGGTCGTAGAGCGTATTGTACATTGTTAAGGCAATGTCCGTTGTGTCGGATGACGTAATCGGCGCTACTGTCAGATTATCTTGTGAAGCACCATGAAACTGAATAGAGCACTGCGCGAAATTGATATAACCGTTCACGTCGTAGCCTGCAATCAGGATGATGTGGTCATCACCAGTGCTACGTTCGTAGTCAATCTTTACTGACACAATCATCCCTCCGTCACTCTTCATCGTCGAAGTTTCCATATACCAACTTCGATATTGAAGTGTTTTTCCTGAAGTTTGGTCGCTGTATGTATACTCTATCACCTGGTTGCATATGCTATTACTGCTGCTACCACTCCACTTTACCCATCCGTCATTCCCATTATGTTCGTCCTTCACGTCCATATCGGTGTACGAATCGAGTGATTGCGCAAATTGATTATAGTCGAATTTCATTTTTTTGAAGATTAGATGAAAGATTGAAAGTTGATTAGCTTGCCGTTACCGATGCGTTCATACGATTAACTGTATGGCACACAACTGCCATGAAATAGAATCGCCCACCATTATCAGTAAGGTTAACAACGATAGGTGAGAGTGTGTTGAACAGCTCGCAGAACGTATCGAATGCTTCAACAATACCGTTGGCAACTGCTTCCGAAATACCAACAGTTTCTAAAGCTCCAACCGCCCCGAGAAATTCAGCAGATGCGTCAACGGCTGTAATGACAATTTTGGGAATTGTGTACCCATCATTGCCGGCAGTCCAAGTACCTTCAATACTCTCAATTCCTGCATTGGAGTCGTAAGTAACAATCAACGTTGCGTGATCGTCTGTGGCTCCCGAACGAATGTGATCTAAATTTACCGTCAGAACAGTATTGTTCGACGACCACGTAGGGTTGTAGATCCTATAATCAGAATCCTCTACTGTGTACTTGATTGCTGTTCCATTTTTGTCGGAGACTGAGTCTGGAAAAAGACTCTGGAAGGTCTGGAGGTCGAATGTTAATGACATAAAACATACATGGATTTGTGGAGCCTACTTTATTTCGGCATAAATGAAAATCTGCCGAATGTTTCCATTCAGCAGACTGAATTAGATACGTGTAAAGACGATACCCACTAACCCGTGATGTTTGAATGCAAGCTACATATTCAGCAGATAATATTTTGCTCTCTTGCAACCTAAAGCTC
This sequence comes from Ignavibacteria bacterium, assembly GCA_020635205.1. GTDB lineage: Bacteria > Bacteroidota > Ignavibacteria > OLB7 > OLB7 > JAGWAZ01. Next base: position 302,139 of record JACKAE010000004.1, read on the forward strand.
ATTCAGACAGAAAAAAAATTGCTCTCTTTCCCCTCATCTGGTAATTCTATCTTGTTACCCCACCCTCTCAAAAATCCCACTTACTCCCTGCCCAACTCCAATGCACATCGTAGCCAGTCCGTAACGGAGTTCTCTCCGCGCCATCTCATCTCCCAACGTCGCGATCAAACGAACGCCCGACATTCCGAGAGGGTGGCCGAGAGCGATGGCTCCACCATTTACGTTTAGCTTGTCGGTATCAATCCCAAGCTCGCGGATCACGGCAAGGGATTGAACGGCAAAGGCTTCGTTCAGTTCGATCAAATCGACCTCATCCATTGTAAGCGCGGCACGCTCCAGTGCCTTCTTTGTTGCTGGAACCGGACCGATGCCCATGATGCATGGATCGACACCAGCAGTAGCTCCTGAAACGTAGCGGAGAATTGGCTTCAGACCATACTCCTTAACTGCCTTTTCACTTGCCACAACTAAGGCTCCAGCACCGTCGTTCAGGCTGGATGAGTTCCCCGGTGTGACGCTTCCCCCCTTGCGGAAAACAGGCTTCAGACTGGAGAGCTTCTCAAGGGACGTGTTGGCGCGGGGGCCCTCATCGCGAGCAACAACAATTGGGTCTCCTTTACGCTGTGGGATTTCAACCGGAACAACTGTAGAGTCATACTTCCCTTCATCCCACGCCTTCACTGATAATTGGTGCGAGCGGAGGGCGAAAGCATCTTGCTCTTCTCTTCCGATCTCCCACCTCTCCGCAATGTTCTCGGCTGTCTCCCCCATCGACTCCAGTGGGAACATCTTCTCCATTGCCGGATTCGGAAAACGCCAGCCAAGTGCTGTATCGTACGCAGTTAGATTTCCGAAGAGTGGCTGCCCGGTAGCATTTTTTGGAATCACGTATGGAGCGCGAGACATTACTTCTGCTCCACCAGCAACGATAATATCGGCCTCACCAGACTTAATCGCCCGCGCTGCGTAAATCGTGGCATCGAGTGCCGAGCCGCAGAGTCGGTTCAGTGTGGTGGCTGGCGTTGTCTCAGGCAACCCAGCTAAGAGCACTCCCATGCGAGCCAAGTTTCGATTGTCCTCGCCGGCTTGATTTGCACACCCAATGATGACATCATCAATTCGATCTGCCGGAATCCCAGAACGTTCAACAACTTGCTTCAGTATCTGGGCGATCATGTCGTCTATCCGAACCCCAGCAAGACCCCCACCATATCGACCAATCGGTGTCCGGAGCGGAGAAATGATATATGCGTCACTCATGATTCTATAGATTTGATTGCGTGGTTATTTTCGAGATATAAAATTTTGAGACCTAAAAAGAGATCGTGCGTCCTGCCACGATAGTCTACTGTACGCTGTATGCTTTTATTCTCCCCTTCATACAAAACTTTTTCCAGCCCGTGCATACTGCTTCAGTAAAACGCAGGGACGGTAGCGTTCCTCCCCATATTCTTCGTGCAGGGCGTATAGAATGCCTACAATCACATCGGCTCCGATGCGATCAACCCAAGCAAGGGGACCTTCTGGATAGTTCGTGCCGAGCTTCATTGCCGTGTCAATATCGGAGGCATCGGCAACATCTTCCATCACTGCGAAGGCGGCTTCGTTGATAATCATTGCGAGGATACGAGCACTTACCAAGGCAACGCGATCTTCTACCTGTTCTACTTCACCTGGAATGAGGCTGTTGAGCAGATCTATTGCGCGCGCAGCATCTTCGCTGCTGACTTGTAGTGCTGGGGCAGCCTCCAACAGCTCCCCAACGTTCGTCAGTTCTGGAATCCAAGAGATACCGATTACTGGGAAACGGTTGCCAACCAGAGCTGAAACTTCTGTTGCCGTCATAAAGAGTGTGTTCACGAAGAGAAGAATTCCCGTTCCACTCAACTCTTCATCTAACAGAGCTAAGGTCGACTCGATCTCTCCATCATCTCTCGTTGCCAAGAGCAAAACCGCAGCAGGATTATCGGCAATCTCCTTGAACGTCTCCACACGCTTCAACCGTGACTCTGCCGATGGAGCATCGTCGTTTGCGAGTGTCAGCAGCTCAACTTCTTCAGAAATATGGGTTGCGGCAGCCTCGACGACACCCAACTCACCTACAAGAACTATCGATGCCATGCTCAGAACCTAATTGGATTGATTAATCAAAATTGAATGTGTAGTAGATACGGATTGTGCGCGAACGTGAAACCGAGAAGGAATGACCGAAAAGAGAAACGTTGACTCCACATAGACTGGGCAATCAGTGTATGTAGAGTCAACGTTGGATTATGTCTTACGGCCTATCAGATGCACCGACAGATCAATCATCGTCCTGATCGTCTGAATCGTCATCATCCTCATACTCCTCATCATCACCTTCTTCCTCCCCCTCATCCGATGCGAAATAATCGCGGGGAAGAGCGTCAATCTTCTCAAGCTCATCGTAGGCAAACTCAAGAGCTTCAGTAAATGCCGACCGGAACTTCTCAAAATCTTCCTTGTAGAGGAAAATTTTAAATTTCTCCCTTTCACTCTCACCGCTTCGCTTGCTTTCAGTGATAGTCAGGTAGTAATCTTCCCCGGAACGTGTCGAGCGCACGTCAATGTAGTATGTACGCTTTCCAGCCCGAACTCTGCGGGAAAAAACCTCGTCACGATTTCCTTCCATGAATATCCTCTCGATCGAATGATATGATGTATACCTTGATGTCAATCAATGATTCGGACAATATACGGGAATCCTCCCTATTGACGAACCACTGCAATTTTCCCAACGACAGTTTCTCCAAGTGGCGAACGAGCCGAAACCAGGTAAACTCCAGTGGCAACGAACTCACCATCAACATCACGTCCATTCCAGAAGGCGACATCCCCACCCGGTGCTCGGAACTCGGTAATCAAGGCTCCATCCAGCTTCAAAATTTTCACAGTGCTGTTGCTTGGAAGTCCTGTAATCCTCAACGACTGATCGACCCCCACAAAAAATGGCTGTGGTGAAACAACGATCTGCTCCAAATTATTCTTTGGTGCGATTGCCTCGGTTTGCAGACGATTTAATCCTGCCGAAGTCCCAACGTAGATTTGTCCGGTAACATCGTCGGCCAGAATTACCAGTACATCGTTGCTTACTAAAGGGGAATTCTCTTCTGTGAAAGTGCTGAGGAGTTCGGTTCCATCACTTGTGAGAACAAAGACTCCTTTATCTGTAGCTATCCACTTTCTATTCAGCGCGTCGACAACAATATCCCGCACAACAACATCTTCAAGTGCTCGAATTTCACGGAAGATTGCGTTCTCACTTCCATTCCGAGCCACCGTCTCAGGGTTAACGAGCACAGTAGCTCCGGCTGGCGTTCCAATCCACAACTCTCCGTCGGGATCAACTAACAGGGCACTAATTGTATTTGAAAGAAGGTCGTTCGTCGTGGTCATCCGTCCCCACTCTCCGGGATCATCCAACGTTTCCCCCGGGGAGAAGTAGAGTATTCCCTCGGCACGATCTGAACCGATCCAGACCGTTTGATTGAAGTCGATTGTAAGTGGGATATACGAGCGGGTAATACTTGATCCGAACGCATTCGTAGCAGGGAAGAGAAAGAACTGATCGCTGTTCGACTCTGCATTGTAGGTGTTGGCTAATAAAACCGCCCCCCGTATTCCCGGCGTGTTGTCCCAGTTAATAAACCACGTAACGCCATCACCACTTGGCTTCGCATCGGCACAGATCACATAGTCAGCGTCAGAAGAGGTTCCCCTTAAAGGAGAGTTTGTCTCGTTATAGTTCACGATGTCAACCTCACTCCCATCCGTTCCCTTCTCTGGATTGAAGATGAAGAGTCCATCACCAAACGAAGAGACCCAGATTCTTCCCCTATCATCAGCATTAATCCGCCAAATTGATTCCGACGTAAAATCTGACCTGTTCCGGGAAGTAAAGGCGCTCCACTTACTATCACTGGTAGAAAGCCGGTTGACACCATCACCGATTGCGTTTGTTGCAACCCACAAATCGCGATCAGCTCCGAAAGTCAAATCAGCAAACTTGTTTGAACTTGGGCCGTTGGGTACAAAGGTTTCTATGGCATTAGACTTTACATAGGCGATCCCATCCTGTTCCATTACGGCAACAGGCTCCCCACCGGGAAGCAACGTTACTGCCATAACTCTCCTCGGTGTTGCACCAACCTCTTTGAACCCACTTCCAGGCTGATAGGTGTAGAGCCTATTATCGTTTGCGGCCACAACATCTGTGCTATTCGAAGCGAAGTGGATTCTTCCGCCAATGTCGCCACGCCTCGTAAACGTGCCATTTCGATATTCGCACACACCATCAGTAGTTCCTACCATCAAGTTCCCCTCCACCACTTGTAGGGAAGTAGCTTCCCCTTCACCACACATTGCGTCGCCATCGTATGAGTGCCAACTGAGAGGATCGGCAAGGTTCCTTCCAGTAAGTGGAGCAGAAGCAATGCCGAATGGCGTGGCAACCCAGACAGAATCATTGAAGAATACAAGGTCACTTACTGAACTGTTTGGGGGAATCGATCCGAGCCTGATCCACGAATCACGTATCGTGCTGTCAGTTGGGTCAAAGACACCAACACCAAACTCAGTAAGGATATAGATCAAGTTGTTGGCAAAGTAAAACCCATTGATTGCCTTCAAGGTCTGCGAGCTTCGCGCAATGTCGGTAACGTAGTTCCAGCGACCACTGCTTCGAAGAATCGATATGGCTCCGTTGTTGCTGCCAAAGTAGATATCACCCGATGTGGGATCGACACCGACAGCAGAGACATTCAGGCGGAAGAGACCGTCGTCGGTTCGGAATTCTTCGAGACTATTATCGGCGGGGTTGTATCGGTAGGCTCCCCCTGATGACCCCACCCAGACATTCCCATCAAGGTCGACTGCCGCAGATGTTGATCTGTCGAGGGCACTAAACACCTTCCACGATTCGACAATCTGTCCTTCTGCACTTGAAAGCTGAATGAAGAAGAGAGTTAACGCGAGAGAACATCTCCAGAGAGTGGAACAGTGTCGAAAATCAAAATTCATAAAGCGTGATAGCAAGTATTGTAAGAGTGTTGCGTGTCAGAACTTCAATTTGGGAACGTAGAGATTCTCTGAGGAAAAGGCAAGTCCAATAATCATCCCCTCTTATCAACTCAACTCTTGAAGTATCTTCTTGGTGCTTCTTGGCGGTAATTCTCTTACAATTCCACCCGAAACACTATGGCTGCTTACCATATCTGAATTGCCGACTCGATCATCACCCGGTTGAGCGTTACTCTCCACATTTTCTTACTCTACTAACCTTCTCGCAACTGTTTCAGGAGTGAGGCTGTTTCAACAACGGTTTGGGCAGCCTCCCAGCCCTTATTTCCAGACTTCAACCCTGCCCGCTCTAAAGCCTGCTCGGAGGAATCGACAGTGAGAAGACCGAACCCGCAGGGAACTCCGGTTTCAAGGGCAACGCGCGCAATGCCAGATGCCGCCTCCCCTGCCACATAGTCAAAGTGTGGCGTATCCCCTCGAATAACAGCGCCGAGAGCAATTAACCCATCATAATTTTTAGAACTGGCAAGCTCACGAAGGACAACCGGAATTTCGAATGCGCCGGGAACGGTGACAATAGTGAGATCGTCGGCAGATGCCCCAAGTGTTCGAAGACAGTCGAGTGCCCCTTTCAGGAGTCGTTCTGTAACCACCTCGTTCCACCGGGTAGTCACAATACCAATCTGCATTCCCGCCGCACTCAGACTCCCCTCAATACGTTTTGTCATGGTAAGACCAGGTTAAGTTCAGGAATCACTTTTATTCTGAAATTTGATAGCTTCACTTGAAATTACTGCGATCTAACAGAGAACAAAAATACGGAGTGATATAATGTTCAAACGAATGGCATTTGCGAAAGGGTATTCTGTAGGGCTACTCACCTTCTTGATGACAGGAACAACTCTTTTTGCCGGGTGTGGCGAGGGTGCAGACAATGCTGACGTGAAGAATGATGCCGAAGTTGCTTTAGCCCCTGCAAACGGAAGTGGCCAAGCCTCCTCAAGCGATTCAACGGTGGAGAAAGCGGAGGTGGCGGCTGCAACCTCTGGGAGAACCGAAGCAACGAGCAGTAATGAAAATTCCCAAACAAATGGCTCCTCGACAATCTCCACCTCGAATGTCCAGCAAACGACCTCAACCACTACTTCAGCAACAAGCAGTACAAAGACGAACGGCAACGTAAGCCCCGGAGATGATGACCCGGTTCCCTACAACCCAGCAACCTTCGATCAATTGTTGAGCAGCAACGTTGCAAACGGACGTGTCGACTACAACGCACTCAAGAAGAGTGAAGCCTTTGCAAGCTTCTTGAAGAGCCTCGCCTCAGCCGACCTTTCAACTATGTCGACTGATGGACAACTTGCCTTCTGGATCAACGCATACAACGCTATGGTTATCAAGAATGTGAACGATAATCCGGGCATCAAGCAACCACTCGACGTTGCAGGATTCTTCGAAAAGAAGACTTTTACGGTAGCCGGTAAATCTCTCACCCTGAACGATATTGAGAACAACATTGTCCGCCCAACATTCAAGGAACCATTGATCCACTTCGGACTCGTCTGCGCTGCCCTCAGTTGCCCTCCACTGATTCCAAAAGCCTATACTGCTGAGAACGTCCGCTCTCTCCTCGCCGAAAATGCGCGGAAATACTTAGCCGACACAAAGCAGAACAAATGGGACGCAAAGACAAAGACTCTCTCGCTCTCAAAGATCTTTGAGTGGTACAAAGTAGACTTCGGCGACAACGATGCGGGATTGATTGCCTTCGCAAAGCAGTATGGGCCGGAAAGTATGAAGAGTGGGTTAGAGGCTGCCGGAAGTCCGAAGGTAAAGTTCCTTGAGTATGATTGGACGTTGAATAAGAAGTAGATTCAGGGAAGGAACCCTCAATACTTTTGTACGAGCAATATACTCTGTCCTCTGTGACTCGTTCGGTAACGTCTTTAACAAGGCAATGAACCGCAGAGTCGCAGAGGACACAGAGTTTATAGACTCATCGATGATGCTGAGACTTCTTGATGATCTACCCAAGCTCCTCCCCTTCTACCCTTTCACAGCACCGGCAGTCATCCCCTCAATAATCTGTTTTTGGAAGATGACGAAGAGGATAATCACTGGGAGTGCAGATATACTTGCACCGGCCATCAGGTGTCCCCAGTCGATTGACTGGTTGCCGAGATAGAAGGTCAACCCGACCGTCAGCGTGCGCATCGACTCAGCGTTGGTGAAGAGGAATGGATAGAGGAAGGTATTCCACGTTGTCAGAAATGTGAAAACGGCCAGCACCACAAGCATCGGCTTTGCCATCGGCATAATCACTCGGAAGAGAATGCCGAGATCAGTTGCCCCGTCGATGCGAGCTGCCTCCTCCACTTCGATTGGGAGGCCGAGAATGTACTGCCGCATCAGAAAGACTCCGAACGGAGTGACTAAGAATGGGACGATGAGTGCCCAGTAGGTATCAATCCACCCGAATGAGACCATCAAGCGGTAGAGTGGAATCATTATTACTTGGGGCGGAATCATCATCACGGCCACAACTGTAACACCCCAAAATCCTTTCCACGGGATTCTTCTGCGAGCGAGGGCATACCCAACCATTGAGCAAAAGAGGACATTCCCAACCACTACAACTAAAGCAACAATCGTCGAGTTGAAGAAATAAGTGTCGAATGGCCCAGAGGTAACGACATCGGTGAAGTTCTTTACCGTGAAAGGACCGCTGAGAAGCCCGAAGAAGGATGTAAAGTCGGGCGTTCTCTCCCGCAGAGCAATGATAAGCATCCACGCAAGTGGGAAGAGCATCAATAGCAGAACTACCGTCAGAAAGAGCTGGCGGGCGATCCCACCAGGACTGAGTCGTTTATCAGAGATAGAGGCCATGTGTGCGAATATACGAGATAACAGGCTCCGGGGTGAGATAACGAATTGACTGTTCGGCAGCAACTCTGTTTCTAATCTCAGTACTTGAAATTTCTATTAGAGGTGAAGTGATTTTGCTGGCAATATAGTCGGGATATATCTCTGGCCAGAAATAACTACCGGGGCGTTCCCAGACAGCAACGTCGGCAAGCTGTAGGATGCTCTCCGGCTCGCGCCACGAGGTAAAGTCGCGGGCATTGTCACTTCCCATCAAAAGTGTCAACTCAATCTCTGGGTTCACCTCCCCAATCATTCTCAGTGAATCGACCGTAAAGCTAATTCCCTCTCTCTCAAGCTCCAGATCAGTGAGGTAAAAGTGAGGATTGTCTGCAATACTTAGTCGAATCATTTCAAGCCGAGCACTCCCAGATGCAATTTTTCGCCCAGAAGATTTGTGTGGTGGAATGTGGGCAGGCATGAAGAGGATCGCCCCAAGGTTAAGCTCCTCACGCGCACGTTCTGCCAAAATCAAGTGTCCGGTATGTATCGGATCGAATGTTCCTCCAAACACTCCAACTGAAGTGACTCCTGAAAGTGTTTGAACGCTACTTTTCACTTCGCTTCTCCTCTGGTTGATCTCTGCTCTTTTCCTACGCTAACGTTGAGAGTGCGAAGGATATCAGCAGTTCGTGGAGCACGTGCAGACAAATTTGGCTCGGCTGCAAGACGGAAGAGTGAGTGGACATCATCAACATCGTACCACTCAGGAAGTTTGGCTATTGAGAGATTCAATCGCTCTGCTTCTCTTATCGTCTCACCGAACAACGTCTCTTGGCTCCAGGGCATCGACTGAAAAAGTGAGGGGTAGAGTTGGTTCATGCCAATAAGGTAGTACCCCCCATCTGCTGCTGGTCCAATCACCAAGTCATTGCTACCAAGTAGATCAAAAGCCTGAAGCAAGAACTCATCTGGAAGTGTAGGGTGGTCGGTTCCGATAGCACAAACCGCTCCAGATGCCTCGTAGAATGCCCTACCGAACCCAGCAGAAAGGCGTTCCCCAAGATCATCTCCAGACTGAATCCCAACCTTCAGCAGACGATCAATTTCGTTTAGAGAAGCTACTTCACTTTCAACAATCATTGAAGTGAATGCCTCTTTGTCACGCTCATCTGCTATCATGAGGTGCGTTTCGAAGCGCGCACTCTTCTCTACATACGTTGCAAGCGAGTCGCATAGGAATGCCCGATACAGATCAGCCGCCTCATTTGGTGTGAGGTCGGGCAAAAGCCTCGTCTTCACTCGTCCCGCCCTCGGATACTTCGCAAAGACGAGAAGCCGAGAATCAGGCTCCATTCCCTTTTCCCTCACCCTTCACTGCTTTGGCACTACTTACAACGTTCGAAGCTTGGGCTCCTTCCCCTTTTGGCCTTCCCCCCTTTGCTCCCCCTCCCTTCCGATTTTTCTTGCGTTTGTTGCTTCTCCCTTTTTCCTCAGAGGCTGACTTAGTCTGATCTCGATTCTCTCCTCGATTTTCGACCCGGCTTTCACTTTTCCCTCCACGCTTCTTCCCACTTCGGCGCCCAGTAGAAGAGTCACTCCTCTTCTTTTTCGACTGCTCTGCGGTATTCCCTTGAGTTTGTGAGGTTTTCTTTTCCTTCACCTTCTCACTACTCCTCTGCGGTTCAGATGCTGAATACCCATCCTTTGCAGGTTCAGGGAGAGCTTCAGGTTTTGGCATCTTGCCTGCACGGAAGTCCTTGTATTGTTGCAACGTCAAAGATTCCCATGCTGAAGTCTCCACGTGGTAGAGCCAGATTATCTCCTTGAACAGGTCGATCTTCTGCACGCTCCCAACCCCAACAGTAGTTTTTACTGTCGATTCAATCGGTGGGAAACGTTTCATTCCTTCAACGTAGGTATCTATCTCGTAGAGTAAACAGCACTTTAACCTGCCACACTGCCCTGAGAGCTTCGATGGGTTAGCGGGGATTTGCTGAATCTTTGCGTGATCCAGTGTGATATGCTCGTAGCGACCGAGGAAGGTAGTGCAACAGAGTTCTAGACCACAAATGCCGACCCCACCAAGACGTTTCGCAGCATCGCGAACGGCAATTTGCCGTAACTCAATTCTTGTATTGAAAATTGCGGCAAGGTCTCGAACCAATGCTCGGAAATCAATTCTTCCGTCGGCTGTGAAGTAGAAGGTTAACTTTTTTCTGTCGAATTGCCACTCGGCATCAACAAGCTCCATTGGGAGTTCAAAGGACTCAATCCGAGTTTTACAGACAGAATAGGCCTGACGCGACGATGCTTTCCCCTGCTCAATCTTCTTCGCGTCCGTTGGATCAGCCAACCTGAGAATCACTGGCAACTCCTCACCAGAAAGTCGTTTTGCTTTTCGTTTGGCGTGGACAAGTGAGCCGGTCATCGAAACGGCGGCCCACTCTTGTCCACTCTCGTGCTCAATGATTACTACATCCCGAACGCTCAAGGTCATTTCTGGGTCTTTGTAGAAGGCAAATCCCTTTCTGTTACCCGGAAAAGTAACCTCAACGATATGCCGTTCATCGTTGTACGTAAAGTTCGTTGCAATCAATTCGAGCAGTGAGCCTTTGCCACACCCTCCCGTTGCACACCCACTATCCGAACCACAATCTCCCTTTCCGCAGGAGTGAGAGCAGTTTGATTTGCGGGTACGCAAGGTTTCGGCAACCATCTGTTCGGAAAGATCCGTTGGATTATCCGTCGGCCCTTTCTTCCGCTTGTTGCGTGGTAGTTCTACTTCGTGTTCGTGGTGCGAATGATTGTGTGAGGTCTGTTCGTGTGTATGCTGTTCGGGATTCCCCATATAGGATATGATTTAAGGTACTACGAGAGACGATGCTCCTCTTTTCTCCTGAAGATAGCAAGCATCTGCGAGTTGCATTGTTAGCACCGTAAGAACTAACGGTGGCTGAACATTTCGGTTGATTGCATTGATACTCCGTTCTACCGAGTGGATCATAGACTCGATGGGAGCATCTGCAAATTTCCCGTTAAAACTCCTAATGTCGTCAAGTTGATCCTGATTGACAACCAACGATTCATTATTGGTAAGGCGCAAGACGTAAGCATCGCGCAACCAGAGCGCAAGCAGTCCGAGCAACCGTTCTAAGTGTATACGGTCGGCTTTCGCCGTTAGCTGCTCGATTTCCTTGTGTGCAGCCACCGGACTCCGCTTTAAAGCCCCCCGAAGGAAGGCCACAATATCGAAGCGAAGTTGGTGAAGTGCTCCATCAATTAGCTCAACGGCACGACTGTAACTTCCATTTGCGAGCTTCGCTGTCAGTTGAGCTGTTGTCCTATCTACGTTATTGCGTACCTGCAAGGCTTCGGCAATCTCGATCTCGCTCAACTGATCGAACCGAACCTCTTGGCATCGACTGATAATCGTCGGGAGAAGCCCTTCTCTCTGCGAAGTTGTCAATATGAGCAAAGTTTTCGGAGAAGGCTCTTCCAACGTTTTCAGAAATGCGTTTGCAGCCTCCGCTCTCATCTGGTGGGCTTCGCTAATAATGATAATACGCATTCCCGGTTCTGTTGAGGAGAGAGCGGCATCTCGCTTGATTTGTCTGACCGAAGAAATCTTGATTTGCTGAGCGCGAGGAATCGAAATGTTATAGTAGGGATCGTTCCCCTTCTTCTCAACTTCTTCTCGTATCAACGCAATTTCGTTGTCGGACAACTTCAGCATTGGCGAATCAGTTCGTCGATCTTCACCTTTCGCCGATGGGAGCGCAAACACAAACTGGACATTTGAGTTCTGTAGCTCGGATGCGGTTCGGCAACCGTGACACTCACCGCACGCTTCTGCCTCCTCACCACGATTCTCACACCGAAGAAACTTTGCAATCTCAATTGCAACAGCATCTTTTCCGACCCCCTCAGGTCCAGTAAAAAGCCATGCGTTAGGTATTCTACCAGAGAGGAGAGCACCTTTTAGCAGTCGCTTTACACGTTCTTGTCCTATTACAGAACTCCAACTCACAGTGGCTGATCCTCCCTCTTTATCTCAAGTGTTCGGGAAATTGTAGATTACCTTCTGCCAAACTTAGAGAAGGATGAGTGGAGATGCAAACAATTCGTCGCAACGAGTGAACTTTCATGGTAAGAGAATTTGATCTGTCGGCCTTGCTACAGACCGCTTTAACTGCCGCCCACGAGGCGGGATTGGTGACTTTACGCTACTTCCGTTCGGTTGGACTTCCGATAGAAATAAAAGGAGATAGCTCACCAGTAACAATCGCAGATCGAGAAGCAGAGAAGACTATCGTGCAGATCGTTAAGTCTCGATTTCCCGACCATCAACTTCTCGGTGAGGAGTTCGGAGAACGTTCTGGCGAGGCTCCAGTACGTTGGATTATCGACCCAATCGACGGTACAAAATCTTTTATCTCCGGTGTGCCACTCTACGGAACGTTGATTGGTGTTGAAGTAGAGGGCGAAGTCTCCGTTGGGGTTGTGTCGATGCCTGCACTTGGCGAAGTCTACTATGCAACTGTTGGAGGGGGAGCTTTCTGCAATGGAAGGAGTATACAGGTATCCCCAACGAGTGATCTCTCCGAAAGTGTGATCCTCACTACGAGCGACCGAAGTTTGCGGGTTGACAAAGATTCCGCCCAGAGGTACGACCACCTTGTTGAACGGACTCTGTTTCAACGTACTTGGGGAGATTGTTACGGCCACATGTTGGTGGCGAGCGGGCGGGCAGAAGCAATGCTCGACCCTGGAATGTCTGTCTGGGATTCAGCACCACTCAAAGTAATAGTTGATGAAGCCGGAGGAGTTTTTACCGACTGGCAGGGTGAGCCAACAATTCATGGTGGGAGCGCAATTTCAACAAATGCACTCCTTAGCGAATCTATCCGCAACATTCTCGGAATTGGTACTCGATAAGACTTACCCAAAATCCTGACTAACACACGCGCCGATTCAATACGTATGAATAGTAACTATGCAGTTCGGGAAGCAACGGCCCATGACGCCGAAGGGATCGCTCGAGTTCACATCGACTCGTGGCGAACAACCTACCGTGGCATTGTTCCCGATAACGTTCTGGAGAACATGGACTTCGCACAGAGGAGCGAACTTTGGAGGGAGCGGCTTTCGTCCGACCGATCAAATAGATCAGGAGGGTTGATTCTTGTAGCAACAAACTTGGCAAATGAAATTGTTGGCTTTGCCAGTGGTGGGAAAGAGCGCGAAGGGAATATCCCAAGCGAAGCCGAAATCTATGCCCTCTATCTCCTAAAGGAATACAGTAGAAAAGGGATTGGTAGATATCTCACGCGGGAACTTGCCCTCCAACTACAACAAAAGAACTACTCCTCGATGTTGGTTTGGGTACTCGCTCGAAATCTGAGTCGCCAATTCTACCAGCACCTCGGGGGGGTTGAGTCTCGACGAAAACTCATTGACATTGGGGGAGAAGAATTCGAAGAGATCGCTTATCGATGGGAGAACATCTCAACTCTGCTACGTTGACCCTTCAACTATAGTTCAAATTTTTGCCTCAGCTTTAGCCACGCCATTCGTTAGTTGAGCTTCGCGCTCCTCTTCACTACGTCTACCACTATTTCCAAGCCACTTTTCAAATCGCTTCTGCTGATCTTCAGTCAACGGCGATACGAGCTTTAGGGAGTATGCTGTGCGCTCAACGGGTTCTACTTCCGTTTCGTAGAGATACCCTTCGGCTGAGCAGGTAAGGCGGAGTGCTGCCCCCAGATTAGCATTTTCCATTACTCCTTTCCAGACTGCCATACTCCCGACACGACGACCATTAATGGCGATGATCTCATCGTCAACCCCAACACCAGCAAGCTCTGCTGGCGTACCGGCCCAAACCTTCGCAACGTGCAGACTCCCCCCCTCCTCTTTTACTCCAAGCCCAATCCACGTACGTGTCGAACGTGGTATCTCGATTCCATCTCCCAACATCTCCTTCTTTTCCTTCTTCTGCTTCCACTTCAGACCGAACGAATGGAAGATAGAAGCGGCTGGGAGTTCTTCCGTACTGTTGAGCCAGTGAACGAATGTCTTCTCGATCTCTACACCTGTTGCCTCGGAGATTACTTGGACAAATTCTTCTTCGGTAATACCGACCGCTGGGTTCGATTCATATCGGGAATAGAGAGCACGCATTCCATCATCCAGCGAAGAGGTAGCATTCGAACGATCGATAATGTAGAGATCGAGCAATAGGAAGATGATTCCCCCCTTTAAGTAGTAGCTTGGGAATCTATTATGGGAGTCTGGCGTTGGATTGTAGAGTTTGACCCAGGCGAGGAACGAGCTATCCTTGATCGACATCACATTCCGTCCGGGAACATCGAGGAGTGCAGAGAGATGATCCTCAGCGAGTACCTTCAAATACTCATCTTGCGTAAAAAATCCGCTTCGATAGGAGATCAAACTATCGTAGTAACTGGTTGCCCCCTCGGCCAACCAGAGCATTCGGGTATAGTTCTCGTCGTGATAGTTAAAAGGGCCAAGTTCACGCGGTCTGATCCGCTTCACATTCCACGTGTGGAAATACTCGTGCGTTAAGAGTTCCAAGAACTTCTGCATCTTCTTCTTATCGGCGAAGAAATTTGAGTCGAACATACTGACCTGTGAGCGGGCGTGCTCAAGCCCTCCGTACTGCCCCGGAAGCATGTGAAGGATGTAGACATAGCGGTCGTAGGGCATCACACCCCACATTGCCATCCCCTCATCAACAACTGTTTTGGTCCGCTCAACAATCCACTCTGGGTCGAAATCCCCCGCTCCAGTAATCGCAATCTCATGCGTTGCACCCTTCCGCTCGTAGAAGGCGACAAAATGATCCCCTATTTCAACTGGTGAATCAACCAGAATATCATAGTTCAGTGCTCCCCACACACCCTCGGAGACGGGAGAGAGTGCCGTTGAGACATGAGTCCAATTGTGTTCTAACTCAACATGGTGAACTTCGTTCGTCCTGCCTTCAACGAACATCAAACAGTTGCCCGGATTGAAGAAGGCGTGAAAGCGATTGACGTGCGACTGCCTCACTGTTCTCTCGTTGGCGTAGTATAGATACCGAAGTTGAACTTCCCTCTCCCCCTTCGTCTCAACTTCAAGTCGATTCTTTGAGAGCCACGTTGAGGGTAGTTCTTCGCCATTAGAAGTAACTGCCACAACATTCCCCTGCACTGCTACGAAATCCCTAATCTTATAGGATCCCGGCAACCAATTCGGCAGAGCGAAAATCAACTTCTCCGCGTCGGTTTCCACTCGCATCTCTATCTGCATCAGATGTTGCCCAGCCTGTGGGAATGAGATATGGTAGAAGATCTTTGCTTCGGAGTTCAGAAGTTGTTCGTCCCGTTGTTCGATTGTGTACGACATGCAGTAGATGTTGTGAAAGAATGAGCAAAAGAGTTGGCTTATGTGGCCGCAGCAACTGGGGAATATCCTGATAAATTTCAGGAACTCCAAGTTCGCCCTATATAGATTCCATTTATGGATAGAAAAAGGCGCGAAGAGATTCTTCGCGCCTTCCAGAAGTTGAATCGGGTTTACGTACCACTAAATGGTGTGATACATAGCCTTCACTCATAACGTGATCTACTGATCCTCAGTATGTTTCCAACTACTCTGTGAGTTATCACCACCATACTTCTCGGCGACACCCTTAATTAACTTCTCCAGATCGATCCCTGAGACGTTCTTCAACATCTCACCCGACTGCGCCATCAACGTTGTCACGTAGTTGCTGACGCGCGCTGCTCCTTCTCCCGACCCAGTGTCGACAACTGTCAACTTGTCGATATGCTTCATCGGCTCGGCGATGCGTCCAGCAAACTCTGGGAGCATCTTCGCCACGATGTCGATGATCGCGGCTTGTCCATACTTCTCAAATGCCTCGGCAAGTTTTTCCTTTGCCTCTGCTTCGGCAAGTCCTTTCAGCTTTGTCACTTCAGCATCGGCAGTACCCTTTGCCCTTTCGGCATCAGCGATAGCAAGACCTTCCAACCGTTTCTGTTCTGCCTGTGCTTTTGCACTTGCTTCAATCTGGTATTGCTGTGCGTCTGCCTCACGCATCCGCCGTACTTTGTCGGCTTCAGCAGCCTGTTCTACGGCATAGCGGTCAGCATCGGCTTTCTTCTTCACCTCAGCATCGTACTGCATTTCACGACGCTTGATTTCCTTCTCTTCAAGTTGAATTTCCAAGTTCTTCCGAACAACATCCACCTTCATCTGCTCCTCGGTCACTTCTTGCTGTGAGCGAGCAAGCTGTATCGCGTACGACTGATCGGCCTCCGCCTTCGCACGGTCTTGATCTTTCTTAAAGGCAGCAACCTTCAGTTCTTTCTCCTTCTCAGCTTCGGCAACATTGGTATCGCGCAGAAGTTCTGCTTTCATACCTTCTTCAGTTGCCACAGCTTTCTTTACGCGGGCATCCCGCAACGCCTCAGCTTCGGCAATCTCGGCATCACGCTTAACTGCAGCAATGCGTGGACGGCCAAGTGCGTCGAGGTATCCCTCCTTGTCGCGCACATCTTTGATCGTGAACGACACAACTGCCAACCCCATCTTCTTCAAGTCCTTCGCTGCAACGGCCTGTACTTCTTGCGCAAACCGATCACGATTTTTGTAGACTTCCTCCACCGTCATCGTTCCAAGAATTGCTCGAAGGTGTCCTTCGAGAACTTCTTGAGCTTCTGCGCGAAGCTCTTGCGTTGGCTTTCCTAAGAACTGCTCAGCCGCAGTGGCAACATCTTCTACTGAACTTCCAATCTTGATGATAGCAACGCCATCAACCATAATTGGCACACCTTGCTCGGTGTAAACTTCTGGTGTGGTAACATCCAGCTTGTGGGAGAGGAGCGAGATTCGCTGCTGCTTTTGAAAGACAGGAAGAATAAAAGCTCCACCACCACGCACAATTTTGATACTCCGTCCAGACTCGTCAGTTGAAACGTTTGTCCTACCGAGGAACGCCCCAGTAACGAGCATTGCTTCATCTGGACTGACAGTTTTATAGCGTGACCAGAAGGCCATTGCCAAGACTATCAAAGCTCCAATAACAAGCAGTGGGATCAGAACAAATTCAGGAATGACTTCCATGATACACTCTCCTTGAAAACAAAATTCTCTACTAATTCCAGCAATCAGTCAGACGACTGAGCTTAAACATCAGCCGTTACGTAGGCTGTTCCCTCTCGCACTTCTACCACCACTACTGGTGTACCGGCTTCAATCTCGACGTTATCGTAGGCCTCGGCGATCTGATACGTCACCTGTGATCCGAATCGGACGACCACCTCACCACATCCATTAGCCGGAATCGGTATTGTCACCTCTCCCGGACGCCCAACCAACTCCACCATCGAGTACCCAATTGAGGACTCTGTATTCTTCATCGGCTTTACGTAAACGAAGAAGATGAGAATGGCGAAGAGGATGGCTCCTCCACTGGCAATCAGACCAGTGGTAACGACTGTTGTCGTCGAATACTTTGTCAACATCAAACCGATACCTCCGAAGAGAGTAATCGCACTGACAATTGTCATCGGATGGAGGAAGTCGAGGCTGTCGAGTGAGATTGCGTCGAACAATCCATCGAAAGCATCACCGAGGAAATCGCCGATCAGCAGGGAGATCAACCCGAAGATTAGCCCTCCAATCAGACAGCCCCAATAAATGTCAAGCATGGCATTCCTCCGACGAAGTTTGATTAGAACGTTAAGGTCAGACCATTGCTCAACGAAAGATCGTAGCTTTCCACACCCGGGAAGGGATCGCTGTCGTATCTCCAGTCAACCGAGGTCGTGACGCTTAAGCCGGAGAGGATCTCAAACCCAATTCCGGCGTCGAGCAGAATACGGAAGTCATGAAACCGGGTTACGGCTGGTTGATAGTAGGTGACGATTTTCAGTCCGAATTTTTCGTGGACGTTAAGTGCCATTGAGAGATAGTTGGTTGAACGAGGAAGTTCCGTGACAACGTTCAATGTGTCGTCTCCCTCATCCTCTCGCTCGTACATCCCCCCAACCCCTATGTAAAGTGAGAAGTTGAGCGTTGAGTCCTTAAGCTCTCCAATCGTGAATCTGCCACCTCCACCAACGAGGAAACGATTTCTCTGGAGAATAAAATCGTCGAAGCCAAGCTGTGTAAACAACTCGGCTCGCACAGCCGGAGCAATTGTGTAGACACCTCGAAGGTGAGAGAATCCGTTCCTGACAAATATCTCCTTGCTCTCCTCACCATACTGATAGTTCAGAATCAGAAACGAGTAGATATCTCCATCAAGGAAATCGCCCCGGTAGTTGCCACCAATTTTGAAGAAGTCGGTGTTCCCGCTGTAGAAACTAAAGTTCAGTGAGAGATTGTTCGTCACCCCTTGCTCGACAGGACGGATACGATAGACTTCAGTATTCACCTGTGCGAGCGTAGTTTGCAACGCAAAGAGAAATCCGCACGAGAACAACAGTAGTAAGACTGACCTTCCACGAACTGTGGTGCTGATACATCTCGCGTACTTTCTCACGTAGTCTTCCTCCAAAGTTTAGGAATCAAAGCCAGCAACCAGGCATCATTGACGCTTCCGTTGTCTAACAGCCAAGCAACAGAGCGATGGAAAAGTTCGCGCACGGCATCCGGGTTGCCTTTAACTTGGGCTGAGGCGCCGAGCGTAGCTAAAGCAACTCGATCTACATCACCTCCACGCATTTCAGCCTCCAAATCATCCGGCCTTCCCTCACCTATGGTTTTCTCCATCTCCACAATCTTCGCCACATATTCTTCAACCTGTTGCAGATCGGGGATCTCTTTTACTCCGGCAAGTTTTGCCAAATGATTTCCAGTCAGCACGTGACTCTCTCTCACCTCTTGTGGCAAGCCATCAAAACCAATCCCGAGTCCGGTCGGTTTTGGAAGCTCAAAAACGGCATCTCCAACTGCACGGCAATAGTATGGGCCACCCATTCGAGCCACGAGATCGAGCCGTTCGTGGTGCGGATACTTGCCGTCGAATACCGATTCTTTGATGTGGAACATCACAACTTCACCGATCATCAAGTTCCCGCTTGCAGCCTCACCACCAAGGTCAACGTGCTGCAACAGTTTGCACTCCATCACCATCGGCGACTCTTGAACGCCGGGGGGAGAAATTTTTTGACTCGACAGTTTTGTGAATCCTGACTTCTCAAACTCATCTACCCCCTCAGGCCAATCGGCTGAGGCAAGGCTCATCTGTTCTACCATTCCAAAGTTCACAACCGAAACGGTGAATTCCCCAGTCTGTTTGATATTTGAGAACGTATGTTTAGCTGAGCCATCGGTTCCACGGAATGCCGGAGAGAACGCAACAATTGGAGGATTTGCACCAAAAGCGTTAAAGAAACTGAATGGAGAGAGATTTACCCTTCCCTCACGATCTTGTGTTCCTACAAATGCAATGGGACGTGGTGCAACACAGGTCAGCAGATAGCGGTGCGACTCTGCTGAGGGAATTGTGGATGGATCTATTGAGCGCATATAATGATTCTTGATTTGATTGAATTGCTTGAGCAGGGAAGTTACGAGAATGAGAGGGATTGGGGATTGGGGATTGGGGATTGGGGATTGGGGATTGGGGATTGGGGATTGGGGATTGGGGATTGGGGATTGGGGATTGGGGATTGGGGATTGGGGATTGGGGATTGGGAAAGATGTGATGGCTTTTGCCTCTGTCAAGCACTTCACGTTACTGAAGTATCTCAATCCAAATTCCGAAAGCGAAAACCCCACATCAATTTTGAATTTTGCCTTTTGAATTTTTACTTCCCATCAATCCCCAATCGTCTTACTTTCTCTTCGGCGGAAACACGCTCGTCGGTTTCTCACCAACCTTTCGCTCCCAATTCTGTTCATCCACCCTTTTTAAAGTCAAAAATCAATCCAAACCTGAGAATGTGTAGATCGGGTGGCGGAGAATGAGAACCAAACGCATCTTCAGGTAGTACAGCAATTGCATAAGCATAGCCCAACGTCACGGGTTGGAAAACAACGTTCGCATAGACCAAAGCTGAAGGGGCCAGGTACGACTCACGAGAGAAGGTAAAGTCACCACGATGCGCGACCGAGAAGTGCGAAGCTCCAAGCCCCACTCCTACCATGAAATAATCGTTGAGACGACTTGCTCCAACTGCAAAGATGTCAAAGCGACGCCCGTGCGGAGGATCAATAAATCCAGTATCTGAAATCAAATCTGGACTGTCGACAAATCTGATTAAATGAGAGTATTGTATAGCCCCACCAAAACCTAAGAAGCTCATGCTTTGATGTATTACCTTGGCATCAAAGACATAAAATAAAGCAGGGATGGTGGCAGGTGGGTATGTAATCCCGCTCCAAACTCTATCCACCCCCAGCGTCTGGAGAGGTTGTCTTCAGCAGTGTCGGTAGGGTCATTAGTGTCTGCGGTAGAGGTTAACATAGAATCAATCAGGCTGTGCAAAGAGGGAAAATCATTCTGGGACACGATAGGAACGTGCTCCCCTCTGCACAGAGGGGAGCACGTTCCCGCAATTGCAGAACCATGCGATAGTAATGCAGAGAAGAAGACTAAGACAAGCAGACAGTTTTTTATTCCATGCAAATTCATATATGTACTGAAATACACGTTATGGGCTCCGATTGTGAGCAATGTCACTATCATGTCCATTACATTAAAGTCATTACCCTGTAAATTACATTGGGCATATCTGTGAAGTTAGAATAACCTGTCCATAAGGTGCTTTTGATGACGGCTCTACCCAATGAGATCCTGGTATATCACGAAGTCTACGGACTGTCTCGGGAGTAAGAAAATCATGTCCAGGATCACATCGCTTACAATGTTGTTCGCACTCTGGGCAAATTGGCAGGGTTGGATCCTCACGCCATACAACAGATCGATAGGCAAATGCACAATCATTCGATTGCACTGCTCACCAATTCAAGCAAGATGCTACGGATGACCTCGGAACGACATAGTCTTGCTTTCCTGATCGTTGAAAAATGCTTCTCTCGCCCTCAACACCAAATCGAAAATCCACATTGACTTGCGTTTCTCTCCCCTGCTTCATAGGTTGCCGTTTCTACATTAAGCGATAGAACGAACAGAACTTTGAAATAGAAATGAACTTCCAGAAACTAACATTGAAGTCGCAGGAGGCAATTCAGACTGCGCAGGAGATCGCCTCCAGTTACTCGAATCAGTCACTCGAGCCGATCCATGTTTTGGCTGCACTTCTTCAAGATAGCAATGGGATTATCCCCCCAATGTTAATGAAGATTGGGGCAAACCTGAACTACCTAAAAGTAAAGGTCAACGAAGAGATTGAACGCCTCCCAAAAGTCTCCGGAGCTGGAGTTAGCGGCCAATACTTCTCGAGTGGAGCCTCACAAATGTTTGAGAGCGCGCTGAAGGAAGCAAATGCAATGACCGACGAATATGTCTCTACTGAGCACCTTCTCTTAGCTATTAGCGATGACAAGAATACTCCAGCCGGATCACTCTTGCGAGATCAGGGAGTAACCCGAGCGGCAGTTCTCCAAGCTCTGAAAGATGTGCGCGGTTCGAAGCGGGTAACCGATCAGAACCCTGAGGACAAGTATCAGGCCTTAACCCGATATGGACGAAACCTGAACGATCTTGCGCGGAAGGGAAAACTCGACCCAGTTATTGGTCGCGAAGATGAGATTCGCCGCGTAATGCAAGTGTTGCTCCGGCGAACGAAAAACAATCCAGTCTTAATTGGAGAACCGGGAGTCGGGAAGACTGCGATTGCTGAGGGAATCGCTTTCCGTATTGTACAGGGAGATGTTCCTGAGGGACTGAAGACAAAGCAGATCATTGCCCTCGACATGGGTTCGTTAGTTGCTGGAACAAGTTTTCGGGGACAATTTGAGGAGAGAATGAAGGCAATTGTGGAAGAAGTAGCCACCTCGGAGGGTGAAATTATTCTCTTCATCGACGAACTGCACACACTTGTGGGGGCTGGTGCTTCACAAGGATCAGTTGACGCAGCCAACATCTTGAAGCCTGCACTCGCACGGGGCGAAATGCACACGATTGGGGCGACAACACTCGACGAATACCGGCAGTACATCGAAAAAGATGCCGCGCTCGAACGACGATTCCAACCGGTGCTTGTAGCTGAACCGACTGTGGAGGATACAATCTCGATTCTGCGCGGATTGAAGGAACGATATGAAGTCCACCACGGAGTACGGATCACCGACGCTGCAATCATCGGAGCCTCTCAGCTCTCTGACCGCTATATCAGCGACCGATTTCTTCCAGACAAGGCAATTGATCTGATTGATGAGGCCGCATCTCGCCTTCGCCTTGAAATTGATTCGATGCCCGAAGAACTTGACGCAATCGAACGAAAAATTCGTCAACTCGAAATCGAGCGAGAAGCCTTGCGCAGAGAGCTGAACAGGGGATAAAATGCGTATCTTGTGGGCGATTCTGCTCACTATCACTGACGACAGCGTCATGAATCAGAGCCACATGGTTATCAGAACGAATAAAGAGAGTCTCTGGGGGACAGGTAGGAGCACTCTCCTCCTAACCCTCGCTCTCTTTTCCCTCTCCTGTAATTCCAGCGATATTGCCACGCGGAACGAATCTGGTATGGCTTCGAGTCCACTTAGCGATAGCTCTGACTCGTTCACTCCTGCCGACTCTGCCGAGTTTGCAATAGTAGATGTTGTTACTGGCCCGGAAACCGCGCCAACACCTGTCGGCTTAACGTTGGGGGAACAGTTGAAGCAACTCGACGAGAGGATGAAAGTTGCCCCGGCCGACAGTCTGGAGATTCTGATGATCGAGTATGACCGTCTTCTCGACTCCGCAATTACTGGCAAGACTTCTCCCGAACCTGTTTCGACGCCTACCTCAACTGAAACAGTTGCTGTAAATGCAACTGCCCCTGTAGAGAAAACAGAGACCCCCACCGAAATTGAAGAAGAGGATCCATACAGTTCATTTGAAACGATTACGTCCGACGAGGCTTCACCTGTCGAGACTTCAACCGACGAGGCTTCACCCGTCGAGACTTCAACTGAAACCCCGAGCACTACCACTCCCACGGAAGACCGCAACTATGCAGTCTCTACTCCTCGCACCGAAGTAGTCGCCGAGCAGAGCAACCAAGTTTTAGTCCAGTCAACTTTTGAAAGTGAATACGAATCTTCAACGTTCGATCCTTCAAAGTATCGAGGTGCTCGTGCAAGTGAATTGAAGTACTATAATGAAACCAAGAGTGCCACCACCAATCGCTCGGGCACAACCACGACATTATCCAAGAAGGGGAAATCATCCCGTCCTACGAGTAGATCAAAAACTACTGCCACACCATCTACTACTGCCATTACACCAAAAAGCTCTCGATCGCGCGCGCCTGAACGCTCCCCCAGTGAAACGCTCGATGAGAAGTACTCAAACGGGCTAACATTTTTCAGGGCTGGATCGTACAGCAAGGCAATTGTGAACTTGCAACCCGTAGTTAGCTCATCAAAGTCTTATCGGAATACGGCTCGCTTTTATTATGGGCTTGCACTGGAAAGGACAGGTGCGCTCTCTCAGGCAGCATCACAGTTTCGCAAGCTAAAGGGAGGCTCAGGATCTCTCGCCGACAAAGCCTGGATTGCATATGCTCGCACACTACAACGCCAAGGGCAGAGTGGACAAGCGAAGAAAGAACTACTCAGCTTTATTAAGGCTCGTCCAAACAGCGGACAGATAGGGAGCGCACGCGAGCTTCTTCAAAAACTTTGACCCAACAATTCACGTTCAATTCTTCCAGTAACCCACTTGCTTCTTTATGGAGCAAGCAGACCGTGGCGACTACCTCAACTACTTTTTCGTCGTAGAACTGCCCCGAAGAAACCATCAGTAGAGTGAATGTGAGGGAATGAACGATAGAACCCTTCACTCGTACTCAAAGAGGGTGCAATCTCTACTGGCTTGATTTCCCAGTTATGATTTCGTTCGAGGAAGATTTTCACTTGATCCTCATTCTCAGCTCGCAGTAGTGAGCATGTGGCGTAGAGCATTACTCCCCCCGGCTTCACTAACGCTGAGTACTCGGCTAAGATTTCAGCCTGTTCTACGACAGCCTTCTGGAGCACTCCCCTATCAAGTGTCAACCGCATTCCAGGGTTTCTTCTGATAGTTCCTGTGCCGGTACAGGGAGCATCGATCAACAGAGCATCGAATTGGTTGTAAAGAGTCGACCGGTTCCGAAGATATTGGCTATGATCGAGCAACTCAATGTTTGCAACACCACTCCGTTCGATTCTTGGAACGATATTTTCCAGCCGAACTGAGTTTAGATCGTGGGCAACAATTTGCCCCCTCCCCTCCATCAACGATGCCAGATGAAGTGTTTTTCCACCACCTCCAGCACAGGCATCGAACACTCGCCAAGAAGGTTGAGGCTGTAGAAGTGGAGCAAGCATCTGGCTTCCCACATCTTGAACCTCGAAAAACCCACCACGAAATTCTGCTATGGCCGACAAATTGAGGCGTTTCTCAAGAATCAATCCCTCAGGAGCAAACTCACTGAAGGTTGTAGAAATCCCTTGACGGTATAGCTTAAAGGAAAGCTCTTCGCGACTCCCCTTCAATCGGTTCGCCCTGATAGCTATCTCTCCACCCCGCGCCAACGAATAGAGAATTGCCTGATAATCTGAAGGGAAGTCCTCAACAATCTGTTGAACAAACCATCGGGGAAGTGAGGTGTGGAAAGCTAATCGATCGTTCTCACTAAGGTGTGCTATCGCTAATGGAATTGATTGGAGTCTATCACTGATTTCGTGAAGCCGCTCTATAGTTAGCCGAGTCCCTTCGGACAGTTCGTCGAAGTTAGTTGAAGATTCGCTCTCCACTATTGAAGCAGCGAGAATCTCGTCCGCAATGGTGGAAGAATCAACACTTTCATTGGTTGGGGAATAATCGTGGTTAGTAAGAAGAAAGTAGTATCGCAGGAATTGACGGAGTGTGTCGTAGACTTGTTCAGAGATAAAGCGTCGGTCTTTCCCACCAAGGTATCGTTTGCCCCGAAAGTATCTACTCAAGAAGAGATCGACTGGACGTTGGGGGTTGGCGACTATCTCACGTAGAACCTCGCGAGAGTGGCCGATTAAAGAGGCGACGCGCATTTCTACTTCCTCAGATCAGATGGCCGAACTCCCCCTTTACCTCGCCTTACAGCTTTAGCCTCAGAGAGTGCTCCCTTAGCAGTAACAGTTAGCTCGTTGAACTTTCGATCCTTATATCGAAGCCAGCCAACCAACCCAATCATCGCAGCATTATCGGTGCTGTAGATCGGAGAAGTAAGAAAGATCGTCATCCCCTCCTTGGAAGCCTTCTCCTGAAACTTCTCGCGAAGCCGGGAGTTTGCGGAGACCCCTCCGACAATAGCAATTCGACTATATCCGAGTCCCTTTGCAGCTCTGAACGTCTTAACCAGAAGTGAGTCGACAATCGCCTCTTGATAAGAGGCACATATATCAGCAAGGTCTTCTTCACGCGAGATGCCGTTTGGGTAGCGATCTCTCAGAAAATAGCGAAGTGAAGTCTTCAGACCACTGAAGCTGAAGTCATCGGAAGAATCATCGAGTAGAGAGCGAGGAAATTTGTGGTAAGTAGGATCGCCTTTTGCACCATAGCGATCAACAAGTGGACCTCCCGGATAGCCGAGTCCGAGGAGTTTCCCCCCTTTGTCGAAGGCTTCACCGGCTGCATCATCCCGCGTTGCACCGAGCAAAGTGTAGTTCCCAGCCCCCTGTACGTCGTAGAGCATTGTGTGCCCGCCAGAAACAACAAGTGCAAGGTAGGGAAAGTCGATTTTTTGTTCGAGCATTACCGACAAGAGGTGTGCCTCGATATGGTTGACGGTAATAAGTGGTTTGCCGAGAGCAACAGCAAGTCCTTTGGCAACGTTCAGGCCAACCAGAAGTGAACCGATTAACCCCGGCTCGTTTGTAACTGCGATAGCGTTAACATCACCAAAGGTGATCCCTGCTTTCTCAATTGTTCGAGTTAGTATTGGTGAGATTACGTTCAGGTGAGCGCGGGAGGCAAGCTCTGGCACAACCCCTCCCCACTCTTCATGTTCAGCCTGTGAGGAGACGATAACCGACGCCACCTCTCCATCCCGAATTATCGCTACAGAGGTATCATCACAAGAGGTTTCGATGGCGAGGATTATAGTATTAGTCTTAGCGTGAGTCTCTCCAGAATCGGCCATTATATCCTCTTCACCTTAACCCCGCGCTTTCTCAGAAGATCGATAACGCTATCATCACCAACTAAATGTCCTGCACCGACGATCACGAGATAGTCCTCTTCGTCGTTGAGAAAATCTTCGATTTGCGGAACCCACTTCTTGTTCCGCTGAACCAGCAGCAGATCGCGCATTCCGGGGGTCTCCTTCATTGAATCATTTAGTTGATGCTCTAAGCCTTCAAGGTCTCCTTTCAGCCACGCATCAACAAGGTTGTCGAACATGTCTGCCTCGGGAGCTACCTGCTCGAGCATTGTCCTGATAAAGAGATCTGTGTCTTCTCCAGCCATCTCTTTCAAGAACCCCATCTGATCTTCGATTGTCTCCAACCCCGAGGTCTCTTTCCCATCTTCTTTAGCTTTGTTTGCATAGTAGAGGTCAACCCCCAACTCCGCCTTATAGTCTTTCATGTCAGCCTCTGTCTGCTGCAACATGACTCCGACAAACCACGGCTCCATTTGCATCAACATCGTCTTCACCATCCCACCGTTAATCGGTAGATTGCTCCCCATCTGTTGAGAGATAGCCTCCCCCACACTCTCGGCCAACGCATCAAGCCGTGGTTCAAGAAGCTCCCACGTCTCAGGTTTCAAAACATCTTCTAAAGTTTCTCCCATCGGAAGCATCGCTTCGGACATCATCCCCATCATCATGCCCTCCATGTTTTTTGTGTCGAGGTTCACCTCAAACACTACACGATCGGCCTTTGTGTATGCTTCTTCAAACTCTTTTGGGAGAGGGTGAGCACGTTCAGGCAACATGTGAACCGAACCGAGAATCCAGACTGTGTTTTGCTTCCCCTCGATCTTCCAGAGTGGGTAGCGCCCTTCATCGTCACTCTGTGAAGAGGAAGAACAGCCAATCAGCCAGATGGTAAGGATTGGGAAAAGAATGGGTATTGTATAGCGCAGGGAACGATGTTCTCGTCCCCTGCTACTCTTATCCTGATTTTGTCTCTGTATCACGAATTATAGCTCTTTCAGTTTTTGTTCCACACTATCGATCTTCTCCTGCATTGTCTGCTCACGATCCACCCGCGTTCCAACTCTAATAGAGGTACTCACCCGTGGTGCTCCCATTTCGTGAACAACTTCGTGGCATCGTTTCACCGCAGCAAATACGGCATCCCACTCACCTTCGATATTCGTCCCATAGGCGTGCAAGAGGTGCTTTAGCTTTGCCTCCTCAAGCACTCGTTGACAAGCAGCAACATAAGGAGAGACTGAGATGCCGACACCAACCGGCACAACGCAGAGATCAACAATAACCTTCATGCTGACTACACACCTCGCAAACGTGTTGCTTTCTCAAGCCGTTCGATTGCGAGAACGTAGGCGGCAAGTCTCAATGAAATCTTATGCTTTTGTGCAATCTCATAGATATGCTGGAAGCTATTGACGAGAATTTTCTCGAGCTTGTCGCGCACCTCCTCAAGTTCCCAGTGAAACTGTTGAAGGTTCTGCACCCACTCGAAGTAGGAGACAGTAACGCCGCCAGCATTAGCCAAAATATCTGGAAGGACGACGACACCTTTATCGTTGAGAATCGCATCGGCTCGCCCAGTGATCGGTTCATTTGCACCTTCAACGATCATGCGCGCCTTGATCTTATCAGCATTTTCAACTGTTATCACCCGACCCAACGCTGCCGGAATCAGAACATCGCACTCCAGTTCAAGCAACTCCTCGTTCGTCATTCGCTCCCCACCTTCAAAGCCTTCAAGTGTTGGATGATTCTTCAAATGGTTGATTGCTGCAGGAATGTTTACGCCGTCACTATTTACAATCGCACCACTTACATCGCTGATCCCAACGATTTTCACCCCCATCTCGTCGAGGGTCCAGGCAGCATACGAACCAACATTTCCGAACCCTTGAATAGCTACAGTAGAGTGGTGAAGGTCGATACCGTAAGTCTTTGCAGCTTCGCGAAGAATAATCACAGCCCCCCGTCCAGTCGCTTCGGCTCGCCCTTGTGATCCCCCCAACTCAATAGGTTTGCCAGTAACGATTCCGGGAGTATGTCCGTGGCGACGGCTGTACTCATCCATCATCCAGGCCATTACTTGAGCGTTGGTATTTACATCGGGCGCAGGGATGTCTTCCTGTGGCCCGATAATTGGATCGATCTTGTCGATGAACATCCGGGTCATACGCTCCAACTCTGTCGCGGAGAGTGTTCGAGGATCGACAGTAACGCCCCCCTTTCCACCACCATACGGGATGCCGACAACGGCTGTTTTCAATGTCATTAGTGCTGCAAGCGCACGAACTTCATCAAGGTCAACATCTTGGTGGTATCGGATTCCCCCTTTATATGCCCCGCGCGCATTGTTGTGCTGAACACGGTAGCCAATAAACACCCGTAACTCACCATTATCCATTCGCGTTGGAATCTCGACGCGAACCTCGCGGTCAATCGACTTGATAAGCTCGGCATAGCCGGGATCAATTTCAACGTATCGCGCAGCGTGATCGAAGTTCTTCATCACGATGTCGAAAGCC
Organism: Ignavibacteria bacterium; assembly: GCA_020635205.1. Taxonomy (GTDB): domain Bacteria; phylum Bacteroidota; class Ignavibacteria; order OLB7; family OLB7; genus JAGWAZ01. Next base: position 330,874 of record JACKAE010000004.1, read on the forward strand.
GACTGTGATGAAGGGTGCATTGTAGCAGTAGTTGCTTCTGACATAAGATTTTCTCTCGGTAAAGGTTGTGGAATCTGAATCAGACTTCCATCATCTCCTGTTTGATTTGTCCAGAGGCAAAATTGGCCTCTGCGGTCTTATCCGGGTATGCAGGAACAACCGGAATCGAAGCTCCCATCCCCGGATTTTCGGGAGGAACCGGTACGCGAATATCATCGGGATTGTCTGGCGGATTGCGGTACGTAGTTTCAGGATTCATCTGATGGTCGAGATACATCCAAATTGACCGCGATATACGGATTGTAAGGGGAATCAGTGGAATAAAACTGAGCGAAGCGACAATACCAGCTATCGCTGGATGAAGGTCACGGAAGAACCAGAGAAGACAGAACATGGTGAAGAGGGCAACAGGAGTTGCCAACAGCACACCAATCCAGATTGCCCCGGAGAAGTATCCTGGCTCCCTTTCAAACTTGATCCCGCAACTTGGGCAGAGCCGGTTCATCTGCGAGCCATGTGCATAGACAATCCCCTTCTTGCACTCTGGGCATCGCACCCGAATAATGGCACTGACTTCCGACGGTTCGCTTAACACGTTTGCTGATTCTTCGCTCTTGTTCTTCATGGCGGTTCTCTATCCTTATCCTTCTACCATCCATAATGTACTTCGTAATACATTTGAGACCGCCCCGCTCACTCTAACGCTCGTACCCCCACTTCTGCTCGTTCTCGATCACCTGCTCTGGCGTCGGATCATCGCGGAGCTTATCGGGTGTTATCGTAAAGTCACCACGTGAATGTTCTTGGAACACCTGCGCGTTCTGCTCAATATCATCGTTGAACACCTGTGGCACAGCAGCGTCTTCGAAGATAGCTCCCCACGGGCACTCCGGTTCGCACGCGCCACAGTCGATGCACTCATCTGGATCGATAAACAACTGGTTTCGGTATGATTGATTATCTACCTTCAACCCGTAAATACAATCGACCGGACATACCTCTACACAGGCAGTATCTTTACAGTCTGAACAGAGTCTGGTTATGACCCATGTCATAGTATCGTTTCTCCTGAATTGATTTGTAGTTCAAGCACGATTCTCCTCCTCCTTTTGGCTCTGGCATAACCAGCTTCACGTCCTACTGAAGGAGAGAACAACGTGAAAATATGAAGAAAGAATGGGCGAACAAGGGATTGAATCGGTGTAGTTAGCCGACAGTTTCTCACAAGCGCCGCAACGATACGTTCTCCTTCACGACCGACCAAGCAAATGGCGGGCTAAGTCGCGCAAATAATCTTCCCTTGCCGAGAGCGTTTGGCGCACGGTTTCGAGTGACTCAGCGTGTGGTTTTACTCCAAAATCATCTGGAAGTGATGGAAGCGCTAACTCGTTCACGAAAGCAAATGGAGTCTCCTCGATCTTCTTGTTGTATGACTCCACCATCAATCGTTCTAAGTTGACGACATCGTAGGAATTGTAAGCGAGAAGGGTTTCAAGCGACTTAGCATCTCCATTTCGGACATAATCTTTCCAGAGCAAAATGGCAGCATACCCATCTACACCATCAAGAACTCCACGATCAATCTCAAACTCACGCTCAACAACTTTTAGCCCACCACGATATCCGAGCGAAGCCATGATGTGGCGCAAATCTATGTGGGCGTGGGTAAGCTGAATCTGAAACCAATGCTCGATGAAGGGAATATCAAATGAAGCTCCGTTCCAGGTAATCAGCAGTGAGTAGTCGAAGATGTCATCTTGGAAGTCGCGCAGATTCTCGCCGTGCACGTAGTGGCGAAGCTCCGAACCATCCCAGAGTGCAATCGTTGTGATAATCCCATTCTCCATTGAGCCGCCATCGGTTTCAATGTCGATGTAGGCGGCACTTCCCCTGAACTCAGGAAAGAGCCTCCACGATTCCCCGTTCGGTAGTCGGTCAGCAAACCACCGGCTATCCCCTGCCCGGAGCTTTTCTATGGAAAGGTGGAGTTGCTCATCGATTGGACGTTTGACCGGGAGATGCTGGATCGGGATATCGAGAGCTTCTTCCCAACTTAACGCCCCAGCCTCCCAAAGGCGTTCTTCAGTGAGGGGACCTATTTTTTCGATATGTCGGAACGTGTTCTGCAACATTGGAGATCATAAGTCTCGTTGGCGAACTCAGTAACTTGAGCGGAGAAGAATTGCGCGCAGATCATCCAGTGAATGAATTACGTGATTGGCTTGTTCTAAGCCAGATGCAGGACGCCACTCCATTCCACGATACCAGATTGTTCTGCAGCCTAAACTATTTCCGGGAGCAATATCATTCTTCCACGAATCTCCTACAATAGCAATTTCCTCTGGGAGGAAGCCAAGCTGAGCAATTGCCCGTCGCCATATTTCTGGATCGGGCTTGCGAACGCCGAGAAGTGCCGAGTCAATCGTGAGGGTGAGGAATTGCTGTAGGTCAAATTCGGTACAGATGGCATCTAAGTTGCCGTAGAAATTCGAGACTATTCCGATGCGGTATCGGAGGGCAAGGTCGCGAAGGAGAGTGCGGACTTCCTCCATCCGCCTCACAGTCATCTGATAGAATTGATCGGCAATCTCTACTGCCCGCCCGTTCCGATGATCCCCCAGTGCCTCAAACTGGTAGGCTACCTGAAGGTAAAGTGTTTGCTGAAACGTCTCTGCGCGCAACCCTTCGCGAACCAAACGACGTTCCGATGTGATATATGCCCCTTCGAGAGTTTCAACCGACTGTTCGGGAAACTCTTCAATTAATTTCTCCCGAAAGAGTGCCCCCCAATGATCTCCGTTGGAATTAAGAGTGCCACCGAAATCGAACAATACCCCTTTGATACTCACGCAACTGCCTCCGACAAGCTAAACGTTTTGTCCCCCTCCAACTCAGCCATCCTCGTAATCTCCTGATTGTTCTTCTCCTGTTTGCGAAGCACAGCCCAAAGTGTAAGGTTCATCAGCGTAAGTTCTACAATGAAGAAAAGTGTGGGGTAGCCAATCGCTACGAACGCAAAAAGCGTGAGCACTCGACCGTTTATTGTCAAGTAATTATAGTACTTCAACAGTGGCCTGTTCAAGCTACGGTAGCGACTGACAATTGCATCGGGCAGTTTATTCCCGTAACGAACTTCAAGCGTATCACGCATCAACTGAAACTTCGGCGAGAAGGTCTCTTGCTGTACTGTATGGTTCACGTAAACCTTGTAGAAGAGCTTTGTAAAGAAATTGCGTCGCCAAGTGAGTTGGTTGTATCGCTCGATAACTGCTGATGCCCGCTCCAGTTCACTCTTTCCACCTTTCACACCAAAGCGGAGGAAGGCATTGCGATAGTAGTCGGCCATTGCACTCTGTAGTGAGTGACTTGCTCCAGCTGCAAGAGCCACGATAAAAATCCACCATCCAATAACACCATCGTTCAAAGCATAGTGAAATGATATGTGGAAGTACATGCTTGCAAAGACCACACTTCCACCGAGACCATCGAGAATCCGTCCAAGCTGAGAGGTCTGCCCAGTCATTCTGGCAAGCTGTCCGTCGGCACTGTCGAAGATGTTTGAGATCACCCACAGCCCCATTCCGATAGCGTTTAAGGCAAGTGTGTTATAGAAGAAGAAGTGCCCAGCTATCACCCCAATAGTAATACCAATCACCGTAATCAGATTCGGCTTCAGCTTAAGGTACTTAGCAGCAAGGGCAAGGCGGTAGCCGACACGACGATAGAACCAGATGTCGATCACCTCTTCGACATCCCTTGCCTTGTAGGTCTCTGCTACAGTGCTCACGCTTACTCACTCCTCCCAACTGTTTCCATTCTTGCCGAATCTGCTTCATTGTCCGAACCGAGCGAAAATGCCTCGAGAATTGCATCCACCATAACAGGGACGGCCTGGTCGCGCACAGTACCAAAACTTGGCCACGCATTGAAGTCGATAAAACGGAACTGACCACTCTCAGTAAACACCGCATCTCCGCCATAAATAGTTAGCCCAAGAATAGCAGCAATCCTGTCGGCCTCCTGTTGGAACTCACCTCCACTTACCTCCAACGGTTCTCCAGTCAGGAAATCCTGTGTGTGAAAAAACCGTCCACCTGAAATAGCGTAAAACTTGACAACCTGTCCCGGCAAGTGCTCCTGTACAATTGCGGTCTCTACCGACCGTGAACGGAAATTTGCAAGCGCTTGACCGAACTCCCCTCTGTCGTGAACGAGAAGGACATCATTTGGGTGAGCCGCATGAACATCACCACGCTTCAACCAAAAAGGTTCTCCTAATGTTTTGCTGAGCATGACATACGCAGCTTCTTCAAAGTCTTCCAGATCTTCTTCAACGAGCGATGTCAGAATTCTTGTTTGGGCAAACAGTTTTTCATCAGAAAGTCGTAAGGCGAGAAAGACTCGATAGGTGTTGAGAATTGACTCAAACGAGTTGACGATAATCCCCCCCCCTGACTCCACCCGCGTGAGAAGGGCTGTGTTTTCAGGACGTTGAGCCATCGAAATAACATAGCGGGGTGATGCACTATCGAGATAGGTGGCAAGTTCATCTTCCTCAATCACTTCTACTTCAAAGCCTCGACCTCGCAGTTGATTGCAGGCAAGATCAAACATGAGTGAATCGTTCGATTTGTGAGTGGCACTGTGTTGAGTGCTTCTTCTAATAGCTAAGATCATTTCACCACTCATTTGGCAACTCCACTCCATTGATTAATAAACTCTTCTGCGGTCGCTATATCTGCTCTGTGGTCAACGTCAACAATCTTGCCAAAACGGTGGCCATACAGACGGTAGCCTCTTTCAACAAGCCACTCTTGAAATTTCCTTAGGCGTTCTAATCCAAGCTCCTCTACTACCGGTATTTCATCGAATACATTTGGTGTAAACCAGTAGAGTCCTCCAGTAATCCACTCCGACCCGGCAGCGGAATCGCCTATTGCAGAAATTCTGTCGTCCGATTCTAACGTAGCATAGAGTGGTTTTTCATCGTCGACAAACCGAGTAAGGGCTATAATTCCCTCGGCATTCTCACTCTGGTGGCAACGGTCGATCCACGATTTCAGATCGGACGGATGATAAATTGCGTCGACTGTAGCGAGAAAGAATGGAGAAGATTTCAAGAGTGGTGCTAAGGTGAAGAGGCTGTGCATCGAGCTGCGAGTAGACTTCACGATAATCTCAACTGGCACACCAAAATCGGTCTCACGTAGGTACAATTCCAGTTCTGGGGACTCCTCGTTGACGATACACTTTACCTCTGTAATCCCATGTTGAACGAACGTAGCGATTGTTCTCTTAGCCAATGGAACTCCAAGAACTGGAACTAAGCCTTTTGGAACCGTTACTCCTTCTGACCGGAGTCGCGCCCCCTCTCCAGCAGCAATCAATGCCAAGGTCATAGCCGAGATATCTTTGGTGAGTTCAATACGTTCTTCCCCTTCGTTTAAAGATTGCCATAATGAAAAACCGACCGGAGGTGAAGTTCCGGTCGGCACATTAACAGAATCTGTTGTCGGAGCGGCGGGATTCGAACCCACGACCTCCTGAACCCCATTCAGGTGCGCTACCGGGCTGCGCTACGCTCCGAGCAAATATCGTCCAACAGCCATCGCAACGACATCGCCGGCAAAGATAGTGCTAAACGGTTGAACTCCCATTTCTCAGCTTGTCAAGGAGTTTTACGAGAGTTGTCCGAACATTTTTGAGGTCGTCGGCAAGCGTATCAATCTGCTCTATTTCAACTGGCGCGGCAGCAAAATCATCTGGCAGGATAGGCATCCCATTATCGAACGTCAGTTGCTCCAACACTTGTCGAGCACCACTGATTGTGTAGCGATCTTCCCGCGTGAGCCTCTTGATAAGGCGGATAATCTCAATATCCTTTTCAGTATAGATACGATTCCCCGCACGATTTTTTTGCGGACGCAACTGACTGAACTCACGCTCCCAATACCGTAATACGTATTGCTCCAAATCTACCATCTTGCTTACTTCGCTGATGGAGTAGTAGAGCTTTTTCATTTCCAAGTCTTTCATCACGTCCGATGCAATGTGGTGCTGAAGAACGAATTGAAACTTACGGAAACAGAGCGTGGAGCGCAAGCAGTTAGCACCAGATTCTTGAAGTTCTTCTTCAAATAGAAAACCGCAGGTGCTCGATCAACACCTGCGGTTTTGTAGAGATTATATGGAAAGAAAGTCCCTTAAAGGGATTCTTCAATTTCCGTTTCTTCAGCACCGGGAGAAGTACTGGCGAGAACTCCACCAGCTACTTCTACAATCTCGTCATCGTAGTAATCGGCGATTGTTGCCACTGTCCTAAGCGTTCCATCAAAAGTGCTTTGGTCGAGGCAAGCGGCTGGAATCGTGTGAGAGTATATGATCGATCCATCGAACAGAAGTCCAAACGAACCGAAGTGTAGTGCCGCATTCTTCTCCAGAAGCCAGCGCATCGACTCCTCGTTTATCGTTGCTCCATTTACAAGCTGGCTTGTAAATTCTACGGCAACATCATCGTCGTGCCAGGGACGGAACGAGATTCCAATCACTGCTGACCCTTCTTGAACAGTAAACATACCGCTGTCATATTCCTGAAAGTCGGGATCGACCTCGGCGAGATAGTCCCGAACTTTCTGACGGGAGCTATCGATCATTTCCTGAATATCTGCCATAATTGATCTATTCTATCTTCGTTGTTGAATGTTCATTAACGCTGAGTTGATCGACCACCTCAATTGTCATCTCCCTGACCAAGCTGTCCTGCAGTGGTACTGCCCATGCCAAGTTGAGCTTTGAGAGCAGCTAATTCATCATCTGCGGCTGTGTTTGCTCCGAGAGCCTTGAACTCATCTTCTAAGGAAGTGTTTTCACCCGCAAGTTGAGCGAACGCTTCTGCCTCAGCCTCTGTCTTTTCCACTTTCTGTTCCAGCTTATCAAACTTCGAGAAAGCATCGCTTCCAATGCCAGCAAATGATTGCGCAACCTGCTTCTTAGCTTTGGCAGCCTGTGAGCGAGCAATCAACGTATTCTGGCGCATCCGGGCTTCGTCAAGTTTTGACTTAAGTTGGTCAAGCTGTGTGCGTAGCCCTTGTGAAGAAGTTCGAGCCTCACCTAACATTCGCTCGAGATCATTCACATTCATGGAAATTGTGTTCTTCCGCTGTAATGCTTGCGATGCAAGGTCATCACGCCCAGCCTGCACCGCTTGCACAGCTTTCTGCTGCCAGTCATCCATCTGGGCTTTCTGCCGGTTGTACTGGCGTTCGAGTGACTTTTCGTTCGCAATAGCCTGCCCAACCGCAAGCGTCGCCTTGTTGACTGCCTCCTCCATCTCCAGAACCATCTGCTTGATCATTTTTTCTGGGTCTTCAGCCCGATCAAGCAAATCGTTGATATTCGCCTTCACAATATCGGCGAGCCGTCCAAAAATGCTCATAACAATTCTCCGATTATCGTTAAATGAACGTAGCGTTTTCTACGTAAGTATTAGTTTTTTGAAGCTCTAATGGAAAGTTCCACACAACAATACAATGCCTCTCTATCTCTACCCTTCTGCAGGTAGAAGCTGCATTAAAGTTGTTCCCTTCTCTACAGGATTCCCTGGCTCTACTGCTATCGAGCCAACGATAAAGTTCCCGGGAGATTTGATCTCGTTCTCCATTTTCATTGCCTCGAGAATACAGAGGGACTCCCCCTTCTCTATCTTCTGGCCAACACTAACCAAAACAGATTTAAGCAACCCGGGCATTGGAGCACGAATCAGTTGCAGAGCTACCCTCCCAGATGCTGTTGCCACACTCAAGCCCTTCAAGTGTTGATCGCGTGCTGTCTCAAGCTGTACAGTTAAGGCCTCCCCTTTAATGTAAACTCGATAGGCACGCTCTGAGTCGGCAGGCTCAACCGAGATATCTATCGTCTCTCCCTCGCGCTCCACACTCCAATTCCAGATGGATTCTCCTTCCTGCACCTCAATTTCAGCCTGGTCAGTCCCAAACTGAACCGCAGCATATTCGACCGAACTTGCCGTAAGTTGCACTTCGTTCGTGTGGACTCGATAAATGGTATTCTCTTCTTTCATAGCGATAGTGATATTAGAGAAAATTTTCGAGGAGAACAACATCTCCCCTCATTAGAGTTGCATATAGTGGCTGATACCTAGGGCAGATTGATCGTTTTTCCTGCTGAGACACGACTTCTATATATCGACGATCCGAAGGTTCTTCGTAGATTTGGGAAGATTTCTTTCATTCAACAGACACAAGATCAGTTCTTGCGCATGAACGCTTCTTCTCTTATTTCAAGTGCCGAGCATGACCAAGCCAACATCAGCTTCTCCGAGGCTGATCTCGAGCAGATTGCTCAAATCACCCAAAAATACCCGACATCGCAGGCAGCAGTAATGCCAGTCCTCTGGATGGCACAGAAAAAATGGGGGTGGCTTTCGATCCCAGTTCTCCAATTAGTAGCCGAAACTCTTGGCCTCCCCTTTTCACATGTTCAAGGTGTTGCCTCATTCTATACTATGTATTGGAAACGCCCAATGGGCAAGCAGCACGTTCAGGTTTGTACAAACATCAGTTGTTTGTTAAGAGGAGGGGAAGATATATACCGTCATGTATCGAATTCGCTTGGGATTGGTCATATGGAACGGACTGAGGATGGCAAGTTCTCTCTTGAAGAGGTTGAGTGCATGGGAGCCTGTGGTGGAGCACCAATGATTGTCATCAACGAGGATTACTACGAAAATGTCACGATTGAGGAGGTAGATCGTCTGCTTGACTCAAGAAATCGTCCAGAATAGTACTTCCGAAAGAACTCCGGCATAATTTTTGCCAGATTGGATGAAACATCTTGAGGATTTCGCAGTCTACACGGACGTTCATCCAATTAATACGTTCACAGGAAGGTGCATCATGAAAAAGATAGGGACAAACTACAGTATATTGATTCTGACGGTAGCATTACTGTTTGGGTCGATTTTCGCTCCCCAAACAACCGATGCAGCTCGGATTTCCTCAGCTAACACTACTGAGAGCTTCTCAAGGGAGCAAACCTATCTGTTCCCCTTTTTCTTTTCAACATTTTCTTCTACGGCTCCGGTCGTAACACCGAGCTTCCCGTTTTTGCTCTTCACTGGATTGGATATACCAACCGACCTGCAAAAACCGGATACAACAGTTGCATTGATCGATCAAACAGCCCCCTCCCGCATGTTTCTCGATCAGAACTATCCAAATCCGTTCCGTGATGCGACTTCAATTCGATATGGAATTCCACGCAATTCTTTTGTCACGGTAACGATTCACACTGTGCTTGGCAGTCCAGTAAAGACTTTGGTAAACGAGCGTCAGAAGGCTGGGGTCTTTACAATCAACCTATCAAAACCTGATTTAATGCCCGGCCTCTACTTTTACCGTTTGCAGACCGAGTATGGCACACTGACGCGCCGCCTGACGATCTCCGAGTAGCTTCTCAAGCAATTGGAAGAACTTGCAGAGGTATCGACCGTCGCACACTATATATTATAAGAGGGGGAACATCACTGTAGATGTTCCCCCTCTTTCGCTTCTTGTCAGTGATTCATGAACAAGCTACTTAGCGTAGGAGACTGATCGTTTTTCTCGAATCACCATCACCTTAATCTGGCCCGGATATTCCATTTCCTGCTGAATTTTACCCGCAATATCGTGGGCAAGCTGATCTGCGAAAAGATCGTCCACTCTATCAGGCTCCACCATCACTCGCACTTCTCGGCCAGCCTGAATTGCATAGGTTTTCTCTACCCCATCAAAAGATCTCGCCAACGTTTCAAGTGTTTCAAGTCTCTTAACGTAGGCTTCCAACGATTCTCGCCTTGCGCCCGGACGTGCACCAGAAATTGAGTCGGCAGCCTGAACTAATACTGCAATTGGCGACTCCATCTCAATATCGTCGTGGTGCGCACCGATAGCATTGCAGACAATCGGATGTTCCTTATATCGCTTGGCTATGTCGTAGCCGAGAAGAGCGTGTGGGCCTTCGATGTTCCGGTCGACACACTTCCCCATATCGTGCATCAATCCGGCACGCATTGCTTGGTCAACATTCAAGTCGAGTTCACGAGCCATCACGCCAGTCAGGTAGGCAACCTCAATTGAGTGACTCAAGACATTTTGTCCGTAGCTTGAACGATACTTCATTCTACCAATTAAGCGAACAATCTCAGGGTGAACGTTCCCAATACCAAGTTCAAGGAGCGTATTTTTCCCTGTCTGGACAATGTCTTCTTCCAGTTCCTTTCGAGTTTTTTCGACAACTTCTTCAATACGTGCTGGATGGATTCGGCCATCTTGCATGAGCCGTTCCAGAGCTACCCGAGCTACTTCTCGGCGGAACGGATCAAAACCTGAAATGATAACTGCTTCTGGTGTATCATCGACAATTACGTCAACACCGGTTGCAGCCTCAAATGCTCTGATATTCCTACCTTCGCGACCAATGATCCTTCCCTTCATTTCATCGCCAGTTAAGTTGACTACCGAAACTGTAGTCTCCACTGAATGATCCGAGGCTGTCCGTTGGATCGCTTGAATAATGATATTTCGTGCGACTTTCTTTGCTTCGATATTTGCCTCATCCCGCACATCCTTCACCATCTGCGCACTTTCCAGTTTCGCTTCGTTTACCATATTCTCCATGAGGAATTTCTTTGCATCCTCACGAGACATTCCACTGATTCTCTCAAGTCGGTGATTTTGTTCGGCAATTAGCTCTTCAGCAACCTTCTTCTGTTGTTCAACTGTAGAGCGTAGGTTATCGATTTCTTTCCTCTTCAGATCAAGGTCTTTACTGGCTTCAGCTATTTGTCCACGTTCTTTCTTTAATTCTTGCTGCTGGTCAGCTAAAGCACTCTCTTTCTGTGTTACAGTCTCAAGTTTTTTAGAAAGATTCTTTTCAAGGTTTGCCTCACGTTTCTTTAACTGATTATCGACAGCTTGTAGTTTTTCACGCCTCTTCGAAAACTCTTGCTGAAAGTTGGCTTTTTTCTTGTTGAACTCTTCTTTCGCTTCACGAACTTTCTTCCGCTTCAACTCCTCTGCCTCACCTTGTGCCGTGTTGAGAAGACGCTCCGCTTCGAGTTCCGCTTCGGCAACTTTGCCTTGTGCCGTCTTCTTGACAATCGTCCAACCGATCGCCATTCCAACTGCACCTGCAACAACTGCCGCAATTAATATTGAGAATTCCATATTACATGTACCTGTAGTGTATTTCAAAGAACTCCATTACTGAAGGAGTTTCCATTTTGCCGGTTTGGATGTTGTATCGTGACGATAGTCACAACCATCAATTGAGAACAGGAGAGAATGGCGTAGACAGACACCCTTGATTTTGAGCGTTGAGTCTATACAATTCCAAAACAGACCACTCCATTGCTGATACGAAAGGAAGAAACGATACAGGCATGTTCCGCAAGTGCGGGAAAGGGAAGAAAAGTGCGCACGTTCGCCGCGGGATTCTCATGAAGAGAAATCCTTGGGCAAGGTAATGAACCCAGCTAAGACACAGTGGGAAATCGCCGCCACACATCTCACTTCCACTGGACCGACCGACGTAACGTCGGGTGTACACTCGCCAAAGGCGAGTTGAGGCCTGTGATCAGCGTGTCGAGCTCAAACCCTGTATTATAAGAAACGGTTCATATAATTGCGTGTCACGACGAACGTGTCCGCACTAATTTCAAAACGAGACTGGTTATCTGGACTGTCTATCACTTGGTCTGGAATAGGAGTTCCAAAGGTAGTCACAGCTACAATCTACGGAGTTTCAAGCATTTGACGTAGCGCAAGATCGAGCGCGTTCAATTGCTCCACAATTTCGGCACTCCTCACTTGCGCGATTGTTTGCTCGGAAATCAACTGCTCGGCAGTATTCAGCGCAGCCAACACGGCAGTTGTTGTTGCCGGTTGCATCGGAACCTTTGATGCCACAGATCTCATCTGTTGATCGACAAGAGTTGCAGCACGGCGGATCTGGTCAGGATCCTCCCCCCGAAGCTTGTACTCGCTGTTATATATGTTAACCGAAACGCTCTCCACCTGAATAAACCTGATAGTATGTGATTGCAGACAATATCAGCAGTCTGTTCGCTTTTCTTCGCTAACCATACTGCCGTTAAAATGATAACAGTGCGATAAACTCATCCCACTACCCCGAGCATTATTCTCGAAGTAGAAGTCCTTTCAAGCCAATGTCAATTTCTGTGTGGAACGAATGTTACGTATCAGCAACGAACCACACGTAAACATAAGAAAAAGGGAACGAGGATGAAAGGATTGTTTACACATCTCCTCCTCAGTCAGCATTAATCAAGTGTTTGTCGATCATTGCAATAGCATGCTCCACCTGACCAATCAACTCATTTCGCTCGTTTTCATCTACCGAGAACTCACCTTTTGCCTTCTCACTTGCCTCAGCCACTATTGTCAGTTGACTACGCAGTTCTTCGGCTTCGCTTTCATGTAGTGCTGCAAGTTCGAGTGCTTCTTCAAGATCGCGGACAAGTGCTTCCTTTTCGGCAATGAGCGTGGAATTAGCTTCGCTCCCCGATGCCTCAAGTTGCTGGATTCGATGAATCATCGACTCAACAGTCGCACGTGCTTGGTCTCGCTCACGTTCCAACGTCTCCACGTTCGATCGCACACTCTCACGCTCCATTTCAGCCTCTGCTATACGCCGCTCCCACTCCTCTACCTGATCCCCTCGACCACTTTTTTGTTCTTCAAGAAGCTGCTCTAATTCAGATACCCTCGAGCGAAGCTCACCTATATCTTTATGATCCTCTTCAAATTTTTCTACCTGAAGTCGATACGACTCGATGCTCTCACCTTGCTGAAGAATCACAGCTTCCTTTTCGTTCAATTGCTGTTGCAATTCCTGAATACTACTGCTCAGAAGTTCCCCTTCTCTCTTTCCACTCTCAAGTTCTTCCTCCATCGCCTGCAGCCGCGCAGTAGAGCTGTCGGAAACTTCGGTCTGTTGACTTAGCTTCGTTTCAAGGTCAAGGTTGAGAAATTCAATCTCGTCAATTCGTCCAATCAAAAGTTCTCTCTCTCGGCTCAGGGAGAGGATTCGTTCCCCAACAAGTTCTAAGGAGCGGTGTAGTCGCTCAAAAACAGTTCCAATTTCTTCTTGATACCGATCCATGGTCTCTCTTCTTTGATAAATGGAATGTATGCCCCTACTTGTACTCTATCAGGAACGTAATTCGGCTCCAAACTGCTTTGATAGTTCTTTAACAATTGTCATGACCTGTTGATCCACCTCTTCATCCTCCAACGTCTTCTCCTCCGATCCGAAAGTAAGGCTGTAACTCATCGACTTCTTTGACTCAGGTATCCCTTTCCCTTGATATAGATCAAAGAGGCGAACTGACTGAAGCAGCTCACCTCCAACAGCACTAATAGCACGCTCAACCTCTGCATTTAAAATTCCGGCGTCGAGAAGGACCGAAATATCTCTCTCAACTGAAGGGTATTTCGATGGAGGAACGTACTGCGAGATACCCTGCGTCAGTTTACTCAACTTTTCAAGATCGAGTAGGAGGATAGCTTGGTTGCCGGAAAGATCATGCCGCTCTTTGATCCAAGTATCCAGTGGCCCCAAACGGCCAATCTCTTCACCATGCACGAAAAGGGCAAGCGCAGGTGATCCAATTCCCCAGCGCTCTTCTTCAACAGGACGATACTCAGTATGACGCACACCGACGTGAGCCATATACCGGTCGATTATTCCACGCAGATCATATATGTCAGTCTGGTAATCTTTCCGATCCCACGCAACAGGCTCGCCACTACCACTTAGCACCAATGCCAACTCCTCTACTTCAACAATCCCCGAAACGGCTCCCTCCTCCTCTCTCCCTTCTCTAAAGGCTTTTCCTATTTCAAAGAGGCGAAGGTCGGGACGAGAGTGGCGTTGGTTCAGGCCAACAATGCGACCAAGCCCAGGAAGCAAGTTTGTTCGCATGTATGAAGTATCGAGTCCTAACGCATTCCGCAACTCGATCGCCTTACCATACCGCTGAGCAGAGTCTGGATCAGTCTGATATGGAGCCACAACTTCAGCGAAGCCATTTGCAACGAAGAACTGCCGCGTCCGGCGGATCAAATCTTGGAGCGGCTCGACTTCAACGAAAGCCCCGATTAGTGCACGTGGATCTGTCGGCAGTTCGCTGTATCCGTGAACGCGGGCAATCTCCTCAATCAAATCAATCTCAAGTGTTATATCTGTTCGCCAACTCGGCACATCGAGGCGCACCAGTACGTTATCAGATTCGATGACTCGGCATCCGAGCGAGGAGAGGATTTCTGTCTGCCGCTCTGGTGTCAGTTCCATCCCGAGAATATCGTTAGTCCGCTTGAAGCGGAGATCGATTCGGGTCGGTGTGTGCATGCCCGGATACTCGTCGACAATCCCACTAAGAACCTCACCACCTGCAATTTCGGCGATTAAGCTGGCTGCGCGATTTGCCGCATACTCAACAACGTTGATGTCAGCACCTCGCTCAAAACGATAGCTTGCATCGGTTGCAAGCCCGAGACTGCGGGCAGTTTTGCGTATTGAGGATGGATTGAACCAAGCAGACTCAATCAATACATTCACAGATGTATCGGTGATTTCAGAGTTCTCCCCTCCCATTACTCCGGCGATGGCAACTGCACGATCAGCATCGCAAATAAGGAGTGCTCCATCTGACAATGTACGTTCCTTACTGTCAAGAGTCGTGAACTTCTCCCCTTCCCCCGCAGGGCGGACGATGATCTTCTTCCCACCAACTTGATCGTAGTCGAAGGCGTGGAGCGGGTGTCCCGTCTCGAACATCACATAGCTTGCCACATCCACTACGTTGTTAATTGGCCGCACTCCGATCTTCTTTAACGCATCCTGCAACCAGAGTGGCGATGGTGCAACGTTCACACCTTTCACTACCCGTGCTGCATATCGAGGACAAAGGTCAGGTGCTTCAATTTCTACAACGATTGCATCGCTTGCTTTTTCATCTACTTCTTGGGGTATCGCATCTGGAAGCATTACTGGGTTTCCAGTGATGGCCGATATTTCGCGAGCGACACCGAGGTGGCTGAGGCAATCCCCCCTGTTTGGAGTGACTTCAACATGATAGATTACATCGCCGAAAACTTCGGGGAGTGGTGTTCCCGGCTGAAGGTTATCCTCCAACACAAGAATTCCCTCGTGACTTTCACCGATACCAAGTTCACGTTCGGAGCAGATCATCCCCTCCGACACAACACCACGAATCTTCCTCTTCTCAATCGTAAATCCCGCGTCAGGAATTTCAGTTCCAACCGGGGCAAAGGCGATCTTTTGTCCGGCGGCGACGTTCGGTGCTCCACAGACAACAGTCACCGGGTCTCCTTCACCTGTGTTGACCTTGCATACTGAGAGCTTGTCGGCATTCTCATGCGCACTCTTCTCCACCACTTCGGCGACGATAAAACCTTTGAGCTTTGCTCCCCGATCGTCGAACGAATCGACTTCCAGCCCAAGCTGGATTAGACGTTCAACAAGATATTCCGGCGAGAGATCATATTCTACGAGTCCTTTCAATCCTGACTCGGTCACAGCACTTGTAGGCATCTGCTCAGATATCTCCTCTGATAAAGTTCTTCTTCAAACAAGATTATCGAAAGTACTGAATCAAAATCAGGCAGCAAAGGAGTGATAAGAAAGAGGATGTATGAAAAATCACAGCTTTCTCCTTGTAAAGTCTTCTGTTCTTAGTAGTTTGGCTTTCTTCCTTCGTGCTCTTGGTCATTCTTGGCGGTAATCTTAAAATTTACCACCAAGGTCACCAAGAGCACAAAGGGGAAGAAACGACATGGGGATGCTTTGGTTTCGACGGGGAGAAGATGTCGTGCGGTTGCGCTGTCGCACCTGCTCATTGGGTGCGTTATCCCACGATGAGCAAACTAGTAAATGCGGACTCCTACGAGTACCGTCTCGCTGCGTAAATAAACCGGCGAGCATCTGTCAGGAATTTGTCTAATGGTTCCGAAACGGGTGTCAACTTTAGTTAGACTGGCTGGTGCAACGAGTAGAGGTTGCACAAGTGAGATTTTTTCTACTGGTCTGCCTGAAGCCCTGTCAATCGGGATGACGGCGGGCGAGATTTAAATAGGTTGACTATGCAGCGTAGACGCCTCACGAATCACTCTTCGGACGCGGGTTCGAATCCCGCCATCTCCACGAATCGAGTTGTGAGTTCATTGAGTTGAGAGTGTGTAGAGTTGGATTGCGAGGGGAATCGAGAATCGTAGGGGGCAAAAAACGTTGCCCCTTCTTCCCAATCAACTCTAAAATTTGCAACCCCTCACAGTTTTTGTTTGTGGTCTCAAGCCGGAGGCGGCTATATTTGCCCCTCATTTGAAATCGGGCGGTTAGCTCAGTTGGTTCAGAGCACCTGGTTTACACCCAGGGGGTCGGGGGTTCGAATCCCTCACCGCCCACATAAATAGAAAGGCATTTTAGGCTCAAAAGCTCGGGTTTTTATCCGGGCTTTTTTGTTTGGTACAACATGGGTACAACTTTTTCCATGTTAGGTGAACTGAAATGAACTCAGATAAAGAGTTTGAACACTCTCTTCGCTTCAAAATCGACACAAGTAGTTTAAAAAAGCTCGGTATTACTTCCTCCCTGTTGTATAACGATCCGTCTACTTTTAGATACGTGGTAAGAAAAACAATCCCTAAATTTCGGGAAAAGGTGTTTTTGAAAATCCTTCGACATTGGGGTTGCATTATCAAACAACGCGCAGCAAAGATGGTCTGACCATGACTACCCAAGACAAACAAGAATTCATCAGAGGCTTTAACGAAGGCTACCTGATTGCACAACACAATCCGCTCATTGCGCGATACTTGGCACAGGCAGAAATTCGTGCACCACACATAGAAGGGTTCCGGGCTGGATGGCTGCAATATCAAAATGAGCAAGCAGAAGCCGGTCTGGGCAATCATTTTGAAGATCCGCTTCAGAATAATCGCCAGTGGCCGGGGACATCCTGACACCTCTACTGCAATCCGTGCCGTTATACAGCCTCATACTTACGTTAGCCGGAGTGAAGGAGTAACACCTAATCAAAATTATGAAACGTGACTACGATCTTATCAGATTCATTCTTATTGATGTTGAAGCCGACGTTGATGAATGGTCTGATGCTGTGAATCAACAAGCAAAAGCAGAATATGATGTCATTAATGGACACGTTGAATTGCTAGTAGATCACGGTGAGCTAAAGTATCCTACAGATAACAAAGGTCAGTATGATGTCCTCATAGATGGAACTTGGATTCCTTCTCTCTGCAAGCTCACTATGGAGGGCCATGACTTGCTGGGCAACATTCGCAATCCATCCATTTTTAAGAAGATCAAGCAGAAAGTCGAAAATATCGGAGGTCAAGTCAGTCTTGAAATCTTCAAAACGGTGGCTGCTGAGACCTTTAAAAGCGCCGTCGGCATTTCTTGAAGTCTACACCTTTAAAAGCTGCGTCCGCAAACCACAAGTATCAGCAAGCACCGGCACTACCTTCAGATAGAAAATCTACACCAATGTTGTTGAACTGCAACAAGACTTCGACACATAGCTTATCAAGTGGAACGCGCAATGCACACCTCTGGAATATGGTGCTACGGCAAAACGCCTTTACAAACAGTCCTCAATAGTGCAAAGATTCCTAAAGAAAAGGACATTCAGGCAGAGTGATCTGACGCTCCCATAGCCCTGATAGCGCACAACATATCAGGTAAAATCTTGGATAGTACACTTTAGCCGATTCGTGCGATTACAACTCTCATGTTTTTAGCTTCTTTCTCAACTTTGCTATAGCTCTGCTGTGCTTCTTCAATATAGCTGCGAAAATCGTTCCTTGATAAAGACCTACTGTATTTTTCATCTTCTACCGTGGCCTTATAAAAGGCCGCGAGGCAAATCTCAAACTTTTGGAATTCGATGTCGTAAGGGCTATTGTCAAACTTAGCAGCGACCTCACGATCAGCACCAATTCTTAACTGCTTTAACGCGAAGAGATTGTGAGCAACAACTCCATTAACTTTGTCCCCTACTTTGGAAATCATATCTTTTGTATGATTATCAATCTTGCTCTTTGGATAACTGTGAACAGCTACTTCTGCAAGCTTTTTTTCTTCACGAATACAGCATTGATAAAAAGCATTAAACATAGATTCGACTGCCCGCCAGCACAAATCCATATGTTCAATAATTAAGGATTTCTCAGTCTCCATACGAGACTGAAGGCTTCTATCTTTATTTATCTCCAATTTTACTTGCTGAGGCATTTTAAACCCAATGAAGTATGCAGTAGCTGGAATAGCTATAAAACTCACCAAATCTGTGATTTTAATCTTCGGATCTATAATTCCAATAGATTCATCACTTACAAAGAGAATAAATAATAATTCAAAACCAAAAATAAAACCGATCAAGCACCCATACCAAAAGGGTGTCGTCATTCTTTTTTCTTCCATGATAAATCTATTTATTTCCAACAACTATCGCGTAGAATCATGCAACTTAGAGATCATATAGGGATACATACACGCAGACAATGGAATCGAAAGAGAGAGACAGTTCCTTTTAACTTCTAATTTTGCCCGTTTGTAAAGTATGATGTATCGCAAACTGATTGTGCGCGAGTATAAACAGCTTATTACCCTATGATACGTCGGATGTCATTGATAAGAATTTGAGTGCCATATTCATTATCTGCTTTAACTTCTAAGAATTCCTTGAAACCAACCACATCTATGACCCTCTGTATTCTTTCTTTCAGATCCGTATCTTTCACTTCTTCTTTCCATTTTTTCAAATAGTCTCTGAGATCAGCAAAAGCCGAATTCATTATTGGGTTTGTAAAACCTACAACGCCTTCAAAATCGAGAACGAGTTTACCTTCACCTTTTTGTAAAGCATCTTTAACACTATCAATTATCATCTGCCTAAATATAGATCCTGATTCTACATCATCGTCTCCAAGAGTGCAAAGATTTGTGGAATTGTATTCCGCTACAAGCTTATTGAACATTTTCAAACCACCGGACATATCTTGTTCCTTCTTTCTAAAATTATCAATTACATTTTTATTGCTTTCATGTATGCTTTCATCGTTGAATACCTTTTCTCGTCTTCTCCTTGATTTATTGCATATCTTTTGTATTATTGTTAATAATATATTTTTCATATTGCTTTCTTTAGCCCTCTTCACAATTCTCAATCAACTCTGAGAAATATAAAGCCATTGAGACATTAAGTCAAGAACTTGGCTTTCGTTTAAATCGAAGCGTTAGTGATGCTTATTGGACTTTGATTCTCACGCAACGATGGATATGAGAATAGATTGTTGCAGTTTTTGAGATTCAACGAATCTGCCATCAATACGTAAGAATTCAGGGTTTCCCCTGATATGAATTCTCCCCCCTCTCCCCTACCTTTCCGATCAATCTTTCTGTAGTAGAACTGTAGTATTCCCCTTCCTATTTAACCTTCTATGTTGTGGCATGGAAATTATCTGTCTTGAAGAAACGGCGTTTTATGCGCTGATTGAGCAGGTGGTATTGCGCTTGCAGGAACTGCATGGTGCGAAACCTGATAAGTGGGTGAATGAGGCGGAAGCCATGCGTTTGCTCAATATCAAGTCGAAAACGACCCTGCAAGAGTATCGGGATCGGGGGAAAATCCGGTTTTCGCAGCCGCGCAAGCGGATCATTCTGTATGACCGGGACTCGATTGATGCCTTCCTCGAACAACATGCACGGGAGACCTTTTAACCATGAATGATGAAACGATTGACGCAATGGAAAGAGATTATGTGCGGGGATTTAATGATGGCTACGACATCACCGGACGTCTGCCAGAGCTGGCGCGGCAGTTGTCGCACCATAGCCTTTCTAACCCTTGGTTCGAGGGATTCCGGGATGGGCGGGATCAGTTTGTGCGCGATCAGGCAAAGGAGATGCGCCCCTCTTGGCTTCAGGGTGATCGCACTAATACGGACAGCGTAGAACCGGGGCATGATCGGGACGCGGGGCATAGCATAGACCGGCAAGAAAAGACCGCACCTCATGACCAAGACCGACCCGCTCCACCACAAGACCGGGATCAGGAGCATGAGCGATAGGAACGGTTTGCAGACCACATTCAATCTTGACCTTCCTCTCATTGATTTTGCGGGGAGTGCGTGGACGGTTCGGAATGCCGTGGAGGGTGTGCAGATATTCGGGGGGATCGGGTCTGGCAAGACGTCGGGTTCTGGCCGGATGCTGGCCTTGAAATATCTGTCTGCCGGGTTTGGGGGATTGGTGCTGACGGCCAAGCCGGATGAGAAAGACCTGTGGCAAGACTACTGTGCCGCAGCCGGACGGCGTGAAGATCTGATGATCGTCGAGCCGGGTGGTGAACATACGTTCAACTTTCTAACCTATGAGGGGCAAGGCGGGAATACGGAGAATATCGTTCAAGTCCTGAAAACCGTCATACAGGCCAGCGAAGAAAAGGCCAGTGGAGCCAAGCAAGACCCCTTCTGGGAGACGGCACTGGACATGCTGATCTTCCACATCATTGATCTCTGCCAGTTGGCCTATGGAGAGGTGACGCTCCAGACGCTCTACGATATTGTCCAGACACTCCCCGGCCAGACGGAAGGTGCTGCCGTGCAAGAAGGCGCGTTCCACAAAGCCTATGCCGCAGCCCTCAACCGCGTGGACGGACAAGTCACCGCGTGGGAGGCAGCGCAATCCACCGACAGGCTGGCACAGTTGCAAAGCCAGTTTGCCTATGATGCCGCTGTCTGTCAGGATATGCCCGATGCACGTCTGTTAAAGTTCGTCGATCAGTTCTTTCACGAGACCTACGGCAACCTTTCGGAGAAGACCCGCTCCATCATCGACTTTTCCTTTTCGGGATTTTTGTTCCGCTTGCTCCGCGAACCTGTCTTTTCTCTCTTCTGTCAGGGGATATCCACCTTCACACCGGAGGATTGCCTTGATGGCAAGATCATCCTCCTGAACCTGCCGGTCAAGATATATCACAAGGTGGGACGGGACTGCCAGATCATGTTCAAGTATATCTGGCAACGCGCCATGGAGAAACGACGGATCGCGGAGAATGGCAGACCGGTCTTTCTCTGGGGGGATGAGGCACAGAACTTTCTCCATGAGTACGACGCGGAATATCAGGCAACGGCACGGAGCAGCAGGATTGCGACGGTCTATATCTCCCAGAACTTACCCAACTATCACGCCAATATGGGGGGTGCAAAGTCAGACTTCCGGGTCAAGAGCTTTCTCGGCACGCTCTCCACAAAGGTCTTTCACGCCAATGCGGACAAGGACACCAACGACTATGCCTCGGCACTCATCGGCGAGGGTTTCTTTGAAGAGACCTCCCGCCAGACCTCCGTCTCCGGTGAGTTTTCCTCCTCCAAGACCAAGAGCCTTAAGATCGACCGGATTATCAGGCCGGAAGAATTCCCGCGCCTGAAAACGGGTGGCACGAAGAACAAGGGTCGTGTTGCCGCATACGTTCACTTTCAGGGCAATGTCCTGAACACGGACGAGAGCTTTATCAAGGCACATTTCGACCAGAACTATACACCAACGATGTAGGAGTCCCTCACATGGAAAAGCACAGAAACAGAAGCAGGAGATCAGTGACTGGCCGTAGCGAGAGTGCCGTAGTGCAGATGATTCTCGGTGTGTTTGAACTCTTCGCCTCCCCCGGACGCGCATTGATTGAAGTCTTTATCCGCAAGAATTTCGGGGAGCGGTACTTCCGGCTCTCTACGGTGATCGGCACGTTTCTTTTCTTCGCCATGCTTCCCTTCTGGTCATACATCCTCCTCGGTTTCTTTTCCCTCGTGTCACCCTTGCCCGGCAGTATGCGTGGAGAGCTTGATGCCGTCTATGCACAGGAAAACATCTGGATGAAGTTCCTGGGCTTGTATATCTATTTGGTGTTTTTCCTCTGGAAGGGCATTCAGCATTACAAGGCGATGAAAGATCGACCCTCTGCACTTGAAGTACCCCGGTTCAGTTACTACAGCGGCAATAAACTCCCCTTCTTTTGGAACCTCGAGATTGGCGGAAGAAAAGGTGATCCCCGCATCATCGAGTGCTGGCTGGAGCCTGCCCCATTCTTTATTGGTGGCATCGTCCTGACCCTGATCGGACAGGCATTGGGACCGGTGCTGGTCTTCAGCAGCATCGTCTATTCCGTCAGCTACTACGTCGCCTACCGGGAATCCGACAACAACATCATGGACATGATCGACCTGAAGATCATCAATGAGGAACTGGAGAACACCTTCCTCTACGACAAGGACGAGCAGGAGACACGGGGCTATCGGTTCTTAGGCCGCAAGCCCAATGACCCGGAGATGCGAAAGGCTCTGTTCGACATGATGACCGAAGAAGAAGAGGACGCCCCATTAGTACTATAGCGTATATACTGCACTTAACCAAACAGACAAACTTCTACAGGGACACAAGCAACATGAATACATTAACACTTCGATCGAACAGGGTGTCAATGATCCTGCCTTACATACTTTTGCTCTCAGTTTCCAATTACTGCTTAGCTCAAAGCTTTGTTACTGAGTTCCCCTTTCGGAATGAGCCTACGAGTTCTGGTTATCAAATGTTTGCCGGAAGTCTTCCTAACCCCGACTTGAAGCCTCTTGTACTCTCTCCACTGGTAAAAGCTAGAATCGGCGAACCGTCTCTTTATGCTCTTGCTCCGAACATCTCTGCATCAGAGACTCTCGTCATAAGTCCACAGAGCGGGGCTTCAAGGTTGGCATTCAGTGCTAATCTGGATATTGATGCACCCTTTTCAGCTACATCAGACAGTCAGAATGTCCGAAACATTTTGGAAGCACGCGGCAATTTCAACTTTGAGCTTTCTGTAAAAGGGGGGTTATTCGGTGGAATAGATACAGGCACATCCAAAGCATCACGTGGCGTAGTGTTAGGGTTTTCTGGATCTTTCGCAGCTCAATCGTCAACAGATTCTCTTGCTGATAAAACTTTTACGAGTGCTTTTCTCTCATACAATGCTTCCCTTAGTGGATGGTTCAGTAGTCTTTATCTAGGTGTGAAATTCGAGCAGTATAAGATGTTTGGTAAGAATGGAGACTTCAAAGATCTATTTGAACACATTGTACAAGATGGCGTCCTCTCAGTTTTACTCGCTGTTCCTGTAGAAAATGCATACCTACAAATAGGCTACCTTTTTCCTCTAAGTGAAGACGATTTTGATGAAAATGGTCTTGATATTGGCTTCGGCCTTCTCTTTACTCCTTTTTATTAGTATGTACATATGATGACCGAAGAAGAGGACGCCCCTCTGGTCAGTTAACCACCCCTATCCTTGAACGATCGTGGCATTCAACCAGACACTCTATACGGCGGCTCGCGCTCTTGCCGTGAGCGTGGAGGGGTTACACCCCCTCCCGCTCACCGCACCCCGTTCTGAACTGATGCGACGGGTGCAGGAGATTGAATCGGTGCAGCGTGACACAATGACGGTGCAGCATATTGTCTCGACGAACCTGAGCAGGCTCGACGGGATGGAGGCCACCTACCTGCTGGATCGCACCCGGCTGATCTTCATGATCCTCGGCGATCATATTCAGGAAGTACGGGAGGCCATTATGTGGGGTCGGATAAATATTCCTCCCGCCCGCTTCGCACTGCCGGAGTATAACCAGGAACTCCTCTTGACCGCCGTTTCGGAGATCGTCGCAACGTGCCAGGTCTATCGTGATAAATCAACGGGATAACCCTTCCCTTTTGCCCTTAGGCTAACCTAAGGGAAGACGTCTGATGGGTTTTATTTAACGGACGTTATCGAGGCTGTGAGATTAACGGGCGTTATCGGGAGAGCCGTGCTGGAGTCTGTCTTGCGGGGGGCGGTGATGGTGCAAGCGGAGGGATGAGTGCGGAGCCGTCAGTCCCGGCGAACATCTCGTGAGCGGGACGACAGGCGACAAGCGAGGACAGCAGCCAAGCCTTTACCGCGAAGGGCTGGTGCATTCACCCCGGTGATGCTGGCGGGTGCAGCGGTGCGGGGCATGACGGTTTGCCGGAAGCGGATGCGTGAGGCAATCTGTCATGGTGGGATGGCAAGAAGCGCAACCCGCTCCGTTGTGATTGCCATGCAGTGTTGGCTCCTGCCCCCTCAAACCATCAGCCATGAGTGTGGGAGGCGTGGCGGTTTGCCGGAGGCGAAGAGGAACGCAATCGACCATCGTTGGGGGGTGTGGTTCATTGCCGGAAACGGAACCGAAGGCAAGCTGCCACGGTGGGGGGTGTGAAGAGTGAGGAGATCATACCGGGCCGATATGCCCCCTTCACCGGCAGAACATTATCCAACATTAACCGGGATTACAATTTCAGGAATTCCCCATTCAGAGCTTGACTTTGCCGTAGGCTGGAAGAATGATCCGAATGATTCAAAGCAGATCTGCTGGACAAGCCAAGGCATACTTTTCCGATGCCTTGTCGAAGTCCGACTACTACGTCAACCAACAGGAGCTATCTGGTTTCTGGGGTGGGCGGCTTTCTGCACGCCTTGGTCTCAGCGGGGAGACACGGAAAGACGACTTCTTCGCGCTCTGCGAGAACCAGCGACCGGGCACGGGCGAGAACCTCACCCCCCGGACACGGGCAAACCGGACGGTCGGATACGACATCAACTTTCACGCGCCAAAGTCGCTCTCGATCCTTCACGCAGTGTCAGGTGACGATCATATCCTCGACCTCTTCCGCGAGAGCGTGCGTGCGACCATGACCGAGATCGAGGCCGACAGCAAGACCCGCATCCGCCGGGACGGGGTGTACGATGATCGGGCAACCGGAGAACTCCTCTACGCCCACTTCGTCCACCAGACGGCCAGACCTGTTGACGGATCTCTCCCCGATCCACATTTGCATTCCCACTGCTTCGTGATGAACGCAACCTATGACCCGGTGGAAGAGAAGATCAAGGCCGGGCAGTTCCGCGACATCAAGCGGGACATGCCCTACTATCAGGCGAAGTTTCACAAGCGGCTTGCCGACAACATGACCGATCACGGCTACCAGACCCGCAAGACCGCCACCTCGTTCGAGGCGATGGGCGTGCCGCAACGGGTGATCGACCTTTTCTCCAAGCGCACCGACGAGATTGGCCGGATCGCGAACGAGCGCGGGATCACGGATGCGAAGGAGAAAAGCGCACTGGGTGCACGCACCCGTGCGAAGAAACAGAAAGGAGCAACCATGGAGGAACTGAAAGCCGCATGGGTAGCGCAAATCCGCGCGCTACCCGCCGACAAGGGAGAGGACGGCAAGCAGACTGTCCGCTTCGCCCCTACCCCGGAGACATCCACCCTCACCGCGCAGGAGTGCGTGAACTATGCCATCGACCACTGCTTCGAGCGAGCGTCCGTGATGGACGGCAAGCGCATTCTCGCAGTGGCCTACACCCGTGCATTGGAACACCCGGAAGTTTCCGTCGAGGAGATCGATGCTGCCTTCGCCGTCGATCAGCGCATCGTCAACGTCATGGAGGGAGGCCGTGCAATGTGTACGACACGCGATGTTCTGGCGGAGGAAAAACAGATGGTTGACCGCGCCCGTGCCGGACAGGGTACTGTCCGGCCTCTCTACGAAACCGCACCGGAGAATTCGCTGCTGGGACAACAGGGTGAGGCCGTCACCCACATTCTCACCACACAGGATCGGGTGTCGATTATCCGGGGCAAGGCCGGTACGGGAAAGACCACCTTGATGAAAGAAGCCGTCCGCCTGATCGAGGAAGCCGGAAAGAACGTGATGGCCGTCGCCCCTACTGCACGGGCGTCACGCGGCGTCCTGAAAGAAGAGGGTTTTGAGAAGGCCACCACCGTCGCCCACTTGCTGGCCGATGTTTCCCTGCAAGCGCAACTGAAAGATCAGGTCTTGTGGGTGGATGAGGCAGGCTTGCTCGGCACGAAAGACATGACGGCTCTGCTTGATCTCACCGCGCGGATGAATGCCCGTTTGGTTCTCGCCGGAGATACACGCCAACATGCCAGCGTGATCCGGGGGGATGCCTTGCGCATTCTCAACACGGTTGCCGGTATTCCAGTGGCGGAGGTCTCAAAGATTTACCGCCAGCAACGTGAGCAGTTCAGATCAGCCGTCGAAGACCTCGGCGAGGGTCAGGTGGACAAAGCCTTCGCAAAGCTGGACGCGATGGGGAGCATCCGGGATATGCAGGATAGTACCTCCTCCCTTGTAGACGATTACATGGATGTCCTGCTGCGTGGGAAGTCCGCGCTGGTGATTTCTCCGACGCACAGTCAGGGGGACGAGATCACCGGACAGATCAGGGAGAAGTTGCGCGACAATGGAAAACTCGGCATCAAGGAGATCGCCGTGACACGGCTGCAGAACCGCAACCTGACGGAAGCTGAAAAATCAGATCCGCGCAACTTCTCCCCCGGCGAGATCGTGCAGTTCACCCAGAATGCACCCGGCTTTCTGCGCGGGAGCCAGTGGAAGGTTGCGGGTGTGACGAAAGAGGGCGTTCACGCTCGCAATGACAACGGGGTCACCCGCTCCCTTCCGCTCGACAAGAGTGACCGTTTCGATGTCCTGACCGAAGGCGTTATCCCGCTCTCCAAAGGGGATACTATCCGCATTACGCGCAACGGGTTTGACGCGGACAAGAAACCATTGAACAACGGGGACATCCTAACCGTCGTCTCTGTCTACAAGAGCGGGAGGATCAAGTTGCAAAACGCGCAGAGCCGGAATACCTATACGATCTCTGCCGACTTCGGCCACCTCGCCCATGCTCATTGCATCACGTCCTATGCCGCACAAGGCCGGACGGTGGATGAGGTCTTTGTCTATCAGCCCGCCGCCACCTTTCCGGCGACCGACGCGAAACAGTTCTACGTTTCCGTGTCGCGTGCGCGGGACGCCGTTCACATCTACACCGACGACAAGGAAGATTTGCTGCACCACGCCGCCGAACTCCGTGACCGTCAAAGCGCACTCGAACTGATTGGAAGGAACAGACATGCGGAACTGGTTCATCACCTCAACCACACGACCCCGACCATTACGCCGCCACAACCACCGAAAGGGAGAAACGGCCATGAGCCTGAAATATAAATTCAATCAAGGCGCAGAACCTCCCCCCCTCTCTGCCGAGGCCAACGCCCAGTATGAGAGCGAAGGGATGGTGCGCAACGTCTGCTTTATCCAGCCGGACGGCAAGCGTCACTTCCTGAACTATGCCTATCTGATTGGCGGGGAACTGGCAGCGGGAAAGGAGAGCATTGCGCTCACCTTCTCCACCCATGCGGTCACGCTGAAAGGATATAGGCTGGAAACACTGTTCAACGACCTTGCCACACACATGCAAAAGAACGTCACCGCCATCGACGAACGCTACGCCGCAACCATTGAGACCGGCAGCCATGTCACGGAGATCACGGTGAAAGCCCTATGAACAGAATACAGGACAGACCGATCAGGCCGCCGCCATCATACAGAGCAAGTCATCGGCAGTATAAAAGAGCCTCGGATATGACCTTACGTGCGGTTGCGATAGAATTCGAGCGGGTCAGCAATAGCAGGCAACATGACGGGACCGTCGGTGTTATCGATGATCTTCATAAAGTATGCAAAGAGACGTTCAGAGTCAATCTCCTCGGTCATTGCCTCTGCCTGTGTTGAGGCATCCAAAAGATGAATGTCTTTCGATGCCTCATGGATCATTTTTGTAAAGAGATTATCAGTACTCGCGCGCAGTTCCTTGTCTGTCAATGAGATATAGCACTCAGAAAAGAAATTATATGCGGGAATAAATGCTTTGGGAAGTGAAAGATCGGGCAAGTACTCTATATCATCACAGTAGCGGTTCATGCATTCAGCATATATGCAGTGACGATCCTCCTCATCAGAGGATTGACTCGCAAGTTTTTCAACAGCTTCTTCAATCGTGTTTACTCCATATCGCTTCTGATAATAGGCTTCGATATGCAACCGCGATCGGGCGTGGGCACTGAGAAACACCTTGTTGAAAAATGTATCCATGTCCGCATTTGCGGGGTTAGCACCATGCGGGATAGATATGAGAAAGTCGTGGAGCTTTTGAAGGGTAATAGGGAAGTCCCCACAAAGTAGGACATTCATCGTATGGGTGATAAGATGGCAGAGTAAGGAACGTGGCCGCACCCCTTGCTCAACAAGAGGTGAACGTCCTGCTCGCTGGACGCCATATCCAACCGTGTACCCTCTAATATAACCGTTCACAAATCCTGCTCCGTACATGTTATCCTCCCGCATTTGAGAAAAATTATACATCCAACAGATTATCATAAAACGGTCTCTATTTCAACAAAATCATTTTGACTCATGGCAGATCATATTGAATATGCGAAGACAGCCCGCGCCTTGATAGCACAATTAGACGTGTGGATCGATAACCACATATCAACCCAGCCAATTCCACCTGGCATGACTGATCCCGAAAAGGACGTGATGAGAATGCGACAGGGATTCCTTGTGGAGAAGGCAACCCAATATGCCCAGGCCGAAACGGAAAAGTTGCCGGAGAAGGAACAGGATAATGCAATGAAAGAGGTCTACAATATACTGGATAGTCCGACATATGATCCAGAGAGATGCGGCCCATTGCAGGAAAGGCTTGACTCCGAGTTGGGACGTACATTGGATAGAGAATCAGTGGCCGCCACGCAACCGAAAGGAAAAGGGCTGTCGCAAGCAAGTATCCAGCCATCTCCCGCCGAAACATCCCGCGCTTCCCGCTTTGTCGAGGGCTTGCGGGGATACCAAGAGGGACAGAAGGATCAGAACCAGCCGGAACAGGGTAAGGAACAACCCGGCACTCTCTATTCCCGCTTTGCCGGATCGCTGCACGGGGTGAGGAATGCCTCACCGTCGCAAGAGACTCCCGCGCAGGATAGAAACCCGCCCAAGCCGCCGCCGGACAAGGACGACCGTTAGCGTAACACAAATAGCAGGCTCATGTTGAAGCACTGTTAATACATTCATCATTAACCACTTGGAGGAAAGAAATGCCTACGAACTACGAAATTATTCCTGTGCCAATTCCACCGGTTGTCAAGAATGAGGTACAAGCCCTTGAAAATTGGCTTGAACAAATGAGCAAAGAGGGGGGTGATCTGGTTTGCTTTATGCCTTCGCTTCGAGTCGATAAAGCACTGGCCATTTTCAGGGTACGAGAGAAAGGCCAACAGCGATCAAGTGACGATTGGGATTAACCTTCACATGAAGGAGAAGTGGCCGGAACGCCTCGCGGCGTTCCGGCCTGTCTCTTACTTCATCTTCGGCTTTGCCTTTTTCGGCTCTACTGCGGCAGGCTTCGCATTCAGGGTGAGGGATGTGCTGAAGGCTTTCCACAGGGCTTCGGAGAGTGCCAGCAGATCATCTCTTGAGAAGGATGACGTGCTCTGCGGTTTGCCTTGGGCATCGGTGTAGGTGCGTTGCAGCGTGAAGCTATGGAAGGCTTTCCCCTCGGCTGTCTGGTTCTCCCAGATGGTGACGGAAACGCGACCGCAGCGGATTTTGTCGAGGGGTGTGTTGGTCTTGGTCATAGTACTTCTCCTTTTCTGTTACGAGGTGGCGAGAGTGCCGCCTCTGTCATCGTCCAGACACCGCGATTGAGGGTCAGGGATGTCAAGAGGTTTTTTGGCTTTCGCGATGAATTGCCCCCTTTCGGGCAAGAGGAAAAAACCTCTTGGCATGTGACCCGCGTGGTGTAGATGTCAGAGGGTAGGCGGGACTGTTGCAACCGTTGCATAACCGGAAAAGGAGGTGTGGCCAAGAGCGGCAATGCTTCCCCGGAAAACGAGAGGATTGCGTTTTGCTTATTCTCCGGGAAAGGATGGTCGACGGTGCTTTCCTGTTCACGCAAGCGTTGCCCCGTCCCCGATCACAAAGAACCGCAGAGACAACCACGTCATGGCAAGAGAGGATGCGTTTCGCTCTCCGAAGCCTTGCGGATTGAACAGAAACAATCTCACCCCGTGAAACTGGCGCAAAGCCGTTGTGGGCGGGGGCGGGTTGTTGCCAGTGAGGCAACAGGCCGGAACGTCGCGTTGTGTGGCTTTCGCTCCGCACCCCGCGCCTTTCACTGTCAGCCGTGGGTAACGGAAAGACATGCCCCACCCTCCGGCGAGGGTGGGGCATGTTGTCTCTACGGCCTGCGCCAGAATATCAGGTGTCCGGCAATCCAGCGAAAGTGGCATGTTTGCTTGAGTTCCTTAACAGCTTGCCATTTATCGAGCGTGATCGTTATCCCGGCTGGAATTTCCCCGAACGTCCCTTCTGCGGCATACTGCCGGATTGTCTCTTGCAGTGCTGTCAGGTCAAAGACCTCAACATTGATCTCACCGGGAGGCTGGGAAAAATCATACAGCCCCAGAACTGTACTGTGTGTCACGATCACCCGGTATTTATCAATCTCTTTCCACGCTCTGAGGGCGATAAAGAACTCACCTAAGGTATCCTCCGTTATGTCCGAGACTTCAAACAAACATTGGTCGATAGAACTGCCTCCAAAAAATGAAAACGTAAAGTTGACATTCCTGCCCTGCTCGTGGTTACAAGCTCCCCTGTAATGCACGAACTCTGCATAACTGGCGATAATAGCGTCCTTCCCCTCAACTCCATCCGGTGTTGCAATTAGCTGTACCATCGTTCACGCTCCTTGTTGTTTGCGTTTCTGTTCACATCGTTTTCAGTCTTCGTCATTGTCGCTGTCGTCAAGCCGTCCTTCACAGGTCATAAGGTGAAAGAGGCAGTATCCAAACTCCCGCGCGGCGTCCCCATAGCTCAGGCTCTGCCTGACCTGTCGGCCATAGGTGACGGTAAAGCAGTCTTTCCCTGTTTGCTCAATGATGAGGGGAAACGCTCCATCCTTCACCCGATATACTTCTTTCGTTTTCATCTCTGTCATCGTTGTTCTCCTGTTCATGCGTGTTGTTCATCACGTCCCCCTCTTCTGCTCTATCCGCAACGGTACACAATGCGCTTTCCGGCTATGGTGGTTTCGGAATAGTTCACACCCAAATCACGGGCGATTGCATCGTAATCGATATAGTATTGCAGCTGCTCCGGGATGTCGCCGTATTCCCCTTCATCCACAAACTGTATTGCCAGTTCCCGGAGTGTGTCGACCTCGTATATATCCACGTCAAAATCGTATGGGTTACTGTCGGCCTCGATGATATAGCCACCGTTGGCGGCAACAATGACCCGTGTTTTCTCCTCCTCGTCCCACTCATCCGCCTTCTCGAAAAACAGTTCAAGCGTGGCTTGCGTGACCCCCATTGCCGCGAACAATTCACCGTCGATCTCTTCCCCGTCGATAAACAGGATTTCAAATTCCTCGACCACGTTTCCGAACCTGTCGCGTAAGGTTTCAGCTTTCTCCTGATAGTCGTCGAAACTGTTGAAGAAAAATCCTCTTGCGTCTCGGTTATAGGGCTGTGCAAATAGCTCTGTCATAGTTTCACCTCATTCGTTCTTGCTCATAGAGAATTCACCTGCGTTGTCGTGTCGGTGCGCTGCCCCGCCAAACGGCGGGGCTGGTTGCGCTTGTCGTGGTCTACGCCTATTTCAGAACCGCAAACGCTCGCGCCATTCATCCGGCTGCCATTTCTTGCCCTTTGGCGGTCGTGCCTCCTTGAGGGTCTGGCGGTGAGTGGTTGCAAACTTCTTCTGCACCTCCGGCGATGGCCAGACACCCCAATGAAGGTGATACAGGTCGCAGAACGTCCGCCAGAGTTCCCATTCAAGGAGTTCTTTCA
This sequence comes from Ignavibacteria bacterium, assembly GCA_020635205.1. Classification (GTDB taxonomy): domain Bacteria; phylum Bacteroidota; class Ignavibacteria; order OLB7; family OLB7; genus JAGWAZ01. The sequence goes on from JACKAE010000004.1 coordinate 362,778, forward strand.
CCGTTGCCCGTGAGGCAAGGGGGCTATCTGCCTGTATCTCTTTCTCTTTCTCTTCCAGATCATATTATTCCTCCCTTGATTCTCTTCTTCTTCCCTCTTTCAATTCCCTTCGGTAAATGCGCTGCAATACGTCATCGTGCCGCCGATTTTGCCCCGTTGTCGTCCTCCCCCACCATGCCCCGTATTTTGACCGCAATACGGGTTTCCCCTCCCTCTCCAGTGCGTCCAGAAGCCAGGAATCCACAATCCACCACTCGAACACTTCCCGATATTCCTCCTCTTCCTCGTCGTAGATATTTATCACGTCCTCGATTGAGAGAATTCCGCGTTTCAAAAGCTCCTCGACAAGTATCGACTGGCTGTGAGTCACTTTTGCCTCGACCCATTCCCGATATTCCCGTTCATTCCTTACGTCTTGCATCGTCTCCCCTCTTTTCTTTTTTGTGGGCTGTGGTTCTTGCGCGCCGCGTCCTTCGCGCCGCCATGAACCTCTGCCCGTCGGCGAGACCGGGGTGAGCAAGGTCAAGGCCGGAGCGTGGGGAGGGGCATCACCCGGCCTGCACAAACGAGCGGAGCGAGAGCGGAAGGTTGGGGAGACCCCACGCGGAGCACGTGAGCGGAGCGAAGCCTTGACGGCGCGAGGGGGGACCCCTAAAGCAAAAAGCCGCGATGAAGCGGCCTTTCACGTCAGCGTCGCATGATGCGACCTCGATTGTTCTTTGCGTTAGTGATCGTCACCCGGCAGGGACAAGACCTGTCCGCAGGGCTTGGTGGAACAGCACCGGGAGGGGCTGCGGAATAGAGCACGCCCCCGAAGGGGAAACGCCCAATCGGCTCAAGAGGAACTCTCCGTGATGTCAGGGAATGTGCAGCATTAAAGAGAATGACAACAACAGAATTCTGTGAAGCTCTCTTGCCCTACCGTGATTTTGAAACCTCCTTCTATTCCGGGAGAGAAGGCACGATCTGACACAGACAGAGCAGCACACAAAGGACAATAGAATGCCACCCTTTCACCCCTGTGGGTTGTGCGGTGATGGTGCAGGCGGATGGCCGGGCACGAAGCCGTCAGTCCCAGCGAACCCTGAGAGCGGGACGTAAGGCGACAAGCGAGGACAGAGCCAAGCCTTGACCGCGACGGGCGGGACGTTCACCCCTTTAAAGAGAGGTGACGCGACGCTGTGCGGTGCGGGGTGGTTTGCCAAGAGCAATCGACCCCGGCGGGTAGCAAAAGCGGCGGGAACGCGACGATACCCGACATTCCGAAAAGGCAACAGGGAACACATCAAGCGTTCCCTGTTAGCGTTTCTCTTTTACCTTATCTGTTCCGCTATGCAGCACGCGCCTGTCCCGGCCACCGTCTGCCCCGGCATAGCCGGTATATCCCCCGATGACGTTATCCAGCGGCCAGATGTGATGCACGACAACGCCCCGCCAGTCTCCCTGAAATTGCAGTTCACCCCGCACGATCACTGCCCCCTCCCGCCACGCTGCCCGGTACTGCTCAACGACAGCAGGCCATAGCACGCACTGGATAAAGGCGGTTTCATCCTCGATCATCATGAACATGGTTCCCTTTGCCGTCCCCGGCCTCTGGCGCATGATGACCAGTCCCCCGGTCGTGACCATAAAGGGCTTTTGTGTGCTGACAATATCTTCGGTGAGCCGGAACAGTGCGCGGATAGGTCGAACCTCCCAGTCATTGAGCTGGCGTCGTACCAGAGAGACCGGGTGGACACGCGCCGAAGAGTGCGTTGCCAAATCCCATGTGACCCGTTCCCGCTGGGTCAGCTCCGGCAGGTCTGGTATATCTTCTTGCGTGATGGCTGGCAGGGTGAAGAGGGTTTCTTCGGCTTCCCTTCCCGACTGCCCGATCCTGTTGGCGACAATGCCGATGTCCCAAAGCGCGTGCCGGGCATCTCCGGCCAAAGCATCGAGTGCGCCGGACTGCGCGAGTGCATTGAAGGTGTCTCTGGCCAGCGGAACTCTGCGGTAGAAGTCCTCGATTCCGGCGAAGGTTCCGTTGAGCCGTTCCATGACAATGCGCCGCGCATCAGTTTCCGAAACCCCTTTGATGGCGGTGAGAGGTTTGCGGATAGAAAGCCCTCCCTCACCGTTCCTCTCAAGGGCATAGCGGGTCGCACTGATATTGACGTGGGGGAGCAATGTTCTGACCCCGAACCGCTGCGCTTCCTGTTCGAGTGTCATCTGCGGATAGAAGCCCGGCCTGTGCTGCATAAAGGCGCAGAGGTAGGCGGCTGGGTGGTGGTATTTGAGGTAGGCCGAGACAAAGACAAGCTGGGCAAAGGCCGAGGCGTGAGACCGGCAGAACCCGTAGCCGACGAAGAACTTGATCTTGTCGAACACATCCGCTGCAACAGGATCAGGAACACCCCGTTTGACGGCGCCTGCGACAAAGGCGTCCCGCATGGAGGCCATTCCGTCGTGAGAGCGGAATTTGCTCATGAGCCGCCTGAACTCATCTGCCTCTTGCAAGGTCATCCCGGCAAAGTGGTGTGCGATTTCCAGAATTTGCTCCTGAAAGAGGATGACCCCCAGCGTATCCTTCAGGATTGGTTCAAGGTCGGGGTGGGGATAGGTCACGGTCTCAAGCCCTCTACGTCTGCGGACGTAAGGATGCACCATTCCTGCCTGTACCGGCCCAGGTCTGAAGATTGCCACCTGCGTCACAAGATCATAGAACCGCTCCGGTTGGGACTTGGCGATCAGGTGCATCTGTCCCCCGCTTTCGATCTGGAAGAGGCCAAGCGTGCGCCCTGTCCGCAGGAAGCGGTAAATCTCTTCATCCTCAAGATCGAGGCTGGTTGTGTCGATGGCAATTCCCTCATGCAGGCGGATGAGTTCGACAGCCTCGCTGACACATGCCATCATCCGCAATCCGAGAACGTCCAGCTTGATGATGCCCAGACCTTCCACGCTCTCCTTGTCCATCTGCCCGATCCTGACGCCGTTGGCCGAGGCACGAATGGGGGTATAACGAACCAGTGGTTCACGTGAGAGCATCATGCCACCGGAGTGCTGTCCAAGATAGCGGGGACAGTCTTTCAATCGTGAAGGGGTGGCAATGAGCAAGTCAACAAGGGGGCTGGTTCCAACAATCTCCTCAATCCGGTTTCGGTATTGTTCAACACTGGTCACATCTGCGCGGGCGACGGCCTTGCCAAGATCGTTGACCAGTTCCATCGGCCAGCCCAGTGCCTTTGCCGTATCCCGCAGGGCTGAGCGCAGCCGGTAGCGAACAAAGGTAGCGGTCATGGCCGTGTGTCGCAGACCAAACCGGTCTTCGATCCAGTCGATGATCTCTGCGCGCCGGTCGCTGTCAAAATCGACATCAATATCCGGGGTTCCCCGCCGACCGCCGTGCAGGAACCGCTCGAAGAGAAGACGGTGTTCGAGGGGGTTGACATGGGTGATAAAGAGGAGATAGCAGACGAGAGAATTCGCGGCACTCCCCCGACCTGCATAACGGATGTCCCGGCGTTGGGCTTCCATGACGACCTCATGCACGACAAGGAAAAACTCTTCGAGTTCCAGATCGCAAATCACGGACAGTTCCTTTTCCAGTTGGGCTTTTGCCTTCTCTTTCCCATGCCCGGCGATCCGTGCCTCCATCCCCTTCTCGCACAACGTCCGCAAGTACGTGGCGGCCTCCATCTCATCCGGTATCCACGCCTTCGGCGGAAGGATAAACCCCGGCATCAGGTCAAGTTTGCACTGGTCAGCAATCTTTACCGTCTGACGTATCGCATCGGGGTCAGGAATGATGGCAGGATAGAGTTCCGCGCTTGATTTCAGGTAGCCCTCCCGGTTGCGCGGACGCTCTGGATGGGAAGCGTGCACGGGGTTGTTTAGCCGGATACAGGTCAGGAGATCATAGAGATCATATTCATCGGGGGAAGCAAAGCAGACGCTGTTGGTTGCGACCGTCTCGATCTCCATGTCGTGCGCCAGCCGGGATATGGCCGCAAGCACTTTTTGCTCTCCCTCTTCCTGATGGCTGGCAAGTTCTATGTAGAGATGATCGGCATAGACCTCCTGCAACCGCCAGAGTATCTCTTCAGCTTCGCCGGTTTTTCCTGCTGCAATCAATCTGCGGATACCGCTCTCCCGCCCGCCGGCAAGACAGATAACATCTTCGCCATATCGTTTCAAGGTACGTCCTACTCTCTCGCGCAGCCTTCCTTGACGCAATGCTTCTTCATCCTGCCGTTCAAGCCATGTGATGATCTCGCACACATTGGTGTATCCTCCCCTGTTCCGCGCCAGCAGGACGAAGAGGTCTTCCCCGGTATCAATCTCTGCCCCGATGATAGGGCGCAGACCGAACCTGCGGCAAGCCACCTGAAACTCCACCACACCGGACATGCTCATGTAGTCCGTCAGTGCCAGTGAAGTCATGCCGAGGGAAGAAGCACGGCGTACAAGTGCCTCCGGTGAGGAACCACCCCGTAAGAAGCTGAACCAGCTTCGTGTATGCAGATGGATAAACATAGGTCAATAGAGCCGGTAGAGTTTCCAGTCGTCGGCTTGACGGTAGACTTCCATCATGAACTGGTCGGTCTGGAGCAACATATAGTGGCGTTCCACCTCTTGCGTCCACCACTTTGAACAGACCTTCCATTCCTCTTGCAGGTGCAGGACGGAATAGACTTGATCGCGCCATGCAATCAGTCTGGGGGTATTGCCACCTTCCGGGGGGAAGTCCACACGAATAGCTTCGTTCACGATCTTCATAGTGATCTACCTTGAGATAACATGAATACGATGGCGTACTTTCGATTGATCGTCACTTCTGCGGGAGACATCACACCTGAACTGGACTTAGCGTCCATCGGTCTTCCGGCAGTGCCGCCAAGACATCCAATTCAATAAAGTCAAGGAGGCCGCGAGGAAACCGGCGGAGAATGTCACGTTCGGCACGACGCAAGTTTTCCTTGTGGCTAAAGAGGTCGCCCTGTACGTAGTCTGCTGTCACTATCCCGCCCAAGTGAACGGTCATGCGCCCAAACGGGGGAACGTGCGCTTGAAGAACAAGACTCCGCAGCCGTCCGGCCAAAAGCCGTGCGTTCCCGGTGGCGGTTTTGAGGGCAAGCGACTTGCGCCAGTCCTTTCCGTCCGAGGTCTCCGACAGAACAACGCTGACAAGGCTGGTGCGCCGGGGTGCAAGGTCATCCGCTCCATCCTGACAGAGCTTGTCGAGTACGTCCAACCACTCTACCGGCTCCCGTACCCTCTCTTCCCACTGGAAGGTGGCTTCAACCCCAGGGGGCGGTGTCCATAGGGGGAGGCGGCAGCGTGGTTCACCATGCAGAAATTCATATAAGCGCACACCCTCCATGCCGAACTGTGCGGCGAGATGCCTGCGTGACAATCGCCCAAGCTGTTCAAGACGGCGGTAGCCGAACAGGTCAAGCCGCTCGATCATGTCTTGGCCTATGCCGAACGCCTCCAACAGGACGACCGGCGCATCTGCCATGAAAGCAGCTTCCCGGTCAAACTCCACCACTTCGACAATACCCTCATATGCCATTCTTGCGGCAAGGCAGGCAAGCCGGTCGTTCCCGGCCAGTCCTGCGCGGACATGCAAGCGTTCAGCGATTTGCTGTGCCCGTTCCAATGAGGGTGGCTCAATACAAAAGAAGTTCGGGAAATGCAGGGAGAGCGAAGGACTGACCTGATTGAGGTGATGGCAGAACAGGTCATGGGCGGTTCGTGTAAAAGCGGGATCGTCCTCAAAGACCAATGTCCGGGGAAACAGACGTGCGACGCGCTCAACCGCAGTTCCATCACAGACACCGGCGTGTCGCAGGTCAGCGGTGGCCTCCATCACACGTCCCCGCTGTGCAATGACGACAGGGCGAACCTGACCTTCACGCATACGGCTCCATGCCTGAAAATCAGGGATATGCAGGGAGAGGATATTGTGCTTCATAGAATTAAGAAAACGTGTTCACATGAACACCTTTTCTACGAATATAGGCACATGAACCTTTTCAAGTCAAGTCACGACCGAAGAATCACTTTCGCTGCATATATGTTGTCTGGATCGTCTCAATATTTTTTTGTGACAGGCAACAGAGGGTCAATTCTCCTGCACAGAAGGCACCTCTGAAAGAGGATGGGGTACGTTTCAGATAGCACTGGGAAGACATCAAGGGAAAAGAATATGCTCACTTCGTAATCAGTCTGGGGGATACTAACGCAGCATCAATCAGGTTTTGAAGTTTTCCAATCGAGGGTACCGTCAATCGTGCCTGATGGTTTACCGGTTTGTAAGCCAACAGTTTCCGGTGTAGCTGACTACAAATGCACCGCCCCAGCTCTCTTGCATCATACACGCCATTGTTTACAAGCAACTGCCACGTCAGCTTGTCCAGCTTTAGGGTAACAGCCATCTCTGTGGCTGTGACGGCTGACCACAACCACGTTTCTTCCATGTGAAGGTCTTGCGCCAGCTTTCTCCTGTCGCTCGGTCCCGTGGCGAGCGACAGGATATCACGAAAGCTGGTTATTCCCGCTGAGGCCAACTTGTCCGCATAGCCGTCTCGAAGCATAGGTAGATCGGATACACGCCACTCAAGCTGCTCAGCCGCATGGGAAGAATGGTCATCCAATATGCTCATCGGCCTCGGTCTCAACGGGGATCGTGGCATGTAAGGCAAAGGCAGTACCTCTTGGGCTAAAGCACTGTGCAACGTGATCACCGCCCGGCACTTCCGTTGGCCCCGATAAAACTGCCCCGCCATTTTCCGAGACATTGTCAAGGGCAACTGAAAGATTGTCTACGGATACATAGTAGAGCCAGTTTGGCCCTCCCGGCATGTCGTCCGTGCGCGAGAAGATTCCGCCAATCGCTTCGGTCTCACCCTGCGGGGCAAAGAGCTTGTATGTATTGCCGTCACCCATGTCCATGTCGTGAAGCGAAGTCCACCCGAACAGTTGTGAGTAAAACTCGAAGGCAAGGGCATGGTCTGATGTGGCAAGCTCATTCCAACTAAAGTCCCCGCACTCTGGCCGTGACAGGTCATATGCGCTTTCCGGTTGGAACATGCAAATCCATGCTCCCTGCGGGTCTTGCATCACGACAATCTGCCCCACGCCGGGAATTGTGAACTTGTCCGTATGAAGGGTGGCACCAAGAGATTTTGCAAGCTCCATAGCGTTATCAAGGTCGTCCACCCCGATATACCCTAAAAAGTGATCTGGAATCGATTCGTCAAATCTTGGCGTCTCCATCTCCACGACTCCACAGACAGAATTTTCAGTTGTCCCGTCCTTGGAAAACATCAGATACGGCTCTCCTTCCCCTTCCCAATCGACTGTTTCCCAACCCATAACTTTCTTAAAGAATGTGCTCTCTGCCGCTGCATCCCACGTCAGGAGTTCGTGCCAAATAAATTTTCCATGCACAGACATTGCCGTCTCCAGTTTGAAAAGTGAAACATGATTTATAAGCCTTAACTATCGAAGACAAATCGCCCGGTGCACGCCGCGAGAGAGGAAATGCACCGGGCATCAAACCAGATAATCGGGGGATTAGTAGTCCACGGTCACTGGTTTGGATAATAAAGTCTATCTAACAAGATGATGGACTCGCAATCGAGCCACCAGAACGGCAAGCACCTCTACGTGAGTTCCGTCGATATGCACTGTAGGAAACAAAGGATCGGAACTGGATAGAATAAATTTGCCGTTTGCGAAGGACACACGCCGTAATGTGGTCGTTGGATTATTATTTACCCTGACCAGACAGATCTCACCTTGACGGACATCGGCATAAACGGCAGGACGCAATACAACCTTGTCCCCGATACGCAGACCTTCGGTTTCCAAGGCGGTAGTATTGACGATGGATATGAAATCCTTTTCATCCAATGCCAGCACTTCGTTTATCGTTGATGTCTTCCGGTATCGTTTCGATGCTCTCGGTATGTTGGCATCGCCTCCTTCCAGAACGGCAACCCCGGTATTCGTCAGTCGTATCTGTATTGTCCGCTGAGTTTCCTGTACTACCGATATCAAATGATCCCTCGCCAACTTCTGAACATAGTCCCGCCCCGACTTACGGTTTCTTAACCCAAGACCATTCGCCAGCTCTGAATAGCTGGGTGCCCTCCCAACCTTATCGAGATAGTGGGCAATGATCTTGAGCGCATGTAGTTGTTTTGGTCTCATTTGCGCCGTCATCGGAAGTATGACTATGGGCTTGTCTGATTCATATTCTTCATTCGAACTAATTGTTCAAACGCACTCTCAACTAAGCTGTAAATATTGCCAAACGAAGATGCACACCTCGAATGTGTTTCCCTGTCAATCGCCAACAACTTCAATTCCTCATCGATGCACACCGCAACGGCGAAACCTTCCACAACTGTTTCGGATACCGAAGGAGTTTCACTTGAACGATGCAGCGATAATGTGAGGTTGCCTAACCAAGTTCCAATACTCAAATCGGAATCAACAAAAAATGGAATATCATAGAGTTCAAGGCCTTGAGGCAAGAATGTCGAAACTCCTGGTGCCTGAACGACCACAGGAATCGCGATCACGGACAGGCTTTGCATAGCTACCAACACAGATTGAAGTTCAGATGCTCTGATCGAATCATTGATAGGATTGATATAGTAGAACAGAACAATTTCTCCTTCGGCAAAGAACTTACACAGCATACTTTGCCTCCCGCTTGGACGATGGTTTTGCAGCCTCTGGTTCACTTGATGGTGGAGAAGCTGCCGCCGTTGTGCAATCAAATTATCGATACGCATATCAAGTTCTTGGATTGACGCCAATGCCATTCGCTCCAGAGAATCCTCCAGTTCACCGTCATGCTTTTGCCAATTTTCGGAATGAACTCCTCTCATTTCGCATCCATAAAAACTCATCGCAGAGATACTATCGAACTAAGGATCAGCAGGATAGCGAAGGTGCCTACTAAGCGGATGTTCACTCGTGACATCAAGCTTTGTCTTCTTCGCTATCACTGCCTGATCGTATTCACACGCGAGTAATAATAAACCAGAGAAAGAGCATATCCAATGTTTCACAAAAGTCTCAAATAGGTGCAGATGGTTATGGTTGATGGTACCAGTTGTTGCTGAAACTTTATTCAGGATTTCTTGTGTTTTCAGTAAATAACATTACAGGAAATTCACATTAATGATCTGTAAGCCTACGGGGACAAGGTGGTCAGGGAGAGGTGGGGAATCGTGGGGAGTCAGCCCCAATCAAAAACATTGTAAAATCCAACCCGTTAATATTGCATGACTTATACATATTATCCACATCAATAATTGAATGATATGGGTGCAGTTGTTGGTGTTTCAGGGTATGTAAATGTAATCTGATGAACATCGATTGTCTACTTACATAAAGTGAATACAATCAACACCAATGTTGTGTCAACGCAAAGTCGTGTGATGAATTCCTGTTCAATGAATAACTGGAAATGATAATCAGAAATGACTGGACAAATGAATGATGCACAACGCAAAAGAGTTGATTGCGCTCACGCAACTACCCAGCACGATAGACGGTGGTTGAAATAACGGCAGTGACTTTACCAAAGATCACCACTTGTTCTTTAGGAAATGTGATCGGCTTTATGCTAGGATTGGCAGCCTCAAGAACATATGTCGATTTCTGTTCGAAGACATAGCGAAGAGAAATGCCTGACCTTCCAAAATGCACCGCGAGAATATCTTTGGAGGAAAATTCCGTTACGGGACTGATATGAACAAAATCGCCAGGGTGAATGTTCGCGCCGGTCATCCACTCACCGGTCACACGGATAACGGCATCGTCTGGATCCATGTGAAGGATATCTGATAGAAGGGAGATGACCTTTGGTGCTTCGTCCAATGCTTCTTGCAGCCGTCCAGCCGGAATAACGCCTAACAATGGCCATGATCGTTTCCCAAGCCTTATAGCCTGTTCTGTCAGTCTCCACCCTGTCCGTACCCGTGGCCCACCTCTACTTGCAATGATGTATCCTTTATGCTCTAACTGCTTGAGTAAGCGCCTGACATTATTGCGTGAGCTGCGGTTTGTGGATTTGCAAATCGTCGGGATGGATGGGAAGTAGGCGTTTTCATTAACAAACTCTACAATAAAAACAAGCAGTTTGGATTGCTCGCTCGTCAAAACATTGTCAGGTCTGCTTCCTTCAAAATTATTAGGAGATAGAGTTTCGGTCATCGAGCAACGTGTGGTTGTTTGACAAATTTCTACACCCAAAATTAGATTAGGAAGGTCGAAAGATCAGGATACCAGACTTGCCACGAACGGCTCTAATATAAGGCGTAAAGAGCAATCGTCACAAGTCTTTACGAGAAGGACAAGGAAAAACTGCCGAATAGCTTTGAAACGGTATGGAAACGAACCTTTTATGAAGGCATGGAGTGAGTGGTATGTATGGAGAATTTTACTCCACTATGGATTTTCAACAAAACGCTTCACGTGCAATGTCGAGATGAGGACACCTTGGATTTCAACGTCCTCAACCGGAAACATCTGCTCGGAAAATGCCGGATTAGCTGGTACCAGACGTACACGTTCATCCTCGAAGTAAACACGTTTGAGCGTGCCGCCTCCTTCTGACTTCACCCAGACAGCACAAATATCCCCGTTTTGCGGGGCAATAGACGGTCGGAGCAAAGCAAGTTGTCCGGGTACGATGCCATCCTCTATCATGCTGTCGCCCTGTACACGTAAGAGATAATCCCCCTCTTTGGCGTTGAAAAAAAACTCACCAATGTCCTTGACGTGGACTTCCTCAAAGTCTGAATTCCCTATCAGTTTGCCCGCTGAAATGCTACCGAGGAACGGGAGGCTGGCATCGACGAGTTGCCTCGCCTGATCCGTAAGAGACAAAAAATTATTGTGACCACCCCAAAACGGAGTCGCCTTCAAATACCCTGTTGACACAAGAACATGTATCTGGTCGGTCATCGTCGGAGTGGAAACACCCAAACTGCTGGAGATCTCTGTCCAGTTGGGCTGTGATCCGTGCTTTAGTGCCAATCCAACCTGCTTCAAGCAGTCTAACTGAAGCTTCGTTAAAACGTCAGCCACGATTTGCCTCTCAAAAAAACTCTTAATAACGACGCTACCTTGAAATCGTAGCAGCTCTGTCGCGAACACAAGGTGACAAACGCCAGAACCGGTAAGATTATCGGGTAATAACAGTTGTGGAGTTGGAAAAGTTAGCTGTACATGCAAAAAAAAACATGCCGTGGACACGGTACTAAGACACCGGCACATGCGAAATGTTACGGTAGCTTAACAAGGAAGGACGGTGCCAGCCGGGATAATCCGGGAATTTCTTGGTATCTTCTCACTGCCTACTAAGTGGAGTAATTCTAAACTTTCTCCACAACAATGCCAACTCTGCAACAATGCTCTGCGGTTTGCTGGCGGATAGCTTTTGCGTTGATGTTTTCAAATGCATATCAGGCTATCCTCGGACAGCTTCACATACTCTACCAATCAGAACCGTGATTGAAGCGTAGCCACAATGTGGCAGCCTTGCTCCCCTCTGATTATCCACATAACTCTTGTTTCTACCGTGAGTGTATCTGCTGATAGGATATCTGTTGCACAAACAGCCATTGTTGAAAGTGCCACCGCTACATCCAAGTTATTGACCCTTCGCTCCAAACTGCTCTTATATATTGTCAAACTGGTAATCCATGACAACCAGAAGTCCGAAACCGAATTACTGACTCTATTGCCCATGTCAGAAATTGCCATATCCGTAAACAAGGTCACGCAGAAGTTTGCCGAGCAAACTGAAGAACTGACGTTTCAAATCCGATCGTGTCTGGCTCATGCCTACAGTACGTTCAGCGACAACCGGAACATCACATCATATCATTATCTGCAGAAGATCGAAATCGCACAACGAGCCATGCGTATGGCAACCAATATGGCAACCCTCATTTCAACAACCTTGCTGAAAGACCGTCAGGCACTGTCCATTCAGAACCCGGATAACGTGCAATCAATCCTTGATATGTTGAGCCTGATAGATGATATCGATAGCGAACTATTGGATTTGCGATACTTTTTCGAGGACATCGCAAAAACGCTATCGGGACAAATGAGTGTTTTCACGAACTGACCCAAAGTAAACAACTGCGCTCAACAATGTAAGGCGTCGTTACTTAACAAAGAAAACAAGTAGTTGTAATCTGGATTCTTGACCGACAATCATAATTTAATTCAGCCATATACCTCCGCTATTTGAATCAGCGGATTTTCAGTGGGACGAACCGGATAAACGCCTGATGCAAGCATCAGGCGTTTTTCATTTCCAGCGACAAAAGAACAATCCCAAAACAGCAAGAACGATGGATAACATTCAGGCAACCGCACGTACCATTCAAACGCTACTGCCGCGATGCGGAGAGAATCTGGACACTCTCGCAGCACAGTGTATGCAGGTTATGATTGCCGGAGGGAAACTGTTCACGGCTGGAGACGGACGATGCAACGTGCTGGCGATGTACGCGACAAGCTTGTTCAATGAGGGCTGGGATGTCCTGGAAGGGAAAGTACGCTTGGAGTCACAATGCCTTAGTGCCCAGGCATCGACGGTAGCTCGTTATACAATGACGGAAGGGTATGAAAGAATGTACGCGGCTCGTCTGGAACGTATTGGATCACCTGACGACCTTGCACTATTTTTCTGTCTGGACGGGACGAGTAAAAACATCCTTTCCGTATGGAATAGCACATGGCACGGTCGTCCTTACGTCATTACCGGGGACTTTGAAAGCACACTGAACAACGATGATCGCCTCTCGATTCTACAACTGCCCGCAGCATCCATTTCCGGGTACATCGAGTGTTGTATGGTCGCACTACACGCATTGCACCGGAAAATTGCAGCAGGTTTGCAACGAACCGACATGCGCAAAACGACCAAAGAACGACACTGATCTAACTCTTACGGAACAGGAATTGCACCATTCTCCAGCGGGTCGGGCGGCGATGGCGGGGCCTTGGCCGCGACGGGCGGGACGTTCACCCTTTTAAAGAGAGGTGACGCGACGCTGTGCGGTGCGGGGTGGTTTGCCAAGAGCAATCGACCCCGGCGGGTGGCAAAAGCGGCGGGAACACAGAAAAATTCCTGATGGCTGCACGGTCTCCTTCAAGGCACCGATGCAACATCTGACCATCGACTGAAAGATCCGCTAAATCCTCACAAAGCATAGAAGATACTTCCAGTTCATCAAATGCACCGTGGCCATTGAACAAGAGCTATATATTAGACCCCCTAATATTAGGGGAGCAATTTTGATATTCATGAAGTTGATCTCACATACAGTATAAACTTGTAAAGTCACATATCTCTGAAGTCTCACTCTCGTCAGTTTGCGGCTAATGATAGCCGCTAATCTTTTTAAAAGGAACCTCTTTTATTCTGTTCATAGCAGCAGCAAGCCTACATTTCGTATGTCTTCAACGGGTTTAATTTCTATCAAATATTTTTTTCGATGGGCTAATTTGCATTTCATACATCTTTTGAAACACAAGACCTTTCGTATCTGTAAAAAAATTAGGATAAAAACTAAGTATAACAAAATGACTTTGCGTTCCAAGAAATGGACGCCAAATGGCTGAGGAGTTTGCAATGGAATCCCCAGAGGCACCCTCTACGTCAAAGAGGATAGGTTTAAACTGCCATTTTTTTGAGGCTACCTCAATATCTCGTTCAAGGTGCTTCCATATCGGGTGATCAGTGGGCAAGTCATTTCCCAGACTATACAGTGGGTAGATCAATAGATTATTAACGAAACCATTGGTGTCTATCTGGATATATGCTCCCAAATGTAAGCTAGCGACTTCTAATTTTCTCCAAATTGAATCATTTGGCAAGTCCAAAGTGATAAATATTGATTCTTTATTCTCGAATTCAATTTCAACTTGCCCATATGAGTTTGTAGCAACAAACCATACCAACATAAATACAGTGGCATAAAGCGTGCGTCTAACTATAATAGTTTTAATATTATTCGACATATTTTTCTGCTCTTTTTCTAATCTGAGTCTCTACACCCTTTCCTACGGATATCTTACCAGAATTTAATTCATTTAACAAAGTTGTGAATAAGAAACGATGATCTTCATCCTCGTCAGTGTCACACATTACTGAATGACATAGCTCATCTAATAAGGCAAGAGGCATCTGAGAATATTCAAACAACTTGCCCTCATCATCTAAGAACACAGTTTCCTTCATCACTCCACCATTTAACATGACTGAAGATTCAGCCTCTGTTCTATCCTCAATCCGCTGAGTCAACCCAACACGCGAATGATCATTCCACACATTTTCAAGCACTGTTGATGAGAGCTTAGATGTTGTCTCAGTTTCTAACTGAGGTGACGAAAAGACGTATACTTTAATTTCTGAGTCAGTCCCCAAAGCACGATTTAGAATATCATTGGCAACTGGACTGTTCCAACTTATGATCTCATTAATAAGGATTTCTATCATTACTTCTTGCTCTTCTGTAGCACACTCAGGCTCAACAGTCTTACCAGTTGGATCCTTCTGAACTATTGGTAAGTTCATACTGTATTGATATGGAGACCAACTACGATACTTCTCCCATAGTGGATCGACACTTGTAAACCTCCCAAGATTATCGTCATAGGCTCTCACACCCAAATTACCCAGATCGTTTTCTATGTCCGTCTCTTTGTCTATCCAACTCTTACGATCCTCACTTCCTGCTACAGGCTTACCGAATGGGGCATAGTCCGTGGTTGATAACACCGTACCGGTATTGTCAAGAACAACTCGGTTCGATCCAAGATGGTCGGCAATCCTGTATTCCACTGTACCGGATGGACGTGCGATCAAACTCGCAGCATACCCTCCGTAGCTCAGATACTCTACTGGATAGAGATAGACATTACTCCCTGTTCCCGTATCTCCACAAAAGCCAGACTCCGATGTCTGCATTCCCTTCCAGACACTCATTTGTTCCTTGCTGCCGCCGAGCAGGTAGTATGTCCACTCATACCCCGGAGCCGTCACATCTCCTGCCGGTGTCAACCACTCTCGCTTCTGCTCGCGCTCTCCCATTGCGTTGTAGCGGTAACGATACTCCCACACGTTCGGGCCGACCGTGATCGTCGGGTCTTCACGCTCGTAACTCCACGGCAAGTTCCGCCAACTGCTGTAGCCGAAACGTTCTTCTTTCGTCAACACGTTCGTTGACGTGTACTGCTGCCGGGTCGTCATTGAGCCGTTCCGATCATAGTCGTATTCGGTGTAGTCGCCACTTGGCTGCGTCACCTTCAATAACTGGTTCGGGCCGACCCCCGGTACGCTTGATCCTCGACCGTTGTCGTAGTAGTCCTTCGGATAGGGGGTACTCCACCCATTGGCAATATAGGTGAGGCTGTCCCGGTTGCCGACCGGATCGTAGGCGTAGAGTTCTCGTGTCCATCCATAGATACCGCCGTACTGCTTCTTCCACTCTGTCAGTTGGCTGATACCGTCGTAGGTGTAGTCTTGGATCAGAGGATAACTCCCCCCCTGCTGCGATTGTTGCCGCGTGATCTGACCACCGGCGTTGAAGGTAAGGTACTGCGTGAAGAGATCACTTCCACCCTTCGTTGCCTTCAACGTGTCGAGCCACTTGCGCGGAGAATAGCGGTAGTCCACCGCGACCGAGACTGCCGGGTAGAACATCGAATCGACTTGACCTGTTTTCGTATACCCCATCTTTCTTCCAATCTTGTATCAGATGCACATGATTGTTAATGATGGCATTGATATACAAAGCCACACGAGCGAACTCATTTAGTCAATCACTTTTACTTTGAGAGCATCTAACTGGATAAGATTTCTTGACAGCAAGAACTCCTCCATCATACACAAGTTCCCAAAAGGAATAATCTTCTGTCACGGGAAGCTCTGTCGTATTTATCTCAAACAAGAGTGTATCAGTTTTGTCGGACATACTTACTATTGACTCAACATAATCACCACCTACCATAAACAATACATCGTCTATATAAAAACATCCGAAAGCCGACGGTACTCCTGTACCATACGACACTTCTATTTTTCCTTTTAGGTAGCAACTACTGTCGAAGTTAACTGACCAGATGAATCCTTCTTTATAATGGGAACATGATTTCTCCTGTTGCACAACCGAATCTAAAAATAGACGAAGAAGCGTATTTTCAATATGCACCTCTGACAACACGTACTCGCGCATATTTTGACTATAAGCCATTGACGCATGAAGGAAAAAACAGGCAGATAATATCTTCCAGTAGATTAGACTACTCTTTTTTGTCTTCAAGTTTAACATGTTCGTATTCTCCATCTTTTTTGTACCACATGTATATCTCATGAGCTGGCAAGTATATTTTAAAAACAGTTTTTGATGAGCCATCTGCGTATGCTTTAACCCATCGAGCAAAGCCTATGTCACCATACAAGTCTACCGAAGTTGCGCTCCCAGAAGGTCTGGGCGTATTATTAGGATGGCTATGTCTATGTTCTCGTATTGTCCAGCCATCCGCAAATTGTTCTTGCATTAAATGTCGCCCCCCCCATTCTTGGAATTCATCGAAAGCAGTAGCAATATAGTTTTTGCCATTTTTCCCTGCTTTGCCTAATAAAGTTTGACTCCATTCGACATGAGAGTTTTTTGCTACAAACTCGAAGAATTTAGTAGCAGCATCATCTCCTTTGATAACATAATAGACAAATTCATGCCCATACTTGTCCACACCTTTTACTCCCTTACTTAAAATGCCCTTCTTTAAAATAAGTACATTATCTTGTTCGATTTCTCCTTTATCATCCACGGCAAATAATCGATCCTGATTTTTGTCTTCTGTATCTGGTATAAGTGTTATTTTACCAGTAACATTGTCTATTTTATAATCATCTAATCCATTAGGATCAACTCTGATAACGGGACTATTGTGGCTGTAATGATATGGGTTCATGAATGCAAACTTTTCCCATATCGGGTCGACACTTGTAAACCTCCCAAGATTATCGTCATAGGCTCTCACACCTAAATTTCCCAAATCGTTCTCTGCATCCGTCTCTTTGTCGATCCAATTTTTGCGATCCTCGCTTCCGGCCACCGGTTTTCCAAATGGCGCATAGTCCGTGGTTG
Organism: Ignavibacteria bacterium; assembly: GCA_020635205.1. Classification (GTDB taxonomy): domain Bacteria; phylum Bacteroidota; class Ignavibacteria; order OLB7; family OLB7; genus JAGWAZ01. The sequence goes on from JACKAE010000004.1 coordinate 379,955, forward strand.
ATAACACCGTACCGGTATTATCGAGAACAACGCGGTTCGAGCCAAGATGGTCGCTAATCCTGTATTCCACTGTACCGGATGGCCGTGCAATCAAACTCGCAGCATACCCTCCGTAGCTCAGATACTCTACTGGATAGAGATAGACATTACTCCCTGTTCCCGTATCTCCACAAAAGCCAGACTCCGATGTCTGCATCCCCTTCCACACACTCATCTGTTCCTTGCTGCCACCGAGAAGATAATATGTCCACTCATACCCCGGAGCCGTCACATCTCCTGCCGGTGTCAACCACTCTCGCTTCTGCTCGCGCTCTCCCATTGCGTTGTAGCGGTAACGATACTCCCACACGTTCGGGCCGACCGTGATCGTCGGGTCTTCACGCTCGTAACTCCACGGCAAGTTCCGCCAACTGCTGTAGCCGAAACGTTCTTCTTTCGTCAACACGTTCGTTGACGTGTACTGCTGCCGGGTCGTCATTGAGCCGTTCCGATCATAGTCGTATTCGGTGTAGTCGCCACTTGGCTGCGTCACCTTCAATAACTGGTTCGGGCCGACCCCCGGTACGCTTGATCCTCGACCGTTGTCGTAGTAGTCCTTCGGATAGGGGGTACTCCACCCATTGGCAATATAGGTGAGGCTGTCCCGGTTGCCGACCGGATCGTAGGCGTAGAGTTCTCGTGTCCATCCATAGATACCGCCGTACTGCTTCTTCCACTCTGTCAGTTGGCTGATACCGTCGTAGGTGTAGTCTTGGATCAGAGGATAACTCCCCCCCTGCTGCGATTGTTGCCGCGTGATCTGACCACCGGCATTGAAGGTAAGATATTGCGTGAAGAGGTCACTTCCCCCCTTCGTTGCCTTCAGCGTGTCGAGCCACTTGCGCGGGGAATAACGGTAGTCCACCGCGACAGAGACTGCCGGATAGAACATCGAATCGACCTGACCTGTCTTTGTGTAGACATAGGTGATCTCCGCACTCTGCGGTCGGCTCATCGCGACGGTCGGGTATTTTGCTTGTGATCCGTTGTATCCTTTGAGTCCGTGGCCTGCCTCACTCAGCTTTGTCCAGACAGAATCGACTCGACCGTTATCGTCATACCCATACCACGTGGCAAACTGGCGATAGGGATCGGCCACCGTCACGGCAATCAACTGGTTCATCGAATTGTAGGCGTAGTAGATCGCATCAAACCCTAAGTTCTCCGTGTACCGGAGCAAGGCTTCCGGTCTCCCCCGTTCATCGTAGCTGATGACGGAGAAGTGATATGGCTCACCGCCGTGCTCCCGGTAGGCAACGGCAGCTTCGCGCCCTTTCAGGTTCCGTACCTTTCCGTGTGGGGCGAGGCTATCCCATTCAGCCTTCGTCGGGAAGTGATACCAGACCGCGCCTGCGTGGTAGGGCAACGTGTCGTAGTGGATGGCAATCCGCACGTTCTCCGGATGCTTTGCCAAGTTCTCGAAGTCATCGTAGTCGGAGATTTCTGCTGTCGGCTCATAGACGTTTGCCTCATGCTTGAGGAACGGCCCGATAGCATCGGGGACAGCCATGTTCATATCCTCGCAGGTCTCCGGGATTGAATCCAGATCGCTCCAGAAACTCGGGATCGTCTTTGCATAGCTGTTCGGCGGAACCCAAAGCGTGTAGTTCGCCGTCAGGAACGCGCTCAAGCTGTCGTCGTGCAGGATGTTCGGGTCAAGTTGATCGGTGATCCGGTTAAGGTTGAGTGTGTCGTCAGTCGGAACGGACTGCACTGTTTTGCTGTAGGAGGATTTCTCCCGGTCGCCTGTGACAGGGGACGGGGAACCGGGGAGAGGGGAACGGGGAGCGTCGATCCCTGTCTGATGATCGAAGAAGTCAGCCTCGCCGACGATCACGACACGGTTCAGGTCATCGTACTCGTTGAACGTGATCCGGTCTTCGTATTCTTGCTCTTGCGTCTGCACAAAGCGGACGTTGCCGAGCTTGTCGTAGGCGTAACTGATCGTCCCTAAGTCCGGCTGGCTCTTGTAGAGAACGCGCCCAAAGTCGTCGTACCAGTATTCCGTCTCGTCTCCCGCCGGGTTCGTCACACGCTTCACTCTGCCGAGCATGTCATACTCGTACTTCGTCACCCGGTGCAGACCGCCACTGTCGGCAATCTCCCGCCGCAACTGACCAAAGGCATCGTAGTATTGCGCGAACTTCTTCCCAAGCTCGTTTGTTACCACCTTCACCGATACCGAGCCGTAGAAGTCTTGCTCGGATGGGACAAAGTCGAAGCAACTTGTCGGGTAGACTTGCGGCAGTTCAGGGTTCGGATTAGGATCGTAGGTGCAGGTGTAGTATTCCACATGGGTGAATGTTCCATCCTGATTCCACGTCGTATCAGCACGTCCCGCACCGTCGTAGGCGGTGGTCACCGTATCGTTCAACTGGTCACGTGCCTTTAACACCATGCCAAGCCCGTCATAGTGCGCCAGCACAGAATCATACCGCACCGGGCTATCCATCGGACCGATGGGCGTTTTTGATTTCAGCAACCGGTAGTCCGCACCGAAGTAATTTGTCGTGCTCATCCGCCGTGCCTCTCCGAGCATCGCAATGCCTCCGACACCCTGATTTGAGGTGTGCAGACTATCGTCAACCTTTGCGATCACCGTCGAAGTCAACCCTTCGTCGTCATACTCGTAGTGGAGCGTGTAATCCGACAACGTATTCCGCTTCAGCGTGTGAACGTAGAGCTTCAGCAGTGGACGGTAGTTTGACTCGCTCTCATACCCGTTGATGAAGTCTACACGTCCGTTCACCGTGGTCGTTGTCAGGATAAAACGGAGCACATCATCGTTTTCAATGGTATCGAGGAAATCGACAAGATTTACGCGCAAGAGAAACTGGCCGTTCACCGTGTCGGGGTCGCTCATCGTGCGCATCCCCTTCCCTACCTCGCCACCGGTTGTGCCGCTTCCCGTGCCACCTCCCCCCGGATCGTAGGCTAAGGCATCACAATTCAGCAACCACGTCTTCGAGAACGTTGGATGATCCGGCATCCACATATTCACCGTCACGCAACTGCCGATCACCGTCGAGGCATATAGCTCCACAAAGGCACTGTCGATGTTGATAATATCGTGACCGTAAGCGCTCGGAAGCATAAAGCTCAGATACCCGGTCGATGAGTCGCGCCACTGAAACGGCTGGTCTACACCGCCAAACGTCTGGCTGCTGGCTCCCTTCTCGTCTGCACGGCTGCCAAAGCCCCCGCAAGGGGGTTCGTTCACCGTGGGGTGATCGATAAAGAGGTGTTCGGAACCGCCTAACGGAACACTGTATGAACCGGCAACCCACCCGTTGTTCGGTGTGCAGTCAGTCGTATCGTAGTGATCTATCCACGCGCTGCCACCATATCCAGTAATCTCCTCAAGGCCGTGAAAGTCCACAAAGTATGTGCTGTCCGGTGACTGGAAGTCATAGGGCAACCACGCATAGGTCAATCGCCCGTTGTAGTCGTAGCTGTATTCCGACAACCATCCGTTCGGATCGACCGAGGCTGTCACCTGTCCAAAGCGGCTCAGCTCGTTCATCGTCGTCAATGTGTCGATTTTCAGCGTCAGCAGCGGATCGTACCGCCGCACTTCCACCCGCTGGCTCTGCGGTATCTCGTAGCGGTAGGCCGTGGACGACCCATCCTTCAAGGTTTGGGAATAGGTCAGGTCATCGTTCGCCAGCATCATCCCTGTCGGGTAGGACGTTGAAGGGATGCCGGGGTGACGGTAGCCGTAGTAGTTCCTCCCCTTCGCACCAAGTCCGTTGATCGTGTAGTCCGGCATACCCCGGTCAAAGTTTGCATAGCCGATGGCGTTGCTCGACAACGTGCGGCGATCCCGTCCGAAGAGCGTATCGGAAAGCAACGCACCTGCCATGCCAAGCTGGAGCAATCCGGTGATCGTCTCCGGCCCTCCGTCGCAATCTCCCACCAAACAGTAGACATTCCGTTTTCCGGCAAGGTAGTCTCCGTTTGCCGTCGTCGTCCGCGTCTCCTCAACCAAGCCAAAGAAGGGGGGAATCTTGTAATCGCCCAGCGTAATCGTATCGTATCCGGTCACGACGAGGATACGCGGATCGTAGAAGACCTCGGCAAACGTTCTGTGTTCAAAGTCAGGGTCGTGGAGCGTATCGCGATACTTGAAGAAGTTGTGATGCATCGCAAACTTGTCGATCCTCGCTTGTATGGTCGTGAAGGTCGTATCGAACTCCATGATATTCAGGTAGTCGGTAACGGTCAGGGTATGGTTCCGCTCAAGAGGGTCTTGGATGTAGGTTGTTTTCTTGCTCAATCCCAACCCGAAGTATTTAATCAACGTGTCTTCCTCACCGAAACGGCGGATCGTGTCGAGTTCGTAAGTGTAGTACTGTCTTCCCTGCGCTGCGTTGTTTGAGGTAGAATTTGCCACTAATGGCAGCCAGAGATAGGGAGCAGGATTGGTGTAGGTTGTGTACTGTCCGGTCGAATCGGTCTTCACCCCGTTTACGTAGCCGGAGGTCTCCACTTTGTTCAGGGCAGTATAGTACTTGTCCGGGCTAAGGTAGAGTGCGTGTGGAAGGAGATGGCGGCTATACTCGTAGGACGTGACGGTAGTTCTCCCACTGATGTGATCTTTCGTCGAGACCACTGCCCCGGTCGGCGTCGTTCCCACAAGAGAGGTGCCGAAAACAAAATCGTAGTAGTCTGTTGTCAGAAGGACACCACCAACGCCAAGCGTTCGCTTTTCTATGCTGTCTGCCGCGTTCGAGAAGGCGTAGGGATAATCTCCGACAGAACCTTGCGTGACGGTTAAGGTATCAAGTCCTGCTACGTCAATCGTCGTGCCTCCACCACGGTTGTGGTAGGTGAGGGCATACTGTGTTGTCGGCTCCACAACCTCGCTGAGCCGGTAGTTATCCAGCGTCACCGTGGCGGCAGCCTTCGGAAAGCCAAAGCCGTAGTGCCGCCGCTCGTAGGTCTCGTAATCGAAGGTGGTCTCCCGGTCTTCCGGGTCAGTGATCCGGGTTACGTAGCCAATCCACGATTTGTACTGTCCAGCCTCCTCCAGATCGAAGGTGGCAACCGCTTCTGCCTCTGCGGTAAGATACCCTAACGTTGCCAATGGAAAGACTTCGCTCGATACCGCATTGCCGCTATAGGCAATCGTATCGAAACGGACGGTGGTCGCGCGTCCTTCATCCTTCACCACCATCCAGCCGTCACCGTAGGAGAAGGTGGCATCACCGACACCGGTCAGCAAGGCACGTCCCTTTGTTGAATCCGAGAGCTTCACGTAAGAAAAAGCGGTGCTGTAATCGTAGAGTTCGCCGTGACGGGAATAGTTCAGTTGCACAAGACGCTCTCCGGCCATGCGTACTTCGGAGAGATAGAAGATTGTCGGGTTGGCACGTACCCCACCAAAGTGGACATACCCGTCCCGCAGGTCTGCCATACCGTAGGGATTGAACCGCTCTGAAAATATATACTCAAGCCCATCTCCCGGATAGTAGTGAACAATCCGGGGCTGAAACCGTGGTTCGTTTTCGAGGAACTCCTCAAGATAGTCAGGCAAATCAACGTTCTGCTGATATTCCACATAGGCATAGCCTTGCGCGTTGGCTTCATTGACGACGTAATGACCACTATAGAGATGTTCGGTCTGGCTCCACGTTGAGGAGGTTGTTACTGCCCCTGCAAGATGCTTGATGTTCATGAGTTCCAAGACGCTGCCGTCGGAGCGGAGCAGCCGGATCACATCCCGGTAACGGTAGGGCGTGCTTCCTTGTGCTTCCTCATAACTCCCGTGGGCGAAGTCCTGCATCCGGTTGCAGAAATCATAGCCGTCGATCACCCAGAGAAAATCATCGTCGTCGTAGCTGGTTGTATAGACATCCTCATACGCATCCACCCAATCGGGGTCGGCGTGAAAGGCATTGGCAAAAGAGAGGGATTGCACGGCAAAGCCGTTGAAGCCGACCAGCCAGACCGGGCGGTTTTGCGTGAACTTGTTCCACTGGGCATAGGGGCTAATCATGCTCTCTTCGGTGTATTCTCCAAAGGTGGTGAAGGCAACCGAACCGCAATAGTTCAGGGTCAACCCCATGCCGTAGCCCTTCTCCTTCCAGCTTGAGAGCGGATAGCTGTAGGAGACGTTGCCGTTGGAGTTGGAAACCACCAGTTTCCCGTCAACGGTGATTGCCTTGCCGTGCATAAAGCCCCGTTCGTCATAGAGTTCCCCTGCCTGTTTTTGCTCGAAGGCTGCTTCTGAATACTGGGCGGTTGCTGGTGTTCCCGCAAGGAGCAGGAACGCTATACAATAGAGGTATCGACCGTTCATTGTGTATGCGTTTACAAGTGTGTGATGACAGTTGATGAATCGGGAGCCGAATGCCAGCACGCTGCCAAGCGTGCGCTGTGTCTCAAGCAGGAATTGCGCTACTTCACGACAATGACCGGATAATCCCCGAAGGACTTCTTCCCGGTATAGACCCGCAGGATATAGTGACCACTCGGCAAACCGCTGAGGTCAACCGTCTCGAAGACTTCGCCCCCCTCCTCTGACACGTCAATCTCCGAGTGCCAGACTTCTGCACCGTTCATGCCGAGTACTGCGACCTGATACCGGCCGGTCGGCAGGGGGCGCACTTCCACGTTCGTTGTGTAGATCGTCGGGTTCGGCCAGACACGGGCGGCAAAGGATGCTTCACCCGTTTGGGCAAACACCCCCTCGTTTCCCTCCACCACCGGTTCTCCCACTTCCGTCGAATCTTCTTCCTCTCCGACAGCCCGGTTCACCCTCTTCAACTCCCAACTTGTCTTGCGCGTGTTGTCCCGCTTCTTCGGGTTCACCAACTCGGTGTTCACCCCCAACGCCATCGCGTTGAATGGCGCACTTTGGAAGTTCTTGATCTTGTCGAGGTCGATTTTCGATTTGGTCGGAAGTTTGCTCTGACCGAAGACCACCAGTGCGCGTGCGGTGTCGTGCGGGACACGCTCTCCCTGCTGGCCGTTGAGCGTGTCGATCCCCTTGATCCAGAAGATCAGGTCGTTCAACGTGTCGTTGACGTTGTATTGATCGATGGAGACAGCGCAGGAATATCGTCCCCAGTTCGGAGCCTCGATCCACGTCGTATCGACCACCTCGGCGAACCGGAGGGTAGAATCGTACGCCCCCTCATCGCAGAGAGAGACCCCGGCAGAATCAAAGGCTTTGCCCCAGCAGATATATTCGGGCATCCACTGGAGATTGCGGTGGAGCAGACCGTAGAGCGTGTCCGGCACACAGTCGGGATTGAGGTTGCCGATGTGCATGATCGCCGGATCGTTGAAGGGATCATAAACGGTAGACTGCTCTTGTGCTGTGAGCAGCGTGCTGCCCAAGAGCATGAGCGCAAGAAACATCCAGCAGCAACGAAATGGCTTCTGAATCATGGCGGTTTCAGGTTTAGTTGGAGACAGGTGTGCCACAAGGCTGGCAACCACACATCGAAAAAATAATGGAACTATCCGTTCCGATCAAAACAAAACACACGCATTCAAACAAAAGGTACTATCAGGCTTTCACGGAAAAAAGGTAAAACGGCGTGCCAGGCATCCCTCCCGTGATCGAACGCCCAGCACTGGCCGTGCTCCCGTGGCTGTGGAATCGTCCCCATGCCCAGCCACTTTATCCCGGTGCATCAGAACGGAACAAGACATGCAGAATAGCTGCACGGCGGCGTGGCATTGAAGGTTTCAAATCCGTACTTTGTAGAAACGCGCTACCCGATAACACAAATATACGCACATGCGCGTGCATTTCAAAAATATTTCGCGCACATTTGCAATGTTTTTCTATGACGATTGGCGAAAGGCTTAAATTCTATGCGAAAACACGGCATCGCAGTGTTCGCAATTTTGCCAAAGTATGCGATATCCACCCGTCGCAGATGTCGAAGTATGTGAATAACGTCAACGAGCCGTCGATCTCCGCGTTGGAAAAAATCAGAGCGGCAGGTGTCTCAATCGACTGGCTCATATCGGGAAACGGTTCTATGGATGTACAGCACACAGACCTGACAATGGACACGGCCTCACCCATCGGCATGTATCTTGGAGAGAAGACGCTCTCGGATGTATTCGACCTGAACGATCCCAACCTTTCCGACCATATCGTATGGATGGAATCAGCCCTGCATTCCCTCAAAGACCTTGTAAAACGTGGCGCAATACTATCGGACGAGAAAAAAAAGTAGTAGGAATGTAGTATCTGCTTCTTGAGATGATCTCGCTACTTTCGTAGCGTGGGTGTTCTCTGCACGCTCAATTCAAAAAGGGCGTTTCTATGAAGACACCATGCCATCATCACCATTCAAGGAGGCTCTATGCACAAACCGGGCATGGAGAGGCCAGCAGACATCGACGATCATTTGATCGTTGCCTATGGTGGCTGTTGGCAGGTTATCGACCGGAGACATCCAAAGATCGGAGAGACTGTTCTGGCATACGCGCTAATCCCCGGAGACGGGCGGTTGTTGGTAGGCACGTATGACGGAAGCTCGGTCACGGATGGATCCGAGACATGGACGAAGGCAATCATACGGGGCGTGGTGGTCGCCACCATTCCGATGAATGCCGGGGACGGAGATGCGGAAACGCAAACGAGTGCCATCGCATGAAAGACAGGCAGGTATGTTGCGTATCAATACCTGTCATTCGCGATGACACCCGTCGGTTAATTCCGGCACATCTTTCAAAAGGTGTGCCGGCTGCGTTTTAACCTACCCGGCTCAGACCAGACGCCAAAATTTCCTGTCGAATAGATTGAGGCAAATCACGTATTGGCCCGTCATAAAGAGGCATCGATCCCCAACACGTTAATCCATAACCCTTTTTCGAGACAAGTTCCTCCGCAATCGACACATATCCTCCATCCTCAATCGTGATGGTATAGTGCCCGTTGCTTAACGTACCATCATGAATTTTTTTATACTGGGGCATGTCTTTTATTCCAGCCCTGATTTATAAATGGGTACTACTACACTGACCAGAACAACTCGAATACGTCCCGCCAGTTTTCCCAATGGTTCCTGCTCCTCCGGTTCCGGGGCATTCAATGCTGTAGCCCCTGTAAATCCACGAGGAACCACATGCCGAAAATTCTGCCGAACACCCAGAACCGGAACGTGTGCCACATTCTTCGATCCATACCCGCACTGGCTTGGTGAAGCTCGATGTTGAACACCCCGGATAACCTGACTCTACCCCCTTAAGAACAACAGCATCAGCCACATCCCGTGCGATCTCATTCAGTGGCACGCTATTTAACGTGCTACAGACACCACTTCCTGAAAATGTCAATGATGAGAGATGCAGCACGAAATCATAGTTTCCGTTCACCAGCCAGACAGTCACCTCGTATCCTGATTGCACGTCCGTGGCAGACAGGATGTCTGCCGTACCTGTAAACGTTGTCACGTACTGCGCCGTCGGCTCTACCGGATGCTGGGCATAGAGAATGTCTGGAAGAAACAAAACCGCAATCGCGAAGATCGCTACGTATGTGCGTCTCATGATGAGAGCTTACGGCAATAACCATCTTGAATCAATCAGATGAAAATCTGATTTTGTGGGATCATTGATTGCGTGGAGTCATATAGCGGGAAAAGATCGCCTTGACGCTTTTCACGCCAAGTTTCTGGTAGAGGGAAGCAATATGGCTGTTGACGGTGCTCCTTGAAACGCACAGCGTATCCGCCATGTCATCATAAGAAAACCCGGTGATGAGAAGAAGGAGAATTTCCTCTTCCCGTGAAGTGAGTTCGACATCTTGTCTAACCCTCTTGACCAGATCGGGAAAGGCAACTTCGTGCGGACGTGTGGCTTGATAACGGGCAATATGATCCGAGAACAGGAAAGCGATAAACGCCTTCATCTCCTCCAAAAGTTGGAGCGTTTCTTCGGAGATCGGCGGCAGGTGAATTGAACGGAACAGCAGAATTGAGCCGCAATAGGTTTTCTCCTGATAGAGGTAATCAAATCCAATGGCTTCCTGATACTTTTCAAGGGGAAAACCGTTATGTCGTCCATCCTCAAGAATATCCCGCCACCGCTCCGTGGATGCCAACTGACGTTTGAGCACGGCACGCTGGCGCACCGATGCGCTATCGAAGGAATCCCTTAAAACCTGAAACTGGCTCTGCTCATCCTCTTCTGGATTGGAAAGGTTCAGTGTCGTATAGACGTTAACGACAATGTGGTCAACATCCCCCAGCAAGCGCATGAGAACCGTGCGGAACTCCTTGCACCACATCTGGGTATCCGTTGTTTGCGGCAATTCCCGCAGGAACTGCAACGCCTCCGGCGTAAAAGGACTATGTAGCGTGACAGTTGACATTGAAGGAATAATATACAGAGATCCGCAGAGAGTTTTCCCCCTGCCCTGTTCCGTATCCTTTATCACGGACGCGGAGATTTGGGTACAGGCCGCGTCGCTGTCAATATATTTTTTTCATGACTTCGTTCATCAATTCTCCGGGCGTTGTTTCCAGCCCTTGAGCGATCTGGATAATACCGCGCAGGCAGACTTGAACCTTTCCCGCCTCAATCTTGCCAATATGAGATCGATCAAGCCCGCCTTCACTCTGCAAATCAATCAACCGCAGGCCAAGGGCAAGGCGTTTTTCCCGAACGATCTGTCCAAAAATCACGTCAGCCGATTGCTCTTGAGCTGCTTTCGATGATGTTTTTTTTCCCGGCATAGCTTAAAAGTATCCGAGTCGGCAAGAAGCGAGGGGCATATATGCCCATGATTTCTTATATTCATATGATTCAGTCTTGTACGGCTGCCCCATTGGGCGTCACCTGCACTTTAATCGTTAGAATCCTCTCACTAATCAACATGACGATGACAACAACACAAAAGCAGTTTCTCCTCTTCTCTATGGGGATGGTTTTCTTCGCTGCCCCTCTTCTGGCGCAGATCGAACTCACATGGATGAATCCCGCTCCAAACGAGTTTACCCTGTTCGATGTCGCGTTTCCCAGCCCATCGACAGGCTATGCCGTGGGCGCGTGGGGCACGATCTACAAAACAACAAACGCAGGCCTGACATGGACGCACATATATAGCGGCACCATTGAGAACCTGAATAGCGTGGATTTCATAGATGAAGCCACAGTCGTGATTGTCGGCGATTCCGGCATAGTGCTCCGTACAGAAGATGGCGGCCGTCACTGGTCGAGGCAAGAGACGGGCACATCTGATCTCTTGTGGAGCATCGATTTTGCATCGCCCCGTATTGGTTATGCTGTGGGAGACAAAAGTACCGTGTTGCGCACAACGGACGGGGGCAAGTCGTGGACACCGCAGAGCGCACCATCCGGCGAATACTATTCTGTCTCCTTTTTTGATCAGAACACCGGTATCGCTGTGGGTTGGTTCGGTGCCAGTATCTATACAACCGACGGCGGGACAACATGGCTGGAGAGCGAAACGGACTTCTCGAATAACATCAACGATGTGTACATGGTGGACAAGGACTTTGGTCTGGCCGTCGGAGACTATGGGATGGTTCTCAAAACAACGGATGGCGGGAAAACGTGGATCAAGCAACCGAAATTTACCCCGTCCAGGCTCAATGCCATTACTTTCTCTGACACGCAAAATGCGGTGATTGTCGGAAATCAAAACTTCATGTTCAAAACAACAGACGGGGGCCAAAGCTGGATCGCCCAGACAATAGAACCGCCGTCAAGCATCAGCGGAGAATTGCATGGTGTCGCAGCAGCAGATCACCACACCTTTCATGCCGTGGGACGTGACCCAGTGATCCCTAACAATCGTGGCTCGATCCTCAAGACTAATGCAGAAAGAGACAACGTTTGGCATCCCCTCGTCGATACCCTGCGACAGAACCTATCAGACATCGCTTTCTTTGACAACCTGAACGGTCTTGCCGTCGGTAGTTACGGTACCGTGCTGGCCACGCACGATGGCGGTCAAACATGGACATATCAGGCAACACCTATCTCAGGCGACAACATGAGCCTGTCGGGGATCAGCACGGTACAGCCGAACACCGCTGTCATCGTTGGCAATAAAGGGACAATCCTAATCAGTACCGATGCCGGTCGCTCTTGGGAGGATAAATCAATGCCTGCCGGTTTCAGTGGCAACTATTTCAACGATGTCGCCATGATTGATGACATGACGGGGTTTATCATTGGAAGGGAAGGTATTGTCTTTAAAACATCCAATGGCGGCGAGACGTGGGATACGCTCAACATCGGCACAGATAAAAATCTCAATAGCATCCAGTTTATTGACCCGTCCGTGGGTGTCATCGTGGGGGACTTTGTGATCCTGCGCACCGAAGATGGAGGACGGACGTGGACAGAACAGGTCTTCCTGCCTGAAGACGTGCTGTTTGATGTCTCCTTCGCTGATCGCGAACACGGTGCTGTTGTCGGGCGCGGCTCGATCTACTATACAAACAATGGCGGCAAAACGTGGTACATTCAGCAGCCAAAGCAACTTGCTTTCAGTTTGATCGGGGTATACCTGACAGACGAATCGAGCGGCATCGCTGTGGGATCTAACGGCACGCTACAATATACCTTTGATGGCGGTTACACGTGGCATACACACCCACAGGTGACAGGCGCGTCATTGACGGCTGTCCTGTTTACAAATCGCGCACAGGGGTTTCTCATTGGCACAGGCGGCACCATCATGCGGATCAAAAAAACCGGGTCTGCGTGGCTCTCTGTTCAGCCGGAGGCGGACAGTCATGGTCAAGCGGATAACACGCCGTCCACGCACCTGACATGCCAGCCAAACCTTGTGAAGGATAACATCACCATCACGTTTGCTATGCCATCCCGCAACACTGTTGCGATTGACCTTGTAGATATTCAAGGCCGGTCTGTTTTAGAAATCTTGCGTGAAGAGATGTTGCCCGGCCACTATACGATGAACGTGTCAACGCGCGCGTTGCCTCCCAGTACTTACTACTGCCGCCTCAACATCGGGTCGGATGACATCCTCGACATCAAGAAGATCATCGTCTATTAGCTTCGGGCAATCCCTCGATCTGCGCGGCTATGCGCGCGCTCCACCGGATACCCTACCCCGCGTCCTTTATCCCGGACGCGGGGGTTTAGGCTTCGGTCGTGCCGTTGGCGCGGGGGGTGATGAGGAGACGGGTGGAAACCCCGGATAGTAAGGAGAGGGCTTGCGCAGGGAGGTGATATATCGCACTGCCTTTTGTGCTTCTTCCGAGGCAGAATGGATAAAGGATGGATTGTCGTTCAATGCCGCCAGCCACGATTGGATATAGGCCGCATGATGTTCCAAAGGTCGAATTTCCAGACCCAGTTCCGCTGCGAGAAAGCTGGCACCAAGCTCGGCGATCAGTTCCTCTTTCGCATAGCCTTGCAGATTTTCTTCGCGTTTATTGAAGGTTCTGTTCAATCGACTCTGGTTGCCTGTCCAGTGGATCAATTCATGTGCCAGCGTCATGTAATACTTCGCAGGCGTATCAAAACAGGCAAAGGGAGGCATCTCAACGGTATCATGAAGCGGGATATAACGGGGCTTGGTTTTGACACTCACGATCGCTCCCGTCCTAAAAAAAAACAGCTCGAGATCATCCATGCGCCGCTCGTCCTCGACATCACTGTAGGCCGCATCCCCGTAAAAGCATGGCGGCAAGCCTACAATCTCATCGGCATTGTAAACCTTATACAGGTCTATATCACGATCTGTCTTGCCTCGTCCCTTTACCTCCCGTGACCGGTAGGCTTGCTCCTGCGGGGTGTCGCAGAGAATGAGCGAAGGCTGCGCCGCAGCAACAACGGTTCCACGAAAGGCAATGGCTTGGCAGAATGTCAGCCAGTAGGGAGAGCGAAAATGTTTATTAATCGCCCGGCTGAAAAGCGCGATCGCGTTCTTTCCAGTGAAGGGCGTATTATCATAGTGACGGGGACAGAGTTCATGTTGGAGCAGGTTTTCTGCCGACCACCATGCCTTCCACTGAAGTGCCTTGCTGGTCACATCGTCAATGATCTGTTGCGTGATCGCATCATATCTATCAGTATTCCTTGTCATGGGGTGATCCTTTCTTGAAGGGAGGCAAAAGAAAGGGGAAGAGGGTGCTGCCCTCCTCCCCTCCTTCACGCTGTGGTTATGATGAGTGTATGCCTCCTTAAGGTGACGGCGGCTTTGGCGGGAGCCTGTGGGAGACGGGTACCGGCGTGGCCTGTGGCGTTGCAGGCATGAAGATAGACGCCTGCTTCACCGGTCGTTCCTCCTTCGTCTCTTGCAAGTTCATCAGATAGCTCACCGCCCGTTGCGCCTGTGCTGCGGCATGGAAGATGAGCCGCTTGTCGTTCTTCAGGGCGGCAAGCCACGACTGGATATAGGCCGCATGTTCTTCGTGGATCACCGGTTCCAAACCTAAATCTGCGGCGAGAAAACAGGCTCCAAGCTCCGCAATCAGTTCTTCTTTCGCGTACCCTTCCTTGTTCGCAGACTTCAGGTTGAATTCACGCTGTAACCGGCGCTCATGTCCTGTCCAGTGGATTAGTTCATGCGCCAGTGTCGCATAGTAGCTCCGCGCATCTTCAAAGCAGTCGAACGGCGGCATCTGGATACAGTCCAACACCGGGTTGTAGGCTGCCTTGACGCCGGTGACAATCTCCGCTTGCGTCCCGGCAAAGAAGGCTTCGATCTTGTCGATACGCTCTTCGGGATTGGTGATGTCCCCTGCGGGAGGCGCATAGAAGGCTTCTGGCAATCCCTCGATCTGCTCGGCATTGAATACAGAATAGAGCTTCAGGAACGGAATCTTCTTTTTAGACTCACTGCCGTCCGGCGTAGTCTCCTCACGGAGCATCGTGTCGAAATAGACTATCGTTGTGGACTTCTCTCCCTTACGGACGTGCGCTTTCATTTCCTGCGCTTGGCGATAGGTCATCCAGTAGGCAGAGCGATACCCCTTCTTGGTTGCCTGCAACCAGAGCATGATCGTGTTGATCCCTGAATAGGGAATATCGTTTTTACGCAGCGGAAGCCTCACAAGGTGGCCGCTGCTCCACGGTTGCCGCCACGTCAGTTCTCCCTTTTCGAGGTCGGCAATGATCTGTTGGGTCATGGTGGTGAAGAGTTCGTCACGTGATGTCATGGGAAGATCCTTTCTGTAGGGGGTTGAGTGAGAAGCGTAAGAGAGGCAACGTCATTGGTCATTCCGAGAGTGGCAGGGGGAATTGCAAATGAACGCTTCTCCCCTTTCCATTCTTTGTGTTCTTGCGAACAGCCAGATATTGTTCGTCATGGATGATGAGGTGAAACGACCCCTTGCGGGAATGCGCGACACCTGCCCCGATGACCTTGATCTTGTCGTTCTCGGTGACAACGATGAAAAATGCAGGCTTGGCTGTGAGTGGTTGGTTCATTGGGTTTCTCCTTCTATGCAGGTTCTTTCGGGCAACACGGTTGTGCAAAACCAGATGACCATGCGGGGTCAACAAGAAAATTGGGGGGAACCATTCCCGATGGGGGAGCCGATTTTCTTGTTGAGCCGGGAAGCGTGGGCGGCTGGTAGACACCTGAAACATGCCCGAAAGGATATGCAGCCTGAGAAGAGAATCCGCAACCGACCGTATCCAGAAACACCGGCTCCCATCATCGGAGTCATGTGGCAAGAGCCGTCATGGCCGGTTAACAGTTCCACGATTGGTCTTTCCTGTCATCGGCAGGGCAACATACTCCCTGCCATTGACCATGAGGTGCAGTGCCGCCGTTTCCGTCCGCTTGACGCCGCCGCCGATGCACTTCGGTGCGCCATCTTCATCAACGAAGATGTAGAAAGTCTGTGTGGTAAAAGGTGTTGTTGTCATGATGGTTCTCCTGTGTGGTTGGTGGTGGTGTAAATGAAGATCAGATGGATGCTTACAAAAGCATATCGGACATGAACTGCCCTGCCCTGCTTGCGCTGACACCGGTGAAGGGGAAAGTGCGCTCGTTGATGTCGCAGAAATCCAGATGCCGTTGCCGACCAGCAACACGCTTGAAGATCGCTGACGCCTTCTCCCCCGTCCTGTCACCACCGAGCCATGAATAAAGGCGACGGTACGGTTCATACTCCTCGATATAGGCAAAGGACTTGTCAAGACAGTCGGGTCTATGCAGCACGATCATGTCGCCGTCAAAGCGGTCAACGCCGTGATCGGCCAGCGCGGACAAGAGGTCAATGAAGTCGTCGAAGACATGCACTTCCCGCGCCGGTACACATAGCCCCCGGATAACGGTGACATCGTGGCGTCCAGCCGTTCCGGTGACGTAGCGGTTGCGCAAGGCAAAGCCACCATCCTCATTCTGCATGGCGAGCGCGTGAAAGTGATGTCCGGTATTGCGATCAAGAACCTGTACCTCGGCAAGGTGCTTCTGGGCGAGGGAAAGCGGAATACCGCAATCTTCGGTCAGGTAGCGGATCAGGCCGGGATGGCGCAACCGGTAGGACAGGTTGACCACCTTGTAGGGGTTGCGTACAGGACGGCTTACCCTGTTGAACGTCGTCTGCGGCGGTATCCCGGCAGCAGTCTCACCCAGGAACATCAGGGCATCCTCACGTGAAACGCCCAACCCACGGCTGCCGAGGAATGCACGGGCAAAGTCCACAACGTCCCCGCCGCACTCGCTCGCAAAATCGTACCAGACGTTCTCCACCTCATCGACGTGGAACGTCGGCACTTTCTCCTTTCGGAAGGGAGAGCGATAGAAGAGGTCGCGGCCCCGGTATTTAACCGGGTTGAAGCCCAATGCGTGCAGGATGTCGGTCAATGGAATGGTATGGGTATCATGTCTATACATGGTGTATTCTCCTTCAAGGTGATGCGTGATTGTGAAATCAAGATTTGATCGGAATGAAACCGGAGAGCCGCTTACGCGGGACATTGCGGCTTCCAGCGTTCAAGGAAGGCGTCAAGGTGTTGTCGGCGGTAGCGCACGCTGCGCCGCCCGACCTTGACCGGTTGCAGATCGTACCGCTTCGTGCAGTCCCAGACAGACAGGGTTCCGGGTGCGACGCCCAGATAGGCGGCGGCTTCCACGCGGGTCATGAGTGGTTCCATAGATTGATGATGTGTGGTGTGCATTCTCCCCTCCTCGGTGTGATAGTGATGATGATTGTTGGGAACTGTCCATGTACGGCAGTTCACTTCTCCAGCCTGCACGTTTTTCAGATCACGCGCAGGAAGAACGAGTGCGCATAACACCCGTTAATGTCCATTCATCACGGGTAAAAATTGAGATCGGGTAAAGGGGGAGCAGAAAACACACCACTGCGTGCAGAACTGCTCCATCGACCATACAACCGTGTTCCGAAGAGCCAGATGATTCCCGCGCACGCACGCAATGGCAAGTACCGTTCGGCGCATCATTCTTCTCCCGCAATCCGTCCGAAGTCCATCAAACCTCCATATGCCGGGCGAGAGGCAGTGATGGTCACGGCCTGAATGATCGCAGGAGAAAAACATCATGATCCACCTCCCTCCCCTTTCTACCATTGCATACATGTCCCCGCAGGAACTGCACGCGCTACGTGCCGCCATTCTCACGGCACTCAACACCGGCACGACACCACAGGAACAGAATCATATGCTCCTGCTGCTCCACCGGATCAACGCCACCCTCAACCGCAAACCTCCTTCCTCGCGACCGTAACGCCACGGCGCAAACAACAACGGCAGTGCTGGAAAGCACTGCAGTTTCTTGTCCGAAGTCCGTCCCGGAAACCTTTCTTACTTCACTGGATATACCGACCACACATGCACGTTGCTATAGACGGAGACCCCCCGCAGTAAGTCGCCCAACGTAATGTCGAGTACCTTCGCAATGCGAAGCAAATGGCACATGGAAATTCTGCCCGTCCCGGCTTCAACCACCTGGATTTTCTGGAACGTTGTGCCGGAACGCATGGCCAGTTGCTGTGCCGTGATCCCTGCCCGAAGCCGAAATCTCCGCACCCGCCGCCCGATACATTGCCGGAGTTGTGTTGACTGTATGCTGTTTCTCATCTTCCTTCCCGGTCTTGTCACGATAGCAAAACCACCACTCGCAAGAGTGGTGGATCGCCGGGAGTATTCAAGCTGTACTGTGACAACCGCAACGGTCTTTAACCATACGGTCTGGACATCCGATCCATCCGGCAGAATACCGGACACATCACCGTTGCCCCCCGGCGCGAGAACCGGAAGGCAGTGTTTCATGTCGTGCCTCATCGACACACAGTACGGGATTGAATAGTCCCGAAGCCGTTTTTTAGTGCGGCTTACCACGTACCGAACAGAGTATCGTATTGGCAGAAATTTTCAAGGTCTCTGATAACTGCACCATATGTCAAAGCATACTCATAGAGTCCTGAAAAAGTGAATTGAGACGTTCTGCGTATAATTCTCGCAAATGATCTTTGAGGTTGACCTTTTCGATAAGTGGAAAGTTCGCAGCAACATAGTCATCCATCGGAGCTACGATAAAGAGAAGAGGATTTATTCTATCGAAGAGATCATACAAATTCAGTTTCAGCCGATCACCTTCTTGAAGTCCGGCTTGCGGGTACTTCTTTGCAAAGGATGCGTCTACCTTCCACCCATTGTGAACAACAATGTTGCGCTCGTCGACGATTTTGTCGAAAGTACCGGTGTTATCTTCAAAGGGTAATCCAAACTGCCCTATCTTCTTCTTCAGTTTGTCAAAACCAGCATAGGTCAACTGCTCAATCCATTGTTCCAGTTTGCTTTGGAGGATTTGATCCTTGGTCTCTCTATCACGCGGTGAATACTGAACACTTTTGACAATTTTCGGATCAATCGCTTCTGGATGCTGACGCATCAACTCTGCGAGTATCATAACAAAGTACTGCTGAACATTAGAGACAAAACGCGTGAGCATCATGCCAGCAATGTCCTGCTGAAAAATGAGGAATGGGAAATAGGGTACTTTCATTGCTGCATCGAGAATCTCCTGTTGACTTTTAAATTCTCCTTGCAATGCTGCAGTGGGTAGCTTGACCATACTCTGTAAGGCTTCAAGCAAGCCATTGTTGATAGCGTTAACAATTTGCAGGTCAGTGTTTACCGTCCAATGGTATGTAGCATATGCACAACTCGTTTGCACGTTGCTGTCAACATGGATCCAACTGGATGGTATATGCCGCCGTCGCACTCTCGGTACTTTACCCATAAAGAATCTTTGGTAGTCTAATAGTTACTCTCGAAAGGATTGTTCACCACAAATCCAGTAACCTCCGCGTCCACACCTCTTCATCTTCAACACTCGTAGTGTTCTTCTCAAACACCAAATCCAAGTAGACAGGCAGATGATCCGATGCGTCATGCAACGCCTGAGCAAGTTCGGGAGAAACGGCGGTGTTCGGCATGGCATTTATCGAGTCATTGAAGTGATTACCGTCATTGCCAAAGGACGTGTAAGAGCCGGGAAGATAGCGACTTAACAACGCAGGTGAGAGAAGTATCTGGTCGAAGCGATCGTCCATACCACCATTCACCCCTCCCCCAAACTGCCGCAGACGCGGGGATTGCGTATGAACATCAGCAAAGTCCACGTTATTGTGCCATGATCCCGGACGATTGATCGGGTCACTCAACTCTTCCAGTAGCTGCTGATAGCCCGGCTCCTCGGACGTATAGACATTCATGTCCCCGGCAACCACCGTTGCGGTGATCTCCCCGATTTGATTGTTGATCTGGACAAAGTTTCGGATGAAGCGTCCTGTTTGCTCTCGCTGCGCTTCATCGTCGGGCGTATCCCCGGCCTTCCAGTGCAGCGTGACAAAGGCAAGAGAATCCCCGGAGAGACGATGCCGTAGATGTCCCGCCCTCTGGTCACGCAAATCATTCTCAAGGGTGATCGCAGTGATGGTCTCAAACGTCTCGGCATCGTAATAGACCCAGACATAGCTGTCTTGCGTGACCCTGAACGCTCCGGCTACCGGGACCAGTGGAATACCTAACACGTTTGTGATCGAGTCCTCGAAGAGCTTCTTCCCCTCCTCATTCGCCAGTTCCTGCACCATTAAAACGCGAGGCCGAATCTCGTTCAGGATCATCCGTATCTCGTCAATTCTCTCCTGTGCGTTTTCCGCACCACTGAAGTTCAACACGTTGTATGTGCAGACCCTCACCGTGTCATAGGACTGACCGGCAGCCAAAGCCGGATAGAGAACAAGCAAAGACCAAAGAATGAATTTCATCGCTCTACCGTATTGAGTTCAATGGTGTTAACACGGAAAACACCGTTAGGCTGGAAATGAAAAAAGGGAGGCATGTGCCTCCCCTACCTGTATAATGACATCGCCAACAGGCGCGTAGAACAATTGCCTTGAAATGTCAGCCATGCCACAGGGTATCAGTAAGACACGATAGTGGATAAAAGTTCTCACTTGAGAACATATTCCCTTCTATTCATGCTGCCAGCATTTCCCTGAAAGATTTGTCGTGTACCGCTTGCACCGCGTTCCCTTTTGCGTTGTTGCTGTGCATTGTTCCGCAGTCGATTTTTCTGTCGCGTGTGAGCCGCGCTGGGAGGATTTGGCATCGGCAAATGCTGTTGCGAATTCAGCTTTCAAGGAATGACTGGTTTTCGAGGGGGCTGCATAGCCATCGGAAATCATACGCATATTGATGAGCGTTCCATCAAGGTACACGTACCGTTGCAGCGTCTTCCCATTCTTGTCCACAACCAACGTATCGGCCTCCAGCACAACGGTTTTCCCTTTAATGAGATTTGATAGATGTTCAATGCAATCCTGCTTCGTAACTGCCCGGCTCTTGGGCGTGCCGATGCCAAGCAAGCCGATCTTTGTGCCATCTTCGAGTTGGATAAGATCTGGGCTTAAGACTTTGGCGACACTAACCGTATCACCGGCTCTGGCAGATGCTGACAGGCATGAAAAAAGCAGCGCACATGCCAGCCACAAGACAGGTCTCTTCATGGTTCTGAACGTAAGGATTGAAGGTTGCTCACACAGTTGAGCGAGAAAAATACGGACGGAACTGGAAAATGCAAAGCACGGGCGCGATCTTTGAACGAGACGCGATCTCCTCGATACTGACAGGTTCCTATTGAGATTTCTGAACGGATCTGCTACAGTAATGTATCGTCATTAACCAAGCCTGTTACCCCGGCGTTACCCCGAAAGGAGACAGATACAGTAGATTCCTCGTAAGTCATTGAAAAGATGGTGCCCAGGGGCAGAGTTGAACTGCCGACACGACGATTTTCAGGACGTTTGGCCTGCCTGTATCTTCCTCAACACCTCTATCAAGTCATTCGGTATCAACCCTACCATCGGATACGATGTCAGTAGTGAATCAAATGTGATCGACCTTGCATTGTATATCTTTCTAAGCGGACCTAGAAAATTCTTTCCTTTTGAGGATAAAAACCACTTTGGATATTTCAATATTAGACTAGGTTGATAGCGTACATCTTGTAAACTCTTATCGATTTCCGTTTCACCGAACATCTCTTTAGATAGCGATTCTACAATGGCGTTGATCACTGATTGCAATTCAAGTGCATTAAGCTCCTTCATTTGGTATGGATTGCTAATAATTTCCTCGATATGTTTCAAACTTGGTGGAAGCCCTTGAGAATTCCACAAAGCAGCGGCAAAATTCACTGGATCAAGCAAATAATTCTCTATTTCATAGCGCTGAATCTGAAATATTCGATTCACTTCACATTGGGTATTATCATTATCTATCAATCCCCAAAAATTGGGCAGGTGGACGCTGTTCACAATCTTAATTACCTTGTTTCTCCCCCCCGCACCGCCAGGCACTTGCTCCCCTTTCTTGCTAAGCGATACATCAAGGAACAACAAATTGGGAGAATTGCTCAAAAGAGGTGCAGTATTAGTTGAGGAGCGATTGATTGCGGCCTGCCATACTACAGAGTAGAACTGTGCATCCAAAACATCTTCTACAAACACGTACTGTGTATCATCGCCGATTGTTACCAATCCGCTTGTGAGTGCGCGAATTGAATTCCATTTTGAACGTGGCTTCACAATTCGTTCTTTTTGCCGCATCATTTCAAACACAGCAGACTCATTTACTAATGCAACGGTTGATGGCGAATGGGTTGTCATGATAACCCTAATGCCGTATTCATCTACAATAATGTTTGTTAGAAACCTCACAAATTTTTCAGTGAGTGATGGATGAAGATGGGCGTCAGGTTCATCCATTACCAGTATATCTGGTTGTGTTGAAGACCAGTTGCATCTTACTAGCCAAGCTAAGAGACCTAATATCTGCTGTTCCCCACTAGACAGTGTTTTAATGTTAAAAACTTTGCCACTTGACACACTAGTACAATTCTCAAGATAGATGTCTTCTCCCAATCGATCTACCGGTCCAGATATCTTAAAGTCAAATCCCAGATCTCTTAAGACATCGTTTATGTACTTCCACGGGGATTCCCCCATTTGCTTGTCTATTTCATCATAAGGAACTCGTTTTTTATAAAGGCTGTGCTGCTTTTGCTTCCATAGCATAGACATGATTGCAATATCTTCTCTTGGATCAGCTAGTGTAAATAAGTTTTCAGGATTTGCCTCAATAGCAGAGTACAGGATATCATCACTATGATCTATAGAATTATCAACTCCTATTATCTGTTTAGAAACATTATTCTGTTTTTTTGAATTTCTATAATCTTGAATTGTTTGTTGTTGTCTTTGATGGATAGTAGCGAGGGTAAAAGGATAATCTGCATTCACCTTATATTCACTTCGATAACGTACTACTTTTATTTCCGATGTTTTGGATTCGTCCGGTATTCTAATATCAAGTACATTTTCAGAGTTTGACAAGGGATAGAGTGATAGCAAATCTACGAAGTGAGACTTACCGACACCATTTACTCCTGTGACAATGGCGAATGGAGGTATATCATCCCATTGAAACGATACCAGTGACCTGTATTCTCCAGTGAAATGAATTGCATATAGGTCATTCTTTGCGAAAGAAGATTCTTTCATATTTGCATTCTCACTTTTAAATGAGGATCTACAAGAGCATCATTTTGAAAGATGGTGTTCTGTCATGTTGGATCGCATAAGAAAACGTCACTTCGTCTTTGTCTCGACCGTGCGAACGACAATTGAGGGCTTCGATGCGCACCGCCGCATAGTAACCAGCTATGTTCTGCCACACTACGATCTCACCTAGTTGTGGCATCCTCACCCTAGACGAGGTATCGAAGGCAGACGCATCGTCTATGTCCGTGATCTCCTTTGCCCCTATCGCAAGAGCCAGATTGTGGATACTGGAGGAATCTGAATATACGTGTATTGCCGAGTTGCTGCCTCCCGACCACATCGTCTCAAACACCATGTCACCAGATCCAATCACGTAACAACCGTTGTTGTTGGAGAAGTCGAATGTCACGACACCTCTCAAGGGTGGTGAGACATATCGCTCCGAACGAGTAGATAAAGAAGGTGTTCTAAATTCTTCACGTTCACTGAAAGGATTTTTGCCTAAAGGTGGTCGAGGTTGAATCTTAGCGCCGTGTATCTCACGGATCAATTCTGCATATTTGGCTTCGTATTGGGTGGGATCACGGAAGTCGATGTATAACCGTGCCCCAAGAAACGTAGGTAGTACGATTTCGAGTTCATTGCGCCTAATCACAGGGATGATCTTCTCAGCCGTGATGTCCCGCATCAACTGCGCTGTGAGAATCATCTTTTCATATCCCACCCCCCCTTGTCCAAGGTTTGCCTTGGCAACATACTGCCCAGTGCATACAGCAAGAACTCGATCTGCTTCAGTCAGTCCAGACTCCATAAAGCGTGGCAAGTCACTTCCCAGATTTAGATCCCAATGATCCAGAATGACGTTAACACCGTTTGCTAATAGCCTCGTAGAGAGGGTCAGGATCCAGTCTTTGTGTTCTTGATCGTCATGCGAGTATGAAATGAAGACAGTCGGTACTTGTTGAGTAATCACAATTCACTCTTTTGTATCTCACTATGTTGATATTTATACCCTCTGTCTAATTCGTGCCAGCTGCATACTCACAATGAAATTTTTACAGTAATCTCTTAAACCTAAATAAGCCACTATTTGCTAGAAATTACTGAGCACGCTTTGTGAGATTAATACCTAAGATTGATATAGTGTCAACATCTGGATATTTGCAAGAAATCTCTTCCCAATGTTCTCGGAGTGCATAAATCAACCCATCAAAATCTACGTTTTTCTTTGTGGCAGGAATTTTCCATGCTTTTTTTCTACGTCCTTGATGCATCAGTAAAAAAATACCACAGGACGATCTCATATCTCGTAAATAGTCTCCACTAAGTTGATTTTCTAAACGCTCGAACAGTTGAGATCCAGTCCATTTATCAGCCAACTTTAACTCTACAGGAACTGGTGCATCAATCGATGAAAGATGGAACCTAAAATCTGGCTTCTTCCCGTCAGCGAACTCTTCTTCCTGAACAATTGAGTATTTGCCAGAGGATTTTTCTCTACACCAGTTTCCAATATACTTTCTTATCTCAGTTTCCTGAGACACATCAATAAGAAGAGATGCAATGCTGCTGTCTCCTTCCTCCAGATCATTCCTAAGATCAATAAGGCGAGAATGAGCCAGCTCGAAAAGTTCTTTATGTGTAGAAGGAGTGAATTCTAATGAACGACTAAACTCAACAAATTGTTCTACTGAAAATGGCTTGACATCAGCATCCTTCGCCGCTCTTCTTATTGCACTTTGCAATGCCCAATGCTTATATCCTTCCACAGGGTGCGCTTTGGAAAGCTCCAACATGGCAAGGTATGCTTCTTTCCCCTCAATATCAGATAGCATTGAGAACAAGTTACTTCTTGCATGCTGAGCATCGTCACGCAACCCCGGAGAGTAAGCTTCCCCACTCTTCCTCCGTGTATCTTCTTCGACTTTGATGTACTGGTGGATCAAGAGATAGAGTTGTTTGAGATATGATGGGCTTTTGTAAGTATCTCTAACATATAAGGCTGACTCCTTATCCCCTGCCAAGTGAATAACGATGTGCATGGCAAGCTCTGTTGCTTTCTGACTGTCTTGTATTCGTTCCAAGTGCGAGGAAAGATCATGTATTGCAGATTCAGGGTCTACTCCTATCCACGCTGAAAACCAATACTTCAAGTGATCTAAAGACGTAATTGTTTTACATTTCTCTGATGCCAGTATCCCAAGAGCTTCATTAGACACAGTCGAGCTTGCCTGAATGATCGCTAACGCGCTCCCAAGTTCACGCGACCTGTCTGGTTCTCTTTGTAAAGCCTCAAGAACTCCTTCGGCCAACTTATCCCACATCCACCTGCTACTCCCACTGACTTTACCTAAAACATAGTGCCTAAAATCAACATCTTGTACTGTAGCCAAATCCCACTCAATTTCCTTTAGCAAGAAATTTCTGACAATTTCAGTATAGTGTTCAAACAGTCTTGGGAACCACTCAGGAAAGCCATTCAACTCATGACACGCATAGCGGCAGGCTAATTCTACTTCCTCATTCGTCAGATCGATTAACCATTCTGGATCACTGCTTGATATGATCGCCAGCCCAACGAGACCAAAGATGACCTTGTATGGTGTGCTATTTCTTTTAGCGCCTTCGGAAAGAAGCTCTGGTTTGTATGCTCTCCAGTACTTTGCCGCTCCTTCCTTGAAAGATTCTACAACATCTATACTAAATTCATCTAATAAACTTTCCCAATTTCCAACTGACCAATGAGTATGACCAAGGTCATACTCCCGCATTTTTTCATACAGATATAGATGGCCATTAGTGAAGTCACCATTTTGAGTGTCGCGCAATGTCTCTAAATTATCAGACAACCAATTTTTCCATTCTTCATTCTTTTTCTTTCCTTTTTCCAACTCTGCTGTTTCTCTTCTTTGAAACTCAGATTCTTGTCTCTTCCATTTTTTATCTTCTTTAGACTGAGGAGGAGGGTTGAGCATGGTGTGTAGTTTACTCTTTAACTCTTCGTCCTGATTTGCGATTTTTTTGAGACGTTCCTTCCACTTTCTTGGTCGTCTATTCTCCTTGTAAATATTAAAGGCCAATGACAAAGCAACAAGCCTATCATCAAGCAATTCTTTCCGAGAAATATCCGCAGCTATTCGATCAAAGTCTTTTGCCTCAAACCTCCAATATCCTCGACTCCATATCCAGACGTGCCGATAGTCTGTCACACTCCCGCTGTTCCTTTGACTATTGTCTCGATTATCTTCCACTGTCTTCCAGAACAGACTGTCGTTAAGCTCCGGCCACTGAGGAATTAGGTTTGAAAACTGATATGTTATCTTTCTATACCCATCATAATGAACGTACTGCCTAAACATTGGTATTTTCTCCAAGACTGACAGAACATAAGGATTTAACGCCTCGTCATGGCGAGAGATAATCAGTCCTTCAATGATTGATCCGCAAACATCAAGAAGCCAAGCGAACTTTTCAGAGACCTCACAATACCTCTTTTCAATAACAGGGGGTTGATTAAGGAGAGGAATTAATTCCATAGCGAACTTTGCTACATCGTTTATGTCCAACCTTTTCGCAAATTGAATCAAAGAGTAGCGTAGCTTGTCAGTACTGTGCTTTTGCCTGTCTTCTGCTTTCTGGATTGCAGAGAACACCCACGACATAGAATCAGGCGTTCCACTCAAACCATTAATCAGTTCAGCTAAGACTTCTCGGTCATATAAATCATCTTCTGGTGTAAAAGATGCCAACATCTCCCGATGATCGCTCTCTGTCCCCATTTCAGTAACAGCTCTAATGGCAGCGATACGAGTAAACTTGGCAGGCAGTGGGTTGATGGCGCAGGCTTTCGCCTCAGGAAGACAGTCACGCATCTCCCCGATCCACACCATTCGAATTAGAAAATCAACAACTCTTCTCTCGGCTTCATATTTCTTAAGAAGGGTCTTAACAATTGCTGCCAGATCAGAATGGGCAAAGCGCTGAACGGATTCATAATACATTGAATGCGAGTCAGTATATCCTGACAATATTCTCTCGCATGTAGACATTAAAATACTTTCTCTAACCGGGCGTGGAAGCTGAGTTGGATCACCACCTTCAAAAACAACTTCTGGATCAATAGATAATGCTCTATTGCAGATTTTTTCGTCAAAGAGAATCAGCCATGACAGTATAGGTCGCATCGAAGGGGTAATTACTTTCCTTCCGTACTGTTCACGAAAAAATAAGTACTCGATCTTTTGTCGAGAAGCATTATTTATCAGCAACTCAGAGAACCATTTTGCGGCAAGATATTCTCTTACTGTTCTATGGTGGAACCGGACAGTTCCATATATGGCTGGGTCGAAGATAGGACGATCTAATAGAGTCTGACATTCTTTATCTTCCCATTCCAATAAAACTGACTTGCAGGGGATACCCTTTTGTGCGTATAAGCCATCAGGAACTTGAATGACGGTTTCACGTGTCAGGGTAACTGCCGCAGCTATTGTTTTTATACCACTTGTTGCTTTTTCTACTGACAGGGGATTCACTTCTGCTCGATCTTGATCTCTCTCTGTCAATCTGTGACTAATACTATGCTGTATCAACAGCATATGAGAGCCAATTTCCTGATGCTGATTCCAATAGTGGTGAAGCTCATCCAGATCTTGTGGGCTTTCCGTTCTCCACCAAGCCTCGCGCTTGTTAATCTTATCTATCAACAGGTCAACTTCCCTAATGCCTTTCGCTTCTAAATACTTCCCGACTTGCTCAGGAACGAGATTTACTAAAGAATAGAACTTGAATGTAGGCCTTATCTCTTGTTCATTCTGAGCAGTAGGTTCTTGCGTTCTGATCTGACCTTCAACGTCTGCTGAATCATGACCTCGCTCTTGCTTTAATGGTTCAAAATATGGCAAGGTGGAATTGCACAAGTCAAGATCTGTCTTCTGTCTCCAGGCAACGGGTCTTGCGGTAATAATAATATGAGCACGCTGCATCGCACTGTGCAATACACTTCCAATTATTCTAATTGAGCGTTCAAAATCTTTGGGATGTTTTAGTCGTGATTCATCTACTGAATCTAAAAAAAACCACCCCTCGCTATTTGTACCAAGCCAAGATTGTAACCCCTCATAAGTTCCAACTTCAAATGACGCTTTAAACTCTTGTGCTACATATTCCAAGCGCATGAAAAATGCGTTCTTTACTTCCTTAAGAAGCTTCCTCGCTGTGTGACGAATCTCCCATGTCTTTCCTGCCCCGGCTTTTGCAAGAATAATTACACGATATTCTTTGAGTAGATCACACCAGCCGACCTCATTTTCTCCATAGTGAAGACTATAGTTACTAACATCCTCTATTTCTTGAGCATTAGATAGCTCATGAAAAGTACGATTAAGCTCTATATATTCGTCGTTATGTACCACCTTTGATTCTGATATATTAAGGTCTTTAGTAACCCGCTTGCTGTATGCAACGCCATAAGATTTCTGGTATCGTATCAATAATCACATCTGTGAAACAACTACCCATGAACAATCAACGAAGCCTAAATCTAAGGAAACAAATCTTTCTTTCACTCTGTCGTTTAAAGGTTCTCTCATCCAAGCCTTTCTTGTTTAGAAAATCAAGATAATCGGTGCACTTCTGCATCTTCATTCTACGCTCATCCAAAAACTTCGCGCGAACTGTAGTGAAGCCATAGTGTTCCCGCCACCCGATCACTACACGTTTGTTGCTTTCTTCTCACAACTCTGATACTGTCGATAATAGCCTTAAACGATGCGTGTAACCCCGGTGTAACCCGAAGCAAATGAAGAGAGAGCAGCGGTTGCACTAAGTCTTTGAAATATCAGTGGGTTTCGATGTCGCTTGGGCTGTGAGTAAATGCTGATAGAGCAAGACTATGGTACTTGGAGACAAGTATAGTCTTTCCTGATTGAAGTCTAAAGCAACGCTCTCACTTGCAGGCGTAGGAACAGATACGGTGCGCGGTAGCCCCAGCAAATATCTCCGGAAACGAGCGTTGTCGTCTCATCTCTCCCGTTTGATCGTAGATCTGAACAAAGTTCTGGCCAGCCGTCCTGTTTTCTCCCGCTGCACTTCATCATCCGGCGTCTCATAATAGGATTGAGATTGAGATTTGAAGGTCGTCCACACAGTTGAAGGAGAAAAGTACGGACAGTTCAGGAAACGGTAAATCACGAATTTGAATAATGTAACATGCCTTCGTCATTGGAGGATTACCAAGGTTAGTCCTTACTCTTCAAATACTCTCATTACTGTACGAGGTAGCCCCAGAGTAGCCCCAGCGAAAACTGACTTGCCAGTAATTTCTCTAAGGCATTGATTTTATTGGAGCGGGTGAAGGGATTCGAACCCTCGACATTCAACTTGGGAAGAACATTGTCAATAAATATGTATATAATTAACTGAGCTTACTAAACTATAATTTATACTGATAAAACACATAGTTAAGACGTTTTCAGTTCAACTATTGACTGTGATTACGTTTATCAGATATACTCTAAATTGATGAAGAAGGTAGCCCCAGAGTAGCCCCAAGAGTATCACCATGACATCGAAAACGTTCAATTTCACTATCAATGCAATCACAGCATTACCGAACGCCTCGACGGGCAAACGGGATCAGTATCAAGACATCAAAGAAAAAGCCCTTCGCCTTGAAGTGACCGATAAGGGCAAAAAGACTTTCAAGGTATACAGGAAGATGCAAGGCCGCCCTATTCGCTATACCATTGGTGACTTTGGAGATTGGACAATTGAGAATGCCCGAAAGTCCGCCGGTAAGATCAGTGCAGATATTGCTTTGGGCGTCAACCCGAACTCCGAGAAACAGAAAATCAGACAAGAGATGACTTTTGGTACGATGTTTCAGGAGTATATGGAACGATATAGCAAAAAGCACAAACGATCGTGGAAGTATGATGAACGTGAGATTAACAGATTTGTCAGCCACTGGTTCAACCGTAAACTCTCTGCCATCACCTTCAATGATGTTCAGCGACTACATCATCAGATTGGTATGAACAGCGGTCAAACTCAAGCTAATAATCTTGTCCGTAGAGTTCATGCTATTTACAATAAAGCCATTGAATGGGGCTGGGACGGCTCAAATCCAGCAAAGGGCATTAAGAAGTTCAAAGAAAAATCCCGCGAGAGATTTCTTACGCCGAAAGAACTGCCATTCTTCTTCGCAGCACTTCGCGAAGAAGAAAACGAAACCGCTTGTGATTATATCCTAATGTCGCTGTATACTGGAGCCAGAAAATCCAATGTGCTCTCCATGCGCTGGGCGGAAATTGACCTTGAACAGTCGTTGTGGCGCATTCCTGAAACAAAGAATGGAGAGCCTTTGACTATTGCATTGTCGGAAGAGGCCGTAGATGTACTGCTTCGCAGAAAAAAACATTCCAATTCAGTTTGGGTTTTTCCGAGCGATAAAACGCATGGCCATGTAGCAGATCCCACAAAAGCATGGAAGCGCATATTGACGAATGCGACAATTAAGTTTTGGTATTCGCATACTCACATTCGTCCACTCGTTGAACAAGCCCAACAGAAGAAGAGCACTTTCCCTCACTGCCGAAAACTCTATTCAACGATAGCAGATATTGCTCAAAAAAAGAATGTAGACCTTCCCACCGGACTAATGGATATTCGCATCCATGACCTTCGTCGGACGCTGGGGAGTTTTCAGGCTGCTGCCGGGGCTAATCAATATATCATTGGAAAATCTCTCGGACATAAGAGCCAACAAGCGACAGCTATATATGCCCGGCTTGATCTTGACCCGGTACGAGCTTCTGTTCAGGCAGCGAGCACAGCGATACGTAATGCTGGAAAAGGTGGGGACAAAGAATAGAGGTTGTATAGCAGTCGAGAGTGAAAAGGGCGCGTAGAATCTCCCCGAAATGTCCATACACCTTGATTCGGCATCGTCGTGCCTTCTCGTCGAGATGCAAGCAGGCAGCTATAGAACCAATCACAATGTCATTCTCGGCTATTACTCCCTGGGCAGGATTCATGGTGAGCCGCTAAGGTGTTGATTTCTAACCGTTTCTACTTATAGAGGCTTCGATTTTACCCCCAAATATACCCCCGAAAAATCGTAAAAGCCCAGTAAAAACCAACTATCAAGAGTGTAGATCAGCCCACATGGTCACACAAGGGAAATGTCTGTCAAGCTGGATTGATTCTGGGAAGCGCGTGGCTAATCACGAGCAATATGCACGAGTATTTATGCTTTCTTCGTTCAATTTCGCTTTCCCCTGTCTGAGCTTGCGGGAAGTCCTTCGTTGCGTTGTACCAACATGACAGTTTCGATACTCATTTTGGGATGTTCTTGTGTTTTGTATTGTTAAGTGCAGGTGCTACTTTTGAAGGTGCTGAGTCTCTCAACATGGTGCTTCAGATTCTCCCGATCCATCACATGAATTCTCTCGTTAGAGTGAAACGCCAGTCGCAACTGCGTCTCAGCATACAATGCTTACCAGCTCGAAACGCTTTGCTTCTGAGTGTAGCCTTAATGAGTATGGAGTGTGATTCTGGTATTGTCGCAATAGGCATTCATGCAGGTACACCTTATGTTGACTGTTCGTTGGACTTTCAGAGAAGAATGCAAAATGTCTATGACTTGTATACGAATGGAAGTGTTCGTATTGATGCTCCTTTTATACAATGGACAAAGAGCGACATTTGGGACTATGCACAAATGCAAAATGTCCCGCTGAATTTGACATACAGCAGTAACCTCGGTGATTTGCATCCAGTCTCTCAGACCTTACGATCAACTCTTTAACTGACCACAATGCTGGCAAGAACAAGTAAGATAAAACATCCTCTCGGCTTCACACTTGAAACACCAGTGTTAATTCCATCCTTTTCCAGCAAAGGATTTGGATCCAATAAAGATGATAACTCCGAAATCAACAAACTCCTGATTATTGCGTCTGAATTCCTTACAGAAACTACACTTCTTAGTGCGTATGACTTGTACTATTCTCATATCAAGAACATCGAAGAGGCAATACCAGAAATATTCTTCGTTGATAGTGGTGGGTATGAAATCTCCAATGAGCATGACTTGTCCACAATCTACAAAGACTCACCACCGCCAAAGGAGTGGAGCGAAGATAAATTAAAAGAAACGTTTGACTCTTGGCCTTCGCACAGACCTGCGGTCTTCGTTATTTTGCTCATTCAGTTTACCACTCCCTGAAAGATAGAAATTGTCTGCCTCATACTCCACTTGTTCCACCACAAAAATCTCCCGTATAATCCATTGAGTCCAGTGCCGGAACTCTTCGGCTGCAACATATTTAATTGTCTGTGGAAAGACTATCTCGTTCACCAGCCAGACGGTCATCCTTCAATATGCTCCGCAATGGGTCTGGCAACTGCAACTGTGAGAAGGAGAAAGGAGTGAGATTACTCCCGCCAAATCTTATCAGGTTGAATCAGGAAACGTCATGTTAATAGTCCGATTGTTGTACTATTGTTGTACCTGCTCAATGAGGCAAGACGAAAAACGGCGTTTTTAATAGCATGGTAAGCCTTTTCGCGATGACGTTGTAGAGGATTGAGCACTACGGCTCTACACCTGCCTGAAACACCTGTACGTCAAAGTCTTGAGATTGCTCCTTCATATAAGCACACATGATACGTTCTCCATCTGTTCGGACATTGATGAGGCCGTAGATGAGATCTGTGGCTACTGGTAGATTTTCCATCCGAATAAACTTTGCTCCTCGTTCGACTGACTTGAGTTCAGCGTCTTTGCATTCAATCTGCCGGGTTCGATCGCTAACCGATCGCACAGTATCCGCATATGCCAATTGAACGGATCGAGCAAGCTCCGTTGAGTAGAGTAACGGCGGCAAAGTATGTCCCTTGACGGACTTGGCTTCCCGCCCATACCGTGCTGAAGCACCCATCACGCGTGGTCTTGGGTGCGCATAGTCTTCGTTGTCACCTGAAGATACGATTGTAGATCTCGCTTTCATCGCACGTACGAAACGAATATCAATATCATCCGAGCCGTGATGGCAACCTTTAGCGACATCTACTGAAAATTCAAGAAGGTCATGGTAGCTAAGCAGAAGTCGCTGCGAAATAGTGTTTAAATCGCCCGTTAACAGTATGCGACTTTTGCCATAGTCAATGCGCAGAACAATTGAATGACCATTGCATGTAATGCTCTCACTTCCTAGCTCTCTCAACCCCACCTTGCCAGAATTAATGTGTTCGAGAATAGGTCCCAAGACACGAATCACCACATTGGAATTCTGGTCATATCCAGGAAGAAACTGGTCAGAGGCCGATATACTACGAACATGCTTGGGAATCTTGCCAACTAAGCGGGCCAAGGGAGCGAAGGACTTAGGCTCAAACGGTCGACTTGGCTTCTTGAAGGAGGCTTTACCGCTAAGTAGCTCGATGATAAAGTGGTCATCTCTACTGATCCGGTAGTCATCATATGGGAGCAACGGCACTGTACCACTGATTGTAGTACCAAGCTTGGGTGAGTCCTTGAATCGTCCCATTCCATTGTGATAGAAGTTTTCCACTGAGATGTCGAACGTGCGGTCTGGACGGGATACTTTTCCGCTGAATAAATCAATTAGCCCACCGTAATGATCGAAGTCCATATGAGATAAGATGACGTTCTCAAGCTTAACTCTATCCATCTCTAAGTCTTCAAGGAACTTCCATCGAATGAAATTAGCAGCCCCTTTCTTTGTCATCTGAGTTTCGTTGGATACTCCTGCATCAATGAGGTGCCACGCATTATTCGGGGTGCGCATCAAGACACAGTCACCCTGTCCAACATCGATAACGTATAGCTCAAGCAGCCCAGTATCCGTAAGAATATCCTTGGCTATCCAACCGACTCGCCCCCTTGCACTTACCTTCACCATGCTTCCAGACTTTGAGATGACGCGGACTGAGTCCCCCCAAAGCAAGTACGCAATAGTCTTATTGCTATCGTCTTTCAGGGCAACCTTAAACTTACCTGCAACGTCGCCTATAAACTCTCTTTTCATTAAATATTCGATGTATGTTGATGAATGAGAATCGATATCAGGATAGAGTTTTTAGAGGGTTTCTGTTTACCACTCTCTACTAGAAGTGACAGAAGAAGGAAGCTGCCTTATACAAGCCATAACACAACAGAAACAATATGATTATTACTGTAGTAATTAGATTTATCCAGAGAAAGACTGCCTGAAAACCACTATTTGTGTTACCCACTATTTTTCTACTTGCAGCTCTTCGTAAGAGCACCATAGTGTCTTGCGGATTATTGTTAGCACCTGAAATCACCTGTTGAGCCCAGTCCCAGCTTGCATCCCCTTGGAGATCGTTCAAATCTGTTAACTCTGAGTAATGGAGAAGAACGTCAGGCATGGATAGCTTTAGATAGGCATCTGTAAGGAAATAACCTTGAGCAACCAACAGATCGAATACTTTCGGCTCAAGTGCATCCAGATCTGTCCGAACCCGCGAGATCTCCTCTACAAGCTGCGCATCAAGACCCTCATACTCTACAGGAATACATAAAGGATCAACTTGAGTATCAGCAAATCGCTTTTTAGCTATGTCCGATCTGTGAAGAAGAATCTGAGTAGTGGTAGTGAACTGATGTCCGCGATACGGAGAACCTACTTGAGAGATTCTATCTATTCGGTCTGCAATTTCATGGAATTGCAATTCCTTGTTAACCGCCGCTTCGCCTTGTTGCCTCAGTAGTGAAGCGATCTCTCGCAGTTCTGCTTGTGCTTGGGTCGGATCTACACCGTGCGTCATCTCATGGGCATGTTGGCGCGTAACTGCACCTAGCCTCGCGTGCATGACGCTTATTACTCGTGTAAGCGAATTGAGTTCTCGGCCTGAGTGAAAATTGCTATCGGGAGGAGCTACGCTTGAAACAATAGCATGCGTAATCTTAGCTCCTCTTAATGAGTTCAAACCTTCATTGTCGTAAACTCCTCCGTCTGTCAAAGGGATAATTACATTGCCTTCTCTCTTGCCAAATCGGTCTCTCCACCTGCTCGTCTCACCAGTAACGTCAATAGGTGGTCGTTCCCACCGATCATCTAAAAGATCTCCTCTCAGGTACTCCCAGCGAGTCGAGAATGGATAGGGATCATTTAAGACAGGATAGGCCGCTGAAGCTCCGACTGCCGTTGCAACAGTAATCTCACTGGTGTGGCTGGTTGCGCCAATCAAGAAATCCCCAGCGCGATCATGAAAGAACTTCCAAGCCTTGCCAGTTGTGAGGTTGGTCGCATTGATGACAATCCATGGCGGTAGATCGGATACATGTGCCGACTTAAAGACCGCATCGTCAAGCGTTTCTACGATTAACGGCATTCGTCGAACCCATGGTAGAAAGAACGAACCAACCGTTCGGAGAATTCGAAGAGGACTGCCACACAGTGCCTTTCCGCGCAAGTTGCTTTGAAGAAAGGGGCGGATTTCCGCTATCAGCGATTCGATGGGATAACTACCGGGAACACCACTTCCATTCTTACTACACCGCAGAGCGTAGAGTGCGCCGGTGATCGATCCGCCCGACACCGTCGAAATCAGTGATACATGATCCAATAATCTTAGCTCTTCCAAACGCTTGAGCACGCCCAGATGGAACGCGCTGGCACGAAATCCACCGCCTGAAAGAGCTAAGCCAATTTTGTGAGCTGTTTCGATAGTATCTGACCGTGTGTTCTCTGCGGTCAATTGTTTAGGCTTTGAGTTCATGGGATCTCGCTTAAGAACCACTGTATTTGAGCACCCTCACCAGCGATTGCCATAAGGGGAGGAAGTCCATCCATCATAAGATGATCCTTAATCCATGCGAAAAGTGTCCGATCGTCGTCGCTCGGCTGCGTTCCGCAGCCTTCTGGATGAGAATGCCATTCGCCAATGTATGTAAGCATCCCATTAGTCAGGCGTTCAATACGTTGCACCTCATCTTTGATTCCTTCGGAGCCGCGGATATAGAGTGTTGGCCATTCCTCACTGTCAGGTGGTGAAGGAAGAGTATCTACGACATAGATAAACTTGCGTTGTAAATCATATGAACCAATCAAAACCCCTCCAGTTTCATTTGGTAGTTTGCTGCATCGTAGATCTGAAAGTGTTAGATGAGCGGATTTATCAATCCAGAGAGTCCACTCCCCAAAGGTTTCTTTTGAAAACTCTGAGGGTTGCAGCAACAGCTTCGTTACAGACAAGTCCTCCCCTGTCTGCCATATTGATATCTGTGCTGTCGATGACTCAGACACGTGTCGAACTGCTCGCGATCCAATACCTGCAAGCACTGAAAGTGTATCCTGTGGAATCTGAGATGATACGTCCCGGCATGACCTTGCGTAACGGAGCGGCTTGCCGCCTCTATGGAGATGAGATACAAGTTCAGGACGGCGAATAACTTCACGATAGTAGGACATTTCTAACTGGTCGAGTCTATGATCTCGCTCAACGTCTTCTGCAAGAAGAACTAGATCAGTTCCGCTCGGATTGAGAAAAAGAGAGATTCGTCGTGCTTCGGCTTTCATGCCCAATGAGATATGGCGGGCTACTGTCACAGAGGCCGAAAAATCAGCAATGAGCGTTGCTGTTGACAACGCTTTGAAGACTTCATCGCTCGGTTTGAGAATGTCAGTAACTACAGGAACAACGGGATACTCTCCCTCAAACATAAGATTTGCTTCATAAGCCAGCGACTCAGCCTTGGGAAAACCGAGAGCAGAACCCATAAGTTGGTGTCGCGCGAGGTTGTGAGGAAGGAGTATATCGTTGTCGATAATTGTCCAGTTTCCAAAACCAGAACGTACAAGATTCATTATGATCTGCGACCCTAGTGCCCCTGCACCCACTGCAACAACATGATATTCACAGCGCGAATGATAGTTATTCAAAGCCGCTGCTGATGATAGTGTAAGTGCCGGAGTGGGGTTCAATAAAATCAATGGAACATTGTCTGCCCTTGAAAGCGTATTGGTTTGCCCTAAGAGGGCAACTGTGTAACCTTCGTGGCTCGCCATCAATCCTAGTGCTTCACCAAGTTTCTGTAATGAGGCAACAGGAACGAATGCCAAAACCTCGACATTCTCTACTGGGGATTTATCATGCCGACGTTTAGGAAGCCTAACAACAATAATTACACCCGTACCATCTTGATTTTTAAGGTCTTTCCAATGTTCCAGCTTAGTGCGGAGCTTACCTTCGAGATCGCAATCTACTTCTGATAGATAGTCATGGAGCTCGGCCAAGCTCGAAGGTCGGTGTCGAATTACTCCATGGGTACGAGGCTGTGCTTCTAACACCAACGCTCGAAATGGACGAGCACTATTGCTTATGTCCCTGTTTGCATTACGAGATACGATTAGTGTATATCCATTAGGATGATCAGCCGCTGTAACAGAAATATCATCGGCTACATTTTCAATGTCTGCATTGAAAATGTCGGGTGGTAGTATTGCATGTTGAAAGACACCGACCAGAAACTGCTCAAGTGGTTGATCAGGTTGATGTAGTTCATCCTTAGCAGTTTGGCTTAACCAATTATGTAGCTGCCGCACGAACCGTGCCGCTGTCCAGTGGATCTTTTGTTCGCTGTAAACTTCCTCGAATAGACACAGACTTCTAGGGAACTCCTCAGCACTGAAGTTTAAATGAGGAACCAATGGAAAATCTTGGCGCAGCGCAAGAGGTTCTGGCGAGACGTTGTCTTCTGGATCAAAACGAATTGCTATTCGCTCAGTCACCCGAATATCGTACACTGGGCGTTGAGGAACTTCCGGTTCTACATCAATCACAACATAGTCATGCCTATCATCCCTTTGCGTCGCTATAAGTGATACGTATGGTAAAGTTCCCGACGTTATCAAATTGGATAGTTCTCGCGCTTTCATTGTACGTAGACTATCAGGAGGAATTGGCTCCCCAAGCATTTCCCAGTAGAGTATCTCCATCACTGTAATCCAGCTCTCGGTGCACTTGTCTCGGTAATAATCGATATTCCTAAGGGAATTTCTTTCTTAACAGTTGCTCCAGAGGCATCAATCTTAATTACCAACGGCTCGGGAGCAGTTGGCTTCGGATGTTCCATCGTGACTCTAAACTCGCCGTTCTTCTTATTCACGCTACGACGGTAATACGCGGCTGCCTGATAATGAGGAGGCTGCAAACTATCCTTGTTTTCGATAGGCCAGCTCGTTGAGACAATAAGTGCTCTACTCTGGCTTTGGGTTTCGAACAACCACTTGACCTCATCTATCGGTTCCGTTTCTTCCTCACCCTTGTCCGGGCCAAGAGCTGTATAGCTGCAGTGATGGCATAACTTGAAGATATCCCACTCTAGACGTTCTTCTCTTGCGTGGTCTCTCGTGACTTTGACCATATCTGCGATAACTTCATAGCCTGCATCAGCTCCAAGAAGCACTTTCGTGTTGACACCCTCAACAGTAAAGGTAGCTTGGACAATAAGGGAATCGATGTTGCGATCTTCTAAATCACAATCATTTTGCCGAATTGCAAATGGGGAATGAACGAAGAATTCTAAACCGTCTGTCTCCAATTCTAGTCCTGGTATTGTTTGCCCAGCATCGGTAATCAGATCCAGTCTGTCCTCTAGTTTCAGTCCTTCAGCTTCAAGCCAGTCCTTTAAGCGATTCGGGCGAGAAAACACGCGGATGCCAGTCCCTTGCTTCAATCTGAACCTTGCTTCGGCTTGGACTATCGCGGCTTCATTTTCACATCCATCCTCTGTAATGATGGCAGCTGGTACCCAAAGTTCATCTATCTGTGGGCGATCGTCATCCTGAAAAGATTTGTCATGGTCAAGCTGAAAAAACTCTGATAGTCCACAAATGTGATCTTTGTCGAGATGGGTGATAGCAACAACATCAAATGATTTCTTGCCAGTTTCCTCCAAGTCTCTTCGCAGTTCTGAAGGGAGGTCTATACGCTTGTCGTTCTCGTCATCTGAACAACGCATATTGGCATAGTCGAACAGGATCTTCTTCCCGTTACCGAGATCAATACGGCAACAGTCAGCATTCCCAAGGGGAAAGAAAGTCAAGCAATGCATAGTTTAACAATAATTGAATGTACAACTGAAAACTATCGACATAGTTTATAATAGAACGGCAGTACATACACGTCTCTCTTGAATATGCTTGCTTCCTTACGAAAGGAAACAGATTAATAGTAATAGCTCAGTTAGTCAGACAGCACAAGAGAGTGTCATATGGAAGCCCCAACAATGAATAGATAAAATTTGTCGATACTTTTATAAAAAACATCTTTAAGATATTATGACGACATAACAAAATTGAGCATCAAGCATAACAGTTGAGAACTTATTTAAATCTTGAATACATATAAACGCACCATGGGCATGTCTTGAACTACTCAGAATGCTAATACTGCACGAGGTAATCATCGATGGATGATTCATGCAGAAGATTCATCTCTGCTTTGTTCCTACTCCTATAGCTAATGGCTTTAAAAATAAAAGGCAGTAGAGTTAAGGAATGACGCAGATAGTCACACTTCCCTCACCAACCAGAAAACCAGTCAATCCCCTTTTCTCTTTCATACTCAAAAAAAATCCCTGCTCCAGACATGCCGGAGCAAGGAAACAATCTCAGCGTTCGCTTGGCGGTAGCATGATAACGTTGTCGGCGTAGTAGAATGAGTATTTATCAAAGGGAAAGTCTGTGAATGGAATCGATTTCTCGAATACAACCTTGAAGTTGCCGTCACTGCACTTGAGTATAGCAGAACGATCTACAGAGAGCACTAAAGTCCAGCACTGAAACGCTTCTGCGGCAACATCTTTAATAGATTGCGCGAAAACGATTTCATCAATGAGCCAATAAGCTGCACAAGAATCGGCTATATACTTGACGCTTTCGGTGACAAGTATAGTCCGCACAATCGGATGCCGGAAGTATTTGGTCGTTTCAATGAATTGAGTCAGATCGGATTTGGTGAGGGGATGTTTTTCTGTCATGTCATTTCTCCTTCTGTTGAATGACCTCCACTACGGAGGCGAAGGTGGACATGAGCGATGCGGTAAGACAGACGGTCAACCCTCAACACGGGTCGCGGAGCGACTGGCGCGGGCGGGGGTTGAGGGGCTGGCAGCATCGGTCATCCTTCGCGATGCTCCGCAGTGGGTCAGTATAACAAGAGAATGGATAGCACAGAACCCTACGCCCAATTCTGGCTAAAACATGTGGACGTCTACTCTATACCCCATTGACAACAGCATCCAGAGCCTCATCTGCATCCTTATTGATGAAGTTGGATTGATAATGGATTGTAGTCTTTATATCTGTGTGTCGATAGAGTTTCTGGAGCATCTGGACGGGAATTTTGTCTCCTGCCAGTGATGCAAACGTATGGCGGCTGAGATGAAGCGACAGCTTCCGGGTCAGCCCGGCGGCAGGCGCGACGTACTTCTTCAACGCTTTATCACAGTTGGAGATAATCTTTGCAATGCGCTTTTTTAGCAAGAAAGGGTCTGAAATGTGTTCAAAGCCTTCCAGATAAGGAAAAATATATTTGTCACCGGGTTCTCGGGACGTGGCGTAGCGATCCAAAATTTCCTGTGCCTTATCAGGTACTTTGAGAGAACCGGGTTTATTGTTCTTGCCCATAACATAATAGAGCCGACTATCCCGCAAATCCTCCCACTTTAACTGCAGAACATCTGCGGCACGCATCCCCGCAAAGTAAAAGGATAGCATCCATAAGTCACGTGCCCTCTGCTGTGCCGGGCGTGTCAAGACAACTGTTGAGAGTTTCTCAAGCTCCTCTTTCGTCAGACCGGATTTTTGCGTTTGAGGAAGATTGATCCTGAACTTATCCTTTCCGAAGGGAAAGAATTTCTGTTCAGTGTACCCCTCACGTATAGCCTGAGTGAAAACAGCCTGTATGGCCATCATGTAGTTTGCAATAGTTCGGTCACTGAGCTTCAATTTCGATTTTAGAAAGACTCGGAACTGCGTCAGCACCCCAACGTCAATCACAGAGAACGGTACGTCTTCCCCCGAAAACAACCCTTTGCACGGCGGATGTCCGTGCGTTCCTGACAGCTCATCCTTCACGGCCTGCGTTCCAAGCACAAACTCCTTAAAGTTCCGCAGGCGCGGTCGGTCGGGTTTCCACCTGTTGAAATTGCCTGTGTCCTTTAGACGTTGCAGGTATATATCCGCCTGTGCAAAGAATGCAGCCTCTCCTGAAGGCCGTATCGTGCGCTTGATGGCCGCCGCCGAAACCGGAGTTTTTCGGGTGTCTGCCTCCAGCATTGCTTCGTTCGCTTCCGCCAGCTTTTTTGCTATCAAGGCATTCAAGCGGGTTGCGTTCGCATGGGATTTACGCACCCGCTGCGTGGCAGCATCCCAGTCTCTCTCAAGGCAGTGATACCCAAGATGGATATAGGAGCTTTTTCTATCCTTGGTAACGCGAAGCGCGAGCGGATAAGTACCGTCTTTGTTTCTTTTCTTTCGGAGAACTATTCTTGCAGATGCCATTTTGGTATGGGTAGTTTGGTGTCAACTCAAAGGTACAACATAGGTACAACAAATGACGGTTTTCGTTGGTTTCAAGTGCAAACACATGACTATTATAGGTCTTAAAAACAACTTTTTCGTACAAAAAAGGCCACATCAAACTAAAGAGTAGAGGGTTCGAATCCCTCACCGCCCACACAACATAGAAAAGCCATCGCAGGATATTCCTGTGATGGCTTTTCTATGTTATTTATTTGATTTAAGCCGCTCAAATGCAATGACTTTCCACGTGTTGGTCAACTCAAGTGTATAACGAAATGGCAGTGGCGGAAGATACTCTTGCTTATCGGAGTTAACATCTCCTTCCTATGACAAAGAGCGCTATAAGCATCACCATCAGATCGAGCGGTTGTTTGGACGGTTGAAGCAATCGCGGCGGATTGCCACGCGCTATGAGAAGACTGCCCGCAATTTCTTCTCCTTTATTATCATGGCTTCCTTCTTCGAGTTCTTTTGATTGTCAACACGCTATAGTGGTTCTACCTTCTCTCCTCTGATTTATGTGACAACACCGATTCATTATACAGGAGGATATTCACACAATTCTCATAAAAAATTGCCAATCAAACAAAGTAAGGTTATTGGAATGCAAAAGACTGTAAAAAAGGTTGCGACTGAATACAAATTCTGTTTACTCCTCTCCAATCCAAAGAAGTCTTTTCCATAAATGCGAACTA
Source organism: Ignavibacteria bacterium (assembly GCA_020635205.1). GTDB lineage: Bacteria > Bacteroidota > Ignavibacteria > OLB7 > OLB7 > JAGWAZ01. Next base: position 422,282 of record JACKAE010000004.1, read on the forward strand.
TTTTTAGGCATATTTTATGCAGTATACAATGACATATCATTACTACAAGAAAAGTCACGACAGCAGCAGTCTCGATTTCAAACTGAAAATTAAGGACTTTCTTAAAGATCACAACTGTATCTATTAACAAAAGAAAGAAAGCCATTGACATACTGTATATAGCATAACTAACAACATCATATTTAGTGGTAAATATTTTTTTAAAAATATGATGTAGACTTGCCAGAATAAATGAAATAAATCTCATATACTTTTAATGCCATAAAGACATGGACAACTAGCCTTTTGAAAAGAGATATTTGTACAAATTCAAATGAACTAAGGCTTATCAGATAAGATCATTAGATATCTCCCCAAAAAAGCGAATAGATAGAGAAAAACGAACGACTTTGTGTAAAAGATTCACTTAAAGCATGAAGACTCATTTGTCGAAAATGATACGAACCACACCCAACTACCTTCAATTGATACTCCAGAACCTCATAGAGAAGCAGTTACTGTGGCTTCTTTCCGTAAAAGGGATTCTTTGCACATCGAGTCTGCAATTTCTATCACATCTATCCTCATGTACTTCACATTTATGCTATAACACCCTTCTGAACAACTAAGGTGTTTTGATTTAGGAGACTTCAACTGTTTAGCTTAGAACCATCGCAAGCTATTACCATTGCTAAATGAATTAATAATTGTTTTGGACGCTCCATCTGGAGTTAAGACCGATCTGGCTCTCTGTATTTCATTATACAGATACACATCATGTTCCATGTCATAGATTTTTCGAGATATTGCTGGGACAAAGTACTCTTTCGTAAGAAGACAAGCTCCAGCTACGGCAGTTCCGTATGGCCAAAATCGACTTATACCTGCAGCCGCTAAATCCGTCCACTCCCATGGATTACTAGGATTATTTATAACATCTATAGTTTCAAAGAATACTCCTACCGCCCACAGCCCTTCGCCTAAATACGCAACAGGCAACATATCCTTACTAACAGATGAGACTGAAACACCGAGAGCAGCCATAGTTGCTCCGCCACCTGCAATTGTTAGGTCAATCATGTCTCGTGCATTAACATATCCATTCGTTTCTAACGCAATTTTATCATGAAACATTATCTCATCTCCGTATTCATTTATTGCCATATATCCTTCGAATTTTCCAGTGCCAGCACCATCACTATAATCTTCATTATCTACTTTTAAAAAAATGCCAACGAAGTCTAACCTACCACCATCTTTTCGATTCATATGGAATCTGTGAACAGAATTCACCACCGCATTTGTCACTTTCCAGTTTGTATATTGAGAATTTTCAGTAGTAACTTCATCAATGACCAGATTGCCCCATATCCCTGTACGAGAACCATCAGGTTGTAGAAAATAGCCTCCCGAAACAGTGGGTCTAGGCTCCGCTTCTTCTAAGCCATCCAAATCAATAAATTTTATTGGCTTATTCCCAGCATATTGATAAGGCGTATACCAAGGATAATCATCTGCCAACGGATCCACACTCAAGAACCTAGCGATTCTCGGATCATATACCCTGAACCCATAATCATAGTGATTCCCAACGCCACTCGTCCCCGTCGTCGGATTCTCCCGTACTTCGTTATCCATCTCTTTCCCGTTGAACCCATACCGATACCCCTCCGTGTTCCCGTGCCTGTCCGGTTGGACCATACCAAATGGGTAGTAGTTGTTCCACGAGAGAATATCGGCCTCCCATGGCCCGGCACTTCCATTTGGGGCGACTTTCAGGTCGCTGATGACTACCCGAACGTTACCGAGATGGTCTTTCAGCTCGTCCTGCTTCTGCGTCAGCTCGCGAACATAGTAATCGCCATTCGTTCCGTCTGGTACTAACTCTGTCGTCAAGATGGTCGTCGCTCGGGTCGCCAAGTTCGTCATACCGGGGGAGAACATACATCCCAATCCGACCTTGACCACCATTACCGTAAATATGCAACTCTGCAAGACGGAGACTGAGAGATTCAACTCGCCAGTCAGCAAGCATATCCTTGCTCCCATCCATTGGAGATTCTACATTGCTTGGGAAAGTACAGGGAAGTTGGTTCGCGTTCTTTTCTTTAGGACAGTTGTCGCACGCATCGCCAATCCCATCTTCATCGTAATCTTCTTGCCATGGGTTTTGATCCACAGCACAATTGCCACAACCCAAACCATCGAGCACTCCATCATCATTATCCTTGGATGGATCCGGCATGCCAAACGCATCCCGTACCCAATTGCAGGAACTCACTCCGGCAATCTCATCCGATACACTCCAATCACATCATATCCGCAACATCCGTCCACTGTTCTGATTGTTAGGTCAGTTGTCGTGTCTATCCGATTGCCTCGTTGAGCGATCAGTGTATAATTAGTTGACTGAAGATTTGAGATGTCGCTGAGAATGTATGAAGTATCAGTAGTAATAATATCAAGCGTAGCAACTGCATCGCCGATTTGATCTCCACTTACAGTGTGTATAGTAACAACGGCTTCATTAGTTTTGATAATGGTGTTTGTCGTGTCGAACGTTGCTATGGAATCCATTGCAGTGGTATCGTACACCATCACCGTATCAATCACGGCGAGTGTATCCTCGACAGTTACGATCAATCCGGGGGGAGCTGGGGAACAGACGACACCATCACACCCCTCCTTGCATCCATTCCCCGAAATGCCAATAGTGGCGAACAGGCTGACTGCCACTATAAGTTTTGCGATCCTTTTCATAATCCTAACTTGTTCAGCAAGTAGTTGATCTTTCCTTTTAGTCCAAGTCCATAACCGAATCGTGAGACAGTGCCGCGGTGAAGGTGGTCGATATATTTCTCTATCGGATAATCTTCCATCCGATAGCTCCGGTTGAAGGCTTGATAGAAGTTGTGTGCAACTGGTGCGCCGTGATGCTCAAATGGTGGAAGCTGTTGGTAGATCGAACTTCTGATCAGCATGTATGCAGCAATTAACATCGGTACTCCTTCCGCTTCATCCTGAAATCCTCTCCTGTTAAACGGTACAACTTTCCCGACTCCGTAGACAGATTCATCCTCAAAACTCGTGAGCATTTCTTCCAAAAAGCTCCCCTTGTTCGTGACAGTGTCGCTGTCGAGAAAAAAGTAGAAGTCGTATTCGTTCCTCGCAATCACGTCGTGCATAGCTGGTCCATGCCCGGCATTGTCTGCACGAAGCTCGGCAGTAAGTGCACTGTATTCACTACAGAGTTGTTGAATTACTTCTCGCGATTCATCTTGCGAACCGTTATCAACAACTATCGTCTGCACTTCGGGGTAAAACTCCTTGAACGAGCGGACAGCATTCTCCAGAAGGTCTGGTGTCTGGTAGTTGACAATTACTGTACAGGTTCGAGAAAGTCGCCCTGAGTTCCCTGCCTGAGGCTTCTCTACAAACTCACTCATATCTATCTCCCCTGCAGTCGGATAATCGGTGTCGTCAATTTTTCCTTTCCCACTTCTACTTGAACTGCATAAATGCCATTTTCTTGCGGAAGCACTACAGGTAGATTGAATCGCCCAGCCTCCACTTCACCCTCATGCAATACCTCAAGCTCTCTTCCAACCATATCAACTATCCGTACTCTCACCTTCGAGGCTGTAGGGAGAATAATCTGAAGTTGGCAGGCTTCGCTTGTTGGATTAGGATAGATTCGTACTTGAACTCCTACTTGTTTCTGCTGTTGGATTGGAATACTCAGTGAAGGTGAGTTCCCCTCAACTGCACCAATTGATCGAGGGCTGTTATAGAGATTGCCAAAGAGATCATACTCTGGGACAATCACGTCATCCCCTGCTGCAACGGCTGGGCTGTTAATAGGGATAGTAAAGTCGAGTTGATCTGGGTTACCGAGAAGTGGATCTTGCGAAATCAGATTGTTCGCTTCACTCACCGGAAGATCAGGACCGCTCCAGTTCGGATCATCCAAGTTATACCAGAGGTTATTCGCGAAGAGAAACGACTCAGGACGTGTGTTTGATCCAACGTTCACATCACGCGAACGCTGGTTGTTCACAACCACCAAGTTGTTCCTGAAGATGTTATCGCCACACGAAGCGAATCGATTGGGGTCAACAGTCTCCTGCAAGATTCGTATCACCCAATTCTCCGGCAGCCAGATTGTGTTGTTTGTCACGTCGACCCGAACACTTCCGACGTAGGCAATTGGAGCAGTTGAGCCAACGAAGACGTTGGCGTAGACCTGAAGGTCGGCAGCCTCAAATGGTGCATCGATTGGCCGGAAGAACTCAAGCCCGGTAGAACCGCCAAGATTGATCGAGCGCTGCCCACAGAAGAGAAAGACGTTTCGCTCTATCCTGATAAACTGCGTTCCCCCCTTTGCCTGAATTGCGTTGCTCCCCATGTTCTCGAATCTGTTCGAAGTGAAGAGACCATAGTGACACCCAACCATATCTACGCCACTCCCTCCACCTGCACCATTAAAGAATTGGCAATCTTGAATTTCAAACGAGTCAAGACCAGAAAGTTTTAGAAGGTCGTTGTTCCCCGACGCATCCATGTCGTGGAATCGACACTCGTCGATCACGATGTGGTGCGATGGAGTGTCATAGCTCCCACCATCGTCAATGTTAACGCCATTCCCTGTCTGCCCTCGGAACTCAAATCCGCGAACGTAGAGGTAGGCAACATCGCTCATGTGCCACGCCTCAGTCCCCCCTTCAAACACCACTTCGTCGCCCGGAGCAACAAGGATCGATATCCACGCTTCGGGTCTCCCTTGTAGCTCCTCGATAAACTCTCCTCCGCTGTAAACTCCACCGTGAACGAGGATAACATCTCCCGGAGTAGCCACAGTCGCCGCTTCCGATAACGTTTTATATGAGAAACTACTCCCAACATCGAGCGTGTCGGCAACTGCTCCAAACAACGGCAGGAAGAGAAGTAAGAAAGTTCCAACAATGCGTTGTGAGAACACGATAGCCTCCAACTAAAGAGTGTGCGTTGAAATTTACTCAGGCAATATGCGAAATCTTTTTCCGCCTCAATCTCCTTGGATACAGAGTAGCCAATATCAATTCAGCATTGTTCCTTGCCAGCGTGTCTCAGTGGACAATTATCTTCATGATTTGGATTCTTGTCTCTTCTGTCCAAAGTGTTCAAGGACCTGAATTCTGATGACAGTGTCATAACCAGAATGTGTGTTCTGAAAGTCGCCCTGCAGGGTAAGTGCATTAACTACTGGATTTAAGCTCTGAATGTTAGTGAGTGAAAGTGCACGATACAGAGACACTTCCGTTGGTCATTTTCCTGATCCCATGTAGATTTATATTCGAGTTTTGCTGAGTACCTGACCTAGTGAGAGAGGTATAGAAAAAGGCCAGCCCTGTTCGTGGCGGCTATGAAGCATCCCCTGGCTAGAAGCAACGCCTCTCATAATTCTGAAACATATAACTCTCAAATCCTACAATCTCCACACACCTATGAAAATCTCGACGATCCTCGACCACATCGACAGTGGCCACATGGCATTGCCCGAATTTCAACGGGGTTATGTCTGGAACCGTGACCAAGTTCGCGGCCTGTTCGATTCGCTTTATCGTCGTCATCCGGTTGGTGGCCTCTTAGTGTGGGCAACCGAATCGCAAGGAGCCACACATCGGGGTGACGGAACACTCGCTTCCGGTGTCGTCAAGTTGTTGTTGGATGGTCAGCAGCGTATGACTTCTCTCTATGGCGTCTTGCGAGGGAGACCACCGAAGTTCTTCGACGGAAATTCACGGGCATTTACCGGACTCCGATTTCATCTGGAAGATGAAGTATTCGAGTTCTTCCAACCAGTGAAGATGAAAGGAGATGCTCTCTGGATCGATGTGACCGAGTTGATGCTGGGGGGCAACGAGGGACTCGGCACATTTGTCACACGCCTGTCAGCACAGCCAGAACTGATATCAAAGGTTGGAGACTTTGTAGCACGACTGAGTCGCCTGCTTAGTATCAGTGAGATCGACCTTCATATCGAGGAAGTCACCGGTTCGGATAAATCGCTCGATGTCGTCGTTGACATTTTCAATCGGGTGAACAGTGGCGGGACAAAGCTTTCGAAAGGCGATCTTGCACTGGCAAAAATCTGTGCTGACTGGCCCGAAGGGCGTGACGAGATGAAAGTGAAGCTAAAAGAGTGGTCTGATGCTGGCTACAACTTCACTCTTGACTGGTTGCTTCGCTCGGTGAATACGGTTATCACTGGTGAAGCGAAGTTTCAGTACTTACACGAGAAGAATGCCGAAGATGTACAAGATGGATTGAGGCGGGCATCGAAGCATATTGACACCTGCATCAACCTTATCAGCAATCGACTTGGTCTGGATCATGATCGAGTCTTCTTCGGTCGTTTTGGTATTCCAGTGATGGCTCGCTATCTCGACCAGCGTGAATTGAACAGACAAGGCTTAATGGACGAGAAGGAAAGAGATAAACTTCTCTTCTGGTTTGTGCAAGCAGCGATGTGGGGACGATTCTCGGGTTCAACAGAATCCTACATCGATCAGGATCTGGCTGTACTTGAAGGGGAAGAAGGAAACTTGGATAAGCTACTGGAACAGTTGCGGCTTTGGGAAGGAGATTTGCGTGCTCAGCCTGAGCATTTTTCCAGTTGGAGTCTAGGAGCACGATTCTATCCTGTGCTTTATATGTTAACCCGCATGGGAAATGCGCGCGATTGGGGAACAGGGCTTCCACTAAAGTCGAGTTTGCTGGGAAAGATGAGCCGATTGGAGGTCCACCACATCTTTCCGAAAGCCCAGCTTTACAAGCGTGACCACGACAAATCAGAAGTAAATGCGTTGGCAAATTTCTGTTTCCTGACCAAGGACACTAATCTGACTATTAGTGATCGGTTACCGGAGAACTACTTCGCTGAGATTGAAGCATCGCATCCAGGTGCACTGGCATCTCAGTGGATACCAGAAGATCAGGAGCTATGGAAAGTAGAGCGTTACCTCGATTTTCTCGAGGCTCGCGAAAGACTGCTGGCGAAAGAACTGAACATCCGAATGGAAGAATTACTGCACGGTGATGTGCAATGGCTTGGAGGAGAAGCACAAGCAAAACCAACTGTTTCGGATGTTATTGGTGGTATTACCAGTGAAGAGGAGGAAGCAGAACTTGAAAGGATAGATGAGTGGATGGTCTCACACGGACTCCCTCGTGGTGTATTGCTGTACGACTTTGCTGATCCTGAATCAGGGGAGCAGTTAGCAGTCTTTGACCTTGTCTGGCCAAATGGGATCCAAGAGGAGCTGAGTCAACCGGTAGCAGTACTATTGAATGAAGATGCGCAAACAATTGCGTTGGCCAGTAGAGCTGGCTTCCGTTGCTTCACTAGCAGCGATACTTTCCAAAACTATGTGAGAACCGAGATTCTCTCAGAAGAAATTACTGAGTGAGCACAGTCTGATCGAAGAAAAAAAATAGATTATTCTTACGCTGTCTTCTCTATCTCTTTGGCTGGCTGAGAATCAGTATTATCGTTTGAGCAATGATTATGAAGTCCTTCTGCAAACCAGTTGTGCCTTCATTCAGATTGCAATGATCTGACCGATGCTTGCCCCCCTATAAATTAGACGTTTATGATAGGCTCTAAGAAAATCTTAGAGAAGTAGAAGTGTAATGCAATCACAGATGGAATGACTGCGAAGCTGATACAGCACTGATCTCTTGTTAGGGTTACTTGCTCCCAAACAATCGCTTCGCAAGGTCTGTCTCCAATATACCTCGAGGGTCAAGTCGTTGCTTCAGGAGAACAAAGTCGGCCAATGTTTTATCACCCAAAAACTCGCGTGCATCCTCAGGCTTGAGGGTGCTATCTTTTGCGAAGTAGAAGCGACCACCACCATCGAGCACAAGGCGATTCATCTCTGAAGCAAGCCTCCAAATCTTGTCCCGATTCTTTCTCGTCACTTTGAAGTCGAGTGCGAGTGAGTAGCCATCGAGTGCATGTGACATCGGGAACTCATCGGCTCGATGCCGTTTAAAGACTGCAAGGTATGATGGGAAGCCACGCTTCTGGCAGAGTTCCAACTGGGCACGGAAGACATGACGCGCAGTCTCCTTCGGCACAAAACTTTGATATTGAATCAAGCCCCCCTTGCCGTACGATTTTTTCCAATTTGGAACATAGTCGAGAAGGAATGCAAAGGCGGCATGTGATTGACGGAACGTTCCACCACGGTCGAGCAACTTACTCGACCAGAACTTTGCAAGGTTGACAAACCGCACCCCCACATTGTTGGTAAAGAACCGCATAAACTTCCAGAGAATAGACTTAGGAAGGAGACCGAGAATCGTATCGGGTAACTGCTGATTCTCTATGCGAAGTGTTTGCGCTGGGTCGGGATCAACCCCACGTTCTAAATAGTTTGCTTCGTGAACGACACCCCGTCCAAGTCCCTTCCCCGATCCGAATGCGTCAATCCACCCAACCAAATAGTCAGCCCCATTCAGACGCTCCTCGAAGCAAGTGAACATTGCATCTAAATTTGGAATATTGACAGCTTCAACCTCAAGCAGTCCAGACCAGATTCGTTTGGTTTTGAGGGTAATCGACGTAAAACAACCGAGCATTCCGAACCCACCGATAGCCGACCTAAAGATCTCCGAGTTCTCTTCACGAGAACAACGAAAGAGTTCTCCCTCAGGTGACAACAGTTCGAACTCAAGGATATGATCTCCAATTGGACCAGCAACGAAGTTATTCTTGCCGTGAATGTTCATCGAAGCACATCCACCTATCGTCGGAAACATCGTCCCCGGAACTACCGCTGGCCACCAACCGTCTGGCAAGATATACTCCCAGAGTTGTTTGATCGTGACACCAGATTCAACTTTGATAATTCCGGTTGTGGGATTCCAGTCGAGAATGCGGTTCATCCGCGTGAGATCCAGAACAATGTTCTCGCTGTTGAGCGATGCGTCACCGTAACTTCGCCCAGCCCCCCTGAAGCCGACGCTACGCCCTGTTCGGCGAGCCAATGCAAAGACTTCATAGAGAGCTTCCAGCGTTGAGGGGCGGAAGACATACCCTGCCGACGACGTACTCACCCCCCATCCTTCAACTCGCTCCAAGTGATCGGAAGGAAGTGAGATACCCGATACCACTTCCCCTTTCCACTTCGGAGAAGTAATGAAACCGACGTGATCGTTTGGGATATTGGAAATCTGCTCGTTCAATGTATCGCTCAAATATTTATCCGCTTGAAGAGGAATGAGGGTATCGACCGAATAATCGTGCCAACAAGTCGCCACTGGCCGGGAACATAGGCGGTGTTTTTGTTTTTCAGAGAAGCGCTCACAATCTTCTTTGCTGCATCTTCAGGAGAGATCAACCAGAGCAAGCCCGGTTTTCCTTTGGTCATTACTGTGTCTACAAACCCGGGCTTGATTGTGGTTACGCTCACACCTTTCACTTCAAGGCGGTTGCGGAGCGATTCTAAGAAGGTATTCATCGCCGCTTTGCTCGTGCAGTATGCAGGGTTTCCACGTCTCCCTCTGTCGCCAGCTATCGAGGAAATCCCCACGAGCCTTCCCTCTCCCATCCGCTCAAAGCGCTTTGCTCCTTCGTTCAACCAAGCCATTGCACCAATCGTGTTAACCTCAATCATTAAGGCATCTTTATCGGTAGAGTACTCGTTTGGCTCTACCTCTGGCATCACTCCTGCGGCATAGAAGATCGTGTCGAGTCCGTCAAGTCTTCGAGCAATATCTTGGAAAAGGAGGGGAAGTTCATCTCGGTTCCGAACGTCGTGGACAAATGGCATTGCACGTTCTTCACCAGCCTGCTGATTAATCTCATCACAGAGTCTCTGCAACTCGTCATCTCGCCGAGCTACAACCGCAACGTAAGCACCATCAGCGGCCAACCGTTTTGCGATTGCAGCCCCTATCCCCGACGATGCCCCGACAACGATTGCTTTCCTGATCGGTTCAGGCATCGAGTGTCGCCTCCTTCTGCTCAACGGCCCGAACGGCTTCAAGAGCTGACTCAATATCCTCGATCAAGTCGTTCACATCTTCAATCCCAACGGAGAATCGAACAAGCCCTTCTGTGATGCCGAGACGTTCGCGAACTTCTACCGGCACTGCCCCGTGGGTCATTGAAACCGGATGGCAGAGAAGTGACTCAACTCCCCCGAGCGATTCAGCAAAGAAAAAGAGGTGAACCGATCGGCAAAATGCTTTGGCTCGCTCGAGTGAACCGAGATCAGCCGAGATCATTCCTCCAAATCCTGACATCTGGCGCTTTGCAAGTTCGTGCTGAGGGAAGGATTCCAAACCGGGATAGTTCACGCTTCGGAACTCCTCATTCTTTGAAAGATAGTCTGCTATCAACTGCGCGTTCGAGCAATGGCGATCCATCCGGACAGAAAGAGTTTTCAACGACCGAAGTGTCAAGTAACAATCTTGTGGGCCTGGAATGGCCCCGCAGGAATTTTGGTGGAAACCGATTTGTTCGGCAAGCTCAGGCTTGTTGGTTACCAGAAGGCCACCAATTACATCGCTGTGCCCACCAATATATTTTGTCGACGAGTGAAGAACTATTGAAGCTCCAAACTCAAGTGGTCGCTGAAGGTAGGGCGTCATGAACGTGTTGTCTACAACAAGCAGTGCTCCCGATTCCTGCGCAATGGTTCCAATCGCTTGAAGATCGCAGAGCTTCATCATCGGATTGGTCGGGGTCTCGGCATAGATCATCCGAGTCTCATCTCGAAGCGCCCCTTTCACATTCTCTGGGTTGGTAAAGTCAACGTAGGTAAACTCTACCCCATACTTTCGGATTACCTTATCGAAAAGGCGAAACGAGCCACCGTACATATCATCTCCGGCCACCACGTGATCGCCGGGATTTAGCAAACGCATTACTGCGTCGAGTGCGGCAAGGCCACTTGAAAACGCAAAGCCGTGAGTTCCCCCCTCGAGTGCGGCTATACAGGTTTCGAGCGCAGCTCGGGTAGGATTGTGTGTGCGGGAATATTCCCACCCCTTATGTTGACCAATCCCCTGCTGGGCATAGGTTGAAGTTTGAAAGATCGGCACATTTACCGCTCCAGTCACTTCTTCCGGTTCTTGACCCGCATGGATCGCCTTCGTCGAAAATTTCCAAGCCATGGATTCAATTCAAAAGTAAAAATTCAAAAATGGGTCACGTATAGCTACCATTCCCCTAACTACTATCAACTATCTGCTTCTACCTACTTTCCACCGGCAAGTTCTTCGCTCACTCTCACCTGTGCATCTCCCAGTGCTTGCGTGGCATCTTTATCCCCCAACACTGCGTGAGCAATTTCCTCTTCGAGGATGCGTTCGATGTCGAGCCACTTCGGGTGGATTGGTGTGAAGCGTGAGTTCTTCATCTGGTCAGTAAATCCTTTCTGCGGTCCTTCTTGGAGGAATGGATCGTTCTCAACAGAAAGGTCTGCCGGAATATATCCACTGTTCAAACCTTTGCAGAAGGCGAGAGCTTGATCGGGCGAGGTGAGAAAGGAGACCAGTTTTCGCGCCCCCTCTTTCTGCTTCGTCTTGCTGTCAATTGCCAAGAACTCGCCACCACCGAATGAATAGGCTGGCTTTTCACCAAAGGACGGCAGTGGCATCACCACATAGTCCAAGTCAGGATTTTCTTTTGTGATCTGCCCCATCAGCCACGAACCTGAAATCCAGAAGGCAATATCCCCCTTCAAGAAGAGCTGATCAATTTGCCGCTGTTGGTCGAAGCGACCATTTCGCGCCAGCGTAAGGTAGAGTTCGAGTGCCTCGATATTCTCTGGTGAGTTCAAGTGTGGAGTCCCGCTTGGGTCGAGTACTTCCCCTCCGTTGGACCAGAAGAGTGAGAGAATCCTTTTATATACACGATGTTCGTCGTTTACTGCAGCACCGAAGCCAAACCGTGGCGGTGAGGATTCTTTAAACTTTGCAGAGACTTGATCTCCAGCGTTGAGCACATCATCCCAAGTTTTAAACGCACCTTCTTCTACCCCAGCCTCCTTCAACAATCCCTTGTTGACGTACATCGCTTGTGTGCCAACGAACCACGGTCGAGCGTAGACTACGTGATCCCACGTACCGGGAGTCAGAAACTCCTTTGTGAACCGTCCGAGCGAATCCCCCGGCATCGACGTTAAGTCGAGAAGAACCCCTTCCGAGGCAAACTGCGCGACCCAATCACTCCCAAGTTCAATCACATCGGGTGCTTGCCCAGAATTGAACATGGAGAAGAGCTTGTCTTTTCCGTTCCCCCAATTCATGTCGATTAGTTCAACCTTGATTCCAGGGTTCTGCGCCTCAAATTCGGCAATGCGTGCTTGCAACAGTTCCTTCTGCGATGGCTCGGACCAGAAGTGAGCAAAGCGTAAGTTGACACCATCTGTACTCTCTTCTCCACCACAGCCTACCATCATGAGTATGAGAAAAGAGGCGATGCTGAGGAAGAGAGTCCGAAATGAATTAAATATGGACATACAAAATCGGGTTAAATGGATCTGAACAGGCCTCAATCTACGAATCGCAGAGAAACAGAAGAAAGGCGTCCCAAGAATCGTGAAAGATTCATGAGACGCCTTTGAGTTCAATACAGGGCATCTATGATCTGCCGTGACAATGTTTGTACTTCTTGCCGCTACCACACCAACAAGGATCGTTCCGTCCAACTTTCGGCTCTTCGCGCACCACGGTTGTTACCGTAGCCCCGGCTCCCTGCCTATTCCCCCCTCCCTGACCAGTTGCAGCAGCAACATTCGGATCGGAGACGTTTGCATCTCCACTAACACCAGTGCTTGTCGCGCTGGTTGTGTTATAGCTCAGCCTACGCTCGGTTCGTTCTCGCCCACCGTCACCATCAAGGCGATCTCGCTTTGTCGGGTAGAGTCCACGGCGGCGACGTTGCGCACGATTTGGATCGGCTGCTGCCGCCGGAGCTTGCGGGAAGTACCGATAAGCAAAGGATGCGATTTCTGCATTGATCTCCGCAATCAGTTCCACAAACATCTCGTAGGCTTCCTTCTTATACTCAACAAGCGGATCACGCTGCGCATATGCACGCAGACCTATCGCCTGCTTTAAATCATCCATTTCACGGAGATGCTCCCGCCACTTATCGTCAATGATGTGAATCACAGCAAAGCGTTCCAAGTTTGCCATGAAGTCTGAGCCGAGATGCTCTTCCTTCCTCCGATAAAACTCGTGGGCAGTCTCGATAATTTTCTCTTGCACAACCTCTCTACCAACCTCTTCGGCTGTCTCCTGATCGTGAACATCAATATCGATCAACAGCTTCGTTCTGATATCGTCGAGCACTTTCGGCATCTCCTCTGGGAAGTGCTTATTCAGAGTACGGTCAACAAAGTCGTTGACGTATTCCATAATCTCCCCCTTCATCCGCTCCCCCATCAGAGCGTGGCGACGGCGGTCGTACACCACCTCACGCTGCTGATTCATCACATCATCATATTCAAGGAGCCGCTTCCGGATTGAGAAGTTATTCTCCTCTACTTTACGTTGTGCCCGTTCCACAGCTTTGTTTAGCATCGGAGCTTCCAACACTTCATCACTTGCTCCGAAGCGATCCATCCACTTAGTAACCCGTTCCCCCCCGAAGAGGCGCATCAAGTTATCTTCTAACGAAATAAAGAACTGCGAAGATCCTGGATCTCCCTGACGCCCAGCACGACCTCGTAGCTGCCGGTCGATCCGGCGCGACTCGTGCCGTTCAGTCCCCAAGATGTGGAGTCCCCCGGCCTCTTTCACCCCTGGTCCAAGTTTGATGTCAGTACCGCGACCAGCCATATTTGTAGCGATTGTCACTGCCCCCTTCTGGCCAGCCTTCGCAACAACTTCTGCTTCACGGTCGTGTTGCTTTGCATTCAGTACGGAGTGGGGGACCTTCGAGCGTTGCAACATTCTGCTCAACGTCTCAGAAACTTCAACAGAAGTTGTACCAACCAACACAGGCTGTCCCTTTTCGCGCCGCTTAACGATTTCATCAATCACAGCGTTAAACTTTCCACGCTTTGTGCGGAAGATCAAGTCGTTCATATCGTCCCGGGCTATCGGACGATTGGTTGGGATTACGACAACGTCGAGAGCATAGATCTCAGCAAACTCAGTCTCCTCCGTTTCAGCAGTACCAGTCATACCGGCAAGTTTGCGGTAGAGACGGAAGTAGTTCTGAATAGTCACCGTCGCAAAAGTCTGGGTATCTTTCTCAACAGTCACTCCCTCCTTTGCTTCGATAGCTTGGTGGAGTCCATCGGAATAACGGCGTCCTTCGAGAATGCGACCGGTAAACTCATCAACAATTTTCACCTTGTTGTCTTGAACAACGTACTCCACGTCAGGCTCGTAGAGTGAGTATGCGCGAAGAAGCTGTGAGATCGTGTGGATCAACTCACTCCGCTCGGAATAGAGCTGCATCACCTCGTTCTTCCGTTCAATGATCGCCTCTTCTTGGACAGCTTCCCCATTCTCCCCCTCCAACATGCTCAACTCGGTAGCAATGTCGGGAAGAGTAAACAGCTCTGCGTCTTCGCCAGCTCCAGCCAGTGCTGCACGTCCTTTGTCAGAGAGATCAATCGTATGTTGTTTTTCGTCGATTGCGTAGTACAACTCATCGTCGATCTCCTGCATCCGCGCCCCTTTGTCTCGGAGATACTCCATTTCGGTCTTCTCCATCAACATCTTCACCCCTCCCTCTTGAAGCATTTTCGTCAGCTTCTTATTCTTCGGCATACCCCGATAAGCTCGCAGCAAGTGAACCCCGGCCTGCACTCGATCTTCGTCACTCCCCCCCTCTAACAGCCGTTCGGCATCACCAATCATCTTCGCAACTTCCCGTTGCTGGAGCTTCACGATGCGGTCAACCCGCGGTTTCATCTGGTTGAAGATTTCATTCCCAGCATTTTCAACAGGGCCGGAGATGATAAGAGGAGTACGGGCTTCGTCGATCAGAATCGAGTCGACCTCGTCAATAATCGCGTAGTTGTGTGGGCGTTGAACCATATCCTCCGGGCGTTGGGTCATATTATCCCGAAGGTAGTCGAAACCAAACTCGCTGTTCGTCCCAAACGTAATGTCTGCTCCGTACTGAATCTTCCTGAGGTCGGCCTTCATGTTGGCTTGGATACAACCAACGGTAAGTCCAAGATATTGGTAAATGGGAGCCATCCACTCTGAGTCACGGCGGGCAAGGTAATCGTTAACAGTGATGATGTGGACACCTTTTCCCGGCAGAGCATTCAGGTAGACCGGAAGGGTGGCGACAAGCGTCTTCCCCTCACCGGTTGCCATCTCGGCAATTTTTCCTTGGTGAAGAACCATGCCACCAATCAACTGCACGTCGTAGTGAACCATGTCCCACGTAATCAGGTTCCCCCCCGCTTCCCACTGCTTGCCGAGGTGACGACGGCAAGCCTCTTTGATGACGGCGAAAGCCTCTGGAAGAATTTCGTTGAGAACGTCTTGAGTATCGTCGTAAATGCGATCCTCCAGCTCTTCAATCTCTTCGTAGAGGGCAAGCCGATCTTCTGGATCGAGATCTTCCTTTAACTGCTCCCGCGCTTCAACGAGCCGTTCGTTATCCTCGTGCGTTCGCTCTTCTATTATCGCCCTGAACTCAGCCGTCTTTCCCTTCAACTCATCGTCGGAAAGAGACTGAAACTCATCGTAGACTTCATTGATTTCATCAACCATCGGAGCAAGGTCTTTAACATCCTTCTCCTTCTTCGAACTGAAAATTTTCTCAATTACCTTGAGCATAGTTACCTCGTGTCGACCAACTAAATGAAAAACGGGAGCAAGGGTTGCAATATGCCAAAGCTCCAACGTATTGGTGGTGAAACTCCGTAAAGTTACGTCCCCTCTGACGGCCAGTTGCCCCATTTAGGTTTGCTTCCACACACCGTTACGTTCAAGGGAAAACGGGTGATATAGTTTGCAAGCTGAAAATGAGAATTCTAAGTGCCATAGAACGCTCGATACGTCGTGCAACCCTTGCCTCTCTTCACTACTTTTCTTCCAGTGAGGAAGTAGGAACGAAGAGGATACTCCCGGAGCAACGTGAAAAGATCGAGCGAATTCTCTTGATTCGGGTTGATCGCATTGGAGATGTACTTATCTCCACTCCGGTGATTCGACAGTTGCGGAACCACTTCCCCACTACTCGCATTGATCTATTGCTCGGCCATAAGAATTGGATGGTAGCCCCTCTGATTGCGGAGATCAACCGACATTATGTGCTGCCGAAATCGTTTGTGAAGATCGTGCGCACTATCAGAGAACTGAGGAAGAATCGATATGATGTTGTAATCAATTTTCATCTTAACCCTTCAGGGAGTGCCGACCTAATCTCGCGATTGGCAAAGGGGAAGTATCTGGTTGAACGAAGGGAGGGAGAACAGGTGAAGGTTGGTGAACATATTATCGTGCAGACTTCACGTCTGCTCAGTTCACTTGGTATCGAAACGATCTCACCAGAATCTGAGGAAGAACATCGGCTGAACATCACGTTGCCCCCCAATGTTGAGAGAAAGGATGAATCGACGGAGATGGTATCAGTAGCACTTAATGTGAGTGTCGCTGGTGCAGGGCGACGCTGGCCAGAAGAACACTATGTTGCACTAACAACGTTGATTCGAGAGGAGGGAATGTTACCAACAATTGTTGGAGCACCGGGAGATAGAGAGTTGATGGAACGGATTGCGATCGCTTCCTCAACCCAATTTATAGAGCCAACCAACAACTTCAGCACCTTTGTAGGCGTACTAACCGGCTTCGACATTCTGGTAACGCCCGATACTTCCGTGGTTCACCTGGCGGCGGCACTCCGTAAGCCGGTGATCCCCCTCTACGCTTCAGAAAAGGCTGGAACCGAGTGGCGACCCTGGGGGACAGAGTCAGAACCAATAATTGAGCTTGGCGGGATGGAGTTGATTACGCCGGAGAGAGTACTGGAACATATTATTCGAATAATGAGAGTGAAGAGAGAAGAGTTGCGAACGACAGAATCTAAAGTGGAAGGGGATATTCAATGAATGTGATCCGCCGATTTCTCCCCTACGTAAAGCCTTACAGCGCGAAACTGGTGTTGACCGTAATCCTCAGTGCGATATTCTCCTTCCTGAGTGCGGCGTCAATTTATATCATCCTGCCGATCATGGGAATCATCTTCCCGAGCACAGCGGTAAGTCCGGAGGCTGCCGCAACAGCAAACGCCACTTCTGGTTTCTTCGACAACGTAAAAGAGACAATCCGAGATTGGATCAGCGATCTGATTATCGCCGACGGTGCTCCCCACCAATCACTCTTAAATATGTGCTTCCTCGTGATCGGCATTTTTCTCCTGAAGAACATTGTTAAGTACACCTCGAATGTGGTGAACACCGGCATTCAGGAAGGAATCATGAAGGATATTCGGAATCACCTCTTTGGTCGAAGTGTGCAACTACCGATTACCTACTTCAACAACAGACGGTCAGGCGAGATGATCTCCGTTGTGACGAACGAAGTGAACACGATCAACGGTGCGTTAGTGCCGACGCTGATTCAGCTAACGCGCGATCCACTCGAAATCATCACCATTCTCTTTCTCCTCCTTGCTCTCTCACCAGAGTTGACGTTGCTCGCCTTTTCTACAAGTATCTTAACTGTTCTGCTGATCCGGCTTCTCCGCACCTATATCCGCCGATACTCTATCAGAATGCAGCGAGCATTAGAGAATATGACAACCCGCCTTCAGGAAGCGTTTCAGAATATCCGCATCATTAAAGCCTACGCCGGTGAGAAGTACGAAAACGAGCGGTTTGAGCGTGAGACTAAATGGTATACTCGAAGTGCAATCAAACATGCCGTTGTAAAGAACCTTGCAGGTCCGATAAGTGAGATGTTCGCTATCGTCGCGCTGGTTATCGTCCTCTTCTATGGCGGATCGGACGTGCTGAGTGGAGAACTGCGTGGTGAAGAGTTGTTTGCCTTTATTTTTCTTCTCTTCAGCATCATGACCCCCATCGTCTCGGTAGTGCAAATCCCAACAAACATTCAGCGTGGGATTGTTGCTGGGGAACGGGTGTTAAAGATGTTGGAAGAGGAACCAGAACGATCACACGGGGCGGTTGACGTAAAGGAGATCGAGAATGTGATTGAAGCCGAGAATGTCACCTTCTCCTATCGACCAGATACTCCTGTTCTTAAGCAGATCTCTCTGCAGATAAAACGTGGTGAGACAGTCGCCTTAGTAGGCCCTTCTGGTGGTGGAAAGTCAACGTTGATGGATTTGCTGATCCGCTTCTACGATCCTGACAGCGGTTCGATAAAACTTGATGGAAATGATATTCGGAACTTTTCGCTCGACCGCTACAGAAAACTCTTCGGTGTAGTCACTCAGGAATCTTTTCTCTTTAACGACACCGTCCGCAACAACATTAGCTACAACGCACCGGAGGCAACAGACGAAGATATTGAGAAGGCCGCCCGCGTAGCTAACGCACACGATTTTATCACGCTCCTACCCAACGGCTATAATACTGTGATCGGTGATAGGGGTGTCCTCCTCTCTGGTGGGCAACGCCAGCGAATTGCTATTGCTCGCTCAATCGTTCGCGACCCGCAAATTCTTCTCTTCGACGAGGCAACGTCAGCCCTCGACACAGAGTCGGAATTGCTTGTGCAGCAGGCTATCGAACAAGTGCTTGAAGGTAGAACCGCCGTCGTAATTGCCCACCGACTTTCAACGATACGGAATGCAGACAGAATCGTGGTAATCCAAGATGGAAAGATTGCTGAGACCGGAAATCACGAGGAGCTGCTCTCGCTTAACGGTACTTACCGAACGCTGCACGACGTGCAGTTCAAAGTTGAAGCGAGCAATGTGTGATCTTGATTTGCGGAATTACTATCGGCTCACTTCACACTTCTCGCAGTAAAGACCCTCCCCTTCCAGTGGACGTTGGGGTTGACGATCATCAGTGGGACAACTAACGCCTGAGCTAAGAAGTAGAACTGGAAGAGGACGAAACTTGTTAGACTGTTCACTGCCTTAAGTTCGCGCAACACTGGTAGAAGGAGTATCAAATCTGCTATGAATTTTGTTCCCCACACAATCCCCCAGATTAAAGGAGAAGTGAAGGGAGCAATACAGAGCGCACAGAGCATCAGGAATGCAACAACTAAAATTGAATATCCGTGCGGTGTTGACTCCATTCCCCCTCGCCCCCATCGATGCTTCTGCCTGAGAACCGTTTGAAGGTCAGCACATGGTTGCGTCTCAACGCAAGAGACATCATCGCAGGCATACGCAACCCCGACACCGCGTCGATACATCGCTAAGAAGAGAGCGAAGTCTTCTGTCATACTAAACCGGACATTCCGGTATCCACCAATTGCCTCGTAGGTACTTTTTCGGAAGGCTAAGTTGTTCCCAACAACACCCACAGGTGAGTTAAAGGACATCGAGGCGGCAGCAATTGCTTGCAGGTGAAGCCAATCGAGTTGTTGTAACCTGTGGAAGAGTTTACTGGAGCGAACGAGAGTAAAACCGGCAACAACATCAACTGAATCGGAAAACCGACCAACAGTAGCAGATGCCCAGGTTGTCGGTGGAATGCAGTCTGCGTCGGTTAGGAGAATTATCTCTCCAGAAGCGGAATCGACTCCTTGTGCAATTGCCTTCGCTTTGCCGACGATGCCGCTCGACTCGGCAGTTGTTGTAATCACTCTGATTCTCCCCCCCCATCGATCAGCCACCCGATTCATAACCGTAAGCGTATCGTCGTCCGACTCATCGTTGACTGCAATCACTTGACAACGATCAACGGGATAATCTTGCCTGAGAAGAGCCTCAAGGCAAGCCTCGATGTTTGCTTCCTCGTTCCGAGCTGCAACGATAATCGAGATTTTAGGAAACTCTTCCAGCAACTTTGGAGTTCCAGCCAACGCACGCCGAATGCCGAACGCAAATACGAGATACTCGACAAGGTAGATGCCGCAGACGATGTAGAGAGCCGTTTCCAACAAAGAGGATTCCAATCAATCAGTTCGAGATAATAGACCTTGTCTCGAAGTGGGAGCCTCCGAGCGGTAGATAAGCTACATGAAATCGCAGAACCAGGAAAGGTATTGGCAAATACCTTTTAGAGTGAGTGCTTCTCCAGCGCATCGAGGGAAGACAAATTTCGTTTGAATTTATCCTCCGCACGCCCTAAAACTAAACGTCACTCGGCGAAGTTTTCACCAAGTGACGTTCAGTTATTGCGTTCTGATATTGTGCTCTGCGATCGATCAGATGTCTACTTCTTCACTTCGAGAGCAACAAGGCTCTTCATCCCATTATTGCGCTGAACTTCGAGGAGGACAACCTCTCCAGAATCTACTTCGTCAACAATCTCCTCCATCTCTTCTGGTGAGTCAACCGGCTTACGGTTCACACTCAACACCACATCCCCTTCCCGGATCCCGCTAATAGCTGCCTCACCGTAAGCCTCCACACCTTGTACGATAACACCGTGATCGACGCGCAAGGCACTTTTATCGCGTGACTTCAACTCGCCAACCTCCATCCCAAGTGAGGAGAGATTCATTGCATCGTTGGTTGCACTTGGACCTGAATCCCGATCAGTGCTTCTCGAAGCGAGGCTATTCTCTTCTGGACGTGACTTCAGTGTCAACGACAAGTCGAGAGTTTCGCCGTATCGGAAGATGTGTAAGTTCACTTTCTCCCCTACTCGCTTGCGAGCAATCAAGCTCTGCAACTGGTTGGCAGAACCAACTTTGTGTCCATCAACTTCCAGAATAATATCTCCACGCTTAAGTCCAGCAACTTCGGCTGAACTGTTGGATTGGATACCGTCAATCAACACTCCCTGTCCCGGCGTTAGGTTGTGGAACTTGGCCATTTTCTGGTCGACAGCTTTAATCATCACGCCGATATAGCCTCGGTTCACCTGACCATCTTCAATGAGGTCTTTGGCGACTGCTACAGCTAAGTCAATTGGAATGGCAAAGCCATATCCTTGATTGTACCCGGTGTTGGTAGCAATTGCAGAGTTAATCCCAATCAGTTCTCCACTCAGGTTGAAGAGTCCACCCCCAGAATTCCCGGGATTGATTGCGGCATCTGTCTGGATAAAGTCTTCGATGCCATACCCCTGCTCATCTCTGTTCAGGTGAAGTTGACCTCGCCCGATAGCCGAGATAATTCCTTGCGTTACGGTAGAAGTCAAACCGAGTGGATTACCAACAGCGAAAACGATCTGCCCAACGCGAGCATTCTCACTTACGCCGATTGAAGCGGTCGGCAAGCCATCTCCATCAATCTTGATAACGGCGAGGTCAGTTGTTGGATCATTACCTATCAACTTTGCGTTGTACTGCGAGCCATCGTGAAGCTCAACGAGAATGCCATCTTTCGAGGCATCCTCCACAACGTGGTTATTTGTGAGGATGTAACCGTCAGCAGTAACGATTACGCCCGATCCTGATCCCTGACGAGGGACTGAACGATCGGGGAATTGGAAGAATCCGAAAGGATCGTCAAAATTAAAATCCCGGCCCTGGCTTGTTGGCCGAACTTCGGTTGTAACGGTAATGTAGACCACTTGCGGTGTTACTGCCTGGCTGACTGCAACGAAAGCGTCGTTCAGTGCCTGAACTTCGCTTGTGGCGGTAACTGGTGGTGTATCGGCTCCAAGTTTAATATCATCGGGACCTGCAAGGCCAAATGGAAGGTTTCCCGTTCCAGTCATCAGTAAAGCACCGAGTCCGGCAGAGATTACCATTAAGCCGGCGATCATCCATACTTGCTTTTTTGTCATTGTTGATCTCCTTCTCAATCAGTGTGATTCGTTCGATGTTGCATTGGTGAGAGTTGAGACGAGGATTCATCGACCACGTTCCGCGTTCGATTGCATTCACTCATCGTAAAATCGTGCATCTGTATCGAAGTTCTATAGATCGTATGATTTGGTTCCAACAGTCTGAACTGCACATTTGTGTGCTGCACACCACAGTGCAAAATACTATGGTGATCGAATTGCAGATACTCAGAGCTTTATACTTTCTTTTCCGGCAATCTCTACGCTGATTGACATCTGCAATACCGGGTAACGCCCGAAGTTCAATATCCTTCTATATCAGTTTACCTTTAGCCGTGGGGAAGCCCCCACTACGAGGTCACACAGCTCCAAGTTTCACTTGCTACGCATCGTTGACGAGATACCCCCAACTCGAAGTGTACGCAAACCCTCTACGTGAAATTTCAAGAAGCGAATAAGCAGATCTTGTAGGTCAGCTATCTCGATATTGCTTATCTCCACATCGGCAGAAAAGTCAGTACCGTCGGCAACAAACTTTGTGAGATGATTAAAGGTACTGGCTGAGAGAACCTGAAAGGTAGCAGCAGAGAGATGCTCGGAGCAGAGTGGTGCACCGGCAGAAATGCTGAAGGGAATTCCCTCCTCTTTCATTGCAACTTCTTCACCACATATTCCGCAACTGTTCACTCTGATCGCGAAGCCGAGGATTGCACAGAAAGCCGTGATAAACTGCAGGAGCACAATCCGGGCATCACTGTGTGACTCGTTAAGAGCCTGCAAAGCCTGCAGTAGAAGGTTGAAAAGTGAGTCGTTTCGCTCCTGATCGTGCATTGCCGCGCTCACAAGCTCAACGATTTCGAGACCAACTACTGTTCTGTCCAAATCTTTGGCAATTGTCGGGAAACGCCTAACCGTCTCTGCTGAACCAAGATTTTGCAAGCCTCTCCCCTCCTTTACATAGATCACCATCCCCAAGTATGCCAAGGGCTGCAACACTCCGGCAAACTTGCTCTTCGGCTGCATCGCACCCCGTGCAATCAGTCCAATCTTACCAAGCTCACGAGTGTAGACTGTGAGGATTTTACTCGTCTCGCTGTAGCGACTCGCCTTTAATACAATTGCTTCGGACTCAACAATCATCTGCTAATAGTTTTCACTCGAAAGTAGTGGATGTAGAGAGTGGCAAACACTCCTAATCTCAGTTTAAGTTCGCCTTGTGCGCCTGAGTTTGCGAATAATCATACCGTCTGCAAAAAGGTGGCTGAGGTAACCGGCAACAGCTCCTAAGTAGAACGGTAGGCCATCGAGCACTGGCTCGCGGGCAAGATACATCGGACCGAGGAGTATCGGTGAGGGAATCAGGAGCATAGCCCAGATCGTGTGCGTCCACCCACGATGCTTGCTGATTATAGGGAGCATGGCAAGGAACCCGAGAAGTGCGGCCTCCACATAAAACTTCTTCAGCAACAGGAGAAGGTCGAGCAGAATAAAGATGCGGTAAAAGAGAATCTGTCCCTTGCTCTTAATGTCAACATCGGGAAAGAGTGCAAAAAGTACTGCAAGCCAGAGTACCACAACCCCTTTCACCAGCTTCTGTTCCAGCGGAAGAGCTGCCGCAAGCGGAGTAAAAGCCAGCCCAACCAACAGTGCTACTCCAAAGATTATCCCCGCCGTTATGTGCCCTCTATATCCTGCCATGTAGAAATCGAAGTCAAAATTCAAAAGTAAAAATTACAAAGTAGGAGAGAATAGAAGTATAATTGATCCTCACAACTTGCCCTCCTTTTTTTGAATTTTTCATTTTGAATTTTGACTTCCCTCCCCTCCTCTTTTCTCTTTCTGTGAAAGTTTGTTGTATTTTCTTTCGTTCGTTTGTTTCTCGAATCGTAGAACTTTCCAAACTGGAGTCTTGAAATCGCATAGAGATATGATCGATACAAACACTACCGAGAGCGTGACTGTGCCAACATTGAATGTTCAACAGATTATTCTCAAACTTCAGGATGCGATTGATTTCGTGAACCGACGCGTAATCAATCGGGAAGAGATTATCGAGCAGATTTTCTGCGCCCTCCTCACAGGAGAACATGCGCTAATTCAAAGCCGAACAGGTGTCGGAAAGTCGCTCATGGTAGAACAGGTTTTCAGGATGTTTGATGGGGCACGCTACTTCAAAGTACAGGCTTCGAAAGAACAACAACCAGATACATACTTCGGTGCTCTGGATATCGAGGAGCTTCGCAAAGGAGTACTTCACCACAACACGCACGGCTCACTCGTCGAGAGTGAGTTCGGATTTATCGATGAGATCTTTGATGCGAACGACTACACTCTTCGGGCACTCCTCTCGCTGTTGAATGAACGCGAGTTGATCCTCGGTGTTCAGCATGTTCCCTCTACCGTTCACACTGTAATTGCAGCAACAAACTATTTACGAATCACAGACATTACCGAAGCACTTCTCGACCGATTTGCCTACCAGTCGGTAGCCTGGCCTGATAAAGACCCATACGTTCAGTACCGTATTTCTCAGCAATATCTTCGGCACGGAGGGAAAGCCGTCGCTCCCCCCTTCACGATTGACTATAGGAACCTCGCCGAAGTACGGTCGATATGCCACGGCACGAGCGAATTGGTCTCAATCGATATTTCTTCGGATGTCGCCTACTTTGCAAATCTTGTGATTCGGTACTACGAAGAGCTTCGGAATCGTTCACTGGAACAGCAGGGGGAATCGATTGGCGCAGGTGATTACTACATCTCCCCTCGAAAGCAGATGAAGGCGTTCGATCTACTTCGCGCCATTGCTTTCATGCACGGGAGAACATCTGTTCAGTACGACGATGTAAGCCGACTTTACATCCTCTTCACCACTGTCGGAGTAGATGAAGAGCGTAATCTATGGAACAAAGCCTGCTCAGCACTATCGCACCAGTTTACGGCCACCAATGCGTTCGATCAACTCGCCACACTGCTTCAGTTTAAAGATCTACTCACTCACTTAAAACAGCATCCAGAAGACCTCGGCAAACCGTTAGGGCAAATCGAGGGAATCCCAGTGAAGCGATCGGTTCTCGAGTGGGCACGTGAGACACTTGGCTTCGCCGACGCAAACTTTGAAAACAATAGGCGACTTATCACGGAATATCTCAACCAATATCAACCTGCCACGCAAGAGATTCGCGAACTGAAGGAGAGCCTACAACGGGATGCACGTATCCTCTTCGGTGGTAGTGACGCTGGGGGGCGACCGCTTCTATAATTTCTTATAGTATAGTATCCCACATAAAACTGAAGAGCACTGCACCACTTCCCCCCCACAATCTCTCCCACTCGAATCAATATGACCGAAGGAGCCGTTCACTGAATCTATGAAGCGATAAATCGAATCATGCCGTCAGAAACTCTGCGCCACTCTTCATTCTTTGTCCACATGGAAGAGTTCGGTTTCTTCTCCGACCTCACCTCTGCCTTGCCCGAGAACTTCACCTCGGTATTCGAGATTGCCCGCGTATTGGAAGATGAGACCTCCTTCCTCTACAACAAGCTGATGCCTGCCCTTACAGTCTCCTCATCAGTTCCTGAGAAGAAAGAAGAGAGTCGTGACTGGAAACCTAATCGTCACGTACCGGTGTTGCAGGAGTTCGACGTTGATTTTATCAAGAGCGTTAGCGAAGTAAGCCGGATACTCCCCTCACAACACGTCCTTCCCGATGAAGTCTTCATGCGGAGATTGGCTCGGCGCGAGCTGATGCGCCGCGTTGCTCGCACTCCGGTGATTCGTCCCTTTGGAAACTCTTCACATGAGTTTAATCCGAACTATTTCAAGCAGAAGGTCTATCTCCTGCTCGATACATCAGCCTCGATGCTCTCACACCACAGGTTCCAGATGGCAAAAGCAGTTGCCTACGTCTTCTTGAAGCGGAATCTTAAAGAACTTGGTCACGTTTACTTCAGAACATTCGACCGCAATATTGGGGAGTTGATTACGGCAACTGACATCACAAGTCTAAGAGCGTTAATCAAAGCGATGATGCGGTTGAACAGGCTTGGAAATGGCACAGTGATGGAGAAAGCGATTTTGACTGCGTGCGAGGATATACGAAGGGATTCCAACCTTTCTGGAGCCGAGATTCTGATTATCACCGACGGTGCAGCTCACCTCGATAAGGGAAGAATCGCCGAGGCACTCGGCAGTGCAATTACAGTCAACACAATCAAGATTGGAGATGCAAAAGTAGCTTTGGATGAAAAGATTCTGCACGATGAAGCTGCACGTGGCTCATCCCCTGAGAGCCACAGTCTCGTGCAGATCGAGGAGCGGATACGCCATCTCGAATTTGAGAAGAGCAACGCTTCAACCAGCAGAAGCGAACGAATTGAAGCGGAGATTCGTAGCCTGAAAGGGCAGATGTCACGAATGCGTGAGCACGTTGTAGAAAATATGCGAAGAGAATATGGTCGTGAGATTGAAGTGCTGTCGCGAGTCTTCGTTAACGTGGACGATATTACTGCCGACTCGATTTTTCACTTAACGCCAGAGCAAATCGCCAGATTACGTGAACTGGTGATTGCTGCGGAAGAGGAGTTCAGAAATGGAATTGATGCGGAGACTTTGAAGGAGGTGGTGATCCTATACGAACATATCTCAATGCTGCTGCAAGAGCCTGTAGATGAGAATGAAAACTCTCTCAGAGATATGCAGGGGAAGTTAAGTGGCCTTTTGGACGACTTCGTCCAGTCAACCAACCGTTCTCCGGGGGGAGGAGCTTCGAACATTAAGCGTGACGATTTGCGCGACCTTGGAATGATGCTCCAACATCGGTCGTTAGGAGACAACTCCCTGATTGCAACCCTTGTCAAACTACTTCGCCAAGTTCTCAGCCTCCCACGCTTTCGCAAACTAAGATTCTCAAAGAAGTGAGTCGAGAGTCAAGAGGGTTAACTCTTTGACTCCCGACTCTCAGACTCTTGACCCTTAGACTCCCGACCCTTAGACTCTTGACCCTTAGACTCCCGACTCTTCAGGACTTACTTCGCTTGGAATATCTTCTCGTCAACTGTTCCGTTTACGGTGTAGGTAAGGTCGTTCACAACAAGTTCGCTCGGTCCCATTCCAATAATCAAACCAGAAGGTTGTGTGATTCCGGCATCTACTTTACCCCAACCAGTAAACTTTATATCAGATTCACCAGCAACGATTTCATAGGGTAGATAGGTAGTGCGGTCGATGTAATAGCTCTGATCATCGGCCCCCTCTCGTTTTAAAAGGATTACGTAACAGCTCTTGCCATCTACTTCCTTGATTCCCTTAAGCTCTACGCTCCCACCGAGCGCGTCAAGCCAGGCTTCCTGCAAAATATGTGTGGAGGCAATCTGCTTCTGAACCTCGTCATCTCCCATTGGAATCGGCTGCCCTTGCTGAATCTGAGCAGCACTCTCCTCCGTGGTAAACTGTTGGAAGAGAGTCATCGTTTGTGGCCCCATCTGCGCAGTTAACTCGACATACTCTTTTCGTGGATAGGCTTGCACCATCTTATAAATCCCCGGAATTTTCTGTCCGCCAGCACTCAGTTCCATCTTTCCTTCTATCGAAAGTGACTTCACCTTTCTCAACACATCTTTCCCCCCCATCGCATCGAGCATTGAATTCCAGACCTGGTCGGCGGAAACCCCAGCCTCGGCAGTTTCCATTCCCTTCACCGGTTGCAAGTCTTCATTCCAGAGCGTAATGTCACCAAACTGCTTCAACGACTCCTGAACATCGCTTGCCTTCCCAACAACGACAACGGCCATCTTCTCCTTCTGGAAGTATTTCTTGGCGATAGCCATCAACTGACTGGGAGTAGTTGATGTGTATATCTCTACTAACTTGTCGAAGTGGTCAGTTGGCAGGCTATAGAAATCGATGCTCTGCACTCGAGTTGCCGTCCTATCAGCATTTGCGAGCGACATTAAGTACGTTCCCACTGCCGATTGGACGTTGAGTGTTAGTTCTTCATCTGGCACGTTTTCTTTTGTGAGGCGCTCAATCTCGAAGATCATCTGCACAATAGCTGAGTCGGTCACGTTATTGCTTACGTCTGCGGCTGCAACAAAGCTCCCACCAAACAAATTTGTAGTGAAGTAGCTGTAAGGACTATAAGTCCAACCATGTGTTTCGCGCAGGTTCGAGGCAAGTCGATTACCGAGTCCAGTACCACCACCTAAAATGCTGCTCAGCAGACTTGCCCGCGTTCTGTCACTACTGGTGTAATCAGGACCAGCCCCAACAATGCGGATAGCACTCTGCACAGATGTTGGCCGATCAACCAACACAACTTTCTGTTTGCCTACCTTCACCCCACCCGACTCAAGTTTCACAGGTTTTCCGGTCGACTTCCAGGTAGCAAACTTCTCGTTAAGAAGTGCCCTCACCTCGCTTGCCGTAAGGTCACCTACGATAGCCAACGTAGCATTCTCTGGCTTTACGTACGTTGCGTGATAGTTCAGAATATCTTCACGTGTTAAGGCGTTAATACTCTTCTCTGAAGGCATCCGAGCAAATGGAGCATCACCGAAGAGAACCTTCCTGACAGCATAGTCAGCAATGAAGTCTGATTGCTTTTTGCTCGCCTTCAAACCGTCTATTTGTAAGGCTTGATACTTCGCCAGTTCGTCGGCTGGGTAAGTGGGCCGAAGCACCACATTGGCAAAAAGCTCGGTAATTTTTCCGATATGTTTTTTCAACCCGGAAGCACTAATGCTAATTGCATCTTCTGAAGAACTTGCCCCGATGTTGCCACCAACAAAGTCAATCTGCTCGGCAAACTCCTGAGCCGACATCCCCCCTGCCCCCTTCGTCATCAGGTCAGCAACAGCATCTCCTAAACCTGTCTTCTCACCTACTACGGCATTTCCACCTCGGACGAGGAGCCGCATTGTAACCAGCGGACGTGGATCGTGAACAAGGAAAACTTTCAGCCCATTGTCGAGCAGCAATGTTTGATATGGAGGGAAAGCAATCTCCGGAGCAGGGTCAGCCACCGGGCGTTGCGTACGGTCAATCGTCTGAGCCGCAAGAGTTTGTGCCATAAAGGTTGATGCCAATATTGTGAACGCGACTATCGCTCTGATTCGTTTCATTCTCATCTATCGCGCGATTGATTGTGTGAATAGAAAAAGTCTTAGTGGTTTGGAACAAGGTACTTCAAGACAATGCGATTTGCTGGCGTCAGATATGTCTTCGCTACCCGCTGCACATCCTCTCTGGTTACCTTCATCAGGTGGTCGATCTCGGTGTTAACGTGATTCGGATCTCCAAAGAAGGTCTCAGCCTGTGCAAGTGCCTGAGCCTTCTCCAGTACGCTGTTAAATCCACCTGCGTACTGAGTTTCGATCTGATTCCGTGCCCTCAAGAACTCCTGCTCGGTAATTCCCTCACTCTGCACTCGTTTGACAATCTGATCGAACTCAGTAGCTAACCCATTAATATCTTGGTCAGGAGAACGACCTATTGAAAACATTGCGAACATTCCCCCATTCTCTAAGGTAATTGGGAACGAAGCAGCCTGAAGTGCCATCTGCTTTTCGTCGACTAACGTTTTATAGAGACGTGAACTTTCTCCCTGCGCCAACACAGTAGTAAGGACTTGAAGTGGATAGGCATCGGGAGAACCTTGCGCAACAGTGCGCCATGCGTAGATGAGTGCCGGCAGTGGGGTTTGCGGTTCTACAATATCATGTTCACCATCTTTGAATTCTGGGTCAAGCTGTAGCTTATCAAACTTGAACGTAGGTTGCGTCACCTTCTTCCCCTCTGGAATATCACCGAAGTAGGCTTCGACTAAGTTTCGTGTCTCCTTCAGGTCAATATCACCTACGATAGCGAGAACTGCGTTGTTCGGGAGGTAGAAATCTTTATAGAACTGTCGAAACTCTTCGATTGTAGCCTGATCGATATATTGTGCGGAACCGATCGGTGTCCACTCATACGGAGTTCCCTTCCCTATATACTTCGCAAGGTTTTCTAAGAAGGAACCATAAGGCTGGTTATCAAGTCGAGACTTTCTCTCCTCCTTCACAACTGCGCGCTGTGTCTCAACCCCAACCTCATTCACTTGTGCGTGGAGCATTCGTTCCGACTCAATCCAGAGAGCGAGCTTCAACTCGTTTTTCGGCACTTGAATCTGGTAGCCAGTTTCGTCGAACGTGGTGAAGGCATTCAACATGCCACCAGCACTTTGCACCAGCTTATCTATTGTGTGTCGAGGAATATTTGCAGTTCCCTCGAACATCAGATGTTCAAAGAAGTGAGCGAACCCCGTTCTATCTGAACGCTCATTTTTCGAGCCAACGTGATAGTGAACAAACGTGGCCACAACCGGAGCAGAGCTGTCAACCGAAAGAATTACCCGCAACCCATTGTTGAGAGTAAACTGTTCGAACTCGACTTTTGGAAGCTCGTTTTGCGCACTGACTGCAACCGTAGTTGCAGCAACCGAAAACCCGGCCAAGGCAATCCTTTTCGTGAAAGATCTTGCGTTTACCATGAATTGTCTGAAATGTTGAAAATTCATCTTCTACTTCGTTAAAGAAAATACAAGCATACAAAATTGAGGTGGAAGGTTAAGTTGCATAAGGAAACTGGTGGAGGCACTCACGCCTCTATTTGCACAAAAAAGGAGAGGATTACGGCACAACTACGTATCAAGTTTCACTTCGGAAAACGTGAACGGATAAGCAGGGAAGAATCACCGTAGCTCAGAAACCTATATTCCCGCAAACGTGCCTCGCTATAGACCTTTTTCCAGAGGTCTCCCTCGAGGAATGCCGCAACCAACAGCATTAAGGTACTTCCGGGCTGATGAAAGTTTGTGATGAGTGCATCGCAGGTCATCACGGATAGTCCGGGGATAATCATCAACTCAGTCTTCCCCCTCAGTGCCTCAAGGTTCTGCCTCTCACTCCAGTTCAAAACCTCCTCGAAGGCAACGTGCATCTCTGGCAGTCTCCCTGAATCCTGCATTCTACGCCAAGCATCCCACTGTCCTACTCTAATCTCCGGTACTGCCGGATCCACCTCACCACGCAGCAGCCCAACCCCAAACCAGTACAACGTCTCCATCGTCCGTAACGACGTGGTTCCGACGTGAACAACTGGACAACCTTCCCTCTCTCTTTTTTGCGCAACTTCAACAAGACTCTGCATTCTCTTCTTCGAGAGAGCAATCCGTTCTCCGTGCATTACGTGTTCTTCAGCCCGCGCAGTCTTTACTGGTGCAAACGTTCCAGCACCAACGTGAAGAGTTAGTTGTAGTTGTTCTACTCCGTTCCCCTTCAGTCTCTCCAAAACTGTCGGTGTAAAGTGTAGGCCTGCAGTTGGTGCAGCCACGGCTCCCTCTTCCTCAGCATACACTGTCTGATATGATTCGGCATCACCTGCTTGATCTCCACGTTTGATGTAGGGTGGCAGAGGAATGTGCCCAGCAGACTCAAGCACTTCTGAAAATGAAAGAGCTTCCGGGGTCCACTGAAACCGAATGAGAACCTCCCCCTCACTCTCTCCAACATAGTTGGCTGTAAGTATCCCCTTCTCCCCCTCCAAACTCTCAAATTGTAGGCATATCACACCGGTCTTCCGAAACTTCTTTAAGCCCCCCACCATGCAGTGCCAATAGCATTCTCCCCGAGAAGCTAAGGTAATAGCAGGGTCAACTGAGGGTTGTGTTGGATCAAGCAACAAGACTTCCACACTCCCACCAGATTCTCTCTGCATCTGAATGCGTGCCCGCACCACTCTGGTGTCGTTCACAATCAGTCTACTACCAGATGGGATTAATGAAGGGAGATCGTGAAAGTGATGGTGAGTAATGTGGTTAGTGCGAGCGTCGAAACAGAGCAGCCGACTACTATCCCGAGGCTCAACAGGATGATCAGGAATTGCCTCTGGCGGAAGTTCATACTGAAAATCAGCTAAAGCAATGTGGGGAAGGTCTATCGGTATTTCTGTCGGTCTTCTCTCCATTCTTCTACAGTTTTGCGGAGACAATATGGCTATATTCTCCGGTCTGCTGGAATGTAGAGAACGATTTTGAACCGACTGAAACAGGAACGTGAACCGCGAGACTCTTCTTTCTCTTCGCTCAACGCTGAAGCATGAACACCGTGACTGGAACTGGTGGAGTTGGTTTCTTGCCCGACACTACTTTGGCGCATCCTCGGAAAATCGCCACTGGGATTCTGTTGCGCGATCATTAGTAAAAGACCTTAACCTACAGCCCGGAATGCGGTTGCTCGACATCGGTTCTGGATGTGGTGAACTGGAATTTTGTTTAGCACAACGGGGATTGGACGTGGTAGGAATCGACAATTCTGAACTCCTGATTGCAGATTGCCAAAAGATCGCTGCAAATCGTGGGATACCTGCTCAGTTCCAGCAACAGAACATGTTCCACTTTCGCCCCACTTCTAAATTTGACGCAGTTATCTGCATCAACACAAGTTTCGGTTACGGAACCGATCAACAAAATAGAGAGTTGATAGAACGGATTCCTGAGTGGCTTCTGCCAGAGGGGAGATTCTATCTCGATTTAATTGTTGCCGACAACGCAACTACATACGGAATTTGGAGTGATGATTTAGCCGACGGAACTCTGATTGTTGACAACAGCTACGACGAATCAAGCCAAGAGATGGCGAGCCTCCCCCACTGGATAACACCAGACGACATGACAATCTACACGGCAGAAGTGCCGGAGCGGGTGAAGCTCTACCATATTGCCGAGATTGAATCGATGCTTGAGAAGGCTGGGTTGAAAGGGAGAGAACTACAGTCAGGACCGGGAAAGAGAACACGTGAGACCGGGGCAAACATGACGCGAACGTGGATCGCGAGCCTGGCTGGAACTACCGTAGATGAAAACAAAACGAACTGAGAGGAACAATCTGAGAGAATGATCCGCAAAACACAAACAATTCTGGTAGTTGGCGACAGAGTTCTGATCCGTCCCGACAGCGACAGTGAGCGAAGCAAACATGGACTCTTCCTTCCACCCGGCGTAGGTGAGGCTGAACGTGTTGGAACTGGAACGATTGTGAAGATTGGCCCCGGCTATCCAGTTCCAAATCCTGAATATACCGACGAAGAGCCGTGGGGACCGAAGCGCGAACCTGCCCGATACATTCCACTTCAAGCAAAGGAGGGAGACCACGCTCTCTTCCTCAGAAAAGAGGCCGTTGAAGTTGAGTACAACGACGAACGCTACGTCATCGTTCCGCAGCCCGCAATCTTGATGTTAGTTCGCGAAGAGTTAAGTGAGGATCCGGGTGAGTTGAGAGTGTGAGAGTCGGGAGTCTGAGAGTGCCCAGTGGTAGGCACAGGTCTTCAGCCTGCGCCCGGATTTGTAGAGGTTGTCGAGTCGAAGAGTTGAGAGTAAATGAGTTCTGGTAACCGCAAGTCTTCAGCCAGCCTGTGCCGTTGTACTCTCACTCACACCCGTCGGCTGCCCGCAAACTATCGTTCCAACACTACTCGAAGACTCTTGATTCCCTGATGAGTCTCTAAGCGGATGTAATATACCCCACTTGCTAAGTCTTCAGGTTCCCACGTCCAACTGTAATCCCCCCCTTCAAGGGTTGCCTGCATAAGCTGATCGACTTTCTTTCCCTCGCTATCGTAGACTCTAATCGTTGCCTCTCCTCTCTCCGCAAGGCTGAGGCGAATCGTTGTCTCGCGCGCAAATCGGTTTGGCAAAGCATCGAACAGGGTGACAAGCCCCTCTCCCTCACTACCATCCTCCACTCCGTTTGTATTGGAATGAATTCCTGTGCCTGACAAGAAGATCGTTGTTGGAGCATTGGGACTTGTAGCGTCGTGGATAATTACCATCGGCTCAGAAATCAGTATTGCCGAATCGGGAGTAAAGCCTAAAACAACCTCACGTTCTTCGCCAGCCGCGAGGGCAAAATTCCCTCCGCCAGAAATGATAGAGAATGGTGGGGCCGGACTATTTATTACTCCGATAATGTCACGCTTTGAATTCTGTCGATTGGTAATAGTAAGAGTATCCAAGCCAGTTGTGCCAATCTCCACTTCACCAAAATTGATTGTTCCGCCAGAAAGTTGCAGCGAAGCCTCAATCAGCGCCTGCGCAATGTTTGCACTGAAAACCCCTCGCCCGTGAGTTCCAACAGCCACAAACCCATCTGACTCACGCCCGGCCACCATATCGACTACGACATTCCCAATGGTTGAGGCTCCCTCTTGAACCCAGACGGTTTGGGTTCCATTCAACAGCGTTGTGGAATAGAGTCCGGTAGTAGTGCCAACTATGTAATATCGAATACCGTTAACGGGAAGAATCAGTCCCCACGTGACCGATGGACCATTCCCACGCCCATCAGCCTGTTCTTCCAAGTTTCCCCCAACCGCAACCCACGATGTGCCACCATCTTCAGTAAAGTAGAGACTTTGTCGGTTGTAGCTTGAGATGGCAACAAGAGCGTTATCACCATTCTGTGGGTCGACAGCAACTGAGTTGATGTAGCCCCCTTGCATCCCCTGATCCGTTATGTCCTGAGGTTCCGGATCGCCAACGTTTGCATCGTCAAGTCTATAGAGACTCCCCTGCGACGTTCCATAGTAGAGCCGATGTGATGGGTTGTTCCGCGAAACTCCAACAGCTGAAATGCTTCCGATACCAGAGGGAATGCGAGCATTGTCAAGGTTATTCCAGTTGACTGTTGCCTTCACTGACTTGTTGTCCAGAGTTAACTCACGCAGGTCGTCGTTCCGCCAGAGATTGCGTCCCTCAGGCAGATACATGATTTCAGGCGAGGTGGGATCGAGCGTAAACGGATGAATGAAGAAGTAGGATGTTCCCCCCTCTGGGTCAATCCGTGTGTATCCAATGCGAGTACCATTCTCTCGCAACTGACTCCGGAAAATCTGACCTTTTTGATAGGATGTATAGTAGTCGGATCCACTGTCGGCAATAGCACTGTACCCCCCATCTGCACCGAAAATCTTTACCCAGTCGGCACGCTCATCAGGTGTGTTGATGAACCACGACCCATTGTCCTGTGTCCCTCCAATAATTGTCTCACTCCCCCGAGTAACAGGATCGATTGCAACCGAATAGAACTGTGTTGTGGCATAGCCGTTGTTCAACGAACTCCACCGAACAGTAGTAGCAGAATTATCCTCTGTGTAACTGACCCCACCATCGTGCCCCGTCAACATGATGTTTGGATTGGAGGGTGCGAAGACTATCGTATGCTGGTCGGCATGTTGTCCCCCTCCCATAACCGTGCGGGTGTTTGTTGTAGTGCGGAATCCATCGGTTGAGCGTTGCAATTGCACGTGGCCGATAAACACAACATCTTCGTCATCAGGTTTCACCCGAACAACAATGCAGTAGGAAGAATAGGACTCGACCGACGCTGGAAGGGCTGCTGAGCGGTCTTCCCACGTATCCTCACCTTTAGCCGTTCGCTCGTATACCCAAAGACTGTGGTTGTTAGTTCCGCTTCCCGTCGTATGGCCGAAGAAATAGACTTTGTTCTCATTTGATGGAGCAATCCCAATCGAGATTTTCCCGTAGTTGGAGGGGAATCCCGGTGGCGTAATGTCTGTCCAGTCCAAGCCATCTTCTGAACGCCAAATTCCCTCCACATTTCGACCATTACTACTGAGGGTAGCGTAGAGCACACCACTCTTCGTAATTGCTACGTCGGCATAGTTCGCTGTGTTTGAAAGATTTCCCAACACCGGCTCCCACGTCTCTCCTCCATTTGTGGAGCGAGATATTCCACCGAAGCAGGCAGCGTAGATTTCATCTTGGTTCAAGTTGGTAGGATCCACCACAATGCTGTGCACGTAGTCGAACATTTGATCGCGGCTTTGCGGAGTGTTCGTTACTGTAGATGATAGCCGCTTCCAAGTGAGTCCACCATCGGTCGACTTGAAGATACCATCCCCCGGCAGGTTCGCACTGTTAGCCCGCTGTTCCCCTGTTCCGTAGTACCAGATATTCTGTGAGCCGGGGCGAGGGTCTTGCACTACGCAGGTCACACTCTGCATCTCCCCAATGTCCGTTACCCGAGTCCACGTTGTTCCATTATCTTCCGATCTCCACATACCGCCAGAAATTCCTCCGGCGAGGATCACCGACTCGTTTCGCATGTCAACCGCGAGAGCACGAGTTCGACCTCCCTGATTGTTCGGTCCCCGCTCCACCCAGTTAACCGGAGCCGATAGGAGCATCATCCCCCCCTTCAGTTGATCCTCGCTCAGTCTCTCCCTCGACGGAAGTGTGGAGGCGAACTTCAATTCCCTCCCCCTGATCCCCTCTGGAATTTTCCCCGTCTCTGGGTCGGCTCGCCTCATGCGCTCGAACTCAGCACGACCCGTTGGATTGTCTTCCAGGTCGATCAACGGATCCCCCATCAACTGTTGCGCACGCAACGTTGTTGAATGAATCAACGCAAAGGGAGCACATAGGCAAAGGAGGAAAAAGAGACGATAGTGACGCATGATATTCAGCTTGTTAGTTCGGCAATTGTGGCGCGATAGAGCGACCTAAATAGTGCACTTCGTAGAAAAGTAGAAGGGACTCCACGAAAAGCAAATGTATGAGAAGGAATATACGGAAGAGGGGGAAGCGAACGAAAATCTTACGGGGTCTGTTTGGGGTGAAGTTTGATTGGGGGAAAGAGTAGTCGGTGCCCTTTCAATGCACCGCTCCGTTGCAAACGATTCGGTGATCGCTCACAGCTTCCAATCATCCTGATGATAGTCTCTGCCGATTAAGCCGACTACGATGCTGAACTCATAATAACTCCCGACCTTCAGTCGGGAGAGTATCGAGAGATCAGGACATGAAACGGCTTGAAGCCGTTTTCTCCTCTCCTGACGTTCTATAGCACCCCGATGAATCGGGGTGTTAATGTGAGTGGTGAGAACCCCTAATAATGATGCTAAGACCCGCAGGCTGTTTTCTTTTGCGAAGACTGCAGAGCATTTTGATGATAGTCACTGCCGATTTAGCTGGCTACGATGAGCGATGATCTCAATTCATAGTAACTCCCGACTTTCAGTCGGGAGAGTAACGAGAGATCAGGACAAGAAACGGCTTGAAGCCGTTTTTCCTCTCTTGACGTTCTATAGCACCCCGATGAATCGGGGTGTTAATGAGAGCTATAGTGTGTTGACAATTAACAATGAGCGGATCCCCCGCGATGCAGGGTCGCTCCTCTGGAGCTACGCTCTCGGGTGGCTCCCATTGCCCGGAGCTTCCGCTCCAGGCTACCAACCGTTCGCCGCGCTGCGGCTCTTCGGTAATGATTTTACGTCGCGGAGCGACCGACGGTTGGTAGCCTCGTGCGCGAGCACGAGGAATCCGACAGCACCTCTGTTGTGGAGCACCAGCGGTGCGTCCCTTCTGGGAATCGGGATTGTCAACACGGTCTATAGTGATACTATCTGGTTTTACTCGTTCACCTCGACCTACATTCAAGAGTTGCAGCTGCAAGTTTTCCATCACTTTCGCCACGACGTGTGGCGAAATTTCAAATCGAGCTTTCTAATGTTCTGGGTACACATTGAAGGGGAGCAAGTTCTTATACTCTACAATGAGATATGAAAATCCGTTTTTTAGATACACGAAGTCAAGACTCCAAACAACCTCTAGAAAATCTTCATCATCTTCTATGGTGGGAATACGTATAGATTCTACTTCATAATCCTCAATAGTGCTTCCATTAACACGGTATTCTGACCCATTCATGAAGTCAGCAACATGAGCGAATCCTGCTCGAATGACATCACTGTAGTTTTTCTGGATGCTTATATAGAGTTTCTCTTGACCTTGTGAAATCCGTGCATCTTTTGAATCAAAATATAAGAGCATTGGCTTTGATGAATCAGGAACGAAAAGTTTTGCTGTTAAATAGAACAACTGTTCATTCTTTTCATACACGGCAGAAACTATCCCTAATTCCTTATGCAGAAATTCAACCATTCTCTTACAAATATCTGTGGTCAACTATCGAAGAATATGTAGTGTTCCGCTCAGGATTCAATGGTCTTCGCCATCATTGACTATTATGCGGTAATGATAGATTCCTGCAATGAAGGAGTCTCCAGTGACTCGCACGCTTTGCGTTCCACTGGCTACTCCACCTAACGACTCACTCAGAACCATCCGACCTAATGGATTGATGATTTCAGGTTGAAGCTCTGAGGGTTTCTCCAGTGCAAAGTGAATCGTTGTCTCTGTACTGAATGGGTTTGGGACTGCATGACTCAACACTACAATCGTTGTTGAGTATCCTTGGTTCACACTTGAGGTTGGCATGGAGTAAACGATCAGTATAACCCCTCCTGCATATGCTTTTCTCGAACTACCATAGTACAGTGTATCAGGTACAGTCTTCCCTGCACGGACTCGCCAATACCTTCATTTGATGTGCGGCTTACAACAATTTCATCATATAAATCTTTAGTTCTACCGATTGGCACGGTATAGAATATGGAAAGAAGTCAAAAAGTCAGGATCACCATATAACGCTCCGATGCTGAAGATGTAGAGACTATCTCTCACGAATATCAATGTGTCTCCCTCTATTCCATTTATAGCAAATCCTCTGTCGAAACCCATCCCATAGTATGGGTGAGCCTCCGTTTTATTAAGAGGTTGACGAGTTCGACCAGCCGTTCGGGAGCAGCCATGCGTTCGATGTTAGTTGTTGTGGTGTTTTGGGCGAAGATACGACAGGGAAGAAAATGGTGAACCTCTTTTAAAGTTGTTCAAGCTGGAAAATTACTGCCCGGTAGTAATTCCACAAGGCCGTTGCATCACTTGCCGCTTGTGGGACTATAGTTGGTCTGCAACTTGGTCATCTCTCTTCTCAACGAGAGCGCAACTAGTAAGTGGGCAACGTAGACAACAATTGCGGATAGAAGGTAGACAACCCAATAATAGCTTGAGGGGTTCACGAGGTATAGAATCACTGTTGGAACTGTGGCAATGGTAACGACAGTAATCAGCGTGAAGAACGTGTAGAGTCTCAGGTGTGGAGTCATAAACTTTTCAGACCAAACTTTGATGTTGCTGAACGTTCGCGTTTGGTTGTCGAGAAGTAGTGAAATCTCTGATTCGTACGACCGAATCAAGTAGAGTTGATAGTTGATTAATGAAACTTTCAAGAAGTCCCGAAACGCAATGATGCCAATAATCAACAGCATTACCATGAAGATCACAAAGCTCAAGAAACCGGTGTCGACAGGTCCAAACAACGTCACTCCTTTCTGACCAACTATCGCAGCGGTTCCGGTAATGACAGGCCACACAAAGCCGAGCAGCTTAAAATCATTCAGCGAGCCATCCATCAACTCATCAAGCCGCTCATGTAATCGCGAGTATTCCTTGTAGAGCACATCGATTCTTTCAGTTTCGCTCAGCATTGTTCCATTGGTTTGTTAGGTGTATGCGTTCAGTTCGATTGCATCTTCTCAGATAAATGCGTGAATAACATCCTGATCCGCTGGGATAATCGGCACGGCTGTATAGGTCGTGTTTGGTACGGAAGAGGTTGACGAGTTCTATCAGGCGTTCGGGAGCAGCCATGCGTTCGACGTTGGTTGTTGTGGTGTTTTGGGAAGATACGAAGAGTGAGGAGGCAAAGGGAGAGATGATCCGGAGAAAAGACCAACTGGTAATCTCGTCAGTAGTATCCAGGGATTACTACCTACTTAGATAACGGCACTTAGATTCCTATACCAGTTAGCTCTACGAGTAGAATGAGAACTCTGTATCGCTGTCACTTAAGAGCTTGCTGTAATCATCGTGTAGTCCAAACTATGTGATAGAATATGCAATAGAGCGTCAACAGCGAATCTATATATGCTGCGATATCGTTCCTCGACTGTTCCTCCGAAGCAAGTGCAAGCAGCAACCTGCCCCGAAGGGGCTACCGATACATAGCCGGGGATGCCAATCCCCGGAACATGTGGATTCATTCATACAAAAATACCCTTTCCTGAAAGTTTTCCCACATTTTCCTTCCACCTGACTACACGTAAACCCATGCTAAACCGTCAGATGTTTGACCTATGTTGTACCAATAACATGAACAAACCTCTATACTCATGGCAACGGCAAAAATCGTTCTCCGCAAGAAAAAGAACACCGACGGAACTTTCCCACTGGCGCTGCGCATCACCAAAGACCGGAAAAGCTCTTACGTCTATCTCGGCTATCGCTGCCAAGAAAAGGACTGGGATGCCACCGCGCAAAGGGTGCGCAAATCCCACCCTAACGCGCAACGGCTGAATACCTTTCTCATGCAGACGCTGGCGGATGCGGGTAACGTCATGCTGGACTTTGACATGCAGCGCAAACAATCATCCGCCAAGACCCTCAAAAAGAAAATCAAGCCTACGGGCGAGAGCATGTTCTTTGCCCGTGCCGCCCTCTATCTTGATCGTATGAAGGAGGCTGGCAATTACAACTGCTGGTCGCCGGAAACCTCCCGTGTCCGCCTGTTCAAGGAATTTGTACTCGGCACGGAAGCGATAGAAGACGAACTGCCCAAACGCAAGGGGTTACGCAAACACCCGCCCTGCACCGGAGTCCTGCCCGGCACGGACGTACCGTTCCAGCATATTGACGTTGCCTTGCTCACGCAGTTCAAAATCTATCTCAAGGCACAACGCAAGATCAGTGACCGCACCATTGCCAATTACCTGATAACGATCCAGACGATATTTAGTCATGCGATTAAGGAAGGCGTTCTCGATGAAAAATGCTTCCCCTTCGGCAAGGACAAAATCCGCATCAAGCTGCCGAAAAGCCAAAAGGTAGGACTGACAAAGGATGACGTGGAAAGACTGGAAGCCGTAGAACTCACCGACCCCCTGCACACCGCCGCCCGTGATCTTTGGCTGACGTCCTTTTACTTCGCCGGAATGCGTGCCGGTGACGTGCTGCAAATGAAATGGTCAGACATCAGGGAAGGCCGCTTGTACTACACAATGGGCAAGAACAACAAACCAGTATCGCTGAAAGTCCCGGACAAGGCAAAAGAAATCCTCGAACGCTACAAAGCCGACCAGACGGGAGCGGAAGATGACGTTTTCCCCTTCCTCAAAGATGTGCCGGACACACTGGACACCTTCTCAAGAAAACAAAAAATCTCCGCCACCATAAAAAAGTGCGACAGGCTTTTGCGCGAACACATCGCCCCCGCCGCACACATCACCGGAAAACTCTCCCTCCACATTGCCCGCCACACCTTCGCCACCCTCGCAGGCGACAAAATCCCTATCCAGATGTTGCAGAAACTATACCGTCACTCCGACATCAAAACCACGCTCGGCTATCAGGCCAACTTCATCAACCAAGCCGCGGATGAGGCTTTGGATAGGGTGGTGGGGGGAGACTTTTAGCACGCTGGAAAATGGAAGCTCTACCTTTCTACTTCTTGTTGCCAACATCAGATGTTTCGTCTAAAATTTTATTGACAATACTTTCTATCTTATCAAAGCTGGCTACCATATCCTGAGAGTACTTAGCAACTGTTGGAAGTATCTTTTTACCATCTTTATCAACGGGCACAATATTTGCAATATTACAAATTTGTGAAAAATTTGGAATGTGTCTACTAAAATCATTTAATAAAGTTGCAAGCTGTTCATAACTGTCAGAGACAATCATTGAGCCGTCTTGCCTAAATAGCCCGGTTGATTTTAGCTCGTCGATTATGTATTTTTGTGCTTGCGCTACTAAATTAACGACACGCCATATTTGTTCGACAGACTTCTCGAATGGAGCAGATGAGCCATCTACAATGTCGAGATAGTTAGTTTCAAAATTTTTTACATGTCTATCTATTTCATTACGTAGTTGACTAAGGTACGCGTCAATCTTTGACTTTATACTTTTGCTTGACTCCTCTATAAATCTCAAGCATTTGCTTTGAACTAACCTGTGTGAAACTCCCAATGAATGCGTTAATTTGACTCCAGACCGATTGATGGAACGCGTCACTAATGTACCAATACAAACGAACGCGGCTACTTGAAGTAGTGGGTAGTGATTTGAAACAACGGTTTGATCAAAATTGGAGATCACAATTGTGTATACAACATATCCCAAGTCTGTTCCAGCGAATGCGATCACAGCGATTTCAAGTCCGGTGAGGTCATAAGTTCTCATGCTCTTGCCACACTAAAAAAAGCCCTATCTACGATAGGGCTTGAATAAGGTTTTTATAAGACAAAAGGTTAAGTAGAAAAAACCTCGTCGATTTTTTTACCGAGCATCTGAGGATCATTCTCATAAGGTTTGTATAATTCAGAATTAACTATTGTCTCAATAAAATATATTGTTGGTGGTGGGACATTGTCAGAGAATGAAATCACGTCCCATATATTGCCGAACTCTCTAGGCCACCTCTGAGCAAACTCTCTAAAAACAGGCTCTAGAGTAACATAAGAATCTACATAAGCATTCTGCAAATCAAGAACAATTTTTTTTTGCTCAGCAAAGGCTTTTTTTAATGTCTCCTTAAGGCGATCATATAGATCGCTATATCCAGATTCCGGAGTTGTCACCAAGGCAATTGAACCTTGTGGAAGTTTACCAGCTTCATTAAAGCGAGCTTCTATATCAACGTCATATGGCATTTTACATCTTTGAGTTTTTCTGGTGTTAGTACAAGTCTGATCTGGACAGAAAGACTTGCTATTTCCTGAATTTTGATCAGTGGACTCGAACTCTCCGATTTTGAATAGTCTTAAAAAAAGCCTTTTCAAGAAGTCCGGTTTTTTCTCCACAATTCATCTCCTCAAAACCACAAAACCAATCTACAAAAAACGAACTTCATTATGGATCACGATCCCACCAGAGTCAAGCCATAAATCTGATCTGCTTTTTGAGGAGGTCAGGCTTGCCCGGAGCAACGGTTGAGAGGGGTTTGGATTGTGTCCGTTGTCGGGGGAATTATTCTCAAGGTTATTCTCCATAAAAGTTCTCTTGTTACCCCTACAGGTTCCGGCAACGCTGCTTCGGGGATGGCATTTTTCAGAATTTTATTCCTCGTCAATCAGCCCTCTTGCTGCCCCAAAATCAGGGTCTTTGTCGTGGTCATGCCCGAAAAGTTTACGGGTTGGGGCGAGAATTGTACCCCATCTTCTCCACCGCCTTTTGAAGTTCGCTGATGAGGT
Source organism: Ignavibacteria bacterium (assembly GCA_020635205.1). GTDB lineage: Bacteria > Bacteroidota > Ignavibacteria > OLB7 > OLB7 > JAGWAZ01. The sequence continues at coordinate 465,323 of JACKAE010000004.1, forward strand.
CATGAAGAGTGGCGGCGATCCAGTCGGCTTTTTGGTTGCGGATGTCTTCGGGTTCCATGCAGACGACAAAGATGGCGAGGAGGTCCTGGAAGCTTTGCTCCAGCATGTCTTTCAGGTCTTCAGTGAGGAGGTTGCCGAAACGATGCTGGTTTGGGTTCTGTCGGTGTCCGTTTGTGGATGTCATGCGCGTACCTTGATTAAAGTATGTGGGAATCTCCTTTGTTCTGCCACGTTCGGCCTTTGCGGGGAGCTTTTTGAAGGTGGCAAGCTATCGACTCCCTGTCGCTGAATCCAGAATCATTCTGAATCTTCGTGAATCACTTTGAATCATTTGTAGGTGCTGTCCGGTCTTGCGGATATTCTCCCGTATGCAATGTCAGTGCGGTGGCCGGAGGCGGCTGAGGGTTTCTTGCAGATCATGGATTACGGTTTTGAGCTGGCCACTGATCCTAGCTCTGCGGTCTTTGCCGGGACGGGTTGGTTCGAGGGTGGTGAGAAAGACGGCAAGGAGGATGGAAATACTGCGCTCGGTGACGGTATGGAGGTGGGATTTTTGGAGGTCTTCGGTTCCGTTTGTTTTGTTGAGAGGAGAGGACATGTGTATGCTTTCTCTCGGTTGGTAGATGATGTTTTGGTTAGCCTCTTCCGGTGTTCCGGAGGGGGCTTTTTTTGTGGGCGGTGGGGCGGTCAGGGGGAGAATTCTTAAGCCGGATGGTCTGTGTTTTTGGTGACGATGGTATGCAAACCAGTCTCCTTTCGGGTGTTGGCGGTGCTATTTTGCTGGCAGGAAAAAACCCTTTGTTTTCAGTCCTCCTCTCCCCTTAAGCTATACTAAGGGAAGATGTCTGATGGGTTTTGTTTAACGGACGTTGATGAGATTTTGGAGCTGTGCAAAGGCTGTTTGGAGGGTGCTGATGTCGGCGCGAGGAGCCGGAGGCGACGAGCGACGGCGGGAGAGAAAAATTTTCGGTTGTCGGGTGGTGTGTTCAGCGTGAGAAACTAGCGGGTAAATTTTGGGGGAGAGATGGTGGGTTGTCGGATGGGTGATGGGAAGCAAAAGTTCACCCTGTGTGTGGGGAAGAAATTTCTGCGCTGTGATGATGGGCAGAAGTGCCGCCGGATGTGCGATGATGAGGCATAACATTACCCAACGTTAACGGGGGTTAAGTCGCCGTTGAGGGGGTTTTAGAAGGCTGTGATGTGGTGTTCTGTTTGTGTGGTGGTGAGGATAACAAAAGACCTTTTCCATGCTTTAGAGACGATCTGTGCGCCATTCGACGGTCATAAAGATGCAACTGACCATCCCTCGCTCTTTCCCGGCATGAACGCAGGCTTGGGAGGGTGGTGGAACAGAGTGCAAGGCTGATCGTGCAGTGTATGCGGATGCGACAGCATGAGGGAAAGGTTTTTGCTGGAGGATGGCGGCCTGTACGAGGCGCGGTAATGCGCGATCACTTGTCTTGGCCTTGCACGGCGTGGAGCCATCCCCCATCTTTGCGCGTGACGGGGAAGGAGCATAGTAGTGTATCCTCTGCCAGTCTCTGATTTTTAGTCGCAAGGGACGACTGTGTGCAACTCTTGATTTGCACCTGTTTCAGTACGGAGTAGCAGTTTTGTGATAATCATAGCCATATTGTCAGCATATCCCTGCTTCTCAAGATCACGTAATCCTTGCCCAATATCATCTGGTCCCCAAAAGAACATGTCTGCGCTATGACAGTATTCTTTCAATGTGTCGATTCTGTTCTTGTGAACCTTTGCGGCTATCAAGCCCACTTTCACTTTCGTTTCTTCATTGCATTCGCCAGAGTTCAGCAATGCTTGGCGCAGTGTGCCGATAACAAGGTCACGGTACATGTCATTTGTTAAGAGTTTATACTTATCCCAACGAGGCGTAGAATGCGTAACATGTTCGGGATAAACACCATTTGAATCCAGATAGGACTTTACTTCCAGCAAGTAAAGCGTATTTGTTTTCATGCAAAGCGCCACTACATCAATGTCAGGTCTTGGCATAGATGGCTTGCCCAACCGGGCTTTATCTTCTTTTGAAAGGTTGACCTTAACATTTGTTTTCACCCAATACCCTTTCTGCTCCAACAAAATCCGGATAAGTTGTTCAAATTGGTTCATGGTATTATCGCATTGAATCTATTTGGAAATAACAGTGCACGTCTCTTGCCTTGCCCGGTGTTATTAACCCCGGCTACCACTATGACGTTCAACAATTTTGTTCAAGTTCGCTGTGATCTTCTTGCGGCTTTCCTGCCTTGCCTTCGCCCTTTCCAGATCGTCAAGGATCATGAACAGGAAGTCTTTGACAGGTTCGAAATACGCAAGGCATTCCTCATCAGAAAGTTCATGTACGCCCTTGCTCAAGAACGCGTAGAGGGGCTTGTAATGCTCCACATCGTCAGGCAACTTGGTGAGAACACGCTCTATTTTCTCATCCATGCGCATAGAATGAAATTTCTGCTGCGCCTTATTTTCCCAGCCTTCTTCTTTGGCAAGCTCTGCTCCCAAAGACAAAATAAGCCGCTCATATACCCGCCGGAGATAGACGTAGGAACCAACTCCGACACCATGCGCATATAAACCCAAAGCTGTGCCAATCTCTCGAACATCTCCCGTACTTATGACTTTGCGGAACCTTTTGTATGAAGAGTCTTCCATGTCACGGATGGAAGGATATTGACCGATCTTCATCAGACTTGTTTCGGATACCCAGCTGGATATTATGAGTGGATGATTATCTAGCCTATTCTCATGTATACTGAAATCATTATCATTCTGCCGAGAGCAGATGAATTCAGAAACCCATAATCCATGAACCCAAACTGTCGAAGGAATTCCTTTTCTTTCTGGAGTAGCTATAGAAGCTCCCATGAATCTCATATTGTAAAGGAAACTCCTTTCCACGCCTTCCTTACAGTAAATGGGTTTGCAAATAAATTGCTTGAACTGAAATGTACTTTTTTCACCGCAGCTAGGGCAAAATGTATCGACCGCTGTTGTTGAAGAAAGCAAGCTCCGTATTGCGCTTGTATTTTCTTCACTCAAGCGAATGCCTTGATACAGAGGGAACGTTGTATAGTATTCCTGTGGGGACGGTATTTCTTCTTGCATGATACGTAGCTATTGATGTTAATGCCGACCTGATAATTTAGGCAAGAAAGAGTTTTCCTGCCCCCCTCTTCTACACAAGAAAGGCAACCCCCGCGCTGTCATGTTGCGCAAGGGTTGCCCTATGATGCTCGGTACTATGTCCTGTTACTCTACATGAATCCTGCTGGTAGCAATTGTGCCGTTCGTTTCCGCCTTGACCAGATAGATGCCCGGCTTGACGTTGGAGAGATCGACGGCGACGGTGTAGATGCCTCTTGTTTCTGCCTCTATTGCCGGGAGGGTGGCGAGGTGTTCGCCGAGCAGGCTCCAGACGGAGACTGTGACCGTGCCGGGATTCTGTACGGTGACCCGGACTTCTGCGCGGTCTTTGGCCGGGTTGGGGATGATCTGGACGCGGAGAATGCTTTCTCCCGCTTCATTCCCTGTCTGCCCCTCGATCTGCCACGGGCTTGAGCGTTTGGGCAGGGCGAGACTTGTCGAGTCCTCACGATAGAAGGTGAACCCGCCGCTGACATCATAGGATATGCCTGCACTTGTAAACGTCCGCATCCGGCACCACAACACTGTTCCCGGACTTCCCAACAGGTAGGAGGGGATTTCCAGTTCCTCGTTCACATAAGCGTCAAGCGTGTCCAGACCACGGGCTGTGATTGTATCGCTCCGCCACACAACAACCGAGTCGGATGCGCGTACTACTTCAACGACATTGTAGATGTTCGCCGGTGCGCTCCGTACAAAGTCCCACGGCATACCGTTCAACACATTGGCAATGCTGTCTCCTGCAGCCACGATCCGGCGCACCTTGACCGGACCTCCTCCTTTCGTGAACAATCCCGTGCGCACTACGTTCTCTGCATTGGTCAGCCCATCCACGACCGTTTTGCCCTCCTTCGCGCCGTTGAAGAATGTTGGTGGCAATCCCGGCGTGTTGTTCGGTGATGGCGGGTCACCCGGCACATGACGATCGTCGTCCGGGTGATCGACCGTTTCATGCCCAAAGGCCAGCCCCCACTGGAATTTCATCGGGAACTGCACATCGCAGTAGGGCGTGTTTCCCGCCAATTGTGCATGTGCGATAATGCCCCCGGTGGCCGGGATGCCTGCGAACAACTGCGGCAGGGGGTTTCCCGGCGTATTCAGCAATCGCGCCGGGAATCGCCAGACATCGTTTCCTTCCAGATTCTCACTCACAACGCGGGATGAGTCATCCGAACGGTGGAAGATGCTTGTCGCCTCGAACGGGTTCGATTCCAGCAACGGCACCAGCGTCATTGTCGGGTCTTTTCCCTCCCCGATGTCGCGCGGCTCGAACCAGCCGTAACGGTAGAGATATTGCGGGTGCGCCCGACCGTCCGGCGCGTCCTGCCAGAACCAGCTCAAGCCCCCCTCGGCCTGCAAGTCGAGCGTGGTGGAATCCATCAACGGGAACTCCGTCAGTGAGGGGCGCACATATTCCGAGGCAACGAAGATCCAGCCGAACTTCTCTTTCAGCGGGCCGCCCCACCGATAGAGATTTGTCTCCCATTCTTTCAAGGGTTGTCCTGTACTGTTGTTGACCCCGCTGCTATCTCGGAATCGCAGCCCGATATTGATCTGTTCATTGTTCGCCTCGAACACCTCGAAGGCAACGCCGACGCGGACGGAATCGGCGGCAATGGACGGATGGTAGAACCCGCAGGCCGGGATGTTCTTCGTCACATGTTCTGCCACATCGACCCAGAGACCGGGGGAAGCGTCAGGGTGCGGAGATTCATAATTGGGGAAGTTTGCCCCGATACGATGGTAGTATATGCGCTCGCCGAGTTGGCGGTTCCCTCCGGCACCCTGCTGGTAGGCAAGGTGGGCGAGATTGTAGAACTGCCAGTCTGCCGGGATTGCAATGGCAAGATCACTGATCGAATCAATATCCGCCGCCGTGCCGCTGACACGACCGGGATTGACGTTGAACCGGTCATAGGTCGGCACGTTGGCGAGCGTCGGATACTGGCAGATGAGGTTCACACCGGCACTCTCCGTACTGTATACATCGCTCAGCATCGTCGATTCCTTGGGACCGAGTTCACCATTGACGGCGAGGAATTCACGCAAGGCCATGAGAGTGATGCCCGAGTCTTGCGCCGCCCACCCGATGATAAAACCGCCGAACCCGGTCTTGGCATCGACCACCGAGACGATTGCCGGTGTCATGGCTGGCGGCCCGGTCAGAGGGGACGCCGCCGAAAGTTGATGACGGAAAACATCCGATGCAGGGTTCAAGGTATCCAGACCAAGGCGCGTGAGTGGTGTTCCCTGCAAGAGTTGTGCTGTCTGCACTGAACGGAGTCCGGCAGAATCCCGCTCCCAGACAAAGCGTGTCAGGCCAAACCCGCCACGCGAGACGGCCAGAGCCGGAAAGAAATTCCTTGCAACGCGGGAACTGCTGACGATAACCGTATCGTCAGGGTCGGAGATCATCACTTCCCGCGACCAGGCTCCGACTGAATCAACAGCGCGAGCATAGATAACCGAATCCCGCTCATAAACCACAATCCTGTCACGCGCGGCGGACGGCGTGGAAGGGTTCTCGCTGCGAACGGCATTGTTGTAGGCTGTGCCATATTCGCCAATCCCCTGCGTGACCGGTGTTACCCGGTACATCGCGCCCCAGCCCGGCTCCAGCCAGTCGAGTGCCAATGTGTCCCCGTAGGCAAGTCGCGCGTTCCACTCCCCTTCATACCCGACCTTTTCAATCACGGCACTATCTGCCAGAACATCGGTGTTGTTTTTCAGGACAATGACCGGACGTCGAAAGTCAATACGACCGAGGCCGAGCGTGTCGTAATCATCCACAGACAAGGTATCGAAGATTGCCAGTGAATCGAGCAAGGCAAGCGTCGAGTCTGCATAGCGGATGGTATCCAGCGGCCACATGCGCCTGTTCGTCACGATGGCATATTGTGCATGGGCGCGGTAGGGAACGGTATCATAAAGACTCGGTCGATAGATCGTGACCTCGAGAAAGGTCGAGTCGGGAGGATCATACACCCCGCTCCCCACGTTCGCAGAGAAGTTCTCCCGCACCGCCCGTTCCGCCCGTATCATGTCGAAGAGAGGGACGGGAATAGAATCCGGCTTGAGGTTCAAGCTGAAGTGTGCGCCGTTGTAGAGATCAAGCCGCGTGTAAACCGGAAGGATTTTTTGCCGGAACTCTGCGATCACCCGCTTGACAGCGTTTGACCGGCTCCCGAACCCGAGCCACATCTTCGGGAGTTTATGTTTGAACTGCGTAAAGCGCGGGTCTTGCCACGGAGAGAGCGTATCATACTCGCTCACCGTGTCGATCTGCCGACCGTTTGCAATCCCGAACTCCTCGCCGCAATAGAGGAAGTCGGAGAAGTGCAATCCGCCGTCAATCCCGGTATTCAAGGCAAGCCACCCTTGCACGGTGATCTCTTCCGGTGTCACGGGTCTGCCATAGGCAAAGCCGTTGTAGAGTCCCGTTTCTTCATTATAGACGGTGGAACTCCCGACCCAGCCGTGGACTTGGACAACGGATGTGTTCGGATAGGGGATTGCGCCGAGATGGCGGTAATACTTGCGCGCAACCGTCACGTCGGTAACGTGGCGCTTGACAACTTCTTTGGCAAAACCTTGTGATGTCTGGGTGTAGAAGAGGTAGTCGTTGGGATTCGTTCCCATGATGTAGCGCGGACGAATGAGCTTGCCATTAACGACGGTGTCGCGCCGTTGCATTTTATAGTAATCCCGCGTCGCCTCCCACGACATCAGGTCAGGGTTGGCATAGAAGATCGGGAGTTGTGGCGAGAGGGGATAGACCTGATTTGCCAGCGTCTGCACAATCTTGACGCCCGTGCTGTCCACATCGCCTGTATGTAGCCGGTACCGTTCGGCAAAGGCTTTCGGGTTGACAAAGGTTCCCCGTGTATCGCTCGAATCGCGGTCGAGAATGGCACGCTGGGCAATAGAGGCCACCAGTGCAGTGCCGGGATAACGGACATCGTTCGGCTCGTCCGGCATGGCAATCTTCAACATCAGGTCGCCCATGGCGGTATCGTTGAGGATGCCCTGCACGTCGGCTATGAGGAAGGAGTCGAGGTCACCCCGCTGGATGATGCGAAAGAGGTGGGCACTGATCCGCCCCATCAGGAAATCAACCCGGACAAGGTTGGTGGTGCGAAACTCCCACACAAAATCGTTGTTGAAGGGAATGGTCTGCATTCCGGCGGAATCGAAGCCGGGATAAACACCCCGTGCCAGAAGTGTGTCGCGCAGCCGGTTGCAATAGAGCCGCCGCCACGTATTGCTGTCTTTTGCCTCCGCGCCGCCGCCAAAGGGGGCTTGTTGCGGGTGATAGGATTCCGTACCCCACTCAACACAGTTTCCGGCACTGTCTTTTTGAATGCAGCGACCATACACCGGAATAGAGGAATAGCTAAGGCCGTTGACGATGACGGTGGTATCGAGAGGAATAAGGGCGAGCGTATCGCCGAGTGATGAACGCATCATCGTATCGTTCGGGAAGCGGAAAGGGTGAAAGAATTCGCGATAGTCAGCTTCGTTCGGTATGTTTTGCCGCCGGATGAAGTCAGGCGCATTGAGGTACATTCCTTTGGTGATATAAAAGGTATCGAGAGGGACATAGAAAGCACAATGACAGGCTTCCCGGTCACCATCCGTTCCGAGGGTTTGGCCGATCGTATCTCGTCGCCATGTGATGGCATAGCCTAGAACTGTCGTTGACGGAACTGAATCCGGCAGAATTGGTTCTTCATCAACTCGGATTGCAAACGACAGATCAAACCATTTGGTGCTATCCTGATATCCAAGGCGATAGTAGATGCTGTCGCTACTTCTGGTCTGCAAGACTTCATTTGTCCACGTACCGTTTCGCGCGATGGCTCGATCTTCAAGGCACGTATCACATGCATTGAACCGTCCGGCACCAATGTATACCGTCGGCTGGTGCATCAGTGAATCGGGACGCTTGTTCAGCCGTTCACACCCTCGCCGCAGGGCGGTGTCGTGATAGCTCACCTGCAAAGGGGTATACCACTGAGCAGAGTCGCCAATATAGTTCTGGTAGAACATCTCCAAGGCTTGCGCATCGGGAACCGAGTGAGACATATACCCCGGCGAGAAAACCATCGGGATACCCAAAGCCGACTGGTTCCGCCACCGGGAAAACTCCATGGAATCGCACACCCGGCACTTCGCCCACTCTGTCCCCCAACGGTTGCTGTCGCGCAAATAGGCCAATTGGCGGTGAGAGGGGCCACCGTAGCTGTACGTATAGTCCAGACCAAGCGAGTTTTTCAGCCACTCCATGGCACTTTGGTCAGCCCCCGACACAATTGCGCTGAAACGAAAGGTGTTGTCGTACTTGTAGCCGGGGGGGAGTTGAAGCGTATCCATCCCGGACGGTTGGGCAAGGATGTCAAACACCTGCCCCTTGGCGCCGGTAACCGACACAAAAAGAATTGAAAGGGAAAGAACGAACTGTTGTAAAATACGTCGTCCTTTGAACGTCTTAAGGTTGTTCATAAGACACTCCTGATATGGTTCATGAAATAGTGAATGTGTATCGGGACTGACCGCGAGAGAGTTTGTCCGCCAAGACTATCAACTCTCTCGCGGTTCCTATTTGCTCAATGCTGTATTGTTATCTGTTCTGTTTGACTGACATCGCCTATTGTCACGGTTATGAAGTATCGACCGCCAAACGTCTTCGAGGCATCCCAGATATAGCCTGCTTGGTCGTTGGGCAATTCTACGGAGAGAACGTCCTGTCCCAACAGATCGGTGATGCGAAGAAAGAGGCCAGCCTTCCCGGTTCCCAATACAGGATTCTTCCACGCAATAGATATTGCGCCTGATGACGGGTTCGGGCGCACGTCAAGATCAAGGGAAGAGGCTTGCGGTCTGATCGTTTTGACAACACTACTCACGCTATCAGGCATATCTGTTCCGTCCGGTACTTTCCGCGCACGTCCTACTGTCGAAGGGAGTGCATCCGGCAGCCGAAAGATCACGATGGGATTCCCGACCATCGCAAGCTCGTCTCGTCCATCCCCGTTAATATCTCCGATACGGACGGGAGTTCCATTTGCCACACGAGTATCTATTTCTGCGTCGATCAGACTATCCAGACGAATTCCTGTTCGATAGATCAAGATATAAGGCCATGAGTATATCCATATCTCATCTGGAGAACTTGTGTCGGCTGAGCCGAGTGGGAATAATTGGGAACCAAGACCAAGCCAGAACTGATTCACTAATTTCGGACCTTTCAGTGTTGCCCACGGACGGCTCCACCATTCACCTTCGCGCGGCGGATCGTTACCTGTGCCAAACATGTCCTGCAACCGCCGTGCTGATGGGGTTGATACATAGCAGTAAACAAAATCTTGTGCTGAATTTAAAATGATAAGATCAGCATAATTATCCCCAGTCACATCCGAGAAATTGCTTGCCAGACCATTAATACTGATCTGTTGGAGATCAATGATCGTATCAGGAAATCCTCTATCATTGCGTCCATATAGTATGGTTAAGGGAGAGTTCGCTTCATTGATGTAAAAAATAATGTCTTGCACCCCATCATGGTCGAGGTCTTGGCTTTCAAGACGATCTATATTTTTCGGTGCACTCCACCATTGCCAACGTGGACTGTTCGCTCCATCATTCCTATGCCATGTCGATGAATTCACTCCTTTGAAATAATGAAAACTTGCATATCCTACAGGTTTTCCATCTTTTATACCTCCCCCACGCAACAGAAATAGATCTTCTATTCCATCTTTATCATAATCCACACTCAATCCATGACTCGGAAAAAATGTTGCATTAATGCCGGGATTTAAGTGCGTGGTATCATCGACTGAATAATGACCTGTACCATCATTCCAAAAGATAATTGTCCGTGAGATTGGATCATAGACTAAATCTGTATTGCCAAAGCTCGTGTCACCATAAGTCCGTATTACTGCACAAATATCTTTGCCTTTTTGGCCATCCCAATCGCCGACTGCTACGATGTATGTATCCGTATTACGCTCACGTACTCCAAATCGCATTGTATCTTTGATTGCTGGTATAGCACCCTTGACTCCCAATAGAATTGCCGTTTCCAAGGGATGGTAGGGTGCCGGAATTCCAGCTACCTCAATTGCTGTATCTGATGAATATTGAATCGCAATGTCGGCGATACTATCACCTGAAACATCACCAAGAGGCCAAAGTTCTTTAAGTGATGCCTGAATCCTCCCAATCTCCTCGAAATGCACAATGGCAGGATGGCGCGGTTCTCCTTCTTGGGCAAATACTGTTATCGGCACCATGCACACCATAAGCAAAAGTGCTCGCCTCATTATTCTATATGCTCTGTCGGATTGGGCTTCCATATCATCACCATAGATTCATAGTGGTTGTTGTCGCCTTCCAAACTTCCTCAGTGAGGCACTCTTCTACACCACTCACGCTATCAGGCGTATCTGTCCCGTCTGGTACTTTCCGCGCTCGTCCTACTGTTGAGGGCAAGGCTTCAGGGAACTTGAAAACCGTGATTGGATCGGCTGCCATGGCAAATTCATCGCGATTATCACCATTAATATCACCAATACGTAATGGAACCCCACCCACAATACGGATATCAAATTCAGCATCAATAATACTGTCTAAACGAATTCCGGTGCGATAGATTAAGATATATGGCCATGATTGCACCCATATCTCGTCGGGAGCACTCGTATCGGCTGAACCGAGTGGAAAGAGGTGCTCACTCAAACTAAGCCAGAATTGATTCACTAATTTCGGACCTTTCAACGTCGCCCACGGACGGCTCCACCATTCACCTTCACGAGGTGGGTCATTTCCCGTACCAAACATGTCCTGCATCCGTCGTGCAGATGGGGTTGATACATAGCAGTAGACAAAATCCTGCGCAGAATTAAGAATGACAAGATCGGCATAGTTATCGCCTGTAACATCAGAGAAATTCGCAGCTAACCCATTAATGGTAATCTGTTGACGATCATAAATGGTATCGGGGAATTGTCCATCAGAGCGTCCGTATAATACCGTTAAAGGAGAATTAGATTCATTGATGTACAAGATCAAGTCTTGCGCTCCATCATGGTCGAGGTCTTGGCTTTCAAGACGATCAACATTATCTGGTGCATTCCACCACTTCCAATCTGCTTTGTTCGCGATGGGCTTATCTTTTTCCCCTAAATGTACTCGAAGCCGTGGAATGATATTCTTCCGTAACTCTCCCTCAAGTAACGCACTCGTTCCTCCTTGAAGTACCAAATCTTCAACTCCATTTTGATCGAAATCTATCGAACTTGCTTTCGTTACGACATTCCCTGCTTCGAATTCACCCGGCCACAAGCGTGTCGTATCATTAGTCCTATATCTTCCTGTCCCGTCGTTCCAAAACACCACAGTGAAATACGTAGGATAGTCGGTTGACTTTTTGAAAGTGGTATCTAAATAATCCTCATATCGCACAACTATATCCAAACCATTTCTCCCATCCCAATCTCCAACTGCAAGTAATTCTTCATCGATTCCGATTGCTTCCGGACCAATGCGAACTGCATCTTCAACCCTTGGGAGTTCTCCTTGCCGTCCGTATAGAATCGCCACCTCAGATGCAGATCGTGGATTTGGATAGCCAGCCACCGAAAACGATGTATCCAGATAACGTTTGATCGCAAAGTCATCAATGCCGTCTCCCGAAACATCTCCAAGTGGCCAGACGATTGAAGCCCCAGCATCAATCCTCCCGATCTCCTCGAAATGCACAATGGCAGGATGGCGCGGTTCTCCTTCTTGGGCAAATACTGTTATCGGCACCATGCACACCATAAGCAGAAGTGCTCGCCTCATTATTCTATATGCTCTGTCGGATTGGGCTTCCATATTATCACCATAGATTCATAGTGGTTGTTGTCGCCTTCCAAACTTCCTCAGTGAGGCACTCTTCTACACCACTCACGCTATCAGGCGTATCCGTTCCGTCCGGCACTTTCCGCGCACGTCCCACTGTCGAGGGGAGTGCATCCGGCAGCCGAAAGATCACGGTCGGATTCCCGACCATCGCAAGCTCGTCTCGTCCATCCCCGTTAATATCTCCAAGACGTACAGGTGTTTCACCCACACCGCGCGTATCAATCTCCGCATCTATCAGGCTATCCAGACGAACCCCTGTACGATACACAAGAATGTATGGCCATGATGTTACCCATATTTCGTCAGGACTACTCGTATCTGCTGAACCAAGAGGATAAAGTTCAGAGCCAAGGCCGAACCAGAATTGATTAACAAGTTTTGGCCCTTTCAATGTTGCCCACGGACGGCTCCACCACTCGCCTTCACGGGGTGGGTCGTTTCCTGTCCCGAACATCTCTTGCAACCGTCTTGCCGATGGAGTTGATACGTAGCAATAGACAAAATCCTGCGCAGAATTAAGAATGACAAGATCGGCGTAATTATCTCCGGTCACGTCAGAAAAAACACTTGCCAGTCCGTTGATCTGAATTTGCTGGCGATCGGAAATGGTGTCGGGAAGTTGATTATCCTTTCGACCGTAGAAAACAGTAAGTGGTGCGTTTGCTTCATTGACGTAGAGGATTAAATCTTGCGCACCATCATGGTCGAGGTCTTGGCTTTCAAGACGGGAGACATAAGAAGGTAGATTCCACCATTGCCATTGAGGAACATGAGACATGCCATGTCGTTGATCTTCTTTGTTGTCACCACCTAGGTATATATGAAGTGTGGGTATCTTCTTCCCTTTGCCTTCATACAGAACATCTTTGTAGCTACGAACCACAAGGTCATCCTGCCCATCATTGTTAAAATCCCCGGCAACCCCCTCAAGGGTTCCAAATGTTGATCGCACTCCCGGATACAGTTCTGTTGTATCAGAAAAGCTATACGTGCCATCACCCTGATTCCAGAAAATCACCGTTCGATCAATATCTGTATACACCAAATTCGCATTGCCAAACGCAGTGTCATTGTACGTTCTCAAGTGTACACAAAGGTCAGAGCCATTCTTGCCATCCCAATCACCCACAGCACGAATGAGCATTTTTGAGAGTAATGTAGTGGACTTCAAATGAAAGGCATTATCAAGCGTTGGCAGACCATTTTTAACCCCGTAGTGAATAAGAATTTCTTGGGCGCATCGGGAAGGCTGTAAACATGTGTCCAGATAGTGCTCCGTCGCAAAATCGTCAATGCCGTCTCCAGAAATATCTCCCAACGCCCAAAGCTCCCCCGGATCGCTGGAAAGTCTCCCGATCTCCTCGAAATGCACGATGGCAGGATGACGCGGTTCCCCTTCTTGCGCCACCACGATCACAGGCAACAGACAGGGAAAAGCAATCCCTATGCTCAATGCGAACCGGGCTATGGTACGTCCTGCTCTCATGGCCGTATTCTGGATTTGATGAAGGTTGTTGTTGCCGTATATGAACTTCGTTCTTGACTTCTTCCTGTGCAAGATATTTTTTGATCTCTCTTCTCCGGTTCCTTCATGGGCATTTCTGAAAACAGCACAGAGAGAACGAGAACAGGGAAAACGAAGTTGTCTATTCGCAGGCTTTTGCCACACTGCATGGGTAATATGTCCATTAGACAATTATTCTGCAAGCGTTCGGGCATACTTTTTAATATGCCTCGCAGACATGTTTCATCTTCGCGCTGGGATAAATGTCCCCTCTCTCCCGAAGAAGCCTTTGGTCAGGCACTTCGCCAACGCCGCCTTGCCCTGAACCTCCGGCAAGGCGATCTCGAAGGAGATGCCGACCTCGAACAATCTTATATCTCACGCCTTGAACGCGGAGAGAAACAACCCTGCCTTCGGACAATCATGCTACTGGAAGAACTTCTTGACATGAAACCCGGCACACTCATCCGCGATGCTCGAAAACTGCTCGAGCGAACTTAAGCATGCCAATGGGCAAACACTCTAGTTTTTATCCTGCCATCACTACTGCATCAACAGCAATCCCAATTTCTAAATACATATCCGTTCCTCTTATGCCCACCGGGCAGGAACGATCGTCTTGAAGCTGCCTTCTTCGACTATCAGTAAAAAGTTAGTCGGCTTTTTCCCTTGTTTCAATGTCAGCAAAAGGCTTGGCCTGTTTTTGTTTCCTGACGTTGATGAGTGATGTATCAAGCATATCCTTCAAATGAACAGCATAGTGCTTTTCGATCATTTCAACACTTGTCCGGCAATTTTTGGCAACCTGATATATATCCGCACCTTCAAGCAAGCGGAAACAGATATAGCTATGCCGCAAGCTGTAGGCTGTGCGTGCCTTGCCGTTGCGGTCGAACTTCAACTTGTTGTCCGTCAAGATGCCGTTAAACATCTTTTTGAACTCGTTAGGAAATAGCCTGTCGGTTGGATTTGGCTGTGCCAAAACGATCTGACCTTTCTCACTTGTCATCTCTCGTTCACGGTCACGAAGTCGCTCGAAAGGACGCACCGCACCTGGCATACTTTTGCAATACCCAACACCTCGTTTTCCTCGCACTTCGATTTCGAGAATACGTTGACCGGAGTAAGCATCATCGACAATGTCTACGTCCCGGAACTCCAGAATCCTTGCCTCATCGGGTCGAAGTCCTGTGTTCGACATGAACAATACAAAGTCGTGTAGCTGTTCTGCGTGCCATGTGTATCGCGGATTTTTCGGATCAGCAGCATTCTTGCGGGTTGCCTCATACAGTTGTCTGTATTCTTTCGGTGTAAACCAAGGTCTGTGTTCTACCTTGCTTTGCCGCCGGTAGGGGTCGGAAACATCGGGTACATGGTCTATCCAGCCATGCCTTTTGGCTGTTTTCAGTACCATGCTTAGTGTGACGATCTCGTTGTGAATGGTGTTCCGTGCGGAAGGTTTCCACGGGCGCACCTCGCCTTCTTCTCCGATCATATTCTTTTCATCCCAATCGGCAGGCTTTGTCATGCGGTGGACACGGTATTCCTGCGCTGTTCCTGAATTGATCTGGGAGACAATCTTTTCACCAAAGTACGGCAACAAATGAAGCCGAATACGATCCTTATGCCCCTGCACCCATTTGGGGCTTCGATGACCCCGCGTGGTGGCTTCATATTCGGTCTCGAATACCTTGGCGACTTCGGCAAAAGTTTTGCCCGTCTTCAATTCACCATAATGTGCTTTAGCGCATAATTCCATATACCAATCGGTGGCAACATCTTTTGCCTTGCCAAGACTTGTTTGTTTGGTACTCCTGCGCCACTCCTTTCCTTCAAGGAAGGTATAGCAATGCCATGTTCCGCTCTCTCGGCGACGATAGAGAGCAACTTTATCTCCAAGGATTCGGTGTCGTTCCATCGGCTTTCCTCCATGAGGTCACGATGTGCGATTTTGTGCGACCTTTGTACGATATAAAAACAGTATATCACGACCAGATTCCGGTGGTCAAATCAGGTGTGCGGACAAAGAAAAAGCCCTTGAAAATCAAGGGCTTTTGTCTGGTCTGATCTGGTTGCGGGGGCAGGATTTGAACCTGCGGCCTTCAGGTTATGAGACCGATTTGCCAACGTTTATCTGGTTGATTTTACTTGTGTTTTTTAATTTTGTGCAGCCTTTGTGCGAAAAAATGTCCGAATCTGCAGCTTGCAAGAAGTCTATGATGAACCGAAAAGTCATATGCAGACACCTGACTATTTATCGCACAATGTTTAAACAAACACAAGTCAACACTCCCTCTCTGCTTTATAGACAAAAAGTCTCCACAAATTTGGCACGACTCTCTTTGTTATCGTACTTGGAAAGGAATTCCTCTCTCCATTTGTCAGCGTCGTTCCGGTATACTTCCAGCGAACCTCCCAAATACTGTTCAACGCGATCACGATCAAGTTGAACTTCATGAAAATCTCCCTTTCCATCTGGCACTTTTAGACGGAGATGTTGAAGTGCAGGCATATCACGAAGCCAACGAGGTGCTTCGATGGCAATGATCTTATTCGTGCGATCTCCTGTTGAGTAATAATCTTTGCCATTTTCAATTTCATGATTCTCTTGCAGAATCACGACCGCTTCTTTGTTACCAGAACCTCCGACTACAATGGAAGCATGAAACGCTGAACTAATTGATTTGCTTACAATCTCGCGAAGATGCTCAATTGCTATAGATTGATCGATCATATTTAACTTCTTCGGTTATAAAAATGAATGATAATTGGGAAATAGGTTCTACACCTCATGTTATATAAAAAACAAGAATCAAACGCAGCTGTTTCTCTTATAAATTGATTCATGCAGCAATGCCGGATCATCCTTTCAGGAAGAAACGTTATTGACTATGAAGTCACGCACAGATTTTCTGTACAGATATTATGCGCCTATCGCACCAGTTAAAGCCATAAAAGGCCAGAAAATGTTTGACCTATGTTGTACCCGTAAAATTCACGTGGCACAAAATCGCGAATTTCGTGCGCATTTTGCCCGTTTTTAGAAATCTGCGCCGGGGATGAGAATCCCTGGAAGAAAAGCATTCATAGTTCTCCTCGCCCCGAAGGGGTAGAATGAAAGAGAGTCATCTCAAGGATTCCAGTTCAGCCGCCCCTTCGGGGCGGGAACATTAGGTAGCGCACAGATACCGTGAAGTGCAGCCTGCGGCTTTCTCCACGGCTAAGCAGCTGTACTCCCTCCGGGAGCAGTTCGATAGGCTATGGAAAAAACACAATTCCCACAGATTTCTGAACGACTCTGATAGGTGATGTGGCACTCCCTCGCAAATCGATTGCTCAGCAGTATAGATCAACAAAGAACAGCTTGCTAGAACTACAGTGGTCAAAGAGTTCTGAACAGCTCTTATATCACCAACTGGTATCGAACTCTTCTCCCACAACGACTCTCAACGTAAAAAGCCGCCACTCCTTTGTCAGAAATGGCGGCTTTTATTAAGCTGTGGGCCTGGAGGGATTTGAACCCCCAACCAACGGATTATGAGTCCGCTGCTCTAACCGTTGAGCTACAGGCCCAGTCACATCGCACTGCGTTGCCCGTGTGATGCGGGGTGCAAATATACGGTTCGGGGAAAGAATTTTCATCCTCTCTTCACAACCGTTTATATTCCTCACTCTCCTTCTTCTTTCGCCACCCTTTCCTAAGCAACTCGAAGAGTACGACAACTGCGACTCCGATAATGATACCGATAACTGCCCCGCCGAGGATGTCAAGTGGGTAGTGGACGCCGACGTAGATTCTTGAGAAGCTGACTGCCGAGGCGATCAGAAACCATATCCAGGCATAGCGACGGAAGAACCAGAAGAAGACAACGAGTGCGGCGAAGTTGTTTACAGCGTGGGATGATGGGAATGACTTGCCACTACCACAGTTGACTAAAAGCCGGACATCTTCTTCAGCACGACAGGGTCGCTCTCGCCCAACCGCCTCTTTCAGAACTCGACTGCTGAGTGGATCGGCAACCGCAACTGTGACAACTAAAAGCAGCGAAGCCCACCGTCCGTTTGCTCCCCCCTTCCAAAGAAGTAGAATGAAGAGAAGAGCGTAGAGAGGATAGATATTCTTAACGTTCGTGATGAAAGGCATAATCACGTCGAACACTGGGTTGGCAAGATCACTGTTGAAGAAGTGAAAGAGTTGCTGGTCGAAGTGGAGAAGGAAGTCGGGCATTGGACTATTTGGGATTTCGGATTGTAGATTTTTAATTGCGCAATGCAGCGTTAGAGAGCCAGCAGAGATCAACTCTATGAACTCTCCTCTCTACACACTCTACGAACTTCCTATACGGATTGCCCCAAGAACACAAAGGCCTCTTGCTCCAGTTACCGATGGAACGTTGTTTGGAATTCCATTGAGTGTGGCCCAAGCGAGGATGGCAAAGCAGAGAGCCTCCTTAGCATCGACAGGGATTCCATACTGATCGCTCGAAAGGATATTCGTATTCTCCGCTTCTCGTTGCAGCAGTTCCATCAAGGTTCGGTTCTTTGCTCCGCCACCACTGACAATGATTTCATCAATCTGGTCGAGTGGCACAACATGTTGGCGCAGCGCGTCGACAATTGACCGAGCTGTCGCAGTTGCAAGCGTGCGGAGTATCGTTCCATCGGAAAGTCCTCTCGCTCTTCCATTCCTCGCGAACTCTCTCCCCTTCTCGTCACCGAACCGTTCGCGTCCGGTCGATTTCGGAGGAGGTTCAGCAAACCATGGATTGTTCAGAACGGTGTTGAGCAAAGAGTCATCCACCTCTCCTTCGGCAGCAACTTTACCATCGCGGTCGCAATCTTCACCCCGCAACTCTCGCATTGCCCCATCCATCAGAACGTTTCCCGGTCCTGTGTCGAATGCAAGAAGTCTGTTCCGGTCGAGATTAGCCGGCAGCCACGTCAGGTTTGCCATGCCTCCAATATTGAGAGCAACGCGATTCTGATCTGGATTGTGGAGGAGGATTGCATCGCAGAATGGAACGAGTGGAGCACCCTCACCACCGGATGCTACGTCGGCAGTTCTGAAGTCGTTGACGATTGTGGTTGCAAGTCGTTCTGCAATAACGGCTGCTGAGCCGATCTGCTGAGTTACTCCATTGGATGGATCGTGATAGATCGTCTGACCATGTAGGCCAACGGCGTCGAGAAGTGCTCGGTCGATGCCGATATCCTCAATCCCACTTGAAATAATGTCGGCGTACAATTCCCCTAACTCAACATCGAGATGGGCGACTTCACGACTGTTAAGCTCACCCGCCGAGGCACTCAACAGATGTTTTCGGAGATTGCTGGTGTAGGGTCGACTGTGAAGCCCCAGTAACTCATATCCAACCTTCTCCCCTTCACTCCAGATTTCGGCAAAAGCTACGTCGACACCGTCGAGTGATGTGCCGGACATAACCCCAGCAACAACAAGCCGTTCTTTCCCCCGAAGATTGTCGAGTATCATATCCTCTGCTATTTCTTCAAACGTAGTGAGTTCGTAACGACGCTAACTGAACTAAATGCCATTGCCGCACCTGCAATCATTGGGCTGAGCAGACCAAATGCAGCTAATGGAATGCCGATGATGTTGTAGAAAAATGCCCAGAACAGATTTTGTCGGATAATCTGCATCGTTCGGGTTGAAAGGTGAAGCATTGCCGGGACTCGGCGAAGATCGTCTCCGATGATTGTCACGTCGGCTGCTGAGGCTGCAACGTTGGTTCCTCCCCCCATTGCAACGCCAAGGTCGGCTATCGTCAATGCGGGGGCATCGTTAACGCCATCCCCAACCATTGCAACTCGCTTCCCTTCGCTCTGTAAGTTGCGAATCACTTCCCCCTTCCCCTGTGGAAGAACTTCTGCAATCACTCGATTGATTCCTATCTGCTTGGCAATTTCGTCGGCAATAGCTTGCGAGTCACCGGTAAGCATGATTGGCTCAACTTTCATCTGCGCTAACGTTGCCACCCCCTCGACAGCCTCGGGTCGTATTGTGTCGGCTACAGCAAAGGCTCCGGCAATCTGACCGTTGATCGACACCCAGACTGCCCCATCGGGCACGTTCGGAAGGAGCGAATCGGTCTCAGCAAACTGACTCTTCTTTCCGACAAGAAGTTGTTGACCATCCACAATCCCTCGAAGGCCAACTCCAGCCTCAGTCTCGAAGTGATCGACTGCGAGCAAAGCAATCTTGTTCTCATTAGCATAGCGGACAATACTCCCTGCTATAGGATGCTCCGACATCGCCTCAAGCGAGGCAACAAGCTGAAGAAGTCGACTGCGCTCTTCCGTCGGCACTGTGATAAAATCAACTACTGCAATCTTCCCCTCAGTTAGCGTTCCGGTCTTGTCGAAAACCACAGTGTCGACACGGCCTGCCGTTTCGAGTGACTCAGCATTGCGGATCAGAATTCCGTGGCTTGCTCCGTTTCCTGTCGAGGCGATGATAGCTGTTGGAACCGCAAGCCCCATAGCACAGGGGCAGGCAATTACGAGAACAGCTACGGCACTAATCAACCCTTCCGAAACTGTACCATCACCCAACGTGATCCAGAGGAGAAAAGTGAGGAGGGCAATTCCTAAAACAACAGGGACGAAAATGCCGGCAACCTTGTCAGCTAACCGTTGCACCGGTGCTTTTGAACTCTGCGCTTCATCGACAATGCGCATAATGCCAGAGAGGATAGTTTCCCCACCGACTTTTCCCGCGCTCATCACAAACGCTCCCCCGAGATTCACAGTCCCACCCACTACATTCTCCCCAACTTTCTTCTCAACCGGTCTCGACTCACCAGTGAGCATCGACTCGTCGACAACTACACTCCCTTTCTCTACAATTCCATCCACTGGAAGTCCTTCGCCTGGTTTCACGAGAAGCATATCTCCCTCCCGAACAAAATCGGTCTCTACATCTTCAATCTCCTCACCTTCACCTCTCATTCGGTGGCTGATTGCTGGAATCAGCGACCCAAGATTACGGAGCGCATCGGATGCCCGATCTTTTGCCCTTGCCTCAAGCCACCGACCAAGCAGAATCAGCGTCACAACTACCGCAGCCGTTTCAAAGTATAGGTGGTGGGGGTCGAGACCGGGAAGGAGGCTTGGAGCGAAGAGAAGAACTGAGCTGAAAAGCCAGGCAGCTCCTGTGCCGAGTGCCACGAGTGTGTTCATGTCGGCGGTAAAGTGGCGGGCACTCTTCAGGGCAATCCTGAAGAACTCGCGTCCTGGAACAAACAGAACAATCGTTGTGAGGGCAAACTGAAGAATGTTCAGCACCTGCTGGTACGGGGCAAGCGTTGCTTGAAGTCCCGAGAAGATCATTGGAACCATCGCAAGGATCACAACAACGGTTGCTAAGGGAATGGCAATCATTGTTTGGCGCCGAACGATGCGAGCACGCTCAGCCTCGGGGGAGAATTCCTCCCCTGCAACAGGCAGATGTGCCCCGTAGCCGGCACGTTCTACGCGATCAATCAGGTTTTCAACCGGCACATCCCGATTAACCTTTAACCGAGCTTTGTGAGTGGCAAGATTAACGGCAACATTTACAACCCCCTCCTCTTTCAACAGAACTTTCTCCACGCGAGCAACACAGGAGGCACAGGTCATGCCCTCAATGTCAAGGTCGAGAAGATGGTTGTCGGTGGCAGCCTCTCCAACTGCATCGACAGCTATCGTATCGTTAATTGATTCTTTCATATTTCTCTTAACCAAAGATCAAGTTCGGGGTTTGTAGTAGAGTCAATCATTGGGAGAATCAGAACAAAGAAGACCAAGCCCCGGCGCAGGCTGAAGACCTGCGGCTACCAGAACTCTTTCACTCTCACACTCTCAACTCATACACTCCCACACTCGATATATATACAATCTACCAAAACTCTTCTTGCAGGTCGGAACTGAACATCCTACCTTTCGTGGATGAAACTCGGAGCACATACTTCTGTAGCGGGTGGTTTGCACAAGGCGATTGAACGGTCGAAGACCTTTGGCGGAACTGCCCTTCAAATTTTTTCTAAGAACAACAATCAGTGGGTTGGGAAGCCTTTGACGGATGAGCTGGTTGAGCAGTGGTTCCAGGCTGTATCGGAAAGTCCGATTAACTTGGCGGACATTGCAATTCACGATTCATATCTCATCAACCTCTGTTCGCCGAATCAGGAGACGTTCAATAAGTCATACGACGCCTTCATCGATGAGCATCGGCGTGCCGAGCGACTTGGGATCAAACTTCTGAACTTTCACCCGGGGGCAGCAATTGATAGAGATCGAGGGAGTGCCATGGCTATCATTGCCGAGCAAATTAACCGAGTTCACGAAGAGACCGATGACTGCTCCACGATTTCGGTACTGGAGACTACAGCCGGACAGGGTTCCACCATTGGCTACCGATTTGAAGAACTTGCTGATATTATCGAGCAAGTTGATGAGAAGAAAAGAATTGCTGTCTGCATCGACACCTGTCATATCTTTGCAGCCGGTTACGACATTCGGACAGAGAGTGGATATAGGGAAACTATCGAAGAGTTTGATGGGGTGATTGGTCTCAACTATTTGGCACTTTTCCACTTAAACGATTCAAAACGTGAGCTTGGTTCTCGCGTAGATCGGCACGAGCATCTTGGCAAAGGGATGATCGGCGAAACGCCGTTCCGAATGCTAATGGCCGACGAACGATTTGCCGAGATTCCGATGGTGATCGAGACTCCGAAGAGTGCCGACCTTCACGAAGATGTTGAGAATCTCGATCTTCTCCGAAGTTTTATCCCAGCAACTGTGCAGGCCGAATAGCGTTCTGGAATCCGAAACAATGATTACCGACAAAGAGCTACTCAAATTCTATCGTATCAAACGCCTGCAACGGGGAGTGGAGTATATCCTCCTTCTCACCCTCTTCATCTTCTTTCTTGTCGCATTCTACCACTACTATCGCTTCGTAATAATTTTAGCTTTAGCCTTGATCTTCTTTGGGTTCAACCTTCAACTTACCAAACAACGAGAACGGCGGCGAACAGCCCCGAAGACGAGTCGAACGAGTCTGATAACCGATATGATCGAGTCGATTCTCTTCCTCCTCCTCATCTTCTTGATGTCATTCCCCACCCTCTTCGGCACGTTGTTTGGCTCAACACCGCAGGAACACTACGCGGTGATTGCATCGATTCTATGTGGAATCTTCTTGGGTGGTCTCGTTGGCGAAATGCGCTTTCAGCTTCGTGCGTTCCTCGCCCTTTCGCTTGATGAACAAGAGAACTATATCTACAACCTGAAGCGTTCTATCATTTTCCCCTACTATTCTTCTCGACCGAAAAGGCATGAGTAAATGGAATTGAGACCATTGCAATTCAATGGAGTTGGCATGTTGATTGATGCGATCAATTGATGCTGAATTGATCGCAGAATTGTACTTTTGCCTGATTATGTATACCGATAAACAATTGATGATTGACAGAACCGATAGTACAGAACAATTCTTTGAAGATTCTCTCAGAGAAAGTGCTGAGGTTGCGATTGCTACAATCGACTCCTGTAGCTCAGATGTAATGGCAGCAGTTGACGCTCTGGTTCAGACCTACCGCAACGGGGGGAAAGTTCTCTTCTGCGGCAATGGCGGGAGCGCAGCAGATTGCCAACACTTAGCAACCGAGTTGATGATACGCCTCAACCACAACCTGAACAGACCGGCACTCGGGGCAATTTCTCTCTGCACCGATCCCTCGAACCTTACCGCAGGTGGGAACGACATTGGATTCGAAAATGTCTTCGCTCGCAACGTTGAAGGCTTAGGTCGTCCGGGTGATATTCTGGTTGGCATCTCGACAAGCGGGAACTCCGAGAACATTGTTCGAGCAGTCCAAAAAGGGAAAGAAATCGGAATGAAGACGATTGGTCTGTTGGGAGGGAATGGTGGACGGTTAATGGAAGAATGTGATATTTCTGTTGTCGTTCCTTCGCACAACGTTCAACGTATTCAGGAGATACACATCAAGATCGGCCACGTTCTATGTGAATCAGTTGAACAGAAACTCTTTGGAGAAGAATGAACATGATGAAGCTACCCATGCAAGCTCTTGCCGGTCTCCTCTCCCTCCTCCTCTTCCTTATTCCGACTCACCAGAATTTTGGACAGTCAAAAAATCGAGTTGTCCGATCTTCCAACACCTCCTCAGGAGCAATCGACTCATCGGCTGCACTTAATAATCTTGCAACCGATATTCGCTCTCTCCTCACGATGTCGAGCGAGCTAAAGAGCGGTTCAGTCGGAATTCGAGTCGTCTCTCTCAGAAATGGCAAATCTCTCTTCGATCTTAATAGCGAAAAACCCCTCACCCCGGCATCAACAACAAAGCTCCTGACAACGTATAGCGCTCTTCTCCTCTTCGGATCGGACTATGAAATCCCGACAATTTTGTACGGAGCTGTCAAACCAGAGAAAGGTATTATCAAGGGAGACCTTTTCATTAAGGGTCATGGCGATCCTCTCTTCTCGGTAGGAGATATTGATGAGCTGATCGTGAAATTGAAAAGTGCTGGTGTGAAAAGAATTGAGGGGGACGTTGTGGGGGATGGAACATATTTCGACAGTGTGTACGAGCGAAAAGACTATAGTGGAGATGCAGATCACGTAGTTGACCTCCCCCCTGTTGCAGCTCTCGGCATCGAGAATAACATGGTAACGGTTGTTGTCTCTTCTTCTCGAACTGCAGGGCAACTTTGCAACGTCCAGACCTTCCCTCCCTCTTCCGGTTTTGTGATTGCGAACTCTGCGAAGTCGTATGCGGCAAGCAAAAAGAAGTCGACAACGAAGAAGAAACGCCGCCGTAGAAGCTCTCTTGAAGAGTACATTCCAGATCAATCAATTCCGAAGGCATCAATTGGAAGATTTGGGGATGAGGAATACTTCGACGAAGGGAGAGAGAATGTGGAGGAAGGGATTGCAATCTCGTTGACAACAGATGAGGATGGACGCCAGACTATTCACGTCAGTGGAACACTTGGCGTAAATAAAACTGTGAGTAAACGGTACGAGATAAAGAACCCACCAGCCGTGGTCGCCGGTATGTTTTTCGATAGGCTTCGAACGAACGGCATCGAGATAACGGGTGCTGTGCGTACTGGAGCTACGTTGCAAAAGGCTGTGCCGTTAGCTGAATTTCGGCGACCTTTAACTCAGGTAATTAACACAGTGATGAAGCAGAGCCACAACCATTATGCTGAGTATGTTTTTAAGATGATCGGAGCCGCCTCTGGTTCTGGTAAGGGAGAGAACGCTACTGCCACTCAAGCGAGGGCAGCCATTCGCCAATGTATGGAAGCCTCATCTGCTCCGTTCGAATCGTGTGTCGTAAACGACGGCTCGGGTCTTTCGCGTCGGAACCTTATCTCTCCGCAAGCACTTGTGGCAACCCTTGTGGCAGCCTACAACAATCGCCCTCTCTGGAAAGCGTTGTATGAAGCCCTCTCCGTTGCTGGAAAAGATGGAACCCTCAGAAAGCGAATGAAGGGAACTCGGGCGGAAGGGAATGTTCACGGAAAGACTGGAACTCTCAAGAATGTCTCTGCCCTCACAGGGTACGTAACCAGTGCCGACGGAGAGATGTTGGCCTTTGCTATGATAACCAACGGCTATAACGTAGGAACCTATAAGAGTGTTGAGAACAAGGTGGCCGAACGGCTTGCTGACTTTTCGTGGAACGAGGGGAAAGCAGTTCCTGAGTAACGGAAACTACGTCTCAACTGTCACTCCACTCACAATCAGAAGGACAAAAAGTAAAAGCACCCAATTGTAACGATTTCAGAGAATCATGAGCGAAGGTCTTGCCTCCTTCAATTTTGTTCATGATATTTGTGAGCGGTTCAGACAACCTGCCGGAACCGCTCTCCAGCAAAGATACGTTGCTACTGATGACTGCATGTGCAGAGCCGCCGTGAGTTACGGGTCTCTATGTGCCGATAGACCCACTTCAGCTTTGCGGATTACTTCCTCAGCATTGAACTTTCGATCAAACTTTTCAGAGTTGGTCGGAGACTTGTGACGCACCAGAGGGGAGAAAGAGAAGACTGTCAGCAGATGTCAATCGACTTCATCAGTTCTAAACGATTCTCAGCACGTTAATCAACATATTTTATTCACTATAGTTCTCGAACAGGAAGCCAAACAATGCCTGCAACAGCAGATAAGAAAAGAAAGTCCCGCAAAAGGATCAACAGTGATAAGGGAAACAACATGGAGAAGGGGAACGTGGAGAAAGTCCACGAGGAGAAAGGGAGTGGAGATCAGTCAACTGGTAGTACCAGTGAGTCTTCAGGAGGAGAGAGAGCATTCCACGATCTTGCCGAATTAAAGTCCAAGCGAATTGTTGAACTAACGCAGATCGCTAAGCGGCTTGGAATTCAAGGGTACAGTGACTATCGCAAGCAAGAACTGATTTTCAAGATTCTTGAAGCACAGTCAACCCAAGAACGGAAAGAGGGACACGACAGCAACATCCGTTTCTCAGAGGGTGTGCTGGAAGTATTGCCGGATGGCTACGGCTTCCTCCGCTCAGCCGACTATAACTACCTCCCCTCACCAGACGATATTTACGTCTCTCCTTCGCAGATCAAGAAATTCCAACTCCGAACCGGCGATACTGTCTCAGGTCAGGTCCGCTCACCGAAAGAGGGTGAACGCTTCTTTGCGCTGCTGAAGGTAGAGCAGGTGAACTATCAGGACCCTGAGTCGATTCGTGACCGGACGATCTTCGACAACCTTACACCTCTCTACGCAAATTCGCGCATCAACCTTGAGACAACTCCGGGTGAGTATGCGATGCGGATCATGAACTTGATTACGCCAATCGGTAAAGGTCAGCGTGCACTGGTAGTGTCGCCACCGAAGGCAGGTAAAACCGTTCTCTTGCAGAAACTGGCAAACGCAGTCAACAGATCTCACCCAGAGATTAAGTTGATTGTTCTGCTAATCGACGAACGCCCGGAAGAGGTAACCGACATGGAACGCTCGGTTCAAGCCGAAGTGATTGCCTCCACCTTCGACGAGCCGCCGGAGAGACACGTGCAGGTGGCCGAGATGGCACTGGAAAAAGCAAAGCGTTTAGTAGAAGCAGGAATCGATGTGATGATCTTGCTCGACTCGATCACGCGCCTCGCTCGCGCTCACAACACTGTGATCCCCCACTCCGGTAAGATTCTCTCGGGTGGTGTCGACGCAAACGCACTCCACAAACCGAAGCGCTTCTTCGGCGCGGCGCGTAACATCGAAGAGGGTGGATCGCTCACGATCATTGCAACTGCTTTGGTAGACACCGGCTCCCGAATGGATGAAGTGATCTTCGAAGAGTTCAAGGGGACGGGTAACAGCGAGATTATTCTCGACCGACACTTGGCCGACCGCCGCATCTTCCCAGCTTTCGATATTGTCCGCTCCGGCACTCGGCGCGAAGACCTTCTTCTGGATGAGACAGAGCTAAACAAACTCTGGATTCTCCGAAAGGTTATCAACGACATGTCCTCAGTTGAGGCAATGGAGTTTATGCTCAGCCGGATACAAGGCACGAAATCAAACGCAGAGTTCTTGAAGGCAATGAATTCGTAGGTTCCTGAAGATTCAGTAGAGAATGAGTGTATCAACGGTAGAGAGGGTGAGTTCCCTCTCTACCGTTTTTTTGAGAGGCTCGTTCATCAAAGACCGTTTCGGAAGAAATTTACTACCGGACAATCAGTTTGCGAGGAAATGCGCTATCACGTCTCAGTGTCGTTCAGGAATCTGTGTGAAGATAGTTCCACGATAGCTTACCAGCCTACCAAATCTCTCATCTTATCGAACTGCTCCCGGAGGGAGCAGTCCTACGTTGCCGTGGAGAAAACCGCAGGCTGCACTCCACGGTAGCGATCGCTTTTTGATGCTTCCGCCCTGAAGGGGCGGCTGAGCTGGGAGCATTGACATCCCCTCCTTCTTCCATTCTACCCCTTCGGGGCGTGGAGAGCCACGAACGCTTTCCCTTCCGGGGATTCTCATCCCCGGCTATCCGCCACGGCGGATCGGTAGCCCCTTCGGGGCAGTCCCTTGAAGGATTGAGCTTGCAGAACACTTCCTATTGCATTTGCATTGTCCGCGAATATAGATCACGTTAAGTGGATGATCCTGAAGAGAGTGGCAGAATGAGAGCCTCCCTTTCCACTCCCTTTCTCTGAACTACTATCTCCTATCCACCCTCAGGCTTCACACTCGCAGTATATCTACAGTCGGGATAGCGCGAACAGCCGTAAAAGGTACTGTTGTACTTCCCCCCGGTTCGCTCAACGAGAAAGCCTTCCTGGCAGGTAGGGCACTTCACATCCATTGTTACCGGTTTCGTATGGCGGCAAGAAGGGAAGGTACTGCACCCGTAGAACTCGCCATTTTTTCCCGATCGACGAACCATTGGTGCTCCACAAGCATCGCAGATCATTCCATCAGCCCCACCCTTCACTGTGCCTCGATTGCTTGCCGACTTTCTCCCCTTCGAGCTGTTGCCGTTGGTCTTCCTCTCACCGATAGTTTTCTTCTCAACGTCAGACGCTGGAATAAGGCGGGAACATTTCGGAAAGGAAGTACAGGCGTAGTAGGGACCATACTTACCTTCACGAAGTTCCATTCCCGAACCGCACTGATCGCACAGAACCTTCTCACCTGAACCACCCACACCTGCTAAAGATTTGCCTTCTCCCCCTTTCAGCTCTTTAGAAGTTGTCTTCCTTAGACGTGGTGGAGTTCTTCTCTCACTATTAGCATTTCTACTCCCCGTAGTAACATCGATCCGCGCCCCTTTCAGTGCTATTGTAAAGGGCTTATAGAAACCTTGCATCACTTTTAGATAGGTCTGTTTTCCATCGGCAATGCTGTCGAGGTCTTTTTCCATGCGAGCTGTAAACTTCACGTCGAACAGTTTTGGAAAGCTCGTTGTGAGTGTATCGGAGACACGAATGCCAAGCTCGGAGGCGTGAAGCAACCTACCACTCTCAAATACATAGCCGCGATCAACGATAGTGGCGATAGTCTGCGCGTAGGTGCTTGGTCGCCCTACTCCCTTTGCTTCCAACTCCTTTACCAGCGTGCTCTCGGTATATCGTGGCGGAGGTTTTGTTTCGCTCCGTTTTGTCACCAAGGTCAAAAGTTCAACCGGCCCATCCCTGCGAAGACTTGCCGGCAACGTTCTCCCCTCCTCACTCAAGCTATCATCACTCTCCGATGCCTTCCGTATCTCTTTCCTCTCTTCTTGATCGTCGTATACCTGCATCCACCCACGAAACTTATTTACTCGCCCCGTAGTGCGGAACAAAAACGTTCCCCCTCGAATCTCCACAACAGTTTGATCGAAGAGTGCATCGGTCATCTGCGAGGCGATGAAGCGGCGGTAAATCAGTTCGTAGAGGTTGGCGAGGTCTTCGTCCAGCAACTTACGTGCTGCGCGAGGGGTAATCTTTAGGTCAGCCGGACGAATTGCCTCGTGTGCATCTTGAACGATTGCCCCCTTCTTCTGCTTGTGCTCCTTCGGCTTTTGCGGAACATACTCTTTCCCATAGTTCTCGAAGACCCACTCGTGAGCGGCAGCTACAGCTTCGTCACTTACTCGAACTGAGTCAGTTCGCATGTAGGTAATCAACCCAACTCGTCCTCTTGAGCCAAGCTCCACACCTTCGTACAATTTCTGCGCAGCCATCATTGTTGCCTTCGGCTTCATCTTCAATCTGCGTCCGGCATCTTGCTGTAGAGTTGAGGTTGTGAACGGTGGAGGTGCAGAACGGCGGACTTCTTTCTGTTCGAGCTTTTCAACACGATAGTCTTGAAAGAGAGCACGATCTCGAATAATTTTCGCCTCCTCTTCACTCGCAATAAACGCCTTTCCCTCACCTTTCTCTCCACTCTCCTTTGAGGCCGAGCCGGAGGGATTTCTCAACTGTACGCCATCGTACTCCACAAGTCGAGCAGTAAATTCCTCATCCTTCTCGGTTTTGAACGTGCCGATCAAATTCCAGTACTCGATTGGAATAAAGGAGTTGATCTCCTTCTCACGCTCAACAACCAAGCGCAAGGCAACCGACTGAACTCTGCCAGCCGAAAGACCTGTGTGTGCTTCACCACGGAAAGCGTTCCAGAGGAAGGGAGAGATTTTGTAGCCGATCAGTCTATCCATTACTCGCCTCGCCTCCTGCGCCTTCACCAGATCCATATCAATCCTCCGCGGCGTAGTCATTGCCTTCTTCACGCCACTGCTCGTAATCTCGTTGAAGAGGACTCGGTAGAGCGGGAGTGAGTCGTCGGCAATCTCTTGAGCAACGTGCCAGGCAATAGCCTCCCCTTCTCGGTCAGGGTCAGTTGCCAGATAGATTGCATCACACTGTTTGGAAAGCTGGCGTAGACGGCTGAGGACATCTTGCTTCCTATCGATAGTCACGTAGGTTGGAACAAAGCCCTCCTCAACATTCACGGCAATGTCCTTCTTCGGAAGATCGCGAACGTGGCCAAGCGAAGCCTCAACGATATACTCGGAACCTAAATATTTATTGATTGTTTTCGCCTTCGACGGAGACTCGACGACGACTAATGCTTTTCCCATAGTTCATCAATTTGCAGGTGAATTTAGAAGTTTGAACTGAGAAGTGCGAACCGTAGCGGCGACAATTACCACTCCCATTCGATTTCAAGTCTTTCGCACCACACTTTCTCTCTTTATGTTCTCAGTGTCAACCGCTGGATAAATTCTGCTGCCGAGTTCGCGGTTGTGTCATCACCGGAACCGAAACGTCGGACAATCGAGAAGTGATCTCTTCCCCTCACGCTGATGTAGCGAGCAAGCACGTCCACATTGCGAAGAGCCTCTGCTAAGGCTTTACCTTGCTTTCGCAATCCGGGAGGATCATTCTCGGCAGTGATAACCAAGAATGGAGGATCGTCGGAGCTGACCCAGTTGATTGGTGAGGCGGCACGAAGTGCAACTTCATCTCTGCCAAAGGTTTCTTCAATATGCTCTCGTGCAGTAAATACAGATGAGTGAACATACTCGGCAAGATCGGCTGCACCACTCACCATCACAACGCCTCTGATAATACTATTTGAAAGCCCTTCCCGTTCGAGGAACCGTTCGTCCAAAGCAATCATTGCGGCAAGGTGCGCGCCAGCTGAATGTCCGGCAACGAAGAGAGCCTCGGGATTTCCCCCATACCTTCCGATATTGCGATAGACCCAGGCAGTTGCAGCCGCACAGTCTTCAGCATTCGTCGGATATTTAACCTCAGGTGTCAGCCGATAGTTTGCGGCGACTGCCACAATACCTCGCACTGCGAACGCTCGACCAAGATGTTCGAACAGCCTCTTATCTCCACTCCGCCAGCCACCACCGTAGAACCACATGGTCACAGGCAATCCGTGAGCGTTCGGTGGTGCATATATGTCAAGTGTCAACCGCTCCTCACCCTCTAATCCAAATGGAATGTTCTTGGCAATGGCTACATCTTGTTTGAACAGTTCGAGAAAAGTCATGCTAAAAAAAAGTTGAGTTTGCTCTGTAACGCCAATTTCAATCGAAGGTTATTCCACTCGGCGTCACCGGTAACGCCACGATGATGTTGAACGTTCCATGTCATCCAACAATTCAAAAGTATTTACTTGATAACAAAGAAAAGCCAATAACAATGAAACGATTTTCGATAATGATAGCAGCCGTTGCCATGATTGCTTTCGTCGGCTGCGAGGATCTCCCTTTTGATCCGTTTGGCGGCGGTGGAACCGGTGGTGGTGGTGGAAATGGCGGAGGTGGTGGCAGGGACACCATTTGGATTGATGATTCCACTTGGGTTGACGACCACGGGAGAGATTCGAACTGGGTAGACGATCATGGTAGAGATTCCAATTGGGTGGACGATCATGGTGGCCGTGGTGATGATTGCGATTCGATTTTGATTGATCCGTTTGGTGATGACAATGGTGGTGATAGAGGAGGACGTGGTGGACGTGGCCGTGGTGGTGACAATCATGGTGGCCGTGGTGGTGACGATAATGGAGGAGATGACAATGGTGATGATGGCGGCGACGACAATGGTGGGAATGGAGACAGCCTGTTAATTACACGAATTCCGACCATCGGAAGAGGATGAGACCGTAGTAACCCGTATCAGAACGCGATCCGCTTCCTGTGATGACGTTGAAGTTGGGCGGATCGCGTTCTATTCGGGAATCTTTGCGTAGGGAAGTTTCAGTCGTTGTCGCAGATCACGTACTTCCGATCGGTTCAGCTCCCTCCACTCACCACGCCGAATTCCTGTCACAACCAATCCTCCATAACTCAAGCGGTGCAATTTTTTCACCTCGTAATTGAATGCCTTAAATATCCGCCTCACCTCTCGGTTTTTTCCTTCCTTCAAAATGATGACCACATTGCGCCGATCCTCTTCGAGAAACAGTTGGCATGGTTGCGATGATTCTCCCATTCCAATGTCTACTCCCTCAGTAATCCGTCGCGCATCCTCCACCTCAATCGGTCGATCCAGTTGGACACGGTATTCTCGCTCAACTTCGTATCGTGGGTGGGTCATCCGATAGGCAAGCTCTCCATCATTGGTCAACAAGAGGACTCCCGTTGTGGCACGATCAAGTCGCCCAACTGGATAGAGTCGCTCAGGAACATCTACCAACTCCACTACGGTTCGCCTTCCCTTCTCATCTTGGGTTGTCGTGATGGTATCTTTTGGCTTGTTCAACAAGATGTAGCAGAGGCGCTCTTTACGTTGAATTGGCTTTCCATCAACGGTCACGCGGTCAGCTGGGACAACTCGCGTGCCAAGCTCGCGCACGATATTTCCGTTGACCTTTACGCGGCCAGCGGCAATCATCTCGTCGGCTCCCCTACGCGAGGTAACTCCAGCATCTGCCAGAACTTTGTTTAGCCGTATCCCACTCTTCGCAGTTTCAGTTTGACGGTTCTTTCCCGTAGTTTGAGTTTTCATGGAGGAGAATCTACGTCGATTGTTTGGGATGAGGGGAAACGTATCGTAGCAAGAGGATGCTCGGAACGCGAACCACCGCTGAGCGTATTCATAGGCGATCCTTGCAAGGAAGAAGTAAAGGAAGCCCGCACACTTAGTCTGACATGAATGAGCAACCAGCAACACCATATAATAGTGCCCGGAGCAGCCCCCACGCAGACGATATCAGAATCGTGGAAGTGGGTTGCTTCGCTCGCGGAAAAAGATGGGAGAGACATCACTCCTCCACTTATCATGGGCATTCTGAATACCACTCCCGACAGTTTCTTCGATAGTGGAAACTTTGATAGTGTAGAGCAAGGAATTGAGCGTGGATTAGAGCTTCTAAGCGAAGGGGCCGACATTCTGGACGTTGGGGGTGAGTCGACACGACCGCCGGGAAAGGACTATGGGACTGGGTCGCCAGCGGTTGCAGCCGATGAAGAGATTGCCCGGGTTATACCAGTTATTGAGGGTATTATCGCCGCTGCCCCCAACTCAGTTATCTCCATCGATACGGTGAAGCCAGAAGTTGCATCCGCTGCAATATCGGCAGGGGCAACTATCATAAACGACGTAAGTGCTGGCGAATTCGACGAGCAGATTTGGGAGGTTGCTGCCGAGGCAGATATTCCCTACATCCTAATGCACGGCCACAACCCAGCGAAGAGAGTTCCAGTCGATCAAATTATCTATTCCGACGTTGTGGAAGATGTTTCGACCTACCTCGGCAAACGCATTGAGAAGGCAGCCTCACGAGGAGTTCGAAAAATCATTGCCGACCCTGGCATCGGCTTTGCAAAGGGGGCTAAAGATTCTGGACATATTTTGCGAGAGCTTGGAATGTTTCGCCGTCTGGGTCTCCCATTATTGGTTGGGGCTTCGCGTAAATCATTTATTGGTCGAATGCTTGGGGGAGTTCCACCATCCGATCGTCTGTACGGAACAATTGCTGCTCAAGCAGTGGCTGCCCTGAACGGTGCGGCTATCATCCGCCTGCACGACGTTCGCCCTGCTGTCGATTTCTTTAAGATTTTTGCAGCTCTTCAGAAGAGTCCCCTTCCGTTTACAGAGGGTTTCCGGGAAGGATAAGAATAGGATAGTATCTTGGGGACTCAACAAACATTCGACACGTAACAAGGAAATTTTCTATGCGCTCTGTTGCCCTTTATCAGATGCTTTTGGGTATCCTCCTCTTAGTTGTCAGTTTCCTCGGATTATCCGAAGAAGGAAGTACAGTTTTGATGGTTGGTGGCATTGTCATCGGACTCGACCTGATCTTTCTTGGTCTTCGGATGCAAAAAGGATGGCGTCCTTCACTAACAATGTCACTCATCGTTGGACTCATAATGGCTGGGTACTTTGGTAAAGTATGGCTAATTGACGGAGGAGAATTCTTTCCAGCAATTTTGATGACAATTCTCAGCATCCTCTCGATCATTCTGGTTACCATTATTATGGTTCAGCCGAAAGAGAGGAAGCGGGACTTCTAAGAATTCTAACACGTAGACAATGCACCCAAGCGACATATCAATTTCAGGTGGAGGAAGCGAACTGATTATTCGGTGGAGCGATCACTCAGTCTCAACAATTCCCGGACATCTTCTCAGGAAGGCCTGTAGCTGTTCGGAGTGTCGTTCGCGCAACAGATCGGAGAGCCTCTCCCTCTCGATGCTCAGTAGCAGCGCTCACGAGATTCGCGAAATCGACCTGCTTAGCAGCAGCAAACTCTACGTGATATGGAACGATGGTCACGATAGAAGTATCTACACATTCACAACTCTGCGGGAAGAATTCCCACCACAATCGTAGGCAGAGTACAGAGAACCGCTAACGCCGAATGACTCGACCGACACAGGGACGCATTTCAACGAACGCACTTCGCCACAACCTTAGGCTGATTCGAAGCAGGTTGAGAAAAGAGACTCGCGTAATGGGTGTAGTGAAAGCTAACTGTTACGGGCACGAGGCTTCAATCTGTCTCCCAATTCTTTGTGATGCTGGAATAGATATTTTTGGAGTGGCAACAATCGGCGAAGCAGAAACTCTCAGGCAACTTGGTCTCGACCGCCGTATTGTTCTTCTGACAACACCGTTCTTCAGCGAACGCTCTGCATTCGTTACCCTCGACATCGAGCCGTTGATTTCAGATATCGAAACTGCTCAGTGGCTGTCGGCCACTGCCGAAGCAGCCGGCAAAGTACTTCGGGCACATATCTACATTGATACCGGCATGACCCGGAACGGAGCAAAGCCTGAAGATGCAGCTCACCTCACTGAGAAGGTAGCATCCCTCCCGGGACTTCACATTCAAGGTCTCTCATCCCACTTCGCGACAAGTGAATCGTTAGATCGAAGTTTTGCCTTACGGCAAAGCGCAACCTTTGACCAAGTCTACCGTGAATTGTGCGGAACCGGATGGACTTTCGAAGATGTTCACATCGCTAACAGCGGGGGGATTCTTAACTTTCCAGAAGCTCACTACACGCTTGTTCGCCCCGGACTCAGCTTGTACGGATACCACCCACTTGAAGAGCTTCAGGCAACATCTGGTCTTGAGCCAGTAATGTCAGTAAAGACGGCTGTTTCCAGTCTCTCCAAGGTTCCGGCTAAAACTTCAATAAGTTATGGCAGGAGATATTTCACAGAGCACGATAGTGTTATTGCTACGCTCCCGATAGGATATGGTGATGGAATCATGCGACTGTTAACCGGGAAGCTCGACGTCCTAATCGCTGGGAAACCTTTTCCAGTGGTCGGCACAATTTGTATGGACGAAGTGATGGTGAACCTTGGCTCTAATGATTCAGGAACAAAAGTTGGCGAAGAAGTGATACTGATTGGCAGATCGGGTGAAATGCAAATTACGGCGTGGGATATTGCCTCCCGTATTGGAACTATCCCCTACGAGATTACGACAGCTATTGCTAATCGCCTGCCACGTGTAATCGCAGAAGGAAGTGAGGAAGGGGTCGAGACTGAATTGAACCACGCTCAACAAGGAACGATAGAATGAACAACGCATCAATTTACGCGATCATTATGGCTGGTGGTGTGGGGACACGCCTCTGGCCACGAAGCCGTGAAGCCTCTCCGAAGCAACTACTCCACATCATGGGTGAGGGAACCATGATACAGAACACGGTTGCCCGCTTGCAACCACTGATTCCTCCCGAGCAGATGATGATTGTAACGAACGCATCGCAGATTGATGGGTTTCGTGAGCAGATTCCGGCAATACCAGAAGAGAACCTAATAGCCGAACCGTTCGGAAGGAACACGGCTCCCTGCATTGGGCTTGCTGCAACAACGTTGTTGCAGCGTGATCCGAACGCAGTGATGGTTGTGCTGCCTGCCGATCACTGGATTGAGAATGTTCGCGAGTTCCAAAACCGTATTCGACTCGCCTGCGAGATAGCCGAAGAGAAACGTGGACTTGTAACCCTCGGAATCACACCAACTCGACCGGAGACTGGTTACGGCTACATCCAGTGGAGTGAGAGAAAGACAGGTGTTGAAGAATACTTCGACAAGAGCGTCCGGGTTGTCAGGACCTTTGCCGAGAAACCTGACCTGCCGACCGCCCACCGCTTTTTGCAGAGTGGTGATTTCCTCTGGAATAGCGGAATGTTTATCTGGCGTGCTGATGTCATCCTGGAAAATTTCCAACAACACCTTCCCGATCTCCACGAACAGATTTGTACGATCTCTGACGCACAAGGCCAGACAAACTACTCGGCAGTACTCGAGAAGACATATAAACAGATGACCCCTATCTCTATCGACTACGGTGTGATGGAGAAGGCAAAGAATGTCTACGTCCTCGAATGTGAGTTTGGGTGGAGCGATGTTGGTAGTTGGGATGAGACCTTCCGTCTATCACGTAAGGACTCCGAGGGGAACGCACTGATGGGAGATGTTGTCACGATCAACACAAACGACTGTTTCATTAGAAGCGACGGACGGATGATTGCCGCCATCGGCATGGAGAACGTTATTATCATCGATACTCCAGATGCGCTACTGGTCTGCAAAGGTGGGGAATCACAACAAGTGCAGAAAGTCGTGGACTACTTACGGAGGAAGAAGATTTCGAATCTCTTGTAAGTGTATGAGTCGAGAGTGTGTGAGTCCAGAGTGTATGAGTCGAGAGTGTATGAGTCGAGAGTGTATGAGTCGAGAGTGTATGAGTCGAAGAGTCAAGGTTCGTCTTGACTCCCGACTCTTCGACTCCCGACTCCTCGACTCTCGACTCCTAATTCTACCTTCCCCTCTTAGCTGCGAAGAATCTGCTCAATACTGCGGCGCACTCATGATCGAGAACTCCCCCATGCGTTTCTACTTGATGGTTTAGTCGACGGTCGGTAGTGATTGCGTAGAGAGTTTCGGCTGCGCCGGCCTTCTCATCGTAAGCACCAAAAAAAAGTCCAGCTAAGCGAGCGAGGACAATTGCACCGGCACACATTGGGCATGGCTCGAGGGTCACGTAGAGTGTAGAGCCATCCAATCGCTCCCGTGCCAAGTGGCGGCAAGCATCACGAATTGCGATGATTTCCGCATGTTGAGTCGGTTCTCCGGCAGCAACTGTTCGATTTCTCCCCCTTCCAATCACCTCTCCATCACGTACAACAATAGCTCCAACAGGAACCTCATTTTCACCGAATGCCTCTTCAGCTAACTGAAGTGCTTTGCGCATATAGTGTTGGTGGATACTCATTTACCGGTGAAATTACAACCATCATCATTATATTCGAGCTATAGTCAGTATAGTTAGGTTAAGCGAGGTTCCACTTCGATACTCTCGATTGACTTATGGAGAGGAGGGAAACAAGAGTTCTTAGCGTTAGAGAACATCACTGTGAACCTGTAATTGCACCACAAGTAAGTGCAGACACATTGTTCAACAAGGAGAAAAGGTTGTCAATACTTTGCGGTTACCAGTAGATAAAAACTGAGCAGATACCAGATAACACCGCAGAGCTAACTGTTCCGGGAACTACACACCCCAATCATATAACAGGAGGAACTGCTATGTTCACACAAGAACAACATGCGAAGTTGAATGCAATCGCAACGCAGGAGGAGTTAATTCCAGTGCGTCTGCGAGATCACAGCCTACCACTGATTGCCGAAATACTGGAGAATGGCCGCAGCCAACGCTTCTTCAGTTCCGAACCATTGAAAGATGTTCCCGGAGTCGACCACAAAGAGTTGGTAAACGCCGTTCGTGAATTGCGTTGGGAAGGATTTGTAGATATTGAAAAAGATGACATCGACGACGATGGTATCCTCGACGATATTCATGAGACCGGCTGGACAACGAACGACAGTGGTATTGAATTCCTTCGTCGTCTAAAGCAAGCGGCTGGATTTTCCTGAGTAGAGTAACGTGTACGTATGGCAATTCGATCTCTTGAAATAGAAAAACTGAAGGCTATTGCTGACCGAGTTGACGTACTCCCCACTGCACTGCAACCTCTCGGCGTTGTCCTAACCTTTGATGTGTTATACAATGCAGAGGTGTTTACCAGAGACTCCGATGAACGAGGAGGCAATTGGGGGATACACTTCAACTACCGTGAACGTCGGCAAGCTCACGTTAAACTACACATGCACGGATACCTTGCCATTGAAGAACGCTACTTCCGTAATACTCAAGGTAAAAGCCAGGTACAGCACGTTTACCTGATCACAATGGATGGCTTCAATTTGCTCACCAAATTGAAGCAGATGGCTGGGATCGAGTAGGCGATGCTCGTTGTGTGGCATTTCACCACTGACTATCAATACGCGCAGTGGAATTTCTATTTGACTCTCTGCAACCAACCATGAACAGAATAAAATTTTCAGCACTTTCGCTTACAACAGGAATCCTTCTTTCACTTAGTCTCTTCGCCTGCGGAGGATCGAAAGACTCGACTGCGGGAAACTCGTACTTGAAACGGATAGGCTTAACTCCTTACGACCTCGACACGAATATCGCAGCTCTCAATCCTGAAATAGCTGTGCAGCCGAACGACGATGGAAGCATCTATCTCGGTGTCCTAATTGGTGTTGGAGAACGTGAGCGATCCTCCCGTTTGGGAACAATCTCTGAACTCAAATCCTTCACCTTCATCACCTTTAATCTCGATGGTGAAATGATGGACTCACTTTACACAGATGACATCACAAGAAGTGGCCTTGGGGGGAGAGCCACATCATTGATGGCCTCTGCTGGAACTACTTGGAATCCCTCCGATTTCTCTTCGAAGAAATTCCGTCTCGTTACCTTAATACGAACCGAATCTGGCCTCTGGCTAAAGGAGGTTGCCGCAACCTTGCCTGAAATGGCCGAGGTTGATCCTATTGTTCTCAACTTGACCTCCGAAAAGAAAAGTGAAGGAGTAGAGTTTACTCTCACAGCTAAACGTGTGAGCGAGCCGTTAGTAACTGAGCAACTCTCAACCAGCGAAACGCACAGAATAGATATTTACGACGGCCCCATCTTAGTCTGGTCTTCCTCCGACGGACAGATGTTTGCACAAGTTATCAGTACCGTTGAGCCAAGCAAAGTTGGTGAGACAACCACCTACAAAGTATTGTGGAATGGGAAAACCAGAACGGGCAACGCAAAAAATGGTACGTACACAGTAGTGGCAACAATTCCTGCAAAACCGAATCCCTACACTGTTCGGAAAGAATTTCTATGGAATCGATAGTCGTTTAGAACAATAGGATATGAGCGAAGATATTAGTCAGCTTGAATACGATCGAGTAATGATGCGCCGTGCTCTTGAGCTTGCGTCGCGAGGTATCGGAAATGTTAGCCCAAACCCAATGGTTGGGGCTGTTGTAACCGATGAGAACGGAGCAATCATTGCAGAAGGATATCATCGGAAGTTTGGGGAGCCACATGCCGAAGTAGAAGCTCTACGGCAAGTTGCCGGAGAGGATTTGAGTAAGGGAACACTCTACGTATCTCTTGAACCCTGTAGCCATCAAGGGAAAACTCCACCTTGCGCCGACCTTATCGTAGAGTCAGGAATTGGAAGAGTGGTTACGGCAATGCGCGATCCGAACCCATTAGTCAATGGACGAGGTAATCGACGGCTGCGAGAGGGTGGGCTTGAAGTTGTTGTGGGTGTTCTCGAGAACGAATCACGCAAACTGAATGAAGCCTGGATTCACTTCATCAAAACTGGGACGCCGTTTATCACGATTAAAGTTGCACAATCACTCGACGGATACATTGCCCTCCCAGATGGAGAATCGCAGTGGATAACAGGTGAGATGGCACGGCAATACGTCCACACCCTTCGGGGGGCTTCCGATGGCATTCTTGTTGGGACGAGAACAGCCTTGCAAGATGATCCCTCCCTCACTGTTCGCTACGGACTTGCTGGGCGGAACCCACGACGCATTGTGTTAGATAGATCGTTAGAGTTACCAAACAACCTGAAGCTCTTCACCGACGAACACAAGGAGAACACAACGGTCTTTATCGGTGAGGATATGAGTGAGGCTCCCCGAGCTTACGAGCTTCGCGATGCAGGTATCGGTGTAGAGGCAATTCCCGTTGAGGGAAACCCTGATAACCTCCGGCTCGACTTGGTGATAGAGCGACTTGGTAGTATGAACCTAACCTCAGTACTCGTTGAAGGGGGTGCGGCCGTAATTGATACGATGATTGCAGAAAACTTAGCCGACAAATTGATCCTCTTCATCGCGCCAAAACTTCTTGGCCACGGCATTAAATCGTTTCAACGACTTGCCGTTGACCGACTTGACCAAGCTACTGTTCTGAACATTCACAGCACCGAGCTTGTCGGTGAGGATATTAAGGTGGAAGGCTACTTGAAGTGAAGCGTCTAACGATCACAGGGTTCCGCCGCAGACTTCCATCGGGACGAGTTGTAGAGCTTCTCTTCTCTGCTCTCGTAATGGCTCTGCTCACCCTCTTCATTGGTGATCTCCCTGAACTTGAAGTTGTTGAGTCAACCGTCAACGATGATTCATTCTCTGACTTCGTAGTGACAACGCGGGGCGAACTTCCCATCGACACAAACATTGTCGTTTTAACATACGGCCCTGAGATTCTCGACCAAGAGCAACGGGTAGATCGAAGTCTGTTAAGCCAATATCTGCTCGCTCTCTTTGAATGCTCTCCTCGGGTTGTCGCTGTCGATTTTCTGATTGAAGATGAACGACCTGATTACCCTGAAGGGGACGAAATGCTCTCCACGTTGATCGGCGAC
Organism: Ignavibacteria bacterium; assembly: GCA_020635205.1. Classification (GTDB taxonomy): domain Bacteria; phylum Bacteroidota; class Ignavibacteria; order OLB7; family OLB7; genus JAGWAZ01. The sequence goes on from JACKAE010000004.1 coordinate 506,168, forward strand.
CACCCCGATGACCTGATCTTTGGAATTTTTCGGGAAGATTCTCTCAACCGCTTTCGACTCCCTCCCCCCTCCTTTCGCCTGAACCACAATCAACTCGGTTCTATCAACCTGAATCCTGAAGAAGACCGAGTAATCAGGAACTTCCGTAAGGAATGGACAACCGACAGCGGCCAACGATACGAATCACTTGCACTTAAGGCTGCGCGCCGGATTGACGAGAGTGCTGTAGCATTTCTTGAAGAGTCAGGAGCCGAGCAGTTTGTTATTGACTATGCTGGAGGAATCGGTGAGCACAAGGAGGCTGCCGAAGATAATGCCGTCCAAATCTTCCCCACATTTCCACTCGAAGCAATCTTTCAATCCCTCTTCAGTGAAGATGAATCAGCACGTGAGTTCTACCTTAGCACATTGCGTGGGAAAGGGGTGTTGGTTGGTTATGCTGACCTTCGAGCTGGGCAGGTGACATCGATTGTTGATCGTTTCTACACACCACTGAAGCCAGAAAAGAATAGCCTTCCTGACATGCACGGCGTGGCAATTCACGCCAACATCTTAAACACAATTCTACAACAGCGCATTGTCTACGAAGTTCCTTGGTGGATCAACGTGATCTGGGGAACCATCATTGTCTTCCTGATGTACTACGGCTTCGAAGCCTTCAGACGGATACGGCAAGTGCGAATGCGTGCAATTTTGATCTACGGAGGTTGGGCAATTCTCTTGGCGATTGCGCTCATGCTTCCCATTACTCTCTTTCGCTACACTTCGTGGAAACTTTCGATATACACACCCTTTGCTGGGTTGATTTTAGGTCGACTTGTTCTCGGAATCTTCGACAAGGTAAAACAGGTAGTGAAGGATACAATGCTCCGGCGACACCTGCGCCGACCACTCCCCGAAGGGTTGAGGAAAGAGCTGCAGAGCATTCTGGCTCACTCCGATCTCAAGGAAAGATATATTCAGAGTCTCCACCTGTTGCAACGAATCTTCCACACATCCTGCGACCGAATGTTTGCCGAGGCAATGCGCGAAGATTTTGGCTTCTCCCGTGAGACCGTTGGGGCCCCCACACCGGGAAGGATCAAGAGTGACTTAAAGGAGATTGACCTCTCGACGGCGTCCCAAAATCTTCGAGATGCTGCGGCGACAATCGATCTATTGACGAGTGATCCAATTCTTAGGAAATCGCTCCGCGTTGCTCGCTCTCTCGTTATCGCTGTCAACGAAATCAATCGACAGAACGCAGCACTCGACGATGAAGAGAAGAGTGAGTCGGAAACGCAAAGCCGTTTTGAAACCACTGATGACTATGCTGAAACTGTTATCTCGGCAATGGGGGGTGATGCCTCTGAAGACAAGTATGAATCGTTCGAGGAATTATACATTCCGCTCGAACGATTTGCCTTCCAGATTGCCAAAGTAATAGTAGAACCTGATGGATCGTTCCGCCCTGTCACCTCTGGTGATATTGTAGGTGAGGAGACTGCTCCTTTCATTGTGCGTGAAAGGTGTCAAGTTCACAACAGGATGGAAACGTTTGTCTATCTCAGTGAGCAGGAGGATGCAAACAACCAAGATGACTACTTCGATTTGATATACGCTGGCGACACTATTGGTTGCCGAACAGAAAAACATCCGGGACTTACCGAGTTCAGGGAGGATATTTTGCATTCATCGTTGACCAAACGTTCGTCATAACTCCCCTCTCCACAGACCACGCCTTCAAAAAAAGAGCACATGTTTCGGGAAATTCATTCCCCATAACATGTGCTCTCTCTGTACTAACGGCTGATAGTCAGCCGACGATAGAACAATATCAACTCTTGAGTTCTAAGTTCTATTGATACTGTATGATTTCCTTTGTCTTTGAGCATTGGCTGAATTTCATATCAATCACTTCTGGCGTCTCAGCATTGCAATCAAGATTAATTTCTTTGCAACAACGAAGGCGAAAACCTAACGGTTCATGGTAGTCATCAAATATCTTCACAACGATTTTTGAGCTGGTGTTGGGAGATGCAAGGCAGAAATCATACTCAGTCGTGGTAAGGTAGACTGGATACATATACGATTGACTGGAGTTGTCGTAGGGACCTGTCCAAACGAGGTCACTACTTGTGCTGTTCCCGCTGTGAGGGAGATAAGGGGTAGAGCCTGGAATCCAAACAGGATTGGCACTTGTTGAACTCAGTGTTGCCGACGAATAAGCAGATATTTCTAATCTCCACGGGAGCACTGCTTGTGGTGTAGTTAATACGACCTTCCAACAGCAAGGATTACTCGCATCTCTAACGAGTTGAAAGCTCGTCGATTCGCAGGGCGTATCTTGGGCTGCAACTGAAGTAAACGTTAAGCACAACAAGAGTGCTACTACAATGGCATTTAATTTCGTGATAGTCATTTTGCACCTTGTGAAATTGGTTAATGATAATGGCAAATCAGTTTTTTGTTTTTCTTGTACAAGCGATCGATACAAACAGAAGAAGTTGATCGAGACCACAAGTGTGAATGCTCCAACTCTTCAATGATAGAGCAGCTAAGGGATGGAGACGCCACCCCACTTCCGTTTGTCCCTCTCTCGTTTCGGGATGGCGTCTTCCAATTGCAATTGATGAGAGCTAAGAAAATCTTTGCATCTACCGTACCTGCTATCAGTTCTCGGCAAGGGGGGTGCTGGTAGAGTGACAGAGATCCCCCCCACCCCACCAGCATTCAACATGACAGACTTAGCGAACTACCTGCATCGGTCTTGATGTCTCAACACCATCAACACGAAGCGTATAGAAATAGGCTCCAGCACTCATCCCATCAGTTGAAAACTTTACTTCGTGCGTTCCAGCATCGAAGCTCTGATTCTCGATCAGTCTTTTGAGAACTTGCCCTGAAGCATCGGTAAGAATTAAGCTCACTTCACTCGAAGATTTGCTTAGTTGGAATGGAATTGTCACACTCTTCCCGGCAGGGTTAGGGAAGCTTTGATAAAGCTCCACACGTGGTGTCTGCCCAGAAATCCAATTGGTAGACCTGCGGGAAGAGCGGATAAGGCGGAGAGGAATTTCTTCACTGAAGATGACTTCCGGGTGATTTGCGGGTGAGAAGTGAAGCGTAACGTAAAAGTCGAGAACGTCTCTTCCTTCTCCTCCACTATACTCAAGATCGATTCGCCTTGTAGTCATAGGTGACAGTAGTTGGCTCCCCGCATTGTCACTATTGTGACCTCCATTCATCTCTCCATCAACAGTATGTCTTGAAACTTTGACTGAAGGGTCGGTTGGTACTATCTCAAAACTGGAGTAGAAGACATCCCCCTCCCACCCAGGAATTTCTGGCAATGTAAGATCAAATTTCCCCTTTCCTTCTTCCTCCAACGTTCCACGATAGGATAAATCTGGATTGTCCTGTTGATCCATTCCTTGCAACTCGTCATCGCTCCTGAAGAAATCAAGGACTCTGCGATAGCGTCGTTGAGAAACACAAATCAACGTATCGCACGTAACGCAGTTTGAATCGGTAAAGCGATAGCGGATGCAGTAACTAATCCGATCTGTGAAAGCATTGCCAGCAATCGGTGGAAAATGTAAGCTCAATGAGAAAGGTGTTGGAGCTGCATTAACGTCCACTCCAGTCCACACCACTTCGTGCATGTTTGGAATAGTGCCGACAGTACCACCGAGTGTATTCGCGGGAACAAACTGACCAACAACTGGCTGTCCGTTAATTTGAACATCTACCAGAGTTGCAGAAACCGTACAAATCTTGGCACTGCCAGCCTGCATAATCCCCCCAACTGTTGTGTTGCCATTTCCTGACGACCACTGGAGCGAAAAAAGAGGTTTCGGAAAATCACGGCAGCAATTTTTGCACGGATCAATGCAGTTACCGAAGTCAATGTTTGCGTTTGTTTGCCCAGCTACCACGTTCACTGTATGTGTACCTGGTGTGGCAGGGAATGTCTGCGTCCACCCAGACTGTTGTACTTCACCCACAACGTACGTTCCCGGTTCCAGATTTGGGAAGGTATAGATACCTGATGAGTTCGTAGTTGTAGTGCTACCATTACTGAGTGTGATCGTCCACCCCGGCAGCCCCGGTTCTCCGCTATCTTTTTGTCCGTTGCAATTGAGATCGTTGTACTTCATTCCTGTAATCGTTCCAGTACAGCAATTCAATTGTTGTAGACCAGTACCACTAATCCATCCAGCAAGATCTAACCCCGAGGCATTCAGATTCGGAACAAATGTGTTGGTAACTTCAACCCGCATGGTGTTGATGCCGGGAACAACAAGGCTCGTAATGTTCAGATTAGAAATTGTTGTCGGCACTAAATATCTGTTGGGTGGAGTAGCACCAATCTGTGTCCCATTAATAAAGATTCTCGACCAGTTATCAGTGTGAAGCGTGGCATTTAAAACCACATTGCGAGCAGCTTCACTTATGCAGAACGTTCGCTCGTATGCGTAAAGCCCAGTTGTCTGGTTGTTTGCGGTAGGGAGTGCATTAATCCACTGGCTACCGGGTAAGGTAAATGGCCACCACGGTGAAAAGGGGGCGATGACGTTTGCTGGACGTGGTTCAGATGTTGTGGAAATAGGATCACTGACAACCTGCCACTGTGAGGTTGTAGCCCCTGGAGTGAGAAGCGTATTTGAGGATGGATCCCACCCAGTACTGATGTTCAGTGAATCAGCGTGGCAGGTGTCGCTCTCGCACTCGGGTAACCTCACCCATATCGTATCAGAGCAACAATCGTTGATACCAGTAGCAGGATCAGTACAACAAAGTTCAAGTAGAAGTCCTACAACGGTTCCTGGTGTTGCCGCCGAGCCACTGATCGCGACGTTTTGTGTGCCAGAGCCAGAAATCAATACAACAGAAGGCACAACATTCAAACCTGATGCTGGGGAAATTACCGTAATACTCCCCTGCTGGGGAACTTGGCAAGGCATTGTTGAAGCGAGTGAGAAGGCATAATTATAGTAGGTAACACCGGCTGAATCAGTTAAGCATTCAATACGGTTTCTTCCGAGGACAAAGCATGGTTCATCACCACCACAGTCGAGATGAATTGTCAGTGTATCGCTGCAACACTCTATCGTGTCATTTGGGGTATTCCACGGATTGGTACAGCAAAGGTTAATCACTACTTGAACTGTACTTCCGGGAAGTGCTCCAGGGCCAGAGATATACAAAGTCGTGGTAGTCCACATTGCAGAAACACTTTGCGAGGTCGGTGTAATCGAAACCCCTGGAGTAAGTGCTGTAAATGTAGCATTCTGCACAAAGGGACATGGAAGTAGGCTACGTATCTGGAATGTGTGGGCAAAGGTGGTTACTCCATCGTTAAAACATATCGTGGTATCGTTGCGAGTCTCGATGCAATCGTCAGACGTGGTGTCGCAATTTCCAAAATCAAGGTTCCCTGTTACTTGCCCATTCACAATCGAGACTGTGTGACTACCGGGGAAGGGTGGGAAACTTTGCGTCCAACCAGACTGCTGTATTTCATTTACTGTGTATGTCCCTGACGGAAGATTATTGAAGTAGTAGTTTCCAAGCCCGTCAGTTGTAGTCACCATACCATTGCTGAGTGTGATCGTCCATCCTGCAAGCCCTACCTCTCCTGAGTCTCTCACACCATCGCAATCGAGATCGAAGAACTTTGTTCCAGTAATCATTGCTGTGGAGTCACTACAACAAGATAAGTTTTGAAGGGTGAGTCCATTAGCTTTGATATATCCCCGAATGTCGAGACCCATTGCCACGTTGTTTGTATTCTGCACAACAACCCGCACACAGTTTACACCACTGTTTACCAGATTCGTAATATTAGTGTTCACTGAAGTCACAGAGTCCAACAGAAATGCGTACGACATTGTAGTTGTGGCAACCTGAGTACCATTCACGTAGACTGTAGCCCGGTCGTCAGCCAAAATATCGAAGATGAGTTTGACTCCATTTGGTCGCCCAGTAATACAAAAGCAGAATTCAAATTCATAGAATCCGTTTGTGTCGTTGTTGGCACTTGGGTAAGAGCTAATCCACTGACTCCCTGCAAGTGGTCCTCCCCAACCACCACCTTGATTAGAAAATGGAGCAATTACTGAAGCTGGGCGTGGCTCGGTTGTGCTTGGTGAAGGGTCACTAACTACTTGCCAGAACGTTGTGTAGCTTCCGACCCCGAAGAGTGAGTTTGTTGTGTGATTCCAGCCAGTACTTATCACGAGTGAATCAGTGAAGCAGCTATCGACTTGAGCACTACCCCGTTCGAAAAACATGAGACAGAGTAGGAACGTGAAGGGGATCAGCCAATGCGTTCGTTGTTTGCGTGAAGGAATACTCATTTACTCGACCTTGAATAATTATTGTGGTGTTGATTGACTATTGTTGCTGGTGAGTCTGTTTAGAACTCACTTGAATCTTTATAGTGAACCTTCACGAAACAGATTCGTTTCCCCACTTTCGAGCAAATCCGGTCTACAAAGAGTCTACACGAAAACGATCTGGTGTAGGAGTGGTGATAAGTCTGATTTGAGGTCGCTACTTTTGTCTGTCTTGATAGGAGGAACGATGCCCTACTCCCCAACGAAGCGAGAAAAGAGAATCCTAATGAATAGATCGAGCGAATTCTTGACAGTAGTTGAGCTGAAGCAGTTCATTGAATCGAGCAGAAGCAATATTCTGCCAATACGAGTGGCGGAGTTACTGCGTGACCGTCCGTTTGTTTCGACAAATTTGCGCGCAGAGATAGAACTGTTGGCTCCGATAGCCGATGAACTGAGAGCAAAGTTAGAAGAACATCAGAAGCGACACCACTCACGGAGTCGAAGGCGGCTTACCTCGGAGAGACCCTCGCAACACACAACCCGATTAATGGCAAGCCTATGCCAGATATCACTCCAAGAACTTACCTGCTCATTCAACTACCACGGATTCAAAGATGAGAGCGTGGAACAATTCCATCAGCTTCTACAGATGTCTGCAACCGTTGGTGACCCAAAACTCCGAGCTGACGTATTAATCTTCACGAGTGGGTATCAAATGTGGAAGGGAAATCCTGCTGAAGGACTGGATCAATTAGACGAAGCATATAACATTGGCCGAACGATTCAATCTTCACATATCCAACTTGAGGTTCTCATTTCACGCTGCCAAGTCTATATGCACCAAGGTGATTATGACGTAGGAAAGGAGTTGTTGAGCGAAATCGCCACGTTTCTACAACACAACCCTGCCACTCCAAAACAAGTAGGCATGGTAAAGATACTGCAAGCGCTGCAGGGTAAAACTGGAAATGCTATCACACTCATGCTTGAAGCACTGAAGATGACACGGGACTACCCGTTGAGCAAGATGACCATCTTTTACTCGCTTGCACAGCAGTACTACCGACTAAAAAAGTATGCTCAATCCTTACAGTGCATTCAGCGCGGAATACGGATTGCACGACAACTGCACGCAAGAAATAATTTGATATTCCTCTATGAGTATGCTGCTCAAATCTATGGAGATATTGAGCAGTACGACAAAGGGAATAGGATGCTGAGAAAAGGAATGAAACTTGCCCTTGCAATTGGTGCACCATACCCAGTGCAGCTTATTACCATGCAGCAGGGAAACTATGCCTTGAAAGCCGGAGACTATCCAACGGCAATTGCTCACTACAATCAACTCTTGGAAAACAAAGCGGCAAAGAATAATCTTCGCATGTCGTTTTTTGCACGCCGTTGCATTGTGGAAGCCTGTGTTGAGTTGGGCAGATATAGCGAAGCGTCCGAACAGATTGCAGAGATGGAGAACATTCTCAACGTCATTCACTCACCAATAGTATTGGACCACTACTTTCTCCAGATCGGACGACTTCACCACCGCCAAGGGAATTTAGAGCTGAGCATAAAAGAACTTCAGCAATCAGTCTTTTTTGCCGAAGAGGCTGGCAACATCGCGGTTGCTATCAAAGCCCACCTTGAACTTGCCGAAATCCACGAGAAGAAGGGTGATCTCAGGCAGGCTCTCCACCACATGAAAGAACAAAGTCGGCTACAGCGAGAACAAAGCAAGCAAATTGCAACTGAACAACTACACATCACACAAGCCTCAATTGAAGTGGAACAATATCGAAAGGAGGCACATCGGGCGCGCAAGCAGCGGCAAAAAGCTGAGGCAGAGTTAGAAGAGCTAACGCTCTCACTTTTAGAAAAGAAGGAGTTAATGCAAAAGGTGAGAAGTGAAGCGCGTCAGTTGATGGCAGATGTAGAAGAACAACATCTCTCGGCAGTCAGCAAAACCCTTCGTCACTTGATGAATTACGTGAATGAAGGGGCACTGATTAACAAGGAGACGTTGCTCCACCTTCGTTCGGCTGATGAGGAGTTCTACAGACGGCTTCGAGAGAGATTTCCCGACTTGACGAACGGCCAAACTCGACTGTGCGGCTTGATCAGAGCCGGGTTGACAAATAGTGATATTGCCTCGGTACTGCACATAGCCCCCGGCAGTGTTAAGCAACAACGCTATCGGCTCCGAAAAGTTCTCTCACTTGGTATTGACACTCGCTTGGAAACTTTTCTTGCCATGCTTTGAAATGATCTATCGCCGACTGCTGACCCAGAAATCAAAACACCCACATTGCCGAAAGTACTGGAGCAATTGCAAGGCTTGTAACTTCGCCTGAGAAAGCATCTTTGAAGAGAATGTCGGAACTTTGGGCAAGGTCAAATCCAAGACCAAAATCGAATGCGAACTTGTTGGTGAAGGTTCTGGCAGTTACCACCAACGGTGAGACTCCAGAACTTTCAATACCGTACCACTCTGCTGCTAACTTCCAACCACGGCTAATTGTTGCATACCCACCGAGTGCGACTGTGAAGGCATTCCGATTAAAGGTCTCAACCGAAGTTACGTGGCGTTTAAGTCCGTAACCCGCTGCAATAGTGACCCTATACTCATGATCGCCCAAGCTCCCGACTGCATAGGGAGCAAACGTGTTGATGTCCGATTCTTCCGACGACGAGATTGCATATTGTGCTCCAACTGCTCCACTCAATAATCCTGTACGCAGAAACTCAAATTTGGCTCCGATGGTTCCAACGTAGAGTTTGCTAATGAAGTCAGGAACAAGCACTCCTCCACCAAGTAGGCTCAGCCGATCAGTAAGTCCATATCCGGCGATGTTCCCAACAATCATATAGTTGCCGTAGAAAACTTTCCCTTGCTGTGGTGACTCGGCTGTCGGCATCACGATGTTGCGGTAGGTTGTGGGATCACGCAGCGGTGGCAACTCAATCTTCGGAATTATCTTCGAAGTATCAATGGTAGGAAGTTTGCTTTGGAGTGTTAACGGCTTCACGATAACGTATGAGTCGATTCCTCCATTCGGCATATCTCTTTTGAAGTAGAGGTAGATTGTATCAGTCACCGATTCCTCTCGCGTTGGCCGATAACAGATGTTGTACCGAAACGGAATCCCTCCTCTCACTCGGAAAATATCTCTATACGGTTTGTCCTCAATCTCTACACGTACCGAAGGATTTCTGACAACTATCGAGTCGAGAAGCCTTGGAGATGTAGACTCGACAAAACAGCGAAGACAGGTGTCGGCTCCAATCTCCACTTTACCGGTATATTCATGCTTAATTGTCCAGTCTTCAGACTGTATTGTGGCAGTACTATATTTCCCGTCACACTCGAAGATGTTGAGGGTAACCGCTTCGTCGGACGTAACCGAAACAACTTGAAGACGTACCTGCACTGAGTCGGGACAATCGCGGATGAAACCCGGCGATGAGATTGTGGTAATGCCTGCTGTTGTGGAAAGGCTCACCCGTTCAATTCCACGTGGACTGTATATCGTCAACACATTTTCGCCACTGTAGAGAGTTGATGGATAGACGGTATAGGACTGAGCCACTATATCCCCTCCCCCACAAAAGAATACCAGCAAAACAAAGACTGAAATTGTGTAAAGCAAATGCGTAGTTCGCATACGATTGTTGTGGCCGATTAGACTAACACAGTGAACAGGACATATCTGTCCGCGTGAAAGATATTCAAGAACAATAGAAAAGTTACCACTGACTGCTTGAAGTGATGCCATCGGATTAAATCGGTGATTGATAAAACCACATGAACGCTTTCAAGAATATGGAACCGGCTTCAGAGACCCCAACGCCGAAACGAAACGACAACTCTATTGAACGGCTCTTCAACCCAGTTTCTGCATTGAACTATCAGAACGAGTACTTCCGGCTATCTTCGTCGCTAACCTACAGCTATGTGGCAGTACTCCCCATCATCCTTCTCTATGAAATCGGAATTCGTCTGGTAAACAGTGGCACATTCAACCAAGTCCGCATCAGTGCAGAAGTCTTCATCAAACAATTTCTGAGTTTGATTGGATTGGGCGACACTATTTGGTTTGCATTGCTGATACTCTTGCTTGGAATCGGCATCGTTCTATACGAAAAGCGAGCCGGTCTGAAACTTGTGGGAAGGTATGTCGGCCTAATGTTTGCCGAGAGTGCTCTCTACGCGGTCTTGCTTGGTTCCTTTGTTGCCTTAGTTGTTGGAAGTCTCTTCGGTATGGTTCCCACCATCCTTCCTCTACAAGATGCAACAACAACGGCAACCTCATTCACAACGCAAATTATACTGTCGCTTGGTGCTGGAGTCTATGAAGAATTCATTTTTCGTTTTCTCTTGGTGACTGCACTCTACCTCATCCTTCTCTCAGTTAAAATAGATACTCGCTTGCGTTACCTGATTGCCGCCGTCGTCGGCGCGTTGATCTTTAGTGGGGTACACTACACCGGCTCACTCGGAGATGTGTTCACTCTCTCAAGTTTTACCTTCCGATTCTTAATGGGGTTAGCTCTGAATGCTCTCTATCTCACGCGGGGATTCGGCATTGCGGCAGTGACACACGCTCTCTACGACATCTACGTGACGATTCTCCAACATACATAACCAGTAAGGGAAAGCAGGTCAAAAAAAAACTCTTGCCGAAAATTCGGCAAGAGCCTCAGTCTATTCTTCACTATTGTGCCCATCTTAGAGCACTCCGTTCAGCAACATTGCAATTCCCCAGATCAATCCTCCGTAGAGAGTGGCGGTCATCACGCCCCGCATTGTCCTCACTTGATGATTTTTGTTGTGGAGGTCGAGGATCTCCTTGAATTCAAGCATCGCCTCGTAATCTTCTCGTGGGACTACTCGACCATTCTCGTCCCGAACGAACTCTCGTGCAAACCAGTCGCGGTCTTCAAAATGTAGCGTCTGCATAATATTACCTCTCATAAAGTCGTGATGCCGAGTCCGGCATCACATCAGTTCAACGGTATCAAAGTCCAGATGGACTCGCCTAAACACGAAGAGGTTGAATGAAAATTACAGGGCTGTAATTTTTCTACTAAAAAATTATGTTGCAGGAATTGGACGGAAGGGAAGGAATCGCACAAAAACGTGAATTTTGGGAGAAATGTTGTAGATTCGACTCGAAGACCGGACATGTACTATCGAGCGTCATTTTTCACTATTAACGCAAGGAGACATCATGTCCACCAACACATTTTCCACACTCTGCCAAAATCTTGGCAGAAACCGCCTACGCAGCTTTTCAGCAGACTCTAATTCAGAGCAGCCTTCAACGGTTGACTATCCATTTGTGTGGGGAGAATGCTGGACTGCCAACATTGGAGTTGCCGTCGATGACTTTGAATCAGAGGTTGGTTTCTGGGTCGACATCATGGGATTTCGACCCTTCGCTTTTTTTGAGAGTACCCTTATGTTCCGTTCACCCGATAATTCCTTTGGCATGAGCCTTTCCCAAGCTACTGAGGATTATCCTCCCTCCCACTCAATCACTGTAGAACTCATGTTGGATAATCTTGAGGAGGCAACAGAGACAATTCGCTCGTGCGGAGCAGAGTTCAGCAAAACTCTCTTTCCGGTATGGGGCGAAGGGCAGACAATGCGAACCTCAGAACTGGTTTCTCCAGCAGGATTCAGAGTAATTCTTTGGGGGATGGTTGAGTCAAACAAAAAGACCGAGGCGAATACGGCTGACAGTTCTGAGGTAGTAGAAGTAATGTAAGTCGTGTATGATTGGAAATGAGCATCCTGAGTTTTGGATACTATTCTGCACGGCCTATCGCCACGAGGTACCTCAGAGCCAGTTGAACGAATCCATGATTCCTCAAAGAAATCATGGATTGCTGTAACGACACGACGACAAGTTGACACGACGCGAGCTTTCAGAAAGCTATTGAGAGTTCTACTACATTCCGTCTACAAACATCGGAGAGCTTATGCTTCGCCCTGCGTTGTCATAGACACGCACAATATAGTAGCCACCCAACAGGCTGGCCAGTGGGACCATCGTCATTCTTTGCTGGTTGGTGGAGCTCAGCACAACACGTCCGGTCATATCCACAACTTGCCATTCACGAATTGACTGCTCTATTCCTCCGGCCACCAACATGAGTTTTGCCTGATCCTTCGCCGGGTTCGGGACAATCTGGAGAACTGGTTGCGGTCGGCTTCCAACTGTCAATACCACCTCTGGAACTGAAGCCGATGAGTCGACCGCTCGATATCGTACAATCGAGCCTCCTCCTCCGGCCAGATAGATCGTCTTCTCATCGAGCATTGCGATGGAGTACATGTGCCCGGCTCCTCCAGAGGCTGATTCGATATTGTGCCGCTCAGCATTCCAGGTCTTTCCACCATCGGTTGTTTTCATTGCCAGACCCAGATCCATTGCACACATTGCCACTTCCGGAGAAACTGAAGCCCAACCAAAGCAACTCTGGCCATTCGGCAAGTTATGTATGCTCCACGTCTTTCCGTGATCGCTTGAACGGACGATGCCCTTGTTGTGCCCTACTACCAACTCTCCACTGGAGAAATACTGCACGTGGTAGAAGTGCGCCGTAAACTCCGTCTCGACGAACTGCCAACTCTCCCCCCCATCCTCTGTCCGATACATTGCTCCACGTTTGCCAACTGCGAATGCGTGCAGAGAGTCGTACATCGAAACGGCATACAAATCTGTTCCCACAGATGTGGTGTCGATATCCCACGTGACTCCACCATCATCTGTTCGCAGAATCACCTGGTTCCCCACGATCATGCCTCGGCGTTCATCCAACATATCTCCTCCTTGAAGGAACTTCCCTGCCGGAGGTTCCACATTTGTCCACGTCTCCCCTTGATCGGTAGAACGGAATACCGTCCCTCCGATAAGCAGTGCAAGATTTGGGGATGGGTAGATAACTCGGCGCAAAACCGTTGCAGGACCGGTCTTTGACATGCCCCACGTATGCCCTGCGTCACGGGTCCAGAGAAGATCACCTTTCAAACTGACTGCCATGATATGCGAACTATCGGCAGCTCCGATAGCATCAAGCAAGATATCTCCTGATGATTTTGACTTCTGACTCCAGTTTTCTCCTCGATCAGTCGTCATTGCCAACCGCCCATCGGTTCCTACTGCTACTGCCCGACTCCCTCCTGATTGCACCCCAATACCTAAATAGTAGCCTGCAGGAGGAGTAGGAAACCAGCTCTCTCCTCCATCCGTTGTGCCCAGACCTTGACCTTCACCGGCAATCAACCCATGTTGTGAGTCATACCACTCTACATCATAGTAGTTAGCCGTTGCAGGGGGATCGGTAATCTGCTTCCACGACTCACCTCCATCGGTGGTAATGAGTCGTGTCCCTTTTTCGCCAACAATTACTCCTCGTTCTGCATCGGCAAACGAAATGCTCTGCAGTGAGACAAGTGAGGGGAGACCGACATCGACAACTTCCCAGCTTGAACCACCATCAGTTGAGTGCAGAACGTGGTTTGCGATGCCAACTGCCCAGACGTTCATACTGTCAACCATATATGTTCCATTCAGAGTTTGAGTGGAGCCACTCGGTTGATTAACCCACGACTCACCACCATTGGTTGTTCGCAAAATGATATTGCGTGGAGCAAGCGTTCCTCCAACGGCAACCGCATTCAACCGGTTGTAGATGTGAACACCTTTTATAAAGTCGATGACCTGTGGAGCTTTATCAAGGTTCCAGTGCTCACCTCCATCTGTGGTATAGTGCAGCCTTCCATCTTCCCCACCAACAATGCCGAATTGGTCATCGAGGAAGTCAACCGTGTTGAAACGATAGATCGTTCCGTCGTTGAAGCAACTCCAGGTATCTCCCCCATCAACTGTTCGAAGGATGCTTCCATTATATCCTACAACGACCATAACAGAATCCGAAAGAACTGCCGCGTCCGTAAGAGCGAAGCTGACAGGATAGGGATGCAGCCATTCCCAGCAGGGAGCTTGGGAGTGAGCAGCACGATGCGTGAGAAACAAGAGGAGAAATGTCAGAAGAACGTGCGGAAATGATCTGAGGTTCATGGTCTACATCGTTTGAATATGAACAGGGTTTCAACTGGCACACAGTATACGGGTTTCTTGGTACTGGTGTGGAATAGATTCTTGATGAACTGCGACATACCGCTCTGATAATAAAGAACCCCGCTTCACACAGAAACATCGTTCTGTGTGAAGCAGGATTGCATTGATATCACTTGCTGTAGGTACGTTCTATCATTCTCTTGAACGAACTCGTGTTGTTACCGTTTCACTCTCCCTCACTGATTCCGTTTGAGGTAGCTGCTTCGGATCCGAGTTCACGGGAGTTGTCGCTTCTTTCTCCAGCAACACTTTCTCGCTTACGACAGCACTCTCGAACTGACTCCGATGGAAATGAAGCGGATTGAGTGCCCCAATATCTGGATCACCACTCTTCATTGACGACTCACTCTGGCCACAAACTGGCTCGCAGTATGGGTCGAGTGTATCACACTCACCTTCTACGTAAAAGCCCGTAGGGTTGACCGAAATCACAACGGAGTCGTGTGCACAGATCAAGTAGGACCCGAGACAGCACGCATCGCCGCATGGAATGTGCACAGTATCACCATCACAATCGACGGTATCTGTCCAGCATCCTCCTTTGACGACTCGCCAGTGCGTGTAGCAGGTATCACCGCCGACACCTGTTGGCACAGGAAAACCCATCGGGTTCTGTTTGAACAACTCTTCGGTCACGATATCAAGTAGTGTTGAGGTGGAGAGTCCTGAGCATTGCGGAGTCAATTCCTCTACAGAAATGATTCCAAGATCTTTCCACGTTCCACACGCAGTCCGATAGGCATACTTCACACGAACAACACATCCATTCGGGAACGTGAGAATGATCGTCTGAGTAGCCGAAAACTCTGATCCTTGGCAGTCAGGTTTACAAATATCCGGGTTTGGCGTCTGAGCGATAAGCATTGTTCCGCTCAGCAGCAGGACGAAGACCACAGCGAGTGTGGTGAGTAGGGATTTGGTAGACATGGAGGTTCCTCCTAATGATTGATTATGGGTTGTTATTATGGCTCGAGGAGAGCCGGTTATGTTACCACAGATTTTAGATGTTTTTTATAGTAGTCAAATGTACTTCATGAATAAGGACTGAGCTTTCTAATTGAGGGCACAGACTTTCCCACGGATGCACTACCGGATCGTTGCTCCACCACCTCCCTACTCTTGGATCATATTGCCTGAAGTATGTCATGCAATGTTCGCCACTCTCCCCCTTTACCTCTGGGTCTGTCTCCATTCCGTTGAAGCCATAGCGGTATGCCAAAGAACTGCCGTCATACGTCCGTCCCGGTTGGGGCATCCCAAACGGGTATTGGTGTGTGTAGGCTTCTACGTTGGCGTAGTAGTTGCCAGCTCCCGGAGTGGTCGTCATCTTCCGGTCACCGAAACAACTCTATAAGCCAGGTATAATTAAGCTTTTTATGTTTTGCGGCATAAGATCACCATTAAAGAAGCTATTAACCTCCGCTGATTCCATATTTTGAGGAAAGTAAGGAGTATCTCTCGGGAACCACATAGCCGATCTTATACTAGTGCTTGGCAGAAATTGGAAGAACTCTATTTCTGCCTTAATATAAAATTCGTGCATGTCAGTATCTTCATCTAGATTTGATCCTCCCATACAGACCATGTCACCCCCTTGGTCTTCCCCGATCAAATCGATCTGACTTCTTAATTTTCCATGATAGTATCCCAGATACTTTACTTGTTGAAAAGCGACATAACACTTGTTAATGTACTTCATCTGATCTCCAGTATTAAGGGGATGCCAATTTATCCCTGCGTTGACATATGGGATAATAAGAGTTCTGCCAGCAATGATAAAATTCTTGAAGAAAGCCTCTGAAGTATCCAAATGAGAGACCGAGTTTAGCAATTCAATATCTTTCATCTTTTCCTTAATACTATTTCGTTTATTTTGCCGATAATAGGATCTCCACCAGTTTGTAGATACCCCGGACTTGGAACATCTGTTACTTTGCTTATAACTGTAAAATTGCTTAGCCCATCTGCTTTGCCGTTGTATATTTTGTTAAAGTACTTATTTGACATAGTGCCTCTGACAGTTATCGTACCTCCACTTTGCAAGCTATTTTCGACATGTTGCAGAAAGTGTGCCTGTGGATTATTAACGACTATTTCACCAACTGAATTTGCAGGAAAATGGCGACCAAAATTAACAACGTCATCCGCAATCCCTCCTGAGCCAGCTGATAGATCATAGTTAGTATAGCCTGGCGTCCCATTAGTTCCTCCCATTAAATCAACCTTTTGTGCCTGAACAAGGTCATCCACCAAGCTTACCCCAATATCATCAGCAGCATTTACCGTAGTAGATGTCGCTTCATCAGATGATGAAGCCATTGTTTTTAATACGCCTTGGCCTTCTTGTGATGTTGCTGTACGTGTCTCAGCTGATAATATTCCAAAAGCAGCACCATAGAAATTCACATAATGCATGTAGTAATCGAAATTACCTTCAACTGGATCACCCCATATATCGTATAACACATACCCCCTATCTTCATAAGTCGTATACTTCAAATTCCCAGCTGTTGATTCGGGATGAAGTAGAACATCAGACAACACCACTTTACTGCTACTTAAAAAGCCCAATGACATATCTATGCCACCATACTGCATAGGATAACTCAAATTCAATAAGAGTTTCCAACCAAATCCAATTTGTGGTTTATTAAGGCCTCCTTCAGTAGTAGTGCCTCCCAATTGTTGTCCAACCGAACCAGTAGATGATCCACCCCCGCCATAAGTTGAAGGCTTCCAATAAGATGTTGCTGTTGAATTCGATGTGGCCGTGGAATTCTGTCTCGCACCACCACTTACTGTTCCACTCGTAGAGGTAGTTGCTGGCAGTGAACCAGTACTCGGTGCTCGTGGGGCTTCTTGCTGCACCAAGGGTTTTATTCTGTGCCATTTACCATCAACTCCGGTAAACCATTGCTTCGAATCGTCACTGGTAAACGGTTCTTGTGTACTTATACAGCCCTCACATGGAGTTTCTGGAGGATCATTCCCCAACGGATCGCTGAAGTAGGCAGGATTATCGTGGAACGCCACATACGGACTCTCCCACGAATGCACCACCGGATCATTACTCCACCATCTCCCCACTCGTGGATCATACTGACGGAAGTACGTCGTATAGTGATTCCCAAACTCCCCCTTTACTTCAGGGTCTGTCTCCATTCCGTTGAAACCGTAGCGATATGCCAAAGAACTGCCGTCATATGTTCGCCCCGGTTGGGGCATGCCGAATGGGTATTGGTGGGTGTAAGCTTCTATATCAGAGTAGTAGTTCCCTCCACCCGGTGTGGTTGTCATCTTCCGGTCACCGAGTACCACGCGAACGTTACCGAGGTGGTCGGTTAGCTCGTAGTGCTTTTTCTCCAACTCGCGGGTGTAAATCGGACGGATACTTCAGAATTGATTCCGCTCACACTAATACTGATTATTCCTCCATTCCAAATCGATTTTATCTAAATCAACATCTGGATAGCCATGTAGATCAACTAATTCATGATATGAGATTTTCATACCAAAAGGATCCAATATATTACACAGCACAGCATCAATTTCAGTTATATTATTCGCAATAACATTATTCAAATCTTGTTGCAAGCACTTGCTGTATAGTAAACCGACTGAAAACCCTTCAAGCATCCCTGAAAAAGGCACTGTCATTTTATACATTTCTATCCGATACTTGAGTAAATCTGTATACATCCACCGAATATTTACTTTTCTATTTAAACGACTATTAGGAATGGAACCGTAGGCAGCCAGAACTTTTGCAAAAGACTTTTGAACCAACTCAGAGTAATCTGAGTATTTTCTTAAGGACAAGAATCTAGCTTCAACAATAAATCCTATTAGACTACTAATGTCATCGCTCCTTAACGAATCGAGTTCGCGACGACTCTGTGAGCCATTCGACACATTCACATTATAGCTAGCAGGAACCAGACCGAAAGCATTAGCGAGAGATTGGATTTGTTTCTTTCTAATTACCCCTGGCTCTTCACTCATGAATGAATCACTTGGATCAATGCTACAGTAGTTTAGTACTTTTAACAGAAGACTACGTACAGTTATCATAATTAATTATACAATTAAGCGATTAGACTTCACTTGACAATATTCAATCAACACTTAGTGCCTATCTAAAAAAATTATTTAGTAAATAACACCCTAACCAAACTATAATTTCCGGCTTGATTTGTCATTGTTTCCAAAATCGTTACATTGGAAAATCCTTTACCAAGAGCCATTTTTCCGGTAAACGTCTGCAAAGCAGCAGCTTCTTTAGACATAGTATTAACAAACGCATTAAAAGTTTCCAAGTTACCACCATACACCCACTCTCCTTGAATTGATCGAATTTGTGGCTCAAAAAAACTGAACGCCGTCTCGAACAAATCACGTCCTTTAGCTGTTGTTCCTGTCACATTAAAGTCTAGCATCAACGCATTATTTCCACTTAGCCAAGCAGTTCCAGCTTGTTCTCCTGCTGCATCAATCATTATCAACTCGCCGTTCACAAACTCTGCCCTTGCAACAGTACCAGTACTCACTACCGCAACATTCGCACTACTCCCAGCTATTAAATCATCAAAAGTAGTTATGGCTCCATTTTCGGAAAGAGCTTCTGTCCCTACTTTAGCCGGAGTAGCCGCAGGGCTCAGAACACCTATGACTAACATATACTGAAGAAAAATTATTTCCGCGTCACTAGCCTTATTGCCTTCAAAATCGGTTATTTCAATTTGAGTCTGTGTAATTTCTGGGTCTATCATACTACTATTGACCGCAGTATATGGAATCACCTGTAGTGATTTCCAGATACCTTCTGCACTACTTTTACCCAACCATTTAAATCCTTCCCAGAAGATAGTACCAAACAACTCATAGTCACCACCAGGACCAGCAGCAGACCCATTACTTGAATTTTCTTTTTTTGATATTATGGTTGAAGTTGCACCTTCAAATAGTTGTCTATTGCTGCCGGGTTCTTCCCCACCATAAGTTGAAGGCTTCCAATAAGATGTTGCTGTTGAATTCGATGTGGCCGTGGAATTCTGTCTCGCACCACCACTTACTGTTCCACTCGCAGAGGTAGTTGCTGACGGTGACAGTGAACCAGTACTCGGTGCTCGTGGTGTTTCTTGGGACACAAGTCTCTTCATTGGCTTCCATCCAGAAGCTCCCTTCACCCACATTTGACCATTTCCGTCTTTCCATGTATCAAACAGATGCCCACCAGTAGGGCACCCTTCACACGGTGGATCAGGAGGATCATTCCCTAACGGATCACTGAAGTAGGCAGGATTATCGTGGAACGCCACATACGGACTCTCCCACGAATGCACCACCGGATCATTACTCCACCATCTCCCCACTCGTGGATCATACTGACGGAAGTACGTCGTATAGTGGTTCCCAAACTCCCCCTTCACCTCAGGGTCTGTCTCCATGCCGTTGAAACCGTAGCGATATGCCAAAGAACTGCCGTCATACGTCCGTCCCGGTTGGGGCATGCCGAATGGGTATTGGTGGGTGTAAGCTTCTATATCAGAGTAGTAGTTCCCTCCACCCGGTGTGGTTGTCATCTTCCGGTCACCGAGTACCACGCGAACGTTACCGAGGTGGTCGGTTAGCTCGTAGTGCTTTTTCTCCAACTCGCGGGTATAGACTGGACCGGTGTTCGGTGAATCGAAGATACTGATATTGGGTCGAGATACGCCTATTCGACCGCTCCCATAGATTGGTAATTCTACCAGCCGATAGTCGCACACGTCGCAACTATCGCCGTAACCGTCAAGGTCTGAGTCTTCCTGCGATGGATTGTATGTGCAGGGACAGTTGTCGTGGTCGTTTGCAACCCCATCCATATCTGCATCGTTCACTGGGGGAATTGGTGGTGCTCCCATCACTGAGTCGCAGTGGTTCCCGACACCGTCATTATCACTATCGCTCTGCGTGGAGTTACTTACACAAACACAGTTATCACACGAGTCTCCTCGCCCGTCCCCGTCACTATCACGTTGATCGATGTTGTACGTTGTCGGGCAGTTATCCATTGCATCAGGCCACCCATCACCGTCTGCATCTGGCATCCCTCCCGGTGGTGTGATCTCATTATTTTCACACAACCGCTCGTATATTGCTACAACTGTTCCACCAGCATCGTACATGTAAAATGTCTCGGTATTGTCGTAGCTTCCACTACTCCACTGCTGAACACTTTTCTTCACCCGATTACCACCAGCATCATATGTGTAGTCGATTTGTTGATACATTGGGCCAACACCTGATCTGCCAACGGATTTCACCTTCCCATAGGCATCCCACTGCATTGTCATCCCCCACTCATCATAGTCCTCAATCAGATTTCCGATCTCGTCGTACTCGTAGTTCCCCGTACTCTGCGTGCTCTCCAAATCTTCCGTATGTGGGTCTCCGGTTACTGCATCGGCCACGTAGTCGAGTTTATTCGTCTCACTACTCTGGTAGTTGTAGGTCAGGCTGTCCATTAACGTTGCACCTGATCCCGGATCGTTCGAGTAGCGTACGAGCTTCGTGATGTTCCCGTTCGCGTCGTATTCGTAGGTTGTCAGGTACTCTGTCCCGAAATCGTTCCACTCATCTGTTCCACCATCGTAGGTGTGAAATCGGCTGCTATCGAGTCGGCCAAGTTGGTCGTAGCGATAGGTTTCGCCGGTCAAATCTTCGTAGACTCCTGTTCCCGAGATCTTCCCTACATTGACTTCAATGCCGGAGATGTTGCCGTCGTAGAGTGGAACTCCGAGAAGGTCATCTGCTCCTCCTGAATTGAACGTCGTTGTCTGGTGCGAGAAGTCTCCTTCATGATAGTTCATCACTAATGCGAACGAGTCGGCGGCATACCCGGTGTGGCCGTAGGTACTCCCTCCATCCTGACCTGGATCGTCTGCTTGCGTCAGCGACCGCTCGTTGATCCCCTTCAACTGCCCCTGAATTGTGTAGGTCAGATCAAGCCCTTGCAACTTATCCTCGCCAAGCTCTATCCTGCGGACTGCTCCGTGAGGGTAATAGTGGTAGCGTGCATCTGATTCCCAAATCACTCCGTCATACGATGTCTCGACCTCCGTCAACGCGTTGTCGGCATCGTAGGTATACCTATGGCGGAACTCGTCGACTCGCCCCTCGTTATAGAGCACCTCATTCACATTCCCGCTAATCAGATCGTAGACATATTTCACGTAGTTGGTGAGCGGGAATCCGGGAACAACCTGTGCAACCCACTCGATGTTTCCGTGAACGTCGTAGCTGTAGTGGGTCTCTGCCTCATCATCTGTCCAAGTTCGGCTGACTCTGTTCCGCAGAAACGTTTGCGGCGATGCGTCGAGGTAGACCATCCCCGAACTGGTGTCGTAGGCGATGTAGGTTCGCTCCGCCCCATCTGTTGGGAAAAGTCGGTTGTTGATGTTCGAGTCGGCTAAGAAGCCGAAGTCGGTGATGCTGTCGGTAGTAATGCCAGTCTCAACGACTCGACCGAGTTCGTCGAACTTGGTGTAGGCATACTGGCCAAGCGCAGCTAATCGTGCATCTTGAGAGAAGCGGAGACGCCCATATTGGTCGTACCAGAAGTTGCTCTCCCCACCGTCGGGAGACTCAGTGCGGATCAATTGGCCGAGTGAATTGTAGTCGTACTCGGTAACGTAGGTATGGTCTGGGACATCCATCCTTGTTGCTGACGAAGAGAGGACATCAACTCCCTTTGGCGGAACAGTCCGGACGAGACGTCCGGCACGGTCGTAGTAGTAGAGGGTGAAGTGAACGTAGTCGATATCCTGCTTGACGATGATTTCTTCGTCGAGGTTCTCAGGAGTACCGCAGGTTGCATCGTATTCATCTTTGAGGTTGGCCATAGCCTGATCGACACAGCGTTGAACGCTGGCATCGATTGCACTACGGATGCGACGTACAGCAACCTCATCACAAGGTGGTGGACCAACAAACGCTGCGCCGACCGTATCTGGCTCAGGATCTGTCCATCGCCAGCAGATGTCGGGGCAAGACTGATCGATGCAGACGTTGTTACCTATCTTCTTTGTTGGAAGTCCATAAAATTTGATGCCAAAGACTGGGCAAGTATCTACAAGCAAATATGGTTCACCACCCCATCCTTGATTAATATAGACTAAAGAATCCTTCTCTGTTCGAGCAAATTTTCCAATAAACGACGTGAACTTTTCACTTAACGCATCTGACATTTTAGGATTTGTGTTACCAGTCCCTGGACCCGGTTCTAAATACAGATCTGGTAACCCTCGCCCAACAGTATCTCCATCAAACGAATCCCCATATGAAACACGATAGATATGATCGAAACCGCATCCGCTACCCGTTGCAACCCCATACTCAAAGTCCAGGAATCTCTCGTTTCCAGGTAAGGGAGGACTACAATCGGTAAATGTCGTAAACCACAATTCATCTGTATTGCCATTTTTACCTTCGATTAAAAAATCGCCGATCAGATACCTTTTTGTCTCTGCATACCATGACATTGCTAATTCGTCTTGTGTCGTAAAGTCGACATAATCACTCATTGAGATAGGATCGATAGCTCCAACGACAAACGGAACATCAACATCAATAAACATCGAATACAAATCGGTAGTATTTGTTTGGAACGCAAACCCACGTAGGTACGTACCGTAACTGGGATCAAGTTCACAATCAAAATTCCCTGTCACTGACGAATCGATTTCCATCCCCCAAAAGTTGTCAAGAAAGGCGTTGAGGTTTTCGACCATCGGGTGTTCACGGTCAGGATAGAGTGCTGACCAGTTGATTGTATCAACCACATACCACAACTCGCACGAATCACGAAGTTCAAAATAGGGTCGAATAAAACCGGTGTCGGCATAGAGTTCAAAGGTCGGAAGGAAGATGAGTGAATCGGAAATCAGATTAACAAGTGAGTCCGCTGAACACTGACGCAAGGCTTCCTTAAGGTTGAAGAAGTTTCCGCCGTAGTTCCGCACCCAATCGTGAATGTTTGCATTCAGAATCTTTACGAGTGTCTCTGCAAAAGGGCGCGTATAACCCTCATATAACACCATAGTATCGTTAGAACAGTACTGCCCCCCCATCCCGTCGTCTACCGGAATGGCAAACTCCACATCCCAGGTGAGGATTCGAGTAATTGCCTCTAATTCTGCTATCGTTCCCACACTGTCAACATGGCCGTTCGACTCGAATGGTGTCAGAGAACACTCGTTGAGGCAGGAGTCGACGATAGCATCGGCCATACAGAGAGCATCTTCGTAGCAGAGGGTTAGCCCGGAATCTTGGTAGGCTCTGACAATTCCCCACGCAAATTCATCCCGCCGCTGTTCACATCTACTCAAGCATTGATTTTCGATATCTCTTCCAGTACTCACCATGCAGGAATCTTGCCTGTGCAGAACACTCATCGTGTCCCAGTCGAGACGCCCATCCATACCATCGAGAATAGTAGAGAGATCACATGTGGATCCGAAGTACTTTACCCGCTCGTCTTTGTTTTGCCTGTTGGCTCCTCTCCAGCAGGCATAGAGTGCACTCCAATGCTCTGTCGAGTCGACATTACCGTGCCAACCGGTGTTGTACCCTGTCAGGTCTTTACAGTCGGTTGTCATCGCATCCTTGTTGATGTATCGGTGTGCCCAGAGGAGGTAGCCGTTGTCAACGTCGTAGGGGGTGTGCGATGTGTCGATCAAGTGAACGCCCGCCGCATGTAAGAATGCGTCGAGCATGTTGAAGTCAGGGTTGAAGTCTCCCGGCTTGCCACTTAGCTTTTCCCATGAATCAACGAGACCTACCCAGATATACCAAAGATCAGAGCAGTTGTATAGAGGATTACTACTACCATCGGTGTCGTCGAGCATGTTTGCAACGAGGGTGTTGAATGGTTCCGACGGTATAGTTGCCGGGTAGAGATCTTGGTCGCCATCGAACTTGAAGTAGGTGTTGAGATCTGTGCCATATTCGCTACCCCACTTTTCAAATAAATAGTCTTCAAAGTCTGGCAACACACTATCTGCACAAGGATTGAATCCACAATCGGGGCTAAGAATTGGAAAAATCACCTCACAACACTCTGTGTAGAGGGTGTCGTAACCGTAGGTCAAAAGAGAGTCGAGGTCTAAGCCAAGGTATCCGTACAATCCTTCTAAATTATTTGCAGAGAGGTAGTACAACACTTGCGCTACGCCGGTATCTTCCAACATCTTCTGGCGAACACCTCCGGCAACAACGTCCCGAAACTGCTGGGCAAAGGTGACACCATATGGTGTGTTATCTGGGTTAATCGTGCTCGGATCAATTACACCGGTCTCCAACCTGCGCTCGATGAAGTACGTTCCAGGTGGGAACGTTACTGTCACCGTCGTATCGAGTGTTCCCCCTTCATCACACGGGTCACCACCCAACGCATGTTCTATCAATATTGGGTCGCTCAACGCTACTTCGCCAATGTGGGGGAAGTCTGAATCAATTGGATGGATATAGAGTCGGACGTAGTAGTCGCACGTCACACAGGTATCAACACAGAGTGCACTTGCCGTGATTGTGTCTGGTGTGAGACGATAGGTAATCTCTACTTCGGTGGTATCGGTAAACGCATACCGCTTTCCCGTACTAAAATCGGATCGACCTCGCGTTCGATTCGCGCGAAGCGTATCCCTGACTGTTCCACTTAAGGTTGGCTCGGTAGGGTGATCCAGATCGAGTAAAAGTGTATCTCCTTGAGCTATTTGCAGTGCCGTTGCAATTGTCCGCCCACCGTAGACCCAACTAACTGAGGTCACCTTATTCGGCCCGGTCACCATCATCTTGTAGACGCTCGTGTCTGCCGGAGCCTCATCACCAAATAAGCGAACCAGTTCCGCATCAGAGGCAGAAGCATAGTATATGCGAGTTGTTCGAGCCTGCCCTCCTGCTCCTCCGCCAATACGGTAAGTCTCCCCTACTCCACCAATTTCGTATGGACGCCCTGAACCATCTGTTGAGAGAAGAACTCGCGAGAATGGATAGCCGTCGGCATCAGGTATCAACGAACCACTATCTACTTCCGTTCCATCCCAATAGCTGTGAAGATTGTTTGAACCTGATATATACGCTGGATCATCGTAGTTGGCATCATCGTCGAAATGTTTTGCTCGATAGAGTTGACTTCCATTTCGGGTAAAGCCAGTCCGATACTTGAACCCATCAGTTCCATCACCTGTGGGTGCCGACATAAACCCGAGTGTACCTCTACCCTGAAAGTCGACCGTCGCATTGCTAACGTGATACTTCCCTGTTGTTGACTCTCGTACTTGGGACTGTGTTGGTCGTCCTCCTCTGGTTGTGAAGGTCATTCCCTCCGCTATCCGCGTGCCTTTCCCTCCAACTCCTTCAGTAAATCCCCGAGAGTACATCCAATTCAGGGTGTCTTCGAACTGGTGGTAGTAGAAGGCGAAGGTATCAACATCACCATCTGTCAATCCATCGAAGTCGATCAGATCGCCATTTTCTGGAGCACGTGTCCAAACTCCCCAGTTTCGCGAGTCGGCACTCCCCCCCGGATACAGACTACCAATTGGCCGAACGCGCCAGAGATACCAGCCTGTACCATGTGCGAGTGTGAGGTTAATAGTCTGATCGTTCCCGTCAGTTTCAACTGTTAGGGCTTCCTTCCAATTCACTCGAGCCTTTACCTGTTCTTGATCGTCGTCGTAAGAAGGCTCAACGTTAAAGAGACGCAAGATCTGTAGTTGATATGAAGGAAACTCGTCGCTGCAACCGGAAGCAGTATGCCACTGAAAGGGTACAGGGTTGTTTGTAACAGCTGTGTTTATTACTCCACCGACAAGGTTTTGGTAAAGAATTGGCTCGGCTTGGTCGGGAGAGGTTCTGATTGGGTCGACTGCATACTCATCGTCGTAGCGGACTGTCAGGCGAACCAATGGGACGGTGCTATACCCGGGGGTATAGACTGTTTGGTAGAAGTTCACGATAACACGGTACTCGTCTACCAGATCGTGGTTCGTGAGATCGCTACCAGTAAGGGAGACGTAGTAGACCTGCTCGGGTCCATCCTTATCAATTGCGAGAACGACGGGATCCTTCACAATCACGGTTCCCCCTCCCGGATCGGTATCAACACCTTCGATCCGCAAGTTGGCATCGACAGTGAAGCTACTATCACCGTAGTTGTAGTCTTCACCGAGATCGAGTGTAATGCGAAGTGAGCCAGAGTGAATGGAGAGGTCGTTACAGTAGTTCAACCCCATTGTCCCATCGCGATAGAGGATACCAACTTGTGTGCTAGCGGTGACGTTCAAGTCAGAATGGTCGAGCACAAGTTCATCCGATGCTTCCACATATTGGAGTGTTGGAACGAAGGAGGAATCGAGTCCACTTCCCCCGACAGTTTGCTGAGGTTGATCTGGTACAATCTTCTGTTGTGCTAACACTATCTGCGTCAACGCAAACGTGGAGAGTAGCAAAATCACGAATTTCTGAAATGGGGTAGCCATAGTGTTGTAGTTTACATAGCGTTCAAAGGTTCCACGAAAACGAATGGATTAGCTACGTACGTGAGTTTGCCACAACTCACTCTGTAGGCATTCAATTCTGGTCTGTTCCTTTCATCTGATAGTCCCGATATATCGGACGAAAGGCTCCGTCACTATCAACGAACTCATCCTTGACCGATCTTTGCAAGTCAATGCCCCTATATCTCCTATTGATTTCTTCAACCACATACTCCGTTGAGGTGAGTGCCCTCCCCTCAGGATGTTCCATCATAAACCAGATAATTTCACCATCGGGTCGAATATCGAGTGTGATCTTCCGCGCGTTATACAGGCGTTGCCGTTCTGGCGGAATCACAAAGGATATGCGTTGATTCTCCCCCACCTGATGACACTGAACTGACTGAGCGTGGACTGGTAGCGAATCGGAAAAGGTGGCCTGCAACGATTGTCGCGCTGCAAGGATGTCCTGTAAATGATCGAGGCTGACGATCTGGATTGTTTTCATTCTCTGATCGACGACAACCAGCGTTGTACTATCCTGCCGAAGTTCAGTTGAATCGGAGCGAATGACAAAGATTGATCCTCCCTCGATTGTCTCTGATTCAACTCTCACCGTATCAGTTCCCCGTGTAGTCTTCCTGACTGTCGTAACCATTACCTTCCGATAGAGGCTACATCCCTCCGGGGGTGGAGTATTTCGCAGAAGAAGTGCTTCTGCAAGGTTCTGACGACACTCTGTAGCATCAACCTGGCCGAGAATAATCTCTGGAAGGAACCAAGTTGATGCAGCGCAGAAGCAGAAGAGTATGTAGTTGTTGATTTTCATGAGGGTTGCCTATTCTACAGCCTTAATGATAGCTGTGATATCTTGATGTTCCCACGAGTCTCTCCTCAAGACTACTTCAACACCTGAAGTCGTCCCGTCAGAACCTCTTCACGATCCTCACTCACGGCAATGACTCGATAGTGATAAAGTCCCGACTCAATCCTTTCAGTATCTATAGAGATCCCTCTCTCACCCGACTCCATAGCACCACCAGCGTGAAAGATTACTCTCCTTCCAAGTAGATCAACAAGTTCTAATGAAACGACAGAAGGATGCTCAAGGCTGAACTCAATGGTTGCTCGCTCAACGCAAGGGTTTGGGATTGCTCTGCTCTCTCCGGCTAACATCGACTGCCTCCTCTCCGTGACATTTGAGGTTGGAAGTGAGTCAACGACAAGGATTGTGCCACCTACCCACGGTTCATCTGTACTTGCGTAGTAAACAGTATCTCGTGTAGTCTTATCGGCTCGAACATTTCTGATGCTCCCACTACCATTGGCAGATTCTATAAACTCTGAGTTATAGAAGTCTTTTGTTCCACCAATCGGTTCAGTATAGAAGCTGAAAGATAGTTCCTTGTCTGCTACGCTCACATCGAATACATAGAGTTTGTTTCGTACCACAATTAACGTATCTCCCTCTACACCATTAACAGCATAACCACGAGCCGAACCAATGCCAAACAACGGATGGGCGGGTGTCTTCTCTACCACAGTTATGTGAAACGTATCAACAGTAGACTGTTGCGCTTGGAGCGTTTCGGAAGTTGCCACACAGCCAATGAAGAGAAAGAGGGAAATGGTAATGCACTTGATCATGTTTGTGATATTCAGTTGTGGTTGCTTCGTTTATGCTATTTCTTTCCTATTGATGGCTCCTGACTGGTCGTCCCCGCTATCTCTCGATGACAGGGGGAGAGTCTCGCCTTAACTTTGATCGCTTGCTTGACGAATTTACGAGCGGCTTTCTTTACTTGCTATCTTGTGTTGCTGCATCGCTCAAAATTCCGGTCTGTTCTACAAGTTTCCGTTCTCTTTCGTTCAACAACTGGAGTTTACTTGCGATCTCTTCGCGTTCTTGATCTGACTTCGCTTTCACCCCCTCGAGGTTCAACTCCTCTTTTTGCTCCTTCAGAACTTCGAGTTCTTCAATGAGCCTCTGCTGACCTTGGCTAAGTTCTCCATATTTCTTCAGAAGGAGAGATCGGATTTCTGATGGATCAACTCCTAACGTTTTCACTTCGGCTCCGGAAATGTCGAAGTGAAGGTCGAAGAGGTCAGCACGCACTCTCTCTGGCTCTGTGCTGGCTCCTTCACTCCACTCCCTCATAGGATTCTCAACCATTGCCGACGACAAAAATGGTGATCCTTCTCCAAGCCAGTCACGTGTTGTGCCCGGGATATGTCCGTGCAGATCCCCTAAGGTGTAGAGACCTCGTGATGTCTCTATTTGCGATGCATAGCCTGAAGATCGCCCATCATAGATTGGAAAGCTTCCAAAGTTCTGATCGTCGAACTGGGCAACTGGACGGAAAGTAAGGGGATCGAAGACTGATGCTCCAGCAATCGCATCGGATGGTTGATACTTCACATCGTCGATCCACACTGTAGATCCTCCTAAGTTCTGGATACGGAGATTGATCGTCACACCTTCGGTGTAGTAGACGTCAATGCTGTCTCCATGAATATAGGCTTCATAGAGTGTCCACTCTCCTGTCCGAGCAATCCGGTCTGGAGTTACCGCAACTGAGGCACCAGAGGCATATTTCACTCGCAAGCTTGTACCGTCGTGCGTTGACCAAAATCGGACAACCATCCCTTTAGCCATCACGTGTGAGTTGAGTAAAACACTCATCCCGTAGGTTGTTTGACCACTTGCCGCAAGCGAAATCGACTTTGTTCCGGCATGTGCGTGCTCGTCCGTTACGGTTCCACTCAGATCGGCATTATCAAATGCCTCGAAACTTTCAAACCCTGCTGTTCCTATTTCTGCATTCCAAGCTGAGAACATCGGGAGGAGATCACGATTTGGACCGTAGTCAAAGGAGACAATTGTTGATCGCCCGAGCTGGTCGACGGAACTGTATGGGAGGTTCTGCTTATTGATACTCCCTACCGTACCGAGCTGAATCCAATGATCTTGGTCACTCGACTCCGGCTCTGTCCAGTTGAAGAGTGAGAAGTCATCGAACACTCCGGCGGCTTTATAGATTCGTTCTCCTGCTACGGGACGACTTGATCCCGTAACGTCCGTACGGTAGACAAAAGATGTTCGAGGCGACCAACGTCCCCGCTCTCCTTTTTCGTAGGGATTCGGTCCGCTTGAATAGGCAACTCCTCCACCATCATAATCAACCGTGTCACTTATGAGACTTGCGGATCCCACAATGACGTTCGCAACTGAACGATGAGCAGGATCATCGCCACAGAAGGTAAAGTTCCAGACTCGCTGCTCTATTGGATTTACTCGGGCACGGTTCAACTGCGAAAGATTCCCAACCGAACGGAAGACAATTTGTCCTGCATCGTCGAGGTCGAACCAACCGTTGAGACCTTGATCGACAATCGTATCAGTATAGCTTCCCATTGTTGCCATTGCGATAAAGATCGTATCGCCACTTGTTGTCAACGACCACGTTTCGCCATGTCCAGAAACGGTGGCGCACCCTCCTGTCTGATAGTGTCGAAGCTCCAATGTTGCGTCGACATTCGAGGAATCGATGGTTCCAGAGCCGGAA
Organism: Ignavibacteria bacterium; assembly: GCA_020635205.1. Lineage (GTDB taxonomy): Bacteria > Bacteroidota > Ignavibacteria > OLB7 > OLB7 > JAGWAZ01. The sequence goes on from JACKAE010000004.1 coordinate 536,719, forward strand.
CCATATAAAGTATTGAGTGTACTGACCAGGGCAAGACGTCCGGAAGCATCCCCGCTAGTCCATGAAACATTTGTCCCAGCTGCAACTTCGGCTTCTGTTTCCCCATAGGTCATCACTCCACCGAGAGCAAGGCCAGGTGAATTATTTCGCCCACTTCGAATTACTCTCACATAGACTTCGTTGAGTGTGTCGAGTGCCGGACTTCCTGAGAGATTGTAGAGGTCTGAGGGAAAGAGCCAAACTCGATTTCCTTCGATGTAGTCTACATGGTATCGACCAGCATCGGTAAGGCCGCCACCCCCAAGTCCAGATGAGGGAGCAATCTCAAGTTCGATCAAATCACCCGGCGTTAGTTTGGGCAACCAACGAATCTCGTTCCCACCAGAGAAATCAAGGTATGGTACTCCCGCATCTTCTCCTTTCGTGATTGTCAGTCCATCAATGTCGAAGAGATACGCTCCTTCATTCGCCGCGATTTGCCCAAGCTCGGGATAACGATTGGCGAGTGGAATACTGTAACGGTGATAGGTTCCAACTTGGCCACTCGATGCCTGGTCAAGGTTCAACCCGTGGAATGCATCATACGAACGAGTAACACTGGGGCTGCCTGAACGAGGATCGAAGGCAACGTTCTCTGTGTAGTTATAGTTCCCGTCAGCAAATGAGAGAACCCCTTTGAGAATTGCCGGATAGTCGACAATCTTTGTGGTGGAGTGTGTTGAGAGTTGCGAGTTGTTCACAACGTAATAGGCTGCACCAGAAAAGAAGATAAATCCAGCATCAGCTTCTACGGAAATTTCATCGATGTACGATCCGTTGCGCCGCGTTGCGTGAACAATCTCCATCACTTTTCCAGGATTCCCATAGCGAATTGTATCGCCCAAATGATAGAGCAAAGGAATAGAGTCTCCCGGCTGGAAGTAGAGATTCTCCGTCGAAGCAGTAACAATCCAGTCACGCTCCAACGGGGTGTAGATTCCCCCGGCTACAAGTTGTCGACGCAGACGCCCCGGCATATTTGTCCTGATGAAGCGGACACCTTGCGTTGCGAAGGCGAGGTGTTCATCTTGCCGGTAGATCAGGAGGTCAGTAAACTTGGGTGAGGTCCGATATTCATCGAGTACAAGTTCTGTGTAGTCGACACTACGGCCGATTCCTTTATACCAGTTATCCCACGGATAGTCACGATAGGTAAAGAAATCGAGGACACTGAACCCTGAAGTCGTTGCTCCCTGATGAATTGGATGTGTGACGGTACGGGCGTATGTCACATAGGGAGAAGGGAGCAGAGTCTCACCAATTGGATCTTCGTTACGTGGTCGGTCGCGCCCGGCAACGATCTTCCCCTCTTTGAACTCTTCATCGGCATTTCGTTCGCGATAGCTGACGAGGGGATTTTCATCCCGAATTAGTGCTGGCTCGTTCGTCGCGACGCCGCTGCTTAAAACTTCGTTCCGTTCTGGATCGTATGTCTCATAGCGATACTCTGTTCCGTAGAGTGCAGAATCCCCTTCAATTCCTGGATCGTAAGAGAGAAGGCGTTTGACACGCAATCCTCCCCCCTTCTTTGCTGAAAGCATTGGAATGCGAATGTAGGAGTTCGCATAGTCAACCTCTTTACAGTATTTCTCCTCATTGAAACCGATATACTTGGCACTGAGTTGGGAGTATAGCTTGAGATCACTGTCATATTTGATCCCCTCCTTCGGACCGAGTTTCCCACGCTTTCTCTTCCGGACATAGTCCAAACAAATCTTCTTTGGAAGACCAAACTCATGCTTCTCACTATCCTCGTCTTTGCCGATCAGTTGCACATACAATGCATACCACTCATTTGGACCACTATTGATCGTGTCAATCCCCGTACCGTCAAGGTTGGCATGGCCGGTAATGAACTCGGAATTATACTCAGGATTGGTAATGCTTGGATTCGTTCCCTTCAGTGCATAGAGGAACCGGAAGAGAAGACGCTGGTGTCGTTCAGCCTCCTTGTGAATAAGCTCTCGAACCTTCACCACCTGCGCAAAATCTGTTGAGTCAACACCAATATCAGACAACCGCAGGAAGTACTTATTATTATAGTCTCCATCACTGGACTGTTCACCAAACCCTGCACCCGGCTCTGCAATCAACGACACCATCGCCAACGATGGTTGGTCGTGGACGAAAGCATAGTCATCTTCCTCATACTGGATATGAAGTTCCCCACCGCTCGCTGAGCGAATCCACTTCAACTGCCAAGCGGCAGGATCCCAATGTGATGTGTCGTTCTGTGGAATGTACGGAGCATATTTATCGAGTCTATCAGCTCCACCAGGTCGATAGTTCCCCCAAGCATCAAAGTCATAGAGGCTGTAGTCTGGATTCTGCATTGCGTCGGTTAGGCTGTCGGCAAAGGCCGTTATTTCAGGGTAGCGGGTTTGCATTTCAACAGAATAGTCTTCGCTTTTCTTGTAGTCATAGCCGAAGAGAATTGGGTAAATCGTTGCGTTCTTCACATTGTGCAATTCAGTCCAAACCTTGCGAAGGGTGAGCATACCGTAACGATCAGATCCTGAGGAGATAACAGAGTTCGGCATGTTCTCTCGAAGAGAGTAATCGTACTCGAAATGTACGATCCTGAGAAGACTGTCAGGGTTCCCATCGGCATCTTTTGTGTAGAGTTCAATGCGTGAGAGGTAGCGAGGATTCAGGAATGAAAGTGGATACGGAGCCCCGAGTGTTTGATCTCCTGCATACTGTGCATCAGACCAAGGGAAAGGAAAAAAAGGACTTGGTGGTAAGAAACCATCGTTGCGTGAGCTATTAAGAGAATCGTTAAGAACAAAAAGAGCAATGTGGGTCTTGGTCTCAATCCGGTCAAGGTAGTATCGCTCCCTAAATCCCCTGCTGTAACTACCGAGATCGTCTTCAGGGTCTGAAATCTCTACTGGATCGTAGGCAAGGCCGTTGAAAGGTTGTCTCCAAAAATCTATGTATGCTGGATTATATTTCCTATATCGGAATTTAGTCCACCCCCCCAGGTCATCGTCCGTTCCACCATCTCCTGTCAGGTCAACATAGTCTGAAGTTGTAATCTCAGTAATAAGCCAAGCCGATGCATATTGTGTAGCGGCCCTTTGTCCTATCGCTATCTGATTAGACTCATGATCTGTCCAGCGATACGCCCTAAGGTTGTGGTGAATGTTTGCGGCACTATCAAGCTTGTAGTTGCGTAACCCTAACTCCATTTTCTCCTCCTCGAAGGAGAAAAGTGGTAACCCATAGATATAGCGACTTCCTCCCTGCCCACTGAGGGAAAATTCTCCGATCTGCTTTGAGATATCTTCCCTATTAGAGACATAACTGCGTGAAAGCGAATCACGATTCCACGACTTATAGAACGTGCCATTGACTGTATCGAGCATTTCGCCATTCCGCGTAAAGCCGACGTAGCTGTTACGACCCGGACGTTCCCAATCTTCAAGGTGAAGGCGGAGATCGGATGGGGGAACAGGGTAGCGATCAAGATCGTTGATTCCCAGCCACTCAAGAACTGCACCAATGCCTCCCGAAGGTTTAATAATCGCAGCACTCACAGCTCTGTCATCATTGTCGTAAAGAAGCGATCCTCCCATATCACCAGAAAAACGAAAGAACCAGGGCTCGTCCCCGACAGTAGAAAACGATCGCCAAGAAGCCGCCTCTGGATCATCCCAAACACCACCCTTATACTCAACAGACCCGTCACCCCACCGATACCCACCTCCAAACCCAGCACCGACGATAATGCTCGGCACATCTATAGAGATGTCCAGTTTGCTCTTGACGACATTCTGATGAAACGTTCCGGCATTCCGGTTAAAGGCTCGGAAACTCCCACCACCACTGACGTGAAAGATATCTGCGTTGCTGAATGGAATGGGTAGAAGATTATCTTTCAAGTTGTATGGAACATCACGCTCGTACACATAATCCATAAGGTCTTTATCACCAACATTCGCTGATTGGAGATAACCAAACCCCTTTAATCGTGTTATCGGCTTTGGCCGCATTTCAACCGCCACTGCTTGCTCAGTCGTGTTGATGCCAGAAACTACTCCCGGCGTGAACGTGACATCAACTCCAAATCCGATTTTGTCAATTTCTCCAGTCAATGAAACAGCGGCTGGGGGATTCATAGAGAAATCGTTTGTTCGATACATGTGGTAAAGAGTCAGGAGGCTCGGTGACAATACCCCTTCCCAACTACCATCGCCATTATCGTTGGTGAACTGCAGAGAGCCAGACTGGCCAAACAGGCTTCCTCCAATCTTTGCACTCCACGAGTTACCAAACCCTGTCCGACTGTTATAACGCTTACTAAAAGCGAGAGTACCAGTCAAAGGGGCATCGATGCTGGCAAGTTCGCCATTAAATAGGGTTTCAGCAGTGATTGTATAGTCGACTGGCATCTTGTTGTAGTATGTGATGGAGTCCTCCCAGTCATCCGGGAAGCCTCGCTTCTCGCGGATGATTGACCCTGGATTCAACGACCATCCATACCCCACCCAACCGACTTCAGCGTTCGGGTTTACTCCGGCTCGATAGGATAGCGAGATCGTGTAGCTGCTTCCGTATGGTCCAGGAACTGTCATCACCGGTAAGCCGTAGGTAAAGTCTCCGGTGAACTCGTTCACGTTCGGGCCTGCCGGAACCGGCGAGCCGGTGAACTCTGGTTGGAGCGGGCCGCCCCCTTGACTTTGAAGGGGGAGACTTGTGAGCAGCAGCCACGCTGCGAGGATTGTGATTCTTCCTATTGGGGATGCCATGATCGGTCTCTGTTTGTCTTGGTTATGGAGTTTTCCTCTTCCTCGGGTATTCTCTGTGCCTTGCCTCGGGGTCTCACCTGAGGATATGTTATGTATGTATCGCCCTTTGGGCTTTCTCTGTGGGACAAGCCACGGCTTGTCCCTACCGTTATCATCACCGCACGAGGATGGCTCGTCCGGTTTTGGTTGTGTTGCCTATCGTCGCACGCCAGATGTAGGTTCCGGCTGGTAACAGGTCGCCGCGCGAATCAACCGCCTTCCACTGCACAGCATGAGTACCTCGATCTGATTCGCCCACGTTCACCACACCCACGACTTGGCCATCCAGACTGTGCACTTCTATCACCACCTCCGATTTCTCCCCCAACTCATAGCTGAACGTCAATTGATCCCGGAATGGGTTCGGACTCACCTTGAACGCTTTCACACGCTCCCCTGTACCCGCCCCCCGCTCTCCACCATACAATCGATGGTATTGATTCACCGCCGGGTTTTGCACCACAATCCGTTCCCCGCCGTTGGCAAACGATATAACAACTGAATCGACTTTCTCAACTTCCGCCAGTCCGAAGTGGACGCGGAGTGGACCTTGCATCAACGCGCCACGCCCGGAGACGATCGCTCGACTCTGATACCGATTCCCTGCGTACAGATGTAGTACCCCGCCGATCACCTCCGATGGATTACTACTCCCCTCAAGATCAAAGCCAATGAAGTTGTTCCCGTTGTGAAGCGTGTTCTTGTAGAGCTTCAACTCCCCTCCGACAAACGTCGATAAGTCCAGCTTTCCGTCGTTGTTCCAGTCGACCCAGACCGCATCGGAACCGGCTGGAACACGAAACAAGCCATACGGGAAACTTTCCTCAACGAAGGCTCCCATTTCATTCTGTCGGTAGAGGGTCGCGAAGCGGCAGTCACACGAAGACGTAATCAGCAGGTCAAGTCGCCCATCGTTGTCGACATCTGCCCACGTGCCGGAACCAGCAAAGGATGTGGGAAGATCGAAGTCGGTGGCTTGTAGCTCAGATTCTGTGATCTGATTGAGATTTGCTCTGCCGACGTTGATTGGTTGAAGGAGATCAGGCTGGCCATCGTTGTCAACATCGGACCAGTCGGAGTTTGAGAGTGTGTGAGTGCGAGAGTGTATGAGTGCAGGAGTTTGGATTCCTGTTGCGACGATTGTTGTGGCTGATGGTTTTTGTTCAGTTACGCCTGAGAGCTGTAATTGGCCAGTACCATCATTAAGGAGAAGTCGACTCTCATCGAGAGTTTGGCCTGTCAGGTAGAGATCAAGATCGCCGTCGCCCTCGTAGTCGAGCCATTGTGCTGCGATGGTTGTCGAATCGCTCCGTAGGTCATCTCCCGCAAGGGAGATGGCACCCTCTGTCCGCCCCTGGCGGACATCTCCCTCAAGGGAGATTCTACTCCACCCACTCTTTATTCTGTTGTAGAGAACACCCTTCCCTCTTCCACTCGTATCGTGACCCTGAACGATGTACAGATCAAGGTTGTTGTCCCCATCTGCATCGGCGATTGAGAGACTGCTCGGGTTCCAAACATCCGACAACGGTGAACCTCGTTCGTCGAAGTTCCCTCGTCCATCGTTCAGCAACAATCGCGTGCGGCCATCATCGAAGCCGATCAGGAGAATGTCCAGATCGCGGTCGTTGTCTACATCGATGAAGTGACCACTTGTAAAGGCCTCATCCTCGTCAAGATTCAGCTGCTCGGTGATCTCTTCAAACTCCTCTTCTCCACCGCGGTTCAGCCAGAGTCGACCATTGCTCAGAAGATCGACTCGCCCGTCCAGGTCGATGTCACCCCAGGCAATCCCCCCTTGAGGAGGTAAGGGGGTGTTCTCCTTCTTCTCCGACGACGAGGACACCCTCTGTCTCACCTTGCGAGACATCTCCCTCAAGGGAGAAATCATCTCAGCCGTCACATCAACCAAATTGACCGGCGCAAATGCATCGGGATAGTCAACCACCACCTCAACGGCGTACCCATATCTCCCTACACGCCAGATTCCGTCACTCCCCAAGATTGATTGGTGTGTCCATCGTTCACCTCCATCGGCACAGATCGGCTCTTGCTCCCGACGATCGGACAACAAGTGAACTCCGTCACTCATCTCCTCAACAACCACGAAGAACTGTGGGCGATCGACGAAGAATTCTGCTGGAAGAGGGACAACGACTTGTTGGACATTCGGACGATCCTTGCGAACAGTAATCGCCGGACTCAACGGCAAACTCAACAGAGGAGCGGAGAAGGAACCTTCGTTTCCGTAGATCCGAACTGTTGCCGTACCGGTTGTTCGACCGGCAAGCCAGAGCGTGACCGAGTGGAGATAGGCTGGAGCAGCCAGATCGAACCGAGCAGCTTGTGCGCGGATGCCGGGTTCCTGATAGAAGACAGATGCAGTGCGTGGATCGAACGAGGCAAGGGTGTCGCGGGTGTTCCCTGAGACAACATTGACCAAGCCAATGCAGAGCAATGCCACAAAAGAGACCGAGAGCTTCATAAGCGTTGGAGGGAAACCCCTCGGATTGTGAGTGTGTTGTCAATTGTACTGGTGCGAATCTACAAGTATTCTCACGTAAATGTCAAGAGGCGTTACAACTTTTTCTCCGTTTTTTTTTGATTATAAAGGATTGGGTGATGCTTCAAACGAACGAAAGCGACTGTATCGAACATTTCAAAATGTCAGGGTAAGGGACACGACAGGACACGTCTTGTCCCTACGGGGTTCCTCCTATGGCTCGGCGGATGGCGGCGATTTTCCCTCGCAATGATGACCGGGGATTGGGTGGTGCTCCCTCAGATTTCTCCTGCGTCTTCTCCTGAATTGTTTTCCGTGGGTTTGGTCGGCTGATTGTTTTCTTTGCTGATGGGTCGGTCGGTGTTGTGGATACTTCTTCTTCTCTGCCGGAGACTCTGATTTCGTCGACTGATAGACCGACTTCGAAGTCGTCCGGGTTTAGATCGTACTCGCGTGCATAATACTCTTTCGTGAAGCTGACACCCATTTCGCGCAAGAGCCAGTCCCGAGTTGCCTTCGTTTGATTGACCTCTTCTTCATCGTAGAGACTGAAAAGCGGTTCGGGTGGACGGCGGTTGTAGTTGATGATCCAGAGGTTGTCGACTAACCGGTTGACTTCTCTCTCGACGATCCGCTTCCCTTCTCGAATCAAGGAGTCGCGTACATCACCGGCAACGTTTTCGTTGCCAAGCCTCCCCCCTGCCGATTGAATAGAACCAGTATGCGAGAGAATGGCTTTGCTGATCTCGTCGTTCATCAACTCGACCAACACTTTGTAGACCTCGCGACCTCCGTTTGCCGTTCCTTGCATCAACGACAAATCCCCGTCGGTGGGGATGGCGAGAATACCGTCGGCAACAAGTTCATCGAGGAGATTGACGAGTTCAATGATCTCATCCCGCTTCATGCCGGGTCGGTATTTCACCACAGGCCAAGGCATCCCAAACTTCTCGACGAAGACCGTGAACATCTTATACCCTTGACGCTTGATGACAACCGGCCAGTAGCACGAACTAAGGAGTGCCTGACCGTATGGATTCTGGTAGGTTGCACGATGGCGTGGGAGCAAGAACTTATACCGGTTTGGAATCTTCGGCTGATTGGAACCTCGGATGATCCGGAAACGATTCTTCAGATCGAAGTCGAACCACTCTTGTGGTTTTGCGACGAGTCCGGGACGGTCTTGTCCAGACTCACGTGGAGCAATCGTGTTGTCGCGTCGACGTTCGTAGATGATTCTATCGGCTGGTAGCCGAAGTACACCCACTCTGAAGAACAGAAATCACCAACAAACAAAGGAGCGGACTGAGACGACAATTCTATGAACGTTGTCATCAACAAGAGTTGTGGCAACTGCCCCCACAGAGAGAATGAACGAGACTGCTTTCAAATAGAGATCACTGATAAATCCCTTGAGGGAGTATGAATAGAAGAGAAAGATACGATCTGCATAGAACAGCGCGATATTCCCGAAGAAGAACTGAGCATCTATCACGGAACACTAATCTGTTTTGCTGCAAGAGAGAGTGAATTGATGGTCGGCATTTACGAACCTCCGGATCTTCTTCTCTCCTATCGCAATCACCAGTTGCGAGTCGGGAGGAGTGGGAGGCGGATTGTGGCTGGTGGTGAGGCAAAGAAGTTAAAATTGAATATGATACTAAAGAGTTGACATCCCGAATAGGAAAAATCCTCGAAACCGAATTGATTCCGAGGATAGTAGTGCTCCCTGGGGGATTCGAACCCCCGACCCACTGATTAAGAGTCAGTTGCTCTACCAACTGAGCTAAGGAAGCGCGGCAATATGAATAAATCGTGCGGATTGACAAAATCTGAAGGTGTTTGAGGATGTAAGAGTAGCTGCAAGCAGATTCCAGACTTACTCAACGATCCACGTCAGGGCTTGGCTAACCTCACATTTGGAAATTTTAGGCAGAGCCAGCGAGCGACTTTGCCCAAAAGATCCAAAGTCATTGCCGAAAATCCCGTAGATTGTCCCCATGAATCGACGACAGTTGCAGCAATACGTTCTTGGAGTTCTGGTTTGCTCAGGACTTCTTCTCTCTCTAATGCTTGTTTCGTGCGGTGGTGATGTTGTCCGGCCACGGGTAACAATGGGAGAGCTAACAAAGTTTGCCTCGATTCCGGTCACCATCGAAGGGAAAATCCGCTCTGCCTACATGACCGACGATTCTTGCTACTACACAGAGTGGGCATACGGAATAATGGGTGAAGATGCCTCTATCTCGCTCACTCCAGCATTTCAAAGCAACGATTCTATTTTAGTGGTAACCCCCTACGGAGTTATTCAACTCGACATTTTTCAGATCAAACTCTACTTAGGCTCATACTTCTCGCGAACCTTCAGTAGTGAAAACTCAAGCATTGCTCCCCTTCCCATTCAGAAACTTGTCGAGAAAGAAGGGGGAGTAATTGCCGTTCACGAGTTCCTTCTCTTGCCTGAACAGACATATTTTGCCCAGGTTCGCAAGAACACGTTGGCTGGAGTCAATGGCAGCGACAGCACATCCCAGTATGTTCTCGAAATATCGGATAGGCCATTCAACGGCACTACTCCTCAACGGAAACCAACTCCGTCGTACGATTATTGAGTGCGTGCTGACTACACTACCTTGACTGTCACAGAGGCTCTTCATCCCGTCACACTACCATTCGTTTAAGCTTTTTAAAAGAAGCAGACTTGAACTATCCTCTCTCCACATTGTATTTTTACCCTACCGCGCATGAAAATTGAACATCAGGAGAATCAGATGAAACAGATTCGCTATGGATTTCGCATTTGTTGGATATGCCTGCTATTGACCGTATTGGCTATGGCAATGACGCAAGCACAGACTGTCCGCGTTCTCTACTACAGTGGAAGCGTCACTGTTAGTGGTAAGGGTAGTGCAAAGCTCGGGCAACAGTTGAAGAGTAGTGACAATGTCAAGATTGGCTCTTCCAGCTCACTGCAACTCTCAATCAACGGTAAAGTGCTGAAGTATTCAAAGCCAATGTCGCTGAAAATATCAGACGCGATTACGCGGGCGGGTACTGGAGAGAACAGTGTTGTTGCAAACTCTGCGCGAACGTTGGCTGGAGCCAGTGGAGCGGGCAGGAGCGCTCGCACAAGTGTTGCCGGTGCAACGCGAGCCGATGGGAAGAAGAATATGGCCTATTTCGACTCGTTGAAAACCGAAAGTGTTAACACAGGAACGATGCGCTTGAATAGTGAAGTAGAGTCGATGACTGGGATTGGTGATGCCTCCGGGCTGATCGAAAAGGTTTCGGACAAGATGAAGAGTGAAGCAATCATCTTGCTTCAGCCGCGCTCAACGGCGGTCTCAGGTGGTTCAGTCAGATTCCGTTGGATGCGAACTCCGGGTGTTAGCACATACGCCCTCTCGGTGCAGAACTTTTTGGGTGAAGAGGTTTATCGAACAGAAACTACCGACACAACGTTTGTTTGGGATACACCTTCATTAAATCCAGAAGAGATATACACATGGCGGCTTTCAGATAAGGAGAACAGCAGCAATTCATTCGGAGCTTCGTTCCACCGTCTTCCGACTGAAAAGCAAACGATGGTCATGGCTGGTCAGGAGGCTATTCAAGAGGAACTTGGCTCAGATAACCCTGCGCTGCCAATGATCCTCGGTTCATTTTTTGCCGACAACGAGTGCTATGGCCAAGCGGCTGAGATGTTTACCACCGGTGTAAAAGCTGGAGATGAACATGCCGAAACGTATAAAGAACTGGTTTGTGAGCAGTATCTCTACAACATGTTTGTTCCTGTAGAAGAGGCCTACAAGATTTGTTCAAATCAGTAGATAAGATCTGGTGTGGATAGGCTAATGACAATCAACTATAGATCCGTGCTGATTCTCGTCAATCTGTCCAATCTGTGTACAATTTCATCGAGCAATCATCTGTAGTTGGCGGAAGTAATCTTCACCGAATGGATTCGCGAATCCACTCGAGATACGGCTCTGAACCGTAGGGAACCGGAAGTGCCAGCAGTTCAGGGAGACCGTAGGGGTGTAGCTCAATCAGTCGATCGTGGAGTTCTGAATACCCCACTTGCGTTGTCTTAATCATCAGGAGAAGTTCGGCCTCATGCTGAACTTCTCCTTCCCACTTATAGATTGACTGAACGTTCGGGATAATCGTACAACAGGCTGCTAAGCTCTCAGTAACCAGTGCTTCTCCAATCTTTACTGCCGTCTCTTGGTCTGGCACTGTTGTAAAAAGTACAGTTACGTTGCCTCCTTCTTCCATACAGCTACCCTTCCGATACCGATTTCTTCTTTTTCTTCTTCCCCACTTCGACCGCTTCGTAAATGTTTACGTTCCCAATAACTCCATCAAAGCCTCCCTCAGACTTGAACTGCAACGTCCTGATTGGGAAGGGAATCTCAATTCCTTCTTCACGGAATCGCTTGTAGACTCTCTTCATTAACTCGTGCCGCGCAGCAAAGCGGTTCTCAACTTTGTCAACTTTTACGAAAGCTCTCATTGCGAGGGAAGAGTCAGCAAATGCTTGAAAGCGAACTGCTGGAATTTCGTCGAGCACTCCCTCTACTTCCCCGTAAGCCCCCTTGACGATGTCAATAAGAACTTCCTCTACGTATGCTGGGTCGGTATCGTAACTCACCCCAATGTTCAGCTCTATTGCAAGCTCCGACATTGGGAGATTGAAGTTGATAATGATACTCTCTGCCAACTTTTTGTTCGGTATGATTATCAGGTTATTTGCCATCGTTCGCAACGTTGTTGTTCGCCAACTGATGTCGTGAACGAATCCCTCCTCACCACTTTGCAACTGCACATAATCTTCTAAGTGAAGCTGTTGAGAGAGAGTCATGTGAATCCCAGCGAACAGGTTTGCCAACGTATCCTGAAATGCAAGGGCAACAGCAAGTCCGCCAACGCCAAGAGCTGTGACCGCCGGAAGCAATGAGACATCGAAGAGAGAGAGAACAACAGCAATCCCGACCGCAAAGAAGACAAACGACACTACATATCGAATTAACGTGCTCCCCCCAATCCCCGCGCCGGACTGCTCAGAATACTTAGTAATTGCTTCGGAGACACCCCGAACAATAGCAACAGTAATCGACAAAATCAATACTGCCATTGTCAATTGCTCAGCAAGTCTTCGGTACTGCTCCTCCCAGTGGAGAGTTGGGATTGCCAAGATTGTCGCGATGAGAATCACCCACAACACTGTCTTCCGACGAAGTGTCTCTAAAATGATATCATCATAAAAATTGGCTGTCTTCTCGGTATACTTTTTCACTCTAACGAAAACAAGCTGACGAATCAGCAGCCCCACCAACAAAGCAAGCAGAAGCATCATCACTGCTTTGACGTAGGTTTCTGCTGTCACAGGCATTTCGCCAAAGATTGGCGTGATAACGTTGTCAAATATCGTCTGTAAAAGCTGTTCCATACACTCAGTTTTCTATTGTTCCCCAAACACCAATCTTCCGGTATCGCTCTGACCGTTGTTCCAGCAACTTTTTCATCGGGAGTTTACGCAGTTCTTTCAACGACTTCAGTATTTGTTCCTTCACATTTTCGGCAGCAGTTCGGCTGTCCCGGTGTGCCCCTCCTACTGGCTCCTCGATTATATCGTCGGCAATACCAAGCTCTAAGTTATCCCGCGCGGTTAACCGAAGTGCTTCGGCAGCCTGTTCCTTGTAATCCCAACTCCGCCAAAGAATGCTCGAGCACGATTCAGGAGCAATTACTGAGTACCAGGTATTTTCCATCATGAAGAGACGGTCTCCCATGCCGATACCGAGTGCTCCACCAGAAGCCCCCTCACCTATCACGATATTGATAATTGGTGTCTCCAGCCGAGCCATCTCCACAAGATTTCGCGCAATTGCTTCACCTTGCCCCCGCTCTTCAGCTTCGATGCCGGGATAGGCTCCCTGCGTGTCAATCAAAGTGACAACTGGAAGGGAAAATTTCTCGGCAAGCTGCATTAAGCGCAAGGCTTTCCGGTATCCTTCTGGATTTGGCATTCCGAAATTTCTCTTCAAATTTTCCTTCGTGTCGTGCCCCTTCTGGTGGCCAATCAACATTAGCTCAACACCCCCGATCCGGCCAAGACCACCAACAATTGCCGGATCATCCCGAAAGGATCGATCACCATGCAGTTCGATAAAGTCATCGCAGATCATGCCGACATAGTCGAGCGTAAGGGGACGCTCAGGATGGCGTGCAAGCTGCACTCGCTGCCACCGCGTCAACTGCTCGTAGACATTCTTGCGGAGTCGCTCCACTTTCTCTTCGAGCACTGCAATCTCATCGTTAATGTCGAGTTGATCGGACATCGAGCGCATCTCCGCAATTTTCTCCTCCAACTCGATCACCGGTTTCTCAAAGTCAAGAATATATTTCGCCATAGTTGATAGGGATATCTCTTAGTCTTGTTGATCCTATTGATCTTAATGTACAACCTCTCTGGAAACTCCTTCCCCAACACTCTCAGTATAGTGTGGAGCGCGGAGTGAACTTACAATGATCTCGCAATCAAGCATGAAAGAGCGATTCGCTTCATAATACCGCTCGATCTCCACGAGACTCTTCTCATCATGTATCTGATCGGAATAGACGGTTGCAGCTGAGAATACAGGCTCCGGCTCACCACTGTTCGAGGTGGCTCCCCGCACCAGTGGCCGTTGACCAATCAAACTTTGAAGCAATCCTTTTATCGTCAACTTCCCCTTCCCTCCAAACATTGTCAGGAAAGGGAAGAGAAATAGACAGACAAGTGCTAACAGTCGGTCAGTCAGTCTCTTCGTTAACGGAATTTTCTGCCGATACGGTTCTGGAACATAGCTGTGGCGCACTGATCCTGTCGCCATAATCTCCCCCCCAACCCCACCGTCACGAGCATCTCGCATCAAGTGAAACCGAACAGACTCACCAGCGCAGAGGCGCATGGCACTAATTGCCTCACCATATCCAATTTCGGAATCAATGACGAAGACATCGGTCAAACGATGCTCTCGAACTATTCGGGCAATGTTCTCGATTGAACCAATTCCTCCCTCCCCAACTTTGTCGAGGTGGCTGAACGTTGGAGTAATAATTCCAACAAGACTAACCGGACGCCCCAGCAACGTCTCCCTCAATCTATCACGGAGTGGTAGACTAAGCGATCCACCACTGATTACTGCTACCCGTCTGGCACTTTCACGACCGTAAGTTCTTCGATAGAGAAGAATCAGGAAACGGGCGGTAAGTCCAACGAAGGCACTAATGCCAGTAGTTGCCAAAACGATACCTCGACTGAATCGATATTCTTCAAAGAAGTATGTAAGCGTACTCAAGATGAAGAATCCGACAAGGTAGCCGAGAAGAGTTCGTGAAAGTCGCCCCGCGTCTACACCGTACCCACCTGAAGCGGCAATTGTGAGAATAAAGATCGTTGGTGGAGCCACAAAAACCCACGGCACTGCGTAGTCGGGAAAGTGTAGTTCCCCGATTACCAACAACGTCGAAATGATAAAGCCTACGAGAACGGCCCCAACGTCAATCGCAGCAAATGAAAGGGATGGGAAGAGGCGCTCGATCCTCGCGATTCCTCTGCGGAGAAGTATCCCGAGTCGCACTAAGAGGAGGAGAAAAGGACTCCGAAAGTGCTTTCGAGCGAAGATTTCCATCGCGTCGTAAAACATTCCGATTGAGTCGAGCGAACTTCTTCGAGTGCTCTCACCTCGAATATGAATAATTGATGTCCCCGGATAGTACCAAACCTCCCACCCCTCCTTTCTCGTCCGCCAACAGAGATCAAGGTCTTCCCCATACATGAAGAAATCGGTGTCGAACCCACCAAGCTCGCGCAGCACAGAGGCACGGAAGAACATAAAACTACCGGAGAGGCTCTCTACTTGGCTTGTCGTATCATCACCAATCCAGCTTAGGTTATAGCCTCCAAAGAGTTTTGAGCGTGGAAAGAGTCTACTTAGACCAAAAACGCGGCTAAAGGCAGACCAAGGAGAGGGGAAACCACGTTTTGCAGCGGCATCAAGAGTTCCGTCGGGGTGAACGATTTTGCACCCAACTGCCCCAGCATTTGGGTGTTCGGCCATAAACTGGAGCATTTCGCGGAGCGTATCTTCCTGCACCACTGTGTCGGGGTTGAGAATCAGGATATACTCGCCCCGTGCATGGCTGATTCCGATATTATGTGCTCGTCCAAAACCGAGATTTCGATCTTGTGGGAGAGTTAACACCTCGGGGTAATCTCGCCCTAACAACTCCACGGCTCCATCGCTTGAAGCATTATCGACAACGATAATCTCCCCCTCAATTCCTGAGAGAGCACGATTCAACGAAGCAATTGCGTTCAACAGCAAATCGCGAACGTTGTAGTTGACGATGATAATCGAAAGTTGCACGAAGTGAATTTACGATTCTGCGGCGACCTTCGCAGCATCGAATACGCGATCGTGAACTTCGTCGATCCCCCCCACTCCGTATACTTCGCGTACCAGCTCACGATCTTGATAAAATTTCAACACCGGTTCGGTCTCCTGGCGGTAGACTTCCAAACGATGGTTAATCACATCTTCGGTATCATCATTCCGCCCGCGGGCTAACATCCGTTCAACAATTTCGTGTTGTGGGGCAGTTAGGTAGAGCACAGAGTCGATCCCTCTCCCCTGTTCGGCTAAGGCGCGCTCAAGGTCTTCAGCCTGAGATAAATTCCGAGGGTAACCGTCGAGGATAAAGCCGTTAGCATTCTCCGGCTCCTGGAGAGCTTCAACAACAATGGCAGTGGTTAGTTCATCTGGAACAAGTGCCCCACGATCCATGTACTCGCGCGCGCGCAATCCAAGTTCCTTCCCCTGTTGTAGTGCTGCCCTGAAAATTGCACCTGTTGAGATATGTGGAATGCCGAGACGAGCAGCAAGTTTTTCTGCCTGCGTCCCCTTTCCTACCCCTGGTGCGCCAAAAAAAATCAGATTCATAACAATAACTATTCCACGTAGTTCTTATGGGTACTCTATCAAGACTGGTGAACCTACTCTCCCAAACTGGGATTAGTAGCTGACATTACACTGTAAGAATTTCCTTCTCCTTCGCAGCAAAAACTTTATCGATCTCTGCAATGTACTTGTCGGTTAATGCTTGTACGCTACCCTCTCCATCACGACGTAAATCTTCGCTCAAGTGATCCTCTTTTTCTGCTTTCTTCAAGTGATCTATCGCATCGCGGCGAGCATTGCGGACACCAACTTTCGAGTCCTCTGCAATTTGCTTCGCTTGCTTAGCAATCTCCCTCCTCCGCTCTTCGGTTAAGGCCGGAATTGAAAGGCGGATTATTTGTCCGTCGTTGTTCGGAGTCATCCCAAGGTTGGCCGCAAGGATTGCCTTTTCGATTGGTCCCAACATCGTTTTCTCCCACGGCTGGACAACAATTGCTGTTGCGTCAGGGGTAGAGATGTTCGCTACCTGCGAGAGTGGCGTCATAGCTCCGTAGTAGTCGACATTAACAGAGTCGAGCATGGAGACGGAAGCACGTCCCGTCCTGATTTTCGATAGGTCGATGTGCGCGTGATCCAAGGCACGCTTCATTCCCACTTCGGCCTCGTTCAATATAGTCTTGACTTCCATACCTCGAGTAAATGCGTTGTTTCAGTTGTGTAGTGCAAATATATTATGCAAAGCTGAGTTCACATTCAATACATGATTCAGCGATTATGCTGTTTCAGCAGTGACAGTTGTGCCGATATTCTCACCGAGGACTAACCGCTTCAAGTTGCCGGAAACATTCATATCGAACACAAGAATGGGGAGTCGATTTTCCTGACAGAGTGTGATAGCAGTAAGATCCATCACTCGCAGATTTTTCCGGTGAACTTCTGTATAGGTGACTGATGTATACCGTTTCGCATCTGGAACAACGCGAGGATCGGCATCATATATTCCATCAACTCCATTTTTCGCCATAATCAGAGCGTCGGCATTAATTTCAATTGCTCTGAGTGCCGCTGCAGTATCTGTCGTAAAGTAGGGATTGCCAGTTCCGGCTCCAAAAATCACAAAGCGCCCTTTCTCAAGGTGACGCATAGCGCGCCGACGAATGAACGGCTCGGCGATTTGCTCCATTTTAATCGCTGTCTGCAATCGCGTTGTAATTCCGTGCCGCTCCAGGGCGCTCTGAAATGCAAGCGAGTTGATAACTGTCGCCAACATTCCCATGTGATCTCCGGTCACTTTGTCGATCCCCTCAGCTACCGCTTTCACCCCCCGGTAGATGTTTCCACCACCAATAACAATACCTACTTCTACTCCTAACTCGTAGATGCTCTTTATCTCTTCGGCAAAACGGTCCAACATATCTGCGTCGATACCGTAGTCATCTTCCCCCATCAAGGCTTCGCCACTGAGTTTCAACAGAATACGTTTGAATCCGGGTTTTTCGGACATGATCGGTTTTTTGGAGAATTTTGAATGAAATCAGGCAAAAGTACGAAAAAGAAATGAGTATAAATCGGGACGATACAACGAAAAACGCCACTGCACGCTTGGCACAGTGGCGTTTCTCCTATTAGGTTGTCGAAAGAGGTCTTCAGGCTTCGGCTGACGTCGCTTCTTCAAGCGACTCACCTAAGTTGAAGCGAATAAAGCGGCGAACGGTCGCCCCCTCACTATGCTCCTTCATTACGTCGGCAATCCGCTTCGAAGAATCCTTCACGAAGGATTGCTCGAGAAGCGTGCTCTCCTCAAAAAACTTCTCAATCCGACCGTTAACGATCTTCTCAATAATGTCGGCTGGTTTGTTTTCGCCGGCAAGCTGTTCGCGGTAGATCTCCCGCTCTTTCTCGATTACCTCGTTGGTAAACTCGTCACGGCTAACGTGTGCGGGATTCATCGCAGCAACCTGCATTGCAATGTCGCGTGCAAGGCGGTCAGATTTATCGGTGTCGTCACCCGCACTTCCAAGCTCAACCAAAACAGCTAAGCGGGAACCGCCGTGAATGTAGTCCGAGATAAACCCGTCGTTCGACTCAATCCGCTCGAAACGACGAATACCGATCCGCTCGGAGAACTTTGCCCGAAGCTCGTTCAACCCAGCCTCTACGGTGATGCCGTCGATATCAGCACTCATGAGTTCTGCCTCGCTCGCAGGATTGTTCTGCAAAACAACGTTTGCAATCTTCTCTGCAAAAGAACTGAACTCTGCATTGCGTGCAACGAAGTCTGTCTCGCAGTTAATCTCAACGACTGCGGCACTCTTATGATCGTCGGCAACAGCCGTCGCAATCATTCCTTCGTCGGCAGCCTTGTCGGCTCGCTTTGCTGCCGTTGCTGCACCTTTCTTGCGGAGGATATCAATTGCCCCCTCCATATCACCGTTTGCCTCTTCCAGAGCCTTCTTGCAATCAGCCATCCCAGCTCCGGTACGCTCACGCAAATTCTTGATGTCTTCAAGAGTAATAGCCATAGTACTCAGCTTCTATTCTCGTTAAGTGATACTGTTATTCTTGATTCGTAGCTTTCACAAAAAACAGGCTCAGTGGCCTTAAGCACCTTCAGCTTTATTCCCAGCTTCGGTTGCAGCTACTTCAACGTCTGCACCCTGTGCTGCATCATCGCTCTGCTCATCATCACCTTTACGACGTGAGCGTGTGCGGCGGCGAGTCTTGATTGACTCTGCATCGACCTCATCAACTTCTTGATCTTTCTGCGACTCTTCAGCAGCGGCCATATCAGCGTCGTGCGCTTTGCTCGCCTCTTTCCCCATAATCACTGCGTCGGTAATCTCCTTGGAGATCAGCGCAATCGTCTTCAACGAGTCGTCGTTCGCTGGAATCGGATAGTCGATCAATGTTGGGTCGACATTCGTATCCACAATTGCGAAGATCGGAATGCCGAGCGTTTTTGCCTCTTTCACTGCAAGGCGCTCCTTGCGAATGTCGACGATGAAGAGAGCACCGGGTAAGCGATTCATATCGACGATACCACCGAGAACGCGGAGAAGACGATCCTTCTCACGGGAGAGCATCAGGCGTTCTTTCTTTGTCAAGTTGTCGGCAGTTCCATCCGCCTCCATCTTTTCAATCTGATCCAGTCGCTTCAGCGATTTGCGGATTGTTGAGAAGTTGGTCAGCATACCACCAAGCCAGCGTTCTACCACGTAGTTTGTTCCTGCTCTCAACGCCTCATCGCGCACTGCTTCGCGAGCTTGCTTCTTCGTGCCAACGTAGAGGATCCGCTTCCCTTCGGCAGCAATCCGTTCGGCAGCATTCTTTGCATCTTCAAGAAGAGCGTGCGTCTTCTTCAAGTCGATGATGTGAATCCCATTCCGCTTCATAAAGATGTACTTCCGCATGCGCGGGTTCCATCGGCGAGAAAGATGCCCGAAGTGGGCACCGGCATTCAAAAGATCTTCAATTCGGACAGCCATGTCCTTCCTCCAATTAAGGTTGTGTTGTGTTAGTACCTCTACCTCCGTCATCTCGATACCGCACATCCCGAATAATCGGGACACACACGGTCGATCAGGAGATATGTGTATGATTTCTCAAGTCACAGCAACTGTGCTTGAGATGTATTACGATTCCTTTACTCTCCGAGGCTCCGAAAAACAGAACGACCGGATCAGCTTCAGTAGTTGATCCGGGCCGTTCACCATTTCTAATAGCGGAGAGAGTTTCCGCTCTGAACTTAACGCTTGGAGAACTGGAAGCGCTTACGAGCCTTCTTCTGGCCGTATTTCTTCCGCTCAACCATACGTGGGTCACGGGTCATGTGTCCACCCTTACGAAGTGGTGACCTCAACTCTTCGTCAATCGTGACTAAGACTCGAGCAATCGCATGACGGATTGCACCGACCTGCCCCGAGCGGCCACCACCGTTTACGTTGGCGTGGACATCAAACTTGCCGAGCATTTCAACAGCTTCAAGTGGGCTGAGGGCGATCTTCCGATCAACCTCTTCAGGAAAATACTGCTCGAAGCTCCGCTTGTTCACCGTTACCTGTCCGCTACCTGGAGTCAAAAAGACTCTGGCAACAGCATTTTTGCGGCGTCCTACTTTAATTGTGTTCTGCATAAATACGTTGCGTGACTATGCTGCTTATCGTGAGACGTTTTTACTTCTTAATGTCCAGAACCTCTGGCACCTGAGCTGTGTGAGGATGAGCCTCTCCGGCATACACCCGCAAGTTCTTGTAAAGCCGACGACCAAGACGATTCTTCGGGAGCATTCCCCAGACTGCACGCTCGATTACCCGCTCTGGGTGTCGAGCCATTGCCTCCTGGAAGGTCTCCGTCCGGCGTCCACCAGGATACCCAGTATACCAGTTATACTCTTTCTGAGCTGCACGCTTCGCTGCAAGCTCTACTTTGTCGGCGTTGATAACCACAACGGCATCTCCACATTCAGTATGCGGAGTAAACGTCGGCTTGTGCTTGCCGCGAAGGAGCGTTGCAACTTGCGTTGCAAGACGCCCAACCTTCATTCCGGTGGCGTCAATCACCCACCACTTCGAGTTGGCGTCGGAAGCCTTAACCGATGCCGTGATTTTATTCGGTGTCATGATACCTGCTATCGTTTTAAACAGTTTCTTTCCTCAGGATTACACAGAGACCGGCAAAGATACGGGTAAAAAGGGGTTAACGACAAATTCATGGTAGACTCGTCGCAATCGTTTACAAGGTCAGGAATATTCGATTTTTCTCAAGAATCCCGGTATTTCTTTGGAACTAACATCACAATGCTCTGGGACACCAGAAGAGCAGTGATAAAAAAGAAGAGAATTTCTTCAATTGGTAGTGGACCAGCCTTCAATCCCACGATCTGATTCTCATCAAAAAACCAGATCCCCTCCCCCACTGCAACAAGGTCGGTCAACGAATAATAGGTTCCAAATATGAGTGGTGGAATGAAGACAGCCTTCCGATTCCTTAGGAAAATTCGCCACCCAATGCTCCACTGAATAGCAATCACGGGGAGCATCCAGAAGAGGAGATGGTAGAGGTACGTTGTTTTCTCCACTACCCTTCTTCCCCCCCTCTCTTTGGTAGGAAGAGAATCACTAAGAGTGCCACCGCAATTGTTTCCAACAAGAAGAAGAGAACTTCCTCAAATGGAAGATTCCCTACCTTAAACAGAACGCGCTCCTCACCAAACCCCCATATTCCTTTGGCAACAGCCCAACTGTCCCAAGGGAATGTGAAGGTTAGCACGATAAGACAAACCACCGCAACCCACTTCAGGTATCCTCGACTCAACTTCTTTCTGGTGAAGAAGAGAAGAAGTAGTAGTAGGGGAAGGTTAAAGATCAGGTGGAACTCAAGGTAGGTCATGTGGTTCTCAATAGAACATTATGGACTGCCGATCACGTAAACCTTTTCCACTAACCCTGTTAAACGCTCCCGCATTGGCGAACCTTCGAGTGCATCTTCGGCAAGAAGTTTCTCGACACTCCAGTCGGGGGCAAAAAGTCTTCGAACCTCACTCTCATCCACCGAGAAAGGAGGCCCTTGCATCTCCTCCTGATCGTACTCAATAGTTAATAACAACCCACGCTGGTTTGGAGGGAGTATATCTTTTAAATGCTCAGTATATCGGGCACGCAATTCGGGTGGAAGGGCGATGAGTGATGCACGGTCGTAGAGTCCTCCCACTCCAATCAGATGCTCTGGACGAAGTTCAAAGAAATCGCCGAGCAGAATATCCACACCTCCTCCACTCCATCGCTCGAACGGAGGCTCCGACGTAATCACCGGCGCAATCCCCCCTTCTTCAAAAAAATCTCGAACTGCAATTGGACTAAGCTCAACTCCTATCACCCGATGCCCCATTAAGGTCAACCACCGCATGTCGTGTGTCTTACCACAGAGCGGAACGAATACTTTCTCTTTGCGATCGAGTTGCAACTCACCGAAGTATTGCTTCAGCTTAGGATTTATTCTGATTTGGTGAAAACGAATTGCGTTCTCTTCCCACTTTGCTTTCCAGAAGTCAGTCTTCATACAAAGGATAGTTTAGGCTCCAACAAAAACTTGTAGATGTTCAACGCTCTTCTCATTCCCCTCGATTGCCCGGCGCAACAAGTCGGCAGTCTCAGAATCGGCCCTCTCTATTAACTGGCGATATCTGTTGGCTAAGCCATTCTCTAACTCAACGAAGTTCTTTGCCGACATCTCAGTCTCCCCCTCGAAGAATAGAACAGGCATATTGACGAGTGACCGTATCGCATCGATAAATGCGTGAAGTGTGTCGCCGAGAATCCCCTCACCATCTTCCCTCTCCAATGCTTCCCGACGGTGATCGAACATCAGTGCAAGTTCACCGTGAACTTTGCGGATAGCCATATAGGTCTCCTCCTGTTCACTCTCATTTCTCTCACCCGCTTCGCGTGCAGCCGACAGATAGTATTCAGCGGCGTGAATTTCATCCCGCTTCAGTTGCTCCAGTGCTTCGATAATCTGTTGGTGTTCTCTCATTGTTCCGATGCTTCTTATTGTTGTGTTATAGTTACGTTCATCGATTGAACATTACTTTCGATATTTCTTGTGATCCGCAACAACAACAGTTATTGCTGACTACTACTCCCAATCACATTCAGTCCCTTCATCTTCTCTCTCGCCCTACCAATCACGTTCTTTAGTCCTTCCATCTCCCGCAAATAATTAGCATACTCGGCTACAGAATCTTCTATCGAGTGCTTCGGCTCCCAACCGAGTTCCATGAGCTGAGATATGTCGGAGACCGCGTGGCGCGTATCACCGTAACGGAACTCTCCGGGAATGTTCGGCTGCAAATCTTCTCTCCCGAACTGACGGGCAACGATGCGATCGAACTCACGAATGGAACAAGCTCGCCCACCACCAACTGCAAAGACCTTACTGTTTGCACTCTCACTTTGAAGCACTCGCACGTTCGCGTCGACTACGTCGTGGATATTCACAAAGTCTCGCACCTGTTCACCATCTTCGTAAATGGTGGGAGCCTCACCGAAATGGTAGCTCAAGCTGAATATTCGACAGGCTCCAGAATACGCGTTGTGGAATGATTGACGTGACCCTTGCACAATTGAATAGCGCATAACGGCAGTAGGGATGTTATACCGTTCACCGAAAACAATTCCCTGTTGCTCCTGCGAACATTTGCTGAGAGCATAGGCATTCGGCGGCGCGGTATGGGTTGGAGGTGTTGGAATCCACTCCATCACTTCACCACGTTCGTCACGATGTTCCCACTCACCCCGCCCAAGTTGTTCTCGCGTTCTAAATGGCGGAGAAACAACTCGTCCTGAAGAATCTTTGTACAGTCCTTCACCCTGAACAAACTGCGACGAAGCAATAACGACCTTTTCAACCGGAAGTTTCTCAGCAACAATCAACTCGTAAATCAATGCTGTGGAGACAACGTTGGTGCTGAAGAAGGTTGAGAGATCGGGAAGATAGTCTTGATATGCAGCTAAGTGAATAACGCCACTCACATCCTGAAGTGCCCGCCGCAACACATCTCGATCCCGCACATCTCCCACAATCAGCTCGAACTCCGGCGAAAGATAGTCTGGAATTCCATCTGGATGAATTTTCGGATCGAGACTGTCAAGTATTCGGACGGTATATCCTTCCCGAAGCAATCGGTCGGCAGTGTGTGAACCAATAAATCCGGCTCCACCAGTAATTAGAATGCGATTAGTCATTGCGTAAAAGTACGGTTAGTCGGGTAAAGTGTGTGAGTGAATGAGTGTGAGAGTGTATGAGTTATTAACGGTAGCCGTTGGTCTTTAACCAATGCCCGGCAGGACAAGGGAATTTGGTTGAGTTCCCTCCCACTTCATCTTTGTCTCCCTTTGCGACTTTGCGTGCAAAGCTCTTCAATACACCTCCGTATCCCCTGCCGCAACTGAACGTGAGGCTCATATCCAATACTCCGAGCGATCGTAAGGTTTGCTTCTGTTGCCTCAACGTCGAGAGAGTGTTTTGGGAGGATATTGATAGTAGGTTCAAATCCCGTTGCTTCAGCAATCACGGCAACCAATTCGTTGAGAGTCACGGAGCTTCCAGAGCCGATGTTGACCACTGGTGGAGCCTCTGCAACCGAGCTAACGAGCACTATCCCTTCTACACCATCCCCAACCCACGTAAAGTCACGACGGAGTGAGCCATCTCCAAAAAGATTGATCGCCTCGCCACACAATGCCGCCTGAATAAACCGACTGATTGCCATGTCGGGTCTTGAGGAAGGGCCGTAGAACGTGAAAAGTCGCACAACGCGAGCGTCGAGAGCATACTGCTTACGGTATTCAGCACAAAGTTCTTCTCCCCTCACCTTAGTTCTACCGTATGGGCTTATCGGAGCAGGTGGTCCACTTTCTGAAAACGGGAGCGTTGTGTTCGATCCATAGACCGACGATGAGCTTGTGAAGAGAAGCCGAGGAACCCGAGCAGCAACCATTGCATCGAGTAGCGTTTGGGTTCCGTTGACGTTCACATCGAAGTAGAGGTCGGGAGCTTCAAGTGATTCACGCACCCCAACTTTGGCGGCGAGATGGTAAACCATACCAACATCTTCGTCAGCAAAAAGGCGCCGAAGAAGTTCACCATTTCGAATATCACCCTCAACAAATCTGTAGTTGTTGTTAGGTAGAAATTTAGCGAGTCGACTCCGCTTCATTTGCGGATCATAATCACCATCAATCGAATCGAATCCGATCACTTTCCGTCCAGACTCTAACAACCGCTCAGTAAGGTGCGATCCAATAAACCCTGCTCCACCTGTAATTACGGTTGGCCTCGTATCCGAATCAGGTCGACTCATCAGACAGCCCCTTCCTTCGCCTCTCTCAACATATCTCGATACCAGATTACTGTTTCACGAATCGCCTGCTTGAACCCACGTTCTGCCTTCCAGCCAAATTCTCGTTCAATCTTACTTGGATCCACAGCGTAGCGTAGATCGTGCCCAAGTCTGTCTTCGACAAAGGTTATCAGTGAAGCATATCCTCCCTCCAGTCCTCCCCCCTCAACTTCGTCGAGAGTTGAGCAGATCATCCTCACGAGGTCGATATTCTTCCACTCGTTTCGGGTTCCAATCACGTAAGTCTCCCCAGCTTTTCCTTCACTGAAGAGAAGGTCGAGTGCGGCGCAATGATCCTCAATGTAGAGCCAATCGCGGATGTTTTGTCCTTCTCCATATACTGGAATCGGTTTTCCAGATAAGGCAGATGTAATCACA
Organism: Ignavibacteria bacterium; assembly: GCA_020635205.1. Lineage (GTDB taxonomy): Bacteria > Bacteroidota > Ignavibacteria > OLB7 > OLB7 > JAGWAZ01. Next base: position 562,276 of record JACKAE010000004.1, read on the forward strand.
GTTGGGATCAACTTCTCTCGGTGTTGCCGTGGCCCAAAATTGTTTGAGCAATTAGTGGTGACCACGTCCAAGCCATAGGTCTGATACCACGCTCTAACAAGGTGATCGCTTCCCGCTTTTGTTGCCGAGTATGGATTATTTGGACGGAGTGGTGAGTCTTCATCGAACGATCCTCCCCCTTCGACGACACCAAACACTTCATCAGTTGAGACGTGAAGGAATCGGCCTTCCCCCTCCTCCCAGAGAAGCCTCGCCTCCTCAAGCAGGTTGAACGTTCCGATAACGTTAGCCTGGATAAATGGCTCTGGTTCACGAATGCTGTTATCTACGTGTGTCTCAGCCGCAAGGTGAAAAATTCCTTCTGGACGAAACTCATGAAGAGTGGCGCGAAGTGCGCTCCGGTCAGCAATATCAATCTGCTTGAACTGATAACGAGGGTCACCCTCTACTCCTTCGAGATTTCGGGGGTTGGCGGCATAGGTCAGCGCATCGATATTCAGCAAGTGAAGATGCTCGTGGGTGCGAAGCAAGTAGTGAATCAGATTTGATCCAATAAACCCACATCCTCCAGTGACAAGTATTCGCATCGATCTTCTTTGTTCGTTCAACTCTGCGTGAAGTTAGCCGGATAGGTGTGAGCGAAAAAGGGAAAAGTGCGTGCAGGGTTTTGGATAGAAACCTTCGTGAGTATTCGTACTCTTCCAGTCTCCCCTACATATCAATATGTGCCCTACCTACCCTTGAAAGAACTCACGAATCGACTCCACCACATACTCCTGCTGCGCCGGAACAAGTTCAGGATAAATCGGAAGTGCGAGAACTTCAGCCGCGGCACGCTCAGCTTCAGGGAAGTCTTCGGAGCGATATCCGAGCGAAGCAAAGCACTCTTGGCGGTGGAAGGGGACTGGATAGTAGATTGCGTGCCCCACTCCTTTCTCTTTTAAATGGTTGCAGAGACGATCCCGATCTGGAACCCGCACCACAAATTGGTTGTAGATGTGCGCTTCCTCACCATTGTATGCGCTCTGCGGTAAGCCGACCGGAGCACCCTCACGTGGAAGAAGTTGATCGACTGTGTCGGTAAGTCCAGACTCAACGAAGAGACCACGATATCGATTTGCATTAGCACGACGCCCAGCCGTCCAGCGATCCAAGTGGGGAAGTTTTACGCTGAGGATAGCAGCCTGAAGTGCGTCAATCCTGAAGTTGCCCCCGATAACTGAGTGGTAATAACTCCGCTCTCCACCGTGAACACGCATGATCTTCATCCTCTGATATAGATCATCATCGTTAGTCGTCACGAGGCCGGCATCACCGAACGCACCAAGGTTTTTTGATGGAAAGAAGCTAAAGCAGCCGACTTCGCCAATAGCACCGAGCCGTTTGCCATCAGCATACCGAGCACCGATTGCTTGGGCGGCATCTTCGATTACGGGAATATCGTGCCGCTCAGCAACTTCAAGAATCGGCTTCAAATTCGCTGCTTGCCCGAAGAGGTGAACGGGAATAATTCCCTTTGTTCGGGGTGTAATTGCATCGGCGATCAACTCCGGATTCACGTTATAGGTCACCGGATCGATATCGACAAAAACGGGAGTTGCTCCAAGCCTTGAGACAACGCCAGCCGTAGCAAAGAAGCTGAAGGTTGGGACAATAATTTCGTCGCCAGAGCCAACGTTGAGAGCCATCAAGGCGAGGAGGAGAGCATCTGTCCCTGAGCTAACCCCGATTGCATACTTCGCCTCGAGGTAGCTTGCCATCTCCCCTTCCATCCTCTCCACATCAGGGCCGAGAATAAAGTATTGCGACTGAATGACGCGAACCACAGTCGCATCAATTTCCGGTTTCAGTGCCTCATATTGCGGCTTCAAGTCGAGCAATGGTACATTCATAGAGGCAAATCTACCGATTCAGAAGATTGAGGGATAGAAACAGAATGTCAGAGGGGTAGATATAGTGGTTGGCAAATTCAATCGAAACATCCGCAAAAACATTCCATTATCGAAAACCTTACATCTCCAGATCTTGCAATCCCCTTTCGCAATCCGAAACCAGCAATTGAAGCAGAAAGAGTAGAGAGATGATCTGCTATGGCAGACCCAATCCTTCAGATTCTCCCAACTGCAGATAACAATTCTTCTCTCTTTGTACCTCAAGTACAAAACAATCCATTCCATTTGTATATTTGCCCCGAACGCGGATGTGGCGGAATTGGCAGACGCACTAGACTTAGGATCTAGCGCCGCAAGGCGTGGGGGTTCGACTCCCTCCATCCGCACTCTTAAATATGGCCATTTCAGCTAAAAAGCCCGGATTTACGTCCGGGCTTTTTTTGTGCACAACATATGCATAACATTTCCTGTATTTTCTAGAGTTAAATGGTGCCATTTTCTCCTTGTTGTGCAGCGTCGAGCACGTCCAGTAGCGTCTCTCAAATGGGTCTTGCTTGACACCCCTGTGTTTTTCTTTGCTCACCAGAATGGCAAAGCAGTACTCGTCCAGACTTTCATTCTCTTCGGAATTCTGTAGATAAGTATGGCCGAATTTACCAAACACCCCAACCCGATGCCTCTCAAACACCCCTTTGGCCGATACGATCCGTCTTTGTTCTTCTTCTTGCGAAGAACTATCTTTGTTTTCTCCACAAGAGAGAGGCTGTTTCCCGGGTGGACAGATAAAACACTGGAAGAGCACGTGAGAGTGTTTTGTGGATGTATGGGATTCAGAAACCCATAAAATTCAAATAAAAAGACCAAGACAAGACATTTACAGCAGGTGGAATCGGATGAGAGCGATTTTGACTCACTCCACACCTGCACCTGGAACTATTGTGTTCAACGGCCGGGCAGTGCTTGGCCGATTTTTTTAGACTCGATTTCTCACTAACAACGCGCAGCAGATGGAAGCAACACTGAAAGAGACCGGTTCAATTGGACGGGAAATACATTTTACCTTGACGGCAGAAGAATTTGAGCCGTACAAGACTGAACACTACAAGAAGATTCAACAGCGAGCAAATATCAAAGGGTTTCGTAAGGGGACAGCTCCCCTCTCCCTCGTGAAGAAGCTCTACGGCACTTCGGTGAACGAGGAGGCTGCTGAGGAGGCAGTACAGAAATCGTTTGGAGGCTATGCTGAAGAGCAGAATATCCAACCGTTTGGCACACCCTACGTGAGCGAGATCAAGCATAGCGAAGATGGTGGCCTTGAGTTTGTAGTGCAGTATGAGATATTGCCCGAAGTTAGCGATGTGAATTTTAAAGGGTTGAAGGGAACGAAGCTCTACCACGTGGTAACACCTGAAGAGATCGAAAAGGAGATTGAATGGCTCCGCGAACGCCACCGAACAGAGGAGACCGTAGATACAATCGCCGATGAAAATCACGTTGCCGTCGTAGACTTCCAGAAGTTGGATGAGTCTGGATTGCCAATTATTGGTGATGTCTCAAAAGATATTCCGGTAACGCTGAAGAGCGAGCATATCAACCCTGAACTGAAAGAGAAGTTGATGGGAAAGAAGCTCGACGACAAAGTGCGGATTGAACTCCCAACCGGCGAAGATGAAGGGCATATCCCCTACGAACTGACAATCAACGATATAAAGTTAGTCATGCTTCCTGAGGTAAACGAGGAGTTTGCCTCAAAGATTACTGGGGAAGAAGGGAGTGATGTCGAGGATATGAAGGATATGATTAAGCAGTCAATCGAGGCTGAATACGAAGGACAGTACGGACGATTCTTCCGCGACACACTGGTTGACAAGCTGATCGATGCTCACAACGTGGAAGCTCCGAACGCTCTTGTCGGGCAAATCTTGACCAGCTACTTAGACGATGAGAAGCGAAACTTTAAGGATGGGAAGTTGCCGGAAGATTTTCCGATGAACCAATTCTATGCCGAACGTGGTCCAGGGGCAATGCGCATTGCACGCTGGCTTCTGCTCCGCGACCAGATTATCGAATCCGAAGACATTACGGCAACTGAAGAGGACTACGAGGCACTCGCTCAAATCGATGCCGAACGCCTCGGAATGGAGGTCTCAACACTTCTCGATTACTACAAGGAGAACAACGAGGTTGAGCAGCGTATCCTCGCCGAGAAAGTGATGCAACTGCTGGTAGATTACGCCGAAGTTGAGGAAGAGATCGAGGATAAGGAGTGGGAAAGAATTCAGAAAGAAAAAGCTGCCGCGGCTTCGGCTGAAGCTACGAGTAGCGAAGAAGTAGAATCTGATTCTAACGATCCCCACCCAACGGAAACCATCGAGGGAACTATTGATGATGTCGAAATTGTTGAGGAGGGAACTGAGGAGACCGTTGCGGCGTCTGAAGAGAGCGAAGGAACTGAAAAGGAGTCGTAGGCGTTTCGTTTTTGCGGTTAATCACCGTATGAGTGGGCATCCTATCGAAATCACTGATTCTACGCAGTGCAACCGATAGTGCTGAATTGTCGTAACCCGTCACCTGTCGTTTTCAACAAACACATTCACATTCGAACGTTATGATAATACCAACAATTGTCGAGTACACACCCCGTGGCATGATGACCTGGGATCCCTTCAGCCGTCTGCTAAAAGAGCGCATCATTATGCTAACGTCGCCAGTAACAGATGACGTTGCAAGCATTATTCAGGCAAACTTGATCTACCTTGAATCGGAAGACCCTGAGAAAGATATCATCATGTATATCAACTCACCGGGTGGCTCAGTAAGTGCTGGACTTGCCATCTACGACACAATGCAGTATGTCCGCCCCGACATCCAGACTGTCTGCGTCGGCATGGCAGCTTCGATGGCACAGGTTCTCCTCTGCGCGGGGGCTGAAGGGAAGCGAATGGCTCTGCCGAACAGTCGCATCATGATGCACCAGCCCTCGGGCGGTTCGCAAGGACAGGTTTCCGATATGGAGATATACCTGAAGGAGATGCTCCGGATGCAGGATCAGCTTTACAAGATCATTGCCGCCCACTGCGGTCAGGATTTGGAGAAGATTCGTCAAGATGCCGACCGGGATAACTGGATGTCACCACAGGATGCGAAGGAATATGGTTTGATCGACCGGGTGCTGACAAGCCGGAAGGAAATTGGTAAGTCGATCCCAGAGATACCTTCAACTACTGCTGGCGACAAAGTTCTCATCGAGCAAAAAGATGAGAAAGAACCAGCACCGAAGGATGACAAGAAGTAGTCTCCAAAGACTATAAGGTCGAACTTCGTCTTTGCGCCTTTGCGTGATTTTATTCGCGCAGAGGCGCAAGGCGTTTGTTCACCAACGGATACCACCTGAAAGGGATCGAATTTCCTTTCTATTGCCCCATCTCCTTATCTTCACCCATTCACGCAACTCTGAACTGGCTAAAAAAAATACATGTCGAACGAAAAGGGAATGACTGGAACTGATTTAGTACGATGCTCATTTTGTAAGAGGAGCAGCGATGAAGTCACCTCCATTATCGCCGGACCGGAAGTCTACATCTGCGATATTTGTGTGCAGAACTCTGTTGATCTTCTGCGGCAGAACGCAAATCTCTTTATGGCTCCTGAACTTCAGGACAACTTGACCCCTTCCCGCATCAAAGCTGTTCTCGACGAATATGTTATCGGCCAAGAATACGCGAAGAAAGTTCTCTCGGTAGCCGTCTACAACCACTACAAGCGAATTGAATCGGCAGGAACGCTCTCCGGTTTCGACGATGTTGAGGTAGAGAAGGCGAACATTATGATGTTGGGATCAACTGGAGTCGGCAAGACACTTCTCGCAAAAACGCTTGCCAAGCTCTTGGATGTTCCATTTGCTATGACCGATGCAACCACGCTGACCGAAGCCGGATATGTTGGTGATGATGTCGACTCGATCTTGGTCACACTCCTCCACAACGCGAACTACGACATCGAGCGGGCGGAACGGGGAATCATCTACATTGATGAGATTGATAAAATTACGCGCCGCTCTGACTCCCCTTCGATTACCCGCGATGTAGCCGGTGAGGGTGTGCAGCAAGGACTTCTAAAAATTATTGAAGGAACGATTGCAAACGTTCCGCCGAAAGGTGGACGGAAGCATCCAGAAGCTCCACTTGTTCGAGTCAACACAAAAAACATTCTCTTCATCTGTGGCGGTGCGTTCGATGGTCTTGAGCGCATCATCGCCAAACGGATACGCACCGGAACAATGGGCTTTGGTGTCGAAGTAGAGAACCGCGTGGAAGAAAAGACTGAACTCTTCAAGGAGGTTCAACAGGAAGACCTCCTCTCCTATGGATTGATCCCTGAGTTAATCGGTCGTCTGCCTGTGATTGCACCGCTGGAGCCACTCTCCGACGCGGCTCTGCGCCAGATTCTGATTGAACCGAAGAACGCAATTGTTCGCCAGTACAAGAAACTCTTTGCGATGGAGGGAGTTGATTTGGAGTTCAGCAACGAGGCCATTGAAGCAATTATTGGTCTTGCCAAAGTTCGTAAAACCGGCGCGCGCGCGCTTCGTGGCGTTGTTGAGGAGGCGATGTTAGAGATCATGTACGATCTCCCCGATCGCCAAGGTCTGAACCGCGTTGTGATGACACCTGAGGCAATCCTTCGCGAAGGAAAGCCAGAGTATCACTACGCCGAGGAGGTATTAATGTCTGGAACGGAGTGAGAAACAACGTGAACGCAACTGCACTTGGGAGGAAGTGGGTAGCCCCTTCCTCCCATTTTTTCAACGATTCTCTCAAGAACTGACTCCACAGCTTTCTGAACTTCAGTATTCCTCCAAACTTCTTCGCTAACTTTCTGCTTCACTATCTTTCAGCACTGTGAAGCTCCTGATAATTGAAGACCACATCGAACTTCTTCGGACTGTTGTTGGCTACCTGAGCAGTGAGGGGTTTCTCTGCGAGGAGGCGGCCACCTATGCTGCAGCCGAAGAGAAGCTGGGAGTATACCACTACGATATCGTCCTTCTCGACCTTACGCTACCCGATGGAAGTGGCTTAGATATCCTCCGAAAACTCAAAGAAGATCACCCGGAAACAGGTATTCTCATCCTATCTGCGAAAGATTCACTTGACGACCGACTGAAAGGATTGGACGAGGGGGCCGACGACTACATCACAAAACCTTTTCACCTCGCAGAACTTAATTCTCGATTAAACGCGCTTATCAGGAGAAGTAGCTTTCAAGGTCGGCGAACAATCACGTTCAACGAAATCGAAATTGAGACCGATGCGAAGGAAGTACGGATTGGAGAGAGACTGCTTGAGCTGACAAAGAAGGAGTACGATCTCCTCCTCTACTTTGTCGTCAACAAAGGTCGACTTCTCACGAAAGAGGCAATAGCCGAGCATCTCTGGGGTGACCAGATCGACATGGTTGACAACTTTGACTTCATCTACACCCACATTAAGAATCTCCGCAAAAAACTTACCCTGAGCGGCGGAACTGATTACGTGCAGACAGTCTACGCAACAGGGTATAAATTCACTGAGAGATGAAACTCCTGCAACGCACGAATAGAACCTACCTCCTCTTCTCAGTTCTGCTTCTCATTATTGCTGGTCTGTTTCTCTACCATCTTTTAGCTGGGGTTATTGAGGATGAAATCACAGAAAAGCTCATCGTCGATAAAGAGCGGATCGTTCAGAAACTTCGCGCAGGTGAACCTGTTCCTCACCTGCCACCAATCATTGAAGTTGAAACACTCCCCACCCACGATGTTAAAAGCCTGAGTGTGTCGGACACTGTTCTCTTCGACCCTGTCGAGGAAGAAAGGGAACCGTTCAGAGAAGTACGTGCTATCGAAGTAATCAATGGGAAGAGCTATCAGATCACTCTCCGTCACGTAGCTTTAGAATCACACGACTACTACAACTCAATTGGTCTTGCCCTCACCATTGTTCTCCTTCTAACATTGACTGGCCTCTGGTTTATCAACAGAACGATTTCAAAGAGCCTTTGGAAACCATTTCACAACAATCTTAAAGCGCTCAGCAACTTTGCCCTCGATCAAGAGAGACCGATTGCCCTGCAGCAATCAACCATCACTGAGTTTGCGGAGCTTAACAGAGCTATCGAAGAGCTTACCGAGAGGGTTCGCTCTGACTATCACTCTATGAAAGAGTTCACTGGAAATGCAGCGCACGAGATGCAGACCCCACTTGCAGTTATCAGAGCAACATTGGAGGAAGCCTTGCAAACCGATGGAATCACTCGTGAGCAGGCAACACTCATTGCCTCAGCCTACGGGTCGAGTCAACGCCTTGCAAAACTGAATCAATCGCTTCTCTTCTTAGCAAAAATTGAGAACCGACAGTTTGCCTCTGTGGAAGATATTTCACTTTCACAAGCAGTTCAGCATGTACTGGAGTCAATGCAGGAACTTGTTCTGACTGCAGGGTTGACATTAGAAACTACGATTGACTCAGAGTTCATCACTCGCGCACATCCAATGCTCGTAGATACGCTTCTTTCGAACTTGGTTGGAAATGCTATCAAACACAATCGCCCTGAAGGATTGATTCGAGTTGAGTTGCGAGCGAACCTTCTACGAATTCTAAATTCTGGTCATCCACTCGAGGTTGATCCGATGACACTCTTGAACCGGTTCAGCAAAGCCTCCCAAAGTTCAGATTCGCTCGGCTTGGGTCTATCGATTGCTCAGAAAATTTGCCAGAACTACAACTGGAATATTCGCTATACAACTGATAGGGAGTGGCATATTCTGACCGTAGAATTTTAGCTTCGGAATTCCTTTAGAATTAGCTTATAACTTTGCAGAACAACTACTTCAATTAACCATCAAGACAATGAGATTTACCACAACAACCATCGCCGGACTCTTCTTGATTGTTTGCGCAGCAAGCGCACAGGAACTTCACGTGAGCCAGGTTCCAGATGCAGTCGTAAAGGCTTTCAAGAGCACTTACCCTGATGTTGCCACTCCCGAATGGGAGCGCGAAGGTGAGTATTACGAGGCTGAGTTCGACGTTCATGGCATAGAGAATTCTGTCCGGTTCTCTGCTGAAGGATCGATTGTTGCCACCGAAGTTGAGATGTCAATCTCAGATATCCCCTCCTCTATCATCACGTTCATTAAGAGAAGTTATGCAGGGTATGAGATTGGGGAGGGAGCGAAGGTGACAACATCCGAGGGCACATTTTTCGAAGTCGAAATTGTGGGGAAGGGCAAAGAATATGAGCTATTGTTCGATGCAGAGGGGCATCCTGTGAAGCGTGAGATGGAAGATGGTGATGACGACTGAGTGAAGATTGTTTTACTCCAATCTTTTACCCAGAATATCTGCGGCTTCGCACTCTTTCTCCTACAAAAAGGGTATGAGAAAGAGTGCGAAGTGAAGAAAAAGAGAGAGTTGAATAGCTCAAGCTAATCGACTTCTTCCTCCAACTCACTCTGGTGTTTTACAATTTTATCCCACGCCTCCTTTGTAAGGATAACGAGATCTTGCTCCTCAAAATTCCACCAAGAGATGTAGTCTTCAGCAAGAACCGTGTGCTGTTTCCACGGCAAATATTCTGCGTAAAGCAGAAGTGTACAGACATCAGTGGCAGTCATCCACGATCCAGTTGATTCTTTGTGAGAGTGCATTGAGATAGGATTCTCGATGCTATCATCTGGGTTATACGGAATGGGAATCAAGTTCTGATGGAGCGCTGTCGCAGTCACTACCTCGTTTTTCTGATTGAGTGTTATCAGATAATCGTTGCCGAAGAGTACCACCCCTGACTGCTGCGGCCCAGTGAGTATATACACTTCCCTCTTATCTCCTCGAATTAATGGGATCAGGTTGAGAGATGTATTGTTGTAGAACTTAAACATCGTATCTACGGAGACTCGTTCGACAGCGGCTTCGCGAACTGCGTATAGATTTTTCTCTTCACTCGTCAGTGGTCGAGCAGTTGTAGTAACCTCAGCACTTTTAGATGCAATGTCCCGATCAAAATCTATCGTTATCAATGCCTCTGGTTTTTCAGAAGCTGAAAAGAAAATACAGCGAACCTTCTCCCCCATAATATAGGAGAGATACCCGCCAGCTTTCTTCAGTAGCTCTTCATGTTCTTCCACAACAAGATCTGTTCCAACCCACGAAGCCCTCTCAAGCTGATAGAGCAGTCGGCCTTCCGCTTCAATTGAATCGGCAATGGCAAAAACATCTACGGTCTGTCCACAGAGAATGCTCGGTAGAAAAATCGCGAGGGTAAGTGGCAGTGATAGTCGCATCATAAGTGATTACGGTCTGTTTAGTAAAGTGAGTCAATGATTTGTGGCTTCCGAACATGAGCAGAAGGAGCTAAAGAGCTACCCTTCAACTTCTTCCTGCTTCTCCCCCTGGATCACGCCAAGCTCACGTCCAACTTTGGTAAACGCCTCGATAGCACGATCAAGATGTTCCCGATTGTGGGCGGCTGAAATCTGTACGCGAATCCGAGCCTGCCCTTTTGGTACTACTGGGTAGAAGAAGCCGATCACGTAGATTCCTTCGTCGAGTAGACGTGAGGCAAATTGTTGCGCCAAAGGAGCTTCGTAGAGCATGATTGGCGTAATCGGATGGTCTCCGGGAATAATATCGAAGCCAGTTGCCGACATCTTCTCGCGGAAGTATTTCGTGTTTTCCTCTAACGTATCTCGCAACTCAGTTGTCTCCGAGAGCATGTCAATCACCCCGATACTTGCGGCAACAACCATTGGTGGAAGTGTGTTGGAGAAGAGGTAAGGTCGGGAGCGCTGGCGCAACATCTCGATGATTTCCTTTCGTCCTGTTGTGTAGCCACCGATTGCTCCGCCGAGAGCCTTGCCGAGTGTTCCGGTAATAATATCAACCCTCCCCATTGCATTGCAGTACTCAACTGAGCCACGCCCCTTTGCCCCCATGAACCCGGCTGCGTGACACTCATCTACCATTACCATGGCGTTGTACTTGTCGGCTAAATCACAAATCTTGTCGATTGGCGCAATAATTCCATCCATCGAGAAAACACCGTCGGTGACAATCACTTTTCTCCGTGCTCCCTCGGCATCTGCCAGCTTCAGTTGCTCTTCCAACGCTGCCATGTCGGCATTTGGATAGCGGTAACGCTTTGCCTTGCAGAGCCGAACACCGTCGATGATAGAAGCATGGTTGAGCGAGTCGGAGATAATTGCATCTTCTTCACCCAACAGCGGTTCAAAGACTCCACCGTTTGCGTCGAAACAGGCTGCATACAAGATTGTATCTTCAGTTCCGTGGAACTCAGCAAGTTTCCGCTCAAGCTCTTTGTGAATATCCTGTGTGCCACAGATAAACCGCACACTGCTCATTCCGTAGCCGTGCGAATCAAGGCCTCGCCGAGCAGCCTCAATCACTTTCGGATGTGAGCTTAAGCCGAGATAATTGTTTGCGCAGAAGTTGAGAACAGGTTCTGACCTCCCCTCCACCTGAATCTCTACCCCCTGCGGCGTTGTAATCACCCGCTCATCTTTGTAGAGTCCGGCATCACGAATCTCGGCAATCTCTTTCTGCAATTCTTGACGTACGGTATCAAACATGATCTCTCTGCTTCGTTTCTGTTATTGAATTGGTATCAGATGCCGAATTTACGAAATGCTTTCACTCCCCCCTACCACTTGTGCGAGCCGAAGATCAATTGTAGTTTCTTCCTCTTTTGAAATCCATTGGCGAATTATCAGTATCAAATGAACATCCTTCACGAGAAATTTTCTTTCGCAGCAACCGACGGTGAGGTGATCTTTGGTGATGTTCGTCTCCCGACTGAGGGAGATATTCTTCCTGTTCTCATTATCGCTCACGGCTTCAAAGGGTTCAAAGATTGGGGATTCTTTCCTCACGTTGCCGAAGAGTTTGCTTCAAGAGGATGGTATGTGGTTCAGTTTAACTTCAGTCACAATGGAGTTGAGGGACATTCAGAGGAGTTTACCCAACTGGAGAGATTCGCCGAGAACACATTCAGCAGAGAGGTTCGTGAATTGCGTGAAGTGATTGATAGGGCATACTCTCGAAACCTACCCTACGGTGGGCGATCTGAACCTTCAAAGCTCGCAACACTCGGCCACTCACGTGGCGGCGGCATAGTTCTTCTTGAAGGTGTTAACGATCAACGGGTGCAAGCTCTCGTAACGTGGGCTGCCGTTAGTACCTTCAACCGATATACCGAGGCACAACGAAACAGGTGGATTGAAGAAGGTTATCTTGAAGTGCCCAACACACGGACAGGACAGATAATGCGTCTGAACGTCTCGCTTCTTCGTGATTACGAAAACCATGCCGACGAGCTTGACATTATGAAAGCGGCGGCATCCCTTCAACGCCCACTTTTGGTTCTTCACGGTGAGGTCGACCTTTCGGTAACAATTGAGAATGGTGAGAAGCTATCGGCGGCGGCTGATGCAAATCTCACGAAGTTCGTCCGAATACCTAAAACTGGACACACGTTCGGGGTAGCACATCCCTTTGAGAAGAGAACTGACCCGTTGCAACGTGCTGTGGACGAAACCGAAACATTCCTCAAAGGAGTACTCAATGAAAATCGTAAATAAAGTGACAGTTGGCCTCGTAGGAGCGTTTCTTTTGTTTCCCTTTCTCTTCTCCTGCTCTTCCTCGAAAGGAGGAGGAGGCCACGACACAATGAAAACTGCTGAAGAGTTTATCCCCCTCACTGTAGGAAACCAGTGGATATATAACTACGGTTTCGACGATAATCCTTCGAAACAACAGATCACGGTGGTTGGATCAATCACCCGCGATGGAACCGAGTGGTTTCAAGTAGAATACACATTTCAGGGGAGCAGTACGGCTGACACGCTATTGCTTAGAAACGATGGACACCGCCATATTGCGTACCTTCGTTCACTGAAAGAAGAATCGGTGTTGATTGACTTCAGTAAAACTGAACTCGACAGTGCAAAGCTGGAAATGGCCGTTGTAAAGGAACAGAATAAAGTTGTAGAGATTGAGAGCAGAACGTATGCCGGCTGTGTTGTAGTTAGCTCTGGGTTTATGGATGCCGGCGTCGAGACATATGCTCCCGGAGTTGGCCTCGTAGAATCGTGGTGGTTTAGAGGACGCAAGAAACTTGTGGGGGGGATAGTCAATGGAAAGAAGATTGAAGCGTAATCTTCCCTACTGAGGCAGAGAATCAAAATCGAACTTGTAGATTTAGCAGAAAGCTCCCCAAAGCGGACGGAATAGTAGCACTAATTAGCTGAATACGTGAAGAAGTTGAAATCGCACATTATCCGGAAGAGAGAGATCAGAGGTCTCGCCATTATTACGAGCCTCAGTCTTCTATTCCTTCCCACGCTCCTTACATCCCAGAACTTTTTTCCAGACTATGTAGAGCGAGGAATCGACTCAGCACTCTCATCGATTCTGATGACTCGGTACGATCTCGGAATGCAGCACGACGCTGCCGGCGACGACGTTCACCGCTTCAATGAGGTCAAACGAATGTTCGCAGAACCTCTCCGCAGCTTTATCGTACCTGACTCGATAGCACTCGTCGGCGCAAGAAGTCTCGACGAACCTCTCTTCTTCTTCCGTCACCTTCGTTCGTTACTCGACCTGAACACAACCTTTCCCTCCCCGTCGCGAATTGTTGTCAAGGATAAAGAGATTGGAGTCTTCGGTCGATTCGACATCAACACGCTAAACTATACTGAGCAACTTGTGCTTAGGCGATACGTTGCACTTGCAATTGCTACCGACGTGATGGTTGCTCGAAATCGTTCCAACATCGATCCAGAAGTACTCGCCCGAGTTGTCTCATATAGCGATTCCTTAGTTCTTCAATCCGAAGAATCTGCTGAAACTGACTTGATTACGATGCGCTACCAAGAGCGCTACGGTCTTGAACGCGCGAAGCAGTTCTTCAACAAGGATATTGCCACATTTGACTACACACAACTTCTCTCTCCCGGCGTTGCCATGTACGCCCAAGCACTCGACTATACTGAGAAGATGCTACCGGAAGTCCCCGGCTACTACAAGGATATACGCACAAGCGTTTGGGAGTCCCCTCTCGGTCTAATTGCAATCGGCGGCCCAGGTGACGATGTCTACACTGGTGATTTCTTCTGCATTGTCGATGTAGGTGGGAACGATATTTATCGGTCGGCCAAAAAGAGTAAAGAGGTAGCGATAAAGCGAGGGACAACACTGATTATCGACTTCAGTGGTGATGATACCTATATCGGGGAGGATTATGCCTTCGGTGGTACGTTCTTCGGAGCTTCTACGCTAATTGATATGGAAGGGAACGATACCTATAGTGCCCGTAATTTTTCGCTCGGCACAGGTTATTTCGGCGTTGGGATTCTGCACGATCAATCAGGGAGCGATAAATATTCAGGTGGGACAGCGGTTCAAGGAGCTGGGCTTTTCGGCATTGGTCTGCTTGCCGACGGTGGAGGGAACGACCTCTACTATGCCCACATTGCCTCACAAGGTTTTGGATATACGCGAGGTATCGGGCTGATTCTGGAGTATGGTGGGAATGACCAATATGTCTCAACCTCTCCTTATCAAGATTTCCTCCGCTACGACGATCACTACGAATCGTTCTGCCAAGGTGCGTCACTTGGCTATCGACCAGTTGCCTCAGGCGGCTACGGTATTATTTCTGACTACGGCGGAAACGACTACTACTTCTCCGATATTTTCGGTCAAGGAACCGCCTACTGGTATGGTCTCGGTTCTATTGTCGACTCCAAGGGGAATGACAACTACACATCCTTCCAGTATGCACAGGGATCGGGCGTCCACCTCGCATTCGGAACGTTGATCGATAAGGAAGGGAACGATAACTATGTCTCGCACGGCGTCTCGCAAGGGTGTGGACACGACATTGCTTTTGGTGGACTTTACGATGTAAAGGGTGAGGACAACTATGTCGTGGAATCTCTCTCTCTCGGTGGGGGGAACGCGAATGCAGTATCTCTCTTCATTGATGCCGGAGGGGCTGACGGCTACATTGCCCGACATGAAAATACTCTCGGCTATAGTGACCTTCGCCGCAACTATGGTATGATCGGCATCTTTCTCGACCTCGATGGTGATGATTTCTACGGGACCTCCCGTGGTGGAGATGATTCCCTCTGGACAGGTAGTTCCTACGGTGTTGGTCTTGATGCTCTCCTAAAACCAGAGGAGATAAAGGAAGAGGAAAAGAAAAAAGAAGAGAAGTCAGCAGAGGAGATTGCAGCAGAGCTGGAGACCGATATGGAGAAGCTCTTCATTCAAGCGTCGGCAGCACCGCAGAAGTATCAGTACCTTGTTGAGCCAGCGCGCAAACGTTTGGAAGAAGGTGCCGACACAACTATTCCCTTTCTTCTCTCTAAGCTCAACAGCGAACATCCGCGCGAAGCACTTGCGTTGCGGGTGATACTCCCACGCATTGGATCGCGCCTGACTCCTCTACTGATCGACACGATCCTCAACGGAGCACGGGATCGTGTCAGTATGGCAATTTTTATCCTTGGTGAGTTGAAAGATTCAATGGCCGCGAAGGTAATTGGCACAAAGTTAAGTGACCCAAGTTGGCGCACCCGGTCGACGGCAGCCGAAGCACTGCTGAAGATGAATGCCCACGATGCAAAAGAAGCCATTAAGAGAGCACTTCGCGATCCGATAGACATTGTTCGAGGTAGATCGGCTCGGGCGTTTGCAAGAATTGCTGACTCGGCTGAAATGAGTCTTCTAACTCCCCTCTTCGATGACAAGAGCCAGATTGTTCGCTATCAGATTGGATTAGGATTGAAAGATAGAGGACTAAACGATTCAGTTGCTCTCGGCTACCTAATCACAACCCTCCTCTCCTCGCGCAATGGCTATGCCTACTCCCTCCTCTACCCAATTGCACACTTAATTGAATCACCCAAAGAACGGGAACGGCTCATGCGTAGTATGTTATCTGATCCAAAACCAATGGTTCGCGCAGACGCTGTCAAGTTGGCAATTGGTTGGAGTGACCAAAAACTTCTGCGCGCCGCAATTGAACTCCGCGGCAAGGAAAAAGAATCGCAAGTTCTGTACGAGATATACCGTGCTGAACGAATGTTGAGCGACAGTTGAACTCACCGAAGTTCAGGATTGCATGGGACACCATACTCTGCTAATCCTGACTCATGATTGGGTACTAAGTATTCGGCCACATCATTCTTCTTCTCAACCAATGTTTTTAGCGTAGGGATTGAAGACCGACGGAGTAGAATTCGAGCGATTGAAGGATTCAAATCTCTATGCAACACCAACAGCAAAACCGAAAACGAACGGTTGTCATCATTCCGGCATTCAACGAAGAGAACTCGATAGGTTTGGTGCTGAACGATATTCCTGCCGACCTTGTGGATGAAGTTGTTGTGGTTGATAATGCCTCCACTGATGCGACGGCAAATCGAGTTCGGGCAGCCGGGGCAACTCTTCTGTACGAGAGTCGCAAAGGATATGGCTCAGCCTGTCTGAAAGGACTGGAGTATGCTCTCTCTAAAGGGTATGACATTTTCCTCTTCCTCGACGCCGATTATTCGGATCACCCCGAAGAAGCCGAACGAATCATACGCCCCATTCTGGAAGATGGCTACGACATGGTAATTGGTTCGCGAGCAATTGGGGCAAGAGAAGCTGGAGCAATGCTTCCACAGGCTCGGTTCGGGAATTGGCTTGCAACTCGACTAATCCGCCTCTTCTGGGGATATCGCTACACTGACCTCGGCCCTTTCAGGGGAATTACTGCTGAAGCTCTGCGAAAGATCGAGATGGAAGACACAAACTATGGGTGGACAGTTGAGATGCAGATTAAGGCAGCCCGACTAAAACTGAAGACTACTGAAGTTCCGGTAAGCTACCGTAAACGGATAGGAACTTCAAAGATCAGCGGAACTCTCTCTGGAACAATCAAAGCTGGGTGGAAAATCCTCTACACTATCGCCAAGTATAGCCTAAGCAAATAGTTCAATAAAACTCCTTGGTGACTGATGTTCTTGGTGGTAAAAACTACCTCCAGAACCATTTGTCTCGCTTACCAATTCGACTTGACAACGATATGAGTTTCACACAAAAAATCTTGAAGGCTCCAGCACTCAAACCGGGAGAGACAATCGGTGTGATTGCACCAAGTTCGCCCCAGCGAGACGATCAACGATTGCGTAATGGCATCAACTTTCTCCGACAACTTGGCTTTGAAGTAAAAGAGGGAGAGAATCTCTGGAATCGCTACGGATACTTAGCAGGAACCGATGAAGAACGGATCGAGGATTTGAACCAGATGATTCGTGATCCGCAGGTACGAATGATTGTTGCTGGACGTGGAGGATATGGTGCAACTCGAATTTTGGATCAGATTGACTACGAGAGTCTGCAACACGATCCGAAAATCATTCTTGGCTTCAGCGATGTGACTGCCATCAACCTTGCCCTTCTCGGGTCGATTAACCTCGTATCCTTTTCTGGCGCAATGCCCGGCGTAGATTTCTGGGAGGAAGAGCCAGATCGATTTACGGTTGAGAGTTTCATGCAGGGAGTTACCACATCCAACAACGTTGGTCTGGTTCCCCAACCCGAGGAAGCTCTACCGATAGAGGGTCATTTTCCGGGCACGGCCACAGGGCGACTAATTCCGGCAAACCTGACCTTGCTCGCCTCGCTTTGCGGAACTCCCTATCTTCCCGATATGCGTGGCGCAATTCTCCTGATTGAAGAGATAGGGGAAGAAGCATATCGGGTTGATCGTCTCCTCTCCCAACTCTACAATGCCGGTATCTTCAATCAGATTGGTGGACTCGCCTTAGGTGCATTTACAGGAACTGAACCAAAGCGCATCTCTATCGACCCTCTCCCAATTAATGAAGTCTTCCGCGAGTATATCCGGCGTGCTGCGGTCCCGGCTATTAGCGGAGTTCAATACGGCCACATCAATCGGAAACTCACCTTGCCAGTTGGAACGTTAGCTCGAATTGATGGAACCGCAGGAGTGTTAGAATTGCTCGAGAGTGGTGTCGAGTAAGACATCGCGCAAAGACGCGAAGAGTCAAAGAAAAGGGGAGCAAAGAACTATCCTCACTCCCCTTTTGAATTTTTCATTTTGAATTTTGAATTGACCTCACGCTTTCATCCGCGCCCCCTTATCCTCAACGGTAAATATCCAAGCAGCAATTTTTCCGATAGGCATTGTCTCGAAGTCAACCCAGTAGTCGTGTGGGAAGTTTTCTTTGCTGGAAGAGTCTTCTCGGTCGATCTTCCCAGTAACTTCCTTGATGTGTGCGAAACGTTCCTTCCACTGTTGAACGTTCTCTACACGTAAGTCAACCCATCCGGCCGCGGCCCACTTGTCGATATTTTCTGGTGTTGCCGGCAACTCACTCTCACCTCTCTGCGGTGGTATCTTGATTGTTTCTCCACGAAGTAAACGTACTCCATCCTTCATCAAAACTGGAATGCCGATTGAGATCATCCGACTCCGCAACTCAGCATTAGCACCAATCAGTTCATTTAGTTTCTCAGCAAGTTCCTCAGCAGAAGAGCTGATAACGTTGTTGACCGAACCGGCGACTTGGCCGAGAAGGTAGGCTTCGAAGAGGAGCTTCGAGAGACGGGGAGGACCGAGCATTTCGAACGCGACTGATTCGATCCCAGACTCTGCTTCAAGTCGATTGAGGCGTTCAACGGCACGGTTGCGCAAATAGCCTCCCCGATAGGTTGGGCCGTACACTGCACTGTCGAGAGCGTGAACAACGTCGTGGCCGGAGTTCCCCCCTTTCAACTCGAAGACAACTGCCTCCGCAATTTCTTCGGGAGTAATCATCTCCATCTGTCCGAGAGCTGTAATGGCCTCAAACTCACCCTTCGAGAAGATTCCATTTTCACCAGTGTTGATATATGGAGCCTTCAACATTTCACCAGTTGGCTCCCCAAGACCACTCTCCACAAGTTTTAGATTCCCATTCAAAGTAATCGCATTCTCTGGAGAACAGTCGACAAGTGGAATCGGCGCGCCACGTTTGAGAACTTCCCCAGCATTGATCTCCTTCCAAGCAATCGTCGCAGTCGGTTTGATCTCCTTTATAATTGGGCCATCAGGAGTTCTTCCCGCAAGGAAAAGGAGAAGAGTGTGCGCGCCAGCCATCGAGCTTTTGCTGAGCAGCACACGTGATGGACGCTCCTCTGAGTGTGTGTATGGGATATTCAACCCCATTCCGCCCGATCCAGCAGTTCCAACTTTTACGTACATCTGCGTCCCTGCATCTATCATTCCGGCGTAGAGAATCTGGATGTGGCGGATAAGCTGTGGCACGGAAAGGTTAGCAATCAACCGTTCTACTGACTCTCTGATCCCCTCACCAGTATCGATTGATTTTAGCGCAGCCCGAGCTGTGCCGTAGACATCTTGGTAGGCGATCCCAGTTGCTGTGTTGATCGAATCGACAATAGCATCGGGCTTAAAGTCGGCAAGGAGTCGGTAGAGTGCCGAGCGATTGAGAAGGTCATCCGATAGGTCTTCTAAGACATCTTGAATGATATTCTGGCGAGCATCACTATTGGCGAGCATTTCGCCCCGCGAACGGGTGCGGTCGTCGTATCGAGTAAAGACATCTCCCCACCAGGGAATCAACTCAATGTCACCCGCCTCTAACTGCATGTCGGCAACCGCCTCACGGGCTTCGCTTTCGTGCAACGACGTAACGATAATTCTTGCCGGACGCTCTGAAAAGAGCCGACGACAAACTGCCGATCCAACAAGCCCCCACCCACCGAGAACAAGAACCGTCTTACCTGAAATGTCCATATCGTTTCTTCAATTATGAATTTCCTGATGCAGCAGCACTCACTGCTCTCCCACTCTATCCCATATGCAATGAACCAAAACTACTGGCCGAGGTGAGTGCAAAAGCGTCCGAACTTAGCGAAAAACAACCGCCTTCACAATCAGTGAAACGTGGTGATACGAGGAATCAGAGCAAAAGAAAGTGAGCGAAATCACCCAGAATTCTTTTTACATTCTTCCGATGGGGCTATATTTCGCGATTCACACTCAATCATTCCGAAAGATTTGTCACGCCAACCTCTTCTATACTCATTCTGTACAGAAGAGTAACCAGCATGAGTATTCATGTGTAGGGTTTACGTTCGGCAGTTTTCATTTGAGAGATAATTTCGAGTAGGATGTACATTGATATTGATTGAGTTCGTTGAGAGCGGACTCTCCTATTGATGTATAGGTGGAACGGTTAGTCGCCCTATGCCCTGCTGAGAATCTCCTACTTGAGTACGTATTATTTTGAATATTCTCTTCTTTTAATTTTGACCACTTACACACACGCTTAAGGAGAACCCGTGATGAAGAAACGTTCGTTAGTTCTTGCATTGTTGGCATTACTCTTTGGTGGAGTGGGAACCACCGCTCAGGACTCAGAGAGAGCTGATCAATTCCCACAAACACCAAATGAATACCAACACGTACCGACCTCCCTCCTTCCCCTCGCCAAAGGAGCAGCACAAGCAGTCCCATTGAACCTACGCCAAGGTGCAATCTCAACTGGTCTCGAAGGCTTCTACGACTATCAGAGCAACGGCATGAGTCCGGGTTGGATCATGGTAAACCCAGCGAACTCAGACGAGATTCACGTTGTCTACATGCGTTCGGATGACGGATCTTCTATCGAGAATGTCAGCTCGTCACGGCGTGTTGGCCACTCAGTTTCAATGGATGGTGGAAAGACTTGGACACCAACCACTGATGTTTCGGGCGAAGGAACCAGACTCGGATTCCCTTACGTTGGCCTTGCTGACTTTGGGTTCGATCTGCAACCATTGGTGGCAACACATGGTGAGCCTGGTGGTGGTGGTGTTCGCACGCTATTTTATGGAAGAAGTGGGCAAAGTTTTCTCCGCCTTTACGAGATGCCTCGTCCAACTGCCGACAACGTAACTGGTGCGGACAATGGTGGACCGATCTGGCCCTCATACGTTCCACATCCATCGAACGGAGCAATGCAGGAAGTAATTGCTTCCGTTAGTCCAGCCACAGGACAACCTGCTGAGGCACTCCAAATAGGAACTCCTGACTTCGACGACGTTAATATTGTCTCGTGGAAAAACTTGGCAAATCCTTTTATCAGCCAAACAAGTGGTGGCCGCTACGTGATCGCTCGCTCTGCAGGTGGAAAGATTGGGGTTGTCTACCACCACTTCTTCGATTTCGGTGGAGATACCATTCCAATTATTCGCTTTACCGAGAGTAGCGACGAAGGCAAAACATGGTCAGACCCTGAGATTGTAGTCTTCCAGCAGGAAGATGAATCTCTCGGAACAAATGAGAATGGTGACATCGATACACTTACCCCCGGTTCTTCGCTCGATTTTGCTTACTTAGGAGAAGATCCTCAGATTGTCTTCAGTGCAACCGTAAACAACCTCTTCCGCTATCAAAGCATCTTCCACTGGTCTCGCTCTTCAGGACAATATCAACTGATTGCAACCTCGGATGTTGAGGAGACTCGCGGTATCCAGACTCACCCAATCGCAACATGGCAACCGGGTGGTGTTATGGGACTCGGCTACCCTTCTATCTCAATCGGAGATGATGGAAAACATATCGTAGTTGCATACATGGCACAAGGTCAGTTCCCGAGAAACGACTCACTGATCGCCGTTGCAAGCGATGGTGGATTTCTCTATCACCGGATATGGATGGTCGGCTCGAAAGATGGTGGCCAGACGTGGGGTGGCTCGAATATCTTGCAGGATTGGGCTGGCGAAGATAGCGACAGCGCAAGTGCTGAGTATCCATCGTTGAACGAGACCTGCCGCGTGGATGGAGAATCTGATGACGTGATTATCGACATGGCGTTCCAAGCCCGTCGTCACCCTGGTATGTATGCGTTCTTAGCAACCCGGCCAGATAATAGTGGTGACGCACTTCGTGGACCAATTGAGGAGACCTTCCAATACTTCCAGAGAACTCCTCTCTCCCCTGCAATGTTCGATTCACCGTTGTCGGTTGACAACAAGGAAGATGTTAGCAATAGTTTGAGCATTGCAACATCCCCAAATCCTGCTCGTGGGTTGGTTGCCGTACACTATAGCTTGGAAAAGAGAGGGGATGTTGTCGTTGACATCTACAACGCACTCGGCCAGAAAGTGAAGTCGGTTGTTAACGAGCACCGCACTGCTGGGAACTATACAAAGAACTTGGTTATCACTGATCTTACCAGTGGAACCTATCACGTAGTACTCACTGCAAACGGGGCGAAGACGTCGACAGTTTTGACAGTTCTCAACTAATTGGCGGAGTAAATCCAGCAGCTAATTGTGGAGTTTATGGCTCCAGAGAAGAAAGCCCGTTTCGCTTGAATGTGAAACGGGCTTTTTTTTTGACTCCTCTCATGTATTTATCACCAGCGATATCTCTCTTGGTGGAAAATCACGCGGCTTCCGAACGGCTCTAACATAAATGGCATCTCACGATAATCATCTAACGCCTCTCGAAGACTCTCCTGATCGCCTCTGCGACAGTAGCAGAGGAGGAATCCCCCTCCCCCCGCTCCACTAATCTTCCCCCCAACTGCACCGGCTGCGCGGGCACGCCCGTACATTTCATCGATTGTTGGGGTGGTGACACCACTGGCCAAACTCTTCTTCAACTCCCAGTTTTTGTGGAGAATTTCTCCGATCTCGTCGAACTCTTCCCCTAACAGGGCAGTCCGAACGTCTGTTGCAAGTCCTTTGATTTTGTGGTGAGCTTCAACCGTGTCAACAATGCGTGCCTTCTGCTCATCTAAGATTGTGGCGGACTTCCTGACGATGTCGGTGAAGAAGAGAAGGAGGTTGCTGCCGAATCGTCGTTTCTGATGGCTATCCAAAGGGAGAAGCTCCACGTCAACGAAATCACCCAACTCATTCGCTCCGAACGTAAAGGCTCGCAACCCACCGTAGGCAGCAATGTATTGATCCTGCACTCCAATAGGACGCCCTAAGATATCGATCTCAATCTCGCATGCCTGACGTGCCAACACTTCTCGCTCTACTTGCTTTCCTTGATAGTGGTAGAAGGCGTTTAGCAGACCAACAGTTAAGGATGAAGAGGAACCGAGACCCGACCCTTCGGATGGGATGTCGGCCATCATTGCAACTTCAAATCCAGATGTCATTCCAGTTAACCGGGCAGCCTCGCGTACTAAGTCGTGCTGAATATCGTCGACCCTCCCCACAATTTCCTTGCGCGAGTAGTCAACGTAGATTTTGTTATCGTACCTCGCATTGACAATTACGTAGATGTACTTGTCGATAGCAGTCGAAACTACGTATCCACCATGTTGACGGTAGTAGTCAGCAAGGTCAGTCCCCCCACCGGCAATACTAATACGAAGTGGTGTTTGTGTTATCAGCATTGAATTGATTCTGTTGCAATAATCGTGTGAACTCTGACTGTGGCTTATTAACGCAGGCTGAAGGCCTGCCCCTACCAACCACTCTACAAACTCTCAACTCTACGAACTCCCTACTCTACGAACTTCTCCCCACTCCCTCTCGGCTCGTTCAAGACTTTCAAGTGTTCCAATATCTCTGATATATCCTTCAATCGGCATTCCGTTCATCCTGCCAACAAGATGTGGCATAACGTGCCCGCCAAAATCATATGGATAAAATTCGGGACGAAGGTACTCAAAGAGTTTGGGACGGGCAATGAAGATGCCGGCTGATGCGAGGTCACCTTTCGGATTCTCCGGCTTCTCTTCGAAAGAGATAATTGTTCCCGAACTATCGAGTGAGGCAATACCGCATGCCGACGGATTCTCCGCGCGAAAGAGTCCAACAGTTAGTGGCGAAGGATGCCTCTGATTGAACTGCCGTAACGCTGTGAGGTTTGCGTTGGTTAGATTATCTGCGTAGAGGATGTAGAATTGTTCCGCATCGGCAAAGATGCCCCTGTTTGCGTGAAGCGTCCCACCACTTCCGAGCAGTTGCTCTTCGTCAATCAGGTGAACCTGCAACTTTCTCGACTCCCCACCTAAAAACTCGCGCACTTTTTCGGGTAGATAGTGGAGGTTGATCCAAACTTCTGTGATACCATGTTCCTCGAGTAGATCGAACCACCACCCGAGAAGAGGTCGGCCATTGATTGGAACGAGACACTTCGGTATCGTGTCGGTAATTGGTCGCAACCGGGTTCCGAGTCCTGCAGCAAGAAGTATTGCCTTCATACAGTTCCCCCTTCTCCTTCACGTACTTGACGAAAAAAATCAGCCACCTTCTCAAATGAAAATGGTTTCCCAACTAACGTTTGGAAAGGATAGTTCAGCGAGGTCTCTGGAGCATCGGGGATAACGCCTTGAATTACTCCATCCTCCACACGCAACAAAAACGCCCCTCCGCTCTCTATCACCTGTCTCACTACAAACTTTGGAGTTCTTCCAAAATTCCACTCCCAGGAATCATACTTTGTGCGAGCCAATTCTTCAACCTCTCTCCACTCACTTTCAGCAAGCACCTCTACCGTTGGATTCAAACCTGCATAGGAACGAATCAGCTCTTGAGTGAAAACCTCTTGATCGATTTCTTCGGACAGTTCTTCCCGCAAGTTGACCACATCGCTCCGAACCGACTGTACCGCCTTTGAGTTCTCAACGTTGGCTTCAGGACTGAGAACCGACGTCAACGCCGAGAGGTTTGTATTGAAGAGAAGCGTCCCGTGGCTCATCATTCTCCCCCGACTTGCAAACTGTGCATTGCCGGAGAATTTCCTTCCGTCGCTCAACACGAGGCTGTTACGGTTATTCAATCTCCCCTCTACCCCCATTCGCGTAAGAAGGTCGAGAACTGGGGAGAGAAATGGGAGGTAGTTGTTGTGTTTCTCCGGTGAGTGATCGGTGATGAGACTGAAATTCAGATTTCCCTCGTCGTGGTAGACAGCTCCACCACCTGAAATCCGTCGAACTAAGCGGATACCGTTGGCTCCAGCAAACGTGTGGTTGATCTCTTCGAGAGCATTCTGGTGTTTCCCAATAACGACTGTTGGCTCGTTGATGTAAACCAGTAGATAGTCTCCCTCTTTCCTCGTCCGAACGACATACTCTTCCAACGCAAGATTCAACCGTGGATCGGAGCTATTTCTGTTATCGATAAGGATCATGGTTTCTGGTTGTGTCGAGCAGAACCTCTGTTCCACTTCACTGCTACGCTGGACGATACCCCTCGGCTTGCATCAAGAATAGTTCGCTGTAGAGTCCACCACTTTCTACTAATTCTGAGTGCGTTCCCTCCTCTTCTACCATACCATCGCGAAGCACAACAATCCGATCAGCCATTCTCACTGTAGAGAATCGGTGCGAAATAATTATTGCCATTCTCCCCTTTACAAGCTCTGAGAAGCGGAGAAATACTTGATACTCCGCCCGTGCGTCGAGGGCAGCAGTCGGTTCATCGAGGATTAGAATCTGGGTTTCCCTCAAATAGGCTCTGGCCAGTGCGATCTTCTGCCACTCCCCTCCGGAAAGATTTACCCCCCCATCGAAACGCCTCCCGAGCATCTGATTCCATCCCTTCGGAAATCGTTCTAACAGATCCGAGGCAAGTGATTTATCGGCAGCGGTCATCATCTCATCAGGAATCATCTCCCCCTCTTCCCTGTCAAGGTGTTGCCCCATCTGTTCAATGTCCCCCACGCCGATATTCTCGTTGAACTGCAACTCATACTTCACAAAGTCCTGAAAGATAACGCCGATTGCTCGACGTAAAGACGACAGATCGTATTCCCGCAAATCTCTCCCATCTAAAAGAATTCGGCCTTCAGTTGGATCGTAGAGTCGGGCAATCAACTTTGTCAACGTTGTCTTCCCCGCTCCATTCTCACCAACAAAGGCAATCCGTTCTCCCGGCTTCAACGTGAATGATACATTGCGTACAGCCCATCGATCGCTCCCCGGATATTTGAAACCAACGTTCTCGAAAACAAATCCCCCCTCGAGTGGTACTGGAACTTCTACAGCGTTGGGAAGCGAAGTTATTGTCGGCTCTACTTCAAAGAAATCGAACAGATCTTTCAGGTAGAGACTCCCCTCTTGAATCCTACTGGCGTCAGCTAAAATCTGACTCATTCTGCTTCTTGCCTGCATAAATGAACCGGAGAGGAAGGTAAGCGTGCCTATTGTGATAACCCCAGCAACTGCGTCGAAGAGGATAACAACGTAGGCAGTGTAGTATCCAGCCTCACCGACAAAGGAGAGGATTGTAGAGACAATTGCTTTTCTGATTGAGAGACGCTTATTCTCCTCGTAGAACTGGTCGGCAAGGATGCGATAGCGTTCAGTAATCCAGTTGGAAAGGCCAAACGTTTTTATCTCCCTTGCAGTCTCGTTACTTGCTCCAATGTACCGATAGTAGTCAAGCCGCCGCCGCTGCGGAGTCCAACTGTAGAGGAGTGAATAGCCGAGGGCGGCATAGCGGGTTTCGCCTAAGAAGTTGGGGATTACGGCCAACAGGAGAAGAAGGAAGAGCCAATGGTTGTAGATTAGAAGTCCGGCTGCAAGCGAGGCAAGAGTGATCATACCTTGACCAATGTTGAGCAACTGCGTTAACAGAGCAATTCTGTTTACGGTCTGCCGCCGCGCACGCTCCATCTTATCGTAAAACTCAGGGTCTTCAAACTGTGCTAAGTCGAGCGTTGCGGAGTGTTCCATCATCCGCACACTGGTCAAGTTCGAAAAGAGATCACCGAGAAGACTTTCAACTAAAGATGAGATGCGGGACAGAATCTCTCCAGTGACTACAACTGCAATTTCGATTCCAATCAGCGACCAAAGTCGGTCTAAGTTTCCCATCCCCTCTGTTGCTGCAAGGGAAATCACCTCATCGATAATCAGTTTCCCAACCCAGAGCGAGGCAACGGGGACAAGTGACCGGAGAATTCGGATCAGAATAATTGTGAGAGTGTACCCACGATGAGTTTCCCACACCATGCGAAGGAGTCTTGGAACGTAGCGAAGCGACCGCAGGCGTTCTCTAAAGCTCGGTTGACTCTCGTCACTTTGTGGTCGTATCGGTCTAATCATTCGGTAATCTACCGAATGCCGTGAGAATCCCCTATTTCTCTCTCAGATTCCAACCCCAACTATGACTTCAATCGACTTCACCCTTGCCAAGAAATAGACTTTGCCCTCCTTCCCATCAAACATTTTATCCCACTAACCTCCACTCACTTTGAATTTTGCCTTTTGAATTTTGAATTCTTCACTACCTTTGTCCCGCACTGACAAACATCTATGGCTACACAACACATTCTTCTATTCGGTTGCATTCTCTGCTCTACACTTCTCTTCTCGTGTGGAGGTGAAAAACCTGCAACGCCCGAACAGAGTGCAGAGATACAAGAGGCAATCGACTCGGCACGCACATACATGCAGAGATCGAAAAGATTTCTTCGGCTCGGAATCTCTGAAACACCTGAAATTGGTTCAGCCCCTGACCTATTCGCTTCTGAGGAGAAGGGGATTCACTTGGTAAGCCAGGATGTAATCGCCACACTCCGTGGCGACAGTGCGGAAATACTTTTTGGACTCACAATTCCGAAAGATTCAACTGGAAAGGAGAAGCGGGATGCCGTTGTTCGGATGATTAGAAACGACAGTGGGTGGCGTGGAAGAGGAGTCTACATTGTTGAGTAGGAGTTCAGTGGATATCGATCTCCCCCGACTGGAAGTCGAGGGTTAATGAGAGTTCCTATCACATCTGATCTGACGGCTCTATAAAAAGGAACCATGATCCCGTTGAAGCTACATCCTCCCATTTTGAATTTTGCCTTTTGAATCTTGAATTACCCCCCTACCTCCTACGATGCTTGTCCAGACCTCATAAAGATCACTCCCTCGAATCATTCCTTTTGTTGGAGTTCCCTCCTCAGCAATCCGTGCCGTCTTGCACTTCGCCTCAATACCTGCTTCAATATCGGTCTCACTATCGCCGATCATCCACGACTCTTTTAGCTCAAGGTTGAACTCTTCGGCCCCCTGTAGAATCATTCCCCCTCTCGGCTTACGGCAATCACACCCGGAATCGTTATCGTGTGGACAGTAGAAAATGCCATCAAATTTGTGACCAGAGCGTCGCGCAAGCTCACCTTGCATTGCTTCGTGAATGGCCGACAGATCATCTTCGGTCATTAACTGTAGAGCAATCCCACGCTGATTCGTGACAAGGATCACAACATATCCAGCTTCGTGCATCTTCGGGAGCACATCAAAGATATCGGGCAGGAACTCAAACTCCTCCCACATCTTCACATAGTCACCAACGCGGCGGCGGTTCACGACTCCATCTCGATCGAGAAAAATCCCCTTCTTTTTCCTCATTGCAAACTCGTTATCTCATTCTCAAGTTTTCGAATCAAAATTTCTGACTCATTGAAAGTCTCTGTTCGGTTCGTTGTCCCAACAGTCTCAATCTCGTACCTTTGCGCCTTACATTCAAAGAAACGATACAGATGGAATCATTACCGAACACGAAATACGGGCTGATCTTAGGTGCATCGAGCGGCTTCGGTGCAGCCACAGGAATTGCTTTAGCAAAGCGTGGATATAACATTATTGGCGTTCACTTGGATCGTTCCGCCACAATACCGGAAGTAGAACGTGTCCGATCTGAAATTGAATCGCACGGAGTTACCACCCACTTCTTCAACGTTAACGCTGCCGACGCTGCGAAGCGTGGGGAGGTGCTCGACGAGATTGGAAATCTTTTTGCAGAGAATAGTGGTGGAACAATCCAACTGCTCCTCCACTCTCTCGCCTTCGGCACACTACGTCCTTTAGTTCCATCTGGAGGTGAAAAAGGGGTAACCCAATCCCAACTTGAGATGACGCTCGACGTGATGGCAAACAGTCTCGTCTACTGGACACAAGAGATTGTCGGGCGAGGGCTGATGGGTGAAGGTGGAAGAATTCTTGCTCTGACAAGTTCCGGCTCGCGTCACGTTCTACCAAACTACGGTCCTGTATCCGCAGCAAAATCTGCTCTCGAAAGCTACTGTCGCCAACTTGCTTTCGAGCTTGGGAGCCAACAGATAAGCGTAAATGCTATCGAAGCAGGAGTAACAGATACACCCGCACTCCGGAAGATTCCCGGAAACGAAGCGATTATCGAAAACGCCCGGAAACGCAATCCAAACAAACGACTAACAACTGCCGAAGAGGTAGCCAAGATCATCGGACTCATCGCATCAGAAGATGGAGGTTGGATTAATGGAACAACAATTCGCGTTGATGGTGGGGAGAGTATAGTTGAACTTGACTGGAGAGAGAACCAGGCATGAGTAGAACGATTGAAGGAATGATTCACCGAGGTGTGGTAGTCAGTTGCCAACTGGATCCAAACGAGCCACTTCACTGGCCAAGCCACTGCGCTCTCTTTGCCCAGTCAGCAATGTTGGGAGGGGCAGTCGGCATTCGTGCAGAGGGGTTGGATAACATCAAGGAGATTCGGGCTACAGTGCGGCTGCCGATTATTGGCTGCATTCGTGGCAACTACGACGATGACCTCCCGTTAGTCACCCCCGACATGGCTGCCGTCGACAACCTCTACCGCGTTGGCGTCGACGTGATTGCCATCGACGCAACCAGCCGCCAACGTCCCGGCACAATTATCGACGGAACACGCTTCCTCGGCGACATGCGGAAACGCTACCCAGCCCACCTCCTCCTCGCTGACATTTCATCTGTTGAAGAAGGGATCAAAGCTGTTGAGGCTGGGGCAGACGCACTTTCCACCGTACTCTTCGGCAGAACACCTGAGACGATGGAACTTGCAGCATCCCCTGAAGATCACTTAGAACTTCTCCACAAGCTTGCCTCTGCAATCAACCAACCCGTCTTCGCCGAAGGCTTCATCTGGAACACAGCCGACGCTGAAGCTGCCCTGAATGCAGGAGCCTACGGTGTTATCGTCGGCGGAGCAATCACACGTCCCCGCGTGCTAACGCAAATTTTTGCGGAGACGGTTGAGTCGGTGTTGATGTAATTGGGACACGCAAAGTCGCGAAGAGCGCGAAGAGCGCGAAGAGTTTGCTAAGTAGTTTTGAACTTCGGCATTATTGACACCTGACTCGAAGTATCAGATGGGAAGAGTCTCCCCTCTGTGATTCTAGTGCTCTTAGTGGTGATTCTTCTCTACTACCTACCTGATACGATTGCTCGAACTGGTTGCTCCCCAGGCATTTCCTCATTAAGGCGTTGAGGTCTTCTCTCTATTGGCATACATCCATAGTGCTTCTTCGTAGCGGCCACCAAAACTGACTTGGGTAATATCCTTGAATCGGTATCGCTCTGTCCTTTCATCCCACTCACCGTTGGGGTCAATCTCTTCAAGTTCGAGCTTCTTCTTTGTGATACCAACGACGCGACCAATGTTGCAAACCCCAGGATCAATATGCTCCCTATGGATCGTAACCAATGGGTAGTGCTGGTGAATTTCTTTGAAGGAGAATTCTTTCAATCCCCCGAACTTGCACCCGTTTTGACTCAAGTAGCCATCTCCATGACGGTATCTCAGGACGTAGTCAAGCATCTCAGCTCTTTCTGTCAGCTTCCGATAGCGATCAATATCAGAAAGCGAAAAGATTGAAATACCATCTAAGTAGTAGGAACTACCAAGTACGAGAAACTGAAGCAGTCCACGTCTGACATCGAGAACAAAGCCATCGGTATATTCGGTCTTCGTAAACGTTCGTTCGATTCTAATTGGATGAGGTGAACCAGCCAGTGCACGTAGATTGGTGAGGAATTTGTTTTTCTTCATTGTGATTGTTGGATCATGCCCTTACGTAAGCTCGTGTGGTTACTGATAGTGATCGTCCAGATTCAAGATATAACGAAGGTGAGTTCCTGAATGGATCATTGCTATCGATAGCCTTGAAGTATTATTGGGTTTGTTGACAGTTTGAAAGTGAAAGCAGTCCAGCAATGTTAAGCAAAGTACACAGTTCTATAAAATCGATTCTTCCGCTACGGGGAAGCCTATCAACTTGGTAGCATGTTGTACTACGCCACCAAAAACAGAACCCCGAATCCAACCCACCAACACCACCTGAGTGTTGACGCAAGTTTCGGATGGCGGTGCTCTACTTGTTGCCAAAGGAGAATGGCGATCCAGGTGAGTCCAGCAATGGCAGCGAAGGTGGCAAGCACTTCTTCAGGACTCATCAACTGGTGTAGGAAGGAGCCGTACCAGTAACGCATACCCATGTTGACTGGCGAGCCATATATAAGCATCAAGTGAAGAATGTAGACGGGGAGCGAGGCTCTACCGATTCGTTCGATTTGGCTAATCTTCTCCCTCCCCTCACTCTCCTTTGATATGCTCATCAGATAAGCAACTGTTCCTGTTAGAAGGAGAACTCCACCGATACGGAAGAGAACGAGAGCAGGACTGTTTGCCCAAAATTCACTGTAGTGTAGAAGGGTTGATTGCACGTAGTCAACTCCTTCACTCAGCAGGAGAATCAGAAGCCCTGCGACGGCAAGTTGCAGCCCCCCCTTAGGTTGAAGCGCACGAGCGATCAGTCGACGAGAGAGAGCAAACCCAATGAGGAAGTAGCTCGCAAAAGGAAACAGCGGGAAGCTCCCTTCCGGTTCAATCCAGTATCGTACAAAAACTGGAAGCTCAACCTGATTCAGGAATTTTGGAATCAAGGGGGTAGCGAGAATGATAACACAAATTCCAATCCAGACTCCCCTCTCCATCACAGCGGTTGACCGAACGAGTTTATAGATCAGGAGTGAGAGAAACATCATCCCACCAATTAACTGGAGGATATTGCAGTCGAAGAACCGCGCAACCTGTTCGGGAGAAGCTGTAAGGGCAACCCGAAGTGAGTGAGATGGTATCTGCAGCCAATATCCAAGGAAGAGAATTTGAACTGCCCGAATCCCTATATCACGCACAGGACGGTTCTTCTCTTCTCTCCTTGCTAAGGCAAGCTGAAAGGTAACTCCACTGAAGAAGAGGAATGCTGGGGCTACAAATCCAAAGATGATATTGACCTGGTTCCAATACCAACCACTTCGATAGTCAAGGGCGAGGAAGGCATCGGTAGTGTGAACTACAATCATCAATAGAACGGCAATCCCTCGCACCGCGTCGAGGAATCGGATTCGCCCACTTAATAGCTCAGGAAGTGAACTCGACGCTCGACGTAGTAACGGCATGGCATCCCTACCGTTGCAACTCACGCAGGGCAGCCTTGATAAGGGACTCAACACTCGCCTCAACTTCGGGTCCGGACTTCAGTGCGGCACGAAT
The DNA here is from genome assembly GCA_020635205.1 of Ignavibacteria bacterium. Classification (GTDB taxonomy): domain Bacteria; phylum Bacteroidota; class Ignavibacteria; order OLB7; family OLB7; genus JAGWAZ01. The sequence goes on from JACKAE010000004.1 coordinate 594,548, forward strand.
GGCACGTTCGGCAGCCGGACGACCGTAGCCAAGCTCAACGAGCGCGGAGAGAGTGTCACCACGCACAATTGCCTTTGCCCCTCCATCTGAGTGTATGGGGAGAGTTCCACTTGGAACGGAGTCAATCTTATCACGCAACTCTAACACCAAACGTTCGGCAGATTTTTTGCCAATGCCGGGGAGGGTAGTTAGCGCAGCACTATTTGCAGCGGCGATATTATCACGAAGCTGCTCAGCCCCCATTCCACTCAACACTCCGATAGCTGTCTTCGGCCCAATCCCACTCACACTGGTAAGCAACAAGAACATATCCCGCTCAGCCGCATCCGAAAATCCAAAAAGAATCATCGCATCCTCTCGAACCGAAAGGTAGGTGAAGAGGGATGCCTCTATCTCGACCTCTGGAAGCTGTTCGTAAGTCTTCAGCGTGATGAACAGACCATAGCCAACTCCACCGCAGAGGAGGACTGCTTTCGTCGGAGTTTTTTCGATCAGTTTTCCTGAGAGATATTCAATCATGGCTGAAAAGATTTACTCGCGGCGAGTGTTGTAGGCTACTTAACGAACGGCAGGTGCTTTTTTCTTTGCCCGCTTTTCTGGCATCATTACTTTTTCAACCGGCTCGGATGGAAGCCAGACCGTAACAGTAGTTCCATCCCCTTCCCGACTTTCGGCGTTGATCGTTCCACCGTGCGCTTCAATAATGGCTTTGGTTAAGGCAAGACCCAATCCATATCCGCCAGTTGTTCGCGTTCGCGATTCATCGGTGCGATAAAATGGTTCAAAAATTTTCTCGATAGCTTCTTCTGGAATACCAATCCCGTGATCCTTCACGATAATTCGGACTCCGTCATCGTCTGGAAACACCTTGACCTTTACTGGAGGGTCTTCCACATCTGAATACTTCAAGGCATTGCTCACCACATTCCTCAAAGCAACGGTTAGACGCTGAACGTCGGCGACAATATCGAGTGAATCGGTTAGCGTGTCGAACTCGATCCTCTCTTGTTCGTCGGTAAACGATTCAATCACACGGTAGGCGAGTGCAACAAGATCAATACGCTCTACTACCAAGGCCGCGCCCTGAACTGCGAGACGTTCATTCTCGAGCAGTTCGGTAATCATGGTGTTTAGCTCGTTGGCGTTCCGTTGTAACGTGTTCCTCGTCTTACTCTCGGGTAACATTGCAATGGCAATATTCATCCGCGTAAGGGGTGAACGTAATTCGTGGCTTACGTCGAAAAGCAGTCTCCGCTTCGATGCGATAATCTCACCGATCTGTTCTGACATCGCGTTGAATGCAGAAACGAGCGTTCCAAGTTCGTCGGTAGAGCGGACTGGAACACGATACTTGAAGTTGCCTGAGCCTACGGCTTTCACCCCCTCCATCAATTCATTAACAGGGTGAAGAAGTCTGCGAACCCCATACCATGCACCCAAGAAAAGAAGGAAGAGTCCCCCACCAAGTATCAGCGTTGCAGGAAGAATCGGAAAGTGACCATGGCTTCCCCTAAACCGGATCACGAGCCGATCACTTCCGCGATCAAGCACACCATAGTATTGGTCGTCAAGTTCACGGAAGATAAAGGATGGAGGAGCATCAAATCCTTCGGGAGAAGCTCGACGAAGAAGTTCTTGATGGGAGGGAATTGTTGAATCGCTCGCCCAAGAGGAATCACTGGTCTCCACACGCAAATCAAGTGGATACTTTTCCGTAATCGCTTCGATAGCTGAGAGGTCAGGTGGATATCCAATTTCAGTCGCCACCAGTTCCACATATCCCTGCAATTGCTCTGCAATCACACCACTGTAGGACTTCTTGAGGATGAAACGGTAGTAGGCTCCTAAACTTAATGTGGCAACAACACCAGTACAGACGATAAGTGTTAGCACCTTCCAGAACAGAGAGAATGTACGGGAAGGATCAGGCGGTTCAAATGGTCTGTATAACGGTTCGGTCTCTGGCACAGATTCTGTTCCGAAGAAGCGGGAGGAAAAGAGTTCGGGGGAGGTGATTCCTCCCCCGAATAGAAACATTCAGAAGTCGATTTTACGACAGAAGAAAGGCAACTTGTCCGAAGCGATTGCCGCTGAATTGAGCTTACGCCTCTTCTTCTTGAGGTTGAACCTCTCCGTCTGGAATTCCGATGAACATGTACCCTGTCCCCCAAATCGTCTTCAAGAAGCGTGGGTGGCGTGGATCATCCCCTAACTTCTGGCGAAGCCGGCTGACAACAACGTCAACCGAGCGATTGAACGACTCCCATGGAATACCACGTGTCTGCTCCATCATAAAGTCACGGTCGAGTGGCTTCTGTGGATTTTCGGCAAAGAGTCGAAGCATCTCGAACTCCGCCGTCGTCAGATCAAGTGCCTCACCGTCGAGCATCACCGACTGCGTGTTCGCGTCAACCATCAATCCATCGAACTCGTAAACGCCGTTAGCGCCGAACTGAGTTTTTGAACGACGAAGGATTGCCATAATGCGCGTCCACAATTCGCGAACGTCGAACGGCTTCGGCATATAGTCGTCAGCCCCACCTTCGAGACCGGCAATTCTGTCGGTAACATCGCCGCGTGCAGTAAGCATGATGATTGGTACGCGTGAGAATTCACGAATTCTCTTCAACGCCTGGAATCCGTCCATCTCTGGAAGCATTACGTCGAGCACAACAGTATCTGGTCGCCACGACTTAACGAGGCTGATTCCCTCTTTTGGAGAACTTGTTGCCTCAACTTCAGCCTCCTGAGATTGAAAGAACTCCCGTAACAGTTCCGTCAACTCAGCATCATCATCAATGATTAAAATCTTGATTGCCATGGTGTTGGACCTCGTAGAAATGTATGAATACGAAAGAAGATGTTTCTTCAGGGAATGCAAAAATACAGTAATGTTTACAAATATCCCACTCCCTCACTCTCAGAAATCACGTTTTTAGGGGGTTGAGGCGTTCCGGGTTGTATCTTTGGCACGTTCACCTATAAAGGCCAGACTAACTAAATTCCCCCTTGTAGTGTTATACAAGATGATCCCGGTAGCAATTTTCAGTCTTTCTCCTACACTGAAATACCACAACGGCTCTAAGATTCTTTCATAATTAGGGCAATTCAACTGTATTTTAGTCCCAGTATCTACAAATTCTTCAATATCAGGTAAAGGTTCAATGATGAAACAAAGGATAGCGATTGCATTGACATTTTGTCTTCTACTCTTCACCTCCGTATCACAGACTGAAGCACAGATTCCAAGTGTTATCTCGTGGCAGGGAGCGGTTGACGGAGTGAGTGGTACAGCCGATTTCGTCTTCAGAATATATAGCGTTCAGACTGGTGGCACTGTCCTTTGGACAGAAAGCCATTCTGGAATTACTCCTGAGAAAGATGGCGTAGTCTCGATTCTGCTGGGATCAAAAACTCCATTTACTGGCCTCAACTTTGAACGCCAGTACTGGCTTGAGATCGCTGTTAACGGCAATATCATGTCACCACGCACTCAGTTAACGACCTCTCCATACGCTTACCGCTCAGAAACCGCAAACAACGTTGCTGACGGTTCTATTGAACCAAATGATCTGAATACGGGAGGGGCTTCTCCCCGCAACGGTCAGGTGTTAGGATTTAATGCCTCGACCAACAGCTTTGCCTGGCAGAATGCGGGGGGAGGAAGTGGTGGAATTAGCGAGTTAGCTGAAGGGAATGGTATCCTGATTGATGGATTGACCGGACCAACTTCCACAATCTCCATTGCTCCGAAAGGGATAGTGAACTCGATGATCGGCGATGGTGCAGTTACGGCAAGAACAATCGAAGCTGGAACAATCACTTCAGAGAACATCGCGAACAAATCCATCACGCAAGAGAAGTTTGCCGACGGTGTCGGTCTCCCCTTTGTTGGGGTTGCCAGTGGTGATTTGAAGGGTAATTATCCAAGTCCAGAAATTGGGGATGCCGTAATTACTGAAGGAGATTTCAAAACAGGTGCGGTTTCAACCAGAGCAATTGCTGACGACGCAATTACATCGGACAAAATTCCTGATGGAGCTGTCAACAGCGAGCACATCAACGGAAACGCTCACGTTCGGGTGAACCTAATTACAACAACAGGGAAAGTGACGGCGGCTTCACTTGGAGTGACAGGGAATGCCGAGGTAACGGGTGCAACTACACTCACAGGATCCGTCGGCATCGGAACAACTCCGGCTGGCGCGGTTGCCACAATCAAGGGTAAAGGAACAGGAAGTGCAACCACAGCACTAAATATCCTTGACAGTCTTAACAGTACAATTATGAACGTGCGGGATAATGGAAACATCGGCGTCGGAACGAATACTCCTACTGCCGCAATGCACATTTCTAATCCAGCCGCAGCAGCACTCTTTGTACAAAATGGTTCTTCAGCCTTCTCGGTTGGTGCAGTTGGTGCGGGGGCGGCAGTTGCAATCCCAGCAAACACTACAGTAGTTGAAGTAACACCGGATGGTTTCCCCGGCTCGGCTAACGCCGTAGCCCTCCCTGCAGCAACAAGTGCGGGTGAGCTATTGATTATCATCAACGGTGATAACGATTCACTCATCATTCCTGGAACAGCACCTATCACACCCGGAGCAAGTGGCATCTTTGTCTTCTTGGCAACCCGTGGTGCATGGGTAAAAGTCAATTAGCATCACCTTGCTTGTTTTGCAAACAGAACGGAACGATCACGTTCTCGATTGTGAGAAAAGCGATTCACAGGGGTGGATCGCTTTTTTCCGTTCTTCCTTCTCCGTAGTTTGTAGGCTAACAGAGACTACTTTTTTATCAGTGCAGTATAATCAACGAGGAGCGTTTCGATGAATCCTTACAGACAACTTCTACTCCTACTTTTTATAGGCCTCTTTTTTGCAAAGACAACTGAGGCTCAAGTTATTCCACAGCGATTTTCCTATCAAGGCATAGCGCGCGATGCAACTGGGGCATCGCTTCCGAACACACCTATCAAGGTTCGCGTTTCCATTTTGAATGGCTCGGTACTTGGGAACGGCGTCTACATCGAAGAACATCAAGCAGTGACCAATCCATTCGGACTTTTCACGCTTCAAGTTGGTGGTGGCCAAGTTCAACTCGGGAACTTTTCTAACATCAAGTGGGCCGAAGATCTGAAGTTCATGAAGGTGGAAATTGAAATTGACAACGAAGGTGGATACCAGACCTTAGGAACCAATTTCTTGATGAGTGTTCCCTACGCACTGGCAGCCCCGAAACCGACAAACATGACGTTGAACGACCTCCTGGATGTCGATTTCAGCAACCCAAACAGTGGACAGTCACTCGTCTGGAATGGAACGAACTGGACTGCGGGGAGTGGATCAGGTTCTGGTGGAAGCTCGCTTGTTCTTAGCCCTCGCCTCAGTGGTCTTGGTACTACCGGTAGTCCTCTGGACATTGCACGCCAAGGGGCAACCTTTGCTCAGGTTCTTAAGTGGAATGGAACGGCTTGGGAACCAGCCGACGATGAAGGAGAAGACTTACTTCCAGGCCCCGGCATCAACATCATCAACAAAGAAATCACTCACGCCCTCCACACAGGTGATGTTTCTGGTGTGGTAGACCTGACAGTCACTGGATTACGTGGTAATCCGATTGTCGCAATCCCACCTACTACTGGACAAGTGTTGAAGTTTATCGACGGGCAAGGTTGGCTCCCTTCTACTGATAACTCTCTCGTCCTCTTCGCTGGTAATGGTCTTGAAATTACTGGAAGCACAATCAAGAACATCGTTTGGAATGTGAACGGCAACAATATCTATCGGTCGGTCGGCAACGTCGGCATCGGGACTGGGTCCCCTACCGAGCAACTGCAGATCACGAAGAATTTTCAACTTGGCGGAGCCTTTATGCCAGGTGGCAGTGCTGGCATTGTCGGACAGATATTGGTATCTGATGGAACGAATAAGCAACCACTCTGGAAATATCCGAAGGATGTAGTGCAGACAGTTGGTTGGTCACTTACAGGCAACTCTGGCACAAACGTCGGAACCAACTTCCTTGGAACAACCGACGATACTCCGTTGCTCGTTAAGACAAACAGCATCGAGCGAATCAGGGTAGAGGCGAATGGCAACGTTGGAATAGGCGAGACAACTCCGGGAGCCAAGCTTGAAGTTGGTGGAGGAGATATTTATGTTAACGGCAGTGCAAACGGTGTTGTTCTAAAAGCACCAAACGGTGGATGCTGGCGAATCACTGTTGACAACAACGGGAACCTGACAACCACAAACATAACTTGCCCATAATAGCAACGAGAGCATCGTAAATAGCAAAAGTGGAGGTTGATCGAGTTGATCGGCCTCCACTTTTTTTGAGAATCTGTGCTCTACCCTTACCCCACTCTCGCACTGTTCGTCCGCTTGCTACCACCAGCCCCACCTTCTATAACTTCTCCTGCATCTTCTGGTGAACTTCAGCCAGTGCACAGTTGCCTTGATAGTCGCATTCACCGCAGTTTGTGTGCTCACTCAACTGCACTATCGAGAAGCATCGGGGGCATCGGTCGGTCATCGGATTGATAATCTGATAGGAACAGGTAGTACAGAGCCGTATCTCACGTTTCAATTTTTCCTGGTGATCCTCGCCGGCAGTATCAATAACTGTTAGCGAGAACTGCTCACTCAGTTCTCTCCTCTTCAGATCGTCTTCCCCCTCACTCTTTTTTTTCCTGAACAGTCCCATAATCTCCTCCTCGCACACCGAAAAATTTTTCTTACCCACCCACCTTCATCAGCAGGTACAAGTCACAATCTGGCCTCAAAGCAGAAGGAGTGCTACCAGTCCACCAACTCCAAATGCCAGCACCCAACTACCACCCCAGATGGTCATTCCCTCCTTTACCCCACGCTCCTTGAGCATCACCATGAGTGAGGCAATACAGGGGACAAAGAGTGTGATCGTAACGAGTGCAACTACAATCTGCATTGGACTTAGATTCATGTCGTACAGACCAGCAGCACCGAAATCACGACGAACAAGACCCATCACAAATGCTGTAGCACTTTCTGCTGGAAGTTTTAACCACCCTTGCGTTAGTGGAGCTAAGAAATTTTGCCAGCTTTGAAGTAGGCCACTTACCAGAAGGAGCGAAACAGCAAGTGCTCCAACAAAAAACCAAGGGGTCGCCTCTTTCATAAAGTGGTAGGTACGCACCCACGTTTTCTGCATCACGTTTCGGAAACGAGGGATACGCATTGGAGGAAGATCCAGCAGAAGTGGCGAAGTCTCTCCCGGAAGAATTTTGTCCAGAATAGTTCCGATAGCAACGAAGACTGTAAAGATCACCGCAGCATAGATAAGGGTAGCCTTTAAGCCTGCCCCAGCTAACAAGGCCGCAATCACAGCAAGTTGTGCCGAACATGGAATAGCAAATTGGAGAATCGAAGTGGCAATCCGCTTTTCTCTCTCGCTTCCGAGCAACCGCGTTGTAATTGTCGCCATCGTAACGCACCCAAACCCGAGAATCAGCGGAATAACCGCTCTACCATTTAGACCGAGACTTGTAAGTGAGCGATCAACCAACGTGGCAAGCCGCGGAAGATATCCAGAGTCTTCGAGCAAGGAAAGCGAGATGTAGAAGCCAATAACCAGTGGTAGCAACATGAAGAGCAAGTAGGTGACAGTCATGGTGAAGACGCCAAACTCACCAAAGAGAATTACCATAAATGGATTGTGGTATTCGTAGGAGACAGAGTGATCGCCTCGATCACGGTATGCGAGCATTTCCTCTTCGAGCGTCGGATTGGAGTTAATTCCATCACTGAAGTCGAATGTCTTGCTCTCCAAGGTTATCTCTTCCCCACTACTATCTTCGCCTAAGAGATCAACGGTAATTGCCACATCGCTGAAGGCAGAGACGTGATCTTTAACGTAGACTTCAAAATATTTGTTGCCGATAGTTCCCTCGGTAAAGTCGACCACATCACCAGCAATGAAGGTTCCAACAAACAAGTAGAGAGTGTAGAGAATGAGCACGAGGAATGGAATACCTGTCCAAGGATTGAGGGCAACACGCCCTATAGTCATAGAGAATGACCGTTTTTTCTCCTCGGCAGTCACAACCTTGTATAGCAGTTTGTTCAGGCGATTACGACGCTCAACGTAGATCAACTCGCGCATCTCACCCGGTTGCAATCCGTGCCGCTCGGCAACGACCTCATCCCCTTCTAAGACAAGAAGTGCTTCTTCTTGGGAGCCAACCCTGTTTAGGAGTTCGTGTGTGTGGCGGTGAAGTGTGGGATCGGACTTACCGACACAGGCTTTCGTGATAAAGGTCTCGAGTTGATCGAAGCCTTGCCGGTGAATTGCCGTTGTGGTGAGAATCGGGACGCCGAGACGATCGGCAAGGGCTTGCTCATCGATATGCAAGCCTCGAGATTTTGCCTCATCCATCATATTCAGACAGACCACCACCTTCTTCCCCATATCAATCAACTGCATTGTCAGGAAGAGATCGCGCTCCAGGTGAACGGCGTCGACAATGTTGAGGATAATATCCCCTTCGAGAATAATATCTCGTGCCACCCTCTCCTCATCGTTGAACGAACTAACACCGTAGATACCGGGTGTATCGTAGACTGCGTAGTTTCCATGTTCTCCTCTTGAGACTTCAACAGTGGTCCCGGGGAAGTTTGAGACATCAACGTAGAGTCCGGTAAGGTAGTTGAAGAAGACAGATTTGCCCACATTTGGGTTCCCCACAAGAACCAGTTTGATCTTGTCGGTCTCCAGAAACTTCGCCAAAGGGATGTCAACGTGGCGATGGTTACTGTGAGGGAGAGCCTCAGTTATATCGTCGGGCGTCAGATTGTTATCGGACATTAGTCAACTTCCTGCTCATCATCTATTAATCGAATTCGACATCAATCTCTTTCGCTAAGTTCTTCCCAATTGCAATCTCTTGCCGATGTGCTTGCACTACAATCGTCCCTCCGGGAAGCCTCTCAATGCAGGTAAATCGCTCACCAACACTTAGCCCGATGCGAATACACTGCGATCGCAACTCTGGATTGGTTGGTAATCCTCGCACCTCTCCACTCCACGATTTCCTCGCAGCAGAAAGCAGATTATCCAGTTGTCCGGCTGTTTTCTTTTTCACGTAGTAGAACTGATCGCTTATTCAGATTGAGTCTAAATAAAGAGAGGGAACTTACGAGAGAAGAATGAATTCAGCAAGGGAAAGAGGTGTGAGGAGGGGTAACGGGATATGGAAGAAACCTCAGGGACAAGTCAAGATGCCGCGACCTAATCGACAGTAATTCGATACAGGCTATCAACAGACAGGTTTGGCATTTCTGTCTGCTCCATACGATATGTGAGGAACCACTGACACGTTGTGTACCGGAAAAATAGGTAGAACTCCCCCCTTCATAGTACTGTATCTTCACTTCAACAATTGGAAGCAAGAAGAAGTTGTTTTGATGTTAGTTATCTCCCCTACTACAGTAACTGCTATCCTTATAAATCAAGTTCTTATTGAGTAAGCGAGCCTATAGCTATAACCATAGCACCAAAAAAAATGTAACGAAGCGAGAAGTTTTCCTTAGCTATGTGTCCTTTTATATACAGTTGATAACGAGGTGTCGTCTAATCTACCCTTAGAAGAAGTTAGGGAAACCGACTTTTTGAAAGGCTTTTGCCAAGGACGTACGTTTCACATTCACTATTAAAACAGTAGTGATTTCACTTTCCTACTCTAAATCAACCATTATGAAACACCTCTTCAAGTATCAGTACTTTGCATTCATTCTCATGCTGTTCACACTCTTCCCCGAACAGTCCAAGGCTCACAAGGAATGGGTACATCAATATATCCTGCACGAAGCCTATAAACTCCTTAAAGTATACACAGGTTCTATCCCTGAGTATGAGACATATCTTGGCAGTTCCGACTATCTAAATGTTGAGAATCTCGACATAAGCCGTCATCCATTTGATTTAACCCCAGCAATGACTGTTGGAGTATGGCTTGAAGATGTTGAGAACGTCATTCCCAATCTACCTACTGTATGGAATGCTTCGGACGGACACTTTTGGGATGCTGACATATCTGACAATGCTGAGACAGATATGCCATGGTCAACAACGAACGTAGCAAACGCTTGGACAAAAGCCAGATACTACTGGCTTGGGACAAACCATGATCCTAACTTCGAGATGAGGATAAAAGGACCATTCTTTGTTGATATTCTTGTTGATGAGAACCGGTGGCGATCTGATATTAGCGTTGCACAGTATGAATCCTATGGCTCGTTCTTCGACATGTACTGTGATCGCCAGGTCTACATCAAAGCCTGGACAACAAGCTCAGGACGTAAAGTACCCTATGCACGACCTGTACTAAAACGAATGTGGATGGACGAAGGACGCCAACGTTTCTACCATACTCTCGGTAGGCTTGCCCACCTTCTGGGTGATATGAGTGTACCGGCTCACGTTCACGGCGACACTCATCCTTGTAAAGGCATTGTCCCTTTTCTTCAAGATCCCGACGGTGATCAGTATGAGCTTTGGTGTGGAGGGAACGATCAAGGTGACTGCAACGAGCCACATCAAAGCCATCGTGCGCGCCAATACTGGAATGCTGAAACCGCTCGCGAACAAGGTGGGTTATTCTGGGAAGTCCTTGCTATGAGTGATGAGGAAGCTCTTCGATATCTCTACTATACTGTTAATCAAATTACCGATCACTTCCCGAGCTTCAACGTCGATGGCTATTCGCCAGGAGGTCAAGACAATTCTCTTCAGAACGGTTCTTATCCCTACCTCGAAGCTCGACTTGATGAGCTTGGCGCAGCACCGGACTTTATTGCAAATTCAGCCGAAGAGACAATTGGAGATGAAGCATTCAACCTTGCGATACGGGCAACAGCAACGTTGCTGTATATCACTGCTGTTAGAACAGGCTTAATAGAATGTTCCGATAATCTAAAAATTCAAAACGAGAACATTTACGGTCTTTCGTCAACGGTAGTACCATACCAAGCATCGAATAGTATCACTGCTGGAGAAGATGTCTTTGGAACCCAAGTGGCACAAGGCCCAGTGATAATTCACCCCAATGCTAAGGTTAAATTTGAGGCTGGAAGCAAGATATGTCTTGAGAAAGGGTTTTCTGCACTGAGCGGAAGCACTGCTTCTTTCAGCATTGTACCGCAGCCTTGCAGTGCTGTTACCGAACATTGTTCACCTCTCGCCGCACCGATAAGCGAGATCAGTTCTAATGGGTTCGGCAAAGCTACACAAGTGCAGCTTGACACTGTTGTTTATCGTGATACTGTAACTACCCTCACTCTATCAGTTCCGCATGACTCAGTGATTTCTGGATCGGCCAATGATACTTTAACCACTGGCTTTTACTTCACTGAATTCACCAACTTTCACCCCTATGATGGTGACACAGCCTCTGTTCAGGACACAAATTACATTCGATACTTTAGGGGAAGAGAATTCCAAGCAGACACTGTAGTCTTAGGTCTCGGCAACGATTCAGCTCTTACAGACTCCGTCCTACAAATCATCACGCACCGCTCAATTGTCATGCTTGACACGGAAGGGAATGCCATTATTATTAACGATACATGCTGTGGTGGCGGTGGGTTAAAACGTGCAGAAAACGTTGAAAAAGTGATCTCCATTGCAGTTCATCCGAACCCATTTGTTGGCATGACCACTATTCAGTACAGCATTAATATTCCCAGCCACGTTAGCATCCACATTTATAACAATGCCGGAAAAATCGTAAGAACCCTTCAACAAGAAGAGGATGTTACTGCCGGCACTCACAAATTTGATTTTAGATCTGCAGATATTCCTGCGGGATACTACACATTAGTAATTCGTTCAGGAAAAACGGTTACAAGCAAAGAATTATTCATTGAAAAATAAGTACAGAAATTTATATCACATCTATTTGAATGTTAGTGTACAGAACACATTCACATTCAAATAGAACTCACAATACTACTCACCATCATTCTTTCGAGGTCACTATGAACATCAACCGCATCCTCCTCACTCTTTCACTGTTCTTGATTGGTGTAGCAGCATTACCTGCTCAACCATACGACCAATTGCCTGCACCGGGCGACACCCCACCACCGCCAATGCCTGTAATAACTCCTCCCGCCCTGAATTTTGGATTCAGCCTCCTCTCGCCAACACCGACTCTCTGGTTGTGGGGAGGGTATGATGGAACCCCTCCTCAACAAGGAGGACCATTAAAATTCATTCAACCGAGCGTTGGTCTGGAACTGTATAACGTAAATAGAGCCTCGCTTGGCCGAACCGAATGGGGCATTGCTGAATTACCTATGCAATTTTCGAGTTTTGCCGACCCACAGGATGCTGTCCTAATGGCAGAAGAAGGTGAAGACTTGATATTTACTGTTCGGCATAACTTCTTAAACTTCCCATGCGGACACGCTGGGAACGATCCACTGGCTCACCCAACGAGCCACGGTTCAATTCGCTTTGGCACACGCCATCACGTCTGCTTGCCACCTGATCCTAACAATCCGAATCTACCAGATTATAATTCGCCTGACTATCAGCTCTTCCAGCACGACCTCGAGCGACTAACAATACAAAGCAATGGCATGGTTGGTATTCACGTTCCAGAGCCGCAACGGGTACTTCACGTTAGTAATCGATGGGGACATGAGGCAGCAATTCGCATAAGCAACGATCAGTATTCTGACCCATACGATCACCTCAATCAGCACGTGGCCACACTTGGCATTGCTGAGCTGGCAGTTCCCTCTGCAGGTGGTCTATTTTCTACCATTGCAGACGCGAACGACTTCGTAATACGAACTGCTGGTGGGGCAGGCAATCCTGCATCAGACATTATCCTGACTGCCCACAATGCTGGATCATCTCTTCGATTCGCAACAGCTAAAGCCCAATCGGTGGAAGAAGAACGGTTAACCGTTCAGAACGGAGGTGACGTGACAATTGGTGGCAGTGTTGGCATTGGTTTCCAGCCAAATCAATCCCTTCTCAGTGACCCCGTAAACTGGCAACAACAACGCAAGCTGGATGTTCGGGGTGGCCAAGTTGGGGTTACTCCTCTGGCAGACGAGGCTGGAGTATTCACAATTATGCCCTCACAGGACGGTAGTTGGTGGAATATGGCCAACATTATGAATGGTGGAATGCTTGCCTTTATGGCAGGAGATATGTTAAAGAACGTCCCGAATGAAGTAGATATTAATGGGAACATTGACCCTGTTCAGGTTCGCACTCAATGGGCTTCAGCCCCAATGGTTATTTCAAGCAACGGAGTGGTGGGAATGGGAACAGTTGATCCTGATCCATATTCTGCACTGCATGTCCACAATAAGCCAGTTCGCCTTTCAAAAACTGGCACAGATGCCAATCTTCAAATAGCAATTGCAGGGAACAACGGCGATTATTCAGCCAATTCAACCCCGGGCGATATCATCATGAGAACAACCGGAGGGACGACAACTGAAGATTTAATCATTGCTTCAAGCAATAATGGTGCATCATTGAAATTCGCCACAAGCAGTGCAAGTGGAGGAGACAATAACGTGAGAATGACAATTTTTGAGAACGGCAATGTAGGAATTGGCCTTGCCGAAGGAACCTCTGCACCATATGCACGTTTGGCAGTAAAGGGTACGATTTGTGCCGAGGAAGTAAAAGTTCTCCTTACCAGTACTGATGATGCAGCCTGTTGGGATTGGCCAGACTACGTGTTCGATGAGTCATATGAGCTAATGCCATTGGAAGAACTTGAGGCGTGGGTAAAAACGCGCCGTCATCTTCCCAACGTTCCATCACAGCTTGACGTCGAGAAAAATGGTATTGGCGTAGGTGAGATGCAAGCGCAGCTTCTACGCAAAGTTGAAGAGTTAACCCTCTATGTTATTGAGCAGAATAAGCGAATTGCTGACCTTGAAGCTGAAGTAAAAGCAGCCCAACAACAGAATTAAAAAGTCAAAGTGTCTTAAAACGATGGAAGAGGATACCTTGGGGCTGATTTTTTTCAGATAATAGAGGGTATTCTTGCCCATAGATTCATAATACTAATTCAGCAAAAAACACATGAATTTAGAAAAAATCAATATCATATATCACCATGAAACTACCAATATTATTTATTCTCTTCTTTTCTTTTGTGGGTAGTGCTTTTAGTCAGAGTATACGCAAGAATTATACTGAAATGACACAATCAGAGAAAGATGAGTTAGTAGCTGCATTTGACGAACTTCGTGACGGTCCAGATTTGATTAATGACTTAGCATCATACCATAACAACAATTTCCAAGCAATTCACTTCAACAATACTGGTTATCCACGATCTTGGTCTAATCCAAACAATGATGTCTTTTTCGCATGGCATCGAAGACAAATTTTTGAGTTAGAACAAGCTATGCAGGATATCAATCCGAATCTGAGCATTCCATTCTGGGATTGGACTGTTGACAATTCTACATCTTCGGCTCTGTGGGATAACGATTTTCTCGGGCAATTCAATAGTGCGTGGAGTTTAGGGCGAAGTCTTGGATCCACAGGTTCACTGCCAAGCTCTACTAACGTTGCCACAGTGCAGTCGATAACTAATTGGCAGTCCTACGTCGCTTCAGTTGAGAACGGGATTGTTCATAGTGGTGGACATATCTGGGTGAATGGAATAATGGCAGCCGGAAATTCTCCGTTAGATCCAGTTTTTTACCTCCACCATGGTATGCTCGACAAGCTATGGCAAGATTGGGAAGAAGCCAATCAAGCATCTACTTTCGTAAAAACTTCTATGCCCCGCTATGATGGCACATACTCTTTCAATGGCACAACTCTCCCTTCAGTAAATCCCAATGATATAGTTGATGCAAAATCTTTGGGAGTCTTTTTTGCTGAGAATGGGTTAGCAGAGTTAGAAGATTACACAGTCAGCAATACCTATAACACGGTCGAAAACTTTTATTATCAGTATACAATCGAAGCTGGGAATGACTTCATCATTCCTTCTGGTAAGAAGTGCAAGTTTGAATCCGTTAACATTATTGCCTTGAATCCCGGATTTACCTCAAGCTCAGGATCAGAGTTCACAGCCAAGATTGACTCGGACAATGACATTACAACGGCTGCAAAACCTGGCGTTGTGGCCGTACGAGATCGACCAGCACCTGAGCCTTCATTCCCTTATTTTCCAGAGTTGATGAGTGAATCTCCATCGATTGTGACGGCCTTCCCTAATCCTTTTAACGAGAAGATTCACCTAAACTTAGGGGAAAAACCAGTAAGTGGACAGATCACTATATTCGATGTAAGTGGCCGCGTCGTCTACGAAAAGAAATTCTCTGATGCTTCTCTTCAAGAGATTACTGATCTCGCAATACTTGAGCCAGGTCTGTATGTTTTAAAAGTATATCGTGAAAATGAAGCGACAGAATATATCAAGATCATGAAACAATAAAGTGAATTCAATTCGATTAAAAAGTAGAGCCGTTCTCGATGGTCGAGAACGGCTCTACTTTTTACGGAATTAACTTTGCTTGAACCTTTACAACCGTGCCACTACCTTTAACCGATTCTCGGCGCGAGCTAACGCAGCTTCAGCACGAGTGCGATTAATATCTGAGCCGGGATTTATACGAACTTCTTTGATTCGTTCTTCAGCTCGCGCCTTGGCACTCATAGCGCGATCACGATTGATTTCCTGAGCAGGCTCGATTGTCTCGGAGAGAACTGTCACCTCGTTCAAGCGAACTTCAGCAAAGCCTCCCGATGAAGCAAAGACTTGCTCTTTACCATGTTCATCGGTAAGGCGAAGCTCCCCTACCTCAAGCTCTGTTAACAGCGGAGCGTGGTTGATGAGAACCTGAAACGTTCCCTGTCTTCCGGGAAGCGTGACAATTTCTACGTCACCTTGCCAAGCGACACCTTCCGGTGTTCGAATATCAAGTTGAAAGGTCTTTGCCATTTTCAGCTATAAGCCGTGAGCTGTCGGTGTTGGTGAGGCCGTCCTTTGGCGTCCCCCCACCCAATCACGTCTCTCGTCGGCTTTTGAATTTTGAATTTTTACTTTTGAATTCTTCCTAACCGAATTCTCTCTTACGCAACGGCCTCTTCAACATCCTTCATCTTCTTTGCCTTCTCGGCAGCTTCGTCGAACGTTCCCACGTAGCGGAAGGCCTCTTCAGGCATGTCGTCGCCGTCGCCGTTAAGGATTGCCTCGAATCCAGAAATCGTATCCTCGAGCTTCACGTAACGACCCTGCAAACCAGTAAACTGCTCTGCTACGAAGAATGGCTGCGAAAGGAATCGCTGAATCTTGCGCGCGCGGTAAACGGTCTGCTTGTCTTCATCAGAAAGCTCGTCCATACCGAGAATATTGATGATGTCCTGCAAGTCCTTATAGGCCTGAAGAACCTGCTTCACATTCGTGGCAACGTCGTAGTGGCGCTGGCCAATAATGTTTGGATCGAGAATGTTTGAGGTTGAGTCGAGAGGATCAACCGCCGGGTAAAGACCCAACTCTGCGATCTGACGCGAGAGAACTGTGGTTGCGTCAAGGTGAGTAAACGTATTCGCCGGAGCAGGATCGGTTAAGTCGTCAGCAGGAACGTAAACCGCCTGAACTGATGTGATTGATCCTTTGTTTGTTGAAGCAATGCGCTCCTGAAGTGCTCCCATCTCCGTGGCAAGTGTTGGCTGATAACCTACAGCCGAAGGCATACGGCCAAGAAGTGCCGATACTTCTGAACCAGCCTGTGTGAAGCGGAAGATATTGTCGATAAAGAGAAGCACGTCACGTCCTTCCTCATCGCGGAAGTACTCGGCTGCCGTCAATGCCGTGAGAGCAACCCGAGCACGAGCACCCGGCGGCTCGTTCATCTGCCCGAAGACAAGACATGCTTTGTCGAGAACAGTCGATCCATCGGCAAGCACGGCCTCGGACATTTCACGGAGAAGGTCGTTCCCCTCACGCGAACGCTCGCCAACACCACCAAATACCGAAAGCCCACCATGTTGCTTCGCGATGTTGTTGATAAGCTCAAGAATCACCACGGTCTTTCCTACACCAGCACCACCGAACAGACCTGTCTTCCCACCCTTTGTGTATGGTTCCAACAAGTCAATCACCTTGATTCCTGTCTCGAACATCTCTTTCTTCGTTGAAAGAGTATCAAAATCAGGAGCCGAACGGTGGATAGGGTATTTCATCTCACTTGTGATCGGCCCCTTGTTGTCGATAGGGTCTCCGGTCACGTTTATTAGACGCCCGAGCGTACCTGGGCCAACCGGAACCTTAATTGGACCTCCGGTGTCGACAACAACTGTTCCGCGACTAATTCCGTCGGTTGTATCCATTGCAACCGCTCGAACGCGATCCTCACCAAGATGTTGTTGTACTTCGCAGATCAGTTTGTGATCCTTCCCCTCTTCATCCTTGACCGCAACTTCGAGTGCATTCAGAATTTCAGGGAGTTTTCCCTCGGAGAACTCTGCGTCGATAACTGGGCCAATAATCTGAACAATTTTACCTGTGTTCATCGTGCGATGTGTCTATAGAAATGATGGTAAACGTTATGAATCGCTTGAACTGTTGGGTGAGATGAACTGAGAGATCATGCCTCTCCCTTCAAAGGGCGTAAAATTACTCAGAACTGGTTGTACGGGGCTTGACAGGTTGTAAGTGGGATGATACCGTTGGCCGACACTGCTGTGTTGATACTCGCTCATTGCCTCCAACATTCTCACAGAAAAGAGACTTTTTTGCCTCTACCTTCCCTTATGCTTCCCTCCCCATAATTTGAAAGTTCCATAGATTTGATCCACATTTCGTTTGCGGTATCTATACTCAAGCTCAACGACTGGTAAAATTTCATGCAATTACGTTCTTTTTTCTCGTGTCTTTCACTTCTTTGTCTCGCAGGTTTCGTTCTCCCTTCATGTTCACCGAAAGAGGCGACTTTTTACTCTCGTTCTGGCGAAAATCCCCCACCCTCAACTCTGAGCCTTCAAGAATTAATCGATAAGACTCCAGACGGAGGGACGGTATCCGTTCCAAAAGCAAAGTTCGTCCTAAAGCAGGGGCTACTTGTTGCTAACCGGAAGAACATACGCATTGAATGTGCTCCCGGCTCGCAGATTCTTGTGGATGACATCAGTGCCGACGTAATTGAAATTGTTGATTCCAAGGGTATCTCGATCAGTGGAGCCTTCCTCAGACACTTAAATCCGTTGAAGAAGTATGAATGCCACGGCGACGTGGTAAAGCTCCGAAATGCAAGTGAGGTAACTATTGAGAACTCAGAACTTGATGGGTGTGGTGCAATCGGACTATCTGCCTGGGGGAGTAGTAACATCACAGTTCAAAACTGCCTAATCGCCCACAATTCCTTTAACGCTCTCTACATTGACGGATGTGCAACAGTCCGAATAAAGGATAACGTTATAGAAAACAATGCGAATTTGATCCAGAGCTATCGGAGTGATGACATCGAAATGTCGGGGAATGTTATCAGGAATAATGGAGGCTATTGGGATACCCCCGGAAAGGCAGGCTTGAAGAAGTAGTGCCAGAGTAGTATAAAATCAGAATTAGAGAAACAGGTGCTATGCGATTACAGAACCAAAACTTTACGCTTCTAACTTGGGTGATACTCTCTACCCCACTCTTCATTACTGTCGGTTGCTCTTCTACTGAACGAGCAACTCGGAAGCCGGGTGAAGTTCAACACATCGTACTTTGCTGGCTGAAAGAACCTGGAAATACCGAGGCTCGCCAAAAGCTAATTGACGCTTCATATAAGCTGATCTCACTTCCAGGAGTTGTTAACGTCCTCGCTGGACCTCCCCTGCCAAGTGAACGACCTGTTGTTGACGACTCGTTTGACGTTGGCATCATTATGGTTCTCGAAAACAGTGATGCCCTTCAGCAATACTTGGAAAATCCTGTACACAAAAAGGCGATTGCCGAAGTCCTTGCTCCTCTCACTGAGAGAATTCTGATTTACGATGTTGTCGTGGAGTAACCCAATCAGTCCTCCCCCTACGGCTTGTATGGCTTATCGTGTGTACGCTGGTTTCTACGCTTCATAGCCAAATCAGTCCGCGGCTCGTAGAGTGCATCATCGTACCACTTGACTTTTGTCTGAGCTGTAGTATCCTGTGCTGAGGTAGTTGTGGAAGTGATGTTCCCATTTGATGGTTGATCTAACGGAATCAACCCAGTATCTGCAGTAGTATCATTCTTGCGAGATGCCATTGCTTTTTCAACGATTGGGCGCATTGCTTTCGCTTGTTCGCTTCCGGGATAACGTTCAATCAACAGACGGTAGTAGAGAAGAGCACTGTCGAGATTGTTCAGGTACTTCTCAAAGACCAAGCCACTTGCGTACAGAGCCATTGCCGCATATTGCGATCCAGCATGGTTTCTGTGAACTCCAGCAAACATTTCGAGCGCTCCACGATAATCACTCCCACTGTTTACCATCCTCAACCCACTTACGTAGTCACGCTTCGCCGGATCGGGAACCCAATCGGAGCTATATCCAAGTCGCTTCCGTGCCTCATGGGCATAATCGTTGTCACCGTAGTTTCTTGCCAATAGGTTCAGCAGCGAGTCAGCCTCGACACCATTCCCTCTACGCCGAACAAATTCAGAAAGGGCATAGAGTGCCCGCGCCCCCTCCTCACTCCCTTCCGGAGCCCACCGGAATGCTTGACTGTAGTGGTAGTATGTTGAGTCCGAGATGCTGTAGTTGTTAAAGAACCGTGCGATGTTATAGTGAGAGCGAGTGGCTATTAGGCCAAGAGAGTCAGGAAAAGGGATAAGCTGGATTCGTGTTGCGTCAGTTGCGCGCGCTTTCTCCTCTCGATAATAGTTAATCCAAATTGAGTATTGCCTGGCTCTTTTGGAGTAGGGAGATTTTGCCGAGGCCACTTTAGAGAAGTTTATGCCAGCAATATCGTAGTCTCCAGCTTTAAAGGATCGCACACCGCGCTCATAGATTCCATAGAGAGCATAGTCCCCCGCGTTGAGTGAATCCAATTCCTTCACCAGTGCCGGATCGAACGATGTCAGCTTATTGCGGTCTGCATTTAAGCTCATTCGCTCAACTTCAATAAGTCCAAGCCAATTAGCATAGTCTTTTTCTTCAGCAAGTTCATCGAGTTGGGCTGCTGCCTCATCATATCTGCCGGCAGCCCTGAGAGCTACCCCCTTCTGCAATCCCGCCTCGAAAGCTGTCACAGGGTCGGGATCATACTCTTCAACTTTGTCGAATGCTTCGATTGCCTCCTCGAAACGTCCGGCACGGAAGAGAACAACACCGATCTCGGTCTGCCAGCGTGCTTGCTCCTCTTCATTATCGCTCAACACTATTGCCCGTTCATATGGCTTGATTGCCTGAGTTGTTTCCCCTTGCGCCATTTGGACATCGGCATTTAATCGGAATGCCTCGGTGAGAATATCTGCACGCTTGAACCGAAACGCAATGTCTACAGTTTTCGAGAGCATCTCTTCAGCCTCCTCAACTCTCCCCTGCTCCAGCATATCCATGGCAATCATTAAGTGGGCGTCAGGACTCCACTTACTGTCGGGAAAATTCTCGATTAACTGGCGTGCTTCTTCTTGGGATTGATACCACTCCCTCATGTAGAAGTAAGCCTTCGACATGTAGTAGATGGCGTCGTCTACATAATCACTCTTATCCTGATAGCTTAGGAGCATCGATCCCTTCAGGATAATTGAATCGAGCTTCATTCGATTGGCACGCACTTCCTCAGGATCGAACGTTTTACGGTTCAGGTGATCGCTGTAGAATTCCTCCCCACCTGTGTCATCGAATGGAATGATATATCGTGGTTTTGGAGCCTCTTGCTGGTCACGGACGTAGTCAACTTCATCTTCAACTTCGGCCATAATCCGTTCAATATTCCAGAACCGATTGTAGTAGGTGGTGAAGTTACGGTATGGCTGGCACGAGGAGAGAAGAGCCGCTCCCGCCAGAATTGAAAAGACGAATATGCTGTAGTTGGTTCGATTCATACCTGAAATCTATACTGATGGGGAGTCTCTGTCAAGCCATTTTCTGTTCCCCTAAATTTCCGTTGTCTGTTATGGCCGACACAAATGACGAGCACATCCTCCCGACGTGACAATGAGGGGTGGAGTGCACTGCTAAAACTGTTTAGTCAGACTGAACTGACAAGGCTCTGCAATTTGTGCAATTCGTTGTTGAGTTCTTGAATTCGCTTTAACACCTGCTCCAAATCTTCCTCTGACAACTCTGGATCCAACAGCTTTTTCTGTTGGTCGGCATACTCTGCCTCGAGTGCCTCTTGGTGCATTCTGGCAATGCAGTCGCGAGCAATTTTGAATGGATCGGGATCACGCAACTCTGGCTCAGCCGAGTGCCACCAATCTGATAACGTTTCGCGCTCAACAGCAAACGACGTGATAAAGTTTCGGAGCGGATCATCCAGCTCTTCCAACGCAATATCGTCTAACGCAAAGGAACTTTGGTTGACGTAGTAGGCTAAAATCAGGTCCACATAGCGCCGGAGCAGAGGATGGCGGAAATTGTCCGGCTCAATGTGAGCAAAAATCGCCTCCAGAAGCTGTCGATCTCCTGAACTGAGCACCTGCACCAAGCGAAGCTCCGCCGAAGGGAATTCCATCTCCGCAACTCCACCCTTCGAGAACTTGACAATCTCAGTTGTTGGCGTCTCAGCCTCAACTTTCGCACCCTCAGGCGACCTCGGTGTCGCCCTCTGGCTCATCCTACTTGCCTCACCGGTTGCCCTCTCAAGTTCACGGAACATCAACCCTTCGCTGATGTGGTAGTCGGTCGCGATCTTGTTCACGAACAATTCGCGCCGGAGCTTATCAGGTATCAGGGCAATCGAAGCAACTAATGAGCGGATGGCGTCGGCTTGCCTGTCTGGTGAGTCAAAATCTCCTCTGTTCTTCTTGATGCGAGCCAAGAAATCGAGAAAAGGACGTGCATCTTTGATTCGATTCCGAAACTCATCTGCTCCGTAAGTTCTGATGAACGTGTCGGGATCTTCGCCATCGGGAAGTCTTGCTACCGAAACATCGATGCCGCCAGCTATCAGAACGTCGATTCCTCGCTCGGTTGCCCTCTCCCCAGCTTCATCGCTGTCGAAGATCAAGACAGCATGGTTCGTGTAGCGGGAGATCAAACTTGCATGTTCGCGAGCGATAGCTGTACCGCAAGTTGCAACTGCTGTGGTGATTCCCTCCTGGTGTAGAGAAATCACGTCGGCATATCCCTCCACAAAAAGAGCATAGTCTTCCTTGCGTATGCTCTCTTTTGCCTGAAAGAGTCCGTAGAGAACTCGACTCTTGTTGTAGATTGGCGATTCAGGAGAGTTGATATACTTCGGCTGATCTGGATCGTCGTTCATCCGACGTGCTCCAAAGCCAACCAATCGCCCGGTAGCTTCAAAGATTGGGAAGAGTGCCCGTCCCCTGAAACGATCGTAGTAGCCGGCCTTTCCCGACCGCTTGATAATGAGTCCGGCCTTTTCCAGCTCTTCCGGTTCGTAGCCCGACCCACTCAATTCTCCGAGCAACCAGTCCCAACTGTCGGGAGCATATCCCAGCCCAAACCTGTTAATTGTCTCGTCGCTAAACCCCCTCCCCCGAAAGTAGGCGAGAGCATTCTCCCCCTCGTCAGAGCGGAGCACTTGATGAAAACGGCGGGCAGCATCTTTGGTGGCGGCAACAAGTCGTTCGCGTTCCCCTTGCTCCTTACTCTGCACCTTCTCCTCAGGAACCTCAATGCCGAGTTGTCCTGCCAGGTTCCGAACAGTCTCCGGGAAAGTCCAACCATTCCGCTTCATTAGGAATGTGAAGACGTTCCCCCCTTCTCCGCAAGAAAAGCATTTGAAGATTCCCTTCACCGGCTCCACGTGCATCGAGGGACGCTTATCGTCGTGGAAAGGACAGAGACCAGTCCAGTTTTTCCCAGTCTTCCGCAAGCGGACATAGTCGCTAATCACGTCGACGATATTCGCCTCGGACTTGACGCGGTCAATTATTTCATCTGTGATCTGGGACATTCACATTTCTTTGTGCTTCTTTGTGTTCTCGGTGACTTTGCGTTGAGATTTACGGCAAAGAGACCAAGAACAGAAAGGTTGACCAAGCTCTTAAGCTTGATTTGTCTCTTTCTCGATCTCCACAAACAGCTTGTCCTCGAAGTTCTTCCACATCATCGACTCCTTCGGCTTGTCGGAACGTTCGGTATACTTCGCACTCTCCTTCCGGTTGTAGGGAATCTCAACATCACCATCGGTGGTGAAGTAGATAAGCTGGCCAATCGGCATACCTGCATAGACGCGAATCGGTTGCTTCACGGAAATCTCAAGCGTCCAGTAATTGCAAAACCCAACATCTCCTTTGCCAGCCGTGGCGTGGATGTCGATACCGAGACGCCCAATCGAGCTTTTCCCTTCGAGAAAGGGGACGTGCTTGTGCGACTCGGTATATTCAACCGTAACGCCCAGATAGAAACGCTCAGGAGTGAGAACAAAACCTTCTTGAGGGATCTCGAACGTAGTGATCGTGTTCTGCTTTCGAGCGTCAAGTATCTCAGCATCGTAGGTTGCAAGCCACCGTCCGAGGTGAACATCATAACTGTTTGTCCCAAGAGCAGAACGGCGGTATGGCTCGATGACAATTTCGCCACTCTCAATAGCGGCCAGAATTTCTTTGTCGGTTAGAATCACGGATGTGTCTGTTTCGTTGTTGTGCGTTCAAATGAATTTGCCAGAAAGATAACGAGGTTCGGGGAAGTTCAAGGGCTGAAAAGAGAACGGGTGATCAGTTTGATGCCGATCACCCGTTCGAGCATGATTCACACTACTCAATCAACTTGCTTCAGGTATGTGCCTTGTGGTACTTGCTGGCTAACATCCTTTTGATTCAGAATTGCCAGTGACAGGATATCCATTCCCGCACCAGAATTAGGCGTTACAAGTGAGCTGAAGGTAGTTGTCTGCGAGGCTTGAAAGATATCGAGTTGATATGGCTGCACCGCAAGAATCGAAGCATTTGTCAACGTCTCAAAACTTCTCTCAGTTGCCTCGAATGTGTTGGCATAGGTGTTGAAGCGACCAATATCGGTATAACCGTGGAAGATGTAGACGTTTGGACTCTTCTCAATAAAGTAGCTGAGAACCGACAACGTCCCCCCATCATCTGAAGTCACCGTTGTCCGAAGCCGAATGGCCGGGAAGCCACCAACAGTTACTGTCATTCTCTCAAGCGTTTGGATTCCTTGCTGATTGCGGAATGCGTCGGCTGCCGCTGTAGCACTCGACTCGGAAGCAGTGGTAAAGACTATTACGGCATCTTCCTGCGGTGAAACCATTTGGACCTGGGTAGCAAAGTTGCCTACTTGCCATCCGCTCGGGACTGAGAACTGGAACTGTAAGTCTGGATGATAGAATGTGCTGTTCTGCACAAATCCATGACGTGGATTCTGGCCAAACACCATGTTGTTGATTCGAGGGAGGTAGACCTCTGGGTTTACTCCAGTAAGTCCGCCACCTACCGCAGCCTTCCACTCTGCCGCCTTCTGGGTAATGTTCTCTTCACGGTCAGCCGGATCAGGGTGCGTGCTTGTCCAGGTTGGAATTGCAGTTCCTGATTGCTCCTGCAACCGCTGCAACGTCACGAAAAACTCAGCCCCCTCGGCTGCCTCATACCCTGCAAGCGTTGCATACTTTACGCCGAGCGTGTCCGATTGCGACTCGTTGTCGCGACTGTACGAGAGGAAAAGAAGCTGGAGGCCCGTCTGTGCAGCACCGAGGAATGGACGAACATCTTCGAAGAGAGCACCACCGATTGCGAGGCCGACGTTTGCGAGAATTGAACTGGTATACTGTTTGGCTGAGTGATTTGCGGCAACGTGCCCAACTTCGTGCCCCAACACCATCGCAAGCTGCGCATCGTTTTGCAGGTAGGCGAGCAACCCACGCGTAACGTAAATGTATCCTCCGGGGAGTGCAAAGGCATTGATTACCTCCGTATCGAGAACTCGGAATGTGTAGGTAAAGCGTGTGTCGTTGCTCTGCGCCTGCACCTCCTTACCAATCCGTTCTACCCAGCTTTGAATTGCGTCATCATTGTATTCCCCAAACTCGGCGACAATCTGCGCATCGGCTTCAGCACCAAGTTGGCGTTGTTCTTCTGTTGAGAGGAGAAGGAATTCATTTTCTCCAGTGGCGGGGTTTGTTTCGCAGCCAGAAATGCCAACAATAAATGGTGCGAGAATGAAGAGGAGAAGGAGTGATTGCAGACGATTGACTTGTATCGGTATCATGGCTCTTCAATTTTTGATTCAACTAACTTTTGACTTCCCTATATTTCACCAACGCAATAACGTTTTTCTAATCAATAATGGTTCCAGTGGACATGAGTGATCACAAATGGCTTATCCGAAACACCGCATCAAAAAAGGGACGGAACATCTCTGTCACTCCAGAGAACAGCGACTTCAAATATATCTCAGCCGGACGAATCATCCTCGATGAATCGGTTTCATCGATTACAGCAACCAACGAAGGGGCAGAAACGGTACTCCTCGTCCTGAAAGGAACAGGAAATATACGAGTTGGGGATCAGAATTACAGTCTACAAAAGTTTGATGGGGTCTACATCCCTCGCGATGTAGAATTCTCTGTTTCTACTGAGAGTGAACTTGACATCTTTGAGGGGAACGCACCAACCGACGTAGATGCCCCACCCGCCCACGTCAGATTCGACGACATTAAAGATCAAGAGGGAATGTACTTGAAGGTAGGAACCGAGCCTGCATATCGTGACATCTACAAGGTCATTGCCGAAAATGTGGAGGGGGGGAAACTCCTGACCGGCGTCACTCTCTCAAAACCAGGAAACTGGACAAGTTGGCCACCACACGAACATGCCGCTACCCAAGAAGAACTCTATCTCTTCTTCGACATCCCCTCTCCCGGCTTTGCCACTCAGTTCATCTACACCCAACTGGAAAACCCAGAGTTTGTGCAACCAGTCTACGCCGACGATGCTGTGGTTATCGTGAAGGGCTACCATCCAAACATTGCTGCCCCCGGTTTCCCCTGTAACTTTGCCTGGCTCCTCTGTTCTCTCGAGGATAAAACGTGGAGAAAAGTTGGGGGCGTAAACGTGCAACCGGAGTTTATGATGGAGACTGGGTTAAAGTAACGAGTGAGGTGAATTGGCTGAACGGCTTTTAAGTACAAAAGCAAACGAAGGATAAGGGACAACCGAGTTTCTCTCAGTTGTCCCTTCTTCACACTCATCGCAAAAGATCGGCAATTGTTTTTAGCTTGTAGCGGATCAATCCAGGATTAGTTAAAATCAACACTTCACGACAACCATCAATTAAGGTCTCCCCTTCCCCAGCGCAGAGGGTGTGAATCTTGTCAGGAAATTCGGAGTTCACGTAGGGGTTAACGATCTGCACAACCTCTTCTCGATAGGTTGTGGTAGTGAGTTCAATCACTCGGTTGATCTGTATCCTCCCCTCAATCTTCTCAGAGTAGTCCATCGCCGGACGGTACAATTCCCCTTCGTAGAGAAATGGCGTTCCAGCAGGCCGGACTGATCGGATGTCGGTCTTCACTGGGTTTTGTGGGTGGGGATGCCATTCTCCAGCGATATCCTTAGCAAAGAAGAGCTTCAGGTTATAGTGGGGTCCATCCTTCTTATCGACAGTATATACCCAGAAGTACCCGTTGTAGTTGATGATCGTACTGTCAACCCCAGCAAAGTTTGGGATGAGGACTGAGACTTTCTCCCACGATTCAGGGAAAGCTGTCGCTCGGTAGAGGGCAACTTCACCCGCCTCCCACGTTTCAGGAATCATATAGGTCTCCCCATCCCACTCAAAGAGAAATGGGTAGGAGAGGTGATGTGTTGCACTTATCACCTCCCTTTCAGCTGTGAAGCCTCCATCAAGATATTCGGCACGCAGAATACTCCCCTTCCCCCTTCGATAAAAGAACTCTTCGTAGAGTAGAGTTCTCTTCCCCTGAGATCCGCCCGATGATTTCAACCAGAATGGATCAGCTACAAACCTCTCCTTCCCCTGAAGTGGAAACCACTTGACTGGCTCAGGCTTTTCCGACTTCAGAAACTCTTCAATTGGAGCTTCCACAACGCCGATATTCCACAAGTCGACGTAGAGAAGCCCTCTGTAGATACTTCGCACTGTAGAAAAGAGAGCGAGAAAGAGATAGCGAAGGAACTGACTGTTTGTGGGAGCGTGATAGATTGGCGCGGATGTCTCGGAGGGTGCTCTCTGAGTAGAGGGGGAATATCCATCTAACAGATTTCGACAAACGAGAGCTGGCCAACGAGAACTCTCTAAGAAGAGTTGATCCCGATTCTTCAGGTATCTCCCCTTCGTTTTTAAATATCCCTTGCGAAGCACAATTCCTGCATCAAGCCGATCAGTTAACCGCTGTAGTATCGCACCGGTCACTCGATCTCGGTGATAGATCTCCCAGAAGCATGGGGGGCCTCCCCTGTAGGTTTGCTCGTCGTCGTGGTGAAAAGACCAAACCCCGTGCCGAGCGGCATTTAAAATATCTCCCCGAATTATTCCGAATCCAAAGCGAAGAATAAAATCGAGATTGTATTCTTCAATCTGTTGAACATCCTCATCTGAAAAGAGTTCGGTGAACTTCCCCTTTCGATATGGTTCTACCTTTACTGAAGGAACTTTTGCGAAGAGATGTTGGAGAGTAGTAGGTTTTTCGGCAACTGACCGCCGTTTTAGGAACCAACTGTACCCAAGCCAGAGATAGTTTCGGAAGGGGACTGTTTTCAGGAGACGCCACCCACCCTCTTCTTTATTCTTGGCTTCTCTTCCATCAACGATCAGCAGGGCACACTCCACTCCATCGAGTGCAAGCAGCATTTCAATTGCGTTGGCCTGCCATTTCGGGAAGGTGAGTCCACTACACATCACTCCAAATCGAACTTGCATCGCTTCTTGTTCTCGCACGTGAAGAATTCCCCTTTAGCTTCTCTCCCGGCCAATTCCTCTCCGCATTCTCCCCCCAAGTTCACGCAACGCATCTTGCACTGACATCCCAGAATCGGTCAACTCACGAACGGTCTTAGCCTTCACCAAAGTATTGAATCGTTCGGAGATAGCAGGGTTCGTAAGGAGCGTCTCGGCTTCAGTAGTAGCCATTGTTGAGATCATCTGGTCAAGCTCTGCAAGCGAGTAGGTAGAGGCCAGTTCTCGGATGTCGTGCAGGTTCATAAATACTGGGCAGCTATTTTGAATCGGGAAAAAACAAGCTACAAAATCTATGTAATCGGGGGAAGGTGGCGATTTTCTCCCTATATTCCCAACATATCCAATTGCCCCACACGTCCAACCTCCATTAAACGTCACCCCGTTCACTGTGACAAACCCCCGCTTGTTCGAAATCAACAATAATTCATCGATAGTCTGCATCACATCAACCAGAACGCATTGGCAATGAACATGAAGCACATTACGATTTTTGCAACCATCGCCCTCTTCTTCTCAGGCGCACTCACTTTATTCGCGCAAGAATCAAAAAAAGCAACCATCGCTATCTTCCCCTTTAAGAACCTCTACGGTGAGGAGCAATACGAATCACTTGGTTGGGATTATGCTGACTCACTCGAAGTCTGGTTAAACGGACGTGAAGAGCTTGGCACAGAGTTCGAGCTAATTCCAAACATCGACGTAAAGGATCAGATGCTCGCACAGAACGTCGATATAAAAAGTCCAAGCTACGAAACTGACGTGTGGACAATCGCCGAGGCACTTGAAGCGGACAAGATGATTTGGGGAACCTACTACGTGAAGTACAACAAAGTCTTCTTGAAAGTTGAGATTATCGACCTGAGCATTAACATGCCCGACCCCGACCATGTCGCTGAAAGCAAAGGACTGCTCTACGAAGATGCTGTCAACTCGGTCTCAGACGTTGGCGAGATGTTGCTCCCCGGCTTGAAGTGGTAGGTAATCTTACTCCGCTCCGACACATTAATTGCGAAAATCGTACAGGCTCACAGTTGCTGTGAGCCTGTTTTCTTATTTTCCTTTCTGTATTGAATCTCTATAGAACAATTCTCCACCACTACTCTCACTATTCGAAGGTTGCATTGCTATGGGAAAGAATTCCGGGAAAGTTGTTGTAGAACCTCAGACTGATTCAATTGAATCGGTACTTCACGAAGATCGATTGTTTGCGCCACCAACTGAGTTTACCGATACTGCTCGAATCAATTCGCTCCGCAAGTACAAGCAACTGCGAAAGTTGGCTGAGAATGATCCGGAAAAATTTTGGGGAGATATTGCCTCCAACCTTCACTGGTTTGCTCCCTGGAAATCATTGTTGCGCTGGAAAGCACCACACGCAAAATGGTTTGTTGGTGGAAAGACAAATTTGAGCTATAACTGCCTCGACAGACACCTGAACTCGTGGCGGAGAACAAAGGCTGCAATCATCTGGGAAGGGGAACCGGGAGACGTGCGAACCCTTACCTACCAACAACTCCACAGTGAGGTTTGCAAGTTTGCAAACGGACTCGAATCAATCGGTGTAAAAAAGGGGGATACCGTCGGCATCTACATGGGGATGGTTCCAGAGGCTGCAATTGCTATGCTGGCCTGCGCTCGCATTGGTGCAGTTCATAACATTGTCTTCGGTGGGTTTAGTGCCGACGCGCTGAGAGAGCGAATGAATGACTCACAGGCAAAGGTCTTAATTACACAAGATGGATCATACCGCCGTGGAGGAATTGTCGAGCTAAAGCAGGCTGCCGACGAAGCAGCTCGAAAAATTCCGACGTTAGAGCATATGGTAGTGCTGAAACGGACTGGAAATGATGTGGCAATGAAACGGAAGAGAGATATTTGGTGGGATGCCTTAGTCTCGAACGCCCCGGCAAAACATCAAGCTGCAAAGCTCAATAGCGAACATCCACTCTACATTCTCTACACTTCCGGCTCAACGGGAAAACCGAAAGGAATTTTCCACACCACTGCTGGGAACATGGTCTGGGCTTACTACACAACCCAGATGGTCTTCGACATGAAGGATGAAGATATCTACTGGTGTTCGGCAGATATTGGCTGGGTTACCGGACACTCCTATGTTGTCTATGGACCTCTGCTAAACGGTGCAACTACAGTTATGTACGAAGGGGCACCAAACTGGCCAGAGCCAGACAGGTTTTGGGAGATTATCGAGCGACACAAGGTCTCGATTTTCTACACTGCACCGACAGCTATCCGCGCCTTTATGCGGTGGGGAGACGAACATCCGAAACGGCACGACCTTTCTTCACTTCGCTTGCTCGGAACAGTTGGCGAACCAATCAACCCGGAAGCCTGGATGTGGTATCACAAAGTGATTGGGGGTAAACGTTGCCCTATTGTCGACACGTGGTGGCAGACTGAGACTGGTGGCATTATGATTTCCCCCTTGCCCGGAGCAACCAGCACAAAGCCGGGATCGGCCACGCTTCCCCTCCCCGGCATCCACGCCGACGTTGTCCGCAAGGATGGAACAAGCTGCAAGCCAAATGAAGGTGGCTATCTGGTTATCAAGCACCCGTGGCCAT
The DNA here is from genome assembly GCA_020635205.1 of Ignavibacteria bacterium. Classification (GTDB taxonomy): domain Bacteria; phylum Bacteroidota; class Ignavibacteria; order OLB7; family OLB7; genus JAGWAZ01. The sequence goes on from JACKAE010000004.1 coordinate 625,203, forward strand.
CGATGCTTCGCACCCTCTACGGCGACGACCAACGATTTAAGGATACCTACTGGAGTCAATACAAGGGATGGTACTTCACTGGCGATGGAGCACGGAAAGACAAGGATGGCTATTTCTGGGTGATGGGTCGGGTCGACGATGTGGTGAACGTTTCAGGGCATCGACTTGGGACGGCAGAGATCGAGTCGTCGCTGGTTGCCCACCCGGCTGTTGTTGAAGCGGCTGTCGTTGCCAGACCAGACGAGATCAAGGGGAATGCTCTGGTTGCCTTCGTGACGTTGAGCAAAAAGGCAAAGCCGGTCCCTGAACTGAAGGAAATTCTCCGCAAGCACGTTGGGGGAGAGATTGGCCACATTGCAAAGCCGGATGAAATCCGATTTGCTGAAGCACTCCCGAAGACCCGCTCTGGAAAAATTATGCGTCGACTTCTTCGTGAAATCGCCTCGACTGGACAGGTACGGGGAGATATGACAACCCTTGAAGATTTCTCTGTTCTGGAAGAACTTCGCGAAGAAGAGTAGAGGCTTATGACTTGCGCAGAGAGATCTAAAACCGACTCAGATTAACACCCCGATTCATCGGGGTGTTTCTGGAATCTCAACGGAAGAGAAAACGGCTTCAAGCCGTTTCTTGACCGGTTTGCACTTCAATTTCCCAGACTTAAAGTCGAGGGTTAGTGAGAGTTTCTATCACATCTGACCTGATCGCTCTACAATCAGAATGTTGCAGAAGTCCTAAGCTAAAGAACACTCTTCGTTCACGACATAGTTTTAACTGCTTACGCATGTTTTGGTTCTCAACCATACTCATCAGTCTGCTCTTCCTACTAAACTCATGCTATTCTGCGGGAGAAGAGGGTATACCAGAGCTTCGCTGGGAGGTGGGAACATCACTTCCTACCCCGTGCGAATACTGTCTCGCCCTATCGGACGAAGAGTCGATCTATATTCTCTCTGGAGATGCTGGTGGGGCATTTCAAACTCTAAACATCCGTGAGAATTCCTGGGCAAATCTCCCTCCACTCCCACTACCTCGAACTTTTCCGGGAGGAGCTATTCTTGGGAAGCAGCTCTACGTTGCTGGAGGAATCGATACGAGCCGAAACTACAGCACAAGAGTTGATCTCTTCTCGTTAGCTGAGCAATCTTGGCGGAGAGTCGCCCCACTCAGCAAAGCGAGAAGCCGTCTTGCGCTAACAGCACTGGGAGGGAAGCTCTACGCAATAGGAGGTCTTGAAGGTTGGAGCGATAAGGAGTATAAGAACTCATCACGCATTGAGGTCTACGACCCAGAAAAAGATCGTTGGAGTGAGGGAGCACCAATGCCAACGCCACGACATGGCTTAGCGGCTATCGCGGCGAACGGTAAGATACTCGTGATGGGTGGATATTCCGATTCTGGAATTACCAACGTCGTCGAAGAATACAATCCGAAGTCGAATTCTTGGGTAGAGTTGAGTCCGATGCCGACTGGACGTGGATTTTTTGGACTGGCTCCCCTTGAAGACCTAATCTTCGCAATCGGTGGACGAGTTCCAAGTGAAGGAGGACCAGTTGAAGCATACAATCCACGTGAGAAGAGGTGGGTGATTCTTCCTCCTCTCCCAATTAGGGTCAACCGATTTGGTACTACTACCTGCAACAACACGATTTACCTCGTCGGTGGAGAAGAAAACCCAGAAGGAATGCTCACAGGAAAGGTCGGTGAGTAGTTTATCACTCCTCCTTGCCTCACTCACATTCTGCTATCGTCCTTCCCCCCTCACAACTACCACCTGACATAACCGATGCGAATCCCAATTGGGATATATCCACTCATCGACTCTTGATATCCCGGAATCAAAAAGTAGTCGGCAGTTGCAGTAAGCCACCCGAGCAGACGAATCTGTGCCTCAAGCCCAACTACTGGATAGATATTCTCCAGTAGGGGATCCCTTTCCCTATGACGTACGGATCCGGCTCCAGCCATCGCAGTAAATCGAAAGTCAGGGCCACCTCCGGTATCCCCTACATAGGCCGATCCATACATCAGAAGTGAGTAGTTGGTAGAGTGGTCGCAGGCTGACCCAAACGTCAAGCAGCCTTGATCTAAATAGAGAGGACGTAGACCGAACGAGAAGCCATCCCCATACTTGAGAATATCTACGTCAAGGTTAACGAAGAGATCAAAGGAAAAGAACTTCAGCGCATCTACCTGAAACGCACGAATTTGAAGCTCTGGTGAGAGTCTCAGTGGAGAGTCACCTTCTTCAATTGAATCTACCTGAGCAAGGCTACAGATTGAACTGAAAAGTGTGACGAGAAGAGTCAGGGCAAAGGGTTTCATAGGGCAGAATTATTTCATGATTCTCCAATCATAACCGGTACAACTATTTCAGGGGTTGGCAACAGATCTTGCAGCTTTGTTGTGAAGAGCACGTTGTCGATAGCACCTTGAACGTTCTCCCAAAGACTCATCACTGTGCAGTCGACTGAGTGAACACAGAGACCCGATGTTCCACTATGCTTTGCACAAAAGTCATCTTCAATGATACGGCCTCCCAACGAAGCGAGCACACTCCCAAGAACAATTTCATCAGGGTTTCGAGCCAGTGTATAGCCCCCATCGCGCCCCCGCTCACTCTGGATAAAGCCTCCCATCCGGAGAATCCGAAGGAGCTTCGCAACGTGTGCCTCGGACAATCCTTCTGATTGACTAATCTCAGGAATCGTCAGGCTCTTCCCATGCTCAGCACGAGCAATTTGCAAGAGACATCGCAGACCATATTCTTCTTGAGTACTGAATTTCATTTCAAATCTACTATAGCTGCCTACCAACAATCAATTTTGATAACCCGACTCTTGACCCTCAACTCTTGACTCTCGACCCTCTACAGCAACCCCAACTGCAACTTTGCCTCTTCACTCATCTTGCTCATCTCCCACGGTGGCTCCCACGTAATATCTACGCGCGCGTCGCTGATTCCTGGAAGTCCCCGCAACTTATTTTCCACTTCCATCGGAAGTGAACCGGCAACCGGACAGTTTGGCGCGGTTAACGTCATCGTCACAATCACCTCGTCGTCGTCGTTAATCTCTACTTCATAAATCAAGCCAAGCTCGTAGATATTCACCGGAATTTCCGGATCATAAATCGTTTTCAGAATGTCAATTGCTTGATCTCTGATTTGGTCTTTTGTCAGCAATAGGTTCATTGTATATCGGCTTCGAAACGTTCAATAATCAATTGTCTGAGGAGACGCCCCCCTACTCAGCGAGACTACTCTGTACTTATTGATTCCTGTTCGGTAGTTATTGCGGCGTGCATTGTGTGCCACGAGAGTGAAGCACACTTGACGCGAGCAGGATAATCTTGTACACCAGCGAAGGCCGCAAGTTTGCCAAGTTCAAACATATCGGCTTCGAGCTTTCCTGTCACTAAATCGTGAAACTGTTCAAACAGATGCTCTGCCTCCTCAACGCTTTTCCCCTTCACTAACTCTGTCATCACTGAGGCTGATGCCTTTGAGATAGCACATCCTGAACCTTGAAAGCTGATGTCAACAACACGATCGCCCTCAAGAGTGAGGAAGATTGTGTAGTGATCTCCACAGAGAGGATTGTACGCCTCCACTCGCCTGTCAGGATTTTCGATCTCTCGAAAATTCTTCGGACTCTTGTTGTGGTCGAGAATGATCTGTTGATAGAGTTCGCGAACGTCTTCTGTCATCCGAATATCTCCTTTACCTTGCCGAGTGCATCGACAAGGGCATCAATATCTTCTTTAGTGTTGTAGAAAGCGAGTGAGGCGCGCGTAGTTGCTGGAACGCCGAAGAACTGCATCACTGGCTGCGTACAGTGATGTCCGGTTCTGACAGCAACACCCTCTCCGTCAAGGATAGTTCCAACATCGTGTGGGTGGGCATAGTCGAGGGTAAAGGAGAGAATGCTCGCCTTCTTCTCCGCAGTACCAATCAAGCGTAGTCCCTCAACCTTGCTCAGCCGCTCCGTTCCATACTGAAGCAGTTCGCCTTCGCGAGCCGCAATGCGATCCAAGCCGAGCGACTCGACATATTTTAGTGCAGCACCGAGGGCAACGGCTCCCCCAATGTTTGGAGTTCCGGCCTCAAACTTTGCTGGAGGCTCCGCATACGTTGTCTTCTCGAACGTAACGGAACGGATCATCTCTCCTCCACCATGATATGGTGGCATCGCCTGAAGGTGTGAACTCTTCGCGTAGAGTGCTCCAATACCTGTTGGAGCAAAAACTTTGTGGCCAGATATTGTGTAGAAGTCAACATCCAACTCCTGAACGTTCACCTGTTCGTGCGCCAATGCCTGTGCACCGTCGAGAAGTACCGGGATTCCTCGCTGGTGGGCGATGTCGATAATCTCTTTCACCGGGTTGATCGTCCCAAGCGAGTTCGAGACGTGTACGACACCAACAATTTTTGTTCTGTCGTTCAACATCTCCTTGAACTGATCCAACAGAAGCTCCCCACGCTCATTCATCGGGATCACTCTCAAGGTTGCTCCGGCAGCCTCGCAGAGCATCTGCCACGGAACGATATTTGAGTGATGCTCCATGGCCGAGATCACAACTTCATCCCCCTCCTTCACGTTCGTGCGACCAAAGGTTGAGGCAACCAAGTTTACCCCTTCGGTGCACCCTCTGACAAACACAATCTCGTTATCGCTCTTGGCATTGATAAATCTTGCCACCTGCCGGCGAGCCTCTTCAAAGAGATCGGTTGCCTCCTGACTCAGCGTGTGAACGCCACGGTGAACGTTGGCATTATGTTGCTGATAGTAGTCCTGCATGGCAGTCAGAACCTGTTGCGGCTTCTGTGTAGTTGCAGCGTTGTCTAAGTATACGAGTCGCCTTCCACGTATTTCCCGCGCAAGGATTGGGAAGTCATCCCTGATCTGATTAGAGAGTTCGTCGGTCATCAGTTCCCTATCGTTATCAAGAAGAGTGTTCATTATTTCAGAAGCTGTTTTGGCATTCGATACGATCGATACAAACGATGAATCTCCTGGGCGTTCAGACAGTCATGCGAAGGTCTCCCGAAGCATCTCACCGGGTGAGAAACCCCGCACCTGTAACGTACTCAAGCATCTCACCGGGTGAGAAACCCCGCACCTGTAACGTACTCACCATGCACTCTATCTACACACCTACTTATCCAACCTCGCATCGAGCAGCTCAATCGCATACTCCCGGATATTCTCATCACTGATATGCTCAATAACTTCCACGGCAAAAGCATACGTCAGCATCTGCTCTGCCTGAGCCTTGCCAATCCCCCTTGCCCGTAAGTAGAAGATTGAAGTATCATCTAAGCGACCGATGGTTGCGCCGTGTGTACACTTCACATCGTCGGCGTATATCTCAAGCTGAGGCTTCGTGTCAATCTCTGCTTCGTCAGAGAGAAGAAGGTTCACGTTCGATTGAACGGAGTCGGTCTTCTGGGCATCTTTCTGCACGAAAATTTTCCCGTTGAAAACGCCGTGACCGTTATCGCGGAGAATCCCTTTGTAGAGTTCGTGGCTGGTGCAGTTCGGAACGGTGTGGTCAATCGACGTATGGTTGTCGATCAACTGATCTTCGCCAACAAGGTAGAGTCCGTCAACTGCTGCGTGGCCACCTTCACCTTCGAGGACTGCCCAAGGATCGTTTCGGACAATCTTCCCACCAAATGAGATGGTGTTGTTGAAGTAGTTTGCATTCCGTCCCAACTTTGCGTGTGAGGCTCCAATGTGGAAAGCATCTCTACTCTCATGCTGAATTTTGATGTGACTCAAGTGAGCGTTCTCACCAACAATTGCCTCGGCAACAGCATTTGTCAGGTAGATCTCGCCACTCTTTCCCGTAAACTCTTCAACAACACTCCCCTCTGCCCCCCCCTCTGCAATAAGAAGCGTGCGAGGGTAGGTGACAACCGGTTGGTCAGTCGACGTTGTGAGGTAGAGAATGTGTACTGGCTTTTGTAGCTTCACATTCTTCGGAATGTAGAGGAAGGCTCCATCCCGAAGGTGTGCCGTGTTCAGCGTAGCAAATGAATGCTCGAACGAATCTCCGTAGCCGACAATATGTTCGAGAACAAGGTCCGTCTTCTCACGAATTGCCGAGGCCAGGTTGGTTACCACAACTCCTTCCGGCACTCCTTCCAAGCTCGATTGTTCCGGTAAGAAGTGTCCATTTAGGAAGACGAGCCGAAAGGCCTCCCCCCGATACCCGCTCGCACGAATAAAGGCTTCGTCAACTTCACGTTGATCGAGCGTAAGGTGGGGATGGAAGTCATTTCTAATAATCGGAAGCATGTTCGTATACTTCCACTCTTCGTGCTTCGTGGTTGGGAAGCCGGTCACCTTAAAGTGTTCGATTGATGCTGAGCGCTTCGCTCCAAGAGTGCTATCGCTTTCCCCATTCAACGAATTGCTGAAGAGATTGAAGGCATCTACAAATTGCTGAATGTTCTCTGTCGTGTATTTCTTGCTCACAGTAATCGCGTTGTTTTCAAAGTTGATTGTTGTCCCAGATACCTCCACCACCTGAACCGAGCGGTGTTCCCCACCTACATAGCAACCTCTTTACACAGCCTCGACTGTCCCCTCTCGGGAAAGTTCCTTCACCCAATCGTATCCCTTCTCCTCAAGTTCAAGAGCAAGCTCTTTTCCTCCAGACTTGATGATCTGTCCACCTGAGAGAACGTGAACAAAATCAGGAACGATATAGTCGAGCAATCGCTGGTAGTGGGTAATCACCAGTGCTGCGTTGTCGGGACGCTTCAGCTTGTTAACGCCGTCGGCAACAATTCGAAGTGCGTCGATATCGAGTCCAGAATCGGTCTCATCGAGAATTGCCAACGATGGCTCCAGCAGCGCCATCTGGAAAATTTCGTTCCGCTTCTTCTCGCCACCTGAGAAGCCTTCGTTCACCGGACGATTTAGTAGCTCTTTCGGGATATCGAGCACCTGTGTCTTCTCTCTGACAAGTGTTAGGAAGTCGGCAGCATCGAACTCATCAAGGCCGCGATGTTTACGCACAGCGTTGAGAGCTGCCTTCATGAAGTACATGCCATTAACTCCGGGAAGTTCAACAGGATACTGGAAGGCGAGGAACACTCCCTCACGCGCCCGCTCCTCAGGGTCAAGCTCAAGCAGGTCAAGTCCTCTATAGCGAACCGAACCCTCCGTCACTTCATAAGCTTCGTGCCCGGCAAGCACCTGAGCTAACGTACTTTTTCCAGAACCGTTCGGCCCCATGATGGCGTGGACTTCACCCTGATTAATCGTCAGGTTAATTCCCTTCAGAATTTCATTCCCCTCCACGTGAGCGTGGAGATTGCTGATTTCAAGTATTGGCTGAGACATTGTTTTATTTCGGATTGCGAGTTGCTGATTTCAGATTGTTGATTGTAGACTTGCCTGCGATAACCGTTATCCAACACTATCTTCGAGACTAACGGCCAAGAGCTTCTGCGCTTCGACGGCGAACTCCATTGGCAATTCGCGGAAGACTTCCTTGCAGAAACCGTTGACGATCATCGAGACTGCATCTTCAGCCGAGAGACCCCGCTGACGGCAGTAAAAGATTTGGTCTTCGCCGATCTTCGATGTGGAGGCTTCGTGCTCGATCTGCGCTGTTGAATTTTTTACTTCTAAGTATGGGAAGGTGTGTGCCCCGCACTTATCGCCGATCAGCATTGAATCGCACTGCGAATAGTTCCGCGCCCCCTCAGCACTCTTCATAATCTTCACCTGCCCACGGTACGTGTTCTGTCCGAACCCGGCAGAGATACCTTTCGAGACGATGGTGCTGCGCGTATTTTTGCCGATGTGGATCATCTTCGTCCCAGTATCGGCCTCTTGATAATTCTTCGTGACGGCAACTGAATAGAACTCACCGATTGAATTATCACCTTGAAGGATACAGCTTGGATACTTCCATGTGATGCGTGAGCCAGTCTCAACCTGCGTCCAGGAAATCTTCGAGTTCTTTCCGCGACAGGCTCCCCTCTTCGTAACGAAGTTGTAGATACCTCCCCGCCCTTCCTTGTCTCCGGGATACCAGTTTTGCACTGTAGAGTATTTGATCTCTGCATCGTCCAACGCAATCAGTTCTACAACTGCAGCGTGGAGCTGATTCTCGTCGCGACGTGGTGCAGTACACCCTTCGAGATAGCTGACGTAGCTTCCCTCATCGGCAATCAACAACGTCCGCTCAAACTGCCCAGTGTTTGCTGCATTGATTCGGAAGTAGGTGGAGAGTTCCATCGGACAGCGCACACCTTTCGGGATGTAGCAGAACGATCCATCGCTGAAGACTGCGGAGTTCAGTGCCGCGAAGTAGTTATCCGTTGATGGAACTACTGACCCAAGATATTGGCGGACAAGTTCTGGATGTTCCTGAACGGCTTCGGAGAAGGAGCAGAAGATGATCCCCTTCTCTGCGAGAGTTTTCTTGAAGGTTGTGCCTACGGAAACACTGTCGAGAACTGCATCGACGGCAACGCCAGCGAGTGCTGCTCGCTCGTTGAGCGGAATGCCGAGCTTCTCGTACATGTCCAAAATTTCAGGGTCGACTTCGTCCAAACTCTTCGGTCCGTCGGCCTTCGACTTCGGCGCAGCATAGTAGGTGATACCTTGATAATCAATAGGGCCATACTCGAAGTTCTGCCAAGTAGGCTCCTCCATTTTTTGCCAAACTCTGAAGGCTTTCAGTCGCCACTCCAACAGCCACTCCGGCTCATTCTTCTTCGCTGAAATGATTGCGATGATCTCCTCGTTCAATCCGGGAGGGATACGATCTTCTTCGAGGTCAGTATAGAAACCATACTTGTACTCTTCGGTGGCAACTTTGTCAATCACTTCTTGATCGACTACCTTCTTATCAAACCGCTCGACAACACTCTCCTGTTCAAGCATCTCCTCTCTCTGTATCTCGTCTCTCATTGTTTGTTCTGATCGTTTTATCTACTGATCGACACTCTTCTATTATATTCAACTGGGGTTGTTCTGATCGCTGTCCGATCGTTGTTGTGACGTGAGTGGAGGCATCACGACGAACGAAAGTGAGAAATCTTGACAAAAGAATCAAGATTCAAAATGTACGAGGCGAATGAGCCGCAGCGACAACTGCGTTATCGAGAACAATTATCTTCACCTGAACATTTGATGTGCGGGACGAGAAATCCTACTCCACGACTATTAATAACTACCACTTCACACCACAAGCGACATGACCATATACGAAGTAAACATTCGGGCACTGAAGGAAATTGCCGACTCCTACGAAACCTGGCTCAGTACACATATCAATGAAATTATTCAGCTTGATGGTTTCATCTCGGCTGAGTGGTCTCTTGTAGAAGAAGATCAAGAGACGAAAGATCTGGAAGAGGCCGTTCGCCAAGCTGTGAGACTTGATGAGTCGGTTCCTCATGAGATTCGCGAGGCTGCGGCGGCTCCCGTTGAGACAAAACTCTACTGCATTCAGTACAGGCTTCGCGATCGTGAAAGTCTTGAAAATTACTTTACACACCATGTTGAGAGCATGCGCCAAGATGGGATCGACCGCTTCGGCACAAAGTTTGCCGCAACCCGGCGAGTGATGAAACTCTACCGCATTTTCGAGCCGACAGCAGAAGAATAACCAGACTAACATTAACACCCCAATCCATCGGAACGTTCTTGAGTGTTTGCAGAATGTGCAAGAAGCAGCTTTCTCTTCACTTCTTGTAGGTGTGGTATAAGTCGTTTGAAGGGGTTGACTTTCTGTAGGTGTGGCGATATATTACTCCGGCTGTTCAGAACCAACCATGCAAGCCTATGAAACGGATTTTTAACGCTGTACCACGTGAAGATGGGGGGTGGAAGATCATCGAACAGATGATCCCTGACGATGCTGAATCGGAGGAGATATTTGCACGTTCACTGCAAGCAAACCGTACTGAAACTCAGAGAGTTCAAACCGCCTACTCACCACTACCGGTGACCGATTCTTCAATTTCGACAGAGTAGAAAGAGAGTCAAGCCTTCGTTGCCTGAAGTATTGTTCTGCTCAACGTCCGAACTGCTTCGGCGGGATTGGCCGCATTTGCCACGGCCCCTATAACCGCAACCCCCGACGCTCCGGCTGTTATAACCTCTCGGCAATTTTCTACTGTGATCCCAGCGATACCGATAACTGGGATTTTTGCCTGACGGCTTACTTCTCGCACACCATCGAGACCAAACGGCTTCACTTCCAGTTCTTTCGAGTAGCTTTGAAAGATCGGACCGAACCCAACGTAGTCAGCCGATTCCTCCTCTACTTGCTGGCGTTGTGCCACATTCCGAACAGTTGCGCCGATTACTTTGCCACCCCCGAGAATTTTGCGAGCAATCGGCACGGGCATATCTGCCTTCCCCAAGTGTACGCCATCAGCATCGAGGGCAAGGCAGAGGTCAACTCGGTCGTTAATGATGCAGGGGATGCCTGCCTTCCTACAGAGTTGGAGAATCTGCGTAGCCTCCTCGATCATCTCCCGCATACTGCCTGACTTGTTCCGATACTGAATTGTATCTGCTCCCCCTGCAAGTACTTGGCGAGTCAGTTCAATCGGAGAAAAAGTCGGGCGACCCTCACCATCACTATTAATGATGATGTGGAGTCGCCCGATCTGCTTACGTATTCTGTTTACGCGAATCATTCTCTACAAGATCACCCTTCTTCAGGAAGAAGAACGAAGGTCATTCTGTTGGCTCCGAAGTACTTCTTTGCCTGTTCCTGAATGGTTGCAGGGTTCAAGTTCACCGAGAGTTCACCATACTTCAGGATGTTCAGCGGATTCTCTCCGTTTTGGTAGTAGAACTGCAGACTGTTCACCCACGTCCGATTCTCCTGCAAACTGGTCTCCCGCTCGCGACGTTGAATTTCTTTAACCTTGTCGATGTATCCTGCATCAACTTTTTCGTTTTGCAGTGACTTCACAATAGCCTCAACATCGGCAATCAACTCGTCAGCACGGTGTGGATCACACCCGAATATAACGTGCAGTTCATACTCTGGCTTTGGGTACTGACTGTATGTTCCGTAGGCTCCGGGACTATAGACTCCCCCCTTCTCTTCGCGCAAAGTTTCGCGCAGCTTCATCCTGAGCACTTCAATCATCGACTGGAATTTGTGCCGATTCTCCATCGACCAGTCAAATGCCCCAGTCCAAGTCATCTGCACTCGTGCTTTCTCCTCCACTCCTTTCTTGACTACCTTCTTCAGCATTCCCTTCGGAGTCTCCATACCAATATCCTTCCAAGTTTCCTTCCGGTTCATTGATGGAAGCGAGGCCATGTAGGTCTCCACAAGTGGCTTAATCTTTTGCAAGTCAATGCTTCCGACAATGAAGAATGTGAAGTCGCTCGCATCTGCAAAGCGATCCTTGTAAATGGCAAAGGATTTATTCAAATCGAGCTTGTTCAACGTCTCCATTGTCCAAGGCTTTGCGCGGAAGTGGTAGTTGGCCGAGACATAGTCGACAGTGTCGGAGAAGACTTGGTCAGGGTTCGCCCCTTGATTCTGCATGAATCCTTCCAGTTGACCACGGTAGACTTCAAAGGCAGTCTGATCCTTCCGTGGAGAGGTGAACGAAAGGTAGAGAAGCTGGAACATTGTCTCGATATCCTTGTTCGACGAGTTGCCGTTCACCACTTCGTACAGATCGCTGATCCCTACTGAAGCTGAAGCAACCTTATCGGAAAGGAATTTGTTGAGGCTGTTCCGGTCGAACTCTCCAAGCCCACCCTGCGACATCAGTGTGGTGGCAGTAGAAGCAGGAATAAAGTCGGCATCCGACACAAGCGAAGTTCCACCGGGACTATATCCGGTCATCCAAATCTCGTCGTTCTTGAAGTTTGTTGGCTTCAGCACGACACGAGCACCGTTCGAGAGCTTCCACTCGACTACGCCAATCTCATCAATCTTCTTCTCTGAAACTATTGTTCCTCCCTTCGGCTTCCCTTCCATCAAGGCAGAGGCAACGGCCTCTTCGGTGTAGGGTTCGATCTTGCTCTCCATCACCTCTTCGACAACCTTTTCAAGATCCCCCTTCGTGAGATCACCTCCATCTTTTTTCGGCCCACCGGCTGTAATCACCCGATTATCTTCTTTCAGAAGCTGACGGGCAAACTCGTTTATTTCGCCAAGTGAGACGTTCGGTACATACCACTGGTACATCTTGTATTCGTACTCGATGCCCGGGAACGACTCGTCGCTGGTGAAGTTGGAATAGTATTCGCGAGCGTAATTGGTTGACTCGTTCTTATCTCGCTCAGAGTAGTATTGTTCGATACCGGCCATCATTGAGCTTTTCATCCGCTGAAGCTCCGGCTCAGTGAAGCCGTGCCGACGAATTCGCTCAACTTCAGTCAAGATCGTCTCAAGTCCCTCCTCATATTTACCCTCCTTCACCCGAGCGTTAACGTAGAACTGTGAGTAGCCACCCAATCCGAGGCCAGCGCCACCGAAGGCGTAGAGGAACGGAGCATCTGGCTGCCGACGCAATTCATCGAGACGCTGGCTGAGCATCCCGCTAACCATCTGCTCGATAAGTGAACGGCGGTAGTCTCCGTGGCGGTCACGCGAGGGGCGGTCGTGCATAATCACTAACTGGAGTGCCGGATTGGTCGACTCTGGATCGAACGCAAGACTGTACCGAGTCCCCTTGTGCATTGGAACATCGTAAATGGTCCTCGTTCGTGAGTTTGCAAGTCTTGGGATCGAGGAGAACTGCTCTTTAATCATCTTCTCAACTTCAACAGGATCAAAATCCCCAACGGCAACAACTGCCATCAGTTCTGGACGATACCAATCTTTGTAGAAGCGCTTCAGTGCATCGTGCGAACCTGATTCTAATATCTCTTTTTTACCGATTGGCTGACGGTCAGCATAGCGGGAACCTTCATAAATCACTTTGAAGTGCTCATCCCCAATTCGAGCCTCCCCTCCCCGCCGCGAACGCCACTCTTCGATAACAACTCCTCGCTCAGCATCAATCTCTTTCGAGTCGAACTTCAGACCATTAGCCCAGTCGCGGAGGATCATCAACCCTTGCCCCAACGGCCCCTCTTTATCGGTTGGCACTTGCAGCATGTAGACAGTCTGGTCGAAGCTTGTGAAGGCGTTCAAATCTGCACCGAACCGCATTCCAATTGATTCGAGGAACGTAATCATGTCGTTCTTCGCAAAGTGCTCTGTTCCGTTGAAGGCCATGTGCTCCACAAAGTGAGCAAATCCTTGCTGATCTTCATCTTCAAGGATTGATCCAGCCCGGACGGCAAGCCGAAGTTCGGCTCGATCTTCTGGCTTATGGTTTGCCCGAATGTAGTAGGTCATCCCATTCGAGAGTTTGCCAACTTTAACCGCAGGGTCAATCGGTAGTGGAGCATCCAGTGAGAGCATCTCACCACCACTCTGTGCGGAGAGACTACTGCACAACAGGAGCGTGCAGATTGTGAGCAACGTGAGACGTGGAATTCGTCGAACCATCATGTAAATATCCTCAGTTGTTGTATATGTTGTAAGTCAAAACTCTTAATATAGACCACTCGTTCAGAACGAGCAATTGAAAGCCCAGTTTCAAAGTTCCACCCCAAGACCCTACTCAACCTTGCTGTGACGCAATGGTCCGTGCCCCCTTCCAAGTCCTGGAGCCAATTGAATGCCCCTTCGCACATATTCCCGAGCTAACCGAATTCCTTGAACAAGCTCCACACCACGAGCCAAATTGGCCGCAATCGCCGAAGAGAGTGTACACCCCGTCCCATGAGTTTGTGCGCTCACAATCCGCTCCCCTCTAAACTCTAAAAATTCCTTCCCGTTGTAAAACGTATCGGTTACTTCGGCTTCGTCTCCCCCGTCACCATCGGTAATCAGCACCCCTTTCGGACCATACTGATAGATTGTCTCACACCATTTTTCCACCATATCACCACTTTCAAGCGAAACTTTAGAAAGCACTTCTGCTTCGCGGATGTTTGGTGTAACAAGCGTTGCGAGTGGGAAAAGGCGGGAGATCATCGTCTCAACAGCCTCTTCGGTTAGCAGTCGGTCACCACTTGTGGCAACCATAACTGGATCGAGAACAATTGGCAGAGAGTGCGCTCTGGATTCGAGAAAATCGCCGACAACCACTGCAATCTCATTGTTGGAAAGCATCCCAATCTTGATTGCATCTACCGGAAGATCATCGAAAATTGCGGCGAGTTGTGCCTCCACTCCCTGCGGAGGAATATCCCAAACCCCTTGAACTCCGAGCGTGTTTTGTGCTGTAACGCTCGTGATAACAGACATTCCAAAGAGACCGTGTGCCTCAAATGTTTTCAAATCGGCCTGTATTCCAGCTCCACCCCCTGAATCAGAGCCAGCTATTGTCAGAACAGTTTTCATCATAGCGTACAAGACTTCGTTGAGACGTTGTATTGGTTCTTCTGTTCCGATCAAGGACTCTTGAAGGTAGATGGATTTCACTACCCGCCCCTGCCTCTACACAATTTCCACTAACTGAAGAGCGAAAGTATCTCTCGAAATAAGGTGCTGTTGCGGGCGAAGGAAATGCCCGCAACGCCCCAACAACCTGCATCGAGGCACTCCTTCACTCTATCAACAGTCGTGATTCCCCCAAGGGCAAACAGAGGAATGCCAACCAAGTTGTTGTATTGACCAAGTTCGATAAGTCCTATAGACCCCAATTTAGGTTTTGAAGGTGTGGGAAAAACTGGACTGCACGTAATGTATGAAGCACCGAATTGTTCTGCTAACTGAGCTTCGGCGTAGTTGTGTGCGGATGCACCGAAGGGGGAGACCGGTTTCTCCTTGCGTCGTAATTCTGCCGATGTTAAGTGTCGCCAGCCAATCTCTTCTACAGAACAACCGTTCGTAATCAGCGTCAGGTTTTGGGGAAGAGTGTTTGCCAACAGAGATTTCGCCAAGTTCTGAACGACGTTCGGGCTATGGTCTGCATCACGCAGCATCACTCCAACCCCAACCGTTGGCACATCCTCACAGAGTTGAAGAATTTCTTCAGCAGGCTGTGAATCTTGAAGAATTGCAATCACCCGGAACGGCAGGTCGCTGCCGACACTTTCGCTCATTCTCCTTTCCCCGCCCCTGTCACAATCTGCCCTTCCTTAGGCGAAGATGCCTTTGCATAGAGTCTGGTTGGAATGCGCCCTGCCTTGCGCCCCAACCACCCACTTTCAACCGCGAGCCTCATTGCACGAGCCATTGCTACTGGGTGGTGAGCACCACTTACGGCAGTGTTAAGGAGAATTGCGTCGGCTCCGATTTCCATTGCCAACACTGCATCGGAGGGAGTGCCAATGCCAGCATCGATAATCATTGGTATCTCAATTTTTTCGCGGATAATCTGAAGATTGTACGGATTTCGAATTCCCATACCGGAACCGATGGGGGAAGCTAAGGGCATCACAGCAGCACACCCCATATCTTGAAGTTTTAGGCAGGTAATCAAGTCATCGTTGCAGTATGGGAAGACTTGAAATCCGAGTTTAACAAGCTGACTACAGGCGTTCAGCAATTCCTCTACGTCCGGAAGGAGTGTCTCCTCTTCTCCGATTACTTCCACTTTCACGCGGTCAACCTCAAGCGCTTCGCGGGCAAGTTCAGCGGTGAGAACCGCATCGCGTGCAGTGTAGCATCCGGCTGTGTTCGGAAGGAGATCGTATCGATCGCGGTCGATATAGTCGAGAATTGAACCAGCATCCCGATCAGCAAAGTTTAGTCGACGAATCGAGACGGTGACAAGCTGAGTTCCGCTGGCCTCCAACGCCTCGACCATGATCTTCGGGTTCGGATAGCGACTTGTGCCGAGAATCAATCGGGATTGGTACGATTTACCAGCAAGCTCAAATAATTCCTGTTCCATAACTAACAAAGAAGGGTTCATCCCAACATAGAAGAAAAGAAGCGAGTCACGCAAAGTCGCCAAGGCGCAAAGAACGTGGGTGGACTTCCAACATAGAAGAAAAAAAGTCCCTCCATCGACTCTACAAATTATAGAGCGTTACCCCCCCTGCATCGCAGTAATCACCTCAACGTGATCTCCGTCGGCAAGTTCAGTTTGCTTCCAATCCGAACGTCGCACAACGGTGTCGTTTACCGCAACGGCAATTCCCGGTTTCTCTGGATTAACCCCCTGTTCAACCATCATCTGGTGAAGGCTCCGATGTGGTAGTTCAATCGCCTTGCCGTTCAGCGTACATCTGATCGAATCGTGCTGGATTGAAGGCTCTGATGCGTTCATCTCTCTTCTCTTCAAGTATTTCTTCTGCGATAAGTTCAGCCGCAAGTGGGGCGAACAAAATTCCATGTCGATAATAACCGGTTGCAAGATACACTCCTTCCAGCGAAGTCTCCCCGAGCAGGGGTGCGTGGTCGAGCGAAGCTGGACGAAAGCCAACTGCCGACTCGACAACGGGAAGTTCGTAGAGTGCCGGGATAGTTTCCCAGGCTGCTTGGAGTGTTTCGTAGAGAGGGCCAAGACGAACCGCACTGTCGAACCCACGATCTTCGCTACTTGCTCCCACAATCAAGGTTCCATCTGATTTCGGGGCGAAGTAAACATCGGGAGTCCTAACAACGTGTTGAAGCAATGGCATTTCCGACTGATCGAGACGGAGGATTTGTCCTTTTACAGGACGAATCAATCGAGCAAGTTTTGGTTGAAGTGAGCGGAAGATGGCAAGTGACGCACCTGTAGCTACTACTACCCGTCGTGCAGAAATTGACTCATTCTCCGCTGTGACGATCCATCCCCCCACACCCTGCTCGAGTGTCACCTCGCCAGCATCCTCTACAATACGAACACCCTGCACCTCACAGATTCTTCTCAGTCCCCGTAGCAGAAGTCTGTTATCTACTTGATGGTCACTCGTAGAAAAGAACCCTTCTGAGACTGTAGGCGAGAGATAGGATTCCAACTTTCGGCACTCGTAACCGCTTAAGGACTCAACGGGAAGCCCAAGCTCACGTTGCTCATCGTGAAGGTGGTTGATAATACCGATGTGGTCACGTTCCACAGCAACCACTAAAGTTCCCTCTTGCCGGTAATCAATCTCCATCTCGGCTTCACGTTCAATCATCCCCGCAAATTCTCTCCAAAAGCGCAGCGCTTCGCAACCGAACTCCACAACCTCCCTCTCCTGAAGTCGAGCCTCTACCATCGGGGCAAGCATTCCGGCTGCAACGCTACTTGTCCCCCCTCCGATCTTCCCACGATCAACTACGCAAACAGTCCCCCCCCGCAACGTGAGTGCGCGGGCAAGAGTTAGCCCAGCAATTCCTCCACCTACAATGCAAACATCCGTTCCAATCATATCTCTCTTCTCTCCAACTTCTCTCACCTTTTAATGTGACCTTTGCTTCACCTGTGGGTACTTATAGATGTTGCAACTAAATGATGGTGTTTGAAAATTTCCAAGTAATCACCAGCTCACGCTAACACCCCACGGTTGGAAGTAACAGTGTAGAAACCTCTACAAGCATAACTTCCAGCCCTAAAGTTCACCCTTCAGTTGTTCCCTTCAAGGCAATTGTCACGCTCGAATATAGCCCACCTTACAGTGGGTTGAGATAACTGTCTGTATGTAGCACGTTTCGTTTCGATTGTCCGTCATGGGACGTAATTTTGGCTATAATTCCGGTACACCACCAAAGCTCTGAATAGATAACTCAAACAGATCAACGATCACTATGGTATTTCGTTATCCCGTCTCCCGATTTCTCCAGTCTCTTCTTCTCCCCTTCTTGATCGCGGCAATCAGCACATCTTCTACTGCCCAAGAGTTTGAGAAAGGAGTTCAAAACCCCGATCAAGGTATTGCAATCCCTGGAAAAATTCGCTTGAAAGTGGATAGAACCCACTTTACCGAAGAGATCGGGACAAAATTTTTCGGAACGATAGGAGAACATCTTCAGCTTTCAAAAGTTCGCCCTTGGCTGAACCGTGATCTGCTCCGTTTCGCTGACCAAAGTTCGCAGTTGTATAAGAGCAACGGGAAGGGATATGAATCGTGGGGAAACTCACTTTCCCGAATCATTATCGTTGAATATGCTGCCAACATTTCTCCGTTACGGGCTGCCCAACAGCTTGCTTCCGTTGCTGGAGTGGAGTATGCAGAACCAGTCTGGGAACGTCGTATCTCCTACATACCGAACGATCCAGACGTTAAAAATGCACGCCAGTGGTATCTGCCGGTGATAAAGGCGTTCGATGCGTGGGACGTTCTGCGTGGGGATGGATCGGTAGTGATTGGCATAACTGACACTGGAATCGACCCTGAACATCCAGACTTACAAGGGCAACTTTGGACCAATCCCGGTGAAGAAGGTGAGAAGCGAAACAATGGAATAGACGATGACGGCAATGGTCTGGTCGACGACTGGTGGGGTTACGATTTTGGGGGAACGAATGGTTCTTCAACCGACAACGACCCCTCCCCTTCAGGGGATGAACATGGAACGCACGTAGCCGGAATCGCCGGGGCAATTGGTGACAACGATATTGGTGGAGCGGGCGTGGCTTACGGGGTTCGCCTCATGTCGGTCAAGATTGGAATTGATGGGAATGATCCACCTCTTCCGGGTGACTTCGAAGGACTTCTCTACGCAGGAATAATGGGTGCCGACATTATTAACTGTAGCTGGGGTGGGCCTGGCAGTTCAATTGCGGAAGAGGAAGTAGTTACTACCGTCACAAAAAACCTCGGGAAGTTAGTTGTCTGTGCAGCCGGTAATAATGCGATAGATCAGAAATTTTATCCGGCCTCATACAGCGGTGTTCTCTCGATTGCCGCAACAGATCAAGAGGATGCAAAGTCAAACCTCAGCAACTACAACTATCGAGTGGACTTGAGTGCTCCCGGACAACAAATCTGGTCTACAATGCCGAACGGAGAGTATGGCTACCTGAGCGGAACTTCGATGGCAACGCCGATGGTTGCCGCAGGCGCAGCCCTCTTGCTGCAGATCGACCCGACTCTCTCCCCTCTTCAGTTAGCAGAAATCCTCCGCGCAACAGCCGATCCATTTAGTCCACTTGTTATTGGCGCATACGAAAACAAGCTCGGTACTGGACGAATGAACCTGAGCCGAGCGGTGACCCAAATCAAGAAGATTCGATCTGCCCGTTTAACCTCTTACACAATTGAGGAGCCGGGAGGGAATGGCCTTATTGATCCGGGTGAGAGCGTGACGCTTCGGAGCACTGTCACCAATATCCTCGCCGATGCCGACAACGTGACGATGACAGTAGAGGTTGTCTCTCCCACGAATGTCTCCCTCACTCAGAACAGCCACAGCTTTGGAGCCATGGCAGAAAAGCAATCGGCTGTCACCCCCAACGGCAAGTTTGTGCTGCAAATACCAATTGATGTTCAGCCAGACACTCGGATTGTCCTAAAGACGACCGTGACTACAGCAGATAGATCGAACGTTACTTATCTCGAATTCATTGTCTTCCCAACTTGGGGAACAACGGCCTTGAATAACATTGCGATCTCGTTCAACAGTGTTGGAAACGTGGGGCACGCAACCAACCGCCAAGAAGGGATTGGATTCTATTATGGTGATGAGGGGAGCCTAATTTGGCATGGAGGACTGATGATCGGAACCAGTGAGACGAAACTGCCAGACGTGGTACGCATTGGCGCTTCGGATCGCGGAACAGGACGAGGCTTTCAATTGAAAGAGCCTTACCGCCTGAGCCGTGATGATGCAAATTCAGTTGAGACTGGACGGACAGTCTTTACCGACCTCAACAATATCCTTGGCATCGAAGTAACGTTGACGACAAAAGAGTACGACAATGAGAATTATGTTCTCCTCTTCTACGAAGTAGCAAACAAGTCAAATGCTCGGCTGGATAATCTTTTCTGTGGACTCTATCTCGACTGGGACCTTACTCCAGAGGGAACGAACGACCACGCAAGTTGGGACGAAGGGCGAAAGATGGGTTTTGTGCGGCACACTGTTTCGTCGGTTACCACACCAACAACCGGCATTGCCTTGTTAAGCGATCAAGCTCCGAACTACTACGCAGCAAATAGTCAGGGAGAAGAGAGCTATATTCTCACCGACTTCACCGACGCCCGCAAGTGGAACATGCTCTCCCGAGGAGTCTCCAAAGAGAATAACCCAACAACCGGAACAGTCGACGCAAGCATGACTATTGGAGGAGGTCCGGTTACTATCGAGCCTGGTGAAAGCGAAACTTTTGTCTTCGCTATGATGGCCTCAAACGACATTACAGCATTGCAAGAGACCGCTGACGAAGCGCAAGAACAGTACGATTTTCTCGCCACGATCCCACCTGTTGTTGGAACAAATTCTGGAATTGAGTTTTCACTACTTCCAACCCTTTTCAGCGAAGAGACGAACGTTCTTCTAAGCCTTAAAAGTCGTCAACAGATTCGAGTAGAAGTTTTTAACGTAGCTGGAGAGAAGGTAAGAACGATCTATGACGGCATTATGAGTTCTGGCGAAAACAGAGTGCTACTGAACGGGATAGAGTTGCCATCCGGCACATACATCGTACGAGTTGTTGGTGAGACTGGAACTGTAGAGCGAAAAGGGATCGTGGTTCGATGAGGTTGCTACAGATGAGTAGAACATTGAATCAACTTGACCAGTTTTCGTGTTGACGCAGGTAATCTCCGCACTCTGCGGACGGCTCATCTCGACGGTCAGATACTTCGCCATTGCGCTGTTGTATCCATAGGCTGTTCTCCCATAGATATCGCCAGACTGCTTCTCCCACTCAGTAAGTTGGCTGATGCCGTCGTAGGTGTACTCCTGATTTAGGGGATACCCTCCACTGTGTGAGGAGGATTGATAGGTGATCTGACCACCAGCGTTGAAGATAAGGTACTGCGTGAAGAGATCACTTCCACCCTTCGTTGCCTTCAGCGTGTCGAGCCACTTTCGGGGTGAGTAGCGGTAGTCCACCGCGACCGAGACTGCCGGATAGAACATCGAATCGACTTGACCTGTCTTCGTGTAGACATAGGTAATCTCCGCACTCTGCGGACGGCTCATCGCGGCGGTTGGGTATTTTGCTTGTGCGCCGTTGTATCCTTTGAGTCCGTAGCCTGCTTCACTCAGCTTCGTCCAGACAGAATCGACCCGACCATTACCGTCATAGCCGTACCATGTGGCAAACTGGCGATAGGGATCAGCCACCGTCACGGCAATCAACTGGTTCATGGAATTGTAGGCATAGTAGATCGCATCGAAGCCGAGGTTCTCTGTGTAGCGGAGCAAGGCTTCCGGTCTGCCCCGTTCGTCGTAGCTGATGACGGAGAAGTGATACGGCTCTCCACCATGTTCGCGGTAGGCAACGGCAGCTTCGCGTCCCTTCAGGTTCCGCACCTTTCCGTGTGAGGCAAGGCTATGCCGATTCTAAAAACTGCACAATTTACTTAGTAGTTTGATATGCTAGAGTAGAATCTCTCTTTCCAAACTTGGATTGTTCAAAACGTTGAGACCAATCCTCTATCATTTGCAAATTGCGTCCACTAATACTTATTACTATATACCGATCTCTGTATAGAGTCTCATACATCTTCTGATAGAAGACACCATTCATTACGAACTCTGACATCATTCCTTTCCATCTAAACCCTGAAAGTTCTACTGAAAAAGTTGAGTCCCAATAATCAAAATTTCTTTCGCTAGCTAACCGAGTAAAGATATTATGTGTTTCTTGTGAAAACTCAAATCCTTCAGGATGACTTGTAACCGGATCACAGTTAATAAATACTTTGACACTGTCATTATCCTTGACTGTAATCCACCTAGCAAGATTCTGTGTGCAGGTCTTTTCCATTGAGTTGCCGAAAGCTGCTTCATTACCTACATTTGCAATACGTACATACTCTGAAGAATCTAGCAAGAGATAGCTTTCAGGAAGTGACATAGACCATCCTAATTCTTCCTGTATAAAAACCCCTTTTTCTACCTTGCCTTCCGTTAAATAGTCACAGCCTTCATCTTGATGGCAGGAGGATATTATAAAGGAGAATCCTATGACTATTAGAACAGATTGGCAGTATGGATAGGTTGCCATATAATTGTATATAAAAATGAGAATGTCCGTTCATTAAAAATCGAACAATGACTTCACCTTGTTTGCAATTGTTGTTGCATCTCGTTGTGCATTTGATGCTGCTCTCTCTCTCATGATTTCTTCGTTTCTTTGTCTCATACGATTTTCACCCACTCCAAACAAAGTTTGACCGGTTAATATCGTTCCGTCTACTACATTCCCTGTTGAGATATAGGGTTGTTTTAATGCAACATTTGATGCTTTCATACTCCACCAAGCTGTACTATAGGTAAATGCCTGACCGACAAGGACTTGAGCATCTCCTCCTCTTCCTGCTTTATCTGATCCCAAAGCAGCATCTAAAGGAACTCCTACTAATATTCCGACTGAATTAGGGCCAACTCTTCCCGTAGGCATTTCATCACTACCTTTTACTATATTACTAAAAGCGTTGATTCCTGTACCCATATTAAGTCCTAAATCAGATATTCCAGTTGTCGCTAATACAAATCCACCTGCTTTTGTTGCACCACTTGGGTCTGGAGAGAGCAAAAGCGAAAATCCAGTAAAAATAGAAGAGCCTGCTCCTGCTATTCCCCATATAGAGTTATTCAACGCCAATACATTCTCCTTTGTATACTCACCCTCACTACTCAAAATAGGCGTCAATAAAAGATTTGTTGTAATTCTATTATAACCAATTATAGGGGATATTATATCACTAGTTTGAATAGTGAGTGCAGGTTGTCCCTGCATCCCCCCCGGATCAGTTACAGCCATCGGATTGTTATACCCATACTGATACGGACTCCACGCACGGAACCCCTCCCATAACGGGTCAATGCTTGTAAATCGACCCTCTGCATCGTCCAGCTTTCGCACACCATTGTTGAACAGGCCATGCTCTGCATCTTTTTCCCTGCTGTTGAATCCTTGACGGGATTCGCTTCCTGCGCTTATCAAGTCGCCATACGGTTCATAGTCATGCGTGGTTGTGACTGTGCCGGTATTATCAAGGCTGACTCTTAGTGAGGCGAGGTGGTCAGTAATTCGGTACTCTGTTGTACCATCTGGTAGTAACCGCAACCGGGCAATATCTTCACTGATACCCGGATACTCAATAGCATAGGTCAGGTATTCTTCAGGATAGAGATAGACGTTACTTGCTGTACCCGTATCAGAGCAGAACCCAGCTTCGGTAGTCTGCATCCCCTTCCACATACTCATCTGCTCCTTACTGCCACCGAGCAAATAATATGTCCACTCGTACCCCGGTGCGGTCACATCTCCCGCCGGAGTCAACCACTCCCGCTTTTGTTCCCGCTCCCCCATGGCGTTGTAGCGATACCGATGCTCCCACACGTTCGGGCCGACCGTGATGGTCGGGTCTTCTCGCTCGTAACTCCACGGCAAGTTCCGCCAACTGCTGTAGCCGAAACGTTCTTCTTTCGTCAGCACGTTCGTTGAGGTGTACTGTTGACGGGTTGTCATCGAGCCGTTTCGGTCATAGTCGTATTCAGTGTAGTCGCCACTTGGCTGCGTCACCTTCAATAACTGGTTCGGACCGACACCCGGTACGCTTGATCCACGACCGTTGTCGTAGTAGTCCTTCGGATAGGGTGTACTCCACCCATTGGCGATGTAGGTGAGGCTGTCCCGGTTGCCGACCGGATCGTAGGCGTAGAGTTCTCGTGTCCAGCCATAGATACCACCATACTACTTCTTCCACTGGGTAAGCTGACTGATCCCGTCGTAGGTGTACTCCTGATTTAGGGGATACCCTCCGCTGTGGGATGAGGATTGCTTGCTGATCTGACCGCAAAGGACTGGCCATTCAACCCTCGATCAGAGGTAACGCTGTGGGGAACGGGGTAGTTTGCCAAGGGCAATCGACCCTGGCGGGTGGCAAAAGCGGCGGGAACTCGACGGTCATCCGACATTCCGAAAAGGCAACAGGGAACACATCAAGCGTTCCCTGTTGCCTTCAGCCCGATAATTTCTTCTTCCCTCATTCTTTTTCATGGCACTTCATGGCGAAATCCCATTTCAATGTCAATTTGCAATTTCGGTAATAATAAACCCAAGAAGAGTAGTCTGCCGCGGGGCTTTTCATGACCCGCGGATTGTATTCGTGCCTAAACTCCGCCACACTATCTGTAAAGTTGAAAAGACCGTCTAGGGTATCACCGGTCACAAAAAAAAGAATATTGTCACGATAGAAGAACCCGTATGGAACCGGATATCCAACACTATAGTGTATTTTAATCGTGCTAAGTTCATTAGTATCTTTCGCAGTTTTTATAACCCACACAAAAGAATTATCAAAGTGACTACATTCTCTCTCAAGTGTGATTAAAGAATCCAACACTTCTTGAAATTGAATGTTATTGATTGTCAAACTTGGCCCCTTGAAACTCCATACCTCAACTTGACCTTTTAAAGGAGTTGCTGGTAGCGCGAACAGCCACGTCACTGATGTGAGAACAAAGGATCCAAGAATATTGTTATTCCTCAGCAGGTTCTTCTTTAGGCTTCTTCGCCTCATTATAAGCCTTTTCATCATAACCTTTTGTTGTATAATTAATATAAGCATCCGCAGTAGGCAGATAAGTATATAGCTTTGCAGACCAAGTCGTCTCCGAAAATTGCAACCATATAGCAACACTATAGTCGTCAGTACCATCGCCTCTGTCGTTTGGATTACCTGATGGTGGGGATTCCCTTATGTGGCTATGGGTATATGATCTAAGAGTATACCGTGGTTTCTGTCAGTGTTTGGATCACATGCTGTCCACCTCTTTCAGCAACTTCATCATGACCAGTTGCAACAAAGTTGGTTTTCTTTCCGTTCTTTTTCTTCATTCTAACTAGACTCCACTCTGCGTCATTGCAATTCTTAGCCATGAATTCGAAAATTTCTTTTGCTTTTGTATCTGCTGTCACTTCAAAATAAAGAACGTTAAAGCTATGTTTATCTTTAACCTCCTGGGTATTCCTTGAAGAATAGAGACCACGTCATTGCCTTCTTGATCGCGGGTCGGGCGGCGATGGCGGAGCCTTGGGTTGGTCATTCATCCCTCAACAGGGGCGCGGCGAAGTGATGCGGGGCATGACGGTTTGCTCCGCGGGCAATCTGTCATTGTGAGCTGACAAGAAGCACAGCCTGCTCCCTTTTTGCGGGTTGTGCGATGATGACGCAGGCAAAGAGAGGAAAGAGAAGCCGACGCTCCCGCACTGAAGCGGGACAGCAAAAGGCGACGAAAAGACGAACGGAGCCAAGCCTTGACCGCGACGGGTTGTTTCTGTTTCCGGCACCATGCCACCAGCCACGTTGAGCGCGGGAGGGTGGCGGTTTGCTGTGAGTGCAGCGGAAAGCAATCTGCCGCTGTGGGCTGGTGGCATGAGTGAAACCCCAACGTCCTGAACTTTCTATGGTGAAGTTTGCATCTGTTTCTTGTTACATGGCAGAACAACCGAATCGCTCATTTTGATGTCACCATTGCCATATTTAAAATACCAAAGTGAGTGATGCTCAGGAGGCGGAATACCTTCAGGTCGCTGAAAAATTAACGTAGTCGAATCCATTGGCTTAAAAAGGCTGTCAATCCTGTCTCCTACGACACATATCAGCACCGAGTCTATATAAAAATGTCCGTAAAAGGGATACTTATCAGGCAGAAAATCTGGCAATCCATTCGTGAGCGTTAACACGAGTTTATATTCATTCGAATCTATATGAGTGATTCCAATAACCCAATTCAATCCAACTGTCATTACTGTACACTCAGAACCTACATCTACAATAGAATCTAAAGTTGACTTAAACGAGCAGTTCTGCACGGATAACTCTACCGATTTTGCCGATAGTTCTGTTTGAGCGCTAATTGGTAATACACTTGCCATGAGGAATGCAGTGGATAGCATAACCATAAGGCTTCTATTCTTTTTTGCAGTCTGTATTGATTTCATTTTTCTAAAAAAAAGTTATTCCTTCTCATAATCTTCAGCTTTGCCAATGATTCCATTCTCATTGTATTGATAGAAAAATCCTGTTTGCGGAACATAAATTTCAAATATTCTCTTTCGTTTTTCATCAACGGAATTTTCATAGAAAATCACATCTCCAAAATTCACCCAATCTGCACTCGCCGCTCTCGTTCCATTAGGATGGCTATGCACATGTCGCCGAATAGTGTATCCACCAGCTATCTTTTCTTCAAGTATAGACATCCCACCACGTTCAATACAACAATCATGGCTAGATGAAATGAAATTTTGACCTTTATCTCCCTTTTTCCCAATTTGAAGTAGACTCCACTCAACTGGCGAATTATTGGACAAGAATTTGAATAGTGCTTCTGCTTCTGAATCACCTCTTATCATCTCAAAATTACTTGTTTGGTAAGTAACTGTTCCTGTCTTAGTTTTAACAGATAGTTCTCCTCTTTTAATCTTGCTAAGGATACCTTTCTTGACTGTTATCGACCTGTCTTCAAGAATTTCTCCTTGTTCATTCGTGCCAAATAGAACGTCATTTTCATCTTCAGTTTCTTTGACAAGCTCAACAAAACCCCAAACAGTTAATTTATAATCATCTAATCCATCAGGATCAACTCTGATAACGGGACTGTTGTGGCTGTAATGATATGGGTTCATGAATGCAAATTTTTCCCACATCGGATCGACACTCGTAAACCTTCCAAGATTATCGTCATAGGTTCTCACACCTAAATTTCCCAAATCGTTCTCTGCATCCGTCTCTTTGTCGATCCAATTTTTGCGATCCTCGCTTCCGGCCACCGGTTTTCCAAATGGCGCATAGTCCGTGGTTGATAGCACTGTTCCTGTATTATCGAGAACGACCCGGTTTGAACCAAGATGATCCGCTATCCTATATTCTACAATACCTGACGGACGTGTTGTTAGACTCGCAGCGTAGCCACCATAAGTGAGATACTCCTCCGGATAGAGATACACATTACTCCCCGTGCCTGTATCACCACAAAACCCTGACTCCGACGTCTGCATCCCTTTCCAGACTGAGAGTTGTTTCTTGTTCCCACTTGTTAGATAGTACGTCCACTCATATCCCGGAGCCGTCACGTCTCCTGCCGGTGTCAACCACTCTCGCTTCTGTTCCCGTTCCCCCTGCGCGTTGTACCGATACCGATACTCCCACACGTTCGGGCCGACGGTGATCGTCGGGTCTTCCCGCTCGTAACTCCACGGCAAGTTCCGCCAACTGCTGTAGCCGAAACGTTCTTCTTTCGTCAACACGTTCGTCGAGGTGTACTGCTGCCGGGTTGTCATCGAGCCGTTTCGGTCATAGTCGTATTCGGTGTAGTCGCCACTTGGCTGCGTCACCTTCAACAACTGGTTCGGACCGACGCCCGGTACGCTTGATCCACGACCGTTGTCGTAGTAATCCTTCGGATAGGGGGTACTCCACCCATTGGCGATGTAGGTGAGGCTGTCACGGTTGCCGACTGGATCGTAGGCGTAGAGTTCTCGCGTCCAGCCGTAGATACCGCCGTACTGCTTCTTCCACTCTGTCAGTTGGCTGATACCGTCGTAGGTGTAGTCTTGGATCAGCGGATAGCTCCCCCCCTGCTGCGATTGTTGCCGCGTGATCTGACCACCAGCATCGAATCGACTTGTCCTGTTTTTGTGTAGACGTAGGTATAATCAGTATCTGACTGTATTCATGCAACAACGCCCTTGAAACACTAGACTGGAAAGCACATTAATTTTCTACAGATCGGCCTTCAAAAAGTAAAAGACGTTAGAATCAAGCGGTCGAACAACACTATAACCTATATATATATCAGAACTATTAATACACTTAGTATTGTTTACACTGAAACTAAACCACCAATACTCATACCGATCCGTATAATTTGTATCTTTGCAAGAAACTCGAGCACTGATCGTATCATACAGTGATGCCTTTTTGTTATCAATCACATCTAATTTAACATAGTTCCAAGTATCAATAATTTCCATAATTGGTGAAATATCAAGAGAATCAAATTCCATTGGAAGGCATGCCTCATCAATACGTACTAATAGTGAATGATTACACACATTACCTTGCTTTAATAACTCGCTCTCAATGATTCTTTGAACGACTTGCTCTTGTGAATAACTGGCTTTTTTACGCACCATGTCTGAATTAGCGCATCCCAGAAACAAGGATAAACCCATTAAGAAATAACTCATAAAAATATCAATAATTACTGTGTCGATTATTCTGGGACATTAGGAGTCCAATATTTTGCATCATCGTCTGAAAATTTCACATATCCGCCATCCGGTACTATTCCACTTTCTAAGCATTCAATGGCATTATCAGAGAATGGAAAATAGTAAATGCCATCAATAAGATATGGGGCGTATGATTCTCGTTGACCCCAGTCTGATCCTAACTCCAGTCTAATCTGATTCCCTACCATATCAGGGATTCCAATAGCACCACGTCCATCGACTGGATCTTTCGTGTCTCCCATTACGTCAGTATGAACAACTTCGTGCATAAAAATCATACCGAACCCCATTGTCATCGAGTTTACGCCATCAGTACCCGAAACGAAATCTCTGATTTGTAGTGGATTTAGATACACTGTGTTCTTTCCGAACCAATTTCCAGAAGTCATTGCGGTTCCCATTATTACTGGAACTCTATCTGACTCATTTTTTATTAGCGCAGACAAGATGCTACGCGCCGTTTCACTCCCTCCGCTTATCTTATCACTCTTTATAATAAGTCTGTGTGATTCTTCATCATAGCCTAGATCTAGACCTGATATTTGGCGCAATTCTTCAATAAATTGCTCAGCTACTTCTCGCGACCGTCCTACCCGCTCAACATATTGAGAACTTTCAAAGTCATACCGAAAGAATACTTTAAAGAGGTCAATATATTTTCCAGTAGGATCAATGTATTTTATTGGGTTGTTACCAGCATAACTATAGGGAGAGAGGAGAGGATATGACTCCCAATAATAATCGATCGTCGAGAAGCGTCCTCGTTCAAATTCATATGCTCTTACACCAAAATTTCCAAGCCCACTTTCTTTGTCTATTTCCTTGTCTATCCAACTCTTCCGATCTTCACCTCCTGCTATAGACTTTCCAAACGGTGCATAGTCTGTTGTCAGTAACACCGTGCCTGTATTGTCCAGAACCACACGGTTTGAGCCGATGTGATCCGTAATACGATACTCGACACTTCCAGATGTCCGGTTGGTCAGATTAACCGTCGGTCCTCCATACGTCAAATACTCCACCGGATAGAGATAGACATTACTCCCTGTTCCCGTATCCCCACAAAAACCGGACTCCGATGTCTGCATCCCCTTCCAGACACTCATCTGTTCCTTGCTCCCGCCGAGAAGATA
The DNA here is from genome assembly GCA_020635205.1 of Ignavibacteria bacterium. Classification (GTDB taxonomy): domain Bacteria; phylum Bacteroidota; class Ignavibacteria; order OLB7; family OLB7; genus JAGWAZ01. The sequence continues at coordinate 654,681 of JACKAE010000004.1, forward strand.
GTATGTCCACTCGTACCCCGGTGCGGTCACATCTCCCGCCGGAGTCAACCACTCCCGCTTCTGTTCCCGCTCCCCCTGCGCGTTGTACCGGTAACGATATTCCCATACGTTCGGACCGACGGTGATCGTCGGGTCTTCTCGCTCATAGCTCCACGGTAAGTTCCGCCAACTGCTGTAGCCGAAACGCTCTTCTTTCGTCAGCACATTCGTTGAGGTGTAGTCCTTCCGGCTCGTCATTGAGCCGTTCCGGTCGTAGGTGTATTCCGTGTACTCTCCGGCTGTCGAGCCAATCCAGCCCTGTGTTTTCAACAACTGGTTCGGGCCGATGCCCGGACCACCGACTGTTCTGCCAATCGTGCTGACTTCCTGTGGAAAGGGTGGACTCATTCCTGTCCCTGAATAGGTCAGACTTGTCCGATTCCCTACTGCATCGTAGCTGTACGCCTCATTCGTCTGCGGCTGTCCTGTTGGCTTTTTCAGCCACGTTGTTAACTGATTGATGCCATCATAACCATAGTCTTGACGCAGGGCAGGACTTGTCCCGTGCTGTGCATTCTGGCGCGTGATACGACCTGCGGCATCGAAGGTCAGTTCTTCTTTGAATAGATCGACGCCTCCCTTGGTCGCCTTCAGCGTGTCGAGCCACTTGCGGGGTGAGTAACGATAGTCCACCGCAACAGAGATTGCCGGGTAGAACATCGAATCGACTTGACCTGTTTTTGTGTAGACATAGGTAATCTCCGCACTCTGCGGACGGCTCATCGCGACGGTTGGATGCTTCACCATCGCACCGTTGTATCCTTTGAGTCCGTAGCCTGCCTCACTCAGCTTTGTCCAAACAGAAATGGTCAATATGTTGAGCAATGCTAGGAAGCATTACTCTGGATGGAGGAAAGGAAGCGCTTCTTTACCTCGCTAAAAGCTGAGATAGAACGTAGAGTCCGTCTTTGAAACAATTTATTCACTTACATCTTCACGAATGATGTAGTATAACGATCCCGAGTTAACTCGATTACTGTTCACTGGAATTATTAGCAGCATTTTCTCACTGCTGAATTCGCAATTCAGTTCAAATGCTCTATTTACGGGAAAAGTTGCAGCGCAAGCGTTCGTCAGCATTTGCTTGAGCGAAGATATGCCAGACATGTCTGCTAATTTTTTTGTGACGATGTTGCCAACAACCACAATAACTGAATCAGTCCTTACCGTAATTCTTTCTAAGTTTTTGTCGGTGTCACTGTCGGTAGGCGGATAACTGAACATCGAGTCGTTTATACTGCAATCCACAACGAGCAATTGAAGCGTACTATCATTGATAAACGTAAATTGACTAATACAAAATCCGAATCTGTCTGAGCCATAACTTCCGTTGGGAGCAGCTACAGGATCAGAAAATGTAGAATCGAGAGTATTTGTTAGTACAATTCCTGGATATTGCGAAAGGCTTAGCGTAGGAATAGGTATCTGACCATACAATTCACCACTGAACAGAATAAACACAAGTGGCAAAGCCATGTAGAATTTCATTTGTGACATAAAAATGTTTTATCTCCAAAAAATTTAGCATTTTATTGGGTGCTGCCATCGGGCAAAATGACATCTGGAGGAGTAACACTTAAATCCAACCAGAAAAAGTCTATGCGTCGCCCATCATTTACATTTACCGCATTAATGTTGACTATAGTCCCACTACGATCAGCTGACCTATGAAAAGGAGCATTGTTACGCCCTTGTTGATAATGCGGATCTTTGAGGACAACACTATTGTGTACTTTGTCTACACCGAAGTTAGACAAATCAGGTGGAGATGTGCCTGCAGGAATCGGTTGCCCGTTGTTCAGCTTTAATCCCTCATAAGATTCGACAACTTCATGCAGGTTTGTAACTGCCGTAGCTGGGCCATCAATGCTAGCCCAGTCATCAGCCATAGTTAAATTTATCATTTGCAAGCCAGTCAGACCACCAGAAGCATTTTGTTCGCTTCCAACAAATGCCCCTACTCTAAGAGCAGCTGCGTTTTGTCTACTTCCAGTCATTGCTTGTGTTGTTGCTTCTGTTCTGGTTGCATATAACTTAACTCCATTGGTATTATCTGCTAAAGCGTCTAAGAATACCTTCTGTGCATCGTTTAATGACGATGGGTCTATTACTGTTGATTCGGAAATGGAGACTTTGCCCGTGGAAGCATCACGCGTTAGTGCGATTCCCAAGTCTTGGCTAAGCAACGTCACACTTTCATCTGCTGCATCACCTAGAATCTCCACAAATTTGCCATTTCCATCACGGAATATGACAGGATTATTAAAGCTGTAATGATAAGGAGTTGAAGATAGGAAGAACTCCCACATCGGATCAATACTTGTAAATCTTCCCTCATCATAACTGTAGGCTCTGACGCCTAGATTCCCAAGTCCATTCTCCTCATCCATCTCTTTATCAATCCAACTCTTCCGATCCTCACTCCCTGCTACCGGTTTCCCAAACGGGGCGTAATCCGTGGTTGATAACACCGTGCCGGTATTGTCAAGAACTACACGGTTCGAGCCAAGATGGTCAGCTATACGGTATTCGAGGCTTCCTGTTGGACGTGTCGTCAGGCCTGCTGCATAGCTTCCATAGGCTATATACTCAGTGGGATATAAGTAAACGTTGCTCCCAGTCCCTGTATCACCACAAAACCCCGATTCCGACGTCTGCATCCCTTTCCAGACTGAGAGTTGTTTCTTGTTCCCACTTGTTAGATAGTACGTCCACTCATATCCCGGTGCAGTCACATCACCCGCAGGTGTTAACCACTCCCGCTTCTGTTCCCGCTCCCCCATCGCGTTGTACCGATACCGATGCTCCCACACGTTCGGGCCGACCATGATGGTCAGGTCTTCCCGCTCGTAGCTCCACGGTAGGTTCCGCCAACTGCTGTAGCCGAAACGCTCTTCTTTCGTCAGCACATTCGTTGAGGTGTAGTCCTTCCGGCTCGTCATTGAGCCGTTCCGGTCGTAGGTGTATTCCGTGTACTCTCCGGCTGTCGAGCCAATCCAGCCCTGTGTTTTCAACAACTGGTTCGGGCCGATGCCCGGACCACCGACTGTTCTGCCAATCGTGCTGACTTCCTGTGGAAAGGGTGGACTCATTCCTGTCCCTGAATAGGTCAGACTTGTCCGATTCCCTACTGCATCGTAGCTGTACGCCTCATTCGTCTGCGGCTGTCCTGTTGGCTTTTTCAGCCACGTTGTTAACTGATTGATGCCATCATAACCATAGTCTTGACGCAGGGCAGGACTTGTCCCGTGCTGTGCATTCTGGCGCGTGATACGACCTGCGGCATCGAAGGTCAGTTCTTCTTTGAATAGATCGACGCCTCCCTTGGTCGCCTTCAGCGTGTCGAGCCACTTGCGGGGTGAGTAACGATAGTCCACCGCAACAGAGATTGCCGGGTAGAACATCGAATCGACCTGACCGGTCTTTGTGTAGGCGTAGGTAATCTCTGCACTCTGCGGACGGCTCATCGCGACGGTCGGATACTTCGCCATCACACCGTTGTATCCTTTGAGTCCGTAGCCTGCCTCACTCAGCTTCGTCCAGACCGAATCGACCCGCCCGTTGTCGTCATACCCATACCATGTGGCAAATTGCCTGTAGGGATCAGCCACCGTCACGGCAATCAACTGGTTCATGGAATTGTAGGCATAGTAGATCGCATCGAAGCCGAGGTTCTCTGTGTAGCGGAGCAGGGCTTCCGGTCTTCCACGCTCGTCGTAGCTAATCACCGAGAAGTGATACGGCTCACCACCATGCTCACGGTAGGCAACGGCAGCTTCCCGTCCTTTCAGGTTCCGTACCTGTCCGTGTGGGGCGAGGCTATCCCACTCCGCTTTTGTCGGAAAATGATACCAGACCGCGCCTGCGTGGTAGGGCAACGTATCGTAGTAGATGGCAATCCGCACGTTTTCCGGGTGCTGCGCCAAGTTCTCGAAGTCGTCGTAGTCGGAGATTTCTGCTGTCGGTTCGTAGACGTTTGCCTCATGTTTGAGAAACGGGCCGATAGCATCGGGGACGGCAGTATTCATATCCTCGCAGGTCTCAGGGATTGAATCCAGATTGCTCCAGAAACTTGGGATCGTCTTTGCATAGTTGCTGGGTGGAACCCAAAGCGTATAGTTCGCTGTCAGGAATGCACTCAAGCTGTCGTCGTGCAGGATGTTCGGGTCGATCTGGTCGGTGATCCGGTTGAGGTTGAGCGTGTCGTCAGTCGGGACGGACTGCACTGTTTTGCTGTAGGAGGATTTCTCCCGGTCGCCTGTGACCGGGGACGGGGAACCGGGGAGAGGGGAACCGGGGAGAGGGGAACGGGGTGTGCCAATCCCTGTTTGGTGGTCGAAGAAGTCAGCTTCACCGACGATCACCAACCGGTTCAGGTCATCGTATTCGTTGAACGTGATCCGGTCTTCGTATTCCTGCTCTTGTGTCTGTGCAAAGCGGACATTCCCCAATTTGTCGTAGGCGTAGCTGATCGTCCCTAAGTCCGGCTGGCTCTTGTAGAGAACCCGGCCAAAGTCGTCGTACCAGTATTCCGTCTCGTCTCCGGCAGGATTTGTCACCCGCCTCACCCTGCCGAGCAGATCATATTCATACTTCGTCACCCGGTGCAGACCGCCGCTGTCGGCAACCTCTCGCCGTAACTGGCCGAAGGCATCGAAGTATTGCGCGAACTTCTTCCCAAGCTCGTTGGTCACAACCTTCACCGATACCGAGCCGTAGAAGTCTTGCTCGGATGGAACGAAGTCAAAACAACTTGTCGGGTAGACTTGCGGTAGTTCAGGGTTCGGATTAGGATCGTAGGTGCAGGTGTAGTATTCCACATGCGTGAACGTCCCGTCCTGATTCCACGTCGTATCAGCACGTCCCGCACCGTCGTAGGCGGTGGTCACCGTATCGTTCAACTGGTCACGTGCCTTTAACACCATGCCAAGCCCGTCATAGTGCGCCAGCACCGAATCATACCGCACCGGGCTATCCATCGGCCCGATAGGGGTTTTCGATTTCATCAACCGATAATCCGCACCGAAGTAATGTGTCGCGCTCGTCCGCCGCGCTTCGCCGAGCATCGCAAC
>JACKAE010000005.1 GCA_020635205.1 Ignavibacteria bacterium
GCAGTCGCTCGAATATAGAAGGGACGCGGTCTCGGGGAGAGTACTCCTCGAGACCGCGTTGTATATAGTGAAGTATCAGTGAAGAGAATTTCTGGTAACTTTTCACTCCCTAACTGTGTTCTTATTGTCCACGACAATAAAAGGCTTGAATTTAGAGCATTTTAAGGGTATCTATTAATTTTATAGGAGAAACAACGATCATCTGAATTTCTCGCTCATCCACTGTAAAGGGAACTGACACAATCAGAACCACAAAATACAGAGCGCAGATACACATAGAAACATATCGACCTAATCTACATATAAGTCTTAGTATCCTTCACAACTTCATTTTTTTACCGACAAGGAGGAATTATGCGATTAATTCGCAATCTTGCTTTAATGCTTGTCGGGTTGTTTTTGGCAACCGAAGGTTTTGCACAGACAACTCCGATCATGAATCAGATCCCATGGTTTGACTACAGGCCAGAGCGGATCGCCAATGACTTCCAGTCCATTATTGGACGAAGTGGAACCAACACTGTTAGCGGTTCCACAAACCGCGGATGGACGACGTATAACAATGACATGTTCATTGATATGCCGTTCCCATTCACTTTTATGCGGACAAACTATCCTCAGGGATACCGCATTATCGTACAACATCAGGGATGGTTATCGTTCAGTGGTTATACCACAACGTCTGACCGATGGACGTACAACTACTATCCTCGCACCTACTATTGGACAAACTCACAAACGAATTACCGTACCTGGAACAGGATGATTGCTCCATATTGGACTGATCTTCAAACTGCAGGTGTAAGTAGTCCACAGGGTGGTGTTTACTATCGTGTTGACGGCCCTGTTGGAGATCGGGTCATGACAGTTGAGTGGCGTGTCCGTGGTGGGAACTATCCAAGCGGACCGACTGGTAATTTCCAGGCATTGCTCTACGAGAAGACCTCAACAATTGAGTTCCATTATGGAGACAATTCCATTGACCGAACAATTCCTGCACCAGGATTTATTGTTGGTTACGGTGCTCTCGTTGGGCTACGCAATCAAGGGCAGCGTCGCATTGCACGTGAGTTGACACCGGAAGACTTTAGCAATGACGAGGAGAACTTCCTCTACATGATTCATCCGGATCAAGTGATTCGTGGGATGCAGCCGGGAGAAGATACAATCTCCTTTACTCGAATCAACACATTCAATCAGTGGGGAAGTACTCCATATACACCTGTGGACTATGCGTTCTCGGAAACGTATGGTGTTCCTCCTTACAACTACTACACAGCAAGTCCATATTTCCACTACGGATTTCCGACTGAAAGTGGTGTAGAGATTGCCTATCGTCTGCGTCCGATTCTCAATGATTTAGCATGTGACTCGGTCTGGTTCACACCAAACAATGCAATCAATGCATACAGTGCTGGAACCGGTGTTGTTGTCAATGCACGTTTCGAAAATCGTGCGTCAGCAGTTAAGAACAACATGCCGACCCGATTTGATGTCTACTATGGTGGCGCGAAAGTAAAGGTTTACACCTCAGAGCAACAGCTCGTTTCGCCGGGTGGACGTTTAGGGACAGCGAACGTGACGTTCAATGTGATTCCAGGATCAACAAACGCTGGGCCAGGAACCAACGGCAAAAGCCGCAACGGTGTCTACGAAGTCCGAATCTATCCACAGGATCCATTAGAAGAAGATTTCAAAAATGATACCTGCAAGATTCCGTACTTCATTTTGGGGCAGCACGATGTCCTTGCCTTCCAAATCCTCTCGCCATTTGAGAATCTTCCGCCACTCTTCACGAAGTATCCTGTAGGTGTCGGCGTACCGATTGAGGCACGTTTCTTGAATGTTGGGGTTAATACTGAAAACAACGTTGGCGTTGGATATGCGATCTACCGTCAAGGTGAGTCGACCCCGCTCTATACATCGAATGCGGTAATTCCGGGACAATTCCCGTCAGCATCGTTCCGCGATGTGAACTTGCCGACATGGTCGCCAGCACAACCGGGCGTTTACACGATCCGAATTTGGTCTGACCTAACAAACGATGAAGATCGTGGAAACGATTCGATTCCAGTTTTAGGACAGCATAGCTTCTTCGCTGCGTATGAAATTGAGCTTGCCGCAGTTGGAACCAACATTCGCCCATTAATTAATGAGCGGAGACCAGTTGGGCGTCCAGTGCCAATCAGCGCAACCTTCGTGAACAACGGTATTACCGATGCAACGAACACGCCGGCGACCGTGACGATTACCGACCCACGCGGCAACCAGGTCTACAACCAGACCGTGCAGGTACAGGAGATCATTTCAGAGGGCGAATTCACGCAGGACTTCCCAGACTTTGTGCCGCCGTTAACAAGTGGCCCAGGTCGTTATACAATTACTGTAGTGATTTCGAATTCACAGGATCCAATTGCCGGGAACAACACGTTTAGTTGGTCATTCAACGTACTGCCACAGGTTCGTGGTGACGTGTTAGTTGGCATCGGCGAGCGCTTTGAGACGATTCAGGAAGCTCGTGACTCGCTCTTCTACTTGGGTGTGTCGGGCGATGTGAACCTGATCTTGATTGAAGATGAGTATACCGTCGCACCGCTGAACAACGAGCCATCAACCCCGGCGATTGACTTCCGTGGAGAAATTATCGGCGCGGGCGAGAATGCACGGATCACCTGGATGCCACATCCGAGCAAGACGAAGGTGACGATTCACCTGAAGTCGCCATCGGGTATCGGCATGTGGTTCGGACAGATTGATAATGATAACCCAAGTGGGTACATGACTTTCGATGGTGGGCCAAACCGGACTCTCCACTTCGATCTGGAGAATACCGGACCACGTGACCTATACGTGCCGCTCTTCTTCGGCAGAGGTTCATCGAACTATGCAGTGAAGAATGCAGAGATCGCACCGTTTGGTGGAGGAGACCTCCACTGCACACAGACGATCTCGATCCCACGCTACGACCAAGCGTTCAACCAGTTCAGCTATGTCGAAGATCTCTCACAGCAGATCTCGGCTGGTATCATGCTTCGGAACACGATACCGTTCGACCCAACATCGGGTGGCAATTCGTTGAATGCCGATACGCTGTTCAACCAGAACAACGTGTTTGAGGGGAACCACATCCGTGGCTTCGGCTACGGCATCGTCTCGGTCGGCGCAGGCCCAATCATGCGTGAGCAGAGTGCACGCTTCGAGGCGATCAACAACCGTGAGAACATCTATCGTGGTAACTGGATCGAGGATGTGAGCCGTGGGGGTATCGCGGTCTCCTTCGAGAGCAACTCACAGATCGTGGAGAACCGTATCGATGGAGTCCACAACGACTGCAACGGCCCGATCACCGGCGCCGATGCGAAGGGAACGGAGAGTTCAGCAACGAACGAGCGTGATGCGGCTGGTATCTCGGTGACCGCAGGTGGCAACGCCAGTGGCAACCGTGGGTACTCGAATGGGTTGTTGATTGCTCGCAACCAGGTCTCGGACATCCGGACGAGCAGTGGGAATGCGGCCGGTATCTCTGTAGAGAACAACCGGAACGTGTTGATCACCCCGGGTGGTGTGGTACAAGAGTTGCCGACGAGTTCGGCGATGGATGTACAGAACAACATGGTGTGGGATTACAAGGGAGCAGACGGCAGCTATGGTATCGCAATGACGATCGAGCAGAAGAATGCAGGCCTTGATTACACGCCACGTGACAACGATGTGGTGAACAATACGATCTACAATCCGTCGACGACGGGAGCCAGTGGCTCGTATGTCGGCATTCTCTCTCAGTTGAGCGAGGCTCGTGTGATGAACAACATCGTGACGGTGTTGAACAGCGGCGCGCTTGGTCTGTACTATCAGGTACGGACTCCGCAGTATGAGCCATACAACATGTCGGTAACCTCGGACTACAACTTGGTCTGGACACCGAATGGTGTGCTCGGTTCGTTGAGCCGGTATTCGCCAGAGGGCTATCGTCTGCCATCGCCACCGGTGATGAGCAACCTGTCGCAGTGGCAGTATCTGACCCGTCAGGATGAGAACTCGTTGGTGGGTGACATCACACCGGAGTTCATGAGCCTTGTACCGGGATCGGAGAACTTGCACTTGAACCCGCAGTTGCGTCGTTCGTTGGCAGGGAATCGTGGTGTGGATATGTCGGAGTTCACGAATGACATCGACAACGAGCCACGGACGCAGTCGGCGATGAATGGTCGGTATGACCTGGGAGCAGACGAGTTCTGGGGCGTTGTACAGAACAACGACTTGGTTGCTGAGAATGTGACCGCGCCGTTTGGGTGGCGTGCAACGAGTGGGACGTTCTCCGATGCGGAGTACGTGATGGACGACTCGTTGATTGAGGTTCGAGCTCGTGTTCGGAACATCGGCGGTCGTCCGATGGCCGGTGCATCGGTGACGATGGAGATCGATTACTGGAATGGCGGCACGTGGATCAACGAAGCATCGATCAGCCGGAATGTGGCGGTGGATGTTTCGGAGGCGAGCGAGGTCGACTTCGGTCAGTATCAGCCGCGGACGATGTGGGAGTTGGGTATGACGAATGGGACGTTTGGGACGATGGAGCCGAACGTGACCCCGATCTATCGTTTTGTACTGACGGTTGGCAACGATGACAACCTTGGGAACAACCGGTATGAGAAGTCGGTACGCTTCTACGTACAGCGTGCGAAGACGGAGTCGTTCGTGAGTGTAGAGAACTACATGCCGGGTGTTGATGGTTCGACGTTGCCGGCATCGACGGCAGGGGACTTGGATGTTCTCGGAAACAAGTTGAATGCGGACTCGATCCTCTCGGCGTTGGCTCAGATCAACTGGTCACGCACGGGCACGGTCGGTGGGAACACAGACTTCACGTATGACTTGTTCGAGCGCGATCGCTGGCCACAGTATGCGTTGAACTTTGCACCATGGCAGTTTGTGATGTGGATGCAGGGCGACGAGTCCGAGGGGTTGAAGGCAGAGGAGCGTTGGGCGATCAAGGGACAGCAGGACGCGTGGGACACGTGGCGACGCGCAGGCTTGTTCATCACGGGTCAGGAGATCAGTCGGAAGCACGACGTGGCGTTGGATGCGTTCAACGGGAATGCAGCAGACCGAGAGTTCGTTCAGGAGTACCTGCGAGCACAGCACGTACGGAACACGAACCCAGGGTTGTATGACGGGTTGCGTGTGCAGGGCGTACGGATCACGAACCGTCGTTTTGAGACGATCGACGCGACGGGAGTGAAGGGAGATCGTGGCCCGAACCCAACGGTCGTCCGCGCGACTGGTGGCGAGGGTGTTGCGCAGGGTACACATTGGTATGCTGACGAGACGAGTCCACGAGCGACACGTGATTCGTTGAGTGGCATGACGATGGCGAACCTGACACGAGCCTCGGTGTACTATGGCGTCGACATCCGTCACTGGGGCCGCTTTGCTCCAGAGGCAGATCGTTCGGGTGTGCAGCGAGTGGTCTTGGGAGCGATTGACTTCTTGGATCAGTACAGCGCAGTGTTGCCGGTCGAGGTGAGTGAGTTCACGGCGTATCAGACGGGTCGCGAGGCAGTGACGGTGCAGTGGGCGACGGTCTCGGAGAAGGAGATCAGTGGATTGGAGATCGAGCGCTCGGAGGTTGTACGGAGTGAGAGTGGGGAGTCGCTGGTGGGCAGCCAGGTGATCGCGCAGCGTGTACCAGAGGGGGGTCCGGAGAAGGTGGCGTCGTACAGCGTATTGGACGGGACGGTCCGTCAGGGTGCGGAGTACGAGTATCGTCTGATCTCGATTGAGAAGGACGGACGTCGGGTGGTAGCCGCACGAGGTCGCGTCTTGGTAACGGGGGGAGCGGAGAGCTCGTACTCGTTGTCAGTCTATCCGAACCCAGCGAGTGAGTACAGTCGTATCAGCTGGCGAGCACCACGCGGTGTGGCGTCGAGCTTGTTGATGGTCGACGCGGAGGGTAAGGTTGTCCGTGAGGAGGAGTTGAGCGTTGACGGCACGGGCGAGTTGCGGATTGACGTGACCGGGTTGTCGAGTGGCGTGTACCACATTCGTTTGATGAGCGGCACGGAAGTGTTGACGCAGACGTTGACGGTACAGAAGTAGGGTTAGGTAATCGAGCGTGAATCGCTCGAATATAGAAGGGACGCGGTCTCGGGGAGAGTACTCCTCGAGACCGCGTTGTTATTAGAAGACTCTCTTGGAAATATCCCTTAGAATCTTACACGAGATTTAGGGGAACAAAGCTCACACTTGAAAACTTCCTTCTAATAGAGTACTTGAAACTTGAATGCTATATTCGCAACCGAAACTTCACTAAACAGTTCTTCTTTGAGTTCTTACGTTATGATCTATACAGACGGAGCCTGTTCTGGGAATCCTGGACCGGGTGGCTATGGTGTTGTTATGCTTTACGGTGATCGCCGCATGGAGCTTTCCGATGGCTACCGCGAAACAACGAACAATCGAATGGAGCTACTTGCAGTGATTTCCGCGCTGGAGAATCTGAAGCGCCCTTGCAAAGTGCAGCTCTACAGCGATTCGCAGTACGTTGTAAACGCAATCAACGAAGGGTGGCTGCAGGGATGGATCAAGCGAGGGTGGCGGAAGAGCAATAAGAAGTCAGTAGAAAATATCGACTTGTGGCAGCGATTACTTCCACTTCTGCAAGAGCATGAGGTTGTCTTTAATTGGGTGAGAGGGCATACAAACGTGCGGGAGAATGAGAGGTGTGATCAACTCGCAGTAGAGGCCTCGCTCGGTATCGACTTGAAGGTAGATGCAGGATATGAAAAGAGCGCTGGTAGCAGTCCAGCCTTGTTTCGCTCATAAGGTTGTGGGGATGATTGAGTAGGGAACAAAATCTTCCTGTAGAAATCCTTCTGAATCTTCTATCTTCTCCCCGGCCATCGTTCTATCATGCGCCGGATATTTCTTACATCAACAATGCGTCGTCCGTTTATTCTGGATGACCTTACTACTCTTCGTCGTCACTACGCAGTCGACTTTTTTGTTGGCAGCGGAATGGTAGATGCCTGCCGCATGTTCGTGCGGTCTACTCGTGCTGACCTCTCGATCTGTTGGTTCGCCTCGGTCTACTCTTTTGCTGTGACGCTCGGTGTAAGGCTTGCTGGAAAGAAGTCGATTATCGTCGTTGGTGGTGTTGATGCAGCAGCTTTGCCGGAACTTGGGTATGGCATCTGGCTCAGTAAGTGGAAGAGCTTCCTTGTGCGGCAGGCACTGCGCCGAGCAGATGTGATTTTGGTAGTGGATGAACGATTGAGACAGAACTTGGAATGCCACAGCCAATTATCACTTGCGCAGGCGTCAGTTCTTCCAACTGGCTACGACTCACACTTCTGGTCGTTACCGAACTCCGATGCCGAACGGGAGGGAGTTCTCTGTGTGGCGACGTGCGACTCTGAGCGGAGAGGACGTGTGAAGGGAGTCGACCTCTTTTTAGAAGTTGCGGAGATGCTTCCAGATATTCCTTTCAGGTTGATTGGAGTCGATCCTGACTTCCTCCACAACTTCCCTTTTGTGATCCCAAAGAACGTCCAGATTCTTCCCCCGCTCGCTCATGCTGAACTGGTAGATCACTATCACTCTGCTTCCATCTACTGCCAACCCTCCCGACACGAAGGCTTATCGAACGTTCTCTGTGAGGGGATGCTCTGTGGACTGATTCCGGTGGGGACTGATGTGGGGGGAACTGCTACCGCGATTGGAGATACTGGAGTTCTTGTTCCCCCGGAAGATACAGATGCGTTACGCCGCGGAATACTTCAGGCACTCTCAATGCCTGATGAGAGTCGTCAGGCTGTGCGGAACCGTATCGTGAAGCTCTTTCCGAGAGAGAGGAGAGAGAAAGAGCTGATTAGGATTGTTCGGCAGTTGACAGGGGAGGAACCAGATGAGTCGTAGCCTGACGAGGGATGGATTGCTTGTGGTGCTCAGCGATGGAGGAACTCGGCTTCTGACATTTATTGCCAACGCCTACCTTGCCAAGGTGCTCGCCCCAACATCGTACGGTATTGCCTTCCTTGGGTTGACAATTCTAAGCTATGGGATGTTGCCAGCCGATCTCGGACTCTACGCGCTCGGAGTGCGCGAGATGGCTAAAGAAAGAAGTCAGAGAGAATTTCAGTTCAGCGATCTTCTCTGGCTGAGAACCATGTTAGGTCTTGCTGGAATGCTTCTGACAGGAATTGGGATTTTGCTCTTCGTTCACGAGGGGCAATCCCGTTCGGTTGCACTTCTCTTCCTTCTCGCACTTATCCCCTCGCTCTGGCAGATGGATTGGTATTATCAGGGAGGGCGTCGCTACAGTGAGCTTACGTTGATTCGGTATCTCTTCAGTGGATCATATTTGGCAGGTATCTGGTTCTTCGTTAGTGGGGATAACAATCTTGAGCGGATCCCCCTGATCTACTCAGCAAGCATCGTACTTGCAGCGGTGGCAGCTTTTGTGTTGAAGCGGGATAGTGAACCGATTCTCCCGAGAGAATCTTTCTTTAATCCGAAACTTTGGCGGGAGTGGAGAGAAATCTTGCGACGATCAATTCCAATTGGTTTGGGAAGCATTCTCGCACAGTCAGTGCCACTGATTCCACCAATTGTTATCGCAGCCATGTACGACGAAGAGCAGGTTGGACTCTTTGGGGCAGCCTTTCGCCTAACGATGATTTTACTGGTAGTTGACAGGACATTCTTCACTCTCTTTCTTCCCCGTATAGCCAGAGTCAACACATCATCTCCCGAGCGTGCTCCCGAAGTACTGCGGAGAACCTTCAGGTGGTTGATTCTGATCGGTTTATGTCTCGGTGTTGGCATCATCCCGATAGCTGAGCCAATTGTTATTGTTGTGAACAGATCAGAGTATGCCGGAGCCGCTCTCCCTTTGATTTTGATGAGTTGGTTTGTCTCCGCCACAATTCTGACGACCTTCTTTTCCTATGCTCTGGTTGCCGCGGGATACGAGAGAGCATATTTCCAAGCTGCATTAGTCAGCACTCCAATCACTCTTCTCCTGATTTTTCTCCTGACGTGGCAGTTCGGTATCGTTGGGACTGCGGTGAGTATTTCTCTCGCTGAGATCATCATGGCCACCCTAATGTATGGCAAGTTCCGACGACACCTCGACGTCAGATTGTGGTAAGTTTTCTCACCTTCATGTTCTTTCCAACAATCGGTGTATCATTATGCCTCGACTCTATCAAACCTGATTGATTCCGGCATGACAAACCGGCGTTTTGTTGCCAATGATTAGATGTTTTGAAAGCATGATATTTCATTCTTCTCTTGCAAAGATGCAATCGACATTCACGTTCGTATTCCTTTTTCTCTCGTCTACTCTGATTCTTGCGGCACAGCAAGAGTACGAGTCCAACCCATTGCTTCCGATAATTCCATCTGTTGACGGGAGTGTGAAGGTAACTCTGATCTATCCAGAATCTGGTATGGCAAGGCCGAACGTCAAACGGAACTTTATTTTCGGTTCGGTTGGAACTGCCAAAGCAGTACTGACGATTAATGGTGACACCGTACCAGTTGCACCGAATGGAGCTTTTCTTGGCTTCCTCCCTCTACCAAAAGATGGGGTCTATACATTGATTGCGGAGCAAGGTGAGGAGAGAGACACCCTCCTCTATACGTTTAGTACTCCCACCCCAGGGGTGAGGAGTCCACGTGTCCGAAACCTCTACGAGAAGCCAAAGCTCGGAATCGTCACTAAAGGTGTGGACACACTTGCCAGCGGATCAGATATTGCTTACGGTGCGCCAACAAAAACAGCCGACCGACAGTGGTTCTTCCCTATTGGAGCACGTTTCCCTGTCTACGAACGGGACGGAGATCATGTGCGGATTGATCTGGCAGGAGAGACCGCGTGGGTAGAACGAGAGTATATCACCACCAGCAGTGCCGAGCCGGAGACGAGTGAAGTGAATCTCGACATCGACGTTGCAGATGCGGAGCAATGGGTTGATTTAACAATGCAGGTTGGATATGCTCCCTTCAGGATTGACCCGCAAGAGAAGTCGGTTACGTTTACGTTTTACAATGCTCTCTCTTTTGATCTTGAGAACGAGATTGATAAGACCTCCGAAACTGGCTACACCGTCTCCAATCTTCCGAACTATTTAGTAGAAGGATACCATTGGAGTGGAGATGATGAAAAGGCAATTGTTACGTTGAGGATTGACCTGCGCCGGAAGTTATGGGGCTTCAAGGCCTTCTACGATGAATCTGGCCAACTTGTCCTACGTCTACGCCGTCCCAATGCTATCAGTGCGGAGAATCCGTTGCGAGGACTAATAATCATGGTTGATGCTGGCCATCCGCCACGGGGCGCGAGTGGCCCTACTGGTCTATCCGAAGCTGACGCAAACCTTGCGATTGCGCTCGAATTGGAGAAGCAGTTGAAAGCGAAAGGGGCACAGGTACTAATGACTCGACGTGACGAAAACCCTTTGCTAACCGACACAAATGCGACAATGGAACTCTCGGCTCGGGTTGCCTACGCGGTTCGGCACAACGCCGATATTTTGATCTCGATCCACAACAACGGTTTTTCCGATGGCGTCAACCCGTGGGAGAAAAACGGAACGGAGACCTACTACTACCATGCGTTTTCATCTGACCTTGCCCGGGCACTACAGGAAGAGATCGTTGAGGTTACCAACGTTCCTTCGCTCGGCTACAAACAGCGAAGTCTCTCGCTAACTCGTCCAACTTGGATGCCTGCTGTCTTAACTGAATCTCTCTACATGATGCACCCACAACAGGAACAGGCACTCCGCGACCCTCAGTTCCTCGAAAAACTTGCCGCCGCCCACGTACGTGGGATAGAGAGATTTGTGAGGGGGATGGTGGGGGGAAGTTAGTTGTTCCTCTGCTTCCTGTCTTTGCCAGACTCTGCATTTAGTACGAGCCATCACGTACTTCAAAGTGAGTTGGTTTCCCGAGCAAACGTCCTCCTGTGGTAATCCAGTTTGCGACGATGCGGACCATTTTTTCAATAGACATTTCAGGCTCTCCCAGCCGTTGGATTGTTGCAGATGCGTTGTTCAACAGGGCATGGTCTGACTCACTGCCGGTAAATTGTGGAGGGTGTCCAAAGTGCTTCCCAAACATCTCGGCAAGACTGCGAACAGAGAAGATTTCTAACCCCGTGAGGTTGAGTGGAGTTGCAGGAGAAGAGGCCAGATCGAAGCTCCGAAGTATCATATCGTTGGCATCACGTTGCCAAATACAGTTCAAATATCCCATCGTCAGGTCGACTGGTTCTCTCCTATATACCTTGAGAGCGATGTCAACTAAAACTCCATAGCGTGGTTCAACTGCATAGTTCAAACGGATCAGCGCAATCTTCGTCCCTTGCTTTTCGGAATAGTATTCGAACATTCGTTCTCTGGCAACACAGGCGTTCGCATATTCACCCGGAGGTGTCAGTGGATCACGTTCAGTGGAGCCTCCTCCACGTACTGGAACCATCGGATAGACTGCACCGCTGGAAAGAGCCACGATGCGAGCGTTAGTAAATCGTTCGCAGATATAGGAGGGAGGGAGTGTATTCATACTCCAGGTTAAACTTGGCTGCTGCTGTGTTCCAAACTTTCGACCTGCCATGTAGAGGATATTTGCAGAATCTGGCAGAGCATTTACTTCATTCCGACTTAGCAGATCACAAATCTGTGTTTCGATGCCATGTTTCTCAAACCAGTTCCTTCCTTCAGCATCGCCAAATCGAGAGATTGCTACAATCTTCTTTTCTACACCGACAAGTTCGAGTGATCTTTTGGCAAGTAGTGATAGGGTCGGTCCCATCTTTCCGTTCGCTCCCAAGATGAGAATCGGAGACTCCAATTTTGAGAGAGTGTGTCCGAGGCGTTCATTCGGCTCAGAGAGAAGAAGATCAAGTTCCTGTTCGGTCATAGTTGTTTATCATGGTTGAGTTGGCCAAGAGATTACTACACCATTTAGCCTTTGATACCAGTTGCTGTAATTCCCTGCACAAAAAATCGTTGAGCGACAACAAATAGAACGAGGATTGGGAGTAAGCTGACAAGAGCACCAGCCATGAGCAAGTCAACTCGAGCAATCAAATCACCACCGCCGAGAGCAGCTAACCCTATTGTCAATGTCATCTGGTCGGTATCTGTCAGGTAAAGTACCGGTCCTATTAGGTCATTCCAGTGAGCCATAAATGTGAGGACGCTCAATGTGACCAAGGCTGGTCGGGCTGTGGGGAGCATAATACTCCAGAATATTCTGAGGCTCCCTGCCCCATCAATTCGTGCAGCCTCCTCAAGTTCACGTGGAACAGTCGTGAAAAACTGACGCAGAAGGAAAATGCCAAATGCTCCCATGCCAAAGCCGAACCAGTGGGGAACAATCAGAGCAGCGTGTGAACCATAGAAGCCAAGAGTCTTCAGAAGAAAAAAGACAGGAATCATGGTCACTTGAAATGGGATCATCATTGTGGCGAGAATAATCCAATAGAGAGTACGCTTGCCTCGAAATTCCATTCTGGCGAAGGCATAGGCGGCGAGTGAAGCACTGAAGAGCGTTCCAAGAGTAGCGAGAATGCTGATCTTCAAACTGTTGAAGGTGAACGTCCCAAACGGGAGCCGGTCGAACAGCTCTCCATAATTTTCAAAGCGCCATTGCTTGGGAAGTGAGGGTGGATAGGTATAGGCTTCCGATGGATTTGAGAGCGAGGTGATGAGCATCCACAAAAAAGGAGCAACCATCATTGCGGCAATACCGATGAGCAGGACGTAAAGCAACCAATTGCGAGTGATGGATGCTGATCGCGTTGCTCGTGTAGTAGATATCTCTTGCCAACCAGTGAGATTATCCATAGAACACCCACCGTTTTTGCAAGCGGAACTGAATAATTGTGACAATGAAAGTGAGTGCAAACAGTACGTAGGCAACCGCCGCTGCATATCCCATTCTGAAAAATTGGAAAGCATTCTGGTAGGAGTAATAGCTGAGAGTCAGTGTGCTGTTTGCTGGTCCTCCTTGTGTCAAAACATAGGTCTGTTCGAAGAGCTGAAAAGAATTAATGAGAGTAATGATGAGAACGAAAAAGAGTGTGGGTGAGAGTGCAGGAAGAGTGACCGCTGTGAACTGTCGCCACCGACTGGCTCCATCGATGAGAGCCGATTCTTGCAGATGCTTGGGTACTGACTGCAAACCTGCCAGCAGGATCACCATGTTGTAGCCAACCACTTTCCAAGCAGAGAGGATTGCAATGGCAGGCATTGCCCACTGAGTGCTTAAAAGCCACCGAGGGCCATCGAGACCGAACAGAGTCTCTACTGTCCAGTTAATGAACCCAAATTCTGGGTTGTAGAGCCAGCTCCAAATCAGAGCAACGGCAACCATCGAGCTGATTACGGGGAGAAAGTAGATCGTTCGGAACAACTTGATAGCTGGAAGTTTTCTATTTACCAGAAGGGCGAGGAAGAGAGAGCCAACTATGGTGATTGGCACATAGAGAAGAACATACCAGAAGGTATTTCCCAGAACCTTCCAGAAGAGGTCGGAGTTTACCATGGTACTGTAATTCTTTAAGCCTACCCACTGAGGGGAACCGATCAGATCCCACTCGGTAAAGCCGAGGAGGAAGGCGACAACAATTGCTCCACCGGTTGCCAAGACAATACCGATTGTGGCAGGTGCAATGAAGAGATATGGTTCTATTCGCTTCAGTTTGCCAGTACCTCGTTGATCCGTTTATCTGCATCGTTCGCTCCATCCTCTACACTCTTTTCTCCACTCACCATCAGATCAACTTCAGGAAGAAATCCGTTATCCCGGAACTCCAGCCACTTTGTGCGCCAAATACTAAAGCTGAAATTGCGGATCATCTCAATAAGAATTTGCCGGTTGTATACTGGCTGGGCATTCAAGTAATCTGTAGATTCAGCAATTCTTCTACTGTTCGGAACAGTTCCGGGAAAAATCTGTGCGCCATACTTTGGGGGCATCTCCTTCACAATCCACCGAATAAACTCCCAGGCCTCGTCTGGATGCTTCGATGTTCTTGGAATGCCAAACGCTGCTGATCCTCGCAGGTACTTACGTCCGGCTGAGCCTTTGGGAGGCATCGTAATATCCCAAGGGAATGATGTGTTTGGACTGATAGCGTGTGGGCTGATAATACCCATAGCAAACCTTCCGGTCTCAAAAGGGCGCATTGAGCCACCTGAACTGCTCCCTCCGAGGATCGAGGCGTTCTGTGGTGCTACCCCATGTTCCAGAACGAGTCCAGTCCAGAACTTTAAGGCCTCTACAGTTCGAGGTTCAGCGAAGGCACTCTTACTCAAATTCTCGTTGAGGATTGCTCCGCCAAGTGAGTAGATAGTGCCGTCAAATCCGCCACTATTATCCAGCATGAAACCATATTGATCGGCCTTGCCATCTCCATCACTATCCTGTGTCAGTTGTTTTGCTATTTGAAGGAATGTTTCGAACGTCCAGGTTGTGTCTGGATAGGGAAGGCCAGCTTTGTCGAAGATCGCCTTGTTATAGACGAGAGGATAGGTAATCAGGGCAACCGGCCAGGCTTGAAGATTCTCACCATTATAGAAAGAGCCAAGTGCTATTGGATAATAATCGGCTGAATCGAAGTCGCGAGCAATGTGACCAGAAAGATCAGTGAAAAACTTCCGTTCTATGAGTTCCTGTGCAAACCAGTCCTCCAGCGGCAGCAGATCACCAACATGTTCTCCTGCTGCCGACTGCGTCAGCACTTTATCCTTCATAACGTTGAAACTCATTACCTCCTGTTCTACCCGAATGTTCGGGTGAGTTGCCTCAAACTCTGTGATGACAGAATCCCAAAGAGGCTTTGCGTCGCTCCACCAGTGAGCGATTTTGATAGTAACAACACCATCCTGCGACATGTCATCTGATTCGCGACAGGAGTGAAGAGCAAGTGCGAGAAGGACGAAGGGAAAAATATGTTTGTAGATGCGAATCATGACCATCGTTATTTGTTATCGTTAATTGTGTTGAAATAGTCGGCATCTCGCTGCTGAGTTTTGGCTAACTCCGCATAGGCGTGTGCGTACAGGTTCAGTCGTGTAATGCCTTCAAGATCCTCGCGAAAGTGGTCAGGTTCTCGTTTTAGGATACAGTATGACGTAAGCCGTCGTTGACTGAAGTCAATGTCAGCGCAAGCAATGCCCTCGAGTCTTCCGGTTGATGCAACAATCTCACCATTAAAGTCGACAATGCGGGCTGTGCCTGGGCGATAACGACCACTGAAGGGGGAGTATGGTGGATGGTTGGCCATGTTCGATTCGGCAATATAAATGCAGTTGTCGATTGCACGGGAGATCAGTTGTGCTCTCAATCCTTCTTGAGTAGGTCCGAGTGTTACCGTAGGCCAGAGCAGAAGTTCTACTCCTTTGTGAGCATAGATACGTGGAATCTCGGGGAAGTATATATCAAGACAGACCATCACGGCCACTCGACCAAAGTCGAGATCAAATACGGGAAATTCACTTCCCGGTGTTACGGTTCGAGCTTCTCCTGCTGTCGGCTGAATCTTGCGATACCAACCAGCAATTTCTCCTTCGCGATTGAAGATGGTTGTCTGATTATAAACTCGACCTTCTTCGCGGACATACCAGTTTGCCACAACATTGATGTGGTTAGCGCGGGCTGCCTCTGCGAGCTTTGTAGCTGTCTCTCCCGGCATCTCCTCCGCATCCATCTCTTTCCCCGGAACGTTGATTGTTCGGAACATTTCCGGGAGTAGTAGGAGATCACATCCCTGACTACTTCCTTTGCGGATGTACTCGCACCCACGCTCAACATTCTGTTCTATTGAATGAGCCTCATCTTCTACAAGAAAGGCAACTGTACCGATGCGTGCTGTTCTCATAGTAGAAAGATAGGGAGGCAGCCGCGCAAAGAAAACAAGGTAGGCAGAAAATTAGAAGAAAGAAGATAGCCGCTTCAGCTATTTCCTTTCGGTGATAGAGCAGAGGTAACCATCACCACTCACTACCAGTATCTCCGGTAGTCCATCTCCATCAAAATCTGCAATGATCGGTGGACCGAGACTGAAGCCGAGGTGAAGCCTCCACTTTATTAGTCCGGCACCATTGCGAGCAGATCCCACCACTATCACCTCCCCCTCTCGGGTGCTGAGAATGAACTCTGTTCTTCCATCCCCATCGATATCGCAAGTAACTACATCGGCAGCAACGCTGTCGAGGTGAAGTCTCCACTTCTCATGTCCGGTAGAAGCGTTCAGGCAGATGAAATCGCCATCGGCAAGACTCAAGCCCAGTTCAAGCTCGCTATCGTTGTCAACGTCGGCAACTCCGCCAAAGCTCGTTGTCAGGGAGGGGAGCGGGAAACTTCGCCACCACCGAATGGTGTGATCTGAGCTAATAGCTCCCGTGCCTCCGTAATTACAGAGGAGTATCCATCCTTCGTTCCCATCACTGAATTGTACAGGAACAGGAGAGCCGTAGGCGGCAAAGTCATCCATTGACATTCCTCGCCGTTGTAGGTCGGCAGTATTCCAAGGGCGTAATTGCCAAGGGGGGCGAATCAGTTTTCCAGTGCGAAGATCAACTTCACAGAAAGTATCCTTAGCTAAAAACAGAATGCTCGGGTTTTCCAGATGGCCTCCTACTGTCGAGGCATTCCAAGGCGCAAAGGCAGCTTCGGTCTCTTCGTTGATATTTGTTCTATCCCAGATCATCTCTCCCGACTTCGCATTCAAAACGAACGTCTTTTCAGAATTCATTGACCCTGTACGGAATCCCGAAATGAAGAGGAGTAGATCGTTCTGAGTCTCTACCATCCGGTACTCATGTATACCGGTGCGCCCACGAGGGAGGGGAGGGTTAGCTGGGAGTTCTGAAACTTCCCAACGATTGCGTTCCTTTCCGTCAAGATCAACTAGTCTTAGTATACTCTCACCTTCCCCTACGTAGGAGGTAAGAAGCATTGGTTCTCCTTCCCAGAGGGTTGAGGCTAAGGAGTGATGCCCTTCCTCAGGGCCAACTCTTCCACGACCTATAAAAGTTGAGTGTAGCACTGGTTGATTTGCTCGATTATTCCATCGATAAATCTGGATCTCTTTCCCTCCATCAGGGAGAGCACAGAATCGTTCACCGTTTCGTTCAACAACAATAGGTTGTGAGAAAGGCTTTGCATAGAAGTAAAGACTTGCCCCGTAACGGTAACGAGAACCGGTTTCGATAGAGAAGAGGACTGAGCCGTCAAGCCGAACTCCCTTCACACTTCCATTCCAGTCACTGAAGAAGAACTCTGGTTGACCATCGTGATCTACATCTTCAATGGCAACGAGAGCAGCTATATTCTGGATCTCAGAAAGTAATGTCAGGTCAAAAGAGGTTCCCTTCCCAAGCGAATCTGGAGAGAAGGTAAGGAGTCGAACCTGACCTTGTAGATCAGTCAAGAAAAATGTTACTTTCCCATTCGCTTCAGTATACCACAGTTCTTCATCTGGAGGATGTTCTATCCGAAAAGTTGTCTTTGTGGGAGTGCGTCTGGGGAACCGACTGAGTGGAGCATAACCCTCTCCTTCCCATAGAGTGTTGAGTTGACTATCAATCCATGAGATTAGCTTCAGTCTCCCAACAGTTCCGGGTAGTCGTTTTTGTTCGTCGGAGAGAAAGATGATTGGGGGAGTTGAAGAGGTTCCAGGAAATATACCTCGCAGATATGTGCCGGGGAATTTTGCTCGCACTTCTCCACTCCACGCGTCAACAATTTCTGTCTGCCACGTTCCATCGTGACCTTCGTTCCAAGCACTGAAGATGATTTCCAGCCTACCATCGTTGTCGATATCGGCACAGGAATTCCAACAATATCGTAACTCCGTCTCGTCGTGTGGATAGATGTGGCCGATGAATCTATCCCACCGATTTTGCAGTCTACCTATCCCATCGTTTTCCACTACTGCCACGTGGCGCGATACAACGTAGCTGAGCAAGAGCATGTCAATGTTTCCGTTTCCGCTCAAGTCACGTGCTTCAAACAATCCGTAGTTGCGTTTCCTGTCCCCCCCGGAAGTCCATGTGGTTTCTCCTTTCAACAACCCTGTAACTGGGTCGAATGCAAATACAGAAGAAAGTTTCGTGACCAGAAGTTCTTCAACACCATCGTTGTCGATATCAACTGCGAGAATTGAGGGGTGAAAGAAGTCGTCCATCCAAAGAATGTGGCGTCGTTCTGGTTGAGATGCACCGGGAGAGAAATCGTAGATCACGACCTCTTTTGAACTAAGTAGGCCAACTGCCAATTGCATCCCACCAGAGAATCCTTGAAATTGATGGAGCAAGGCATTCGTATATATGAAACCGCCAGCGAATGGAGGGCCAAGATATTCTTCGCATAATTTTTTGCCGGAGGATGCCTCGAAGACAAAAAACGAACGACCGTTTGAGGCAACGATCTCGATGTTTTGGTCGTCGTCAACATCCTCGACACCAATGATTGCTTCAATGCCACACGGTTCTGTCTTCCATACAAATTTGCCGTTACTATCGTGACATACAATGCAGCCTCCATAGATCAAGAGCAGAAAGTGCTGATTTTGCCAACTGAAGATATGTGCATCGAAGACTGAACCACCAATGCGGTGTCGCCAAGCTATTGCTGGGTGTTGAATGTTGCTCGGCATTGGCTGATTTCCGCGAAGTCCATCATCGAATCGTAAGTCAGGCCAAAGCCCTCGGCTTTTTTCTTCTCTCTCCTGCACATCACTCATCATCTACCTCTGTGGCTGTATTCACTTCTTCTTCTGTTCGGCTGTCGCTCTCTTCTTCATTTGTACTATCATCATAGTACTCATCAAACTCACCATCTTCTCCATTGCCGTCATCGTACTCATACTCATCAACTGTTGATAGATATAGGTGAATTGATCGTGCGTAGAATCGGTCTTCAGGTCTATCGGAGTATGATTGAAGTTGATGGCGGGGAGTGCTGTTTTGCGGGTCAGGCAGTCTGAGTAAAACTTGTGAGGTGTCTATGCGATTGGCCAACCAAGTGACAACAGATGAGAGTCGAGATGTGATAAGGGGCGAGGCGGCTTTCACTTCCTCGTCGGCAACATAGTGTGTGAACTCTGGTCTCTCGTCGAATTTTTCTATCTCATCAAAGCGATCTCCAAACCAAGTTTGAAGGATGTTGTTGACCATTTCTTGCCTTGAATCCCTTTTCTCTTTAGTTGGGGTAAGCAGAGGAGAAGGAACAATGTAGAGTGGAACGTGAAATGTAGGGTCACGGAACATCGATCCAATCATACTCTCTCTACTCAGTCTTGAAGAACGCTCTGCTTGAATTCTCGTAAAGTCAGCCAGAGGATTTTCCGACACTTCTGTTTGAGCACTCAATACAAATTCTATAGGTGTGCCAGATTCCGCGAGCAGTTGCTTGTTCTTCTGAAACCCTTCTATTGCCTGCTCCAGCATCATTAGTTGTAGTTTGCCAAGTGTACTGTCGCCCGAGCCAAAGAAGGAAAGCTCCATTTCGCTCACTTCTTCTTCTAAATAAGAGTCGACATTATTCTCGAACGTTATATATGGCTCTTCCACTTCTATGGGAATCGAGACTCTGTTGGACTTGCGGAGTCTCCCGTCGTGTGTTTCAATAAGAGCTTCGATCTCAAGTGAAGATTCTAATTGGTTTTGCTGTCGGGGAACTACCCAAAGCCCAACGTATCTATAGGTTGTCGAGTCTTGACTGATAGGAAGCTGAGTGGCACTGAGTAGATCGTCACCGGAGGAGATCAACATCGTGATCTTTGCGATGTCATCGGGAAGAATCCAGGGATCGAGAGAAATGGAGAAGACGGCAAAGGTTGCGTTGAACGAAGAGTGTGAGTAGTTGACTGGAGAAATCAACTGCCAATCGTCAGTGTGGATTATTACCCGCCGAGCCTCCTCCTGCTGCAAGATGTTGCTGGAAGAGTCGGCCATGATTCTTGGTGGGAGTGTCTCGATCCGCTCTGGAGGAATGTGCCAAACATTTTGCAAGTACTCCCGAATTACATCACCTCGTTCGCTTGCAAGTTCTGCACTCTCTCCCGGCTCTCGGCTATACCCCCCCTCTACCTGGATCGTTGTCTCGGGATGCCGACGCATTCGGTAGCCAATAATATTTAAGACTTCAAGGTACTTTATGTTTTCGTTCTCGTCGTTGTCTAATTGATTGCGTACTGTTCCATTGGTTTCTTTGTAGTCGCTTACCTCAGTTGTGTTGTGCAAAGTCTGATAGCGCTCTGGGATTGCGCTACTCCCTTGGTCAAAGAAAACCATTGGAAGGAGTGGAATTGTTGCTCTCCACTCATCACGATCTATGAAGATTTTGTTCGATTGGGAAGGTTCCCACTCTCCCTTCCTCCCCATCATGATAGAGGTTAAGGCCTCCTCTCCTGTTGACACCTGCACGTTTAGTTTCGGTGGAATGTGGAGCGTGTTATCCTCGTTCTGTTGCTGAGCCAAGAGGGGAACGAAGAGAAAAAATATGGAGATACTTGCAAGAAATAGTGCTCTCAGCATCTTTGTTGGTGATGGTAGTGTTCGGTTATTCACTTTCTTCATCGTACTCTTCTGAATCGCTTTCACTATACTCTTCCTCCTCTCTGTAATATTGCTCCTCAAGGTGAGCAATCAAGGCATCAATGTCTTCCCAATCTTCTCCAGCATATCCTGTCTGCTCCTTCAACCACATAAGATACGAACGCTTCTCTTCCTCTTCTTCAGCTGCCAGTTGTTCGGGGGTAGGTGTATATTTCATGTCGATCCGTACGGTAACGGCTCTCGTATAGAAACGCTCTTCGGGTGTGTACATGAAGTCAAAGCTGGTTTGTACCCCTACATTTGCTTTCCACGCTACATTGTCCGAGCCAAACGTTATTCTATCGCTATTCTCATATTCTTCGATGTCAATCCCAGCCGTATCTTCTGGCGGGATTGGAGGTGGGTAGAGCGAGCGAGTGTAGCGGCGTTTTACAGTATCGTTCAGTTGATCTTGAAAGATATCTTGAAGGATGTTTGCGGCATCGCCCTCACGAGCGGCTCTCAGCGTGTCGAGGTATCTTCCCTCTTCAATGTCAACGGTGATCAAGGCTGCTGAATCATACTCTTCACGTCGACGCATCATATCATCAGTTCGTTCTCCATAGAAGTTCCTGTACAATTGTTTGAGCTGCTCCTCATAGTTCAACGATGAATCGTCTGACTCCTGTGGTTCAACTGGTAGCACCGGACGTATTGGACGAAGGATTCCCTGAAAGTCATCGAAGAAACTCTGATACGATGTTTGTGCACTCCAGTAGGCGATGCGGTGGGAGCGAATAAGTCCATCGTGAAGAGTTGGAGCATCGGAAACATCTCGCTCCCCCGCCACCACAATGTTGTATTTGTATCCAGGTTCAAGTGTGTCAACAATGATTTGCGTTAAGCGTTCTCGTATCAGAAGCTTTTGAACCGGACTAAGATTGGTTTGATTCGGTGAGAAAAATGGAAGAGTAAATTCGCGCCCTATATATGTGTGGATGCCGGAGGTTCCTCGTATATCTGATGTATCACTCTGAATAGTTACGGGCAACCGAGTTGGTGCTGAACGTCGGGTTGTCCCATCATGTCGCCAGACAACTGCTTCGATTTCAAGTGCTGTCCGATCCTTCTCAGTAAACCAGAAGGAGTGCCCCCAGGTTCCTTTGATGCGATAGAGTGTTGAGTCAGGGCTTCCAACAATTTCCATTCGACCAACTAACGAGTCCTCGCAGCGGGCTAAAATCTCTATTGCCGCCACCTGTTCGGGGTTATCGTTTGGGTCGACAACAATGTTGAAGATGAAGGAGGCATACCACTGGTTAACGTTGATAAAGCTGACTGGGCGAATCAACTCCCACGACGATGGACTAATTGCAACTGCTTGCCCCTCTTCTTGCAGGAAGAAATTCTCTTCCTCACTGCAACGTCGTTTCGGATCGATCAAGCGAATTCGCCCGGGATCAATTTTCCAGATGTCCACTAAATAGTCGCGGATTACCTCGGAACGTTCTCTCGCCAACGCCATACTCTCCCCCGGTTCAAAGGACCAACTTCCCTGAAGTTCAATGAAGGTGGAGGGATGTTGGTTCATTCGGTAGCCAAGTACATTTAAGATGTCGCGATACTTGGTTACAGGTGACCAATACGAACCAACGCCAGTGTCGATATACTTCGAGGTGGCGGAAGCACTGTAGAATTGATGATAACGCATTGGGATGTCGGAACTCCCAAAATCGAAGAAAACTATTGGGAGAAGAGGGGCTTCCATAATACGGTGTCCTCGAGTGAGAGTGAGTTTCTGCAAGGGAGGCTCTTCCTCTTCAGGATTGCCCAAGGAATTCAAGAACGGAGTGCTAGCGTGAAGGGTAACTACGAGCTTCGGTGGAAAGTAGAGCGTGCCGATATCTTCCGACTGTGCGGAAAGTACCGCGGGGAGGAGAAAGAGTGGAAACAGTATACGCGCAAGTGACGGGCGCATGGAACGTTTAAGGTTTGAAGTAATTGGTTGGATGATCTATCTATTCTTCTAAAGATTATTCTGATTCTTCCTCCTCTTCTACGCTGTCACTGCTATTATCGTCTACTCCTTCCTCAGCACTATCGAGAGTTTCTTTTATCTGGTCTATTTCTTGTCGGGATTTATACCAGTCACGGTAACCTTCTACACGATATTGAGGAATCACGCGCATCGATACTTTCCTACTGTACCAACGGTCTTCGGGTCGGTAGATGAAGGGATAGTATCCGTCGGCTTGAATGTATCGCTGCATCCAGTTAAAGTTTGCATTGTTGCTGAGCTTGGTAAACTCTTCACTTTCGTTCGTAATCGAGATGCCGAGTGTGTCCCGAAGAAATGTTGCGACACCCCGTGCACGAGCCATTGCCAGCGAGTCGATGGTATAAACGCCGACATTCTCATCTTCCTCTTTACCCTTCTCAAGCTCTTCGGCCTGCATTCCCACTACGTCGTCTTCTGAATAGTATGGTTCGTCGTAGTATCCGTCGAACTCTTCTTCGCGAGGAGTGTAAATGAAGAGTGTGCCCTCCTCTGGAAGGTCGTAATAGAAGTAGTTGCTGTTCATTGCCTCATATCCCTGACGCTCGGCAATGAGTGTTGGGTCATCCACAGTCGGATCCTCAGTCATCTCACTCGATCCCGTTAACTGTATGGCCAGCTGCTGTGGATAGCGACTCTTCTTCAAGAAGTCACCAATCAGCAGACGATGGTATCCACTCAGGGTACTATCCTTGAAGCTGTAGAAGGGGAGAAGAAGCTGTTCTGGAACTGCGTCGGTGAGCTCTTCATCGGATTTTTTTTCTGCCCCTTCTACGTAGACTGGGATCACAAATGGGTTGGAGCGGCGGTAGCGTCCACCCGTAAGGTGGAGGAGGAGTTCGACAGTAATTGCCCCGCGATCAGGACTAATATTTGCTCCCCCCTTCCACCAATATCCTTCCAGTTGGTAGTGGAGCGAGTCGGGGTGGCCGATAACTTCCGTTCTTCCAACAACCTTGTCATCGCAGGTCATTACAAACTCAAGTTTCTCAACATCTTCAGGTCGAGCGTTCGGTTCCACTATGAAGCGTAAGTGGAGGGGAGATGTTTCCATCGAGGTGACCGAATATGTAGCGGGGCCAAGCAGATCCCAACTTCCAGTGTGAATCATTACTCGGCGAGCCTCCTCCTGCCGAAGGATGTTATCCTCCGGTGTCGAGGCTAAGTAGGCCGGGGTAATAGCAATGCGTCCAGTGTCGATTCCCCAAACGTTCGTTAGATATTCTCGAACAACTTCGGCGCGCGTCAGTGCAATCTCTTCATTCTCCCCGGCTTCGTGTGAATATCCTCCCTGCAACATGATTGTCGTCTTCGGATATTTCGTCATCCGGTAGCCAATGATGTTCAGTAGCTCATAATACTTGCCGAAGTAGCTCACGTAGCTATCCACATCGTTCGTGTCGGTGTAGTCACGTGCTTCGTATGAGCCGGAGAACTGCTGATATCGGGAAGGAATGGTGTAGTCACCCGGGTAGTCGAAGAAGATAATAGGAAGCAACGGTAACTCCCGACGATAAGAGTACTCGTACATGTAGAGTTCCGGCTTCTCATCGGACCACTGCGAGGCCACGACAAGTTTTGGAGGAACGTGGAGTGTCTGCTCTTCCCCTCCCGGTTGTGCGATAGCTCTCAACGAGGGAATAGCTAAGAGGAGAAGGCAGGTGATATGGTGATGGTATTTAAACATCCGAGAAATTGAGCAAGTACATCGAAGTTCAGTTGCAGAAATCATACAGGCAAAGACAAAACAAAATATACCATAGTAAGAAAATAGAACGTCCGTTATCCAGACACGTTACGCAGATTCTTTTCGGGCAGCTATTCCAGTGACGACGCACCTGCTTCTCTATCGTGACACTACTTCCGGTACTCTTGATGTTGTAGTGCAGCTACCTACAGCCAATGTCAACGATAGTACCATTAACACCCCGATTCATCGGGGTGTTCTGGAGTTTCAACCGAAGAGAAAACGGCTTCAAGCCGTTTCTTTCCCAGTTCTCACGTGAATCCTCCTGACTTTTAGTCGGGAGTTACTATACGTTGAGAGCACGACGTTTATTACTCGATCAATTCGACAAATATCATTTACAGTGAATCGAAGTGAAGACTTCTCTCACCCTTTTGCACACTCCAGATCGAAAATCTCCCTGCAAGAATTCATTGTCTGTCGTATGTTTGTCTTTTTCCACATATCGTCAACATTTCCACAAAAATATCCACAACCACAGCAGATTATGATTGATCGTATCCGCGAACTTCTTGGCAACGAAGCCGATTCCCTGTTACAGCACACGAGCACGACGATTCCACAAGAGATGCTTCACCTTCCGGGGCCTGATTTTATTGATCGCACGTTTGTGCAGAGTGATCGGTCGAATCGCGTACTCAGTAATCTGAGCTGGCTCTACGCAATGGGGCGTCTCGGTGGGAGTGGGTATCTCTCAATTTTGCCGGTAGATCAAGGGATTGAACATTCAGCCGGTGCGTCGTTTGCGCCGAATCCAATCTACTTCGATCCGGAGAAGATTGTGGAGCTTGCAATTGAGGGGGGGTGTAATGCTGTTGCCTCCACCTATGGGGTTCTCGGCTCTGTCGCCCGGAAGTATGCCCACAAGATTCCGTTCATCGTCAAGATTAACCACAACGAGCTTCTCACCTATCCGAATAAGTTCGACCAGATTATGTTCGGAACAGTTGAGCAGGCCTACGATATGGGGGCTGCCGCAATCGGAGCCACAATCTACTTCGGTAGCGAAGAGTCCAGCAGACAAATCCAAGAGGTCTCCGAAGCCTTTGCTCACGCCCACGAGCTTGGACTTGCCACAATCCTCTGGTGCTATCTCCGGAACAGTGATTTCAAGAAAGATCAAGACTACCACCTTTCGGCTGATATGACTGGACAGGCCAACCACCTCGGAGTAACGATTCAGGCAGATATCATCAAGCAGAAAATGCCAGAGAACAATGGTGGTTTCAACGCTATCAAGTTTAGCAAGACGCACAAGGATGTCTACGAGAAGTTGTCGAGCGACCATCCAATCGACCTAACTCGCTACCAACTGGCAAACTGCTACATGGGGCGAATCGGATTAATTAACTCTGGCGGAGCAAGTTCTGGTGAGAGCGATTTGGCCGAAGCTGTCCGAACTGCCGTAATCAACAAGCGTGCAGGAGGAAGTGGACTTATCAGTGGACGCAAAGCGTTCCAGCGACCAATGAATGAAGGGGTAGAGCTTCTTAACGCAATCCAAGATGTTTACTTGGAAGATGAAGTTACAGTAGCGTAGAATTGGAGTACTGGTCTGTCACGGCAGACGAGTTTGAGGGTAGAGAACAGAGGCTCTCTTACCAAGCCATACTCGTCTGTCGTCGACGATCTGCCAATTGAATCCACCATGTTTCGCCGAGCGTACATAGTTTCTCTACTTCTGGTAGCACTCTCCTCATTTCGTTGTGGTGAAGGTGAAGAGGCCGAGGTTGTTGAGAAGGTTGATCCCCGAATTGAGCAAGTATTCTCGGCCACGCGGATTGTTCTCGATTCAGGTAGTTCTCACGAGAATGTCTACACCGGCGAGGAACTGCAAACCTTTCTGAACGGATTTCAACCAGATAGCTTTCACTACGATCCGACACACGTTCGCCTTGTTAGTGACTGCCGTGGCGGAACAGTAACGATAGGGAGCGAATCCTACCTCCTCTCTCTCTGTCGTCTCAATCAAGGAGATAATCGGAGAGTTCTTTCCGTTGGGATGGGAACGGATGTTCTTCGGTTTGTGGAGAAGGAGCGGTGAGAGAGGGACATTTTAGATTTCGGATTGCGGAAGATTCTGCACAAGCCTTATAACAGAGAGCGCAAATGTCTGAGTTCGCCCCTTAAAATCTGCTGGTGTCATAGCTACAAAAAAAAGTGTTCCTACTCTTCTTCCAATCAATCCCCAATCCGAAATTCCCAATCTCACCTCTCCCTATTCTCGCAAAAACATCTTCCCCGCCATTTGCCTTGCTAAGCCTTTGAACTCTAAGGAGAGAAGTGTCACTAAAAGGTCGCTCGGGGAAAGACCAGACTTCTCACAGAGATCGTCGATGTGGATCGGTTCGCCTGATAAGTGATCGCACACCAGTTGCTCAAAGGCCGTCAGGTGATGCAGTGCTTGTGGAGGCTCATTCTGGTTCGGGTGGGGAATGTGGAAGCCGAGACTCTCCAGCACATCTTCAGGGGCTTGCGTTAGGCGAGCGCGATCAGTTCGGATTAGGTCGTTCGTTCCATTGCTTCTGGGAGAATTAATTGGGCCGGGGACTGCGAAGATCTCTCGATTCTGGTCGAGCGCAAACCGAGCGGTGATTAGCGCTCCCCCTTTTAGGTCACTCTCCACTACTACTGTCCCCGCTGTCATTCCGCTGATAATCCGGTTCCGTTGTGGGAAGTAAGGGCGGAGAGCCTTGATACCAAATGGGTATTCGGTTATCACTCCCCCCTGCTCGCTAATCTCCTCGGCGAGTTGGGCTGATATTGCCGGTTGAATTCGGTCGAGTCCAGAAGCAATCACCGCAATTGTTCGTCCACCGGCTCGGAGTGTTCCCTTATGTGCCCAGGTGTCGATCCCTCGGGCAAGTCCACTTACTACCGACACTCCTGCCCGAACGAAGGCTTCCGCATATTTTTCTGCTGTGATCTTTCCATAGACTGATCCCCCGCGCGTTCCCACAATTGCGATAGCATTCCGATCCTCCTGCAACAGGTTACCCTTGAGGTAGAGAACCGTGGGAGCCGACCAGATCTGTCGAAGAGAGTCTGGGTACTTCTCGTCGGCAATCGTTACGATAGATGCGCCGAACTCATCTGCTCTCCGTTCTTGCCGCTCTGCCTCTTGAAGGTATGGAGTCATCTCCCGTATCGAGCGGAGAGTTTTTCCCTTCAGTTGAAATTGAAGGAGATCGTGGTCGTAGAGGCGAAGGAGTTCATCTAAAGAGAGGCCAGAAGCAAGCAACTGTTGGATTGCGTTGGAAGTGATGCCGGGAACAAAGCCCAAAGCAATAATGTGATGTTGGGATAACATTCTCTTCAGGGTTACGGTGATGATGGTGATTGTGCACTCGTGCAATCAGAGTCGGGGTTATCGGTAGTGCGGCTCTTGCTTGCACATTGCATCGGAAGATACGTCCACTCGTGCAAAAGGCAAGGTTGACGGAAGAATTCTTGCAACGCAAAGAACTTCTTCCAGATGGCACAGAAGTTTCACTGATCTGGAGTTACTGTTCCGGTTCTCTCTGGAACGCCACCCCGGTTTCGGGGAGAGCTGGAGCACACTATTCTACCACTACATAACTTCAGGAGGTGTGCTATGACTGCTCGACTATCTATGCCTCTGCTTGTTCTGTTAATGTTAACAGTTGCGGCCTGTCAAGGGGGAGAGGAGGAAAGGGAAGAAGGTCAACTGAACTATTTTTCTGGTTCATTGACATTGGAGGATTTTACTGAGGAGGAGGGGTTAACATTCGATGTTTTAGAAGATGGACTACCAGTAGATGTTAACGAACGGAGGATCATTTACTCTGCCTCGATACGCCTTCAGGTAAAGGCTGCAGATAGTGCAGAGGAACGTCTGACGACATTTGCAGAATTATATGGTGGGTATGTTTCGAATGTATCTCACCAAGAATTGTCGGGGGAAACAGTGAAGGGAGAAGTTGAACTTCGTATCCCCTCCGAAAACTTCAGTTCTGTTCTCCAGTCTGTGCGAATTCTGGGAAAAGTAGAATCAGAGCAGATACATGTGAGAGATGTCACAGAGGAGTTTATTGATCTTCACGCTCGTATCAACACACAGGAACAACTTGAAAGTCGATTGCTTGACCCGCTGACAAAGCGAACCGGAAAGCTCGCGGATGTTGTTGAGGTTGAAGAGAAATTAGCTTCTGTTCGACAAGAGATTGAAAGCTCTCAAGGGAGATTATACCACCTTCAGAACCAGGTAAGCCTGTCAACCTTGGTTGTGACAATGGTTGAGCCGGGAGCTGTTGGGACAAATGAGAGAGAGACGTTCGTGGGCAAAATTAGTAATGCCTTCGATGAGGGAGTGGATGGGTTGGTGGTGATTGCGGTAGTGCTACTTCGATTTGCAGTTATTGCCCTTCCCGTACTACTAATTGCGTTGGTTCTCTTTCGTCTCGTTTTAAAAGCCGTTAAGAAACAGCGTGCAAAGCAGATAACGAGCAATTAGCAATCGGATGTGTTGTCGGGAGGCGAGCGCTTGATCGCCTCCCGATTTATGTAAGATCGTTTACCTATTCCCAACAACCATCTTCTCATATCGTGCTGCCAACTCTTCTGCCTCTTCTCGCGTTGGGGCTTCGGCAATGATTCGGAGAATCGGCTCCGTGTTGCTGGTGCGGAGGTGAACCCACGACTTCTCGAAGTCGACCCGGAGTCCGTCAGTGCTGTTCGTGCTCACCGCATCTTGTGATGATGTACGAATCTCTTCGAAGAGTTTCACAGGATCGTTCTCCGCATCTAACGGCACTTTCTTCTTAACGATCACATAGTTCGGGAGTGAGGCCCGAAGTTCCGAGAGCGTCCCACCATACTTCAGCAACGCAGCAAGTGTGATGGCGATTCCAGCAAGTGAATCCCGTCCATAGTGGAGGGCTGGAAGAATCACTCCCCCCGATCCTTCACCACCAATCACTGCCCCCTCCTTCTTCATTCTCTCCACAACGTTGATCTCACCGACGGCTGTCCTGACAATGCGTCCTCCGTAGCGAGCTGCTACGTCCTCCACGGCGCGAGTGGTAGATAGGTTCACAACGCCAATCGGGGACTCTCTCTCTTCCTCTCTCTCCCATCCCATCATGAAGTCTGTGATGAGCGTAATCGTATACTCCTCACCGATCGGTTCTCCTCGTTCATCAATCAATACCAGTCGGTCGGCATCGGGGTCGACGGCTATCCCAAAGTCGGCTTCTGTTTCGCGAACGGCGTCGCAAAGTGATGTCAGGTTTACCGGTAGTGGTTCAGGCGTGTGGGGAAATTCGCCACTCCCATCGCAGTGCAGTGGAATGACTGAACAGCCGAGTTTGTGGAGGAGTTCAGGGACGATGAATGATCCTGATGCGTTCACAGCATCGACCACGACAGAAAACTTTCGTTTTGGGATCGCCTCTTTCTGCAGGAAGGGGAGAGCAAGTGTCGCGTTCAAGTGGGTCTGGACGAAGCTGCTCCTGTCAGTAACAGTTCCCAGACCTTTGTAGTCTGCAAAGGTTCCCGAATCGCCGTCGGCGAGAGCGTAAAACGTACTGCACTCGTCCGATCCTAAAAAAACGCCCTCACTGTTGAGAAACTTCAAACCATTCCACTCTGCCGGATTATGGCTTGCAGTGATAGAGATCCCCCCTGCCGCATCAGATTTTTCTACAGCCATCTGAACGGTTGGCGTTGGCACAATCCCGAGCGATGAAACCTTTACACCACAGGCGATAAGTGTTCCTATAACAATCTGCTCTATCCACTCTCCACTCGGGCGGCCATCTCGACCAATAACGATTGGTTGATATCCAGTGTACTCAGCAAAAGCTACTACGTGGCGTGCAATGCTGTGGGGAGTCAATCCTTTCCCGAGGAAACCTCGCAGACCAGAAATAGAACGTATAAGAGACACAGTCGAGAATCGTTAAGTAATAGCGTCGTTAATTGATTGTCGAGTGATAGCGTCAATAACGATGAAGAAAGATTGCGAAAACATATCTTCTCTATCGTTCACTCGTAGAGATGAAATCTTCCCCAATGCCTTATACTCTCACACTCTCAACTCACTCACTCATGTACTTTAAAGATACCGTTTCTTCGTGAGCGAGTCCTCTTTTGTATCTTCGCGTTCATACATTTTAAAAATCATGCACATCACATCGTTATTGAACGAGCGAAGCGTTACGATTGACTTGGAAGCTGGAACCAAAGAAGAGGTTCTGGAGAAGATGATTGTAATGCTCGGGAAGTCGCCCAAAAATCTTGACGCTGCGCAGGTTCGGCGTGCCGTGCTCGACCGTGAGGCGATGGCCACAACAGGGATTGGGGAGGGAGTTGCCATCCCGCACGCAAAGACCGGAGCAGTGTCGGACATCATGGCCGCGCTGGCAATCTTGCGCGACCCGGTAGACTTCCGTGCACTCGACGATCAACCTGTTCGGATTGTCTTTCTGTTGGTTGGATTGGATAGTCGCGTGGGAACGTACTTGAAACTTCTAAGCCGTATCCGTCGCCTGATTACCAGTGCATCCTTCCGCAAGCGGTTATTGCAGGCAACAACCCCGGTAGAGGTGATCCAGACCTTTCGCGAAGAGGAAGAACGATATTTTGAGATGGCGTAGAGTGAGGAACGAGAACAAACAATGAACTATCAAACGTTAAAAGGATTTCGTGATTTGCTTCCAGAAGAGACCGAGCTTTGGCTCTGGATGGAAGGAATCATTCGTGACTTGATGCGACGCTACGGATTTGGCGAACTTCGCCTTCCCTGCGTAGAGGCGACTGAACTCTTCACACGCGGTATCGGAGAGGGAACCGATGTCGTAGGGAAGGAGATGTATTCTTTCCTCGACCGCTCTGATCCTCCTCTCTCCATTAGCTTGCGTCCTGAAATGACGGCCGGAGCAGCGCGAGCCTACGTGCAGTACTCGATTGCACAACAGCAGTCGGTAACGCGGTGGTACTACGTTGGCCCAGCCTTCCGCTACGAACAACCACAGGCAGGGCGCTATCGGCAGCACTCTCAGTTCGGTGTCGAGTTGATTGGGTCACCTCGCCCGGAAGCGGAAGCAGAAGTCCTCGGGTTGGCAAATGATTTGCTGCGCGATCTCGGCCTGAGCAACTATCGCTTGAAGATCAACTCGCTTGGAATGCCGCAGGAGAGAACGGAATTCCGTAGTGCGCTCGTAGAGTTCCTGCGGGAACGGTCGGCTCAGTTGAGTGAGGATAGTCGACGTCGGATGGAGCAGAACCCACTTCGCGTTCTCGACTCGAAAGAAGAGGAAGATATTGAGGCAACTGTCGATGCGCCGAGCATTCTCGAATTTCTCGGAGAAGAATCGCGCGGCCACTTCCAGATGGTACAACAACTTCTAACCGCAGCGAAAATTCCCTTCGAAGTTGACTCTCGGCTTGTGCGTGGTTTGGACTACTACACCCGAACCGTCTTCGAATTTGTTGGGGGAGATTTGGGAGCACAGAATACACTGATCGGGGGAGGACGCTACGACAATTTGATTGAGGAGATTGGTGGCAAGCCAGCTCCAGCTATCGGGTTCGGATGTGGATTAGATCGTTTGATTCTCTCGGTTCAAGCTGCCAACTCCGGACCTCAATCGGCTGCAACAGTTGATGCCTACATCGTTGCACTCGACGACGATGCGCGACGTTGGGCTGTAGAGACTGCCGCAACTTTGCGCCGTGCCGGTGCGAGCGTGGAGTTCGATTTGTTAGGACGCTCGATGAAAGCGCAGATGAGGGAGGCGAATCGTAAGGGGGCGGTGCGCGCAATTATTATCGGATCGAACGAGATGGCGGCTAAAGTTGCGCAAGTGAAGGAGATGGAAGCAAACGAGCAGAGCGAGGTTCCCTTCGATCAATTAACTGATTTGATTACAGGAAAAGGAAAGAAGGAAATCTAAAAACAACTCGATTCTCTTCATCTCTGAAAGAGACTACAATTCCGGCAGTGTCAATCACGTTAGCCGGTTCGGCGATGTGTGAGTTCGGATAGTCTATTCTGTAAGGGAGAGAAAGGAGAGCGTCGGATTTGCCACTTTGCCCGGTGAAGTCGATTCAGATCTTGTGGGGGTGCGTTTGCGTGATGGGGTGGAAATTACAGGGGAATAAGACTGACTATGCAATATCAAAAGAACACCCAACTCGGCCACCTGCTTCCATTTGTTTTCCCTCTTTTTGTTGTGGGGATTTTCCTCGCTACCTATAGTACAGCAATAGCTCAAGGGGCAGAGCGTTCAACATTGAAGTTCATTGTTCTGATGAAGAGTGGGGATTCGTTTCGGGGGAACGTTGTAGGAAATACGGATACAACGCTGACCATACAGACGGAGTTCAATCGTGTTGTTGTTCCCAAACATTTGATTGAAAAATTTATTCCACTGAATGGTCCCTACAAGCAACGCCCCCACCACTTCTTGATGCCAACCGCACTGCCGAATGGTCCCGGTGGATTTATTGGCAACTACGAACTTGGATTTTTCTACGGTGGGTTTGGCCTCGACTCTATCGCAACAATTACTGCCGGACTTACTACGGTTCCTACATTCTCTCTCTCATCTCAGCTCTATCACGTCGGGGCAAAGTTTACTCTTGATCGGAGTGAGTCAGGTGCTCTTGCGTTAGGTGCTACCTATACGTTCCTTACTACGCGCGAGCCATACGCCCACCTCTACGCGGTCTCTACAAACAAACTTGGAGATGGTCGATGGTCGGCTATGCTCCTCTACAGAGTGTCGGGAGATGAGCTTGCTCCAATTGAACTCTATGGGCCAGGTGATGAGGATACAACGCGATTTACACTTCACTATGAGGGGAGACTCGGGGTTGCGATTGGAGTCGACGGTCCGTTGTTTGGTCGTGATGACATGGCCTTCTTCGGAGAGATTTGGAATAACGATGTTACGCGACCCCAAAACACTGCCTCTGTGGTTGGCATTCGAGTGTTCAACGAAAAAGCATCGGCAGACTTTGGTGTTGCCTTAGTTCCTCTTCCATTTGTTGCCCCTGTCTTGAGCTTTACTTGGAACTTTTAAATCGATCGGTTACTTCTTGCACGCTATCGATTGGTAAGTCGTCGCAACGCCTTATATGGAACTGCTCATACCTCTCCTCTTCTTCTTCGGCTCATTTTCTGAGCCTGTTGATCTCGATCACGATATTGAGGGACATCTCTACGTGGTTGATGCTGGACGTGATCTTGTGGTGAAGTATTCTTCCAAAGGTGATTCACTCGATGCTGTTGGTGGTTTCGGTACTGGAACCGAAGAGTTCGACCATCCAATTGCTCTCTACGCACGGCGTGGCACAGATCTATTTGTCGCCGACCACAACAATCACCGGATACAACGGTTCGATCGCCGGCTTGACTATGTTACCACATTGTTTACCCGCGATAACCCTGATGAACGGATACGCTTTGGATACCCTCTCGACGTTGCGGTCTCACGGCAGGGAGATATAGTAGTTCTCGACGGAGAGAATTATCGGGTTGCAATCTTCAACTCAGTTGGTGAGTTTGTTCGCTCGTTTGGGGATATTACTTCGGGGGAGGGAAGACTTATCGATCCTATCTCTCTGGAACTTGACGATAACGACAACGTCTACGTTCTGGACGGAGGAGAAATCAAGGTGTATGATCCATTCGGCGCGTGGTTGCGCACGATTCCACCACCGAGGGACAGGGCATATAGCACGTTCTCAATCGGCGGGGATAGTTTAGTGGCATTGGCCGATTCTCTCCTTCTCATCTATCGAATAACAGATCATGCCGTAGAAGACTCTCTCTATCTCGATTCTTCTACAATACCTGTTGCGACGCATTATCACGGAGGATACCTCTATTCGATAGGGGCGAATCGAGTCGATGTCCTTAAATTACGAGTTTTAGAAGCAGAGATGTTGCACGGAGAATAACTGGTCGTCTCCTCCGCCGTGAAACGTATGCTAACTGCCTTACGAGGTATTATGAGAATATTGAACAAAGAGTTTGGAAAATCCTGCATTATTGGGGCACTCTTGTTGTTGGCTGCAATCCCAGTTGTTGCTCAGGATGATGAGGTAGCCGTCGTGATGACGCGCGAGTCTGGATTGTCGAATCAGATCGTAATTATCCACACCGATATACCGTGGGGTGACATTCGTGCTCGGTATCAGCAGGAGTATATCAGCACAGTTTTGAGTGGTGGTTCAGGTGGGTGGGCTACGGTGATTAGCCAAGGATATCCTTCCAGAGGACAGATACTTGATGGGGCTGCCTCACCACTTCTACTGCAAGTAAAGATTGATGCTGTCTTAAAA
Organism: Ignavibacteria bacterium; assembly: GCA_020635205.1. Taxonomy (GTDB): domain Bacteria; phylum Bacteroidota; class Ignavibacteria; order OLB7; family OLB7; genus JAGWAZ01. Next base: position 34,673 of record JACKAE010000005.1, read on the forward strand.
GATGGCAAGATTATCACCGATGTCGACCAAGGGGGGGGACAGTGGGTGATAAGCATCTCGCAACCTCTTCAGCCGCAGCGCCAGCAAGTGTTGGTAAGCGAAACATTCCCAACAAGCGAACTTGAGAAACTTAGTCGTTCTGGGTGGAGCGTTACGTCGATGGCTTGGGGTGATTCGCAGTGGGTGATTATGGTGACGGAAAAAACTGGATATAAAGGGCAACGATTTCTCAGTAGTAGTACGTTCCCTGTGGAGGAGGTAACTAAAGCTCAGAGCCAAGGGTATCGCGTAACCAGTATTGAACGAGGAGAGGGAAAGTGGCATGTAGTGTTGACGAAGGGAACTGGTTGGGGAGAACAACAGATTTTTGTTGGAGCAAACTATCCGACAAAGGCGATCGACCAAGCGTGGGAACGGGGCTATCATATCACTTCTCTCAGTTGGACGGCCTCTTCAACCCTCCCAACAATGGCTTTCGATAACTTGAAGATTGAATCTCGACTTGAGCGGGTTGCCGATCTGACATCTGGACTTTGGTACGATGAATTCATCAAGAATAATGCGGGAACAGAATATGGTTTCGTTGCAGTGCAGCGGATGGCTGGCTACTACGTAGCAAACCGTCAGTGGAGTCAAGCTGTTGATGTTTACAATCGATACCAGTCCTACTTTCCTGACATGAAAAGTCGGTTCGATAAAATTATTACGATCCTAAATGCCGACGATTCCTCGAAGATTACCAACCTCGGAGCTACGATCAACACTCGTGCCGGTGAGTTCATGCCCTTGACTTCAACGAACGACCGCTCACTCTACTTTACCGGGATGAACCGTGTTGGTGGGCAGGGGGGAGAGGATATTTTCATTGCGACGAAAGAGGGGGGGCTGTGGAGTACAGCGAAGGCAATTCCGGGGACTATCAATACTGCAAACCATGAGTTCGGGACATCGGTTGCCGCCGATGAGACGAAACTTGTTCTCTTCGCCTCTCGCCAAGATGGGATGGGAAATGGAGACCTCTACTACTCAGATAAGGAGCGCGGAAGTTTCGGATCGTTAATTCCCTTCCCGAAGCCGATCAACTCCGAATACTGGGACTGCGATGGGTTCCTAACAAGTGATGGAAAGGCGATGATCTTCTCAAGTGATCGCCCCGGCGGCATTGGACCGTACCAGAAGAAAGATGTCCTCTACCGTGGGGAGCGGTGGGGCAATGTTGATATATGGGTTAGCTTAAAGACAGATACAGGGTGGAGTGAGCCAATAAATCTTGGCCCTTCTATTAACACTCCCTGGGCAGAGCGAAGCCCATTCCTCCACCCAGATGGACGAACTCTCTACTTCTGTTCAAGTGGACATCCGGGGCTCGGTAAGCTGGACATCTTTGTCTCCAAACGACTTCGCGAGGATTCGTGGACAGAGTGGAGCGAGCCAGTGAACCTTGGGAGAGCGATCAACGGCGTGGGGTCGGACTGGGGATACCGTGTGAACACTGCCGGAACTACGGCCTACTTTGCTGCCGAGAATCTTCCCGGTAGCTATGGATTAAGTGATATCTACGCACACGAGCTTCCACAGGCTCTCCGTCCGCTGCAAGTTGCTACGATTCGTGGAACCGTAACCAACGAGAAGGGTGATCCATTGCAGGCGCAGATTAAGTGGGAAGACCTTAGCACCAGCAAAGTTGTTGGAGAACTCCGTTCCGATGCTGAGAGTGGGGAGTTCTTTATCACACTTCCACTCGGAAAGAATTATGGGTACTATGCTGACAAAGATGGATTCTACCCTGTAGCGCGAAGCATTGATTTACGCGACACAGAGAATGGGGTCGACATCGAAGTAAACATCGTGCTAACGCCAATCGAACAGATTGCTGAGGAGGGGGCTTCCATCCGACTGAACAATATCTTCTTCGACGTTAATAAGGCAACGTTGAAAGACGAATCCAAAGCAGAGTTGGATAGATTTGCCAAGTTGTTGGAGCGGTTCCCGAACGGGAAGATCGAAATATCGGGACACACTGACAGTACAGCATCTGCCGCATATAACAAAGACCTCTCGCAACGTCGCGCTCAGTCGGTTGTTGATTATTTAGTTTCGAAAGGCTTCTCCCGCAAGAACTTCACGGCTGTTGGCTATGGCGAAGAGAGGCCGGTTGCCGACAACGGGACAGAGGTGGGGAGGGCATTGAACCGGCGCGTTGAATTCCGGTTCCTGAAGAAAGAGGAGCTATAATTCGTAAGGATAGGGTGCTGAACTGATTGTAGTTTGATTCGGATTTATAAAAGGAAGAGAGCCTGCCTGATCGGTAGGCTCTTCTGTATTAGTGAAGATTCTATTGATCGCAGTTGCAAGAATAGTTGTTGAAGATGATTCTGCCACCACAACCGGAACAACTCAAGTTAAGTGAGATATTCTTCTCGATTCAAGGGGAGGGATTGCGGGCCGGTATGCCCTGCATCTTTGTGCGATTACATGGCTGTGGGCTACGCTGCTCGTGGTGTGATACACCCTATGCGTTGAGCCATCGTGATGGAGGGGAGTGGAAAAGTTTTGATGAGATTCGCCGTGAGATTAAGAGCTATCCCTGCCGTTTCGTAGAGTTTACCGGTGGTGAGCCGTTAGAACAACCGGAAGTACACCAATTGATTCGGCAGCTTCTCGATGATGGCTACACAGTTGCTGTGGAGACTGGTGGACACGTTGACATCAGTGACTGCGATCCACGTTTGATTCGCATTCTCGACTTGAAAGCTCCCGACTCTGGCATGACAAAGCGAAATCGATATGAGAATATCGAACATTTGAGTGATCGTGATGAGATCAAGTTCGTCTGTGCTTCAATTAACGACTATGAGTGGGCGAAAGAACTGATTCTGCAACACAACCTGTCCGACCGTGTCGCCGCGGTTTTAATCTCCCCTGTTTTCGACAAGGTAGAGCCACTGCACTTAGTGGAAGCAATTCTCCGTGATGGCCTGAACGTTCGCTTCCAACTCCAGCTTCACAAGTTTATCTGGGAACCGGATGCGCGAGGAGTGTAAGGAGGCTTGCCAGCAGATAGGAGGAAGGCTACCCCTTCCGAGACGATCGATACCCATCTCCTGAAGGTCGGGAAAAGTTTATACTGGGACTCGTGTTGGCATAGCCACATGTCCATCTCTCCTCTACACGTTCCCCAAACATCAAATCGTCATCCCCTCACTCTTTCGGCTTGTTCAACTCCTCCATTCCCTGTATACTCACACTCCAAAGAGGAGGTGGCCTGTAACAGAGACCTTCTGTGGGGGGTAGTAAAGGGGACTTGGTAGAGAAAGAGGTAAGATATGTTCTCTGATACCGTTCACTGACCAGAAACGATTCACTTAGACTATGACAGCAAGAATTCTTGAAACAACCATTCCGATGAAACAAGTCTTCTCTATCGGAATCCTCTCTTTTTTCCTGATTCTTATTGGTGGATGTAATAGCCACTTGCCGCCAGCACCGAGTGATGACCCCTTAGCAATTCCATTTGACCTTATCCTTCCAGTTGATCTTTCTGGTGCAGATTACTATGCTGTTGCTGGCGTGAAGTCAGATGAACAGGTTTCGCAGGTAGGAGATTCGTTAGAGGAAGTGACTCTCCGAAAGTTCTATGCGGAGTTCCTCGCGGCAAATAGTGGGCCGGTAGACTTTGATGTGTTTATCAACACGACAAAACTTGAGAGGCATCGTGACGGAGATACGCTTCGGCTTCGCTCTACGTTCGACACAAGTGTTATTAGTGGGGATCAAACTTGGCGCTTGCGAGAGCCGGGTGAGGATCGGTTCGATATAGGTCGGTTTATTTTGCCTACGGTTAGTCTGCTCGATACAATCGGGCCGTTTAACGGACTTCGAGAGACAAAGGGAACACTCCGCTCCGATACGGCACTGAGGATATTCTGGCAACCGGGAGCAACCGGAGGGAATATGAAAATCGAGTGGCGTGCTCCGGGAGCAACAGTTGTGCGAGATGCCTTTGACTTTGCTGGTAGCTATGAAATACCAGCCGAGGTGATGGAAAATCTTAGGGGACCTGGGACTGTAATCCTTACTCGATATAGGTCGATCTCAGAGCAAATTGATGGAGGGAAGACAATCGTCGGTCTCCGATTATCCCAACGAACGTATGAGGTGATTGTGCAATGAAATTCTGCGCACTTGTTGTCGCTCTGGCTGTTTCTCTCTGCTGCGTAGAGACGCTTCATGCAGGTGGGGGAGCGTGGGTGAGAACGGCGTCTGGATATTACTTCAAAGTAGGATTTACCTCCCTCACCGCAGAGAGTGAGTATGGTTTCAAGGGTGAGGATCAACCTCTTTTTCGCGACACACTGCGATTTGCTAACGGAGTTGTCGGTATCAGCAATATCACCCTCTACAGCGAGTACGGCATTACTGATTGGTTGACAAGTGTGATCTCTACACAATACAGTGTTGTTGTCCGCGAGGCAGATATTATCGAACGGGGGATGGAAGGATTAGTAGAGACCGAGTCGGCGAGTGGTCTTGGAGATATTTGGCTTGGTGGACGAGTGAACTTGCTTCCCAAAGATTGGAAGGTAGCCGGTGCGGCAACCTTGAGTTGGAAAATCCCGACCGGTTCCCCAAACAAGGAAGTTCCCCTTGGAACAGGTGTGCCCGACTACGAGGCTGCCCTCGCCTTCGGAACTGGATTCCCTGTGGGAGAAAAGACGTTCGGTTATGCACAACTCTCAGGGGGGTATCGACTTCGCAACAAGGCTGAAGATGAGTTTATCTGGCAGGTCGAAGGGGGGATTAGCTTGTTGCCGACCTTGGCCGTTCAATCTTCACTCGACGGAGTTTCCTCTACAGCAAATTTCAGTGAGGCCGCGGAGGCTGCCGAGAACTCAATTGTCTTTAATCAACTTGTTGGGAACCAATCCTATGCACGCCTAAGCGGAGGCATCCTCTACGCACTCTCCGATGAGACAGAACTGAACCTCCTCTACTCACGCACACTTTCTGGATTGAATACGTTAGATGCGGGCGCACTATCTATTGGTGTGGCATGGAAGAGATAGCGGAGAGGCTCCCTACTTCCTCTACAATTCCCAATTCAGTAAATTCACTCCATGAAAGTTCTGTCGCCACTTCTCGGTCTCTTCGTTTTCTTCTCGTCTCTCGTTGAGAATACTACTGCTTCTGCTCAGATCGAACTTGGTGGTTACTTCTCCGCTGGTGGTGCGTTCACTTCAATTAATTCATCGAACACAATTCTCCCAACAGTTGATGCCGGACTGATTGTGAACGGCCGTTTTCACTTTGCTGGAAGCATGTCTGCCTTAGTCCCAACGATTAAAGCCGACTCGCTTTCAACTGATGGGAAACCACTCTTCATCAACTTCTTTTATGCGGGAGGGAGAGCCGAGTATATCCACAATCCTGACGACTTCTTCCAGTATGGCGGTGGCTTCCTCTTCGGGGGTGGAAGCCTTAGCTTTAGCCTGAGCAATCCACACCATAACGACAGTGTTGAGGGTGGAAAGCCGAGTTATGGATTCTCTCTCTTCGAGCCACACATCAATGGACAACTGCGGCTTGCCGAAGGCCTTCGACTTCACGCCCGACTTGGTTGGCGATTGACGTTCGGTGAAGATTCTGGTTCTGAACCTGCCGGAGAGTTGGGTGGTGCTACATTCTTTGCTGGATTTCGGTTCGGTTGGTTTGGGGGGTGAAGTGGTATGGAGAAGGAACTTGGGGATGTATTGGATCGAGAGAACGATAATACACTCTACGGAATAGTTGAGCGATTGCGCCGCGTCCCTCGCCTTGAAGGAAACCGTATTGACAAAACACATCCTCCTACCCCACTTCGCATTGCGTTTATAGAACTTCATCCTGCTGCTCCGGTAGTGAGGATTGATCGAACAGAGGAGAAGGCACTTGAAGCTGAATTCAATTCTCTCGTGCCGAAGATCCAAACAAAACTGATTGATGAGTATCGCGAGTATCTCTACGAGCTATAAGAGGTAGCATATCGTTTTATCGAGGCGACAGAATGCAAACATTGATCCTTCTCACACTATCTTTTTTTCTTCTCTTCCATTCCGCTTCAGCCACAGCTCTTCTGCCAAGTGGAGGGGGAAGAGTTGATACTGTGGAGAGATCAGGTGAGGTCGACACATCTAACATCAACCCCACACGCCTTGCAATCGTTGCTGGACTCTCTGCCGGAGGTTTTGTGGTTGGACACATCATCTTAAACAATCTTTGGTGGAAGGGGGAGCAAAGTCCGTTCCATTTTACGTGGCAGGATGACTGGGTCTACGCATTAGGAGCCGACAAACTCGGGCACTTCTATACCCCCTACGTTGGAACAGACATCTACCGTCAGGCGTTCGAGTGGACGGGGATGAGTGAGAGGGGGAGTCTGCACTGGGGGGCTGCGTTGGCTTCTGGCTACACAACGTACATCGAGGTGCGGGATGGGTTCTCAGAGGAGTGGGGGTTTAGCGTTTGGGATTTCATCGCGAATAACCTCGGCGTTGGCTGGCGAGTTGCGGAGCATTACGAGCCGTGGTTGCAGAACATTCGATGGAAGATCAGCTTCGATCCATCTGATGCCTACAAGAGGGGAGCCTACAGCGCGATCATTGACGATTACGAGAGCACCTATCACTGGGGGAGCCTGAACGTAAATGAGATGTTGCCGAGTGAGTGGCAACGTTGGTGGCCTGACTGGATTAACATCGCAGTTGGGCACAGTGTGAAGGGGGTGCAAGCCTACGATGGCTCTGGCAATCACGAACTCTACTTGAGTCTCGACTGGAATACTGAAGGTCTTCCCGGCAACGGTTCCTTCTGGAACTGGTTGAAGGGGGTTGCCAACTACTACCACCTTCCAGCCCCCGCCGTTCGAATTGCGCCGAACGTTGTTTGGTATGGGTTGAAGCTGTGAGGGCGTTCTCTCCTCGGACAGTGACATATAGAGAGAACAGGTGAAGGATGTATGACAGGGAGGTGGTATTCCCCTTGGTGACTCTTGGTATTCTTCGTGGTGAATTTATACTACCAAGAACACCAAGGAATCACCAAGAGAGAAGATTACGACGTTGTTCCACCGCACGAGCTTCCGGCTCCGGCTGTGCAACCGAAGCAGTGGTCAACGAAGACGATGCGGCGGTTCAGAATGCTTTCGGTATCCCAGTCGAAGATTGATTGTGGTGCTCCCTTCTCCAGCGGCCTATCCTGCATCTGGTTGAAATCACAGTCACTCAACGTTCCGTCGTAGTTCACACTCACCATCGTCCTGCACATAATCCTCTCAGCAGCAGTTGGGTTGAATGCGTTTACCAACTTGGTCATGTACTCTTCGTATCCACCCCGCCGAACTAAGTCACGCTTGAACCGATGGATTGGCATGTTCGTGATGGTGTAGAGGTTGTTGAAGAGAATTCCAAACTTCTCACCAAGCTCCCGCTTGTAGTCTGCCTCTAATGAGGCTTGCGCGGCGGGAAGAAAAGCGCCGACCGGATTGTAGACCAAATTCAAGGTCAATCCGGTTCCCTCCTTCCCATAGCCGAGGTCATTCAAACGCTTCAGTCCATCTATTGACTTCTGAAAGACGCCACGTCCTCGTTGCTTATCGGTGAAGTACTCAGCGTAGTAGGGGAGCGAGCAGATGACTTCACACTGATGCTCTGCAAAAAACTCTGGCAGATATTCTTTGCTTTCACCAGTTACTGGATTGCCGTCGAACTGCACAGTGAGGTTGTGGCGGACTAAGATGTGCTTGCCAAGTTTTCGTGCCTCAACTACCATCCAATCGAATTGGTCGTTCAGCTCCGGTGCGCCGCCAGTGATGTCGAGTGTTTTGATCTCTGGATGAGTAGCCAAAATCTCCACGATCTTCTCCGCTGTCCGACGATCCATTGCCTCCGTCCGCTTCGGTCCGGCATCTACGTGACAGTGAAGACAGGCTTGATTGCAAAGTTTCCCGACGTTGATCTGCAACGTCTCAATCGAAAGAGGTTTCAGGTCGAGTTCAGCTTCTTTTATATGCTTGTTGAAGTTAAAGCGAGGAAGCGATGTTGCTTCGCTGCTTACGTCTGTTAGCTCTTCAACACTTAGGTTGTCTATTACTTTCAAGTTCATAAAGAGAGAGAATTCAAAATGAAAAATTCAAAATTCAAAATTGTGCAGAAGAGGATCGGTCTGTATGACTCAACATCTCTGTTCTTCTTTTTTAATTTTGCCTTTTGAATTTTGAATTGACATTACACGTAGCTCTTCACCGTTCAGGTTCATAAAGAGAGAATTCAAAATTGTATAGCTCTTCACTTTTTAATTTTGCCCTTTGAATTTTGAATTGACACTACGCTCCTACTTTGTCCAGTCCATTCAACATCTGCACGCCGTGTACGAGTGAAGCTCCGCCACGAACGGCACTTGCAACGTGAACTGCCTCGGTCATCTGCGTCGGGTCAGCCCCTGACTCCAAGCAACTTTGCGTGTAGGCATCGATGCAGTAAGGGCACTGAATTGTGTGGGCAACGGCAAGACCAATTAGCTGCTTCTCCCGCTTGGTGAGTGCCCCCTCCGTACTGGTTGCCGCGTTATACCACTCGAAAAACTTGTCGGCCAGTTCTTTCTGGTGTTTGCCAATCTGACCAAAACGGTTCAAGTCCTTCGATTCATAGTAGTGTGCCATATATAAATAGTATAGAGATTGCTGAATGTTGTTGATAAACTGTAGGGGTCAAAAAACCTTTGACCTTGTGGATAATTCGCCCCATCAAATCCTTGCATTCACCCGATACCATCGAACACAGGAAGAAGAGAGCATTGTTGAGAGTCGTTGAAACGTAGAAGCAACCCTCGTTGCCTTACGCTTCGATCTCCTAATCACTCAGAGTTCCGTAATTATCGAGAAGCAGTTGCCGTAGAAGGGAAGAAGAGAGGGGGAGCGGTAAGAAAGATTCGAGTGCTTGCCTTGCGACGTGCCGAAGGGATGGTGAACCTTGTTGTCCGTGTGAGGATGCTTGGGCAAAGTGCGATGTCGAGCAGTCCAATCAGCACTCGTTGTGCTGCACCGGAATACCACGAATCATAGTCTGCACGCATCACCGAGAGGGAAATCGCCGAAAGTTGAGAGCAAAGTGCCTCGAAAAGTCGTGGTGTTTGCCAAGGGAGTTGAAGAAATGTTTGGTGGTTGAAGTGGTCACGGTCGAGTGCGATAAGAAATGCACCCCCATCGTAGGTTGGGGCCGCCGCCACTCCAGTTCCAGATTTCAGAAGAGAGAAGCCCGTCTCGATATCTTCAGGCGTAATCTCTGGAGAGTCATTGCCGATAACCACAACCTGTTTGTAGCCGAGAGCAAAGGTAGCTTCCACTGCGTGGGTAATTCGCTCGCCAAAAGTTCTCCCCTTCTGCTTCAGCAGATAATCGGTTTCTACGCTACTTCCACTTCCATCGGTAGATAGCACGATGTCAACTCGATCACGCAGCGAGGTTAGCCGCGCACAAATTGCACGGTTGATCGCACTGTATCCAACCAAAGAATTGCCAAGACGAGGAAGAGGCTTGATTGCCTCTTCCAACTGTTCATCTCGAACAAAAAAGAGTATGGCTTGGTCTTGTCTCATCTACCTTGAATATATCTCCGGGCTTGTGACGTTACAAGCCTATCAATCCTTTCTTTCACTCTGAGTGAATTCAAAAAAGATTTTCGCAGGATGAAGTTGCTATCCTTTCTGTGGATTGCCGTTTTTGGCTTTTTCCAAGACTGTTTACCGTAGTGGAAACCCTCTCTTCGGGAGTGAACAAAGAAAAACGGCTCGCGTTGTAGACGCGAGCCGTTCGGTTCATTAGGGAGAGGGGAGTGAGTCGTCGGTTTATTGCACTACGTTGAAGCGTAATGTCTGCCGTTCGGTTCCTGCTTCCAACACAACCAAGTATGAGCCATTGTGCAAACCAGCAAGGTCGAGCCGGAATGTCTTCTCTCCAGCCTCTACGTTCCCTTGTTGTTGGGTGCGGAGAGTGCGGCCAAGGTTGTCGACAATCTGGATAGAAAGGTCAGAACGTTCGGTTAAGTTCATCCGGAGAACGGCCTCCTCCTTTGCAGGGTTTGGCCAAATGTGTGCGGCCAACGTTGAAACTTCCCAATCTTTTACCGACGATGTCTGGAAGCTCGTTTCGTAGTACTCGCGGTTGAGGGTGGTTGCAAGTGCTTCAAGCTCAGGAATGGCGTCGGTTTGTGCCTCACTCCCTTTCTTCTCTAATGCGCTATTAGGGGTAACCCCTTCCAACACTGCGAAGGCAATGGCAAAGTGTGCTTTGTCACCGGGAGCCATATTGAATGGCTTTGTTCCCATCAATACTCGTTTGTCACCAGGTCCGTTATCGAGGTCAAGGCGCTTCGATGCGATATAGTCATATCGTTCTTCAGGTGTAGCCGGATCCTCATCAATACTCCAGTTGATAAACGAGTTGACATCAGTGCTCGAGCGGAAGAGGCTGCGACGGTTGGGGTCAACGAAACCATTGGCGTCAACCACAGGTGCTTCCAGCATAATCATCGCGAGTGTTCCGTAGTCGACTCCTTCATCTTCTGACCAAATAATGCCAGCGTGAAGCAGAGGATTTGCATCGTAGAAGCTAACGCGATCGTTCCCTGCAAATCCAATGTCTGGATCCAGAACCTGCGAGAGATAGCAGTCGCGCAACGTCTCGTTCGAAACGTTTTCTACTTCATACTGAATCACGACAACGTTCTCGCGCAAATCTCCCGGCTTCCAGGCGTAAACATTCTGCGTAATCTGCAAGCCAATCGGAAAGCCGAGGTCTTTTGCCTGCTGAAAACCAAGTTCATAGTCTCCGAGACTGTTGTCGTGATAGTAACTGAAGAACTGCTCGTCGACACCGTTCATGAAGGCTGGACGATCGTTTGGAGATGGAATACTGTAGAGGAAAGGTGTTCCAGGATATAGTGGCGAGGTCTCTTCTCCCGGAGCTAACCAGAGTGGCCACTTCGCCGATGTTGCTGGGTTCAGTTCTTCGCCAGTGGTTCTGTTGAACTCTTCAGAGTGGTAGAGAATCGGCTGGACAATTGTTGCAGGGGTTGCGTCGCGATATGTGCCGGGGTAGGCCCAACTCCGTCCTGAATTTGGGTTGTAGGTAATAAAGCTGAGCTTCTTGTTCTCGAAGGTTATCCCTCCGTCGGTTGATACTGGCTTCTTTGCACCAACCCAGAGACCACTGCCGAAAAAGTAGGTCTTATTCGAACCGCGTGGGACAGTGAAGTCAGGTTGGGAGTCAAAAACGTTCAGGCCGAAGATGCCGTAGTTCGTGGTGTGGAACTCAACGTTGCTTACCAAGCTCTTCTTTACTTGATAGATGTTGTTCTGTGCTGTTGCTATGCTCGGGGCAATTGCTAAGAGCAAGAGCGCGCTGCTGGCGAGTAAAAGAAAGCGTTTCATGCTACATTCCTTCTGTGGTTAAAGTTATTGATGATAGAAAGTGAACGACTAAAAATTTTAGTGGTGGTATCGGGAGTATCAGAATCAGTAGGTCTCTAAGTGGAGTCTGAAAACACCATCTTCAATTCTGATCGTATCCCCCGATGCTGGATCGTATGCCGTGAAGTGAAATCGCCCAACTAACACTCCACGCTCTGTGTCAATGGCGAGGACGCGAATCTCTCCTTGCTGGTTATTTCGTGAGGTGACGAACTCTTCTTTCACGGTTCCCTTACGCTGGATATATCTACCCCCATACTGAGAGGAGAGTGTTGGGTCTACCCGTTTGGGTAGAGTATAGGGATCGGCGATTGGGTAAACTCCGGGAGATCGAATTTCATCCATGCGAAGCGCGAGAATTTCATTTGTGTTTTGAGCAAGATCGTAGGCCATCCCCTGCACGCTGACATACCAAGCATTACTGATATTTCTGTTGTAGAAAATTGGTCGAATTAGTTCGCTGGTAAAGTTTACTGGACGCCCATCTACGTTGGCAAAAAGTGTGTCCGTTGTCTTCTCTAAGAATGGATCACTCAAGAGAATCGAGTCGATGTTGACTGGTATGATTCTTCGATCAGTCTCAACCGAGAGAGGGTTCCCGCAAGAGGCAATCAAATATCCACTGAGGATAATTGCGCAGATCATTCTGATCTTGTCGGTCTGTCTATGCTGCTTCGTATTCATCTGTTGATGCCTCACGGGTTAACGTAGATTCCAATGTGTCCTGTCAGATTTGTGCTGGTGTGGAGTTGATTTTTGAAGGAAGTCCAGAGGAGCCAAGATGTCACTCCTCCTCCGAGCGTAACTCGGTTGCTCAGACTATACTCCACTCCAAGTCCAATTGTCCCAATCGGTCCCAACTCAGTTCCTCCTCCTCCGATTTCTGCAGAACTGATAACCTTCTCTGTTCCGAAGAGATGTGGGGCTATGTATGCTCGACCGTAAAACAGGGTTGGTGACTGTTCAATAATGGTATCGTTCAGTGCGCCGCCAGTATTTGTGTGGAAGACTTGCGAGAAGATTGTCTGGCCGGCTGCTATCCCAACTCGTGACGGTAGACCGAAATCATCGAGCCTGATACTAACTCCCACTTCACGATCGAGGACAAGGCTGCCAGAGCCGTCAAGCCCTTGCACATTGGGGAGCGAGGTACGGAAGAACTGTCGCGCTTCTACCCGCACAAGATTCTGCTTCTCTTCCGGTGTCGTGTCGGGCATTCTGGGAACTGCAGCAAGAGTTTGTGCAAGCCCATCACGTAGCTCACTTGCAGGGAGCGTTGTTCTCGTTTCCACTCTGTCAGGGGTTGGATATGATGGTAGTTGTACAGAGAAACTATCGTTTGCACTCTTCTGCGCCTCCAGCGTGGCGAGTTCAGAGCGGAGGATTGCATTCTCTTCCTGAAGAGTTGAAGTACGTAGTTGTTCCTGACGGAGCACTTCCTGCAGAGTAGAAATCTTTTGCTCAAGTCTGCTCAAACTTTTCTTTGAGTTCAGGAGAGATTCTCCTTCTCTCTCTTGAACCTTCACGTTCTCTTTCACTATATGTTCTGAAGAAGTGGATAGCGCTGTAGGAGAGAGAGAATGTGCGGAGGTTGTTGGCGAAGGCTCCATAGTTGAGGATGCCATCAACGAAGTATCTCCATTGAGTTTGTCATTGCTGGACGACAAATTCCAACCTAAGAGCAGACCTCCACCGATACCGAAGAGCAACGTGAGTAGTAGGGGGAGATATCGACGCTTCGTTCTTTCTCTGGTTGCAGTGATTGAAGCCGACGTAGATGTACTATTTACTCCTGCTGCAACCGTTGCTCCACCATTCAGAACATTCGGAGTTGGCGATATATTCGGAGCCATAACCTGATTCCAGATTCCCTCGACTCCTGTGTTTGGTGTTGGTAGTGTTGTCCCCGAGCGGAGTAGTTGCCGGGAGAGACGAATCTGTTCTAACAGGTTCTTTCTCTTCTCAGGAGAGACGGCAAGCAGGTGCATCAGTTCACCCAGTTGCGTATCGTCGGTTAGTTCTCCGTGGAGAAGTGCGGTTATGTTATCGTTCGTATTCATCGTTCCTTATAGAATTGATTCAGAGTCATCATCGTTCAAGATCGGTTGTAGAATCTCTCGCAGCATCTGCTTCCCTCTATATATCCGGTTCTTCACAATGTGCCTGCTGATGTTCAACGTCTCTGCGATCTCCTCGTAGCTGTAGCCGTCGTATTCGCAGAGGACGAGAACTTCTCGGTAGTGCTCAGGAAGTTTCATAAGAGCTTTGCGCACGTGATCCTGAATGTCGGTTACTGCTAAGTCAAACTCGTAGTGAGTTTCAGGTTCGGGAGCCAGCTCGATATGCCTTCGCTGAGTCTCTAAGTAGTTCAGACATCTGGTTCGCGCAATTGTGAAGAGATAGCCTCTCACGCTATACATCTTCTTCCCTTGGCGGCAAGCTTTCAAGAATCCAACAAACGTGTCTTGGTAAATATCTTCCGCGGCCGCTTTCTCCCCTACCATTAACAGCGAGAAGCGAAAGACTTTAGAACCATACCGATCGAAGAGAGTTCGGAACGCCGGTTCATCTCCTGCTCCGGCGCGTTCGGCAAGCTCTTGCTCTTCAAGTTCGGTATTGCGTGTAGTCACGTTCATTCCTGTGCTGTCAATCAAGTACATGAGAAGAACAGGTGAGTCAGAGAAAGTTCTCGCAGTGGTTGATTTTTTTTTACCTCACCTCTGCTGAAGAGAAAGCTCTCACGCGGCGAGAAGGTGGTACACTTCCCTCATGCATTCTCTGTTGATGTGGAAGGTTCGATTGCATTGCTCGCTAACAATCCACTCTCTTCTATGAAAGAGAGAAGAGTGCGGACTTCCCACTTCAACCTCACTGACGGATAGGTTAACATTGTGCGCGATCGCGTAGCTGCGAGTGAAGAAGGTGGTGTGAGTTGTCCGCACTTGTGGAGTAAGTGTTGAAGGTGCTCTGCTCTTCACAGAGGTGATAAAAAACTTGTTTGTTGCAACAAGTATTGTTGCGTTCGCTTCTTTTTTGCGTAATTTTAATCCCGACGATAATCGTTCGTTTAACCTCTGAAGAGCGTGCTTGAAGGCAAAAAGATAATCGTCGGTGTTACCGGCAGTATAGCCGCGTATAAAGCCGCCTACCTTACGCGTGAGTTGTCGCGACATGGAGCGACAGTTCGCGTGACGATGACCGACGCTGCAACTCGTTTTGTAGCTCCTCTTACCTTCGCATCTCTCAGTAAACATCCGGTTGCGTTAAGCATGTATCCCGAGCACGAAGCAAGCGGCTCGTGGCATATTGATTGGGCGTTGTGGGGGGATGCAATGGTTATTGCGCCGGCAAGTGCGTCGACAATTGCGAAGCTGGCAAATGGTATTAGTGATAGTGCACTAACGGTAATCGCGACGGCACTTCGCGGAGACTTGTTCGTTGCTCCAGCAATGGACGTTGACATGTACCACTATCCAGCACTAAAGAAAAATCTGGCAACGCTCCGTTCATTCGGCATAAAAATTATTCCTCCCGGAACTGGTGAACTTGCCAGTGGCTTGTCAGGCGAAGGAAGGTTAGCCGAGCCTGATGAGATTGTTGAAGTGTTGAGAACACACTATGCGCGGCGCACATCACTGCGAGGAACGAAAGTGTTGATTACCGCGGGACCGACGCGCGAAGCTATCGATCCAGTTCGATATATCTCAAATCACTCGTCAGGGAAGATGGGATATGCGTTGGCGGAAGAAGCGCGTGATCGGGGGGCTGAGGTTACGTTGGTGACGGGGCCAACATCGCTTGAAATTCCAGCAGGGGTTCGCGTAGTAAAAGTGACAACGGCGGAAGAGATGGCGTCGGCAGTCGATGTCTACCGTGAGGAGATAGATGTGATGATTGCTGCCGCTGCTGTTGCTGACTTTACTCCAGCCCACGTTGCTTCGATGAAGATGAAGCGACGGGAGATGAGTGAAGATGAGATGTCAATCCCACTTGTACCAACACGGGATATTTTGAAGTCAGTAGGAGCAACGAAGCGGACAAATCAGATTGTTGTTGGATTCGCACTTGAGACAAGGAACCTTGTGAAAAGTGCGCGCGAGAAGTTAATAGAGAAAGGGTGTGATCTGGTGGTGGCCAACCCGGCTGGTGAGGAGGGAGTGGGATTCGGAGAGGAAGAGAATCGCATTACGTTAGTTGAAGTTGCTGGCGAGACAGAGCTACCAGTGATGACCAAGCGAGAGTGTGCCGTGGCGATTTTAGATGTGGTAGATCGGATGCGACAAGAAAAGAAGTTCATCGAGGAGAAGAAGTCAGATCTCAACGTTGGTGGAGATGAAACAGGGATGAAGAACTGAATGAGTGAAACCCTCAAGGATAAAGCCATCCGTTTTGCTGAACAACAGCATCTGATGTATGGTGATGTTATCCTAAAAAGAAGAGTAGCGAAAGCTGAGGGAGAAGATGTGAGTTTATTCACAACCGAGGATGAGATGGAGCTATTTGAGAACGAAAGTGAAAGCTCGTGGTTTGCTGAGAAGTTGCGGGGAATCAAAGAGGAGTGGGTGACTGCTGATTCTCTTGATACGCTTCAGCAGATGATATGCAATTGCAGGAAGTGCCAATTGTGGGAAGGGCGGAACAAGTTTGTCTTCGGCACTGGTAATCCAAATGCTGATGTTGTGGTGATAGGCGAAGCTCCAGGAGCAGATGAGGATCGGCTTGGAGAACCGTTCGTTGGTGCTGCCGGCAAACTGCTCACCAAGATTCTTGAGGCAATCAATTTTAGCCGGGATGATGTCTACATCTGTAATATCCTGAAAAGCCGACCACCGGGAAATCGCAGACCTGAGCCAAGCGAAGTTGAAGCCTGTATTCCATACTTGTATAAACAACTTGAGTTAATCAAGCCACGCTTTATTCTTGCAGTTGGGTTAACGGCTGCCAAAGCACTGTTAGGGACTAACAAGGCGATGAAAGATTTACGAGGTAACCTGCACAATTGGCACGGGATACCAATGATTATCACATATCACCCTGCTGCGCTTCTTCGCAATCCTCAGTGGAAACGCCCTACATGGGAGGATGTGCAGTTACTTCGAAAACTATACGATGAGTCAAAAGAACAGAAAAGTTAATTGACGAAGCATTCCATTAGGAAGCAGGATATATCGATAAAGCTCCTCCGTAGCCTCGATAGCACGGAAGGAAGAACGGTTCATCTATAACAAACAGGGAGAGGCGTATGGCCAAAACCGCAAAGAAAGCTGCACCGAAGAAGGCTGCAGCAAAGAAAGCTGCACCAAAGAAGGCAGCAGCAAAGAAAGCTGCACCGAAGAAGGCAGCAGCAAAGAAAGCTGCACCGAAGAAGGCAGCAGCAAAGAAAGCCGCACCGAAGAAGGCTGCGGCAAAGAAGGCTGCACCAAAGGCCGCGCCGAAGAAGGCAGCAGCGAAGAAGGCTGCACCAAAGGCCGCGCCGAAGAAAGCAGCAGCGAAGAAGGCTGCACCGAAGAAAGCCGCAGCAAAGAAAGCCGCACCGAAGAAGGCAGCAAAGAAAGCCGCAGCAAAGAAGCCTGCAACAAAGAAAGTAGCAGCGAAGAAGGCTGCACCGAAGAAGGCAGTAGCGAAGAAGGCTGCACCGAAGAAGGCAGCAGCGAAGAAAGCTGCACCGAAGAAGGCAGCAGCAAAGAAGGCCGCACCGAAGAAAGCCGCGGCGAAGAAAGCTGCACCGAAGAAGGCAGCAGCAAAGAAGGCTGCACCGAAGAAGGCAGCAGCGAAGAAGGCTGCACCGAAGAAAGCAGCAAAGAAAGCTGCACCGAAGAAGAAATAACTCGGACTGTAGCTTTTTTCAGTTTTGTAGCAAGGCCGATTGTCATTCAGACAATCGGCCTTCTTTATTCCCTTTCAAACTCTTCTCCAGAAAAAACTCTCCCTTATATTAGAAACGAACCAAACACTCCACGATAATCTATTAATCATGCCTGAACACATTCTCGATCCCGAACTTCGCAACATCCTTGATCGATTGTTTGCTCGCCAAACTTTTGGTGTAAAACTTGGATTGGAACCGACACGGTTGTTGCTTGAAACTTTTGGGACACCTCAGGAACAACTTCGTGTTGTTCACGTTGCCGGAACCAACGGCAAAGGCTCGGTCTGTGCGATGATTGCTTCGGTTCTTTCCGAAGCGGGGCATCGCGTTGGACTTTACTCTTCTCCACACCTCATCAATTTTCGCGAACGAATGCGTGTAAATGGCAAGCCGATTTCCGAAGAGCAACTTGCCCTTTACGCGAAGGAGATGATGCCGGAGATCGAACGTATCGGTTGCACCTTCTTCGAGGGGACAACAGCAATAGCTCTCCGCTACTTTGCCGATGAAAATGTAGACATCGTTGTGCTGGAAACCGGAATGGGAGGGCGACTTGATGCGACTAATGTAGTTACTCCACTTCTCTCAATTATCACTTCGATTGGACTGGACCATACCCGACATCTCGGTGAGACGTATGAGGAGATTGCACTTGAGAAAGCAGGGATTATGAAGGAGGGAGTTCCAACGATTGTTGGCCGAATCCGGCCTCGGCTTCGGGCGCTTTTCACAGACCAAGGTAATCGGTTGGGAAGCAGTGTCACATTCGTAGAGGATGGGAGTCGTGCTCTCCACCACGAAACAAATCTTCGGCAAACAGTCGGCTCCTTTATCGTGATGGAAGAGGAGATCGACAACCTCTCTATCGACCTTCCCGGCAAACACCAGATTGAAAATGCCCGCGTTGCTCTGGCTGCACTTCGAATGTTGCCACCGGAGTTCCTTCCAAATGAGGATGTGATTCGCTCTGGATTCCGTTCGATTCGGCAGAACACTGGAATCCGGGGGCGGTTCGATCATATAGCCGAAACTCCCGATGTCCTTCTCGATGTGGCGCACAATGCCGACGGAGCAAAAGTTCTGGCAGAAACGTTAGCCGAAGTCTTCGGTAGAAGGGAAGCTGTTCGGTTTGTCTACGGTGCAGTTCGCGATAAAGATGTTGGCGAAGTTGCTCGATTGATTGCTCCATTTGCGCGCACCCTTCACGCCGTGAGTGCAGAGAACCCTCGCTCTCTTCCGTCGGATGAAATTGCCTATTGGTGTCGCGAAGCTGGTGTTGAAACTGTCGATGCTGGAAGCGTAGAGGAGGGAGTTCGCCAAGCAATTGCGTTGTGCGAAGGAGATGAGGCTGTGATGATATTCGGTTCCTTCTTTGTTGTGGGTGAAGCTATTGAAGTGCTGGAGGAGATGCCTGTTCTGCTTAAGAATGGGAGAGTAGAGGAGGATTCTTTCAGAGGAGGAGTGACACACGGCTACGATGGTACACCACACGAGGTGGCCAATAGTGAACTCGCAGTTCAGAGAGCAGTAGTTGGCAGTGGAGAGAGAAATGGTGGTAGTGAAACTGATCGGGTGACGATTAAGGAGTGGCATCCAAACGAGCAGCCGAGAGAACGGTTACTGGAACTGGGGCCACAGGCTCTAAGCGATGCAGAACTGATTGCGATTCTTTTGCGGACAGGAACGCCCGATAAAGATGTGCTGCAGTTAAGTCGGGAGTTGCTTCGCACGTTCGGTAGTGGAATCGGGGGAGATCGGCTGATTGATATTGCCGGACGAGATATACGAGAGTTGCAGCAAGTGCGGGGGATCGGCCCAACGAAGGCGATCACTCTTGCTGCTGCTTTCGAGCTTGGAAGTCGCGTTGCCTCCAGATCGTTTTCCGAGAGTCCTGTTATGAAAGAACCGAAGGACATCGCTCGGTTTTTCATACCGCGAATGCGGGCGTTACGGAAGGAACAATTTCATGTCATCGTTCAGAATACAGCCGGACAGATTATCCGGACAGAGTTGGTGTCGGAAGGTAATCTTAACAGCTCGATTGTTACGCCACGGGAAGTGTATCGTGCAGCCATTATAGAGAATGCGGCCTCCATAATCGGCTTGCACAATCATCCAAGTGGTAACCCAAAGCCAAGCTTTGAAGACATTGCTGTAACGAGACAACTTGTTGAGGCCGGGCGTATTCTCCAGATTCCGTTTCACGACCATATTATCATTGCAGGTGAAGAATATGTCTCTATGTTGGACGAAGGGTTGATGTAAAGGGCAAAGAGGATGCCCATTCCCTACGATATCAGTTTTGTGTTGGGATAGAACTATGAACAAACTACTACCGCTACTGCTTCTCTCCTTTGCTCTCTGCAATGGGTGCAAAGATTCTACATCTGGGGAAGAGAAGGTGGGGAAAACAGTCGAGAGTCGTGAAGTAGCTACGCTTCTGGACCCTGATACCTCTACGCCGTCAACAAATGTTGGGGCAATTCGTGTAGATGCGCCGAGTCCGGGAGATGTTCTCTCGCCGTTGAGCTTTCAGATTAAAGGAAGTGCTCGCACGTTTGAGAATACTCTTCTCTACCGCCTCGTATTTGACTCTGTTCTTGTGCTTGCCTCTGGCTTTACTACAGCAGATGCTTCGGAGGTAGGCAAGTTCGGCTCATTCTCTATTCAAGTTGACCTCACTTCTGATTTCAGTGGCGATGCCCTTTTGGAAGTCTTTGAAGAGAGCGCAGAGAGTGGTGAGGAAATCAATAAGGTCAGAGTGCCGGTGAAAATCTCTGCCTCGCCGGGGAAGAAGACAAAACCGGTCTTCGTCTACTTCCCGAATAGCAAGATGGGATCGCTCAAAGATTGCAAACTTGTCTACCCTCTCAGTAGAGAACTTCCCGAGAAATCGCAGGGGTTGATTCGTGGAGCGGTCTACTATATGTTGAAAGGGTTGAGGGAGAGTGAAGCAACGGAGGGATATCGCGATATTATTCCGGAAGGATTACGGTTGAATGGAGTATCTCTCGAAGAAGGGGTGGCACGGCTCGACTTTAGTCGGCAGTTGAATCAGATCAAAAGGTCGTGTGATGCGGAGGCACTCCGTTCGCAGATTGAACAGACACTTGCGCAGTTCCAGACAGTTAATGCCGTTGTGATTACTGCCGAGGGAGTGAATTGGAAGATGGGACTGTAAGGGGAGATGCTCGCGTAAAATCTGAAGGGGCAGAGAGGAATCGAGGTTCCTCTCTGCCCCTTCTTACGTTTGCGTTGGTGAACTACATGTTCGCGATTACTGCGTCACCAAACTCTGAGGTCTTCATCAGCGTTGCACCTTCCATCATTCGATGGAAGTCGTAAGTGACAGTCTTCGCGCCGATTGCACCATTCATTCCGTTGATAATCAAGTCGGCAGCCTCAGTCCACCCCATGAAGCGGAGCATCATTTCACCTGAGAGAATTACCGAACCTGGATTGACTTTGTCCTGCCCGGCATACTTCGGAGCGGTTCCGTGTGTTGCCTCGAAAATCGCGTGGCCTGTGACGTAGTTGATATTCGCTCCGGGAGCAATACCAATCCCCCCAACCTGTGCGGCGAGTGCGTCGGAGACGTAGTCGCCATTCAGGTTCAACGTTGCCACAACGTCATACTCTGCTGGACGGGTCAATATCTGCTGCAAGAAGGCGTCGGCGATTACATCCTTGATGATGATTCCCGCTCCCGGCTTTCCTTCTGGAATTCTGCACCATGGTCCGCCATCAATCTCTTCAGCACCGAAGAATTCCTTTGCTACACCATATCCCCAATCCATGAAGGCTCCCTCGGTGAACTTCATGATGTTCCCCTTGTGTACCAGCGTTACACTCTCACGATTGTTCTGGATTGCGTAGTTGATAGCGCTGTGGACTAAACGTTCGGTTCCGTGATAGCTAACTGGCTTTATCCCGAGACCAACCTCCACCTTCGATTCGCGGGAGGGCATCCCGATGCCTTGTAGCTGTTCGTTCCACCTGCTGACTTTCTCTTCCGTGCCAAAACGAATTTTCTTTGCCCGATCTGGAAAGGTTTCTTCGAGGAAGGCGAGTACTTTTGCAGCATCTTCGCTTCCCCCAACAAATTCGATGCCGGCGTAGATATCTTCTGTGTTCTCGCGGAAGATGACCATGTCAACTTCACCCGGACGAACGACCGGAGATGGAACACCTTCGAACCAGCGAACCGGGCGAAGGCAGACGTAGAGGTCGAGACGCTGGCGGAGGGCAACGTTCAGGCTCCGAATGCCACCTCCAACTGGTGTTGTAAGGGGGCCCTTAATGCCGATAAGGTATTCAGCGAAGGCATCGACGGTTTCGTCTGGAAGCCAGATCTGTTCACCATACATATCGTTGGCTTTCTCACCTGCGTATACTTCGTACCAGGCAATCTTCTTCCCACTCCCGTAGGCTTTCTCGACGGCGGCGTCAATTACCCGTTGCGAGGCGGCCCAAATATCGGGGCCAGTGCCATCCCCTTCAATAAAAGGTAGAATAGGGTTGTCCGGGACGTTCAGTTGCCCGTTCTGCATTGTAATCTTCTGGCCACTTGTTGGCTGTTGAAGAGAAAAGGACATAGATCGATTGTAGTTAGTAGTGAATAGATAGTAGATATAGAATCAAAAGAAAGGCATAAAGATAGGGAATCGAGAGGAGGAAGATTGTGTGAGTTCAATTCCCAAAATCTGGACTGGAAGAAGCTGCGCGCAACGGAGAAGTAGAGAATCTAAATTGATTTTCTGGTAAGCTACTCTGAACATCTGTTGTGTTTGTTCAGACGGTCAGCCCTTCGGAGTCTCTTCACTATTGGAGTTCGGATCTGTGTTAGAATCTCCACATCCAATAAAGATAGAGAAGAGAAGAAGTAGGGAGAGGGCATAAGGTCGCCGAATGTAGTGTGCCATCATACTCATCTGTTTGTGAATAGTATTAGAGGTCTTGTCTCTCTGTCGAGAGAGGGACAGAGGCGCAATACGGGAGTGCGAGTTAGCGGTAAGGGAAATCGTTCTCCCGCTTCACCAACCGCTGTTAAGGTGCTAAGAGTCTTCTGTTTTATATGGTCTTTGCCGGAGTAGCTGCGTAGTGGACGTTTGCTCTCGACTCATAGTAACGTCCGGGCTTTTAGTGGGAGGGGATTGAAGAAGGAGCTGGGCGAGAAGCGGCTTGAAGCCGTTTTCTCTTCGGTTGAAACTCCAGAACACCCTGATAAATTGGAGTGTTGATGTCAGGTAGTGACTACTTGATTAATTGTTTAAAGACCACTCAGAACAGGGTTTTCGGATAGGCTCTAATGTTTCGTATGTCGATCAACAGGTTGGTTCCTCTCATTTCTCTATCTTGCTCCCTCCTTTGCGAAGTTTATTTAGAAGAATGAGATGATCGTCAATAAATCTGCACTAATCACTGGAGCTTCATCGGGCATTGGTGCCGCAATTGCGCGAACGTTGGTGGAGGCTGGGGTAAATGTTGCGTTGATGGCTCGGCGGGAAGAGGTGTTGCGAGAGGTTGGCAGTACATTATCGGATCAATCCCGCCTACTGATTCTGCCGGGTGACGTAACAGTGGAAAGTGATGTAAGAGATGCCATCAATCAAACCGTCAGCAAATTCGGCTCGCTCGATATTTTGGTAAACAATGCTGGCTATGGAGTTTTTAAGCCAGTAGATGAGATGACCTTGGAGGAGTTCCGTGGGATGATTGACGTAAACCTGCAAGGGGTTTTCCTCGCTACGAAATATGGATTGGAGCAGATGTATAAGCAGGGGAAGGGGGGAGATATCGTTACTATCAGCTCAATTGCCGGGAAGAATGGATTTGCCGGAGGAGGGGGATATTGTGCGAGTAAATTCGGTGTGATGGGGTTGATGGAGTCGGTTTTCCACGAAGCTCGATCTCGGAATGTTCGAGTGATTACGATTACTCCCGGCTCAGTTGACACTCCTTTCTTTCACGATGTGGGGATGACGCCCCCAAATCGAGAGCATATTTTGCAGCCCGAAGATGTAGCCGTTACAGTGTTAGGGGCACTCGTCTTGCCGGAGCGTGCGCTGATCCGTGAGTTGGATATTCGTCCAGCTAATCCAAAGAGAGGGTGAAGAGGAATTTTGAATTGTAGAAGAGAACAGGTTCCGTCCCTTTGTGTCTTGGCGTCTTTGCGTGATGAAATAGGATCGAGATATTCACGTCATCGCACAGAACATTTGCTAAATGTGCTCGTCCCAACAAACGAATTACGTTCTACCTATACCATAGAGGTCTTTTTTGATGAAGAGTCAATCCCACAGCTATTCAATGTCGTTTCTCCTATATCTCCTTCTCGTGCTGTTTGCGTTGCCATCACTTCAGGCTCAGGATGGGAAGCAACCCAACCCTGAAAAGGAGAAAGTGATCGGTGGTATTATCGGTGCTATGCTCGAGCGGGAACACTACAGCCCGTATGAACTGAACAGTGAATTCTCGCGAGAAGCCTTTGCGCTATACTTAGATCGTCTCGATCCTTCCAAACAGTTCCTTCTCGCATCTGATGTCGATGAGTTGACTGGTTCTGCCGACAGGATGATTGCGGCAGTGGTTGAGGGGGACTATACACTTCTGAATCGTGCCAGCGCAATGTTGGACGAACGGGTGAAGACTGCCGAAGGCTTCTACAAAGATATTCTTGCTCGTCCGTTCGACTTTACGAAGCAGGAGACTGTGGTAATCAATCCAGATTCCCTTAACTATTCGGCCAACAATGCGGAAATGCGCGAACGTTGGCGGAAGTCGCTTAAGTATTCGACTCTCCTCCGCTACCTAAGCCTTGTTGAGAGTGAGAAGCTGGACGAAGCAGTCTTCCACAAAGACCTCGAAGAGAAAGCTCGCGAACAGGTGTTGAAGAATACGGAGCGTTGGCTTGATCGCGTAGAAAAACTTGATCGAGAAAATCATCTCTCCCGATATATCAATGCAATCGTGAATGTCTTCGACCCTCACACCGAATACTATCCGCCACTTGAAAAAGAAAATTTTAACATCGGGATTACGGGACAACTTGAGGGGATTGGTGCGCAGTTGCGTGAAGAGGATGGCTTTATCAAAGTAGTGAACATTGTGCCAGGGAGTGCCTCGTGGCGTGGGAAAGAACTGGAGGCAGAAGACCAGATCCTGAAAGTAGCGCAGGGTGATGAGGAGCCAGTTGATGTGGTTGGTGCTTCGATTGACGATGCAGTGAAGTTGATCCGGGGACCGAAGGGGACGAAGGTAAATCTGACTGTGAAGAAGCCGGACGGGAGAATCAAGACGATTGGTATTGTGCGAGATGTAGTTGTGTTGGAGGAGACCTACGCAAAGGGGGCGGTAATCGAGACCGGAGCGAGAGTTGAGACGGGAGAGGGGGGAAGGAAGTTCGGTTACATCGATTTGCCGAAGTTCTATACCGACTTCACTCGGACCGGTGCACGGAAAGCCTCAGACGACATTCGGCGCATTCTTCAAGAGTTCAATGAAGCTGGAGTTGAAGGGGTTGTTCTTGATCTGCGAAATAATGGGGGAGGGTCGCTGCAAGAGGCTGTTGATATTGCAGGACTCTTTATCGAAGCCGGGCCTGTTGTGCAGGTGCTCGACCGGGGGAACAATCGTCAGGTACTTTCCGATAACGATGAGTCGATTGCTTGGAAAGGAGACTTAGTGGTGATGGTGAACTCTTTTAGTGCGTCGGCATCGGAGATCCTTTCCGCAATGCTTCAAGACTATGATCGGGCGGTAGTAGTGGGAGCACCAACAACATTCGGCAAAGGAACTGTGCAGCGGTTCTACGATCTGGATGATTACCTGAATCGCCGTTACAGCGATTTAGCTCCCCTCGGTTCACTGAAGATCACGACGCAGAAATTCTATCGAGTTAATGGAATTTCAACACAGTTCAACGGCGTTGTTCCAGATGTAATTCTTCCTGATGTCTTTAGTGCACGCGAGGTTGGGGAGCGGAGTCTTGAACATGCTCTGCCAAACGATACGATCCCTTCTGCTCGCTACAGTCAATGGTTGGGGCGCGACATCCCAACAGAGATGCTTGTTAAGGCGAGCCAGAAACGAGTAGGGGCAAAAGAGTTCTTTAATCTAATTGGAGAGCGAGCGAACATCATGCGAGCTGAACAGGAGCGGGGAACGCGAAGTTTAAACTGGGAAGATGCGATGGCCGAACAGAAAGAGCTGGATGCAGAGGCTGACCGAATGGAGAAAGCAACCGGAGAGTTGTCGCACATTGATGTTCAGGCCTTGCCCTCAGATGAGGGAAGCGAAGCTCGGAAGGCAATGGTGGAAGAGTTTGTGAAAGGGTTGAAAAAAGATGCCTACGTCGACGAAGCACTCTCAATTCTGAATGATATGCACACACTCTCGCTACAGTATGGGTGGTCGTTCAACGAAGAAGTTACCCCGAAAGGAACAGAGTAATCTATGAGAGCCGAAGAGGTTCATCTCACGGTAGCCGTGACTGTTTAGGTCGTGTTGGGATTGGTAGAGGTTGGAGGGTCGAGAGTCGAAGAGTCGAGAGTTGGAGGGTCGAAGAGGTTTATCTCACGATAGCCGCGACTGTTTAGGTCGCGCCGGAATTGGTAGAGGTTGGGAGTTGAAGAGGTTGAGGGGGAATAGCTGAGTATTGATTCCCTACCTGCTCCGAACGCCGATATCTTTTTTCTTTTGTCGTTCTTTCTTCTCAGGCTATATTTGCCGTCCACTTCGTGTGGTAGACCGGCCCGAATGGCGGAATTGGCAGACGCGCTACATTCAGGTTGTAGTGTCCTACGGACGTGCAGGTTCAACTCCTGTTTCGGGCACAATGGCCGGCAATAGGCAGGCAGATGAAAAGTATAAGGGGAAGTCAACGGCTGACTTCCCCTTCTCTTTTCGTAGAACTTATCTCTCAATATAAATTCAGTTGTTCTCTCTGAATCCTTCCGCTAACTCACTACGTTCCCCCCCTCCACCACTTCTTTAACACAACCTCTCCTGACAATCCCTTGAACTGAAAGTCAGTCTGTTCTCCTTCTCGCCGTGCGGCGTTTGGGTCGGTAAAGGTTTTCCAGACATACATTCCCTTGAACCACTTGTCGTTCTGAAATGCTTGTAACAGTGCCTCGAAGGCTTTACCCTGTGCGTCGGGACTCTCCGCTCCACCAGTGTAGAGCCAAGGCTCACGCCACGTTCCAGCAACTGCCCGGTAGCCAATCTCTAAGAAGAGAACCGGTCGGTTGAACTTCTGGGCTATGGAGTCGATCTTTTTCCGGTATGGTTGCCACTCTTCCACCAGCGTATTAATCGAAGCCGAGTCCGATACTTTTAGTGGGAAGTAAGCCCCAATCCCGATATAGTCCAAAGCATCCCAGAACGTGATCTCCCGCCACTCTCGATCCCAGTGGGCAGCATAGGTAAGTTGCCCCTTGTAGACGTTGCGAACGTCGGCAATCAAGGTTCGCCACTCATTGGGGTATTTCGTTGTCATTTGCAGAAGCTCGGTTCCGAGGCAGTAAGAGTCGATCCCGGCACTCTCGGCGAATTCTGCGTAGTAGAGAATCATCTTTCGGTAGGATGCCCACCACGTCTTATGGTCGGCTGCCGATTTTTGGTCGACGCTGCCGTGCCATTCGGAGCCGTTCCAGAAATCGTTGGACCAGATGTGGGGCTTTAGCATCACGCGAAGGCCACGCTTATGGGCGGAATCAACTTCGGCAGCCATATCCTCCAGTTTCATCGATCGGTCGCGAGTTCCGGGAATATCATCTGGACCAAAACCAACAAGTTCTGCGGACTTTGCCCCCTGCTGAAAGCCGAAAGGAGTGATCGCAATGGCGTTTCCCCCAATCGACCGTAACCAGTCATGTTCCCGGGCTGAGGCTTCCGATCCGTAACCATTCCCGCGCCGGTGAACGTGGGCGTGGTTTACTCCCCTATGATAGGTAAGTGGTGGGAGTCGTTTTGGTGTGGGGGCGTCGTTCGCTACGTTCACCAAGGGGAGACTTTCCCGGTTCAACGTTCCTGAATCTGCTGAATCGTTTCTTCCACCCGAGATATTCCCCATTAGAAGTGGAGGAAAAGGTTGTCGATATGGCTTATCTGATGGGGCAGATCCAACGCGCTCGTCGGGTGGTGCGGTTGCTTCTGCTTTGGGAAGAGATGTAGAGTTGCTTCCTTCTCCTTCAGACAAAATTGCCTTGTCCGATTGGGGTGTTGATCCAGCTTCCTGTTCTGCACAGGAACAGAGAATCAACATCGGAACGATTACGAGTAAAAGGCTGTACATATAGTAGAGTTCAAAATATTCTCGCGCCGAGTGATGCCGAATGACGTATGGGATTGATGAGATATTGATCGAATCCTTACCTTCCTTCAGGTCAAGTGATTGGAACGAGAACAAACGTTCCGGTGCTCTTGTCAATCCACAATCGTAATCATATCATTTAGATAGGGGGTAACATGGGAGTCGCTAAAGTTATTGAACTTCTCGCCGACGGCGATACAATCGAAAGCGCAGTAAAAAATGGCGTTGCCGAAGCGCGGAAAACGTTGCGGAGCATCCGTGGTGTTTGGATCGACGGAACGCAAGCACTATTGGACGATAGTGGGGACGTTGTTGCTTTTCGCGTTAATCTGAAGGTAACGTTTGTTGTGGAGTAGTTGAGTAAAGAAGGCTAAGAGGTGTTGGAAACAGGTTTTAAGGTGAGTGATGGTCGGGAATGAAGAATGTAGTAGGGAGAATCGAGAGCCTTCTTCTATGTTCTCTCTATTACATTCTACATTCCGCTATGGAGACTCTTTCTGGGAGTTGCTCTCAAGAAAGTTGCACAACCCAAGCTAAAAGGCGAACTTGTTTCGTTCTCTGTGACTGCGTTCGCTACCCATGTGTGCTAAGCTGATTGTGTGAATCTGATCGGAACGGATTGATCTGTAGATGCCTATTCACAAAAGCAGAACTATCTGGGGTACTTTGCATGAAGCCTCCTATCTCCTTCCTCGTGCTCTCATTCGGTCTCTTTTTCTTCGGTGCGCTTGTTGCTCAGGAGATGTTCTTTCCAACGGCGCAACTGTGGAACGAACTCCCTCCCTTATCTGGCGATAAAGGAGAAGATCGTGAGACTGATGATCTTCCGATAGAACCAAACCCAGATCGACCCGAGAAAGATGCTCTCCCCATTCCTGCACCACTTCCACTTCCCAGTTCGATGACTTCCGAGGAGTACCAGAAACTTCTCTACCCCTTTATTAACGGACGAAAGTACAGGCTGCCGGGGTGGAAGGTAGATAAGGGAGTGCGAGATACTGGACCCTATATCGATAATTCCTACTACGGAACTCACAACGCTGTCAGTATCTGGTATTCACCAGAGATTATTGAGTGGCTTGAGAGTGACAGAAAGAGTGGAATTCCAGATGGTGCGATGATTATCAAGGAGATGTACTCTCCTCCGGCAGCTCGATACGATAGTATATCGGGAGCAGAACTCGACGCGGCAATTGATGGTTGGGCAATTATGGTGCGGGATAGCACCGCCTCGAAGGATGGGTGGTATTGGAGCTATTACGGTCCAGGACAGGCTGTCGATAACCCAGATGCCTATCCCTACGACTATCCAAACTCTGGCTTCGGACAATATTGTGTGCGATGCCATGCCTCCGCCGAAAGTGAGTATACCTTCTCCGATCTCGTGAATGTGGAGGGGTATCCGGGCGATCCGATTACGTTCCGAGTTGACAAGTCTTGGTTGCCGGGAGAGAGTCTTGAGATTGAACCAATAGCTTCGCATCAAGCACTTGCCGACGCGGTAGTTCCTGGGTTGAAGGGGAGAGTACCTGCAAGTACCGAGGGAAGTCTCAACTCCGATTTCACGCAAGTCTTCAACCAGATGCAGGTGATACCAGCAGACGATGTACAGTATATTCCATCGGTTGCCTACGATCACGTTTTTGCTGGTCCTGCCGGACCGGAGCAATTCCTTACGTCGGATCAATGCCTCTCCTGCCACGATGGACAGGGTTTGCCTTTTGGGCCGAACATGTATATCCCTTCGCCCAATGGGAAGAACGTAAACCTGTCTCCCTATGGCGAGTGGAACTGGTCGATGATGGGACTTGCCGGACGTGATCCGATCTTCTACGCACAGCTTGAGTCGGAGAGCAGATTATATCCGAGCAAGAAAGAGATGATTCAAAATCTCTGCTTTACCTGCCACGGCGTGATGGGGCAACGGCAGATGGGAATCGACCATCCGGGGGCACTTTTCAACGAGAGTATTCCCTACGTTAAGGATCAAGGTGATCCTCTCCACAAATATGGAGCACTCGCCCGCGACGGAATTTCCTGCACAGTCTGCCACCAGATTGTAGATGACAAACTTCCCCTCGACTCAATCGTTACCGGACGCTTCAAAGTTTCGACTCCGGGAGAGTTTGAGAAGGGAGTCAGCTATATCTACGGGCCGTTCGACGACCCTCGTCCCCTCGCAATGGAGGCCTCCCTCGGAATGCGGCCAGTTCAGAATGACTACATCAAATCCTCTCGACTCTGTGGAAGTTGCCACTCAGTAAAACTTCCTGTCTTCGACGAGAAGGGAGAACAAGTTGGTGAAGTTTTCGAGCAGGCAACGTATTTAGAGTGGCAGAATAGTGCCTACCAAGATGAGTTCGGGAGTGGAGGGAAGACACCGAAGACCTGCCAGAACTGTCACATGCCGACAACTTATCCTTTCCTTCCTGACGACTATAATGGAGGGGAGAAAGCGCAACCACTTGCCTTTAGGATTGCCAACATTCAAGACCAGACATATCCGCAAGCGGAGAGTCGTGCGCCGCTCGATTCGATTACTCTCAACATCCGCGAAGACTTCGCGCGCCACTCACTTCTCGGGATCAACCTCTTCGCCTTAGAAATGTTCAACCAGTTCGACGATATTCTTGGTGTGCGGAAACAAGACTACATGACAGCCTCGAAGAATGGACTCCCCTTTGCTATCCAAACGGCAAACCAACTGGCGAAAGAGCATACAGCACGGGTAGAGGTCACAAATGTTGAGAAGACGAAGCGTGGAATTCGGGCGACAGTGAAAGTGACAAACTTGACCGGACACCGGCTCCCTTCCGGTGTTGGATTCCGTCGAGCATTTTTAGAGTTCAAGGTGCTCGATAAGATGAACAGAGTGATTTGGGCTTCGGGACAGACCAACTCTGTTGGGGTGATTGTGGATGGAGAGGGAAAGCCACTTCCATCTGAATTCTTAGAGGTTGATCCGAAGACAGGTGAGCAGCAGTATCAACCACACTACGAGAAGATTACGCGGCAAGATCAGGTGCAGATTTATCAAGAGCTTGCCAAGAACACGCAGGGGAAATTTACCACGAGCTTCCTCGGCATCTTCAAGCATGTGAAGGATAACCGCTTGCTACCTATCGGTTGGACGAAGAGTGGTCCTCCTGGATTCCAGTATGCGAAGGAGACGATGCCGCACGGAAACGCAGAGAAAGATCCTGACTTCACGAACGGAACAGGCTCTGACATCATTCTCTACGAAGTTGATCTTCCAGCATCAGCTCTGGAAGGTGGAAGCGTTGCCGCCACGCTCTACTATCAGTCGATTCCCCCGTACTACTTACGCGACCGCTTTACAGTTGCCCCGGACGGCAGGGGAACTCAACGGCTCTACTACCTAACGAGCCATCTCCGCACAAAGGGAACGCCGATTGAAAACTGGAAGTTGATGGTGCGAGGAGACGAGGTGAAAATTCAAAAGTAAAAATTCAAAATTCAAAAGGAGAGAGTGCCGAGATCAATTGATCGTGATGTGAGAGAACTCATACACTCCCACACTCATTCTCCGCACAAAGGGAACGCCGATTGAAAACTGGAAGTTGATGGTGCGAGGAGACGAGGTGAAAATTCAAAAGTAAAAATTCAAAATTCAAAAGGAGAGGAGAGGGTGCTGAGATCAATTGATCGTGATGTGAGAGAACTCATACACTCCCACACTCATTGACTCATATACTAAATTGATGGTGCGGGGGGCGGAGGTCAGAATTCAAAAGGAGAGGAGAGGGTGCTGAGATCAATTGATCGTGGTGTGAGAGAACTCATATACTCTCACACTCATACACTCCCATATTCTCAAACATAATGAAGCACTACTCTGTTTCGTTCGCCACTCGCAGTTCAACTGCATGTTCTACAATCTTGGAGAAATCTTCCTCCTTCGTGTAGGCGCGCTCACCATCGATTGTTCTTCGCGCACCTCGGACATCACCGAAATCATCGAACTCTACTGTTAGCTCAGTGGATCCATCATCCCCCTTCTCATTATAGTAGAAGAGTGTCCCTTGGTTGTAGTAGTAAGTGCGTGTTGAGTTATCGGTCTTCTCAACGATCATCGCAATCTTCCCCCCATCTCTGTAGACCTTATACGAAGTCTTCACTGTCGCATTCATCTCACTCCACTCTCCAGTTGTAGCCTGCATTCGTGAAGTATCTGCGGCTATATCGGCAGGGCGTTTGTAGGGGAGTTGGTCTGAATTTTCGCTTAGTGAGCCGGTGGACTCTCCTGCCTGAAGTTGTGAACTCTCACCATTCTCTCCCCCACCACTCTGTTCCGAAGCATCGTGATCTGGAATCCAATCCCGGTCGTACCCCTCATCAGGGTCGCGGAAGTTGCAGGAGGTTGCAACGAATAAGAGGGAGAGGATAGAAATTGCTAAAGGAAGCGAAAGCCGGTAACGCTTCCCATTGATTGATATATTACGCATCATAGTCTGTTGAGAAGATCTTCCAAAAGAGTTGATTTAAGATAGCAATTCGTGGTGGGATGTTCGAGATGTACAACTGAACTCCGATTATAGAGCCGTCAGATCAGATGTGATAGGAACTATCGTTAACCTCCGACTTCCAGTCGGGGGGATCGGTATCCTCGGTTCTGACTCCCCTCTCCCACTCTCAGAAGAGTAGGTTGATCGGATGATACATGGGAGAGGGGATGGGGGTGAGGGCTACCCGAGATTTCCTACAGACTCGATGACGCTATCAGACTTCACTTGACTTCTCTATAGTAAGTTCTCTACTTCCCGATAATCAATTCGCGAAAACGTCTTCCCCCCTTCCCAAGTGAATTCCCTGCCCGGTGGATTAACGACGGACGGAATCGATGCCGTGACCCTCCACGGTAGGCCACCTCTATTAGGCTCTTCTCTTTCATTTCCTTCTCTACCAGAAAGCTTGGCATCCACCCGAAGCCGAGTCCCATTAGGAGTGCTTGCTTCTTGCTGTTGAAATCACTCATGTAGAAGATCCGCTCTCCTCCAAACATCATTCGATCTCCTCCCGGAACATATTGCTCGCTGGAGTCGTGAACCGTCAGCTCCACGTAGTGGTGGAGATCGTCCAAACTTGCCTGCTTCATTGAAGATAGGGGGTGTTCTCGCGCTGCCACTAAGATCGACTCCATCTCTTCCAACTGATGTTCGTTGAGCGAAGGATCGGGTTGATAATCTTTTACCAACATGATGTCGGCATGTTCTTTTACGAAGCGATATTGGACCCCACCGAGGAACTCCACCTTCACTTGGATTCTGGTTGGGATATTCTCCTCAGCCATCACCTTCAACGCTTTTAGAATTGGTTCAATAGGCAAGATACCGTCGACGATCACCTTTAAGTTCGGCTCCCATCCGTCGGCAAAGCGTTCAGTAAGCACCTCAATCTGGCGGGCACTCTCTAACAAGCGTCGTCCTTCTTCCAGAACGATTTCACCGGCACTGGTGAGCGTGGCTCGGTGAAGTGATCGATCGAAGAGAGGAATGCCGAGCCGCTCTTCCAATTTCCGAATCTGGTAGCTGACAGCAGACTGCGTCGTGTTCAGTACCGTTGCCGCCTGTCCAAAGCTTCCCTCTCTCACTACCGTGGCGAGGATGTTGAGTGAGTAGAGGTCAATTTTCATAGTTCGGAATTCTTGCTAAATGATCGATTCTTTCCATCGAAATTTTCGATGAAGTTCCCCAAAATAACTCGCTTTTTTTGAAGAAGAGAACTCAATACTTTCAAGAAAATTTCAAACAAACAGCGAGAGAAAAAGTATGTATTACAGCAAAGGTATTGTCACCCGTCAGGCACACGTCGATATTCCGGAAGGGTTATTCGAGGAAGAATTTGCGCGGGATGGTTTTTTCGGCAGAACCAGCCACCTCTACCGGACGAACCCGCCAACCGGCTGGACAAATATCGAGGGAGCACTTCGTCCGGAAGCGATGAATGTGTTAGCCCTTCCCGGTCTTGAGAAGGAGGACTACATAGAGGGGCGCATTCCTTTCCTCTACAACGACGATGTTGTTCTCTCAATGAAGCGGTTGATAGAACCGATGCCTTACTGGTTTCGCAATGCCGACGGTGACGAATGTCTCTTCGTTCACGCTGGAGTTGGAACTATCGAAACTGATTTTGGCCCACTTCAATACGAAAAAGGGGACTACTTAGTAATCCCCCGCGGTACGATCTATCGGTTGCTTCCAGAAGAGGAGACAACCCTCTTAATTGTAGAAGCATCTGGAGAGATTGGCATTCCCGATCGTGGAATGTTAGGGGAACATGCTCTCTTCGATCCGGGCGTACTGAATGTACCGACACCGGTTGCCTCAAGCAATGGTCAGTTCAAGAATGAGTATCACTTAAAAGTGAAGCGACTGAACCAGATTACTACTATCACCTACCCGTTCAATCCAATCAACACCGTTGGGTGGAAGGGAGACCTTACGGTTTGGCAACTGAACATCCGAGATATTCGCCCGGTGATGAGTGAGCGCTACCACCTTCCCCCATCGGCTCACACCACGTTTAAAATGCGGAATGCAGTTATCTGCACGTTTCTCCCCCGCTCGTTAGAGAACGGGGATCCGAAAGCATTGAAAGTCCCCTTCTATCACGCAAACATTGACTTCGACGAAGTTCTCTTCTACCACGACGGCGACTTCTTCAGCCGTTCTGGAATTGATGCTGGCATGATAACGTTTCACCCACAAGGAATTCACCACGGCCCTCACCCAAAGGCGGTGGAGGCAGTGAAGGGGAAAACTATCACCGAGGAGAAGGCCGTGATGGTTGATACCCGTTATCCTCTCTACATGACAAAAGAGGCTGAGGCAACCTGCCGCAAAGATTATTGGAAGTCGTGGATGGAAGAGCCGGCGAGTCTGTAAGCTGGTAGAGTGGGAGCGAGGAGATACGTTCTTCTATCGAGTGCAGAGGTATTTGTCTTCGAGAGACTGATAGTCGAATTAATCACATCATATAAAACAGCGTAGAGAACAATGGAAGAGACAACAACGGCAACAACGCCAACCACAACCATAGAGAATCCGATTGGGCTGGAAGGAATTGAGTTTACCGAGTTTGCCAGTCCAGACGGAAATTTTATCCACAACGTATTTCTCGCCTTTGGTTTTTCCAAGTTGAAGAAGGCGCGGGAGAAGAATATCTACTACTACAACCAGAACGATATTCACTTTTTACTGAACGAGGAGAAGGAGGGATTTTCGCACGAGTTTGCGAAAGCACATGGACCGGCGATTTGCTCGATGGGGTGGCGTGTGAAGGATGCGGACGCAGCATTCGAGGAGGCGATTCGTCGGGGGGCAAAGCCTGCCCCGGATGAGGCAAAGCAACTTCCATATCGAGCAATCTACGGCATCGGCGACAGCCTGATTTACTTCATCGATAAGTTTGGTGAGCGAGGGTCGATCTACGAGGAGGAGTTCCTCGATCTACCAGAACCAGTAGTAGTAGAGGAGAAAGGATTTCTCGCAATTGACCACCTGACGAACAATGTCTACAAGGGAACGATGGAGGAGTGGGCGAACTTCTACAAGAATGTCTTCGGCTTCACAGAGGTTCGGTATTTCGACATTCGAGGGGAGAAGACCGGATTGCTCTCCTATGCGCTCCGTTCTCCTGATGGGAGTTTCTGTATTCCGATCAACGAGGGGAAAGAGACAAAGTCGCAGATCGATGAATATCTGCGAGAGTATAATGGTCCAGGCGTTCAGCACTTAGCCTTCACTACGGACGACATCTTAGCCTCGCTCGATCAGGTAGACAAGAGTGTAATCGACACACTCGATATTGATCCTGATTACTACGATACCGTGTTCGACCGTGTGCCGAACGTTCGGGAAGATCGTGACCGGATTAAGGATCATCAGGTGTTAGTAGATGGAGATGACGATGGATACCTCTTGCAGATATTCACGAAGAATCTCTTCGGCCCGATATTCATTGAGATTATTCAGCGGGTGAACAATCTCGGATTTGGTGAGGGGAATTTTACCGCACTCTTCAAGTCAATTGAACGGGATCAGGAGCGGCGGGGAATGTTGTAGGACAAATTATATGTGGAGAGAATGGCTCCTTAGTTTCCCCTTCTTTCTCGCCTCGCTCCCGATGTCAGGTGAGAGGGGAACAACAGAAGGTGACGATCTCCTTAGCGCAACGTAGAGCTTCAAATTTGCACGCCACGGTTCCTAACGTACCGTGGCGTGCCTATTGATAACTGTGGTGGGAATTACAGTTCCCGCAAACCTAATTTTTCATACCTCATAACTTTGGCAACGTAGAGCTTAACAACCGTTGTTGTGTCTTCCTCCCAATCCACCCGGCGATTGGGAGGCGGAAGGTGAGTGTGCGGAGATGTACGAGGAGCGGATTTTCATACTGGTAGATTTTCCCAATTCGCCACGACTGCCGCGTAATCATTGCCGTTCGTCTTTTCCTCTTTTGTTCGTATTGGCGAAGAGCCGTGATATGGTTGTCGGCACGTCTGATAGAATCGGCGAGAACAATTCCATCTTCGATCGCCATGCAAGCACCCTGCCCTAAGTTCGGTGTCGTCGGGTGGATAGCATCTCCCAACAACGTTACCCTTCCCAAGCCCCACGTGCTCCGTGGTGGACGATCGAAAACGTTTCCAATAATCAAATCTTCGGTTGGTGTATTCCTGATAATATGGCCGAGGTGGGAGGGGAGAGGGTTGGCAATTGAGGAGAGAAATGTTTTGTGGTCGAACCTACTCTCATTAGTTCCTCTCACTATGGGGGCATTAGGGCAGACAAACCAATAGGTTTGGCTTTCACGGCCAAATGGGAAGAAACCGAGTTGAACACCTTTTGCCATGCCAAAAATTGCCTCGTCGGCGGGGAGTTCGTTGGTCTTTGCAATTGCACGATAGCAGTAGTACCCGGCGTAGCGTAGGGTTTCAGTTCCGAAGAGTGAGGCTCGCACAGCGGAGTTGATTCCATCTGCACCGATAACAATCTCACCTTCTGCCCTCGTGCCATCTGAAAAACTGAGCGTAACACTCTCAGCCTGTTGTTCTACTCCCACGCATTCCTTGCCGGTTTGAATCTGTTCGGAGGGGAGAGCGTCGGCTAAAATTTGCTGCAAGTCTGCACGGTGGATGCAGATCGAGGTTGCATCTGCTGTGCGATAGATGCTCTCCATCTCTTCGGTATCAATCACGTTCCCTTTGGGTGAAAGGGTGTGAAACCTCTTCAACTCTGCACCACGAGCGAGTGCTTGTTTTTCCAGACCAATCTCACGCAGTCCCTTCATCGCATTCGACCAAATCGTAAACCCTGCCCCAACTTCGCGAAGTTCGGGAGCACGCTCGTAGACGTGGGCAGTAATGCCAACCTGGTGGAGTGCTACTGCTGTGGTCAGTCCCCCGATTCCTCCTCCGACGATGAGAACAGACATAAATAAATGCTACGTAGGTTGATGTGTATGTATCGCAAAGAGAACGAACTTCTATCAACAACCAATCTTCGGCTGCATATCACGAAGTTCCTGCAAACGGAGGGCGTATTGTCCAGCTCTGTTTTTTATCAACTTCTCGCCAGAGGAGAAGCCATGCGAAGAGGAGCGTTGTGCTTCCCTGCAACAGGTAGGGGAGCCATGGTGGGATTGTTGACGAGAGATCCATTAGCATTCCAGAGCCGGGAAATGCTCCAAAGCCAAACAGGAGTGGAAGGCGGAACCAGTAATAGCAGGCAACCGCCCCACAGGCGAAGATGCGAATGAGTCTGCTCTGTTCCTTTTTCGGAATAACTCGACTAATTATCAGGAAGATGACAAGTGTGACAGCCCCCCCGAGTAGAGGCCAAAAGTAGGCTTCAGGCAGATGCCCCCACTTCTCCTCCCCTACATAATCTGGTAACTGAAACCATCCCCAGACAAACCCGGGGAAACTACCTACCAGAATAGTTCCAGCAAGTCGATCGGCTTTAATCTTCCGTGTTGCCAACGGATGCATCGACTTTGTAGAGTCGGGACAGGGGATGACGCACTGTTCGCAGAGCGTGCAGTGGGCATTTCGTGGGACAGCAACAGGGTTGACTCCGTAGAGTTTCTCAACTGGGTAGACTGGGCAAAGTCCTGAACACCAAGCACTCTTCCACTCATATTTTCTTCCGAGGATTATTCCCAACAAGGCTAACGAGATGAGGAGTAATCCCGTTGCTGGCCCGTTAGTATCAAATAGAACGTGGCGTAGCGGAACAATCAGTAGCAGTAGAAGAAGTCCACCAATGCTTAAGGTTGTTTGTCCACGTGGCGACAGTTGTTTGCGGGCAGAACGATTGCTGTAGCGGGGGAGAAGCGTAGTAAAACCGAGCGGACAAATGTTGCGCCAGAGTCCGGGACTGACAACCAGAAGAGCCGGAGCTAATGGGATCAGAACATTCCAGAGGGCATCGAGGCCAACCTCTGGTTTGAAGAAGAGAGATAGCACGACGAACAGGCCAACAACCCAGAGAAGGAATTGCAAACTCTTCCAGAGTCTCAATTGATTTGTGGATATGTGCGTGGCGGTTGTCATGAGAATGTGTAATCCGGCAACAAGAACCCAGAAGGATATATAAAGTTGCTTACAGCCTTCAATTCATCGACCGTTGTTCAAAGTGGCAGGTGAAGTGCCGAAGCAATTTTGGCTGATAGGTGATGCGATATCCACCAATCTCCTCCCGTTTCTTCCAGACTTCGTCGAGCACCTCGATCAAATAATCGAAGTGGCTTTGTGTGTATACTCGGCGTGGGATTGCTAAGCGAACCAGTTCGAGTGGAGCAGGGCGTTCGTTTCCTTCTTCGTCGAACGAACCGAACATTACGCTTCCAAGTTCTACACTCCGAACTCCCCCCTCAATGTAGAGAGCGTTGACTAATCCTATGCCGGGATAGTGAAGTGGTGGAATGTGGGGAAGGAACTGCTTAGCATCAATGAAGACAGCATGACCCCCTACCGGGCGAACGTAGGGGATGTTGCGATCATCAAGTCTGGTTGATAGATACCGGACTGTAGCGTGTCGATACTCTTGGTAGTCTTCCTCTAACGCTTCGCGCAAACCAACCGCCGCCGCCTCCAGATCGCGCCCAGCAAGTCCACCGTAGGTCGGAAACCCCTCCCGGAGAATGAGCAAGTTCCGGAAATCTTCCGCGAGATTGTCGTCGTTGCAGACGAAGAACCCGCCTATGTTAACCAGTCCATCTTTTTTCATGCTCATGGTAGCACCGTCGGCAAGGCTGAACATCTCTTGCGCGATTTCCATGAGCGATTTCGCCTTATACCCCTCTTCACGCTGTTGAATCAGGTAGGCATTCTCTGCAAAGCGACAGGCGTCGATAATCAGGGGGATCCCATGCCTTGCGGTGATCTCCCTAACAGTGCGGATATTTGCAAGCGAGACCGGTTGGCCTCCACCCGTGTTATTTGTGACAGTAATCATGCAGAATGGAATCCTCTCACGGCCATATGTTTGGATACATTCTTCCAGCCGTTCTACATCCATGTTCCCCTTGAAGGGGGTGTCGAGGTTGCTATCGAGACCTTCGGCGCAGAGAAGATCGAGCGCAATTGCTCCGACAAATTCCACATTTGCACGTGTTGTGTCGAAGTGGCTGTTGTTCGGAATAATGTCTCCAGGACGGAGGCGCACAGTTGCTAAAATATCTTCGGCAGCTCTTCCCTGATGTGTCGGAAAAATGTGCTTCATGTCAGTGATCTCCTGCACCGTATGTTGAAACCGTTTCCACGAACGGCTCCCGGCATAACTCTCATCTCCTAACATCATAGCAGCCCACTGCTGTGTGGACATTGCTCCGGTTCCACTGTCGGTGAGTAAGTCAATCGGACAGTCCTCTGCATCTAACAAAAAGACGTTGTAGCGCGCCTCCTTCAATCGGGCGATCCGCTCTCGATGGGAAATTTGTTGAAGAGGTTCGGTAACCTTGATGCGGAATGGTTCGATTGTTGTTTTCATTCTTCGGTTTTTGACGGTATGATCTTGAGATGTTCAGGAAGCAATTTAGGACGGCAAAGTCCTAAATGAAGGTAATAGTAGGTATATGAGAGGAAAGGAAAATAAAATCTCTTGAACTCTTGTTCCGCGGTGTAAAAGCCTGTTATATTTCCCGTAGCCACGCCTGCCAGTACACAACCTCTACGGAGGACCACGATGTCCCGCTCTCGATTGAACCGTTCTGTCTTGCGACGGAACAGACTGACGATGCTACCCTCAAGACCGCACGAAGCGGTGAGCGAAGCTCTTTCAGGTAAAGACATTCAGATGTCACGACGACGAATGATCGGACTTTCCGGTCTGGCCGTTGTTGGGGCTTCCCCTCTGCTCAAGGGTGCGCAAGCCGCCCTCTCAGGGCAATTTGAGATGAAGGGGGATGAACGTCGGCTTGCCTTCTCGCTTGGTGGTGCTGAGCGTTGGGTGATCGACTTAGATCGCTTTGCCGGAAAACCTTCCCTTGAGATTGATCGAAACGATAGGCGAATCCTCCTAACTCTAAAGAATGCTCGCCGTCCCGGAACCGACATTCCACTCGACTTCGAGTGCGAGATACGTCGGGGGGCTACCGGCGCACGGATTAATTTTTCCGCTGACTTTGGCCAGTTCAAGGGGAAGGGATCGTTCGAGAAGTGGTTGCTTGGACTGGAGTCGCTCCGCTCAACTGTACGTTTCGGTCAAGAGCTTTGTCAGCTTGGGAGTGCCGGAAATGTTGCCTTGCAGGGTAAAGGACGAGCCTCTTTCTGGCCAGACTGGAGTTTGAATGTAGAGGGTGAGGATATCCTTCGCCTTCGAGGACTCAGTTCAACTTCCCTTCGTGCCGATAGATTTTCGTTGGGTCTTCCAGAAGAGAACCTTCCCGCAATCGTAGAGAAGCCTGCAGAACTACGCTCTATCATTACGGTGGAGCGTGGGGAACAGGATTGGAAGATTGTACCAGAAGTGAAAGAGGGGAAGGGGTGGCAGTTGAACACCAGCCTAAATGTCTTTGATAGCTTGCTGGTTGAGGCAGAAGAGGGGAAGGGGGGAGAACGGTCGGTTGCGTTGCTTGCGGAGAGAAGCGGGAGTGGGCAATCTTCTGGTAGTGGGCAGGTTGAGTTTGTTCCTGCTGGCTCTCTCAAGAAATCGAACGGCCACTCGTTCGCCTTACCTCTGGAAAATCCTCGTTATGCAGTCGAGTTCGGTAGGCAAGAGAACACTACCCTCCTCCTTGCCGACTATCCCGAAAAACCAGTTTCGATGAGAACCGATGGACTGAGCCTGAAAGTTGGTCGAGGAAGTGGAACCGATCCCTTCGAGTTGAGTGGGAGGGGGAGTGAAGTTGAGGGGATGGTCTGCGCTCCAGAAATCATTGCCGCCTCGTTGCCACTACGGGGAGCCGTTGTGCAGCCTGCAAAACCTCGCCGCCGGACGCGACTTCACTTCTTCCGTGAGAAAGATGGCCTAGAGAAGATGCCAACTGGTGCTCTTCGTCCCGGTCTTCCCGATATACCCGACCTTCCCGACCCAGACGACGAGGATGAGGGAGATGTAATGCTCGACGAAGAGAAGGAGACGGTGGTCACCTTCCCTCTCAGCAGTGTCATCTGGGTGCTCCGCCCTGCCGACATGCTCTACCTCGGCTTCGAGTTTATCAACTTGCAGATTAAGACTGGTGGAGGATCGAAGGGGAAGACGAAGGGGTATCAACTCAACAACACAGAACTTGTAGCAACGCAGCAGACAGCATCGATCAACGTGATTGCGGCTGAGCCAGTCTCGAATC
Source organism: Ignavibacteria bacterium (assembly GCA_020635205.1). GTDB lineage: Bacteria > Bacteroidota > Ignavibacteria > OLB7 > OLB7 > JAGWAZ01. The sequence goes on from JACKAE010000005.1 coordinate 76,174, forward strand.
AGATTTCAAAAGTGAAGGGACCAGGCACGATTACTTCAACTGGAAACACCACCACAAATCTTCCCTATCTGGTTGTTCACTTTCCGCCGCAGAACATTGCAGAGCGAGCCTACTGGGAGGCCGACGACGCACAGGAGGCGGCGAAGAACGACCCGAATAACTCCGATCAGATTCCGGAGAATATGGAGGAGCCAGCCGGAGGGAATGAGACGCCTGACTTGCCCCCAATCGAGCACCGGATTGCTGGACCGAGTCGCCTCGCGTTCAAGCTCCCATCCGGGATGACACAACTTCCATACACGCTCGCCGATTTGTTGGATTGGTCATCACTCACACCGAGTGTTGTTCCATCGGCAGTGCCGCCGCCGCCGCCACCTTCTCCTGCCATCGGGTCGATACTTGGCTTAAGCGAAGCGTTGAAGGGAAAAATCTCTAATGTGTATACTGGTGGAAAAGCGAAGAGTATCAGTCGTATTGCTGCTCCAGACGGAGGACGCACTACGACGACGACCGGGAGGGCGAAGTATTCCAATATCACGCTGAAGCGGGGTTATATCGCATCGTCATCGGCAGGGCAGGGGAATGGGACGCAGGCAATCGATGCCCGCTCGAAGGTGATGGCCGACAACCCGTCGATTCAGGCTGATCCGGGACAGATGGCGGCAATGAAAACGGAAAACCCAGCGGCGAAGTTCGATCTCTACCTGAATCTAACGTCGGTGATCCCGAAGATCATCAAGCCGAAGGAATACCACACGGCAATCGAGGCTCCCTACCGGTTAATTCTATCGCCACACGTCTACTCTGGCTGGGCACACTCGCTGAAGCCAGTGACGCACAACGGGAGAACAGAACTGTGGCACACACGTCTCGGCGTTCGGAAGTCGACCGGAGCAATCGACGAGCACGACGACTACTACCGAACTGTCCGGGCTGTTTGGTCTCCAGATTTTCAAGAGAATCCAACTCCGGGACCAGCGTCGACAAACACTCCTTTCCGAATGAGTTTGAACGCTCGCGACCGGCACGAACTGGTTCACCTGAGCGCGAACTTCCAGTATCCAGTTGGTGACAAGAAGAAGAACAATCCGCCAGAGCCGGTTGGGGTTGATAGCTTAATGCTGAGCGCACTCGGTGCTTGGATGAACACGCGGGGAACGTGGGAGCCACCCCCAGACACAAGCATTGAGGAGTGGCGACACCGTGGAACGATGGGGCGAGATCACTACGTTCGGGTTGTCTACAAAGGTTTCCTCTTCCCATTCGGAAATCGTGCCGCACTGATTAAGATCACTGAGCGGAAGATCAAGAAGTTTGGGCGGCACGGTTACATCGCCTACATGTACCAGCGGATGTACATCGTTGTTCGCAAACCGGTGATGGAGTATCCGGCATTGAGCCAGCCTTACAGTGGGCGACGGACTCCCTTCCGCACGATGCGTTTGACAACGTTGATTACGCCAAACTTAGATCAGCCAGATCAAGGAATCAGTAAAATCGGGAGCTACGGGGATGAGGCGTTCTGGCCTGTGGTTGATGGTGAAGATTTCCTCTTCAATGTGGTAGCAGAGGATTGGGATGGAAACCAGATTGAGTTCTCTACCCCACTTGCGTTTGTCAATAACAAGAAGGCGTTCGACTACAGCGTGACCCAAGCTGTGCTCGGAACCTACAACGCAAACCGGAACACGCGAGATGTTTACGGTCAGACGATTGCCTACGCCCCGAGCGAGAAGACGGGAGACACTGCTTTCGAGACGGACTATGTGCAGTTTACTGCCGACGTTCCGACATCGAACACAGGTTCTTCTGATGACCCCGGTTCACTCCCCAAGGTTGCTGCTGGAACTGGAAGCACGAACAACAGGAATAACGACGATCTCTACAATGCAGATCAGCCATACTTCTACCCAGCATTTGTCGAGACGCGAGTTCGTATCGACGCGGTGGAGCAGATCACCGGTACAGCCGCCTTCCAAGCGATAGAGTTGCACGATACCTACTATAAGCATGGTATCGACGGAAACGCGAACAAGGGACAAGTCTTCGCAAAGCTGAAGGATGCCGTTGAAATGTCCTTCAACACCAACGCCGACAAGGCTGGTGGACTTGGGACACCGAACATGAACATTGCCGGACTTTCCCGGTCGCTCGGTACGGTTGGGGGGAAGATCGAGGAGGTGACCAGCGGCAAGTTCGATCCGACAAGTTTCTTCGACGAAGCACTCGACGCAAATCTTCTCGGAGGAATTTCGCTGCGGGATATTATCGACGCAGTGAACGACTTTGCGGGTGATCTGATTAAGATTCCTCGCATGTTGAACTCGAAGAACTTCTCCGATCCGAAGCAACTCGTCTCGACAATTCAAGACTTGATGTCTGCCGTCAACGACGTGAAGGACGACATCGACAAGTTCAAGGATATGAAGGATGATCTTCAGGAAGTGCTCGACGACATCGAGTCGATTCCTGAAGTAGCAGAGAACTTGGCAAAGAACGCGAAGGAAGAGGCTGAAGAGGCAGCGAAGAATGCAGCAGAGGCAGTGCGTCAGAAAGCTCTCGCCGTTATCCAGCAAGTGGAGAAAGAGGCGAAGGGAATTATTGAGCAGGCGAAGGGTTATGCCGAGTCGTTGATTAACAAGGTGAAAAATATCGCCGAGAGTGAATCGCTTGCCGACCTGTTAGAACAGTTTGGGTTGCCGACAGAGTTGACGCTGGAATTGAAGTGGGGACCGACAATTAAGTCGTGGCCGAACTCAAATCAGTCGAACGATTTGATGGGGACGAACGCTCTCTTCCAGACGCTGAACGCAGCGGGACAGGAAGTTGAGGTCTCAAACGAGGTGGTCTACATTCGCGCAGCTTTAACCGTGAAGCTGGATGGTTCTCCCCCAACCTTCTCGTTGGAGGGAGTGGCAAACAACTTCAAGATCAAGTTGATTCCAATCGACGACGCGGCTCCAGATGGATTTGTTCACTTGCGAATGAGCGATCTGAGCTTCCGCTCGAAAGATGGCTCGAAGGTGGAAGTAAACGTAGAGTTCGATCCCGATACGGGAATCACATTCCACGGTCCGCTCGCATTTGTGGAGAAGATCCGGGAGTTCATTCCGTTCGATGGGTTCAGCGATCCGCCAAGTCTCGACGTTACTCCAACCGGCATCATTGCTGGGTTCACCTTCCCGATCCCAAGCATTGCGGTTGGTGTCTTCAGCTTGCAGAATATTAGTCTCGGCGCGTCGTTGGAACTTCCCTTCACGAACTCGCCACTTACCTTCACCTTCCTCTTCTGCACGCGGGAGAACCCATTTGTCCTGACAGTTTCGATGTTGGGTGGTGGTGGCTTCTTCGGACTGATTATCTCAACGAAAGAGATTGGATTCGAGGCTGCACTCGAGTTCGGTGCGCAGATTGCTTTTGATGTGGGTGTTGCCAGTGGTGGTGTCTACGTGAAGGCAGGTGTCTACTACAAGAAGATGGGTGAGGAGGTAATCCTTGAGGGGTATCTCAAGTTGGGAGGACATCTCTCAGTACTTGGCATCATCAGCATTTCTATTGACCTCTACCTTAGCTTGACCTACAAGGAGCCGGGTGGAAAAGTAATCGGCCAAGCAACGTTGACCTTCGAAGTAGAAGTTCTCTTCTTCTCCATCTCTTTCTCGAAGACAATTGAACGGCGCTTCAAGGGATCGGAGAATGATCCTCTCTTTATTGATTTGATGTCGCAGAGTAACTGGGATGAGTATTGCGCGGCGTTTGGGTAGAGTTGATAGAGTATGAGAGTGAATGAGTTTGTGAGTGCGTAGGGCGTCCCTACCATTGCCGCAAATATATCGAGAGGCTGCACGGAACAGCCCTACAAATTAGAGTAACTGTTGACAATTCATAACTGATAGCTGAAAGCTCAAAGCCGACCGCTTCAGGAGTATATATTATGCAACAACAGAAGGTAATTTTTACAGTCCTGCCGAACGGGTATAGTCCAGACGATTCGTCGAAGCTGCGGTTTTCGGTTTTTGTCTCGCCACGCTTGGTTTCGAATCAAGCAAATCCAACACTCGCACTCTTCGATGATTTTCGTGATTGGCCAGCGGCACTCAACCAGATGAGCTTTGCTGTTCAGTTCGGGAATGGAGCTCCGGTTGCGGCAACACAGATTGGCCAGCCGCTGGAGTCACCACTCTGGAAGGCAATGTTCACCGACAACGGTAAAGTAGACTCTTTTGAGTTTAGCGATACAACGAGCAAATTCGTTCGCTCCTATCCATACGCAAATGTGGAGGGGTGGATCAAAGCGCAGTATCAGGACATTATCTTTCCGAATCAGACAGCCTTCCCGACTTCAATAGAAGTAGCCAAGAAGCTGGAGCCAATAATGTTTTATTTGGCTCCTGACCCTGACTCTCCAGAGACGAAGAACTACATTCCCAACAGCGACGGATTAAAGACTGCCGCGCCGACACAGTCGATGCAGAAAGTTCAGGTAAGGTCTGAGTTATCGAAGTTTTCCAAGTGGAATAAGTCGACAAATGAGCCACACTCTCGGCTGCAAACAGATAAGATTCACCCACAGCTTAACGCTGTTCTCGCCAAGGTTCCTACGGCACTTCAGGCTACGGCTATGCTCGACTTACAACACTTAGTGCAAGAGGCGACGTTGCAGTTCAAGGCGACGACGATCAGTGCGCTTGAGAGTATCTACAGTGAGTTGAATAGTGCTAAGGCGGTAAACTCACTTGCGGCGGCTGAGCCGACAAAGGATTTTCTTCAAGTGACATTCTTCCACCGTCCGAAGCAAGCACACTTTACGGCAGTGGCCCTTCCGTCGTTCGACTTCCACGAAGCCTGTGCTTCGCTTTCGAACTATCCAGAGATTATGCGCCGGATTGGTTTAGTCCTTGACTTTGAAGTGCCAGCCGCTGCTGCTGCCGGTAGTAATACGATCAGGTTCTTCCCTGTAACTAAAAATGCACCTTTCGTTGTCGGAAACCTCTGGAACGGTTCTGTCTCAACAGATTTGGTAAGACCGAAGACAAAGTTCGACTTGGTTCCCGGAAAGAGTCTCTTCCGTGCACAGCCAAAAAATGGGTCGGATATTCAGGATGGAATGTTCGACTTGAGCGGATCGAAGTACAAACTCTCTCATCTCGACATTGATGGCGCAGCGATGAAGATGATGTCGCTCGCAAACACACTTCGCCACTTTACTCCTCCCGATCTAAAGTCAGAACGTCTTGCTGGAATTGACCCGGTTGCTGTCTCGCAGTTGGCACCGTCAGAGTTTGCGTCGAAGAGAGTGGTGGTGGAGACGGCAAGTCTGCCAGCACTTCGGACAGCTGGCATCTCTCTGGTGAAGACCAACCAAGCGCAATATCTGGTTGCGAAGATGGCGTATGCGAAGGATTTGAACGCGATAGCTGCTCCGGGGAATGACGACAACTTAATCCTCTACATGGACGATTTGGTGAAAGGCTACCGCGTCGACATTCGTGATTCTGCTTCAGGCCAGTGGCGTTCACTCTGTAAGAGGAAGGGATCATATTTCTTCGAGCGGACTAACGAGACGAGAGACTATGATGATGAGGGGTGGATAGAAGTGGGGGCTTCCTCGGCGGCAGACCAAGAGCTTGAGGAGCTGCAGAAGAGTTGGTATGTAGCCGAGACGTTGACTTCGTGGAATGGGTGGAGCAAGGTTGCACCACAGCCGGGGAAGAAGATTATTCAGCCAGAAGATGAGTCGTTAGACGATACGTGGAACGACAATCCGAACACATCAGATACTGATTATGGGTTGGCGACGAACTTTAAAGTGCAACCCGGAACGCTCCCCCGACTTCGGTACGGTCTCGGCTATCGGATGCGACTTCGTGCAGCCGATCTTGCGGGGAATGGTTTGACGTTAGAGGAGGCTGGGAATTCAACAACAAACGCTACGAGTGAATTGATCTACACTCGTTTCGAGCCGATCCCAACACCATTCTTAGTTCCAAAGACTGGTATCAAGCCGGGAGAGTCGGTGGAACATCTCGTTGTCCGGAGCAACTTCAACACGAGTGCTGCCGACTACGCAACGGTCTTTCCAATACCTGATTACGCAGCCTACCCTGCAGACCGCCACGTTGTTCCGGCACGTCAAGTGCAGCGGATGGCGGAGGAGCATGGGATGTTCGATGATCCGAATACCGGACTGCCGATGCCTTCGCAGTACACAACGATTATCAACAACGACGCATTCTTCACTCCGTTCAACGCAGCGCTGGCAGCGAAGGCTGTGCGACCGGAGCAGAACATCGGCGTTCCCTGGCTTCCCGACATGGCGCGGGGCACAACGTTCCGAGGATTGCCCGGTATGGCCAATGGAACAATCCGAAAAGTTGACTACGGCCCTTTTACGAATTGGCCTGACTTAGAGCCGTTTATTCTGCGACTTATCGAGGGGGATGGCGTGCCGGAGGAGATCACTGAAGGGGGAGTGAAAGTTGTTGTGGTGAAGCTCCCCAAAGCAGAGCTATCCAAGGCACTCTACAGCTCATATCTCGATGCAGATGATCTTCAGAAGATGGCAATCTGGGACTGGTTGAAAGAGAAAGGCGCGCCAGATCAAACGAAGGCTGCCAACGGGTTGAACTGGTCGTTAACGCCATATCGCGGACTGACGTTGATTCACGTAACGCAGCAGCCACTGGAAGAGCCAGTAGTTCAACAACTGAAGGCGGAGAAGAGTCTCGGCGACACGTTTGCAATGTTGAGTGGGAAGATCAGCGTTCACGGCAAAAGTTCATCCAAGGTCGACACCTATGCTGTCTGGACTGAACCGATTGACAACGTTTCGCTTCCAGGACCGAAGTATATCGAGAAGAAGAACGTTGCCTTCTCCGACAACGTAGACTTCGACGATGCGGCTGTACAATTTCCGACACCCCCTGAAATGAAGTCGAACGACCAGTTGTTGAAGAAGATGGTCGGGAAGCAGTCTCTCAGTATGATCGGTGGAGCAAAAACGCTGACCTCCTATAAGGTGCAGAACACACCTTCGATGGCCGAGCAGATGACCTCTCTCTCCACGCGGAAGAAAACAGTGCAGGCTTCAACTTCAAAGTCAATTGCGAAGGGAGGAGGGGCTAGAAAGTATGCACTCAACTACGACTTGGCTGCAAAGCCAGACGAGCGCCGTCGACACGATTTTGGTGACACGAAGTACCGTCGCGTTACTTACCGTTCTGTTTCCACAAGTCGGTTCCGTGAATACTTCCTCGACGTGATTCCGAAGGTGGATCCGAAGTATGATGATTTGGACGACCAGCGTTCTGATGAACAGGATACGTCGAAGGCACTTCTCACGAGAACGGGGGAGACAGTAGAACTTGACATTCTGAACTCAGCCCGTCCGGAAGCACCAAAGATTCTCTACGTGATTCCCTCCTATGGGTGGGAGAAACAAGAGGAGGGAGACGAAATTATTAGCAAGCGGGTCAGTGGTCTGCGAGTCTGGATGGAACGCCCGTGGTACTCTTCCGGTGATGGAGAGCTTCTCGGCGTTGTTGTCTGGCCAAGTCCGGGAGGAAAGAAGACTTCAACAAGTGGAAAGACTTCTACTGGCGGAGGTGCTGGCAAGTATGCCGCGAAGACTGACATCAAGAGCAAGCCGGTAGGTTCTGGAGGAATTGGTTTAGTTGGCGCAACTGATTTGGTTTCCGAGACAGTGATTCCAGACAAGTTGATTCCCTACGTTACGCAGTGGGGAGCCGATCCGCTCTGGCTTGCTGGGAAGCTGCGTTCCCATCCGAAGCTGGGTGACTTCTTGAATCCTGCGGCAACCGACACAGGGCTTTCGATGGAGGAGTTTCCATCGCAGAAGGGGGATGAGTTTGTAGCCGTTGCCGGATATGAGGTTGGCTACGATAGTGATCGCCGCCTCTGGTTCTGCGACATCGAGATCAATCCGCACGAGGCATACTATCCCTTCATTCGCTTAGCCTTGGCTCGCTACCACCCGAAGTCGGTAATCGACGCTCACCTCTCGCGCATCGTGATGGCAGACTACATTCAGATCGCGCCAGATCGTTCGGCAACGGTGACGTTCGATCCATCTGATGCACAGAAAGTTCGCGTGACGGTGACAGGCCTTGCCTACCGTGCCAACGCTGCCGGGCAGTTCCCGAGCGAGGTGGAAGTGACCATAGAGACCGCAACTGGTCCAGAGGGAGACTTGGAGTGGATACCAGCCGACGATTCCGATACTGTCGGGCTTGACCGGATTGGTGGACTCGGCAAAAAGCTGTGGGACGGACTCTGGGCTGGAGAAGTGGAGCTTCCAGTTGCTCGCGGTTCACAGCCGATGCGCTTGGTGATCCGTGAGTATGAAGTGTTGATTGGAGATGGAGGGTTAAAGGCGAAGTGGGAGGAAGGAGATGACAAAGATAGTGTGATGGTCGGGGAGACAACCGAGCTACGGCGACGGTTAGTCTACGCCGATGCAATTGAGATTTGATAAAAAATAGAATTTGGCTGAAGTAACTGACTCATATTTTACGTATTCTCCCTGTGGTTTTGCATTTTTCTTTCGCTCTCTATTGCTGACAAGGAAAAGTGAGCCATCTATTTGTTGTTCTACTCACACACGATTGAGAACCTGTTTATGAAAAATTCGCGTCAGATGCTTCTGCGTCGAGCTTTTAGCCTGGTGTTTTCACTTTCTCTGCTCTCTGCGGCAGGAATTCTTTCCTCTTGTAGCGAGAGTACCCCAATTGAACCAGCCGGGAACAATGCTTCAGCCTATAATGCAGCGGTTCCAAACGCTTGGTTTCAGCTTCAGCTTGAACTTGTACAGAAAACACCTGGGTTCTCTCCTCCGGTAGCTTCGCGCGCCTTTGGCTACAGTGGTGTTACCCTCTATCAAGCACTCCTCAGCGGGATGCCAAATCGGAAAACTTTGGAAGGTCAGTTGAACGGTCTTGCTGTGGATGCCTTGCCAAAGGTAGAAGATGGAGTGGAGTATCATTGGCCGACCGTTGCAAACGCAGCACTTGCCAGAATTACCAGCCAGCTGTACGCAAATGCAACTACTGAGATGAGTGGGAAAATTACCGCGCTCGAAGATCAGTTCGTTTCGGAATTCCTTGTTGACGTTGATGGCGAGGTTGTCGACCGCTCTGTTGCCTACGGCAAGTCGGTTGCTAATGCGATCTTCGAATGGTCGAAAACCGATGGTGGGCATGAGGGGTACAAGACAAATTTCCCAACAACCTACACTCCACCGTCAGGATCAGGTCTCTGGGTACCGACGCCACGCCGTGGGGGAGATCCTCAGTCAGCATTGCAGCCATACTGGGGAAGCAATCGTCCATTTATACTGAATCCTACCAATCCAAACGAGGCGAGTGAGCCAGGTGCTCCGCCAGCATTTTCTGAGGATCCAAGCTCTGCGTTCTATGCTGAGGCGAACGAGGTCTACACAACGATTTCAAATCTAACGCAAGCGGAGAAAGACATCGCCCTCTATTGGTCCGATGATCCAGGACTGACCTGTACCCCTCCGGGACACTCAATCTCTATTTTGACCGAGTGCCTTGAGCAGACCAGCAAGCAACTTGATTTTGCGGCTGTAGCCTATGCCCAAGTCGGTATGGCAGTTGCAGACGCCTTTATTGCCTGTTGGGAATCAAAGTATCGATATAATTTAGTGCGACCGATTACCTATATCGTTAACGTCATTGATCCAGCATATGACTACAACGATCTCCCAGTAAATACTCCTCCATTCCCGGAGTATACCTCAGGGCACTCCGTGCAGTCGGGAGCAACCGCCGAAGTCTTAACGAGTCTGTTCGGCAATAGCTTTTCCTTCACCGACCACACACACGATCAGTTAGGGTATGCGGCTCGATCGTACACCTCGTTCTACGAGGCAGCCGACGAAGCTGCAATCTCACGTCTGTACGGCGGCATCCACTATCGTGCAGCAATTGAGAACGGAGTCGATCAAGGGAAGAAGGTCGGAGGTCAAGTTATACAGAGCATCGACTGGGGGAACTAACGAAGTTCAGATCTGGTTGAAAGAATCTGAACGAGGCGAGTACAGAAAAGGGGTACAGTGCTATCTGTACCCCTTCTCCTTTTCTATTACTTGACTTTCCGTTCGACGAATGGAGAGTTATGCAAATTTAGTTGCCGATAATAGTGCGGTGAAGCTCATCCATCTGCACGATGATTCCCCCGCCAAACCCAGTTGCCTTCCCGACATTTTTTCCATCAAGTGTCGTCCAGCCACCAACAGAGATTCCAAGCCAATCTGTAATTGAATAGGCTCCCTTAACCCCAGCCCGCATATAGTCAACGCCGTTCGACTGGAAGGGAATGCCCTCACCGATTGTCGTTCCTCCCTGACTGTTCTGGTTGAAGAGCCAACCTTCAGCGTAGATCTTATCGGTCGTGTAGCCCAGGCGAAACCCGCTGATTGCAGCATCGGGAACAATACCATCGCGCCGACTGTAGCCGAGCGATACAGAGGCGAACGGTCCACTCTCAAGTCGGAAGAGACCGATAGCGCGAAGTTCAACGTTTGTTGAGCCGTGACCGATAGCAACAGGAGCGTTCACAACGTAATCGGTAAGGGGACCGTGGATGCCAACGGCTGTTGTCAAGTCGAACGAAGCCGACTCACCAATTGTCTGGTGCCACGGGCGCCACTTCACCATGAGGGTTCCATCTTGGTAGTCACTTTGATCGGGTGGTCCTGAACCGTCACCATCTGCCGACGAAGAAATGTAGGGAAGGGAAGCAACGATGTCGACCTCGTTCGTGATTCCGTGCGCAATGAAGAGGTTCATGCTTGTTGTGCTGATTGTTCCGAGTGGCGGGGGAAGATCCATCTCTTCTTGGCCAACCCAAAACTGGTTGTAGCTTTCACTCATCAGGCTGAGTGCAATGTCTGTATTTCCAGATCCCCGCGTAAATCCGTCAACAATGTCCTGTGCATAACCTTCGGTTATGCTGATTGCTATTGAGAAAAAGATCACCAACAGACTGCTTTGTGTTGCTCGGTAGATACAATCTTTCCGCGCATGTTGTGCCCCATGCATCATAGTCAAAGAATGTTAATTGAACAGTTTTAAAACTCAAGATTTTCTTGAGGCACTTAAGTTATCGAAACTCCTACCATTGAGTAGGATATTCTCGTAAAGAAAAAAAGAAGAGTGTGCAGTTCTAACGGCTCAACACTCTAATTAACAGACCAATGCCTTGAAATAATGGTGTGTGGAAAGATTGCGGTAGGAGGTAGAGTGCGATCAGTCCTGCATAGAGACTACATGGGGAACATTCTATCGCTTCAAGAGTCGCACGTTCAGTTCCCACAACGCTGTCTTATTGCTGTCGTAGTGGAGGAGCGATAACGCTTCATCGTAGGGGAGCCAGCAGTACTCGGTATGTTCTCTCGATAGCTCAAGCTGGTTGCTATCACACTCGATGCCGAACGTGTACTCTGGAATCACGTAGGTGTCCGATCCCCACAAATGATGTTCTGGGAAGTGCATCACTGGTATGGAAGTAATCGTGTCGAGCGGAATCAGTCGCGACTCGGATGGAACTCCTCCCTCCTCGAACGCCTCGCGCCGTGCCGTCTCTTCAGGCCGTTCGCTACCTTCGCCTCCGCCAGCAATCCCCTGCCAGTAGGCTCCATCACTCCGCTTCAGCAGTCCATAGCGAAGCCCCTCGGGCGTATCACAAAACGGAAAAACCAGAACTTGAAATGGTGCGCGTGGCATAGTTTACACGGAGCAAATGAAATTTCGCATGACCTTAGTTCCCGGCTCTATCAGAGCCTGCCATCGGTAGCCCTGTGCGGCAGCACAGGGAAAGAAGATTTCCTATCGTCTCGAAGCTCCATCGGAGTGCCTCGATAACGTGCGGTGTTCTCCCTCAGTTCTTGAGGATCGCACCGATGGTGCTGTCGGTTGCGAAGGTTTGCCTGTCCCCTGCTTCCGCAGGGGGCTACCAACGGAGCATCGCGCTGCGATTGGTAATGATTTAATATCAACTGGCTTCTAAGGGAACTCACGCCTTCAACAATGGTAACCCGGTCTCTTCATCCATCTCTCGCTCTAACACTTCGCTCGAAGCAAAGAGTGCGATTTCAAGTGTTGGCCAAACAGCTCCTTCCACCAAGTGTCCACCGATAGTTGAGCCATCTGGCCTGCCGAGCGTAGCGTGAACGTGAAGGCGTGGCTCGCCGTTGAAGATCGCAATGTTGCCAGTAACGTTCAGCACTTCGGTCTGCTCTTGAACGGGAATCGGATCGTACCCTTTCGTCTGCCGATCATAAAACGCCAACGTTGCGCTACTGAATGCACCGAGTCCAACAAAACTTGCTGCGGTAATCTGCTGTTCAACGGCAAATCTCTGAAGCTCCTCCATCACCTTATCACCTTTGTCGAAGACAAGAGTGTAGGTGGGGTTGTTGTCTGAAGTGTTTGTTTGCTTGTAGCGCATAGAAGGCTATTGTTTATGGCTCTCCTTGAGGATGGAATTTTCAGTGGAGAATTGTCATCTTCTGCGAGAGATGTCCTTCACTTGTATTTAGCTGAACGTAGTAGATGCCACTTGGAATATCTAACGTATTCAGATTTATGTGATGGACTCCTGGTTCTTGCTTCCCTTCAGCCAAGAAGCGGATTTCCTTTCCGAGTACATTGAAGAGTGCGAGTCTTATCTCAGTTCTGGAAGGGAGTTCATACGAAATATCTACAGTTGAGTGGGGAGGATTCGGGGTTGGCAGGTTGAGCTTTATTCCTTTCATCTCTTTGTTGCCATCAACCGTTGCTGGAACCTCTACAAAATTATAGATCCTTCCGCTGAAGTAATCGGCGAAGTACAACTCACGGTTTTCATCTACTCCGAATGTCACGATAAAGTGATCGGTGTCGAAGAGAAGTTCGTTGGTAACATCGTTGTCGCTTACATAATCGAGTGCCCAAATGTTCCCGAAGACAAAGTCGGCATAGACATAGCGATTTTGCAACTGAGGAACCTTGGAGCCGTGATAGACGTGGCCACCAGTAACCGACTTCCCACCACTTCGATCATATCCCCACACCGGACTGGTAAGGGTGCTCGAATCACAATCCGTCTCCGGTGCGAAGCAATACCAGCTCTCCATAATTCTCCACCCATAATTTTTCCCCCCTTCGATAATGTCTATCTCTTCATAACGTTCTTGTCCGACATCACCCGCCCACAACGTTCCCGTTTCTGTGTCAAAACTAAAGCGCCACGGACTACGCAATCCCCACGCCCATATTTCCGGTCGAGCATTTGTATCTGCGACAAAGGGATTAGTTGATGGGATGCTATAGTTCAAGCTGTCGCTCGAATTATCTACATCGAGACGAAGAATTGTTCCAAGCAACGTCTTCAGATTCTGCGCGTTGTTGTATGGGTCTCCGCCATTCCCACCATCACCTAAGCCGATGTATAGATAGCCGTCGGGACCAAAAGCAATCTGTCCTCCGTCGTGGTTAGTGAAAGGCTGAAGAACTTCAAGCAACACAACTTCTGTTGATAAGTCCACACTGTTGTGGTTAGGACTACTGGCCGTAAAGCGCGACAAGCGTGTATAGTTCATCTCTTCGATAGAGAAGTTGTAGAGCGTAAAGAGGTAGCCATTCTCTTGGAAGTTCGGGTGAAAAGTGAAGGAGAGAAGTCCCATCTCAGCTTCAGTTGTAATCAGTTTGCCGATATCCAGAAAGAGTGTTGATGTCTCAACATCGGGGTCGTTAGCAAAAGCGTGAATCTGTCCTCCTCTATCTGAGGCAAACAGACGGTTGGTTCCATCACCCGCATTTTGAATATCTGTCAGTTGCGGAAAAGAGAGACTTGGAAAGGATTCAACGATCTCCAGTGAGTTCTCTTGAGCAGAGAGGGTAGTCAACGACAAGGTAGCAATTGTGCTGAGAAGGGTTAGTAAGGGTAGGCGCATAATAGTTGTAGTCTTGGTTGTGAAGTGTTTACCTATTGAATGAACATCCTAAGAAACAACCGTTCAATAGGGATAAATGTACTCGAGTTCTGATTGGACAACATCGACCTGTGAAGCTGTAGGGCATGTCATTCAAAGCGTGTTAGCAATACAGCTTCTGATTCTGCTACAATGTTAACAGTCTATCAACGTGGGGTAGGCTCTATAGGTAATTAATTCACGACGGTAATCTTCCGTGCAACCTGAGTAGAGCCAACGATAAGTTGGATATAATATGTTCCGTCGGGAAGCTCGCTCACGTCAACCTCGCTACGATGTTCCCCTTTCTCCTGCACCTTCTCAAGCATCTGCTCTACTCGATTCCCTTGTGTGTCGAAGAGGGCGAGGCTGACTAATGCCCTTCGGTTGATGGAATAGGGAATCGTAACCCGGTCTCTCGCCGGGTTCGGAAGAGCAGGGTGAAGTATTGCCTGAACGTTCTCACTCCCTTCCTCTGCTACCCCGCCTAAATGTCGTGCAAACTTATAGAGCTTCCCATCAACATAGTTGCCGATGTAGATTTCTCCCCCCTCGTCAACCCCAAATGTTGAGATAACGAGTTCCGAATCCTTTACCAACGTGTTGGTCACATCATCTTTCCCCTGATAGTCGAGCATCCAGATGCGTCCGGTGCTGAAGTCTGTGTAGAAGTACATCCCATCAAGTTCTGGAATGTTCGTTCCACGGTATACGTATCCCCCCGTAATCGAGGATTGTGTGTTCGTGTCGTGGCTGTACTCCCAAATTGGACCGATCAATCCGATTGAGTCGCAGTTCTGCGTCGAGTCGTGGCAGTGGTATCCCTCCATCACGCGCCAGCCGTAGTTCCCCCCCTTCTGCACCAGATTTACCTCTTCCCAGTTGAACTGCCCGACATCGCCAACCCACAACCTTCCCGTCGGTTGATCGAAGCTGAATCGCCACGGATTGCGAAAACCCCAAGCGTAGATTTCTTGTGCGTACTGACTGTTGCGTGCAAAGGGATTTGTTTCGGGAATCCCGTAGTTCTTGCCGTTCGCCGGATTGTCTATGTCAACACGGAGAATCTTGCCGAGGATGGAGCGAAGGTCTTGGCCAGAGTTCAGAGGGTCATCCGGGTCGACGCCGTCACCCAGAGCAATGTAGAGGTATCCGTCGGGACCAAATCCTACCTGACCACCGTTGTGGTGGATTGCAGGTTGCCGGAAATCGAACAGGTTGACCTCAGTGGCTAAGTCTATCGGCTCTGAGCTTGCGGGATTGTGAGTAAATCGAGAAATCCGCGTGTAGAAGTAGAGTCCTCTCCGCACCATGTAGTAGACAAAGATGTACCCGTTCTCCGAAAAGTTCGGGTGGAGTGTAAAGCCGAGAAGTCCTGACTCGTAGTAGTCGGTAGTAACCACACCGGTTAGGTCGAGAAAGAGCTTCGATTCAGTTACTTCCGGGTTGTTATCGAAGACGTAAATCTCTCCTGTTCTACGCGAAACGAAGAGACGGTTCGATCCATCTCCCGCATTCTGAATGTCAGTTACCTCGTTGAACGAGGTTGAAATCTTCGGAAATGCTTCTACAATGTCGAGGTAGACAGATTGTGCCTGTAGCAGTGTCGGCAGAAGGAGGGGAAGTAGTACAATGAAGCGTCGGAGTAATGTTGGCATGATTGCGACAGTGTTGCGTAATGATATTCAGGTTGAGCAAAAGATAATAAGCTCAATACAAATAGAGAGGTAAAATGACAGTAGAGATAGGTAACTGATACAGGTGGCATCTTTCCGACTTGAGAATCTTGCTCGAAAATTTACCAGTCCCCTGCGTAGCGCAACGAGAAGGGGGCAACTTGCTGAGCAAGAAAGTCCCACCGCAACCGAGCTATCTGTCGTAGGTGAAGGAGGTCGTGTCCAACCCAAGAAGCCATTAATGTACCAGCCTGCATTGAGCCGAAAAGTGGGTGCGTGTGTGTGGAGCTCCAATCTGGTTTGTTGAGCGTTTCCAACCATTGTAGCGAACGTTCCCGTTCAGCAACGAAGTCGTCGAGTGCTTCCTGAAGAGAACGATTTTGGTAGAGATCGTTCTTTACTGCACCTTCTGGATCGATCCCCGGCCAATCTTTCTCTGGTTGGTGGAGCGTTAAGTCGAGCCGTACTCGAAAGTCTACCCGTTCTTCGTCGGCTAAGTGGTTCACAACGTCGAGAATGGACCAAGCCTCTGGTTTTGGATGCCAGTTCCACTCGTCTTCTCCAACCGATCCTAACATCCCCTGAAGTGTTGGGATAGTAGACCGAAGTTGAGCGATACTATCTGCCAGTTCTTTCATTCTCGTATTCCATCATTGTAGCTTGTAGATTCCCTGACCAAGCGTTCCGTAGTAGATTTCTCCTTTGTCGTCGACACCAAACGTCGTGATAAGGTGATCTGTGTCGATCAACTCAATGTTTGTGATCGTACCATTTCCGTCATCACCTAAACCCCAGATCTGTCCAGTAGAGAGGTCGCCGTATACGTACAATCCTCCAAGCTCTGGGAACTGTTGACCGTGGTAGGTGTAGCCGCCAGTGACAGAGTAGCCACTGCTCAAATCTACGTGAAGATATTCATAGAGAGGAGCAATCAACGATGTTGAGTCACATACCTTAGTTAAGTTAAGCGCATCATCGCGATCAAAGCAGTGAAATCCTTCCATCACTCGCCAGCCGTAGTTCCCTCCACGCTCGATGATGTTAATCTCCTCAGACGCATTCTGCCCGACATCACCAGCCCAAAGTTTTCCAGTCTCTTTGTCGAAGCTGAACCGCCACGGATTGCGCAATCCCCACGCATAGATCTCTTCTCTGTAGTGGCTGTTTCCAGCGAAGGGATTTGTTTTCGGGATGCTGTACGTTCTTCCGGGGTCAGGATTCTTCACGTCGATACAGAGAATCTTTCCGAGAGGTGAACGAAGGTCTTGTGCGCGGTTGAATGGATCACCAAATCCACCACCATCTCCCGTACTGATATAGAGATATTCATCTCGTGGTCCGAAGGCAATCTCTCCTCCGTTGTGTGTTGGATAGGGTTGATATATCTCAAACAGAACTTGTTCCGATGAGGGAAGGACTTCTGGCGGATCGGTTGCCGTGAGTGTGAGTCGGGTAATCAACGTCCAAAGGGAGTCATTCCTCTGCACTATGTAGTTCAGGTAGATGAAGCGGTTCGTCAGGAAATCTGGGTCGAACGCAAGGCCGAGCAACCCTGCTTCGTCGGTAGAGATAATCTTCTGCCGAAAGTCGAAGAGCGTGTCCGCGCGAGTGGTTGCCACGCTATTCTTTGCAGTCCAGAGAACGCCATTCTGTTCGCAGATGAACCAACGGTTCGATCCATCTGGAGCAAACTGCATTTTCGTAATGCGAGCGTTGTTGAGTGGGAGATCTGGAAAAGTCGGAGTAACGCTAACCTTAACAGATTGGCTCTGCAATTGAACTACGGTGGTGAGTAGCAGCAGTGTAGATAACAGACCGCTAAGTACTATCTGAACACTTCTGGTAGGGTGGTAGTACATCGTTGCCTCGCGCGCCTATGCTTAGTTGGCTGTGAGCTACGAGCAACACCGTAATGCTCGTAGCTCACGACTTAGAACTTACTCAATGCTCTACCGTCAACTTCCGCGTTACTTGCCCTTTCTCCGTAGTGAGTTGCACGTAGTAGACGCCACCCGGGATATCTGTTGTGTCGAACTCTACCTGATGTTCCCCCCTCTCCTCCTTTTGATTGACAAGTTGAGAGATCTCTTCACCGATACTGTTGAAGATCGTGATTGAGACTTGCATACTACCATCGAGATCGTAGGGAATTATCACCCGAGAGCTTGCCGGGTTTGGAACCGCTGGGTGGAGGGTTGCACCTGTGTTTAATTCTTTACCCTCAACATTCCCCGACGGGTCAACAAACTTGTGAATCTTACTGTTGAGACCCCCAACGTAGAGTTCGTTGTTTTCGTCGACTCCGAATGTGTAGATAGCGAAGGGGGTGTTTACTATCGAACTGTTGGTAACATCGGCTTCACTCTTATAGTCAAGTGCCCAGATGCGACGGCTACCGTAGTCTCCGTAGATGTACATCCCTGTAAGTGCAGGAACGTTCGAGCCACGGTAGACGTAGCCGCCGGTAATTGACTGCCCAACGCTGTGGCTGTACTCCCAGACCGGACCAATCAACCCGATAGAATCGCAGTTATTGTTCGGGTCGTAGCAGTGCCAACCTTCAGTAACACGCCAGCCGTAGTTCCCTCCCTTCTCGATAATGTTCACTTCCTCCCACTTATCCTGCCCTACATCTGCTGCCCAAAGTCTTCCGGTCGGTTGGTCGAAGCTGAAGCGCCACGGGTTGCGCAATCCCCAAGCGTAGATTTCCTGAACGTACTCACTGTTTGTGGCAAAGGGATTTGTTTCAGGGATACTATAGTTCTTCCCGTTTTCATCGTCAGGATTATCTACATCAATTCGGAGAATTTTTCCGAGGGGGGAGCGGAGGTCTTGTCCGGAGTTGAGTGGGTCGCCACCAGAACCGCCGTCACCCAACGCAATGTAGAGGTAGCCATCCTCTGGACCAAAGGCAATTTGTCCGCCGTCATGGTTTTGGAAGGGTTGTTCGATCTCCATCATTATAACTTCGGAGTTAATGTCGGCCTTGTTCGGATCCTCAGAGTCTACACTGAAGCGTGAGATGATGGTGTAGAACTTGTTCCCCCGTTGGACATTGTAGTTCAGATAGAAAAATCCATTCTCCTTGTAGTTTGGGTGGAAGGCCAACCCTAACAAACCCATTTCCGACTGCGTTGCAATCTGCCCACGCAGGTCGAGAAAGAGTGTTGTTTCCGAGACGTTGGGATCATTTGGAAAGACGTGAAGCAATCCTGTTTTCTCGCAGACGAAGAGTCTGTTCGATCCATCGCCGGCATTTTGTATGTCGGTAGGGAGGGGAATTGTCAGATTTGGGAAAGCTGGGACAAGTTCAACGTCAATTGTCTGAGCAGTTGACGTGCAGGATAAGCTAACCAGAGCAATCAGTACAAGCAATCCGAATGATGTAGAGAGTTTGTGCATAGTCGTTATCTATGATATTCTTCGCAGAAGAATTGTGAATGTACAATGTAGTCTTGTTGAGCAAGAATGAACCTCGGACGTCTCAACGTTCCACTTCACATGCCAGAGTATTGTAGCGAAAGTGGAGGAACAGTCTGAGAGTCATTGTTCCTGCATAGCAGGGAATATAAAGAGCAGAGAGGATATAACAGAGGTAGTCTTACGGGGATAAAGAACTTCTTCGATGTACCACAGAAGAAGCCCGACGGCGAAGGGAACCATCGGGCTTCTCAACTCTAATCGATGCACAGCCTTAGTCTACGATAATCAATGGGCGAGTTATCACGTGATTTCCAGCCGAGAGTTTCAGAAAATATGTTCCCGACGTTAGGTGCTCTGTTTGTAGAGGGAAGTGATGTTCTCCCAACTCGCAACGTTTATTTGCTATAATAGCCACTTCCTGGCCGACGGCGTTTACCAAGCGTAGGTCAACCTCTGAGCGCTCTGTAAGTGCAAGCGTGACCGAAGAATGTTCGGAGACTGGATTGGGTGCTATACGAAATATGCTGACCGGCCCCTCTCGTTCCTCTACCTTCGCAGTTTGATTAAATGTGCTGGATGGGGGAGCATTCCCGTCGAGGAGTGCGAGATAGCTATTCATGACGATCCAGACAATGCCATCCTCAGCAATGTAGATACGCACAATGTTATTCGAGGGAAGCTCCGAGTTCTCTTTGGTGTAGTGCAACCACTGATTGCTATCGGATCGCGCAAAGCCATTGCTTTGGTAGCCAAACCAGAGGTCATCTCCTTGTGCCATCGACGAAACACTTTTGCTCAACGGGTTGAAGTCTTCTTCTGTCTCGATCAGAAATTGCGAAGGATCCATATTCTCGTCGAAGCGGAAAAGTTTTCTCTGTGCGGGAACGGAGATAAAGATGTCGCCATCTTGATTTACTCCGAGCGGGATAACTTCTTCAAGGCCAATTCCTAAGATCGGAATTTCATAGAATGGATGACTCACGTAAAGGATGTCTCCATTCTTGTTGAATTTGATAAGGTTATAAGGATAGTTGATGCCGTTGGCAATCCAGATGTTTCCTGCACTATCCTGCACAGGCTTATGGAAGTATCGTCGCTGTTCTGGCAGATCGAGTCCCGGAACTTCACGGAGGAATGAACGTTCCCCCTCGTTATAGTAGTGGAGGCCATCCCGTGCCACAATGAACGTTCCCTTCTCGTTTACCCAGAATCTTGCGGGGCCTTGAACCCCAGCATCCTTCAAATGTTCTACCCACTTGCCGGAGGCGAACTGGTAGAGAGAAAGATTTCCGGTGACTAAGAGCCATGGATTCCCTTCTGGATCGAGCGTTATCTGCTTGCTTGCACCAACTTGTAGGGGCCAATCATATTCTGTCCACGTTACGCCATCAAACTTTTGCAATCCATCTGGTGCAGCAACCCATCCAATTCCTCGCTCACTGTCGAAGGCAAAATCTCCTTCATCTCTCGCGGTAATCGTCCAAGGTGAAGGTTCGGATGAATTCTTGACGGTAATGAACGCACTCTCTTCAACAGTCGTTCCATTTGCTAACCGACCTCGGATGACAATCTCATGTTTTCCGATAGACTGCTTGCTTATGGTCACGGTAACTGCTACTGTAGAATCAGCATCTTGAGGAAGATTCAAGAACGTTGGGCTTACCGTTACTCCTTCGCCCGGCTGCGTTAATGTGGCTGCCGTTGCCGACATTGTCATCGGTTCTACATGTCCATTTTCAACCAGAACAGTAACTTCAACTTCTGCCGTCAGAAAGAAATCTTGTCCTGTCTTCACTGTCTGCTCTTCGGGTGATATTTGTAAGATAATTGGTTGCGCATACAGACTACTTGCGAGAACAAGTGCTGTAAATACAAGGGAAAATAATTTCATGATCTCCTCCATTGGTCGTAGGGATATTTAGTTGTCAGTTGGGACTTTCTTCCACTTCAGCTTCGCTCCCACGTTGATACTATCTTTGGGTTCTATCATCAACCCCTCTGGTGAGGATAACGTGTTGAGAGGATTGAGACTGTCAGCTGTTATCGGTGGGGGTGAAGGATCCGATGTTGTTGGGTGGGTTGCAGTCTGAACATCCTGGGTGTCACTTTGCTTGGTAGTAACAGCGGGTGCGGCAGAGACTGAAGGTTTGTGGGAAAGGTGTGTAGGACGTTCAGAGCGCACGCCCATCTCTTCCTTCACTACCTCTTCCGATTGATAGGTCGATTCTCCTGCCACGTTGCTCTTCTCACGTTCAACTGTCGGTCTCTGCATCTGCATTCCCTGCCTTTGCATCTCCGGGAGAAGACTTTGCATCAAGGTTATCTCTTCGGAGAAGTTTAGGGTGAAGAAGGTTATTCCCAACAGTAGAAAGATACCTGCTCCAAGCAGATAGCGATAGAGATTTGATTTTGCTGGCTGGCTTGGCACTCTCTCTACCGACTCTGCCTCAACAGGTGATTGAGGGAGCGTTGCAAGCATTGCCGTTACTCCTGCTTGAATTGTGCCGTAGTTTGCGTTGTCGCCAACACGATCTTTCTGGAATGCTCTCTCAATTGTCTGCTGTGCTTTCAGCTCGTGCCGTAGCTCTTTGTCCAGAGCAACTTGGATAAAGAAGTCATGTTCCCCCTGCAGGTTCATTTCTCCTCCCAAGTATCGCCGAAGCAATTCTTCCCGTTCAATCCGATTCATCGTCTGTTCTCTATAGTTCTGTAATGTTACTCTGCACTCTTTGGTTGCCGACTTTGATCTTCATCATCTTCACCCATCTCCATCAGCGCAGCGATTATCCGCCCAAGTTTTACTCGTGCTCTCCAGGCTCTGGTTCGCACTGTCCCGATTGATTCATCCATCATCTCGGCTATCTCTTCGTAGCTGTAGCCGGAGTATGAGTGGAGGATGAGCAGTTCTCGTTGAGATTCCGGCAGGTAGTCCAGGGCTACAATCACTGCCTCTTCCATCTCCGTCATTCCATCTATCCGCGTTCGTGGTTCTCGGGTGCGTGGAATATCATCTAAGGGAACGCTGGGGCGACGGTCTCGCTTGTGGTTGAGGCAGAGATTGCGGGTGATTCGAATCAGTAGGCCGAGCGGACTTCTTGGAGCTTCTCGACTCTCTGACCGAAATCGAGCCATTCGTTCCCAGACATCTTGCAGGATATCGTTGGCACTCTCTGCATTCCCCACAATTTTAAATGCATATGCGTAGAGGCGTGGTGTGTGCCGGTGGAACAATTCCATGAAGGCATCATCATCTCCCCCTAAAAATTTGTGGAAGAGAAGCTCATCTCTCTTCTCGGTCGAAGGCGTCACTCTTCGTTCCCTCTCTTTTCGCTGCGATGCTATAGTAGTCTCGGAATTCATGTAATCTATCACAGGTAGTCTGCAGATTTTGCCATGCTGTTTTTCTCTGCTGCTTCAAAGGACACCAACGTTCAGGAAACATCACCGAACCGGGGGAAAGATTTTACTCATCTGTTTTGGTGCGTGATGTTTTTGTAGAGACTGTGTCTATATATATTCAATTTTTGATTGTTCACCACCTGCAATTCTTAGGACTGCTGAATGCGAGTACTGACCAGTAGAGTATGGAGAGAGAGAGCCGTTGGTCTACCATTCTGGTGTTGGGTGGTGCTCAGCCTGAGTGCTCTCCCTCTCTCAGTTTCTGCACAAGCTCAGCTTTTTGTTGACCGGGATACGATTGATTTTGGAACAACACAAACCGGCATCGTGCGAGCCGATTCGTTTGTTGTTGCCAACGTGGGATCGAATGTCGATTCTCTCAGAGTTGACGAAATCCTTCTTATTGGAGACTCTGGCTTTTC
Organism: Ignavibacteria bacterium; assembly: GCA_020635205.1. Classification (GTDB taxonomy): domain Bacteria; phylum Bacteroidota; class Ignavibacteria; order OLB7; family OLB7; genus JAGWAZ01. The sequence continues at coordinate 99,087 of JACKAE010000005.1, forward strand.
CCTCTCTTTTCCCTCCACTCCATTTCGCCTTCCCAAAAATCAATTTGTACGAGTCTACGTAGAGTACCGGCCAGTCAATAATGGCCTTCACACTGCCTGGGCAAAAGTACAAACAGAGGTGGGGATCGATTCGGTGTTGTTGATTGCTGGAACTTCAGGCCCAATTCGAGTGCAGGAGCTTGATTCGATCTATCGACTCCGCTTCTCCCCAACTGAGGTAGGGAAGAGTGCCAATTCCTCGATTACTCTTACTGCTGAAGGAGGGGACGTGACCATCACCGAGCTTAGCTCTCAAGACCCTGATGCTTCCTACTTTGCCCTACAAACTCCAATTGCTGGAGGGATCAAACTTCGCAATCAGGAGCAAACCTCTCTCTCTTTCAACTACCAACCACTCTCTACAGGAACTCACGTTGCCCTCTATCAATGTCAAACAGATAAGGGGATATTTCTTATTGAGTTGCAGGGTGAGGCCTTCGCTTCCCCACAGGATACTACGTTACTGAAAGCTCAGTTGGATACGGCCAGTGGAAATGTTGGAGAGGTGGTAACGATGCGGCTGAAGACTGATTTCCCGTTGGAGCATGCCAGCGCTATAACCACCTTTGAACTGAATTTGAAGTATAACCCTCGCTCCCTCTGGTTTCAAGGAGTCCGATCTTCTATTCCTAATGTTTCCTTGGTGGTTGAGCAGGTAAGTGAGTCTGAACAACGAGTAGTAGTAACGAGTGTGGAGGGAATTACAACTAACGGGGAAGAGCTGCTCCTTATTGACTGGGTTGGACTTTCAACCGGGCTGCCGAAGAATGAGGTAAGGGGAGATGTGACCTTGATAGTAAAGGGAGTTGCTACAGCCGAAGAGACGTTAGGGCTTGTTCTGCTGGAGGGGTGTACAATCGGTTCCGAAAGTTTTGGACGCAGAGTGCTGATCTCCTCGATTGGTATCGATCCAACTGGAAACGAACTTCTGGTTGGCTTTATTCCTCCTGATGGCGTTGCTGGGCGACTGGATGTGGTTGACATACTCGGAGAGAGTCGGGGGAGAGTAGAGTTAGATAGGGGGAGTGGTACGGAAGAGAAGGTGCGGGTAAATGTTGCAGATCTCCCTCGCGGACTCTACGCTGCCCGCTTTGAATTTGCCGATGATGTTTTGCTCGTCCCATTTGTTCGCCCCTAAGCTGAAGTATGAAACAGAACAGTTCCTATCATATCGCCTCTATACAAATTCTGTGGGTGTTGCTACTTACTGTAGTGGTAGGGTGGGGCTGCAAACTCTCTGCTCAGATAACAACAGAGGAGACAGAAGGGGCTGACTCAGGCGAGAATGCTCCTCTTCTCGTTGGGATATATAGTGATGTCGGGTACGGCTACTACCATTACCCTCGCAATGTCTTCCCCGGCTCCTCCGATTGTGGGATATTCAGTGAAGGGAGCATAGAGCGAGGCTCGTTCGGGGCGGAACTCTATCTTCCCTCGTTCTTCTCATCTACGGTTGGTCTACTGGGACGATTGCTCATAGATGTTTCTCAGACCCACCTTACCACATCGGCTGAACCCTTCACGATTGCTGATGTAGAAGCTGGGTTAATTCAGTTCGATCACGAATATCGATTTGTGGAACAAACAATTGCCAGTCGACTCGAGTTTTTGGGAAGCCTGAAACTAATGGATCGATTGAATCTCGGTTTTGGTGGTGGAGTGAGTTACGCCATTAGTAGAACGACACAACAGACCGACTATATTACCGACGATCTCTATCGTTTTGCCAACGGTCTCAGAGAGCAATCGATGCCACGAGGAGAGGTAAGCCAATCAAGGTGGGGAGCAGGAGGAATTCTTTCGCTTGAGACAATCCTGCCGATCAACTATAGTCTGATGTTTGTGCCACACCTCTCCATTCGTGCTGAGAGTTATAGTCTAAGCAGCCTAACGGGGAAGAGTGGAATCAGTGCGTCGATTGGCTTTTCGCTCTTAGCAGAGGTGGGGAAGTCACCTCCACAACCGTTGTTACCCGTAATCCCTCTTTCCGCTACTATCGACCTTGGCATTTCAGATTCACCTGAGAGGCAAGCCTCTGACTCAATCATTCACGTTGTTGAGGTTCTTCGTGGTGGGGTTGGAGTGGAGTGGCAGATTGAGCGGAAAATATATCCTCCCACACTTCTGATTAACCCAGAGTGGGAGTCATCTAAGGGAATTGAGAAGTGGGAGATTACCTTTATCTACGGTGAGAAAGAGATTGGGTATATCTCCAGCCAAAGTGCCGAAAACCTGTCGGAATTGAATTGGAAGATCGCAAACGATGAAATGGATGAGTCGGTGCAGCCGTTGGTTGCAGAGTTGATAGTGTCGGACTCATCGGGGGCAGTTGTGGAGGTGACCGATCAGGTTCAGCTTAGCGTTCAACGTTCTCTCCGGCTTGTATACGATAACGGGAGGGAAGTTATTCGAACGGACTTGCCAACAAATCAGAATTTACCAAGCCAAGCAAGTCGCGACCTGTTGCAGGAAATCGTAGAGGAGGCAGAGTTGGGAGATCGGATCGTGTTGCAGCCTCGGAAAATTTATGGGACTGATATCTCTCCGGCAGTTATCGAACAGATGCACGTTTTAGCGGCAGAACTCCACTCAATAATGAAAGAGAGAGGCCAAGCCTTGCGAGTAGATGTGTTGCCCGTGCCGGAGATTGCAGTTGACCAAAACCTCTACAATAGTTTGCCTGCTGGGCGAAAGATCGACTACCAAATCGAACTGATTCTACAGAAGCGATAACGGTGTTGAATCCTTTCGCCCACCTATTCTCCAATAAAGACCGCCTTCCTCTTCTCAAGAAATGCTTCCGTTCCCTCTTTGAAGTCAGTTGTGCCACACGTCTCGCCGAACAGGTTTGCCTCGTACTCCATTCCTTTCTCTGTTTCTAAGTCGACAGAAGCCATTGTTGCGCGAAGCGTGTTTTGGGTGGCAATCGGACCTTTCGAAAGGATTGTGCTCATCATCTCCTCAGCCTTATTCATCAGTTCATCTGCCGGGTAGACGTGGTTGGCAAGTCCAATCCGCTCTGCCGTTGTGGCGTCGATCAACGCGCCGGTTAGGTTATACTCAATTGCTCGCCCAACCCCTATCAGCCGTGCCAACCGTTGTGTTCCCCCAAATCCTGGGATGATGCCGAGGTTCACTTCTGGCTGCCCAAACTTTGCCTTCTCGCTTGCCAAGCGAATGTGGCACGACATTGCCAACTCGCACCCTCCACCCAGTGCAAAACCGTTGACCGCAGCGATAATTGGTTTCTCTAACGTCTCTATCATCGAGAAGACACTCTGCCCTCGTTCTGAATATTCTTTCCCGGTATATCCATCAAGTTCGTGCAGTTCCTCAATGTCGGCTCCGGCTGCAAATGCCTTCTCTCCAGCACCGGTCAGGATTGCACCCCGGATTGAATCATCCCGCTCAACTTCAGCAATCACTCTGCGAAGATCATCCAAGAGGGCAATGCTCAGTGCATTGAGTGCCTCCGGTCTGTTCAGCCTGATGATAACGTATGCCCCTTTCCGCTCAACGCTTAGTGTAGAGTATTCCATAGTTTCAATTCTCATTGGAAAATAGAGTATGTAGAATGTTGTAGAGAAGATGTGGGGAGAGCTTCCTATCCTTCCGCATCATCCAAGTCCCCTCTACATAATTGCATCGTACGTCGGCAAAGATAGCAAACGAGCTACCGATCCCTTCACAACTTTGGTTGACAGTCTGTCGAGACGTAGATTCCGGGAGAGAGGGAGCTTGTAGTTTGGGGGAGAGTTTGGTGAGTTACACAGTAAATAGAGAGAGGTTTGGATTGGCACAGCAGAAGGAACAAAAGAAGGATGCGCAGAGTGAGTTGCGAGAGAAAAGGAAGGTTGTGCGCAACATTGCCAACCGGCTGAAGAAGGTTTTCCCAGAACGAGCTGAGACCGAGCGAAAAATATCCTTCACCGACACGTTGATCGCAATTATTCTCTCGCAGAACACCAACGACCGGAACAGCCACAAAGCCTACCAATTGCTTCGGGTAAACTGGCCAAACTGGGAAGAAGTTGTTGAGGCCGATCCAGCCGATATTTCTGAAGCCATACGGGTGAGTGGGTTGGCCGATCAGAAGAGAGTCGCCATTCAAGGAACCCTCCGAGCCTTCCAAGAAAAGTGGGGTACAGTTGAACCAGAAGAGCTTGAAGAGATTTCGGACGACGAGTTGTTGGAGTTCCTCACCAGTATCAAGGGAGTTGGCCTGAAGAGTGCATCCTGTGCCATGATGTTCGCGCTCGACCGCGATCTCTGTGCCGTAGATACACACCTGAACCGCATCCTGAATCGGGTTGGCGTGATTTCTGCCTCAAGTCCAGATAAGACATTCCGTGACCTTCGTCCCCTAATACCGGAGGGGAGAGCACGTGAACTCCACGTGAATTTGATCTACTTCGGACGGGAAATCTGCAAAGCCCGCCTCCCACACTGTTTCGAGTGTCCCATTTTCGACCTTTGTCAGTGGGGAGAGAAAGAAGAATATGCAGCCGCTAAAAAACAGGGACCCAAAGCTGTGAGTGGAGATTTTTTGATAACGGATGGGATTTAAGGGACTTCTCTTCTACACAGATCGGATATCTATAGAACCTTTCAGAACAAAGCCTCTTGGTGAACCTTGGTGTTCTTTGTGGTAAGAAAACGGAGCTACAAAGCGATTTAAATAACTCTTCAATTACGCCTCACGATGATTTCTCTATAAACAGATGTAGTGAAATCTTTCAAGGGGAATAAAAAAAGCCCGAACTCCTTGCGAAGTTCGGGCTACCTTCTTTGAAGTCAGGGTAACCCGTCACTACCTTATCTTCAAAGATTGTTCCCAGGAGGCACATCTCAGGGAGCCATTATGAGAACGTTGAGGTTGCGTCGGGTAGACGTTGAACTGTTCGGTTTCGTGCAAGGAAAATCTCGGTCGTTAGACACTGTAGCAAAATCGACTTCCATACGATCTCGATCCACCCTTCAATCTTTTGTGATATGAGTCAGGCAAATACTATCATACTGAGAACCGGAGAAGAGATACCTCTCTCGGCTATTTCGTTCAGCACCAGTAGGAGTGGCGGACCGGGGGGGCAGCATGTGAACAAGGTAGAGACCCGTGTAGAGGCGAAGCTGAACCTGTTCGAGCGTCCGGAGTTGAGTGAGGAGACGAGGGAAAAACTGGTGGAGCGGCTTGCGAAGAAGCTCGACAAGGAGGGAAACCTCCGCGTGGTAGCGGCTGCATCACGTTCACAGTTCAGTAACCGAGCTGAATCAATTAGAAAATTGGAAGCACTCCTCGAAGCCGCTCTGAAACCACGTAAGAAACGAGTTCCCACCAAGCCGAGTCGTGCCGCGAAGGAACGAAGGCTTGAGGGGAAGAAACGGCAGAGCGAGAAGAAAGAGGGGAGACGGTGGAAAGCAGACGAAAAGGGGTAGAACCGAATATGGGGGAATTTAATATGGTGTATGGCGTAGGGACAAGGCGCGCCTTGTCCCTACGCCATACACCATATTGGCAAACATCACCGAACATGTAATGGACGCGACAGACTTACTTCCCCCGACTGTAGACGATAGAAATATGTTCCCGGCCTCAATCGATTTCCCGGAGAAACCTCACGATTGACGATAATCGTCTGCACACCCGGTCGATATATCCCCTCCGCTAAGGTTGCCACCTTCCGCCCCCCTGTATTGAAGAGGGTGATGGTCACCGGCAACGGTTCGCCATCTGGAATCGTGAAGGAAATTCGTGTCGATTCACCCATTGGGTTTGGAACATTTTGCCGCAGGGACAAGGCCTGCCTTATCCCCAAGCTCCCGGTTCCCTCCTCAATTCCAAGAGGGGAAACAAGTGTACTAAACACTCCGTTCCCGTGCGTTCCGATAGCGACAAAGCCATCCGATGGGCGGGCAGCAATCATATCTACCACAGCATTGCCGATCTGTTCGGCTCCTTCTTTACTCCAGACTGTCTCCTCTCCATTGAGAGCAGTTGTCGTGTATAGTCCTGTACTGGTTCCAGCCAAGTAGAGTGTTCCTAAACCCCGGTGCAGAATCGTAATCCACCGAACCGATGAACCCGCTCCACTCCCATCCGGGTTCTCTTCCAGGTTCCCACTAACCGGAGTCCAAGTCTCTCCCCTATCTGTTGTTTCGTAGAGACTAACAATACTGTAGTTGGAGAAGGCCACGATGGCGCGGTCGCCATTTTCGTAGTCGGCACTAATGCAGGAGACAAAAGCACCTGCCGGGAAATTTGTTCCAGTCACTTCCACAGCCACGGGGTCCTCTCCGAGCGCATCATCCATTCTGAATACACGCCCATCGTTTGTACCATACCAAAGGCGGGAGGCTGGAGCTTCCTTCGAAGCAGCGATGCAGGTAATCTCTCCTGTATCCAGTTGGCTTCCACTCAACGAACGCCAGCCTATGGATGTCGGCATATTGTTATCGAGAGGAATTGCTGTTACGTCCAAATTTCTGTAGAGGAGGCGTCCTATCGGCAGATACATAATGCGAGAATCGTTCGGATCCAGGATGAAAGGATTAATAAAGCGATAGCCGGCTGCCTCCGCTGGGTCGATACGGGTAGAACCGGTCTCCTCCTCAAAGTCATTCAGCTCAACGCGGTAGATGCGTCCTTGCTGCTTCGAGACGTAGAGATATTTTCCTCCGTCGGAAATTGCACAGTATGCACCGTCACTGCTTCCGGTTCGAATCCAGGGGGCACGGTTGTCGTACACGTGTGTCCGCCACGTGCCGTTATCCTGCAATCCTCCCATAATTGTCTGGCTTCCCATCGTTCCTTGGTCAATTGCAATTGCATAGAACTGCGTGGTTAGGTATCCACTGTTGAGAGAAATCCAGAAGACCGAGTCGGCTGTGCAGTCGAGCGTTTTGTGGACGCCACCATCGCTCGTGCTGTACATCACCTTTGGATCGGTAGGAGAGAAGATAACGTCATGCTGGTCTGCGTGGTGTTCAGGATAGGAGTACTCCTCGAGCACTGCACTATCCCGCTTCCAATCGCGGAAGCCACCAATCCAAGAGGTGTTCGCTGTCGACGCAAATCCGTCGGTTGAGCGATAAAGGTTTGTTCCTCCGATAAACACGACGTTCTCGTCGTCAGGCTTGACGCGGATGTGAAGGTCGTATCCACCCTGGGTGAAGAGATCGCCATTCCCTGCGGTTTCCGTTGTGAAGGCGGGGAGGTTTGCCGAGCGGTTCTCCCACATTCCCCCATCACCTGTTCCATTTCCGGAGATGTAGGTATACTTCCAGAGAGATTGCCAAGAAGAATCGCCACGAAAGTTCCGACCGAGAAAGCCAGAGCCGGGAGTCTCGCCGAGGAAGTAGACGACGTTTTCGTTTGACGGGGCAATCCCAATCACGATTCGATTGTAGGATCCTGGTATATCGCTTGGGGTAATGTTTGTGAAGCTCGTTCCATTTTCTGAGCGATATATCCCCCGCTTCCCTCCATCCCTACTCAGGGTTGCATACACGACTCCAGTGCTGGTGACGGCAACGTCGGTAAAGTAACTATTGGATTGCAGAGATGATGGCTTCAGAACCTCTTGCCACGTCTCTCCTCCGTCAACAGAGCGGATGATCCTTCCATAGAGGGCAGCGTAGACCTCTTCCTCTTCAAGGTTTGATGGATCGGTTGCGATGCGCCAGACGTTATCGGTGACGTTGAATACCTGAGGCGTTCCCGAACTGGTTGACTCCAACGCAAACCAACTCTCGCCATTGTCGGTTGACTTAAAAATTCCATCTCCGTGCCAGAAAGCTCCTCCACCCGAAGCACTGTTCCCCCAAAGTTCGCCGGAGCCGAAGTACCACGTCGCTGTTTTTCCGGGGCGTCGATCTTGTGCTACTGTTGTCACGCTCGGCAGTTGATCTGGGCGGGTTACCATCCGCCAGCTCTCTCCTCCGTCGTCTGACTTCCACATGCCGCCACTTACGCCACCAGCTAAGATGGTTCGATCGTTCGCAACATCAATCGCTGCTCCCCGAGTTCGTCCTCCCACGTTCCAAGGACCTCGTTGCGTCCAAAGGTAGGCCGCAATGCCTGCTGACTTCAGCAGCGGGGAGGCTTGTTCCCGTCGTGGAAGAGTTGCGGAGAAGGCAATCTCGCGACGGCGAATATCTTGCGGAATCTTTCCCGTCACCGGGTCACGCAACCGTTCCCACTCCCACCGGATCCGTTCCGATGAGATTTCAGGGGCTGTTCCTCCTGAGAGAGATTGCTCCGATCCTTCTTTCGGAATGAAGAAGAGAGCAGTCGTGAGTAGAAGTGCTGAGAGAACGAGCGAAGGTAGAGCGTAGCGACGATTCATAGCATATCAGAAATTCATTGAAAGAGTAAACCACAAGTATACTGCATTTCAGAAAGAAATTCTCCCCTTCTCTGCTTTGATTCTGTTTGGGAGAGAGAGGAATCACGCAAAGGCGCAAAGAAGCGAGGGATGGTATTGCTATACCATCCCTCGCTTTTCAGTTGCAATCGCTATCGACAAGGTGATCTTCTACTCTCTTACCATCCGCTCAGTCTGTTCAGCGTCGCCGACCCGGAGGACTACGAAGTATGTTCCCGCCGCAGTTCTCGCTCCTCCCTCTTCTCTGCCATTCCACTCTAAGCGGTGTACTCCGGCTTCAAATGATTCTGCTGGGAGAGAGTATATCTCACGTCCTAACAGATCGTAGATCACCAATTCGGCATCTGCCGATCGCGGTAGTGTGAAGAGAAACTCTACCGATTCATCTGGGCTACTTGGATTGCGTAGAATCGTTAGCCCGAAGTCAGGAGCGTTGCCGATTACTGGAACCGAACTTGTTCCGGCTATCGTATCGAATCGAACGCTCGGGTCGTAGCTCTCGGAGAATATCGACGAGATATAGGCAATCGTGTCGCCGAGTGAAAGTTCGGGGATAATTCCCGCACCGAAACTTGTAGTATCCCACGTAGCTTGCGTCTGCGACATTCCTCCGCTCCCCCTCTGGTTCTGGTCATCTTTGAACCAGAGCCTCCGCCTGCCGTTTGCAGTGCTCACTCCGCTCGCGGTGACGATGTGTGCTTTGCCAGTTGGCCTTCCACTCCGCGTGTACCAAATAATTCCGAGTTCTACATCTTCATTATTTTTCATCTCATTCTCCAAGAAGCCCCACGTTGGCCAGTCGTTTGCGCCACTCTTTCGGTTCTCTCCTTTGTGACCATATCCACCACGATTCGGGTTGCCGTTACTTCCGGTTGTGTCTGGAGAGCTAATGTTGTCTGTTCCAAGCCAACGGCACTGGAACTTAACGTGGATCGGGAGCTTGTGTCGGTCGATAAAGGAAAGTTTTGCTTCAATCACACCTTGATCCCCTGCTCCATCTCCTGCCGTCCGTTTCATCAGAGCACTCAACTCCTCCAGCTTCTCACGGTGTGTTTTGTTCAGACTCAAGTTTGGATTGTTTGCAATCAACCACTCTAAACTGTTTGCACAGCCAGCCGGAGCGCAGGCGTTCCAATCGCCCGCATAGCCAGTAGAGGAGCTTGGTCGGTTTCTTGAAGAATCGAGGTCGATGTTTGGAATCGTGCATCCCCGATAGGTCGAATCAACGCGGGAGGGGCTGCCGAACCCTCCTGCCGGAGGGTTGCCAAAGTTAGGAACTGTCGATGCGTTCGGCGTGTAGCCGGAGCCTACAGCATATTCAAATGGTGAGACGGTATGCTCCTCCCATTTATCGGGAAGTGATCCAGGGGTGAACGCTACCAGAACTTCGTCGTTGACCTCGGGCAGCGTCCAAAATCCTTCAACACGTTCCCCGCGTGCGAAGCCGAGTTGTGTGAAATCAATCCAGTAGTCGATCTCCTCAGAAAGTGAGAATGGAGGGAGAACCATGTTGCGCACCAGCCAGACCGGAGGATCATCCAGCGTGCGGCGTGCGTAGACGTTTAAGAACCTCGTTCTGTTCCCCGGCTCCGTTGTCCAAGTCATCTTCCCAAGTGGAGAGCGGGGTACATTGAACGGCTCCACAAAATCCAACTGCGAGAACCGGATATTTTCGGTTTGGGGGTTCGGGAATGTGATTGTTGAATCGTAGCTTTCGGAGACAACACTCTCAATGCGGAGTTCTCTCGTCGTGTTTGCCCAGCCACGCAAAACTGGAATGCCCTGCGCCGTTGTATCCCACGTTAGCAGTTGCTGGCGAGTCCCTCCAGAATCGCGTTGCCTCTTATCATCCTTTACCCAAAGTCGCCGCACACTATCGCTCAGGTTAATTGCTCCCGACGCAACAACCCAGTGTCCTCCACGCCGTGTTCCTGTGCTGTCGTACCAGCCGAAGAGAATCTCCACATCCTCGCCGTGATTCATCTCTCCCCAGAAATAGTCCCAGGTCGGCCACGCATTATTCGATCCATTATCGTTCCGCCCTTCGTGGCCGTATGTGGTATCGGGAGAGGCAACGTTCGTATCCTTTCTGAACCACTTGCTCTGGAACTTCACCCGAATCGGAAGTTTGTACTTGTCGATCAACGCAAGTTTACCCCGCACAAGTTGGAGTGTGTTCACTCCACGTTCGTTCTGCCTTCCCATCAGCTTACTCAGTTCTTCGGTCATATCTCGATGGCCAAGGGATGAATCAATTCTTGGATGTGTCCGCTGTAACCAGACGAGACTGTTCGACGCAGCAGCCGGGCCGCAAGCATTCTTATCGCCAGCGTAGCCGGGGCGTGAAGTTGGGTTGAACCGTGAAGAATCCAAGTCGATATTCGGGACGTTGCACCCTCGGTAGACTGTGTCGACAGTGGTCAGTTTGGGCCACTTGATCTGAGGAAGTCGTGTAGTTCGGAATGGGTCGGGAGTAAGCTCCGGTGCACCATCGTAGACATCGTAAACAAAATCCCCAACGTCAATCGGTATGTAGAGGGGAGATGCTGGTATAGCTGTCAACAAATCATCCCCCACAGTAACAGAAATGTCAAGTAACTCCAGGTCAACACCATCAGGCAAGCCGAGGTCGGCAAGGTCGAACCAGTAGGTTACCATCTCCGATCTGCTGAAGGGCATCAGTGGCATGTTCTGCACAATCCAACTCTCCGAGCGTGGAACTCCCGGACGCCGAGCCACAACGTTCAGAAACTGCAAGCGGGGAACAGGATCGTATGTAGCCGAAAAGATCCCTTGGTGAGAGTTCGGTCTGTTGAACGGAGCAATAAAATCAACCTGTTCCAGTGTTATCTCGGTAAGTGGTTCAGGCAACGGTTTTACTCTGAGGGCAATCGGAAATAGGAGAGGAGTGTTGATCGCCTCCTTTGAGGTAAACTCCGTCCAGATCACTGCTGTTCTGTTCGCTGGTGCTTGAATCTCCTGAGGCTCGAAAACGAAGACCGCCAAGTTCTCTTTATTCCTCTCTATGTTTACCCCACTCCCTCGCACGTTGAAGTCCCACGCAATATCTTCCTCACGTAATCCCTCCAGAATCCGTATCGGTTCGCGCACATTTTTTACCGATGTCTGGCTTAGCAGTTTGCTCAGGCTCTTCGGAACGCTGACAAGCCAGGGTGCTCCACCATAATCTTCCCGCTTAGTAAAGCGACGACATGTGCTCGCGTCGATACGTAATCCGCGAGGGGGATTTGCCTTCAGGTTTGCGAGCGTTCCGCGGAATATCTGCTTTCCCTCCCCATCCACAACTGTAATGCTATCGTTCCCAGCATTGTAGGAGATATTAAATCCTGCCTGCGATGGTGAGCCAACGATGTAGGGTATCTCAACAGGTTTGGTTGCTTGGTTGAGGTTGAAGATGGTCACATTATTCTGGAATGGAACTAAGTCGAGCCAGAGTGCTCGCCCTTGCAGTACGTAGCCAGTGTTTACTAATACCTCCGGTGTGCGAATGTAGTCGGCTGCGTTTGTAGGGAGTGGGAAGTTTGCGGGGATGACACTTCCTGCTAAATCGGTAGCCCGCACTTGCTCTCGCGGAGTAACGTTCCCGGCGGAGTGGGTTGAGGCATGTTCAATCTGTCCTTGAAAGCCAACATACTGTGCCGGACTGAACCGAGCTTGAACTGAATCGGAGACTTTGAGTTCGTCCAGAACTTCGCAGAGAGGGGTTTTCGATTTTACGGATTCAACAAGGAGCATGGCACTTGCACACCCGATTGCAGAATCCCCATTCTGCCACGTTCCGGCAAAGGATATATCTCGTTCGTTGCACGAACCGTCGGCACACATGCCGTGGCTTCGGATGGCAATCGTGATAATGCGCGACTCACACGGGCCGAGCGTAATCGTTCTGTTCAGTTCTTGTGGGTCGACCGCAGTGGGATCCCCATCTGGCAAGATTGTGCTCGGAGCCATCGTGTCGGCAAACGCAACCGGGAAGACGTCGGTTCCAGGTGTTGGGTTCGAAATTGCACTGACACTACTATCGTAGGCAGCTTGCAGGTTTGTGAAGCCAGATGGGAGTCGGGCAGTTTGGCGTCCCACACTCGAAAGGTCGAGCGTCACACTCTGCGTTGGGTGATTGTTCTCTACCAAAACGTGTATCAACGCTTGGTCGCCGCGACGGCATCGAAAGAACTCACTATTGTCTGGGGTGATCTGCGTCACACTCAGCTCTGGAATATCATTCCCCTTGCTTAGTGGAGATTCTGGAACCATACAGACTGTGGCATCGCCGACGCCAGTAATGATTGGGGAGGGGAGAGGGGCGTTCGGGGTAGAGGGGAAGCCGACGTTATACGTGCCAGTAATCAGGCAGCGATACCGGCTACTTGGATTGAACGTGCCGGCAGGGGCTTGAAGGGTATACGTGTTCGTTCCGTTCGCTAAGAGTTGCCGTCCCGGCTGTGAGGGTGTCCCTACCTTAATAGTAATTGGGCCGAGTGCGGCAGCTTGTCCACCCCCTACGGGAAGGCAGCGAAGAGAAATTGAAAGGGAGGCTGCGTTCGGATTTGGACAATTGCTGTTCCACGAGACGTAAGGGAGGAGCACCATCGTAATCGTTGCGCTTCCATCGGGACGGATGGCGACTGTGTGTGGAACCGACTTCCCAAGCCAGATTGTTCGATTACACCGTGGTGGGCTTGAAGTTCCTCCACACGCCTCCAAGTTTGTCGGCTGCAGAAGCCATAATCCTGCAACTGCCATCAAAGATGCTAAAACCAAATAAAGGTGTGGAAGGCGTATACCGTAACTATGGTCACCCTGAGGTCTTCCGAAGCATCTCCCTGGTTCAGTAGAGCAACGATTTGCTCCTCCACTCTCTCTGCCAGATTCGTCACTCCGCTTCATTTTATTCTGAAGCTGGTAGAGTGCAAGAAGTAGATTCTTCTTCATATTGAATCTCCTGAATTGTGATATATGATCTTCGTTCTGCCTGGTTTCTTTTCAGAACTCTGCATTGTCGAGAGGAGGAAGAGAGGACTTCTCTTCCATTTGGCGTGGTTGCTACAGTTTCCTTATCAGTAGTGGCATCAGGCTTTGCCTTATTCCACCAATTCCGATTCAGCGTATACAGTGTAGCCGCGAAGTATCACTTCGTGTGGGAAGGAATAATATCGGGGATCATTCCTCCCCGCGTAGTTCAGGCGTGGTTCAATCTGGAGAATCTTCTCACTGAGGAGAAGGTGGCATAAAAGTAGGGCATTGCAGAGGGAATTGCAAGGGTTTCGTCTGTTCGTATGGGACAACAATTTTTGCCCTCTTGAAAGAGGGCTTGATTCATCAAGATCACATCCTCAGTTCTCAACCTCGCTCGTAAGAGCGGGGAAGGCAATTACTAACGAGGCAAAGTCCCGCTTGGCGAGGTGATAATTTTTCGAGAGGATAGGACTGTTGATTCTGCACTACTCTTCTTGCTCTGCCTTGCAACTATAGCTTCGGTTTGGAGGTGTGTTCTCTCTCTTACATTCCATGAACATCTCAATGATGATTGTTGAGCAATCATTGAGGTTATCACCAACTTCCATTAACACCCCGATGAATCGGGGTGTTAATGTGAGAGGATATCATAACTGGCTCTATAATGCCAATAGCTACACACTCTGCACTATTGCTATCCTCCCATTGTGTTGGCTCTCAGTGGTGGTGCTCGCTCAACTCTCCTGCTGAGTGTATCGACCGAAGATAGAAAACTCCTTTCACTGCAATGCGGTCTCCTTCGGTAACTCCGGCGCGGATTACTGCACGATCTTCGATCTCCTCCTCCACATCAACTTCAACCCGCTCAAAATGGTTCGGCTCCTCTACGCGGTAGAGATAGAACTTCCCTCCAGAACGTTCCAGTGCATCGGCTGGCACAACCACCCCACTCCGCTCTCCACCTCCGGCAAACTCTGTTGTGACAAACGTTCCGGGACGAAAGGTTCCGTTCGGGTTCGGTGCAGAAAAGCGAACCGTAACAGTTTTGGATTCGGGATCGACGAGGGGTGCAATGAAGGTGACTCGTCCAGAGACCTTTTCGCCGGAGGGAGCACGAGCACTCCCGGAACTGCCAATAGTAAGCGATGCCGCCTGCGCAGGCGTTGCCTTCGCCTCGATCCAAACTGTTGAGGTGTTGACAATCGTGTAGAGATTGTCCGCGAGGTCAACGAACTCCCCTAATGTGGCCAAGCGGTTAGAGATCGTGCCGGAGATCGGGGCAAGAATTTTCATTCGATTTGCAAACGATGCCGATGCCTTTGTCGGTTCGATGCCGAACAACTTCAGGTGTGCCTCGGCCTCTTGCCGGGCGGCCACGGCTTGATCGTAGTCAGCTTTCGCCCCTTCCAGTGCCCGCTCTGCCCCGATCTGTTCTCCGGCTAACCTTTCCTGCCGCTCGAGTGCTCGCCGAGTCTGTTCCTCCCGCGCCTTTGCGTTCAGATATTCTGCTCGGGTTTTTCCAATCTCAAGCGTTTCGATTTCGGCTATCGTTGTTCCCCGAGAGACAAACGTCCCTTCTGATGCGTAGAGCTTTACCACTCGACCTGGAACAATTGTTCCAACGTGGGCGATCCTATCTTCTTCGGGACGAACGATCCCCGGAAGAGAGAGACCAACGTTGATCTTCTCACGCTTAACAAGGTCTGTCTCAATCCCACTCTCTTGCGCTACCGTTGGGGTAACTTCTACGTGATTGCTTTCACCTTCACCCTCGGCGTGCCCACCTTCTGCGTGGGTCTCATCGTGTCTGTGCTCTTCACCCTCTGGGTTGTTTTGGCAACCGACCTGAAAGAGGGCGCAGAGTGATAGGAGAAACATTGTCGCGATATATCGGTAGGGGGTCGGCTCAATTCTCTTGTTCATGATATTCTGATCTTCTCGTTGTAGTTGATAGGGTTCTTTACTTCACTAATCCTTCGATCTGCAGATCAATCCGTACTACGTCGAGTTCTCTCTCAAGCCACTCGCGTTCGTAGGTGACCAGAGTGTTGTGGGTGTAGATCACTCCGAGGTATCCAATCTCTCCCTCTTGGTAGAGGCGCAAGCCAATTTGGTAGGCGTTGCGTGCCGCCGGAAGAAGTGCTGTTTGATAGTGTCGAATCAGTTGTTCCTTCTCCTCGCGCTCAACCAGCAAGTCATCCAGTTGGCCAATCAGATCACGTTCTCTCTGGCGTGTCTCTGCCAGAAGCTCTCTCTCCTCAGCCTGTATTGTTTCCTCCTTCGGATCTCCAAACCATCGGGTAATCGGAGCGCTCAGCCGAATGCCAGCTCCGATATATCCCCCTTCTCCTCCTACCCGTTGGCTTCGCAACTCGAGATCAAAGGATGGGAGGCGACTTGCTTCGATAATATCGTTGCGTGCTTGAAGGGTTTCAATCTGGCGTTGGAGTAAACGGAGGCGAGGATGATTCTCTCGAAGTTGCTCTACCAGTTCTTCCCGATTCTGCTGTTTAAACAGAGTGAGGGAGTCAACTCGGAGAACAAATTCTTCCTCCTCAGCGGCTGCCATAAACGAATGTGCGCGGTGCATTGCTGCAACAAAGCGACTGTGGGCAGCAATAGAGTCGCGCTGTGCTTCGGCGAGGACAATTTCACCCTGCGTTGCCTCCAGAGCGTTAATCTCCCCAACCGTGCGGCGGAAGCGGATGATCTCTGCAATGTGCCGAGCGTTTGCAGTCATCGTGTCAGTCAGGTTCAAGTGCCACGAAGCGTGAACCAGGTCAAGCCACAACTGGTTGGCCTTCTCCACAATGTGGCGGTCAACAACTGCACGCTCTCCTTCAGCAGCGGAGAGAGCCGCACGCTTAGCCCGACTGTTTGCTCCCCAGGTAGAAGGGAAAGGAAACGATTGACTGATGCCAATCGACGTTGTCGGTTCACCGGGGAGTGAGCCTGTCGGATATTCCTCTACTTCGTAGAAGAAAGAAGTTGGGGGGAGAATGTTTGCACTTCTTTCTTCTGCATCAACCCGTTCTACCGAAGCATCCGCGCGATCCCGTTCTGGTGAGGCAGCTATCCCCCGCTCAATCAATAACTGTCGAGTGAGAACTGTTTGTCCAGAAAGCGAAGGCGTTCCTATAGTGAGGCAAAGGAGAAGGAAGAAGCCTACTCCCCCTTTCCAGAGGCGTGAAGATCGTTTTCCTTTTCCGTTCTCATCTGTTGGCCTTGTGGGAGGATCATCACCAAAACGTTCGTAGATAATCGGCAGTAGAATCAGCGTAAGAAGTGTGGCTGAGATAAGCCCTCCGATCACGACGGTTGCTAAAGGACGTTGCACCTCGGCTCCAGCACTTGTTGCAAGCATCATCGGGAGGAAGCCGAAGCCAGCAAGTGCCGCGGTGGTAATTACTGGACGAAGTCGCTCTTCGGCTCCTAACGTCACGGCCTCCCTTCGCGAAAGACCGGAGAGTTGATGCTTGCGAATCGCTGCAACCATTACAATGCCGTTCAACACAGCAATGCCGAAGAGGGCAATGAAGCCGACACCGGCAGAGATTGAGAATGGCATCCCTCGAATCAAGAGTGCGGCTACTCCGCCGACAACAGACATTGGAATGCAGAGAAAAATCAGCAGGCCGAGCCGGAACGAGCCGAACGTTTGGTAGAGGAGAGCGAAAATTAAGAAGAGTGCAATCGGCACTACAAACAGAAGGCGTTGCGACGCATCTTCAAGATTTCTGAATTCTCCCCCGTAGTCGATTCGGTAGCCGGGAGGAAGATCAACCTCTTGCTTAACACGCTCTCGTAGCTCCTCCACGAAACTCTCCACGTCCCGTCCCCGCACATTTGCTTGTACGGTGGTAAACCGAGAGCTTCCCTCTCGTGAAATCTGAGCCGGACCCTCCTCAATCCTGACTGAAGCAAGTTCTTTCAACGGAACTAATGCCCCGACAGGCGTCGTCACCAATGTTCCCCGAATTGCATCAACGTCTGTGCGAGAACTTGCGCGATAGCGAACTACTAAATCAAACTGCTGTTCCCCCTCATAAACTGTTCCAGCCTTCTCTCCGGCAATGGCCATTCCAACTGCATGGTTGACCTCGGCAACGCTCAGGCCATAGCGGGAGAGAGCATTTCGGTCGGGACGGATAACAAGTTGGGAGAGGCCACGTGTCTGCTCCACTGCAATGTCGGCTGCACCATCCAGACTTCGGATAATTGCACTAATCTTTTCGGCTGCCGGCGACAACGTCTCGTATGCTTCCCCAAAAATCTTCACCACCACATCTCCTCGCGCACCGGCAATCAGTTCATTCATCCGCATCTCTATTGGCTGTAAGAACTGGGTTCCAACACCGGGAAACTTTTTCAATCGCTCGGCCATCGCCTCGACAAGTTCCTCCTTCGTTCTCCCAGTTGTCCACTCATCTTCCTCGCGCAGCATTATGAAAACGTCGGCCAACTCGAACCCCATCGGGTCGGTGGAGACTTCGGCACGTCCGGTGTGGGAGACAACGGTCTTCACTTCTGGGAAGGTCATCAGTTCCTTCTCCACAGCAGTTGTGATCTCCTGCGACTCGCTCAGCGAAATTGATGGAAGTCGAATCAGGTGCATCGCAATATCCCCCTCGTCGAGTCTCGGAATAAACTCTCCGCCAAGTCGGGTAAAGCCGAAGAGGGCGAGGAGAACTAATCCGAAGGCTGTCCCGATAATTGCCGGTCGATGGCGGAGAGACCAGTTGAGCACCGGGATGTAGCGGCGACGAATCCACTCGATGACCGGGGAGTGCCGAACCCGCTTCTCTCCGCGCAACAGAAGTGAAGAGATTGCCGGAACGTAGGTAATTGAGAGGAGGAGCGCACCAATTAAGGCGAAGGTGACAGTGAGTGCCATCGGTCTGAAGAGCTTCCCTTCAATCCCCTGCAGGGTAATGATTGGGAGGTAGACCACGATGATGATAACCTCGCCGAACTGTGCGGCGGTTCGGACTTCAACGCTCCCCTCGTAGACTAACTGGCGTATCTCTCTTGAGGTGATAGGAGAGGGTGTTCCATCGCGATACCTTCGATCCATCAAGCGGAGGATATTCTCCACAATAATCAGCGACCCATCCACAACTAAGCCGAAGTCAATCGCGCCGAGAGACATCAGGTTTCCACTCTGCCCACTCAGGAGCATCATGATTCCCGCAAAGCACATTGCTAAGGGGATAACCGAGGCAACGATCAACCCAGCCCGGAGGCTTACCAGAAAGAGGAGAAGAATGCCGACGACGAGCAACGCCCCCTCAATCAGATTTTTGAGAACAGTTTGGATCGTTCTATCAACCAACGCCTCCCGATCGTAGAACGGTTCGATCACTATCCCTTCCGGCAACAGCGGCTTGATTTCCTCTATCCGCTCCTTTACTCCGTTAACGGTAACGCGGGCGTTTGCCCCCTTCAACTGCATCACGATGCCGACAACGACTTCTCCTCTCCCATCTTGCGAAGCAGAGCCGAAGCGAATAGCAGGCCCCGTTGTGACATCTGCCACATCTCCTATCCGAAGTGGTGTTCCGTCGGAGTATGCCCCGATAACACTCCCCCGAATATCTTCAACCGTCGTAACCAGTCCAACACTCCTAACGGCCAACTGTTCCGATCCGGTCTCGATGTAGGCTCCGCCTGCGTTGTCGCTTGCCTCCGTTGCTGCGCGGAAAACATCCCGAAGTGAAATACCGTAGTTTGCGAGTCGATCTGGATCAACCAAAATTTGGTACTGCTTCAGTTCACCCCCTAACGAGTTCACCTCCGCTAAGGCATCGGCTCCTAACAACTCGCGCCGAACAATCCAATCCTGAATCGTCCGCAGCTCCATCGGAGAATATCGGTTCGTTGTGTCCCGCACGACGTAGCGAAAAATCTCTCCAAGTCCGGTGGAGACCGGACCAAGCTCTGGAGACTCCACTCCATCTGGCAGAGTCTGTTCAATCTCCCGGAGTTTTTCGAGAATCAACTGTCGTGCGAAGTAGGTGTTCACGTTATCCTCGAAGACAACGGTGATAACCGACAGACCGGGACGGGAGAGAGAGCGAAGCTCTACCATGTCGGGAAGAGACTTCACAGAGAGTTCTATCGGGAAGGTGACGAAGCGTTCAATCTCCAGAGCCGAGAGAGCCGGAGCGTTCGTCAGTATCTGCACTTGGTTGTTTGTGATGTCTGGAACTGCGTCGATCGGCAGGCGGGAGAAGGCAACAACTCCCCCGACAACAAGTGCTCCGGTACAGAAGAGCACCAGCACCCGATGCCGCAGCGAAAAAGCAATAACTGCGTTCAGCATAGAATTCTCCAGTTCAGATTTGGTGAAAGTGAATGCAAAGCGACAAGCCACGGCTTGGAATCGATACAGAGATCGAATAGAGCGTAGCAGAGAGATTCAACGCCGTCGTTTCGTCCGACAGAATCGAATCGTGTGTAGTGATGTGAACTGAAGCTATCGGATCGGAATGTGGTCTGGAGGGGAGAGCGTTGTGTAGAAGAGGTTGAAAGAGGTTGTTCCGTAGTTCGAGTTGAACTCGAGGATGAGTGAAACCACCTGTTGGGAAATCTGAGTTGAAGGGGCGTGGCAGGGGCAGACACAGTCACCATCGGAGTGGGACTCTGTGTCGTCCGAGTGGTCGTGGCCTGTGTGGTCGGCTGACGAACAGGTAGAGAGGAGCGCAGGGTTCTGTTCTTCACTCTGACAGTCAACATCCCACTCCCCAGCACAAGGAAGCAACCTCTCCGCACCGTAGGTGAAGAGAAGGAGCGAGCAGAGCGTTATGTGGAATATCTTCTGGAGCATAGTAGATCAATGGGGAAAGTAAGGCTTCTCCACGTTTGAAAGCAAGGGAATTGTTTATGAGTTGAGAGTGAAGAGTTAGGAGTTGAGAGTGATTCCCAACCCCTAACTCTCTACCAATTCCGGTGCAACCTAAAGAGTTGTGGTTACCAAGATTATCGTTGCACTACTACTTTTTCTACTGCTCGACCGTTCAGCGTCTTTAACTCGACGATGTATGTTCCCGGACTCAACAGCGATCCGTCGAAGTCTACTGCGTAGCGTCCCCGTTCATACAACTCTCTCTCCACAAGTCGAGAGACTTCCCTCCCCATTGCGTCGTAGAGTGTCAGGGTCACATGTTCTCGTTTATTGATCGAGAATCGGAACTCTGTCTTTTCAGTCAATGGGTTGGGTTGTGCCGAGATACGTATGCTGTTTCCCCCTTCACCATCAATGCGACGAACTCCCTTTGCTGCAACTGGGCTCGGTATCCACCCAGCGACTTCAGCCACCGGGTAGAGGCAATCGTACGCTACCGCACGCGACGGAAATGCGCTTGAAGCGAAGCGGAGCCGAAGGTAATAGGTTCCCGACAGGAGGTCGAGCGTCCGCTCGAGGTGAAGTGCATTTTCACCCTCTGCTGCAGTTACCGACAGAGAGTCGAGAACTATCACTGCATTGCCACTTGCTGAGTCGATAACTTCCAAGATCAGGTCGACCTGTTCTCCCATTGCAAGCGAAGAATCACCGTAGAACTTGGTGTAGAGTCTGCATCCAATGGTCACGCTGTCCGACGATGTAAAGCTGCCGGTTCGGAACAGGCTCTGCACTTGCGAGATGCTATCAACCAGACTTAGTGAAGAGTCTCGGCCTACCATCGGTAACCCAGCGGCACTACTTGCGTCGGCGAACCACGGGTCGTAGAGAAGGACGTGGAATCCAGTTCTGGTCGAATCGTCGATCCGGAAGTGTACATCACGCCCCTCGGCGATGTAGCCAACCGGGCGAGCACCTTTTGCGAAGAATTGGCGTGAAGTGCGAAGTGTAGAGTCGTTCCCACCATTTGCCCGATAGAGGAGTGCAAACCGTGGCCAGGTCTGATCCACGTTCGATGCGATGTTGGGATGCTTTCCCCCGTAACTGTACTGCTTCGGCCACCCAGTTTTAAACGACGACTGCGCCCAGTTCACCTGCGCTAACCAAAGGTCGGGCACAGTTTCTGGAATCTGATAGCCGATCCCATACTGCACATGCCCTTGCCCTGCGTTCGATGTGTCGTGCTCACCTAAGACGGCTGTTTGCGGGAATAACTCTCCCGGCGGCCACGTGTTTGTTGAGGTATTCTCCAGAGCGAAGTAGGTTGCGCGATTCCACAACCCCGTAGATGGTGTAGAAGAAGTTTGCAGACTCTGAAACTGAATTGTCAGAAACTCAAAAATATCTTCTTCCCAGACAACCCCCTCCCGCCGCGTTCCGTTGGTGGTGTATTGTGTTATATCGATTGACGGATAGTAGGCTGTGCCATAGCCGGGAGTCATGTTGATTGGCGTTGGGTAGACTTCCACCATCGCATCGGTTGCTGTCTGCTGAATGCGTTGGTAGAGAACATCGTGCGTTGTTGCACCACTCTGTCTCCAAACAATTCCGAGCGTTGAGTCTGTTCCGTTAGGAGGAGTGTAGGGGGGAATGCTCGGGTATGTTCCGCGACCACCGTTTGTCTGTGAGTAGACCCAACTGATTGAATCTCGCGCTGAGAACGTTGGGTTGAATAGGGGACCTGTCCACTTCGTGAAGTCTTTTGCGAAGAGGCGGCCAACAATGCCAATCAGCGAATCGGACCAAGCAACCATCACTCCACCGTGAGTATGGCTCACAACAGGTGTTCCATACTGCTCGGCATTGCTTCCCCAGTGCCAATCTACAGTCCGAAGGGGTGATGGTTCCCACGTGTAGAGAGGGAGGGGAGGTTGTCCCGGAGGGTTGACAATGCCGGAGTAATCGACAACTTTGATGTTGCGGATCACAACTTCGCGGTCACCCGGAGGAGTCGACTGTGGCGGATGACATGTCCAGACGATACTGAGGCGGGTGGTGTACGATTGGCGGTTCAGTGTGAAAGAAGGGAATCGGTTATCGGTGCGGAGCGTATCCCCTGCGAACAACGGATTGGAGAGGACAAACTCTCCCGGAATCCAGATGATTGCTCCAGTGCTGTCGGCCATCGGGTAGGAGAGGCGCATCACTACAACGTTGTCGAGGGCGTTGTTTGCGTTTGTTCGCGTAGTTCCAAAGACTGAGTAGTAGCGGAAGCCATCCCAAATCAGCTTCTTTTGTCCCGGCCAGCGCAAATCACCCGCAAGCATACTGGTGTCGGGCGTTGGAAACGTTATCCGTAAAAGGGAAAGTTCTCCTGGACCTAATAAAAGGGTACAGGTAGAATCAAGCCCCGAAATCACAGTGTCTAAAACGTGTCGCGCTCCAATCAGCGGAATGGTGTCGGTTGAGGGGAGTATCTCCTGAATCCGAATCAACGGATATTGCGTTGTGTCGGGGTGGGGAATGTTCCAGCGGAGCGTTATCAGGCGGGAGGATGCCAACGAGTCCATCTTCTTCCCCCGCGCCGTTGTGTCGCTAATCCACTCCGGACGCTGGAACGTGCGGCGATTTAAGACCGTTACGTATGTAGTATCCTTCAGTGGGTCGTAGACTCCGTTTGTTGTCCCGGTCTTCTTATCGTAGAGGCCAATCTCGACGAAGGTGGCGAAGCCAGAATCTTGCGCTCCGGTCAACGGATGCCGTGCGGTTACCTCCTGAATAATCTCGCTCTCCTTAAAGGGGCGCGATTTGAAGTCGACCATGTTCGGTCGGTTTGGGTCGAGCGGCCACGGCTTGGTGTAGTGAACTGAGTAGGCGTCGCGCCACGTGAGCATCGTCATGAAGCCGCCAAGCTCTTTCATCCGAGCGTTCACCCGCTTCATTGCCCGAATGCGAGTGTTGAACCCGACGTAGAGGTTCGGGATGGTGTGGCGAGGAACCCACTTCTTATACCACTTTGCATGATAGGTATAGTCCATTATGTTTTCTGTCGTGTCGGAGGTCAAGCTGAAGCGCCAACCACTTGTTCCGAGCGGAGGGAGACCAACTTCTGGACGACCATACTTTATTCCGTTGGCTCCGATTGTGTCGCTTGTTCCCCAGACGAGAGTATCGTTGAGTGGACCGGAAGGCTGGCGGTGAGCCAGCAACACTCTCCCCTGATGGAACCCCCAGTAGGCCATCCCCTTGCTTCCGTAAACTAAGCCTAAGTATGCAAGCTCCTTCGTCTCGGCTTCGGTTGGGACGTGGCCAATCAGTGTGTCGATTGTGTAGAGGTCCTTTCGCCCAACTTGCTGTCGTGGATACCTAATTGAGTCGGGGAGGTAGACAACCCGCAGGTCGACTCCGGCTCCGATGTTCAGAATTTGGAGGAGGCGGCGACCTGTTGCCCGGGAGACGCGGGCGGCAGTGCCGAGTTCGCTTAGGAGACCTCCGTTCACCAGGTTGTCTTGTGAGCGGATGTGGGTGAGGCTGTCGAAGTTCGGCATGTAGCGGCCAATTTTCACCTGCTGTAAGTGGCGTTCATATTTCTCTACACCATCTGGTGCATCGAGGTCAATTTCGTTCAGGTGGAATCGCCCTCCGTTCTCCTCTCTGATGCTCGGTATCTCCTCGTGACCGTCGCCGTAGAGGTTGAGGATGTAGGAGGAGTCCCCCTCAACCTTCGGAGCCTCCCAGAGGTAGGTTTCCAAGGCAACATACTTCGAGGTAGTTAAGTGATGCCAGTGGAAGTAGGTTCCCCAGTCGTGCTGTGCGCTGAAGGTTCCAACGGAGTCGCGCGCGCCTGCTGGCCCACCGGGGCGTGCGACGTTGAACGTATCCCGAATCAGGCGGGTTTGGTGTTCGCGTCCCACGAAGTAGGTGGGGTCCAATTCCTCGGCGACGAAGAATCCAAAGAAGCCACGCCGGAGCGAATCTTCCGGGACGTTGTAGGCAGAGCTACCGAAGAGAATGCGGCGCATGTAGTCCACCGTCTGTTGCTTCTTGGCTAAGGTGGCGGAGTCAGAGTTTGCAAAGAATTGCGCGTAGACGTTCCGGAGGTTCACACTCCGGAGCGCAACCGGCTCCCCCCCAAGCCAAGTAACTCGAACGTCGAACCGGCGGGAGGCATCGGAAATATCGGGGTGGGCAGGTCCTCGCGCATTGTTTGCCAGTGTTTTCAAGTTTAAGGGGAAGACGACGTCGCGGTATTCGTCCCAGTTGGCAGGAGTACCTGAAGGACTCAAATTATTCTTCGTGACGTAGAGCGTTGTAATAGGGAACGACGTGTCAGCCGTTGCAGTTACCTTCTGGGTGTTCGGCCTGAAATACTTGAATCCGGTCGGGACTTCATAGACGACCTCAACTTTGAAGAGAGAATCGCTCAGTGCAGATACTCCGTCAGGGAAGAGATGTCCTCGTACCACGAGGTAGTCGTCGGTAATTCCTTTATTCTCGTAGATCCACCGCTCAGCATCTTGCAGGCTGTCGTTCGTACTGGTTTGGGCACGCCACCGGTAGAGCTTCGCATCGTTCTCAACCCAACGGTTGAAGGAGAGTTCGTTGGCAACGAGTGTGCCGGGGGTGGTGTTCGTACTGTCGAATCGTAGTTCTCGCTTCTTTGTACTGTCTGGATTAACCTCGAATGGATTGGGGCGAGATACACCATAGACACTATCTTGAGTACTCGAAAACCGAAACAAATAATACGGTGACTGAACCGAATCAAACGGATAGAATTCAAGCTCCCGTGCCAACGGGTCATTGTCGGGAGTCTCCGCCGACCCAAGCCCCATCACAAACCGGTCACCTCCGGCTACATCTGCACTCCACAGCAATGTATCTACCCGCCGAAGTCCTCGAATCGAGTCGTTCGCCCGGAGTGTCGCATCCTGTCCTGAAGTGACAGTATCGGCAAAGAATCCACCGATGTAAAGGTCGATCCCCATCGCGTCGAAGAAGTCCCAGAGGTCGGCAACTTGGTCAGTTGGTGGCATCAAGTTCCAACCGCCCCAAGCACCAATCAAGAAAGAAGTATCGGACCAGTTCCAGAGTGGAACGAGCGGAGGTGGGTTGAGTGTACCGGTATCCGCCCCGACCCCCCAACCGGTTTGCGCGTCTGCGGGTGCAAGACCTATTGCACCGAAGATCATAACGGAAGACAGGAGAGGCAATGCTCTCCGTAAGAGAAACGTTAGTAGTTTCATAGCGTTCACTCACAGGATTACTGGTGAAAGTGTCGAAACAAGAGCCATAGTTCAGGGTGAGCCGAGTGCCCGACGTTCCGGTGTACCAGACCAGTTCGTCGGGTTTATTTATTGCTTGATGATCGTGGTCGAGGCGATCATCGTTCCGTTGGTATTGTAGATGGTCAAGAAATACGTTCCCGCACTGACATCAGCACATCTCCAAAGAACTTCCCCTCTCCACGCCTCAACAGCACCACTGACAACCTCTCGCCCGTTGATGTCGTAGACGACAAGTAATGATGGAGGGTTCTTTAAGTCACCCCGCCAAGCGATGTAGAGTTCATCACGTACTGGGTTTGGCCAGATGTGGAAGGCTGCCGGATGTTCCTGCGTAGAAATTTCCTGCACGGTTGAAGTAGTGTCGTCAGTTGGGATATAGGTTCCTCCTTCGAGGAGGACGACGATTCCTTGATTGTTCGATCCCCACGATCCGTTTCCGGTTAGATAGCAATCCCATCCTGTACCTCGACAATTCGGAATGGTTGCTCCAGCAGCGAAGACATTCCCAGATTGCAAACCATCATCCGAGGCTGAGTAATAGCTATCGTATGTTGGATTGGCTCCGAACTTCCCACCAGATAACAAGACTAAACGAGCATCGCCACCGGGAGAGCCACCACCGAGACGGCCTACCATTTCATAGCGTCGGAGGGAATCGTTGAGATAGCCGACTTTATATGCTCCAGTATATCCCACGTATCGATTGTCAGCATCGGCGAGAGTGAAGGCTCTATTGTGAGGGTTCTTTTCGACAGCACCCATGTTGTAAGTATACCATGCGCCGTCAGCTCCAGGTAACATGAATTCTGCAATGTGATCGCCGTCAGCATCAAACAATGGTAAGAAGGGTAGAGCAAAAGAGATGCGTGGATAGTCAGGATCGGAGAACTCAACAGCGTAATCAGGGTTGGTCGAAAGGTTAGAGAGTTGAGATTTGCCCCACCAGAATTTCATTCTGACGGGATAGGTAGCAGGGATGCCGTCATAGTAGTTTCCAGCAATGAGAATATCTGGGTATGGATCACCGTCGAGATTGCCGATGGTTGCATTGAAGTCGGAGTAATTCTCTTGAGTATCCTTGAGGACAACCGATGGCGAATCCAACTGGAAGTTCGGTCCTCCCTCATATATCCATATCTCCGCTTTGGCTGTTCTGGCTCCTTTGCGCAAAAAAGAACCAAAGACCAGCAGGAGGTCATCGTCGCCATCTGCGTCAATATCAGAGACAAGAATCTCCCACGGATAAGCCGAGGAACTATCCTGATTCGTTGCGGTATTCAGCACAGCTACAGGCTCTTCCTGCCGACCCAGTCCGTTGCGTTGTTCGTAAAAGAATAGCCGTGCAGTATAATACGGCACGTCCTTGATAAGACGAATGTCGGCACGAGTAAAACCGACCCAGACATTACCGTCCCCTCGGAAGTCACCAACAACAGGACGCCAGGGCACACCTGCTCCGGAATCGAAGGTCCATGTGGGTGTATGTAATCGCACTCCTTGGCTATCGACAAAGACTTGCCATTGTCCATCATTTCCATTGAGTATAGCAAAATCGTCAGCACCAGAATTGTTGATATCACCAACGCTTCCAAGTCCTGCGCCAACTTTCTCCCCCGGCTGCCCTTGCACCATCCAAACATTGCGCAGGAGGATGGCGTTAGGGTTGGGAACAATTTCGTTCTGTGCCAGAAGTGAAGTGAGTGCACAGAGGGAGAGCACTGCGAGGAGTGCGAAGGCACGAAGGAATCGGTAATAGGTATTCATCAGCCAACAGAGAAGTATAGAGTATAAGATATTGGTGATATTACTACCGATTATTGGGTGAAGCAACTGAATACTACGGAGGGAGAAATTTTTGCCCTATCTATCGGAGGAAGTATTGGTAGCAATGGGAAGCAAGAGTCTCGAACGGCATCAAAGGGATAAAACTCAAGCTCCCGTGCTAAGGGATCGTTGTCGGGCGTCTCCGCCGACCCAAGCCCCATCACAAATCGGTCACCTCCGGCTACGTTCGCACTCCAGAGTAATGTATCCACCCGCCGAAGTCCTCGAATCGAGTCGTTCGCCCGGAGTGTCGCATCCTGTCCTGAAGTGACAGTATCGGCAAAGAATCCACCGATGTAAAGGTCGATCCCCATCGCATCGAAGAAGTCCCAGAGGTCGGCAACTTGGTCAGTTGGTGGCATCAAGTTCCACCCACCCCAAGCTCCGATGAGGAAGGAAGTATCAGACCAATTCCAGAGAGGAACAAGTGGAGGTGGGTTGAGTGTACCGGTATCCGCCCCGACCCCCAAACCGGTTTGCGCGTCTGCGGGTGCAATACCTATTGCACCAAGGGTCATAACAGAAAACAGGAGAGGCAATCCTCTCCGTAAGAGAATCGTTTGTAGTTTCATCGTGTTCACTCACAGGATTACTGGTGAAAGTGTCGAAACAAGAGCCATAGTTCAGGGTGAGCCGAGTGCCCGGCGATCTGGTGTACCAGACCAGTTCGTCGGGTTTATTTATTGCTTGATGATCGTGGTCGAGGCGATCATCGTTCCGTTGGTGTCGTATATGATGAGCAGGTAGGTTCCTGCACTGACGTCGTGGCATTTCCAGAGAGCTTCCCCTCTCCAAGGTTCGACAGCACCACTAACAACCTCTCTGCCATTGATGTCGTAGACCACAAGTAAAGATGGAGGGTTCTTTAAGTCGCCTCGCCATGCAACGTGAAGTTCATCGATAACAGGGTTTGGCCAGATGTGGAAGGCTGCATGGTGCTCTTGCGTTGCGACCTCTTCAACACTGAGTGTCGAGTCGTCGTTTGGGATATATGCTCCTCCCTCCAACAGGATCACAATACCTTCATTGTTCCCTCCCCACGATGGGTTTGCCGTTGCATAACAGTCCCATCCTGAACCGGTACAGTTCGGGATTGTTGCTCCAACCCCAAAGACGTTCCCCGATTTGATCCCATCATCTGAAGCTGAGTAGTACCCATCGTACGTCAGATTTGCTCCCTTCTTCCCACCAGACATGAGTACCAGTTGAGCATCGCCACCGACACCAACACCACCTGTGCGTCCAATCATCTCATATCGACGAAGCGAGTCGTTGAGATAGCCGACCTTGTACACAATGTTGAATCCTTGATATGTCGCGTCGGCATCGGCAAGAGTGAAGTCTCTGGTCTGCGATGATTTTCCTTCGGCACTCATATCATAGAAATACCAGTTGCCATCAGCAGCGGGGAGGAGAAATTCTTGGATAGAATCACCATCGGTATCAAAGAGAGGCAAGAACGGACGAACGAAGGAGATGTGGGGATAGTCAGGATCGGAGAACTGAACGGTCCTCTCAGGCTGTGTGGGAAGATTGTGAACGTTTTGATTTCCCCACCAGAACTTCATTCTGACAGGACGGTTACCGGGAGGCCCATCGGTGTCGGGAGGCCCATCGGTGTAATCACCGGCGATGAGGATGTCGGGGTACGGGTCATTGTTGAGTTTGCCGATAGTGGCATTGAAGTAGGTGAAGTTTTCTTCGGTATCCTTCAGCACAACCGATGGAGAATCCAACTGAAAGCTCGAACCTCCCTCAAATATCCAAATCTCCGCTCGCTTGTCGACAGACTGATCGAATTGAGTTCCGGGAACAACGATGATGAGTTCATCGTCGCCATCCTGATCCATGTCGGCGGCAAGTGCAGTTGTGTGGGTCGTTTCTAATCCTAATTGCCATGTTTGATCCGGTGCAAAAGTCAGCCCACCTTTTGTGTCGATTGTATCGGCATGAACTATGAAGACTCGATATCGCATAAAGAGCTTTCTGCGAGGGCCAGAGGAATCGACATGGAAGAAGCCAGAAAAACCAACAGCTCTTATTCCATCTCCGAAGAAGTTTCCAGTGACTGGTTGAGGAGGAATCGTTCCTAATGAATCGATGAGCTGATATGGAGTCGTGGCAATGGTTTCTCCGCCCAGTTGTACTGTCCACTGATGGGTACTCCGTTGATACCAAGCGAAATCACCGATAGAGTCATTGTTAATATCACCAACACTTCCTACCCCTTCCCCCACACGATCCCCCGGCTGCCCTTGCACCATCCAAACATTCCGCAGGAGAACAGCATTGGGGTTGGGAACGATTTCGTTCTGTGCCAGAAGTGATGAGATGGCAGAGAGGGAGAGCACTGTGAGGAGTGCGAAGGCACGAAGGTATTGATAAGAGATATTCATCAGCCATCAAGGAAGTATAGAGTATAAGATATTGGTGATATTACTACCGATTATTGGGTGAAGCAACTGAATACTACGGAGGGAGAAATTTTTGCCCTATCTATCGGAGGAAGCATTGGTGGCAATGGGAAGTAAGAGTCTCGAACGGCATCAAAGGGATAAAACTCAAGCTCCCGTGCTAAGGGATCGTTGTCGGGAGTCTCCGCCGACCCAAGCCCCATCACAAACCGATCTCCACCAGCTACGTTCGCACTCCAGAGGAGTGTATCTACTCGCCGAAGCAAGATCATCTACACAATGAACATGATTGAAGCAGTGCATCGTCAGTTCCGAAAGTTGACAAAAACCAAAGGAGGCTTCCCAAACGATGAAAGTTTACTGAAGCTGTTATATGTGGGGATAACCAATGCCTCAAGCAAATGGACACAACCGATCGCCAACTGGAATCAGACCCTCTCTCAACTGGCGATTTATTTTCCCGGACGACTTGATGCGGCTATTGATCTCTAATTCATTCGTTCCTCTAACACACTTCGTTGAACACTTCCCCGACCCCCCGACTCTCTGACTTAATCTGTTCTGCGGGGAATAAACTCTCTTCGATTCATGTCTATAGTGCTGTAGATTGACGTATGCAACCCGCAAATACAATCACGGATGTTATATGAAGAACTCACATTTCATTATTCCCTTTCTACTCCTCTCTATCCTTCTTCCGTCGTTCTCTGCCTCGGCGCAAGATCGAACAGTTGGGTTGATATTTAGTAAGGAGGGAGCATCTAATGGGTATACTCTCTTTGCACCGATGAGTTCAACCACCACATACTTGATTGATGGTGAGGGGAGAACCGTTCGCACGTGGGAGAGTCAGTATCGGCCTGGACTGTCGGTCTATCTGCTTGAAAGTGGCAATCTCCTCCGCACAGCTAACGACAGGTCGAATCAGGGGGGGACTGTCTTCGGCACTACAGGTGGGGTGGGAGGATTGGTGCAAGAGTTTGATTGGGAGGGCAATCTCGTTTGGGAGTATCCCTACTCAAGCTCTACATATCGTCAACATCACGACATTGAGCGATTGCCGAACGGTAACGTGTTAATGATTGCGTGGGAAGTGAAGTCGAGTGAGGAGGCGATAGGTGCAGGCAGAAATCCTTCGCTGTTGCCCGATAATCAGTTGTGGCCAGATCATATTATTGAAGTTGAACCTGTTGGTCAGAGTGAAGGGAAAATCGTGTGGGAGTGGCATGCGTGGGATCATCTGGTGCAAGAGTACGATCCAACCAAGGAAAACTATGGCGTGGTGAGTGCCCACCCTGAGCTTATCGACCTGAATCGCGTCACTGCAAATGGTTCGGCTGACTGGTTGCACACGAATTCGATTGACTACAATCCAACGCTCGACCAAATTTTGCTCAGTCTGCACAACCTAAACGAGATATGGATTATCGACCACAGCACCACTACTGAAGAAGCGGCCACGCACACAGGTGGGAAAAGTGGAAGGGGGGGAGATATCCTTTACCGCTGGGGAAATCCAGCCAACTATGGAGCTGGTAGTGCTGAGGATCAACAGCTCTTCTCACAACACGACGCGGAGTGGATTGCGCCAGATTTGCCGGGAGCTGGCCATATCCTCACCTTCAATAATGGTGTGCGTCGTCCTGATGGGAACTACTCTTCGGTTGATGAGATTGTCCCTCCCTATACACCAGAGGGAACATACACTCGTGTGGAAGGAACTGCCTATGGTCCCGAGGAAATCCTCTGGAGCTATACTGCTTCGAATCCTACAGACTTCTATTCGTCGAACATTTCAGGAGCTGGCCGCCTTCCCAGTGGGAACACACTGATCTGCGAGGGGGATAACGGACGCTTCTTTGAAGTTCTTCCCACAGGTGAGATTGTCTGGGAGTACATCAATCCAGTGATAGCAAGTGGTCCACTTACTCAGGGGAGTTCAATTCCGGTTGGAATGGGTGGAGGGACAGCCAACACAGTTTTCAGGGCAGATCACTACGCTCCAGATTATGCAGGTTTTGTTGGTCGCGATCTGACTCCGGGAGATTTTATCGAGAGATACAGCAGTGGCGTTGTGCAGAGCGATAGTAAGGGAGAGTTGAGGATGACGATTATTCCCCAGCCCCTTTGGGAGAGGGGAACAATCCAATTAGAGTTGTCACATCCGGCGACCCTCTCCATGGCCCTCTTCAATAGTGTTGGGAGTGAAGTTTTGCAGGTAGTTGAGGGGAGAGAAGTGGGTGCGGGGAGCCACGCCATCCCCATTGCCTTATCCTCAATTCCAAGTGGATGGTACTTCTGCAAGGTCACTCTTAACGACAAAGTAGAGATGATGCCTTGTCTTGTGGTCAAGGAATAAGCAAACTCGGTAGCCGTAGCTCTTCAGCCTGCGCCAAGATCAGTAGAGGTTGTGGAGTCTGTGAAGTTAATCGTGGGAAGCAAAAACCTTTGCTCCTGCCAGTTGAAGACCTACGCTCAAGTTGAAAACTGGCATAACAATTTGAGCTTGGGTTCTCTCGCAAACTGATTCTCCGGCAGTCTATCTCTTCTCGTTCCCGTATTTTCATCCCTCTGATGCTCACTATCCAAAGTCAATGAAACTACTACACACTGCCGACTGGCATCTGGGACGAAAGCTGGAGGGGAAGGAGCGATTCGATGAGCAACGGGATGTTCTCGATGAAATCTGTGCTATCGCCGAAGGGGAAGATGTGGATGGCATTCTCCTGGCCGGCGATGTCTACGATGCCTTTAATCCTCCGGCTGAGGGGGAGCGGCTCTACTACGAGACCGTTGCTCGGTTGAGTGATGGGGGGAGACGAGCAGTTGTTGTGATTGCAGGAAATCATGACAGTCCAGATCGGTTGAAGGCGAGTGATCCCTATGGCCGTGCGCTCGGCGTAATAACACTTGGCTTCCCCTACGATATTGTTGAGCCGTTCGACCGCGGCTCGGAACGTGTCGCCTGCCTTGAGTCAGCAGAGTCATTCGTGCGGCTTCGACTCCGGAACGGTGAGTGCTTGGCGGTTCTGGCGCTTCCTTACCCATCGGAGGCACGACTGCGGAAAGTGTTGAGCGAGCGGATCGACGACGACGATGCCGGGGCGAACTACGACGCACACTTGCGCCAGTTCATGGCCGAGAGAGCCGAGAAATTTCGTGAAGGAGAGGCGAGCGTTGTAATGAGTCACCTCTTCGTGCAGGGGGGGAAAGAGTCGGAGTCGGAGCGACCAATAACTGTTGGGGGTGCGCAGGCGGTTAGTCCGATGAGTTTCCCAGTGAATGCAGGCTACGTTGCTCTCGGACATCTCCACCGTCCGCAAGAGTTTCAGGGGGAGAATGGATTGCCAATCCGTTATGCTGGCTCGCCCCTACAGTACAGCTTTAGCGAGGCAGGACAGGAGAAGAGTGTGACGATTGTAGAGTTCAACGGAACGAGAGCAGCCTACCGCACAGTGACCTTAAAGAGTGGACGCCAACTGGTGAAGAGGGAGAGCCTGAAGGGGATAGGTGAACTGGAGGAATTTTTGGAAGAGGTCGACCCAGAGGCTTGGGTAACATTCAAGGTGATGTTAGAAGAAGCTCTGGAGATAGGGGCGGTCGATGAAATTCGTCGGAGACATCCTCGCATTCTCGCGCCAATCTTCAGCTACGTTGTCAGGCAAGACTCCGAAGCGGAGGGTGAGTTACTCAGTCGGCTCCCTCTCGACGAGCAGTTCCGGCACTTCGTTCGCTCGCGAGGAGATGAGCCGACCGAAGAACTTGTGCGATTGTTTGTAGAGTTGGCCAGTGAAGAGGAAGAGGCATGAAGTTCTTTCACCACCTTCGCACCTTCTTTGCGGATCGACCAACTCTTACGATTATACTCTTCGGCCTCCTTCTCTCTCTTCCGCTCCTCCTTTGGGGGTTTCCGTTGCAGAGTCACGACGGACTTGTACACCCAAACTGGATGCGATATTTTTCTGAGCAGTTTTGGAGAGGGGAGTTATACCCCCGTTGGCTGACCGGAATCAACGGATACTTGGGGAGTCCTGCCTTCTTCAACTACGCTCCGTTCCCTTACTACGTGGGGAGTTTTATTGCTCCACTTATTCCGGGTGATCCCTACAAACTTTACACCCTCGGCATCACCTGCGCACTTCTTCTCACTGGTTCTGGTCTGGCCTGCTTCCTCTGGTTGAAGCAAGTTGCCCCTTCGCGCGGAGCAGCTCTGATCGGTTCCCTCTTCTACATGGTTGCCCCCTATCACGTAGCAATCGATCTTTATACACGTGGAGCCGTTGCTGAATTTGCTGCCTTCCTTTGGTTACCACTGGTTTTGTACGGAGTACACCTTTCCAGTGCGAGCGATACAAAGCGTTGGTATGGACTTCTCTGCGTCGCGTTCGCGTTTTGTGGCCTTCTCTTAACACACATTCCTACGAGTCTTTACTTCTCGATTATCCCCCTCCTCTACGCACTAACGTTACGGGAGCGGTCACTACTTCACCCATTTCCCCTAACCACTGTTGGTATGGTTCTCGGCGGAGGACTCGGCATGTTTTACTGGCTTCCGGCTATCAAACATCAGGAGTTCATTCACTCTGAACTACAACAGATAGCTTCTCTTCGCTACAACAACAATTGGATCGACTTCACCTCCACATTTGCCGGAGGATATGTTGCCGACCTCTTCTGGATAGCAGTTTCACTCACCCTAATCGCGGCGGTAAGTTTCGGTATTCTCTTGCGTAGTGAAGTGCGAAGAAGAGTTGTAGCCTTCTGGGGCTTATTAGCTCTCTTCGCACTTGTGATGGCAACCCCGCTGAGCAATCTGATTTGGCAAATTCTTTCACCACTGCAACGGATCCAGTTCCCCTACCGGTTCCTTCTTCTCTTAACTCTTGCAACGGTTGCTCTGTTCGCGTTAGTTCTACCAAGAATCTGTCAGATCTCTCGGCCAGCATACTGGGTACTTCTCTTCCTCACCTTTGGAGGGGGAACCTTCTTCACCCTCTCAAGCCTCTACACTACCTTCTCTCCTGACTCGGCCTATTATCAAGCACGATATGCGCGGCACGAATGGAGGATCAAGTTTGGCTTAGGGGCACTTGAATATATACCTCGGTGGGTGGGGCGAGTGAATAGAGAGGAGGATAAGGTCCTGGTTCCATTGGTTCGTGAAATAGGAGGGAAGCCATATCAGAGCACAATAGTAACGGGGGATGGAGACGTTGTTATCCGCGAAGAGAATAGTCGCCGACTTCTCGTTCAGACAAACAGTTCTACGCAACTTACAGTAGTGGTTCACCAGTTTTACTATCATGGGTGGGAGAGCGTGGATGATCCTGATGTGAGGATGCAACCGACAGAGAACATCGGGCTTATGCGGCTGCTTGTTCCCTCCGGCAAGAGAACCTTCACGCTGGAAATGAAGCCAACAACTGAAGAGCAGGTTGGAAATATCGTCAGTGGAACTCTACTTGTACTCCTTTCCGGTTTCTTCTTGTTCCAGATTTTCCGAAGTCGCAGGTCAACTCCGTATGTTCGTGGTTCAGTAGAGCGTAGTGAGATGCGAGAAC
Organism: Ignavibacteria bacterium; assembly: GCA_020635205.1. GTDB lineage: Bacteria > Bacteroidota > Ignavibacteria > OLB7 > OLB7 > JAGWAZ01. Next base: position 134,412 of record JACKAE010000005.1, read on the forward strand.
CAGACTATAGTCAAGCGAACGAACCCGATTCAGATTATGGCAATTGAACAAAACCCTATAGATATTCAGCAGGGTCGATCTCGTATCGTCCGTTATTCTACGCTCACGATTGTTGTCGCCGGAATTCTTTGCACTCTTCCGGTCGTTTTGATTGGCCTCTCACTTCAAACTCACGATGGTTTTTTTCACGTGCAGTGGTATTCAACCTTCTCAGGGCAACTGTTTGGGGGGGAACTCTATCCACGGTGGATGGTGAACGTGAATGGAGGACTCGGCAGTCCGGCCTACTTCTTCTATCCACCCTTAACAAGCTATACGGCCTCTCTCTTTGGATTTCTGAAGCCGTTTGATCCGTTCGGACTTCACCGGCTTGGCCTTGCCACAACGCTTATCATGATTGCTTCTGGCCTCGGTATGCGAAAGTGGTTGCGTGAATTCTTCGACGAACGGTATGCGTTGATTGGTGCGTTAGTCTACATGTTGATCCCCTTCCACTACTCGATGGACCTTCTCATCCGCTCTGCAGTTGCTCAGGTCTACGCCTATGTCTGGCTGCCGCTGATTCTGTTGGCGCTTCAACGCCTTATCACCGGTGGACGCTATGCACAGGTTGGATTGAGCCTCGCGTACGCTGCGTTGATTCTAACTCACGCCCCAACCACGCTTCTCTTCTCACCACTGATTCCACTCTACGTCATTGCAATGTCGAAGCCGGGTGAACGATTGCGTACGTTGGTGAAGAGTGGAGCCTCGCTACTACTTGGGGTTGGATTATCGGCTACCTACCTCTTTACGGCGATGGCACACCAGAAGTATGTGAACATGGACTCGATGTTTATCGGCCCGTTCCGCTACTCTGATCACTGGCTAATCGACCTCAACCTCTTCAGCCTTAGCTACAGCGCGCAGGTCGGCATCGTTGTCCTCCTCTTCGCTCTGATTGGCCTCTTCGCTTGGCTTTCGCTTCGCCATTCAGAAAAGAGTTTCAAGCCAACGCTGCGGCGAGTGCAGTTCCTCGGGTTTGTGACGATGATCTTCTGTCTTTTCATGGTAACACCCCTTAGTGATCCAATCTGGCGTGTTACTCCAATGCTTGCGAAAGTTCAATTCCCCCACCGCTTCCTCGTGATCTTCTCGCTCGCTCTCGGAGTTCTCATGCCCACTCTCTTCTTGCGGCGAGAGAAGGGGGAGAAGAGCATCTGGTATCAGTCGGGACGAGTTCTCTTAGTTGCCTCCATTCTCCTCACGCTCGCCTTTACCGGAAAGTATGCCGGAAGTTTTTACCGCGTTGCAATCGACCATCACCGTTCCCCAGAGACCCACCGTCAGCTCCGAGTTGGAATGGATGCCTACGAGTATGTGCCACAAGTTGCCACAGCCTTGATTCATCCCTTGAACTACCAATCGCTTCACGACCTTGTACAACGGTTGAACGAAACCCCAGAGAAGTGGAGTGTAGTATCTGGCAGAGGGGATGTAAAGGTGACGCCAGATGGCAGTCGTGCATTCAACATAACGGCAAGGGGCGAGACTGGAATGACCATTGACCTCGACCGATTCTGGTATCCGGGGTGGATTGTTCAAGAGGGATCGGACTCAGCCTCGGTTACTCACTCACCCGACTACGGTTTGGTTCGCGTCACAATTCCAGCGGGAGAACAATCGTTGAGAATTTATATGAGTGCTACGCCGAGCGAGCATCTCGGCAATGTGGTGAGCGTAACCTCGTTCGGAGTTCTCCTCCTGCTGTGGGGATGGCTCTGGAGGAAGAACGAAAGAGAATAGTGCCATTGTTGTTAGTTTCTTCTTTGTGGTAGTCTTGCCAGAAGATTTATACCACAAAGAACACCAAGAATCACCAAGGATATGCGACCGATTTCTTTAGAAATATCTGGACTCCAATCGTTTCGCGAACGTCGGGTGATCGACTTCGAGCCACTCTTGCGGGATAACCTCTTCGGCATCTTTGGGCAGACTGGAAGTGGAAAGTCGACAATACTTGATGGGATGACCCTCGCACTCTTCGGGAAGGTGGAGCGGACGAAGGGGAGTTCGATTGCGAGCGCGATTAACTCATCGGGCACAGATTGTGCCGTCGCCTTCCGTTTTGAGATTGAACAGAACGGAGTTCGCGAGAGGTATTTAGTAGAGCGGTCGTACAAGGTTCGGAAGTCTGGAATGAAGTCGGATGCTCGACTTATCCGCGAGTCGGACGATCCCCCACTCCCACTCGCCGACAAAGCTTCCGAAGTTGCCGACGCACTAAACAAAATCATTGGAATCAATGCAGAGGATTTCGCTCGGGCGGTTGTCCTGCCGCAGGGAGCCTTCGCGGAGTTCTTAGGGATGGGGGCGAAGGATCGTGGCACAATGCTTCAGCGCATCTTCGGTCTGGAAGATTTGGGAAATCGGATCAACAACCGTCTCTTGGAATTGCGCCGCTCCGTCGAGAAGAGTCGTACCGGATTTGAGGAGCGGCTTACCCTGTTAAGTGAATACAACGACGAGGTGCTTCTCCAGAGTGAGAAGGAGTTTACCGTAGCAGAGGAGGAACTCTCCCGCAGCAAGAAAGCGTTCGACGACGTGCAAGCGGAGTTGAAGCAATCAGAAGAACTCTATCAACTGATTCTCGAGCGAGAAAAACTTCTGGCCGGTGATGAAGAGCGTAGCCGAGGGCGAACTCGTCTCGTAGAGCTTCAAAAGATTCTCCAAGATGCCGAGCGTGCTCTTGAACTTGAAGGTGTAGTGGAGAGAGCAGAGAGTGCAGAGAAGCGGTGGAGAGATGTGGGAGAAGAACTCAAGCGGGTTGCAGAGGAGAAAGAGAGCGGAGAGAAAAATCTGGGAGGACTTGAAGAGCGGTGGAAGAAGGCGGAGGAGTGGAGAGAGAACGAACTGCCCCGACTTGAACGAGAGCTTGAGGTGTTGAAGAAGGTAGCAGAGGTTGACCTGCGGATTGCAGGGCTTGAAGAATCGTTGAGGGAACGGAAGGGAAGGTTGGAGACCGTGGGAGGAGAGCGAGAGAAGTTGCTTCGCGAGGTTGCGGAGGCATCTGTGGATGAGGAGAAGATCAGGAAAGAACGTGAAGAGTTGAAGGAGAAACCGAAGGGGGTGCAGGAAGAAATCGACAAGCTGACAAGGCAATCCTATGCGCTGGAACGGTTGGAAACACTCGCCTCAAAGCGGGATGAACGTGAGAGCCGGTTAAAAGCTCTTCTCGAAGAAGAGAAGGGACTTCAGGTTAATCTGGAAGTAAACCTAAAGGCGTTAGCAAAGCAACGTGAAGAGGAGACGGCAGGCCAAGAGAAACGGGATGAGGCAGAGCAGAAGCTGGAGAAAGGGCGACAGGAGAATGTACTATCTGGAGTTTCGCACATGTTAGTGGAGGGGGAACCCTGTCCTCTCTGCGGCTCGGTAGAACACCCTCACCCTCACAGCGATCAAGCTGCTGCTGACCTGACGGCGCTCAGAGAAGCTCTTACAACTGCGGAGAAATATCTGAAAGAAACCATCACTTCACGGCAATCACTTGAGCGAGATGAGGCAACGCTTTCTTCCTCACTTCAAAGTCTTACGAAGCGGAGAGGTGAACTCGAAGAAGAGCTGAGAGGGAATCGGGAAGAGGTGGAGAGGGTGATTATGGAATCTGAGTATAAGGGAAGGACTGAACGTGAAGTATTGGTGAAGTGGCGGGGGAAAGTCGGTGATCAGCTCGCAGCAAAGAAAAGAGAGAAAGATCAACTCGAAGAACGGCTCCTTGCACTCGACGCAGGGCTTACGAAAGCGCAAGGTATCTTATCCGAAGGGAAAGCAAAAGAGGAAGGGCTTACTGTGCAGTTCAGAGAGATAGAAGGAGAGCTTGGACGTGAAGAGAAGGAGTTGAAGGGGCAGAGAGAGAAACGGGTGGAAGAGCTTGCTTCATCAGGAATTGAAGTCCCGCCCGGTGAGGTCGTTTCCGAACTGGAACGTCGCCAGAGCAAACTCGATGGACTGAAGAGTGCTGCTGCGAAGGTAGAGAAAAACTACGCTGAATTGAAAGAAGGACTTGTTGGAGTGAATGCACGGTATGAGGAGTATCGACGTTCGCTTGAAACAGAAGAGAAGAATAAAGTCGAGGCAGTTGCTGAGCTGGAGAGACGATTGAGGGAAGCGAGGTTTGAGGGTTTAGAAGCTTGGAGGGGAGCACGTTTGCCAGAAGCAAAGCGGGAGAGTTTGCGGCGGGAGAGTGAGAGTTTAGGGGAGGAGATCAGGAGAGATGATGAGCGGTTAACTCAGTTGAGGGAGAAGATCGGGGATGCAGTCTTAACTGCCGAAGAGGTGGAGAGCATTCGAGAGCGTGCTGCCGAAACAACGCACATGCACGAAGGAGCGATGGTAAGGTTCGGTGAGGTGAAGAAGGTGTTGGAGACATGCCGTACAAAGAATGCTGAGTGGAAGGAGGCTGTGCGGGAGAGTGAGCGAGTGGAGAGAGAGCAGGCTGCAATCACTCAACTCTCCAATCACCTGAAGGGGAATGCCTTCATCAACTACTTGGCCGACGAACAGCTTCGGCACATCTGCCGCACCGCTTCTACCCAACTCCATCAACTAACGAACGGACGTTTGGAAGTTGATGTACGGGGAAGTGACGGCTTTATCGTCCGCGATTTCGGCAACGGTGGAATTGAGCGCCTAACAAGTTCCCTCTCGGGTGGTGAGACATTCTTAGTCTCTCTCTCCCTCGCCTTAGCTCTCTCCGAGTCGTTGCAGTTGCGTGGAACTCCCCTTGAATTCTTCTTCCTCGACGAAGGCTTCGGCACACTCGACGCCGAGTTGCTCGACACCGTAATGGATGCACTCGACAGACTCCGTGCCAACAGTCACCGCGCAATCGGGGTCATCTCCCACGTAGAGAGTTTGCAAGAACGAATCCCACGCAAGTTAATGGTCAGTCCAGCAACAGCAGAGCGAGGATCGGATGTGCGGATTGAGGGATGAAGTATATCGTATTAGAGGCTGTGTGATAGGAGTGATCGTGCCAACGAATCAATGATCTTCATAGGCCGGTTTTCATTCTGATCTGCTGAAGACAGCACTACAGGTAATCTTGCCAACTTTGTAGACAAACTCTGTATGTTGCAGTAATCGATTTCCATAAGCTTTAAAGACTATGTCCAACACATTTAAATCACAAGCTCAACCAAATCTTTCCGCTATTCGAGAATTTCTCTTCGCCGACCTGCCACTGGCGGAGTGGAAACCACGTGACGGCATTGCCGCAAAGGTTGAGCCGTGGACAAGTTTCGAGAGAGCAAACGAAGCCTTGACTGAAGGGAATAGAGAAGAAGCTGTTGAGGCGTTGGAGGGGGTGGCACGTTCAATAGAGTTCGAGTCGAGACAGATACTGCAAGCCTGGCACGCTCTGCGAGAACTTGGCGTGCAGCCACCGGCAGAGATTGCTAAGCAAGTCTACGGAGTTGTACTGGAAGTTCACCTGAACGAAGGGCTTGACATCCTCGCCGCCTACGGCGACCACTCGGCGCGATACCTTAACTATAGTGGAAAGCTGATTGTGTGGGAAGGGGCGAACGCCGTAGTCGATTCCTATATCGATGAATTACTTCGAGCCTCACAAGGGATTATGGAGCAGATTGGTCCGTGGGAAGGAGATCGGCCAGCCCCTCCGCCAAAGAACTCAGCCAGAATCAACATCCTCACACCTTTGGGGCTTCACTTCGGAGAGGGGGAGTTGAACACACTCAGTACCGATCAGATGGGAGGGCCAATCATCGGGGCCGGAGCAAGGTTGATGGGACAGCTTATCAGGTCGGCACAAGAGGGGGGATAACCAGACCCTTGGTGACTCTTCGTGTTCTGGTATGTTATGAGGGGCAAAGTTTAACAAATAATCAACAGACAAGAAAGCTACTCCGCAGCAGCCGAGGAGATCATTAGTGTCATGCACCAACAGAGGATGCCTCACCAAGAATTGTCCCTCGGTTGTTGAGGATCTCAGCAAAAGACTCGACAGTACTCAGAGCCGTCAATGAGCGAGCTCCTATGATAACCAGAGAAGTCCAGCAGAGATCTCGCGGTGTGGCATTAGACCAAAGCAACAACAGATGCACGTTCTCAAAGAAGCAGTCGGTATTGACATCTCAAAGGACTCCTTAGCAGTCTGCTTTGGACGCATTGACGCAGAACAACGTATCAGCATCATCGCTGAGGGCACGTTTGCCAACACCGCTGAAGGGATCGCATCTCTTCAGCAGTGGGCACACACGCATCGCCAAGAGGGAGTCGATCTATGGTATCTGATGGAGGCAACCGGTGTCTACTATGAGGAGGTAGCCTATGGACTCTCCAATGCTGGAGCACGCTTTTGTGTGATGCTCCCAACGGCAGTCAAGCAGTTCAGTCGGAGTACCTCGGTCAAGACAAAGACTGATCGGGTTGATGCTCGTCTTCTGTGTCGTTTGGCACTCGAACGCCGTCTCGATACGTGGGAGCCAGCCACAGAGTTGATGCAAGAGTTGAAAGCGTTGGTTCGTGAACGCCAGAGCCTGATTACACAACAGAGCCAGGTACGCAATCGGCTGCATGCGCTCTCGGCCAGCTACAAGCCCTCGGTCTCGCATCGCGGGCGTCTTCAGCAGCAGTTGCGTTTCTTTGCCTCACAGATTCGCGAGGTCGAGCAGCAGATCACGGAGGTACTTCACAATGATGATGATTTTCGTGGTCGCATCAAGCAGCTTCAGACAATCAAGGGGGTTGGGCTGATGACCATCGCGACGATCTTGGCCGAGACAAACGGCTTTGCCTTGGTGCGCTCAGTCAAGCAGGTGATCAGCTATGCAGGGTTGGATATTGTCCATCAAGAGTCGGGCACCAAGCGAGGTCCTAGCTATATCAGCAAGCGGGGAAATTGCCGCTTACGGACATGTTTGTACATGCCAGCCTTAGCCTCGATCCGATCTGACGAACAGATGCGACGATTCTATGAACGTCTGTGTCAAGGCAATGGAGGACAGAAGAAAGCAGCTATTGTTGCTGTCGCACGAAAACTCTTGCGTGTCTTCTATGCAATTTGGCTGAGTGGGGAAGACTACAATCCTGCACGCATTTAACTCGTGATGATTTTTACAACTTCTTCCTTGTGCCGAAACACAGTACCTTGGTGGTGAAAATTATACCACCAAGAGCACCAAGGAACACAAAGGTTGTGATGGCGTTATAGGCTTGGCTATCTCTACCTATCCCGACGCAACCTAAAGAGTTGCGACTACCACTCTATGAACTCTCAACTCTACACTCTATAAACTCGATGTAACCTTTCATCCCCATTGCGCACTTACCTTCCGAACGCAGCATATCGCTGACCTCGAACTGCCCGATGAATTCATCACAGGAAAAACAGCAACGCTTCTTAGCTCTGTTTCAGCCAGTGCAGACGAACCTTGAACGTTACGTACTTGCACTAACTGGGAACCGGGAGATTGGGAGAGATGTCGTCGCCGAGACGGTGCTTATCGCCTACGAACGATTCGAGACGCTCCGCGTTCCCACTGCCTTCCTCAGCTTCCTCTTTACGATTGCAACGCGGGTTCACCGCCAGCACGTGAGAGTAGCAAAGCGAACTGAGCCGATAGGTGAGGAGCAGCTTGAGCAGCTATTTGATCCGGGACTTATGCCAGACGTTGCCGCCGACATTGGGGCAGTCTATCGAGCACTCGGAAAATTGCCGAAGAAGCAGCGGGAGGCAGTTGTTCTCTTTGAGATTATGGGAGTACCGATGAAAGAGATCGTAGAAATTCAAGGGGGGACGTTGACCGCAGTGAAAGTGCGAATCTCGCGAGGTCGAAAGAGACTATCGGAGCTGTTAGGAGTAGAGGGTGGAGAGCGTTCAGAAGACATCGTTGTAGATCGTCGGGAAGCGCGCCCTGATGGTTCTAAAGTCGATGAGACAGGAATCTATTCGATCGGAGTGAAGCCATGAAAAAGAGAGAACGAAACGTTGATGAGATGATCGGGTTGGTGAAAAAACACCAGCCAACACAATCTCTCGTCCAGTCAAGTGAAGTTGCCAAACTTCTTCAGTCTTCTCCCTTGCAGACTCTTCCGCTCGATAACCACAATCAGCAAACAGGGAGAAAGAGAAGAATGGGAATTATAGGAAGCCTTATCGCTGTTGGAACCTTTATTCTCTGGTCAGTTTGGCCGGGTGAGAGAATCCCAGTGCAAGAGGGGCAACATCATGTTGAGCATATCACAGAGCAAGCTCCTTCAGTATCTGTTCCATCGGCTGAAGAGCTATCACTAAAAGGTGTATCAAAGAAGATTCAAAACGATAGGTTGTTGCTAAGTGGGGGAAAACCTAACCAGAAGAAGGGAGAGAAGAGAATACCTAAGGGAGAAGAGGAGTCAACCCCAAGACCAGTTCCCGGATTTCACATCAGTGATTTGACTCATGAGGAGTTACTTCGCCTCGGAATTATTTCGCACGAGGGGAGATTAGATATTGAGCAAGAGGAGAGGCAAGCCGTTAACTACATTCCAGCCACGCAACGCTCTGCACTTGAGAGCTTGGGATATTCTCTCGACGGAGACAGTCTACGCTTGCACTATCGAACCCAAATTACCCTTGGATCCGATCCAACTGTTGACGATTCCATTTGCGGCCCAGTAGATGAGAGTTCCCCTCTTAAACCAGTTGCAATTATCATAATGGATGAAGACCGGAACAGATCACTGCTGCGAACCGAGGGAGGGAATCTTGATTGGATTAGCCCGGAGGGAAGAGAGGGGTTGATGGATGAGCTTGATAGAGTAACAGACCGCTATCCTGAAAACCGAGAGCCATTGAAGACAGACCTACTGAAGCAACTTATCTCGATTCATATCCCTTGGACTTCTACAATGGAGGATGGAAGCGAGAGGAAACAGCACCTCTATATCTGGTACTCTCCAACACGTGAATTTTTTAAAGCACTTCCTGAGCGGTATCAGACCGAAAAGGTTCTACCTCTGGTGCAGTATGTGCTAAATGCACCCAACTATAGTACTGCGGAAGATACCCAACCCATAAAGATGATTCCAGGATATATAGTCTTCAAGCGGTCATCGAGTTTCCCTTTACTCTGGCAGTTCGACCGTTCCCGTGATATTGAAGGAATTAAGATGCTTCAATTGACAATGCAAGAACTGGAGGCAATTGGATTTAGAAAAGGAGACACAGGTTTTGCCTTCACAATGGAACAATTGGCCAGGACGGATGATAAGGGGACACATGACGCGCTTACCTATCTTGGCTACAACACCGATTCACTCTACGTGCCAGTTCAATTCAAGTTCACTCTCGACACGTTCGATCTCGACTATGCGCCGATACCTCCGATAGGTAGAGAAGAATATCCTCACAAACCTGTTCTCTTTTCCAACCGGTGGATTGATGGGCAGAGTATTAAATCGAAGAGTGGACTTTCTATGATCTTTACTACACACGCTCCGGTTCTAAACACGTTGGGTGAAGTACGTGAGGATCTTCAAAAAGAAATACGGGCACTCTACATGTGGGACGATAGTGTGAAAGATAATGCCATGCCCAGCTTGACTGTTCTCAACCGACTTGTCCCTGTACAGATTGAACTGAAGTCAGGTGAGTATGTGGAGGAGGCCAAGCAAAATCGTGGTGCTGAGATTCTGCTTTGGTACGTTCCAACTCCCGAGTTTGTTAAGGCGTTGCCAGAGCGATACCGGGAACAATTACAGCGAGAGCTTGATGCCATCTCCTCGGTTGAAGCGGAGGGCTTGCCAAGTTCCGAAGTCTGCAACCGCGTAGCTGGTGAGACCATTCTGGGCTTCTGTCGATCAAGTTCGGGGGCGATTCATAAGAGTTTGATCTGGCCAAATCCGGTGCAGGAGGATGGTGGGTTTACACTCAGCTATGTTCTGGATGCCGATCGAGTTGTCAGCGTAACGCTTCACGATCTGTCAGGACGTTTTCTACAAGAGATTTCAGGAGAGCAGAGCCGGACATCAGGAAAACATAGCGAGTCGCTCTACTTGAAGAGAGTTCAGAGTGGGACATATCTCGTTGCTCTCCGCACTGACAAAGGGGAAACTGCCGTGCAGAGAATTGTTGTGGAGTAGTCGGTAGAGTCTTCTCTCGCATAAGAAGGAAGGTGGACTGCTGAGGAAACACCAAGACCAATTGGTCGCCGGGAGAGAACTTCCGGCGATCTTTTCTATTTTTAGGCATCAATTTAGTCTCAATCAATATACGTACTATGCTCTACCGACTTTCCATTGGTATTGTGCTTCTCTTTGCCTCTCCTGTTTTCCTTTCGGCTCAGGACTATTCCGATGCAATCCACTCAGCGGCAGAAGCCATAATGCAGGCAATGTTAGAGAGAGATTATGAAGCCCTCGGTTCCTACACCTACCCTCCGATGCTCGAAATGCTGAATGGGGTTGCTGGACCGGATAAGACAGGTATTGATCTCATAGAAGAGATGATGGAACAGATATGGGATGGGGGGGGCAGGATAGATTCTATCTCTGTTGGCCAGCCAACACCGCATGTGGTAGCAGGAAATCAACTTCACGCCGTAATTCCAACTTTCATGTCAATGCACGTGATGGAAACGCAGGTAAATGTAGAGTCCTACATGATTGCAATCTCTTCAGATTCTGGCGTAACGTGGACCTTCATCAATAGTTCCTCTAATATAGAGGCTTTCCTTCCAATCCTCTTTCCAGAGTGGAACGATGAACTTCAACTGCCACCGAACAAGGAGCCAGAGATTATTTGGGAATCGGACGATGAGGTTGAACCAGCCGGAACCTTTAAGGCAGTAGTCCCTGAAGGAGAGGAGTGGTAGTGTCACTTCCACAACCTCTTCTCTGGGTAACTGAGTACCTCCAATCTGGCGTGACAATTCCAGCCCACCCACTCGCACTTGATGCCAACCGACGTTTCGATGAGCGAAGCCAACGTGCCCTAACCCGCTACTACCATGCTGCCGGAGCCGGAGGACTTGCCGTTGGCGTTCACACTACACAGTTTGCAATTCGGAATCCTGAACATAATCTTCTCCGTCCAGTTCTCGAGCTTGCGGCTGAGACGGCGCGAGTAGAGGATGAGCGTGCCGGGCGATCTACAATTCTCGTTGCCGGAATTCTCGGGAATACCCAACAAGCAGTTGCTGAGGCCAAACTTGCCCGCGATCTTGGCTATCATCTCGGACTTCTCTCCCTTGCGGCTCTCCCGGGTGCAACAGATGAGGAATTGATCGATCACGCCCGAGCAGTTGCTGCCGAAATACCTCTCTTCGGATTCTACCTTCAGCCCTCTGTTGGGGGACGCATACTCTCCCGTTCGTTCTGGCGAGAGTTCTGTGCAATTGAGAATGTGATGGCGATCAAGGTTGCCCCCTTCAACAGGTATGGGACGCTCGACGTTCTACGTGGTGTTGTTGAATCAGGGCGTGCTGAGGAGGTTGCTCTCTACACAGGAAACGACGACACTATTATCTACGATCTCCTGACAGACTACCAATCAATTGAAGGTATCTGCTTGAAGTTTGTTGGAGGACTTCTCGGACACTGGGCAGTTTGGACAAAAGGGGCGGTCGAGTTGTTGGCGAAGGTGCGGGAGTGGAAGGGTAGTAAAGTGATTCCGAGAGAGGCTTTACAGACTGCGCTCCACGTGACCGAGATGAACGGTGCAATCTTCGACGCAGCCCACAACTACGCCGGGTGCATTCCCGGCATCCACTACGTTCTCTACAAACAAGGGTTAATTGAGAGCATCAACACGCTCGATCCATCCGAACTCCTTTCACCCGGACAGCGAGAAGAGATAGAACGAGTGATTGCTGCCTATCCCCACCTTGTTGACGACGATTTTGTTCGCGATCACTTAGAAGAGTGGAGAAGCTAACTTCATAATGCGAACGATCACAACCATCTACTATCTCAAAACGAATGTCTATCCAAGCCGGTATTATTGGGTGTGGTGAGATTGCCGAGGAACACCTGCGCGCACTCCAAGAAGTTGAAGAACTTTCCGTTGTAGCCTACTGTGATCTCGATCTGGCTCGTGCAGAACGTCTCTTGCATAGCTACGGTGGCAATTACGCAACCGATAACGTTGAGGCTATGTTGCGAGATGATACAGTCGATGCTCTCTATATCTGCACACATCACGATTCACACACTCCCTTAGCGTTGCAGGCGTGTGAAGCGGGAAAGCATATCATGATGGAGAAGCCCCTTGCGCTTACAGTGCCGGAGTGCCTACAAATTGCTGAAGGGGTAGAACGAAGTGGAGTCACAATGATGACTGCCTTCAAGTTCCGATACTACCCGATGGTGAGGCGCGCACGTGAGTTTATGCCGAGTCCTTTGCTGTTAATTGCCCAACTCACCGACCGGCGTTGGCCTGACGATTTCTGGGCGCAGCATCCAGTGAAGGGTGGGGGGAACGTTCTGTCGCAGGGAGTGCACGCGATGGATCTACTCTGTTACTTTGCTGGATCGGAACCGGAGCGGATTCAAGCGGAGGGGGGGGCGATAACGCATCCCGGAGCGGAGGTTGTAGATGCAGCCGTTGTCACGATACGGTTTCGGAACGGGGTGATTGCATCCCTCGCACAAGCCGATGCTGGTGAGACGCCACACCTCGGGAAGTTTTCCTATCAGATGTTCGACGGAAGCCGGAGCGTTCACCTTCACGATCGATTAAAGCGAGGAGAATTTTTTGATGGCGAGAAACTTGAGACAATCCAAGATGAACGAGAGCTTGGGATGATAGAAGAAAACCGAGAGTTTGTTCGAGCGTTGCAGTCAGGGAGGAAGCCGGAGACGACCGTTTGGGATGGGGTTCGTGCAGCGGCGATGACGTTCGGGGTTGTCGAGTCTATTAGGACTGGAGAAGCGCAGACGGTTCGTCTCGACTGAGTTCGTGCGGGGATTGGCTTGGTGTTTCTTCGCGTCCTTGGTGGTGAAAATTTTATACCTCCAAGAAACACCGAGGGATGGAGTTGAATGATTCTCTGCTACTCAGCAGAATCTTTGTTACCAGTTCTTTGGTTGGTGTTGTCATCAGAAGGTGGTTCTTCTTCGGCTGGTAGCTCGGGTGTCATCGACTTCTCCATGCTCGTCACCGACTTCCTCCCGAAGCTGACTACGATGTTCATCCAAGCTGCCCCGGTATTCCCTTCGATCTTAACGGCTGGTTCGAAAGATGAGAGAGTTACTGCTCGAAGTGCCGTCATTACCAGAAGAGAGGCACACTTCCCCTCAATTGGAGCTTCGTTGACGAAGGCACGGCGCACATTCCCCCGCGCGTCGATCTGTGCTGTTACTGTCACCGTTCCACGGCAACGCCACGTGGAGGCAATCGGTGAGTTGTAGAGTGAGCGGTTCAGCGTCTCTGGATCGAGTTCCGGGTCGGTCTTCACTCCCGTATTTGGCCTTTGCTCGATATACTCGAGCGTCTTCTCAATATCTCGCTCAATCCGTCGCCGAGCATATTTGCGGATGGCGGCAAGCTCGGCTGCCAGCGGCTTCGTCTCATCAGTCGGTCTTCGTGAGTTCAACAGAAGGTAGCGAGGTCCGGCCAGAATCACGCCGATTGTTGTACAACTATCCAGCGTCGCTGTGTCGGTAAACGACTCCATTGCATTGATAACCGTTGTTAGCCCCCCCAACATCGTCTCTCCTAACGTAAAGGAGACTCCACTGTTCCCTCGTGCGTAAACTGTCTTACCGTTGCGGAAGATATAGAGCGATTCGGTAGTGTCGCTGCAAGGTATCCAAGTGGCATCAATCAACAGTAGGCGCGCGGAATCGATCTCCTTCACTTCAGTCTGCACTCCCCTCTCCTCTGCTGGTTGTCCTCTCAACGGTGTTAAGAGAACTCCAGTAGCGAGAGTTATCAGCAGTAGAATGTATCCGATTGATTGTCTACTATGGCAACACATAGAGGACAAAAAACGGAATCTGCGCGGGCAAAGCAACATCTTGCGGGAAATGTGATGAGGATGGAACAACAGAACCTCGTTATCTTGGCGTCATGATTTCGCTTCACTATCAAAAAATCTCAGGGGCGGGGAACACTTTTATCGTCGCGGAAGGACGTAATCTCCCTGACGGAATTGGACTTTCAGGACTGGCACAAGAGCTTTGTCGTCCTGAACATCCTCACGGGGGAGCCGACGGCATGATTCTCGTTGATAAGTCATCCGAACATGACTTTGCGATGCACTACTACAATCCCGACGGTTCAACGGGGATGATGTGTGGGAATGGTGGGCGGTGTGCTGTCCGGTTTGCAGCCGATCACGGCTACATTGCCAACCATCGCTCGCTCAGTTTTACGAATGCCGGAATACTCTACCGTGCTCTAATGGAGGGGGAGAATGTCTGCATCGATTTCCCCGATCCGAAAGCGATTCGTCCGAATTTTAAGCTCAATCTCCTCGGCGAAGAGCGCGAAGCTCACTTCGTTGATGTTGGTACTCCCCACCTTCTCCTCTTCGTTGACCAGCTTGGACTCGGGCCGCTCGCTGATCTCAACATTAACTTGTGGGGGCCTCTTCTTCGGAATCACCCTGCTGTGCAGCCAAGCGGAGCGAATGCAAACTTCATCGAAATCATTTCGCCAGAAGAGGGGATTCGGCTCAGAACATTTGAGCGTGGGGTTGAAGGGGAGACCGGAGCTTGCGGAACTGGAGCAATCGCCTCTGGAATTCTTTCCGGCCTCCTCTACAATCTTCCCTCTCCTGTGCAGGTGATTCCAACAAGTGGCTCACCTCTCTACATACACTTCAATCGAATTGACGGGGAGAGAGTTTGTGGTGTGAAACTACAGGGAGGAACGGAGATATTGATGGAAGGTGATCTTCTCATTCCTGAATCGCTTATCCCTGCGCTGTAGCACTCCTCCCTCCGTTCTATTAACTACGATCTACTACCAAGAACTTTATACTATTTCATGGCCGTTAAAATCAAGAGAGAAGATGCGCTCCGCTATCATCGTGAGGGGCGACCGGGGAAAATTGGTATCGTCTCGACAAAGCCAGTATCAACGCAACGCGATCTTTCCTTAGCCTACACACCCGGTGTTGCCGAACCTTGCCGAGACATTGCCGAAAATGTTGAGAAGGTGTACGACTACACGGCTAAAGGAAATCTGGTTGCGGTAATTACCAACGGCACGGCTGTGCTCGGACTCGGAAACATTGGCCCAGAAGCGGGGAAGCCGGTGATGGAGGGGAAGGGAGTTCTCTTCAAAAAATTTGCTGATATCGACGTTTTCGATATTGAGTTAAATGCAACCACACCGGAGAAATTGGTCGAGACGATCATGGCATTGGAGCCGACCTTCGGTGGCATCAATCTCGAAGATATTAAAGCACCCGAATGCTTTGTCGTGGAAGAGGTGCTGAAAGCGCAGATGAATATCCCGGTCTTCCACGACGACCAACATGGGACGGCAATCATATCGGGTGCGGCACTTATCAATGCACTCGACCTACAAGGGAAGAAGATCGACGAGGTGAAAATCGTAGTCTCCGGTGCTGGGGCTGCGGCAATCAGTTGCTCCCGCTTCTACGTGCTGCTCGGCGCAAAGAGGGAGAATATCTTCATGGCTGATCGGGATGGGCTGATCTGGTCCGGACGTGATGACCTTGACCCCTACAAAGCAGAGTTTGCCAACGGAGATGCCTCGGCAACGCTTGCAGAGTTAATGGAGGGAGCCGATGTCTTGGTTGGCCTTTCTGCAGGTGGAGTTGTTTCCAAAGAGATGGTTGCCGTGATGGGAGAGCGTCCGATCGTCTTCGCCATGGCAAACCCTGATCCAGAGATTAGTTGGGAGGATGCCACATCTGTGCGGGACGATTTGATTATGGCAACTGGTAGAAGTGATTATCCGAACCAGGTGAACAATGTGCTCGGGTTCCCCTTCATCTTTCGTGGGGCACTCGATGTCAGGGCGCGAGCCATTAACGATGAGATGAAGCTCGCTGCCGCCTACGCACTTGCCGAGCTTGCCCGCGAAGACGTTCCCGACTCAGTGATCCGAAGCTACGGTGATGAGCCGATTAGCTATGGCCCGAACTACATCATTCCGAAACCATTCGACGATCGAGTTCTCCTTTCGGTCTGTCCCGCAGTGGCGAAGGCGGCTATTGAGACCGGTGTTGCCCGGAAGAAGATCACAGATTGGGATGCTTACTGCGACAATCTGGAGGCACGGCTTGGACGGTCACGAGGTTTCATGGTTCCGATCATCAACCGAGCGCAGGCTCGGCGTCCACTAAAGCGCATTGCATTCCCTGAGGGGGATGAATTGCCAATCTTGCGAGCTGCTGGGCGGCTGGTAGAAGAGGGAATTTGCCACCCAATCCTCTTGGGTAACCCTGATTCAATTCGGAGAGTTGCAGCGGAGGTACACGTTGATCTTGAGGGAATTGAGATTGTTGATCCGATGGAGGATAAGCGTCGCTTTCTCTATCGCGAGGAGCTGTTTCGCTCACGCGCACGCAAGGGGGTAACCGAGACAATGGCGCGCCGCCTTCTCTTCCGAACTCGCTGGTTTGGCATGATGATGGTTCAACAGGGGGATGCCGACGGTTTGGTTGCTGGCGTCTCGATGTCGTATGCGGACGTGATTCGTCCTGCCTTGCAGACGATTGGGCGGAATCCTCGCTATTCTCGTGTTGCCGGACTCTACGTGATTATCAACGAGGAGGGGAAACGATTTTTCCTTGCCGATACTACGGTAAACATTGATCCGAGTGCGGAAGATTTGGCTCATATTGCACAGATGGCAGCAGAGACAGCACGTCGATTTGGGGTTCGCCCTCGCGTTGCGATGCTCTCCTTCTCAAATTTTGGGGATTCGAGCCATCCGAACGCGCAGAAGATGCAGCAGGCGACAGAGCTTGTGCAAGAAGCGGCACCGAATTTGCTTGTTGACGGAGAAATGCAGGCTGATACAGCGGTGGTAAAGGATATTTTGCAGGAGCACTATCCCTTCAACAAGCTCGGAGGGGAGAGTGCAAACGTTCTTATCTTTCCAAATATTGACGCTGGGAACATTGCCTACAAACTTCTGATGCGTATTGGTTCGTGCGAGGCGATTGGCCCGATTCTGATGGGGATGAACAAACCGGTGCACGTGCTACAAACATCGAGCGATGTGCAAGACATCGTCAACATTGCAGCCATTACCGTAAACGAAGCATGGGAAGCCGACAAGCTGAAGAAGTAAAGGAAATAGGTAAAACTATGAGGGAAATGAGCGACGGCGAGGATTTCGTGATTTGTGCTTGGATGAATGGGATTAGATAAAGTTGTTGTGACAAATGAATCTGGCTAACTTTTTACTGCATGGGGACGTTACCAAATAGCGATAATAGAACGGGCACTTCTCAGGTGAACAGAGAGCGTTCGATCGGCATCGGATCAGAGAGTACCGGGCACAAAAGCCGGGGACATTTGCTGTCATTAGAGGCGATTGAAGCCGTCAGGTGGCGAGAAAATATTTTGCTGCGGAAAATTGCTGAGGGAGATCAAGGGGCGTTCATGGAACTGTATGAACGCTATGCAGACCGCCTGTTTCTCTTCTGTCATCGAATGATGGGAGACCGCGACAAGGCGAAAGATGCCGTGCAAAATGCTCTGATAAAGATTTACGAACGTGCAGGTCAGTATCAGGAGGACACAAATCCGTCCGCTTGGATATTTCGCATAGCTCGCAATGTCTGTATTGACATGATCCGGGCTGAGAAAGAGTATGACCAAATAGATGAAGAGGTTCTTCCTACACAGGAGCCACAAACACGTGATGTGGCACTGCAGGATATGTTGACCAGTGAGATTGAAGCACTCCCAACAATTTACCGCGAGGCAGTTGTCCTCCGGGATGTTCAGGGGCACTCCTATAAGGAGATTGCTGAGATTGTGGATGCTCCCCTCTCTACTGTCAAGTTTCGCATCTTTAAAGCACGTGATATTCTTCGAGATCGCCTTCAAGGTTTTCTCAGGAGTGATGGAACAGCATGAACGAACAACTACACAATATACTTGACGGTGATTTTTCCGCTAACAGCCGCGAACAACTCTTCAGTGGCCCTGAAGAGGAGCAAGAATTTCATGAGCTTCGTGCGCTTACGGAAGAACTCCGGCACAATGCAGATCACAGTGGTCTGACCTCATCTGAACGGGTAGCGATTGGAGCAGGAGTCGCGGCCGCACTCGGCTTTCAGCCAGTGCCAACAATTGCTGCCGGGGCAGTTGGGGGAGCCTCGTCATCGTCCGGGTGGATTCTAAAGAGCATTGCAACTCTCCTTCTCGGCATTGTAATTGGTGCAGGAGGATTTGCCCTCTACGACAGAGGGGGGAGCGACAAGGAGGATATCAAAACGGTTGGTGTTCAAGTCCACTCCACAACGCCAACCTTTTTTCCGTTTGCCGTACCAGAGCCTTCAGCCGGAGCCGCCTGCGATTCGTTGGTAGTAGAGTTGCAGGACTCACTGAGAATGTTGCAGCAGGTAGATCGGGGCTCAACAAAGGCTCGGAAGTCAGGGAAGAAGAAATGGCGGTCGCCGCATGGCCCAGCTGTTGCGGGTGAGCCAGTGAATCAATAAAGAAAGAAGTGTGAGGGCAAAGAAGATTTTTTTCTTCACTCGCTAACCTTTCCCTCCCTCGTTCCGTTATGCTAATGGTGCATGGGAGACACCTTATCTGACTTCTCTTGTGGAGGGAACCTCAATTAAAACTGAGCGTCGATCCACAACTGAAGTCAGAAGACATAAACGGAAGCGCGATGCATGGGACGCGCTTCCGTTTTTTTATCTGTTCTTCTCTAATCAAGGTCCTCTTCCTCAAGAGCCTTTTGTATATGTACGTACTTCTCAAGCTATAGCTCTGGCTGTCTCTCTAACAAACCGTCAGTGCCTCAACTCTTCGCCCTATACGCTCTAAGGCTTCGGCTAACATCTCCATAATCTGCTCGGCTATTTTGATAGCTTTGGATTCCAAAGCTATTCCTTCCGGTTATTTCTATACAAGTGCATTTCTTGCCTTGTTGTCGAGGGCTGACTGCCGGAAAATGAAGATCATTGTTTGAGAGATGTGACATTCACACAATCAGTAGAGTCCTTTCCCATACCACCAAGTCCAACCAAATGTTCAGATCTTATGCAGGTCTATTTCCTGCGTAGGGCACTGGCAACAACCACTTTCTAATCTGGATTATTATGATCTGTGTACGTAGGGTATGCTCTACCCTTCTCTTGGTGTGCCTTGCAGTAGAAGTCCTTTCGGCGCAAGGGAACGAGAATTGGATTGATGGCTGGAGACTTTCCGGACCAGAAGATGATATTCGGGTTGCTATATGGGACGGTAGTGATCTGTTTATCGGTGGCGAATTTACCTCAGTAACTGGAGATGCAATCAACTACATTGCCCGGTGGGATGGTTCGGCTTGGGAGGGGCTTGGCGTAGGAGACAGCAATGGTGTCAATGGTCCTGTCTACGCAATCGCGGTTAACGGCGATAACGTCTACGTTGGTGGATCGTTCACCGAAGCGGGGGGAGTAAAGACCAAGAACATTGCAGTCTGGAATCGAAGGACAGAAACTTGGAGTCGGTTGGGTGATGGCTTGCGAGGGCTTCCCACCAGTCGGGTGGAGTCATTGATATTACACGAAGGTCAGGTATATGCAGGTGGGAGTTTTGTTGTAGCCGGGAGCATAATTTCAGTAAACATTGCTCGGTGGGATGGGAGCAAGTGGCACAGGGTGGGAACGGGAGTCAACGACGATGTCTATGCACTTACAGTTGACGAAGAATATCTCTATGCAGGGGGTGACTTTACAGTGGCTGGCGATATTCCTTCGCATGGAGTTGCACGATACCATATCCCGACGAGCCAATGGGAGGGGATGAACAGCTCGTTGACAATACTTCAGACAACTCTCCGAACAACAGTCAGAGCCATTGTAGCGGATGAAAACTTTATCTATATCGGTGGATACTTCGATGTGATATCTGGAAAAACGGTCAACAATGTTGCACGCTGGAAGAAAACGACAGGGGAGTGGTCCGACCTAAATCTGGGTGTTTCCAGAACACCTCAACCTGTATACAATACTGACTATTTAGGACGCCCGGTAGTTCACGCACTGGCAATGTGGCAAGGAGATCTGTTAGTCGGTGGAGAGTTTGATATGCTCGTGAGCAGGCCGACTGAGTATCCCCCAAGGATACTCCCCCATATCGATACACTCGCCTGGACCACAACGCACACAATTCTCAACATCGTGCGTTGGCACACAAGAACCGAAGAGTGGTCAGCCTGGGGGAATGGTTTGGTATATGACAATGCTACCTTCACGAAAATCTTTTTATACGGAGGTGTCGTCAGTAGTTCATCAACAGTACTTCCAGGGTTCAATCCAGCGTGGGTATCAACAATTGCAGTTGCCGATGGTGGAGAGGTAACGTTCGGAGGGCACTTTAATCTGTTCGGTGGGGGAAGTCTTGCACTAACGTCAGTTGCCACCAATTTTCGCTCAAAAGTCATGACATCAAACATCTGTAAACTGAAGGAAACGGATACGGGTGATGTTTGGTCGGTGCTTGGTGATGATGGATACGGGGCTGGGTATGATGAGCAAATTCAGGCGATGGTTGACGATGGTGAGTTTATCTACGTTGCAGGAGTGTTCGAGGATCTCTCGTCCGGAGCATCAAACATCGTCAGGATTAACAAGGAGACCAATGTTCGAGAGAGTCTGGGAGAGAATACATCCACAGGTCCTTTCAAAATTTTGGAGGTTACTTCTCTGGCGATGATCGGCGAGGACCTCTACGCAACGGGAAGGTTTGGATACGGGAACCTCGATTCAATTCCGAATAGAACGAGAGTGGCTCGCTGGAACAAGCAGCAACGAGAGTGGACTCCGTTGGAGGATGTTTTTACCTCGCTACCAGGCTACACGCTTGTGGTAATGGGAAATGATATCCTTGTAGGAGATTGGAAGGGACTTCGGATCTGGGATGGCGAATCCTGGAGCATTCCCGAGGGAGGGCCAAGTGGAGCTGTGTATTCTATCTGCGTTCAAGGCGACGATGTCTACCTTGCCGGAAACTTCACAACTGTTGGGACAGATACTGTCAACAATATTGTTCGATGGAACAGGATCTCGGGAGAGTGGTCGCCGCTCGGAAAGGGAATTGATATCCGAGTGTTCGGAGGAGGGATTTTTGCTCTCACTTTCTGGGAAGGAAAGCTCTACGCAGGTGGTAATTATCTCTCAGCGGGAGGAGTGCCGCAAACGGCTGACTTGGCCTCGTGGGATCCGGTGAGCGAAAGGTGGGAACCTGTGTTCACTGGGATAGAATCAAGTGGGAGGAGTGTGTATGCGCTCTGCCCTACCCAGTATGGACTCTACATTGGTGGATTGTTTGAGATATTTACCACAACAGGAGCTACAAATACTGCACAGAACATCGCTCTCCTGAGCAAATCAGGCTGGAACGCACTCGGCGACGGTGTCATATCACTGGTTGGTGTAGACATCTTTGACCCTCGTCCTCGTCCCAACAGTATCGTTTTAGCACTGGTATCAGATGGCAAGCTCCTGCACGTTGGAGGGAACTTCGATGTTGTGGGGAACCGATCGGCTATCAACTTTGCCCAGTGGCTTCTGGCTCCGCCACCAATTGCAGTTGAAGGAGATGATGCTGACGATCCTTCATCGATATTTGCAGATGTTACTCCCTCCGAGAATGCCGAACCGCATACTTCCACATCGGATGACGATATATTCTGGGACGAACAGTTTGCAGCCCTTGCTGCCGCCAGTGGTACCAGTGACGATGTCTTTGCACTGGCAGCAGACAGGGAAGAAGTATATGTGGGTGGAGCGTTCGACAATGTTGTCGGGATTCAGGCTAACAGTATTGCTCTCTGGAATGGGAACGATTGGGAAGCTCTCGATGACGGTGTCGCATCAGGCGTGAACGGGCTTGTCTTCGCGCTTCTTCTAGAGGGAGATGATCTCTACGTCGGAGGACAGTTTACCCACGCAGGAGAAATCGAAGCGAACAACATAGCAGTCTGGAACAGGAAGACACGAAGGTGGCGGAGGTTGGGAGCTGGACTTCAGGGAGACCAGACAAATGTTCCCTTTGTCTCCGATATCTTGATTAAAAATGGAGAGGTCTACGTCGGCGGGCAGTTTGCGCAGGCAGGGTCGCGGCAGGCAAACAATGTGGCGAAGTGGAATGGGAGAGTCTGGGAGCCACTGGGAGAAGGTGTTGATGGCACAATTGCCGACCTTCAGGAGTATCGAGGAGATATCTATGTTGGTGGAAGTTTTGGAACAGCCGGAGGGGAGTCCAGCAGCGGGGTTGCATTCTGGGATGGGACGGCGTGGCACGGAATGAATGGGGGAGTGTCAGGTGTTGTGAACTGTCTTGAGGTAATGGAGTATCCCTATCGGCGGTTTGACCCTCTCAAAGTTATTGATACTCTTGCTTCCTATCCTGACTCAATACTGGTGATCGGCGGGAAATTTACTGTCAGTGGTGTTCGGGAAGATTCGTTTATAAATGAAGTTTCGACATATACCTGGCGTACAATCCAGAATGTAGTTGGGTGGGGAGAAAATTCTTTGTCGGGAAGGAGTGAGTTTGTGCAGGCAATGCTTCTCTCTTCTTCTCAAATGGAAGAGGTTCGCGATATTCTGGCGGATGGAGTCAACATGTATATTGCCGGCAACTATCAATTTGATATTGACGACGAAGGACGCGCAAGTTCTCAGGGAGTCAGAAAGAATATCTGCGTTATCTACAACGACACGATTATCCGATGGAGTACCTTTGGCGGCCCATATCGTGAGGCACCACTCTTCGATATGCAGTTCGGTGTTGACGGCCCGGTAAATGCTTTAGTCAAAAGTCGAAATCGGATTATTGCTGGGGGTAGTTTCTCGACTGCTGCTCACGTTCGGGCGGCAAATATTGCCGAGTGGGATATTGTGGTTGAGCGGTGGAGACCCCTTGTTTCGGGTGCTCCCCTTGGAAGTAACCGTGTGCTGACCTTCCACCGAAACTCTCTCTACAGTGGAGGAAGTTTTCGTATTAAGGAAGATCCGGACGAGTATGTGAAAAAAGAGAATTACATCGCGCGTGTTGGCAGTACTGGCTGGCATGTTGTTGACGGGATAGTGCGGGGAGATATCTACAGCATCACAGATGCAGGAGATGAGTTGTTCATTGGGGGTGCGTTTACTACAGCCGACGGCAAGATTGCAGTAAACGTCGTTCGCTGGGATTCTCTCTCCGGCTCTTGGAGTGCAGTTACCCCGGGAAGTGGTCTGGCCGACGACAACGGAGTGTCGTATGTGGTTGCACTCAAGGCAACCGACGAGAAGCTATATGTGGGGGGACGGTTCAATGTTGTCGATACGTTTGTAACTCCTCACGTAGCCTCTTGGAATCGAACTACTGGAATCTGGGAGAGGCTGGGGAGTGGGTTGGACCAACCGGTTTGGGCACTCGATGTGGATGAAGATGGAGTGCTCTATGCCGGGGGGGACTTCTCTTACTCAGGGAACAAGCCTGTGCGCGGTGTCGCTCGTTGGGATGGTACTGAGTGGCAACCACTCGGAGAAGGTGTAGATGGCAATGTTCGCTCGTTGATTGTTGCTGAAGGGAAGGTCTACGTTGGCGGAACCTTCAACCAGGTTGGAGGGGATGTCGAGGCAACAAATATCGCCGTATGGGATATTGCAACGCAAACGTGGAGTTCTCTGGGTGAGGGGTTGTCGGCACGATTCAAGCCTTCGGTTCTGGCACTTGCCTACAAGGACGGAATACTCTTTGCCGGAGGTAATTTTACCGTCTCCGGCATTGACAGCGTCTATAACATTGCCAAATGGGATGGAGTCCGGTGGCAGGGGCTGGGAAGTGGAGCAAACAGTAGTGTCTGGGCAATTGTTCTGCAGGAGGGGGAGGTATACGTTGCCGGGGCATTCACGAAGGTGGGGCAGAAAAATTCTCCGTTCCTTGGTCTCTGGCACGAGCCTACACTCTCGGTAGATGAGTATTGGGAAGCCCCGACAGCCGGTACGGCTGAGAGTCTCCCGAACCCGTTCGAGTCGACAACAACGATCCACTACACGCTTCCACGCTACAGTCAGGTAGCGATTGGCATCTACGATGTCAGAGGAGTTGAAGTAACGCGCCTTGTCGACGATAGGAGAGAAGCTGGCGCACATTGGATCGAGTGGAAGCCGGAGGCTTCAATTCCCTCTGGACTCTACGTGATTCGGATGTACGTTGACGGACAAGTCATAACTCGGAAAATTGTCAGACAATAGTGGGTGGGTGAATGTGCGGATGGTAGAAGATGCCGATGGGCCTTCCAGGTGGTCTGTCGGCATCTTTATTATATGGCCAGTAGTTTATAGTACAGCGAAAACAGAGTCTCGAAGGCAGAAGCAGGCAGAGAGGGGAAGCTCATTCTGAATGTAGAGAGGTCAATTGTATGGTGGACATTACAACTCAATCATCCGCTCCCAGTGTCGTTTGATGGCAAAGGCTTCTGTGTGGCGATCAACGCGCTCCAACGAGACAACGAAGGCCTCAAACACCTCTTCGTCATACCGAACATAGTTGAAGGCTTGACGAAGGATGTCAACCGCTCCCTCATGGTCCGACGAGTTCGTCAAGGTGTGAGCAACCTGAAGAGTCAACCGCTTTATCTGTCCCTCAAAGTCAAGGCGTGCCGACTCAAAAAAATCTCCGTAGAGGGTCGGGAAGGCAGTCCCTTTCATTACGATCCCAAGTGCGAATCCAAGTTCCTGTTTTGCCTTCCGGATATTGAAGACCTTCATTGCCCTGGCACAGTTCTCCAGATGTTCAATTGCATCCAGAATATCTACTTGAATAACGTCACGATTCAGTCGAGGTGGAGCAGCGCGACGAGTGATGAGGCTTTCCTTGCCGAGGAGTTTTCGTAGTCGGGAGACAATAATGCGGAAATAATTCCCTGCGTTCTCATAGTCGGTTCCGTCCTCTGTGGCTACCAGTCGGAACTCTTCCAGTGAAAATTGCTTCGACAGGATTTCACTTGCAACAATCATTCCCAGTGTCTGCTTCACTCTGGCTCCAGTTACTTTCTGGGGAAGTTCGTTCGGTATAGTGACAGTAATAGATCCCAGCATCGAGAGGATTGTCTTATTCTGCTCTCTTTCGGTTGTAGCCTTCCGCGGACTGTAGGCAAGAAGATTCTCTTTGCGTTGCTGTTCTTCTTCTCTTCGCCACTCTTCTACCTGTTTCTTCGACAATCTCTTTTCTGCGATCGCGATCAATGGCCCCATTAATCCGGCGAGTCTCTGTTCCTTCGCCCACTTTAAGGCGACTACGACCCCTTCGCGCGATGCGTCGACCAGAGGCTTCGGCATCTTCTCTTGACTGTTGCTGTAGTACATTTCTATAAGTGGAATAGCCAGTTGTGTGAACCAGAGTTGATGCAGGTGAACAGGTGGAGTTCTCAGGAGGTGTGTGAGTTCAGATATCTGTGTTGGACTGAGGGCTTCCCGCGTAACAACTGAGGTTGCCAAGGATTCAAGAGAGTGCAAACTGATAGGGAATGGATGGTTTAACAGTTCCGCAAGTCGATCCAGATCGTGGTGTACTATGCAAAGTGCCAGCAAGGAATCAGTGCTTGTGGTCGCATAATCATTGTTGTTGAAAGTACCTTTATCTGGAGCAATTTCCTGTGCCAGTGAGAGGAATTCCTCGGGATAGGAGGTGATAACTCTCTTGTCGAGGAGAGTAGTCACAAGGCTGTTACGCAAGGTCTCTTCTGTATTGTAGACAGAGGAAGGAACTTCGTTTGATGTGTTGACGGCGTGCAGAATATCTGTGATAGCAGCATGGATATCTGCTGGTGTGAGTCCCAGATAGATCATCATTTCTATCTGGTGCCTGTACAGAATATTCCTGCGCATAGTGTCAGGATTCATGTGCCCTTGCAGATGATGTTGTACCATCTCCCAGCCTTTGGCGACATCCCCGCTCATGATATGCATAACGAGGTATGACCAGAAGAAATCCCAGTAACGCTCTCTTGAGACAGAGCCGGCAATGCGTTTTGCCAGGTTCTGTTTTGCAGAGAGAGCTTCTGGAGTATCAAACAAAAGAAGAAGCCGGGAACCAACCAGAGTCAAAAGGTGAAGGTAGAGCGGATCGGTTTCGGGTATCTCTTCCAGCAAGTATGTAAACTCCTGTTCGACCCAACAGGAAATACTGGGATCAGGTTGGCTCCGTAATGTTGTAGCCACAGTAAACACTACGTGAGTAAACTCTTCTGTGGCTCGTATTTCGGGGAAGTGCTCAACCAGACGTGTACCCTCAGCGATAATCTCAAGCAATTGTGGTTTCCAGGGATATCTGGAATTAAATGTTGCTCCCAGTGCTCCAGCCCGTAGTGCAGCTTCTGTGGCATTTCGTGGATTACGGGTAATGCGTCTCAACTCCTCGATGGCGATGCTGTAATTCTCACTATCCTCAACTACGTCGTAGTGACAGACTTTCATGTCGAGAACTTTGACGTTGTTTCGCAATTTCTCTTCACTCTGCCATTGTTCAGCATATCGGTCGTGGAATGCATAGAAAAGTGGATTGAACGACATAGCAAGAATGGGAGAGAGGTTGCTGACAATCAATACCTTAGAGTGCAGCCATTGAAAAACTTTTGAAGTCAAAGCCGGACTGGCCTCGCTCCAATCTGCTTTGGCAATTGCCTTCATCGCAGTTATCGAGTAGAATGCTCCTTCTGATTCTATGAGAGAAAGAACAGGAATGTCAGCGAAATCGATGTTCTGAAGGAGTTGTTGGTGGACAAATGTGTGGCAGAATCGCAGGGGAGTGTCTGCTGTTGTAGTGCCCCACAAGGGTTCAATAAAGTGAACACCGTCGACAATAACTCCTTTCGCTTTCAGCAAGGTCAGGATGTCTGTACTGTTGGGAAGCAATGCTTCCGCAGCCTCGACCGAGAAAATCTCTCCCAGCAATGCCAGTCGCCGTGTCCACCGGATTTCGTCAGGGGTCAGATGCCACAATAGTTCGGCCGACACAGCAGTAATCATACTGTTGACCTTTGACTGCAGGTTCTTTTGGAAATTTTTGTTCCCCTGACGAATAGAAAGCAGGTAGTGCATCAATTCTGGAATGACCGACGATAATATCAAGGGGCTACCGTAGGTTGATTCGTGGACTTGGGTTGTGATATCGTGGCCGTTGGAAATCCCATAGTGGCGAAGTAGGGTATGTGTCTCTTCTGGGTTAAAAGGCCCCAGGTCTAAAGTCCTCTTGATATACGGAAGGATGTTAATGTAAGCACTGTTCCGGCCTGTCCGGGAACTGGCGAAGAGACAGAGAGGTGTTGAGCGAAGGCTTGCAATGAGATTCTTCAGGTCAAATGCCTCACTCTCGTCCAAGAGATGTAAATCTTCGAGGAGGAGGAGAGTAGGACGAATCTGTAGCAGGTGCCGGAGGGCTGACAGAATACTCTCCGAGGTCGCGCTGATTTCACGCGGATACAGTTTGCGAACCGTATAGTTGTTTACCAAGGCACTGCTGAGCATCCCGGTGACCGACGTTACAGAGTCTGGATAGAACCGTGTAGAGATAATAATCGCGTCCGGTTCGTTAAACTGTAGTAAAGCCTGTTCTAAAAGACGACTCTTGCCAATACCGGCTTCGCCACTAATCCACATGACGGCAACTTCGTCTCCGTGAACTACTTCGTGGAAAAAACGATGTATCTGAACAAGTTCCTCTTCTCTGCCAATAAATGGCAAGCCGATAAAATTTTCCTGTAATGTCATGGCATAGCTGCGGGGGTATATTCCTGACGCATCGGGGGCTTGTCTTGCCAAACAATCTCTTCAAAAGAAATCTTGCGAAGCCGAACGTACAATTGACCGCAAGGCGAGTTATGGTATTGTATATCGGTTTTCTTCCTGCACCGCGAACACTGAGTGCACACGATACTGTGAGAACAGGCAGATTCCATACCTCAGCCGAGAGTGCTACGAAGAAGGTAAAGATAGTGACTTACAGTTTTCCTGGAAGACAACTGTAGAGGAGATTATTATACTCGAAGAGAAGTTGGGCACTACTCATATCGGGCATGTGAGAAAACAAAATGCCTGCAACCTGGTTGGTCGGATCGACAAAGAAATACGTGTGGGTTGCACCTACCCAACCGAAAGTTCCAGGAACTTTTCCGAGTAGATTTGGTGCAAGACTCACCGATACGCCAAGACCAAAGCCGAGGCCGGGAAATGGGACAGAACCGATTGTGATTGGTAGTGCTGAGTCAGGTAGGGTATTTGTGGTCATTTGCTGTAGAGATAGAGGGCTCAGGATAGACGTTCCGTTCCAGCTGCCGCCGTTCAGAAGCATCTGGCAGAAGATTGTGAAATCTGATATTGTAGAAACAAGCCCGCTGTTGCCTCGTGGGAACGGATGGTAGCTTCCCTCATCCGGCCTCCACATCGGTATCAAAGCTCCGCTTGTATCCGGAATATAGAGACGAGCAAGATTGTGCATCTCCTCTTCTGGAACAGTAAAAGAAGTGTTGGTCATCCCAAGTGGAGCAAATATGTGTTTGCTCAGGTAGAGATCGAAAGAGGTATCGGAGACAATCTCAACAACTCGTGCCAGAACGTCTGTACTGTGACTGTAGGTGAACTTTGTACCGGGTTCAGCGCACAACGGTAATTCTGCCAGCACGGTCACCAGATGCTCCAGTGTCGCAATCTCACCCGAGAGACGCTCCCGATACAGTTGCCCGATCTCATCCTGCTCAAGTCCAGAAGAAAGCCCACTGGTGTGGTTGAGCAGATGGCGAATAGTGATCGATGTGGAAGGCTGTTCCCCAGTGGTAAATACTGTTGTGGTGGAGAATGCCGGGATGTATCGGGAGACAGGATCATCCAACGTAAGCAAACCCTTCTCTACAAGTTGGAGGATGGCAATGCTTGTGATGACTTTCGAGAGGGAGGCAAGACGAAATCGAGTACTGTCGTTGACTGGAAGTCTCTTCTCCAGATCACGATATCCCATCGTTGTGTGGAAGACAACAGAGCTGCCTTGTATTACCACCGCGGCAATCCCCGGCAGTCGTTTCTGACGAAGATAATCATTGAAGTGTTCGGTCATTCGTGTGAAGTCAAGCGTGTCAGGGAATTGTTTTGACAACAAAGAATCAGAGTAGCGAATAGAAGCATAGCTGGCCAGAACATCAGTTGACTGCAGAAGTGTTATTCCCGGAAACAGGATGCAGAGAATGAATATCCTTCCAAATAATGGCAAGGTTCGCAGAGTTGACATGGATCGTTGGTGCATCACAGTAGTTGAAAAACAGATATTCTGGTTGTGCACGTTTTTATGGCTGCCAGTCCACAGGTTGTCGGAAATCCAGTCACCAATATAGTAGTGAAGCGAGGCTTGTTGAGCTGGGCGAGATGATTTGAGAAGGAGATTGTTATGGTTTTGCGGTAGGAATGAAACGGTATTGAAAGCCTTTGTTATGGTGCTGACGGTATGTTGGGTGTTCCCCCTGGTAACAGGAACAACCACCGGAAACAGTAGAACGAAATGATCTTTCGCACAATCCTTGCAATCACCTCGGCACTCTGCCTTCCCGTTTTAATCCTTCACTCTCAGCCGGTCACAGATGGTATGGGAAACGTTGGAATCGGGACTGTTGCTCCACACCAAAGTTCAATTCTTGAAACATCCTCAACGGCGAAAGGAATCCTTCTGCCTCGACTGAACACTCTCCAGCGTGATGCTATTGTCCGACCGGCTCACGCGCTGTTGATCTTCAACACCGATGACTCTACCTTTCAGTATAACTACGGCGATGAGTTCCGACCTCTCTGGTATCGGCTCGTCGTGGTTGATAACAATGGTCAGTTCCGTGCTCCGCTGAGTCCCGGTGCACTCTGGTATGGCGGAGCCGACTCAGTAGCTACGGAGTTAGCTCCGGGATTACCAGGAGATGTGTTGGTGATCGACTCGACCGGAAGTCGCCCGGCATGGCAGCCGATGGGGTTGCTGAACTACTGGAGACTCGGGGGGAACACCGCCCCTTCGTCGAACATCTTCGGTACTCTCGATGCAACGGATATCGACGTGCGCACCAATAACATTAATCGGATGAGAGTGGATGGGACAACCGGCGATGTCTCAATTGCGAGCAGTTTGAGTCTCAACGGAGCCTCAACCCCCCTCAACTTGAATGGGACTTCAGGCCTGGCCGGAGAGATCCTCCAATCTGGAGGAGCTGGAGCAACTCCGGAGTGGAGCAGCGATCTGAACGTGAACTCGGTGACGGTCGACTCGCTGACAGTCAACGAGTATGCGAACATCACCAACAACATCTTCACAACCGACTCGGCAGTCTTCAACACGAACGTGGTCTTCAACGACACGGCAGTTTTCAATGACTACACGAACATCAACGGCGTGGAGTTCTTTGTCGACTCGACGGTGAACTTCTGGAATCAGGTGACGATCAACCTGGACTCGACGGTAGTGAATAACGTGTTTGTGTCGAACGACACGGCGGTCTTCAACGGCCCGACGATCTTTGGGGACACAGTGATCTTCAACACACTGCCGAGCTTGCCACTCTCAGAAGATGCCCTCTACGTTGGCGATGTCAATAACGTGGCGACAGAGTTGCCAACGACAAATGTCCCGGGAGCGGTGCTGCAACAAAGTGCCTCTGGCAGCCCGCTCTGGGACAACAATCTGAACGTGAACTCAGTAACGGTCGATTCGCTGACAGTCAACGAGTATGCGAACATCACCAACAACATCTTCACAACCGACTCGGCAGTCTTCAACACGAACGTGGTCTTCAACGACACGGCAGTTTTCAATGACTACACGAACATCAACGGTGTGGAGTTCTTTGTCGACTCGACGGTGAACTTCTGGAATCAGGTGACGATCAACCTGGACTCGACGGTAGTGAATAACGTGTTTGTGTCGAACGACACGGCGGTCTTCAACGGCCCGACGATCTTCGGGGATACGGTGATCTTCAACACACTGCCGAGCCTGCCGTTGAGTGAGAACGCGATGTATGTGGGGAACGGAGCGAACGTTGCAGTAGAGTTGGCACCGGGAACCGCCGATCAAGTGTTACAGATCGATGGGAGCGGCTCACCAACTTGGCAAACACTTGACCTCCTCCCAACCGGCACCGTAAACAACTCGACACTCGTCTGGGACAACGTGAACGGCGAGTGGATCGAGAACGTGAACGTGACGCTGAACCCGACGAACGGAAACACCGACATCAACGGTGACCTGAACGCAGATGGGACTGCGGTCTCGTTCCCGAACATCCCAACGACAACGACGAGTACGGCGGTGGTGGTGACCGACGGAGTAGGGAACTTGCAGACAACGGATGTGGATGACTTGTTAGGGAACGCAACGTTGACAGAGGATAACATCTGGGTTGGCGATGCTTCGAACAACCCGTCGGAGTTATCACCGGGGAATGATGGCGATGTGCTAACAATCAGCGGCACAACGCCGACGTGGACAGCCAACCCCGGAGGACTTTTACCGGGAGGGACGACGTTGAACTCGACGTTGCGGTGGGATGGGACGAACTGGGTGGAGAACGTGAACATGCGTTCGGATGCTTCGGGCAATAGCATCAACGAAGGAACCCTGACAGTCAACGGAGCATTGACGGCGACCGCGGCAACGAATGTTGTTGGAGACAACAGTGCGAACCAACAACTGAGGGTCGACGGCGTTGTCGACGCGGTAGTTGGTAACACGTTGGTTGGTAATCCGACAGTGTGGGACGAGGTAATCGACGGCGACGTAGTTGCGACGGGTCTGATAAAGGCAGGCGGCTCGTTGTGGATCGACGGAGTGACGCCGAACAACCATCGCGTGGTAGCGAACGACGATCTGACAGTAGGTACAACGAACGCGAATGCAATTCGATTGTCGACGAACGGTACAACGGCGGTGTCGATTGACGGGACAACACAGCAGGTGAACGTAGAGCGTAGCGTGAATCTCAATGGAGCAAATGTACCCTTCCTTGTCAACGGTGCTGCCGGTACTGCGGGGCAGATTCTTCTTTCGAGTGGTCCCGGAGTAACTCCAAATTGGCGTACATCCGATGAACTTTTTTGGGGACTTAACGGGAATAGTGGGACAACTCCTGGAACAGGTGCAAACCAGAATTATCTGGGCACAAGTGATATGCAGGATTTTGTAGTGGCGACCAACAGCACAGAACGTTTCCGCATAAACAGGGATTCCGGTGCTGTCTTGCCGGGAATAGACGATACCTATGACCTCGGGGCTTCAAATCTTCGCTGGAGAGATGTATACGTGGGGCCAAGCTCTTTGCACTTGGTCTCGAATGCCGCAGAGACCGGGACACCACGAGATTGGAAGCTGGGGATCGAAGAGTCGACTCTTGGGAACAAACGGGGTAATTTTCAGGTTTCTCTCGGTACTACCGAAGCTATTAACGTTACTCCTGCCGGTCGCGTTGGCATCGGCTCCAACTTCGGTCAGAGTGGTTTTGATGTTTCTGCTGACCTGACAGTGCTTGGTGACGTTAAACTCTTTGAGCAGAGTGAAGCTACTGCATACCTTCAGTTAACTGACCAATCGAGTGACCCTTATTTCTTGCGGTACTTCCGGTTGAATGAAGCAGACTTCCGAATCTACCACAGCTTCAACGATCGGATCCGTTTCCAGACCGGGAAGGCTGATGGCACGCGCCCAGGGTCAATACGTTTTGATGTTCTTAGTACTGGCCCTGCCGCCGTTCCAAGATTGCTTGTACACCCAGACGGTGTAGGAGTAAATATGGATGGGTTTGGGCAACTACCCGGGTCACAGCTTGCCGTACGGGGAAATCTGAGTGTTGGAAGTGGCAACGGTTACTTCGATGGAGCTGCCCCTGCTAACGGAGTCATTATTGAAGGGAATGTTGGTATTGGCACAACATCACCGGGAGCCAAGCTGGAAGTACGAAATGGTCATATCCTTTTGTCGAATGGTGGCGTGGCCGGACAAATCCAATTAGCTGAACCAAATCCTTCTGGAACAGACTACACCTCTTTCAGAACGCAGGCCCAGTCCGGGAACATCGACTATATCCTGCCAGCGACAATTCCGGCCTCACTCCCTGTAAACAATCACGTCTTGACGATCACAGGAATCAGTGGTTCGGATGCAACACTCTCCTGGGTTGACAATACTACCAATCTGGGCCAGAATGTGTGGTTGTTGGGAGGTAACACTGCACCGGGATCAAATATTCTCGGCACACTTGATGGGACATCTCTCGATGTTCGAACCAATAATACCACGGCCATTACAGTAAATGGAACAACACAGGATGTGAGTTTGGCACGCAACCTGAATGTTGCACAGAACGGCACTGTCACCGGGAACCTGGCGGTTGATGGGAACACAACCCTTGGTAATAACACGCTGGCAGATGGAGTAACAGTTAATGCTGTTCTGACAGCAAACGGTCGAGGCAATACAGTCGGTGATAACAGTGCAAATCAGCAACTGCGGATCGATGGAGTGGTTGATGCCGCAGTTGGTAACACCCTTGCGGGCAATCCAACTGTCTGGGATGTTGTGGTGGATGGTGATGTCATTCACCAGGGGATTATCAAGGCGGGAGGATCATTGTGGATAGATGGTGTAACGCCGAACAACCATCAGATCGTCGCAAACAACGCGTTGAACCTGGGAACGATTAGTGGGGATCAACTGACACTCTCCACAGCCGGAACTATAGCAATGAATGTTGATGGGGTAACACAGCAGGTGAATGTAGAGAGCAGTTTGAATCTTGCCGGAGCAAATACCCCCTTGCTGGTGAATGGAGCGACGGGAACGGCAGGACAAGCTTTGATCTCGGGTGGTACAGGAAACACACCAACGTGGGGTCGGCTGAACCCAACATCGTTGAACCTAAGCCGCAATGCAATGTTTGTGGGGAATCCCTTCGACATTGCCACAGAGTTGGCTGCCGTTCCGGATCGGATCCTTACTACGAGTGCAGGTGGTGCGCCTGGATGGCGGACAACGTTGCCAGCCGGAGTCACTGTGAGCTTCGACCAGATTGCGACTGGAACAAACACGGTGGCGACGATGAACGTGGGAACAGGTGCAAGTCTGCAGCCGACGGGAACAGGTGTAGTGACTGCCAATCGTTTTGTCGGAACAGGATCGACCTCAAACAGTGTTGATCTGGCAACAGGTGAAACTGCAGGTATCCTGCCGATAGCGAAGGGGGGAACCAACGGAAGTGCAACGCCGTTGGCAGGTGGGGTTGCCTACGGAACGGGGAGTGCTTACGCTTTCACGGGAGCAGGTTCTTCAGGTGATATCCTTCTCTCCAACGGTGTGGCTGCACCATCGTTCCAGAATCCTAATGATCTTTTCTGGAGATTAAATGGCAACAGTGGAACAAGCCCGGCTTCAGATTTCTTCGGAACAACCGATGCACAACGGATAGTCTTTCGCACTAATAATGTCGAGCAGATGACGTTGAGTGTAACAGGCAATCTTGGCCTCGGAACCACAGTACCCGGAAGTATCCTCTCTATTGTCAACAACGATGAAAGTGATGTTGCTGACGACGTTGTCTTGACAACGTTCTCCGATAGCTACACCCCCTTGCTCCGTTTTGTGCGAGCCAGAGGAACCCAGTCGTCCAACGCATCAGCACTCTTAAACAATGATATTGCCGGACTCATTTTCTTCCAAGATGGAACATCTACAACTATAGGTGCTACAATTCGGGCAGTTGCAGATGCAAATCACTCTGCTACCGATCAAAGTACACGCTTGGAATTCCTTACCACAGATAGTTTGACCCAGAATACAAGCATGGTTATTGATGATGATGGCAAGGTCGGAATAGGAACAGCTACGCCTGCGGCTACTGTAGAGCTTCATGTAGTAGGAAATGCCGGGAAAACTGTTGGAGGGACAACGTGGGTGAACCTCTCGGATGAACGAGTTAAAAATGTTCAAGGTGACTACGACAAGGGATTGTCTGATATCCTCAAGCTCCGTCCAGTAGTCTTCCGCTATAAAGATGGTAATCCGTGGGGTGCCTCAAGCAGTGTTGACCAATATGGCTACATCGCTCAGGAAGTTGAAGAAGTTTTTCCAGAAGCCGTTGATACCGGTGATGATGGATACCTGGTGTTCAATATGCACCCCATTCTTGTAGCCTATACTACTGCAATACAGCAGTTAAATGAGAATGTTGAAGATCTCAAGGAATCGAATGTCGAGCTTCAAGAACAGGTTGAAGAGTTAAAAAGCATAATTGAGAATCTGAATAAATAATGTGCTGGTCTGTTTGCTGATCCTCAGCCTTGACATGAAAGTGAAGATTCGGTAAGAGGCGAAGTACGGAGAGGCTGTGTACTCC
The DNA here is from genome assembly GCA_020635205.1 of Ignavibacteria bacterium. Classification (GTDB taxonomy): domain Bacteria; phylum Bacteroidota; class Ignavibacteria; order OLB7; family OLB7; genus JAGWAZ01. Next base: position 169,948 of record JACKAE010000005.1, read on the forward strand.
AATAATATTTCAAAAATCAGAGATGCGTAAACTTATAGCTATTATAACAACGGGATTTATCCTCGCTTCCGTTCCTTCCGCAACTCAGACTGTTGTGACATACTATGTCTCCTCTATATCTGGTGATGATAGTGCGACAGGAACAGCAGCTGCCCCTTTCAAAACAGTTCAGAGATGCGTGAACTCTTGGGATGACACAACACAAGTAATCTGTAGTTGTGCGGGAACATTCAATGAAGAAGTTGTTATCCGTCACGGTGGCCCAGACCCCGCACACCGAAGTAAACTGATTGCCTGGGATACTGATGAAGACGGGAGCAGAGATGATGAGACATTTGTTCTTGATGGCCAGGGAATCTATAACATTGCAATTGAGGCTCCTCAGGGTCCAAGACCTGACAACGTAGAGATCGGCTGGCTTACCATTCGCAACTACGAACCGGAGGGTGGCTGTAGCAGTGGAAGTGAAGTAAAAGGGATCAAACTTACCTGTGTAGGAGGTGATGGGTGTAGTGACTGGTGGCTGCACGATAATGTGTTCGAGAAAATCGGACAGTACTGTAACACCTCTGCAAATAAAATTGTGATTCAACCCCAGCACGCTCCCCACCTTTTGGTAGAGCGTAATTCCTTTGATTCTTCTGGAGCATATATCATGCGATATATCCAGGGGAACGGTATCACGTTCCGGAATAATCATGTTCACATGGTGGCTGCAGGGATTGAAGCTTGGGGGAGTCCGGACTCGCTGGCCATTGTCAATAACATATTCCTGAGTGATGGAAACTCGCGCAACGATCCAGATGATCCTTCCTGTATGGGGCCAGTTGCAATTGCCTTTACGAGCAATGTGCAGCATGGATTAATCAAGGATAATGTCTTCATCAACTGTGCATCCAGTGTTAAGATCGGTGTGAGCGAGGAAAAAGGAGTTCGGGACAATGCTTTCCATACGATTGAAGGAAACTATATCTACCGATCCGATAATGTGTGTGATGAGTTGAACTCACCGATCATTATTGGAGATTGCAGCGATACATCAGATTCCGGCGATAGTATCGTTGTACACGACATCAGTATACGGAATAACATTATCCGGTATAGTGGAAACAGAACATCTCATCGCGGTGCTGCTATCACACTTGTAGGAGGTCATCCCTATCCATTCACCAGCAACATCAACATTCTCAACAACACAATCAACGGTTTCAAGTGGGGAATCCGAGCTGATGAATGTACCAGTGGCGGAGTACCCCGGGCATACCAGTTGAACGGAGTAGTCATCCGCAATAATATCTTCAGTGGAATATGGGGGGCGTTCTATACTCTCGAACGGTTTGGCCCGTGGTCAAACGGAAGTACGCCAACTAACTGGGTGTCGGATAACAATGTCCTCGACAGTATTAACAAAGTTGAGTGGAATGTTGACTACACTCTAACCCAGTGGCGATCAGTTCAGGGGCAAGACGTTTCCTCAATCCAGGCTTCTCCTGCCTTTATTGCCGGCGACTCCACGTTCAATCTTGCGGTAACCGACACGGTTGCTCAAAACCGGGGGAAGAGTCTTGCTGACGTGATGGAAGACTTCTCTGGTCGCTCCCGGCCAATGGGTGGAGCCTGGGATATCGGTGCGCACGAAGTCGTCGACAAACGAATCTACTTCGCCTCGGCTACTACCGGTGATGACAACTACCTCGGCACTGCCGATCAACCCTTCAGAACTATCCAGCGTGGACTCAACCTCTGGAATGGAACAGAGCAGTTCGAGCTTCGTGGTGCGGGATCATTTAACGAAGAAGCCGTAGTCCGATATGGAGGAATCTCCGCAGACTCGATGAACGCTATCCTTCCCTGGGATACTGATAACGACGGATCGCTCGACGATGAAACCTTCGTCCTCGACGGGCAGAACAGCCGAGCGATTGCCATCGCAACCGACTCGACAACCGCTCCGGACTTTGTCGAGATAGACCACCTTAGCTTCCGAAACTATGCGCCAGATTCGTGTGGGCAGGGTGAAGAAGCTCGATTCGTCCGTCTGCTCGGCAACGATCAAGACAGCGTTGAAGGGTGGAGTATCCACGATAACATCTTCAGCAATCTTGCCAGCCAATGCGATCTCTCAACCAAGCAGAGTGCAATCAGAGCCACGTGGGTAAAGAACCTGCGGGTCGAACGAAACTCTTTCGACTCGATCAGCGGCTATCTGCTCAACGGCATTCGGGGCACGGCAGTAGACTTCCGCGACAACGTGGCAACGCTGATTGGGGCTGGGGTTCGGACAAGTTACTCGGTGGATTCGCTTCGGGTTGTGGGGAACAGGTTTGTGGGGGATGGCAATGGAGCCAACGGAACGGGAAGTGCGTGCCGTCAGCAGTGGGGAGTGAATCTGATTAACGGAGTACAACATAGTCTGATCTCAGGCAATGAGTTCATCGGGACTTCTGGTGGTGTTCGCTTTGCACTGAACGAGTCGAGTGAGCGGAACAATGCAGGCCACATCGTAGAGAAGAATCTGATCTACATGAACGATGAATCGTGCAATGCGAAACGTCCGGGAATCGTGCTGGCCGACTGTAGTGGGGTGAGCGACGGTGGTGACTCGCTCTGGATAGAGGATGTGTTAGTTCGGAACAACGTGATAGTCTTTGAAGGTGAATCCGATAGCAGCAACGGCGGCATCAAGTTGGCCTCGGGTCACCCATACAGCTACGAGAATGATTGGCGAATCTATAACAACACGATCGTTGGTTTCAAGCGAGGGATGTTGGTGTTAGCGAGTGAGGAAGAAGATGGGAGTCCATCGGAGTATCTGCTGAACGGTGTGGAGGTGAAGAACAATCTCTTCTCGGGGATAACCGATGCCCACTACAAATTTGAAGCAGGCATCTGGGAGGGTACGCTGCCGAACGGCTGGGCATCAGATTACAACGTTTATGGAGGAGTTGATCGTTTCCGCTGGAATGGGAAGAAGAGTTTGACGAAGTGGCAGAGGAAGACGGGACAAGATGCGCACTCGGCAACATGCTCGGCAGTCTTTGCAGCGAACGACTCGCTCTACCACTTGTCGAACACGGATAATTGTGCGACAGATGGTGGGGTAAGTCTAACGGAGGTGGATGCGGATATCGACGGAGATAGTCGTCCGAGTGGGGGGGGATATGATGTAGGAGCCGATGAGAGAACTAACGGAGGCTTAGCGAAGCTGAGAGCAGGCGAGACGAAGGGGGAGGATGAAGTCACTGGAAGTATCGCCATTAATCCACACCCGATTGTTGACAGAGCAACGATAACCCTGAACGTACCGGAAGAGTGGAATGAAATTCAGGTGGTGATCTACGATATGCTTTCGCGACCAGTTGCCCTGCTACTACCGGAAGGGAGTGGGGAGGCCGGAGAGTACGAGTTGGAGTGGTACAGGAAAGGGCTTGCCTCAGGTCTCTACATGGTGGTAGTAGAATCAGGAGAGAAGCGAGTAGTGCAGCAGGTAGTTGTTGAATAGAAGAACTGAATAGAAGTTTATGAGCATGTTCCCCTCAGACTTGGTGGTTGTAGAGGGGATCAAGACAGGGACGCACGTGCATGGGGAGTGCGTCCCTGTAGTTTTATGGTTGAGAGAATGGGAAGAGAGTAAAGCAGAGCTAATGCTACAGCATCATCTCTTTCAATTGTGCCCGGTAAGAATGGCTTACCCGAAGTCTTTTTCCTACGTTCAAGTGTGCGGTGTCGCCCCCATCTCCATCAGGAGCGGCTCTCCGATCATCTGAAAGGTGAGTGTTACTCCCTCTCCCTTCTGGAGTGTGCAGGGGAGCGATGTTGTTTGATACCCGAGTGCCTCGGCGGTGAGGTTGTATGTCCCTGCCGGATAGTGGAAGGTAGAAGTTCGCTTCTCCAGAATGCAAGGGGGAATCGATGAGTGGAGATATGGATCGGTGAGTGGAGGGGGAGAGTACAACCAGATATTCTTCAACATCCCTTTGATATGTATAGTAATTGCAATTCGTGGTGGTGGCCAGGATTGATTACATGAGAGTGAGGCGGTGGAGCAGCTATAGGTAGAGCAGGAAATTCAATTATTCGAAAACGGCGGAGAGACTTTTGGGTGCTCCGCCGTTTTCTTTTTTTCTTGCTCTCCACATGCAGTTATCCCCGGAGCCTCGTAATACAAACGGAGAAACTTACTCTATGAGATCAATTGTACATTCATCGGTTATTAAAAATCTATGCCAAAAGCAATACATCTATTCTCTATGATTCGAGCAGAACGTTCTCTACGCAGTTCCCAGAGAATATCTCACATGCGGAAGTGTTTTTTTTCCCTTCTTCTGATCTTCACACTCCTTCCCTTGGCGCAGGAGAGTTGGGCGCAGGAAGTCGCTCATTCCTCGATTCGGGGTCAAGTGTTGGATGTCGACACGAAAGCTCCGATTCCCGGGGCTGTCGTGCAGGTGGTGACTGTAGAGCCAGTGATCGGGGGGGTAAGTCGGGCGGATGGAAGTTTCCGCGTTGAAAATGTTCCTGTTGGCAGGCAGACGTTGAAGATCACATCTATTGGCTACGAAGACCTCTACCTTCGCAATGTTGTGGTCTCCTCCGGCAAAGAGGTGGCTATCGTTGCCGAGTTACAAGAATCGTTAGTTGAGACTGAGGGTGTGACGGTGACGACAGAGTATGATAAGAGCCGTCCGCTGAACACGACAGCAACAGTAAGTGCGCGGTCGTTTTCGGTTGAGGAAACACAGCGTTATGCGGCCAGCTTCTGGGATCCGGCGCGGATGGCACAATCATTTGCTGGCGTCTCTTCTGCCGACGATGAGGGGAATGAGATTGTGATTCGAGGAAATTCTGTGCGTGGGTTGCTCTGGCGGTTGGAAGGGATTGAGATACCAAACCCGAACCACTTCCGGAACGGACCGGGGGGGAGTGGAGGAGGAATCAGTATGATAAGCAACTCTGTTCTCAGCAACTCCGATTTTCTGACAGGTGCATTCCCTGCTGAGTATGGCAACGCTCTCTCAGGCGTCTTCGACCTACGCTTTCGCAGGGGAAACAGTGATAAGAGGGAGTATACGTTGCAGTTCGGGGCAGCCGGCGTTCAGGCTTCCCTCGAAGGGCCTCTCTTCAGCGAGGGGTCTTCCTACTTGCTCAACTACCGTTACTCGACGTTGACTCTGTTCGATAAGATCGGCATCAAGTTCGGGGGAGAGAACGCAATTGCTCCGGAGTTTCAGGATGTCAACTTCAACGTCAACATCCCGACGAGTTCAGTTGGAAGTTTCAAGCTCTGGGGAATCGGGGGACTAAGTGAGGCTGGGGATCGTGCTGTACGGGATTCAACGGCGTGGGATAGTCGGTTCGACCGATTTGAGGAGTTGGAGAACTACACCACAGGAATTGCTGGGGTAACTCACTTCTACGTTCTTCCGAACAACCAAACCTCTGTAAAAACTGCCCTGAACTTTTCCTACGAGAAGGATGTGAACCGGGAGGATACGCTCGACAACAACTATGAGCTTCACTTGATCGAGCGAAGTGAGTTCATCAACACTAACTACCGGGGATCGATTCTACTGAACCATAAATTCAGTCCGCGCCACGTTCTGCAAGGGGGGGTGATCTACAGCAGTTTAGGGTATAAGGCAAACGATCGATTCCTCAACTTCCAAACAGGAGCGTTTGTGACTCCTGTGCAAGATAGTGGGAGAACCGGAACGCTTCAGGCGTATGGGAATTGGCAAGTCCGTCCATCGGAGCAATTAACGCTGAATGCTGGGGTACACTACCTACAATTGCTTCTGAACAATGCGCACGCTCTGGAACCACGGTTTGGGGCAACCTACCGACTCTCTCCGGCACACGCCATCTCGTATGGAGTTGGGCTTCACAGCAGAGCAGAACCCCCAGTTGTCTACTTGGCGCGGTTTCAGGATTCGAATGATGTTGTTTCAAGGCCGAATGAGGAATTGGGGTTAACCCGAGCACTCCACAACGTGTTGGCTTACGACTGGAATGTCTCCCACAACTTTCGGATTAAGGTAGAGGCCTACCATCAATACCTTTTTGACGTGCCAGTTGCCGCCGACAGCAGTTATATCTCCGCACTGAACTTCGGAAGTGGTTACACGAATCTGAAGTTGGTGAACGAAGGAACGGGAACAAATTATGGGCTGGAGTTAACTGCCGAGAAATTCTTTTCCGATGACTATTACTTCCTCGCGACTGCATCTCTGTTTCAATCGAAATACACCTCGCTCAGGGATGTAGAGTGGAACACCACCTTTAACGGCAACTATGTTTTCAATCTGCTTGGTGGGAAGGAGTTCCGCGTTGGAAAGAGTGGGCAGAATAGGATTGGAGCAAACCTCCGGGTGATATGGCGAGGTGGGTATCGGTATGTGCCGATTGATCTGGAAGCATCACGTGCTGAAGGCCGAACCGTTCTCGACATCGACCACCCCTACGAAGCGCAGGCTCCAGATTACTACAGGATCGATCTCGGGGTGAACTATCGGAGTAACCACGAAGGATTTTCTTGGACTGTTTCAGCAGATGTGCAGAACGCAACAAATCGGGAGAATCCGTTCCGTGAATTCTATAATCCGGGGACAGGTGAGATTGGCTTCGCTACCTACATGGGCATTCTGCCGAACATCAACTTTACTATTGACTTCTGATAATCTCTGAGAGAAATCCATGCCACGTAATGGCGTTTGTTGAATTGGTTGAGTAGTAGATGCTCTGCTCTCGACTGTTAGCAACCCCCGACTTTGAGTCGACGGGCGTGGAGAGAGTGCCGGTCAAGAAACGGCTTGAAGCCGTTTCCCCTCTGCTGAAGTTCATTAACACCCCGATGAATCGGGGTGTTAATGTCAGGTGGTTGTTACCTCATTAAGTATGGTGTGATAGTATGAGGGCGTAGCTATACGAACTGCTTCCATGTCTTCTACTACGATCCGGGATTAGAACACCGCTGGCGCAATTGTTAGCAAAATTTCGGCGGGAATATCTGTGTAGTTCCGAAAGCGGTGGGGGCGATTGCAATCGAATTGCAAAACCTCTCCCTTCCCGATTGTGAACTCATCTCGCTGTTCCTCTTCTACCTCTAATTCTAACAGTGCTTCTCCCTCCAATCCGAAAAGTGTTCCATATGCTGGAAGAGTGAGAAGCTCTGGAGTCCAAGCCGAGCGAGGGGGGAGTCGAAAACGAATTACCTCAGATTGCATTCCGGGGCGGTGGGGGGTTAATATCCAAGTATATCCCTCAGAGTCAGCATTTGGCACAAGTCCCCACTCATCAGGTTCGGAGCCTGCGATGAGAATTACCTGCTCCCGCCCAAACCGGATTCCCTCCTTCGGGAGAGGAATGTTCCCTCCCCAGGTCAGAAAACTACAGAGCGTTTCGTTGAGGGCGTGGAGTACCTTCATTAGAGTCAACCAGTGGGGAGTTCGTTTTCCAGACTCAACCAGAGAGATATATCCTTTGGAAAGTGCGACACGTGAGGCAAGACTTTCAATGGTAATCTGTCGCGACTGTCGAAGTCGGCGGAGGTGTGCTCCGAGAGTTGTAGGGTCGTGAACTATCTGATGTGTTGGTTCCATTGATGAAGACGACGTACCATATCTGATGGACAAATATCACTCGCGGGGGTGCAGGCTGAAGACCTGCGGCTACCCGACACTCCCCTGGACTCATCGACTCGACAACTTCTACCGTTCCCGGCGCAGGCTGAAGAGCTGCGGCTACCATCACTCCCACACTCACGGACTCATACGCTCAACTCTACTTGCTTCCAGTTGTAGGGAGAACTTTTCTCCAGACAAACCTGATCCGTTCTGGGGTGACGGCAATTACTGTTGCGTTCCCTCGCGAGGGGAGTGAGATTTGTGGGCGAGCGAAGCCAGAGGTGTCCACATTGAGTGTCAGTTGAATGTAGGGAACAATATCTGCTTCCGATAGTTTCCCTAATTCCTCTGCTCCACCTCGCAATGTTACCGTAACCCGTTGCGGGTAGAGGTGGATCTGCGTTGTTGTGTCGATTAATCTTCCACGGTTAACAATGGGGAGATTCTCGAAGGTTACTTCGGCAACTTCCTGCACATCGGCATTCACCATTGCCACGTCAGGGTAGATGCTGACAACACCGTAGAGTGTGTCGCTTACTGGAACGGTTGTCAACACCGGTTTAAATACATCGTCGAGATTTAGTGGTGTTGTATACCAGTGCGTTATCTCTTTCAATTTCTCAGGAGGGCCGCTAATCGTGACACTGTCCGGGGAGAGGCGAGGAGAGCCGATAACCTGAAACCCACTCCGCGTGTCGATGCTGAACTCTGGATAGTAGAGGGGAACCCGTTTCGATGCCAAGCGAGTGACCGAAACCCGTAGTCCACGTGGCCGAACGTCTTCCAGTTGAACGGCACTTGAAATGTTGATGCTGGTTAAAAGGTCGCGCTCACTATAGGTGTAAGCTCTAAGACTGTCGCTCGAAGAAGTTGGGGTTCCAGAAGGTGTCAGCAGGCAGCGTGCATCTCCACTGAGAGCAACCTGCATAAGCGTCCACCCGTCGGCGCGGGCAGTGATGCGGATTGTTCTGGGAACTGACTCAGCAAGAGTCTCTTTGGTAGTATCAATCCGAACCTCTAATGGAATATAAATGTCCCACGAGTATGTTTGAGACATCGAGAGGATTCCCCAAAGTGCGAGTGCGATGATCGTTGCGCCGAACGACCACCGTACTCTGCGACGTTTATATTCGGTGTTCTCTGCCATCGTCAGTGTTGGAAGAATGACCTGCCACTCTTCCCAACCTGTCCATTACTTCGTTTCTACCAGTGGTGGACGTTGAATTGTTGCCGGTATCTGTTTATTCCGAATATTGATGCCAACCTCGGTTCCCTTCTTTGCGTAGGCTGTTTGCACGTAGCCCATGCCGATGCCAATCCCGAGTGTTGGCGACATTGTTCCGCTGGTTACTTCCCCAATTACCTCTCCGTTTGCAGTGATAGGATAACCCTGTCTCGGAATCCCACGCTCACTCAACGTGAAGGCGATCAGCTTCCGTTCCGGCTTTGCCTCCTTCACCTGCGCTATCAGCTCGCTTCCGTTGAACGCCCCCTTCTCCAGCTTCGTGATCCAGCCAAGTCCTCCTTCGATCGGATTTGTCTCTTCAGTAATATCGTTTCCATAGAGACAGTAGCCCATCTCCATGCGGAGAGTATCTCTGGCTCCCAATCCAATCGGCTCGATTCCAAACTCTGCTCCCGCTTCAAAAATTGCATCCCATACCTTCTTCCCTGTTTCTGGATTGCTCGGCATGTATAGCTCAAACCCAAGCTCACCTGTATATCCAGTGCGGGAGATAATCATCGGGACTTCGGCAATCGTTCCCTCGGTGAAGTGGTAAAACTCGATGCCGTTCAGGTCAACGTCGGTTAGCTTCGCCAGTGTGTCAAGCGAACGGGGACCTTGCACAGCAAGAAGCGTGTAGTCGTCGGAGAGGTTCTGTAAGTCTGCTCCATCAATTGCGTTCTCCTGCATCCAAGAAAAATCCTTTTCGATGTTGGAGGCGTTGATTACTAACATGTAGCGGTGATCTGCCAGTTTATATACCAGCAAGTCGTCAACAATTCCTCCCCCCGGTCTGCACATGGCGCTGTACTGTGCTTGGCCATCACTCAGCTTCGATGCATCGTTAATGGTAATCTTCTGCACGAAGTTTAGTGCGTTCGGACCACTTACGAGAACTTCGCCCATGTGAGAAACGTCGAAGACACCGACGTTCTGGCGGACAGCGTTATGCTCAGCTACAATCCCTTTGTAGTAGACCGGCATTTCAAAGCCTGCAAATGGAACCATTTTCGCACCCAACGCTTTGTGAGTTTCGTTGAGTGCGGTCAATTTTAAATCGGTAACGGCTTCTGTCATTGTTTTATCAGTTGGTTGAATGAAAGCGGAAAGAACTTACGCCGGGGAGGTTGAAGTTGCAAGAAGGGAATCGGCGTATATTCTCCTCGAAATGATTTCCTACACCGAAACAATGGACAACATAACGCCCGAGATGCTGGGTGGGTTCTTCGAGGGGTGGCCAAATCCTCCCTCACCCGAAACTCACTTAAAGATTTTGCGCGGAAGCTACTCCGTAGTGCTGGCACTGGATGAAGGTCGGGTTGTTGGATTCGTCAACGCAATATCGGACGGACACTTGATGGCGTTCCTCCCTCTGTTGGAGGTGTTACCAGAGTACCGTGGTCAGGGGATTGGCTCCGAACTTGTGAGGCAGATTAGCCAAACGCTTTCCGGTCTTTACGCGCTCGACCTGATCTGCGACTCAGACGTTCAACCCTTCTACGAACGTCTCGGTTGGTTGCGAACGAACGGGATGAGCGCCAGGAACTACAACCGCCAATCGGGAACCTAAAGTGCTCGACAGAGTCTATGGAACTACCGAACGAAGTTGTTCGTCGTGGTGGTCAGTTCTTCTATATAGTTTGTGGATTCTGAATGATTTCGTCTCTTGGTGGTGTTTCATCCTCATATAATTGATTCCACCACTAAAGCACAAAAAAGAAAAAGGCAGCAAATAACTTTACGGAAGAGTTCGTGATGATGAATTTGACTGCGATACCTGCTCACTTTGATGGGACGAGAATTGTCCTTGACGAGCCATACACCTTGGAAAAAGATATGCGATTGCTTGTTGCAATTGTGGTAGAAAATAGTGGTGAGGAGGAAGCTTCTGAGTGGTTCCGAGCTTCACGAGAATCAATGGCAAGATTGCAAGAAGACGAACCCGATTATTCAAATGCTGTAATTATCAGAGCTAACCCAGAATATCGTGGAAGCTGAAGTTGTTCTTATCACTCTTCGACAATCTAACGGACAGACGAAAGTTCGACCGGCAATTGTTCTACGGGCAATGCCACCATTTAACGATTTTCTGCTCTGTGGTATTAGCACTCAGCTTCGGCACAGTACCTTGAATTTTGATGAGATTATTAGACCTATGGATACCGATTTTCAAGATTCTGGATTGGATCGAGAATCCTTAGTTCGCTTAGGATGGTTGATGGTGGTTCCACGGACAGAAATTATTGGATCTATTGGTTCGATTTCCGCTGAACGTCATCAGCGACTACTTCAGAACCTTGCCCCCTATCTAATTGCTCAAGCATGAAGTCTTTAATCGCAGAGATATTATTACTCGTATGACAATCCACACCCTCTATACATCGCTGACTGCAAAGATCGCCCGCGTTCGCAAGGCTGAGCAGTTCCTCTCGCTTCAGACCGGATTCATCAACGTATTAGCTGGATTGATTGCCGTCTGGACTTTGGCTGGGGTGATGGAGATGATTGTTGAGTTCGGTGTTACCGGGCGGACGATTCTCTTCTGGGGAAGTGCCCTGGTCAGTCTGGCAATCTTGGCTAAGACAATCGCAGGTCCGCTCGGTCGAGTGATCGGCTTGATTACACCACAGACCGACGAGACAATTGCTCGTCGCGTTGGTGGGAAGATTCCTGCCGTAGGTGACCGCCTTGTGAATACTCTCCAGCTCTACCGCACGGTTGCGGCTGGCGTGGGGAGTTCTCCCGGAGTTTCGATTGAGTTGGCCGAGGCATCGATTATCACGCAGGGGCGTCCTCTTGTCGATCACGACTACTCCGTAATTCTCGAGAAGGAAGATCGCCGCCGTGCGCTCCTCCTCCTCTTCTCCTCTGCGCTCCTTTGCGGCGCACTCTTCTTCACCTTCGGAGATCGCCTAACAAATGCCTACACCCGCCTTGCCGACTACTCTACCTTCTACCAGAAGCCTGCTCCGTTTGCACTGGGGATTGAGCCGGGGAATCTACGGGTAGTAAAGGGAGATTCGGTCGAGATCACTGTCCGTGCGAGTGGTATTCCTCCCCGAACTGTCACCTTAAGCATAGCAGAAGATGGAAGCGATCAGGCCGAAGAGTATGAACTGCGAGAAGTGGAGCCGGGGCTTTACCGGCATCTGATTCCGAACATACGGAGGAACACCCGTTACAGTGCCGAAGCTGCCGGAGTTGCAACGGAGGAGTATGGGATTGCCGTTGTCGAGCGTCCAGAATTGCGTGATATGGTGGTGACGGTAATTCCTCCCAGTTATACTGGCAGACGACCGGAGAAACTTCCAGAGGGATATGGCGACCTCAGCGGGTTGCGGGGAACACAAGTCCGAATTAACCTGACGACTTCAATTCCGGTTACCGAGGCGGAGATTGTGCAACTCTTCCCACGAGGGGGAGCCGTCGCGGCGTCGATCTCTGTCGAGTCAGCCGGTTCAGAGTTGCCGAGCATCTCCTACGATACCGTCCGAATGAAGATGGTAGTGAACGGAACAGAGATTAGTGGCGGGTTTAGTCTGATTAAGAGTGGTGAGTACTATATCTCAGTAAAATCTGCTGAGGGGCTTCAGAACCTTTCGCCGATTCATTACACGATGTCGGTCTCAACTGACGGATCGCCTTCGATTGTGCTGCTACAGCCATCTGCCGATGTTGAGGTAGATGAAACTATGCTTCTCCCAACACAACTTCGCATCAGCGATGACTACGGATTCTCGAAGCTGAGAATCATGTATCGCCTAACCGCAAGCAAGTATGAAGAGCCGTGGAGCGAGTTCCGCGAGCAGGTGATCCCAATTCCGAAAGGGGCTTCTACCGGAATCGAAATTCCCTACCTCTGGGATATGACGAAGTCACGACTTGTGCCAGAGGACGAACTGGAGATCTACTTTGAAGTCTTCGATAACGACCGTGTCGGCGGGCCGAAGTCTGCGCGAACAGGATCGATAAACGTCCGCTTCCCCTCGTTTGAAGAGTTGCTGCAAGAGGCGGAAACAATACAGGACAAGGCGACGGCAGATTTGGAGAACTTGTTGAAGGAGGCAGACAAGGCGCGGCGCGATATGGAGCAACTCGACCGTGAACTGAGCAAGCAGCTTGCGCAGCAGAAGCGGGAGGCCAACTGGCAGGAGAAGCAGAAGCTGCAAGAGTTGATTCAGCAGCATGAGGGGATGCAGCAGAAGTTGGAGCAGCTTGCCGAAGATATGCGGACGATGGCCGAGAAGTTGCAGGAGGCGAAAGCAATCTCGCCAGAGACCCTACAGAAGTATCAAGAATTACAGAAGCTCTTCCAAGAGGTGAAAGATCCGAAGCTGATGGAGTCGATGCAGAAGATGGGGGAGCAGATGCAGAAGATGACCCCCGAGCAGATGGCCGAGGCAATGCGGAACTACAAGTTCAACGAAGAGCAGTTCAAGCAGGCGATTGAGCGGACGAAGAAGATTCTGGAGCGGATGATGACGCAGCAGCAGGTGGACGAACTTGTTCGCCGCTCGGAGAAGTTGAGTCAGGAGCAGAAGGAGTTGAACCAAGAAATGCAACAGATGAAAGAGGGAGATAAGGGGGGGGAGGAGAACTTGGCGAAGCGGCAGGAAGAGCTTGCCGAACAGGCCGAGCGTCTGCAAGAGCGTGCGGAAGAGTTGTCGCAGTCGATGAAGGAACAGCAGAATATGCCGACCGAAGCGATGGAAGGAGCGCAGCAGAAACTTGAGAAGAGCAATCCATCTGGCAAGATGCAGCAGTCGTCGCAACAGATGCGGAGTGGGCAGAAGCAGCAGGCACAGCAGGGGGGGGAGCAAGCGCAACAATCGTTGGAGGAGTTCAGTCAGCAGATGAAGGAGATGCGGGAGCAGATGAAGCAGAACGATCAGCGGCAGGTGATGAACAAGATGAGGAAGTCGCTGAAGGATCTGCTCGACCTCTCGAAACAGCAGGAAGAGCTGCGGAACAAGACCGACCAGACGAGTCCGAACAGCCCTTCGTTTCGCGACTTAGCCCGCGAGCAGTCGGAGTTGCGGGAGGATATGAAGAACTTAGCCAACCAAATATCGGAGATTGGTGAACAGTCGTTTGCCGTAACTCCGGAGATGGGGCGCGAGCTTGGGAACGCGATGCAGAAGATGGGAGAGGCGCAACAGTCGCTCGAGAATAGAAGTAGCCAAAGTGCTTCCCGACAGGAGGGGGATGCGATGGGGTCGATGAACAAGGGGGCGATGATGATGGCTCAGCAGTTGCAGAAGATGGGGGAGGGAGAAGGGGAAGGTCAGGGAGAGGGAATGGGGATGGGGTCGTTCCAGCAACGCTTGCAGCAGCTTGCCGCACAACAGCAGATGATTAACATGGCGATGGGGCAGCAGCAGGGGCAAGGCCAGGGAGAGGGACAAGGGGAAGATGGGAAACAGGGAAAGAAAGGAAAAGATGGTCAGGGAGGAGAAGGGGGAGAAGAGAATGGAGGGGAGGGGGGTGTTGCCCAGCGATTAACTCGCCAGCAGCAGGAGGTGAAGAAGTCGCTCGACCAGTTGAACAAGGAGGCAAAGGAGTCGGGGGGGACGCAGAAGAATATGGTGGGTGATCTTGAGCGTGCGGCAAAAGAGATTGAAGAGGTGTTGCGCGATATGCAGAGTGGGCAGATCAGTGACCAAACTCTCCGGCGACAAGAACAGATTCTCAGCCGAATGCTCGACGCAATGAAATCACAGCGCGAGCGCGACATGGAGCGGAAGCGTGAATCAACTCCGGGCAAAGATGTTGTCAGAAACAGTCCGCCAGAACTTCGCTTCCAGAACGATCCTGCGACGTTAGATGAATTGCGCCAGAACCTTGAAGATGGTAGGCAAGGATACTCACGTGATTACGAGTATCTGATCCGAAAGTATTTTGAGAGTTTGGGAGAGTAGAAGAGCCTATCGGCGTTGTACCTGCGGGGAGTGAATGTAAAGCAGAGATTTTACTCAGTTGAGGTCAATTGAAGAGAAATGGCTCACCTCGCCCCGAGAGGCTGTGGTGGAATCTATATAAACGATGAATCCCCTGTGAATTCAGACAGTCATGCTGAAGTCTCCCATTGGTGAAGAAACTCCGTACCTGTAACGGACTCGCCATTTTCTCTACTCTTCCGGCGAGACTCTTCGCTTCACCTTCGGCTATGCTCAGAGTGTCACTCTCGTTTGTGCACGATAATGCTCGATCTCTACGCATCGATATATTTCCTAAACAGCTTCTGAGTGGAGCGTGTCGTTCTCTTGTTTGACTCTTTGCAGGGATTGTTGCACTTATAGCGATCAATCATACTACTCTGTAGCACGATTGATTTTCCTCCCTCTCCCCTATACCACAAGCCTTCCCGTTTTGTATGTTCGTCGTTGAGGAGTGAGGTCTTCTTTTCCTCTCCTGTGACGTGGGGGATCGTTCCCGTTGCCACACCAAGTTCTACTCACTACATGTCCGTTACTGTTGATGTCGTTGTCATAATCCTATCTATTCTCGCCCTCTGGAAAGGGGCTGACTTCCTTGTGGAAGCGGCTGCTCGCATTGCCGTCCGCTTTGGTATTTCCCAACTTGTGATTGGTCTGACGATTGTTGCCTTCGGTACGTCTGCTCCAGAGCTTGTTGTCTCGGTTCTTGCTGCTGCACGAAGTCAGGCTGACATATCGGTTGGGAACATCGTTGGCTCTAACATCTTCAACCTCGGCTTTATTCTCGGTACGGTTGCCCTCCTTCGCACAATTAAAACGTCGTCGCCGTTGGTTTACCGCGATGGACTTGTTCTAATTGCGATCTCTGGGCTTCTGCTCTTCTTTATGCGTGATCTGCAATTGGAACGTTGGGAGGCAGGGGTAATGCTTGCCGGACTTCTTCTCTACGTTGGGTTTCTCATCTTCAAGAAACAGGAAGATGCTGCCGAGGAGCTTCCCGAAGGAGAGTTCAACAAGTGGGATATTCTCCGGTTGCTTGGTGGACTTTGTGCTGTGGTAGTGGGAGGACACTTCTTTGTAGAGTCTGCATCGGATATTGCGCGCCTGTTAGGAATGTCTGAGTGGGTGATTGGGGTGACAATCGTTGCTGCCGGCACTTCTGCACCAGAACTTGCTACCTCCCTTGTTGCCGCAATTCGTGGTCGGCACGCGATCTCAGCCGGTAACCTGATAGGGAGCGATATCTTCAATATCCTCGGAGTTCTCGGCGTTGCCGGCGTAGTTGCGCCGATGAGCGTACACCCTGGGGCGATGTCGAGTCTCTATATGCTCGGTGGACTGATGGTTGTTGTTGTGTTGATGATGCGAACCGGTTGGAAGATCTCGCGTTTGGAGGGAGCCTTGCTGATTTTGGTCAGCCTGCTTCGGTGGATACTCGACTTCAGCTAAGGGTTTACCCCTTACGTGTTTTCTGCCATTGTGTGGTCTCTTCACATTCTCGCGTTATCGAACGCTTACCCTATATATTATATATATAAGGTGAAGCTGGTAAACATATCGTGGTGAAAAAAAACGTGAAGTATTGGCACGCCTTGCCGACTTTGTTCCCCAAAACATCTACAAACAAACTATGTGAAGAAGGAGATGTTGGCTCTTTTCAGAGAAAAGAGCTATGTTTATAGGTGTGGACTACCTCCGGCACAGTATTTGAATTGATCTCCAGCTATTGTTATTTATTCTCCATGCACAACTATGGCCGCAACGCCATCGACAATGCTAAATATTGGTACGGAAGCTCCAAATTTTGAGCTTCTTGATCCAATAACAGGTGCAACAGTCTCTCTTTCCCAAATCAAAGGGGAGGCTGGGATGTTGGTGATGTTTATCTGCAACCACTGTCCCTACGTAAAGCATCTGGCCAACGAACTAGCTCGTCTGGGTGAGGACTATATCCCCAGAGGAATTGGTTTCGCTGCAATTAACTCCAACGATGTCGAGACCTATCCAGAGGATAGTCCCGAAAAAATGGTTGAAGAATCGCAGCGGCGTGGATACCCCTTCCCCTATCTTTTCGATCAAACCCAAGAAGTTGCACACCTCTATCAGGCCGCTTGCACTCCCGATTTTTTCCTTTTTGACGCTGATCTCACTCTCGTCTATCGCGGTCAATTCGATGATTCTCGCCCCGGTAATAATTTACCCGTTACTGGCAAAGACTTACGGATGGCTATGGAAAACCTGATTTCAGGTGAACCAATCAGCCAAGACCAGAAGCCGAGCATTGGATGTAATATCAAGTGGAAAAAGTGAGGTCAAAAGGGTGAGCAGGCGATCTCTGCTCAGTTCCGTTTTGAAAGTGACTTTAAGGTTGTCAGGTATTAATACCAGATATAACTTTGGAAATATGTTGCGAAATCCACTACCTTTGTCGGGATTGGACATGGTGGCGTGAGGACTCTGTTTGATTTTGGCAGAGAATCTTTTTAGGAAAAGCCCAGTTTGCGTTGGGGTGTGGTGAGTGAAGGCAGGAATTATAAGTGAATTTAGGATATAACTTCAAGAGATAGATTAGAGACAAAATTATAAATAACTACCCTTCAGAAATGGGAGGCACATCTCAATGAGACGTTTGTTTGTTACAACGTTCGCGCTCTGCATGAGCGTTCTGTTGTTTACTTCTACCATAACTACCGCACAGCCGGTCACCGATGCTCAGGGTGACGTTGTGATTGGTGGTATTGCGGTTCATCCATCCGCCGTACTCGAGTTGATCTCGACTACGAAAGGATTTCTTCTTCCACGCATGACCGAAGCGCAACGGGATGCGATTGTGAGTCCTGCCGAGGCGTTGATGATTTTCAACACCACGAGCGGACGATTCCAGTATTGGGATGCAAACACCACTTCGTGGGAAACATTCCTTACCTCAGCAAGTTTAGCTGACTATGCTTGGGTGTTGGAGGGAAATAACCTGAACACAGCCGCGAATCCTCTGCTGCAAGATGCTTGGGATGGAACTGACGGCGCATTCCTCGGCACAAACAGTGCTGACAACACAGTGATTGCAACACTTCAGTCGCAGGACATTGAGTTCTGGACAAATAATGTGCGCCGAGCAATCATCAGTTCTGCTGGCAACTTCTATCCAGCAACCGACAATACTTATTCTCTCGGCACTGATGCAAATCGTTGGTCGGATGCTTACGTTAACGGCGGAAGTGTTCACGTAGGACCAGGTGGGGGCGAGGCTGCTGGAACAGAGATGAATCTTGGTTACGCAGGGAACATCGGTACAATCGACGTTGATGGCGTTGGTGCTGATCCGGAAGTGACAATCAATGCGGGAACAGATGTGATTGGGCTGAGTCCTGATGGCGACGCTACCGCAGAAGTGAACGTTGATGCTGCTAATGACATTACCACTGTTAATGCCGACGGCGCAGGCGGCGCAGAGCTTACCGTCAACGGAGCCGCAAACATCGTGGCAGTTGACGCCGACGGCGATGGCACAAATAACGTTATAGTAAACGGTTCAGCGGTAAACGTAGATGCCGACGATGATGGCACACTTGAGGTGCAGATCACCGGCACAACTGCCGACCTTGACGTTATCCTCGAAGTTGACGCCGACGACGATGGCACAAACAATCTTGTTGTTAACGGCACAGTAGTGAACGTTGACGCCGACGATGACGGTAACTTAGAGGCACAGATCACCGGCACAACTGCCGACCTTGACGTTGCTCTCGAAGTAGATGCCGACGATGACGGCACAAATAATTTGAACGTTTCGGCTGCCGGCATCACGATGGACGGCAACGACGATGGCAACAATGACGTTGTTGTCAACAACACAACCGGCAACGTGACCGTTGGTGAAGGACTTGATGAAGAGCAGTTCCGCGTTGACGGCGTTCCAACGCCTCCGCCCGGAATCGTTGGGGCATACGACGCTGTGATCGACGGCGATCTCAACGTACTCGGAACGCTCGGCCTGACCGGTTATACCGATCAATCTGTTCTCTTTATCGACAATGGTGGTCAAGTCACGGAAGACAATCCGGGCTTCACATACGAGCCAGCAACAAGCGTTCTGACAGTTGGCGACGGTTCTGCAAACCAGCACGTTGTGGTGAATGGAACTGCCGACGCTGTTGTTGGAAACACGCTTGCTGGTAATCCTACAGTTTGGGACATCGTGAACAACGGTGACCAAGTAACCACAGGAATTCTCAAAGTTGGTGGCTCACTCTGGTTCGACGGAACGTCGGCAACACACCAGATTCAGTCGAGCAACCCACTCCTATTAAATACAACTGCTGGTAATATCGAGATTGACGCGGCTGGTGGCCAGACCACAGTTGACGACAATTTGGTTGTGACCGGAACGAGCGATCTTCAGGGAGCAATCTCGAACTCAACGGGTGACGTTGTTGTCAGTGACAACTTGGTTGTAACCGGCACGAGTGACTTACGTGGAGCCGTTGGAAGCACAGTAGGTGACCTGAACCTTGCTGACAACGTCGACGTGACAGGTGATCTTGATGTAGGCGCAGGTAACTTCACAGTCGCTGCTGCAACGGGCAACACAGACATTGGTGGAACACTCGATGTAACGGGCGCAGTCACGCTGGATAACTATTCCGGCGGTGGCAACCAAAGCCTCTACGTTGACAACGCCGGTGCAGTTCAAGCATCGAACGCAACGGCAGCGCAGAACGCAACGGGTATCTACTCTGGTCAGGTGACAATTGCTGCACCGAACGCAGGTGGAACAGAGGCGATTGCAAACACGAATGTAGTTGCAGGATCGATTATCGTCTTCACGCGGGTTTCGGGAGCTGGTGGACAGCTTTCGAGCCACATCAGCGCAGTTAATGCGGGCGTAGGCTTTACAATTCAGTTCTCTGCACCTGTGACAGCCGGCGATCAAGTCAACTACACGATCGTCAATCCGTAAGGAGCGAGTGACGAAAGAATCGTGATCCTACTCCCTCCGGAGCTATCGATTCTTTCAATGAAATAACAAGGCAGGCGGGGGGGGAACCTTCGCCTGCCTTTGTTTTTTTTGAGAAGAAGTACTCCTTCCTCTCTGCAAATTCTGAGAATGCTATACACTCATATTTTAGAGATACAATCAAAGAGGCTGACTTCATGCGAAGAAAGATAATTCCTGCAGCACTAACGATGCTTGCCTTGGGGACATCAACATTGCTCGGACAGACGAGAGATTACCGTGCCGAGCGTTTTGTGCTCGACGACAACAACGGCAACACCATCGTTGTGCAAACTCCCGCCGGTCCTATCACTGGTGGTACGCTTACTATTCCTGATCCAGGTGGTTCAGGACAATTCCTGATTACAAACCCTTCCGGTGGCTCGCAAAGCGTTTCTGGCGACATCTTGCCCGGCGCAGACGACACATACGACCTCGGTTCGGGTGCGAGCCGCTGGCAAGATATTTTCCTGAGTGGAAACGCAACGGTTGGTGGGCAGGTGCGCTACGTTGAGACAGGTGGCGGAACTGACTACGTCGGCTTTCAAGCCCCGGCCGCAATTACGGCAAATCAAATCTGGACACTTCCAGCAGCCGACGGAACTGCTGGGCAGGCGCTGGTCACTGATGGTTCTGGTGTCCTTAGCTGGGCAACAGCAGGTGGTTCGGTCTCAACGAACACCACCTTGCTCGGGGATGGCACAGGTGGCAACCCTCTCCGCATCAACCTTGGCAACGGGAATACGTGGACTGGACTCCAGACATTTGCAAACGCGTTCTCCATTTTTCAGAACGCACGCATAGCAATGACCAACAACGACAACAATGCGCGTGATATCAGATGGCAGGAGCCGAGTGGTACGGGATCGCAGTACATTGGTTTGCGTGCTCCATCAGTTGCTCAAAACAGCAACTATGTCTTCCCAACCGCAATAGGCACAGCCGGCCAAGTACTTACACTTGGAACGGTAAACGGATTTGGCGACTCTGCTACACTTACTTGGACAACACCAGGTGGTGGTGGCACGGTCACTACCAACGCTACACTTACTGGTGACGGCTCCGGTGGCTCGCCGCTCGGTATCAACCTTAGCAACGGGAATACGTGGACTGGACTCCAGACATTTGCAAACGCGTTCTCCATTTTTCAGAACGCACGCATAGCAATGACCAACAACGACAACAATGCGCGTGATATCAGATGGCAGGAGCCGAGTGGTACGGGATCGCAGTACATTGGTTTGCGTGCTCCATCAGTTGCTCAAAACAGCAACTATGTCTTCCCAACCGCGATAGGCACAGCCGGCCAAGTACTTACACTCGGAACGGTAAACGGATTTGGCGACTCTGCAACGTTGCAGTGGGCTGCCCCACCAGGGGGGTCTCCTGTATTCTCTCGCAGTGACGTTACCGTTACTGCCGGTGCAAATAATCTGTTGGCAAGCTCGGGAGCCACGCTTATTCGTATCACAGGCTTTACGGGTGGAGCCGGGGCGTTTACTGTAAGTGGTATTTCGGGTGGTGCTGATGGCAAAATGGTTGTGATTCTCAACCAGACGGGACAGAATATGACGGTAAGCTTTGAAGATGTTGGCGAGACGGCAGGTAACCGTATTCTTAATACCGCTGGTGGTACTACGAACACGATTGGGAGTGGTAACTACATTATGGTATATGATGGCGGAGCGGCACGGTGGGAAGTTGTCCTCTTTAAGAACTAACATGGTTGCACTACGCAGGATGTGCTGATTTCTATTGAGAGGGGGTGAGAGCCTAATGCTCTTATCCCCTCTCAAGGTTTGAATACATGCCCTGTAGAGCAAAAACCAAATCTCACAGTGAAGGTGAATCGGTCGAACATTTTCCCTATGCAATAGATATGATCCCTACCTGGTACTACGCGAACGCTCTTTTGCGTTCCCCCTCTACCTCCCTCTATATAAGAGATTGTGCTCTATATAGAATTATCTGATTTCGATCACCATTCAATAGATAAGTAAAAAGGATATGTATAGGGAAAAACGTAGAAGAACATACAGGAAAGTTATAGGAATTGCTACGGTATCGGTTCTCTTTGGATCTGCCTTGCTTAATGCCCAAAATCGTGAGTTCCACGCAGAGCGCATTGTTCTCGATGATGCAGCAGTCGACGCAGGATTTAATACCTTGACGTTGCAGACGCCGCCGGCAGGGTTAACAGCAGACAGAACGTTTACCTTCCCTGATGCAGACGGGACAGTTGCTACGCTCGCAGGACCGATAAACCCAAACGAAATTATTTTTGGCGGACCAAGTGGTCAGCTTGCCCAGAATGCTAACCTGCTTTGGGATAACAGCACAAATACGCTCTCGCTCACTCAGCCAGGTACTACCAATAGCCTTGTCATCAACCATACCGGTACAGATGGCTTTAGCCTCTTGGTGAATCAGACAAACGTTCTGAATGCTGAGGATGTAATTCGGATGGAGGTAGCAGGTGACGGGGACGCGATTAACGTGAACGTTACCGGCACTGGGAACGGACTTGACTTAGATATGAGTCCTACGGCTGACGACGATGCCCTGAGCATTACCCACGATGGCACAGGTGATGGAATGATCGTGCGGGCGTTTGGGGGGGGAGAGTGTGCGGTCTTCCTTGAAGATGGTCCAACCAGAGCGGTAACCATCGACGAATTTGCAGGTGGAGAAGGTCTTGTGGTCTTCGAAGAGGGGGGAGGGGATGGACTCGGTGTTGTAGAAGATGATGCGGGTTGGGGAATGGGGATTATAGAATTTGGCAGTGGAGATGGTCTCCACATCATAGAGTCCGATGATGGCGACGCACTCCACATTGAATCTTTTGACGACGGTCGAGGACTTATCGTTCAGCAAAATGGAACCACAAGTCCTGCCGCTCGGATAGATATTCTCGATGCTGGGAATGCTGAGGATGTCCTGATTCTCGCAACTCCCGGCACTGGTCGTGCGCTCGATGTTAATCATTCTGGGGCTTCGGGTCAGGCTACTCGGGTTCGTATCACCAACGCCGCAAATAGTTCCGACGCACTCGCAGTACGAACCGATGGTACGGGGAGGGGATTGGATCTGCAACATGCTGGCACGGCGGGGCAGGCGGTGCGCATCCGTACCACGGACGTTGGCAACACCG
Organism: Ignavibacteria bacterium; assembly: GCA_020635205.1. GTDB lineage: Bacteria > Bacteroidota > Ignavibacteria > OLB7 > OLB7 > JAGWAZ01. The sequence continues at coordinate 192,878 of JACKAE010000005.1, forward strand.
ACGATGCTCTTCGAGTGAGTGGTAACACTGGGTCGAATGCTATCCGAGTGAATAGTGGGGATGTCGACTTCGACGAAAATTTAAATGTGGATGGTATAACCACAACGTCAACCCTTCTGATTAACAGTGGAGCAACCGTCACGAACTCACGCCTTACCGTTAGTGGAGGGCATTGGACTTCGGAGGGGAATGCTCCAACTGCTGCAGGAGATGGGACTAACATAGCTGCCTTAGTGACAGTAGCAGGAACATCTACCGACGTTGCCGGTTCAGTTTCGGCAACCGATGGTGGTGGAATAGGAACCGGGGTTATTACCGTAACGTTCGATGCTCCCTACAACAGTGATCCAGTTGTAGTTGTTTCGCCAACTAACGCGGCAACAGCCGGAACCACATTTTTCGTGAGTGGTGTCACTTCTGGGTCGTTCGATATCAACATCTTTACCACAGTTGGAGATGGGACAACAACGTACAGTTTCTACTACCAAGTGATAGAGAACAACTAAGGTGTGATAGAGGAGCGGATAGGATCAGCCGTAGAGGTAGGTGGTGCATTGCATGATACAAGTAATCAACATAGATCATAGGGGACATAAGAACCTTTTGAGAGTAATCAATGAACAATCTATTCGCGTGCATTAAAATCGCAAGGCTGACGTTCGGTGTCGTTGCCTTGATACTCTTTTCTTCTTCACTCTCTCTCTGGAGCCAAAATCGTGACTTCAACGCTGAGCGGCTGATTATGGATGACGCTGCAGGAGATGGTGGATATAATACGATGACGCTCCAAACTCCACCGGGAGGACTTTCTGCAAACCGGGTTCTCATTTTCCCGGATTCTGACGGTTCGATTGTCACCGCTGCCGGACCGCTGTCGCCGAACCAAATTCTCTTCGGTGGTCCAGCAGGACAGTCTGCACAGAGTCCTAATCTTCTCTGGAACAACGGCGCAGGTATATTCGATATCGGGGCTGGCAACTTTACGGTTGCCGGCGCAACGGGGAACACGGTAATTGGTGGGACGCTCAATATCGGGTTTACACCCGGAAGTGTTGTCTTTGCCGGGGCAGGAGGAGTGCTTTCCCAGAACAACAGTGCTTTCTTCTGGGATGACGTAAACGAACGGCTTGGTGCCGGAACAATGACGCCAGCTGCAAAGCTTCACGGATTTACGGCGACACTCGGCATGGCCGCTATCCGGGCCGATAACCTCAGTGCTGATGGACAGGGAATTTTCAGTTTTGCTGATGGTGGAACCGGCGCTCTCGGAATGTCAAGTACCGGAATCGGTGTGTGGGGACACTCAAACGGAGCCGGATTAGGATTCCTTGCAAGTTCAGTCAATGGGCCGGTAGCAGTGTTTGATAACGCGACTCCGGGGAACGCGAACCTGGTTGTTAATATCACAAACGTCGGTGCGGGCACTTCATTGACAGTAAGCCCCGGTACGGGGAATGCCGCGGATATCCGGGGTGCAATTGTGAATACTACAGGTAACGTGACAATTGCTGATGCAGCAGTCGTGACCGGGACAATTGACCTTCAGAGTCTGGTCGGGAACACCGTAGGTAACCTGAACCTTGCCGACAACGTGGATGTAACAGGTGACCTTGACGTTGGTGCTGGGAACTTTACTGTCTCTGCAGCAACCGGCGCGATAACCGGAGTTTCAAGTCTGACGTTGGGCAGTGACGCAACGCCAACACCGGGGATCATCATCTTCCACGACAATACGGCTGCCAACACGTTCACCGGCATATTACAGACAGCCAACCCGTTGACGGCAACCCGGACCTACGAATTTCCCGATGCCGACGGCACTCTTGCTCTTGTCGGCAATATCGTTACCGATGCTTCACTAACCGGGGATGGCTCCGGTGGCAACCCACTCGGGATCGATCTCACGAACGCCAACACGTGGACGGGAACGCAGACGTTACCAACGTCCGCAGCTCAGGGAGATGCGCTAATCGCCTCGACGAACTCAGGGACAACAACAATTGACGCGGCACGAATCGGTGCAGGCTTGAACGACGCGCAAGTGAACAACAACCTGACGATTAACGGCGGCACAGTTGATGCAACGCCAGTTGGAGCAACCACGCCGAGCACAGGTGTGTTTACAACGATTACAGGAACAGCCCTTCCGGCAGGGAGCACGTCAACGGGTCTGGTAACATCGAACGGTGGAGCGTTGGAGACGCGGACAGTGGCTTCGCTTTCCGGAAGTGTTGCCGTCAGCAGTAATGCAACGTTGGTCGGTGATGGTACAACCGGCAACCCACTCGGCATCAATCTGGCAAACGCCAACACGTGGACTGCCACACAGACCTATACAAACTCTACAGATTTCCAAGGACCGATTGGAAGTACTGTAGGCAACCTTCAAATCGGAGACTACGCCTTCATCAACGGAGATGGAACCACAAACCTGACGTTGACCGACGGTGGCCTCGACCGCAACAGCGGTGCAACCGAGACACTCTCGCTCGATAATACAGGAGCCGGAAACATGAACGTTCTCATCAACGGAGCAACGTCAACAACGAACTCACGCTTGACGGTTGACGATGGACACTGGACATCGCAGCAGACGACAGCACCTGGAGCCGCCGCCGCCGGTGCGAATGTAGCCACGGCAGTTCTGGCAAACGAGACAGATGTTGCAGGCTTCATCAACATTACTACAAGTGGAACGCCAGCTGCCGGAGCACAGGCGACGGTAACGTTCAACGCAGCCTATGCCACAGCACCGATTGTTGTGCTTACGGCGGCGAACGGAGCAGGTGCTGGTATCGGTGCATACGTTACGCGGACTACCACAACCTTCACAGTGAACTTCATCGGTGTTCCTGCCGCATCGACATCCTACCAGTTCTTCTATCAAGTGATCGAGACACAGTAGTTGATGTGAGGTAGTGGGGGGAACTCTCAAGACTTTACGATACATAGGGCAAGCCCGACCATCACATCTGATGGTCGGGCTTCCTCGTTTTGCGCAGGTTTTCTACATGAATTGTTCCCCACTTCTTCTACCAAGTGGTAGTGCAGGATAGGCTACATAAAATCTGGCATCTTTCGGGAATCTCTTGTGTCAGCTAATCATGTATATTCGTACTCGTCGGGTTTGATTACTACAAGCTCCCTTCCTTTCTCAACCCTTTCTCTTGAACCGTATCACGTTTCTCGCTCTGCTGATTTACACTCCCGGTACAAGTGTCTATACCACTGCCCTTCCAAATTCGCCAACGGCGGCTGCAACAACCGTAATGCTTCAGGCAATCGGATCTGTTACCGTAACCCGTGCTGGGTCGACGTTAACGATTACTACGTTCGACACGACTGCAACGCCAACAGATCTCGATTTCTTCTATATAACCGTGGGAAGGCCATAACGGTAGAGAGTGCGAATGTTAAGAGGGAGAAATTGAGAAGAGATATTGGAAGAAGAGAAGGTTCGGTTTCCGTAAAGTGAAATTGAACCTTCGTCGTATTGGAGAGCTATCAACCTGATGGATCTTCAGATGCGGACGAGAAAAAATAATAGTCCTTCAATTGACTTCTCAAGTTTGATAGGTTAGAGTTGCACAGAACTGAAAATTGCAGGTGATCTCAAGGATTCTTCTATTCCCAACTTCCTTCGAAGCAATTGCGGAAACAAAGCCTTCAAGGTTGTTGATAGTGAGTCTCGATACTATCATAATTATCGTTGTCCTGCTTCTAGAAAACGTGTAACTTAGTGGCACCAATAGTCCATGGTAGTTGAGGCACCATAATTCCTCAAGTCCATCCAAAAATTAACGATGAAGAAACCTCCATTTCTTTCATACCATTGCATTGCTGCAATGTCATCGCATCCCACAACTCTCTCCTGCCTTCTACTTTCGGATGCACGTACTCCTCTACCTCATGATTTGTTCTTGATGACTATCACTAAAGGATCACAACTGCAGAACCAATCCAAGGTGAGCAAAAAGACTATCGTCGACTTTTCTAACTTCACGTAGAGCTATAGTTCATATTAAAGGCACAAAATGACCATGCACTACCATTTATTCAGTACAAAGCGATTGCGAAGGATCTCAGTCACTTTCGGACTTTCCTTGATCTTCGCTTCAGCTTCCCTTCTTAGTCAGAACCGTGATTTTAGCGCGGAGCGACTTATCATTGACGATAACGCAGGTGACGGCGTACGCAATACGATGACATTGCGTGTTCCGCCAACTGGTCTCACCGCAAATAGAACCGTCACGTTCCCCGATGCAGATGGTACGGTTCTCACGGTTACCGCTCCACTCAACCCGAACGAGATTCTTTTCGGCAGTCCTACTGGGCAAGCCGCACAGAATGCAAATCTGTTGTGGGATAATGGAGCCGGAATTTTTAATATCGGTGCAGGCAACTTTACCGTTGCTGCTGCTACAGGAGATGTTCAGACAACAGGGAACATTCAGGCAGATGGAACGATTCAATCAGGTTCTTCGATTATAATTGATGGAACAACACCCGGCAGCCACAACATCGCCGCTACTGGTGGTGAAAACCTGACGATTACTCCAACTGGAGGAACGTTGTTTATCGCTGCTCCAGTTCTTAATCATGGCTCCGGTCTGTTCACTGTCGATCCAGGAACGTTGCAGTACGGTTCCGGTCTGTTCACTGTCGATCCAGGGACATTGCAATATGGCTCCGGTCTGTTTACCGTCGATCCGGGAACGTTGCAATACGGTTCCGGTCTGTTCACTGTCGATCCAGGGACATTGCAATATGGCTCCGGTCTGTTTACTGTCGATCCGGGAACGTTGACCTATAACGGTTCAGTATTGAACATGCCCGGTATCTTCACAGTAAACCCAACACCAGCCCTCAACCTCGGTGGCGGTTTCTTTACAGTAGACCCAGGCAGCATTTCTTATAACGCTGGACTCTTCACCGTCAATCCGGGAACGTTGACTTACAACGGAGCCGTAGTGAATGTCCCCGGAACCTTAGTAGTAGATCCAGGAACCTTTAGTTTCTCAGGTGGCGTGTTAACGGGTGATCCAGGGACATTGAACTATAACTCAGGACTCTTCACCGTAGACCCTGGACCAAGTCTTAATCTTGCTGCAGGTTTCTTCACAGTCAATCCAGGTGGTATAAGTTATAACTCAGGTGTGTTTACAGTCTCTCCTACTGGTACAGTAACCGCAACAGGAACTGGGAGTACGTTCGGCGATGGAACGGATGCCGAGCAGTTGCAAGTGGATGGAGTGGATGGAGGAGCGGTTGAGGTTGACATCAATGGCGATGCTGATATCAGTGGGAATCTCTCGGTTGGCACGTTAATACTCAACGGCGACTTGGATATGAACGACAACGACATCTTCAATGTTGATGAGTTGCGAGGAAATTCTGCAACCGGTGACCTGAATGTGAACACGACGAACACAGGTGATGTGAATATCGGGAATGGTTCGGGGGATGTGAACGTTGATGCAAACGTAATCCCAACAATCGATAACACCTATTCACTCGGCACAGATGCTCTCCGCTGGAGTGGGGTCTTCGTGAATGGTGGTAGCGTTCACATCGGTGATGCGGGCGGCGTTGGCACTGATGAAGTTGTGATAGGCTACAACGGCACAACAACAGGCACGATTGGGGTGAACGGTACAACGCAACGGCAATCAACGTGACGGCCGCTGGAGTGAACGTGACCGGTAGCTTGGACGTAGATACGGATTTGAACGTCGACGGGAACACAACGCACGCCGGGACAACAGACTTGCAGGGCTTTGTTGGAAATACAGTGGGTGATCTGAATCTGTTTGATAACGTGAATGTGACAGGTGATTTTAATATTGGAGCAGGAAACTTCACTGTAGCCTCAGCAACAGGCAATACTGATATTGGTGGAACGCTGAACGCTGACGGAGCGACCATACTGAACGGTGCGGTAACTCTGGGTGATGCTGCAGCCGATGCCATTACGTTTACCGGTCAGGTTGCAAGCGACATCGTTCCCAACGCCGATGCGACATACGACCTCGGCAGCAACACAAACCGTTTCGATGAACTCTTTGTCTCCGGTCCGACAATCCATATCGGCTCCTCTGCAGACGAAGCGCAGATCAGTTTCAATGGTGGAACGGGACTTGAACTGGACGGCAATGATGACGGCAGTTCCGACCTGACGATTGACGGAGCTACCGGAGATGTGAGCATTGCTGGTGCTCTCTCGGTTATGGGGCCAGTCTCATTTCCGGCTTCGCCCCTAACACTCGGGGATGATGTGACGCCGACGCCGGGTCAGTTGATTCTGGAGGACAATACGGCGGCGAATGGATTCCAAGGGACAGTAGAGACAGCACCTGCATTAACAGCAGACCGGACATATACGCTCCCAGATGCAAGTGGAGTGATTTCTTTGGTTGGCGATATTATCACCGATGCGACACTGATTGGTGACGGCTCGGGCGGCAACCCACTCGGCATTAACTTGACGAACAACAACAGTTGGACGGGAGCGCAGACGTTCACAACCGTTGATGTTAACGGTGGCACAATTGACGCAACTACCATTGGGGGGGTGACGCCGGCTACCGGAACGTTCACGACGATCTCTGACGGAGCCGGTTCGACGATTGCCGGCGGCACAGTGACAGCCGTGGCGTTGACTGACGGGATCGCATCGATGAGTGGTGGGACGATCAGTGATGGATTCGGCGCGTCGATGTTTGGTGGTACAGTAACAGGATTTACTGTGACTGACGGGATCGCATCGATGAGTGGTGGGACGATCAGTGATGGATTCGGCGCATCGATGTTTGGCGGTACAGTAACAGGATTTACTGTGACTGACGGGATCGCATCGATGAGTGGTGGGACGATCAGCGATGGAGCTGGTTCAACAATATCAGGTGGTTCGGGAACCTTTGGGACGATTACGGGAACAGCCCTTCCGTCAGGGAGCACGTCAACGGATCTGGTGACTTCGAACGGTGGCGCGTTGGAGACGCGGACAATCGCTTCACTCGGAGGGAGCATTGCGGTGAGCACCGATGCGACCCTGACAGGAGATGGTACAACCGGTAATCCACTCGGCATTGACCTGACGAACGCAAACAATTGGACGGGTGGACAGACATTCAGCAGTGTCGATATTAACGGTGGTACGGTGGATGGATCGGCAATCGGTTCATCATCTCCATCGACCGGTGCGTTTACAACGATTACGGGTAGGTCGACGGTGACGTTGGGAGATGACCTGTTCCCGACACGAGGTCGCGTGATCTTACACGACAACCTTGACCTGAACGGATTCTTGGGAACACTTCAGACGGCGTCAGTCTTGACCGGCAATCGGACGTATACGTTGCCCGATGCTACTGGCACGTTGGGAGTAATTGGCAATATTCCTGTGTCGACAGATGCAAGTTTGACCGGAGATGGTACGAGCGGCAATCCACTCGGCATTGACCTGACGAACGCAAACAATTGGACAGGGGCACAGACGTTCAGCAGTGTCGATATTAACGGTGGTACGGTGGATGGATCGGCAATCGGTTCATCATCTCCATCGACCGGTGCGTTTACAACGATTACGGGTGGGTCGACGGTGACGTTGGGAGATGACCTGTTCCCGACACGAGGTCGCGTGATCTTACACGACAACCTTGACCTGAACGGATTCTTAGGAACAATTCAGACAGCGTCAGTCTTGACCGGCAATCGGACGTATACGTTCCAAGACGGATCGGGCACGGTGGCCTTCTTGAGTGACATAGCAGTGACAACGAACTCAACGCTTTTGGGTGACGGAACAGGTGGCGATCCGTTGCGGATCAACCTATCGAACACCAACACGTGGACCGGCACGCAGACATTTGGTCCAGTTGCCGTACTTAGTATCGCAACGTTCGACGCAGATGTGACCTTAGGTGACTCACCAACCGACGCGATTACGATGAATGGAACGTTGGCCGGAGCAACACCACTTTCATTTGAAGGTTCTACTTCTGATGTGAACGAGACGACGTTCGCAATCACAGATCCGACGGCAGACCGGATAATCACGTTCCAAGACGGATCGGGCACGGTAGCCTTCTTGAGCGACGTAGCAGTGACAACGAACTCAACGCTTCTCGGCGATGGAACAGGAGGCGATCCGCTGCGGATCAACCTGTCGAACACAAACACGTGGACCGGCACGCAGACATTTGGTCCAGTAAACGTACTGAGCATCGCAACGTTCGATGCGGACATGACGTTAGGCGACTCGCCAACCGACGCGATAACAGTGAACGGAACGTTGGCTGGAGCAACACCACTTTCATTCGAGGGATCTACTTCCGATGTGAATGAGACGACGTTCGCGATAACAGATCCGACGGCAGACCGGATAATCACGTTCCAAGACGGATCGGGCACGGTAGCCTTCTTGAGCGACGTAGCAGTGACAACGAACTCAACGCTTCTCGGCGATGGAACAGGAGGCGATCCGCTGCGGATCAACCTGTCGAACACAAACACGTGGACCGGCACGCAGACATTTGGTCCAGTAAACGTACTGAGCATCGCAACGTTCGATGCGGACATGACGTTAGGCGACTCGCCAACCGACGCGATAACAGTGAACGGAACGTTGACCGGAGCAACACCACTTTCATTCGAGGGATCTACTTCCGATGTGAATGAGACGACGTTCGCAATCACAGATCCGACGGCAGACCGGATAATCACGTTCCAAGACGGATCGGGTACAGTAGCCTTCTTGAGTGACGTAGCAGTGACAACGAACTCAACCCTTTTGGGGGATGGAACGGGAGGCGATCCGTTGCGGATCAACCTGTCGAACACAAACACGTGGACCGGCACGCAGACATTTGGTCCAGTAAACGTACTGAGCATCGCAACGTTCGATGCGGACATGACGTTAGGCGACTCGCCAACCGACGCGATAACAGTGAACGGAACGTTGACCGGAGCAACACCTCTTTCATTCGAGGGATCTACTTCCGATGTGAATGAGACGACGTTCGCGATAACAGATCCGACGGCAGACCGGACGATCACGTTCCAAGACGGATCGGGCACGGTAGCCTTCTTGAGCGACGTAGCAGTGACAACGAACTCAACCCTTTTGGGTGACGGAAGTGGTGGCGATCCACTGCGGATCAACCTGTCGAACGCAAACACGTGGACAGGGACTCAGACCTTGCCAGTGACAGCGGCACAGGGAGATGCGTTGATTGCGTCGACGAACGTGGGGACGGCGACAATTAACGCAGCACGGATCGGCGCAGGCTTGACGGATGCCCAGGTGAACGACAACCTGACGATTGATGGTGGGACGGTGAATGCAACGCCGATAGGTGGGACGACACCATCGACCGGTGTCTTTACCCAGGCTACGATTAACAGTGCGGGGGGAACCGATCTTGTAATTACTGAGACTGGCGTAGACCGTAGCAGTGGATCAGCAGAGACCTTCGCAATTGATAACTCTGGAGCTGGGGCTGCCTCGTTGGTAGTGAACGCCACGACAGGAGTGACTAATTCTCGCATTGTCATCAATGAGGGGCACTGGACATCTCAGGGAACAGCACCGACAGCGGCTGGTGACGGAACAAATTTAGCTGCTGCTATTACTGTCTCCACTACATCAACCGACGTTGCGGGATTTGTGACGTCAACCGACGGTGGAGCAGTCGGCATTGGGGTTATCACCGTAACGTTCAACGCTGCCTACACAACCGACCCGATTGTTGTGGTCACACCAGGTGATGCTGCCACAGCAGGTGCTGGATTCTTTGTGAGCAACATCGGGACAACCTCGTTTGACATCAACCTTGCCTCAACGTTAGGTGACGGCACAACAACCTATAGCTTCTACTATCAAGTTATTGAGAACGATTAAGTAGGAAGCAGATCAATTGAAGGTAGAGGGACGGGGAAGAAATTCTTTCCCGTCCCTCTTCTTTGCTATGTTGCCAAATAGCATTGTGAACTCTTAACAAGAGAAAGTAGAAGCAACCTTTTTTGATTTTTACCCTCTTTTTTCGCTATGTTTGTCCTGTCCTGAATACCAACTTCGCAGTTTCACTTCCCTCCTTGCTGAAATTCTTCGGCAGCAAATAGCTGGATACTTCCTCCTTTGTTGCGACCTGTGGGTTGCTCACGTCTCTCTTTTGTTCCTGTGGGATAGAGGGGATGTGTGATTCTTTTGTCTTGTCCAGACAAAGTCTTCTATAGTTCGACTCATGTTTTCAGGCATCGGGCTGAACGCGCCCTATCGACTTTTGCCCAGATGGGTGAGGATCTCGTGTTCGGTGCAAATTGTATTGTGCCCCCCTGAACAATCATATTCAGGAGTACACAGTTTATGGGAGTTTTTCGAAGAGGACTACTGCTTCTCTTGTTCTGTTCGATCTGCGGAATTGCGGAGGGACAAGACCGAGATGTGAGGGGAGAACGGTTGATTATCGATGATGGGAGCAGCAACCTTATCATCTTGCAGACACCAGCCGGACCTATTGTTGGTGGCACGCTGACAATCCCTGATCCTGCGGGGGCAGGAACACTTCTGGTCTCGAATCCTACTATCGGCTGGCAGTCGGTGGATGGTAATCTTCTCTTAGGAGGTGAATTGCGTTTTTTGGAGAGTGGAATCGGGCCAGAATATGTTGGCTTCCTTGCCCCGGCAGCAGTTTCCGCGAATACAATCTGGACACTCCCGGCAGCCGACGGAACTAACGGACAAGTCTTGACGACGGATGGTGCTGGAGTCTTGAGTTGGGGAACAGCGGGTGGAGGAGCCGGAGTTGGCGAACCATATCTAACAGCTTCAGCCAGTGGAACCTTGTCGGCAGAGCGTGTTCTTACTGCGGGGACTGGTGTTAGTGTCGTCGATGGCGGAGCTAACAGTACAATGACCGTTGCAATTGGCCAGAGCGTTGCAACGAGCGCAACGCCAACCTTTGCCGGGGTAACGATTCCAACTGGGAACATTAACGTTACAACCGGCAATTTTGCAATCACCACTGGGAATATCTCGACAACGATTGGCAACATCTCCACAACAACGGGGAGCATCACCACAACTGCAGGAAGTGTCGGAACGTTGAGTGGCAATCTCTACGCCGATAACGGGGGTGAACTGCGGCTCTTCGAGCCAGATGGAAGTGGAAGTGAGTATACTGCCTTTAAGTCTGGGGCGCAGAGTGGAAACATTACCTACACTCTCCCGGCGACAAATGGGACGGCTGGGCAAGTGTTGCGCGTTGCCAGTGCTCCTGCGCCAACAGGGACAGCGGCAACACTCGAGTGGGGAACCGCGTCGGGAGCTACAGGGCTTGCCAGTGTGGGGGGGATGGTTTTTGTTCGCAAAGGAAGTGATGAGTCAGTAGTGAGTAGCACAACGTTGCAGAACGACGACGATCTGGTTATCGCATTGAATGCTAACGAGACATACCAAGTAGAAGGGATTTTCTACGTTACAACGACAAATGCAGGTCACGATTTCCAGATTGCCTTTACAGTTCCGTCGGGTACAACGATGAAACTTCCCTACTCTTCTTCCCGTGCTGGGTCAACCAACTATCTTGAGAACGATGTGTTGACGACATCGGGGAGTGCTGGAACCGTTGTCGATTTGGCCTCGGGTAGTCTGCATGTTGTCAGCATTCGAGGCACTGTTCGCACAGGTGGAAACAGCGGTGACCTGCAGCTTCAGTGGGCCGACGATAATACTGGGGGAACGCAGACCGTAACAGTAGAGACAGACTCTTTCTTGAAGGTAACTCGCGTGGAGTAAGCAAACAGCTACCAATGTGGTCTCCAGCAATCCCTCTGTTCGTTGCTGGAGACCAACGGTACATTCTCTCTTTTCCTCTTTGTTCATCTCTCCGCAATCTCGTACTTTTCTCCAACCTTATTTCATCCTTATTCACTCGTATCGTTGGAGAACTATCCCATGAAACTCATCCTCTTCTCTGTTGGAGTCGTGTTGACTCTGCTCTCTTCGCTACCACTTCTACACGCACAGTCTCGTGACTTCCGCGCTCAGCGTCTTGTGCTGGACGATAACGGAGCCGACGGAGTAGCGAATACAATTACGTTGAACGTATCGAATCCTCTGCCACAGAATAGAAGTCTGACAATTCCCGACCCAGGTGTTGCGGTGGCCTCTTTTCTTTTGAGCGAATCATCTTCCCCTCAAGTTGTCAATGCTGATGTCAGTTTTGCCGGAACAGTAACCTTCAGTTCGGGGGCTCCGAGTTTTGGTTTGGTTGCTGGGGAACTGTTGTTTGGCGATCCGGGTGGCAGTGGAGGATTTGCTCAGAGTGGGAACCTCCTCTGGAATGGTGGAGCGAATCTATTAGAAGTGAATGGCGATTTGGACGTGAAGGGACATGATCTTCTCGGCACGGCTAACCTCGTGGGGACATCTTCTGGCAACCTCGAACTTGTCAGCAACGGGAGTCTCGTGATAAACATCGACGACGATAACAGTGGAACCGGCTCAAGTTTTGTAGTGGAGGTGAATGGGGCTGCGAGCGACCTCTTAGCTGTAGCCGAGACAGGACTTACCACGATTACCTCAAGCTCTGGAACTGGAGGTCTGCGCGTGAGAAATACCAACGCTTCGGGGACTGCAAATATCTTGGAGCTGAGCGATGGAACTACCCCACACGTAGTAGTTCGGAGGAATGGGAACGTTGGGATCGGCACGGTTCCAAACGCTCGGCTTGATGTAGAAAACAGCAGTGGGTCGGAGCCAGCACTTCGGCTACGAAATACGAGTGGGAGTGGAGTTGGGTTGGAAATAGCCGAAGGTTCGTTTGTTGCCTCTGTACAGTCGGTAGCGGGTGGAGGAACAATCGCCAACAGTGCCCTTATTGTGGAGGCAACTGGAGCCACACTTTCGGCTCCAGCAGGTGGAACGAACGGACAGATTATCTACGTGGTGAATACTACTGCTGCCCCCGTAACGCTGAGTGGTCTTGCTACCGATGGAACGAACACAAACAGTTCAATTCCGCAAGGTGGAGCGGCCACAATTATTAAAGTGAATGGTGCATGGTTCGCAGTAGATAGGAATTAGAAGAGCACTTGCCTGAGAGGCTAATTTTCGTGTTCAGAAGAGAGAAGGGGAGCCATGCCCCTTCTCTTTTATGCCGTTTACTCCTCTGCTGATGTTGCTGAGTACCGCTATGAATCGGGGCGTTAATACAAGTTGGTCATTGTTCAAAGACCATGATCGGGGTGTTGTAGGAGTTGGTGAGTGTCACACTCAATGAGAAATTGCCCGATTTTTTGTAAATTTGGTCTCTTCTGATTCGATAAACTGCTTAAACATTCTGCGGACGTACCATGCTTAGAAATACAATTCTTACGGCAAGTGCTCTCATAGCCGTTCTCACCATCTCGTCGATAGCACAACCAGTATCGGACGACAAGGGAAATGTTGGGATCGGTACAAACGATCCTGACCCGAGCGCACTGCTCGACTTGGTCTCCACAACTGGGGGACTGTTGGTTCCTCGCATGACATCGGCGCAGCGTGACGCCATTGAGAACCCAGCGACTGGCCTGCTCATTTTCAATATCGAAACGGGTCAATTCGAGTATAACTCTGGTTCGCCGGGGGAACCATCATGGGGAGCAATTGGTGGTGGGAATGATTGGCACGTTGCCGGCAATAACGCGACAAATCCAGCTACCAATTTTCTCGGCACACTCGACAATCAGCCTGTTGCTTTCCGCACGAACAATATGGAGCGGATGCGCCTAACAAATAATGGCCTGGTGCCGGGAGCGGACGATACGTATGATCTCGGTCATCCGGCTGCCCGCTGGCGTGATCTCTACTTGGGACCAACATCGCTCCACCTCTATGAGATTGAAACAGATTGGACGGTAAGTATTGACGTGGGAGAATCTCCTCTCTTCCGAAGCCTTCTCTTCAGTCTGAATGGTACAACCCACATGGCCGTTGGTCCTGGAGGGACTCTCAATGTTCCAGCTCTTGGCTCCGCCGGACGGGGTGGGCAGTCGTTCATCGATCAACTCGTACTCTCACATCCAAACGGCGATATCTTTGCTGCAGAGCCGGGAGGAGTGATCGACGACTTTGCTTGGGTGCTGACTGGCAACAGCGGAACAAATTCGACTACGAACTTCCTCGGCACAACCGACGATCAAGCACTGTCGATTCGGACGAATAATCAGGGAAGATTGTTCATCACTAACGATGGCAACACCCTGCCCGGAGCCGACAACACGTATGATCTCGGAACCTCAACAGTTCGTTGGCAAGACATTCACCTCGGACCGGGATCACTCCACTTGCACACAACGGCTGCCGAAGCCGACTCCGCACACGACTGGAGTGTAGGTGTTGTAACTGCCGCCGGAGCTGGGCAGGGAGCCTTGCAAATTGCCGAGGATGGAAATGGTGTGATGACGATGAACTCGCAGGGGAACGTTGGTCTTGGTGCGAATGCCCCAACAGTGCGAGCCGACATCAACGGCGGCCTTGCCATTCGCCCACCCTCCACGGTGAGCGTTACCAGCGGGTCGACAACTACAATTACCGTTGGCAATCGTTCCTACATCCGTGTCGATTCGGACGACGAGCCATTCGTTCGCCCGGTGACGCTGAGTGATGGTCTGCAAGATGGACAAGTGTTGGTGCTTCACTGCATTGCGACGTGTGATGTAGAGACCGAAACATTTGATGGCGTGGAGCTTGAGAATGGGAACGTTCTGTTGCGAGATAACGAGCCAGGCTACCTGATGTTTGGGAACTTTAACATCACAATGATTTGGGATGCAACGCAGAGCAGTTGGATTGAACTGAGCCGTACAGACATTGGATGTGAGGAGCCTGAGTAAGGGGGGAATATTTATCAGAGCAACGGAGAAGGCTATCGACGATATCAATCGATAGCCTTCTCTTCTTTTTGTACTGTTGGTGTTCTTTTCCTACTCTTCTGAAGAGAGCTTTGCTTGAAGCACTCTATCTTGCGGCAGAATCTTCAAGCCCTTCGCTATAAGTTCTCTTCCCCTCTCTTCTCCCCCTTCACGCTCCAGCAATTCAGCAGCAAACAGTATGGCCTCCCGCAGTCGACCTTGGAAGTCATTCCGGGCTGCTTCGAAAAACTCATCATTGAGTTCTGGATAAATCTCTCCAGCCTCAAGGAGTTTCATTGCCTCTTCAAGAGCTATTGCTCCACCTCCTCCATTATTATTGCGAATGAAAAGCGTTGCCTGCTCAATCAGGTCGGAGGCCTCCAGCAGATCAACCGAAACTACCTTAAGGTTGAGTTGAGGTGCGGACTTCCCGTCCGTGATAATCCCATCGGAACCGATTCTCTTACGAAGGCGAGAGGTAAGGATGCGAAGGTAGTTGGCACGCTCTGCTACGTCATCCAGTTCTGTTGATAGTCTCCGAAAGTCTGAGAGTGAAAGGGGGGCCTCCTGCAAGTAGTTAAGTACCAGAAGGGCTATCATCCGTTCTTGCCTTTTTCCTCGCATCCCTCGGGGTTTCCCTTCTCCAACCGCGATTGTAATCTTTCCGATTACGTTGATGCGAACGTTCGGTATCTCCTCTTTATCTGTGCCAGATGTTTTCTCCTCTATCTGCTGAGATTGTGGAAGGCTCTCGTGACTTTTCAGATATGTTTTAGCTATGGCGAGCATCGGGGGAAGGTATCCCGGCGCATCTCGGGTTGAAAGCCACTCTATCCCCCTTTCAATGGCCTCTTGAATATCATCTTTCAGTTCTTCCTGCATCTGTTGCATCCTGTCGACACGTAATTCCAGTAGTGCAACTATCGAACGGATTCGAAGGATATGTTGGCGTCGAACAATTGGATTCTGAAGGAGGCGACGGGCACTGGTTAAGCCTTTCACCCGGAGATCCTCATCGGGATTTGGGGCGAAGAGGAAGGTGAGAATATCCTCGAACTGCTCGGGGTAATTCTTCTGGTCGAGGGTTGCTTTGATGCCCTCGATGTCATGTTCAAGTACCGAAGTTTCAAAGAGCATGTAGGCATCAACGGAACCACCATTCCCACATATCTTCCTTGCTATCGATCTTCCCCACTGGATCTCCCCAGACATTGTTCCCACCACAATCAGGTGCGTGCCAATGGCGATCTGGGCGTAAGTTGAAGAAGGTTCCCCCTCGTACGATTGAATGGAAAGATATTCTTCCGTTAAAAGTTCCGCCTTCTTTGCAATCTCCTGTAAGGGAGTCCCTCGCGCACCCTCAACAATCAAGCGGAACATGCGCAAGGCAAACTGTGGTGGAAGATCGTACCCTGTCAATTTTGGTGTTAGCCAGCGATCTAAAATGGCTATTGCCTCTGAGGAGCGGCCAGTTGCCTCAAGGAACCGAGGCCAGGCCGTCAGCATCATTCCTACTGGTTGTGCTCCGTTGCACTCACGTAGGATTTCTTCGGCAAGGCGTGATCTATCTTCGAGTTCCGCCTGAGTGTCGAAGATCGGCAGAAGACTTGGAGCAATCCAAAGCAACGCTGTTTGTCGAGCTTCGAGGGCATTCTCCACTCGAGCCGTTGCCAGAATTTGGTCGAGATGCTGTTGTAAGCGTCGAACCCTTTCAATAGAGCCGGAGGCTCGTATTCCTCCCGCCAGCGTTGTCAGCAGGTGGAGGTAGACTTCGTGGAGTCTAAGCCGGGGAAAGCGGTTGGCTATCTGTTCCATCTCGTCGAGAACAGAGTCGGTTTGGAAGGACCAAGCGTGGTTCCCTTGGTAAATCGCAAACTCCAGCGCACTTAGTCGCTGCAGTGCTTGGTTCTCATCAGAGGGGGAGGCTGTGATTTCAAGAAGTTCGCGAGCTGGCTCTTGAAATGCTTGGGCGTTGACGAAAGCATTGTGCAGACCGCACTCCAGCAGCAGTAACTCCACACGTAGGTCGTGGTACTCGGCTTGGGTTAAGATATTCCGGTGCGATTCCACCTGTAGCTGTGCTGCCTTGTTGATGGCAATACCCAGATTCCAGTGAGGGGAGTTGAGCAACATGTTTGTGCTTTGTATCGACTGCCAGAGAAGGCTTTTCAGAAGTTCGATTCGTTCCTGAGGGAAGTTTGCTTTGTGGGCGTGAAGGAAGGGGGTGATCGAATACATCGGCACATCGAACTCGAGCACCGACAGCAGATGTTCATCTGCTTCAGGGGCTACCGCTACCAGATATTCGTGGAGAATGGAGTGGGTGAATGCCAGCGGACTTTCGTCTGCAATGCCGCCGAGGATGGGAACTGTGTGTTCGATTTGCGTTGTCAAAATGCGGTGCCGAACTAAGAGTTGAAGCATCTCTTCTGCGCCGTCAATTAGCAGCAAGGCTGCCCTTCTGGCAAAGACTTCTCCCAGACATGCAAGACGTTTGGCCGCTTCAAGTTCTGCCTCGTCCAACATCTGAAGCATTCCCGCAACTACAGAAGTAGTTGTCTCCTGGGTAATGCGGCGAACCAACCCTATTGGGCTTTCCGAAAGATCGGAACGTTTGGATTGAAATGCCCTGAAGATTGCCCAGATTGCTAAGGGATGGCCGTGGGTTTTCTCGTAGATCAAGTCGATAAGGTTTGTGAAGCGGTGGGGGTCGGCTTGAATCTTCAAGGCCAGTTGCCGTAGGTCATCTTTCTTTAGTCCTTTCATTTCCTGTGTGGCCACAATGAAAGGGAGAGCAATGCCGTATGCCGCGTCAATTTCGGGTCGCGCCGTGCAGATTACAGCTAACGGTTCTCTCTCTAAGCTGTGGATGATCGCAGAGAAGTCAGAAGATCCCTTCTGGTCCAGGAGGTGAATACCTTCGATTGCCAGAACAGTAGGTTGGCGTCGGAGCAATCCTCGAACAGAGGCAAGAAGTTCGGCAAGATTTCCTGGGGGAGGGGTTGGCTCGTCTGGAAAATATCGTCGGCGTGCTTCCACGATTGCTTCGCCAAGCACTTGCTGCACAGCAATTGATGAGTCGGGATAGAAGCGGGCGTGAATAACAACAACAGAAGAAGGAAGGAGGAGGAGGGCTTCAGCTATCAGACGACTTTTGCCGATGCCGGCCTCACCACGAATCCAGAAGATAGAGAGGCGATCTGCCGAAAGTGCTCCGTTGAGGAAGGTGAGAATACGCTTCAACTCGACTTCGCGCCCTATAAAAGGGAGTTCTGATACCTGCTGACCCTTCTGCGCAAGTTCACGTCTATCTTCTTTAGAAGATATTCCATCCTTTCTCTTTCCTGCCTTCTGCACGGTACTCATGAAATGTGACTGGAGGGAAAACGCTTCACGATGCAATCGATTCGTGCGCTCGTGACTCGGTTCTCAAGGCTTCCACTTGTTGCCCATAGGAGCGGAGGTTCGAGGCAAGAAGTTCGGCAAGTTCTTCATCTTCAGGTAAGGTCTTCACCCCCATACGGAGTATCTGGATCAGGTGCTCAATATCGTTCTTCTCCTTAAGGAACATCGTTACGGCGAAGAGAACTTCCCGCAAGTGAATCTCGAACTCGTGGCGGGCTTTGTCGAATATCTCGTCGTAAAGTGTTGGCAGGATTGCATCTTCACCCAGAATTTCCAGTGCTTTCTTTGTTTTGCTATATGCTTCGCGAGGTTCGTTCTGGTGTACTGCTTGTATCCCTCCTTTCAATAGAAGGTAGACTTCAATGAGATCGACGTGAAGGTGCTCGATGCTTAACTGCGGTGCAGAGTTTTCGATGGTGAGGATCGCTTCGTTGCCGAGAAGACGGCGGAGTCGAGAGAGAATAATGCGGAGATAGTTTGCCGCCTCATCGGAGTCCTCCATAGCTGTGGCAAGTGTTCTGAATTCTTCCAGCGAGCAGTTGTTCCCGTTAAGCCTGCAGGCTGTGAGCAATCCCAGAACGTGCCGAGTGCGCGCTCCTGAGATGCGCTGGAACGTTCCCTGACTATCTCTAAATCCTATCGTGCCAATCATTGAAAGCCGAAGGCGAGAGTCGTCGTTTACGTTGTTGTCGTCTGGCCAAAAGGCTGACTTCTCTACTTTTAGTAAGTGTTCTTCCCTCTGTTCTTTCCAGTCGAGCAAGCTGTTCTGCAATAGAAGGGTGTTGTAATTGTGGAGTAGACCCTCCATGTAGCCGGGAAGAATGTTTTCGCTACACCAAGAGAGAGCATTCTCTATTGCTTGGCGAGCCGTTGTTTTCAGTACGCGAGCGGAAATTTTTCCTGACTTCAGCGCAATTCGACCGAGGCCGAGGGCAACGTGAACTCTAAGAAGGTCTTGCCGACGGAGGATCGGTTTCTCGAGGAGCGCGGTCAGTTCCGTGCTGAGCGAGGTGGTAGCATCGGTGAACAATTCTGTGAGAAGAGGATGGTATTCGGATGGAACGTTCTCCTTCCGAAATAAGTGCTCCACGGAATCTAAGTCCTCTTCGATTGCGGCTCTCTCAAAGTGCAAATAGTAGTTGATCTCTGTCTCGGCATCATCACCGCAGAGTGTGCGGACAAGGTTGCGGCTCCACCCGGAGGCTCCCCGCAGTAACCCAACCAGCAAGATGGAGCCAACAATTGAGGTGCGGATCAGGAGGCGAGCATTGTCGTTTGCCAGCCCACCGAAGTGAGCATTAGATTCCTCGACGAGGCGGAGAACATCCCGCTCGATATGCTTTAGATCGCGACCAAGTGCAGCGTCGGACGAGAGGACAAGGAGGCGGAGGCTTATCTCGTTCGAGAGATTATATCCCCGCATGGGCTGGTTAATGGCCGATTGCAAGAGAGATCGAGCCTTCAAAACGTCGCCGGAAATTTCCAGAAACTGAGGCCAGATTGTTGAGAGCCGTCCTCTCTTTGGATGCTCGCCGAACTCGTTCTGGATTAGTGCAGCTAAGTAGCGCCGATCCAGCAATTCCTCGTGCGAGGAGAAGACCGGAAGAAGTTGCCCTGCTACCCAGGTCAGGATATTCTGCCGTACTTCTGTCGGTAGACTCGATGGGGGAGCATTTAACAACGCTTCGAGCTGTTGGCGAATCGTGTGAATAATCTGTGAGTTAGGATAGGGGCGGGCAGCCGCTGCTATCGCTCCAAGCAGGCGATGATAATGTTTGTGGGTGTGGAGTGTTGGAAAGTCCTCCAGCAGATAGTCTGCCTCCTCGAGAATTCCAAACAGATCATCTTCCCAGTTCTCTTCTACCCTGAATGTAGAGTACTCTAAGGCTGCCAATCGGTGTCCGGCCAACAGTTCCGAGTTTGGGGCTTCAGTTAGTGTTAGGAACTGCGTGAGAGTAGAGACAAAATCTGGATGCTCGGGTATGTGGGCGGTAATCTGCAAGCGGAGTCGGATCAGAGTTAGCCTAATGTCGAGCTGTACCTCTTCTGAAAGGGTGTTCCCTTGCTCTTCGTAGAGTGAGACCGCACCATTAAACACAGACGTTGCCAAGCTTCGGTTCACCGAGTCGGCCAACTGTTCAGTGTAGTCGAGTAGAATGTTAAGTGCCGATTGCACAAGCTCTTTCGGTGCGTGTGCTAAGTAGAGTAGAGGATAGATAGAGAAGAGGGGAATGCCCGACTCGATTGTATTGATGAGAAGGGCAATGTGTCCTGACGACTGCGATGTCAGTTGCTGGTGGAGTAATGAGTGAGTAAAGGCGAGGGGTGTTTCTACCGGCGTCTCAGATTCAAACAATGGTTGTGGTTGGCCGAGAGCAGGAGAGATAATCTGGTTCGCAACATAAATATCGAGAAGCTCCGGTCGGTTGCCAAGAATGGCGATAGCAGCCTCTCGGGAAAAAACCTCTCCAAGAAGCGCGAGCAACTCCGTCCCTTGGCGTTCTTCAACACTCAGTTCACTCGTCAAACAGGAGACGAGTGCTTCCGAAGCAAGTCGGGCTTTTGTGTGAAAGCCGGGGGGGGGGACTGCTGGAGGGGATAGGTAGAGGATTTTCTCGCTATCCTTGTGGAGGCACTCGGCCATTGCAGCCCGGATAATCAGGGGAATACCCTGCGTGGTCTCGTAGACACGGGCTAACGTGGTGTCGTCGGTATACTGACTGCCATAGCATTGGCGAAGAATCTGCCGTACATCCTCGTGCGCCAGAGGACCAACTTCAACATAGCGCATCGGTTGATGGAAGAGAGCGGTGTACGCAGGTGTGCTCCCTGGCCTTGCCGCACAGAGAATACTAATTGGTTCGTTCTGTAGTGCATCGGTCACCTCAATCAATTCGTTGGCTGCCTCGCTGTCCAGCAGGTGAACATCATCGATAATTAAGAGCGTGGGGCGGAGATGTGCTGACCTACGGAGAGCACCGGTGAGGCTTGCCAACGTCTTTAATTCCGATTCAGGCAACAACTGGCGGAGGCGAGGGTGGGCTGCAATTGCTCCACTAAATGCTTGAATAATCGAGAGTGCGGAATCGGGGTAGAGGCGAACGTAGATAACTAAGTTTCCCTGCTCTGTTAAAGCCGAGCGAACATGCTCCAGAAAGCGGCTTTTGCCCACACCTGCCTCACCTTGAAGCCACAACAGGCCGAGACTATTTCCTGCAATCGTTGACTGTACGAAGTCTGTAATCCGTTCCAGCTCCTTATCGCGACCGACAAAGGGAAGCTGACGTGGCGTAAATGGTACAGCGGAACCGCTACCTACATGGTTCGACGGTACAGTGGGGCCGCTACCTATATGGTGTGGTGGTTGGTGCACAGGGAATGCGACTATATAATAATGAACAGAACAAAGATCGAAAGTTCTTACCGAATGACCATGCTATTCTTCCGTGAATCGAACAAGACCCATTTTCCCTAAAGAAGATACGTTGCCCTCAATCCGTTCTGGTTCTCACAGATTGTTCTTGAATCAAAAAAAGCCCGATTTCTGACCCTTTTCGCCACTTCAAGCCTTCTGCCTTCCTTCTGATTTTCATTAGAGAGTAAAAATACAGTCCAAATCAAACGGTGTGGCGAATGTAAAGGATTGTGTCTTGAAGCGAAAAACAAAACAAGTGTTATGCCAACGCCAGCCATCTGTTATGCCTCGTTGACTATGGTTGCGCTCTCTCTGAAAGGAGAGCCCCAGAGCAAGGCATTGATAATACTTAGGAAACAGGGCGCATGGCATAAATGGTAGACTCCCTCTACAGCCACCACTGAAAACTATGAAGACATTCCCCGTGCAACAGGCATTCCCATTGAGGATGAGTTATCTCCTCCTCGCTACTATTGTGCTCTTCGGCACAATGGGTAGTTCTTATAGCTTTGCTCAAACTGCCGGAGACTCGCCTAATACTGACAACTCAGAATTACCTGCACCTGCGGCAGAATCAACCTACCAGATTATTCGTGATGTGAATGGAAGTGGTGGAAACACCATGAGTGGGGGAACTTACAGACTGCACGGCACAGTTTCAGAGACCGTTATCGGTCGAGTTGCCCGCCCAAATCAGAACAATGATCTCCACAAGATCGGGTTTTGGTACTGGGCACAGCAAGTCCGGGCAGTTGCATGTGTTCGTATGCCAGTAGTTAGTGCCGAAGCGGGAACAACATTTTCAGTTCCTGTTATCATTGAACAGACAGATCGCCTTCCTCTCAACGGCTCGCTTCGTTTTCGTGCCCGCATCCGTTTCAACAGAACTCTGCTTCAGCCAGTTGGTCAAACTCCGGGATGTAGTGCTGTCGACGGCGACGACTGCCTTCTGGACATTGACGTACCGGTTACCGCCGCTTCAATTACGTCGGGTGTGTTAACTGAGCTTCGATTCTTGGCAAAACTCGGCAACGCAGAGTCTACTCCGTTAGTGATCGAAGATTTCTCTTGGAGCGGATTTGGTGAGCAGCCGATCCAAACGATTACCAAGCCGGGAGAGTTCATTCTCTTAGGAATCTGTCGCGAGGGAGGAGAGATCCGGCTGATTCACTCAACTGGCCCTGCCTCACGCATTCGAGTTTGGCCAAATCCAGCGCAAACAAGTGCCAGCGTAGAGTTCATCTCACGTGAAGAAGGGACTGTTCGCCTTTCATTGGTTGATGCACTTGGTCGTGAAGTGGCAATGCTTTCGGAGCAATCAGTTGAGGGAGTGAAGCTCTATCGAATGGACTTAGATATTTCGACAATTCCAAGTGGCTCCTACTTCCTTGTGTTCAGGACGCCGACAGAAGTGAAGACGACACGAATCACGATTGAACAGTAAGCCCCACGAACAAGTTCCTTAGTTAACAGCGAGACCACCATGCAAGTATTACCTGTAGACATAACGAAGCTGACGAGGGCAATCGGACTGACAGTAGCTATTGCGTTGCTGAGTGGATTGTTGGTGATGCCATCAGAGGTAAAGAGCCAGACTCCAGGTGGAGATGGTAAAGTTGATTCGCTTGCTCGCTTGGCAGCTGAGACAACATATGGTACACGTCGTCTGGAAGCATGGCGTGCCGGAGTTTACCTCGGTCTGAACTTCAATATCTATACAGCAGACAACATGCGTGGAATGCCGGGCGTGCCAAACTGCTGCCCAGGCTTTAACAGCGGGGGTGGTCTCGGTATCGCAGCCGGCGGACTTGCTGAGACACCAGTAAACGAGTGGTTTTCAGTTGGAGGTCGCCTTTACCTCTCTACGTATAACGGAGCGTTGACAGATCAGGAGGGAGAGGTTGTTGACGATGGTGGTGCAGCCGCCGACGCAATTTTTGAGCATCGCATTGATGCAGATATCTGGAGCGCAGCGATTGAGCCAATTGGATTGTTTGAAGTGGCTGAGGATGTGAAGGTGTTTGCCGGAGTGCGAGGCGACTTGATTCTGCGGAAACTCTTCGCACAGAAGGAAGAGATATTGGAGCCTTCGGACATCGCTTATGAAAATGGTAGCCGGACTCGATTGGAATACTCGGGAGCAGTGCCGAACGGTACGTCGTTTCAGGGAGCAATCGTAGCCGGTATTCGATACGACATCTATGTGGGGGAGAGCCGTGAGTGGGTTGTTGCGCCAGAATTATCCGGGTGGTACAGCCCAACGCCAGTGATTCAAGCAGAGTCGTGGCGCACACACGGAGTTCGTCTTGCGGTTTCCGGCCAATACATCCGCTACGAACAGGAAGAATATCCCATCGATCCGGTAATCCCACCACTCGATCTTGATAAGACCGGATTCGAGACTCTCCCCGGACCAACGGGGGGAGACAGTATGTCTGATATTGGAGAAGAAGTTTCTCGGTAATTGGCCGAACGGTTATCAGAATACAGAACAGATTGAATGTTGAGGACAACTACAGTGCATATCATAACCACCATGGAACGTTCAACTTGCTTGTTTGCCGCGACGGTGATGCTTTGCGTCGCATTCTTCGGCTCGTTTACCCAGGATCTGAACGCACAGACCATTGAAATTCCGCGCTACCTCTCCTATCAGGGAGTCTTGACGGATCAGAATCGTGAGCAGGTCCCAGATGGTCCTTACACGATGACCTTCAAGATTTATGATACTGAACAGGGGGGGACACCATTGTGGGTTGAGACACAGATCGTGCAGACGATTGATGGTGTGTTCGATGCTTACTTGGGGCTTGGAACTCCTATTGACATCACCTTCAGCAAGCAGTACTGGATTGCTACTCAGGTTCAGGGAGAGGGTGAGATGGAGCCGCGGACACGTCTTGTGCCAGCCGCCTACGCCTTCACAGCCGGTCACGCTGGCTTAGCCGATGAACTTACTGGGTCATATGTCAAAACTATTAATGGCCAGACTGGCGACGTAATCCTCGACGATCCTTCACTCTCGAACGGGGCAATGTGGATTGGTGATGCCACGAATAAGCCGTCGGAGTTACCACTCGGTTCTTCCAATCAAGTGTTGGTAGTGAAGCCAGATGGAACTACGGCTGAGTGGTCATCAAATCTTCGGCTGGAGACTATCGAGGTACGGTCGATCAGTGCGGACAGTCTTATTGTGCGGAAGTATGCAAACTTTGGCGGCCCTACAGTTTTCAATGACTCTGTTGTCTTCAACGGTCACGTCACACTGAAGTTTCCACCTGACAACCGGCTTACGAACAAGGCAATTGCAGTTGGCGATGTCAACAACGAGGCCTCGGAGCTTCCGACAACAAATCAGCCGGGAGCAATCGTGATGCAGGACGCAAATGGTGCGCCTTCTTACTCGCGCGACTTGGATGTGAACAACGTGACGATCAACGGCACAACGAACATTCAGGGTTCGACGACAAATATCCAGAGTAATGAGATCACAATCGGCCCAGTAACCTCGACAACGACGTTCGAGGGGAAAGTAGTTTTCAACGTTTCGCCTGACATTGCTCTTCCCGAAGGATGGATCTGGCGTGGTGGAAGTAGTGGTTTCCAAGAGCCGTACGCTCCGGGAAGCAACGGCAATGTCCTTACTGTAATCGACGGAGTTCCTCAGTGGATGTCGACGGCAGGAGGCTATCTCCCACTTGGAACTTCACCGAACTCCACATTGACTTGGAATGGAACGAAGTGGGTGGAGAATGTTTACCTGACAAGCAATCCAACGAACGGGAACACAACAATCGGTGGCAACCTTATTGTGAACGGTTCATCGGTTGACCTTCCGGCTGGCTCGATTGATAACTATGAGCTTCGTAACTCAACATTCAACGTAAGCTACGGACAAGGGGTTAGCGGTTCTCCACAAGTCTCGCTCGGCAGCACGCTGAACCTTCAGAACACTGGTGTTGTCGCTGTGAATGGAACACCGAATCAGGTGAACGTTTCGGCAACAACTGGGTCGGTAACTCTTTCCACGCCACAAGATATTCACACAGGTGCAGTGCCAACGTTTGTTGGAATGAACTTAACCGGTCTTTCGGGAGCGAGCACAGCCGTTGACGTTCTCGTCTCAAACGGTGGCCTGATCGAAACGCGGACAGCAACGTCTCTCTTCACTGATGTGACGTTGACAACCGGAAGCCTCTGGTATGGTGATGGTGGGAACAATCCTGCTGAGCTTGCACCTGGAACAGATGGACAAGTATTAACCACAGTTGGTGGAAGCCCAATGTGGCGTTCAATCAACGTGGCAGACTTTGACCTTTCAGAGAATGCAATCTGGATTGGAGATGGGACGAACAAGGCTTCCGAGTTGAGTGCTGGAACCACAGGGCAGACATTGCGCATCAGTGCAACGGGTGCTCCGGCTTGGGAGAATATTAACGAGCTTCCAACTGGAACAACAGTCAACGCTCCACTAATCTGGAATGGCACTACTTGGGTAGAGGCTACCAACATCTCGATCAACCCTACTAACGGCGACATCACAACAAATGGAGATATCACTACCAACGGCGACCTGACAGTGAACGGAAACATCGACCTTCCACTGACGCAGGATCATATTTTCGTTGGCGACGGAAGTAACCGGACTTCCGAGCTTGCGCCGGGAACCGACGGGCAGGTGTTGCGCGTGAATGGATCGACACCGACGTGGGAGACAATGAATGGAAGTGACCTTGGTCTCACAAACAAATCCATTCTGGTTGGTGATGCCACGAACAGTGCTTCGGAGTTGCCAACGACTAACGTGACTGGCGCTCTCCTTCAGCAAGATGCTTCTGGGAATCCGGTTTGGTCCAACGACCTTGTTGTCAACAATGTCACAGTCAATGGCGATCAGATCAACAACGGCAACGTCGACTTCAACGGGCCGACGTTCAACACCTCCACCACAACAACCTCAACGTTCAACGGGCCAACAAACCTGAACGGTTCAACAACAACGATTAACAGTCCACTTACGGAGATCAACGGCACGACCATCAATATCGGTGGCCCAACATCTACAACGACCTTTGATGGCGACGTGGTCTTCAACATGATGCCCGACATCCCACTGGCTCCGAACTACATGTACGTTGGTGGTGCTTCCGGTTATGCTGAACAGTTTGCTCCGGGAACATCGGGTCAAGCGCTTCGCATTAACGGATCGGGCGCGCCAACTTGGCAGGACGTGAACGAGTTGCCAACCGGCAGTACAACAAATGCAACGCTGGTTTGGAATGGTGCAGCGTGGGTAGAGAACACAAATGTGACGATGAACCCGACGAATGGAAACACAGCAATCGGCGGTGACCTAACAGTTAGCGGGAGCTTTACCGGAGCTGGGGCAAATAAGTTTGCGGGGGCGATTGCGATTCCCATGGGAAGTTCGCAGGTGAGCGTTCCGTATGCAGGAATTAAAAACGGTGCAGTTGTCAACGTAAACGTTATGGATGATGACGTGAACATCGGCATCGTTCCAACGCGAGTTATTTCCGTGACTCAGGGTGTTGGTTTTACTGTGCAGCTTGCCATCAACTACGATTCCCCCACAGGCACACTACACTATGTTGTGGTGAACCCTTAAGACCTGATAAGAAATCTTTTACACAATAGAAATTTAGACCTTTCATTTATCAAGTACAGAATTGCTATGACTACTCGCAAAAGAATTCTTGCCTTCGCAATGTCATGTGCCGCAGTCGTTGGCCTGACCATCAGTAACAATACAGCTATTGCACAGGGGCCAGGCCCAAGCCCAGCGCCAACCACCGCAAGCGGCTTCCGTATGTATAACTCCGGCACAGAGTGGATCACAATCCGCTCGGGAGCACATGGTCAGACAGGAACATTCCTTTGGCCAGCACCAGCCGAGGGCATCTTTACTAGCGATGCTACCGGAACAATGTCAATCGAGTCAATCGACGACATCTTGAACGACGCAAACTTGCAGCACAACCATATTTGGGTCGGCAACGCAGCCAATAATCCTGCGCAGCTTCCTCCAGGAACTGTCAATCAGGTTTTGCAAATCAATGCAGGCGGAGAACCGATTTGGAAGACAATTAATTTGCTGCCAACAGGATCAACCAACAATGCAACACTTGTTTGGGATGGAGGCACAAATGCTTGGGTAGAGAACACAAACGTGACGATGAACCCAACAACAGGTGACATCACAACGATTGGTGATTTCAGCGGCGACAACGTGAACGCTTCGGGTAGTGTATCTGTCGACGGCAACACAACACTTGGCGACGCAGCGGGCGACGCAGTAACGATCAACGCAGCAACAGTGAACGCTCCGAACCTTCCGACCACAACGACAGTAGGTGGTGGAATTCTGGTAACGGATGCAAGCGGCAACGTACAGGAGATCAGCACAGACGACCTGATCGGCGACGCAACACTTGCCGAGAACAACATCTGGGTCGGCGACGCATCGAACAACCCAGCAGCAGTAGCACCGGGCACGAACGGTCAGGTACTTCAGATCAACGGCTCGACCCCGACATGGCAGAGCGTGAATCTTCTTCCAACCGGAACGACAAACAACGCGACGTTGGTATGGGATAACGTGAACAGCGTCTGGATCGAGAACACGAACGTGACGATGAACCCGACGAGTGGTGACATCACAACGACAGGCGATGTGAGTGCAGTTGACGTGAGCGCATCGGGGAACACGAATGTTGGAGGCAACACCACACTTGGTGATGCGGCGGGTGACGCAGTAACGATCAACGCAGCAACAGTGAACGCTCCGAACCTTCCGACCACAACGACAGTAGGCGGTGGCGTGTTGGTAACGGATGCAGGTGGCAACGTACAGGAGATCAGCACCGACGACCTGATCGGCGACGCAACACTTGCCGAGAACAACATCTGGGTTGGCGACGCATCGAACAACCCAGCAGCGGTAGCACCGGGCACGAATGGCCAGGTACTTCAGATCAACGGCTCGACTCCGACATGGCAGAGCGTGAATCTTCTTCCAACCGGAACGACAAACAACGCGACGTTGGTATGGGATAACGTGAACAGCGTCTGGATCGAGAACACGAACGTGACGATGAACCCGACGAGTGGTGACATCACAACGACAGGCGATGTGAGTGCAGTTGACGTGAGCGCATCGGGGAACACGAATGTTGGAGGCAACACCACACTTGGTGATGCAGCGGGTGACGCAGTAACGATCAACGCAGCAACAGTGAACGCTCCGAACCTTCCGACCACAACGACAGTAGGTGGTGGCGTGTTGGTAACGGATGCAGGTGGCAACGTACAGGAGATCAGCACCGACGACCTGATCGGCGACGCAACACTTGCCGAGAACAACATCTGGGTCGGCGACGCATCGAACAACCCAGCAGCGGTAGCACCAGGCACGAATGGTCAGGTACTTCAGATCAACGGCTCGACTCCGACATGGCAGAGCGTGAATCTTCTTCCAACCGGAACGACAAACAACGCGACGTTGGTATGGGATAACGTGAACAGCGTCTGGATCGAGAACACGAACGTGACGATGAACCCGACGAGTGGTGACATCACAACGACAGGCGATGTGAGTGCAGTTGACGTGAGCGCATCGGGGAACACGAATGTTGGAGGCAACACCACACTTGGTGATGCAGCGGGTGACGCAGTAACGATCAACGCAGCAACAGTGAACGCTCCGAACCTTCCGACGACAGCAACAGTAGGCGGCGGCGTGTTGGTAACGGATGCAGGTGGCAACGTACAGGAGATCAGCACAGACGACCTGATCGGTGATGCAACACTAAACCAGAATGCAATTTGGGTTGGCGACGCATCAAACAATCCGGCTGAGCTGAGTTCAAGCAACACGCAGGGTGACGTTCTCACAATCAACGCAAGTGGTGCTCCAGTCTGGTCAACGCCAGTTGGAAGTGTTCAGGCTCTCGGTAATGTTACCGGCACAGGAACTTGGACCTACACGGTAAATCCAGGTGTTACTCTCTCAGCCGCAAGCGTTATCATTGTCACGCTGGAGTCTTCAACCGGTCTGCAAGTAACGCATGTTGTAAGCAACCGGACGGCTGCTACGTTTGACGTTGAGTTTGCTGTGAACATCGGCGCAACAGAGCGCTTCCACTGGGTAGTCTATTAAGATTAGCACTATTGAGTGCTACGTAGATAAGCAGAAAGCGGAATGCCTGTCGGTCTCGCGAAGTGACGAGAACGACACATCAAAGGGGCGACAGGCGTTCCGCCGATTCTGCCAGACGATAAAGAAAGGGTAGAGAAAGAAGCTAATAGAGTCAGCACCTACGCAGGGAGTTCTCACAACATGATGACGTTCAGCATAAGTTCTGACAAAAGAACGCAACCACCAGCGTCGACTGAATTGTCGACAGATCAAGAGAGAAAAGAAGTAATGAGTTCAAGCTTTGGTTCTCTACAACAACGCAGAATACTCGATAACACCGATCGGCCTCTTTCTGGGCTGCATCAAACCCATGATAGAACTATGAATAATTTCGGGAACAGTACAGTTCGCCTTTCGGCTCTGTTGTTCTTACTGCTGCTTTCGGCTCCGGCGTTTTCTCAATCACAACCCCAGCCAACATCAGCAGAGAGCTTCTCAATCTTGAACCAATCAGGGCAGAAGGTTACGCTCAGACTACCGTCGAGTGGAGTTACTCCATACTCGCTCTTCTTGCCACCAACAGCACCAACAGTTGGTGACCTATTCTTTATTTCTAATGGAAGCGGGCAGGCATCTTGGTTAAATCCAGGGGCAGCGGGGCAAGTGTTGCAGATTAACGGGGGAGTGCCGACTTGGCAGACCGTTAATCTTCTACCGAGCGGGTCGACAACGAATTCGACATTGGTCTGGAATGGGACATCGTGGGTAGAGAACACGAATGTGACAATGAATCCAGCAAATGGAAATACGTCGATTGGTGGTAACCTGACTGTGGGGGGAACCAGTGTTACGCTTCCGAATGGTTCGATTGACAATAACGAACTGGCCAATAGTTCGATCAACGTAGCGTACGGAGCAGGGGTTGCAGGGGATGCTTCGGTAGCACTTGGTGGAACGCTGAACGTGCAGAACACAGGTGTCCTCGCCGTGAACGGAACAGCGAATCAGGTTAGCGCATCGACGACAGCCGGAACGGTTACTCTC
The DNA here is from genome assembly GCA_020635205.1 of Ignavibacteria bacterium. GTDB lineage: Bacteria > Bacteroidota > Ignavibacteria > OLB7 > OLB7 > JAGWAZ01. The sequence goes on from JACKAE010000005.1 coordinate 223,795, forward strand.
TCAACTCCACAGAACATTCACACTGGTGCAACGCCGACGTTTGCCGGAATGACCTTGACGGCTCTGTCGGGAAGCAGTACGGCAACAGAAATCGTTGTTTCGAACGGCGGACAGCTTCAGACCCGTTCGATAAGTTCTCTCTCCAGCTTCTCAGGAATTACAACGAACTCAACCCTGACAGGCAATGGGTTGTTGGCGCCAGTTGGCATCAACCTTGCCAATCCAAACACTTGGACAGCGGCGCAAAGATTTAGCAATGCTGACGTGAACGGAGGTGAGGTTGACAACGCACCGATTGGTGCAGCCACACCGAACACTGGGCGGTTCACTACACTCAACACGACTGGTTCAACAACGCTCGGCGATGGTGCAGGTGTGGACAATGTTGCGATGAACGTGACTGGTGGAACACTCGACATCGACGGCCTGACGCAGGACAATAGTTTGACCAACGTTCTGGTGCAGGATGCCAACGGTATCGTTCGGACGCGGAGCGCTTCGTCTCTTGCCGGAAGCTCTGGTTGGAGTTTGACCGGCAACTCTGGAACAACTGATGGTACAAACTTCTTGGGAACAACTGATAATATCCCCTTCACTATCCGGGTAAACAATCAGCGTGCAATTCGCATTGTTCCAGTAACTGCAAGTCCAAACATCATGGCAGGGTACAGTGGTAATGTCGTAAGTACTACTGGTACTGAGGGTAATGTCATTGCAGGTGGTGGAGCTAACAGCGAGCCAAACCAAATGATTGACTATGCCGACTACGGATTTATCGGAGGTGGAGCCGCGAATACGATTGGCTACTCCGCTGACTATGCGGTGATTGCAGGTGGCTACGTGAACGAGATCGATCAGGAGGCTGACTATTCGTTTATTGGAGCAGGACAGATGAACGAGGCTTACGACCGCCACAATGTTGTGGTTGGTGGCTACCAGAACAAAGCAGGAACAAACGACAACAACTGGACAGATGCAGCCTATGCTTCTGTGGTTGGTGGCTACCAGAATCAAGCCACAGCATATAAGGCATTTGTCGGCGGTGGTTTGCGGAACATTGCATCTGGTCAACGCTCAGCAATTGTTGGGGGCAACAACAACCGAGCCACGCAGAGTGAAGCTTTCGTTGGTGGAGGTAAGCAGAACGAGGCCAAAGCGGATGGAGCCACAATTGCTGGTGGACGTGATAACGTTGTGAATGGATCATACTCGGCCATTCCAGGTGGTAGAGGATTAACCTTGAGTGGTTCAAATAGCTTCGGGTTCTTAGCAGATAATTCCGGGAGCAATAACATGACCGTCTCGTCGGATAACGTGGTCGTCTTTGGCAACGCCAACCTTTGGTTGACAAATAACACAAACACGCCAAGTCAACTTCGATTCTACGAGAAACAGAATAGCACTGGTAGTTTTCCAAGTTCTACAGACTATTCTTCGTTCGAAGCTCAGTCACAATCATCTTCGATTAACTATGTGCTTCCTGATACAGCAGGAATCTTAGGGGACGTTCTCCGAGTTAAAGCGATCTCTGGATCAAAAATTACGCTCGACTGGGCAACGCCGAATGAGACCAGTACTGTTGGTAAGCTCCTCTTCGCTCGCAAGAGTGCGGATGAAAGCATATCTAACAAGGCTTTGCAGAATGATGACCACCTGTCGATAGCATTGGAAGCCAATAAGACCTATGAAATCAGCGGGGCATTGTATGTGAAGCAGACTGGAGGATCGGGGGGCAATCCAGGTTTGGATGTTACGTGGACAGTACCGGGAGGAACAGGAACAGGGGCGAGCAACTCAACAATGATGATCTCCTACTTTGCGAACGAGTCAAAGTCTGGAAATAGTAATACAGGAGCTGATTACCGGGATCAATCGGGAGTTGGCTCTACAAGCGCAGGAAGCTCGTTCAGTGATATTGGCCTCTCAACAAATATGGTCACTGTACACTTTAAGGGATTAGTAATTACCGGATCGACTTCTGGAAGTATCGTTCTGAAGTGGACGCCAACGTCGAACAGTCAGATCACGGTATATAAAAATTCGTATATGAGTGCGAGGATTGTCGAATAACGAGGCAAAAGTCTTGTTTGAGTTGACGGGGGGCAGGAGAGGCTGGTGGTTAATGTACAGAGATCGTGTGACCTCAGAACTGAAAGAATCTATGCAAACAACATTTTTCGAGTTAACGTGGATGCCTACAGTAACCCCAACACTGGTTGCTGGCAGCTTAAGAGACAGAGGATATAAAGCTACACAAACTGTTGTTTCTGATGATTTCCAAAGTGAGGTGCGGGTAATCGGACAGCTTACGTTCCAATACGTGAGGTATGGAGGGCAAAAACCTTTTGCAGCCTATCTACAAACCGAAAAAGGTTATCATTGGACAGCATCAAAAGTCGTATATTGCGACGCAGAAAGCCCGGCACAGAATGTGGATACTCAACCACTGTTGTCAACTCCTTTTCTCAAACTTTTTGAAGAATGTACTATCTCTTCCTCCGGGAAGAAATAGGAGAAAGAGGCATCCCGCTAGACCAGCCACAGCCACTTATCGGGATGCTTAGCGGGAACAGGTTTTATGGGGGGGCCTGTTCCCGTGACCTTTTTACCCTCTCGTCGTTTCGATGAGAGAATCAGTTCCCACGCTTTTGTTTGAAAACATTGTTGTCGCATGTCTGAAAACCCGGTGTGCGCCCTGTAGGCTATAGTCTGCAAGGATTGAACCACCGGTGGTGAGTGCTATTGCATGGGGAAGTGCTTACCGTCAAAGCTGCGCCCGCAGTCACTTCGAGAAACCAAGACGGGGATGCGTTTTATGGGGGGGCGCATCCCCGTCGCTTTTTTTCAGCAGTTCATTCCTCAAAACATTTCTTCCAAAACGAGCGAAAACAGCACGGTTGTGTGCATTGTCGTCACGCCTTATGCAGAGAGTCTCTTGTTCGTGATGAACTTGGGCCATTTCATCTTATTACATTCTCTCCCCAATCTCACCACAGTGTGATGCCGGTATTTGCTTCTCGACTTGATCTAAAGTGGAATGTGAAGTGCGGAAGTTGAGGACGTGTGGAGTTTTCCACATTGTTATCCACACTTTGCTATATTAATCGGTTGCAAATTACGGGAGAGTAGTCTGCTCACCTTTTGCAGATAAGAGAATAAAACGGCACGTTACTTGATAAGGGGCTGTATTACTGTGAAGCCTCGACGGCATCGACATACAATCGCGTTGATGGCATGTCTGTTGATGGCTGTGCCAGCAATCAGTGCATTTGCGCAACATCAGCTTATTCGAGAGGTGATGGGGAGCGGGGGAGATGTGATGAAAAGCGATGATCACGTTGCTCACGGGACGATTTCTCAGACGACGATCGGGCGCGTTCTCCGTCCCGATAACTACGGCCACAATATTGGGTTCTGGTATTGGGCAAAAAAATTTGGAAGTCGAGTTTGCGTCAGGCTTCCTCGCGTTGCTGCTGAGGCAGGCTCAGAAGTCGTGATTCCACTGATTCTCGAGGAATCTACTGACCTGTTGCGGCGCGGTCCTCTTCGATTCCGTGCCCGTATTAGGTTCAACGGCACACTGCTGGAGCCAACCAACGGGACGCCCGAGTGCCAGTGGGAGGGAAATGATTGCGTACTTGAAGTTGAGGGAACGGCAGAGAGAGAAATTGGGGTTATTGCTGAGTTGGTCTTTATTGCCAAACTTGGCAACGATGTAAATACCCCACTGATTATTGAAGAGTTTGAGTGGTTTCCGGACGATAACCGGAAGATTGAGACGATACGGAAGCATGGGGAATTTACCTTGCTCGGTATCTGTCGGGAAGGGGATCATGCTCGGTTGATTCTCTCAAATTCTGGAGGAGTAGTTGCACGCCTTAGTGCAATGCCGAACCCAGCTTCAGACTATGTGACGGTAGAGTTTATCGCCGGAGAGAGAGGCGTAACTCGGATTGTTCTGGTTGACGGACTTGGCTCCGAGCAAGCTGTTGTCGTGGATCAGGAGGTTGAGGGAGATCGGATATATAGGGTGGGAGTAGATCTCTCCAACATATCGAGCGGCTCCTATTTTCTTGTGATGAAGACACCGACTGTCGTAAAGACAACTCCATTAATTGTCAGACAGTAAGGGATAAAAGTAAGTTATAGTCCATAACTGATTGATGCGTAGAGCGAGAATTCACAAAGCATATCGCTAAATTTATAGCACGTTAACAAACGGCGTATCCCATGCGCCCTGATAGGAATTCCATGCGCCTATTAGGTCAAATGTCCAGTCCCCTCTCCGTTGCTGCGGTGATCTTTATCGCCGTGGCTCTCTCTGTTGTTGCCCAAACTCCCGATTCCACACTGTTGAACAGCACACCACCACCAATAATTCCCAAAGAGTTGTGGCGTGCCGGCATCTACTTCGGCATGAGTCGCAATTTCTACCAAGCCGACCACATCAAGGGACTTCCGAACGTGCCAAGCTGTTGCCCAGATTACACGAGTGGTAACGGAGCGGGTATTGGAGCAAGCGTTTTGGCCGAACTTCCCCTCTCCGATCAATGGCGTACTGGCTGGCGGCTATCCTATGCTTCCCTTGATGGCCAGTTGAGAACCGAAGAGTTTGAAGAAGTCAACTCCAATCGAGGGTTGGTGCTGGCTACGTTCGAACACACGATTGCGGCTGACATCACCGCCCTTGGGTTGGAATCGTACGTAGGGTACGAGTTGTTTAACAATCTCAAGCTCTTTGCCGGTCTCCGAGGAGATTTCTTGACTGGACAAGGGTTCCGGCAGGAAGAGCGTTTGGCCGCTCCAGAGGGAATAACCTACGAGAACGGGTCACGCATTCGGATGAATTACGAAGGGGATATTGCCGATGCCGCATCTCTTCACGTAGGCGTGATTAGTATGGTTCGGTACGAATTGTCGATTAGCGATAATCACGACTGGGTTTTGGCTCCGGAGGTTGGAGGGTGGTATGGCCTAACGACGTTGGTAAAGGATCTCCCTTGGCAGGTTCACGGCGCGCGGGTTGGCATCTCTATCCAATACATCGCCCGGGATATTCCAAACTTACTTGCTGATCCTGTTGACTTGATTGTGCCGATTGGAAGTAAGCCAGGTGAGGCGAGCGGTTCCGAGCGTGATAAAGTAGAGGAAAAAGAAGGGGAGAAGTGATAGTGGGAATGCGATGGTTCGCAATCCAAGCAAACATGTAATATCGTAGATAGAATACTTTGACCGTTGATAGACCTTACATACAACAGAAAGACGAAAGTCAACAGAGATCAGAGCAGATGAAGCGAACATCTTTCATCTCTTTGCTCCTATTGATTAGTTTCGTTTGCCTGCCAACTCTGCGAGGACAGACGCTCCCCGACGTGCCTCGTCTCCTCTCCTATCAGGGTGTGTTGGTTGAACCCGATGGTGTTGCCGTTCCAGACGCAACGTACGTTGTGACGATCAGACTCTACGAAACTTCCACAGGAGGAACTCCAGCTTGGGAGGAGACGCAGTCAGTGGTAACACTTGATGGAGTTTTCGATGCGGTTCTTGGGTTGCGAAGTCCGTTGAAGGATGTTCCCTTCGACCGACAGTATTGGCTTGCTATTGAGTTGCAGGGAGAGCGTGAGATGACCCCGAGAACAATGGTTGTCTCGGCTCCCTATGCGTTGCGAGCATACGACGCAAGCATCGCCGATAGTCTGCGGGGAGGAGTTGTTAGGAGTATCAACGGCTTGCAAGGACAACTGACAATTCAAGGTGCGTCGGGAACAACTGTGACCGAGAGTGGAAACACAATCATTATTTCCTCTGCCGGTGGTGGTGGTTCGGATCCTTCGTTAAGTCCCGGATCAATCTGGTACGGGGATAACAACAGTAAGCCAACTGAGAGGAAAATCGGAACCCCGCGTCAAGTGCTGCAAACCAATGCTGCCGGCACAATGCCGGAGTGGACGAGCAGCATCGATGTCCAGGGCGTGGTGACCGATAGCCTTATGGTAGATGGGTATGCTCGCTTCGAACGAATACCCGACTTCCCCCTCGGTGAAGGGAATTTATTGATTGGCAGCTCAAACGGAAGAGTGCAGGAGTTCCCATCTCCAAACACTCCGAAAGCTGTTCTGCAGATCGACGCAAGTGGGAAACCAACGTGGCAGCCAGTGACGTTGAACAACATCGGACTTGCCAGTGGGCGAGTACCTACAATCGGGAGAATTCGGCAGACCATTACGGAAGGTGCTGTGCAGCCTGGTTCGAAAATTCGGGTTAGCTACGAAGATCCATCGGGGGGAGCTTCGATTAACGTAAACGTGATTGCACAAAATGCAGGAACAGATTTCACAGTCCAGTTTACTGCACTTCCTCCATCAAACACATTTGTTGTCTATGAGATAATACCCTAAGAAAGCACTAAAAGAAATGTCCAAAAAACAGGTATAAAATAACCTGATAGTCCAACTCCATGCATCTATCACAAATTGAGGGTACACAATGAAAGCGAAAAATGTCATTCGCTACCTGACCCCCATGGTCGTAGCGGGCCTATTACTCGCAACGGCGGACGGGTGGTCCCAAGGTTTCAGAACGCAAGGACTGTTGCTCGACGATAACGCAACATCTTTGCCAACACGGAACACCATCTCACTGTTAGCTCCTGCCGACGGTGACCTTACTGGAGACTACGGTATTCGCTTCCCGAACACTACCGGCCTCGGGGTCGGATCGATGTTCTACGTAAGTGCTGCCGGTGGAACCGCAGATCTTTCTTGGCTTCCAGTTGCCACCGACGGCGACATCCTCCAGCTTCAGGGGGGAGTGCCAACCTGGCAAACACTCAACTTGCTTCCTACCGGAACAGTAGATAATTCAACGCTCCGCTGGAGTACTGCTGCCCAGGCTTGGGTGGAGAACGTCAACCTCTTATCCGATACCGCTGGAAACACGACGGTAGCCGGAACAATTCAGGTTGATGGTGCAAGTGCAACAATCAACAGTGGAACGATTACTGTGCCGAACGTGCCAGTAGGTGTAGCTAACGACACAAACGTTGTGTTGCGGAACGCGAACAACGACCTTGTGATTCGGAGCATCAACGATCTTCTGGATGACGCAACACTCTCAGAGAACGCAATCTGGGTCGGTGATGCGAGCAACAATCCAATCGAGCGTGCAGCCGGCACAGCAGATCAGGTGTTGCAGATCGCCACGGATGGTTCACCGCAGTGGCAGACAATCAACTTGATTCCAGATGGAACGGTAGACAACTCGACGCTTCGTTGGGACGACGCAACGCAGGCGTGGGTAGAGAACGTGAACTTGCTTTCGGACACCGACGGCAACACGACGATCAACGGCACAGTTGAGGTCAACGGAGCAACGACGACGATCAACAGTGCGACGGTGACCGTCCCGAACGTACCGGGTGGTGTAGCCAACGACACAAACGTTGTGTTGCGGAATGCGAACAACGACCTTGTGATTCGGAGCATCAACGATCTTCTGGATGACGCAACACTCTCAGAGAACGCAATCTGGGTCGGTGATGCGAGCAACAATCCAATCGAGCGTGCAGCCGGCACAGCAGATCAGGTGTTGCAGATCGCCACGGATGGTTCACCGCAGTGGCAGACGATCAACCTGATTCCAGACGGAACGGTAGACAACTCGACGCTTCGTTGGGACGACGCAACGCAGGCGTGGGTAGAGAACGTGAACTTGCTTTCGGACACCGACGGCAACACGACGATCAACGGCACAGTTGAGGTCAACGGAGCAACGACGACGATCAACAGTGCGACGGTGACCGTCCCGAACGTACCGGGTGGTGTAGCCAACGACACAAACGTTGTGTTGCGGAACGCGAACAACGACCTTGTGATTCGGAGCATCAACGATCTTCTGGATGACGCAACACTCTCAGAGAACGCAATCTGGGTCGGTGATGCGAGCAACAATCCAATCGAGCGTGCAGCCGGCACAGCAGATCAGGTGTTGCAGATCGCCACGGATGGTTCACCGCAGTGGCAGACGATCAACCTGATTCCAGACGGAACGGTAGACAACTCGACGCTTCGTTGGGACGACGCAACGCAGGCGTGGGTAGAGAACGTGAACTTGCTTTCGGACACCGACGGCAACACGACGATCAACGGCACAGTTGAGGTCAACGGAGCAACGACGACGATCAACAGTGCGACGGTGACCGTCCCGAACGTACCGGGTGGTGTAGCCAACGACACAAACGTTGTGTTGCGGAACGCGAACAACGACCTTGTGATTCGGAGCATCAACGATCTTCTGGATGACGCAACACTCTCAGAGAACGCAATCTGGGTCGGTGATGCGAGCAACAATCCAATCGAGCGTGCAGCCGGCACAGCAGATCAGGTGTTGCAGATCGCCACGGATGGTTCACCGCAGTGGCAGACAATCAACTTGATTCCAGATGGAACGGTAGACAACTCGACACTTCGTTGGGACGACGCAACGCAGGCGTGGGTAGAGAACGTGAACTTGCTTTCGGACACCGACGGCAACACGACGATCAACGGCACAACGATCACAACGCCGAACATACCTGCGGGTGTTAACAACGACACGAACTTGGTTGTACGGAACGCGAGCGACCAGCTTGTTGTTCGGAGCATCAACGAGTTGATTGCCGACGCAACACTTACAGAGAATGCAATCTGGGTCGGTGATGCAAACAACAATCCAGTTGAGCGCCAAGCCGGCACTACAAACCAGGTGTTGCAGATCGCCACGGATGGTTCGCCGCAGTGGCAGGATATTAACTTGGTCTACCGTGGTCGAGTTGCGACTGCAGGCACAATCACGCAGGTAATTCCTGACGTGAACGTAACGGCAGGTGGTACGCTTATCGTACAGTACGAGGATCCGAACAACGGAGCGCGGATTGCAGTCGACGTTATTGCCCGGACTGCGAGTACCGACTTTACGGTTGGCTTCTCAGCATTGCCACCAAGTGGAACATTCATCAACTATACGGTGATGCCATAGGGACTATGACTCTCAAGAGTGTCTGATGCAAATTGATGTCCGGGGAGAGATCGGCTCTCCTTTCTCTCCCCGGAGTCAAGTTGTTAAGCAAGATGGTAGGCAGGAATGGCAGCCATTCCTATCGAACGGGAACGTCCCGGAATCAAATTTCGAATATGCCTTCTATCTATTGAGATCATAATGAGAAGTCCTTTCGTAACCATATCGAATAGGAATTGCAGACTGCTGATTCTGATAATTACGGCAATCGCCTTTGGCTCTGCATTGGTTATCGGAAAAGTATCGGCACAGGACATCAGAACGCAAGAGTTGTTGTTGGATGACGATGCCCCAACAACAACTACGCGAAACAGTCTGACGCTCCGTGCTCCGATTGACGACAGCTTGCAGACGAACTATATTCTCCGTTTTCCCAACACAACCGGGTTGGGGACGGGATCGCTTCTCTATATCGACGACTTCACAAGTCCGCTGGCCACCTCCCGGTGGCTTTCTCCACGTCCGAACAGTGTGCTGACAAGCAACGCACTCGGCATTCCAATCTGGGTTGATCCCTCTACCGTTGCGGCTCCTTCGGAGTGGGTTGACGGAGATTCTATCGGCTTATCTGGAATCATTTACGCATATCAGGCACTCGGAATTGGCTCGGCTGATACCGTTGTAGTTACCGATGCTGGACGACTTGGTCTCGGCACAACATTGCCCGATGCGTTAATCACAATGCAAGGAGAGAACGATCTCTTCACAGCAAAAGATTTGAGTGGCACGCTTCGGTCGGTACTGAACGACGATGGCGAGCAGAACTGGTACTTAGGAAATGAAACAGGAGATATGGGACGGGCACAGGTCGGCTCTACTTCTGGATTTGCCAGCTTCTCACTCTTTCGTCCGGCTAATGCCGATCGATTTGATATCCTGAATCGTTCTAACTATGTGGCAATGGGATTCAATGTTGACGGAGCCGATACAGGAAGTACGTTTAACATTGAGCAGGGGGGGAACGTTGGCGTTGGCGTAGCAAATCCAACTACAAAGCTTCACGTGGTTGCGGGGAGTGATCCACTTCGGTTAGAAGGATTGGTGCAGGATCCATCGCTCGACTCTGTGCCGGTTGTTGATGGTCAAGGCGTCGTTCACTGGGCACAAGTGAACAACCTAACGATCACACAGGTCGACTCGGTTGTTGACAGCAATGCGTGGCTTCTCCTCGGCAATAGTGGGACGATTGATGGAACCAACTTTCTTGGAACAATCGACAGCCTTCCATTGAATTTCCGAGTGAACAATGCTCGGGCTTTCCGGATTGAGCCAACACTCTCTGATCCAAATATCATAGGTGGACCAACCAGCAACAGCATAGCGGCTGGGACAGTTGGTGTAACCATTTCCGGTGGAGCTTCCAACGCGAACATATCGGGAGAGTATGGCGTTGTCGGTGGTGGCTTCGGGAATTTATTGACGGGAGATCGGGGGGTTGTTGGTGGTGGCGTTCGCAATAATGTCTCGCGAGATAGTGCAACAATCGGAGGTGGTGGATTAAATCTTGCTTCCGGCAGAGGAGCGACAATTGCTGGTGGAACCAGAGATACCGCCTCGGCAAACTACTCGTCGATTGGGGGTGGACGGGAGAACTTAGCCTCGGGAACTGACGCTACAGTAGGGGGTGGGCAAGCGAATACTGCGTCTGGCTCCGATGCAACTGTTGCGGGTGGTGAAGATAACGTAGCCTCTGGAGACATTTCCACGGTAGGGGGAGGTGATGAAAACAGTGCTTTAGGGTATGGTGCAACGGTTAGTGGTGGAGAGACCAATACAGCCGCTGGAAACTACGCAACGTTGGGGGGTGGTGAAGACAACCTGGCTCCGGCACACTATTCAACTGTTGCTGGTGGTTGGGGAGACACTGCTTCGGGCTATGCTTCGAGTATCGGTGGGGGAGAAAAGAACACCGCCTCTGGAAGTCGTTCTGTTGTGAGTGGTGGTGAACTGAACACCGCCTCAGGGGGGAGGGCTGTAATTGGTGGTGGTGAGTCGAACTTGGCTTCGGAAGGATATACGACAATTGCGGGTGGTTTCAATGACACCGCCTCAGGCTATGCCTCCACGATTGGTGGTGGTGAGTATAATCTCGTCTCTGGAAGTAGGGGGACAATTGGTGGAGGTGGTGAAAATTTAGCTGCGGGAAACTACACGGCAATTGCTGGGGGAATGGACAATGAGATCGGAAGCAGCGGCAATTTTTCCGCGATACCGGGGGGGCGTGGGTTAACGCTCAACGGCTCAGGCTCGTTTGGATTCCTCGGGAACAATAACGCTGGAACCAACGACATGTCTGTTGCTACGGATAATACTGCTCTGTTCGGCAACACCGATCTCTGGCTTGCAAACAACAACGGCAGTGCAAGTAAGCTCCGCTTCTACGAGTCGAACAGTGGAACTGGAGCCTTTCCTGCGGGAGCTAACTACAGTTCGTTCGAGGCGAGAACGCAAAGCGCCGATATTGAATATCTCTTGCCAGATACAGCCGGTATTGTCGGCGATGTCCTGCAAGTGCGCAATGTGACTGGGACCCAGATTACTCTCGATTGGGGAGCGAGTGCCGGAGGGAACGTCAGCGATAGTGCTTGGATGTTGCAGGGAAATAGTGGCACAAATCCAACGAACAACTTTCTCGGAACCCTCGACAACGTGGCACTTGAGATTCGAGTAAACAACTCCCGTGCACTCCGAATCGATCCCCGTACGGCAAGCCCGAATATCACTGGCGGATCGAGCAATAACAACATCGCCACCGGATCGGACGGCAACGTAATCGCTGGTGGTGGAACCTCAGGAGCGGCTAACCAAATAGGGAGCAGTTCCAGTTATAGCTTTATTGGTGGCGGAGCGAACAACAACATTTCTGGTACGTCGAGCTACTCGCTTATTGTAGGAGGACAAAGCCAGCAGATTAGTTCCACTTCTGACCACAGTGCAATCATTGCGGGGCAGGGTAATCAAATTGATAATGGTCAGTTTACGCTAATCGGTGGTGGCAACAACAACAGAATGAGTTCCAATGCCGACTACACATCGATTCTTGGTGGAAATAACAATCTGGTCGACAACGGACAGTATTCCGCAATTGTTGGGGGAAACAACAACCGCATCAACTCTACCAGCAACTATTCCTTACTCGGTGGTGGAGACAACAACCAGATTACGGGGGGGAATTATTCATTGATTGGTTCAGGTTCTGGTAACACAGTTGGATCAAGTTCTAATTACTCTGCGGTTGTCACTGGGCAGAACAATCAGGTAAGTGCATCGAATTACGCCACAATTGCTGGTGGTGGTGGAAACGAGGTTTCATCTACCTCGCACTACTCTACAGTTGCTGGCGGCAACAACAACCGGATTAGTTCATCTTCCGATCGCTCTGCGATTGCAGGGGGGAACGGAAATCAGATCGACAACACGCAGTATGCCTTTATCGGGGCAGGCAACAACAACCGGCTCGCATCCAACGCCGACTACACCGTTATTTCTGGTGGCAATGGGAATCAGATCGACAACACACAGTATGGGCTGATCGGAACTGGAAATAATAACCGACTCTCCTCTCAATCAAATTATTCACTGATTCTTGGTGGAAATAACAACCAAATCGACAACAGTCAGCACGGACTTATCTCTTCTGGCAACAACAATCGGACAAGTTCCCAATCGAACTTTACCTTGATTCTCGGTGGTGAGAATAATCAGGTAGACAATAGTACTTATGCGCAGATTGGTGGGGGGAGTGGAAACCAGATGAACTCCTCTTCGAACTACTCGATTATTGCCGGAGGTGCGAGCAACACAGTTACGAGCGGATTGTATGCAACAGTTGGGGGTGGGCAGAGCAACACAGTAAGTGGTGATAGAAGCATCATTTCGGGTGGGGCGAACAACCTTGCAAGTGGTGACTACAGTGGAGTTATAGGTGGAGCAAACAACACCGCCAGTGGTAACTACTCAACCGTTGCCGGTGGTGCTCGTTTGACGTTAGGAGATAACAGTTTTGGCTTTAACGCTGGAACCACTGCTTCTACACAAACAAACCTTTCATCGTTCGACAGCATTGCCTACTTCGGTAACACCGACCTGTGGATCGGCAATACCGACAACTCAGCGCAAAGCCTTCGTTTCTACGAGCCTAATAGCGACTTCTCCTTTGGCAGTACAAACTACAGTTCGTTCCAAGCACGATCACAGTCGAATAACATTCAGTATATCCTTCCGGACACTGCTGGAATTGTGGGGGACTTCCTCAGCGTTGCAGCAGTTTCTGGCACGTCTGTAACGCTTGATTGGGCAGCCGCAAGTGGTGGAGGTGGTGGCAATGCTTGGTTGTTGACAGGAAATGCAGGGACAAATCCAGTCACTAATTTTCTGGGAACAACTGATAACCAGAATATGTCGATCCGAGCAAATAACATCGAGCATATCCTCTTAAGTGCAGCTAACAACGCCACCTACGTCTCCAATGTCCCAACTGCCGGAGGGAGTGCGAACACCTTAATCAACACACTTAACTTCCGTACAAACAACGTGCAGGCAACCGGAGGCGAAGTAGAGTTAAACGATCTGCGGCTTGGTACAGGAGGCTCAACAAATAGTGTGAGTGCCTCTACAAATTCGGTTGATTTGCAGACCGCTGGTTCATTTGCCGAGTTGCGTGGAACCTATAACCAGCTTCTTCTCGGAACATCTGCCCCAACAGTTACCGAGTACTATGGTACACTTAATGAGTTGACGGGAAGTGGAGGAAACCTTACGCAGTACCATGGTTTCCGTACGGAGACTACGGGCGACCCGACAATTTTGAACTCGTATGGATTCAGCGTTGGCGCACCAGGTTCCAGTACGTTCAACTTTACCGGAGTTCAGGTAGATAACATTCCATCAGGCTTCGGTAATCGCCGAGCCTTCTTCTATAATGGTTCTGGCGCTAACACACCCGTTGTTGTCACTAACCAAGGCCAGGTAGGTATTGGCATTGCTGCCCCAACTGCTGGCCGCTTGCTTCACGTTACTGGTACATCTGGCACGGCAAACGTTCGGATGGGATCACTTTCTGGTGCGGCACTCCTCACAACGCTCGGGGCAAACGAAGGGCTTGTAGTTGCCGACGCAAATGGCGACCTGACAAAGCGGAGTGGAGCCACGGTTGTGGGACAATATGGCTGGCTCTTGTTAGGGAATAGTGGAACAAACCCTACAACAAACTTTTTAGGAACTACTGACAATCAAGCTCTCGTCTTCCGGACAAATAATATAGAGCGAGCGAGAGTCGGGACAGACTATAATCTGCAAGGGGGAAATGGGACAACGGCAGCCGGGTCGAATTCCTTTGGGTGGGGCAACAATAACACGGTAACCGGTGATTATTCAGCAGTGCCGGGTGGAGCACGGCTAACAGTTGGGGACAACAGCTTCGGCTTTAACGCAGCCACCTCGGCATCTTCGCAGACCAACCTGTCGTCGTTCGACAGCATCGTCTACTTCGGTAACGCCAACGTTTGGATAGGAAACACGGACAGCTCAGCCAAGAGCATCCGTTTCTACGAGCCGAACTCGAGCCTGACTTATGCCGGAACTAACTATACATCGCTTCGCTCGCAGGCACAGGCACAGAATATCGAGTATATTTTTCCTGATACAGCCGGTGTTCAAGGGGATGTTCTTTCGGTTACCAGCGTCAGCGGGACTCAGGTAACGCTCGACTGGACGACAACCAACGAAGCCGGGGTTGTGGGGCGGCTTCTCTTTGCCAGGAAGACGGCGGACGAATCTATAGCGACGGCAACGTTGCAGAACGATGACCACCTCATTCTTGCGTTGGACACCAACCGCACGTATGAGATCAGTGGTGCTCTCTACGTCAAGCGGTCAACCGGAACAGGGAACTTCGACCTTGCGTTTGATATCCCGACCGGATCTACGATGCTGATCTCCTTCTTCGCCAACGAGTCAAAGTCGGGAAACAGTAACACCGGTGCTGACATTCGTGACCAAGATGGAGTTGGAAACCTCAATGGAACAGGGTATCAGAAGGTTGGCATCAACACGAACTGGAATGTGATCCACTTCAAGGGGCTGGTTGTAATGGGCAGCACAGCAGGGAACATCCAGGTGATGTGGGCTCCAACAGAGGCTGTCTCCACGACGGTCTACACAAACTCCTATATCGGTGCAAAGATCGCCGAGAACTAAGCATTCTGATACAATCGTCGAAACTGCTGAACAAGAGAAGAATTAAACGTGTTCAAAAAGGTGCTAATAGTGGCAAAGGGAAGAAAAGTTGGAGCATTTCGGCTCCTCTTGTTTTTCTAAGTCCCTACTCTCCCAAGGCTTTCCGGTATACCTGCCTCCTCGTTTACATCTTACGAACAACTTCCTTGAAAAAAAGGCTTGTTCTCGGAGGGAAAGCAGAGTATGTTTGCAGCCCTTTGAAAATCGAGGGGGCGCAAATGGGGTAAGTGAGAGGGGGGTGAGAAGCAGAGCGAAATAACTCGCTACAATCAAAACACTTGTTTTGTATTCGCTTCCACCGTATATTTGCAACCCTTGTGCTTTGAGGAGCACGATGTTCATTGATAACAAGAGTGACCAGGCCGAGCCATCGTTTCAGCATTAGCGAAACGGGGTACGCTTGGGGAAGACAGAAAGGAAGCCAAATATTCGCGACAGGCTCAGCAGACAACGAAAGTTGAATGCACTGAAGAGTCTGTCAAAAGCGAATCAGTATTGACAGGTAGCCGGGGTTCTCGACGTGAAATATCTCGAAAATAGAACCGGCTCCAACCTGATCAATTCATTTGAAAGTACTTAAATATACTTAGATAATGAGATCAGGATCTGGATCTTTCCTTGGATTGAATTTAATTTTTTCCAACGGAGAGTTTGATCCTGGCTCAGGACGAACGCTGGCGGCGTGCTTAACACATGCAAGTCGTGCGAGAAAGTTCCCTTCGGGGAGCGAGTAAAGCGGCGCACGGGTGAGTAACGCGTAAGTAATCTGCCCTTTGGTCTGGCATAACTCCGGGAAACCGGGGCTAATTCCAGATGATGTCGCAAGACCAAAGTCTTCGGGCGCCAAAGGATGAGCTTGCGTCCCATTAGCTTGTTGGTAGGGTAATGGCCTACCAAGGCGACGATGGGTAGCTGGTCTGAGAGGATGATCAGCCACATTGGGACTGAGACACGGCCCAGACTCCTACGGGAGGCAGCAGTGAGGAATATTGCGCAATGGACGAAAGTCTGACGCAGCAACGCCGCGTGCAGGATGACGGCCCTCTGGGTTGTAAACTGCTGTAGTGGGGGAATAACATCCCGTTTTACGGGACTGAAGGTACCCCGAAAGTAAGCTCCGGCTAACTACGTGCCAGCAGCCGCGGTAATACGTAGGGAGCAAGCGTTGTCCGGATTTACTGGGTGTAAAGGGTGCGCAGGCGGACTAGTAAGTCAGGGGTGAAATCTCACGGCTCAACCGTGAAATTGCCTTTGATACTGCTAGTCTTGAGTTCGGGAGAGGTTGATGGAATTCCAGGTGTAGCGGTGGAATGCGTAGATATCTGGAAGAACACCAGTTGCGAAGGCGGTCAACTGGCCCGTAACTAACGCTCAGGCACGAAAGCGTGGGGAGCGAACAGGATTAGATACCCTGGTAGTCCACGCCCTAAACGATGTATGCTTGGTGTCGGCTCATTCGAGTCGGTGCCGTAGGTAACCTGGTAAGCATACCACCTGGGGAGTACGATCGCAAGGTTGAAACTCAAAGGAATTGACGGGGGCCCGCACAAGCGGTGGAGCATGTGGTTTAATTCGAGGCTACGCGAAGAACCTTACCTGGGCTTGAACTGCTAGTGGTACGACCCTGAAAGGGGAAGGACCCGCAAGGGAGCTAGCGGAGGTGCTGCATGGCTGTCGTCAGCTCGTGCCGTGAGGTGTTGGGTTAAGTCCCGCAACGAGCGCAACCCTTACCCTTAGTTGCCATCAGGTTAAGCTGGGCACTCTAAGGGGACTGCCTACGCAAGTAGTGAGGAAGGTGGGGATGATGTCAAGTCATCATGGTCCTTACGTCCAGGGCTACACACGTGCTACAATGAATGGTACAATGGGCAAAACCGCGAGGTGGAGGCAATCCCAAAAGCCATTCTCAGTACGGATTGGAGTCTGCAACTCGACTCCATGAAGCTGGAATCGCTAGTAATCGCAGATCAGCATGCTGCGGTGAATACGTTCCCGGGCCTTGTACACACCGCCCGTCAAACCATGGAAGTTGGGGGCGCCCGAAGTCGCCTATAAAGCGCCGAAGGCGAAACCGATGACTGGGGTTAAGTCGTAACAAGGTAGCCGTACCGGAAGGTGCGGCTGGATCACCTCCTTATAGAGTATGCGAACGCTGATTTTCGGATCAGACGTATCGCAACCAATCCATGCCGATTCTATTGAGAGAGAATCGCGCCGAGAATCCCGGCAGCCCGTCTAATACGGGTTTTCTTTCTGTCTTCACTTTGATCTCTCGTTGTTGAGAGATCACCTGGATACTCAAAATCCTCGGGCCTGTAGCTCAGGTGGTTAGAGCGTCCGCCTGATAAGCGGGAGGTCAATGGTTCAAGTCCATTCAGGCCCACTTGTCAACAACGGAAGTGCTGTTGGTCGGGTTTGCCCGATTCAGACTATCCAAGATGACTACAGTTCTGAGGGTCCTTAGCTCAGCTGGGAGAGCGCCTGATTTGCATTCAGGAGGTCGGCGGTTCGATCCCGCCAGGATCCACAAGTCAACATTGTTGACCCTGTTTTTTGAAAATTGAAGTGATTGTGAAAGCACACGGTAGTGCATAAGGTTTGCCGCAAGCAAATCTGCCGCAGACGTGTGTCGGTAGCAAGGTGTGAGATCAAACGAAATCCGCGTGAAATGCAGATGGTTCGTTTTACGAATCAAATGCAGGACACGCAAAATGTATCATCGAGTCATGTTGATGTCTGAGGATATCGACACGTCGAGAATATCTGTCGTCAATAGAAATTTCGGCACAGTTATCAAGGGCATACGGTGGATGCCTTGGCACGAGCAGGCGATGAAGGACGTGGTAATCTGCGATAAGCTACGGGTAGGCGAAAACAGCCGGCGATCCGTAGATTTCCGAATGGGGCAACCCACACCGAGTCATGTCGGTGTATCCCGAGTAATCGGGAGGCTAACCTGGGGAACTGAAACATCTAAGTACCCGGAGGAAGAGAAAACAATAGTGATTCCCTGAGTAGCGGCGAGCGAAACGGGAACAGCCCAAACCAGTGCGCTTTTGTTCACTGGGGTTGTAGGGCCTCACAAGCGACCTCGAATGATAGTTGAATAGCTCTGGAAAGGCTAACCATAGAGGGTGAAAGTCCCGTAAACGAAATCATGAAAGGCGTGGAGGGAACCCTGAGTACCACGGAGTAAGGGAAATTCTGTGGGAATCTGCCAGAACCATCTGGTAAGGCTAAATACTTGCTCGTGACCGATAGTGAACCAGTACCGTGAGGGAAAGGTGAAAAGTACCCTGAACAAGGGAGTGAAATAGACCTGAAACCGTATGCTTACAAACGGTGGGAGCAAACTAGCTGGGCTTCGGCCTGGTTGGGGAGTGACCGCGTGCCTTTTGCATAATGAGCCAACGAGTTGCTCGTCCGTGGCAAGGCTAAGGGGTTAAGCCCCGGAGCCGTAGCGAAAGCGAGTCTGAATAGGGCGCCATAGTCGCGGGCGGCAGACGCGAAACCGTGTGATCTAGCCTTGGCCAGGGTGAAGGCTGGGTAAAACCAGCTGGAGGCCCGAACCGCCGCGGGTTGAAAACCGCTCGGATGAGCTGAGGCTAGGGGTGAAAGGCCAATCAAACTCGGAAATAGCTCGTACTCCTCGAAATGTATTTAGGTACAGCCTCGAGCCATAGTCAGCAGCCGGTAGAGCACTGATTGGGCTAGGGCCCTTCACCGGGTACCAAACCCAGACAAACTCCGAATGGCAGTCTGATGTTCCTCGGGAGTGAGGCGGTGGGGGATAAGCTCCATTGCCAAGAGGGAAACAACCCAGATCGCCGTCTAAGGCCCCAAAGTCGATGCTAACAGAGAAAGGATGTTGCGTTACTGAGACAACCAGGATGTTGGCTTAGAAGCAGCCACTCATTTAAAGAGTGCGTAATAGCTCACTGGTCAAGTGACGCAGCGCCAATAATGATCGGGACTAAGCATCGCGCCGAAGACGCGAGTTCTTCATTCATTTGAAGAGCGGTAGAGGAGCATTCTGTGGGCGCCGAAGCGGGAAGGTGACTAACCGTGGAGCGCACAGAAGAGAAAATGTTGGCATAAGTAACGATAACGGAAGTGAGAATCTTCCGCGCCGAAAGTCTAAGGGTTCCTATGCAACGTTCGTCGACATAGGGTTAGCCGGCCCCTAAGGCGAGGCCGCAAGGCGTAGCTGATGGGAATCAGGTTCAAGGCCTTCGGGCTGAATATTCCTGAGCCACCAAAAGTGTTAAGTACAGGGACGCAGGTCCGTAGTCCGTTCGGTTATATTTGGTTATACCGGCGGGGGAAAGAACTGCCAAGAAAAGCTGTATGTATTGCTTCGGTGACCGTACCGCAAACCGACACAGGTAGACGGGTTGAGTATACTCAGGCGCGCGAGTGAGCCGTGGTTAAGGAACTCGGCAAATTAGCCCCGTAACTTCGGGAGAAGGGGCGCTCCGAGCAATCGGAGCCGCAGTGACTAGGTCCAGGCGACTGTTTAACAAAAACACAGCACAATGCTAAGTCGAAAGACGACGTATATTGTGTGACACCTGCCCGGTGCCGGAAGGTTAAGGAAGGATGTCATCCTCTTCGGGGGAGAAGCTTCCGACCGAAGCCCCGGTAAACGGCGGCCGTAACTATAACGGTCCTAAGGTAGCGAAATTCCTTGTCGGGTAAGTTCCGACCTGCACGAATGGTGTAACGATCTGGACGCTGTCTCGACCACGGGCTCGGTGAAATTGTGGTACCGGTGAAGACGCCGGTTACCCGCATCAGGACGGAAAGACCCTATGCACCTTTACTGCAGCTTGACATTGACTTCGGGTATTTTATGTGTAGAATAGGTGGGAGACTGTGAAGCGGCGGCGCTAGTCGTCGTGGAGTCACCTGTGAAATACCACCCTTAACATACTTGGAGCCTAACCCGCGGGAGTGGATCCCGGGGAACAGTGTCAGGTGGGTAGTTTGACTGGGGCGGTCGCCTCCCAAATAGTAACGGAGGCTCCCAAAGGTTCTCTCAGCACGGTCGGTAATCGTGCGCAGAGTGTAAACGCATAAGAGAGCTTTACTGCGAGACTGACGGGTCGAGCAGTTGCGAAAGCAGGGGTTAGTGATCCGACGGTTCCGAGTGGAAGGGCCGTCGCTCAAAGGATAAAAGGTACGCTAGGGATAACAGGCTGATCTCCCCCAAGAGTTCACATCGACGGGGAGGTTTGGCACCTCGATGTCGGCTCATCGCATCCTGGGGCTGGAGAAGGTCCCAAGGGTTTGGCTGTTCGCCAATTAAAGCGGTACGTGAGCTGGGTTCAGAACGTCGTGAGACAGTTCGGTCCCTATCCGATGCGGGCGGAGGAAACTTGAGGAGAGTCGCTCTTAGTACGAGAGGACCGGAGTGACGGTGCCTATGGTGTACCAGTTGTCGCGCCAAGCGGCACGGCTGGGTAGCTATGCACCGAAAGGATAAGCGCTGAACGCATCTAAGCACGAAGCCTGCTCCAAGATTAGGTTTCCCTATCTGCGCAAGCAGATCTTAAGGCTCCTGGGAGATTACCAGGTTGATAGGCTCCAGGTGGAAGCGTGGTGACACGTTGAGCCGAGGAGTACTAATAAGCCGTGAGACTTGCCGTTATTTTTATTGACGATGGATCGATTAGTCGATTCCTCTGCGTCAACATGACTGGGTGATACGTTGTATCACGGATACGTTTGATCTCTCGCAGGGGCGTGGTACGCCACGCCCCTGCGGAACACTTCATATTCAACATATGTGAGCTGTCCTCTGGGCAGCACTTTGAAAGTTTTTGGTGGTGATTGCGTAGGGGAAACACCTCTTCCCATTCCGAACAGAGCAGTTAAGCCCTACAGCGCCGATGGTACTACGGTGGTAACGCCGCGGGAGAGTAGGTCGCCGCCAAGATTTTTAGTAAAGCCTTCCAATCGAAAGATTGGGAGGCTTTTTTTGTCCTTAGGATGATGTAGCCTCTTGTGAGAGAGTATCTTTATACATCAAATACTGATGTTAGATTGCTGGATGATGTGTATGAAAAATGTAGAATTCTCACATACTCTCCTCCTCGACGGTCCTACCGGGACCGAACTTCAACGTCGTGGCTTCGACACGCACCTTCCACTCTGGTCGGCTCGGGCGTTGTTGGAAGCACCTGAAGTTGTGGAGCAGATTCACCGCGAGTATATCGCAGCCGGGGCTGGCCTGATTACAACGAACAGCTTCAGGACAAACCGGCGCGTTGTGGAGCGGGCTGGCTATTCGAGTGAGGATGCAAAAGATCTCACACACCTTTCCGCTCAACTGGCAAAAAGGGCTATCAGCTTGTCTGGACGAGAAGGTATTGTAATTGCTGGGAGTGACGCTCCAGTTGAGGATTGCTACTCTCCAGATTTGGTTCCTACCGATGCTGAACTTCGCGAAGAACATGAGGAACACATTGCTTGGCTCGTAGAAGCTAACTGCGATCTGGTCTTGATAGAAACGATGAATACCTTACGGGAGGCGATGATCGCTTCCGAAGTTGCGGCCTCCTTTGATATCCCTTTCATTGTCAGTCTCGTTACCGATACAACCGGAAGATCGCTGCTGAGTGGGGAATTGTTGAGTGAAGGAGTTCGGTATCTCGCCGAATATCAACCAGCGGCAATTCTGACGAACTGCTCAGCACCACGTGCTGTCTTGAAGGCTACTGAGATTCTTGCTGAAGTGAAAAGGAGCACTAATGCTGAGTGGGAATTTGGGGGCTACGCAAATAGCGGAGAGCCTGATCCGGTCTTGGGTTGGGATTTCGTCCAGACAGTACCTATCGACCGATTTGTTGCCTCGGCTATAGAAATGGTGAACCTCGGTGCGCGCCTGATTGGAAGCTGCTGCGGAACCACGCCGGAGTATACGAAAGAACTTGCAGAGGCAGTCGGTTCAGGCTGAGCGTTCCCTCTGAAGAACCTTATCCAACGATTCAAGAATTGTCTCTTGCATCATGTTCAGCCTGACAACGCACTGTTGGTGGTGATCGCTGATATCTGCAAGCTCTCTCTCAACCTCTTCCCATATCACACTCCCCTCATCGAACATTTTCTCGTCGAATTTCGCCCGAGCTTTCTCGACTTCTCCTTTTCTGTGGTCGAGTTGACCAATCTCTCCATCAATGCGATGCCACTCCTCAAGCCATCCTGCAATGGTCTCCCGCTGTTGCGTTGTTCCTTCCCTTCGATCAATCTCTCCTTCTACCTCCTTCAACATTTCGAGAGCCTCTTTCAACGTATAGCGAGCCATCGTGTGCCCGCAAGCAGTTTGCCGCGCACGAAAATCTTGTGGGCAAAACCCAACCCGTTCAAACTGAGGGGGAATCACGATCTCTTCACCCTCGCTAACTAAATCTATGGAAGGAATTACCTGAACTACATTCTCGTGCTTCATTCGGCACGAGATCGCACGAAAGTGGCTGATCGTTTCGCGCAGCTCTGCAAGTTTTGGGTCTGTTGAGTTCATAGAGTTCGTAGAGTGTCTGAGTATGCGAGTATATGAAATCCTTTACTGAAGGCTTATCGCTTATAACTGATCTCTGACGTCTAAATATCTTAAGAATATAGAAAATGTGTTGCGACCCTGCTCATTCTTCTATTCGGGTTGGGCACGCTCTCCCTTCTTCGTAATTTCTTTCCGCACAATGGAACCTATCATGATTTGCTGAGAAGGTATGGCCGGAACAAGTGATTATCAAGTAACTGCCCGCAAATGGCGTCCTGCGGAATTCAACTCTGTTGTTGGACAGGAACATATCACGCAGACGCTGAAGAATGCGATTGAGAATGGTCGCCTTCACCATGCCTACCTTTTTAGCGGACCCCGTGGTGTCGGGAAGACAACAACAGCGCGTATTCTCGCGAAGGCATTGAACTGCTTAAATCCGGGAGCAGATCGCGAGCCGTGCAACGAATGCGAATCGTGCCTTGCGATCACCGAAGGACGATCGATGGACGTTGTAGAAATCGACGGAGCTTCGAACAATTCCGTCGACGACGTTCGCGCCCTGCGCGACAACGCAAAGTACCCACCAGTGAATGGTGACTACAAGCTCTACATCATCGACGAGGTGCACATGCTATCTACGAGTGCCTTCAACGCACTCTTGAAGACACTTGAGGAGCCACCGAAACATCTCATCTTCATCTTTGCTACAACTGAACCTCACAAGGTTCTCCCAACTATTCTCTCACGCTGCCAACGTTTCGATTTCCGCCGGATGCAGATTGAGGATATCGTTGCTCGACTGAAATTCATTGCTGAGCGAGAGGAGATGAAGCCCGAAGAGGATGGACTGGTTGTGATTGCGCGCAAGGGGGATGGATCGATGCGGGATGCACAGTCGATCTTCGATCAAGTAATTTCCTTCTGTGGTCCCGACTTCACCTACGCTCAGGTGAACGATGCGTTGAACTTGATTGACCAGGAGTTCTTCTTCCGCGTTACGACGATGATGAAGGGGCATCAACCCGGTGAGGCATTTGAAATTGTGGAGCATATCATGCGAACCGGATTCGATCCGGGTGAGTTCCTTGTTGGACTCGCAGAACATTTCCGGAACATGCTCTCCGTACTCACAATTGGATCGGGACGGTTGATTGAGACCACGGCTTCTATTCGGGAACGGTATCAAGTGGAAGCAGCTCCTTTTGAGCAGGGAGATATTATTCGTGCGCTCCACCTGACACTGAGTGTGCAGAATGCAATTCGCTCCGCGTCGCAACCTCGACTTCGGCTGGAGCTTCTGTTGATTCAACTTGCTGTGATGGATTCAACAGTTCGTCTTGAAGAATTGCTCGATGCAATTCAAGGGATGCCTGAAGGGGGAGGGCTTGCAATTTCTGCTGAGACAAAAACCAGCGGCAACGATGGTGCTGCTACTTCAAGTTTGCCCTCGCAAAAAACTGATGCGCAAGTTCATCTCTCACCCGAAGGAGACTCCACAACTCGGGGAGGAGAAAGTTCTTCCGACGCAGGTACAACAACTTCGTCTGAGTCTACCGAACTTCCAGTCTCTTCAGTTAGTGAAAGCGATCCGACTCCATCAAACGATCTTTTTGCACGACTCCAACAATTCCCGACAAGCGCAACTATTCGGGTCTCTTCTCCATCGTTGCTTGGTGATACTCGAACCTCATATCAGGGTGAAGTTGCCACGGCAGATGTTGGTGTTTCCATACAAGAAGTTCGCTCACAGTGGAGAAGTTTTCTCGACTCTCATTCGGAGAAGATGGGGGTAATGTATGCCCTTCATCCTGCTGCGCCGGGTGAGTTGCAGGGGAACGTTCTTCGGCTCTGTGTAGAGAATGAACGGCAACGTGATTTGATTGAACAGTATCGGGAAGACATCACCTCTTCGATCCAAACATTCTTCAAACAACCTCTGATTGTTGAGGGAATGATTGGGTCTCCTCCGGTTGCTAAAACGTCACCTACACCAACTGGCCTTCCCTCTCTGGGGAACGGTTCAAGCTCTGATGAGAAGTACGAAGCACATCCATTTGTGCAAGGGATTATCGAACTTCTTGGCGCGGTTAAGATCTAAGATTTCTTCTTCCACTTTCTCTCTTCTACACCAACTGCACGGGAGCTTTCCCTTTGTTGGATTATCCAATTCTATTCCTCTCTTTTTAATGTTTCACGTCGCTTTTCTGTTGACCTGAAAATCTTTTCAGTATTCAAAATCTGTCGGGTAAACAAGGGATAACGGCAATAAGAATCTCTCCTAATCCCCCAAATCTTACCACAATCAACGATTATTGCGTTTCTGTTTAAAATTCCGGGAAAATGTTGACGCTCTGGTCGAGCACGATAATCGAAATCCTAACTTTCTCGCAGTTGGTGGGGAAAAGTGGGGAAAGAATGATGGGGAAGAGTGGGGAATGGAGAATGTGGGGAGAATCGGTTCGTAATCAGCCAGTCAATTTCCGGTATCAGAACGATGTCGTTCTTCAAGGGACGCGAAACATATTCAGTTGACGACAAGGGGCGTTTAGCGATCCCGGCGAAGATGCGCAAGAGCATGTCGCCGGAGTCGATGGAGACCTTTGTCGTCACTCGTGGTCCGGATGAAGATCCTTGCATCTACGCCTACCCACTTGACGAGTGGCAGAAGGTGGAAGGACAATTGGCAGGCTTGAATCAATACAACGATCGCGATCGATTCTTCCTCCGCACACTCCTCTACTGGGCCGACGAATTGATCTTCGATAAACAGCATCGCGTGATGCTTCCGAAGGCACTTGTTGAGTTTGCCCAGATCGAAAAAACTGCACTGATAATTGGTGCGATGGATCACCTTGAAATATGGAACCCCGAGATCTTTGAAAGCTATTTGACGAAGCGGCAAGAATCGTATGCCGAGGTTGCCGAGACTGTGATGGGAGGACGACTCCTCTGAGCCGAAAAGATGTGGAGAGCAGCTATCACATACCGGTGATGCTCCGCGAAGTTCTCGAAGGACTTCGAATCGAATCTGATGGTCTCTACGTCGACGGAACATTTGGGGGGGGAGGGCATTCGCAAGCGATCCTCGAACAACTCGGGGTGAACGGAAGAGTGATTGGGTGCGATGCCGATGCGGTTGCAGTTGCGAGAGCCAAAGAGATATTCTCCACTGAATCTCGCTTGCAGATTCGCCACGGATACTTCAGCGATATCTGTCGAGAGTTTGCTCAGGAGAATCTGGAACTCTCTGGAGTTTTACTCGACCTCGGAGTTTCGAGTCGGCAACTCGATTCCGATCAGATCGGACTCAGCTACCGGGAGAGTATGCCACTCGACATGCGGTTCAATCGAGAGAGCAGAACAGAGTCGGCAGCAGACATCATCAACGATTACTCGACAGAAGACCTCGCAACCCTCTTCCGGCAGTTTGGAGAGGAACCAGCAGCTTGGACAATTGCCCAAGCAATCAGCGCACGGCGAGTTAGGGGGAGGGTTCAAACAACGGGTGATCTACGGCAGACTATCGAAGGGGTGATTCCCGGACGTTTCATTATCAAGACCTTGTCGCGAGTCTTTCAGGCACTTCGCATTGCAGTTAACGATGAACTGGGTGAGCTTGAGCGAGGGCTTGACTGCTTTATCAAGCAATTGAAGGTGGGGGGGCGCATAGTGGTATTGACCTATCACTCGTTAGAAGACCGGATTGTGAAGACAAAGTTCAGGGAAGCAGAGAGAGGGTGTGAGTGCCCACCCGGTTTGCCCGAGTGCCAGTGCGGAAAGCAACGTCGCCTTCGCTCGACACCACGAAAACCTCTTCGACCAACGGCAGAAGAAGTGAGGGCAAATCCGAGAGCGCGAAGTGCAAAGTTGAGAATAGGGGAGAAGGTTGCCGAAGAGGGGAGCAGATGAAGTATAGAGTAGCATAGATAGAAGTCGATTGCAGAATCTTGTGAGAGAAGAATTAAGAAGAGAATGATGCAGGGAGTTATAGAGAGAACTGGAATAAAGCAGAGAGTGCCAGCCAAGGGGAAAAAGAAGTCTGCCGTCTCAGGTGGCCAGACAGTGCTTCCTCTGGAGGAGGGGGGGAGAGGACGTTCTTTCTTTCACAGGTGGAGTGCTGCCGGGTTGATCTTACTGGCATCGGTGCTTGCAGTTCTCTTCGTTGCAAATGCCATTCACGTCAACGACCTTCTGAGGAACGTTACCTCAGTTGAGGCAGAGCGGGATGAGGTGAGGCGCGAAAACGAACGACTCCGAGCTGAGCTAACCCGACTAATGTCGGTAGAACAGATTACCGAGCGTGCCGCAGCAATTGGAATGATTCAACCAGAACGGCCACCAATTGGATTGTCGCCGAAGGGCGATCAGAAAAGGATTAGAGAGTAGAGTTCAAACAACGGTTTTTCGCTGCTGAGAGTAGAGCAGTCGAGCACAGAGGTTGCAGATCAGTGCCCGTCAACACCACACATAGCGACACCAACCTGTCGGTTAGGCCAAAGCCCTCGCGCAAAGGAGGCTGGAGGCTCTATGCCGTGGGAACACTTCTTGCTGTAGGGGCTATCGGCGTGGTTGGGCGGCTCTTCTTACTTCAGGTTGTCAGGGGGGATGAGTATGCCGCGCTCGCGCGCAAGCAGTATGAATCCAAAGCTCCACTTCAGGCTGATCGTGGCGCAATTTTAGATCGCAACGGCACACTCCTTGCCACGAACGTTCCTGCCCTCTCCTTTGCAGTTGATCCGAAGCATGTGAAGGAACCTGATCTTCTCGCACAGACCTTTGCCCAAGAGTTCGGCGGCGACGTGAAATCGTGGAAGCAGAAGATCACTGCAAAGAAGACCTCGTTTATCTGGATCAAACGGAAAGTTGTTGGTGAAGCAATTAATCGGATCAAGACCATCAACGATCCGGGCTTAATTACGATCTCCGAACCTCTTCGTCGATTTGAGTATGGATCATTCGGCTCGCAAATTGTCGGTTGTGTCAATCTCGACAATAATGGATTGAGTGGAGTAGAACTCTTCTACGACGGAGCACTTCGTGGTCAAGATGGCTACATGGTTATGCAGAGAGATGCGCGCGGAGAGCGGCGTCCTGACGTTGACCTCCCTCGGCTTGAGCCAGAGCATGGGGAGACACTCCAGTTGACAATCGATATAACAATGCAGAGCATCGTGGAAGATGAGCTTGCCCACGGTGTAAAGGAGGCGGAGGCTGCTTCTGGAACGGCGATCGCGCTCGACCCGAAGACAGGAGAAGTTCTGGCGATGGCGAGTCTGCCATCATTCGACCCGAACAACCCATCGGAGGCGACCCCTTCGAACGTTCGTCCACGAAGCGTCACCGACACATACGAGCCAGGTTCGACAATCAAGGGGATTACTGCCGCGGCGGCCCTGGAAGAGGGGCTTGTGACAGTGGATGAAATGATCGACGGAGAGGGGGGAGAGTTTGCACTTCCCGACGGACATATCGTCCGAGATGACCACTCCCTCGGTTTAGTCAGTTTTGCCGATGCCTTCCGCTGGTCCAGCAACGTGATCTTCGCCAAGGTTGCCAGTAGATTGGATCCTTCCAGCTTCTATCGATACGTGCGGGATTTTGGATTTGGGATTTCAACTGGAATTGATCTGCCAGGTGAAGTTCGGGGTGAGGTGAAGAAGCCGGAAGACTTCAGTGAAGAGACCCAAGCCTTCATGGCATACGGATATCAACTTGCAGTGACTCCCCTTCAACTGGCTGTTGCCTACGGAGCAATCGCAAACGGAGGAGTGTTGATGCGTCCCCACACTCTTAAGCGGCGAATAGCAGCCGACGGTGAAGTGCTGGAGGAAGTAGTGCCGCAAGAGCTACGGCGCGTAATCAGTGAAGGGACGGCATTGAAAGTGAGGGAGATGCTAACCGATGTGGTAGCAAATGGGACCGGGAGAGCCGCTCAGGCACGGAGCATTCAAGTTGCGGGGAAGACCGGCACAGCACAGATACTCCACGAAGGGAGCTATACCGGGAATCGCTACAACGCATCGTTCGTTGGATTCTTCCCGGCTGAGGATCCAGAGATTGTGCTGCTGGTATTGTTGAACGAACCGAAGAATGGATACTACGGTGGCCAAGTGGCCGCACCGATCTTCGCCTCGATTGCTCGACGCATCATCAACGCTACGATGGTTCACGAAGAACCTGTTCTCCGTCAGGTCTCTACCGAAACAGCAGATTCAACAGATGGTGCTGAGATAGAAGTTGTTGAAGGAACCGTTGCTCCAGACATGCGAGGTCTCAATCGTGAGGGGGCGGTCAGGTTAGCGTTAGCACACAGATTAAAGAGTGGGGCACGAGGTGAGGGGGAGCGTGTGCTGAGGCAACAACCAGCTCCGGGAGAAATCGTAAGGCGTGGGGATGTGCTCTACCTTGACTTCGGCGACACAGCCTCCCTCACATTGGTTCCTGACGTTCGAGGAATGACAATTAGACGTGCCCTCGCCCTGCTCAATGAGTTTGGTTTGAATCCAAGAATTGCTGGGAGTGGGGGAGTAGTCAGAGAACAGCGCCCATCACCCGGCACACGCCTAAAAGAGAAGCAGAGAGAGATTCAGTTGCAGTGCCGTTAAGAGTGTATGAGTATATGAGTTGAGAGTGTGAGAGTTCATAGAGTTGAGAGTGTCTGCGTAGAGGATGAGAGTCTGGTTCGGCATTTCTCCCGAAGGGAGAACAGATGAGTAGCCGGGCGGCGAAAGCCCCCGGAACAGCCGGGTGGCGAAAGCCCCGGGAACGAGAAGAGCCAATATATATCGTGAAAGAGTGGTAGCAGTAGACACCCGAATAAATCTGACAACAAAAAGCTTATAGCTGAAAGCTCAACGCCGTGAAATCCCTTCAATCCATACTAACAGTTCTGACTGAGGTTATTGCCATCCGTGGCAATGTCGAGCGGAACGTTCGTGCGCTCCGATACGATAGTCGGAGTGTAGAAAAGGGAGATCTATACGTTGCTGTAAATGGCTTGGATGATCGAGCACTCGGGTTTGTTCCCGACGCAGTAGCTGCCGGAGCTGAGACGATACTTCTGGATGATCCAGAACACATGCCGCAGAGTGGAGAAGGGGTTACGTGGGTGTTAGTTCGTGATGCGCGTAAGGGGATGGCTGAGGTTGCCGCCTTCCTGTTCGATTATCCGATGCACGATCTCCAACTCTACGGGATAACTGGAACAAACGGCAAGACAACAACTGCCCACGTGCTGAAGTCCTTGTTGAAGGGGAGTGGGGAATCTACCGGGATGATTGGCACACTCGGCATGACTATCGACAGCACCGTGCCGACAGGATATACCACTCCTGAATCTCCCGAACTGATGCGGATGTTAGCGGAGATGAGAAACGCAGGAGTGAAGAATGTGGTGATGGAAGTTTCATCACATGCAATGACATTGAAACGAGTAGATGGACTCCGGTTTGCCGGGGGCATCTTTACCAATATTACACAGGACCATCTCGATTTCCACACAACATTTGAGGACTATCTCAATGCAAAGAAACGATTCTTCGACCGACTCGACAGGCATGCACATGCAGTGGTCAACATCGACGACCTACACGGAACCACAATGGCACGCGACAGTAATGCCACGATCATTCGATATGGATACCGATCAGATGCCGATCTCCGCATCAGTAACACCACTCTCGCTCCCAACGGCTCCGCATGGGTCGTAACACTATCCGACCTTCTCGGTGGGGGTGAGATCAACCTTCGAACTCCGCTAACCGGGAGCTTCAATGTGATGAATGTCACTGCCGCTTGCGGGTTAGCAATAGCTGCCGGAATTGATCGCAGCAGATTAGTCGATCTTGTCTCCCAACTGACTCCGGTTCCGGGGCGGATGGAGACTCTCCGACTTCACAACGGAGTTGCAGTTGTAGTCGACTACGCCCACACACCCGATGCGTTGGAAAGTCTGCTGAAGACAACGCGGCAATTTGTGGGGGAGGGACAACTGATAGTTGTTTTTGGTTGCGGAGGTGATCGTGATCGTGGCAAGAGACCGATAATGGGTGAGATTGCATCGAGGTTAGCAGATCGTATCTACATAACGTCAGATAATCCTCGAAGCGAAGACCCAGATAAGATTATTGACGAAATACTCGAAGGGGTTTCGCGGCCAACGACAGATGTTCACCGGATTGCCGATCGACGAAAAGCAATTGAGCTGGCATTGCAAGAGGCGCAAGCCGATGACATTGTTGTCGTTGCGGGAAAAGGGCACGAGACCTATCAGATTATCGGCTCTGACCGGCACGACTTCGACGACCGAGAAGTTGTGCGGCACTGGGACAGAGAGAAAGAAAATTTACGGGAACAGAACCAGCACTCGACCAGATGAGAATTTCTACTCTTCAACATCTTCTCGAAGTCTTGGGGGGAGAGCTTGTCGGCTCCTCTGCTTCTAAACGTCGAGGGGTAAAGGGTTTTTCAACCGACACACGTTCTTTGAAAAAAGGTGAAGTCTTTCTCGCTATCAAGGGAGAGCAGTTCGATGGTCACGACTTTGTACGAGAGGCTGAGAAGCGAGGGGCACAAGCTGCGATTGTTACGAACAACTGGTATCTGGTAAATCGCCGAAAAAAGTGGAAGCTCCCACTGATCGTTGTTCGCGACACACTCGATGCGTACGGAAGGATTGCTGCCGAACATCGGCGCAGGTTCAAGATTCCTGTTATAGCTGTTGCCGGCTCGGCTGGTAAGACATCCACAAAAGAGATGCTTGCCACGGTTCTCTCGCAAAAGTTCAACGTGCTGAAGACAGAGAAGAACTATAACAATCGGATTGGTGTGCCGGCAACTCTTCTGCAGCTCAACAGCAAACATGAAATGGCTGTGATTGAAATCGGCACAAACATGCCGGGAGAGATCGCTGCTCTCTGCAAAGCCGTTGAACCGACGCACGGCGTAATTACCAATATCGGGCACGAGCACTTAGAGCTTCTTGGATCAATCGAAGGTGTGGCGCAGGAAGAGGGGGCGCTCTTTCAGTGGCTTGCTCAGAAAGGGGGAACCGGCTTTGTCAACCTCGACGACGACCTGATAAAGCAAATGTCGCGAGTGCTTCAGAAACAGGTAACGTACAGCCGGATGAAACGAGGAGAATACCAAGTAAAAATTGGAAGACTGAACGAGGAGGGAGCACCGAAGATTGAAATCGTGAATAACAAGCGGAAAAGTTTTAAGCCGATTTCTGTGCAGCTAAACACTCCGGGGAAACATACTGCCCAGAATGCTCTCGCAGCCGCTGCAATTGGAGCAACGCTTGGCGTTCCACCCACATCAATTAAGAAGGGATTGGAAGAGTATCATCCTCCAGTAGAGAAGAGGGGAGGTTATGCACGCCTTGCACTATTGCGGCTGAATGATGGTGGCAGAGTGCTAAACGATACCTACAATGCAAATCCTGACTCAATGCGCGTTGCACTGGAGACCCTTGCGGGGATTGCAGTGGGGAAAAAGGGAAAGCGTATTGCTGTGCTTGCCGACATGGCCGAGTTGGGACGACATGCCCCGGAAGAACACCAGAAGATTGGGGAGATGATTCCAGATATGGGGAAAATTGATGTTGCCATCTTCTTCGGACGGAATATGCGACGTGCCTACGAGGCAATTGCTCTTGCCGACCGACCGGCTCGCGCTACCTCCTTCTTCTTTCGGAAAAAAGAAAACTTGGTTCGTGTTCTCAACAGTCTTCGTACTCCACACGATGTCGTATTAGTAAAGGGATCACGAAGCATGAAGATGGAAGAGGTTGTGGCGGCACTTGAAGAGGGAATTCAAAATTCAAAATTCAAAATTCAAAAAAAATAAGAGGAGTGAGGAGAGAAGACATAGCGGAGAGAGAATCCCGCGTTCTGTTTTTGAATTTTTCATTTTGAATTTTGACTTGATCTCGCGTTCTGTTTTTGAATTTTTCACTTTGAATTTTGACTTGATCCGCCTTGCTCTACTATCTGGCAAAATATCTTGAAGACTGGTTCAGCCCACCGGGGGCAGGGCTTTTTGAGTTTGTGACGTTCCGCGCCGCAGCGGCTGCTGTGACGGCCTTGTTGATCTCTCTCTTTATTGGACGGAAGATCATTGCCATGCTGAAGCGGAATCAGATTGGTGAGCAGGGAAAGAAAGAGGCTCCGAAACGGCACATGGCCAAAGCTGGCACACCGACGATGGGAGGACTCATCATCCTCTTAGCACTGATTGTGCCAACGCTCCTCTTCTGCGACATCAAAAGTGCTTACGTGCTACTTGCAGTATTGGTAACGCTCTGGCTTGGTGCTGTCGGCTTTCTCGACGACTATCTAAAAGTTGTCAAGAAACTGAAGAAGGGATTGATCGCCCGCTACAAGATTATCGGCCAAGTTTCGATTGGCCTGATTCTCGGTGGAACCATCTACTTTTTTCCCGATTGGTTTCCCGGATCGTACGATGTGCTGCACACCCGAACAACCGTGCCGTTCATCAAGGATACGCTCTTTGACTTTGGAATCTATTACATACCAATTGTCGTCTTCGTACTCACCTCCATCTCCAATGCGGTCAATTTGACCGATGGGTTAGATGGACTTGCAATTGGCACGGTTAGCATCGTTGCCTTGGCCTTGGCCTTGATAACCTACGTGGCCGGAAATACTGTAGCCGCCGAGTATCTGAACATTCCATACTTGAAAGGTTCGGAGGAGCTTTCGGTCTTCTGTGCGGCGTTGGTAGGAGCCGGGCTTGGATTCCTTTGGTATAACGGGTATCCCGCCCAAGTTTTTATGGGCGATACCGGTTCGCTGGCTTTGGGGGGGGCGGTTGGAGCGATCATGATACTTGTGAAGAAGGAGTATATGATCCCAATTCTTGGAGGAGTCTTCTTCGCCGAGTCGATCTCTGTGGCGTTGCAGGTGCTCTACTTTAAGTATACCAAGAGAAAGTATGGAGAGGGAAGGCGAATCTTCCGGCGTGCTCCGCTTCACCATCACTTCGAGGAGAAAGGTTGGCCGGAGACAAAGGTGGTAACCAGATTCTATATCGTCGCAATTCTCTTGGCAATCTGCGGGTTGGTGACGTTGAAGATTCGGTAAAGAATGCGATCAAGATAACGTTAGGATAGCTGTGGCAAGCTCAATGTGGATAACTCAATCTCGATGTTCAACAGGCAAATCTATACAGTCCTTGGTGCTGCTCGCTCTGGCCTTGCCGTCGCTCGATTGCTGATCGAGGAGGGCGAGTCTGTCTTTGTGAGCGATGCGAAGAGAGGGGATGAGTCGCTGCAGAGCGTGGAGGTGCTGGAAGCTCTCGACATCCCGTATGAGTTTGGTGGACATAGCGAGCGGGTGCTTGAAGCCGATGTAATCATTCTCTCCCCCGGTGTTCCCCCGAACATCCCGATTCTGCTTGAAGCAGAGAAGCGAGGTATCCGAGTGACGAACGAGATTGAGATTGCCTCGCGCTACTGTCGGGGGAGAATAATCGGAATCACTGGAACCAATGGCAAGACAACAACAACGGAGTTGATCGGGCATATCTGTCGCACTGCTGGACGGAAGACACTTGTGGCAGGAAATGTCGGGATACCATTTAGTGAGGTTGCGCGCGAGGCCACAGCCGACAGCCTTGTTGTATTAGAGCTAAGCTCATTCCAGCTTGAGAAGATTGACTTGTTTCATCCAGACGTTGCGTTGCTCCTGAACGTGACGCCCGATCACTTGGATCGCTACGAGAGTATTGAAGAATACGGAGCAGCAAAGCTGCGAATTACAATGAATCAGACCGAAGGTGATCGGCTGATCTACAACGGCGATGACCAGTGGTTGAGGAGAATCGGCCAGATGGACTTCCGACCGAAAATGCTCAGCTACAGTCTCCTCCACGATGTGGAAGCTGGGGCATTCGTTCGAGATGGAAATCTAATGGTTCAGACTGATGAATCTGAGGAGACAGTGGGGGTGATTCCGGCTCAAGAGATTGGTATCCGTGGGCCACACAATCTGGCCAACAGTATGGGAGCCGCTTTGGCAGCCGTGAGTGTAGGTATTTCAGTTGAGAAGATACGGGAGGGTTTAGCCTCTTTTCGTCCCCTTCCTCACCGCTTAGAGGAAGTTGCTCAAATCAATGGAGTCCGGTACATCAACGATTCCAAGGGGACAAATACCGATGCGCTCCGCTACGCATTAGAAAGTTTTGATAGTCCAATCATCCTGATTGCAGGAGGTCGGGCAAAAAAGAATCGATACGACGCTCTGCTCCCCTTAGTAGAAGAACGTGTAAAGGCTGCCATCCTTATCGGCGAAGCAGCAGAGGAGATGGAGCGTGAGTTTACAGGGTTAACCACAACTGTCATGGCTGGAAAGAGTATGGAGAATGCTCTCCAGAAGGCATCGGAATTAGCTGAGTCAGGAGATGTTGTTCTTCTCTCTCCAGCCTGTGCCAGCTTCGACATGTTCAGAAACTTTGAAGAACGAGGAGAGGTGTTTAGAGAGCTTGTGGAATCGAGAGCCGAGAGTCAAGAGTTGGGAGTTGAGAGTCGGGAGGCTGGAGTATGAAAGGGATATTGAAGAGAGAAACGGTAGAAGGACGAGGCCACAGCGATTGGTTCATTCTGCTGAGCGTGCTCGGTATGATGTTCTTCTCCGTTGCCTTTGTCTACTCAGCGTCGGCAGGTTTTGCCGATGCCCGGACAGGCTCTGCCGAAACGTTCTTCTGGAGTCACCTGATTCGTGTTGGGGCTGGTGTTGGCATTCTTCTCCTCTTTGCACGACTCGACTACCATTGGTTGGAACGCTGGAGCAAGCCACTGTTAGTGCTTGCTATCGGGATGCTCCTCTACGTTCTTTTCGAGGGGACGCGGATCAAGGGGGCAACACGTTGGATTGATCTCGGGTTGATCTCCTTCCAACCATCTGAAGTGGCCAAGTTTGCCTTAGTGATGCACCTCGGTGTGATGTTGGCCGACAAACGAGACTATCTGAACGACTTCAAGTTTGCCGTTCTGCCGATGCTTGTCTGGATTGGTATTGTTGCCGCCTTGGTTGCCTTGCAGCCAAATTTATCGACAGCACTGGTTATCTCTACACTCGGCTTTGGCGTTCTCTTTATGGGGAGAGTTAAGCTGTGGCACTTAGCTGCCGTGACGCTTCCGGCTCTTGCTGGAGCAGGTCTCTACGCAATATCTGCCGAGTATCGGATGCGTCGCATCATGGGATTTATCGGAATGCACTCTGGCGAGAGTAGTGGAATTGAAACGGCAGGATATCAGTTGAAGCAGGGACTGCTCGCGTTTGGTTCAGGGGGACTCTTTGGCGTTGGGCCGGGGCAGAGCCATCAGCGACTTTTTGTACCTGAGCCGTTTGGTGACTTTATCTACTCAATCATTGGTGAAGAATATGGGTTTGCTGGGACAACGTTTCTGATGCTTGTC
Organism: Ignavibacteria bacterium; assembly: GCA_020635205.1. Lineage (GTDB taxonomy): Bacteria > Bacteroidota > Ignavibacteria > OLB7 > OLB7 > JAGWAZ01. The sequence continues at coordinate 260,031 of JACKAE010000005.1, forward strand.
TTCGGCGTTATCATCTGGCGTGGATTGTTGGTTGCACGGCAAGCTCCTGATGATCTGGGCAGAAACCTTGCTGCCGGTATCACGATGGCAGTCGGTCTCTACGCAATTGTCAATGCCGGAGTAACTACAGGGCTTCTCCCGACCACCGGTCTTCCGATGCCATTTGTTAGCTACGGCGGCAGCTCGGTACTCTTCAGTGCGGCAGCAGTCGGTGTTCTCTTGAATATCTCAAGGTATGCAAACGTGATGCCCTATCGCCGCGAGCAGCCGAAGGTTGTGGAAGGGGTAGTAGCATGAGTAAGATAGGTTCACCAGAGAGGGGAGCACGTCTCCTGTTCGTGGCAGGGGGTACTGGAGGACATCTCTTCCCTGCACTGGCAGTTGCAGACCGCTGTCGCGAATTAGCACCCAACACAACAATCCGATTTGTTGGGGCGCGTGGAAGATTGGAAGAAGATGTTGTTCCTCGTGCAGGATATGAACTCGACCTCCTCTGGATCAGTGGCTTCAACCGGAGTCTTTCTCCGAAAAACGTAATGCTGCCGATCAAGATTATCAGGTCGTTAATGCAGTCCCGGAAGATTATCACTACCTTCCGCCCAGATGTTGTGATCTGCGCCGGAGCCTACGTCAGTTGGCCGGTTGGTTCGGTTGCCGGGTCGAAAAATATACCACTTGTGCTGATGGAATCGAACGCTCTTCCCGGCATGGTGGTGCGGAAGTTAGCACCGAAAGCCGAGGAAGTTCACGTTGCCTTCGAGGAGACGGCAGAGCGACTGCCGGGAGCAAATGTGGTTCTGAGTGGCAACCCGATTCGCCGGGTTTTCCACCAAAAACTTGACAGAGGAGAGGCGCGTCGCCACTTCGGACTCGATCCGAATCGTCCGACCCTTTTCGCCTTCGGTGGGTCGCTCGGAGCGCGCTCTATCAACAACGTGTTAGATGGAATGGTCGGTTCGCTCTTAGCCGATGGGATACAAATCATCTGGCAGACGGGAAAGAGTTATGAAGGGGAAGAACGGCGAGAGGAGAATCTCTACCGTGCTCGGTTTATTCACGAGATGGAGCAGGGGTATGCTGCTGCCGACCTTGTGCTGGCGCGGGCTGGCGCAACAACGATTGCAGAGCTGAAGGGGGTAAGCAAACCTTCGATTCTGGTTCCTCTCCCAACAGCCGCCGACGATCACCAGCGGGTGAATGCCGAGGCGATGGAACGGGAGGGAGCAGCCCGTACAATACTCGACCGCGACTTAACCGAGTCCCTTTACGGAACAGTGACAGAGTTATTAGCACAGCCCACGCTCCTGAGCGAGATGGGAGAGAAAGCCGAGGCGATGGCATTGTTAGATGCAGATGATAGAATTGCGAGAAGAGTGTTGGAGATAGTTCATAGAGTTAAGAGTTCATAGAGTTGGGAGTGCCGTAGGGGGAAGAACATTTGCCCCTCTCTCATCACCGAACCCGAACGCTTCCAGCAGCTCCCAGCAAATGATAAGATCATGGAAAAGAGATACGGACAGAAACTGGACATCTATTACATGGCAGCAGTCGCTTACTTGGTGACGCTGATCGTGTATGCGGTGATCGCAGGGTCGCTGATCGGCGAGCACTTCCAGTTGCTCTGGAAAGATCCAATTGTCTACCTGCTTGCTCTCTGTGCTGTTGTCTCGGTTGTTGCCCTAATTGTTGCGGCAGTCTTGAACAAGCAAGTGGTGATTAAAGAGGATGAGATGTTGTTCATCACTCGATCCAAAACTCGAACTCTTCGTCCCGATGAGATTGAGTGGGTCAGCTTCAGGCGTGGAAGCCGTGGAAAAATTCGTGGTGACGGAACTGCCGAGCGAGCTGTCCGCATCAAGTTGAAAAGTCGACGCAGAAGGCTTTGGCTTCGTCCGGCACTCTTCAGCGAGAGTGAAGAGATGGTGGTCAACCTCCGCAATTGGATGGAACGGAATAGTGTGCCGATCAGAGTACGGAAGGGAAGAAGAGGTTTTCAGGGGAAAGGAGGAACAAGATAGTGTTTCGCAGCATTAACAACATCCACTTTGTTGGTATTGGTGGCATCGGCATGTCCGGTATTGCTGAGCTACTCTTAGCCGAAGGCTTTAAGGTCTCTGGGAGTGATTTAGTGAAAGGGGAGGCGACTGCTCGACTTGAGAAGCTGGGAGCCAGGATTGTTCAGGGGCACGCACCAGAGAACATCGTAAATGCCGAGGTCGTTGTTTACTCAAGTGCAGTGAAACCGGAAGAAAACCCGGAGACACGTGAGGCCATGCGGCGCAAGATTCCGTTGATTCGGCGCGCTGAGATGTTGGCTGAAGTTACACGGCTCCACTACGGTGTTGCCGTTGCCGGAACACACGGCAAGACAACTACAACGTCGATGATTGGGCTTGTACTGATTGAAGGGGGAGTTGATCCAACCGTAATCGTTGGTGGGAAGTTGGCTGATTTGGGGGGAACAAATGCTCGACGAGGTAAGGGAGAGTGGACTGTAGTAGAGGCAGACGAGTACGACCGTTCCTTCCTCTCGCTTCTCCCAACCGTTGCCGTGATAACGAACTTAGAATCGGAGCACCTTGACATCTACTCCGATCTCGACGACTTGAAAGGATCGTTCATTGAATTTGCAAACAAAGTCCCCTTCTACGGCTTCGTCGCTCTCTGCCTTGACGAGGAGAGCCTTGTCGACATCATGCCGAAGTTAACGCGACGAGTGGTGAGTTACGGGACTTCATCTCAGTGCGATGTTCGAGCTTCAGATTTGGAGTATACCGAGGGAACGTCCCGCTTTACTGTGTCGTTGCGGGGCAAGGAGTTGGGAACGATTACGTTGGGAGTTCCCGGGCTTCACAACGTAAAAAATGCCTTAGCGGCAGTGACAGTTGGTTTGGCTCTCGACCTCCCCTTTAAAAAAATTGCTCGGGCACTCGGGAAGTTCAGTGGTGTCTACCGTCGCTTCGAACTGAAGGGAGAGGAAAAGAAAGTGATGGTGATCGACGATTACGCTCACCACCCAACAGAAGTGAAGGCAACGCTCGAAGGGGTAAAGCGGGGATGGAACCGGCGCGTGGTGGCAATCTTTCAGCCCCACACCTACACGCGCACACGAGATTTTCACGACGAGTTTGGCAAATCGTTCCTCAATGCCGACCTCGTGGTAATCACAGATATCTATCCTGCACGCGAGCAGCCGATTGAAGGTGTGACAGGAGAGCTTGTAGCGCAGAGTGCCACTGACTTCGGACATCGTCACGTTAACTACGTTGCCAATAAAGATGACGTGCCGGAGCATCTCGTTTCGCTGTTAGAGCCGGGAGATATTGTGCTAACGATGGGGGCAGGAGATATATGGAAGATTGGGGAGAAGATTCTTCAAAGACTTAAGGAGATAAAGCTGTAGAGAAGTGAAGCAGGATTTGTTCTGATGTTTCACTTTCAACTTCACGTATAAGAGATGCTTTCATTCGAAGACATACGGAACAGCTTTCGAGGGCGTATTGAGCTTGGTGAGTCGATGGCTCGCCACATGACCTTCCGAATCGGAGGGAGTGCGGACATCTATTTAGAGCCGAACGATAAGGAAGATGCCTTGGCACTCTTCACGTTCCTTGCCGAAGAGAAGATGCCCTACGTGTTGATCGGCAATGGAAGCAACGTATTGATAGCAGACGAGGGGATACGGGCTGCGGTTGTCAACTTAGAGGCGGGCTTCAATTACTTCCGTTTTGTTGATGGTGAGATTATTGCCGGTGCGGGAGTAAAGCTGGCAAAGTTCGTTGACTTCTGCATTAACAACAGGTGCGGCGGTGCGGAGATGCTCGCCGGAATTCCCGGCACACTTGGCGGGGCAATCATTATGAATGCCGGAGCCTACGGTGGAGAAATTTCGGATTACATCACAAAAGTTGATCTGATTCGGGGTGGGAAACTTCTCTCTATTAATAAAGAAGAGGGAGCCTTCGCTTACCGTACTTCCGGTCTGGTTAACGATATCGTGCTTGAGGCAACCTTCCGTTTTCCTGAAGGTCTGCCGGAGCCAATGAAGGTGAAGCGTCGAGAGCTTTTGATAAAGAGAAACGCATCACAACCAGTGAACTGGCCGAACGCGGGGAGCATCTTTAAGAATCCACCGGACGACTACGCGGCGAGGTTGATTGAAGAGTGTGGGTTGAAGGGGCGCAGAGTTGGAGGAGCACAGATTAGCGAGCTTCACGCAAACTTTATTATCAACGTTGACAACGCTTCGGCAAACGATGTGGTAGAGCTGATGGTGATTGCGCGAGAAGCGGTGATCGAAAAATTTAATGTTCGCTTAGAACCAGAGATAAAACTGATTGGATTCTCCGAAGAGACTATCAGTTGGGTGAATAGGTAGCGACCTGAAAGTGATATGAAGAAACGGAAGACCAGATCACGTAAGCTGACGAAAAAGGAGCGGATGGCTCGGGCAGAGTCTCGCCGCTTTGCTTCGAAAGTTTCGCTCGGCATCATCCTTATAGGTGCTGCTGTCGGTTTGGTTGCCGTAGCAAACAAGTGGATTGCACGCGAGCGGTTGGAGTCGATTATTGTGAAGGGGAACCTTGTGCTGGATACTGCCGAAATACTTAAGCAGGCAGCACTCCCCGATTCGGTTCGGGTGAAGGCGGTCGATCTGGAAGAAGTAGAGGAACGGTTGAGTGCTCATCCATTCATCGCACATGCGAATGCTTGGGAAGGAGGCTCGGGAAGTTTAGTGCTTGAGGTGGAAGAACGTGCTCCGGTTGCCGTCACGATTATCAAGGGGGAGCCAATCTATTTAGATGCAGCAGCAACACCCCTTCCATTCCGGTTCGGGGTTGCTGCCCCAGATGTTCCAGTGCTCCAAGGAGTTGCCAGTGCAGATGGAATCGACAGCGTAAAAGTGATGGAAGCAATTGAGGTTGCCACGATCGTGCGGGAGTACAGTGATCTCCTCTATCAACGAGTAGCCGAGGTGCATCGGGGAGGAGATGGTCTCTACAGCTTCACCTTAACAGAGAGTGGAGTGCCGGTGCTTGTCGGAACGAAAGATGAAATTCTTCCCCGACTTCCAAAGCTGGAAATCTTTCTCGCTGAGGTTCTCTCGCGACGAGGTTCTGGCCAACTGCGGCAGATTGATCTTCGCTGGAACGATCAGGTTGTGGTAAAGTGGAAAGGTGGTGGAAAACTCCCAGACGATACGAAAGAGTTGTAGGGAGTAGGTTCGGAGAGAATCGATTGCATAGAGAAGAACAAAGACAGATTACACAGACAGTATATAGACTATAGATAGTGATAGTATCATGAGTAAGGCAGAACAGAATTCTTTGAATAGCCAGAGCGAGATTCCAGGGAATGGGTCGGATGGTGGACAGGATGTTATTGTGGGACTCGACATTGGAACCAGTAAAGTCTGCGCAATTGTCGCCCGGCGTGATCTGGAGAATCCCGATCAGGTTCACATCCTCGGCGTGGGACATTCTCCATCCGATGGATTGAACCGTGGCGTAGTTGTCAACATTGAAAAGACTGTTCGCTCAATCGAACGTGCGTTGGCTGGGGCAGAGGCGCAGTCGGGCGTGAAGATTCGGTCGGTGATCGTCGGCATTGCCGGTGATCACATTCAGTCCTTTCCGAGTCGTGGAGTTGTCACGATCAGCGATCCTGAACAAGTAGTCTCGCAAGCCGATGTCGACCGACTGTTGCAAGATGCGCAGCGGATTAGTCTGCCGTCGGATCGCCGAATCCTTCACGTGATTCCGCAAGAATATATCATTGACGGACAGGATGGGATCAGCGATCCGGTCGGTATGTCGGGATTGCGGATGGAGGCGAACGTTCACGTGATTACAGGACTTGTGACTGCAGCGCAGAATATCTACCGCTGTGTTGAGCGTGCCGGACTTCACGTGGCCGACATCGTGCTGGAGCCTCTCGGCAGCAGCTATGCAGTGTTGGAAGAGGATGAGCGTGAGGTTGGCGTCGGGTTGATCGACATTGGGGGGGGGACAACTGACATTGCGGTCTTCGAAGATGGGACGATTCGCCACACATCGGTGATTGGCATTGCCGGGCACATGGTGACAAACGACATTCGGAAGGGACTCGGCATCATCGGTGAGCAGGCGGAGAGAATCAAACAGGAGTATGGGTACGCTTACGGAGCGATGATTCTGAACGACGAGTCGTTCATGATCCCGGGTATCGGTGGTCGCAAGCCGATGGAAGTAACCAAGTCGATGCTTGCCCGGATTATCCAGCCTCGCATGGAAGAGATTTTAGAGTTTGCCCTCGCGGAGATCAAGCGTTCCGGTTATCTGCGCCACCTCTCGGCTGGCGTTGTTCTCACGGGTGGAGGCGCGTTGCTTCGCGGCTCGGCAGAACTTGCACAGGAAGTGTTGGGAATGCCGGTGAAGATTGGCATCCCGGCAGGCTTCGGCGGAAGTGCACTGGCTCCGGAAGTAGAGTCTCCAATCTATGCAACCGGTGTTGGCCTCGTGATGCGAGCACTAAGGCAGACCTCCGACATCGACGTGATGGAAGATGAAGGAGAGGAGATTGAAGAGGGAGAAGAAGTGGTGAAGGAGTCAATGTTTTCACGCATGAAAAAGTTCTTTGAAGAACTGTAGGAAAGAGAATTCAATTCAAGATTCAAAAGGCGAAATTCAAAAAAGTTGGCAGTGAATTTGTCCAAGGTTGACTTTTAAGAAGCGCGTAGTCCGGCTGTAAATTTTTTAATGATTAATTTTAAAGTAATCGGCTCAACACATAAAACGAGGGAGGACCACACACCATGATTGAGCTTGACCACAATGCCGAAATGTACAGTGCCAAACTGAAGGTTGTTGGCGTTGGTGGCGGCGGGGGGAACGCCATCAACAGTATGATCGAACGTGGCTTGGAGGGATGCGAATTTGTCGCGGTTAACACCGACGCGCAGGCACTTTCAAAAAACCAGGCTCCACACAAGGTACAGATCGGGAAAGAATTAACGCGCGGCCTTGGTGCGGGGGCAAACCCCGAGATTGGCCGCGACGCGTCAGTAGAAGATCGGGAAGAACTGGCGCAGACCCTTACCGGCAGCGACATGGTTTTTGTGACTGCTGGAATGGGAGGTGGAACGGGAACCGGTAGCGCACCGGTTGTCGCAGAGGTTGCCCGCGAGCTTGGAGCACTCGTTGTCGGCATCGTCACACGTCCGTTTAATTGGGAAGGGAAACCGCGTCAGTCCAAAGCGGAGAGTGGTATCGAGGAATTGCGCAAGCAGGTTGATACGCTCATCGTTGTTCCCAATCAGCGTCTTCTCTCCATTATCGACAAGAACACAAGTCTGCAAGATGCCTTCCGCAAGGTTGACGACGTTCTCTACAATGCCACGAGTGGTATTGCCCGCATCATCACGGGGCAAGGCTATATCAACGTTGACTTTGCGGACGTGCGGACAATCATGCAGAGCATGGGTGAAGCCTTGATGGGAACGGGAATGGCTACTGGAGATGATCGGGCGGTAGAGGCGGCACAGAGTGCAATCTCTTCTCCACTTCTTGAAGGAGTCTCGATTACCGGCTCGCAAGGTGTCCTTATCAACATCGCAGCTTCCAGCAGCTTGACGATGATGGAGATCGACGAAGCCGTAGACATCGTCTACAAGTCAGTCGGTCAGGATGCAAACATCATCTTCGGTGTGGTTATCGACGAAGCTCTCGAAGAGAAGATGATGGTGACAGTAATCGCAACTGGTTTCAACAAGAAGGTGGCACAGAAGAGCGAGGCAGAGGAGAAGACCTCAGCCATGCCATTCAAGACTGCCGGTTTTGACTTGAAGCGGGAGGAGGTAACGCCGGAGGCAGAGCAGCAGAAAACTCCGGTGGTTCCAGCAGTTATACCTCCAACTCCCAAGGAGGAGCCAGACGAGTACGTCGCGAACAATCCAGGAACCTACAAGAAGTACGACGTACCTGCCTACGAACGTCGCAATGTCAGCCACGAAGTATTGCGTGGAGGATTCGATATTCCGAAGGCAAACGACGGGAAAGAAGAAGAGGGGGAAAACCAAAATCAGGCAGAAGAGGCACGCCCACGCACGGAACGGGCAGCCTTCCTTCGGCGAATAATGGACTAAGGAAGCAGACTACCCCCAACGTAGCCAGAAAGCCCAAAGAGTTACAGAAGCCGAACCAGTTGAGAGACTGGTTCGGCTTTTTTTCTTTCACCATTGCTTCAACAAATCGCTGTCTCCTCCGAAATTCGTATGATTATGGTCTATGAGTTCAGATCGCTTACTATATCGCGACCCTGTGCAGTCCCGCTCGTTAGTTGGTGGGGTGCTTCTGTTGCTGACTCTCCTCTCTGGCTGCAGCGATGTGCCGGAGATTGTGGATGGTGGAGTCTCAATTCCTGGTGTCGGAAGTATGTTTACCACGCAAGTTGTGCAGCAAGTTGGAGCAGACTCCCCTCCTGTACAGACCTCGATGAAGTTCTCGGTTCAAGTAACCGATATGATTATGGAGGGGAAGGAACGGGTGGTACAGTTTGCTGCCGACACGCTTGTTACGCTGATTGCCTACGAGACAAATGGAGACCTTTCACTCTATATGGAGCCTGGAGCGTTTGGTCGCTGTCCAGTCTCCGCCGGGTGGCTCCGCGTTCCTTTCGGAGGAGAGGCTGATGTCAACGATACACTTCTAACAACGGAAGACTGTATCCTTGTGTGGAGTGCGCGACCTTTAGGAGTTGAATCGGTCATTATCAATGGCTTGTCGCTTAAGACCCAAAAAGTGGTGGCGGAATTGCGTGCCGATGAGTTAGGAGAGGAGGCGGGGTTCCGTTGTCGCAAGTATACGCTCTGGTATGCCCCAGAACTTGGATATGTTGTGCGAGAACACCTTATCGGTCTTGAAGGAGATAACGAACAGGTCGATACCATCGGCACATCGCAAAGGGAACTGAGCGAGTACACCTTGAAGAAGTAGCGGGAGAGGGTGTCGGACATCAAAATGATAATTCTGAATTAGCTATTGACGTTGAGTAGTGCAGTGCGTAGATAAGAACCTCATACACTCATATACTCACGAACTCACATACTGAACATAAACTCAAATGCGCTACCATCTGATTCTACTTCTTATCCTTCCAATTCTTCTACTTGCTTGCAGTGAGGAGAACGATACTACCGAGAAGGCTCCAGAAATGGTTATCATCGAGCCTCCACCATTAGCTGATACGGCATACAACCCAGAGAACGAGGTGGTATTCGAGTATACGATCTGGAAGGAGTATGCCCACCTTGCAACGCAGGTTCCAAAAGAGGCTGCCGACAGTGTGATGCGAGCAATTACGCAATCTTCTCCCGATCCTCGCCGTGTTCGCCAGCAGTTGAAAGATGGACTTGCTCGACTTAACGCACGGCAGGATACGCTCGCTCGCTATACGATTGAGCAGAAGTACGGCATCTCCCAAGATTCCATTCAGGCAATTATCGTGGAAGTAGAGGCAAAGCTGAAGAGTGGGGAAATCGAGCGATAAGTTTTGGGGAGTGGTGGGAGACTGCGGAGAGAACAAAGAACAGATGTGCGGAGGTAAACAGTAATCAAAATCCGTAGCGATCCGCACAATCCGCGTACGATTACACTGAGTAGACAAACGAACCGCTCACAATGATTCAAGGGAGAGGAGGCCGGATATTCCTGAGCGTACTGATTACGCTGCCAGTACTCTACTGGCTTGTGTTGCTGGTTGCACCCCGTGCCTTCGATCATCTCTGGTTCTGGTTTTGGTTTGCTAAGGAGACGCCGATACCCTTTTGGTGGCTCCTTCTTCTTCCGGCAGGGCTTCTATTTCTGTTGTTGCCGACTCTGCTGAGAAAAATTCCATCCTCCCTTCTTGCCATCACTCTTCTCGTCCTCTTCGGCTACATTACTCAGTGGACATTTACGCTCATTGAAGGGCGTGGCATCGAACCGATGTCTGAGAAGATGACCTACCCGGAGATTGCCCACTCCTTCTTTGCAAGCAAAGCTGTTGGGGAGATCAACGTTTCGGAGATGATTCGTACATACGACCAACTGATCGTTGTCGACTCTCTCCCTCGATTCCCATTTATCACAAAGCCTCCCGGACATTTCCTAACCTACATCGCAACGGAACGGCTTGGCCGCCTTATGCTCGGCACTCCAACCGCAACATCGGATCGTCTGCAACAACTTGCGAACTTCGCCTCGTTCCTCTGGCCATTGCTGACCTTTCTCGCTCTCTTCCCCCTCTACTTCCTCGGGCGTAGGTTCTTAAGTGAAGAAGAGAGCCGAATCATGCTTCTCCTCTATACACTTACCCCGAATATCGTGTTGATGACGATGCACCTCGATCAGTGCCTTCTCCCCTCTCTCTTCCTATCTGTAGTTCTCCTCTTCTTGAAGAGTGTCGAGAAAGAGAGCGTAGTGCTTACACTCCTCTGTGGTTTCCTTCTTGGCGTCGCATCCTTTTTCTCTTTCTCTATGGTAACTCTCTTTCCGCTGTTAGGACTTTGGCACGGAGGCGCAGAATTGCTCCGTGCAAAGCGGGAGAATAACTCTTGGAAAACTATGTTGGTGGTAAGTCTCAGGCCGACACTCACGCCACTTACTCTTACTCTGGTTGGGTTTGCGCTCTTCCACATCATTCTTCTGATCGGCTTCGACTACAACTGGGTGAGAGAATATCAGGTAGCGCAGGAGGCACATGGAGTCTGGAAAATTCAAGAGTGGGATATTATTAGAACAATCTGGGTTGGTTTCCTCGACCTCTTCGAGTATGCCGTCTGGATTGGCTTTCCGATAGCACTCTTCGCTTTGCTCCGTTCGGGAGTCACGATCAAACGTTTGCGCAAGCACTCTTTGCGGAGTGGGGATGCGATGATTCTCTCTCTTCTCTTTCTCTTGTTCCTTCTCTCTTTCTTCGGCAAGACAGTCGCCGAGACCGGGCGACTCTGGACATTCTTGCTTCCACTCGTGCTAATCGTTGCAGTGATGGGGTTGCGCCTTTTCCCAAAACGATTCCGCTCAACACTTCTCATTCTGTTGATTCTCCTCCAATTCCTTCATACATTCTTCATGCGGTGGTTGCAGGATTTTGCGTAAGAGTGGGTGAGTGTATAGAGTTCATAGAGAGGAGAGTTGATAGAGTGTATAGAATTGGTAGACGCAGGTCTTCAGCCTGCGCGGGGATAGTAGAGCTGAGAAGATCACAGCATTAACAACTGAAGCGTATAGAAGAAATCAATCATGGATTATACACAAGAATCATATCGCGTGCGGTGCGAGTGGGGAGAGGGAGGGGTGAAAATCCTTGCGCCGATGTGTGATGTTATCGTCATCGTCGATGTCCTCTCATTCTCTACCTGTGTTGACGTTGCACTCTCGCGTGAAGCCGAAGTCTATCCCTATGCTTGGAAGGATGAGCGGGGACGAATGTATGCTGAGGAGATCGGCGGAGTTCTCGCCGAGAAACGAGGAACAAGCCATTTCTCTCTCTCCCCATTCTCCTTGCAGACTCTTCCGGCAAAAACAAAGTTGGTGCTCCCCTCGCCAAATGGTTCTACGCTGACGACGATTGCTGCGGAGCAGGTTGATCTGGTGATTACCTCTTGCTTGCGCAACGCTGAAGCAGTTGGTCAAATGCTCTCTACACATAGTGGAACGATTGGTGTGATTCCCGCCGGAGAACGCTGGCCCGACGGAAGTTTGCGTCCAGCACTGGAAGACTGGCTTGGAGCTGGAGCGGTTCTTGCTGCGTTGTCAGGTGATCTCTCACCTGAAGCTGAAGTTGCCGCCAACCTCTTCGAATCTACTCGAAGCAACCTCGAAGAAACTCTCCTGAACTGCTCGTCGGGACGTGAACTGGTCGACCGTGGTTTTCGAGAGGATGTACAAATTGCAGCGGAACTGAACGTAAGCCGAAACGTCCCTACCCTGCGTGAAGGGAGATATGTGAGAGTTGAGGGTTAAGAGTCAGGAGTCTGAGAGTTGGCTCTATATGTGTGAGGGGACAATTAGTTGTTTACACGAAAGCCATACTTGTGGCTTTCATGCTCGACTGCCACAAATTCTTAACTCTCAACACTATAAACTCTACGAACTCGAAGAACTAAATATGACTCGAGAAACAATTCTTGAACGACTTCGCTCTACCCTTGAACCCTTAAGCTATGTTGATGCGATGTGGGAGGGGGGATCAGCGGCCTTCAATCGCGTAGACGAGTGGTCAGATATTGACGTGCAGGTGATCTGCAATGACGAACGTGTGGAAGATGCCTTCACGGCTGTAGAGAATGCCTTTGCCGATCCCGGTATCGAGACTCGCTACCGTCTCCCTGAGCCAACGTGGCACGGACACTCACAAGCCTTTTACTCTCTTGCCGATACAAGTCCGTTCCTGATGCTCGACTTCGTTGTGATGAAGCGAAGCAATCCGCGACGGATGCGAGAGATAGAAATCCACGGCGAATCAGTTGTTCACTTTGATAAGGAGAATGTTCTGACCGAAGATCACGTGAATCAAGAGGAACTCTCCGATCGATTGAAGAGACGCCTTGAAGAGATGGCGACGACGTTCGATCTTTTCCAACCCTTGGTGATAAAAGAAATCTATCGTGGCAATCGTGCCGAGGCACTACAGTTCTATCACGGGATGACGCTCCGTCCGTTAGTGGAAGTACTTCGAATCAAGCATTCTCCGGCTCGGCACAACTTTCACGTCCGTTACATCTACCACGATTTGCCACACGACATTGCCGAACGAATAGAATCCCTTTTCTTTGTGACTGGCCTCGATGATCTTGAAAAGAAATTCCGCGAAGCAGGTGAATGGTTTCGGGAGGAATTGAGAACGAAGAATTAAGAGTCAAGAAAGGGATGGAAAACAAAAATTCCTTTACGTTCTTTGTCTCCTTCGCGTCTTTGCGCCTTTGCGTGACAGCATTGCCTGAGTTCCTCTACACATACAATGAACGCCAACTACTGGATCAACAAACTCAACTTGATTGAACATCCCGAGGGGGGCTACTTCCGTGAAGTCTATCGTTCTACGCACTCTATGTCCCCGGATGCTCTCCCGGCAGGGTTGAGCGGAGAACACGATCTTGCCACCTCGATCTACTTCCTGATTACAAGTGCAAAGCCTTCTCACTTCCACCGACTGAAGTCCGATGAACTTTGGTACTTCCACGAAGGCACTCCCATTACAATCCACACGATAGATGTGGAGGGAGAATATCGACCGTTGAAGTTGGGGAGAAACATTGAGGCTGGAGAAGACTTTCAGCATATCGTCCCCTCACATACCTGGTTCGGGGCAACGGTAGAGGATGCGGGTGGATTCGGCTTGGTGAGTTGTACCGTAGTTCCCGGTTTCGAGTTCAGTGATTTTGAACTTGCGAGTCGTTCGGAACTGCTTCGGGAGTTCCCAGAACATCAACAGATTATTGAACGGCTTACTTCAGTAGAATAGTTATGGAAGATTCATTTAGTGCGGGATTCCTCGCGTTAGCACGCCACGAGTTTCGTCGGTTAAAATCTCTTGCCGATAAAGGAATTGCGCAGGTTGATCCGACAAACTTTTTTGCTCGTTCCGACGGTGAGTCGAACAGCATTGCAATTCTCGTAAAGCACATGTCGGGCAACCTTCGCTCACGCTGGACCGATTTTTTAACGACCGACGGAGAGAAGCCAGATCGCAACCGTGATACTGAGTTTGAAGTGGAAAACTCGGAGAGAGCAGAGCACCTAATGTCTGAGTGGGAAGATTGCTGGAACGTTCTCTTTAATACTCTCGAGGAATTAACGCCGAGCGATCTGACCCGGACAATCACAATTCGTGGCGAGGAGTTTTTGGTCTATCAAGCAATTACTCGGCAGATCAGCCACTACGCATATCACGTTGGACAGATTGTGATGTTAGCGAAGCGTTGGCGTTCGGGAGAGTGGCAGACGCTGAGTATTGCGCGAGGAAAATCGGAAGAGTTCAGAGCAAATCCAGAGAAATACTTGTAGGATTTTACTCTTCTCCCAACAAACATTTGTAGATTTAAGAGCCACATGATAATTCCTCACATAAACATGAAAGAACATGGATGATCTCATCAAAAAAGTAGCAGACAAAGTTGGTATTACTACAGAACAAGCCAAAGATGCTGTAGAAACAGTAATGAACTTTATGAAGGATAAATTCCCTGATATTGGAGATAAAGTAAAAGGACTCGTTTCTGGTCTGGATAAAGATGGTGACGGACTCGACATGGGAGATGTGAAGAGTGCCGTTACTGGTCTCTTCGGCAAGAAAGATGAAGAGGGTGATTAATCAACGGTAGAAGTTCCCAAGGTGTGCAAGGGTAGAGAGAGGTGCTATCCTTGCACATCATTTACGTAAAATAGACCAACGCCAGATCGCCATGACAGCTGAAGAACGTGCAGAGCAGATTGAGGCCATTCGCTCGTTGCCAGAGTTGCTGGAAAATGCTGTGGCAGACCTGAGTGATCGCCGCCTCGACACCTCCTACCGTGAAGGTGGGTGGACACGCCGCCAAGTTGTTCACCACATTGCCGACTCACACCTGAACGGCTACACGCGGATGAAGCTGATCTTGACAGAGAACCGACCGACGTTGAAGCCCTACGATCAAGATGCGTGGGCTACCCTCTCTGATTCAACTCTTCCAGTTAAAGGAACGCTTGCGCTGCTGCGAGGACTTCACCAACGTTGGGGGGCTTTCCTCGACACGGTTAGGGATGATGAGTGGCATCGAGTTGCCGACCATCCAGAAGATGGGGAAGTGACGCTCGAAGAACTACTTAGAATTTACGCTTGGCACGGCATCCATCACCTGAACCAGATTATGTCGGAGAGTGCCTTTTAAAAAGCCCTCTTCGTGGTAGGTGAAGATTTAGCGAAGCCGAGAGTAGGTCTTCTGATCTGTCGTGGTGGATATCGAATATCCCCGAAGGGAATACCACGGGTTATTTTGCAGAATATCGGCAACAGGATAGTTCTTCTCTACAAGACCTGCGAGACTCTTCACTCCGCTACGCTTCATTCAGAGTGACCAGGATAGTATTGTAGAGTCATTCCAGTCATCTCAACCGCAACATCCGTCCTCGCACCACCTTCAACTCTAACCAGGTCACGTTCTCTTCACCTATCGTATCCATCACTGGACGGAGATACTCCAGACCATGCTTCAGGAACGCACCTTGAATTTGCCTTGCCTTTTCGTTCGGGACAATCCGATCAATATCTTGAATCAATCCGTGGAGGACAGCATCGGAGATATGATCCTCGATTGTCCTCAACGTGATATCCCGTTCAGCCGCAATCTCTTCAGGTGAAAGGCCACGGTTGAAGAGTTCTCCCGTGATCTCCGCACTCTCCGAAAGCTCTCCAACTTCTACAGTTATTCTCGGTGATGGCGTCGTGATCTGCGTTCCCTTCACTCCCGGATTCTCTTCCACAAACCTACCGACCAATTCAAGGAACGCTCTGCCATACCGATTCGCCTTCACATCTCCTACGCCACTGATTTGCAAGAGATCATCATGGTTCAGTGGCATCCTCTGCGCCATCTCCTGCAATGTCTTATCTCCAAAAATCACGTAGGGAGGAACGTTCTGCCGATCTGCGGTTCGCTTGCGAAGTGAGCGGAGTTGACCGAAGAGAATCTGTTCCGTTTCGGAGAGCACTTCCTTCCCCTTCGCTTTCTGATTCCCCTTCTTCTCTGGTCGTCGTGTCCGCTGCAGCTCTACGCTCCGTTCATTTCGGAGCACTTCCCAACCCTTCTCCGTAACGCTCAGCGTGTTAAAGGCTTCTATCCGTTGGCGCAGATAACCTTCAGAAACCAGAGCAGTGGCAAGCCAACGCCACTCTGTTGTCGGCTGATCTTTTCCCACTCCCCACGTTGGAAGCAGGTGGTGGCGGTTGCCGATAATCTTTGTCGCCTCAGAACCGCGCAACACATCAATTGTGTAGGAGATGCCGAAGCTCTCCTTCAGCCGGACAACACAGGAGAGGAGTTTCTGTGCCATTGTTGTGGCGTCGAAGAATTCGGAGAGAGAAGGGTTCAGGCAATTGTCGCACGCGCCGCAGTTCTCCTCTGGGTAATCTTCGCCGAAGTGAGAGAGGAGCACTTTCCTTCGACATTTCCCCGACTCAGCGTAGGCGGTAATTTCATCTAAACTTGAGAGTGCAACAGCACGTTCTTGCGGGTCGACCATCTCCGTGATGAAGTGGAGAACCTTGCTTCGGTCACCACTACTGTAGAGGAGGAGACAGTCGGATGGGAGTCCATCCCGTCCTGCACGACCAATCTCTTGGTAGTAGCTCATCATATTCTTCGGCAGGTTGTAGTGGATCACATACCGCACATTCGATTTGTCGATCCCCATGCCGAAGGCAATCGTTGCGCAAATCACATCTACCTCATCCCTCTCGAACATCTCCTGATGTTTTGTTCGACTCTCCCGATTCAATCCAGCGTGGTAGGGGAGTGCACGATAGCCTTGTCTCTCGAGCCGTTCTGCCAACTTCTCCGTGGCAGCCCGGCTCATGCAGTAGATAATACCCGACTCACCCGGAAAGCGATTCACCAAATCGAAAATCTGACTCACCCCACTTTTATGCTGCACACTGATATTCAGGTTCGGTCGGTCGAAGCTCGCTACGTAGGTCTTCGCATTGTTCCCCAGCCGGAGTTGCTCCAGAATGTCGGCTCGCACTCGCTGGTTGGCAGTGGCGGTCATCGCAATCACCGGAACGTTCGGGTAACGATCCCGGAGCGTTGAGAGATTCCGGTAGTCAACCCGGAAGTCGTGTCCCCACTCGCTGATACAGTGGGCTTCATCGACCGCAATCAGTGAGAGCGTAGCACGATCCAGTAGGTCGAGCGTTGCCGGCAGCAATAGACGTTCTGGAGCCAAGTAGAGAAGTTTGATCTTCCCCTGAAGGGCATCACTCTTCCGCTGTTCAATCTCACTATAGTCGAGCGAACTGTTGATAAACGTCGCCGGAACCCCGGCAGCTTGCAGGGCATCTACCTGATCTTTCATCAGAGCGATAAGCGGGGAGACAACAACGGTAAGTCCGGGAAGCAGTAGAGCAGGCAACTGATAGCAGAGAGACTTCCCCCCACCAGTCGGCATCAACACAAACGAGTTATCTCCGGCAACCACACCGGAGATAATCTCCTCCTGCAGAGGCCGAAACTCAGAATACCCAAAATAGTGCTGAAGCGTAGCGCGAAGATTATTCATGATCGTTTTGAGGTTTTGTGGGTGATGTTGCGATGGGGGAAGATACGGTTTCCTGAAATCTGAAAGCCTTTGCTATTTTCTTAATACATCCCAATTAGCCAGTGGGAGGCGGATTCATAGTTGTCCTTCGTAATTCCGTTGGAATCGGGATGGTAGATGTAGGGTATCGGGTGACATAGGGAGAGTAGAGGGGCGAGGTCTGTTGAAGAGGAAATGGGACGACGTGGTTCCGTTCTGTTTGTGCATACCCGACGCGGTTGCGGAAGATCGAGATGTGGGGGCTCGACAGAGATAGAAGGGAACGCTCGGAGTGTCTGACAGCTTGCCGCAGGCTGTCAGACACTCCGAGAACATCAGAAATGCCTGTGATGTGTGAAGATCATCTTCCGAAGGGGATTCATAACTGCTATAATGGAAGCATAGTCTTGCAAGTTGCGGATACGAATGTCTGGGTATCAGGGATAACGGTTCTATATCCCTTGCCGCAACCACATTGTTAGATTGTCTGCTACCTAAAGAACAAAAGTAATGCCTGCTCCTCCCGATGCTATCACTGAGTTCCCTCCAAGTTCTAGATGAACCGCAATGTTATCGTTGAAGTAGTAGCGTCCACCGATTATAACGCCGATTCCAAAGCCACCAGCTCCGCTTCCACTATAGATCTCTCCTGAGTTGGAGGTAGTCTTTGTATTCCATATGTAGTATCCGGCGGTTGCTCCAGCATACAGATCATATTCAGAAGGAATCTTGAGAACTCTGTCGAAATAGTACTTTCCTGCTCCGCTAAATCCTATAATTGTATGCTGCCAGCTTGATCTATAGGATGCCGTGTTATAGGATTCACCAATAGATTGATAGCTACCCCCTATGCCGATGTTGAAATCTCTGCTAGCGTTGAATTCTACAGATCCATATATCGGTACACCCCATCCGGACATGCCAACCCCGACGTTGATTCTGGTGTGGGATAGCTGAGTGGCATCTTGAGCAAGTGTAGATGAACCTGTAATCATCACAGAGTAAATAAAAATTAGAATCTTTTTCATGTGTGTTGTGTGGTATTAATAAATATGTTGATCTTTAGCAAACGTGTACCTTTATCAAGTGACATGTTGATCTGCTTCTGCTGAGATATTCATGATTCTACAATTCTATGTAGAGTGGGATTTGAAGCGTTAAACTCTTTGGGAGTGAGACTATAACAGAGGTTATTAGCGAAGTCCCAGGAGCAAATATTCCGTTAGAGCGTGAAACTGTCCATCGAATGCGATAGAAGTATGCTCTCCCTCGTAAGATGTTTCCAAGACTTCCGTAAAATGAGATAAGCTGTTGGGCATCACTGGTTTGCATGAACGCACCACTAGTTTGGTGAGCTATCATCCCAAGTAATGTCCTATCTGTCCCGTCTCCGAGTCCGACAGTGAAAATTTTCACTCCCAAGAGATTCGCATGGTCAATAACATCGTCAGGATTCAAATGTCCTTCTGTATCCTGACCGTCAGTAAAAAGGATCAATGCCTTATTGGGGGTCGGTGCACTGTCGGCAAGAAAAGATGTCATTGAGTACGCAGAGAGATAAAGGGGCGTGCCTCCACCAATCAAGTTTTTGAGCGATTGTGCTGCTTCGTAGAAACTAGAACCATCACTTGTAAAACTTCCCCAGTATGTAACCGGTTCGTGCTTTAGCCTTCCCCCCTGCGAGAATGCCGATAGAAGCACATAGTCCGTACTATCAACTGCTCCCAAGAACGTTGTTGCCGCATCAATACGGGCATTCCGAGGGTCTGTGCTGAGTATGCTTCCGCTTTGATCCAGAAGCAAAACAGCTGAATATGGTTGCTCTTCCTGCATGTAGTTGGTTGAAAACTCAGACTGGGCAAATCTCAAAAAGACGGAGTCGCGTGAAGTGACTCCATTCAAAATGTCGTGGCTCCACTTGCTCAGGATGTTAAAGTCTTTGGATTTTCGGGATGTAATAGAGTGGCTGCTTCCATCAAACAGAACGATGTCGGCTTCGAACTCTACAGTTGAACCTGTGTTCTTTACAACTGTTGTCTTGAGTACTGCTCCACTCGGAGGGTTGGTTGTGTAATCTTCAGCAGGTGCAACAGGAGACTCTTTAGAACATGCTCCAAGAAAGAGTGAAAGAACAATGGTGAAGTGCAATGTGTAGTGTCTTTTCATAGTTGTCATTCTTGTTATAGTAATTATCATTGAAGTATTGCTGCTACAACGAAGTTCTACCTTGACATTATCTTTGGCATAGAATTGATTAATCGATGAGATGTCTTACGATAAAAGTAGTGTCCCATCGATAGGCTGTCACTACTACATATCTACTACGAGTTCATCTTGCCTCGTTATTCTTGTATGGAAATAATCTCAAGAGAGATATGAAGGAGATTATGGGGATCATTTTTTTCTCTTCCTTCTATCTATTCTCCAATCAGCCGTATATTCTTCAGTAAATCAGATGCTACCGAATACTATCACAGGCTCTCATGATTCGTTCTGATGAACTCTCACTCTTCTCCGAATCTTGGATTGAATTGATTTGGTGGAATGCCTTCGCTATAAGGCTGAGCGTGACAGCGAGCTCCTCGCTGCTCTACAACGTTGGGACGAACGACGATTTCTGAAAGAAACCTCCGATGAGGTTGGCTTTATCGATCACTTCTTTAAACGACTTTGGAACTATCGAGCAAATGGCGAAGTGGAAAACGGGCAGCCCTTCTCCTTGTGGCCGAAGTTCCCCGTGATCGGTGCGGGAGAACGTGGTGGAACCGGACAGGCCGACCTCGCTCTCGGATATTTTGGTAGTGTGCCCGGAGGAACAGAAATACCTCAGGTACTCTGCGAGTTGAAGGATATTCGCTCTGGCCTCGATGCTCCCCAACATTGATAAGCAGGAAGTCCCGAAGCTTCTGATACCACGTTTGATTCAACGATTGTTTTGCACTATCGATAGTGAAGGGGAATTCTATCTCGACAATGTGGATGTTGGAGGAATACTGCCGACTTCCGTGAGCGAACTTGCATATCTGGCCGGTATCTTGAATTCACCTGTTCCGAACTTTGTCTGGAGATATATTTCCAAGCCATTCCAAAACGACTACCGTTCAGCCAACAAACAATTCATCGCTCCACTCCCCATTCCCGAGGCAACACCAAAGCAGATAACTGAAGTGGGAGATCGGGCAAAAGAGTTGCAGCAGCTTCACACAAGGTACAACGAGCACCTTCAAGAAGCAGCCAATGCAAGCCTGACAAGCGAAACGAGTCGTGGATTTGGGCCGACCTCAGAAGAGATGCAAATGCTTGGAAAGGGGAGGCTCCAGAAGAACTCACGGCACGAGAAAAAACAGCCTGGGCCAAGCAACATCGTGAAGCACTTCTGGAATCGCACTACGCCAAAATCGACCCACGGCTCCGTCCGGGGGCAACCCTCACTGCTGAATTCTCTCGTGGAGAACTTCAACTCTACGCCGACGGCATACCGGTAATCACCGGAATCTACCTCGATGCCGAAGAGGGAAAGTGGGTCAATGGCAACAGATTGCTCGCCGCACAAACGTGACAGAAAAGTTCACAGCCAAGAAACTTCTTTCCTCTCTCCTCGCACTACCGAAAACACCGCACTAAAAGCTCAAATCGAGCACTTACACACCAACATCGAACAACTGAAAGCAGAAATCGAAGAGAAAGAGAATCTCCTGAACGAGGTAATCTACCAACTATATGACTTGGATGAGGAGGAGAGGAGTGTAGTAGATGTGTAGTAGGTAATAGGGAGTCGAATGTGGGTACTATTGTGGCTATGAGAATCGCACTTCACAATGTACTTGGTTATTGAAGCCAGTAAGTCGAGTGTGAAGGCACTCAGGAACAAGAACGCAATTGTTGTCAAATAATTAACAAGAGAGTGCGAGCAGCAAGTTCTTCTTTCCACAATCTAATTCCCCAAGACGATAGTTGTTCGGAGTTGTTCCCTTGCTGAAGAATACAAGTAGAATGTATGCACTCAAAATGCTAATAGAAATTAAAATTCATTAGAGGTGACATGCCTATTCGAGGAAATCCTTTGATCTATAAGGGACAAGGAAAAGATTGGGGGCACTTAGATGCGAGTGAAATGCCAATTGACGTAAGCTCAGTTAATATTAGTGCGTTCCCTACTCGTGCATACTTTTGGCCTGAATCAAATGAATATGCATTGACTGTTACTGAGGTTGACACCGACAATCGTTTAGATATTCAAAATTTACGATCAAGTATCCCACTTGATCTACATGTCATTATCCCATCAGAATCCTTTAAGTGCAAGGCCTGTGTGGATATATTAGCAACACAGAAAATATTCGACTCTTTAGGGTGGGGAATCAGGTTGAGGAATGTGAATTTTGAGTATAATCCTGGCTTATGCAATACCCTTTGCGATTCCAGTGATTCGCGTTTGAAAGAAATTTCAAGACCCAATAGTAATACACTTAATGTCTTCTACTGCTCTAATGTTAAGGTAAACATCCGTGAAAAAGGTGAAAAACAAAGCTCTGCATACGGCAATGCAGGGCAAGGCTTTGTTATGTTGGGATTTGCATCTTCCCCTCACCTTATGGCCCATGAGCTTTTACACACAATGGGCATGAAAGATATCACTGATGAGAACCTCTCTCATTATTTTTTGTCGCAGTTCTCGTTAAGCCGAACAACTATTACTGGTGGGCAAATAGCCTGTTCTCATTATTATCGATATTCGATTGTAGCTAATGGATCGTGTGAATGTGACTTCCCAGGTTCTATCGATCCTTGTTTGCCGTCAGCAGTATCTATGCCTGAACGCTCTCTAACTACGGGAAGGGCTGAATTCTTGAGTTCTACTGATCAACTTCTTACTCTCGATTGTTCATACACTCCAATAGATACTACCTTTGCGAGTTGGGTTGATGAAGAGCAGGCTGATCGTCTCATCGGAATTTTAAGTGAAGCTTCAGAACGTGAAATGATAGAAGAACAAGATTTTATAGAGTCTTGGGTTTCTTTTATTAGAGATGCATACAACGATTTATGGGACAACCTTTTTCCAAGAACCAACGGGGAAAATTGCCGATTGTATATACAAGAATCACTATATCGTGTTTTATGTAGAGGGCTAATAATCTTAGTGGAAAGTAATAGAGAATTCTTCACTTCTGAATAAAACAATAGAAATATGCCTGAAGTTGTATTTGATGCGGGAACGCATAGTCTGAAACTTGAAATTCCCAGTGATTTATGGGGGTATATCTATATCCGATTTATAGATGTCAATCGGGTAAGAAGTATCAAGTTGTATGCTGTCTCGTCAGTTGGAGTTCAATCACTTATACACGAGTGGATATCATGTGACTATCCTTATTTGAGTGATACAACACACTTGGTTTATAAGGAATTGCCTCCGGCGTATGATGGCTCATATTATCGTATTGTACCAGAATACCATCCAACGTCTATCTGTTCTGCCCCATCTCCTACTAATACGCTATATGCTGCCCCAAGCAATTCAGTAATATTCCCAGCATCCGATTATTATCATTCGGCATGGGATTTTGATTTTGATGGCACAAAAACACAAATTATTATTGTTATGGAGAAAGATCGTGGTGGTGGCTAATATTAATTTCTGCCAATAACTGGCAGAATTTCTTCATAGTCAGTTTGTATGATATAGGTCTAATTGGACTTTGTTTAGTCCATCAATAAATGCTTGAGCGCTCGGATGGTCTTTGCCATGCAGATCGATGAATTGTGGCAGATACGTCTCATATATTTTCAAAGCCTCTTCTCGTCGAGAATTGATTCTGCGTAAGGCTGCTGCAATGTTAAGCTGACTGGCTATAACACGTGAATGTCCATCAGGGAGATGTTTAATTCGTATTGTCAGCGCACGTTTGTAGGCTTTAAGAGATATTGCGGGTTCCAAATCGAGTAATAGACCTCCCAAGTTTGTCAACTTTACTGCTATGGAAAGGTGATCCGTCCCAAGCTGTATTTCATCAATTTCGATGGCTTTACGTAATACTTGCTCGGCCTCTTCAACGAGGCCGAGCAAATCTAACGGCAGACTGAGATTGGTGAGAACCAGTCCTGTATTCGGATGGTTCTCACCATATATCCCTTCATATATCTTTAAGACCTGACGAAAGATAGTTGTAGCCTCTTCATACTTCTCGGCTTGCGTCAACAACGTTGCCATATTATTCATGCACGTAGCAACGCCAATATCTACCTTTGTCACAGCATTCCGTTTTAACACTTCCAGCTCATATCGGAAACACTCTTCGGCCTCACTGTATCGTATTTGCCCATAGTAAACCGCTCCAAGCATTCCCATCGTCGAAGCTGTGTCCCGATGTCCTTTTCCTTGTAGGTGCTCACGTAGTTTCAATGCTCGCTTCAATACTTTTTCTGCTTCTTTGAACTCTTTGACTTGGTAGCAGAAAGAGCCAAATTCTTCTAAAGATTGGGCATAATCCAACGAGTTCTTTCCACACGCTTTTCCCGTGAGTTCGACACTTTGCTTTAACGCTTTTTCTGCGTCACGATAGTTTCCTGCTTCAGTGAGTGATGTTCCGAGAAGTCCAAAGAGTTGAGCCAACGTTCGCTTTTCATTCGGGAGCTTTTCAGTGATTGTTGTCGCTTGAGCTGCAAACTTTGTAGCGTTAGAGTATTCGCCTGCTACTCTTAAGAACTGCGCTGCTTCTGATAAATGCAGTGCTCGTTCTTTTCCTTTAAGGTTACGAGGTATCAGGGCTTTTGGGAGATCGCTTCCGCTCGGTAGACTTCCTGCTTCTTTTGCTGTGCGCCAGAATCCTAAGAGAGTGAAGCGATTCTCTTCAGTGTTAAGTATAGAGAAGAGATTGGTGAGGGCGGAGGAGAGCTCTTCCATTGCACTTACTGCACTCCACCCCGAGAGTTCTTCCATTGCTCGCCGGAGTGTCGGAGGCTGTGTTGAAAACCATTCTGCAACAGTTCGGTGTGTACTCCGTTTCCCCCTCGCCGACTTCAAATACCGTCTCTCAACGGCTCCCCTCAAATAGTCGTGGTGGAAGCGGTGAAGTCCTTCTTGTCGGATCATGTGGAAATCAAATGCTGCCAAGAGTTTGGAGAGTTGAGGTGTTGGTTTGCCAATAATTCCGTGAAGTTCTTCTAAGCTCAACCCATTCCGCGATGCCCAAATCAGACTCATCACTTGGCGTGTCAGCCCTTTCCCAAAGTCAACTTCCATCCGCTCGAGAATGCGTTGGTAGAGTTCTTCTAAACTCTCGGCGGCTAAGTAGTGGTTGATTCTATCGTCCAGCTTCTCATGCTGACCGAAGATGCGCAGTTCTTCGAGACTTGTTCGGAGATAGAGGGGGTTTGTAGTGTTGCTATTGGAGGCAATGCGTGCAGTTTGCTTCGGTTCAAGCTGTTTGCCGAAGCGATCAAAGTAAGCGCGGACAGCCTGCTGTCTGGCTCTCGTTCCTAACAAGTGAACGTTTACAGTTGGCCACTTTCGGGCGGTACAGGCCTCCAGCAGAGAACCGGGGAGCGTGGAGAGAATAATTCTCACATTTGGGTGGAAGTCGAGCGGGAGCCAGTCCAGGTGATCTGTCCCAGCAAGTTGGTTGAGTGCGTCGATGAGAATCACAAGGCGATCTTCCCCAAGGCGTGCAAGCCAAGCTGGAAATTCGTTGACGATGTCGGCTGGCTCAAGTGGTGGAGTCTCTTCGATGTCGTACCGTTCCTTAATCTCCACCATCACTCGCCTAAGCAATCCGAACTGGTCGCTACTTCCGGGGGTTGCGCCGATATAGTGCTCAATGACGAATGTGTTGGGGTTTGCCTCGCAATAGCGTTTGCTCCACCAAGAGAGGAGAGAACTTTTTCCCGATCCCGATTCACCTGTAACGACAATCGGATAAACCCGCGAGTTCTCCCCCTTCTTTGATGAAGTTGTTGCTGTGGCAACGTATTCATCTAATTTCCGCAGAGTCGGCTCGTGCTCGATATATGCTCGCCTCCTTGATTCCGCAAAGGCGTTGTGTCCCCTGCGCTCCGCTTCAAGCCACGAATCGTGACTTCCACGTTCGGGAGTAATCGAGTCGAGGATTGATAGTAAATCTTTGCGTACCAGCTCCCCAAGCTGTTTCGGAGTTCGATAGCCTTCGCGATAGGGAAAATGGCTTTCTTGAACGCGCTCTCGAAATTGTTGTAGTCTTCTTCGTTCGCGTTCGTTCTCTTCAGAACCATTTGCTTTCTGTCCACCTGACTTCCGTTTGAAGTAGAAGAAGACGTGATCTCGCAATTCTGGATCGTTCATTGGAGCTACCAGACTCTCGAGTTCCGTCAGACTTCGTTGTTGTTGGATTGCCTCGGAGAGCCAGGGATATCGATCGTCGACATCTGTGATTGCCTTCAGGTCACGTTCATCCGGGCACCATCCATAGCGGTCACCGATCAGCGAGATAATGTAGGGTTTGTGCCTCTTGATCTCATCCAAACAAAGTTCAACGATCTTATGTCTGCGCGCCTGCCGTTCCGTAATTCCCCAACGCAGGTCAACTTCAGTGAAGACTACGCCACGCTCGCGACAGATGCGGCGAATCTCTGGAAACACTTTCTTCACCAAATACTCCCGCTCCTCACCCATATCGGTAAATGTGCTGGAGAGGAAGATGCGCAAGTCAGTAGCGGAAGAGTTCATAGAGTTGAGAGTTGGTAGAGTTTATAGAGTATGTGAGTGTATAAGATCTATGACTGAAGGCTCATTTCTCATAGCTGAAAGCTCTCCCCCCTACAACCCCTGCAAAAATGTTCCTAACTCTACTTTCGAGTCGATTTCAATCTTGCCTCGGATTCTGTAGCGTGTGGTTTCTACTGTTCGGGTGGTGACGTGGAGAAGTTCAGCAATCTCACCGGTGGAAAGTCCCGTGACAGCCAGCGCACAAAACTGCAAGTCTTTCTGTGTTAGGAGTGGCCAGCGGCGGGCGATGCGGTGGAGTAGTTCGGGGTTCGTTCGCTCGAATTGTTGTTGGAAACTTTGCCAGTTCATGTTGTTAGAGAAGCTTCTCTTAATCTCCTGTATCATCTCTTCAGCCAACGGTTTTACGTCGTCTCGCGCTTCGGTTTTTATCTTCTCAAGTTTTTCTACCAGCGTCTCGATGAACTTCTGTTTCTCTATAAGTTGGAGCGAGAGGGCGTTCAGTTCTGCTTTGTCTGTCCGTATCTCTGCCTCCAATCGCTCTGCCTTCAGTTGTAGTATCTCTCGTTCGTTCTCCGAACGCTCAAGGTCAAACCGTGTCTGGGTTTCGGCAGCTATCTTCCGCTGCTCCCGCATATCTATTTCACGCTGCAATTCAATGTAGCGGCGCAGGTGATGAATACCCTTCGTCGAATCTCCAATCTGCTCTAATGTCTCAGCCAACAGTTCGTGGCAGCGGCAGAGAATGTTTGTCTCTTCAATCTCTTCTGCTAATAGCAATGTCTGCTCGAGTACGTAGCGTGCGTCGTTCAACTTGCCTGCTCGTGCGTAGAGTGAGCCGAGGCCGACCAGGGCAATTGCCTGGCCTCGTTGGTCGTTAAGATCTTCGAAAATGTCGAGTGCCTTCACTCGATAGTCGGCGGCACTTTGCAAGTCGCCACTCCCTTCGGAAATATTCGAGAGGTTTAAGAGGGTGGTGGCAATTCCTTTCTGGTCGTGTAGTGCGTCGTAGATTGCTAAGGCTCGGAGTCCACAGTGGAGTGCACTCTCAACCTGACCTATCGCTGTGTAGATGTTCGTCAGGTTCACCAACGTCATCACTTCCAGTGCGTGAGAACGTGAGTCGTGGAATTGGGTCAGCGCCGACTGCAAGTGTTCGAGTGCTCTCTTCGTCTCTCCAAGCTCTGCGTATGCAATTCCAATATCGCTCAGGGCGCGTCCCCTCTCTTCAGAGGGAGCACTCTTTTCGGCAATGCGGAGTAAGTCCAAGAAGAGGGGGAGTGCGCGGGCATGATCTCCGATCGTCGTGTAGAACTCCCCCAACTCCTTCAGAGCACTCTTCTGTTCCTCACGATTCTCCTCTTTTTTGGAGAGGTCAATTGCTTCCTTATAGAACTCTGTCGTCTCCGCAAAGCGTTTTAGTTCTCTGGAGGCACGTGCAGATTTTAGGTTAAGCCGAATGCGCTCTTCAGTTGCATCGACATCTTTAAAGATGCGGAGTGCTTTCCCCCACGACTTTAGTGCCTGCTTCCAATTATTTCCCCGGGCGTGACAATCTCCCTCAAGTTCAAATCCTTCACCGATTGAAACTGAGCGATTTAAATCTTCAGCAAGAGTAATCATCTCTTGCAGCCAGTTGAAATGTTCCTCCGTAGGGGGAACGTGATGTTCTGAGAGAGTGCGCCCCAGCGACTGGAGTATCGACAGGCGGTCAGGAAGACTCGTCGTTGTGTCGAGACGTTTGGCCAGAGAACGAAGCGTTGTCGAGTAAGTACTCATCAACCACACCTGATAAGTAAGTAGTACTGCGGGATATTCAAGCAATTCTTTCGGGGATGTAAATCAGTCAGGGAGGGAAGAAGTATTGAAGGGAATCTTCTTCTCCCGTTGTACCTCCGATGGTTTTCGATTTTTCGACTGATTCCGGCTGCAAAGATATGCTCTTTGTAATTGTTAGCGCAAGGTCTCTGCTGTTTGAGGCCGGAAAGTATTTACTCTCAGTTGGGTGGTCCGTTCTCGCCCCGCGAAGTAGAGCCGGATCACTATAGCTATATCGGGAAGACTCTTCATCGTCTTGAGAGGAAACTCCTCGCAGCGGGTGGAACATACGATCGATCATATCCATCTGCTCGTAAGCCTTCACCTGTCTACGTATACATTCGCGTGGAGATAGTAGGTGGCGTATCTCCCTGGACTGGCTTCCGGGAGTATGGGGTATCATCCACTTTCGGCAGATTTCTTGAGGGAGAATGTTGTATCGGGGTGTGGTGTCTTATCTTCCTATCTCTGATAGCTTTAAACAGTATGATGGAGGCAAGTTTTATGAATCGACTTCTTACACAGATTGGTGTGTTGTTGGCTACCAACGCTTTTGTTCTTTTTCAGGGATGCGATAGTGGTACAGACTGGGAGCCTCGCAGCACATTCCTTGTTACTGAACCCAATGTCGGTAGCACCTACACCTACAATGACTACGAAACAGAAGAAGGCATGAAAATCGATTCAACTGAACAGACGGTGACAGTTGAAGTAGTTGAGAGAGGGATTCCCTTCAAGAGTAAATTGGATGTACTGCGTACTCAGGAGACCGGGACGCTCGATCTGACCGGTACAACTACCGATACAACTTATGGGTATATCACGGTTGAGAATGATAACAACGTTTCACTCTGGCTTGACTTTGAAGGTAAATCTGACCTTCCGGGAGTAGACCAGGATTGGATGACATTGCCGTTCGCAACCAGAGTGGATCAGAACCTGACCCTGGTCAATACGATCGAAGATGATGGTAGTGGCGGAAAGGACACCCTCCAGTTGTTTGCAACAGCATCGTGGGTGCGAGAAGAGACCGTACAGTTTCAGGGGAATGATCTAAAGATTTCAGTCTGCAAGCTAAAGCTGAACGGAACCTTCCCTTTCCCTTTTGGTGGACAGATTGATCTGGATGGAGAAACAGATTTCTACTTTGCTCCGGAGATCGGATATGTCTATAAAATCGAGGAGAACATAACGGCCCGCACAGATATTGCTGAGCAAACTACCGGATCAGTCCGTCTGCTGACATCGTATACACTGAAATAACCAACTATCAATTTAGTTCGTGAACGTTCGGATGGAATTCAAGAATTGCTTTGATATCCGTTAGTGGCATTCATACCCAGACAGTGATTGATGAGGTGCAGCCAGAATCAAACACATCACATTCATTGTACGCACCTTCTGGTTTGTACCTGAATTGAGGTATCTCTACAGAGTTGACTACAGGGTAAAATTCGGAGCCGCGACAAGTGCCGGGTAACTCAAACACACTCGCATTACATGCAGAAGCATAGGAAGGAAGAACAAGGGGTATACTGTGGTGTGCCCCTTGTTCTTTCCCCACCCCGTTTTCGTATCTTCCCGCCGATGAACGCAAATCCACTTGTTGTCTCGCTTGAACGGTTCGAGGGGCCGTTGGACCTGCTTCTCTTCTTCATCAAGAGAGACGAGATCGATATTTACGATATTCCGATTGCACGAATCACCGAGGAATTCCTCGAGTATACCCGCGCAATCCAAATGCTCAGCTTGGAGAAGGCTGGAGAGTTTATCGTTATGGCCGCTGAGTTAATGCGGATCAAGGCGAAGATGCTCCTGCCGAAGGATGAACGTCCGCAAGAGGAGGGGGAGGAGGAAGATCCGCGGACTGAACTTGTTCGCCGACTTCTCGAGTACAAACAGTATAAAGAAGTCGCCGAATCGTTAAAGGAGCGAGAGGAAGAGTATCGCAATCTACGCTATCGGCAATTCTTCAAGGGGGATGAAAAAATCCTTGAAGAGCCGACAGTAGAGGAAATCCTCTCGAACGTTACGCTTTTCCGTCTGCTCGAAGCATATAAGAAAGCCTTCGACCGTGCTCCTAAGCGTGAGAATATGGTAATCGAACAGATTACGTGGACAGTGGAGGAGCAGGCCGAATTTGTTCTGGGAGAACTGGGAAAGCGCTTTCAAGTCGGCATGATGGAACTCTTCGAGGGGAAAGGACGAATGTGGATTACCGTTACCTTCCTCGCACTTCTGGAGCTGATTAAGAACAGGCGGGTTGCGTTCCATCATGGTGAAGAAGATGATGATGTCGTCTTCTTCGAAGTATAATTTCTTGTCAACTCAATTTTGTAAGGCGAACGCTCTCGGATATGGCACGAGTATTAGTACCGACAGAACTACCACGATTGAAGCCGATTATTGAGGCGATGATCTTCGCGAGCGAAGATCCGGTAGCACCTCGCACACTGTTGCGACTGCTCTACGAGGATGAAAGCAAGGGAAAGAAAGGGGGAGAACTGCCGACCGAGCGGACACTCTTTGATCTCGAGAGTGGTGAAGGTGTGGAAAGTTTGGGGGAGGGAGGAGAAGAAGAGGCCGAAGCTGAATCAGCGGACGTGAGGGGAGAGGAGAGTGAAGAAGAGCCAGAGAAGTCTGCTGAACAAATCGGACAGAAAGAACTCCGAACAATGATTGCTGAACTCAATGACGAATATGAGGCGGAGGGAAGACCGTTTCGAATCATGGAGCTTGCCGGTGGTTTCCAGTTTGCTACAACCAAGGAGTATGGGGAATTTGTTGGCCTTCTCTCAAAAGAACGTTCGCGCCGAAGGCTTTCCCCGGCAGCACTTGAAACTCTCGCCATCGTTGCCTACCGTCAGCCGGTGACAAAACCAGAGGTGGAGGCTATTCGTGGTGTGAACTGCGATCAAGTTCTCCTCTCCCTTTTGGAACGGAATTTGATTACGATTACTGGACGGAGTGAGGCAGTTGGCAAGCCTCTCCTCTATGGAACTACAGAAGATTTTCTCCGAGCATTTGGTCTGAACAGTTTGAGCGACCTTCCAAAGCTCCGTGAACTTGAAGAACTAATGGAAGATGATGCCTACTCTGCCACACGACCTGAAGGGGTGTCGGAGGAGGTAACACAGGAACTTCTTGAACTTGACGGAGGGGAAGATCATCCTGCAGCAGAGGCTCTCGTATCTGTTGAGGGTGAGCCGGTTGCTACAGCAGAAGAGGGGGAGCAAACGGAGATATCGCCACCCAATAAGGTGGAAGAAATCGTTGAGGAGACTGAAGTTGTCGGCGATGTTGAAGAGAAAGAAGTGGAGGGGCTTCTCCCCGACGAAATGATTTTGCAAGAGGATGTGGAAATTCAGGAAATGTCTATAGTAGAGGTAATAGAGCAGGAGTCGGACAATCTGAACCATGGTAATGTGGAGGGGGAACAGATATAGTGGATCATCTGTTGTACGAAGTCACAGAAGTAGAAAGATCAATGAGACTAAGCAGAAATATGAAGAGATCGAGAAGGGGAATTTCTTCTCTGTTCCTACTAATGGTACTCTCTCTCTCCGTCGCGCTCACAGCCTGTGGTGGGGGAGAAGTTGACGAAGTCGATAAGGGAACGTTGACAACCGCTGGGTATGAGGAAGAGACAGCCGCAGAGCTAAGCCGACTTAACCTGAGCGAGGAAGAACTTGCTCAACTGGAGATTGCAAAGCGTGGTGGGCTTGACGGTACTGTTGCCGTGGAGATCGTGAAGATGATGCACGACGACGACTTGAAGTTCGACATCGGCATGGAAATGCAGACGTTGAGTGGGGCAGGGTTTTCAGGTACAGCACTTGTTGAGCTTGTAAAGATGGGAGCTGTGCGCCAGTGGGAGGCGGATCTGCGCGTAATGAAACATGCAGGAATCGGTGAGCCAACGATTCTCCGCATTGCCGAGCGAAAGTTTGTCGATAAAAAGGAAGATGTCCTCGCCGGACGTGATTATCAGAGCTTGAAGGCTCTTGGGGTGTCAGACGCAGGGATCGAAGCCTTCGTAAAAGGGGGAGGAGATGTCCAAAAACTCCAAAAAGTGCAGCAGGCAATCCAATTCGGTAAGTCAGAGCAGGCAGCCTTGAACGAGGCTGGTCTGTAACGCAGCCTCCGTATCTCTTCTTCCTACAGAACTAACCTTTAGTGAAAGGGGGACGTTACGGCATATAGCGAAACGGATAGGCTTCCGAGTGGTTGCCAATAGTAATGCGTAGGATATAAACGCCAGCTTCAAGCCCATCTTCCACAATCGATGGATCAAATTCTACCGAATGTGCTCCAGGTTGGCATTCCTGACGATAAATCTCTGCAATGATGTATTGTTGAGAGAGATCAAACAGCTCAATCAGACAGAGCTGGGGTTTCTCTTCAACGGAAAAAGGAATTGTATAGGTCATAGTTTTGGTGTTTTAAATCAGTATTACCTTGTGCAAAGATAGGGATACGGGAACTGCCAAGTTTATCGAGACGTTCCCCTTGTCCTGAATAATTCATTGATAATTATAATGTGTGATGTGAAACCATCTGTGCTGTCTCTTCACAGTGCAGTTCTGCTCCCCTGCTTGCTTCTTCTGGTAGTTGTCGGGAAAGGCTATGCGCAACAAGATTCTACTGGAAGTGAGCCGGAACCACTCGGCTACATTGGTCTCTTCGGAGGAATTACTCTGAACTCCCATCTTGCCAGCATGGATCCTCTCAGCCTGACAGGTGGTCCTCCCGGAACAACAGAACATATCTTTACGAAAGGATCAGGAACTGGGTGGACTGGAGGACTTCTGGTTGAGTTCCCTCTCAGTACTATCTTTGGTGTTGGTGGGCGTTTGGCAATGCAGCAGCGTGGGGGGGAGATGACTGGGGAGTATGAAAATCGTGTCGATGTCCTAACGCGAGGTGGGGTCGTTCGTCCAGCAACTGTTGAGGGAACTATCACAAGTTCGCTCAACTATCTTTCCCTGACACCTCACTTCCGGGTAATGCCCGAATCACTCCCTCTCTACCTCTTTGCAGGCCCTTCCATTATGGTTCCGCTGACAACAACCTACGACTATACCGAAGAGATTACCTCTGAAGAGGGATTAGTTTTTCCGAATGTCAACGGTCCCAAGCGAACCCGTGTGACGCAGGGAGCTATACCAAAGCCAGATACGAAACTCGGGGCTACTGTCGGTATCGGTGTCGAGATTGCAGTCAGCGATCGATTGGCTCTTCTGCTGGATGCCCAGTATGCCCCGATGATCGGAGATATTACCGCAGCATACGGAAGTGATCGGGATTGGAAAGCCGACATTATTTCCTTTACTCTCGGGTTGAAAACAGGTTTCGGTCAACGGAAGGTGGCACTTCCACCACCGCCACCACCGCCAGATACAACAGTTGTGGAAGAGGATAGCGTTACCTCAGTACAAGCCAAAGGGGTAACCGATGCCGGGCTTGTAGACACATTGGTGGCTGGCTCACAGCAGGTGCAGCAGACTGAAGTGCACGCTCTGCTCCCCTACATTTTCTTCGACCAAGACTCCGCTACTATTCCAGATCGCTACGTCCGAATTGATCGGCGAGATGTGCGGACGTGGCAAGAGGAGAGAATCGAGCGGGGTTCCAGCATGAACGTCTACTACCAGATTCTCAACATTATCGGCTATCGAATGCGGAATGCTCGCAATGCCGACGTTACGATCACCGGATGCGTAGGACAGTTCGAGTCACCCGACAGCACCCTTGCGCTACGCCGTGCCGAGGCCGCACGCGATTATTTGCGCGATGTCTGGAGAATTCGTGAAGATCGTATGAAAGTGGTTGCCCGCGGGTTGCCAGCAAACCCATCTCTCAGTGAAGTTGATACGCTTGAGGGGGACACGGAGAATCGTCGTGTTGAGTTCCACTCCTCGATGCTCTCGCTGATCGGCCCTGTCCGTCTTCCCGACACCCTTCTCCTCGCTCCAGCCGGAGTTATCCGTCTTCTCCCCCCCGCTGCCGATGTTCCTGACTCAATTGCACAGCTTGAGTCGTGGCAGGTGAACGTTACTGTTGGCGATTCAGTGATTCAGCGGGCTGCCGCCGGATTTGGTCCTCCACCTGAGAAGATCGACTTAGAATTGAAGTCTCGTCCTGACCTAAACCGTCGCGGCCCAATCGAGATTACCTCGGAGTTAATTATTCTCGATTCGCTCTACGTCCGCCGTCGGTCGTTGCCGAGTACTTCGGTCTGGTTTGTCGAAGAAGGAGGTTTTGAAGTAGATAGGAATATCGAGGGGGGCATGTATGTGGATCGATATAACCTGCTTCTCTACAGCTTCGACTCAGCAGGAATCTTTGATTTCTCGCAGCAGGCAGCAATTATTATGGATGAGCGAATCAACCCGGAATCTGATGTGACAATTACCGGCTACACCGACCGCATTGGACTTCCCTACTACAACAAGCGGCTCGCTAAAGGACGTGCCGAACGAGCTGCCCAGATTATGGGATTGGAAAACGCAAAGATTGTCGGTGTGGGTGAGCGGGATACGATCTACAATAATGATTTTCCTGAAGGACGATATTACTCTCGGACGGTAGTTGTGGAGATAAAAACACCGATCGTGAAGGAGGTCGAGAAGGTGGAGAAGAAATCGGATTCCACAGAGGTTGCTCCTAAAAAGGCCGAGGGGGGTGATGAAGAGACTGTGCCGTTTTCAGGAAGTGTAGAGGAAGAGGGAGCATCAAGCAAACCGGCAAATACGGAAACTCCTGAAAAAGCCACCTCTACCACGCCCAACTCGCGCAGACGAGAATCTGAAGAGGTTCCTACCAGTGTTACCTTGCCAGCAGAAGATGATTAAGGGGGAGATGTAACGTTCAAAGTGAAAATTCGAGAGTAAATAGCCCTCTCTCCGATCCTTTTTTTAAATTTTGTCCGCCGTGGCGGATTCATTTTGAATTCTCTCCCCCTGTTCTCTCCACGTTCCGTAAATTTCTCACCTTATATGGTTAGAAAATCAGAAACGATCGATCCATTTGTAGAATCGGTTCGTCGCTTTATGCGCTTACATGAAATGTCTCACGGAGGTGAGTCAATTCTGGTTGCGGTGAGCGGGGGAATCGACTCTGTGGTGATGCTTGATGTTATCGCCCGCCTCTCTGTGCCCCTGCGGTTTTCATTCGGAGTTGCTCACTTCGATCATGGATTGCGTGAGTCTTCCACTGTTGATGCAGACTTTGTCCGCGAACTTGCTACACGCTATCGCGTGAAGGCGTTTGTGGCTTCCGGAGACGTTCGGCGCATTGCCGATGAAGAAGGGCGCTCTGTTGAGGAGACTGCTCGCCGTGAACGCTATGCCTTCTTAGAACGGATTGCTCGTCGCCATCGCTACGATACCGTGATGACAGGGCATACCGCCGACGATAATGCAGAGACTCTCATGATGAATCTCTTGCGTGGAAGTGGCGTAACCGGCCTCGCTGGTATTCCACCAACCCGTCGACTTGCTGGAGGGGGAACGGTGATTGTTGCTCGTCCACTATTGGGGCAGAGTAGGCATCAGATTGAGGAGTATGCAAGTGCAAGCGAGTTGAAGTGGCGTGAAGATGAATCAAATCAGTCGGGAGAATTTACCCGAAACCGGGTTCGGCACGAGTTAATGGCGCTTCTCCGGACGTTCAACCCGAATGTTGTGGAGACGCTGAATACGACAGCCGGACTGATGCGTGATTTCGACCGCTATCTTTCAAGTGCGGTAGAGGCTGCCTTGCGGGGAACAACGGTTGAGGAACCTGTTCACGGAGAACGGATATTGCTCGACGTTCGGCAACTGCGCCACTTGCAGCCAGCGCTTCGGGGTGAGGTTGTGCAGCGGGCAATGTGTGAAACATTCGATATTCCACCAATCTCTCACGTAGCTGTGGAGCGTGGGCTTAACCTAATCTGGAAGGAGACCGGAGCGCGAGCCAGTCTCGGCGGACGGTTCGAAGCACTGCGTGACCGCGATACGATTGTGCTGCTGAAAAATCCTCCGGTGGTTCGGGATGTTGATCGGCTGTTTGATATAGGTGATTCGGTAGAGATTGCCGGTCTAACACTGAAGACATCATTCTTCGATAATGGCAAACCGAAGTTTGTCTCGAACGGCAAGGTGGAATATGTCGATGCGGATCGATTGCCCGAGAAATTGACGATCCGCTCGTGGCGTGAGGGAGACCGATTCCATCCGCTCGGCATGAAAGGGGAAAAGAAGTTGAGTGATTTTCTGATCGACCAGAAAATCCCACTCGACAGGAAGCGGCAAGTGATGGTAATCACCGATGGAGATAAAATTATCTGGGTCTGTGGTATGCGAATCGACGAACGGTTCAAGGTAAACCCGAAGACACAACGAATTCTGAAGATGGAATTGCAGACAATATGAGTCGATTCTATTCTCCAGAGGATATCCTCCTGAAAGGGAAACGATTTGTCCTCTCCTTTTCGTTGTCGGAAATAGAGAACGCCGTTGATCGTATTGCGTCTCGATTAGATCGGGACTTTGAACCAGAAGAAGGAGAGGCTTCGCCACTCTTGGTTTGCGTTTTGAAAGGAGCCACTCCCTTCTTTTCTGATCTGATTCGCCGCCTTTGCCAACCGGTACAGCTCGACTTTGTTCGGGCTTCAAGTTATGGCGGGGAGATGGTCTCATCCGGCTCACTTACTTTTACGGCAGAGCCGGGCACTGAAATCCGGGGGCGGAACGTCATCGTCGTCGAAGATATTATCGATACCGGCAGAACTGCCTCGGCTCTTCGCCGGTATTTTCATCAAAAAGGGGCTGCATCGGTAACCGTTGCTGCCCTTCTCTACAAACCAGAAGCGGGAGACTTGAGTGAGAAGCCAGATTATGTCGGCTTCGAAATTCCAGACCGCTTTGTTGTTGGCTACGGACTTGACTATGCTGAGGAGGGGAGGAATTTGGCGGGAATCTATGTCTTGGATGAATAGCTGAGTTTGTAGAGTAGAGTTAAGGGGTGGTAGAGTTCATAGAGTGGGAACTGTTTCATGCAGTGCGAAGGGGAGAGGGAGATTATCAATCTCCTTAAATCCACGATCAAAAGTAAAGTGATACTAACATACATTACGATCAAGTTTCATGAGTAACGAAATCAATCCGGGGGGGCCTGATCGTCGTCCCGGGAAGCGATCCGGTGATGAGGAACCGGGTGTTAGCCGTATGATGCGAACAGTGGTGGCCTGGCTGGTAATTATCGCAGGTTTTCTGCTGATCCTGATGCTCGTTGGCCAACGTTCTTCCCAGACTGTGCAGGTCAGCTACGACGAATTCCAACGTCTGCTAAATGCCGAAGTCATCAAGGATGCAAAACTTATTAAGTCCCAAGATAACAGTTGGGAGTTCCAAGGGAAACTGACGGAAGCCATGGATGTAAAGGTTGCCGGAAGAGGGGGGGAGACGCAGAAGACAGAATATATCTTCACTGAACTTGCTCCTGTTTCAGACGAGACGTTGGCGGCTTGGGATCCGAAGATTAAGGGAGAAGTGATAATTGACGAGGGGGACGGTTTTATGTGGGGCTTCCTTCTCACATTCTTTCCTTGGCTAATTCTGATTGCGGTGATGATCTTCTTCTTCCGCCGAATGCAGGGGGGGGCTACTCGGGGCATCTTTAGTTTCGGTAAATCCCGTGCAAAAACCTTGAGCGAAACCTCGCCCCGCATTACGTTCGCTGATGTGGCCGGAGCCGAAGAGGCGAAGGAAGAGTTGCAAGAGGTTGTAGAGTTCCTCCGCGATCCAGGACGCTTCCAGCGGTTGGGGGCAAAGATTCCACGTGGTGTGCTGTTGCTCGGTAGGCCCGGTACAGGCAAAACCCTTCTGGCCAGAGCTGTAGCAGGAGAGGCTGGCGTCCAGTTTATGTCAATTTCGGGTGCAGACTTTGTGGAGATGTTCGTTGGTGTTGGGGCAAGTCGTGTGCGAGACCTCTTTGAGCAGGCAAAGAAAGTTGCCCCAGCAATTGTCTTTATCGACGAGATTGATGCCGTCGGTCGGCAACGAGGAGCCGGACTTGGAGGGGGACACGACGAGCGGGAGCAGACGCTGAACGCGCTTCTTGTGGAGATGGATGGCTTCGAGCCGAACACGGGCGTTATTATTATCGCCGCAACCAACCGTCCGGACGTACTTGATCCAGCACTTCTCAGGCCGGGACGCTTCGACCGTCAGGTGATTGTGGATCTTCCCGATCGCCGTGGTCGCGAGGGTATCTTGAAAGTTCACACACGCAAACTTCCGCTGGCCGAGAATGTTGATCTGGAATCCTTAGCGAAGGCAACGCCTGGCTTCAGCGGAGCAGACATTGCCAACCTCTGCAACGAGGCGGCTATCTTCGCTGCACGTCGCAACGGTGAGCGGGTGACGATGTACGACTTCGAAATGGCGAAAGACAAACTGATGTTAGGGCTTGAACGCCGTACAATGGTAATGAGCGAAGAAGAAAAGAAGATGACTGCCTACCACGAGTGTGGGCACGTTATTGTCGGGAAGTTTGTCCCACACAGCGATCCTCTCCACAAGGTGACAATTATTCCGCGTGGTCGTGCTCTCGGGGTTACGCACTTCTTGCCACAGGATGATAAGCACTCACGTTCCAGAGAGTGGTTCGAGGCAAAAATTGCGATGGCTCTCGGTGGACGTGCAGCGGAACTTCTTGTCTTTGGGAACTATACAAGTGGCGCGCAGGGAGATATTAAGATGGTAACGCAGATGGCGCGCCAGATGGTTTGCGAACTCGGAATGTCCGAGAAGCTCGGTCCGGTAAACTACTCGTCGGGAGATGGGGAAGTATTTCTCGGACGTGATTTTGCCGTTCACAAAGATATTAGTGAGGCAACGGCTGAAATTATCGACAAAGAAGTGAGGCAGATTATTGATGAGGGAATGGAACTTGCTCAGGAAGTTCTGAAACAACACGAAGAGTTGCTCCACACGATGTCGGCATTGCTGATAGAGCGAGAGACGCTCGACGCTGAAGAGATTGAGATGGTGATTAAGGGGGAGGAACTGCCGCCAATGGAAGTGAAGCAGATGTTGCACGCACGCCTTGCTTCCGGTGAGAGTGTTTCGGTTGAATCGAAGAGTTCATAGAGTTGAGAGTGTATAGAGAGAAGAGTGTATGAGTTGGTGAGTGTCTGAGAACTGATGTCTCACTGTCAACGCTCTGTTCCTCTCTCCTGAAAGGAGAACTGAAAAGTGGCCGGGTGGCGTAAGCCCCCGGATGCCAGCAGCATAGAGAAGAGTTCGTAACGAGTTCATAGAGTTGGGAGAGAAGAGTTCATAGAGTTGGTGAGTGTCTGAGATTTATTGCTGATATCTGAGAACTGATGTCTCAACGCTCACTGCTCAACGCTCCATATTATGATTCTGTAATTCCGTACTTTGCGCCCACCTTCGAGAGAGACATATCCGAAGGTGGGCGTTCTCATTTTGCGGAGACTGAATGGCAGTTGTTAAGGGACAAGCGAGGAGAGAAACAGAAGTTCGGCAGAGACCGAATCAGATTTCAATGCGGAACGAAGTAAAGCGTAAACTGATTCACCTCAGTTCGCTCGGTATTCCGCTTCTCTATTGGCTCCTCCCAAAGTTGACTTTCCTCTGGTTGCTATTGCCCGCAACTGGGATTGCGATTGTTATCGAAGTTCTCCGTCGATTCTTCCCAAATTTTGATGTCTGGTTTCGCCAAGTTTTTGGATCCTTGCTTCGCCCTCACGAATCGGGTTCCCGTCCAGAAATCAACGGGGCCACCTTCGTTCTCATTTCAGCCTGCCTCTGTGTGCTTCTCTTTCCAAAAATTATCGGAATTACTTCCTTTACGGTACTTATTGTTAGCGATACGGCTTCAGCCCTCTATGGTAGAAGGTTCGGTAAGCGGAAATTCTTGCGGAAAAGTGTGGAAGGTTCTTCTGCTTTTTTTGTGACGGCAATGATGGTTGTTGTGTTCTTTGCGTTTCTTACGGGCGCTACGTGGGAGTTCCTCCTAATTGGAGTGGTTGCCTCAATTGTTGGGATGGTGGTGGAGGCTTTAAGTGAAGGGGGGAGTTCAATCGACGACAATCTTACAATTCCTACAACATTCGGTGGAGTTCTCTGGCTTGGCTTAGTTTTGATAGATCGATCCGATCTTCTTAAACTGTTGTAGCAAGCGTTACAGGTGTTGTCGTCCCCACGAAATTCAAGACTTGTGACAGAAGTACCGCTCTATTCTCAGCAAATTGCAGTTCTGTTAAGAATCAGATAGATTGTCGCTGTTGATAATCTAACATCGTATTAACAAGTTGCGACAATGCCTTGCTAACTTCATTCCCCTTTACTCCGTTGCGTCCAAGATTGTGTGTGTGATCGTGGCTTACGTAACTCTCCACGTTTTGGCATACCAATTGCGGTCAAGCGAGCTTCTAATGTGAGTATATACTGAGAAACCATACAACGAGTACATTTAGGTTCATTAATTATCAAGAGGTCTGTTATGCTACTTTTACGACGACTTTTCATCTCAGCTCTGCTCTGCAGCGCGACATCATTATCAGTTTTTGCTCAGGAGTACCGGTGGGGTGCTGGACTTCATGGAGGAGCTACGATTGCAGTTACCGAGGGAAGTGAAGTAAATCCATCTTGGGGGGTACGAGGATTCCTGCGTTACGCATTGCTTGAGCAATTGCACGCGGAGATCGGTGCTGGCTTTATGAGCTACGTCGATAAGCAGGAAGACTTGAACCTTCTCAACGTTCAGGGAACGGCGATTCCTATCGACCTTCGATTTAACATCACTCCTTGGGCAAACAATACGTTTAGCCCATATGCTGTGGTTGGTGCTGGCCTTGTTCTCTACAATGCTGATACTGCCGATGGAAAGACCACGTTCCCTCCATTAGCTCCACGTGAGGAGCTTTCTGGATCCTACGTTGCAATCCCTGTTGGTGTGGGAGCCAATTTTAAGCTCTCGAAAAACTTTGCGATTGAGTTGCAAGGTGTTGACTACCTCGGGTTGAACGATGCTCTCAACCCAAATCTCGACGATAAGAATGATGGTCTCTGGAATATCATGGCTGGCTTTGTTTACGCCTTTGGTGATGGTGGTGAAAAGGATACCGATGGTGATTTGCTCACCGATAAGTATGAGCAGTCAATCGGTACTGACCCGAACAACCCAGATACAGATGGGGATGGACTCACCGACGGTGCGGAGGTGAACAGCCATCGTACCGATCCGCTGAAGCGCGATACCGACGGCGATAGCTTGAGCGACGGAGCCGAAGTGAACACGCACGGTACAAATCCTCTCGAAAAGGATACTGATGGTGATGATTTGACCGACGGCGCGGAAATCAATCAGTACAAGACAAACCCGTTGAACAAGGATACCGATGGTGAAGGACTTTCCGATGGAGATGAGGTGAACCGTTATCGCACCGATCCAACGAAAGCTGACACCGACGGCGACACATTGAACGATGCAGAGGAGCTTGACCGCTACAAGACCGACCCGCTGAAGGTAGATACCGATGGTGATGGCCTGACTGATGGTGCGGAAGTGACGACACACTCGACTAATCCGAACGACAAGGATAGTGATAAGGATGGTCTTACCGATGGTGATGAAGTAAACAAGTATCGCACAAACCCGAATAAGACGGATACGGACGATGGTGGCATTTCCGACGGAGCAGAAGTAAATCAGAAGAAGACAAACCCACTTGATGGCAGCGACGACGTGTTGGTTGAGCGTACCGAGACTCGCACTGTTGTTGAGCGTGAAGTTGTCACAAACAACGTCTTCGATACCGACAAACCACTTGTTCTGAAGGGGATTGTGTTCGAGACTGGTAAGTGGGAGATCAAGCCAGAGTCAGAGCGAGTACTGAACGAGGTACTGGGAAGTTTGAGAGATGATAATCCAGACGTTCGTGTGGAGATTGGTGGACATACCGACAACGTCGGTTCTGACCAGAACAACCAGACGCTCTCGCTGAACCGTGCAAACTCTGTGAAGCAGTGGCTTGTCGATCACGGCATCGCCGCAAACCGTATCGAGACGAAGGGATATGGTGAGGCACAGCCAACTGCAACGAACGACACACCGGAAGGTCGCCAAGAGAATCGCCGTATCGAGATGCGGAAGATCAACTAAGCGATCAGATTGGAATAACTCCGAAGATTCGGGGAATAGAACGGCGAGGTACGGAAGAACGTACCTCGCCGTTTTTCTTTAGGTTCTGT
Organism: Ignavibacteria bacterium; assembly: GCA_020635205.1. Classification (GTDB taxonomy): domain Bacteria; phylum Bacteroidota; class Ignavibacteria; order OLB7; family OLB7; genus JAGWAZ01. The sequence goes on from JACKAE010000005.1 coordinate 302,108, forward strand.
CCTTCCGTTGCGAAGGTCAAGTTGTTATCGGAAAAAGAGTATGCGAGTTCTAATAGTTCTAAGCACGATGGTGATAGTGGCAGTGGGGGCAGTCATCTTCTTTGGGGGGACTGTTCCCCACAATTCAAATTCAGAGAAGTTGGGTCAGGAGGAGGATACCCCTGACACTGCAACTGTCGGCTTTGCCCTTGTCGAGTTGTTTACTTCCGAAGGATGTTCCAGTTGTCCACCAGCCGAGAAGTTCTTAAACAGGCTTGCGGGGGAGGCGGAAGAGAAAGGGATCGCACTCTTCCCCGTTGCATTTCACGTTGACTATTGGGATCGTCTCGGCTGGAAAGATCGCTTTAGCAGCTCTATGTGGTCAGATAGACAACGTGCCTATGCGGAAGCCTTCCGGTCGGAGTCGATCTACACACCACAGATGATCGTGAACGGAAGTGTAGAGTTCACTGGTTCTAACGAGTCGCGAGGACGAAATGAAATCGCGAAAGCACTAACGATGCCTGTTAGTCTGAAGATTGGAATCAGTGCCGGAATAGATAGTGTTGATGTTGTCCGCTATGCCTGTACACTCGACACTCTCCCTTCAAATGCCGACCTTATTCTCCTACTCGTTGAAAGCAATTTGACTTCCGATGTATCGCGTGGGGAGAATAAAGGAAAGAAGCTCGACCACGCCAACGTTGTTCGCCTGCTTGAACGTACTTCGTTAGGGGAAGCAAATCGTGTAGAAGGACGTTTGGTGATTCCAGATGATGTCAATCAGGAAGAGCTTGCGCTGATTGCCTTCGTGCAAGATCAGAAGACAATGAAGATTATCGGAGCTGTGCGGAGCGAGTTGTGATAGAGAAAATCGACAACAACTGATACTCTACCAACTCTCAGCTCTATACACTCTGAACTCTAATACTTCATCATCTTCTCCACTACATTCCTCAGTCTGCTCTTCGCCATGAACTGATCTTCCAGTCCTTTGTTGAATGGAACTGGCGTGTCGAGTGAGGCGCACCGCAATACGGGGGCATCGAGTTCGCCAAACAGTTCTTCGCCGATTACCGCAGCGATCTCACCACCGAATCCTCCAGTGAGCGTTGCCTCGTGCAAGATCAACGCCCGCCCAGTTTTGCGAATCGAAGTGAAAACCGTCTCACGATCCCACGGCAAGATGCTCCGCAGATCGATAACTTCCAGATCGTAGTCGGGTAAACTCTCCGCTACTTCCAATCCCCAACTAACGCCAGTTCCCCAAGTGATGATGGTTCCTCCCGATCCACTTCGCACTACTCGAGCTGAACCGATTGGGAGTGTGTAGTATTCCTCCGGGACAGGACCCCGAGCGCTTCTGTAGAGATATTTGTGCTCAAAGAACATTACGGGATTGGGTTCCCGTAGAGCGGCGGCAATTAGCCCTTTTGCGTCGTAAGGATTGGAGGGGAAGAGCACCTTCAATCCCGGAACGTGGCTGAACCAGGCTTCGTCGCTTTGCGAGTGAAATGGACCTGCAGCTACGCCACCTCCGGTTGGCATTCGTACTGTGACGTTGACAGGTGTTCCCCAGCGGTAGTGAGTTTTCGCTAAGTTGTTGACGATCTGGTTGAATCCTTCGGAGACGAAGTCGGCAAACTGCATCTCAATAACTGACGGAATCCCTCGCACGGCTAAGCCAAGTCCTGCGCCGAGGACTGCCGCCTCGCAGAGTGGGGTGTTCCGGACTCGTTCGGTTCCAAACCGCTCAACGAACCCTTCGGTAACCTTAAAGACTCCGCCGTAGGCCGCCACGTCCTGACCCATAATCACGAGGGAAGAGTCTTGCTCCATCCCTTGCCGCAAGCCTTCAGAAATAGCATCAACAAGTCGAAGCTCTGGGCCACTTTCGGTCGGAAGTGTGTTCCAAATAGGTGGAGATGGAGCGTAGACATCTTGCATCTCAGTGGCAACCTGCGGGGTAGGATCGGGAGCAGACATCATATGCTCTACTCCCTCCTCAATATCTTTTTTGTGTACCTCACGCATTGTGGCAATCAAGGTCTGATCGAGAACCCCTTCCTTGAGGAGCCACGATTCGAAAGTTGCCACTGGATCTGTCTTCTCCCACTCTTCAATCAACTCCTTTGGTACGTAGGCAACACCTGAGGCTTCCTCATGACCGCGCCGCCTGAACGTCATTGCCTCCACAATGATTGGTCGCTTTTCTGCCCGAGCAACTGCGGCGGCGCGGCGGATTGTCTCGTAGACTTCAAGCACGTTGTTTCCATCAATCGTCACGCCCTCGATACCGTAGCCGATTGCCCTATCGGCAAGTTGAGCGCAGCGGAACTGTTCGCGGACGGGGGTGGAGAGTGCGTAGCCGTTATTCTCGATCATGAAGATCACTGGCAGATCCCAGCAGGCGGCAAGGTTTACTGCCTCATGAAAATCTCCTTGACTTGTTCCACCATCACCGATAAATGCCAGAGCAATTGCACCATCTCCAATCAGCTTACCGGCCAAAGAGATACCGTCGGCAACTCCCAACATCGAGCCGAGGTGGGAGATCATCCCAATCACTCGATGTTCTGGCGCACCAAAGTGAAAGGAGCGATCCCGTCCTTTTGTGTAGCCATCAGCTTTTCCCTGCCACTGCGCGAAGAGTTTCCCCAGAGGGAAATCACGTGTAGTGAAGACGCCAAGATTGCGGTGAAGTGGAAGTATCCAATCATTCTCCCCGAGGGCGAGCGTTGCACCAACCGAAATTCCTTCCTGACCAATGCCAGAAAACCACTTGCTAATTCTTCCCTGCCTTAGTAGCAGAAGCATTTTCTCTTCGATCATGCGGGGGAGGAGAAGACGGCGGTAGATTTCCTGTAAGGAGAATCCATCGAAGTTCTCTCGATTGAACTGCAAAGATGTTGTCAGTTGTTGGAGCATAGTATTGTCGTCGGAGATATCAAGAAACTTGAGGGGCAAAATGCACTGTAGAGAGAAAAGGGAGATCGGTTACGAGGGAAAATCTTTGTTCGTCTTTGTGTGTTCAGTTCGATCCTTTCAGCAGAGGGAGGAGAGGGGAAGCGTAGAGGATTGTGTTAGATAGAACAACCCCTCGACCCATATTAAGTCGAGGGGTTGTCTACATCTCTTGTCGATTAGTTAGAAGGCAATTCGCTTTAGGCAGTTGGGCCAGCAATGGAGTTCAGTTTCTCTGCTAACGAAGCCTTCCGCACATTTCCACCAACCATCTGCTCAACAACTTCTCCGTTGTCGAAAATCATCAGTGTTGGGATTGCGCGGATGCCATACTTGGCGGCAATACCCGGGTTGTTGTCAATGTCAACTTTGCCAACCCTCGCTGTTCCCTCCATATCGTTTGCCAGTTCCTCGATCATCGGCGCAATTGCCAGACATGGACCGCACCAGGCTGCCCAAAAATCGAGAAGTATCGGCTTATCCGACTGAAGAACTTCTTGCTCGAAGTTTGCGTCAGTGATTTCTAATGCCATGGTTCTTTCTCCGTATAAATTGAGTTGATACTGTAGTTCCGTAATTCAAATTTGAGGTGGCAAAGATAACGAACAAGCGAGAGGAGAATTATGTAAAGAGAATTCAAAAGTAAAAATGCAAAATTCAAAAGGGGGATGTTGATTTGGGATGCTGAACTGTGTAGAGAGAATTCAAAAGTAAAAATGCAAAATTCAAAAGGGGATGTTGGTTTGAGATGCTTGAATAGAGGTGTCTCTTACAATCTATCGGAAGTCCCTTACACTCCATTGCATCCGTCCACCTTCAGGCTTCCCTGAGTCTTACTTTTTGAATTTTTAATTTTGCCTTTTGAATTCAAATCGTCTCTCCACCATTTACCCGCAACACATGTCCGTTGATGAACCCGGCTTGTCGTGAAGCTAAAAAGAGAACGGCGGCGGCAACCTCTTCCGGTGTTCCGATTCTTCTGAGAGGAATCCGTCCCAAAATCTTCTCTCGATTTCCTTCTGTGTCGAGGTAGTCACCGGTCATTTCTGTCTCGATCCAACCAGGAGCTACGGCGTTTACGGTAACTCCTTGCGGGGCAAGCTCTACAGCTAATGATTTCATCATTGCAATCAGGCCCCCTTTGCTTGCAGCGTAGTGGGCATGTTCGGCTTCACCACGGATACCGGCGGAAGATGCGATAAAGATAATGCGTTTTGGTGCGGATGGCTTCTCTTCAAAGAGAAGGCGAAGAGTCTCGTTGATTACGATAAACGGGGCTGTGAGGTTGGTGTTAATCGTATCCTTCCAGTCGGCAAGGTTCATCTCTCCTATCGCCCCCCGCTCCCAGATGCCATGGTTAACAACCAAGAGATCTAATCCTCCCCACGACTCGTCAATGCGCTTCACCATTGTCCCAACTGCTCGCTCCTGCGTGAGATCGGCGCGGAGCATCATGTGCTCGAAGTGGCGTTCTCCTAACAGGCGGCTCAACTCATCTGCTGGTCCCGACTTGCTTTTATAGTTTACTGCGACGCGAGCACCACCGGCAGCAAGCATTTGTGTGATAGCCTTGCCAATGCCTCGCGTACCGCCAGTAACCAAAGCACGAATTCCAGTGAGGTCAAGAATCATGAGAGAGAATTCAAAAGTAAAAATTCAAAATTCAAAAGTAAGAATTCAAAAAGAAGAATTTAACTGTGAGTGCTGGTTCTGTCTGAAGGCTCTCCCTTTTGTTCCTCTCCTCCTTTTGAATTTTTAATTTTGCCCTTTGAATTTGTAGTCGTTCTGCACACGCTTGGCTACGTTTAGGTCGTGTGCTAAGTCAATTAAATTTCGCAGACTTCCTTGAGTCATTGCATAGTACGTTATCTCGAAACGCTCAACTTGTTCTTTTTCGGCCTCGAGTAGTGCTTGCGCAATTAAGTCTCGCAGCCGTTCAGTTGCTTCTAAGAATTCTTTCTCAAGGTTTTTGAAACCCTCGGAGTTTGCCTCAGCTCGGCGTAGAGTTTGGTAGAGATTGTGGAAGTGTGTGCCGTGGAAGAGGAGGTTGTTCATCTCTTCATCGGCTTCCCGCAATGCCGTTAACTCAAAGAGGGTTCCCACGTCGTTCCGCTTGCGAAGTCCGGTTTCACTGAACGATTCGAGAAAATCGAGAACGTTGATTGTGTCGGGAGAGAGTTCCATTAAAACGGATCCTCGTCACTTGCTGGAGGAAGATATTCGTCGGCTTCAGCGTGGAATTCGTCGAGGTTCTCGAAGCGAGCAAACTCCTTGATGAAAGCTAAGCGGACATCACCAGTTGGTCCGTTTCGTTGCTTGCCAACGATTACTTCGGCAACGCCTTCAGTCGACCGGTTCTCTTCATCAACCGAGAAGCCGTAGTACTCAGGACGGTGGACAAACATCACAACGTCGGCATCCTGTTCGATAGAACCAGATTCACGAAGATCGCTCAGCATTGGGCGTTTGTCGCTGCGAGATTCAACCGAGCGGTTCAACTGCGATAGGGCAATAATTGGAATCTGTAATTCCTTTGCCAACTGCTTCAGTCCGCGCGAGATTGTCGAGATTTCTCGCTCGCGACTTTCTGACTTCGGGGAGTGCATCAACTGAAGGTAGTCAACAATCAGAAGCTCGATATTATGCTCACGCTTCAGCAGACGTGCGCGGGCGCGTAAGTCCATGATGCTGAGAGCCGGCGTGTCGTCGATATAGATTGGAGCTGCGGCTAAGCGGTGAATTGTCGAGACGATCTGCTGCCAGTGCTCTTGCCGTAAATCTCCTGTCCGAAGTCTGTGGGCGTTAACTTTTGCTTCGGCGGAGATCAGGCGGAGCATCAACTGCTGAGCCGACATTTCAAGCGAGAAGAATGCCGCTGGCTTCTTGTAGTCAACCGCTGCGTTTCGCAGCATCGACATGGCGATGGCTGTTTTTCCCATTGAGGGTCTTGCCGCCAGAATAATTAAGTCAGATTTCTGGAAGCCACCCGTTAGGCGGTCGAGTTGCATCAAACCAGTTGGCGTTCCTACAACCCCTCCTCCATCTGCACGCCGCTCAGAAATCTCCTGCAGCATGTCGATTGTCTCCTTTGCCAACCGTTCCATTGAACTGGAACTCGTTCGATTTCTGCTCTCGGAGATCTCAAAAATTGTTTGCTCAGCTTTATCCAACTCCTCGAATGCGTCGGTAGAATCGGAGTAGCAAGAGCCGATTATCCCCATTGCCGCACCAATCATCTTCCGCTTCAACGCTTTTTCGAAGACAATGCGGGAGTGGTACTCGATATTTGCTGTTGTCGGAGTCTTGCGGTTCAGTTCGGCTAAATAGTGAGAGCCACCTACATCCGCCAGCTTTTCGCGACGGCGAAGCTCCTCGTTCAGGGTAATGATATCAATCGGTTGGTTTCGCTCTGAGAGGGAGAGCATTGCCTCGTAGATGATTCGGTGTGCTTCACGGTAGAACGCCTCTGCTGAGAGAATGCGGATTGCCTCGTTGGCGGCATCCTTGTCGAGCATCATAGCACCCAGAACGGCCATCTCAGCATCGTTGCTGTGGGGTGGAACACGATCGCCAGAAGTCTCCATCGGCACTACATTGCGCCGAGGTCGCCCAATCATCTTCTCGAGAGGGTATTGTCCCCCCCCTTCGTTCAGAATATTTCCCTCACTGATTGGCACTGGTGCTGACTGTCCTTAATATGTTTGTAGTTCCAAAACCGATAAAACCGAGGTGAGGATAACCGGAAAACTATGAGTTTGTAGCGTGTCCTCAAAACGTTGTGTGGATAATTCTTTCCACGCCTTATCCACAGGGACTCGTGGGAACACCTGAATCTATTCTTTCATTGCCAGATCGTTCGTCTGGGTCTATCTTCGCGCAGTTTTCCCAGGCTCTTGTTTGTGGGGCGAGACATTGATTGAAGTGAATTTTTAGAGGATGATTTCTTCCAAACAGCTTGATACCGGCTCACTGTTCGCGAGATTGCAAACGATTTCATCGAAACGTTTGATGAGATACATTCTCCTGTTCGGTTTTCTCCTTCGGCTTGCCTTTCTCGGTATCTACGGCGACCTGAAGAACGATTACTACTGGGAGTATGGTGAGATCAGCAAGAACCTTGTTCACGGAAAGGGATATTCTTTCTTCTCGATTGATGGAGATAGCACCATAGATCGATATCGGCCTAACGCAGAAGCCTTCAAGTCTGCCTTTATGCCCCCCGGCTACGTTCTGTTTCTGGCTCCCTATCTGACGGTCGAGAATCTAACGTTGCGGAACATCCTCTTGCTCCTGACGCACTTGCTTTTCTCGACTGCGACGATATGGCTTCTCTACCGAGTTTGCACAACGTTCTTTTCAGAAACGGTTGGTTTGGTAGCTGCCGGAATTGGGGCAGTTTTGCCGGAGTTCCTCTACGCGAATCTCTCCTTCACCCCGACAGTTCTCTACCACTTTTTGATTCTCTACCTTTTCTTGTTGATTGCAAAGATGGGGGAGGGAGGCTGGCGGATTCCAATGATCGGTTTGGTCTTAGGAGTACTGATGTATCTCCGAGCGGAGTTTGTTCTCTTTACGGCACTCTTTCTCCCTATCCTCCTCTTCCGCAAAGAGATTGGGCGTGCTCTTTTAATCGGAGCTATTGCCTTCGGAGCCATTCTCCCGTGGTCAGTGCGGAATATCAACACCTTCAACGCATTTGTTCCCCTCACTACTGGGTTTGGTCTCAACCTCTACCGTGGGCACAACCCCCACTACGTTGGGAACTTTGGGTTCGATGAGGTGGCCGGGGCGTTGAAAGATGTGAGAGACGACCAGTACGAAGTGGTGATGAGCAAAGAATATCAGAAGCTGGCAGTTAGCTACATCAAAGAACATCCGGGGGAAGTGGCGAGCAACTCTATTCTGAAGTTCTTCTGGTTCTTCAGCTACATTCCCTTCTATCCAGAGAGTGGGAATCTTCTCTACCTTCTGCCGACGATTGGACTTTTTCTGTTGAGCCTCTACGGAGTTATCCGAACATTTTCGTGGAGGCGATATTGGCACTTCTATCTCTTCTTCTTCACCTCAACCGTTGTTGTCGTGCTCTTCTTCCCTCTGCCACGCTACCAGACGATGATGAAAATTTTGCAGTTGCCTTTTGCAGCATACGGGTTGCTTCTTCTCCTATCAATCTGGCGAAAAAAAGAACGCCCGGAGTTGGCTAACAACCCCGAGCGTTGAATACGGATAGTCAGTCGATTTTCTGCGAAGCAAGTAGGAATCAACCTCCACACTCTACAAACTCTTATCCTAATAAATCTTTCACTGCATCCTGTTCCCACTGAAGCTCTTCGATTGATGCGGTGATTTTTTCTTTCGCCCAATCGTTGTGCTCCACTCCCTCTACAACTTCCCACGATCCATCAGCGTTGGTTCTGATTGGGAAGCCGACAATCAATCCCTCTGGAGTTCCATACTCTCCGGTAGAGCAGACGGCTACGGAATGCCAGTCACCTTCCGGCGTTGGGTTGATGAGGGAGACTACAGTATCAAGTGCTGCGTTTGCTGCTGAAGCTGCCGAGCTTGCGCCCCGTGCGTCGATAATTGCCGCGCCACGTTTCTGTACTGTCGAGAGAAAATCCCCTTTCAGCCAGTCGTGATCTTCGATCACCTCAGTTGCAGGTTTTCCACCAATCTTTGTGTTGAAGAAATCTGGGTATTGGGTTGATGAGTGGTTCCCCCAGATTGCCATGTTTGTCACATCGCCGACACGACTTCCCGACTTCTGGGCAAGCTGCGACATTGCACGGTTTTGATCGAGGCGAGTCATGGCGAAGAATCGGTCGTTCGGGATGTCCGGCGCGTTGTTCATGGTGATGAGTGCGTTGGTGTTGCAAGGATTGCCAACAACTAAAACGCGCACATCGGATGCAGCATTGTCGTTAATTGCTTTCCCCTGCACGGTGAAGATGCCTCCGTTCATCATCAGCAAATCGTTCCGTTCCATGCCCGCCTTGCGAGGTGCTGCGCCAACCAGAAGTGCCCAGTTGACATCTTTAAATCCAACGTTCGGATCGTCTGTGGCAACAATCTCCCGCACGAGGGGAAACGCGCAGTCGTCAAGCTCCATCACAACGCCACTGAGTGCATTCATTGCTGGAGTAATCTCCAGAAGATTCAGGGAGACCTCGGTATCTGGACCAAACATTTCACCCGAGGCAATGCGGAAGAGAAGGGAATAGCCAATCTGTCCTGCCGCCCCAGTGACGGCCACGCGTACATGATTCATAACGGATTCTGAGTTTAATAGAGTTCGTAGAGTTTGTAGAGTTCATAGAGTAGAGAGTGTAGTCACCGTACCCAATAAACTGGGGGACAAGATAGAAGAATGGGATGAGAAGGGGGGTTGCATTGTGTAGGGGGGACTGTGTGGGTAACCGTAGGGGACAAAAGGGGTAAAGATTTTGCCCCTACGCCAGGTTTCCCCGCCCTCTCCTCAAGGTATAGACCGGAACTTCTCGGGGAACTCCAAGCCTAAATGGTAGCCAATGTCCAGCCCCAGCCGAGGTGTAGAGTTTCGACCTTCCCCCGTTCTTTTCATAATATCCCCAGAGGTATTTCCCAACGCCGAGCCAGGTTTCAAAGAAGCTCCTGCCATTCCACCCAAGTTGGCCTCCGGCGTGGGTGTGCCCGGCAATTGTCATATCGATTCCCATTGCCGAGGCATGGTCGAACCCTTCGGGACGGTGGCTCATCAGCAAGTGGAATGCGTTGGAGGGAGTGCTGTCGAAGGCTTTTTCAACTGAGCGTATCAGGAAGTTCTCCTTTCCGACTCCTTCCTCACTGGCGGCAGCCGGATCATCTGCCGCAGCAATTACCAGTTCGCTTCTACCAACCTTCAGCGTCGTATTCTTCTCAACGAAGAGGGGAACCGGTCCACGGTCAAAAATTCTGAGCACGTCACTAATACCTCGGTAATATTCGTGGTTTCCGAGAGATGCAAATGTTCCGTGGCGGGGCTGAAGTTGAGAAATCATGGTGAGAGCTTCCGGGAGAACTGTCAGGTCGTCCGAAGTATCCCCCGTAATCAACACCAAGTCTGGACGCTGAGCTTCAGCGCCGATAAGGAGTTCTTCCAAGTGTTCCAGACGGATATAGTAGCCGAGGTGAAGGTCGGAGATGTGGAGAATTCGTAACCCGTCCAGATCAGGGGGAAGATTGTTGAAGGTCATCTCGACATTCGGGAAAACTACCGACGCAGTGGAGCGTGCCAACCCGAACGTACCGGTGCTAACTGCGATTAGGGGGAAAGCGGCGGCTCCACGCGTTATCAAAGAGCGACGAGCTACATCTACCTTTTCTACTGGAGCCGTTTCGGAAATATCCCTTTGGGTCTTTACCTCGGCAGATAGATCAGCCTGATTTCTTCCCTTCCACTTCTTCCATCCCCACCTAACAATTCTTTCCAGAGTTAGTGTGATTCCGCTGAAGGGGAGCAAGAGAATCAGGCCGATAAAGGAGACGAAGAAGAACGAAGTCAAGAAGGCGAAGAGGCGTTCGGTAGGGGCTACTCCGAGAAGTTTTGAAAGTGCCCAAAGCCCCGCAAGGAGAACTCCAGAGAGTGGAACCATCCAAGTCGCTCGACGAACTCCTTGAATTTTCCACCACTGCCGATGAAGAGTCCAGATTAGCAGAGCATTCACTCCACCAAGCAGAATTAGCACAATTGCACTGAAGATCTGACTGAAGTATTCGTTCATGGGCGAAGAACGACTTACTGAGGCAGAAAGTTCATCAACTACTTTTCGTTGCAGAAGAGTGGAATAATTCTTCCTGACTGTGGAATGTGGAGGGGCAATCTACAGCGTGGGTTGCCTTGGCCACGATTCACCTATAGGATTGTGGCTCCGTATGGAATCATTCAATTGTTTAACAATTCAGGGAGCAAAACGAGATGAAGAAATCATTGGTGTTACAGGTTCTGCCATTACTCACAGCCGGACTTCTCGTTGCCGGATGTAGTGAAGACGAGGTAACCGAGCCGACGGCAACAACCTTCACAGTTACTGTAGAGAATGTCTCTCAAGACGGAACGTTAGCCACAACCCGGGCAAATGGCGCTGTTCCACTTTCGCCCGGAGCCTACGCAGTCTATCAGGGAGCAAACCCAATGTTTACGGTCGGGCAGGCATCGGATGCTGGGCTTGAGGCGATTGCAGAAGATGGTGAGACTGCGATGACAGTTGCCACACTCCAGGCGAACTCTGCAGTGAAGGGGAGTGGTGCTTTTATGGCAACTGGAGGTCCAATTCTTCCGGGTGTACCGGCAACCTTTACTGTCAGTGCTGTGCCGGGTGATCGTTTGCAAATTGCCTTGATGTTCGTTCAATCGAACGACTGGTTCTACGCATTTAGTGGAGAAGGACTTGATCTGTTCAACGGAAGTACCCCAGTGAGTGGAGACGTAACATCCTCTATTGCCCTCTACGACGCTGGAACCGAGGAAGATACTGCGCCGGGAACCGGACCAGACCAGAAGCCAGCGCAGGACCCTAATGCGATCAATGTTGGTTCAGCAGATGATAACACGGCCATTCGTCCGGCAAGTGACGATGGCTTTTCGATTCCTGCAAACAACAGTGTGATTCGTGTAACAATCACACCAGCATCTTAAGACTTTTGCTTTGTATGATCTGAATGATAGAGTGAACAGGGTATGGTGAGATGTGAACAGAGCCGGGATCGATACGGGTATCTCTTAGTATCGATCCCGGAATGATTCTTTGGGAAGGATTGCGAAGAACAGAATAGGGAGGTAATTTCGGGCAAGTGAAATCTTGTTGAAGAGAAGCTCTACCTTATTGTTGTTTCGCAAAGACCATACAAAACGGGAGTTTGAAGCTGAGGTGCTCCCTCATCTTGACGAGCTGTACCGAACTGCGGTTCGGTTGCTGAAGGGGAATCGTGATGAGGCGAATGACTTAGTTCAAGATACCTTCGTACAGGCGTGGAAATCGTTCGACCGTTACGAGCGGGGAACAAATGCGCGGGCTTGGCTCTACGCGATTCTGATGAATAAAGCGCGGCACTATCACCGGCGAATAACAACGCGCAAGGTGGTTCCGCTAAGCGACCACGGGGATGAGACGTTGTTGGATAGAGTGGAGGGGAGTGCTCCTCTCACGGCTGAGACCATCAGTGATGAAAACATTCTTGCTGCTCTGGAGAGACTTTCGGAGGAACATCGAGAGGTGGTGTTACTTGCTGACGTTCAGGAATTCTCCTACAAGGAAGTAGCGGAGATTCTCGAGATTCCGATTGGAACAGTGATGTCCCGCCTGAGTAGAGCGCGGGCTGGTTTGCGGTCTCACCTGCATACGTATGCTGGAGAATTTGGAATTGGAATGTCGAAGCCGGGAGGGGGAAGTGAATAGGAACGGATACGATAGTGAAGCTATGAACGAGTTGATCCACAAATATCTCAGCGGAGAGACAACTCCTGAGGAGTCTCGGGAAGTTGAAACGTGGCTCTCCGAACATCCCGAAGAGGAGGTCAAGCTCCAGGAAATGGAGGGGGTACGTTCTGCACTTCGTCGATCTGTTGAGAACCAGCCGATACCTTCTGAGCTTCGCGAAGCTGTACTAAAAAAGACAATCGGATCAAATTTAATTCCGCTTGAGAAGAGTGGAGGGAGAGCCTTCCGACCATCGTATCTCTACGGGGCTGTGGCGGTTGTGCTGCTGTTGGTGATTGGTTGGTTTGCTTTACAATCTCCGAAGGTTGATCCAAGCGTAGATACTCCGGTGATCGCGCAAGAGTTGAAGTCGGTCACAGAAGTACTCCGCGTTGGGGTGAACGATCACCTGCGCTGCGCAGTCACCTTCTACAAAGGGGACATTAAAGAGTATGGGATCGAAAAGATGAAGGCGAAGCTCGCTCAGAAGAAAGAGACCTTAGAGGAAGATTTCTCTGCACTGATTCCGATTGTTCAACAGCAAGTAGATGAAGGGAAGCTCGTGGTAGCTCACAAGTGTTCGTTTGGCGGACGGAACTACGTCCACATGATTCTGCAAAGTGAGAAAGGAAAGATTTCGGTGGTAATTACGAGAAAGCAGGATCGGGAGTCGTTATCTGATCGCGAGGGGGCTGTGGCAACAGTTGAGGGTATCCCAATCTATCAAGCAAATCTGGAAGGATACAAGGTTGCCGGTTTCGACGCCGACCGCTTTCTCGTCTACGTTGCCTCCGATTTGCCAGACGAGGCAAACCTTGCGATGATCTCCGCGATTGCTATGCCGGTAAAGAATGTTCTGAAGACGATCTGAGAAGCTGTTTGGAAATACAATGCTGGGTAGCAATGGAGCATGATCGCGCAGAAACCAAACTGTCACTCTGAGCATAGCCGTAGGCGAAGCGAAGAGTCTCGCAGAAAGAGTGGAGGGAATGGCAAGGATAAGCAGAGGCGCAGTAGTGCTTCACCGGTGAGATGCTTCGGCAGACCTCAGCATGACTGTCTGAACGTACAGGAAGCTCGCCGTTCGGTAATCTACCTTCGCGATAAAACGAACTGTTCGATCTCCTCTACTACCAAACCGATCTGCCGAATCGACTCAACCAGCTTCCCCGCTATTTCTAAACTGTGGTTTGCCCCCTCAATAACGAACGATTTTCCTTCTGTTGCATTCACTACTTCTTCTACAAGGCTTGGCTCGTAGTGTTCATCGGCTGAACCAAAGATGAAGAGTGAGCGAGGTTCCTTCTCTACAATTATCTCTCTCAACTTCTCACCTTTAACCAGTGGTGTCAGCCAGATGCAAGTTGCGTCGGAGAGTCGAGGTTCTATCTTTAGCAGTCGAGCCATTGTCAACGTGCCGATAGATTTCCCAACGAGTGTAATCTGCCGATATGGTCGCTCGTTCAACCCGGCATTGCAGAGAGCAAGTCCGTCGGTAACGATGGTGCGCGCCCTCTCAGCTTCGGAGAGTGAGCGGAATCCTTCGAGGTTGCTGTAAAGTCTGTCGAGCATCAGAACTTCTGCGCCGAGGTCGCCGAGGAGACGGGCAGGGTAGTAGAGCGCCGGACTGTCTGACCCATAAGAGAAGCCGGGAAAGATAATGGCAAGGTGATCGGATCCGCTCTCTTGCCGAACAAAACGGTGGGGAAGAGGAAGATTGTCGTGGCCAATTATGGAAAGCTTGTCAAGGTGCATACCTGTGCTCTGATACTCATTAATATCTGTTCAAATAACTGAAAAAGGTACGCATTCTATTTGCGTCTTTGCGTGACTCTCTTCAACAGTCCTCTACCGTTGCGGCAGCTTCTCCATATCGAACGGCTTCAACCCCTCGCTTCCGTCGATAACGGAAGCCTGTTCAATATTCTTCCCTAACTTTTCGAGTAGTGCCGTCTCCTCTTTCAGGCCAGCGTCGAAGAGTGTGATGTTCTCCAGATCAACTAATGCCTGAGCGCGAGCAATTGCCTCGAGAGCTTCCTCTTTCTTCCCTTCGGTGAAGAGCGTACAACCGTCGCGAAGACCGAAGTAGACGTTGGTTAGGGCAACCGCGATCCGCATTCCCTCGTGCGTGTAGAATTGCACACCTGGTTTCAGCGACATCTTTGCCTCGTGCCGAAGTTCTGCGTGAGTCTTGCGGCTTTTGCCGTTAACATCGGTGTAGCTCAGCGAGCCATCGGCCAGCAGGTCGCCACGTTTGAAGGCGAGGGGGGAGTCGTCGTCACGTTCGTAGCGGAGGATGATTGCGCCTCGATTCGATGAGAAGAAGACGGTTGGCACATGTAGCTCTGCGTCTCGGTCTCCCGGCTTCCAGGTCGGTAATCCGTAGACGGCAACGAGTTTCATCCCTTCTGGAGTCTTGACATTCACTCGTAAGTCGTAGACAACGGGAGTGACGAGGTAATCGAACTCTTTCTCGAAGACTCTCGCAATTTTGTCGGGCGTCTCCAAGAAGAAGAAGTTTCCTCCACGAAGCTGCGAGATGTGATAGATCAACTCCTGTCCAAAATCTAAGCCAACACCGAAGGCAGTCAGGCCAATTCCTTGATTTGCATACTTCTCGGTGATTGTCCGAAAGCTACCGGAGTCGGTTCGCCCAATATTCGGTCGGGCGTCGGTGAAGAGCATCACTCTCTTCTGGTAGCCTTTCCGCTCTGAAAGGTTGATAAGCTGAGAGAATCCACTAATCAACCCTGTTTCGATGTTTGTTCCTCCGTCCGCGTCGAGACTTTCGATTGCTGCAATGATCGCTTTCTTATCCTTTACTTCTGTCGGCTTCAACAGCAGTTCTGGATTATCGTTGAAGGCGATGAGGGTGAGAACATCTTCCGGATCAAGTTTTTCCACGAGAGAGCGTAGTGCCTGCTTCACGGCATTCATGCTCGCCCCCTTCATCGAACCGCTTTTATCGATTACTACAGCAAGCTGAAGGTTCGGACGGCGAAAATCTTCTGGCTTAATACCGGAGGTCATGCCGAGGTGGATGAAGAGTGCTGGCTGTTTTGTGTCGGCTGCCGGGGCAAAACCGTAGCCAAGTGAGAGGCAAAGTTTCTCGTCGCAGTCAGTTGCTGGTGTTGGGATGTCGTGCTCGCTGTAGAGACCTTCGGGGGAGAAGTCGATGAAGTTCGGAATGCGTCCCGATTCGATAAGTTGGCGGGCGTAGCCGATATCTTGCGCGCCACCGACAGTTGCTCCGAGAGTGGTGGGGGCAGCCATTGTACCGGGTGCTATGAGCTTCATTCCTCCAGCCTGTAGGTTTCCAGTTCGGAACCCATTGGCATTGAATGCATCTTCGCGTATCGAAGTCGTATCCATTGTCGGAGCTTCCTGCTCTATAGCTTGTGCCAGTCCGTTCTCTACAGTGAAAAGCGAAGTGAAGAGAACAATAAGTCCGACAACTCGTCTGAAGCCAATATTTACGTAGGTCATGGTTATCCGTTCTATCATTAATGCGTAGTTGTCACTATCGTGAATCTTTCTCGACTGACATTGTTGCAACTCACGTGGGGGAAGATTGCAAAAGGTTCAAGCTATTCCAAACATTGTCACACTCCAAGCCCACTGTCACAAATCGGAGCCGAGTTCGTCGCCTAACTGTTCTTCAAGTTTGTTCTGTGTCAGCCGACCGGGTAACGACGGGAAGTGTCCACCTTGTAACGCAAAATAGGATTGCACTAATAGGGAGGGAAACGTACTTTTCCGGTTTGCAGGACTTTATCTCCACATAATAGATCAAAAGAGTATGCCTGTTCATCGCCACATCATTACCCTCTTCCTCCTCTTCGGGGTAGGATTATTGATTCAAAGTGGTTGTAAAAGTAGCGAAGCGACTGTAGATGGTGAAGCCGTAGGGGCGTTGAAGGGAGTTGGTTCAGATACCTCACAAAAGGAATCTGCCTCTGCAATGGCTGCAATGATAACGCGAGAGGGAGAAATCATTCAAGACTATTGGTCAGAGTCAAGAACGTCCCAACGGGTAACACAGATTTCTCCGAGAACTCTTTACTCAGGACCGAACGCTCTGACAATTAAGAACGTGAACGGTATTTCGAGCATCTCCGTTCGTTCTGGAGCGGAAGATGTTAGTTGGTCGGTTGAAGGGGCTGGTTTTTTTCCCGATTGTCCTGAAGAACAGGAAATTCTTATCAGCATTGAGACTGTCAGCAAATCGGCGCAGATTCTTGTGGAGGTAGTGGATTGCAACCAGAACGAAAGTGCGGAGTGGGTGCAGGTGCAGAACAAAATTTGGACTCTGGATGAGGTGATCTTTCCAGATGTACGGGTTGGCCAGACAGTTTGCCGACCATTTAGAGTTTCAACTGCTCAGCGGGAAATTCTCGATTCAGTCACGTTCCCCTCAAATTTTCCTCTGACATTTGAAAGCGAGCCGGAGTTTCCGGTCGAGGTCTTTGGAACAATCTTCTGGTACAACGTCTGCTTTACAGGAAAGAAGCCGGGTGTCTACGTCTTCCCAGTAATAACGTGGATGCGCCGGGAAGAACCGGCTGGGGGGTATAAGACCTATGCAGTTGCCGATACAGGTAGAATACGAGTGATTCGATGAGATTGAGAGAAAGAACAAACGAAGAACGTATGCACATTACTAAACAACTCCTTGTACTATCACTACTTCTCCTCAGCTTCCACTCAATTTCTCTTTACTCCCAGCCATTTGTGGTCTATCCCACTCATATCTATCCCGGCGAAAACGTTCTGACAATTAAAAGTTCTTCTAAGGGGATTAGGAGAATCACGACAAACATCAGCCCTGTTCAATTTGCTCCGTTTATAGAAGTAGGAGGAGATGGCTCGGTTGGGGGGTGTCCTAATGAACACGATCTTCGCGTATCCCTGCATAAAGCGGATCGGAATATCGCCCTTACAATCAACGTGGAGTTCTGTGATGGTTCGACGCAGGCTCGGAATATCGGCATTAACAAGACGTGGACACTTGATGAGGTTCCATTAGAGGATGTTTACGTTGGGGATACTGCCTGCACCGAGTTCCGGATCGGTGCAACCGCACCGGAGTATCTTGATTCTGTCACGATTGATGCTCCAAACGCCTACACCCGGTTCTCGTTTCCTCCTCCAATACAATTGGGGGGAGTAGAGTATCGATACGAAGTCTGTTTCGTTGCCGATAGGCCCGGCTTGTACCGCTTCCCTGTCATTACTTGGATGCGCCGAGATGAAGTGTCAGGGGGGTACTCGAACTACCCAGTTGCCGATACCGGAGTTATTCGTGTAAAGCCAAGACCGGGCAACGTGATCCTCGAAGAGATTCCGATAGATACGTCGCAGTGGTTGCCCCCAAAGGAAGTTACTGATCCAACAACGTTCCGCTCTGTTGCTGTGCCGAATGCAATTATCCCCCCAAAGGGAAGAGCGTTTGTTGGAAGCTACGACGTTCTGGGGCTTACTGCTGGCTACGCACTAACCGATAATCTATTACTCTTTGCCGGCGGAGCAGTTCCAACGCCAGATGACTGGGGGGGGGTAAATGGGGACATGTTCGGTGCGTGGTCGCTCGGGGGGAAGGGGGGGACGGAACTCTTTGAGAAGTTCAACGTTGCCGGAGGGTATCATTTCGGGCAGAGTACGCTCGACAAGGAGTTTACCCCGGACGAAGTCGACTCCCGCATTACGCTTCACGTTCCCTACGCCGCAGTCAGTTATGGTACAGATGACTCTCGAGTTTCGCTGACGGGAGGCTACGCATTCAAACGCCACTCTACGTGGATCACCACGGATCCGGTTCTCCCTCCGCTCCGAGACGAGTACAACGACGATGCGGCCTTTGCTGTTCTCGGCGGTGATTACCGACTTGGCAGACATTGGAAAGTTGCCGGGGAGGCACTTTGGATGGGGAGTGTCGATGTCCTACCGATTGTTGCTACTGGGCGCTACTTTACTGAGAAGTTTGCACTTGACTTTGGTGTGACCTATGCTGGCATTGCGTTGAATGGTGCTGAAGTACCTCCGATTCCTCTTGTTCCAATCATTTCTGCCATTTTTGTTTTTTGATGCAGGTGGGATATGCCTACATTAGAGGATGAATGGCAAGATTGCGTACACACGAAAACGGCAACTATTTTCTATGCGATTCCTTGGTGCTCTGGTTCTGATATTTTTTGCGGCTGGAACGGCTTCTCTCATGGCGCAGCGCATTTCAATTACTCCTACAGAAATCTATCCGGGTGAAAACGTTCTGACGATCAACGCTCCCGGAGGCATTCGGAGTGTGCGAGTTGTTCTCTCCCCAAGGATCGAATCGATGGCGGAGGTGCGGAAGACTGGGATTATCGGTGGTTGTCCTGATAGCAGAGATATTGAGATGAGAGTGGACTTCGCAACCACGATTACTCCTCTGCTGGGTTTGGTCTATATAGAGCGGTGTAATGGGGTGGTGGATTCACTGCCACTACCGACACTGAGAAGTTGGAATCTCGACGAGGTTCCCTTTCCCGATGCTGAGGTGGGCGAAGAAGTTTGTCGCCCATTTCAGGTAACTCTCTCTGGAGGGATATCAGGTCTGGAAGGTTCGGGGTTTGTCGTTACTGGGGGGGACGACCTCTACCTCGACTCAGTCTCAATTCCTGAGCCGCAGGCTCGACTCCGCTACTCCCTCCCTCCTCCTCTCACAATTAAAGCAGGTTCTGTCTACCGTTACAACGTCTGCTTCAAAGCAGAGAAGCCGGGCATTTACAAGTTCCCAGTGATTACCTGGATTCGTCGCGAACAGCCTGCCGGAGGCTATACAAATTATCCAGTTGCCGATACTGGAATAATTCGAGTACTGCCGAAGCGGAGTAATGTCAGTCTTTCTGAGATTCCACTCGACACAATGAGTAGGGATAATCCAACACCGGTTACGGACCCAACAATTTTCCGATCTGTTGCCGTTCCAAATGCGGTGATCCCTCCCAAAGGGAAGTTCTTCGTTGGGAGCTACGACCTGCTGGGGCTCACGGCTGGCTATTCTGTGGCCGATGAACTCCTAATTTTTGCCGGTGGGGCTGTGCCAACGCCGGACGATTGGGCTGGCGTAAACGGCGATATGTTCGGCGCGTGGTCGGTCGGGGCAAAGCTCGGAACGCAACTTTTCGGTCTGCTGAATATCGCAGTTGGATACCACTACGGGCAGAGTATTCTGGACAAAGAGTTTACAACAGATGAACTCGATTCGCGAATCACCGTCAGCGTCCCCTACGGTGCAATCAGCTTCGGTACAGATGACCGGCGCGTATCTGTTACTGCTGGGTATGCCTTTAAGCGTCACTCCACTTGGATTACTACCGATCCCGTTCTTCTCCCCTTCCGCGATGACTACCGCAAAGATGCTGCCTTCGGTGCGCTTGGTGGGGACTACCGCTTTGCGAAACATTGGAAAGTGGCCACGGAGTTTGCAATGATGCAGACTGTAGATGTTGCTCCGATCATCTTCACGGCTCGCTATTTCACAAACACGTTTGCGATTGATTTCGGCGCTGCCTACGCTGGCCTTACGTTGAACAATGCCGAGGCTCCTCCCTTCCCAGTATTGCCGATGTTGTCGGCAATTTTTGTGTTTTAGAGTTTGTAAAGTATATGAGTTCGTGAGTGTATGAGTGAAGGGTGTTACCAGATTCAATAGCAGAAGACGTAGTTCTGTTCAGGCTTCTCTCAATTGTTCAGCGCATAACGAAGTGACTCACTCAGGTTCGGATCTCCAATACTGTCGCCCCACAAAGTGGGGCTTACTTAGGAGAGGTAACCCAGTAACACCAAGCTCACGCATGGTGCTATCCGCTTTTGCCCCGCAAAGCGGGGCGTCAGTTCATAGCCATCCTCGTAAGAGGGTGGGTGTGAATAACAGCCAAGAGATAGTCCCGCAAAGCGGGACGAAAGAAGGTTCTGCTGGGCAAGTGGGTCAGCAGAGCCAGTGAGCCAAAGTGGAGAGAAATAAGAACGGCGTAAGTTCAGTTCAAACTTACGCCGTTCTCATTTTAAACAATTTCGGCAATATCTGATTGAGGACACTTCCTACTCCTCAAAACCACTCTCGAAGAAGGTTACGATATCTTTTGCCGCATCTTCTTCGTCTGGCCCGTCAAACTCTAAAGTAAGTTCCAGACCTGGTTCTGCGGCTAAGGTCATAACGCCAATAATGCTTTTGCCGTTGACGCGGAATCCATCACGGATAATTGAAAATTTGCTCTGGTAGCCTGAGGCCTTTCGAACAATGATTGCAGCCGGTCGGCTGTCGAGTCCTGAATCACTCTGTACGGTTACTGTCTTGACGATCATGGGATCGAATAGAATACAAGTCGGAGTTGAACCTTAACGTTGCGGAGAAGAATAGAAAAAACTTCCATTCAATCTCATCCTCTCTTAACTCTGAGATTAGTGCAAAGTATTGAATTTCTCCGAATTGATATCAATTCTCTCTCCGCATCAACATTTCTGAGAACCATTTCAGCATCGTTCTCGCCTCGGAGTCGGGAAGTATCTCCAGATCCTTTAGGGCGTCGACACAGTATCGTTCTACCTCTTGGCGAGCTTTGTCGAGAATCCCACACTTCTGAAACATCGTTCTGGCTACCTCTACTTGGTTGGCTGGCAATCCTGGACCTGAGAGGAGTTGTTCCAGAAGTTCGCGATCCTTCCCTTCCGCCACAAGCTCAATCCCTTGCACCACTAAGTAGGTCCGCTTCCCCTCGATAATATCCCGGCCAATCTCTTTGCCGAGTTGCTTCTCATCTGCGATGAGATCGAGCAGATCATCCTGTATCTGGAAGGCGAGGCCAAGTTTACGTGCGTATGCTCGGAGCGCGTTGATATGCTCTGGTTTCCCTCCCCCAATTAACCCTCCAATCTCTGCTGCCATTTCTACCAGTCGCCCGGTTTTCATGGCAATCATGTAGAGATACTCTTCTGTGGTCACGTCGTTTCGTTGCTCAAACTCTCGGTCGAGTGCCTGCCCTTCGCAAACATCGATGATGCCCCGTGAGAATGCGTCGATAGCGGCAGCACAGTTTCCCCCGGCGTTTTTTAGTAGGAGTTGCTGGGCTAAGCCGATCATCACATCACCTACCAGGATTGCCGTCCCCTCATCCCACTTCGTGTGAACAGTTTGGCGTCCCCTACGGGTAGCCGCTTTATCCATGATGTCGTCGTGGACGAGCGTGAAGTTGTGGAGAATTTCCACACTCAGTGCTGCTTCCAAAGCCTTGTCGATAGAACCACCTACAGCTTTGCAGGATAGGAGGAGGAGCACAGCACGGATACGTTTCCCCTCACCTGCCAAGATGTGTTCAACCGGTTCGTAGAGAGAACGAGGTTCTCGATCCTCGACCAGGTTGCCAAGTCGGTTATCGATTTCTTCTTTCCACTTCCCGTATTGATCCTTAAAGTCCATCCGATATTCAATTCGTGAATGTTTCGGTTCAGATTCTTCGTAGCGGTGCATTCCGAAGAGCGGCAACAGTTTTTGCTCCAACAAGGAACATCATATACCGTAGGTGTCGTTCCCACTCCCGTAGTAAGTGTGTAAGACTCTGCTGCCCACCTGCCATCAAGGTTTGGAGCATTGGGCGAGCCGAGGCCGCAATGTTTGCCCCCAGAGCAATAGAGATGGCTACATCACGCGAACTCGATATTCCCCCGGAGGCAATCAAAGTTGCACCCGCTTCCTCGCAGAGTGGGCGAGCTTCCGCAACCGCCTCGGCGGTAGGAATTCCCCAATCCCAAAACGGGTTGTCACTCTCCCGAAGAGGACTCCGAAGCAACTCTACTCCGGACCAACTTGTTCCCCCTGCACCGGAAATGTCGATGTGGCGAACCCCAACATCTAACAAGCGTTGCACAACATCAGCCGACAATCCTGCCCCCACTTCCTTTACGATGATCGGAACAGGAAGCTCGCGTGCGAGGCGTTCAATTCCAGAGAGTACGCCCCGGAACTCTGGATTCCCTTCCGGCTGCATCAATTCTTGAAGTGGGTTTAGGTGAACCGCAAAGCCGTCGGCCTCAATTAGCTCAACAAGTTTTTGAATCGTTCCGGTCTCTACTCCCTTCGCAATTTCTGGCGCGCCGATATTTCCGAAGATCGGAATAGATGGGGCCGCACGCCGAGCTACCCGCCAGCTTTCGTGAAAGCGACCACTCTCCATCGCTTGGCGCTGCGAGCCAAGCCCGAGCGGTATCCCAATCTCCTGACAAACCTCGGCAAGCTCTCGGTTGATGCGCTCAGCTTCCTCGTACCCTCCAGTCATCGAGTTGATAATCAGTGGCAGAGTCGAGTGCTTACCGAGAAATGTGACCCTCGTGTCAACATCTTCCGGATTCATCTCCGGCAGTGCATTGTGGAGAAGCTCATACTTTTCCAGACCGGTTGTCTTCCCTCGAAAGGTCACATCTTCACCGACACAGAGATCGACGTGGTCTCTCTTGCGCGAGGGAGTTCTCTCTTCGTTCTGGATCGATTCGTTCACCTGTGCTCTCTTTTTAGTTCTGGTGGGCTTTGGGGTGTGGAGGCCGTTAGTGGATTTCTTTTATAGGGAGGGGGTAAGGGCGCACCGTTATGCGCCCTTACGAGCCTCAATAATTTCCCGACCTCCCATATATGGGCGCAATGCTTCTGGAATTCTCACACTTCCGTCGGCGTTCTGATGGTTTTCTAAAATTGCGATAATTGCCCGAGGAACTGCTACTGCCGTTCCGTTCAACGTGTGGACGAACCGAGGTTGGTTCTCGTCGTCGCGGTAGCGGATGTTCAGTCTGCGACTCTGGAATTCGGTGCAGTTGCTGGTGCTGGTCACTTCGCCGTAGGTCTCACGCGATGGCATCCAGGCTTCGATGTCGAACTTCCGATAGGCTGGTGCTCCCAAATCTCCGGTAGCAATGTCAACAACCCGGAAAGGAATTTCCAACCCGCTGTATATCTCCTTTTCGATAGAGAGCATCTCGGCGTGCACTTCTTCGCTCTGCTCCGGTGTGGTGAAAGCAAACATCTCCACTTTGCTAAACTGGTGAACGCGATAAAGTCCACGCGACTCCCGTCCGTGTGCCCCCGCTTCTGTCCGGAAACAGTGGCTGAAGCCACCAACTCGCATTGGGAGATCTTCCTTCCGAAGAATCTTCCCCGAGAGCATTCCACCGAGTGTGATCTCTGCCGTTCCTATCAGACAAAGGTCGTGTCCCTCTACGTTGTAGACCTGCGATTCTTCGCCTCGGGGGTTGAAGCCGATTGCCTCCAGAATTGCTGGGCGGGCAAGGTCTGGCGTCAGGTGGGGGATGTAGCCGCGACTGGTGATAACGTTCATTGCATAGTTTACCAGCGCAAGTTCAAGCAGAGCCGCTTCATTTTTCAGATAGTAGAAGCTGCTTCCAGTTACGTCGGCAGCCGACTCGAAGTCGATCAGGTCAAGCTCTTTGCCGATAGTCAGGTGATCCTTCGGTTGAAACTCGAACGACCGTGGTGTTCCCACAAGTTCCAGCTCCTTTGCGTCATCTTCGCCACCAATCGGAACGTCCGGGTGGGTCATGTTCGGGATATTTTTCAACGCATGGTTCAGCTCTTCTTCAGCTTGACCGAGCTTCTCTTCGTAGGAGGCCAGTTGCTCCTTCAGTTCTTTTCCCCGTTCAATCAGCTCACTCCGTTCCTCTGGGGGCATCTGTCCCTTCATCTTCTGGGCGTTCTCATTCCGTTCTTTGCGGATTGCCTCGGTCTGCTGAATCAGTTCCACCCGTTGCGTATTCAGAGCCACTACTTGGTCTGGGTCGGCGTTCCCTACACCCCTATTCCGAATGTTCTCTCGAACCAGCTCCAGGTTCTCTCTGATAAATTTTACGTCAAGCATCGAATCTCCTCGATCAAATGGTTTTAGAATATGAATCGCACAAGGATAGCACCCGAAACCGAATCGGACAAGCAACAAAGGGTAGGGAGATGATGTGCGCTATTGCTACTCACCGTTTACACATCTTCCGATAAACTCTGCAATCGATCTTTTCGCATCCAAATAATGATCCCAACCATAATTAGGAGAGCTACTGCTGCAACTGGCAAAAGAGCTGTCAGATCTTCTGGAACCGGGCTATTCTTCATCTCTTGTTGTAGTAGAGGGAGTTCGGGATGAAGGTTAACGAGGAGGACTTGTGTCCCGTTAAACAGCATGTGCCCGATGATAACCGGCCAGATGCTCCGGGAAGCCCAAGCCATAAAACCGAAGAAGAGTCCCAGCCCTATCAGGGGAACGATGTTGGTCGGCTCCATGTGGATGAGGCCGAAGAGGAGTCCGGTGATCATTATTGCAGCAAACGGTTTCAGTCGATCCTCGAAACTTCGCTGGGCGATTCCACGAAAGAGAACCTCTTCGCTACAGGCAGGAACAATTGCAACTGAGAAAAAGGCGAGGATGAGCATTGGGATATCCTTACCGACAATCAATTTCTCAGTGATCCAGCTTGTTTCCCCCTTTGCTTCCTCATACATAGGGCGAAGCGCATCGGGAATCATGTAGAGTTCTTGTGCTGTGATCCAAGCCTCACTCAGAAAATAACAGGCCGCGATGCCGAGGACGATCATGATAACGTGCGATACCTTCGGAGCACGGATACGGAGTGCTTCTACAGTCCCCAGCGGATGAATCTGTGCTATGAAGAGAGCCGGAAGGAGCATGAAGAGTATCTGTCCGATTGCAACCGACAGAAGGAAGTTGCGGGAGGAAATCTCAATTTTGCCGGTTACTGTCGAGATTGAGTCGGCAGCTACCATCATAATGAGTCCTCCCCCGACGAGATAGGTAACAATCACTATAATAACGCTTAGCCATCCGAAGGAGAAAGGAGAGAGGTTGCTCTTGTTCATGTACGTTAGCCTTCTGCAGAACTGAGTTGATTGACCAACTTGGTCGAAGGAAAAGTTAGGGGGAATCGGGTTGACTTCTTATCATTATATCGAATCTACTTGCAAGCGAGTAGGATGGAGTGAAACATACAGGCAATGAAACATACAATCTCAGAGCGGGGGCTTGCCCTCGTAGAAGGACAACTCGGAAAGCTGAAGGGGAGACTCTCTCCACAAGATGCTGCTACGGCAACCGGCCTCACCCTATCCGAAGCGCAAGATGCTCTCACTCGCCTGATGGAGCTTTACGTAACTCGCGTTAGCTACGACGATACCGGACGAATAATCTTCGATTTCGACATGCCGCTCCGTCAGCGTGGGACGAAGACATTGGCCGAGAAGTGGGCGTCGGTTCGGGATCGTCTCTGGCGTGGCTTTAAAGTCTTCTACAAAATCTGGATTAGCCTAATCCTCATCGTTTTTTTTCTCGTGATGGTTGCGCTTGTTATTCTGTTGATGGTGGCAGCATCACGTGGTAGCGATGACGACAGCGACAATGGAGGTGCTGGCAACTTGGTAGGGGGACTTTTCCGGATGATGGGAGAGAGTATGCAGTATATCTTCTGGACACGTGCCTACAGCGGAGGCTACGGCGTTGACCAACATGGTTACCGATACCGGCAGGCGAAAGTGCCACAGGGAGTGAAGAGTAAGAAAAAGAGTGGAGAGAAGTCCTTCCTGATTGCTATCTACGATTTTGCCCTCGGGCCTGAGCGGGCGGAGAGTGATCCACTGGAGAACGAGAGGGAAGCGGCTACCTTTCTGCGTCAGGAAAAGGGAATCATCACATCTGCGGAAGTTCTCGCCCTTTCAGGAGATAACTTCTCGAAGGCTGAAGAACGGATGGCCGACTATTTGGCTCGCTTCGGAGGTGAGCCTCGGCTGACTGACGAAGGCGTTGTTGTAGGAGAGTTTGAGGACTTTATCACCCGCTCAACAAATCTGCACGCAGGTGGAGAAGTTGTTCCCTTCTGGGAGGAGTATGAGGCTCCATATCAGGTAACTGGAAACTCAGGGGGGAGAAACTTCGCGGTTGCCTTCATGGCATTCTTTGTTTTCGGTGCTGGTTTGCTTCTCGGTCCGGCGGGAGGGATGCTCTCGGAGTTGGTGCAGTTTCATCCATTCTTCGGCACAGAGTTAGCGTCGGTGTTGTTCGGTATCATGCCGGTGATTTTCGGTCTCTCTTATCTACTCCTTCCCATTCTCCGCGCTCCAATCGTCAAGCGGAAAGAGTCTGCGCGCTTAAAGCGGAATCGAAAGAAGCAGATTATGCGATCGATTTTTCTCCACAAAATGTGGAGGACGACACCCGATGATATTTACCTGACGTTGCCCGATAAGGCACGGAAAGAGATCAGCCGGGAAGATGTTGAGAAGATCATGACAGAGTTGATGGTTGACTTGCAGGGGGAAATCGAACTTGCCCCAGATGGTTCGCCGATCTATGCCTTCGGTAGACTTGAGCGAGAGTATCAGGCGGGGGAAGGGGCGAGAAAGTTTTTGAGGTGATTGGTGGTGAAAAGATTATACCACCAAGGACACAAAGGATCACCAAGGGAGAGTTTATTCTTCCAGTGCGGTGACTCCGGGCAGTTCTTTCCCTTCGAGGAATTCTAAGGAGGCTCCTCCGCCGGTGGATACGTGGGAGACTTTCTCCTCCAATCCGAACAGGGCGATTGCCGCAGCAGAGTCTCCTCCACCAACAATTGTTGTCACGCCACTTTCGGTTGCCGTTGCAAGGCCTTCGGCAACTGCGCGTGTTCCGGCGGCGAACGGTTCCATTTCGAAAACACCCATCGGACCATTCCAGACAACCGTCTTCGCGCTTGCGATGATTCCGACAAACTCTTCTCTCGTCAGTGGGCCGATGTCGAGTCCCATCATGCTCGCTGGAATCTCATCGACCGACACAACTTCGGTTATCGCATCTTCCGCAAATTTGTCGGCGACGACAATGTCGCGAGGTAGCAGGAGGCGCACTCCCATCTCATCGGCTTTCTTCAACAATTCTCCTGCAAGCCCTACCTTATCTTCTTCGAGAAGTGATGTGCCGATCTCTTTCTCCTCTGCTTTCAGGAAGGTGAAGACCATTCCTCCACCAACGATAATCGTATCGCACTTCTCCAGCAAGGCGTTAATCACGTCGATCTTCCCCGAAATCTTCGATCCTCCAAGAATGGCTACCAATGGCCGCTCCGGGTTGTTTACTGCCTCGCCGAGGTAGGTGAGTTCTTTCAGAAGAAGATATCCAGCTCCTTTCTCCGAAACGAACTTCGCAACACCTTCAGTAGAAGCGTGTGCCCGGTGAGCCGTTCCGAACGCATCGTTTACGTATACGTCCGCGAGGCGAGACAACTTTTGTGCGAACTCTGAATCGTTCTTCTCCTCTTCGGCGTGGAAGCGGAGATTCTCCAGAAGAATCACGTCGCCGTCGTTCATTTCATTCACCATCTTCTCTACATCTTCTCCGATGCAGTCTGGGGCGAGGGGAACGTCCTTTTGAAGCAAGTGCGAAAGAGTCTGGGCAGCCGGTTTCAGTGAGAACTTCTCGTTTCGCTCACCTTTAGGTCTGCCGAGGTGGGACATCAGAATTGCCTTGCCACCTTCGCGAAGAATTTTCTGGATTGTAGGGAGCGACTCCCGGATACGCTTGTCGTCAGTAACGTTTCCGTTGTCGTCCAGAGGGACGTTGAAGTCCACGCGGACAAGAACTTGGTTGCCTGCAATGGGGAGAGAGTCGATTGAGTGGATCATTGCTTCTTCAGATTTCTATAGGAATTGCGTAGGTTCGATACGTTGACGAAGCTACGAAATCGGGAAGAATCGAAATGTTGATAATGACTTCAAATAATAGAAAAAGTCTCCCGATACGAGTTTTGCAACACCTACCTTTCCTATGCGCAACTCTTTGCACCTTTCTCCTCCTTCCCAGCAGTGGAAGTGCAGCCCCATCTGCCCAAGAATTTTTTGATAAGGTTGTGGAGAACTTGTCAAAGCACGAATCGATTTCCTATGATGAATCGATCTCTTATGATGTTGTCTATCGTGTGAAGATCTTGAGAAGGAGCTTGAAGAAATCATTATAGCCTATCTGAGCACTGATGAGTAACGGATATGTTCAGCGAACGTGAGATGGCAATCCGGTTCGAGATAAACGAGCAACAACTATGACGCCACCTCACACTACTATCGTTGAGCAACCACGCGAGCGGAGTCGACTTCGGCGCAAGGTCGGGCGTGAGTTCTACACACTGAAGCGGAAGGCAGAGTGGCGGTTCAGTCGCCAGAAGTGGGCGAAGGAGAGGGTGGAAGACGTGCTCCCTTTCAAGTGGAAAGAGCACCGCTCGGTCCTTCTCCGTCCTCTGCGCGATGTCGACATGTGGCTTCAGCACAACAAGGTGACCAACCTACGTCTTGCCATCAACCAGATCGACGGTCTCTTGATTTGTCCCGACGAAACCTTCTCTCTCTGGAAACTTGTCGGGAGACCGACAGAGAAGAAGGGCTATCTCACAGGTCTCGTACTCGACAATGGGAAGGTGTCGCAGGGGATAGGGGGTGGCCTTTGCCAGCTTGGGAACCTCCTCTACTGGATCGCACTCCACACTCCTCTGGTTGTGAAAGAACGATGGCGGCACAGCTACGATGTCTTCCCCGACGTTAACCGAACACTCCCCTTCGGTAGCGGAGCAACGCTTGCCTACAACTATATCGACCTCCAGCTCTTCAATCCAACAAGCCAGACGTTTCAGATCAACCTTCGGCTGAGCGATACGCACCTGCACGGATCAATCTTCTCCGACCTCCCCTCACGCTACGACTACGAAGTTTTCGAGACCGACCACGCATTCCGCCATCAGTGGTGGGGAGGCTATACGCGGCACAACAGAATCTGGCGAAGAGTAACTGACCGGGAGGGGGGAGAAGAACGGGTAGAGCTTGTGACAGAGAATCATGCGATTATGATGTACGAGCCGATGTTGCCTGAGGCCACTCCGTATAGTTAATACCAAATTCGGCTAAGGGATTGATATTCGTAATCTGTAGTAGAACTTCCCACCGTTACTCGAACCTAATCCCACCAACAGTTAAGGTTCCCTCTCGATCTTTCCCTGAAGAAACAGCCGTGATCCTTATCGGTTATTGGAGCAAGTGAAGAGTTCACAGGATAATCTTCTGTCCTTCGCTTTAATGAACTATTCAACGCAAACTTTCTTCAACAGGACAAATAACACCATGAGATTTGTTTCGCTTTGCACTGTAATCCTCGTTAGCTCTCTTCTCCTTCCTTTCTCTCTACAAAGCCAAACTCTCCCGAACGAAAGTTTCGAGGAGTGGACTTCATCTGGAAGACCTGCCCCGTTCGACTGGGAAGAGCCGACTGGTTGGAAGTCAAATAACGGGGTAACAGAGTTTAGCCAGATTGGGGTTTTTCGCTCTCCCTATTCTCGTACGGGAGACTATGCTGTCTCAATTAGAACGGTAGGTCTCTTCGGTGAGGATGTCCCTGGTATGATGGCGAATGGGAATCCTGAACTGGATTTCTCTACATATTCAGTCAACATTAACAGTGCTGGAACACCAATAACTGGGCAGCCTTCGAGTTTGACAGGGTACTATCAGTATAGCTCGACAACGGCAGGTGATTCGGCGTTGGTACAGGTGATCTTGAAAACGTACTACCCGGCGACGGCTACATCAGAGGTTGTTGGCAGTGGTGAAATTTGGCTTAAACCATCTGAAGAATATCGCAAGTTTGAAATTCCGATTGTCTATCCAAATGATGGGACTCCAGATTCAGCAGCAGTCATATTCTACTCAACCTCGCCTGAGAGTCCACTGCCGGGAGGCATGTTAATTCTGGATGACATTGCCTTCAACGCCTCTTCCAGCGTAAACAGTAGTGCTCAGGGAGATATCTCTGTTTCGCTCTATCCAAATCCGGCCTTCAATACAATCCACGTAGAATTTTCGGAAGTGCCAATCCAGCCATCACACTTTATAGTGCACGATCTACTTGGCCGCACAGTTTTGGTGAAGGAGTTGAGTGGAGAGAACAATTCTGTTGAGGTTGATCTGCCGGAAGGTCTCTATCTTTATCAGATTACGAGGATGAGTGGAGAGTCAACGGTTGGCAGCATTGTAGTGCAACAACGGTAGTGATGTATCTCGCGTAGAACTTCATTCTACGTGCCACAAGTCCAAATTCACATCTAATATGAAGTAAAGAAGACATGGCACACATTGCGCTCAAGAATGAAGATATTCCCGGAATTTCTGGTTTGCTCTACAACCGACCCGACACGGCTGCGCCCTTAATGCACTTGGCTCAGACGATTCTGCGGGGACCTTCAACGTTAAGTGAGGGGGAACGTGAACTAATTGCCGCTTCGGTCTCCAACTGGAACGGCTGCCATTTCTGTTTCTCGTCGCACGGTGCGGCGGCGGCTGTACTCCTCAATCGTGATATTGATTTGCTCGACGATATACGTGAGGGACTGAAGGAGACAGAAGTGAGTGGGAAGATTCGTGCCTTACTCGTCGTGGCGCAGAAAGTGCAGATCAACGGTAAAGAGGTGACGGCTGACGATATTGCGAGAGCAAAAGAGGAGGGAGCAACCGACGACGAAATTCACGATACCGTTCTGGTTGCCGCAGCCTTCTGCATGTATAACCGTTATGTTGACGGTCTTGGGACGTGGTCTCCAAAGGAAAAAGAAGCCTATCGTGAATCGGGGGAGCGATTGGCGAAGTATGGGTATGGTACGCGAAAATCGTAGGGACATGGCGCGCCATGTCCCTACGATTTTCACATACCATCGGTCTCTCTCCGACATATCTCCCGAACCTTCGCAACGGCCTCACCCTCTTCTGCGACAACCGCCAAAATATCTCCTACCTGTAGGATCGTATCTCCGCGCGGAATCAGCAAACGTCCCTTCCGCTGAATCGAAGCAATCACGCAATCGTGAGGCCAGGCGATTTGGCTAACAGTCCGGCCAACGCACGATGCAGCCGGCTCGATAGTAATCTCGTGAACGTCTACGCGGCCAATTTCGCCGATGCGAACTTGGCGTGCTTTATGGCGCAATCCAGCCCGCTTGCTGAGGGCGGCGTCGTAGGCTTGCACAACTTCTGTTCGACGGAGCATACCAACCATCTTTTTCGAATTCCGTGGATCGACAACGGGGAGACGCCCAATATCGCGCACCCCCATTTTTCGTAGAGCTGATCCGATGGTCTCGTCAGGTTCTGTCACCACAACGTCCCGAGTGCAAATCTCTCCAACCGTCACATGCTTCCCTTCCGGCTCCTTATGTTCAGTCTCCCACTCTTCAATATCTCCAACCGTTAGAATGCCAACAAGTTCACCCTGTGCGTTTAGCACCGGTAAGCCGTGGGCGTGAAGGTTGATTAATCGCCCTTTTGCGAAGATAATAGAGTCGGTTTCGTGGAGCGTTTCCTGTATTCGGCGCATCACCTCGCCGACAGTGATCGAGTCGAGCAGATCAACGTCCCGTCCACGCTCAATCCGAATACCTTTCCGTAGTAAGCCGAGCGTGTAGACCGATTCGGGACGGAAGCGTTGAGAGATCAACATGCTGATGACCACAGCGAACATTAACGGGAGGACGATACGGTAGTCGTGCGTCATCTCGAAGAGGAGAAGGATGGCGGTGAGGGGGGCGTGAACTGCACCAGCAAGTGTGGCAGCCATGCCAACCATTGCGAAGGCAGGGGGTAAAATGCCGAGCCCGGGAAAAAGGTATTCCGCAACTGCTCCGTACGCCGCGCCGAGAGCAGCTCCTAAGAAGAGGGATGGGGCAAAGACTCCACCGTAAAATCCGCCGCCGATACTAATTGGTGTTAGGATTAGCTTTGCAACGAGCAACACGAGGAAGAAGAGAATGCCGGCATCTCTTCCGTTTAAGATTCCCTCAATCGTCTCGTAGCCAACACCGAAAACTTCGGGCAGAAAGATGCCAACAATTCCAACTGCAAGTCCGGCTGCCGCTGGCTTCACCCACCGAGGGACTTGCCACGAGCCGAAGAGGTCGTGAGCTTTATAGAGAAGGTTGACGTAGAGTGCGGAGATAGGGCCGGCGATTGCGCCGAGGCCAAAGTAGAGACCGAGTTCCCAGATGGAGTTCAATTCGTAGGCTGGCACGTGGAATGCTGGCTGGGGGCCTTCCACTGCCTGCGTAAAGACTGACGAGACAACGGCGGCCATCACCACCACACTGAGTGCGCTGCCGCCGATTTCACCGAGAATTAACTCTAACGCAAAGAAGACCCCAGCGAAGGGGGCGTTGAAGGCGGCTGCAATTCCGGCGGCGGCTCCGGCCGCTACCAGAGCACGAACACGTTCGTCGGAGAGGTTGAACCACTGCCCTACCATCGAACCAATGTTCGAGCCAATTTGTACCGAGGGATCTTCCGGGCCGACCGACGCACCACTTCCGATAGAGATTGCTGCTGCCGCTGTTTTTGCAGGAAGAAGTCGATAGCGGAGGCGTCCTCCGGCGAGAGCAACCGACTCGATAATGCCGGTTACTCCTTCGCGTCGCTCGCGACCAATCAGGTAGCGTCCCATCAATCCAACGATCAGCCCCCCAATCACTGGAACCAGCGCAATTCCCCAAGCTCCGAGTGAATCCAGCAATTCACCTCCATCAACCAGAATCAGGTGGTGAACTCCGTTGATAAGGAGTTTAAAGAGCCAGATGCCGACGCCACTTGCCAGCCCTACCAGAAGCGCGAGTACACCCAAGAGGACAGGGGCAGGAGGCTGCAACCGGTCGAGCCAGGCAGCTATGGAGGGGACAATATGAGAGCGGCGGAATGTTGTCACGAGAGGATTACTCTGTCACGGCACAGGCAAATCTCTGAAATGTGCCGATAAGCGTTTCCGAAAGTACCGAGCAAAACTACGGAAGCTGAAATGGTCGAGCCGATATGCTCACATCGAATTACGAACGGAGAGAGGTAAGTAGAGGGGATGGGGTTGTAGGGATAGGGGATAGAAAAATGCATTGATTCTTGATAGCTCTATAAAGAAGTTCTGCTGGTAGCTTTCCAACATAACCCGTTCTCATCTATTCGGAGCATCACGTATGAACATCCGATTTATCAACCACGCCTCCTTCATTCTCGACTTTAATGGTGTACGCATTATCCACGATCCGTGGCTGTTCGGCAGCGCATTCAATAATGGGTGGGATCTTCTCTGCAACTCCTCATTTGAAATGGAAGAATTTCGCCACATTAACTACATCTGGTTTTCACACGAACACCCCGATCACTTCTCTCCCCCAGTTTTAAAGAGTATTCCAGAAGAAATACGAAAGGGGATAACGGTGCTCTTCCAGAAGACCCGAGACCGGAAGGTGATCGATTTTTGTGCGAAGCTCGGATTTCAGACGCAGGAATTGCCGCACGAAAAACCAGTGCAGCTTGCCGACGACATTGAGGTTATCTGTGGGAATGTCCCCTTCTTCGATTCTTGGATTCTCTACAATTGCAATGGAACCCGGGTTCTTAACATTAACGACTGCGTTGTGGATGGGGATGGAAATGCTGAGGATATTCGAAATGTGACTGGTGAAGTTGACCTTCTCTTCACTCAATTCAGTTACGCTGCCTGGAAGGGGAATCCTGCCGACAAAGCGTTGCGGGAAGATTCTGCCCGGTCGAAGTTAGAGATTATGGGGAGACAGATCAAGGTCTTCAAGCCGCAGTGGACGATTCCATTTGCCAGCTTCGTCTACTTCTCGCACGAAGAGAATCGCTACAACAACGACAGCATTAATACTCCGCACGATGCTGTGACGGCAATTGAGGAAGCGGAGTCGCAACCGATCCTTCTCTATCCTGCAGATGTTTGGGAAGTTGGAAGTGCGTGGGATAACGAGCCAGTTTTGGAGAAGTACCAGAGTGACTACGAACTCTCAGGTAAACCATTCCACACTGCCGGGACTGTGTCGGA
This sequence comes from Ignavibacteria bacterium, assembly GCA_020635205.1. Classification (GTDB taxonomy): domain Bacteria; phylum Bacteroidota; class Ignavibacteria; order OLB7; family OLB7; genus JAGWAZ01. The sequence continues at coordinate 336,420 of JACKAE010000005.1, forward strand.
GGTTGGATTGATGGAGTCGGCTGCGAAATATGTTGAGCGGATTCGTTCTCGAAACAACTCTTTCCTGATCGGTTTGATTCGTCGAATTCCAGGTCTTGGCTTCTTTCAACCTCTCAACCTTTTTATCTACGATCTCGGTTCAGTCTATCAGTTCTCTTTTACTCGCGGTCTTATAAAGGTAGAGGAGCATAGTGCCTATGACGTTCGGATGCACTCGGAAAATCTCGACTACATTTTCCGATTCGACTGGGGCTACGACACACTGACTGTGAATGGCAGGTTTGAGGCCGACATGAATGGGTTTGGCAAGATGACGAAACTCTTCGCAATTGGTCCACTCAACAACACCGGACGATTCATCAACTCCCGACTTCTCTTCGACGTTCGGGTTATTACCTCTTTCCTTCGTGCGCTCCGGAAGTTTATGCGGCGACTGCGAGCGCACGGAGTGTAGGGCGGAACCGACAGGTGTGCATATTATATACTTATATACTATGTGGGAAACGATGCTGAAGTACGGGTAACGTTGATCCTGAACTGGCGTGAGCACAGACTGCACTACCATTCCACATTACATCGTTGGTTTTATGAACGTTTTTCTGTTCCTGCTTGGTCTTCTCTCGTTCACTTCATTCTGCAGTGCGCAGACCACTGAATTGACCAAAGTGCCTGCAACCGGAGATTCCATTCCTGCACTTGTTCCCGCTGGCTGGCACTTGCTTGATTCGGCAACAGGAGACCTGAATAAGGATCGCCTCGACGATCTTGTTCTGGTGATAGAAGCAGACAAAGAGGAAAGCGAGCAAGAGAGAACATGGGGAGATGAGGCGCGAACGCTGGTCGTTTATTTCAAGCAGAAGAGAGGAGGATATCAATATGCTGTTCAGGCCGACAATCTCGTGATGCTGGCGAGCGGCGGAGGCATTATGGGGGATCCCTACGAAGGGGTGAAAGTAGACCGGGGGTCGTTCCTTATCAATTTTTACGGGGGCAGCAGTGGTCGGTGGGGAGAGACCTATCGGTTCAGGTTCCAGGAGGGGGACTGGTATCTCATTGGATCTACAGAATACTCAATGTCAACACACACTGGTGAGTACTATTCATCCGACTATAACCTCCTGACCGGTGAACTGGAGATTGCCAGTGGAAATGAATTCGGAGAGACCTGTGTTCAGTGTGATGATTGCGAGGATTGTCCATCCTGTAGTGATTGTGATGAGTGTCAGAAGTGTACCAAAGAGGAGGTGATCCGAAAGAGAGTTGCCAGAAAACCTCTCCCCACGCTTCGTGAATTTGGAATAGCGAGTTGGGGCAACCCAGATCGTGATGACTGAGAACTCCGAAAAAGTTCTCTCCCTTCCGTATCTTCCTTTCCTTTTATCATAGCCGGAATTAATTCCCGGTCTTTGCTGTACTCGATGAGCATTCGCACCTTCATTCAAGACATTGCCGAGAAAGATCGCTGGAAGGCGGCGCAGCGGCGAGAGCAAATTTTTTATTCGCGCCGCTCGGAGGCTATCGACAAGGAGGAGTACTTCCGGCTCCACCAAGCCTATTGGCGTACGATGCTCGCGGAGTTGCCGGAACTCAAGTTCTCCGACGACGGCCTCTACATCGACGTTGGCTGCGGCCCGACGACCGTTTTGATGTCAGTGCCGAAGGGGGAGAAGATCGGGGTTGACCCTCTCATTAGCTTCTACCGAGAGAACTTTCACTTAGCTGAAGATGTTCAGTTTATTGAGGGGAAAGTGGAAGACTTGAATCGTCTGGTAGATAGAAAGGCGGATGCAATCTTCGGGATGAACTCGCTCGACCACATCGACAACCTTTCGATTGTTCCGGCAGTTCTTGCACGACAGTTGAAGCCCGAAGGATACCTTGTTGTGTTGCTGAACGTGACGAAGTCGAGAGTGCTCGGGGGAATCTACTCCGCGCTCGGCCTCTACCGCATTCTCGACCCAACGCATCCCCACCATTTCGACTCACACAAACATGTCTCCCGCTTCTTCTCTGGATCGTTCGAAACGCTTCGGGCAATCAACGTCTCCCATATCAGGTCGAGCCAGACCGAGACAGAAGAGGAACGAGAAGTTGTCGTGCGGAAAGCTCCGTTGATAAAACGAATGATCTTTGCCTTCTTAGAGTCGATCAAGAAGCAGGAGACCTATCTCTTCCTAATGAAGCCGAAGGGGAGTGAATAATTTCTCTCTCCGATTGTAGAGTCGGCAGTTCAGGTCTGATGCGTGTCAGTGTTGTGATAAGAGGGGTTGGCCGTAAGAGTATCACCACCAAGGTACTGTGTTTCGGCACAAGGAAGAAGTTGTAAAAATCATCACGAGTTAAATGCGTGCAGGATTGTAGTCTTCCCCACTCAGCCAAATTGCATAGAAGACACGCAAGAGTTTTCGTGCGACAGCAACAATAGCTGCTTTCTTCTGTCCTCCATTGCCTTGACACAGACGTTCATAGAATCGTCGCATCTGTTCGTCAGATCGGATCGAGGCTAAGGCTGGCATGTACAAACATGTCCGTAAGCGGCAATTTCCCCGCTTGCTGATATAGCTAGGACCTCGCTTGGTGCCCGACTCTTGATGGACAATATCCAACCCTGCATAGCTGATCACCTGCTTGACTGAGCGCACCAAGGCAAAGCCGTTTGTCTCGGCCAAGATCGTCGCGATGGTCATCAGCCCAACCCCCTTGATTGTCTGAAGCTGCTTGATGCGACCACGAAAATCATCATCATTGTGAAGTACCTCCGTGATCTGCTGCTCGACCTCGCGAATCTGTGAGGCAAAGAAACGCAACTGCTGCTGAAGACGCCCGCGATGCGAGACCGAGGGCTTGTAGCTGGCCGAGAGCGCATGCAGCCGATTGCGTACCTGGCTCTGTTGTGTAATCAGGCTCTGGCGTTCACGAACCAACGCTTTCAACTCTTGCATCAACTCTGTGGCTGGCTCCCACGTATCGAGACGGCGTTCGAGTGCCAAACGACACAGAAGACGAGCATCAACCCGATCAGTCTTTGTCTTGACCGAGGTACTCCGACTGAACTGCTTGACTGCCGTTGGGAGCATCACACAAAAGCGTGCTCCAGCATTGGAGAGTCCATAGGCTACCTCCTCATAGTAGACACCGGTTGCCTCCATCAGATACCATAGATCGACTCCCTCTTGGCGATGCGTGTGTGCCCACTGCTGAAGAGATGCGATCCCTTCAGCGGTGTTGGCAAACGTGCCCTCAGCGATGATGCTGATACGTTGTTCTGCGTCAATGCGTCCAAAGCAGACTGCTAAGGAGTCCTTTGAGATGTCAATACCGACTGCTTCTTTGAGAACGTGCATCTGTTGTTGCTTTGGTCTAATGCCACACCGCGAGATCTCTGCTGGACTTCTCTGGTTATCATAGGAGCTCGCTCATTGACGGCTCTGAGTACTGTCGAGTCTTTTGCTGAGATCCTCAACAACCGAGGGACAATTCTTGGTGAGGCATCCTCTGTTGGTGCATGACACTAATGATCTCCTCGGCTGCTGCGGAGTAGCTTTCTTGTCTGTTGATTATTTGTTAAACTTTGCCCCTCATAACATACCAGAGCACCAAGGGAATACAATGCCGATAGCATACTTAACCTGCCATCTCTATCGAACTCTGTGTTGAACTATGAAGTGTCGTCTCTGCGGTGGGAATGATCTTTCCCTCTACTATACGCAAGGATCAGAAGATCAATTTCGCTTCTATAAGTGTAGCCGGTGTGAACTGGTAAACCTCGATCTGACGGGTCTGAACCTGATTGAACATCAGGAGAAGTACGCGACGGAATACCTCGATCCAGATGATCCGTTCATTAACCGTGGTTCCCTTGCCAGCTACCAGTTTATTCGTCGCCATCTCCCGAAGCCGGGACGCTTTCTCGACGTAGGGTGTGGAAACGGTGCACTCCTCGCAGCGGCACAGCGAGAAGGGTGGAATGTACGAGGGCTTGAGCTTTCCGAATTTTTAGCGCAAAATGTTCGCGAGCGATTTGGGGTTGAGGTTGATGTCTCCGACTTCCTCACGTGGCGACCAACCGACTCTGGGTTCGATCTCGTCTCCTTACGCCACGTGTTGGAGCACTTGCCTAACTCGTTGGGAGCAATGGGGAGCATCAACCAACTTCTGCGAATGGGAGGGCACGCCTTGTTGGAGTTCCCGAACATTGAGGGCATCAGTTTCAACGTAAAGCGGAGTTTAGCAAAGGTTGGCTTGCACAAGAAAAGGTATGCAGATAGCTGGCGTCCCGGACACTGCAACGAATTCAGCCGAAACTCTTTTCGATATTTAGCAGAGGAGACAGGATTCTCCGTGAAAGTCTGGGAGACCTACGCCTACAGTCCAATCAAGAACTTTCTCTACAATCATATCCCAATTGGAACGAAAGCGAGAGTACTTATCGAGAAGATCGAAACATTACCGTAGCGAGTTTTGTGTGATAAGTGTGTGAGTGTAAGAGCGTGGTAGTGAATGAGTGCGGCGTCTTCATCATCTATCCTCCTCACACTCATGGCTGATAACCAAAAAGTCTCGCTGCATTCCTCTTTGCGTCTTTACGTTCCTTTGCGCGGTGCTTCCATGTTTCATACAGTGGCAAGTAGCCAGGTGAACTACCTAAGAAGAAGCCTCTCCGACTATAGATCGAAGAGGCTTAATGAAAAAACTCACAGCGAATGGTTCGTTTCACACTCGGAACTTACGCTCCAACCTTCTCTACAAGGTCAACGATTCGGGTTGAGTAGCCGAATTCGTTATCGTACCAACCGACAACCTTCACGAGGTTTCCACTCACCATTGTCAGGGGAGCGTCGAAGATGCAGGAGTGCTCGTTTCCAACAATGTCGCTGGAGACAATTGGGTCTTCGGAATATTCGAGAATTCCCTTCATGCTTCCCTCGGCTGCCTGCTTGAACGCAGCGTTAATTTCTTCTACTGAGACTTCTCGCTGAAGCGTTGCTGTGAGGTCTGTGAGGGAACCATCAGGTGTTGGCACGCGGAGTGCAAAGCCGTCGAGCTTCCCTTGCAGTTCAGGTAGAACAAGACCAACTGCCTTTGCTGCGCCGGTTGTTGTTGGGATAATGTTGACGGCGGCAGCACGTGCGCGACGCAAGTCTTTGTGGGGAAGGTCAAGAATGCGCTGATCGTTTGTGTAGGAGTGAACGGTTGTCATGTAGCCACGCTCAATACCGAAGGTGTCGTTCAGTACTTTCACCATCGGTGCAAGGCAGTTTGTGGTGCAGCTTGCGTTGGAGAGAATGTTAACATCGGGTGTAATATCGCCGTCGTTGACGCCAAGCACAACCGTTGCATCCAACGCATCCTTTGCCGGAGCTGTCAGCACAACTTTACGTGCGCCGTTGTCGATATGCTTTTGCAGTGCCTCCCACTTAGTGTAGACACCGGTTGACTCTACCACAACATCGATTTCACCCCACTTCAAATCTTCGATATTCCGCTCTGCGCTGATGGCTATCCGGTCGCCATCTACAATCAGATCGTTTCCATCAACTTCGATTGCTCCATCAAAGCGTCCGTGAATCGAGTCATATTTCAACAAGTGAGCGAGCGTCTTTGCGTCGGTCAGGTCGTTGATACCGACAACGTCAAAGGTTCCCTTCCGGGCGTGAGCCTGGCGGAAAACGAGGCGACCAATACGGCCAAAGCCGTTGATAGCAATGCGAATAGCCATGAACGTGTGTAGTTTTTGTGGACGTTTTCAAGTGAAGTAGATCAACTTACGAAGTAGGGGAGAGAGGGGGGGTGAATTTATATTTCGGATTGGGGATTTTGGATCGCAGATTGGCGTATTTCGTCGGGATATTTTAGCCTGAATCGAAAAAAAAGGGATATGGCGTCTATAGTCAACAATCCATAATCTTCTTCAGTCGAGCGTCTACAATCTCCTCCAAATCCTTCCCAAACCAGATAATTCCTTCAGGGTGTCCGGCCATTACTACAATCTTCTCTTCGGGCAGATTGCTCTCCCTCCAAAGACGTTCGATTTCCCAAGCCATCTCCGGCGTGCCGTAGGGAACCTCTGTAAGTGTTGTTGGGACGGTGTTCATCAGACGTTCCCACATCTCACGGTTGTGGATGTGGATTACTCCACCAATTTCATGATCGAGTCGGTAGAGTGCGGCGTGCGTTAGTGCCTCAGAGGATGCGGCAACTGGACCACGGCAGATCAGACTATTCTGCTCGATGTTTGTCTCGACAACTTCGCAGAACCCTTCCGAACCAAGCTCCGTTATCCCACCAGTCTGCGTGCCACTAATGATAAATCCTTCCTCTGATCTCATGCTGATATTCCCGTAGCCGACACCATCCGGGTAGAGGCCGATGTACCCTGCATCATAGCAACGTTGGCGAGCCTCTATCAGAGGTGCGAGTTCGTCCGCATCCAGAGGATCAGTCTTGATCCAGTTGTAGCGATATTTGGTTACTCCATCATCCATTGGCAAAGCTGATTGCACAAAGTCGCAAAGGAACGCAATCCGCCAAGGCGGGCACAAAGAGGAGAGAACAGTTAATGGTTGGTGCTTGGTTCATGAGAGAAGAGTTTGCAGAGGTCATCTTTGTTTGCGTGGGATATACCCTTTTCAGTGATGATGCCAGTTATCAGTCGGGCTGGCGTTACGTCGAAGCCGTAGTTTGCTGTGGGTGAGTTCTCAGGTGTGATCGTTACGCTACACGTTTTACCCTTGCTGCTTCCAGTGATTGTGCTGACCTCTCCACCACTTCGCTCTTCAATTGGGATATCTTCCCCCCGCTCCATGTTCCAATCGATGGTTGAAGAGGGGAGGGCAACGTAGAACGGAATGTTGTTGTCCCTCGCAGCCAGTGCTTTTGTGTAGGTTCCAATCTTATTGCAAGCATCACCGTTCGACGTAAGCCTATCGCAGCCGACAATCACCAGGTCGACCATCCCACGAGCCATTACGTGTCCCGCCGCGTTGTCTGGAATTATCGTGTGTGGAATGCCTGCCTCAGCAAGCTCGAACGCTGTCAGCTTTGCCCCCTGCAGGCGTGGGCGCGTTTCATCAACCCAGACGTGGAGATCGATTCCTCTCTCGTGGGCTACGTAAATTGGTGATGTTGCCGTTCCATATTCCACGCAGGCCAAGCGTCCTGCATTGCAGTGGGTTAAGATGTTGACTCTTCCTTTGTGCGTGGCAATCTCTTCAATCAACTTCAAGCCCTGCTGCCCGATCTCTTTGCACATCTCCACATCTTCCTCAGTAATCTTCTCTGCCTCGTTGAAGAGAGCCTCAACTACGCTGCCAGAATCTTTCCTCTCAGCCAAGAGACGAAGCTGCCGTTCCAATCCCCAGGCAAGGTTGACTGCGGTTGGTCTCGTCGCCCGAAGTTTTGTAGCTGCCTCCACCATCTTCTCGGTGAAGTTCTCCTCTCCATCATTCTCTCGGGCGGCAAGCCACATCCCGTAGGCAGCCGTCACACCTATCAGCGGAGCACCGCGCACAACCATTTCTTGAATTGCGTGAATAGCTCCCTCGGTCGAGTCAATAAAAAACGTCTCTACTTTTCCGGGAAGAAGTCGTTGGTCGATAACGAAGATTCCAGTCCGTTCTTCGTTGAGCCAGATTGATCTGCGATGGTATTCCATGCCCAAAGATGTCGAAAAAGTGGCAGAGCCGAAGACAAGTGTATGCGTGAGGGAGTGTGTGAGTATGAGAGTGCGCTGCAACGGATGGGTTGTTCAGAGAGAAGAGTTCAGGAGTTTATAGAGACTTGAGTGCCTATAGCGTCAGGGAAGCACCTCTAACATTCCAGTGCTTATGGCTAATCAATTACTACTGATGTTCCTTTGCTTCTTCTTCCTCTAATATTGAATCAGAATTTGCTCATATCACGTCCGAACACTCTTGTCTTTATCCAATCGAACAAGACCAGCACTTTATTCTTCAGGCTTACCAGACGTGTGAGATAGGCTGAACGCCAGAAGAAATAGGTGATAGCTCCGCGAAGTCGTAAGTGTGCCTTGGGCACTTCGGCTAATGCTTTGTTCTCTCCGACGTAGGCTAACATCCCGAGGTTATTGAACTTGAATGGCTTGATCTCTTTTCCCTTCGCTTTCCGGTTCAAGGTGGAGCCGAGATACTTCCCCGCTTGCATCGCAAGTTGTGCTGTCTGTGGAAGTGATTGACTAACGATTGTTGCACAGTCGCCGAGAGCATAAATATCGGGGGCTGAGGGAACGCAAAGATATTCGTCCGTTATCATTCGTCCCCGATCTTTCTGGAATGGAAGTCTCTCCACTAAGGGTGTTGGGCTGTAGCCAGTTGACCAGAGGATGAGGCCTCCCTCCTCTACTGAGCCATCGTCAAATTCAAGCCAACCCTCACCAATCTGCTTTACCCGCTTGTTCAATTGCAGATCAATTCCTTGGCGGTCGAAGTGGCGCATAGTATAGCTTCGCAACTCTTGGTCGAAGGCTCCTAAAATTGTGGGGAGTGCCTCGTAGAGAGTGATCTTCACAAGGCGGCTTAGTCCCGGATAGTTCTCCTCCATCGACTCTTCAATCAAGTCGTGAAGTTCGGCGGCAAACTCAACTCCAGTTGGACCGCCACCGACAATCATGAAGTGGAGTAGTTTTTTTCGCTCCTGCTCTGAAATGCCGGGCAGATCAGCCCGTTCCATGCAGGAGATAATCCGTTCGCGAAGATTGCGGGCGTCGACAAGTTCTTTCAGGAAGAGAGCATGTTCTTCTACGCCGGGGAGACCAAACGTGTTGTTCTCTGCACCGACAGCAATCACCAGTTTGTCATAGTCGAGCGAAAAGCGGGTTCCTACTTCCACCCCTTCACACTCGATTCTTCTGGATTCTGGATCGATCTCCATACACTGAGCCGGTATAAAGTCAATCCCCTTGCGGGTTTTCCTGATTGGCTCGATAATGCTGCGGAACTCTACTGTGCCGACTGTAGTGCTGGGGAGGAGAGGAGTAAAGAGAAAGTGATTTCGGGGACTAACAACGGAAACGCGATACTCTTTCAGGTTGATCTTTTTCAAAATCATGACAGCGGCAAAGCCGGAGCCAAGGATTACTACGTGTGGTGGCTCAGTATGCCTTTCTGCTTTCATTGACTTGTTCCCTCCGTTTCGCTGATGAAGTTGTACAGACGGAACAAAAAACTACGGCATGAACTTCTGCTAATGCGAGTGGTTCCTGTATCGAACTGCTACTCCACAGAGAGAGTTCTAAGCAGTCTATCCGTCAATACCTCGATCTCCTCCTCGTCCAACGGCGACCAGTGGGGGTGGGAGAAGACGTTCGTACTATCGCAGGAGAAGTGAACCAAATCGTACATATCCTCTCTGCGGCCAAACTCAAGTCGAGGTGGAATATGTTCGATCCAGATAAGGCGTGATCGGTCGATGTTGAATGAATCGCAGATAGTTGTTGCCAATTCTTCAGTGTGGAGAGTGATTGAGGAGTATATCGAGTCGCTATGGTCGGTTGCCACTACAATCGTATTCCATCGATTTTCAATGATTCGGATTCTACACTCGATTGTCCGTCCACCGTAGGTTGGGCAGCGGTGATTTCCGTCGTGGATGATGTGAGCCTGCTGTTCTATATATGAAATCATGATCGTTCTCTCGGTAGCCTTAGAAAGTTTGGTTTGGAATAAGAATACACCTCAGTTGGAAGAATGATACGTGCTTCCTGTCACTAAGGTGTAAAATCGAGTTCACCATACGGTGACAGAGGGGAGGAGTTCCAGGCGCAACGTCGCGCTGATTGGGAAGGAAAAACGGACTCTCTACACCACATCCTCCTCTCGTGCAACTGAGTTGCAGCGAAAGAAGATGGGACGAAAGGGATGCTCTTCTGTTCCCTATCGTCCCATCAAGAGTTAACCAACACTTTCTCTACTCAGTCTCTTCAGTCTCCACTACGGTTGCGGTTGCCGACTCGATAATCACTGGAACCTTTGGCTTTCCGCCTGCCCTTCCAATATCTACAAGCTCGACTGCCGCAATCTCATCAACGGTTGTCATATCTCTCACATATCCAAAAATTGTGTAGTTCTTCGGTAGAGAAGCATCCTTCAACATAATGAAGAACTGACTGGTGTTTGTATTCTGTCCACGGTTTGCCATGGCCAACACTCCACGTTGGTAACCTCGTTTGTAGCTCGGCGTCGTTGGGTTCAATTCGTCGGCAAACGAGCCGCCATAGATCGACGTGCCACCAGTTCCCCACTCACTTCGGAGTGTAGAATCCTTTGTCTTCGGGTCGCCAGCCTGAATAACAAATCCGGGGTGAACGCGGTGGAAGAGAATACCATCGTAGAAGCCACTGTCGATAAGGCCAACAAAGTTTGCCACGGTCTTCGGGGCATCCTTTCCATAGAGTTCAATGCTGATAGAACCGAGTGTGGTGTTCAGTACAACCGTGTGCGTCACTACAGGTTCATCAGGTGTATCTCCAGCCTGCTGGCCTTTTGCCTCCATTGCGAACAGTGTTAGCAACAGAGCGAAAGCGAGTCCAATTGGGTTGATACGATAGGTGGTGTTCATTATTCAATTGCTGTTTTTGGTATTTTCTGATACTCTTTGACCTTAACGTCAAGAATTTTTACTGGATTCTTTGGCGGAGCACCAACTCCTTCCTCGATTAGGCGCACAACATCCATGCCACTTCTTACGAAGCCAAAGATTGTGTAGGCGTGTGGAAGTCCAGCATTCTTTGTGACGATAAAAAACTGGCTGCTGTTCGTGTTTGGTCCAGCGTTGGCCATTGCTAAGGCTCCCGTAACATATCCTCGCTTGTAGCTCGGAGCTTCAGGGTTCAATTCGTCGACGAAGCTCATTCCACCGTAAACTGATGTCCCCCCCTGTCCCCAGTATGGTTTTTGTGAAAGATCCTTGCTCTTCGGGTCTCCCCCCTGAATCACAAAATCCTTCACGACGCGGTGGAACAGAACGCTGTCGTACACATCTTGCTTTGCCAACTCCACAAAGTTATAGACTGTTTTCGGTGCATCTTCACCATACAATTCCAGTTCGATCTCACCCTTCTCCGTCACAAGCACTGCGGTGTGAGTGATAACCGGTTTGTACTCGTCAGTTGCGCCTGATTCTGGGGGCTTCAAACTGGAACAGGATGAGAGAAGAATAACTCCTGAAAGGAGGACTGCTGATAGTCCAAGGTTCTTAAATGTGCTCACGTTATTAAATGTCATGTATTAAATGATCTTGTTGATGCTTACTTGATAGTTGGTGTTTCGGATTCTTGGCTTAGGGTCATCTTTTGGATGATTGCAGGGTTGGGAGGAAGTTCCACTGTCAATGTCTCCTCTTCCTTCGTCTGCATATTTTCCCGCGTTATCATCGAGGTTTGCTCGATTGCTCGAACAGTCTCCTCTCCAGAGAGAACTCTTCCAAAAATTGTGTAGGCATAGGGAAGGTGACTTGCACCCTGTTTTGTGAGAACGATAAAAAACTGACTTGTCTGGGTGTTTGGTCCACGGTTTGCCATTGCTAAGACACCGGCATCGTATCCAAGGCGTCCGCTCGGTGATTCTGGATTTAGCTCATCGGCAAAATCTCCGCCGAAAATCGACTCACCACCCGTTCCCCACTGGCTGCGCAAGGTTGTATCCTTCGAGAGGGGATCTCCCCCCTGAATCATAAAGCCGGGTAGAACTCGGTGAAATCTTGTTCCCTCATAGAATCCCTTCTTCGCTAATCCGACAAAATTCTCCACGGTTTTCGGTGCATCTACTCCGTAGAGTCCTAAAGTTATTTCTCCCTTGTCGGTTGTCATCACAACTGTGTGGGTGATGGCAGGACCTGCTGTATCGGAGATTGCGACTGCTCCTTCTTTCTTCTCGTTGGCTGGAGCCAATTGGCCAACGGAGTCACCATCTATTTTCCCAGCCTCTCGGCTCTCTTTCTCACATCCGAGAGTGAGGCTGAGAGCAAAGAGAAGAATCCAGCCCGAAACATATCGTGTGATGTTCTGCATAACCTTCGTGTCTGTGTGACTGTCAATCCGTTTTGTAAGAATACAAAGGTGCAAGTATAAGAGAAAACGAAAAGATAGGCGAATGAGGGAGAGTGTGTGAGTTCGTTTGAGAGAAGAGTTCTTAGAGTTGGTGAGTCGATAATTAGGATGCCAGAGTGTGTCTACTTAGCAATCCGAAATTTTTCCCACTCAATTTTTGCATTGTGCGCTCTTTGTGGAGAGAAGATATTACTAACGCTTACCACAGGTGCTCCCTTACGGCTCCAACCACTTTAGCAGAATAGCAACAAGTATTCCACCTCCTAACAGACATCGGTAGAAGACAAAGATACGAGTAGTGCGGGTGCGGAGATAGCGGATCAGGAATGCGATGCAGAGATACCCACTGACTCCGGCCACAACAGTTGCTACAATCAGAGCAGCAATGCCGGATGAGTCGAGGTGCTTCACTGCCTCAAAAATTTCCAGAACTCCGCTTGCTCCAATTGCAGGAATTGAGAGGAGAAAACTAAAGCGGGCGGCAGCTTCACGCTTGAGACCGAGAAACATTCCGGCAGTAATTGTCGTGCCGGAACGTGAGGAACCGGGAATCAAAGCCAGCACTTGCGCTAAGCCAACCCAGAGCGCATCGCTAAGTGTTGTCTGGTTAATCTCACGCTCGAACTTCCCCTTCCGTTCAGCGATTTCCAAAATGATACCGAGGACAAAAAGACTGGAGCCGATGACAATCAGATTTTTGGTGAACGCTCCCTCGATGAAATCTTTGGCCAGCATTCCGATGAGCGCAATTGGAATTGTGCCGAAGATGATGTACCATCCCATGCGGGAGTTGGCCGACTGCTGGCGCAGTGGTTTGCGTTCGATATTCTCACGAATGAAATCTCGCGTGATGGCGATTAGATCGCGCCGGAAGTATGCAAGAACTGCGGCAAGCGTCCCAAGCTGCACTACAGCAATGAAAGCTGTCCAACTCTCAGGCGATTCAATTACCCCCAAGGCGCGCCCGGCAAGCGTCATGTGAGCTGTAGAGCTGATTGGCAGAAATTCACTTAATCCCTGCACAATACCAATGAGAATCGCTTCCAGTATAGACATAGAAAATTGACCGTCGGAATAGATCAGAATAAGAAAGAAGCGGCAAAGATAGCAACCACAACGATAACCATTATCTGGAGATACCCTTCACCGAGCATCAATCCGTATCGTTCAACTAACCCGAGAATAGACTTATGAGATATTCCCTACGATCACTTCTTGCAGTTATCCCCTTCGCAGTTTCTTTATTGTGTACACAAAGTGTGGTTGCTCAGAAGGTGGGCACGCAGTTCGAATTTATGGCTCCACTCCCCGACGCTGCATTTATTCCCCCAGTTACTTCGATTATTCTCCGACCGGGAGGAACGATAGAGACCGAACCTCAACAGCTTGCCGAGTTGATTCGCGTAACTGGGAGCAGTAGTGGCCAACATAGCGGAGAGGTAGTAATTGCGGATGATGGTGAGACTATCGCCTTCACACCTCATCACCCCTTTGCTTATTCTGAACAAGTGATTGTATACGTACGAGAGGGAATAGAGCTGAAGGGGAGATGGGCGACCGAATCATTGAACTATTCGTTCCAGACTTCGCGAGAGCCACGAGTGGCTCCTCAATCAATCCTTTCAGAAATGTCTCAGGGCATTCTCTCCTCGAATCCTCGTGAGGAAAGAACATCGAATCACTTTTCTGTATCAGAGGAAAAGTTGCTGAGGCTAAGGCATACAGCGGCAACAGATATGTTCGTTCCTGATGACTACCCAAAGTTCGACCTTACGCTGGCTGATGGTCAAGGGGAAGGAGATATTTTTATCGCTCCTATCTCCTTTTCTGGACGAGGCACGCCCTACCTGTTAATTCTTGATAGTAAAGGCGATCCTGTTTTCTACCGTCGGCTCCCATTCTCTGTTCTTGACTTTAAGAAGCAGCCAACCGGTGAGTTGAGCTACTTCAATTCAGGCTCGGGAGAATATGTTGTTCTTGACTCCACGTATAACACCGTTAACACGTGGAAAATGAAAAATGGCTATTTGACTGATGGGCACGGTCTTCAGCTTTTTCCAGACGGACATGCCCTGATGATGAGCTACGATGCGCAACCGGTTGACATGAGCCAGATTGTGCCCAATGGAGATCCTAATGCAATTGTGACTGGGCTGGTGATTCAGGAATTAGATGCTTCAAAAAACGTTCTGTTCGAGTGGAGAAGTTGGGACCACTTCAAGATCACTGATGCCGTTGGTGCAATCAGTTTGACAACGCACGAGATTGACTACGTTCACGCCAACGCACTGGAGCGTGATCGGGATGGTCACATCCTTCTTTCCAGTCGCCACATGGATGAGATTACCAAGATCAACCGACAGAATGGGGAGATTATTTGGCGCTTAGGAGGAGAGAATAATCAGTTTACCTTCACGAACGATACGATTCCCTTCACCCATCAGCACGATATTCGCAGACTCCCGAATGGGAACATCACTCTCTTCGACAACGGGAACAACCACTCACCACTCTTTTCACGTGCAGTGGAATACCAACTTGATGAAGCAAATAAAACTGCGCGGCTTGTTTGGCGATATCCAATGGGAGACGAACGCTATAGTTTTGCTATGGGAAGTGTTCAGCGCCTTCCAAACGGAAACTCAATGATTGGTTGGGGATTTCCGTTTGCCGGGGATCGAAAGATTGTGGCAACGGAAGTAAACGCCGACGGTAAGATTGTATTCGAGATCATGATGGATACCGCGATCGTTTCCTATCGTGCATTTCGTTTTCCGTGGAATGGGCGCTCTGCCTCCCCATATCTCTGGATAGAAGATCGTGACCGTACAACAAGCGATACTGTCCTGCTGAAGATGACCATGTTTGGCAGAGATGATATTGTTTCCTACAGGCTCTGGCGGTGGGACTTTCCTGTACCAGAGCGGCTCTTCGATTCAACGGAGGGGAATACGTTTGTTGTGCGAAATCTCGAACGGGGAAAGAGCTATCTCTTTCGGGCAGTGGGAGTTACCGATCAAGGGGAGGAGACCGAGAGTAGCGAGTGGATACGGTTCACGATTTTGCCCATCGGGCCAATCTTTACTCCACCCGGAACAACATTCTCAATTCCCCTAACGAAAGTTGGAGGTACGCGTTCGCATACGTTGGCAGACTTCTTTGTTAATACCGGGGAGGAGCCATTGATTATCGAAGAGTTAGTTTTAGGTGGAGCAAACCAAGGCGATTTTTCTGTAGGTGGTGGACTAAAACTTCCACTCTCAATACAGCCGGGGAGTAGTGCCGACCTTGTAATTGATTTTACTCCTTCCGAG
This sequence comes from Ignavibacteria bacterium, assembly GCA_020635205.1. Taxonomy (GTDB): domain Bacteria; phylum Bacteroidota; class Ignavibacteria; order OLB7; family OLB7; genus JAGWAZ01. The sequence goes on from JACKAE010000005.1 coordinate 351,798, forward strand.
GAGGGTACTCGTAATGGAGCCTTGACAATTCGGAGTAATGCAGTAAACGACACTTCCCAATTAGTTCGTTTTGTTGGAACTGCTGCGAAGGCATCAGTTGCTGGAACAAGTGTGCACTTTGGGCGGGTACAACTTGGGAAGAGTGTGGACTCAGTTCTAACTAACATCGTTCGAAACATTGGTTCAACGCCAGTTGTTGTTTCACAGCTTTCAGCAATGCCGAATGATTTCACTCTTTCCAATCTTCCCCCTCTTCCTACTACGATTCTTCCTCAAGACAGTCTTACCCTTACTGTCAGCTTCTCTCCTATTGACTCTGGTAATCGGGAAGGGACATTAAGAGTTGTCTCAGATGCTGAACCGAGTCCGCTTGATGTTCGACTAAGTGGGGTTGGAGATGACCTCGGTATTGTCTGGAGTGGAGAATTGTCATCTTTACAGGTAATAGTCTCACCGATTCCTTCGCTTGAAAGAATTGTTGTGTCGATTATATCGCCAACGCCGGGGAAGGGAGATATCTCAATTGTTGATATGCGAGGAAAGGTTGTGCGCAGGATAAGTGCCGATTTGTTGCAGGGTGAAGAAAAACGAATTCTGTGGGATGGCACTGACAGTAGGGGAGAGAGCGTCGGGAGTGGCAACTATATTGTCAGGGTTGTAGTCGGTTCAGAACATCGTGATGAATCTTTCCTGCTGGTTCGGTAGACGTTCTGCGGGGTTTCCCACAGGGTTGCCTCAGCTCCGACTCTTCCAAACTGGAACACCCTCTGCGGTCTTCTCACGTAGCTTTGCTACGTAGTTTCGTAAGCCCTCTCGGTCAGCTTCAGCCGGGGGGGCTTCACGTTCGCGGAAGTGTATTTCTGCTTGAACGTTGGAGGTTTGCAGTATCTCCCAAGCGTGTGAGAGAAAGTTTTGATCCGACCTGTGCCAGTAAACCAGATCACGGTTCTCAGGAGTTACCGGTTGCCCACCAATTTCAGTATAGAGAATCGTGAATGGTTGAACCGCTACCCGGCGCTCGGTGATACCGCCGAAGAGAAAGGCCTTGAACGGATCGACATCTTCACCATCAGTCGCCTTCCCCTCGGGGAAGAAGACAACGCGGATTCCCTGTCCCGTTCGTTCAACGATATTCTGCGATGATTCTACTGCCGAGCGGAGCGAACTTCTGTCGATAAAAACAGTGCCGGCCAACCGTGCGAAGAGACCAATGCCGGGCCACCCTTTTACGTCGTGGCGTGAAACAAAAACGCTGCTGACGGCAATCCCGGCAGTCAGGATGTCGAGCCAGGACACGTGGTTGGCAACGAAGACGAGAGTCTCTGGATTACGCTTCCCGTAGATCTTTGTGCGGAGACCAACAATCGAAGCCATCGAAGAGCAGAATAAGCCAGTGAGTGCAGTCACAACCAGAAAGCGTTTACGTTGGCCGAAGAGAGAGGCAACCGCAATCGGAATCACGCTGATTGGTATCCAGAGAAGAGCGGCAAGCAATAACAAAAAGAGCCGAATGCCTCCCCGAATTCTACTTTTGCGTGGATGGGGCGAGCGGTTACGTGAGTCGTTCATATTGAGGATGAAAATAGGGAAGATAGTTGGGAAGATGTGGTGGATTATAGAGAATGTCCCTACTTTCTACCCGCTCCGTTCAACATTCTATTATTTAGAAAATGCTCCGAAAACTTGAGTACGAAGAGATATTGGCTGAGAGATTGAGCGAGGAGAGTGCTCTCGTTGCGAAACGGCATCCAGTTGTTGGTGTTCTGGAGGATATTCGCTCCCTCTACAACGTCGGCTCATGCTTCAGAACTGCCGACGCACTCTTGCTGGAACGGCTCGTTCTTACCGGCTACACGCCGTTGCCTCCCCGTAAGGAGATCAGCAAGACGGCACTCGGGGCGGAACGTTCAGTACCGTGGGAGGGCATTGCCGATCCTGCCGAAGCTGTTGAGAAACTTCGCGGTGAAGGATATACTATTTGGGGACTTGAGCTTGTTGAGGGAGCCGCCTCTCTCGACCAGCTTACAGAAATTCCCCCTCGCGTCGCCTTGCTGGCCGGAAATGAGATTCGTGGAGTTCGATCCGAAACACTTGCTCTCTGCGATCAAGCACTCTCTATCCCAATGTATGGTGTGAAACACTCACTCAACGTTGCTGTCTCCTTCGGCATAGCGATGTGGGAGTTAGTCCGCAGAGTGCGGGAAGAGAGTGCATAGATAGATTTAATGGGGCGCTCTCTATCCGCTATAATCTCCTTCCTCTCCTTACCACTCCGTCCAGAGCGAGGCGCGCAGAATTGTCTCGTCGTAATCTTGTATCCCTGTCAACGTTGGGTTTGTTGCATCGTAGACGTTTTTCTCAGCTCTGATTTCCAGTTGGCTCCCAATTGGCTTTATCGGAATGAAGAGTCCAGCATAGTAACCAACTTTCGAGCTTTCGCTCTCCTCGGTAAAGAGTGTTCCCCCCAACGTTCCGTTCCAATCTTCGAGGAAGGTGACCGAGGCTCCAATGTCGAGCGTCATATTATCCCGAAGCGTGTCGATAACTGAGCGTGGCTGCGAGAGGCTTCCATTTGCTTGCAGACTTAACCAAGAGCCGATAGAGAATGATTGACCCAGTGAGTAGACCTTCGTCTCCGAATCAAATCGGTTCCCTAATGTTTCGACATCATTGGTGGTGAAGGAGGCTGTTGTCATCCCGCTAACTGTTCCCCCCAGTGGATAGCGATGTCCGGCAACGGCTGTGAAAACCGTAATCTTATTGTCGACCTGAAATTCTCCCACGGCGTCGTTGGTCTGTCTATAGGGAGTGTAGTTCAGTCGGAGGAAAGGAAGTCTGCGGAAATTAAGACCGAGGCCAACGCTGAACATCTGCAACTCCGTTGTGGCTCGTTTCCAGTCAATAAGGTTGTCGGTCTCCTTTCGATAGCGTCCACTTAGCGTCACCTGTTTTTTTATCAGCTTTTGTTCAAGCTCTCCTTCGTAGCGAATTAGATCATTTCGTAGGTATGGAATGCCGAGCGTTACGTAGCCGGGGCCAATTCGTTCAAACGAGCCTTTCAGCTTTGTACCGGTTTTCGTAATCGTCAAGCGTGGCTCTACAGAGAGTGAGTAATCGAAGAAGCTACTTGTTCGGAATTTTACGAGATCGCTCAGCCAGCTTGGTGCGTCGAGTGAGGCACTTGTTTCTACTTCTGGACTACTCAAGTCGCCGCTGAGGAGTGATCCGGCGATCTCACCTTTAATCGCGAAGACTTCCGGTACAATCGGAATATCGAGTTCGAGTCCGAGTACCCAATTCTCCTGTGGTGAGAGATAGAAACCGGTTGTAGTATCTACAATTACAGAGCTATCCTGATCGCCGGCATACATCACCGTCAGGAGTGCATGTCCCTCGCCAATTTTTCCGTAGCCGATTCTTCCGGCGTATATCGTTCGGTCGAATGCAATATAGGTCGAGTCGTTTGCGAGTGCTTCTGGAACATCCCGCTGAGCAGTGCCGACTGTAGTTGCCAAATAGAACTTGCCGGGATTGAAAATGATGTCCGCCCCGTTCACTGCGATGCCATTGATTGTATAGGGTGAGTAGTAGGGATAGTTAACACCGATTCCGAAGCGTGGGAAGTTGTAGAGGAATCGTTCGACACCGGAGAGCATGTCAAGCTCGGAGAGTGCTCCCCGCAAGTTGTCTGGGTTGTAGAGATCTTCGCTCGGATAGCGTGTCTCGGCCATATCCTTCAGATCTTCTGCGTCACCAACTTTCTCCTTGATTCCTTTCAGCGTCTCATATTTTGCGCGGAGTGATTCCAATTCTGCCTGCTTCGTTCGTAGCTCTTCAGCTTCTTCCGTTGTCGCTACTCCCGATTCTACTTTTGCTTGCAGACGGTCGATGTCAGCTATACGAGAGGGGTCGTTCAAGGCTTCTTCAACGGAGGCGAAGCTCTCCATATCTTCGATTGTCCCTCCGAACGCTGCCGAGGCAACCCGTTCAATCAGTCGTTGGCGGAGCCGTTCTTGCAATTGATCTTGGTCGAGACTAAAGCTCAGGTTAAAGCTATTGATGCTCTGCCGTCCTCGACTCTGTTCAGTGGAGAGGAGGAGTGATCCAGTGAAGGGAATATCGAAGAGGATAACGGTGGGCGTTAGCTGCCAGCGAGTGTAGCGTGAAGGGAGGTCTTGGCCGACCCCTTGTTGGTCGGCATACTGTGTCTCCACCGAACTTGTGCCAGTTAAGTCAAAGGTTGATGAAGATGTTGCTGGTTCTGGTTCTTCCTCTTGTGCATTTAGTGCAGCAGAAGAGAACAGGAGCAGAACTCCTGATACGAGAAGCGTATGGATGCGCATAACATGCCTTGTGACGGTTGCAATCCATCAGCACGGCGCGCGGCGTGGTACGCGACGGCGAGCGGGACCGATTGTACGGTTACCGCGCAAAAAATACCGGAAAAGGGAATGCCGAGCAACGGGTACGAAGGTAAATTCGCTTTGTAGTGTAAACGTAGCGTTTATGTAGAGTTTATGAGAGTGTGTGGAGTTGAGAGTTCGTAGAGTCGAGTGTATGAGTGTATGAGTGTGGGAGTTTGTGAGTGGGAGAGTAGCGGTAGGTGTAGACTCTCAGCTAACGTTGGGATTCATGGAGAATAGAAACTGGCGAATTCTCTACTTCGTAAGTCGGGAGTCAAGGGAGTGGTAGCCATTGATCTTTAGCCAAAGCGGGGATCAGCGGAGGGTGTCCAGTTCTTAACTTCAAGAGTCAGAGAATGTGCATTTTTCATTGCGCCTTTGCCTGAATGCTTTTGTCCAAGAGCGTACCATACAATTCAAAATCCCCAATCCGAAATTCCTCCTACTCTTGCTCCTGCAAATAGCGTTCTCGCCGTTCGGTTTGTTCTTGCTCGTGTTCTGCTACTTCTTCTTTGTAGCGATTGAGGCGCTCTTCAATTGTTTCAAGGTCGGGGGCTACCACGAGGTCGCGCCGAACGTGTCCAGCAAGAGGCAAGCCTTTCAAGTAGCCACCCCAGAACTTGCGTAGTTCGAGGATTCCGTACTTGTCTCCTTTGTAGTCGATGTTGTTCCGAAGATGCTCCAGCGCGACCTCAATCCGTTCGTCGAGTGTCGGTTCATCCAGAAGTTCACCTGTCTTCAAGTAGTGGTGCGACTCACGAAAAATCCACGGGTTGCCGATTGCGGCGCGGCCGATCATCACGGCATCTGCACCAGTCTCAAATGCACGCTTTACATCGTGTGGGGTTCGGACATCACCGTTCAGGATAATTGGGATCGAGACTGCCTTCTTGACTTCGGCGATATATTCCCACGACACAAGTCCTTCGTGTCCCTGGTCTCGAGTGCGGCAGTGAATGGCAAGAGCTACCGCGCCGACATCTTCTACCATGCGCGCAACGTCGGTAATAACAATTGTGTTCCTATCCCAGCCGAGTCGAGTCTTTACTGTGACGGGTAGTTTTGTGTTGTCTACAACAGACTTAACAATCTGGCGCATTGCCGGAAGATCGCGCAACAAACCTGCACCAGCGTTCCGCTTCACCACATCTTTCACCCAGCAACCGCAGTTAATATCGATGAAGTCGGGGTTAGCAGACTCGGCAATCTGTGCCGACTCTGCCATTGCCTCCTCGCGGCTACCGAAAATCTGAATCGAGACTGGACGCTCATCCTCATAAATTTTCAGCTTCTGCCTTGACTTTCGGGCATCACGAATCAGTCCTTCACTGGAAATAAATTCCGTGTAGACGATATCGGCTCCAAGCCGGTGACAGACGCGACGGAAAGGTGGATCGGTCACATCTTCCATCGGGGCTAAGAGAATCCCGTTCTCAACTTCTACATGTCCTATCTTCAATGTCGCCATAGTTAAATAATATAGTCAGAGGAGAGGGGGGATCCTGCAACGATTCATTCTTTGAGTATATAGGGTCGAAGAGTCAGGAGTCGAGGGATTTACATCCTTCTTTGCCTCCCTTTACGACTTTGCGTGAGGCTCTTTCTCACGGAACCACAATCCTCTTCCGCAGCAGTAACTCCTTTCCGTCGGCGATAACTTCCACAAAGTAGCTTCCGGAGAGTGCGCGGCGTTCGTTCGAATCGGTGAAGTCCCACTCCAGCCGATACTCTCCCGGTTTCTGTGTCCCATTGACGAGCGTCTTTACGGGCAGGGCACTTTGCGTGTAGATAATAACAGAAACTTGCCGTGTATTCATCAGCGTGTAGGAGAACCGGGGGGAGATATCTTCGGTGATGCCAAGTGCTTGACCGATAGAGCTGAGTGGGATGCTTGCAAGTGGAATGCGTGTAATGTCCTTCGGATAAATCCAGTCCCGATCTTGTGCTGCAGCAATCATCTCTTCGCGCCGCATCTTGTCTTCGGCAGTTGGCTGCCACTCGGAAGGATCAAGTCGAAGGTTTGCGGCGATCACGGCGGCGGTAGAACGTTCGATGCTATCAATTAAAGCCCGAAGGCGGACTGAATCACGGCGTATTATATCCGAGAGCTTGACGGTGAAGCGGATCATCTTGCCGTCGTAGAAGATGCTATCTACCCAGGGAGACTCTGAGCCACTTTCTGTGGAACCACTTCCAGTTGGGTCGCCTCCGGTAACGTCAATGTTATCTGGGACAAAAATTGTACTGGTACTATCCTCTCCTTCAGATGGCTCGCCTGAGGTCCCACCAGTCTGAGCACTAAGCATAGTCCCTGATAGAAAGGCAAGCAGGAGAAAGAGGATGAAAGTAAATCGTAGACTATTCATCAGAATCCACACAGTGGCAACTGTTCTTGTTATATAGAGAAGCAAACTTGAATGGGTGAATATAATGCGATTTAAACAGAAGAGTTACTCCGAGGATTTCCCTTCACCATCTTCAGAGAGGTTCTCGTCAGTTTTGATTGTAGTGGGTGAATCGAAGCTATCAGGTAAACTCGTTGATTCATCAGAAGTTTCTGTCTCTCCGTTTGAACCTTCTCCATGAGAGGTTGCACTATCATCCAACTTCTCCTTCGCCTCATCTCGTTCATATAAGGTGAATCCACTCAACCGATACGTTCGTTCTTTTCCTACAACATCTTTTTCTGGAATGATTTCTCCTTCTGATCCGGTTCGTGGGCCGTAATATCCAATCCGCGAAGCTTTGCCACTTTCAAACCAGATAATAATGGTGTCACACGAGGCACGATTGACGCCATCTGGAGCCTCCTTATCGAAAAGGAAGTAAATACTTGCTGCCGACTCTTGAGCGTGTACTGTCCGGATAGTGTCTTGATAGATATTGAAGATCAGGTGCTCTGCTGCAAGCTGATCGTATCGTTCAGGAGCATTGTTTGTGCTGATTGCAAATGCAGAGCCAACAACATCGATCAATTGCAGTTTCTTCTCTTCAAGGTAGACCGTGATTGTATCTCCGGTCAACTGCGAGTCATCGTACCAAACAATTGGTGTTAGGGGAATACTCACCGAGTCGGGTGGGGTCTCGCCAGTAATACCATCTTCCCCCTCAGAAAATTCCGGGAACCCTCCATCCCCTTCCTTTTCAGTTGAGTCACGGACGCCTCCACCATCTGTTGTGACAGTGTCGGTATCAATCTGGTCGCTTCCATCTGTTGCCGATGTATCGGTTGCATTGTTCCGTCCATCTCCCGGACCGAGTGCAATTACTTCCTCATCATCAAAGAAGCGAGCAATACCACTTCGTGCCTCTAAGTCTCCTCGCTTCATTCGAGCATTGCCTGTGGCGACAAATTCTTTTCGATCTCCTGCAAAGCGTTCTAATTTTTGGGCAGTGATTTCTGTCGTGTCGCGCTTAACGGTAAAGAGTGAGTCACCTCGTTGTATTGTGTCGAGATTTGTGGGTGCTTGGGCGGTGCCCGAAGAATCGGGGGGGAGTGAAGTGGAATCGACGGTTCCCTCACTGGAGGGAAGTAGAGGACGGACTGTTGAGTCTGCTTGGACAAGTTTCGGTGATCCGGTGACCACCGTATAATCTTTTGAAGGGAGATGTTGTAGTGAATCACCGGTCAAAACTGCCGATTCTTTTTCTGATGTTAGGGCTACATGTCCCGTCGCAAAGGTCTCGACCTGAGGCTTGTGACGCAAGGTATCGCAAGTCAACAGTGAAGAATCTTTTAAGGAAACAAGCCGGATGTTTCCGACAGCGAAACTCTGTTCAGTTGCTCGCCAGTATGTGAGGCGGTCGGCATGAATTCTCCCGGAATCGCTGAGCACTTCCACATTCTCTTCGAACGTCGCCACCCTGTCGAGCGAGTTATAGGTTCCTCTCGATGCAGTGAGAACAGCATTTGAATCGCGGAGCGTGACCCCGTTTCGGAAGTTTGAGATTCTTCGATTTACGTAGTATTCACCATGTCCGGCGGTCAGCGTGGCATCTTCATCGAGAATTGTAACTCCAGAAGGGGCTAAGGCAAAGCCTGTTCCGCCGTTATAGTCAACAGCAGGGGCAGTTAACGTTGTTCCGGGTTGTACGATTCGAACATTGCCTCGAAGCTCCGCTCGATCTCCTGCGCTGTAGTACGTCCCTTGGTTTGCCGTGATGACAACATTCCCCTGCTGCAGCTGAACGTTGCCAGAGAGTTCAATCACCTCATCTCCATTCGACTTCACTGTCACATTCTGCACCTCAGCGCTCCACGTCATCCGCTGCGACGGCCCGGTTGGCTGTCCCAGCAGAAGGAGAGGAGAGAGGAGGAATATCATTCCTGTGAGGAGTGTGGAACGGGTCATTGAACGATTATGATTTTTTGATTTCGGATTATGTTCACGCAAAGTCGTAAAGAGGCAAAGAAATACAAAGTTCCACTTTTCACTTTCCAACTCTTAGACTCTCAACTTCATACATACAAAAGCAAAGCGGTCTCCGGATGAACCCGATGACCGCTTTCTCTTCTGATCGTTTGATCGGGAAGGTTTATGCCATTGCTTCCAGTTCTTTTTGGAGCTGCCGAGCGATCACGATATGTTGAATTTCGGATGTTCCTTCATATATCTCGGTAATCTTCGCGTCGCGCAAATAGCGTTCTACCTTGTATTCGCGAACGTAGCCATATCCGCCATGCACCTGAATTGCTTCCAGAGCTACTTCTACGGCTGTCTTCGAGGCGAAGAGTTTTGCCATCGAAGCTGCCTTTATATAGTTTTCGCCTCGATCTTTTTTCGACGCCGCATCGAACAGAAGAAGTCGAGCTGCCTCAATCTTCGTTGCCATCTCTGCCAGCTTAAACTGGATTATCTGCAAATTATAGATAGGCTTACCGAAAGCTTTCCGCTCTTGTGCGTACTGCAGTGCGGCCTCGAAGGCTCCCTGCGCAATGCCGAGAGCCTGCGCGCCGATACCGATGCGTCCGCCGTTCAGCGTCTCCATTGCCAAGTTGAATCCTCGCCCTTCCGGCCCTAACAAATTCTCTGCTGGAACCTGAACATCCTGAAACTGGAGAGAGCAGGTATCACTGGAACGAATTCCAAGTTTGTCTTCCTTTACACCCTGAGTGAAGCCATCCCACCCTTTTTCAACAATGAAGCAGGATATCCCCTTGTATCCCTTCTCCTTGTCGGTTTGGGCGATTACGAGGTAGACATCGGCTGTCGTACCATTGGTGATCCAGTTCTTTGTTCCATTTAACGTCCAAGAGCCGTCGGCGTTCTTTTCTGCCTCTGTTCGTTGCTGTGTTGCGTCCGACCCTGCTTCAGGTTCGGAGAGACAGTAGGCTCCAATTTTCTGTCCGGTTGCTAAAGGCCGTAGATACTTCTCCTTCTGCTCGTCGCTTCCATACTTTTCCAACAGCCAGCAGACAAGCGAGTTGTTAACCGACATCACAACGCCAACCGAGGCATCAACTTTCGAAATCTCTTCCATTGCGATGACGTAACTGACGGCATCAAGACCGGAGCCACCCCATTCTGGAGAGACCATCATCCCTAAAAAACCGAGTTCTCCGAGTTTCTTTACAGCCTCGTGCGGAAATTCTCCTGAAATGTCTCGTTCGATTGCCGTTGGTGCGACCTCGTTCTGCGCAAAATCGCGCGCAGTGTCTCGGATCATCTGGTGCGTTTCTGTCAAGTCAAGTTGAAGCATGATCTCAATCTGTTCTATAGTGAATCTCTTATCCTGTATGATCGTTCAAGCGTGATGCCTTTTGGGGTAGAGACTGAATTTACGAGTGGGGCAGGGGTTATCCCAACATTTGATTCGTTGGGGGTGTACCAATTGATTACCAAGGCTCTGCAAATAAACGTTTGTGACCTAATTCAGTCCGAGCGTCATCAGTTAGCAAAAAGAGTAGTCGCGGAACGATGGCGTCAAGGTGAAAAATCCCTCCGGTGTCGGGATGATAGAGATTCCCTATATTGATTTGCACTCTGGAGTGGAGTGAAACGGAACGATTTGCTCCCGGTTTGTGTAGTAACGTGTCGAGGTGAAGGTAATTAGATGTGGAGGAAAACACGCATTTGTCCTGCTTCACGTCCTCAACGGGCGTAGCATGGAATTCGAAATCACCTTGAGTTTATAACCCTTCGGAGCAGAGGGGAAGTTCACGAGTAGAAATCAACTTCTTACCATGATGTCCGGGCAGGACATCCTTAAATCAGGAAGAATATCATGGAAAGCAATTTTTCCAACCGCGTTAACGATGTAATCCGCCTCAGTCGCGAGGAGGCATTGCGGCTGGGACACGATTACATCGGCACAGAGCATCTTCTTCTCGGTATTATCCGCGAAGGAGAAGGGGTTGCCGTCAAGATCCTGCGGAATCTTGGGGGTGACCTATACAAAATCAAAAAAGCAATCGAAGATACCGTTCGGGCAACTGGCGGTACACTAACCATCGGTAATATTCCGCTGACCAAGCAGGCTGAGAAGGTGCTGAAGGTGACATACTTAGAGGCGAAACTCTTCAAGAGTGATCGTATCGGTACGGAACACCTTCTCCTCTCACTACTGCGCGATGACGACAATATCGCCGCACAAATTCTCTCCCAGTTTGGCATTACCTACGACGCCGTCCGCTCTGAACTGGAAAATATCCAGTCGGGCAAGCCGAGTGGTTCCGGTGCTACTGCCGGACGTTCTGGTTCCGCACGTTCCCGTGAAAAGCAAGACAGAGTAAAGACACCGGTGCTCGACAACTTCGGTCGTGACCTGACCAAACTTGCATCAGATGACAAACTTGATCCGGTGATCGGTCGTGAGAAAGAGATTGAGCGAGTTGCTCAGATACTCTCCCGTAGAAAAAAGAACAATCCAGTGTTGATTGGCGAACCGGGGGTTGGTAAAACTGCCATCGCAGAAGGACTTGCCCTTCGCATAGTTGAGCGGAAAGTCTCACGCGTTCTCTTCGACAAGCGGATCGTGACACTGGACCTTGCTGCACTCGTTGCCGGCACGAAATATCGTGGACAGTTCGAGGAGCGGATGAAGGCGGTGATGAGCGAACTGGAGAAGGCGAAAGATGTGATTCTCTTCATCGACGAGTTACACACAATTGTGGGCGCAGGTGGAGCAAGTGGATCACTCGACGCATCGAACATGTTCAAGCCAGCCTTAGCTCGGGGGGATATTCAGTGCATTGGCGCGACAACGCTCGACGAGTATCGCCAGTACATCGAAAAAGATGGTGCGCTCGACCGACGCTTCCAGAAGATCATGGTCGATCCGCCAACAGTCAACGAGACAGTTCAGATTCTTCAGAACATCAAAGATCGTTACGAAGAACACCACAACGTTCGCTATAGCGACGAGGCGATTATTGCCTGCGTCCACATGTCGGAACGATATATCACCGACAAGTTCCTTCCAGACAAAGCACTCGACGTGCTCGACGAAGTTGGATCCCGTATCCACTTAACGAGCATCGTTGTGCCGAAGTCGATCCTCGAGCTTGAAGAGAAGATCGAGGATATTAAGGGGGAGAAAAACCAGGTGGTGAAGAGCCAAAATTTCGAGGAGGCTGCACGCCTTCGCGATATGGAGAAGAAATACTTAGCAGAGCTTGAAGAGGCGAAAGAAGAGTGGGAGGAGAGTGCCGAGGAGCGCGTTGTTGACGTTACCGAAGAGGATGTTGCCCAGGTAGTAGCTATGATGACCGGTATTCCAGTGACAAAGATCGCACAGGAAGAATCGGAGAAACTCATCAAGATGTCCGAAAACCTTACCAAAGAGGTTATCGGTCAGGACGAAGCAATCGGCAAGCTGGCAAAGGCTATCCGTCGCGCTCGTGCAGGGTTAAAAGACCCGAACCGTCCAATCGGTTCATTCCTTTTCCTCGGACCTACCGGCGTCGGTAAAACCGAGCTTGTGAAGGCACTTGCACGCTATCTGTTCGACAGCGAAGATGCTTTAGTTCGGATCGATATGAGTGAGTACATGGAGAAGTTCTCCGTATCACGGCTTGTTGGTGCACCTCCGGGATACGTTGGTTACGAGGAGGGAGGACAGTTGACCGAGAAAATCCGGCGTAAGCCATACTCGGTGGTTCTGCTCGACGAAATCGAGAAGGCGCATCCAGATGTCTTCAACATTCTCTTGCAGGTTCTCGACGACGGCGTTCTAACCGACAGCTTGGGACGGCGCGTTGACTTCAAGAACACGATTATCGTGATGACCTCGAACATTGGTATCAAGGAGATTAAGGCTGGTGGGCAGATGGGCTTTGTCTCCGGTGACGAGACTGATAAGTATGATGAGATGAAGGGGAAGATCGAAGAGTCTATGAAACGACACTTCAATCCAGAGTTCCTGAATCGACTCGATGAAATCATCGTCTTCCACCAGTTGACCAAAGAGAACATCTTCGATATTATCGATATCCAGACTCGCTATTTGCTTCAGCGTCTGAACGCGATGGACTTAACGGTGGAGATCGACGAGGCCGCAAAGGCTTTCCTCGCAGAGAAAGGTTACGACGAAAAATATGGTGCTCGACCACTGCGGAGAACCATACAGCGCTATATCGAGGATGAGCTTGCCGATCGGTTAATTCGAGGTGAACTGGAGTCGGGTTCTATCGTGATGATCGGTCTCGACGAAGAGAAAGGAGTGCTGACCTACGAGCCGAAGGGGAAGAAACCGAAACGAGGGAAGAAGAAAGGAACAGCCAACGATACGGTAAAGGATGAAAAAGAGGGTGAAGATTCAAAGGATGGGGGGGGAAGCGAAGGTGAAGGAGTAGAGGAAGAGGAACGGGAAGAGATAGAATAATCAAACCTCTCTCCCAGATTACAGTATCACAAAATCCCGGATTGCACGGAAGTGCATCCGGGATTTTTTATTTTCCCCCGGCTCAATGTCTGTATATTGCACCAAATGTCGTGTTCTCTCTCATCAAATCGAATGCAAAGTATTATGAGAAGATCGGTTCTTCTATCACTTATCATTGCAGGCTTCCTTCTCTTCGGAGGAGTCGCATCAGTCAACGCACAGCAAACCCTTTTCGGACTCGGGCCCAAAATAGGACTCTACCTTGACGGTCCAGTCTTTCTGATTGGCGGTGTTGTCGAACTACCAGTAACCAGAGAGTGGATATTCGAGCCGGGCGTTGAACTTGTTTTTGAGCAGAACAGTACCACACGGATTGTAGGTGATGCAAACGTTCGATATGCTTTCCAGATTCGTGGCGAAGATTTCTCTCCCTATCTCTTAGGTGGAGCTGGTTTGGCGCTCGACATCTCCTCAAGAGGTGGCGAGACGCAGACGCAAACAGACTTCCGCCTAAATGTTGGTGGAGGAGTTACGCTGAACACACGTTCCAGCACACAATACTGGGGTGGTCTGAAAATCTTCTTCCTTAGCGAAGACGACAGCGATATTTCATTGCAAGGTGGGATACTCTTCTACTTGTAGAGTGTATGTGATATAGCAGATAGCAGATTGAAGAGGCTGTGATGAGGATCTCCCACATCACAGCCTCTTTTGGTACGGAGAGTTCTGTGCCCTTGAGAGTGGAGCTTGCAACATTCCACGATCGAGTGCTGCTACGACTCGAACAATGCCATCGGCGGAAGACCAAACGGTACGTCAAGATCACGACGCTCCTTAGTTATGCTTGACTCTGAATTCTCTGCCGAGGAGACCTTATGCGCGACGCAGTCACGTCATCTGCAGTAATGACAGCTCCTATCGTAGTGGTACCCTTCGTACGTCGATGCGCGAGACCAAGAGCGGCGTCAAGATCACCTATCTGCCTGCATACTCACCGAACCTGAATCTGATTGAACGGCTTTGGAAGTATCTGCGACGAGAGGTGATTGACACGACAGACTACCCATCATTCAAGGAATTTACATCAGCCATCCTTTCGTTCTTCCAGCGTAGAAGGAACATCAAGACAAACTGAACTCACTCTGTGCTCTCAACTTTCACATCTCCTAATCTTTCGCGTTTTCATTTGCCCCATGCATATTACTGTTCGATTTAAACGACTTGCAGTCGGCACCTGTAGATTCTGCCAGAAGAGTACATATAGCACCCGATTTGATCCCAATGAATCGAATAGATTAGCCATACGGGAACAGCGGGTATCATGCTTGGTTTATCTCGTGGAGAAGGAGCAGCTTTGCCGAAAATATGACTATGATAACAACCAATTAAGGACATGTTTCGCTCGCTGCATTTGCGTTTGCAGGTTTCAACTTCGAAGGCTGAAATCGAGAATGAACGACGCTGATTCGAAGAGTTTTTTGTTGGCATAGGGATGAGCCAATTTGATGACTTCGTAGAATATAGACCCAATAGTCCACACGCTTCTCGAGGCACTTCACGATGACTATGATCCACGATGCCTCGCACATCAAGATTCCGAATTTTGAAGCTAACTCGGCTCATGAATTCCAATGCATTTATGATAATTACAACAACCCGGTAATCAACTGCAAGAAGTACTTCTTGTCCTGCACAATGATACTATCGATTAAGTCAAAGAGATCACCGATGAAATCACCTCCAACAATGTCAGGAGTATTTGGAGCAGAGGTGCTTCCAGAATTTCCATTGACAGACTTTGTCATCTGAAAGATAATCTTCGGATTCTCATCAATCATACGTGCGAGTGCATTAGTAATAACCGCAAAATTCTTACAGATCTCGTTGTCATGACCCATAAAATCATCGGCATGTCCCATGATATTTCGGATATAACCACGTCGTTCAGCATCCCAACTCTCAGAAGATTGTGATGGGCGGTCTTGCTTTTCTGTTGTTGCCATGTTCAGTCTCCAAATTAGTATTAGAACTCTGTGAATTGCAGCATTATTTGAGGCAAACACAACTGCATATATTAATGAACCATGATAACTCCTTATCAAGTGGCAGGAAATACTGGGGTTCAGGTATTTGTTCGTCTACTTGAATTCAGCTATTAGAGCGTGTTGACAAACAGCGAATAGAAAGCGATATCCGAGCTAAAAGAGTATGAGCCTCACCCGCCACAGTCTCAGCGATGATCAGTATGCCCGTATCGAAGCTCTGCTCCCGGCTACAGCAAAGAACAACCGACTGTTCATGGAAAATCACTTGAAAAATTTCAGGGATTTAAAAAAATAAAAAGGTGAACCCAGAACAAGGTACTGTCAGAGGCAGAACTATAGAGAAGTAAATTCAAGTCAGATAAAGTGATCGGGTTGTGTGGGGCATCTCGGGTATCCCTCACCCCCAGCCCCTCTCCCAAGTATCATTCGATCAACCTACTCTTCTCAGGGTGGGAAAGGGGAGTCGGAATCGAGGATGCCGATCTCCCCCGACTTGGAAGTCGGGGGTTAATGAGAGTACCCATCGCATCCGACCTGAAGCCTCTATAATATGTTTTAGTAGAGGGAACCCAGTAACACTAAGTTCACGCATAGTATTAACAACGTTTGCCCCGCGAAGCGGGGCGTCAGTCCATCGCCACTCTCGTTAGAGGGGGGCGATCAATAGCTACTAAGAGATAGTCCCGCAGAGCAGGACGAAAGAACGTTCAGGCGAAGAGAAAACGATAAACGCCTGACAGGAAGTGTCAGGCGTTTATGATAATCGGTTGTGTTTACTTGGTTCTCCTCTCTACTCCACCGTCACCGATTTCGCCAAGTTTCTCGGTTGGTCAACGTTGCAGCCACGCTCCACTGCCATGTAGTAGCTGAGAAGCTGTAGCGGTAGAACGTTGATAATCGGAGAGAGGAAGGGGAGAGTCTCCGGCACGTAGATCACGTGTTCGGCAAGTCCCTCAATCTGCTGGTTCCCTTCGTTTGTGATGGCAATCACTCGTCCGTTCCGTGCCCGTACTTCCTCGATGTTTGAGACGACTTTGTTGTAGACCCCATCTTGAGCCGCGATGAAAACCACCGGCATGTTCTCGTCGATCAAGGCAATCGGACCATGCTTCATTTCTGCTGCCGGGTATCCTTCAGCGTGGATGTAGCTGATCTCCTTCAACTTCAGTGCTCCCTCCAACGCTACCGGATAGTTGTAGCCTCGACCGAGGTAGAGGAAGTTCGGAGCCTGTGCGTAGGCCTTTGCAATCTCTTGAATCTGCTCGTGACGGGAGAGGGCGTACTCTACCTTCTCTGGAAGTTCCCGCAGTGCTGCGAGGACAGCTTCTCCCTCAGATGCACTCATCCGCTTCATCCGAGCTAACTTCACCGCCATCAAGGCGAGCACCATTAGCTGCGATGTGAAGGCTTTTGTCGAGGCGACACCGATTTCTGGGCCAGCGTGCGAGTAGACTCCGGCATCGGTTTCACGTGCAATCGATGAGCCGACAACGTTGACGATCCCGAGCGTCATTGCCCCTCGACGCTTCGCTTCCCGCAGTGCTGCCAACGTATCGGAAGTTTCCCCCGACTGGCTGATGGCAATCACAATGTCATCTTTCGTGATAATTGGATCGCGGTAGCGAAACTCGCTCGCATACTCCACTTCTACTGGAATGCCAGCAAGTCCCTCAATCAGATATTCCCCTACAAGTCCAGCGTGGAAGGATGTGCCGCAACCGACGATTATCAAACGTTGTGCATCTCGCAGTCGATCGATCACGTTCATCAATCCACCGAGCCGAACAGTGCTCGCCTCGCTGTCGAGGCGTCCCCGCATCGCATTTCGGATCGTCTCCGGCTGCTCGAAAATTTCTTTCAGCATGAAGTGATCGTATCCCCCCTTCTCAATCTCTGCAAGATCAAACTCCACCTCTTCCACTTCCTTATCGACAGTCGTGTCATCGTCGATACGCTTGGTAACGTAGCGATCTCGCTCGATCACAGCCATCTCGCCATCATCTAAGTAGACTACTTGTCGGGTGTGCTGCACAATTGCCGATGCGTCGGAGGCGACGATAAACTCTCCGTCGCCAATGCCGATTGCCAAAGGGGATCCATTCCGGGCAACGTAGAGTCGGTTTGGGTCGAAGGCACTCACCATTGCGATGCCGTAGGCTCCTACCACCTGCTTCAGTGCGTAGCGGAAGGCTTTCGCCATATCTCCAAGTTCGTCGTAGAAGGCACGAATTAGGACAACGAGAACCTCTGTGTCAGTTTCAGATCGGAAGGTGTAGCCGTCGGCTGCAAGTTTCTTCTTGAGTGCTGCGTAGTTTTCGATGATGCCGTTGTGGATAAGGGCGATCTCGCCATCCTCGTCGGTGTGTGGGTGAGCATTCAAGTCATTCGGGGCACCATGTGTTGCCCAGCGGGTGTGGCCAATGCCCACTGTTCCTGAAACTGGTTCGGTTTGCAGAACTCTGTCCAGAACACTCACTTTTCCTACCCGCTTCTTTACAGTCAGGCCTCCGTTAACTACAGCGACGCCAGCGGAGTCATACCCTCTATACTCAAGGCGTTTCAATCCATTCAGGAGAATCGACGTTGCGTCCTGTTCTCCGATATATCCAACAATTCCACACATAAGTCAATTTGAACGATAAAAATGAAGAAGTATCCCCTCTCAGGGAAGTTTCAAGATAGTGACTTGCCCCTGCAAGTAGTTGTTCCAAGCCGAAAGCGAAAATGAGAGGCGAAAAACTTTAGCGTTGGATACTCTCCTCCGCTTTTCTACTTTTACCACCCTTTCACTGAAATGTATTGAATGCGACTGCAGGGGAGAAAGTCCATAAATGCTCGGAAAGCCTTCGGGGAGAGCACTATTAATAAGTGGAAAACCCTCTTCAGTTCCCAACATCAAGAAGATTATGAATACAACTGAAACTGCCACCGAACTCATTCCTAAAGAACTTCTCTTCGGAAACCCAGAACGAATGGCTGCCCAAATTTCGCCCGACGGCAAACGGCTTGGCTGGATTGCGCCGAAAGATGGCGTGCTGAACATTTGGATTAACGACGCCGATGCCGACATCACTAAAGCCAGTGCGATTACACACGACACTGATCGTGGTATCCGCTCTTGGTTCTGGGCACTCGACAACCAACATATCTTCTACAGTCAGGATAAAGAGGGGGACGAAAATTGGCGAGTCTATTCAGTGAACATAGAGAGCGGGGCTGTAACCGACCACACCCCATACGAGAATGTGCAGGCACACGTTGCCAAAGTGAGTCCTCGGTTTCCTGACATCCTTCTCATATCAATGAACAAGGAGAACGAGGAACTGAAGGACATATATCGTTTGACACTTTCAACTGGCGAACTGGAGAAGATCGCATCAAACCCT
Source organism: Ignavibacteria bacterium (assembly GCA_020635205.1). Taxonomy (GTDB): domain Bacteria; phylum Bacteroidota; class Ignavibacteria; order OLB7; family OLB7; genus JAGWAZ01. Next base: position 370,455 of record JACKAE010000005.1, read on the forward strand.
GGCAGTGGTATCGGTTGGTTAATTGACGAAGGTATGAACGTTCGGGGTGCATTGAGTGCAAATGCCGATGGAGGTTTTGACTTGTTGATGTGGAACGAAGAGAGTGAAGAGTGGGAACTTTTCATTCGCTGGGATGCCGACGACGCTTCTGTAAGTGGACCACGTGGCTTCAATCTCGACGGAACGATTCTCTACGCAATCGACTCGCGAGATGCCAACGCTGGCCGTCTTGTTGCGATCAACATTGCCACAAAAGAGATCGAAGTTTTGCTGGAAGACCCGATCTACGATGTTGCCGGCGTTGTCTTTAACCGGCAAACGCACGAGCCAGACTTCGCGGTGATTCTCCGAGAGCGTATCGAGTGGGTTACGCTCAACGAAAGTTTGCGGGAAGATATTGAGCTTCTGACCTCGGATGCCGGAAGTGATTTGAGCATTCTCTCCCGCACAGAAGATGGGATGAAGTGGGTCGGCTACTTCGATTCGCCGGAAGCTCCGGGAAGATATTTCCTCTACGACCGGGCAACAAAGCAGGTTACCCATCTCTTCAACGGCCGTCCAGAGCTTTCCAACTACCATCTTGCGCCGATGGAGCCGTTCTCTTTCGAGGCGCGTGATGGTCTGACAATTCACGGCTACCTCACCTTCCCGCCCGATACTCCTCGATCAGGTCTACCAGTGGTTCTAAACGTTCACGGTGGTCCTTGGGTTCGGGATATGTGGGGGTATAGTCCGGAAGATCAGTGGCTTGCCAACCGAGGATATATCGCCATGAACGTGAACTACCGAGGTTCAACTGGATATGGCAAAGATTTCGTCAGCGCAGCCGATAAAGAGTGGGGGGGGAAGATGCACGACGATCTGGTTGACGCAGTTACCTGGGCTGTTGAGCAAGGCTACGCCGATCCCGAGCGACTTGCAATCTTCGGCGGTTCGTATGGTGGCTACGCCTCTCTGGTTGGGGCAACGTTTACACCCGATCTCTTTTGCTGTGCTGTCGCCATTGTTGGCCCAAGTAATCTGGTCTCCTTCATCAATACAATCCCTCCCTACTGGCGTCCTCTCCTTACCCGGATGTACGAACGTGTTGGCAACCCCCAAACCGAAGAAGAATTTTTGAAGTCACGCTCTCCTCTCTACAAAGTAGACAATATCAAAATCCCGATGCTCATAGCGCACGGTGCGAACGATCCGCGAGTGAAGCAGGCAGAGTCGGAGCAGATTGTTGCCGCAATGGAAGAGAAAGGGATACCCTACGAGTATCTACTCTTCCCCGACGAAGGGCACGGATTTGCTAAGCCAGAGAATCGGATGAAGTTCTACACGGCTGCAGAGCAATTCTTAGCTGAGCACTTGGGAGGAAGAAGTGAGTGAGAAGTTCAAAATGAAGCAGGAAGATTTCTAAAGAGGATGAAGGGGTAGAGAGGTGTGAGAAGGTCAGATTGTCGCATAGGAGTTATCAGCAGAATGAGAGATCCTTACTCTGCTAACTCCAGACTTTTCTTTGTTGTCTTACAAAGTTGTTTCACAGGCTCGGCTATCTGATGGAGATGGCCACCTAAAGCAGAGGCTGATCTAACAAAAATATCGTTATGAAGTTCGCCGCAGATTCGGTTTGCTCCCTTTTAACACTGTTGCTCTCCCTAATTCTATCGTCTACGATAGTTGCCTGTGTCGAGGAGAAACCACCCGGTTACTATGACCATTCAGATGGATTCTCATTGATTATACCGGATGGGTGGCATCATCAAGACAACGTCGGAAACGCCTCGGCGGTCTTCTGGAGGGGAGAGCGAGATTCTTCCAGCCCAGTCCTAACTGTTGTAACCGTCCCTGTCCCGCCGGAAGCCGACAACAACCGTTTTGCCGACCTGAATTTCCGCGAGGCGGCTTCGGTTGAGGGATATGTGCCGATGCGGAACGATGAGGTAGTAATCGACGGCGATACGCTTCCCGTTTTGCTCTACGCCTACAAGGATGGGAACAACTGGAGGCAGGGGATGCTTACCTCTATCGTAAGCGAAGGAGATGATGACGACCGTCGAGGATATGTCTTCCTCGGGTCAAGCTATTCTGGAAAGATCGAAGGAGACAAAGTCGACTACCTCCGCATTCTGGAGACGTTCAAGAGGAAGTAGTTTTCATTGAGTTCATAGAGTTGAGAGTGTGTAGAGTTTATTAGGTATAGGTCTTCTGTCTACGCTGGAAGAGTAAAACAGATTAAGGTTGTAGAAGTGATAGAGTTTATGAGTGTGGGAGTGTATGGGTGGCGGTAGAATAATCGCGCTGGGATTTCTGTGCTCACTGCTCACAACTGACAGTTAAAGAATATCCATGCAAAACATTTCTGGTTGCATTGTGGACCCACTGAAGGGACGCATCTTTTTCGGTACTCTTCGAGTTGAGGGTGGTCGCATTGTCGAAATCCTCGAGGAAGAACGAGAGAGGAGAGAGGGGGAGCCATACATTCTACCCGGGTTTGTCGACGCCCACGTTCACGTTGAAAGCTCAATGTTAGTTCCCTCGGAGTTTGCCCGCATTGCCGTGCAGCATGGAACGGTGGCAACTGTCAGCGATCCGCACGAGATTGCCAACGTGCTCGGCATTGAGGGAGTTCGCTACATGATTGAGAATGGTGAGCAGACCCCCTTCAAGTTTGCATTCGGTGCGCCGTCGTGCGTCCCTGCAACCAGCTTTGAAACTGCAGGAGCCACGCTCGGAGTTGACGAAGTAGAAGAGTTGCTCCGAGATGATCGCGTCCGCTACCTCAGCGAAATGATGAACTATCCGGGCGTTATTGGGGACGATCCCGACGTTCACGCAAAAATTGCGGTTGCCCACAAGCTTGGCAAACCAGTCGACGGCCATGCTCCCGGGTTACGCGGGGAAGGGTTGCAAAAATATCTGAGTGCCGGTATCACTACCGATCACGAATCGTTTACATACGATGAAGGGAGAGAGAAACTTCTCTCGGGAATGAAGTTGTTGATTCGCGAAGGGTCAGCCGCTAAAAACTTCGAGGCTCTCCATCCCTTGATCTCCGAGTTTCCCGATAGTTGCATGTTCTGCAGCGACGACAAACATCCTGACGATCTCCTACAAAGCCACATCGACGGTCTGGTGCGCCGAGCCTTGACCGAGGGGCACGACTTGATGACAGTACTTCGCTCTGCGTCAGTTCACCCGGTGGAACATTATGGATTGAATGTGGGGTTGCTTCAGGTAGGTGATCCGGCAGACTTTATCGAGGTGGAGAGCTTGGATAGTATGCGCGTTCTGCGGACTTGGATTGATGGCCAGATAGTTGCCGAGAGTGGCGAGTCACGCATTCCAAGCGTTCCAATCACTCAACCGAACAATTTTGCTCCGAGAACTATCGAGCCGAATGCACTCCGTTTTCCCTTTGCGGGAGAGGAGGCATTGCTTAACGTTATCGGTGCGCTCAACGGACAGATTGTCACCGAGAAGAGAGAGATGAAGGGAACGATTCGCGACGCCGAAATCGTCTCCGACACAACTACGGATGTTCTGAAGATTGCTGTCGTTAACCGATACAGCCAACAACCCTCGGCAGTTGCCTTCATCAATGGGTTTGGTCTGAAGCGAGGGGCGATTGCCTCATCGGTTGCGCACGATTCGCACAACATTGTTGCCGTGGGGACTTCAGATAGTGAATTATGTCGGGCAATTAACGTAGTGATGGAATCTCGGGGAGGGCTTTCGGTTGTTGTAGAAGATCGGGAAGAAGTTCTACCACTTCCGGTTGCCGGGTTGATGAGCGATCAACCTATCGAAGAAGTTGCCGCCGCCTACTCCCGACTCGACAAGATGGTAAAAGAAGAATTGGAGACGCCCTTGACATCACCTTACATGACCCTCTCGTTCATGGCTCTGTTAGTGATACCGAGTCTGAAGTTGAGCGACAAGGGATTGTTCGATGGGTCAGCATTTAGTTTTACGTCAGTAGTTCAGTAGTAGAGAAAGTGGATCGTGATGGTCTTTGCCGAATACGTTGAGTAGGATGAGTGGTGAAGTAGTGATCTGAACTCTTTTATGGCTTGTCGGCTTGAGTTGGGTGAAGTGAAAGTCGGGAAAGAAACGGCTTGAAGCCGTTTTTCCTCTACTGAGACTTAAGAACACCCCAATGAATCGGGGTGTTAATGGGAGTTGGCGATTTTGTTCAAAGACAATAAGATGGTTCAAAGAGAGACGAATTCAGTAATGCCAATATCTGCAAACAAAGAGATGTCGGGACATGATGCGGCAACGCAGGAACGCCTCGCGCGCGAGGCAGAGTTCCACGACCATTCGTTTTCAACAAACTTGAGAGAGTCCGAGGTCGGCAAGTTCTATTCGGTTGCCAGACGATCCTACGAGTGCTATCACGATCTGGTATTCCGCGACGTTGTCGGCAAAGATGTTCTGGAGTATGGCTGCGGCATCAACAGCGACGGACTTGCCCTCGCTAAGGAGGGAGCGAAGATTACGGGAATCGACATCTCACCCGTTGCAATCGAGGAGTCAAACACGTTGGCAGAAGAGGCTGGGCTAACCAACCAAGTCTCCTACCACGTGATGAATGCCGAAGAGTTGACCTTCCCTGACAACTCATTCGACCTCGTCTGTGGCATCGGTATTCTCCACCACCTCGATCTTGAGAAGGGATACAGCGAAGTTGCCCGCGTTCTTCGTCCGGGGGGAGTTGCCGTCTTCCACGAGCCGTTAGGGCACAATCCACTAATCAACCGTTTTCGGAACCAGACGCCACACCTGCGGACCCCGGATGAACACCCTCTTCTTCGTGCCGACCTTCGTCGAGCCGAAGACTATTTCTCCGAGCTTCGCCCACACTTCTTTCACCTAACCTCCCTCGGCATTGTTCCCCTTCGTAATAGTCCTCTCTTCAAGCCACTCTACGGAGTCACCGAAGGAATTGACCGTCTTCTGATGACGATCCTTCCTCCACTGCGAGGGTGGGCTTGGTACTGTGTGATGGAGATGAGAAAATAATAGCGTGAGTGGATGAGTAGTCGCAGGTCTTCAGCCTGCGCCGGGTTTAGTAGAGGATACCGAAGCCAAGTAGTTGCAGGCTTGCAACCTACGTCAGGAAAGTAGAGAGGGTCAAGAGTTGTAGAAGAAGTGTAGGAGATCGTAGAATATCAACGGGATATTTTCACTGTTATCTACTATCTGCTTACCCCTCTTTTCTTCATTTCCCACAGAATATTTTTTTTGTATCCTGTCCCGATTTTAAAAGATAGGTTGAGAGATTTAGATGAGAATTCAGGTACGAGTCTTATGATGTTCCCGAAGGGATTCTTTGTCGGTATACTTCTACTCTCTTCTCTTTGTCTGCCACTTCGTGCACAGGTAGGAGAGGCTGTTGCGGGGGAGAGAGAGGCCGACAATTCGTCGGGTGAGATAGTTTCGGATACTACATCCGACAGATTACCCGTGGAATTGGGGGGCGTCGAAGAAGTCACAGTTGTTGCAGACAGTTCAGGTGACGCCTCCTCAGCCAACGTTCATTCTCCTCCACCCTTCGACACAGCATCGAAGAAAGAAGAATATCCACGTTACACCCTTGATGAATATCGCTACGCAAAAGCTCCCCGTTATACACTGACTGGAGATCTTCCCTACCGTGACACGCACGTTCGTCCTGTTCCAGCCGTACTGACTGGGCTTGGAGTGGCGGGAATTGTCGCAGCAATTCATATCTATCAGCAGAATGCGTGGTGGAGTGATCGGCGTGAGCCATTTCACTTTACTGTAGATTGGGGATATGCTGCGCAGGCGGATAAGTTCGGCCACTTCTTTGCCGGATATATGAGTTCCTACACAGGCTATGAAGCCCTCGTCTCCTCTGGCTTCAGTCCTGATGTAGCTGGTTGGATGGGACCACTTATAGGTTTGAGCTTTCAAACTTATGTCGAGATCGAAGATGGGTTCAGTCCTTTCGGGTTCGATCCAACAGATCAATATGCAAATACGATCGGACCACTCTTCTTCGGACTTCAGCACTACTTCCCCGACCTTCAGAACTTCAAGTTCAAGTGGAGTTACTTTCCGAACGACGAGTATCAGGGGGGAGTGCGGAGCGGACACGACGAGATCATTGTCGACGACTACAACGGACAGACAATTTGGTTCTCGACAAAGGTGGCAAACCTGCTGCCGGAGAGTATTGCCTGGCCGAAATGGTTGCGCCTTGCGTTTGGCTATGGAACGTATAATGTCGACCGCATCAACGAGCGAAACGAAGTACTCGTACCAGGTCGCCGCTACTTTATCTCGCTCGACTATGATCTGGTGGAGATGCTTCCCGACTTGGGTGATTTTGGCAATTGGCTCCTACAGACTGCCGACTATCTCCACTGGCCAGCCCCTGCGCTGCAGTTAGCACCCGAAGTAAAGTTCTACCTTGCTTGGCCTGTCCACTTCTGAACCAGATTTCTAAGAGACTTTGAGCAATCCACTCGATACATCGAACCTACATCCAGCTACGAACGGGCATGCTACCCCGCAGGCTCGTTCAGCAACTGACGGAGATTCTCCCGAAGTCTGGATTGCTCCCGACGCAATTACCGATCCCACAATTAGCCTGATTGTCCCGGCACTGAACGAAGAGAAGTTGATCGGTGATATGCTCCAAATTTTTCCGAGAGAGATTCGCGAGAAGTGCCGGATTGAACTGATTGTCAGTGACGGGGGGAGCACCGACAAAACACCCGAGATCGCTCGGGAGCACGCCGACATCATTGCCCGCCACGTCGCCTCACGTCGCCAGACAATTGCTGAGGGTCGAAACTTGGGGGCAGAGCAGGCGCGGGGCGAACTTCTCGTCTTCATCAACGCCGACACGATTCCGCAGGATGGAAAGAAGTTTGTAGAAGGATTGGTAGAGTTTGTTGAGAGGGGAGAGGCTGAGATCGTCGCCTTCGCATGTCCTGTCCACATCGCCCCACACGAGAGAGGGTGGAGCGATTCACTCTTCCACAACTTCTTCAACAACTACGTTCGGTTGTTGAACTTTATCGGTCTCGGCATGGGACGTGGCGAGTGCCAGATTGTCCGGCGCGACGCCTTCGTAGCAGTTGGAGGCTACGAGAAGCACATGGCGGCAGGCGAAGATTTTGATCTCTACCGTCGGTTAACCAGCAAGGGGAAGATCGGCCACCAGAACGAATTCCGCGTCTACGAATCCCCCCGCCGCTTCCGTCGTTTCGGCTACCTCCGCGTCCTCTTCGAGTGGACCCTCAACGCCTTAGCCGTAATGATCCTCGGCAGATCAATCTCAAAAGAGTGGGAAGAGATACGGTAAAAAGGCGTTCCGAAAAAACATCCTCTCTGCGTCCTCCGCGCCTCTGCGTTTATTCTCTCCATCTGAAGAGCCAGAAAGATCAACCGCAGAGTCGCAGAGGAAGAGATTTTCGAGCCACTCAAGTTTGTCGTTCTGAGGTCTTCCGAAGAACCTCACAGGTTGTAGATATTAGGAGGTATCTCTTAATTCACCGTCGAGACTCTTTACTTCACTGCTATTACAAAAAACATGCCCACAAAGTAGTAAGTACCCGAGAAAATCACTTGCATTGCATTTGATTTTTTTTAGTGTTGACCTCACAATTAACCTTATTCTCACTCAACTCCTTATTGAGGTGTATTATGAAAAACTGTGGTTGCAGTTCCAGCTCCAATTCCGTCCTCTCTTGGTATGACCTTCAAGATGCCGCTCCAAAAAATCCATTCGACATTATTGCCTATGCCGAACTCAGCGGAACAATCGGACAATTCGAGTACAGTGTTGATTTCTTGAATCCGGGTGGAACCTGGGTGGCAACACCTGTTACTGTGCAAGATGGTGGCGACTGCAAAGCCTGGGAGAGCGACAACCAACAAAAAGTTGGTGATGCTGCGATGTGGTCGCAACAACATCAGGTGACAAATGCCGCTACCGATTTAGCAATTCCACTCCGAAAGATGATCTTCCTCCGTGGTGGTACAGCATGGCAGATGCGTATCCCGCTCGACTTCGCAGTTGGGATTGAATCGTTGCAGCTAAGTTTTCTCGACAATGCAGGCACTCGTGGCGATAGCCAAGCGACAGTTCCAGTGCTTCGGTTTGATCCCGGTGTGAACTACGTACCCGGTTCGTATGTCCTCACGGTGACTCTAAAAAGTTTTGGGACACTCTCGATGGGGTTAAAGACAATTGCATCGGGTTCGGGGGATCAAGCGATGATGGAAATGGATTGGATTATTGTGCCGTAGTAAACAAAAACAGAGGAGATTCTTATCGATAGCACTCAACACCTGTTTTGAATCTTTCATTTCACCACAATTCAGAAAGAGTAAAACTATGGCATCCAATATATTTAACGATCAGAGGAGAATGGGAATAGTCTCTTCTGCTGAACCAGCCAGAATTATTATTAACTCTGGTTCTACTAACCTATCGACCAATTCGACAAATAATCAGCCTTCGGTTATAAGGAAGCTAAGCCCTTCAGAAGTTCTTGAGAAGGGTTTAGCCTCTTCAACAAGAGGGACTATCGAAAATGGTAAGCCACAACAACCTTCGGGAGGTTCCAAACGGCCGGGCATCTCAGCCGCTACTGAAGACCTCCCACCCTCAACATTAGAGAATTGGCCAGGCATCCCTTGCCCTCCGGGAACAGCCCCAGGGAAAGTTGTGCAGCAGGCTTTCTTTACTGATGAATATGGAACTTGGTACGAATTCCTATGGTTTGACTGTGTGCCAATAGGACAAGGGGGAACTACAAGGGGTGGTACAGGTCATAGAGGAGGAGGTGGCACTGATAAAGGTCCCGGAGGTAGTTTAGAAAGTGGAGCGGGAAGAGGTACTAACCTTAGTGGACCTGGAGGGAATCCAGGAGGAGGTATAAGCACTCCTGGGGGCTATACAGGACCTACTTCTGGAACCGGTGGCGGGGGAACAAGGAGTGGAGGAGATAATTCTAACGGAGTGCCTTTACATGGTGTTGATGGTGGGCGTGGACTCGGTATTGTTCAAGATGGTCGACGCCCACGCATTGGAATCATTAGAAATTTTGCCGATGAAATCAGTGCGAAATATGGAGAATTCGTCGATTATAGACTTCCTGAAGATGGTGAAGAGGAGGAGAAAATAATCGTCAACTTCATGGACGATGAGGGTACTGAAGAATGCTCGCCTGAGTTTAAAGAACTCGTAAAAAAAGTCATGCAGGATATCTATGATAATCTGATCCCATGCCTCGAAAAATATGGTGGAGCATTGGTGGAACTTGCCAAGAAAATGCGTGAATCAATTGACACAATCGGTGTTAATATTGTGTGTGGTAGTGATCAGTATTGTAGTCGAAAAAACGTGCGCATACAGAGGCTGAATCACAGCGTATTTATATATGCAATCAAGATGGTCAAGAATTTTCAGAAGATGAATTAATAGATCTTCTTTTTCATGAACTAGTTCATTACGCTGATGGTAATGCATTTGAGCTCGATGCTTATTTAGCAACAATGTTATGCTCAAAAAAAACTGAAAAAGGGAACCTTTCTCCGCTTGACGACATTGATTCTAAAGATTCTGGAGCTTTTTGTCAATGGTGCTCTATTATTAAGCAGCAGAGAGAAACGAATGGCACAATACAAAATATTAGTGATGACGGCATAGAAGTTTATACTTTTTTCGGGAGTAGTTATTTTTCAATTGACTTAAGAACTGGGGATGTTAGAGTCAATGCTGATATCAATCAGCCGTGGAAACAAAATGATATAGGGAATGGGATTAAGATCAATGGTGCACGCATTGTAAATCCACCCTGGCCAAAGTTGACGCCGACGAATTCTGAAGACTACTTATATTGGTTCTCTATGACTTCCCCAAAATTGAATGAAGACTGTTGGGAAAAATGCAAGCTGTGAACGCTCTGCTAATTTGTTAAGGTTATACTGTTTTATGAAGATCGGAAAGATTCTCTCTCTCTCAGTTCTCACTGCTTTAACCTTCCTATGGTGTCAGAGCTGTTCTGGTCAATCTACGGTGCGTCTATGTTCGTGGATTGTCGACACAGCTCGTTGCGATGATACAGCGTGGGTCTCGTCTCTCGTGACAGTGTTCAATGAAATCCGTCCAAATGTTCTGGTCGTTCATGGAGTTCGCTCTAAACAACTTGGGGAGATTCTGGCAAAAGTTGTAGGGCCATCACTCAAAATGCCATTGCACAGTTTACGCAATGCGCAGGATGAGTGTACGACATCTATCCTACTTACCGATGCAGAATCGATAAGTGTTAGTAGATATAGTCTACCTTCTAGCCCTAGTTGCATGTCTACTCGAAGTGCGAATCCACGTGTAAGTCATAGTGGGTATGAAACTGTTGAATTGAGAGAGCGGATCCATACATACAATACCTCAATCTGCTATTGTCCAACGAAGCGAGTTCTCGAAATAGATTTACAATATTGGTTGCCTGTTGTGGGAGATACTACATCCTACAGATATCGGCATGGTTTAGATAAGTTCTATCGACATGCCTTGATAGGTAATAGTCCAATAATTATCTTCGGAGCCTTTCACGTGACTGGAACATCTGATTCAGCTTTTCAGCGACTTATGAATAAACGCTGGGAATCTATGGATTCGATTGACCTTGTCACAGGAGACCTTGTTCTCACAAATGATTGGTGCTGTACCAAAAGCATAGATTCAACTAGCTTATTCAATCATGTTGGAGAATCTTACCAGTTAATAGACCCGCTAAGCATAACCGGCTACTGGTACAACAATCCTGAGTTTCGATACTACCATACATCGTATGAGCACTTTGCAGGGACTGATGTGGCTGATTCAGCCGTAGGGGTCAACAACCGCTCAAACATGATTCTTCTTACCGATTCCTTGATGAAGTACTATGTGCCGGGTAGTTATACAACGTTCGGCAACGATGGGAAGCGTTTTGGTCAAGATGTGAACCTCTTACCTAATCAGTCAGTTTCTGACAGTGTAGCACAAGCACTTTCAAATCTTGGCCATCAGTTGCCAATCTATCTTGATTTGGATTTTTCGAAAGAGTAGGGACATGATGCATCATGTCCCTACCATCCCTTCATCATCTCCCTACGATCCCCCCATCATGCCCCCACCATTTCCCAAAACGATTCGCGCAAAGGCGTTATCTTCGCACCCGATGAACGCAACATGTCCGCAACATCGGTTCCTGATAACGCTCCATGGATAACATCATCTTGATCCTCGTTCTCCTGCTGCTGGGGATCGGACTGAAATTCATTCCCGCATTCCCCGAGAATACGGCGCAAGTTCTCACCTCCTTTGTCATCTACGTCTCTCTCCCCGCCCTAATCCTGATTCAAATTCCAAAGCTCCCGATCACACACGAGATTCTGGTTCCCGCCCTGATGCCCTGGGTAATGCTCGCCTTCTCAGCACTCTTGGTGCTCACCTGCTCCCGACTGTTCAAGTGGAGTCGCGATGTGACCGGCGTTCTGATGCTGCTTGTCCCACTCGGCAACACCTCCTTCTTCGGCATTCCGATGATCGAGTCTTTTTTCGGGAAGGAGATGGTCTCCTACGCAATCCTCTACGATCAATTCGGTACGTTCCTCGCGTTGGCAACCTACGGTTCGGTGGTGGTTGCGCTCTACACTGGCGGGGATGCTGGGGGGGAGAAAGCAACCCTGAAGTCGATCCTAAAGAAGATCGTTACCTTTCCACCCTTAATTGCTCTCACCCTCGCCTTCGCGCTCTACTCATCTCCCGCTCTCCCGGCAATCGACTTTATTCTCACTCCTTTAGCCGGCACGCTGGTTCCGTTGGTTATCATTGCAGTTGGGTTGAAGGTGGAGTTCCGCGTTGAATCTGGTCACCTACTCCCGATGGGGGTTGGCTTGGGGATCAAACTCTGCATTGCTCCACTTCTCGCTCTCGGCATCGTTCACCTCCTGAACTTGAATAGTCCTGCCGCCGACGTCTCAATCTTCGAGGCAGGAATGCCGCCGCAGATCAGTGCTTGGGCACTGGCCATGTCGGTTGGGCTTCTCCCCAAACTCGGGGCAATGATGGTTGGGGTTGGTATCATCATCTCCTTCCTCACCTTAGCTCTTCTATTTCAACTTCTTTGATTCTTTCTTCCAAAGCTGAGTTGTTATATTTTCTGGTCATTAATTTTATTATGTGAGCATAGCGTGAGGAGCTATTGTGAGTAGATTTAACATAACTGGCAACCCCTTCCCACTCTTTCTCTTGCTCACCGTTGGGCTGATCTCTGGATGTTCCTGCGAAGATGAAGGAATTACCGACCCTGACCCCGACTACGGTTCGGGTAATCTTTTGCAATCCAGTCTTTTGGTCAACGGTCGGTTTAAGGAGCCTGTCCACTACTACGAGCACGTGCGGTTTGCACTCGATGCGGAGCGAACCTTCTACGATGCTGAGAAAAAGCGTGGAGAGATAGTTGGCACACTCTCTGGCGACACGTTGCGAACGCTAAAACTCTGGTTCGAGCACGACCTTGAGAAGGGAACATTTCCAGTCACCTTTTCCGGTGTTGTTCCTCTCCCTGCTGAAGAGCAACGTATCTTCTACACGGAGCAAGTGAATGGTGAGGAGAAGTGGTATCTCTGCGATCTCGATTCGTGTCGGATTACTCTGACTGGCTCGGATGGAAAAATTGTTGCCGGCAATTTCTCTGCCTATATGGTCGGAAATGTGGGGGGAGCAATTCTCTTGGGGGATTTCTCCGTTCGGTTCAGTCAGTAACCTGAACCTTCTCTCTCCTCATTCTTTGCCTCCTGACCCATGTTGTTATCTTTGCCGCCGTCAATGGTCTTTCTCAGGCATCAATCCATGTGCAATCAATACTATTTAGGACCATTCAAGATGAAGGAGATTTTTATGAACAGAGGACGATTTCAGCGTTGGGGGATCGTTGCGTTGCTTGTTTCATTTGTGATAACCGGATGCGAGGAGACCCCTGTCCAACCTAATGTAGGAAATGGAAAGGAGCTGAAGGGAACTATCGACGGGCAGGCAATTACGTTTGATATTGAGACTTCACTCTCGGAGTACGACACATCCATTCTATTCGGCAGGTTCGGTGGTTCTACGTCGGCCTTGCCAGTGCAGTCGATTACTATCACCTTTAACTTCGATATTGACAAGGGATCGTTCCCAACTACGCTAACCGGAGCCGACATTACCGTCACACTTGTTGTGGAGGGGGATGGTGGAGCAGACATAGACTACAACTGCACATCCGATTGCAGCATTACGCTGACTGGAAGTGATGGTGAGATTGTAGATGGAACATTCCAGGGGACGTTAGTCAATTCGAAAGATTCAAGTGATACTATCACGATAACGAACGGGAGCTTTTCTGTACTGCTTGCTCGGACATAAGTCTTCGAAGCACTAAGCCGACAGACCTTCTTCTCTCACTTTATAAACGCATGATAGACCGACGACAGATTATATCGGTAGCCCTCTTTCTTCTGGCTACGATTTCCGGACTGCGAGCGCAGTCCATACTGCAACCAGAGGATTTTACAAATCGGCGACTTGGGTTACCCGGCGATGCCTCTTCGGTTGGCTGGAATCCAGCTATCCTCGGAATGGATAAGAGTTCCGATATCGTCGGCGGCGCACAGTACGATACGGGATTTACCTTTAACAATCTCTCCTACGGCATCTTCTCAAAATTCTGGTATCTCGGAGCTGGAACTATTGGCTCCACAAGCGAGTTTAACACCCAGCGGTTCTACGGTGGTTTTGGTTTCCCACTCGACGTGAGTAAGGAAATCCCACTATGGGTTGGTGGAGGCGTTGGGTGGAGCGAGGGAACAAGTCTTCTGAGCGACGGAGAGTTCACCATCGGTGCTGTTGCCGCACCTCTCAATAAGCTGTTAACCGGTCTTGCCATTCAAGATTTGCTTGGTAGAAATGGCAATCCTCGCGTTGCGTTCGACGCAAACTGGCGCTTAGCCGACTGGCTTGCACTCCGGGGGGGACTCTACTACAACTCGCTCGACACGTTCGGCAACCTCTCGCAGGTGACGCCGGAGTTTGGGCTTGACCTTTGGTTGTTCGAGCAGGTGATTGCTGTCAGCAGTTCGTTCGATTTTAACCGGGAAGATTTCCGTTTCGGTGTGGAGATGCTCTTCGGTCGTGATATTATTGCTGGTTCCTTCAACGAGCTTGATGTAGAGACCGGAAACGTGGGGTATAAGCAGGGGGTTGGCATCGTCCGCTACCGTCCGAAGGGACCAGAGGGATTTGAAGATGAGGGTCCTTTCACTCCCCCCTCAACACGACTCGGCTGGGCTCCTGACCGTGCCTACACACCTGCGGGACTCTCCTACAAATATGCTGTCAGCGATGCCACCGAGGATCCGTTAGCGTTGAAACGCCCTTGCGACTTTACTCCAACCGGATTCGATACACCGGCTGATCTCTTCGAGACCGTAAGGACTGGAGGGGGGAGCTACCGTATGTTGTTCGAGGCATTGGAAGATCTTTCGTCAAATCCGAACGATCTCTTCAAAAACATTCGCAAGTCCTTCTACTCCCGTCGCGTTCGAAGCACCGAGTTGATGAAGAGTGATTCTCTCACGATCCTCTCACGCCAGAACTATTCTATCGGTATTCAGAACCTCGACAACTCTCAGTTCCCATTCGTCTCCGTCTACATGCAGGTAACCGACAACGAGGGGAGGAGTGTGCGGGGGCTTGGCCGGAATGACTTTACCTTTGCCGATCCCTCTTTAGAGATCGTTTCGGTGCGCCCAATCGACTCATCCCGACGCATTCCCGTCGATGTGACGATGATTATCGACTGCTCTGGCAGTATGGGTGGAGAGATCGAAGCTGTTCGGGCAAACGCTCAGAGCTTTGTCGATCACATGGAGACAAGTGGAGCCGACTACCGAATTGGTGGAGTTCTCTACGGTTCAATTATCTACGATACACTCCACCCTACGAACGACTTCCAAAAGTTTCGGAAGTTCGTTTCGAACGCTGCTGCAATTGGTGGCGACGAGATCAGTGCCCTCGCCGTGAAGGCTGCCACCGAGATGAACTATCGTCCAGATGCGCAGCGAATTTTTGTCTTGATTACGGATGACTGGGCAATCCAGCAAAACTCCGAGTTGACAGAGGCCGATTTAGTGGCGATGCTCTGGGAGATGAAAGCCCGACTCTATTCAATTCACGAGCCGTGCAAAAACAACAGTGCCGTTACAACGCGCCTGACGCTCGGCCAAGAGTATAACATCCGCTCTCCGTTCACAACAATTCTCGATGAGATTGGAACAGACATCACCACGACCTACGAACTCGTCTACAAGTCGAAGATGAAGGAGGCTCCGAAGGTGACAATTCTCCGCGGTCGTGTGAAAGATGACAGCGGGCGTCCGGTTGGCACAACGATAACAATGGGGGAGTCGCTCAACTCATCGACGCTCAACATTCCTACCAACTCGACTACTGGTGAATACGAAGTTGAAATTGTTGAGGGGAAAATTTACCAAGCTGAGATCAACTCTGATCTCTACCTTCCACTAAGCGAATCGGTTGACCTGACTGGCGTGCAGAAGGGGGACACGGTCTACCGTGACTTCACCCTCTACATGCCACAGACGACGTTGCGTGGACAGATCCTCGACCAAAACAATCGAGGTATTCGAGGGAAGGTGCAGATCGACGACGCTGAGACGTTGGAGACCGTAATGATAATCGAGACCGACCAGAACGGACGGTATCAGACAGCAATTAACGAAGGACGAGTCTATCGTCTAACTCCAGTAGTGCCAGAATATATCCCAACACCTGAAGAACTTGATACGCGGGGTGTGAAGCGGGGAGCAGCACTTGAGAAAGATTTGCATGTAATCTCGATTGACCAAGCAATTGCTACCGGCGCAACGTTCCGGCTCGACAATATCTTCTTCGACTTCGATAAGTCCGACTTAAAATCGGAGTCGATTCCAGAGTTGCGGAAGTTGGTCAATCTGCTGAACGACTATCCAAGTATTCGAGTAGAGATCGGTGCACATACCGACTGGGATGGTACGGACGACTACAACATCAAACTTTCACAGCGGCGGGCGCAGTCGGTGGTGAACTGGCTGATTGATAGTGGTGTTAGTGAATCCCGTCTCGTCTCGAAGGGATATGGTGAGTCGAAGCCGATTGCAACAAACGAAACCGACGAAGGACGCGCCTTGAACCGACGGGTCGAGTTCAAGTTGGTGCGGTAAAGAAAAATCTCTGCGCTCTTCGCGTCTATGCGGGAATTCCTATGCCCCACAAAGGGGACAAAGAATCACGCAAAGACGCGAAGGCGCAAAGGTTGTAGAGAGTTATCTCGTTAGGATGGTCTTTGCCGATTCCACGACCGCTTCGTTCTTTGACCAGAATTGTATGTGATAAACCCCGCTTGGCATTGCTGCTCCCTAATCCCTGTTTGTTCAAACCGATGAATTGCCTCTTCAAGGGCTGCGATTCCCTCCACATATCTACCAGAACGAGCGTAGTATTCTCCCAAAAGATCGAGTGCTTCCCCTTCCATCACGATATTTCCTTGGGAACGAGTAATCTGCAATCCTTCTTCGGCATAGGAAGTTGTCCGGCGAATATCAACTGGAATTAGGTCGACTACATTATCGCACAGCAAGCGGAACCGCTCAGCGTCGGTTGACCTGGTAGAAAGTTTTTCCTGAAGATCATCCAACTGGTTTTGGATGGACGAGATCGTAAAGGAGAATGAAGAAGAAAAAAACGTATGAAGAAGTCAGAGAGAAGACAGGCAAGAAGAGGATCGTGGGTACTTTAAGAGGTGATTGCACATACTGTCGTAGAGGAACTCGTTCTAATCGAGTATTTTCGGACGTAATTGTATAATTACCGTACTACTGAAGAAGAGCAATTTATGGGATACCCAGCACCGAAAACAATAACGAAGTCTCCTGACGGAGCACTCCGGCTGATTTGGGGAGATGGAACAACGTCTGATTTACCATTGCAGTTCCTGCGGCGAGAGTGTCCGTGTGCCCACTGTAAGGGGGAGACGATTCTCGGCAAACACTATGCCCCGTTGACGCTGCCGACATTTGTGGAGGGGATGAATGAACTTGCCGGTGTAGAGCCAGTTGGCAGCTATGCAATCCAGATTTCTTGGAAAGATGGGCACAAGACGGGGATATATACGTGGGAATACTTGCACTTGCTCAGCAGAAAAACAGAAGAAGAGGGAATTCAAAATTCAAAATGAAAAATTCAAAAAGGAGGAGATAGGAGCGTAGGAGAACGATGTTGGTACTGTTCAGATCGGCTAAATTTCCACCTTTAAATTTGAAATTTGGCGAACGTTTCAAGCGCAAGGTAGAGGCACTAAGTGCAACCTCTTGTCTTTTTTGAATTTTGAATTTGAAATTTTGAATTCCCCATCGTAAGTTCGTCTTCTGTCCTTGGGGGCAAATTGCAGGAGTGGCGGAATTGGCAGACGCGCTGGACTCAAAATCCAGTGAGGCTTAAACCTCGTGTGGGTTCGACTCCCACCTTCTGCACAAGAGATTGAGGATTAAGAGAGGGGGAGTAAAAGATAATAGGCGATTCGTCTTTTGCGGATCGCCTTTTGTTCGCTACAACTCGTCATAGCAACAGACTTGCCGGGGCGGACTCTATCCCGTATCTTTATTGCTCTTTTGGATAATCAAACGCTCTATATAGGGTATTTCTCATGGCTAAACAGCAATCATTCGTTGACAAGGTAAATAAGCGTGGAGCGGGATCCGATTTGATTCCGGTGAAGGTGATCGTTGCGAGCAAGACCGATAAGGGATCGTATCGCTTTAACGAGAAGTTCATCAAGGTCAAGGATCTGAGTGAAGTCGAAAAGGTTGTCAAGGGAGAATAGGTTCCTTAGGACGTTGAGTTTGCATTGTTAGCCCGAACGGGTTGGCATCAATCCACTGAGATGAACCGTTAACAGCAGGAGAACAGCATGAAAGCAGATATCCATCCAAAATATGAAATGGCGACGGTAACGTGTGTGTGTGGCAACAGCTTCACAATACACTCAACGGTTGGTGACATCAAATTGGAGATTTGCTCCGAGTGCCATCCGTTTTTCACTGGTCGCCAAAAGGTGATCGACACCGCAGGTCGTATTGACAAATTCAACCAGCGTTTCGCGAAATCGAAGTCGATCAAAGCCGCGAAGAATCAGCCGAAGGCTGAAGAGGGTGGCGACGAGGCGACAGCCTAAGGCAGAGAACTATCTATCAAACGTTAAATCTTGAAGTAACGTGGCACGCAACAACTATCGCAACCGCAACGAGGAAAACGACGGCCTGTTTCGTCCGAAGCAGCGCGATACGCGCCGTCGTAAAAAGCGCAATCCAATTAAGGGGATTGAGTACATCGACTACACAAACATCAAGCTCTTGCAGCGTTTCCTGAACGATCAGGGGAAAATTCTTCCGCGCCGAATTACTGGTGTAAACGCCAAGCAGCAGCGGTCAATTACTCAGGCTGTGAAGTATGCGCGGCACCTTGCACTCCTTCCGTTCGTAGCGGAAGACATGCGGTAGGGGATATGTGTCTCTCCATAGAGAGCTACACGTAATTTTTAAGAAGAGCCGGAACGTTTTTGGTGTTCCGGCTCTTCTTGTTACTATCTTCGCAGTTTAGATTTTCTACGTCAATAATTAAGGTGACATTCTTTTCTTGTAATTCAGGAGGTATTCTCGATATGAAGGTTATGCGTAACACAGCACTTCTCCTTATGCTCCTCTGCGGAGCCGGGCTTTCAACGGCTAATGGAGAGACAAATATCGGTGTTATTGACTCGGAGCAGATTATCCAGGCGATGCCGGAGTATACTCAGGGTGAACAGAAGTTGACAGCTCTTACGAAGGCCTATCAAGACACGCTCAACGCAATGAATGCGGCCTTGCAGAGAGACTTGAAAACATACCAAGAAAGTCTCGGCACAATGACGGCTGACGTAAAGGCAAAGACTGAAGAGCGGTTGAGAACTATCCAGCAGCAGATGCAGCAGTATCAGCAGGCGAAAGAGCAGGAGATTCAGCAGCGGCGCGCTGCAATGCTCGCACCAATTCGCGAGAAGGTATTAGCTGCGGTTAACGCTGTTGCCACCGAGATGAAGCTGGATGCGATTGTGGACAAGAAGACGGGAGGGATGGTTTTCGTGAGCAAGAGAATCGACATTACTTTCAAGGTGCTGGATAAGATTCAGCGGGGATAGAGAGTAGATAGCAGATAAAAGATAGCAGTAAGCAGTGGAGAGCATCTCTTTCTGCTTACTGCTTTTTCTTTGTCTGCACTCGGCGAAAGAAGAGAAGGTGTGGACAAGTTGTCCAAATTAAATACTACTAACCCCTTCGCAGGCTCGCCTCATCTCACGCAATGTCTCAGCCGGGTTATCCGTTCCAAAGACCCCCGATCCACTGACAATCACATCGACGCCCGACTCGAATGCCTGTGCTACGTTATCCAACTTGATGCCACCATCTGCTTCAATCAGACAGTCAGGATTTCCTGCATCGTTCAACATCTGTCGCAGAGCACTTGCCCGACGGTAGAGGGTCGGGATAAAACTCTGCCCACCAAATCCAGGCTCTACGGACATCAACAGAACTAAGTCAACGTGGGGGAGGATTTCTTCTAATACCGACAGAGGAGTAGCTGGGTTGAGGGTTACCCCCGGCTTGCAGCCAAGTTCGCGTATTGTCTGTACTGTCCGATATAGGTGGAGGGCTGCCTCTACGTGAACTGTGATAATCGATGCACCAGCCTTCGCAAACGGAGCCAAGTAGCTGTCGGGATCGGAGATCATCAAGTGGCAGTCGAGTGGAAGGTCGGTGACCCTCTTCAGCGACTCCACAACAAGTGGTCCGATACTGATGTTCGGGACAAAGTGTCCATCCATCACATCGACGTGCAACATGTCGGCTCCACCATCTTCCATTACCTTCACCTCTTCAGCAAGGCGCGTGAAATCAGCGGAGAGAAGCGAAGGGGAGAGGAGGACGTGTCGGTCAGGTCTATTCATTAAAATCTGGATTGTTGTTGTCGAGTTTTTTGTTGAAGGGGGGTAGATCGTTGATCGTGGTTGTTATTTGGTTCTTGGGGTGCTGCGATGGTTCAATTCAGTCTGTTGAGGTATGCGTTGAGCATTGGGCTAAGTGAATGCAGCAAGGTTTGCAGTTCGTTCGATTGTTGTTGGGTGAGCAACTGACGCTTCCACCCTCTCCTCAGCTAATGTCGTGTCTCGTTAACTGAGCCACGAGCAATGTGGCTCAATTGACGTTGGTCTATATACGTTCTTCGTTGGACTCCTTCTGCGATATTTGCTCCAATACTGTCAGCTGCCCGCACAATTTGCGATCCTATTGTCTTGCGAGCAAACCATTCCCATTTTTCAACGATATCCCAAATGGAATCAGCAAGGCTTTCAGCTAAGCTGTATATCCGCAGCTTTTCAAAGTTTGAACGATTCTCCGTATTCATATAATCTCACCGGGGTTGGATGAAAAAACAACAATCAACTATCCACGATCTAAGTCCCAATAATCTCACCCGGTTCGGATGACAAGAAACAACAGACTCCGATCAACTATCAACGATCTATGCTCTACTTCCCATTCTTCACTTCCATCGAAATCAAGGCAGCATCTTCCGTTGTGAGAATCGGCACTCCGTAGCGGAGTTTTTCCGATAGCTCTTCCAGCCGCTCCTTTACCAGAGCGTTGATCGAGCCTTCCGTCCAGTTCCCATCGCTATCCTCTACGCCAGCGGCGATTCCTGTGAGAATTTCAATTCCTTGATCGATTGTCGAGACAGAGTAGATGTGGAACTCCCCTTTCTCAACAGCGGTAACCACATCTTCCCGCAGCATGAGTTCAGGGACGTTTTGTATGGGGATGAGCACTCCTTGAGTTCCAGTTAGACCGCGGCGGCAACAGACATCGAAGAAGCCTTCGATTTTCTCCTTCACTCCGCCAATCGGTTGGATCTCCCCCCACTGGTTTACCGAGCCGGTGACCGCAAAGTCTTGTCGGATCGGAACGCGGCTGAGAGCAGAGAGGAGTGCGTAGACTTCCGTAGAGGATGCCGAGTCGCCGTCGACGCCACCGTAGGATTGTTCGAAGACGATAGAGGCGGAGAAGGAGAGAGGACGACTCTGCGCGAACCGATGCCGGAAAAATCCTGTCAGGATCAGTGCCCCCTTATTGTAGATGCTCCCACTCAGATTGGCCTCGCGATCGATGTTCACAATGCCGGAGCGGCCAACCGAGACAGTGGCAGTGATACGGGTTGGCTTGCCGAAGGAAACTTGGCCGAGGTCGTAGACGGCAAGGCCGTTAATCTGTCCCACCCGGCTTCCATCGGTTGCGATCATCAACGTTCCGTCATCAATCTGCTCGGTAATCTTTTCCTTCCACATCGAGTTCCGTTCAATCATAGCCCTAATTGCCTTATCAACGTGGCGACGACTGACAACGTGGTTCCCCTTCTTCACCGTCCAGTAGGAGGCCTCTCGCAGAATGTCGGCAATGTCGCTGAAGCGGAGGGAAATTTTTCCGGCTCCACCGGCACGCTCCACAGCATACTCAGTAACTGCCGCTACGCCATCAACGTCGAATGGGGGTAACTGCTCCTCTTTTGTCAGCTTCTTTATGAAGTGGGCGTACTGTGTTAGTATCCCATCGGTCCGCTCAATTTCGTAGTCGAACTGGGCGTTGATCTTGAAGATCTTTCGGAAGTCCTCTTCGGCGTGAAAAAGTGCCTGATATAGTTCGGATGGCCCGATCATTATCACCTTTACGTTCAGGCGGATCTCTTCCGGCTTCATACCGCTGGTAGACTGTATCCCACCATATTGGAAAAAATTCTCAAGAGGTTGAATCTGAATTTTCCGGTGGAGGAGAACACGCTTCATCATGTTCCAAACACCCGGTTCGGTGAGAGCCTCCACTGCGTTGATAATCAGGTAGCCACCGTCAGCCTGGAGAACGGAGCCTCCTTTGATCGAGGAGAAGTCACTTACCCACCTATCCTGCGGATCTCTGGTTCGCTCGATTGTTCCAAAGAGGTTCGTGAAACTTGGACTGCGCTCAATAATTACAGGACGCCGGTCTGTGTCCGTATTATCGAGCAGAATGTTGATGTCGTAGACGTGGAACGGATCCTCGATTTGAATCTCCCCCTCTACTTCCTCTTCTCGTTCTTCACCCGCTTCCCGTTGAGGTCTGAAGAGATCGAGGTTCTCCAGAATGTCGTTGCGAACATCCCGCAGGAATTTCTTAACCGAGTCGTGAGTGTAGTTTGAGATGATCTCCTCTAACGTTGCCGTAACTAACATCGTGGCGGCACTCCGTTCGTAGTCAACTATCTGTTGACGATAGTCCCCAGCAAGTTTCCGTCCCTTCTTCATCAGTTCGTAGAGGTCATCTTGCAAGTCTTCAACCTCTTGGTTGATCTTCCTCGCATCTTCCACCGTTATCTTCTCATCCCGAATTAAGGCATCCAGGTCATCTACTCCATACGGCGTGCCGTTAATCATCGGAAGAAGTTCCGGCTGTATTACGTTCGGTCCAGTCTGCCGCTGCCCCAAAATAAAGCCACGTGGTTTGATCTTCTCCTCGAACTCCCCCACCATATTCCGTTCCTTCTCCTGAAACCTGTCCACAATACGGGCGCGTCCTTTGCGGAACTTCTCATCTTCGAACATGGCTGGAATGCGTGAGCGGAGGAAGGAGATTGCATCTTTTACGTCAGCCCGCAACGAGCGCATTTTTCCTTTGGGCAGCCGGAGAACGCATGGGCGATCAGGGTCGGAGAAGTTGTTGACAAAGCCAATGTCGTAGAGGTCCATCTCGGCAGTCTGCATCCCCTCCAAGATATTCTTGATTGTCGTCAACCGTCCAGTTCCAGCCAGACCGTTCACGAAGATGTTATAGCCGGGGGAGTGAATCTCGGCTCCGATTTCCATCGCCTCAAGCGCACGCCGTTGCCCGATAATTCCCTGAAGTTCTTCCAGATCATCAGTAGTCTCGAAACTGAAAATCGAGGGATCCACTCGCCAGCGGAGAGCGGATGAGGGGAGTGGGGTATGGTTGGGAGTCGGGAGCATATCTGGTGTTTTCTCGGACATAGGTCTATTGTGAGTCTATCAGTTGATCTTCGGTTCTACTTCCTCACGGCAAGTAGGCAAGATACGGAGGATGGGGGAGAGTGGAGATGTCGCTTCTGTCAGGAAACGGCGGAATGGTGAGGGGATTCCGCATACCAAGTTCAATATCGGGGGTTGGCATCGTTATTGGGAGTTATTCGGATTGGCTTTTCTCCTTTACAAGAGACATCCTTCTACAATTCGTTGTTTCCCGAACTCTCTGAATCGGCTACATTTGATCTTTTCCCTCATCTGTTAGGGATTGGGTTTGTTCAATGTCAGTTAAACGGATTCTTCTATGGCGGCTTCACTGGTTGCACTCGACAAAATTGTCTCGCTCGCAAAGCGGCGCGGGTTCGTCTTTCAGTCGTCCGACATTTATGGCGGACTGAACGGATGCTGGGATTACGGTCCGCTCGGGGTAGAGCTACTGCGGAACGTGAAGGAGGCTTGGTGGCGGGAGATGACCTACCGAGATGACATCGAGGGAATCGATGCCTCAATCTTGATGCACCCCCGCGTCTGGGAGGCTTCTGGCCACATCGGTTCGTTTGCCGACCCAATGATTGACAACAAGACGAGCAAGAAGCGCTACCGTGCCGACCACTTGATTGAGGATGAGATCGACCGACTTCGGAATAAGGAAAAGGAGGCCGAAGCCGACGCACTTCAAGAACGGCTGGACAAAGCAGTTGCTCCCGAAGATTTCTATCAGATTATCGTCGACAGCGGTATTAAAGATCCGGCAGGGGGAACCAACGACTGGACAGAAGTTCGCCAGTTCAACTTGATGTTCAAAACCTTTATCGGCCCTGTGGAGGATTCCTCGGCAGTTGTCTACCTTCGCCCTGAGACGGCACAGGGAATCTTCGTCAACTTCAACAACGTCAATCAATCTTCACGGCAGAAGGTTCCGTTTGGTATTGCGCAGATTGGTAAGGCATTTCGGAACGAGATTAACACGAAGAACTTTCTCTTCCGTACCCGCGAGTTTGAACAGATGGAGATGCAGTGGTTCGTGAAGCCGGGGGATGACGACAAGTGGTACGACTACTGGCTCGAGAAGCGGCAGAACTGGTTCCAAGAGTTTGGTATCTCTCCAGATAAGCTCCGCGTGAAACCACACGCCGAAGACAAGTTGGCTCACTATGCGAAGGCTGCCGTCGACATTGAGTATCTCTTCCCGTTCGGTTGGGGTGAGGTTGAGGGCATCCACAACAGAACTGACTTTGATCTCCGGCAGCACGCAGAATTCTCTGGCAAGAAGATTGAGTATTTCGACCAAGGTGAGAACGTCCGCTATACGCCATACGTGATTGAGACATCGATCGGTGCTTCCCGCTCGACAATGATGTTTTTAGTTAATGCTTACGACGAAGATGAGATTGGTGGCGAGAAGCGTGATGTCCTCCGCTTCCATCCGAAGTTGGCTCCATACAAGGTGGCGATATTCCCACTCATCAAGAAGGAGGGAATGCCGGAGTTTGCGCAGAAGCTCCACCAAGATGTGCAGAAGCAATACAAGTCATTCTACGACGAGTCGGGTGCAATTGGTCGCCGCTACCGTCGGCAGGATGAGGCGGGGACACCTTACTGCGTAACGATTGACGGACAAACGCTCGAGGATGGGACTGTCACCGTCCGCGACCGCGACACCACCGAGCAGATTCGCATTCAGGCAGAGAGCCTTCGGGGATGGTTGGGGGAGCGGGTGTAGATTCTTTGTGCTCTTGGTGTCCTTGGTGGCACAATTCAACTTACCACCAAGGCGCCAAGGGACGAGAGACCAAGCGAAGAAAGAGCTTACGAAGATTGGGACTGTTAGCGGAGTGGGAACGAGTAGAGGTCATATCCACCACAACCACCATCTCGGTTCGAAGAGAGGTAAAGTCTTCCCCCAGTAATGAAGGGGGTAATCTCTCCGGCGGCGGAGTTGTAGGGAGGGGGAAGAGCTTCGCGCCTCTCACCTCTTGCGCGAAAGACAAAGATGTCCAAGCTGTCGCGAGTTGTCGATGCGGCAAAGTAGAAGTCTCCGGTTCTGCTGTCGAGGAAAGGAGAGAGTTCATCTCCCGATGTATTGATGGGTGCTCCAGCATTTTGTGGTTCTCCCCAGAGTCCACTCTCATTCCGCTCCACAAACCAAATATCAGTTCCGCCAAACCCTCCGGGACGATCCGACGCAAAGTAGAGACGAGTGCCATCGGCGGTTGCAAAGGGGTGGCCATCCCACCCCTTACTGTTAATCCCTAATCCCGGACTGATCGGCTCCTGATCTCCTGTTGGGATCATAAAAATATCGCACCCACTTCCCCCCTCTTCGTTATCGCAACCGGCGATGTAGGCCAAGGCGTTCAGCAAGTTCGGAGTAGGGGGGAAGGTAATAGTTGCTACGTCGGTTCGACTCCCTTGCCTCAACAGCAGTTCGTAGTGGCTGGCTGTATCCCACTCAAGCCCGAGTCGCATCGAAAGGTAGAGTTGAGCCTGATGGTTCGGACTAAGCGCTTCGCGCAGTCCTGTTTTTTCTGGTTCAATTCGATTTGTCGTGAAGATCAGTGTGGCACTATCCCGCAATACCGGAGCATACTCGTTCTGCGAGGAGTTGATGTTTACCCCCATATTCCCCAAGGCAGTTGGCGAGGGTGGTGAGTGGGCAAGGCAACCACTCACCACAGCCGAAGCTATGGTGAGTGAGCTTGCCATTACTACGTGAACGAGGAAAACGCCCCAATGGCATGAGATTGTTCGCCAACTCCTACAGGACATATTGGCTACGCTCAATGTCATCGAATATTCCACTAAGCCGCTCTTTTACCATCGCCCGCGTAACTACAATCTGCTTTTCCGGCACATTATCTGGAGCGTCGAAGAGAAGTTCGTCCAGAAGGGTTGTCAGAACTGTCTGAAGTCGGCGTGCGCCAATATCTTCTATCTCATGGTTCAAGTCGGCGGCTACGTCGGCAATCTCCTGAATACCGTCGTCGTTGAAGCTCAACTCTACTCCTTCGGTTGCTAAGAGTGCCGCGTATTGCTTCACCAACGCATTCTCTGGCATCGTCAGAATCTGAGCGAAGTCTTCGGCAGTGAGTGAGTTCAGTTCCACTCGAATTGGAAAGCGACCTTGAAGCTCCGGCAACAAATCACTCGGCTTCGAGATGTGGAAGGCTCCAGATGCAACGAAGAGGATATGGTCGGTACGAATTGGGCCATACTTCGTGTTCACGGTGCTTCCCTCGACAATCGGGAGAAGATCGCGCTGCACACCCTCGCGGGAGACCTCCGGCCCAGAGCCACCACCGACGATGGCCACCTTGTCGATCTCATCCAAGAAGACGATACCGTTGTTCTCCACGCGGTTGACTGCTTCCCGCACCACCAACTCGTTGTCGATCATCTGCGTTGTCTCCTCGTGCAGGATAAGGCGGCGAGCCTCTGAAATTGGGATTGTCCGCCGCGCTGTCTGCTTCGGCATCATCGATCCCATCAGTTCGCTTAGCTGACTTCCCATCTCGTCTCCAGCTAAGGAGGAGAACATTGCCCCCATCTGTGAACTGCGGGAGTCATCTACTACATCCATCTCTACGTTTATGCTTTCCATGTCACCACTTTGGAGTTTCGCGCGCATATCCTCACGCCGACGTTGGTACTCCTCTTCAGTCTCTCCCGAAGTGGCCGAGGTTTGTGGTGGAGCAGTCATTCCGGGCATCATAAAGGGGAAGTTGATTGCCGGTCCGG
Source organism: Ignavibacteria bacterium (assembly GCA_020635205.1). Lineage (GTDB taxonomy): Bacteria > Bacteroidota > Ignavibacteria > OLB7 > OLB7 > JAGWAZ01. Next base: position 397,403 of record JACKAE010000005.1, read on the forward strand.
TGGTAGAGCGGGGAACTAGTAAGTCGAGCAGACGATCTTCAACCCTCGCCTCGGCTCGTTCCTGAAGAAGTTCGGCCTGCTCGGCTCGAACCATTGCGATACCGATCTCTGCCAAGTCGCGGATAATCGACTCAACATCACGCCCCACATAGCCAACCTCTGTAAACTTGGTTGCCTCTACTTTCAGGAAGGGAGCGTCGGCCAGCTTCGCGAGCCGTCGGGCTATTTCGGTTTTTCCCACACCAGTTGGGCCAATCAGGATAATGTTTGCTGGCATGATCTCCTCTTCCATCGTTCCACCAACTTGGCGACGACGCCAGCGGTTTCGTAGGGCAATGGCTACCGCCCGCTTTGCCTCGTGTTGGCCGACGACGTACTTGTCGAGTTCGCGCACGATTTGCACTGGTGTCAGCGAACTGGTTTGTGAAGCTGTTGTCGGATCCTTTATCATTGTCATTGTAAAGTTCGTTTAGAATAAAGTTCAGTGATTACGCTGAAGGTTTTGCTGGGTACAGTTGTTCAAAACCTACCAGAGCACAATATGACGTGTGTCGTCGATGAGTGCAAGGAAAGAAGTGGTCGGAGTCGGCAACAATCTGAAAGCGTGCGAGGTTGGCAGGGTTCTCGTCGGTTGAAAATTGGTGCAGACTAAGGATAGCAATCGAAGAACTTCTTACCTACAGCTCTCTGCGGAGCCTTGCAACCGGAATCTGCAATTGCTCCCGATACTTTGCCACAGTGCGGCGAGCAATGTTGTACCCCATTTCCTTCATCTGCTCACCGATTGCCTCATCTGATAGGGGCTTGCTCTTATCCTCGTGGTCGATTAACTCCTTGATCTTCCCCTTCACAACTTTGTTAGAGACCTCTTCACCCCAAGCTGTCTCCAGTGCCTCAGAGAAGAAGTAGCGCAGTTCAAACACGCCGTAGTCAGTCTGAACATACTTCCCATTCACAACACGACAGATTGTTGAAATATCCATGCCGATCCGTTCGGCTACATCGCGGTAGATCATCGGCTTCAGGTGATCTTGTCCGTGCCGGAAAAATTCTGTCTGCAATTCGAGGATTGCGCGCATTACCTTCATCATCGTCTGCTGCCGCTGGTGAATCGAGGCAATAAACCATTTTGCCGACTCCATCTTCTGCCGGAGAAACTTGCGCGTGTTGTTATCGACGCCGTTCGCTTTTCGCTTCCCCCGCTGAAGCATCTCTTGGTATCCTTGGTTGATCCGAAGGGCGGGAATAAATGAATCGTTGCCAGAGATAACGAACGTATCTCCATCACGCTCCACAACAAAGTCAGGTGTAAGGTAGTTTCCGCCGATAATCGAGGAATATCCTTCTCCCGGCTTTGGGTTGAGTGATGTGATAATATCAACAGCGTCGCGTAGCTCCTCTTCGGAACATTCAAGGCGACGACAGATTTTCTCGAAGTGCTTCATCGTGAACTCGCGGTAGGTCTCCCCAAGTACGCGATAGGCAAGGTTGTGAGCCGGAGAATTGTTTTCGCTCACCTCGAGTTGAATCATTAGGCATTCCCGCAGGTCACGCGCTCCCATGCCGGGAGGATCGAGGCGCTGAATTATGTGGAGAATTCTTTCTCCGTCCTCTAACGTGAATAATCCTTCTTCTTTCGGTGGATATCCATTCTGTCCCTCTCTTGTGAGGTCTGCGCTAAGGTTGGTTGGGGTAGATATCTGTTCAGGTGTTTGCAACGTTCCCCGCTCAAGGATGCGGGCAAGTTCTTCGATTGGAAGACTGGCCATCTCCTCAAGCGTTAGGTCGGCAATCGTTCTGATTGGAGGTTCGTTCTGTGTAATTGCGGTGGCTGCTTCCTCGACAACCTCCTCCTCTTTTTCGCCAGTGGCTGTATGCAGACGTGGTTCGTTGGGGAGGTTCAACCGTTCACGTCCGAACGGCTGCTCGGCAAACCGTTGGTCGTAGGAAGCAAACGATGGATCGGTTTTTCCCGATGAAAGAGAGGTTACCCTGTTTGATCCGTTAGTCTCGACGATAAAGCGATTGAGGTCCTCAATAATCTCGTTGAGCTTACGGCGAAGGTATCCGTCGGCGTCGATATTCCCAATGATCTCCTCGGCAAGTGCTACCTCATCTTCAGTTAAGATTTGCATTCGGAGTTGTTCCAACAACGCCTCAGCTAACGTCTGCTCAGCCGGTTGGGGAATGTCTTGTGAATTCTCATCTCGCGTTCCACCAGAGCCAGCCGACTTGTAATTGTCGTAGGCATCCTGCGGGGAGAATTCTTCCCAGTCAAGTTCCTCTCGTTCACTTCCCTCAGTCGAGTCGGTTTGCTCAGCACTGGAATCTGTGTCTGACTGATCCGACTCTTCCAGCAGAGGATTGATTTCAAGCTCTTCCTTTACCCGTTGCTCAAGGGCGATAGCAGAGAGTTGCAGCAACTTCAGATATTGAAGTTGCTGCGGTGTCAGCTTCTGCTGCTGGTTCAGTTTCTGGGTAAGAGATAACATCGTTTATGAATAGCGTAGGGGAGAACATACCAAAATCGTGCCGAACTTTTCAAGTCCTGTTTTATATAAACTAGAAACGATAGTGGGAACTACACTTTGGAGAATGGTGGGTTACTTCTTAGAAAGGAATGTACAGTCAAGCAAAAGCCTCTCACAAGAAACCTCTCAACCATCAATGCCAAAACAAAACCCTCGCCTTTCGACTCTTCAACTCTCCAGACTGTGACTCACCAACTCTTCATAAAAGGCTTCACCGAAAGCTCTGATAATCGGTTCTCTCAAAAACTTAACCAGAGAGATATTCTCCCGCTCCCCTCGTTCTACTCCCGGCTCACATTCATCAATCTCTTCGTAGCGAAGTCGTGCTCCGCCGAAGAGTTCGTCTACTCTGATCGGGAAGAGGTGACAACTCAGCGGCTTGCGAAACGTGGATTCCCCTTCGAGCCAGGCTCGCTCCATTGCGCACTTTGCAACGTTCTCCTCGTAGTAGACGAAGACGCAATCGCGATCATTAACACATACAGTACTTCTATCTCCAGTCTTCCCTTCAACGCTTCCCTGTTGCCGAATAATGTATTGCTTCTCCTTAGAGAGCCAGCGCATAGCTGGCCGTTCGGCTTTTTGCACGTGGGCAACTTCTTCCTCTTGAAGTGGTGCTCCTCTTCCCCCCGGCATTGTGCAACATGCGCCGCGACATTTGGAGAGGTCACAAGCAAATTTGACGGTGGTGATGGCACTATCTACAAGGTTGTTATCTACGCGAAACATTGGTTTTTCAGGTTGTGCTGTAAGTGTAAAAATGTGGTGAACTATGGGCAGTCCGACATAATGTTACACCATGCCGGACGCTCCCTTTGTAAGATAGCAACTGCAAAAGCGTTGAAGACTTTCCTTAGCAAAATATCTCTCTTGAAAACTGTTTGGCAGTGAGGGTCTATTTGCATTGGGGAGCTTGGAAGGCTGTTCGCGAGAACCACATATTCTGAGTTGAGTACAGGACGATAGGGCACGTAGTTAATGGATAACAACATTAGCAATAATGGGGCGGAGATGAGAGACCCGCACAATCCAGTTTGGCCTAAGGGAGAATATTCTTCCTACGCCAACCGGCTTGGGTACGACAATGATCTTTCGCACTACGAATTTGCCGAGCGCGTTCCTGAGTACCTTCGTGAAGGATACAACTCACTTATGCGGCGCGATGGAAATCGAGCTATCGAAATGTGGAAGTCCATCTACGAACGATTCCCCTCCGCCGAAGTTTGTGGCCACCTTGCCCGCGCGCACTACTACCAGATATATTTCCTCGGTCACGACGGCAACCATCCAAAACATGCAGAACATATTCGCGAAATGCGGCGCTGGGCCGAGCGAGCACTCTGCCTGAACTCCAACTCCTCAATCGGTCACGCAATGCTTGCCGGTGCTCTCGGTAGAGAGGCTCAACTGACTGGTTCGCGCAAAGAAGTGATTCGTGGAGCTTGGCAAGTACGCCACCATGCGGAGCGAGCAGTTCAGATCGACAATAACTGGATTGGCCACTATATTCTGGCGCTCTGGCACTGCGAGTTGGCCTCGCTGAAGCCCGGTGTGCGAACTGTAGTGCAGATATTTAACGGTCGGAAGATCCCTCGTGGGACTTATGAAGAAGCAATAGAGCACTTCAATAAAGTGCTGGAGATCTTTCCACAGAATAATGTGATTTACGCGGAGATGGCCTGTGCCTACTATGAGATGGGAGATCTTGCCAAAGCCCGTGAATCCTATCGACAATGTCTTGCCTCACCAATGTTCCGCCATCCAATCGCTCCCTGCTTTATCGAAAATATCCGCAAGCGCTTTGACTCTATCCTGCAGAGTGAACCCCAGATTGTGTAGATCGACTCCATTGCCAGAACAAATTCCCGCACGACCGTTGGGTGAAGGCGTTTCACCACAATTAGCTGTTATAGCTCCCTATCTCTTCTTTCCTCTACCTCTATGCTTCAGGTATTGGCGTGGGATACTTCTCTTCTCTACTGATCCCGGCGCAGGCTGAAGACCACCACAGCGGGCAAGCTCTGCGACTACCATTATGCGGCACTCACGCACTCCCACACTCTCCTCTCTATACACTCCCAATTCTAAGAACTCTACACCATCAACCGAACGCCAGCAATCACGATCACAATGCCAATAATCAACTTTAGTGTAGAGTCGCTTGCACGCCTACTAATTCTGATACCGGCAATCGCTCCGATAACTGCACTTACAAATCCTGCCCCAGCCATTACCCAGGGGAAATTTTGTAGCATTCCCTCCAAGCCATAGGCAATCAGACGAACTCCGCCACTCAGCACGCCGAGCACGCCGTTTACAGCTACGATAGTTTGTGGAACCAACCCGGTTGCCGACATCGTCCAAGATTGCAGTGGACCGTTGCCAGCACCAAGGATTGCGGTGAGAGCACCGGCAAGAAATCCAACAACTGGAAAACTCCACCGTTCAGAAAGATTGCGTACAGGTAGTTCCACATAGAGCCGAAGAATGTGTAGCAGACCGAGAGCGATGAGGAGAAGGCCAATGGCAAAGCGGAGCTGATCGACATCAATCTTGTTCAGAAACAACCCACCCAGGAACGCACCGGGAACGATGCCGAGAGCGAAGAGCATGATCGCGCGAAGATCAAGGAATGGACGCAGAAACGGAATGCGTGGAATGTTCCACCCAAACGGTATCAACGCCGTTAACACTACCGCGTCGGCGGTTCCTACCAAGCCAACAAGAATAGGAAGAAGAAGGAGTCCCCCTCCAAAACCAACAACGGTGTCAAGCAATCCAGCAATAAATGCAGCGAGAACAATCTGAAGAATATCTACCATAGAACGTAATATGCGAAATGAGAGGGAAGTTTATGAGTTCGTGAGTGTGAGGGTGTAAGAGTGCCGAATATTGGTAGCCACAGGTCTTCAGCCTACGCTTAGGGTTTTATGCGAGTGTGTAGTAATCTTCGGCTTCATCAGTAAAAATTCTGACTAAGCCTGCTCGAACAAGGCGTACCATCATTCGTGATGCGCGACGTTCGGAGATGTTGACGTGGTGGCGAAATTCTCGCAGAGTGATGCGCGGATTCTTTTCCAAGTAGTCGAAGAGTGCTTGTTCAATCTTACCAATGTGGAGTGTCAATGGTGGAGCATCAGGATGGTGGGCGGCTAACACACGTTCTACTTCTTTGCTGGCGATAACGCTTCGATCTCCTTGGCGGATATAGACCGGACGTGGTCGCATACTATCTTCTTCTACACGATTGCGCCCTTCTTTCCCAACTGGGCCACGCCGCGACTCTCCTTTGACTCGGGAGAGCAAATGGTGGGGCTTGGTCTGACTTTCCAGAATTGAGATTGCGATAACGTCCACACCGTCGATCTCTACAATCTCAATATCGCTGTCGATAGCAGGATCGCAGTAAAATTCACCGGTTGTGGTCACCAGTTCAATTTCATGCTTTTCGCTGTCGACGCCGACAATGCTTCCATCGTCGTCGACCCCAATCAAGATCATTCCTCCCCGCGTGTTGGCAAAGGCAATCATTTCCTTCGCGATCTTCTCGAAATCGGAAAAACGACGCTTGAACTCAACAGTGTCATTCTCTCCCAATTCAATGATCTCGCGGAGTTTTCGGACGCTTAGTGGTTTGTTCACTCGATTTGACCCTGCAAGGGGGGACATCTTCCTAAAATCCTACAATGGTTTGATTTATCCCGGCTGGACTGCAAACGGCAAGAAAAGATACGAACTTCTCCCTCCGATTCATGGAATCGGGTCATCCTGAGTTTGTAAGTTAGTAGTCGAATTCTTCTCAAGCTAATGTAACGGAGGAGAATAGAGGGCGTGAGGGAGCGTGGAAATGCCGGGAAAAAGGTCGAACGAACAAGTGAATCGGAATGTCAGGAAACTCATATTTCACAACAGAAGAAGAACGAGAGCCAATCTCCGTGCCGAACAGTACCAGCGAGGTTTCCGAAGTGAGAAGCAATAGTGGAGAAGGGCGAAGCATCCCTTGGAAGCGGATATTTCTCTGGACTCTCTTTGCTGTTGTCGGGATGTTTCTGCTGCTGCTGCTGGTTGACAAGGTTGTGATGCCGTGGTATGTTAAGCTCGGTGCTGAGGCTCAAGTTCCCGACATTGTTGGAATGCCTTACTCAGAGGCTGAAAAACTTTTGAAGGAGAAGGGGTTCGAGGTTAAGAGGGCGGAGCCACGGTATAGCGATAAATACCCAGCAGGGATTGTACTGATGCAGCTTCCGTACGGAGGGGCGGTAACGAAGGAGGGACGGCGCATCTACTTAACTGAGAGTCGCGGTGTGGAGATGATACCGATGCCCAACGTTATTGGTCGTCCGCTACGTGAGGCACGCATCACGCTGATGCGCTTAGGGTTCGATGTCGGGGAAGTGGAGTACGACTACAACGACACGATTATGCGCGACCTGATCTTTGCCCAGAGTGTCCCCTCCGATGTTGGCGCACGTCCCGGAACCAAAATTGATCTCTACATCAGCAGAGGCCCCACTACACGCTACAGCATGATGCCGAACTTAGTTGGCCTCTCTCTCGACGAAGCACGAACTCGTCTCGAGCAGGCAGGTCTTGGGCTTGGAGTTGTCCGGAAAAAGCGGAGTACGTTCGACCGAAATGTTGTCATCGAACAATCTGCTTCGCCATACTCTCAAGTGTCGGAGCGTGCGGCAATCAACGTGACAATCTCTGATCCGAATGCTCCAGAAGAAGATGTTAGCACTCGCCCCGATGCACCCGAAAAGCCAAACGACGTGGAGTAATAGAACGTTGAGGAGGAAACGCTCTTCAAGGATCCTTTCACTACGATCAACGATCCACTCTCTCTCCTTCTCGTGAACCGACAGTCAGTGGGAGGGGGTCTTTGAGCGAAGAAGTGCTTTGCTGACCGAGCTTCTCAAGACGTTCGATAATTTCGTCGGTTCGACAATCACCACGCACTTCTCTGGTGCGTAGTGTGCTCTCTAATAGATCTGTTGCTTCAACTACATCTCCCTCCTCTGTCAGCAGATCGGCCAGAGCAATCTTGCACAACTCTTCGGTCCACCCATGGCTCCACGATGTCGCCTTGTAGAGTGCCAAAGATTCACGATAGAGCTGTTCGGCTTTCTCACGATCTCCTCGATCTTCTGCAACAGTTCCAAGTAGGAAAGCAACCGACGCAACTGAGGTATGTGTGGCACTTGGCTGTGTGTGCAGAATTTCTCTTGCTTTATGGTAGAGTGTCTCAGCTTCATCCAGTCTTCCCTCCCGCTGACGATGTTGGCCTGTAGCAATCAACGCGTTGGCCACGTCGGGATGATCCCCCCCTTGGATCTTCCGAGCCATCTCCAAGCCTTTCTCAAGATAGTCCTCTGCCTGATCGAACGCACCTTGTCGTGAGTGGATTGCCCCAGCCCGGATATAGCTGTTTGCAAGTGCTCGATGTTGTTTAAACAGCTTCTGGCGGATTGCGAGTGTTTTCAAGTGGAGTCTATCAGATTCCTCGGTACGCCCTAACCGTTCGTAGAGTCGGGCGAGGTTATAAAAGCCCATTGCTGTGTCGGGGTGTATTTCTCCGTTCAAACGGTGTAGCATCTCTACCGACTCACCCAGTACCGAAGCCGCCTCCGCAAATCGTTCTGGTCCCTGCCGTTGGAGCACAATTGATAGATTACTTAGGGTGTAGGCAATGTGGTGGTGATCCCCTTTGAATATCTGGAGCCGCATGTTGTTGACTATTCTGAATATCTGTTCGGCTTCTGAAGCCTTTCCCTGTTGGTTCAGAATCAAACCGATGTCGTTCAGAATGTGGGGAATATCACCGTCGCTATCTTCTTTCCCATCTTCTTCGTATATCCTTTTCAGAATAGTAAATGCTTCGCCAAAGAGTTGAAGTACTTCGTTGCTGTCACCATCTCTACAGTTAATGGTGGCACCGAGAGCGTGAAGTGATGCAGCAATCTGTGGAGAGTTGTCCGATAGGTGTTCGCGAGCAATCTGAATTGATCGACGAAAGACCGATTCGCTCCGGTCGTACGCCCCCATTTCCAAGTAGACTTCGCCAATCATCAGAAGAATATCTACTTGAAGGTCAGGTCGATCCTTCAACTCTCCTTCAACCCGTTGTAAACCTTGTTCCAGAACTTCCAATGCAGTCAGTTCTCTCCCTTTTGAGCGACTCGGATCGTTCGAGGAGAATAGGCTCTTCAGAAATCGAGTTATCTGCTCCGCCTTATCCCGTTCTCTTCCTATCTGCTCTGCTTGTTCAGCAATGCGGTTTCGCTGTCCACGCATTGCAACGCCAAATCCAGCAACTGACGTGAAGATTGTCCCTAACGCTGTTACCCCAAACTTGTGGCGGCTGATAAACTTTCCAACGAGATATGAAAGGCTGTCTGGACGAGCGCGGAGGGGAAGCCCCTGAACGTACCGGTCAATGTCATCAACGAGCTGTTCTACCGACTGGTATCGGCGCCTCGCCTCTTTCTGCATTGCTGCCGCTACGATTATCTTCAGTTCGCCTCGGAGTTCCTTGGCAAGGCGCGCGGGTGTAGTTTTTCTATTGCGAGCAATCTCTTCAACTGTTGTCTTTTCGTTGCCATGCTGGGCAGCAAGGTCGGGAGGAAGTGGGTGAGCATGGTCGAGGCGTGCTCTAATCTCCGCAGTGGAAAGTCCGCGCAGGCGGTATGGACGCGATCCACTCAACAGTTCGTATAGGAGAACGCCGAGCGAGTAGACATCTGTTGAGGTTGTTACCGACTCCCCTCGAATCTGTTCCGGAGAGGCGTAGTCTGGGGTTAGCAGGTAACCGTTAGTCTGCGTCACATCTTCCTCAGTTGAGTCAGGGGAGAGAAGTTTTGCGATGCCGAAGTCGAGTAACTTCACCTCTCCTTCGTTGGAGACCAAGATGTTGGTCATTTTCAAATCGCGGTGGACAATCAGATTGCTGTGGGCGTAGACAACTGCCGAGCAGACGATGCGAAAGAGGGAGAGCCGTTTGCTGAGGGGGAGCTGGTGGAGATCACAATATCGGTTGAGTGGAATTCCCCCTTGAACATACTCCATTGCCAACCATGGGCGACCATCTAAGGCTATCCCTCCGTCGACCAATCGGGCGATGTTTGGATGTTGAAGGGAAGCTAAAATTTGCCTCTCGGCTCGGAAGCGACGGATAATTTCTTCGCTATCCATCCCTCGCTTCACAATCTTGATTGCAACTTGCTGGTTGAACTCGTTGTCGGCACGCTCAGCAAGCCAGACCGATCCCATTCCGCCACGCCCAATTTTTCTCGTAATTGTGTAAGCGCCAACCCGCTCTCCAACAATGTTCTCTTCCTCTTCTTGGTATTCTTTACCGGTAAGTCGAGCTGCGGGAGTTTCGAGGAACTCCGGGTCTTCGTCGTAGCTCTGGAGTAACGACCGCACCTCGTTCAGGACGCGAGAGTCTGTTTCTGGAGACTTTTCAAGAAACGAGAGTCGTCTCTCGAACGGTTGTTCCAGAGCAGCGTTGAAGAGTTCCTCAATTCTATTCCAGTCTACACGGGTCGTACCCATTTGTCTCTGCTCCTGTCTCCCTCGTACCATTACCAACCAAATATGCTTGCTCGATGAAATAGCACACGGATTCAACAGACATTCCAGTGAGATTTAACGCTCCCTGTTTACTCTCGAGCACTTATGAAATAACGCAACGTTCTCGTTACAAAAGGAACAATAGGTGGAAGCAGAGTAAGGGAATAGAGGTGGACTCTACTAGTAAAGCTACGTTGCGCTGCTACTTTTGAGGGCGGTTTTCTGCAAGAGTTGCAGAGTGATCTCGGCTGTCTTCTCCCAGGTAAGTGACTGGGCAAACTCTATAGCGTTTGCTCGATACTCCTCTCGAAGTTCATTTTCCCGTAAGATACGGAGCAGACATTTGGTTAGTTCGTCGATGTTCCCGTAGGGGTAGAGTTCTCCTGTCTCTCCGTGAACTACCGAGTCGCGCAAGCCGGGACTGTCGGCGGCAACTGCCGGAGTTCCACAGGCATTTGCCTCCACGTTCACGATCCCCCACCCCTCCTTCATCGAAGGGTTGACGACAACCCAAAGTTGTTGAAGCAGCCTGAGCTTTTCTTCTTCGCTAACGAAGCCAGTGAAGTGGGTGGCATCTCGCACTCCAAGTTCTCCTGCAATCCTGTCAAGTTCTGGCTGAAAGTCTCCACGACCGATAATGGTTAAGGTTGCTTCCGGTATCTCCTGCCGGATTCGTGCGAAGGCCTGCAACACGTGGTCGACACTCTTATACTTCTTCAACCTGCCGAAGTATCCAATGCTCGGCTCTTTGCTTTTCGGAACTCCGGTCGGTTTCAGTCGATCGTGGTCGATTGCGTTCAGAGCTAAGGTGAAGTTCTCTTTCCGAAAACCTCGCGCAATAAACTCTTGTAGAGTTGACTCCGATACAACTAAGAAGGGAGTCTTCTTATAGATGAAATCAACAAGTTTCTCGGAGAACCAAACGTAGGCTCCGGGCAAGAACCAGGTTTCTCGAAAAATAGATGTACCAAAAAAGTGGTGGCTGATCGCCACTAACGGTTTGCGAACGTAAAGGGGAGTGTAGAAAGGAATCTTGTTCAGGTCATCAACCACAACATCGTAATCCTCGTGCCGGAATCGACGCAAGTAGAGCCAAGGAACGATGAAGTTGAACGTGCTGCGTGAGCCATGCCGGATAATGCGAATGCCATCAACAACCTCTTCACCTTTACTCCCCTCGAAACGTGAGCAGAAGAGAGTTACCTCATGTCCCCACTCTGCAATTTTGCGAAAGGTTTCGTAGAGGTGAATCTCTGCCCCTCCTGATAGTGGGTTAAGCCAGTCCTGCCAGTTGATGACGAGAATTTTCATGCAAACATTACGATTTGGGATTGGGGATTTCGGAATGGGGATTGGAGAAAAGACAAATCCACAATCAAAAATCCGAAATCGCTCCCCCTTTTACAGCTTCGGCTTTTTGATCCCGAGATTCTTCATCTGTTTGGAGAGTGTCGATCGATCAATATCAAGCTCGGCTGCTGCTCGGGTGATGTTCCACCCATTACGTTCAAGCACCTTCGTCAGTTCATTCTTCTTTGTCTGGCGTGCCATCTCCTCAACGTCGGCATAGTCCCGTGCACTGTTGCCGTTGCTCGCAGTGCTAACGTGACCGGAACGCTCCATAACGCGCGCCACATCATCATGCTCAATCGTCTCACCCGGCGTCAGAATAACGGCGGCCTCGATTGTTCGCCTCAGTTCTCGAATATTTCCCGGCCACGAATGTTCTTCCAAGAAACTTACACCAGAATCACTCAACCGTTTTGGTTCCATCTGATTTCGTTCCAAGAACTCTTTTAGGAAGTGTGTAGCCAAAGGTTGAATATCTTCTTTGCGCTCGCGAAGAGGAGGAAGGTGGATTTCAATCCCGCGCAATCTATAGAAAAGGTCTTCGCGGAACTTCCGCTCGCCAACAGCTTCCAGCAGATCCCGGTTTGTTGCGGAGAGAATCCGAACGTCAACCTCTTCAGATTTTACGGAGCCGAGCTTGCGGACAGAACCGGTATCGAGGACGCGCAGGAACTTTGCTTGCAGTTCAATTGGGAACTCACCAATCTCATCCAGAAAGAGCGTTCCTTTGTGTGCTTCTTGCACCATTCCTTGCTTGTTATCGGTTGCGCCAGTGAATGCCCCCTTCGTGTGGCCGAAGAGCTCACTCTCGAACATACTTGCTGGTATGTTCGGCACGTCGAGTGCGACAAAGTTCTTTTCGGTGCGAGGACTCATCTCGTGGATAGCTCGGGCAAGCAAATCTTTTCCAACGCCGGTCTCGCCGGTGATTAACACGGAGATAACTGACCGTGCACAGTTGGCAGCGTCGGCGAGTACTCGTTTCAGCGTTGCGCTTCTGCCAATAATCCCGTGTTCCTCGAACTCCATTGCGTCGATGTCAACCGAACCGTAAGATTGGCGCTCCTCAAGTGCCGTCTTTACCGCAGCTAACAATTCCGTTCCCCCAGCACTCTTCGATATATAATTTTTCGCGCCAGCTTTCATTGCTCGCACTACAAGATCAATGGCATCTTCGCCGGTAAGCATGATAACCGGTAAGGTGGGGTGGCGCTCAGATATTTTTCCCAATGTTTCGATCCCATCCATGCCCGGCATACGAATATCCAACAGGGCTAAGTCAATATCGAAACCATTGCCGGAAAGAATCTCCAATGCTTTCTCTCCACTATTTGCCGAAACTACGTCGTGTCCAGCACGTCCCAGAAGTTCGGAGACGGCGTCGAGATAGGTTTTGTCGTCGTCGGTCAGCAATATGGTGCTGCCGTTCTGTCTACTCATAGTCCTTTAGGTCTAACGCGGTTATGGATAACGTGAACACAGCCACCGAAAGGCAGCTTGGCGTGGAGGTTGACAAAGTACAAACCTTGAACGGAATCACCTACCCTCCTTCCTATGAAATTGAAACGAAGCGAGTATCTTTGGCGGAACGGGGATAATTGAAGATTAGTTAGTGACGAAGTATGAAACTCAAACTCGATTTGCACGATTTCTACAACAAAGGGGATAAAATTGAAGAGGCTCTGAACAATATTATTCGCGAGGCAGTAGATAGAAAAGCTCCGCTCGTAGAAATCATTCCGGGAAAAGGTTCGGGGCAGTTGAAAAAACGGGTGCTCCGCTTTCTCGATCGGAAAGATATAAAAGCACTCTATCACCGCGTTGAAAAGGATAGTAAGAACTTCGGACGTCTCTTCGTCCACTTTAGGTGGAAAGAGGCTGGAAGAAAGAAGTGAACTGTAGCACTAACAGCACGAGCGTCAGGGGCAGAATATCAACAAGGCCAGATCCGGTTTGCTGGATATGGCCTCTTTATTTTGGGAAGAATGCTAACACTCGAAATACTCTATCAGGATGACCGCTTGGTTGTGGTGAACAAGCCGAGTGGACTTCTGGTTCACCCCTCAGCCGAGGCGTCAGACCGGAAAACTTGTCTATCAATTCTACGCGATCAACTTGGACGCTATGTCTATCCGCTTCACCGGTTGGATCGGGGGACTTCCGGTATTTTGTTGATGGGCTTGGACTCGGAGACGGCACGTTTGATGCAGGGAGCTTTTATCCGAAGAGAAGTCAGCAAGACCTATTTAGCAATTGTTCGAGGTTGGCTTAATGAGGAGGGAGTTCTCGATCGGCCTCTGAGGAAAACAGGAGGGGAGAAGGAGACCGCCCTTACCCGTTACCGTACTCTCGCACATAGCAAACTTCCCTATCCAGTGGGGAACTATCCAGAAGCGCGATACTCTCTTGTTCGGGCCTTTCCAGTAACTGGACGCCGTCACCAGATTCGGCGGCATCTTTCCAACGCCAGTTATCCAATTGTAGGAGATGCAGTTCACGGAGATGGTAAGCATAACCGCCTCTTCAGGCAGTTGTTCAGTTGCTATCATCTTCTGCTTCACGCCGAGGCTATTGAATTTATCCACCCATTTCAGAAAGAAAGCGTAGTGCTGACTACGCCTCCGCACAAAGATTTTGCAGAGATATGTGCGCGCATGGGTTGGAATGTAAACGCCGAGTTATCGTAGCCTATCGGTTTTTTGTACTTTTCCGCTCTTATTATATAGCGCAAGGCAGGATATTCTATGGGGCAAATACTTAAACAGCGACTAAAGCAGAAGAAATTCAGAAGCCTTCGCCAAGAGGCTACGCTGAACCTTATCCTTGCTGCGAATCATCTTCGCAAAACAATCGACGATGTTTGTGTAGAATTTGGCATCACCAGCCAGCAGTACAACATCCTTCGCATTCTGCGGGGAGCCTATCCAGATGGATATCGTTGTGCCGAGATTCGAGAGCGGATGTTAGATCACGCTCCCGACATTACTCGTCGCCTCGATACATTACAGGAGATGGGGCTGGTGAAGCGACGCCGTTCGTCTGAAGATCGTCGTGCAGTTGTCTCAAGCATCACATCTCGGGGTCTTACTCTGCTCGACGAAATGGATCCCTACCTGCACGATCTCGACAACAAAATCGCAGAACGGCTTTCTCTGAAAGAGTGCCGAGAACTCTCAATGCTTTGCGAGAAGTTGTATGGGATGGAGAGTGAATGAGTGTGGGAGTGAGAGAGTTTGAGAGTGCCCTGTCCGGCTTTGTCATGTTGAGGTTTCCCGAAGTATCTTTCAGGCATTGTAGAGCGAAACGATTTTTCTCTACAGCTCCAGCGAGACTCTTCACTCCGCTTTGTTGTGTTCAGAGTGACAGGTTGGGTTGGTAGAGCGTCCTGTCCGGCTTTGTCATGTTGAGGTCTTCCGAAGTATCTCTCAGGCATTGTAGAGCAAAACGATTCTTCTCTACGGCTCCAGCGAGACTCTTCACTCCGCTGCGCCCAGTTCAGAGTGGCGTACTTGAAAGGGAGATCATTCCTGACTTTACTGACGATCGACTAAGACAACCTCTGAGGGTCTTTTCTGGCAGGCGATCTTCAATTGAACTTTGTCATTCGCATTCCTATGCGAGCAACCATTGCCTTCAAAGCAAGTTTTCCTTTCGTTCCGAAGTTGCCCCCTACTCCCCGCAGCCTGTGCAGTTCTACTTCGTTGTAAAGTCTCCGGAGCGCGTAGTGGTAGTAGCGGCGTGGATATGTGCGCTTGAAGTCGAGATCACGATCGGTTGAATGTTCCCAAGCAGGTTGCACGGTTAGCCGATCTTTCACTCTCTCGTAGAATGGTGTGCCAGTGATTGGGTAGGCAGTCGTGATTGTGTAGTGATCTGGGTTCGATCTCTTCAGATGGTCGATTGTCGCGACAATATCTTCTTCGGTCTCCCCCGGATAGCCTACCATGATAAACGTCCCGGTTTGAAGTCCCCGACGTTTACTCAACTGAATCATCTCTCGCACTTGCTTCACCGTTACGCGGCGATCCATCTCATCTAAGATGTTTTGCGAGCCACTCTCGGCTCCAATCCAGATGCGGTAGCAGCCAGAGCGAACCAACAGGTCCACCATCTCCTCGTTCATCCTGTCTGCTCGCGAAATGCACTCATAGGGAATTACTGCGTTGCGACTCGTCACTTCCTCGGCAAATCCTCGCAGCCACTTCGGACTGATAGTGAAGACATCATCCACGAACCAGAGTGTGTCTGGGGCATATCGTTCCTTGATTTCAAGCATCTCGTCGACAACCACCGAAGGTGAACGGCGTCGATAGCTGCTTCCGTAGACGGCACGACTGCACCAGCGGCAGGTGTAGGGGCATCCTCGCATTGTGTTGATCGAGATAGCGTTTGCGCCGTGCCGTTCTTTCCAGGCGGAGAGATAGTTCTCCAATTGGATGGCGTCGCGAGCGGGAGGGGGAAGGATGTCAATTGACTTCATCAGTTGCCGTGGAGGTGAACGAAACGTGTTCCCGCTGTGATCCCGGAAGGCAATTCCAGCTACATCAGTGAGCGAACGTTCTCGGCTCCAAGCACTGAGCAGCTCTGCCATCGTCTCCTCACCTTCACCTATCACTACCACATCCGCGCCATGGTCCAGAAATTGTTCTACATGGTAGGTTACTTCCGGCCCTCCTAAGACGATGCGTGTGTTGGTGAGGCCCGGTTCACCTTTAACGAACCGGATAATATCCAGCACACGAAGTTTCGTCATCAGGTTTGTGTAGATGCCGAGAACGTCGGGAGTGGTTTTCTTGATCTGACGACAAAGCTCTTCAAATGTGGAGAACGTTGTGTCGAAGACTTCGGGTGCGTATCCTTCGCGCCTGAGCCAGGCTGTAATACCCAAAATTCCGAGGGGGGGATAGGGCTTCATGATCTTCCGCTCTCTCTCATCCTCTCCTATAAAGTAACCGTGCGTTAGCAGAATCTTCATGCGTTTGAGAGCTGCTCCAATGTCACTTTGTGGTTGTCAATTGTTGGGAACTCCATCTTCAGACTTTCCAGTTGTTCCACTAAGATTCGTCCGATCATCCAGTTCCGATACCACTTTCTGTCAGCCGGGATTACGTGCCACGGTGCATAAGGGGTGTTCGTTGCTTCAATCATTTCCTCAAAGGCTTTCATGTAGCTATCCCAGTACTTCCGTTTCTCCAGATCATCTTGAGAAAATTTCCACTGCTTTTTCGGGTCTTCCAACCGTTCTCGCAGTCGCTCAAGTTGTTCTTCCTTTGAGATGTGGAGTAAGAACTTCACGACAACTATTCCATTCTCTGCTAACATTCGCTCGAAGTCGTTGATGTGGCGATACCGCTTCTCGAAAATATCTGGGTCGTTCAAGATCGATTCTGGAAGATGCTGGGCAGATAAAATTTCTGGATGGATTTTTGTGACGATTACTTCTTCGTAGTGCGAACGGTTGAAGATCGAGACGTTCCCTCGATGTGGAGTCCCCTGGTGAACGCGCCAGAGATAGTCGTGCTCGATCTCAAGTTCCGATGGTTTCTTGAACGAGTAGACTTGCAGACCATCTGGGTTGATCCCTTGTGCAAGGTGCTTTGTGGTTCCGTTCTTTCCACTGGCATCAATCCCCTGCAAAATTACGAGAAGGGCGTGGCGATCCTCTGCATACATGCGGTAGCAGAGAGCATCCAGCCGTTTCAAGTCGGCCTTCGCCTCCTTTTCAATTGCATCACGGTCAATATCGTTGGGACCTCGCGGATCAATTTCAGATAGCTTCAAACCTGTCTTCTTCATAGATCAATAGTTTTTAATTCCAAATGCTTGAAAGGGAAAAAAGGCATTAATCGACACGAAAACTTCCCACTCATACACTCCCTCACTCATACACTCTCCCACTCTTCCGTACATGCACCAACAAATGATCTCCCATCCGATTGAAGGGATAATAGAGGGAAAGCCTTTCTTCAATTTTATCGAATCGTTGAAATGTACGGATATGGCGGTGATAGAAGTCGCGCAGAGATGTTGGGGGTGTGGTAAGGCCGATAGCGCGTACCCCCTTCACGTGGAAACCATTTTGCCGGAAGAGTCGAAGAATTTTTCGGGTTGGGTGGAACCACGTATCAACGCGCAGATCATTCCCAATATGAATTGGCCTACCTTCTCCTCGACTCCGTTGAAATGCGTTTTGTAGGTTTCCTCGCAAAAGCTCTGCCACTGTTTCGAGAGCGCAGAACCGGGACATCAGAACGAAGACCGCCTCTCCGTTTGGGGAGAGAAGTCTGTTGAGCGCAGGTGGAAGCAGTGCTATATCCTGTAGGCAGTTTAAGCCGTCAAAGTTTGAGAAGACGAGGTTGAACCGTTGGGAAGAGATGTGTGGCGAAGGTGAACTCTCCCCCCATAAGTCTTCGATCCCCATTCGGTTGAACCTGACGTTCTCCGCTCCGTTTTCCCGAATCTTTGCCTCCGCAACTTCTACCATCTTCGCAGAAATATCTGTGGCTATAACGTTTTTTGTGCGTTGTGAGAGCCAGAGTGCATCTTCCCCTGTACCGCAATTCAACTCCAACACATTCCAGTTCGGTTGTAGGATGGTTTCAAGGTATCGGTGTACAAGTGCCCGTTTTCGTCTTCCGAGGGGTGTTCGGGTGAAATCCGCGTCGTAGAATTCGGCCATTCCATCGAAGGGATGTTGAAGGAACGATGTCGAGCTTGATTGTATCTCCATAATTCATATGTTTTCCCGGTAGAAATCGGGGCGTAACTGTCGAGCAGACGGTGTGTCACACCTGCGCCGGTTAATTTTAGGGAAGTAATGGCTGACCGCTACGCACATTATAGCGACGAAGATCTTTTCCGCCTGATGGGGGAGGGACGAAAAGATGCCTTCGCGGAAATCTATACACGATACCGCGGACGTATCTACGCCTATGTGCTTCGGATGATTGGGGACAGGGATAGAGCTGACGATATTTTTCAGGAGACCTTTACCCGCATTTATCGCCATTGCCACGAGAAGGATCACGACATCGCGCGAGCCTCTTCCTACATCTTCACAACTGCTCGAAATCGATGCCTAAACGCCATCCGAGATCGCAAGACGACGACAGACGTTGAGGATTATCACCAGATCGTTTATCAGCCAAGCTACGAAAATGCGGAGCTTTCTGAACTGGTGAAGACATCGTTAGAGCTTTTGCCCGACCACTACCGCGAAGCCTTTGTCTTGCGTGAGTATGATGGTTTGAGCTATCACGAGATTTCGGAGATAACCGGCGAGTCCCTTGCCTCAGTGAAGATTCACATCTTCCGAGCGAAGAAGAAGTTGCGAGAGATTTTAATGCCCTATCTGGAAGAGGCGTAAAGGAAGAAGAGGTGGAAGGTTTATAGATAGTAGTTATAGAATGCAGATAACAGAAATACTATAAGATATGCAGGGGGTGATGGCTCTCTCAGAGTCGATAACCTGCAAAGCCCACAAGACTATGAACAAGAGTGATATGATACTGGAATTCATCGACGGAACGCTCGACAGTAGTTCGGAGCAGAGTCTGTTCGATGAGTTGGCGGGACACCCGGAAATGCGGACGGAGTTGCGCCAGTATGTGATGATCGGCGATGCCGTTCGAGCCGACCGCGAGGCCTATGCTCCACCATCCGACGTGGAGCGAAAGCTCTTCGGA
Organism: Ignavibacteria bacterium; assembly: GCA_020635205.1. GTDB lineage: Bacteria > Bacteroidota > Ignavibacteria > OLB7 > OLB7 > JAGWAZ01. The sequence goes on from JACKAE010000005.1 coordinate 416,541, forward strand.
GGGCTTGGGTTGATTCCAATGGTTGGTGCAGGTGCTGCCGGCACTGCCGCTGCCGGAGGTGGAGCAGCAGCCGGGGGAGCTGCCGCCGGTCTCTTCTCCTTGGCCGCTCTCAAGAGTGGTCTCCTCCCACTGCTGACTGGTTTCCTTCTCGGAAGTCTGTTGGTTGGAGGTGGAGTCTATTTCTGGATGGACTCCTCGGCACAAGACCCGGTGATTGCATCCGCTGCCTCTGCTGGCGTAGTCTCAGAAGAGCATAGGGGAGTTGCCTCCTCAGAACTTGCTGCACCTTCTCTGATGCAAGGAAAAGAAGAGAAGGTCAAGAGAGATAATGGAGCAGTTAGTCCGAGCATGACTGGGAATAGTAAGGAGAGAGTGAAGGTTGTGGAGAAGATCGTTGAAAAGATTGTCTTCGTACCGCAGTCAGATGCAACTGCCTTAGCCAGTGCGAGTCGCGATGATCGACCTCAGCAAAACAATAGTGCTTCCAATCCATCGAAATCACTAACCGATCCGCTAATATTACGTGCGCAACAGAGCAAGAGTAGGCTAACGCCGAAGAGTCGTGCGTTGGTCGAACCGCAAGATCTTCTCCCACAAGATGGAAGTGAGGAGATACTCGAGAACCGTTCGCCGGTGTCAGCTCCTTCAATCGATCACGTAAAAGATGATGCCGTTACGTCGGAGCGGAGCGTTACCCTCGAGTTCCGGAAGGGGGTTGGCACACAACCATTTGCCGACAACAACGCCCGCAGAGTAGAAACACAATTCGTCGGCGATCTGGTTCAGGAGAACTTCGTACTTGGTGCGTCTTACCGGACTCCGTTCCTCGGGGGGGTGCAGGTAGGACTCGAAGGGGGGCGGGAACGCTATACTCAGTCTCTCTTCTACAATCAGAACGATTCGCTCTTGATTGAGCAGCGACCAAATATCACTTGGTTTGGCATTTCACTCGGTCGAGAGGTGAACCTCTTGAACGTTCCCCTTCTCTTGCAAGGAACTGTGGGGTCTTCCACCCACTTCAGTGGGCCACTTGTGCGGGGACGTGTTGGGGTTGACTTACTCGATCTGACGAGTATCTCCTCCTCACTCTCAATGCCACTATCGTTCGAAGCCTCCTCGCTTGTATATACATTCAACGGACAGTACCTTGTCACCGGCAACTGGGGGGCAAGTCTCGGAGTTCGCTATAAATTCGGATTCTGATAGGCTGATTAATAAAGGGAAGAGGTTGAAACTCTATAGTCGATGAGAAAAGAGCAACAGAAATATCGTGCGGGAGACAAAACCGGGCAAAGAGGAGGGAGCGTAGTCGGGCTGCTGATGGCAAGTCTCGTATTGGCGATGATGTTTGTCGCGGCCTGCAACGATCAGCCTCTTGACCCCACCACGAGCCGCATAGATACTACTATCGTAACGCACCGCGATACGGTGGTAGTGAACAATCGTGATACTATTTTCGAGACTCGGGTTGACACAGTTATTGTTGAGCGTCGCGACACGCTTGAAATAACCAGGGTGAAGCGGGATACGATACGCGATACTGTTCAAGTAGAGGTTATCAAAACGCGGATCGACACGATTGAAGTTCCTGTCAACGTTGTTCGCCTTCGGCGTGGGATCCTTCGATTTCAAGGACGCAACGATTCGCTTGGAGCAAATGGTGGGCTGGAGACACTGGAGTTCAACCTGACCGAGTGGTTACAATATCGTGTGATCGACAGTGGGGGTGTGGTCAGGGGGATTGGTCTCTCTCTCAGCGCAGCACTTCCGCTTCTCTACATGAATTATTCTATCGGAAGCAATCAGGTAACGGCTGAAAATCTCTATCGGTTGCGTGGAATTTCTCTTTTTATTCCTACGTTTCGAGTGGCTCCAGTTAGTGGAGTGTTCAACGATCTCCAGTTAGATCAACATCCATACGACTATATTTCTGCCGATGGAGAGAGGGGAGGGATAATGATTACGACGCGCCGACGGGTTGGAACCGATATACAACAGTTTTGGACCGGACAGGTGTTAGAGATTAGTAATCAGACTGGGGGAGAGCGTTACGTGAATAAGGGGACGTTCCTCGTGACGTTCATTGATACGACAAAAAAAATGATTACCGCCCGCATCGAGACAGAGTTCTTCCTTCCAGTTGATATAGGGGGACGAACAGTTGCGCAGCCATTTCAGTTTGCTCTTGACCTCGACTTAGGATATTGATATGCTTGCTATGAACGGGAAGAAGAACCATATACATCGTCTTTTTCTTTGTCTTCTGTTTCTCTCAGTTGGCATAGCCGCTTGTAGTGATTCAGGACTCGATCCTGAAACTGCTGAGGTGATTATTGGGGATGGTAGGGATACGAATGCGCTCCCCGACTTGCAGAAGGTGACGTTGGAGGCCGGATTTGTCGGCGATGAATCGAAGGTGGTGACAGAGTTCGTGAACTTCCGGCGACTTACTCGCTACAGTGTCGATACGCTGAGCGATGGGTCGGTGACAGGTCTGCGGCGGTTGAGCTTGATTGCGGAGTTGAAGGAAGATACCTCCGCCGGCAACGTTCGCCAGAGGCTTGCGCCACTTCGCCTTCTGCGCGTGAACATCCCTTACCTTTCTGTTGGAGTGACTGGGGTTGGAAGGGAAATTGACTTAACCGAGGATCCAGACAAGAATGATCTAATGGTTGGCGGAATCAAAGTGATCTTGGAAAACAACGATATGCTGCTCACCGATGCCGACGACCGTTTCAACAACTGGGGTTCGGCTCAAATCACGTCGGTTAACGAACGTGAGCGAAAAATCATTCTCCGCATCACTGCCGACTTGCTGAATAACGCAAGCCAGGCGCCACTTCCTCCACTTCGCCGCCTAACACTTAAGATGGTGATGGAGTTGCCGTATTAAGTTTATAGAGTTAAGAGTTTATAGAGAGGAGAGTTCGTAGAGTGGTAGGCCGTGGTGGGTCTTCAGCTTGTGTCAGATTTTCACAGTAATCACAATCCAAAACCCAGAATCAAAAACCCGAAATCAAAAACACCCATTCATCACCTAAAGCCCTATGTCAACAGACCCTACCTTACTCTCGTCGACTCGGCGAGATACCCTTATTGCCGTTGTAACCACTGATGCCGATCTTCAGCGTTTTCGTGACGAACGATGGTATCGTCTTCCTGATCGCGTACTTGGTCGCTCGCTTGGAAAGAGTACTCTTACTGAAGTGGAGCATCTTGCGATCTATCAAACCAACAACATTACCGACGGAGTGCCGGGGAGTATCGAACTCTACGGTAAACTTCTCCAAGTTGAGTCGATGCCTCGTCGCGAGCTTCTTCCAGAAGAGCCAGACCATCCGGCTGCAAACCAAATCTATCACGCCTTTCGTTTAAGTGAGATTTGCCGACTTGAGCAACCTATCGTTAGTCGTAACCCGCGCCGCGTTACGTTTATCCGGACAAGGTTGGAACGGCTGCTACGAGCTTCGGACTTGAGCGATCTAATCATTGGCTCCCATGCCGAAGAGTTGTTGGTAGAGCAACTCCGCCTTCACGACCTAAAAATTGATCGTAAAATCTACATGCAGATAAAGGAGAGAGTAGTAGAGGTTGACGTAAGCATTTTTGCCGAGGAACAGCAGATAGGACTCTGCTATGGAGACGAAAAAACAGAAGCTGACGCTCCAAATGTGTGGAACATCCTTCGCTTTTCGCCCGAGCGAATTGAGAACGACTTAGAGGAGTGCCTCCGAGAAATTTTGAATGTTGTTAGCAATCTCAGAGTAGAAGAGAGAGAACCATAATCTCTCTCTTCTATTTTGTCTTATCCTTCTGAATTAATTCTTGCATCATGTCGGTTTGCACTGCTTGAATCTCCATCAACTTCTCCCACTGATTGTGGAGTAACAAGTCGAGTTTGTCGTGCAAGTGGCGAATTTCAAGTTCCGCTTTCAAGTTTACGCGGTAATCATTCTCTCCACGCAATCTGTCCTTCGTCTCCTGTCTATTCTGGCTCATCATGATCACCGGGGCTTGAAGTGCGGCAAGTGTACTTAGAACAAGGTTCAGCAGAATGAACGGATAAGGATCGAACGGATGCCCTAAAAAGGAAACGTTGACGAACATCCAAGTAATCAGAATTGCACTGAACAGGATAATGAATTTCCAGCTTCCTCCGAACGACGCAACCTTGTCGGCAACTCTTTCCCCAAATGTGATCTTATCTTGAAACGTTTCCTCAATATTGCGACTTGCCAATTCATTCTCTTGTATTGCCTTGGCCGTCTCTTCCTCCAAGTGGCTGAGAGCACCAGTCTCCTCAGTTATCAAGCTGAGAATATAGTCCGATCGCATCCGGTTCAGACAGTCTAAGCAGATCGTCTCATCCCCACTCAGTTCGGGGTTACAAGATCGAATATAGTTGGCGAGTGCCGGACGAACTAAGGGGAGTGGGAACATCTGCTGAGCAGGTTTCTCCTCTTTGCAGAGCGAGCAAGGGGAAAGGGTGAGGTTCTCTTCTGGTGTCTGTTGTTGAGTGGCCATATTAATAATTGGACAGATGCAAATCCAAAGTGTCGCGGTAGGAAAAAGAAGTTGAAAGAGACTATCGAAAAGGACGAAACGATCTCCCGTAGTTCTGAGCAGAGTGGCTTAAGTTTTTGCCAGAACAGGAAGGCGCTGCACGATAGTTGTACATAATTTGAGTTAGTTAGAAAGATACGAGATCGGGATGTTTCGCAAATCGAGATATTCTCGTGGACAACGCACCCGGGAGTAGAGGCAAGTATTATTTCCCCTCTTTTTCTTACGTTATTTCTTCATCTAATCTCAAACCATATTCGACACACTCTTCCAATGATACAATCATTCTATCTGTTCCCATCTGCAGGTTTCATCCTCTATGTAATTCTGCTCCTCTTCCCTCAGAATGTTGCTGCCCAACAGGTTGACTGGTTTCGGGCATCTACTGGACCAAATCCCAGCTCTGAGAAAGTTTGGGATGTCGCAATCGATGAAGTGGGAAATATCTACGTTGTCGGGTCGGTTGCCGGAACCGCAACGTTCGGCGACACGACGATACAGACAACGCAGAGCGGTGTCGACGAACCGTTAATTGTGTCTTACTCGCCAACCGGTGAGGTTCGCTGGGTTCGCGTAATGAAAGGAGTGCGTAGCAACCCTGCCAACCAAGTGGTAGTTCCGGCAGGTGATGGCGTCTACGTTACTGGGAACTTTTACAAAGAAGTGAGGGTGGGGGATGGGGTTCGCGATACGGTGCTTACCTCCGATCCCCCTAATGCAGGGCAGTTCGTGGTGAAGTTTGAACGCTCTGGAGATTTTGCGTGGGTCATCAACATGGGAGCCAAGCACCTCTACTCAACGTGGCTTACGTTAGCTCCCGTACGCTCTGCACCCGGTGTTCTCCTTGTTGCGAATTATTATGGCGCAGACACCATTGCTGGTGTTCCGATTGTTGCCGATTCGGTTGGAACCTTCTTCCTCCGGCTTGACCCCTCCGGTAGTGTACGTTGGGTAAAAAAAGAAGCGGAGTCTCACGGCCACAGTGTTCACGATATAACAGTAGACAAAGATGGGAACATCACTCTCCTTGGTCTTGCCTTTCACTCAATTCAATTTGGCGACGAAACAACTGCAAGCCCGGCAGAAAGAGGGGAGTGGTTCGTTGCCTCGTTCACTTCGGAGGGGGAGTTCCGTTGGTATACGTACAACGAACGATTCTCGGGCGAGTATCCTTTCGCAATTGATGCTGATGCTGCTGGCGATCTCTATATCGTTGGACATTTTACTAAGGAACTCGTTGTGATTGGTGGCGATACGATTTCCCGCGGAGGATACGATGGATCGTTTTTGGTTCGCTATTCTAAAGAGGGTAGTCTCAGGTGGGGGCGCAAAGTTTCGGGCCGCGTAGATGATTCGCTTGGAACAACAGATTGCCGATCTTTGGCGGTTGATCGACTTGGGAATTCGTATATCACTGGGAGCTATTCATATTTAGCTGACATCGATTCCACTACCATCTATCCTCCTGTTGGTAGTAGGACTCGGAACGATTCAATTGGCAGAGTTGTGGCAAAATTCAACCCCGATGGGGTGCTCGACTGGGTTATTACAAACCATAGTGGGAGCGGCTCGTTATTGCTGGGAGGTGGTATGAGCATTGCGTTAGACCCTGATCGGTTCCCAGTGATTGCCGGAAATTTTTCACTCTCCGTTCAGTTCGGAGACTCAACTCACGTAACGAACGACAACGAATACATCGGGTTGATAAAGCTGAGCCAAACAAAGCCAGGAACCCCTCGCATTGTGACTCCAGGAAATGGTGGAGCCTTCCTTCTAACAAACACTCCCTTCGCCTGGCGTCCAGCTTTTGAGGCAAAGCGCTATCAAATTCAGTTTGCGCTCGACACGATCTTTACCCGGATGGTACTCGACTCAATCCTCACCGAAACTTCAACCTACTTCCCCGGCATGGAATATGGGCGACGCTATCACTGGCGCGTTCGAGGAATCAATGGATCGGATACGGGAGCCTGGACTCCGCGCAGGACGTTTACCTCGCGAACAGACATTGCCGTAAGCGACCATCGGTGGTTTGTTACCGAGAGGATGCGCCCAATTTCTATCACTACCGATGCCGACGGAAACAGTGCAGTAATTGGAACATCGTTAGCCACTCTGGAGATCGGGGGAGCCACTATCCCAAACCTCTACACCTTCATCGCACAGTACGACTCCGATGGGAATCCTATCTGGTCACGTCCTATTGCCCCCAGCCTCGACGTAAGTGGAGTTGATCGGGATGACGCAGGTAATTTCTACCTTGAGTTTACCTATAGTGGACGCGTAGAGCTTGAGGACACCGCCCTTGTAAGTACACCACGTCGAAGTAGCATGGGCGTAATTAAGCTCTCTCCTCGTGGCCAACTTCTCTGGGCGCGGTCGAGTAGTTCAACCGATCTCCCATCACCTGGCTCCTTTGGCTCCAGAGGACTTGCTGCCTTTCCTAATGGGGGATGTGTTGCCGTATGCTTTGTTGCCAACCATCAAATCTCGTTTGATGGGGTATCGTTGCCACCAATCTATGGCTCAGGTATTATTCTCGTTCGATATAGCAGCGATGGAGCAGTAGAATACGCTAAAGCCACAGAATCGAATGGGAAGAACGCGACGCTCTATAGTTATGATCTTGCCACTGACCGGAGCGAGAATGCCTATATAGTCGGACTTCACGCCGACACGTTTCAGTTCGGGACTCTTAAATTTTTCAAACCGGTTGGGCCAGTAGCTCATAACCTCTTTATCGCGAAGGTCGATAGCAGAGGAGTAACAGAGTGGGGGAAGTCGATTACAGGAGGCAATCTTCTTAGTCGCTTTGCTCGGCTTGGGACAGATTCTGTTGGGAACCTTTACTGGGCAAACTCTCAAAAGTCGACTATTGTGATTGAGGATAGAGAGCGGGGTCTTTTCGATACTGTGAAGGGTTCTACCTCATCTATCGACCTGTATATCTACCTCGGTCGCTTTGATGGAGCCGGAAATCTTGATTGGGTAGTCCCTATTGGAGGCCGAGCTGAGCTGCGAGACTTAGCCGTGACACCGGGAGGAATATCTCTTATAACTGGTGAGTATGAGGAGAATGTGCGGTTTCAATCGACCCTCTGCGAATCTTGGAGCACGCGAAGTGACGCAATGGTTATCCGAGTTTCACCCGAGGGTACAATTGACTGGCTCACAAAAGCTGGCAGCTACCGGGACAGCACCGCTGCTGAGGGAATTGGCGTTAGTTACGACCAGAGTGGGGCGATTTACTGGACAGGATTCTATACCGGACCAATGCAATTCGGGCCACATGATTTGCGAGGTTCCCCGATGTTCTTAACAAAGATCGGAACAGAGTTAACTCGTTCCTACGCTCTACTTGCTCCGATTAACCGGAGTACAATCAACGAACAATCGGTCTTGCTGCGGTGGGTTCCGGTTCCAGGAGCAATATCGTATGATCTTGAAGTTAGCCTTGCCCCTCCGTTTCAAAACTACCTAAAGAGAGAGCAGGGGTTAACCGAAACTGAATATTTGTTGAGTGGACTCCAGCCGGGCGATCACATCTACTGGCATGTTCGGGCAAACATTCCCGGCGAGAGCCTCCCGTGGTCTGATGGCTGGAGCTTCCAAGTGAGTGAGGCGGTTCCGATGCTCACAGTTGAGGAAGAGCAGGCTCCACTAAGCCTGAGTGAGGAGCTTCACGTTACGCTCTATCCGAACCCATCTTCTGAAAGTATCACTCTCAGCTACAGGCTAAAGGAGGGAGCCGATCTTTCTATCACGTTTCACGATAGCTACGGTCGATTAGTTCTCTCCCAAAACTTGAACCGGCAGAGTGGCTCTGGGGAGATTGTTGTTCCAATCAGCACGTTACGTTCTGGCTGCTACCTCTGTCGAGTTGCGTCAAACGGAGAGTGCTGGACTGGAACTGTGCAGATTGTTCGATGAATCAGAACTGATGCCCGAACAGAATAGGGAGAGTGATAGCCAGCGATGCGAAACCAAATTGTAGTATTGATTAAACGTGATGACACTTCACTGTCGAACGACGCCGTAACTTACCGTTAGGGGCATCGTACGTGCCCGCCACGTATTCGGTACTAATGTAGTCTACATTCTTTGACTGGATAAACGTCTGCTGTTGTTCATGAGCCATTTGCGACATCTTTCTTACAGTTTCGCTTTCCTTATCAGCACGGTCTTCCTTACCGGCTGTCCACACCAGATTGAGAAGCTGGTAGATGAGACAATCCCCCCCGAAAACTACCAACCTGACTACCTAAAATCTAACCTCTCGTTGGAAGAGCTTGCTGCTCGATACGATAGTTCCCAGACCTCTGTGAATGCTGATATTTTTGCCGACTGGAGGCGGATAGACTCACTCCGTCGACTTGGAGTACAGCCCAGTGCTTGGCCTCCCGATCTTTGGACTAACGATACCGGAGTGGGGAGCAGCGGTACATCTCTCATCAAAATGGATATTCGTTCGGTTGACGACAGCCGCTATCCCGATCAGATCGAACTGCTAACCTACGTCTTCGATACCAGCGGCAATTATATTTCTGGTCTTGCTCCTCCTGACTTTCGGGGGAAGGGAGAGTGGAGCAACTATTGGCGTTTGCTCATCGATTCCTGCAATGGTGCGGCATCGGTTGTTGAGAGCTTCAAGGTGGAAGAGGTGAGTGAGGAGACCCGCCAGCCCTACTCAATCGCTTTTATTCTGGATCATTCTGCCTCGATGGGAGAGCTTCGGGTCCGCCGACTTCGGAAAGCCCTTGCTCTGCTGCTGCGGGGGATTAGTAAGCGAGATAACGTCTCGGTGATCTCCTTTACCGACAAAAATTTTGTTGAAGTCCCCCTCACTGGAGACAAGCGAAAGTGGGTGACCAGTTTTGATTCCACTGACCTCTCGACATACGGAGGAGGGACAGCTCTCTACGATGCGGCGATTGCAGGGATTGAAGAAGTGGCGCGAGGGCCGGAAGATTCCCGAAAGGTTCTCGTGCTTTTTACTGACGGTAGCGATGGTAGTTCAAAAGCTGAGGTAGAAGATGTTCACCGCAAAGCACGGGAGAACAACGTTGCCCTCTACACGATAGCCTACGGCCCTGCCGAAAAAGATGTGTTGAACAATCTTGCCCAGTATACCGGCGGAAGAATGTACCGCATCTATCGAAGCAAAGAGTTCCTTGATGTCTTTATTGATATTTATCGACGGCTTAATCGGTTCTACCGCATTACCTACACACCACCTGAGTGTGCCGGAATTCATACTGCCCGAGTCTTCCTCGCCTTGCCGGAATTCAATATCCCTCGGTTGAGTGCTGAGGGGATATACGATCGGTCGGTGATTACTCCTTTCGACACGGTTGGAAGCACAGTCTTTCTTAACATTGAGTTCGACCTGAACAAGGCGACTATCAAGCCAGAATCTCTTCCCTTAATCAGAGAAGTTGCCGATGCGATGAAACGCTATCCCGATATGTTGTTAGAGGTTCGGGGACATACCGACGACCAAGGGAGTGATGAATATAACCTGAAACTCTCCGAGCGGAGAGCGGACGCTGTCGCCGAGGCATTGATAGATATGGGGGTCTCCCGTCTACGCCTTTCCATAAAAGGGTTCGGCGAGTCTCGTCCACTTGTGCCGAACGATTCGGAAGAAAATCGACGGAAGAATAGAAGAACAGAGTTTGTGATTCTTTCGAAGTAGAGTAAAGAGAAAGGGAAGTGGAAACATCGGGAATATGGGGCAAGTGGAACGCATAACAGAATATTTGATGAGAGCAGAAGTGAGAATGTGGATGATAAGGTTTGTGGTTACTGTTGCGTGGTTGGTGATTCTATTGCCCAACGTGCAGAGCCAAATTCGTGTGGATACGGCGCGAGGTTTCGTCGGAAAAGAAGTAGATATCCCCTTCTTCTACGATGTCGACCTCACCCTCGACTCTGGATCAATAATCTCTCTGCAAGGAGATTTCAAGCTGACCCAACCAACAGTCTTTTATCCTCAGGTCTTCAGGCCGGGCACGGCTCTCCATATCGTCGATTCTACACTCAGTCGCTCAACCGATTCTACTGGATCTTGGTCGATCACGCTCCAACTAACGCGAGATATGGGGAGGGGAGAGGTACTCTTCTCCTTAGCGGGGGAAGCACTCGCTGGAACTGATTCTGTGACTCAGCTTCTCTTCACAAATGTTATGCTCGATGGAAGCGCTATTACCAGCCTAACGGCTGTAGTAATAACCGAGTCGGTTGGTACGCGCCTCCCCTACGTTCGCTTTGCCGTTCTCGATCCGGGACGCCCCAACCCGACTACAATAGGAAAGAAAGTGACGTGGGGATTTAAAATCGACAAGGAGTCGGAAGTCTTCTTTAAGATTTACGATCTTCTCGGGCGAGAGGTGAGCGTTCAAGATTTTGGAGTGCTCCAGAAAGGAGTCTACATCAACACCTTCACTCCAGATATCACAACTCCCAACGGAGTCTTCGTTGTCCGGTTGATTACAAATTCGGGAGAGGCAACGCAGGTGATGCACGTTGTGAAGTAGAGTTCGTAGAGTTATGAGTTGAGAGTTTATAGAGCTGATAGCCTCAGGGCTTCAGCCTGCGAGCAGATTGCGTAAATGATTTTGAGTGAAAAACTTCAAAATGTTGATGAATACATACAGAGTACATCTTCTTCTCTTTGCAGCCTCCTTCCTTCTGCTTTGCGCTGGAAATCTTCACGCACAGCCAGGTCCGGGTGACGATGACTGGAATGAAGATTGGACGCTCGACAGTCTCGATCCTGATGATTTTGACTTCGACACGGAACAGATCTACCATCTCTCGCGTGGTTGGTTCCCTACACCGAGCAAAGGAGCCTCTCTCTCCCTTTCCAAAGATGTCTTCTACTCCGACGTTCACGACCGAACTACCGGCTTGCGCACTGCAGCATTGAAGTCAACCACCGAACCGTTCGATTGGCATAACCCCTATGCTTGTGGTCTCTTCGATTACTTTTTTGATGAAGGTCTCACAGGAGGTCTCTTCGGTGGGTGTGAGGAGCGGACTATCCTGAAGGTAAACTCAGATGAGGCAACGGATGAGCGTTACCCACGATCTTCTTTCTCCGAGTGGGGGCTTCGCTTTCTCTACCACCTTCCCTTTCCGGCGGTTCTTCGGGCAGAGGGGGCTTACCGTTCAGTTCAAGGCATGATCTTTTCCGAGGACACATCGCGCAGTTATCTCTCTCTCGAAGGTGTTCCCCGATCCTTCCGAGAGATCACGGCTGTTCACCACAGTCAGCACGTTCTCTCCGGTGCGATTGGCCTTCAGATACCAATCTACGGCATCTTCTTCGACAGCGATTTTGGTGAGATTGGTTCCTACTACTATCTCTACGGTGGGGTCGGAGCCGATTACGGGGTGGCAACCAAAACAATTCAGTATGCCCAAATTGCCGACGCGAAAGATCAGCTTCGCTACCATAACGGACAGGATACGGTGACGGTAATGTTGGAGAGTAACACTCCGGGAATCAATCGTCTGCGCACATCAATCGAAGGGGCTATGGGATGGAATTTTACTGCGGAGTTTTTTGTCTTCGGGTTCGAAGCCTTTATCTCCGTCCCCACAACGTCGTTAGTAACCGATGGAGAGTGGAAAGAATATTATGCCGGGCTACGCTTTAACATCGGCTATCAGTGGGGAACGCGCGCGAGGAGTAAGTAGGGTTGAGTTGAAAGAGTCGAAGAGTCGAGAGTGGAAGAGTTAAGGGTCGAGGGTGGAAGAGTCGAGGGTTGAGAGTGCTCGATATATTGGATAGGCATCAGTTCGTAGTCGGCGATTTCCAATCCGCAATGATCCCTACTCTCCCGATGATGCTTTTCTTGCTGCGGCGACGGCCTTGACAACTGAATCCTGGAGCTTGAGTGGATCGACCGGTTCTCGATATTGCTGAACACTTTCCACTGCTCCCAACAGCTTTCCGAGAATCTGGTCTTCTTCCATTTTTCCCCCATCATATAAAGGTGTACTTAACATTAGAATGTGGGGGCGGACGGCAGTTGTGATAAGAACCTGCGTTGGTAAACCCTCTACCTCCATCATCCAGATCAGGCACTCTCGGCCATTGTCGAGAGTTAGTGGCTCTTGATCGATTTTGTAGTCTTGTTGGATCAGCGATCCTAAATATTCTGACTCGTACTTCAGGTGCGTTTGTAAGATGTCGCGATCGGCCTTGCGGGAAAAATCTGTAGTGATGAACTGAGAGATTGGGAGCGTTGTCATCTGCAAAAAAATTCCGTCTACCATCAGTGCCATTGGGTCGCCCGGGTGTACACTTGTTGTGTTCCGAATATTCTTTCCCTTAACGACAAAGGTGTAGTATGCTCCAGGTGCGTTAAAGATCATCAGTTGCCCTTCTGGGACGGCAACTCCTACAGTTGCTAATTCAATCGTTCCCGCAGAGGGGGCAACTGCTTTCTTTGATGAGCAATTGGCTAAGAGAATGAGGAGGAAGAGACCAGGAATTACATGTTTCATCACAGGTTCCTGCATGCATGGTACGAACTGGACAGAAGCAAGATAATCAAACGGCAGGGGAAGAGGGAGGAGGAAATCCTAAAATTCCTGGTGGGAGAGAGGAGGTGGAGTACGTTGAAGAGTGAGTGTCCGAACATTGTAGCTCCTATCTTCTCCCCTGTTCAAGTTCTATTTCACCGATGTTCTCTTCGAGAAAACTCCTAACTTCCTCTCATGCTGCTACAGAAAGCATAGGCTATATCACCACACACACTATACAGAACGATGAATCTCTTAATCATCATCGCCTCGGCGATATTTTTCGTTGCCTGCCAATCTGCCGAACGTGGACAGATTCAGGAGAACGACCTTTCCCCAATAAACCCCGATGCTGAAGTCCTGACGGTTGCCTTCTACAATGTGGAGAATCTCTTCGATACGTCAGACGATCCAGCAACGGCAGATGAGGACTTTACCCCGACCGGAAAAATGAAGTGGACTGAGGGGCGGTTGGAAGAAAAATTAGAAAATCTTGCGCGGGCAATCCGTGCAATGAATCAGAACAACGGTCCCGACATATTAGGTCTCTGCGAAGTCGAAAACCGTTTCGTACTCGAACGTCTGGTAAATGAATTCCTACCGGAAGGGGTCTACGATATTGTTCACACCGATTCACCTGATGGTCGTGGAATTGACGTTGCTCTCCTCTACCGGAAATCTGAGATGATCTTCGAACGTGCTACGCTGCACTCTGTCCCCCTTCCTTCAAACGAGCGTCCAACCCGAGGAATTTTAGAAGTGACATTTGAGAAAGGAGGCCAGTACTTCACAGTTTTGGTAAACCATTGGCCTTCGAGAAGTGGAGGGGAACAGGAAAGTGAACCGAGAAGAATATCCGCAGCCACAACGGCGGCGGCGGTGATCGATTCCCTGACGCAGCTCAATCCGAGTGCAGATATTATCATGGTAGGAGACTTCAACGACGAGCCGAGTAATCACTCGATTCGGGATAAATTGAAGGGGATCGAATACGTAGCCGGGGAGGTGTTCGAAGGGAGAATGATAAACCTTGCCTCGCCACTTACCGGGGTCGACACAATTGGAACCTATCTCTACCAAGATGATTGGGAGATTATCGACCAGATTCTGGTCTCTCCCGGTGCGCTTGACAACAAAGGAATTGTATTGCGAGATCGTGCAATGACCATCTTCCACCCAGAGTTCCTGCGGGATTATCATCCCTCACAACCGTTAAACCCTCCCCGCCATACCTATGTCCGGAGGAGCCTCTACATTGGGGGGACAAGCGATCACTTCCCTGTATACGTACAGTTGGGGTGGCGAAGGTGATCGGCGAGAGAGGGCAGACCTTATAAGTTTCAGCAAAATCTACTTATCCACTATATGTTGGCAGCCTACGGCCTGCCTCACAAACAAGGAGCTTTTATGAAAAACGTGAACCGAAACCTGATGACAACAACGTTGATAGCACTTCTTCTTGCGTTAGGGGTAACAACTACAACGCAAGCACAGACTGATGCTGACGCCACGGCAAAGCTGAAGCAGTTGAAGCGAATGGCTGAGTCAGTAAACCTCGGGGCGTTGATGGAGGGTAAATTCCGGGAAGGGGTTGAAGGATCGATGACAGAGAATAAGGGGATGTTCAGCGATGAGGTTATGGCAGAGTTTGTGGAGAATGTGATTGATCGATTTGACATAGATGAATTTTTGGAGACAGTTGCACTTCCAGTGCTTGATCCCTACTTCACGTCAGATGAATTATCGTTGGTAGCAGATTTCGTGGAGACCGATCTCGGGCAGCGTCTGATTACTTCTGCTATGAATGGAAAGAAAGAGGACTTCAACACATTGCTCGAGAATGGTGAGGTTTCCGAAGAGGATGGAATGAAGCTGATGCAGTTTGCGATTCGCTTCGCCTCGAAGAAGTCACTTCTCGACAATGGAACGCTCGGCAAGGAATTCGAGACAGCCGCCGCTGCCTACGGTGAGTCAATCGTAATTGACGTCATGACTGAGATGATGGAGAAGTATTCGGAGGGGGCGGAGTAAAGCCCCTATCGATGATATTCCTGCAACAGTAGATAACATCACGGAGAACCCTCCCTTTCAACGGAGGGTTCTCTGTATTTTATAGGCTGTTCAAGTCTTCTATCACAGCGTCAGCAGTCTACAGAAATCTATGCAGCAGTATCTTGATCTCATGCGCCATATTCTCGAAAATGGTCACCGAAAAGATGACCGAACGGGGACAGGAACGCTGAGTGTTTTTGGTTATCAAATGCGATTTGATCTCGCCGAAGGATTTCCCGTTGTCACCACGAAGAAACTCCACCTGAAGTCAATCATTCACGAACTTCTCTGGTTCTTAAAGGGGGAGACAAACGTCCGCTATCTACACGAGAATGGTGTGTCGATTTGGGATGAGTGGGCAGACGAAAACGGAAACCTCGGCCCGGTTTACGGCGCGCAGTGGCGCTCGTGGCCAACGGCAGATGGTGAGACGGTGGATCAGATCAGCCGAGTTGTGGAGATGATCGAGAAAAATCCTGACTCACGTCGCTTAATTGTCAGTGCGTGGAATGTTGGCGAAATCGAGCGAATGAAGCTCCCCCCGTGCCACGTCCTCTTTCAGTTCTACGTTGCCGACGGACGCCTCTCCTGCCAGCTTTACCAGCGGAGTGCCGATGTCTTCTTAGGTGTCCCATTCAACATCGCTTCCTACGCTCTGCTAACGTTGATGATTGCGCAGGTTACTGGCCTAAAACCGGGTGAGTTCGTTCACACCTTCGGCGATGCTCACCTCTACACCAATCACTTAGAGCAGACCGAAACTCAGCTTTCGCGCGATCCATTCCCACTCCCAACAATGCGATTGAACCCAGATGTTCAGTCAATCTTTGACTTCACCTACGAAGATTTTACGCTCGAAAACTATCAGTCGCACCCAAGAATTTCAGCACCAGTAGCAGTTTGAGGAATTCAAAAGTAAAAATTCAAAATTCAAAAAAGGGAGAGAGGAACATTATGAGAGTAGAAGAGTAGGGGTGGTACGTGAAGAATCCGTGTGTGTGGGATGTCTGGAAATAATACTTGGTCTGTAGTAACACCAGTTCCATTTTGCTTCCCACTCTCCTCCCATTTTGAATTTTTACTTTTGCCTTTTGAATTCCCCCCACTCTCATTTTTGAATTTTTACTTTTGAATTTTGCATTCCCTACTTCTATGCTTTCTATCATTGTAGCAATGGCAGCCAACCGAGTGATTGGCAAAGAGAACGATCTTCCTTGGCACCTACCTGCCGACTTTAAATACTTCAAGGCGAAGACAGTTGGAAAACCCTGTGTGATGGCTCGCAAGACATTCGAGTCACTTGGAGGGGCACTAAAGAATCGACCGAACATTGTCCTGACGCGGGATGAGAGTTACCGTGCGGAGGGGGCAATTGTTGTCCACACAATTGAGGATGCACTGAAGCAGGCGGAGATCCACCGCGGCGACGCAGAGGAAGTGATGATTTTAGGTGGGGCAACGTTCTACGAAGCGATTCTTCCGCAGGTTGATCGGATGTACATCACACTGATCCACGAAGAGTTTGATGGGGATACACGTTTTCCGGAGTTTGATCCGAACGACTGGGTAGAGGTCTGGCGTGAAGATCACGAACCTGACGAGAAGAACAAGCACCAGTATAGCTTTACGTTGCTGGAGCGGAGGTAGGGGTGATGGGAATTCAAAATTCAAAAGGAAAAATTCAAAATGGTTTGGGTTTTCGATTTCGGAATTCGGATTGTTGATTTTGGATTGGGGATTGAGAGAAGCATTTTAGCAATCAGCAATCAGCAATCAGCAATCAGCAATCAGCAATCAGCAATCAGCAATCAAGACTCTGTCATTCCGAGGTCATCCGAGGAATCTCGCCGTCATAGTAAAGCGGAAGGATTCGCTCTCCTTATCCCCGCGAGACTCTTCGGCATCCGCCGCGGCGGATCAGAGTGACAGGTAGAGGATTTTGGATTTATGATTTCGGATTGTGGATTGAGAAGAGCATTTTCTCCAATCCCCAATCCCCAATCCCCAATCCCCAATCCCCAATCCCCAATCCCCAATCCCCAATCCCCAATCCCCAATCCCCAATCTCCAATCCCCAATCCACTCAATTCCTTACAATCCCCGGTTGCGCCATCCCACTGATTCCACTAAGTTTGCATTCCCTGTTTATTCAGGGCTATGGAGGGTGTAGCTCAGTTGGTTAGAGCGCCAGGTTGTGGCCCTGGAGGCCGTGGGTTCAAATCCCATCACTCTCCCTCAGATGGAAGCGCGTCCTGAATGGATCGGGAGTGCGCTTTTTTTATAGTGGTTGACCAAGTTCTGTTTGCATAATGGTCTGAGATATTTGTAGAACTGTCGATCCCTAACTTCTAACTCATACTTCAAGATTTCTCATGACGCGTGTTCGATTTGCTCCGTCACCAACAGGATTTCTTCACATAGGTGCTCTCCGCACAGCACTCTATAACTTCCTCTTTACTCGCCACATGAAGGGGACAATGATTCTCCGTATCGAGGATACAGATCGGACTCGGTTTGTTGAGGGAGCCGAAGAGGACTTCATTAAAATGTGCGGCTGGGTTGGGATTGAGTTTGATGAGGGATCAGGAATTGGTGGAGAGGTTGGTCCTTACCGTCAGTCAGAGCGGACCGACATTTACCGGCAACATATAGAGATGCTGGTTGAACGGGGAACTGCCTACTATGCCTTCGACACTGCCGAGGAACTCGACGCAATGCGGGGTCGGCAGCAGCAGGCTGGCATTGCGCCAAAGTATGACCGCAGTTCAATGCGGAACCAGTTTACTTTAGGTGAAGAGGAGACCAAACGCCTGTTGGCCGAGGGAGCCGAGCACACGATTCGTCTCTTTGTCCCGCTTACTGGCGAAACCCGCACACGCGATCTCGTGCGTGGCGAAAGTGTTTTCTCTAACCGACTGATCGACGACCAGATTCTGATAAAGTCGGATGGATTTCCGACATACCACTTAGCCAATATCGTCGACGATCACCTGATGAATATTACTCACGTGATTCGTGGTGAAGAGTGGCTTCCATCTCTGCCGAAGCATATTATTCTCTACCAAGCATTTGGTTGGGAGCCGCCAGAGTTTGCTCACCTTCCTCTGATTTTGAACAAGGAGAGAAAAAAGTTCTCGAAGAGAGATGGTGATACCTCAGTCAAAGATTTTGTCGCTAAGGGATATCTTCCCGAAGCACTGGTCAACTTTATCGCACTTCTTGGCTGGAACCCGACGGCAGACCGGGAAATCTATTCTCTTCAGGAGATGATCGACCTCTTCGAACTAACGAAGGTAAACAAGTCTGGGGCGATCTTCGATGTTGAGAAGCTAAACTGGATGAACGGCATGTACTTACGTCAGCTGCCAGTAGAGCGGTTGGTAGATGACCTGATGCCGATGTTAGAAGAGGCTGGATTCAACGATGTTGACCGAGCTTATGCAGTTACAGTCGTTGAACTTGTGAAGGAACGGATTAACTTCCTGCACGATGTGCCAGAGTTTGCCGACTATCTTTTCGGTCCAGTGACGAGCTTCGACGAAGAGTACCACGCCAAACAGTGGAAGGAGGAGACCGGTGAGCAGATGAAGGCGTTGGCAGATCGTTTGGAAGGGCTTGCGCCGGTTGAGTGGAAGACAGAGATGATCGAAGGAGTAATCCGAAGCTACGCTGAGGAACTTGGAATGAGTGCTGGGAAATTGATCCACCCACTTCGCCTTTCGCTTACCGGAAAGCGGGTCGGTGCTGGGATGTTTGAGACAATGGAAGTTCTCGGACAGGAGAGAACAATCACACGTCTCCGCGACTACCTTGCGAAGGTAGAAGGATAGTTTTGAGTGCTCTCGGTGTCTGGTATGTTATGAGGGGCAAAGTTTAACAAATAATCAACAGACAAGAAAGCTACTCCGCAGCAGCCGAGGAGATCATTAGTGTCATGCACCAACAGAGGATGCCTCACCAAGAATTGTCCCTCGGTTGTTGAGGATCTCAGCAAAAGACTCGACAGTACTCAGAGCCGTCAATGAGCGAGCTCCTATGATAACCAGAGAAGTCCAGCAGAGATCTCGCGGTGTGGCATTAGACCAAAGCAACAACAGATGCACGTTCTCAAAGAAGCAGTCGGTATTGACATCTCAAAGGACTCCTTAGCAGTCTGCTTTGGACGCATTGACGCAGAACAACGTATCAGCATCATCGCTGAGGGCACGTTTGCCAACACCGCTGAAGGGATCGCATCTCTTCAGCAGTGGGCACACACGCATCGCCAAGAGGGAGTCGATCTATGGTATCTGATGGAGGCAACCGGTGTCTACTATGAGGAGGTAGCCTATGGACTCTCCAATGCTGGAGCACGCTTTTGTGTGATGCTCCCAACGGCAGTCAAGCAGTTCAGTCGGAGTACCTCGGTCAAGACAAAGACTGATCGGGTTGATGCTCGTCTTCTGTGTCGTTTGGCACTCGAACGCCGTCTCGATACGTGGGAGCCAGCCACAGAGTTGATGCAAGAGTTGAAAGCGTTGGTTCGTGAACGCCAGAGCCTGATTACACAACAGAGCCAGGTACGCAATCGGCTGCATGCGCTCTCGGCCAGCTACAAGCCCTCGGTCTCGCATCGCGGGCGTCTTCAGCAGCAGTTGCGTTTCTTTGCCTCACAGATTCGCGAGGTCGAGCAGCAGATCACGGAGGTACTTCACAATGATGATGATTTTCGTGGTCGCATCAAGCAGCTTCAGACAATCAAGGGGGTTGGGCTGATGACCATCGCGACGATCTTGGCCGAGACAAACGGCTTTGCCTTGGTGCGCTCAGTCAAGCAGGTGATCAGCTATGCAGGGTTGGATATTGTCCATCAAGAGTCGGGCACCAAGCGAGGTCCTAGCTATATCAGCAAGCGGGGAAATTGCCGCTTACGGACATGTTTGTACATGCCAGCCTTAGCCTCGATCCGATCTGACGAACAGATGCGACGATTCTATGAACGTCTGTGTCAAGGCAATGGAGGACAGAAGAAAGCAGCTATTGTTGCTGTCGCACGAAAACTCTTGCGTGTCTTCTATGCAATTTGGCTGAGTGGGGAAGACTACAATCCTGCACGCATTTAACTCGTGATGATTTTTACAACTTCTTCCTTGTGCCGAAACACAGTACCTTGGTGGTAAAAACAACGTCGACCAAAAGAAAAACTGACAATCCCCGCAATGACTACGCACGCAACAAAACTCTTTGGCGTTCTCGCCCATCCGGGAGGAGAGAATATCTACCATTCTCTCTTAGCGAAGAGAGCAGAAGAGAAGAATGTGGACGCGAGTTTTCTTCTCTTCGACTTTCAGGCAAAGGATATTGCCGATCCAATTGAAGCTCTCCGGCGATTGAAAGCTGGGGGGGCATATCTTACCGGTCGCCTTCGTGAGGCTGCTGGTGGCTTGGTTGACTATCTGTCGGACGAAGCACACGGAACCGGGACGATTAACACGATTACGTTCGACGGAGACACGGCAACAGGGCACAACACCGAGGCGAAGGCGGTTATTGACCTATTGGCTGGCGAGAGCGAAAAGTTCGGCAAGCGGAGTGCCGTGATATTAGGTGGTGGGGTGATGGCACGTGCCGCGGCCTACGCTGTGGTGCGCCACTTCCGCGTGAAGCACTTAACGATAGCTGCCCGCGACACGCAACACGCGCAGATACTGAAGCAACTGGTGAGTAGTGCCAAGACCGACACAGTAATCGAAGCCTGCGAGCTGTTCCCTCCCGACATTGCCGATCAGCTTGCCGAAGCCCGGCTAATTATCAACGCGACCTCTATTGGCCAGTCTACAGATAGCGAGGAATCGCCAATTACTCTCCCCGATCTCTTTCACTCGGGTCAAGTTATTTTGGACGTTGTAAACAAGCCGGGGAAGACAAAGTTGCTTCGAGATGCTGAAGAAGCTGGGGCAAAAGTAATCGGTGGTGACCAGATATTGGAGCGGCAAATCGACGCCGCTTTTGAATTGTTGACAGGAGCTATAGGAGTGGAGTAGGGGTGTTCTCACGTAACTCTTTCAGTTCTATTCCTCCTATCGTTTAGTCCTGGAGATCGTCGTTGTGGTGGTATTGCGATCACCTTTAATTCGGATGTTGATAAACACTCTTCCTGCTCCACTATCTCCCCTGTTTTATAGAACATTATACGCCCAATATTACACTGCAAATTTCTCACGATGCGCAAACTAACCTTCGATCCGCTGGTTGCTCTTATGGAGCACTACGACGGCAAAACCTCCTTAACATCTACGGTTGACCGCTCAACTCTTCCGGTAGAGGAGCGGTTGAAAGGACGCATCATTGATGGTGATCGAATTGGGCTGGACGATGACCTTGCCGAGGCACTGAAACAACACTCACCTCTCGACATTATCAACACGTTTTTGCTCGACGGAATGAAGGTGGTTGGGGAACTCTTCGGCGCGGGAAAAATGCAGCTTCCATTTGTGTTGCAGTCTGCCGAGACAATGAAGACGGCGGTTGCCTATCTGGAGCCATTCATGGAGAAGGCAGAGGATCGATCTAAGGGAACGATGGTAATTGCCACAGTGAAGGGGGATGTACACGACATTGGCAAAAACTTGGTAGATATTATCCTAACAAACAATGGCTATCGAGTTGTCAACCTTGGCATTAAAGTTCCAGTGGAGCAGATGTTAGAGGCGGTGGCAGAACATAAAGCAGATGCGATTGGTATGAGTGGTCTTCTCGTGAAGAGTACTCTTGTGATGAAAGAGAACTTGCAAATTATGCGCGACCGGGAAATTTCTCTACCAGTTGTTTTAGGTGGAGCTGCACTGAACCGGCGCTACGTCGAGGAAGATTTGCGCGGGATATACGGGGCAAACCTTGCTTACGCCGCCGATGCCTTCGACGGACTTCACTTTATGGATCGCCTTGCTTCCGGTGAGGCAGTTGCCTCGGCTGTTGCAGAGAGTTCGGTGACTACCGGAGCTGCTGCTGAGGCAAAGTTGCGTCTGACAGAGCGGGGAGAGATTGCCGTTCGAAGGGCTACTGATGCCTTCGAGGTTGAAGCCCTCGCGAACCTGTTAGCCGACCAAGAAACGTATGCCGATGCTCCCTTTCCCGATGTGGTGGTTGCTGAACTTGTAGAGCAAATTATTGGTGGCGGGAGAATCGTACAGGTGAGGGATGATCTGGTCTACCTTCAAGGTGTTGGCACTGTTGCCGAGCAGGGGAAGACCGGAGCGGTACTTGACCTTGTTCGAGGTATGGTTGCCGACGTTCGTCGCGAGAATCCTGAGGTGCTCGTCCTTCTCCTCGCCGATTCTGCAGATAAGCGTGGAGTGATGCTCTGGAAGGGAATTGGATTTGAAGGTGTTTCGCCCGACGACGAGCGGGTGCAAGACTTTGCCGAAACAATTATCTCTTGGAGGCAGACTAATAGTGGTGAGCCTTCTGTTCTCCTCGCAAAACCGGGACTTGGCGTAACGCGTGGAGGCGGCAATCAAGAAGATGCTCTCCCCTCAACTTCCGATAGTTCTCACCGTTCCGACGTAGCCCGTTCTGTTCCAGTTCCCCATCCTCCATTCTTCGGTTCCCGTCTGGTAGAGAATATCCCTCTCGACAAAATCTTTCAGTACATCAACGAAGTTGCCTTGATTCGTGGACAGTGGGGAATCAAGAAGGGGAAGCGTTCGGCAGAAGAGTACCGAGAAGAACTTGAGACGATAATCTATCCAAAGTTCGAGGAGCTGAAGCTCGTTGCGAAACGAGAGTCGCTCCTGGTTCCGAAAGTGGTCTACGGCTATTTCCCCTGCAAGTCTGACGGAAATCGAGTGATTGTCTACCGTCCTAAAGAGGTAGAGGGGGAAGCCTTGTACCGTGAGTGGAACGTAGAGGATGGGAGTGATTTGGTGGAGTGGCAGTCGTTTGATTTTCCTCGTCAACAGAGTGGCCGACGCCTCTGTCTCTCCGATTTTTTCCGGTCGGTTGACGAGGATGGGTTTGACGTAATTCCATTCCACATCGTGACTGTTGGGGAGAAGGCGAGCGAATACACGGCAAGGCTTTTCGCCGACGGTAACTACAGCGACTATCTATACTTCCACGGCCTCTCCGTTGAGACAGCAGAAGCCTTAGCTGAGTACTGGCACAAGTCGATAAGGATTGAACTTGGCATTGCAGATCAGGATGCCGAGGATATTCGAAAGCTCTTCTCGCAGGGGTATCGAGGGAGCCGGTACTCCTTCGGTTATCCAGCCTGCCCAAACTTAGAAGATCAGCAGCAGCTCTTCGAGATTTTGCGTCCGGAGCGGATAGGCATTCAGTTGACAGAAGAGTTCATGCTCGATCCCGAACAGTCAACCAGTGCGTTGGTGGTACACCATCCCGAGGCGAAGTACTTCAACGTGTAGTTAAGGGGGGGAATAGGAGGAGGCTTTTTTGTTCCGCTTGGCTATTCTTTCTTCTTTACCATACCTGATGGTCTTCTGAATACTTTCGGTTTATATAAGCAGAATTTCATCACTTTATTCTCGCGACTTCTTTCACAGCAAAGACATCTTTTGTAACTTCCTGAACTTTGTCTACAAATGCTAACACAAGCCGTGGCTGGCTTGATATTGTAGGCTTGTGGATTGGTTCAGAACCTGTCATTAATGTACGGGACCATGCTTGACAGGGGATGTTATGCGAATACCCTCCAACCTCTATTCTCTCTTCCTTGAAGAAGTTTATTGAGGTCGGGATGGGAGCCAGGTTCGGTTTGCAGTGTAGCAGAGAATTGTTCTGCTCACTACAGGCTGAAATCATCGGATCCTGTATCTGCGTGAAGAAAACTATCTATTAGTTTCTGTGCAGATGCGACTCTCGGTAGACCAGGGTGGTTTTCCCGACATACCCAATACGTACTTCTATTGCAGGATTTTCCGTGCAGGGAGTTTTGCTCACGTTGGTCTCTTCGTCTGGAATTCAGGTTTCTAATGATCTTTGTTGAATTCGTTGAGTACAATGAGTGGTGATCTCGACTCTTATTAACCCCCAACTTGAGTTGGGGAGGAGTGGAGAGAAAGCCATTTCTTCTCTGCCGATGCTCCGGAACACTCCGAGTAAATCGGGGTGCTAATGAGAGAGTTGGTGCTCACTTCATTATTCATTGTTCAAACTTCACGAGGAACCGAATACTACGGTCTGTTGCTACTTCCGACTAACATTCAAGACAGTTACAATTTCAAGGAGAACATCTCATGGTAACGCCTTATATCGGCCAGATTTCTATGGTTGCCTTCAACTTTGCTCCACGGGGCTGGGCATTCTGTGACGGCCAGCTTTTACCAATTAGTCAGTACACTGCCCTCTTCTCATTGCTCGGCACAACCTACGGTGGTGATGGGCGAACCACGTTTGCTCTCCCCGATCTACGTGGACGTGCTCCAATGCACAAGGGGCACGGCCCGGGGTTAAGTGACCGTAGAGAAGGAGAGAAAGGAGGCTCAGAAACTGTGACCTTAACAACATCGGAGATGCCGTCGCACAACCACTTGGCCGAAGCCAACGCAAATTCGGGTGGTCAGTTTACCCCGATTAACGGCTTCTGGGCAGCCGAGGGATCGCAGGCGGCGGCCACCTATGCTGCAACGGCCAACGGAACGATGAACGTGAATGCAATTGGTAAGACTGGAGGGAACCAGTCACACAACAACATGCAGCCATATTTGGTGATTGCTTTTGTTATTGCTCTGCAGGGAGTTTTCCCACCGCGGAGTTAGGGGGCAAGCATAACGTTCGATGGTCTCTACGACGACCAAATTATTAAATTCAATTCACGAGAAACTCACAGAGAGGATATACTTATGGTAGAACCATACATCGGGCAAATTTCCATGGTTGCCTTCAACTTTGCCCCACGGAGTTGGGCATTCTGCGATGGCCAGCTTCTGTCGATAGCCCAGAATACAGCACTCTTCTCATTGATCGGTACAACGTATGGTGGTGATGGGCGGACAACATTTGCCCTCCCCGATCTACGTGGACGTGTTCCGATGCACGAAGGGGATGGCCCGGGGTTAAGTGACCGTTCCTTAGGAGCGAAAGGAGGCTCAGAAACTGTGACCTTATTATCATCGCAGATGCCATCGCACAACCATATGGCCAACGCAAATGGAGATTCAGGTGGTCAGTTTACACCGGTTAACGGCTTCTGGGCAGCCGAGGGATCGCAGGCGGCAGCCACCTATGCTGCAACGGCCAACGGAACGATGAATGTGAACGCAATTAGTATGGCCGGAGGGAACCAGTCGCACAACAACATGCAGCCATATTTGGTGATTGCTTTTGTTATTGCTCTCTACGGAGTTTTCCCACCGCGGAGTTAATCTGCGGACACTTTGTCCATAAGCATCACGAAGCAACAATACTTACGGAAAACAAACAGAGGATATATTTATGGTAGAACCATTTGTCGGCCAAATTTCCATGGTTGCCTTCAACTTTGCCCCACGGAGTTGGGCATTCTGTGATGGCCAGCTTTTACCAATTAGTCAGAATTCAGCCCTCTTCTCATTGCTCGGCACAACCTACGGCGGTGATGGGGTAACCACGTTTGCTCTCCCCGATCTACGTGGACGTACTCCAATGCACAAGGGGCACGGTCCGGGGTTAAGCGACCGTAGAGAAGGAGAGAAAGGAGGCTCAGAAACTGTGACCTTAACAACATCGCAGATGCCGTCGCACAACCACTTGGCCAACGCCAGTGGAGATCCAGGTGGTCAGTTTACCCCGATTAACGGCTTCTGGGCAGCCGAGGGATCGCAGGCGGCGGCCACCTATGCTTCAACGGCTAACGGAACGATGAACGCGAACGCACTTAGTCACACTGGAGGAAGCCAGTCACACAACAACATGCAGCCATATTTGGTGATTGCTTTTGTTATTGCTCTCTACGGAGTCTACCCACCCCGGAGTTAATTTAGATGAGGCTATCGAGGCAACACTTCGAATACCGTAGAAGTGAAAGAGACGGCAGAGTCGTTGGATCCGATCCAGGCTCTGCCGTCTCTATTTATGCCAGTGCAGGTTCCTCGTGGTAGTGAGAGCTGCGTGAGGTAGTGCCATAACGCAGGAATTGCACATTTTACAGTACAATAGGGTGGAGCGCAGTTTGTTGGATAACTGCGTAAGCCAGCGAATCAACAGAGTCAAAAACATTCTAAAGGGTTAGAGGAGAGAGCGTGTCTATTTCACTACGACCATCGGCAGCGTCGGACGAATCGTTCCTGTTCGAGCTTTTCGGAGCTATTAAAGAGAGAGACTTGGAGCATACAAATCTGACACGCACCCAACGTCGCCACTTTGTACGTTCGCAATATGACGCGAGAAAAAAACACTACAACAAGTTCTTCGATGATGCAGAAGATTCGTTGGTTCTGAAGGAGAAGAAAAAAGTTGGACGCCTAATGCTTCAGCGTAAAGAGGAAGAGTTCCGAATCATAGCTCTCGAAATTCTTCCCGACTATAATGGAGAGGGAATTTACGAATCGATCATCCAAGATATTCAGACAGAAGCCAAAGAGATGGGGAAGCCAGTCCACGTTCAAGTAGAGAAACTGGGAGGATGGTTCGATATGTTGAGTGCTCTCGACTTTGAAAAAACAGGGGAGACCGAGGCTCACTTCCAAATGGAGTGGAGCGGCGAGAGGGCTTGACCTCAGATGCAACTGCTTGCTTTTGTATTTGGTGTCGGTTGAAATTCTCAATATGGAGACCCGACTCATCGGGGTGTTCTGGAGTCTCAACCGAAGAGAAAGCGGCTTCAAGCCGTTTCTTGACAGGTTTTCACTCCAATTCCCCCGACTCGAAAGTCGGGGGATAATGAGAGTTCCTATCACATCTGACCTGATCGCTCAATAGTCAGGATTTTGCGTAAGTCCTATATAAATCTCTCTTTGCTATACACGTTCTCCTCTTCCTACTCAATATGCAAGTTCGGCCATTTCTTTCGAGCGAGGTTAATTCACAACGGCTTCGTAGTAGATACCTTCCTCATCTTTCCCTGTGGCTGTGATAAACATCGTGAATTCTCCCAACGTTTCGTGGTTGAAGTCATAAAGTCGCTGTGGGAGAAATTCAGTCACTGGACCACGGAAGAGTAGCGTGAACGGATTATCTCGCAACCCTTCAGGCACTCCTGGCCCAGTTGGTACAGGCTTTATCTGCGTTGCCTCCACAAGTTGCAAATCGAGTGTTGACTCTCCAAGGTTGAGAGCGAATGTGTTGTCGACCTTATCCTCAAATATCGAATAGGTCAGTTCTAAATCGAATTTCATAGCAGATCATCCAGTTGGTTATAATGAAGGTTGAACGAAGTTGAAAAGATACGACGTTTCACTGTGAGAGAGGGAGAGGAATTTGATAGTCTACGGACATCCTCGCTTGATTTCAGTATGAAGAAGAGGAAAGGACTCTTTGAAAGTGGAGGCAAGTCGTTGTAACTTGTATTTTTCGTGGATGGCATAGTGGAGTCGGCAGGTAGGTGAAATCTAATAACAGCCGCTCTTCTCCTCTCGGGGTCTATCCCTTCTTCGCAGAACAGTATACTAACGTGAGTCCGAAGTCTATGTCCGAACCAGAGACAATAACCCAGTCAATTCTTATTCAACCCGAAGAAACCCTTCCTCCCTGGACTATCGACGATATGCCTGATACCATTCGTTCCGCCGCCGAGGCGATGGGGTGGAAGAAATTAATGCCAGTGCAGGAGGCCGCCTCTCCATACTTAGCTGCTGGACGCGATATGATCGTTCAGTCCCGCACCGGTTCTGGCAAAACAGGAGCCTTCCTCATTCCGCTGTTGATGCGTGTTAATCCAAAGGAGAGCTACCCACAAGCTATTGTGCTTGTCCCTACAAGGGAACTTGCGGTGCAGGTTTACGGTGAGTTCGAACACTTGTCGGCAAACCTGAAACTGAAGGGAGCACTTATCTACGGTGGCGTTGGATATGGCAAGCAGCTTGAGGCTATGAAGAAGGGGGCACAGGTCATTATCGGAACTCCGGGGCGTGTGTTAGACCATATCGGACGCCGTTCTTTGGATCTCGGAAAGCTCTCAACGCTCGTCTTCGACGAAGCAGATGAAATGCTCTCGATGGGCTTCTATCCCGACATGAAGGAACTTCGACGCTACATCCCGCGCGAGAGAACTACTTGGATGTTCTCCGCTACAATGCCCTACAAGGTGCAGATGCTTGCCGAGGAGTTCATGCAGAAGACGGAGTTCCTCTCACTGAGTGCTGGCCAGGAGACAATCGAAACGATGGAGCATCGCCTTTACGAAGCTCCAACAATGGATAAGGATCAGATATTGATTCGCCTAATCGAGATGGAGCGTCCAGATTCGGCTATCATCTTCTGCAATATGAAGAGTGATGTGGAGTATGTAGCGAACGTACTTAAGGGGCGAGGATATAATGCGGAGATGATTTCAGGTGACTTGAAGCAGAACCAGCGGGAGCAGGTGATGCAGGGGATTCGAGATAACCGATACCGATTCCTTGTGGCCACTGATGTAGCTGCTCGGGGAATTGATATTAGTGATCTCTCCCACGTCTTCCTCTACGATATTCCGATGGACCCGGAACTTTACGTTCACCGAGCGGGGCGAACAGCCCGCGCCGGAAATACTGGTGTTGCTATTTCACTCGTTGGCAACATGAGCGATCGGACAACACTGAAGCGAATCGGTCGGAAGTATGGCATTGAGTTTGTCGAGATGCCGACGCCGACCGAAGATCAGGTAGCTGAGCGAATAGGAGAACGCCTGACTATCCACTTAGAAGAACGGTGGCGTAGCCTTACTTCCGCCGTGCAGACAAATATGAGCCGCTTCGAGTTGGTGGTGAAATCTCTGAGTGAGACTGAAGAGGGACAATCGCTTCTTGCAATGCTTCTGGCCGATCTCTACCAAGCCACATTCAATGCCTCGCAGATAGGCTCTAAGAAGAGTAGTGGAATATCTCGTACATCTGCGAAGAAGAAGACTGAAGCGGAGGAGAGCAGTCCTGCAGAGGAGATTGAGCAAATAGCTGAAGGGTTGATCTCTCACTTGGAGGATCGGTGGCGAAGTCTTACGCCCGGTGTGCGTCGACGAATGGTGCGCTTCGAGTCTGTTGTAAAATCCCTGACCGAAAGTGAGGAAGAACGCTCCCTCTTAGCAATGCTCTTGGCCGACCTATATCAGGAGATGCGGAACACTCCGCAGAAAGAGAGTTCCCGTGATGATAAGAAGACTGGAACATCGCGTAAAGCTGCGGTGAAGAGCAAGAGGAGTGAAACTGCACAGGAGAGTTCTTCAAGCCAGCAAAATCCTCCTCGCAAGAAGAAGAGGAGAAGGAGACCGAATAAGCCGGGAACGTCGCAAAAGTAATTTCTTTGGATTTTGGAGTCTTGGCGATCAATCTCCCCGAGCAGTTACTTTATCACCAAGACTCCAGCGGTTATTCGGCTTTGATAAATTCAAGAGTTATCTCCTCCCCTTGGTCACTCTGTACGCGCAATATGTAGAGACCGTTGGTGAGCAAGTTGGTAATCTCTTCCAAGTTGATCGAACTTCTTCCCTCAGGCAGTTTTCGTACCACTTTCGTCAACTCTCTCCCATCAACACTATAGAGTGTCACTTGAATCTCGGCAGAACTTACGAGGTCAAGTTGCAGAGTACTCTCTTCTCCGGTTGGGTTCGGGAAAAGGATAGCAGAAAATTGAGTGTTGTTTTCACTCTCAACACTTAACGGAACTGTCGAACAACTCCAATCTCCAATAAACCCTGTCCCTTGTTGTGATCCGTTCGAGAGAAAGCGAAGGCTTAGCGCTCCACTCCTTCCAGCGACTGGCGCGGTAGTGCCAGAGCCAGTTAGGTCGGCTAAGAGTGGTGCACTCTCATCTAATCCGTCGTAGAGTAGAAGGTGGTCGTCGGCGAGGTCGAACTGGCTGAACGCTATCGAGATTGATGTTGCTCCTTCAGGGGCTATCGTATAGTGCCAGTTGTCGTTCTCGAAGTAATTTCCTGTCGATCCTCCCATGTCAGTTATTTCTCCTCTGCATGGCGTTCTACCACAGTTGGCGAATCGTCCCCGTAACGTCTCCCACATCTCTATATACCCTCCGTCGTAGCCAAGTGCCCAGATGGCAACTCCGGCTAAGTCTTTCATTATCGCAAGGTCATACTTCATGCCAAGACTCTCTTCGTCGTCGTACCAGGTCTGTCGCCAGACGTTCTCGGCAACTTGGTAGGTATACCACGGGGTGGAGGAGTGAACGTCCCACAATCGCTCACGCTTGTTTGTGTCGACATCCTGCCTCGTTGCACTGTAGAAGAGAGCCGTTCCTCGAGCTTGCGTTGCCGCACCTAACTGGTCGTTTGCTGTTATCCAATTCTGTCCATACCATGGGAGACCTAAGCAGAGTTTGTGGGATGGAAGGCCGAGGTCCAGATAGTAGTTAACTGAGCGAGTGAGGTCGATGGCACTCCAGAACGAGCCATTGTTTTTCGGCGCATTAGGTCCAGCGTTTGATGAACCGCTGTAGTGGTAGGCGTAGCCCATAATGATGAAGAGGTCGACGTAGGGTTCCATACCGATCACATCGAACGTCTTCTGCCAGTCGACTGCCGGAAGAGCCATAGAGATCTGTGAGCCGGGAATCTCCGAGTGAAACCGTTCGCCAAGTTGCTTCATGAAGGCTGTTAGATTATCCCGTTGCGAACTGGAGATCGCCTCGAAGTCGATATTCACACCGTCGGCATCGCGAAGTTTTACTAAGACAACCAGCGAGTCGATTAAGGTCTGCTTTGCTTCCGGGTTGTTGAAGAGAGTTGCGTGACTGCTGAAGAGAGTAACGCAGAGGTTCACTCGCCGTCCGGCAGCTTTTGCTCTCGTAACGAGATCGGTTGTCTTCCACGAGTGGATTGACTGGTAGTTCCCAGTCGTAGGATCGACCTCGTATGAGAAGTAGGAGAGATCGGAGAGAACGTTGTAGTCATATCCTTCGTATGCTGTTCCCATCCAGTAGGGATGCCAGCCAAATACAATTCGGTCAAGTTGGCAACTGTCAGCACTACTTCTTTTACCGAATCCTTCAGAAAGGTTATAGTAAATACCTCTAACTTGATTCAAACTATCCCACGCAGATTCGGTGTTGAGCAATTGATTGCCGAACATCTGCTGCTGCATTTCATGTTGAGCTTGGAGGAGTTCTTTCCCTGCAAAGGTGAAGAGGAAGAGTGCGATAAAAATTCTATAGCTGTTCATCGTTCAATATCTGTGTCTGTAGGAGTTACAACGGCAAGATAAGGATCACGCAAAGACGCCAAGGCGCAAAGTTCGCGGGGAAGTCCTTGTACACGTAGAAGTTTTTGTATTAATCAAACGCAGATGGCTTCCCACTCGTGATATAGGAAGCTAAGAAAGAAAAGATGCAAAGGAAAAGCTCTCTCTCCTTTGCGTCTTTGCGTGACTATGAAAGCCCGTACTGCAAACTCGTTACCTGAATCAACGGCTGAAGCTGTCCCTGGCTTGCGTATATCGTCAGGTCGAACATGTACGATCCACCATCTGGAGATGGAGTGTTTATTTTCTGCCATTCGCTGACGATTGCCTGAATCTGGTTCACGAAACTTCCCTCTACCGATGTATTCCAGTCGGTTGTCGGATTGAAGTCAAACGTCGGTATTAACGCTATCGGCACTAACGTGTTCAACGTCTCTGAAGTCTCCTCTTCACCATCGGCCAACGTGGTTGCAAGCGCAAAGGAGTATGAAGTACCAAATCGAATCGTGACTGTTTCCGATGCCGAGACGTTGCTCAGCGAAGCAAAGAGTGTCTCTAAAAACGTTCCGAGTGCTGAGGCTATTCCGGTCACATCTCCACTTCCAAGACTAATAGCATTCCCGGCGAAGACCGCCGGTATAGCCACGCTCGTAAAGTTCGTGAGTGGAGTCTGGTAGATAAACGCCGGGTTAGTTGCCACGTTCGGGATCAGCGATAGATTTCGCGTAATCAACACACCCGCTTGACCGTTCTGCCTCAACAAGATATTTGTTCCGTTGAATTGGAAGGTTTGCACTGCGCCGAGCGATGTATCGCCTGTCAGACTTTGAACTGTCAGTTCTTCGTTGGAACTGTTTGGCCACGTAAAGGTAAATCGTTGTGGCAGTTCCGTTGTAGCCGGAATTCCCGATGGATACTGATAGACTGCCGCAGTATTTGTTGGCGTTCCAATTTGCTCAAGTTTTGTCTCCGTTCCATTGAACGTGATGTAGACATCGGGCCAGAGCTTTATCGGATTCGGAGTTACAGTATTCTGTATAGGATCAAATGCCGTAATTGTCAGTGTATCAAGGTTCGGGTTAATCTCCTGCGTCTCCTGCTTCTGCATCTGGTAGTAGTAGGTTTCCTCTGGTGGATTGAAGGCCGTTAGTGCCATGTTCCCTCTCCACGCACTTACCACATTGTTCACAAGCCACGCAAAGGCTGCAACGGCTGCCGTCGCATTCGGATTCGATGTTCCCGGAGCCAATATCGGAAGGGCTGACAGATCATCGTTCAGTTGTGGGTAAACAGCAATGAATTGCGCCAGTGCTTGGAAAATTGCGTTTAGGTCAAGGCCACTTTGCTGCGCACCGAACCACATCGGATCCTGCGCTGCATTGAACGAGATTGCGGCTAAAGGAGTATCCTGTTGCGCGTCGTTGTGCTGATAGGTGAAGTCGAAATCCCAGCCGAGAAGTTCGGATGCACTCTGTGGACTCCCTACACTCTGTTGAGCAGTTTGCGTGAGGAGCGTTACCGGACTTGGATAGGAGCGGAGTGGAATCGGTATATCAAGGGGACCAATTGTTGAGGCCGCATCCTCCAGAGGAATTACGAACTTGAGCCAGAATGAACCTTCGTATTCTCCGATGGTTGAGGTTGGGTCAGGAATCTCCAACTCGTTAATCGAATATTGCAAGTCGAGATTCGCCTGCTTGTGTTCCGCCGGAGCTTTTACACTGAAGAGGAATGTAGCTGCCGAAGAAGGATTTGTCATCGCAACCTTTGCCGTGGAGAAGCTGAAGGCATTTGGGAGCGACCCCGAACCCTCCGTGGCCGAGGCTCCCGCTGCCATCGTCACTTTACCGGAGAGGCGTGGAGCTACTTTCTCATCAGATGTCGATGAGGTAACCGCTACCGGAACTTGAACGATTGTGTCGATTGAGAACGCATTCGACAGCTTCATCAGCAGAGACTGATACATCGCGTCGATTGCGTCTTCGATTAAGCCCTGACTTTGATCCACTAAGACTAAGGAGAGTCGCGAAGAGATCACTTCGGCAAGCTCTTGCTTCAACTGTATAACGCTTGTCACCGAGTCTGGCGAAAGCGCGTAGGCTGGCGTGACGTAAGCTGGCGATAGGAAGACATCTATTGCCTGGAGGAACGTACCCAGCCAAACGTCGAGGTCAACCGATTGGAACGTCTGCTCCGTTGCACTTCCGGTGAAGGGTGGGTTCTGTCCTTGAACGTAGGGGATAATGGCAACCTTCCCACCCATCAGTGCAGTAGAGAGTGGTGGAATTGCAAAGTAGGCAGTATCGGAGCCGGAGAACTGATAGGTCAGCTTTGGACCAGCACTGTTCCCGATGTTCACACCCCAGATCGTGCTCGCGCTCGCCGGATCATCTTCAGCAATTGCATCTCCCGTCGCAACGTTCAAACCTGGAATTGCCCCCTGCAAATTCGTAGCAAACTCAGTGAGCGAGAAGGATGCTTCGTCGTTGGATGGGTCTGGCGTCGGTGGTACGCTGTAAGTTGCCGAGGCAACGCTCGCCACGGTTTCGAAATCTGGATCAACCCAGTCTGAATTTCGCGAGAGAAGAATGTTCAGGTTGATTGGGAAGATCGCTTCGGAAAACTTCGTGCTGATCTGCGTGCTGTTCGATCCGGGCGATGGAGAGGGGATCGGCGTTACCAATCCCTGTGCTGCCACTAATCCCTCCACCGAAGCGATCGCTGTTGCCACATCCAGTACCGTTGTTGTTACTCCCTGCTCGGCAAGCCGATTCACAATCGAGTTCAGCGTTTCCTTTTCATTGGTGGTTATCGAGATACCGTTCAGCGTTATCACCACACCCGAAGCAATGAATCCGAGCGTTGCTCCGTTCGCTGTGGCAATTGTCCCCACGTCGCTGTTGTAGGCGGCGGCGAGACCATCCAGTGTATTGTCGGTGTTCAGTCCGCCGGCATTCCCTACCATCGGAGGTGTAATCCAAAGGCTTTGTGGTACAATCAGGTTAGCCTGCGTTGCGATGTCGTCGGCAAGCTGCTGCAGAGTGACGGTAACACCTTTATCTTTGAACTGCTGGATAATCAGATCGAACGTATCTCCGGCAACAGTGGTTACTGATGTACCACTCGTTGTATCCGTAATAGTCTGCCCGGCGAGGAAGAGTCCCACAATGTCTGGGTTCAACTCAGCAATTCCGTTAGCCGTTGTTCCGAACTTCCCTGCAATGTCGTTCAACTTGTCACTTTCCCCAGCGGTGTAGGTTGCATACTGGTTCTGCGAATCGTTCAGTAGAACACCCGGAATGCTGACCGTAGCACCGTCGGCAAAGAATACCTTCACCGTTGCATTCACGCTTCCAAGTTGGTCAACCGTTACTCTGTTTCGCTGAGCAAAGGTCAGCAGTGTATCGTCTGCTTCAGGTGGGGTAGGGGATGGGTTTGCTCCGATGAGGATCGATGTTCCCGGAGCGAAGATTGTTGCTATCGCTCCATTCGCCGTTGCAAACGCACTCACATCTCCACCATTATATGTGGTTGCCAGTGAAGCGATGGTATCTCCACTCACTGTTAACACATCAGTGACATCAAGCGAGGCATTTTCCACAAACAAGCCCTGAAGCCACTGGTTTGCTGTTGCCAACGCACTTACCGTTACTCCTAACTGCGATGCTGCGTTCGCAAACGAGTCGTTCTTTCCGAGCGTGTACGATTGCGTGCCGACAGTGAAGACAAAGCCTTCAGCGAGAATATCGGTTCGGGTAGCGTTCGCGTTTGCAACTCCCTCGGCAGAAGCCCGCATCCGCGTTGCAAGAGTGTTAAGCGAATCAGACGTTGACCCTGTTGCCCTTCGAGTTGGCGTAACCAAATCCGTTCCAGAATTCAGTGGGAGGTATTGGTTTGCCTCAGCAAGACCGTTCACCGTCAGCTTGTAGGAACTCCACTGTGGGTCGGCCACAATCGATTCGAGAGAATTCCCCTCTACAGTAACGTACATCGTCGGCACGTTGATAACAGTTGTGCCAAAGAACTGGCTGTAGAGGCCATCCTGATTCTCCGTGAAGAGTTGTGCTCCGGTAACCCCATAGAGATCGGTCAGGTCGAAGACAGAAGTCGATGTCCCCTCTACGTTCACTCCTACCTGCTTCATCGTCGAGAGTGTACTCAGGTAGATGTACGCTCCGTATGTGAAGGCGAGGAACGGAATGTTTGAGAGTGGATACTTCGGCGTTGATCCCGACATCGAGTCGATGTCGAGCGTTGTCTGCAATGCAAAAGAGAAGTCAGGCTGAATTACCTGATAGTAGATGCTCTTGTAGCTGGTGAGGTCTGCTGCAATCGCAGCTAATGCTGAGGCAACCGTTACGGAGGCTCCCGGTATGTAGCGACTCTGCTGCATCGTCATCGAGAGGGAGACTGTTACTGGGTTTCCGCTAACTCCGTACGCCATTGCCAAGGAAGGCCAACTCCCGAGGTTAATCACGTTGTCGAAATACCCCACTGGCACTTGTAGTCCGTTGTAAGGCTCTGGCAGGTTCTGAATGTTCCCGTAGATATCCTGCATATCGAGGTCAATCGTCACCTGGTTGATCTCTTTCTTCGCCGTGTTATACCCAACACCGTTGTATGGATTCGAGAGGTTCGAAGGGAGAGCAGCCGAGGCACTTCCGTTCACTGTTGCGCTAAACGGAGAGACAATAAGTGTCTGGTGGTAGAACCAGTTGGAGTTCGTCACGTCGTCGACTGAGCGGGCGGCCAAGCCGTCAGTCTGGTCTTGTAGACTGTCTGCTGGCGTTGTTGGAAGCCCTGCACCACTCTTGATGAAGTCCCCTTCGGCGGCGATGTTGTAGCCAACAAGGTTGAAGAGCGTTCCCACAACCTGCGCCGGTGTTTGCTGGTCGTATGGGGTATTGTCTGGGTCGGGATTTGTCCGGGTGATCTCGAAGCCAACAGTTCCCGGCGGTACTGTTGCCGTAGGCTGCAAGATATTATCAGCAAACTGCATCTGCGCACCCGTTTCAAGTATCGCGGCTGTGGCGTTCGATCCAGCATCTAACAGTGCCTGCAAACTCTGCAAGTTGAACTTCGCCACGATCTTAGCTAACGTGTCACCGTAGAGGATCTCGTAGGGAGTGCTTACTCCCGGGATAGTCATTGTTGCCCCTACCATCAGTAGGAGAGGAATATCTTGGTTGAATGTCGCCACGTCGAGAACCGAGAAGGTTGTTCCCCACGTTGCGTTGAAGTTTGTCTGAGCAGTTGTCAGCGAATCTCCCTCAACCACTGTGTAGGTTGCAGGCTGTGCAAACACCGAAGAAGAGGTCGTGTCGATGTTTACTCCGATCACACCGCAGTTGTTGAAGGGGAGGATCGGAGCATCCTTCGTCTCTGTCTGCGAGTCGAGCAGAATCAGTAACGAAATAGATGCCACCGACTCTGTGCCGAAGACATCGGCAGGAAGTCCTGCTCCACCATTTGCGTTCGTGTAGTTCAAGAAGAATCCACCACTCCGCGTGATGCTCGCCTCCCAGAGAAGAGCGATAAAGTCGATAACGTCCGAGATCGGCGCGGCGTAGACATCGGTTGGATCCCCGGTCAACATCGAACCTTCCAAGAAGACAGTGTTCGAGCTGTGGGTAAGCGTCGAAAGGTTTGTCTTCAGTAGATAGGTAGTCTCTGCTGTGATCTGGTCGGATATAAGACCGCTCGGATTTCCTCCAGATGGGTTTGGTGAGTAGAGAAGGTAGAGCGTTGCTGAGTCGCTTGCTCCCTGCGCTCCAGAAAGATAGCTGTAGACTTGCTGCAAGAGGTTTGCGCCAGTGTCGTCCGCCCCATTAATTACGTAGGTGTTCGCAGTGGATGGTGTTGGCCCGTCAGTGACGGGGAGAGAAATTGGAATGTTGACAACCGTACCCCACGCATAGGTTGCTATCTGCTCGGTGTCGAGCGTATTCGGTCCTGTTTGCGTTGCCCTCACAAGTTCGTAGAGGAGCGAGGATGCCGAAGTTGATCCGGTTCCCTCTCCAATCTTCAGAATCAGGTCGTCCGGGAAGAGCCAAATCGAAGGGTTCCCCGTTCCTCCTCCAGCCTTCTTGTCAAGTTCTGGCATTTCGGCCGCTTGCCAGGCGATGTGATTCAAAATTGCTATGCGCGAAGGAACCATCTGGTAGAGGGCAAGGCGCGTTAGCGTCTCGATGTCTGGGGTTAGTGGCGTGGTCGCAACTGTATTTAGAAGGTTCTCTTGATCGGTTGTCAAACCGAATGTTGTAGAGCTTTGCGAGTTAAATGTCAACCAGGAAACGTTCCCCTGATTTTTCAACGTTATCTGATAGCCCGATGGCGGCGGGGCATCGATTGTGTATTGCTGTCCAGTTAGGGCAAACATCGGCGCGGTCACAATCGGTCCGAGATTTGCGGGATTGTACAAGTCCTCGACAGTCAGTCCTTGGAAGTAGGCGTCGTTCGGATCGGGGAGGCGGAGACCGGAGAGCAAGAATCGGGAGACTTGACCCGAGGCGTTGTTCCACTCTGTTTGGTTCAGTAGGTTGTCCATCAGTGTTGTCACCTCGATCTCTTCAAGGTCACTGATAACAATCTCTTGATCGGCTCCGAACACTGTCGGCACGGTTCCATCTACAGCTTCGGTTGCCTGCTCGGCTATCGTTTGAAGTGTCAGATCGAACTTCCCGGCAATGCCACTGAACGTATCACCCGAAGCAATGGCATATCGGAGTGGAGTGTTCAGTACTCCTTGAGGAGCTAACAGAGGTGTTGACTCCGGTATGGCGAGAAGCCCCGCTTGAATCACTTCCGTTGTCGTCAGCAGAGTGCGGGGGAGCGAGGCAATAGTATCAATGGATGCAAGGGGACGAGTAACTGTCGGCATGGAGATCGACGTTCCGGGATTCTGCGGCAGCGATGGATCAGTTACTGGTAAGTTCGGGTTGGCAGTCAACAGTGTGTCGACATAGGTGACGGTGTTCACAACGTTCAGCCTAAACCCAGTGATATATGCGGCAATCAGTTGCAGCGTGTCATCCGTAACGGTGATATAGCTTCCACCATCCGACAGGGTAATTGTTGTGCCGGCTGCAATTGGAAGTGTTGGATTCGTAATCGTTGGGTTCACATCCATCAGGTTTTCTATCTCCTGATCCAGTCCAACAATCGTGCTGAGTATCGGGTTGCCAGCCGCCCGGATCAATATCCGAGTGGCGATCATATTCAACGTGTCATTTGCCTGAGTTGTGTAGGTAATTCCGCTAAAGGGAACAGCCGTTCCAACGTTAAAGATGCCGTTCGACGTGAGGTTCGCGTTCAGTAGGTCATCGGTTGTGTAAGGCTTCCCCTCTCCATTTAATCCACCTCCACTCGCGATTGCTGCTGCAATCCCTTGGAACGTCTCCCCAGAGCGAATTTGGTGCACAACACTTGGCAGCGAAAGAACTGCTCCAGCGTTCAGAACATCTTTTTCCTGATTCGGGGTTACCACCCGCAGTGGATCGTCTACAAGATCGGCGTCGCCAATTGCTGCGCCAACCTCAGCGATGCTCATCGGACTGCTTGCCGATGTGGTGAAAGGATATGTTGTTAGTAGGTCAATCGATGCCTGCACACCAGAGGACATCAACATGTTGAAGTAGCGGGCGAAGACGATTGTGGCCATTGAGATGGAACCATCTTCGGCTGCATCGAGCAGATCATCTGAGTCACCACTATTTCGTTCGTCGAACTGCGTTTGCAGAAGCTGGAAATAGGCCTCCACCTTCTCTTGATAGTTGAGGTCGACAGTGTTGAATGTGCTGAAGTCAACGTCGGTCCCGGCACTATCCGTCAGCGTGATTGCAGGAATCATCGGGAAGAGTGCCACGCCAGTTTCGCTCGATACGGAGGTTGTCGGCGTTACGTCGAACGTGAAGTTCTTCGCAAGAAATGCCGTGAGTGTGTTGTAGTCGAACGCAGCTTGGATCGTTTCTGGATTCTGCAACTGAAGTTGCAGTTCCGTTAGCTGATCTGCCGTCACCGAAGAGGCACCGTTAGTAATCACATAGATTCCCCAGGCGAGCATCCCCTGCATCAGCAAGTTGAACGGAGCTGATGCAGGATCGCTTCCGTGCAGCACTTGATGTTCTCCTATCGTTGTGGCGTCTGGTGGAATCGAGTTCTCGGCAGTCAGAATCAGAATTGCCTCTCCTTTCCCTGCAGTGGTAGACTTCGTGAAGCCGGGCATTCCCCAGATCGTTATCGTTTGCGCCCCCCCCGGCAACACCGTAACGGCTGGCCAGCTTGTGATTGGCGAAGGATCGGCAGTGGTGGAGAGGCGAAGTGCCCGGAGGTAGCCGGGACGGAAGGTGCGTGGAGCGTGGAGCGTCTGTTGCCCCCTGAGCATCTGGAGTTGTGAACTTGAAGATGCCTTGCTTCCCGGTGCAAGCTGCCACGGCGTTGGGCTTGCCGAACCAATAGTAAAGGATGCGCTAACCGATGCCTTGAAACTCAGGTGGATTGTAAAGAAGACGATCTTGACACTTACCCGAACTGAGACACTTGCACTGATAGCGATGTAGATCGGTTGATGCGCTTCGATTGTGAGCGTTACGCTTGCGTAGGCGGTAACGTCGACAGTGGCTTGAATAATGGCGAAGTTGATTGTTGCGTAGAGCCGACCTACAATCGCGACAGTTCCCTGAATCCAGTAGTAGACCTCCTTCGGAGAGTTGTCGGTTGGATTGAACCAAGCCAGCACACCCTGAATAATACCAACAACTGTGACGGTGATGCCGCCGGAGAGGATACCGGCATTGACAGTTTTGCCGACCCCAATCGAGAGGGCAAAACCGAATTCGATCACTGGAGAGAATGTGCCGTTGGTAATCTGCGGTACACGTGTGGAGGTTGCTCCGTCGAGAAGTGCGAAGTAAAAACCACCGTAGCCAACAAAGGGGAATATCTGAATCGAGAAGGAGTTCGAGAAGTCCAACCCTTTCGGGAAGCCGAAGTCAATCCGAAAGTTCCCGTTCGTGTAGATGTCGAGCACCACAACTGGCAACGTAATCGAGACTGAACCAAACTGCAAGTTCCGCATTGCGTCCGGTAGCTTCAACTCGATGTGGTAAACGCCGATTGTTTCGGTCACTTTCCGGTAGAGGATTTCGAAGCTAAGCCCTGCAAAAATCTTTGCCTTCTCGCCTGAGAGTTGAATCAGAATGCCGTAGAGGTTCGGGTCGTTGAAGATCGCGCTGATCGCCACAGTTCCCATAATGTTGAACTGTGCTCCAATCAACCAGTTGCTCTCTGCACTGAAGGCAAGTCCGTTCTGCCCAAATGGTGGAAGTGCGCCGGAAGGGGAGGGGAGCACCGACTTCTGGAGGGCGGCCATTACCTCGGCAATAGTGGTTAACTCCACTCCGGTGAATGCAATGTGCTGACCAAGCCCGGCATACTGCAAGTCAAATATCGAAGGAGAGCCGCTCGGGAGGTCCGGTGGTGATTCGTTAATCGGATCCCAGCCGAGTGGTGGATTGTCCGATCCAACCCCGAATTGCTGACCGAAGAACGATCCACTAATCTGAATTTGTGTCGACCCCGGCTGCGTCCCTTTCTTGTTGTAGCTGATGCCGAGTCCCGTAATCTTGATGAACCCGAGATCGATCGTTGTCTCGTAGGTAAGGCTGACCTTCTTCTCAGTTTTTGTCTCGCTAATCTTCAACACCAGCGCGTCCATACTGATGTCGAGTATCTTATTCCAGGGCGAAGGGAAGCGAATATCAAAGGTTGGGTCTACCAAGTGTACAACGAAGTTGAGGAGATCGCCGAGTGTAGTATCCACCATGTGAATCTCGAACTCGATAGTCTCCCCATACTGAGCGCTGACGTAGAATTGCAGTCCGAGAATTACGAGCGTTCCGGTAATCGAGACGGAGATAGGAGCGGCAGCCCCCTCATTTTGATTGACCGTGACGTAGAAGTATGTGTTGTGTAGGCCAAGTATTTCCAGACCGAACAGATTCAGCGTTATCGAAGCGAGGCCGCTGAAGGTGAAGATATTCCCCGGCACATCAATTGTGGTGGTGAAGTCGCTGAAGCTGAAGGTGGCTAAGTCGTCAGGAGGAACTGGGAGTGATGTATTGAAGAACTCGTTGATCTTCTCGATGAGGTCGGCAATGGTAAAGGATGCGGTTCCAAGATATTCTCCGGAGATGAAGAGATCGGGGAGAATAATCTCAATGCCGAAGAGCATATTCGGATCGTCAAACAGTTCCAGTTGTGTGCTGATTACTGCATTCTGGATTGTGTTTTTTGTCGGTGAGATAATTGTCCAGTCAACATCAAATGTTTTGATGGTGAACATGTTGTCGAAGAATTGCCACGGCTCGGTGATGCCAGCCTTCACGTTCAAACTGATGATTGAAAGCGAGGTAAGGTTCACCTTGGCGGTAAAGATTCTCAGTCCAAACGTGGCAACGTAAGGTTTTAGCTGGGCGGCGGGTCCTTCGAAGAAGGCATCCCACGTATTTCCTGCAATCAGGCTTCCAAGGTCGTCGATGCTGGTGATGAGTCCCGGAGGTGGCCCAACGCTGAATATCATCAGCGACAGGTTGCTCTGCAACGGAAGGATTGCCCGGAATTCAAGCGGAACAACTTTCCCGTTGGTATTCTTAACTCCAATTCCGGCTCCTACGTAAATGCGGGAAACAGCTTTTTTCTTGTCGTCATCCTTCTCCCCACTCCCTATGAGAAGTGTCCTCCCTTCGCTGCCGTTCGTCACCTGCTTCTCGTAGACCAACTGTGCTCCAACAAATGGAGATGTGATTTCGATGAAGCCGAGATCGATACTCGGCAGTTCGAGACTTGCTTGAAAGTCAAATGTCGCCCCTTCATCTACTTGGCTAATCAGTCCGTTCAACGTATAGACCATATCGGCCAGAACAACCGCGCCGTTGGTTGTTGTCTCACTGCCGGTTGCACTCCCGGCATCGGCCAACTGCAATTGACTGCTGCCCCCACCAATTAAGCTCTGCACGCCGGCCAACACTCCCGTCAAGGAGATAGTGGAAGTGAGGTTGAGTCCAACAAGCTGCGTTGCGGAGGCTCTGTAGGTAGAGAAGGTCAGTTTCGGTGCTTCGAGCGGTAGAGAATTGAAGAGGAAGGTTTGTGGTCCGAAGCTACTACTCAGTTTCCAACTCACACTCTCTCCACCATTCTCCGAACGTGGGTTGATTGTTAGAACAACGTCGATCACGTTGTTGTTCATCACGAACTGAATTGAGCAGTCCCTGTCGGTCAGCGAGAAAAAGGTCTCGCTCGATTCTGACGGAAGCGTTCCTTGCAGCGTAAAGCCTGTGGGGGGAGGATTATCTGGGATAGTAGAGGGATCGACAACTAAGAGGATATTCTCTCGCAGGAGGAAGCTCTCGATAATCGCGTTAACGTCATCTCTTCCCAGTACCTCATCGTCAATCGTGATGACGTGTGGTGGTGGAGTTGCCTGCGTCTTCAGCCGTTGCGCAAGCTGTTGCATGGTGATCTGTGTTGCCATGGGAATCTTCCTTCTGTATTGCTAAGCGTTAAATATCCATTACTAAAGGGAGGTGATCGCTCACACCACCGAAGTGGGCGATGTGGCCGTAGTTGTACTCTTCCTGAAAGATTGATAGTCGTTCAGTGTCGTTTATGCGCACGTCGTTCAGCAGAGAGGGGATAGAGATCGACATATCTACCGGATAGTTTGGCCCTGAGCCAACAACGCGGTTCACTACCAGTTCGTTGTGGGTTGGGGCGGTCAGTCCCGAGCCGTACCGTACAAAGATGTTGTCCAAAAAGTCGTTGAGGAGATAGCCGTAGCCGGGGGCT
Source organism: Ignavibacteria bacterium (assembly GCA_020635205.1). Classification (GTDB taxonomy): domain Bacteria; phylum Bacteroidota; class Ignavibacteria; order OLB7; family OLB7; genus JAGWAZ01. Next base: position 459,839 of record JACKAE010000005.1, read on the forward strand.
GCTCCTGCTAACGTTGCGTCACTAATCTTCTCAACCCGTGTGGCTCCGGTGGTAAGGGTAAACTGGATGGGTCGGAAGTACTTGAACAGAACTTCTGCGCGCGCTGTGTCCAGATACTTCTGCCCAAATTTTATCAAGTTGAAGTTGAAATCACCTGCGGCAATCACAACATCTTTTGATCCGAGGTTGTGGAGTTCGTCAATGTCGATCAGCCGTGACATGGCCAGTGCAGCATCTGCTTGATTCGGGGGAAGGTGAACAGAGAGGAGTTTGATATTCCGCTTCTCGCCTCCCCGCTCAACAAACTCGGTGTAGAAAGGACGACGGTTGTTGGAGTTCGGGAAGTCAACAGTAGAACCGAAGTAGTAGTGGGTGAAGTCAACTTTTCCAGCTCGGTTGTTTCCGTTTGGCAGCACAGCGTTCCAGGGGTTGGGGTATTGTGTGCCAATATCGTTTGGAGTGGAGATGCCTCGTTTGGCATTCCAATAGTTGGGGCCAGTAAAGTTGAGCGTATCGTTGTTGTAGAAGACAGAAATTCCCTCGGTGTAAGTCTGCCCAATCACTCCCTGCACTAATCTGAGTGGAGGAACCAGTCGCCAGTCGGGAGCACCAGACTCTGCGCGCAGAACTTCCAACAGTTCTAAGGAACCAGTTTTCCCTCCCCCACGTATCAGCGATCCTCGTACCCCTTGGCTACTCTGCACCTCAACCACAACAAAAATATCGAGTGCTTGTCCGTAGACAGTTTCGAGGACATACCACTGGTTGTAGGGGAAATTCCGGTTGAGAGAATTACCTGTGAACCGATTAATATTCCAGACCATCAAACGCATATGCTATCTCTTACTCGATTCAAATCAATTAAAAGTTCAGACATCCATTACCAGAGCCAAGTGATCGCTCACACCTGAAAACCGAGCGATGTGAGCGTAGTTGTAATCTTCGCGGAATAGAGATAGTTGCCCATTTGCATCTAAGTTTGGGTCAGCCAATATCTGTGGAATTGTGCGTGCCATGTCGATAGGGTAATTAGGCCCTGAGCCAACAACACGGTTCACAACAATTGGGTTGTGTGCTGGTGCAGCCAAGCCCCCACCGTAGCGGACAAAGATGTTGTCTAAGTATTCGTTGAGGAGATATCCATAGCCGGGAGCAACCCCGGCCATCGTTGCGTTGTTCGTGTCGGCAATGCGCGTTGCGCCAGTTGCCGGAGTGAACTGCACGGGAAGAAATAGGTTGAACAGCGAAAAGGCTCGGACATCATTAACGTGATTCTGGCCGATATTTATCAGGTTGAAGTTGAAGTCTCCGGCGACAATTACCACCTCGTTTGCCCCTACGTTGCGTATCTCGGTGATGTTCGATATGCGATTCAAACCGAGTGCCCCATCTGCTTGGTTCGGTGGCAGGTGTGCCGAAAGAAGTTTGATTGTCCGGGCTGCTCCACCACGTTCTACAAATTCGGTGTAGAAAGGACGGCGGTTGTTTGCGTTCGGAAATTCCAGAGCGTTGCCATTCTGGTAGTGTGTGAAGTCAACCTTCCCAGCTCGATTGTTCCCTCCGGGAAGTGCTCCGTTCCACGCGTTTGGATATGGTGTCCCAGCATTGATTGCTGTGGCAACACCCTGATTCGCGTTCCAGTAGTAGGGGCCAACGAAGTCGAGTGTAGTGTTGTTGTAGAAGACAGAAATCCCTTCGGTATAGTTCTGCCCGATAATCCCTTGCACCAATCGAAGTGGTGGAACCAGTCGCCAGTCTGGTGCCCCTGCCTCATCCCGCAACATGGCTAACAACTCCAGCGATCCTGTCCTTCCACCACCATTAATCAACGATCCCCGCAAACCTTGCCCACTCTGCACTTCTACCACGATAAAAATATCTAATGCCTGACCGTAGACGGTTTCAATGATATGCCACTCGTTGTAGGGTATATTTCTGGCCAGGGTGTTCCCTGTAAATCGATTGATGTTCCAGACCATGACGCGCATGAGGATCCCCTCCCTTTCAGTAGCTGGTTAACAACTGATAACTGATAAACTGATTCTGTCCGTTGTGGCGACTCTTTTGCTCACTCTTCTATGAGTGGAACTACATTTTCTGTAAGCATAAGTGGTGAAGAGGGTTTCTTCTCCTCTTTTTTCCCCGGCTTCGCGTAGGCTGCATACCACCCAAGGCTTGTGTTTTCACCAGCCGGTGCATCAGGGTTGCCGAACAACACAAAGTTCACCTGTCCGTTTGGCGGGAACGTAAAGCTGAGGAACTTGAAGCCGATGCCGTACAGGACAAGGATGAAGGTGTTGGTCTCTGGCAACAACACAATCTCTAACGTCCTGAAGCTGATGCTAAAGATTCCTTGGATTGCAATCTCCCGTTTCGACCCGCTTGATCCCGGCAGCTTCAGTCCTGTAAAGACTTTGTAGCTCGACCCACTGTTCGGACTCCAGGCTGCCGTAACGCTTGCCACGAAGCCAACCTGCGCAGCAAGCGCACCGGGCGACCCGAGATTTAAATTGAAGTTCAGAGAGTACCAGGGGAAGTTGAGAGTACTTTGATTGAGCGGGCTTTGCACCCCCATATATCCGAAACCGTTCGGCGATGTGTTCTGCTTTGCCTGCGTGAAGCCACTAATGGTTAGGGGGAAGTGGTTGTAGAAACTTCCCACGCGGGCTGTGCTGCCGGCGAGGTCAAACGAGATTTGGGAGGCATCGAACGTGAAGACCGAGACAGGTGTCGTTGCTGATGGATCGAACGACATCTCGACAATCAAGTTGCCGTAGTTCAGGCCGGAAGGTGTGCTATCTCCCTCTGCTCGACCGAAGGAGAAGATGTCGAACCCGGTCAAACTTCTGAAGTCAAGCAGACCCCAGAAGACAAACTGAGATTCGGTTTCAGTTGATGAGCTTTCAGAGGTAACGGTAACAAACTCCCCTTGCGTGATCTCCACAGCGTTCAGCACGTTACTGCTCATCTCGAAGATTGAGGCAGTGTCGGCTGGCGTTGTGAAGGAATAGGATTCCAATGTCTGCCCGTTCACCGTATGTTTTTGGTAAACACCATTCATCCGAATAATGTTGTCGGACGCGCCTTGAAGAGTAGCTGGCTCGCTAAAGAGTTGGTTGATCTCCAGTTCGATAACGCTGGAGAATGCCGCCACAGCCGAGTTCAGGAAGAGCACTTTCAACTGCTCTACCTGGAACTGATAATCTGCCTGCCCCGGAATAAGAGGAGAGGGGGCAACGTAGTTAATCAGGCCAAAGATTGATGAGTCGGAAACGGTAATCTCTCCCCCATCTGTTGGCACATTAATCTTCGCAGCGTTGATTCCAATATGGTGGGCGAAAAATTTGCTCTGGTCGATTCCTACTGCAAGGCCGGCAAGCTCAGAGGGAAGTTTCGTGAGTGGAGCGTAGCCGTTCAGAATCAGAATCCCATTCCAGTTCTCGTTGTTCACCGCGTTCAGAAATGCCGCAAAGTCTGTTTGATTAGTAGGGGTCTCCTTAATCATCTTTTCGATAGCCTTCGAGGTGGAAGATGGCGACGTATTGAAGGTGTTGGGAAACGCCCACGAACCTGTCTGCCCGGCAAGGTCGGTGATTGCCATGTCGTAGAACTTGACAATCATGATTGTACCAAGTTCCGACCAGCGAAGCTCTTTGTTTGTCTCATCGATTGCCGTCGGATCCAAATTGAAGTTCCAGGCTTCGCTTGAGTCGGCTCCGATTGTGATTGTGGCGTTTGCTGCTTTTAGGAAAGCAGAGATGCTGTTCGGATCGGAGACAACTAAGAAGAGCTTGTTGCTCTGAAATGCTGAGAGAAGATCATCCTGCACGTCACTCAACAGGAACTGCTGGTTCCCCGGCATCTGCGCCAAGATGATTTGCTCCCATACTTTTGCCGCTCCTCCGGTATACTTTGCCAATAATCCTTGTGGCGTTGTGCTGAATGGGCTTTGGGCATCAGTTACAACTTCTCGATTCGGGTTCTCTACTGCTGACGCATTGTTCAGTGCAGTTTTGCGCGTGGGGCTAATTACTTGCGACTCCATTTGATCGTAGACCGGAAGCTGTGATCCACTTAGTCCGGAGTATGGGAGCATCGGGAAGACTAAGTCTGATGTTGGAGGCCACAAGATTGTTGCCGCCTGAACTGGAACTGCCGCCAGAGGTGTCACCGTGGTGACGCCCGGTATCTTCTTGGAGCCGAAGTTGTAGAGAACCGATTGGTCCGGCTGTGCGAAGTAATCTGTCTGGCTCGACTCCGCTGTGATCGAAACGAAGGATGTTGTTGGGTTAACCGACGGCTGCAAGTTTGTGTAGCCCGGCTTCTCGCCGGGGAAGAAACCAGTTGCGAAGGCGGCGTTCCCGGTGAAGAAGGAGATCATGTTCGTCCCAGTAGAAAGCTCTACGTACTCCACGCCCGATAGTCCGCACATCAAGTTTACAAGGCCACTCCGCGCTGTTTTCAATCCGAAGTCACCCCGAGGAACAAGGTAGAACGGGTCGCGGGTGGTAGGGGCACTCGCCTGCTGATTGACCGCGAAGACGAGGGCAGAGAAGGCTGTTGGCGCGGCAGTTCCAGTAAGTGGTTGCAGCGAAAATTCGTCCCCGAGCGTTCCGTTGAAATATGCCGGGATTGCACTAACTGCCGGAGCCGAAGCGTTCCCGGCATCGGAGCCGTTGAAGGCGAGGAATGTTCGGGTTTCGTTCAGTGGAGCTAACGGATCGAAGTTCCCGTAAAGGGTGAGGGTTGCTGCGAAGATTGGGTAGCGGAGCGATGAGAGGAAGAATGAATCGTCTGAAGCTGCTTCGTTCGGAGTTGAGAGGTTGAATGGCTGCGCGTAGAAATATCGAAGTCCAACGTCGAGATCGTCGAGGTCTGTTTTGCTCGGCGATATACTGAACTGAACCGAACCTGCAAGGCTGTCGGTAAATGGAATCGTGAGCGTCCCGGCGGTATCAATGCTACTCTCTCCCCAGGCTGCCGTTAGTTGAATTGTGCTCCCACTCTTCTGTTGAAAAGTAAAGGCAACGTTCGACTCATCTTGCTCAACCGTTGTTCCTGCCGGAATGGAAATCGCAACGTTCCGGAATGGAATCGTTACGGAAAACGAGGTTGCGTAACCGGAGCTTCCCACCGGCTGATAGACTTGGATTGGAATACCTGAGAGAATACTGGTTCCTTCCGGTTGTTCAAACCAGACGAAACGTGTTCCGTTCACTCGCGGATCGGAGAGATAGTTCCATGCTGCCACAGCAAACGTCCCTTCCGTGCCCTCTGCCAAAGCTGCTTCTAAAAAGATGTAGACTCCCGGAAAGGCTGTCCAGGAATCGCTGAACGAGATCGTTCCGGGGGAATCTGTTGTCCCCTCTGGAAGGAGATAGAGGAGCGTACCGGGAACTGCACTTCCGTTCTCCGTTGCAGAGTAGAGTTGTGGAACTGCTGTCGATTGTTTGAATTCCATAGGGGGCCTCGTTTGTGGATCACCTGCGAATTATTATCTGGAACAATCTCTTATCTCTTCTCTCGAATTCTTTTTCCTTTTGAACCGTTCAGCTTGAAGCAATCACCTGAAGCAATCAGAAGTTGAACGTGATGCTGTCTCCTGCAATCAGTGGCAGGTTAAACAACGTTGAGAAGTTTACTGGGAAGCCCTGCTGTACAGTTTGAGTGATTCCAGCACTCAGCCCACTTGTGCTTGCACTGGATACCCGACTGATTGAGACGACAGATGGAGTTGGACTTAAGGGGATGGTGGTAAAGCGTTGAATAATGTTGGCGATAGTTGTCCCGAGCGGTACATACTCCAGGGCGGTCTGCCCGCGAACGATAATCCAGATTGGTATTTCTGGAATGGCAATTGCGCGACCTAAAAATATCGAGCAGATATTCGGAGGAGTTCCAGACGTGTCACAGCTTGGGTAGGCTGTCGTTGCCGTGTTTAATTGCGCTAAGGTCTGCGTTCCTATCAGGGTGATGTTGTTTGTTGTTGTTTGATCCCCCGCTGCTGAGGGAGCACCAATCGATTGTGGGTAGAAGAGTCGCCAATATTTCCGCTGTCCAGATACTGGTTGCAAGTCAATCGCTCCACCAGCTACCACTGGGTTTGTAGAAGCATCGGTGATCGTCGGCGACTTGATATTTCCTAAGAAGGCATCGAAGGCTATTACACGTCCGTTCGAGGTTGCAACGGAGTCGATAGTCAGAGGGAATCGACCGTCGCTAATGTAGCCGTTCATGCTGGAAGTTGGGGAGAGAAACTGGCTCACCTGTGTCTCCAGCAGCAGCCGCATTCCAGCCCGAATGTCGACGTAGGGCTTCGTTCCTGCGGAGAGCCCTGGAGAGAAGGCATAGCGGTAGAAGAGGCTTTCAATCATCGGGGCGGGCATTCTATCGGCAATCTGCTGGCCAATCAAATTGGTAGTTCCCGGAAAAAGGATGCCCGGAATTTCGAAGCTGCTCTCGATATTCTGCAAGAAGTCAGTGAAATTTGCCATCAACGCGCTGCGCGCACTGTCGGCACACTTCCACATGTTATTTGCTTTGAGCGTAATGTTTGCCTGAACGTTAGCCTGAGTTGGTTCCCCACTCCCCTGTTGCGACAGGGAAAACGAAAAATCATCGTTGTCGTACGTGCCGGATATCTCACCAGAGCCACTGTAGAGGGATGAAATCGTGAACTGGATAGGACTCTTGTAGGTAAACGATGGTGGAAGAAGGTAGATAGCACCACTCTCGCACGCCTCATCGGTTCCGACGAAGTAGGGGAAGACTTGGTAGCTGTTGTTCGAGATGGGAGTTGGTAGTGTGCTCATAGTTCGATCAGAAGATTGTAGGATCAAAAGATCGGGAGAGGCGGGTGTGGAGATACTCCACACCCGCCTCAGTCCCAACATGTTAGTTAACGGTTCCTGCACATTGCATTATTCCACTCTGGGTTTCCCACCGTGGAATGGTTGCCAACTGACCATTCTCTTGCCAACCGAGGAGGGTAGCAAGGATTTCCGTTACGATAAGCTGGCGATGTGCTCTTCGACCAATGCTTGCTCCTCTGCGGTGAGGCCGGCAGTGCTGCTCACGATCACCTGCTGCTGTCCCTGTGAGCTTGCTGATCCACCAGGAATTACCAGAATCACAACGTTGAAGAAGATGTACAACTGCAAGTCGTTGTCAATCTGAATCTGGTTCGGGTCGATGTTCACCGGATAGGTCTGTGATGTGCCGCTCGGGAAGGAGACGATGAGCGTGTTCGATCCACCAAACTGTGCGTTCCCTGGGTTGCCGGCTGCTGGATTACGTGGCGCAGTCGTCTGCTGTGGAGCATAGTTCGATGTCTTCTGAATTCCTGCAAGGTTGGTGGTAAGAATCTGATTGTTCAGAATCAGAAGCATTGCGTTCGGAGTGCCGTTGAAAACGTAGACTGTACCTGCCATGAAAGGAACCTCCATAATGAGAGTGTTAGTGTTATACCGTAACACAGTGGAGTTCTTCACAGCAGTGATGAAGCATCATCGGAATTGTAGACAAGCAATAGCGGCACGGGAGCCGACACTACTGCAAGCAATGTGAGCGCATTCATGTAATGTAAGGGAACAACCACCGTGATGTGTAGGGCTAAACATACAGGAACAGCTATCTGAATGCAAATGAATAATTAGTAATCTGTAACAGAAAGGGCGATTATTCTTTTGATCTATTACAGAGTTATCTCTTTTCTTTTCGTGGAGAGTAGTAATTCCTCTATATTCGCATTCCCTCCGGTTTATTCATAACCGAATCTATTCTATGAAGCACATTCTTTGCCTTCTTTTCCTCTCCACGTTCCTTCCAGTAGGAGTGTGGAGCCAGGATCGTGATCTCCGAGCCGAACGGGTAGTCGTTGACGACGATAACGGTCACACCATTCTCATTCAAGCACCTGCAACCGGGATGACCGGGAGTTGGATCTTCACACTTCCTCCAGCAGCACCGAGTGCTGCCGGCCAAGTAATTACAAGCGACGGTTCTGGTGGGTATGCTTGGCAAGCTCCGGCAGGGGGTGGTGGAAGTATCCCAACCGGCTTTATGATTATTGGCTCAAGCCCAACAGTCCCTTCTGGCTATACTGCTGCCGGAACAATTGTACAGAAGGGGACAGATGCGTGGTTCGCGCGGGCTACAATGCCAACATTCCGGACATCGGGCGCGGCTGCTGAAGTAGGGGGGAAAGTGTACGTCATTAGTGGCGCAGATGCTCTTGGAGCAGCAATTACTACGAACGAAGAGTATGATCCGGTAACTAATTCGTGGACAACCAAAGCTTCGATAGGAACGGCGCGAGTCTCACTTTCTGCTGCCAGTACCGGAGGGTTTGTCTACGTAATTGGTGGACGCCTTGCATCGAATGCGCCAACAGGGTTGAATGAACGGTATGATCCTTCAACGAATACGTGGGCGACCAGAGCAGCAATGCCAACTGCCCGACGTGATCTTGCGGCGGATGCTGCCGGAGGAAAAATCTATGTGTTGGGGGGAAGAACTAACGCCACGGGAGCTTCGGTCTATACTACGGCCAACGAGGAATATGATCCAGGCACAAACACGTGGGCCGCGAAGGCAGCAATGCCGGGAGGGGGGCTAAGAGACATGGGGCTTGGATCAGCCGGTGGCAAAATTTATATGTTCGGTGGATCGGGAACAAACGGAGCCGTTGCCGATATGCGAGAGTACAATCCAGGCACAAATACGTGGACCTCGAAAGCTCCGTTGCCATTCGGACAAAACACACTTGATGGAACAACGTTCGGTAGTTTTATGTACGTTATCGGTAACAACGGAAACCACTATCGGTATGACCTCACTGCTAATACCTGGGATATTCCCACACAATCGCCAGCTGGCTGGTCTCCTTTCCCAGGTGGGTACGTAACAATTGGGTCATCTCTCTACGCGTTCGGGTCGGCCAACGCAACGTTCCAGTATGTACCGGCAACAACGCTCTACCTCTTCTCGAAAAACTAAGCTGCCGAATACTTTAGAGGGGTGAAGAATTGGTCTCTTCTCTTTGAACCTTTCTTAGAGAAGAGACCAGCTGGTTGTCTTCTATTGAAGATGTTTGAATAATATAGTGAGGTACCCACCACCTGAGACTAACGCTCCAATTCATCGGGGTGCAAACCTCAGCAGAGGAGAAAATGGCTTCAAGCCGTTTCTCACACAGTCTTTACTTCAATTCTCTCGATTAAAAGTCGGGAGGGGACTATGAGTTGTGGCAACAATAGAGGCAAGAATTGCCCCAACAAATAACTTCAGACGATTATTCAGAGTGAATATGAGAATCCTAACAAAAGTACTGGCTGTGGCATCGTTCCTTTCAATGGTGTTTCCACTTGGATTACCAACATACCTCTTCAGTCAACAGCGTGATCTTCGTGCAGAGCGAGTAGTTGTTGACGACGACAACGGCAATACCATTCTCATTCAAGCACCTGCAACCGGGATGACCGGGAGTTGGACTTTTACCTTGCCGGCTACCCCACCATCAGGTTCCGGTGAGGTGTTAACCAGTGGGGCGGGGGGGAGTTTCTCTTGGCAAACTCCATCCGGGGGTGGAGGGTCGATTCCTGCCGGTTATTTGATCCTCGGCACAACTTCTACAGTCCCTTCTGGATTTTCTGCTGCCGGAACGATAAAGTCAGATTTTTGGACAACGCGAGGGGCAATGACAACTGCTCGCCGTGGGGCAGCATCCGCGGTGGTCAACAACAAAATCTACGTTATCGGAGGGGGGGATGGAAATACTGCCCTTGCTACGAACCAAGAGTATGACCCAGTGACGAACTCGTGGTCAGGAAAGACCGCAATGACGGGAGCCCGTGTCTGGGTGACCGCAGCAGTGGTGAATAACAGAATTTATGTTTTCGGAGGCTCGGCAGCAGCCGGAAACTACAACACAGCGGTTGCCACCAATCAAGAGTACGATCCGGCCACAAATACCTGGGCAAATAAGGCTGCAATGCCAACTGCCCGGATGTTGGCGAGGGCAGCAGCCGTTAATAACAAGATTTACGTGATGGGAGGGTGGACTGGAGCTGCCGACGTATCGACAAACGACGAGTACGACCCAGCGACAAATACTTGGGCCGGGAAAACCGCCATGCCCTCGATTC
>JACKAE010000006.1 GCA_020635205.1 Ignavibacteria bacterium
GGGGCGGAACTACCTCGTTCAGCATTCGACTGGTTCCGGCAAATCGAACTCGATTGCTTGGCTGGCTCATCGCCTCTCCTCACTGCACGACGCGGACGACAAGAAGGTGTTCGACTCAGTGATTGTGGTAACCGATCGTCGCATCCTCGACCAACAGCTTCAGAGTACGATCTACCAGTTCGACCACAAACAGGGGGTGGTGGAGAAGATCGACGAAGACACTCGGCAACTGGTGAAAGCGTTGGCCGGTGGTACCCCAGTTGTCATCACCACGTTGCAGAAGTTTCCGTTCGTTGCCGAGACGCTGGAGAAACTTCGGGAAGAAGATTACCCCGGTATTGAGTTTTCTACCAGGGACAAATGTTTTGCTGTGATTGTCGACGAGGCGCACAGCTCCCAGTCGGGCGAAAGTGCGATGGAGTTGAAGGGCGTTCTCAACGCCGACCGAATTACGGACGAAGCGACTGCCTATGCTGCCGAGCAGGGTCTGGACGAAGAGGATGATGCCGACCATCTTGCAGGAGTTGTCCGAGAGATGATGAAACGGGGCAAACAGCAGAACCTCAGCTTCTTTGCATTTACCGCCACACCGAAGTACAAGACGAAGAAGGTCTTCGACGAACCGGGGCCAACGGGGGAGTCACCATTCCACCTCTACACGATGCGGCAGGCGATCGAGGAGCGTTTCATCCTCGACGTTCTGAAGAACTATATCACCTACGAGACCTACTATCGAATCGTCCAGAAAACCGAGGAAGACCCGAACGTCGAGCGAAAGAAGGCGGCTCGTGCACTCGCACGCATTCTCACGCTGCATCCGCATAACCTCGCCACGAAGACCCAAGTGATGGTTGAGCACTTCCGCACCCACGTAAAGCACAAGATCGGCGGACGAGCCAAGGCGATGGTCGTGGCTGAATCACGGCTTCACGTGGTGCGCTACAAGCAGACCTTTGACAAATACATAAAGGAGAAAGGGTACACGGACGTGAAGACGCTCGTTGCCTTTTCGGGGGTTGTGGAAGACCCGGATGCGCCGGGTAAGAGTTGGACCGAGGTTGCCATGAATGGAGGCATCAAGGAAAGCGAGCTACCTGAGAAATTCGACACCCCGGAATACCAGATTCTCCTCGTGGCAGAGAAGTACCAGACTGGCTACGATCAACCTTTCCTCCACACAATGTACGTGGACAAAAAGCTCACCGGACTCCATGCAGTACAAACACTGTCACGGCTGAACCGTACCTGTCCCGGCAAAGAGGATACATTTATCCTCGATTTTCGCAACAAGCCCGAAGAGATCTTTAAAGCCTTTAAGCCCTACTATGAAGACACGCCTGTAGAGGAATTGACCGATCCCCAGCACCTCTACCGGCTTCAGCACCAGATTGAGGAGACTGGTTTGATTTTCGATGAGGAAGTCAGGGCGTTTGGTGACGTATACTTTACGTCAGGTCGCAAGGAGAGTGTGCACGACCATGCCCGGATGAATGGTATTCTCGATCAGGCCGTTGAGCGCTACCAAGAGCTTCCCGAGGAAGAGAGGGAGGAGATCAAGGCACTGTTAGTAAACTTCAAGAATATGTATGGCTTCCTCTCACAGGTGATCCCGTATCAGGACTCCGATCTGGAGCAGCTTCACACATACATACTGTACCTTCTGACCAAACTGCCCAAGCGGGGAACGGGACTCGCCTACCACCTCGATGAAGAAGTGGAGTTGCAATATCATCGCCTGCAAAAAATAAGCGAGGGGCGTATCGATTTAAGCGAAGGTGAAGCGACGCCCTTGAAAGGCCCGTCAGATGTCGGTACGGGACAAGTGGATCAGGAAATTCGTCTCTCCGAATTGATCGACATCCTGAACGAACGCTTCGGCACCGACTTTACTCAGGCCGACCAACTCTTCTTCGATCAGATCCAAGAAGAAGCAGTTGAAAACGAAGACCTTCAGAAAGCAGCGGCAGCGAACTCCAAGGACGACTTCCGCTACGTTTTCGAGAAAGCCTTCGAAGGTCTCCTTATCGACCGCATGGAAGGGAACGAGGAGATTTTCGGAAAGCTCATGGCTGACGGTGAATTCCGAAAGATGGCCGTTGAGCACATCCTCTCAAAAGTCTATCGAGCGTTGAACAAGAAGAATGAATCACAACAATAAATCAAAGAAAAAGTATGAAGCAACCGAAAAATCGCAGCGAAAAATACACTGATCTCTTCAGTGCTATCGACAAAGGGCAGATCAAAATACCTCAATTCCAGCGTGACTTTGTATGGAGTAAGGAACAAACAGCTACACTGATTGATAGTATTCTAAAAGGTTTTCCGTTGGGTACGTTCATTCTGTGGAAGACGAAGGATCGCCTGCGCCATATCCGCAACGTTGGCAATATAGACCTTCCCGAACCTGACCCAGGTGATGCCATCCATTACGTATTAGACGGTCAGCAGCGCATTACTTCCCTCTATGCTGTGCGCAAAGGGATCCGCATTACACGTGACAACAAGGAAATTAATTACCGCGATATTTCTATCAATCTCGATCTCGGGCTTAACGACGAAGATGAGGTGGTTTTTTCTTCTCCGGCCGAAGACGCTACCTGCATCTCCCTACACCAACTACTCAATGCGGAACTCCACGAGCTCGTAGAAGATTACCCCGGGCATATCAAGGAAGTCTCCCACTACAAGTCTCGACTTGAAGGATACGATTTCTCGACTGTTGTTATCGAGGATTACGATATCGATGTTGCCTGTGAAGTCTTTACTCGAATCAATACAGGAGGCAAAGAGCTGACGCTTTTCGAGATAATGGTAGCGAAGACTTATGATCAGGATCTCAATTTCGATCTGTCAGAACAATACCAGAGTCTTCTCAATACTGATGAAGAGAAGGATCTTCAATCGGTCGGCTTCGAAAGTGTTCCGCCGGTTACTGTACTTCAATGTGTGGCATCGTTCATCACGCCAGAGATTAAGCGTCAGAACATTCTTAAGCTGGATAAATCTGACTTTATCACTCAGTGGAATGATCTGAAAAGTGCGCTCTTTTCTGCAATTGATTATCTGCGGACGCATGTAGGAATCTCGGTTTCGCGTACTCTCCCTTATAATTCGTTGCTTATTCCGCTGACTTGGTTTTTTCGCCAAATAGGCAAGGACAAGCGCGATGTAACTCCACGTGAGAATGCTTTGCTTAAGCAATTCATCTACTTCGCTTCGCTTACTCAGCGGTATAGTTCGGCGGTAGAGGCTAAAGTCGCTGTTGACATCAAGCGTATGCAGCAGATTATTAATGGGGAAGCACCGGACTATCAAGGAGAACTACCACGCTTGACTGCAGAAGATTTGCGAAATGAGACGTTCTCTGTGGGGAGCGCTCGCTCAAAGATCGTTATCTGTCTCCTTTCCGAGCTTGAGCCCAAAAGGTTTTCGACGAACGGCAAAATTGTTCTAGATAATGGTTGGTTAAAGGCATCAACCAGCAAGAATTACCATCACTTTTTCCCGCGCTCTTATCTTAAGAAACAGGGTGTGCACGCGGAGCGCGCAAACTCCCTCATGAATATTGTTTTGGTCGATGACTACCTTAACAAGCGAACGATCAAAGCTAAAGCACCTTCCATCTATATGGCTCAGTTTGCTCAGCAGAATAACCAACTCGACAAAACACTAGAAAGCCATGCTATCGGCAATCTGGAGGAGTTCGGAATCAATGACGATAATTATGAACAGTTTCTGACCAAACGCTCCGAGTTGCTTTTGAGCAAGATTGAGAGCCTACTGCATCCTGATGGAGTTCCGCCCACCTCTGAATAAACTTTGGTCTCCATAATTCAGGATTCAGAGGACAAGAATGCCCGATTACCATCCGGCATTCTTGTCCTCCTGCACGATTCACTACCGTATGCGTTCACATCACGGACTTCACAATTCTTCATTCCTAATTAACAAAAGCTCTTCGGTACAAAACCTCTTTTTGTACCAATCACTCTGTTTGTTCTTCTTCGCTTCTTCAGCTATCATCGTCTGATTTGTCAGGATTCCCCTCCTCTCCTGCGTGAGTCTTCGTTCCAAAGAACAATCAACATTTCACATAGATAGAGCCAATAGCTATGAACGTGAATGTGTCTGAATGCCGGAATCCTTTGTCCTTTCCCTTCGGTCTTCTCTCGAGATCGACGATGCGACAGTCTCATCAGCCCCAACGGTTGGGCTTCCTGCCTCGGGAACGAATGGTCAGATCCTCTACATCCTTGTCTCCGACCCGGACGGCGCAACAGTAGGTGGAGTGGGGCGAGCGAGCGGCGACAAGCTGACCTATCTCTATCTGGGAGGAGGCTGGCAGTTGTTTCATGCGAACTAACGTATGGGATGAGACAACTTCTCAGAAATAGTAGAGAGCAACAGGGCTTGTCACCCTGAGGGCTGAAGTCTGCCCCGATTCTTCGGGGAAGGATCTCACCGGTCAAGAAACCTCCTGCCTGGAACTCCCTCGTCACTTCCTCTACCCGCCCTGTGAGACTCTTCGCTTCACTTCGTTGTGGTCAGAGTGACAGGTCATGTAGATTAGTGGAGCAACTCGACTGGTGCTACCGTCACCCGATTCCCGCAATCACTTCGTCGAGTTCTTCCTCCTCTCCGAGGTTCATCTTCTTCCGCAGGCGTTTCCGTTTCTTCCAGACAGCGTTGTGGGTGATTCCGAGGAGGCTGGCAATTTGTGAGGTTTGCAGTCCGGCGTGAATCAGCCCGCAGAACTGCTGCTGTTTCCGGGTCAGGTCGGGCCACCTCTGCTGCAACTTCTCGAAGAACGATTCTTCAACCCGCTGAAGCGCCTGGACTGCTTCGGCCTCCGCTGTTACCTGCTTCACAGCTTCATGAGAGGTCAGGTCGGTGAGGGCATCTTTTATTCCGAGTACCACCCTCTCGATCTGCTCCGGCTCAAGCCACTCGAGGTTTTTTCGGAGTCGCCCCTCGATGTCGAGAAATCTTCCGTGTGTTACCGAGAGTCCGGTCAGCAACGCAGCCAGTTGTTTGTTGGATCGTTCCCACCGAAAGAGGCCCATCTCTTCCTTCTGCTCCCGGATCTTGAGGTCTGCAACAATGCGAGCGTTCCGGACCGACGTTTCGTTCGTGTCCCGTTCGACCCTGAGGCGAATCTCGAAGGCCTTTTTCTGTCGTTCGACAGCTTCGGCCCAGTCGTTCCGGTTTCCGGCAAGTTCGGCGAGCATCTCCAGTCCTTCTGCCAGAGATTCTCGTTGAATCAGCGTCTCGGCAGACTGGTTGCAGACTGCGAGGAGTATTTCCTGTGCCTCCTCGTCCTTCTCCTGATTCTTCAGCACGCGGGCGAGCATCACGCTGATGGATAGGAACGGCTTTATCTGATGTGCTTCACGCAGTGCGCGTTCAGCCTTTCTCAACTTTCCCTGCTTCTCCAGAAACTGACCGAGGTAACTCAGGATTCTGATCCGGAACGTACTGGCCGGATAGTAGTCGAGAAGTTCGCCGCAGATAGCAATCCCGTCGTCGAGCTGGGTGCTCTTCAGATAGAAGGGGAGTTTTCGGTACTGGATGTTCCGGTAGAGATTTGTCAGGGGGGCATTCGAGATAATCCTTTCAGCAAGTTCAAACGCATTCCCGGCAGCCTCCAGGTCGTTCAGGGCCAGATTGATCTCGCCGATACGAGCATATGCATTCGTTGAGATGATCTCCCGTCCGGTACGCTTCCCTAACTCGGCTGCCCCCAACAGGTATTCGATTGCTTCGGCAGAACTTCCGAGAGAGTGGTGTATGTCGGATAGAACGACGAGAATGACTCCACAGTGGTTCGGATCGGCTTTCTCCTCAGCATAGTGAAGGGCGAGTTGCAACTGTTCAATCGCCTTGGCAGTGTTGTTCCGTCGGGCCAGAAGTATTCCGAGGTGACGGTGAGTGCGGGAGAGATGAAATCTTCGGGTTTCTCCCGTCAGCTCCCGTTCGACAATGTCGTGTAGTTTGGTTATCTCTCCTTCTGCCATCTCCAGTTCTCCCTCCCGGATCAGCCACTCAACCAGTCGGGAGCGGATCTCCAATTCTACCTCGAAATGTTTGCCTTCGACTGCAAGGTGGAGTGCACGGCGATAATCCCCCGCAATTTCGGACTGATTATCTCTCCCTACTTTTCCCCAGGCTTGTATCATCCGGAGCAGAATCTCCTGCAACCGATCGCCAGCGATTGTTGCCCAGTACATCCCCTGTTCAACAATGCGAGCATGTTCTTCCGGCTTCCCGGTGTCGGTAAAGATTGCGTAGTGAGTCAGGAGAGCAGCAAGCCAGGCAGCTTCGTCCCGCAGACGTTTGGGGAGAGTGGAAAGAGTTGCGAAGTCTCCGTAGTGGGAGTCAACATCTTCAGCCTTCAGGCGCCCCTCCAGCTCCCGGATAAGCTGCCCGAGCATGTCCCGGACCTCTTCTGCTCCGCTTCTGCTCCAGAGCGGAATGGTGTGAAGGAGTCTCCTCCCGACCTGGTGGGAGATGACGGCACCTCTGTTGGAGACCATCAGTTCACGGAGAACATCCGGTGTCAACCCGAATTCCGGTTGTCTGGAAATTGCCATGAAGAGTGCAAACGTTTATTTGGTTCGTTGCCTGATCCTTTCTTCCGGGCTGCTGAAGTCCACATCGATGTCCGGTGCAAACAACCGGAGTTGTCGCTTGCGAGAGGCTCAGAACCCATCAACCTACGAAATAGAAGAAGACCTTGAGAACGTCCCCCGAAGAAGGAGAAAAAAGCTGATAATGGCGTGTTCTCCGCTTTGTGTCGGGTACAGACTCTGATTCTGTACCCGATTCCTGTTTGTCCCGATCGGAGGAGAAACCTATTCTCGCTCGTTCACACATCGCGTACGCTGACATCCTCGCAGCACCTTATTTCAACGTTGATAAATACTGTGGAATTATGCCAGTTCAATTCTCTTGTTGTTGTGGTTACCTCATCCGGTCTTGCCGATCCAGGCGATTTCCAATCTCTCTCTTGATGCTCTTCCTCTTTCCAGTACTGCTTGCAGGGCAGAACCGCGACTTCCACGCCGAACGCATTGTCGTTGACGACAACGGCAGCGATGGAACGCAAAACACGATGACAATCCAGACGCCGAGTCCGCTCGGTCAGGATGTCATCCTGACAATCCCGGATATGGGGAGTGATTCGGCTCAGTTCCTTCTCGTACCACCGGGGACAACTGGTGCGTGGTTGTTGGGAGGAAATACAGGAACGACTGCCGGAACGGATTATCTGGGAACAAGCGATAACACTCCGCTCCACATCTACGTCAATGGCGATCCGGCAAACAGCCTGATTCTGAACACGAACCAAAGCATCCAGCGGGGAACCGGAGGTAACAGTCGGGGAGGATGGAGTGTCGACCTTCAAATTACTCGTACGAACGCAAGTCAGGTAACCTCAGGACTTGTGAGCACAATCGGGGGAGGGGGGCAGAATACTGTAAGTAGCAATGGCTCAACGATTGCAGGAGGGGTCCTGAACGTTGTATCAGGTCATTTTGCCTCAGTTGGAGGAGGATACGGCAATAGTGCGACCGGCGGTTATGCCACGGTGGGTGGTGGGCTCGATAATCTGGCCGGCGGCAGGTACTCCACCATATCTGGAGGCTACAACAACGTTGTTGACCCATCAGCCTTGTATTCATCAATCTCCGGTGGTGTAGCAAACGAGGTGACGGGACGTCGTGCGGTCATCGTAGGGGGTCGGGGGCTGACGCTGAACGGAGACGGTGTGTTCGGCTTCATGGCGGGTGCAGATGCCGGCGTGCCTGACGGGCACCCGGGACCGCAACGAATGGAAATCAACGCAAGCAACATGGCTGTCTTCGGCAATGTCGATCTCTGGCTTGCCAACAACGACGGAGTAGCAAGACGCCTTCTCTTCTACGAGGCCGAGTCCGATACTGGAAACTTCCCAAGCACCACACACTACACATCGTTCGCAGCAGGGGACCAGACCGAGAATATCAACTACATCCTCCCGACAACGCCCCCGGGTGCGAACAATCAGGTTCTCTCCAGCGACACAAACGGGGGGATGAGTTGGGTCGACGCAAGTTCGGTTGCGTGGAGCCTGACCGGGAACGCGGGGACGACTGCGGGAACGAACTATGTGGGAACAAGTGACGCTACCGGACTCCATCTCTACGCTCGTGGTGGGCCAGTCTACGATCCTCTCTTCGGCGCGCTGATCGGTGGGAACAGCCTGATCCTCAGCCCCGACTTTACCATTCAACGAGACGATCGAGGTGATGCCCGAGGACGAGGGGCGATAGATCTTCAGATGCAACGTCAAAATAATTCAGAGGTCGCCTCCGGTAACTGGACTGTTATAGCCGGAGGAGTACAGAACACAGCACAGGGTGAGTTCAGCACGGTCTCCGGGGGAAGCGGCAATGCCATCCTATCAAACCTCGCTGTCGGTGTTGTCGCTTCAACTGTCGGCGGAGGATACCTGAACGAGATTGCCGGGAGCGAATGGGGAGTGATTGGCGGAGGTCATCGTAATAACGTTTCGGGAAGCCAGTGGGCGACGATTGGCGGAGGAAGATCCAATTCTGCATCAGCTGACTACGCTGTGATAAGCGGAGGGCGGAACAACCGCGTCTCCGGGGAACATTCCGCAGTTGGTGGCGGATGGTCAAACATCGCATCCGCATTGAACGCTACGGTCAGCGGCGGACGAAACAACATTGCCGCCGGAGACTACAGCAGTGTGCTCGGCGGTCGCAACTTGACGCTTGACTCTACCGCTGCCGGAAGCCTTGGGTTCTTGGGAGACCCGAACGGTATCGGCCCGATGACGATCAGCGAACCGCAGGTGACAGTCTTCGGCAACACCGATCTCTGGCTCGCGAACAACGACGGGGGGGCAAGCCGCCTTCTCTTCTATGAAGCCGAGTCCGATACTGGAGTCTTCCCGAGCAATACACACTTCACGTCGCTTGAGGCAGGAAACCAGAACGTGAACATCCGATACATCCTTCCAGCAACCCCTCCCACAGCGAATGGTCAGGTTCTCTCAAGTACAACCGGTGGCGTGATGAGTTGGGTGGATGGTCCAACCGGATCGCAATCCTTCTCGAATGCAAGCAACACAATGCCGACCCTTGCTCTTGAGAACAACATCGGCACTGATGACGGAGTTGCTTTAGAGATCGTCGAGGGGCGCATGATACTCTCCAATGGTCAGGGGGCACCAACCAACATCCCGGATGATGTGATTGCCTTCGAGATCGACGATGCGACAGTCTCATCAGCCCCAACGGTCGGGCTTCCTGCCTCGGGAACGAATGGTCAGATCCTCTACATCCTTGTCTCCGACCCGGACGGCGCAACAGTAGGTGGAGTGGGGCGAGCAAGCGGCGACAAGCTGACCTATCTCTATCTGGGAGGGGGCTGGCAGTTGTTTCATGCGAACTAACGTATGGGATGAGACAACTTCTCAGAAATAGTAGAGAGCAACAAGGCTTGTCACCCTGAGGGCTGAAGCCTGCCCCGATTCTTCGGGGAAGGATCTCACCGGGTAAGAGAACCCGACGCCGGTGTGTCGCCTACCACTTCCTCCACTCCACTGGCGAGCCTCTTCGCTTCACTTCGTTGTGCTCAGAGTGACAGGCTGGAGCGTTAGTAGAGAATCTACAGATAGAGCATTGCCTGATCTGTCATCTCTGCGGTTGCCCTCCATTATTGAAGAGGACAGACCGCAGAGACGCAGAGGATTATCGGGTAAGGATGACCTTGGTTGTTGCTACCACTTCTCCCTCTTCCGACTGAAGCTGCACCTGATAGATTCCGCTTGGGGTAACCGTTCCGGTTGAAGTCATGCCGTTCCAGTAGATCTCTCCTCGGCTCTCTTCTTCGCTGCTGAGTGAGAGTGTCGCAATCTGATTTCCGAGAACGTCAACCACAACTGCCACCACCCCTGACTCTCCCGACAGGTTGAACGATATCGTCGTCCCCCCCGATGTCGGGTTCGGGCTTGCGAGGAGGGAGCGGCTTTCGCTGTTATCAGCACCTTCTTCAACGCCGGACTGAAAGACCTTCGTCTTTCTCTCCAGAAGATTTCCGTTTTTGTCATACTGATAGCTGATTGTCGAGCCATCTGCGTAAAGAACTCCGGTCAGACGTCCCGCCTCGTCGTAGGTATAGGTCTGGGCTGTTGCCTCAAGCGAGGCAAGCGAGCAGATTGCCATGAGCGCAAAGATTGTTCCTGCTATGATCTTTTTCATGATTCTATGTTTTTCTGTTGATTGAGTGCTTCTGATCTTACAGTACCCGTTCTCCATCTCCCAACTCAATTGGATCCTCTTCAACGAACGGTTCATCTACTGGATCGTCGAGCGTCAGTGGGGGAGGGGGGCCAATTGAGCTTGCCGGCACTGGAATTCCAAATATTGGATGAGGTACCATCTTCTCCGGTGCTTCCCTCTTCCTTTCAGGCCTGTCAGGTCTTTCAGGTTCGTCGTCGTCCAGTGTTAGCGGTGGTGGATTGATAAGCACGTTTCCCGGCAGAAATGGCACACCGAGGAACGTTTGCATGTCATCGTTCGCCTTCGGCAACGATAACACGTAGATGCGAGGTTGCATCGGGTGCGAAGGGGAAGACTTGAGGAACTCTTGGAAGACCTCGTAGGTAACGTCTTCAATGATGTCGTCGAGTTTTGCTCTCTCTCTCGTTGCCTTGGCCAGTTCTGCAATGCTCAGTGGACCGCTGGATGGACTGGCCGGATCGACGATAACGTCGGAGATCGGTTCTTCTTCTTTCTGCTTTACTCTCTTTGCAAGCCCAATAACCACCCCAATGTCACCACTGCCGAACACATGTTCTCCATCACCAAGTTCAATCGGGTCTTCTTCGTCAAATGGTTCCGAGATATCGTCGAGACTTGAACTCACGTTCGACTTGGGAGGAGTGGATGTGCCGTACAGCAGCTTTGCGAGGAACGTGAACTCATCTCCACCACTCGTCCGTATGTCACCGAGTTGATTGGCTACCTCACCTTCCACTGCTCCGGTGATATCCACATACCGGAGAGGGTTCCCCATGGCATAGCGGTAAGGATTCATCTGCTTCGGGTGCATCAGTTGTTTTGGGTCGCGTGAGATAAAGCGTGTCGTCGATGCGTCGTAGAGACGTGCTCGCATCCGATAGAGTCCCGATCCGCTCTCCTGCATAACACCCCAAGCCCCCGCAAACGTGTACCTGTTATCTGTCCCCCCTTCGTATCCAACCGTCCGACCATACGGGGTAAAGGCATAGCGGTCGGTGATCTCTCCGGCATCGTTGCTGAGCATCATCGTGTTTCCTGTTTCATCGTAGTGATAGAAGTGTCGTCCGTTGCCATTGACGTCCACTCCATACAGCAGATATCCAGAAGGGGTGTGGACGTAGTAGCGATCTGCTTCACCCTGTGGATCGAGGTCGACCGAAATAGAAGGAATGCCGAGCGCGTAGTTCCAGATAAACTGGGTACGCATTCCATCCCGCTCCCGCTCCACGACATTTCCGAACGCGTCGTAGCGGTAGGTTGTTCCGACTCCTGCCTCCAGTACCTCCTCAAGCTGTGAAGCCAAGTTCCAGGAATATGTCCGGTTGCCGTCATCGGTGATTCTCCCGAGCGGATCGTAGCTGAACTCATCAACTTGCGACCCGGCATTGTAGGTGAAATCTACAGAGTCATCTGAAAGCCTCGGACTCAAATAGCCGGTTCGCTCCGCAGAGAGAACGTTGCCGAGAGCGTCGAGCGTCAGGTTGATGTTTGCGTTCCCCGGCTCTGCGATGCGGGTCAGGCGTCCGGCGGCATCATACTCGTAGTTTGTCGTCAGTCCGTTCGGTCGCGTTATCGAGAGGAGGCTGCCAGTAGCACTGTAGGTAAACCTTGTGTTCCCTCCCAACCAGTCGGTAACACTCGTCAGAAATCCACGACGGTCGTACTGATAGGAGACACTCTTTCCTGAGGCTAAGTCAACCTTCGATATTTGTCCGTTGCTGTTCCGTTCAACTGCGAGACCGTTTGTGGAGCTGATTCGGCCTGCGTCGTCATACGTGGCTTCAAACTCCTCTCCCGAGACTACCCGGCTCTCCTCGTCATAGTTGAAGGCTCTGGATGTGCCATCGGAGTAGTCGAGCTTAGTGACCAACCCCCGCACGTCCCTCTGAAATGCTGCTGAGCCGAGGTTCCCCGGCAACGTAATCTTGCTGAGACGATTCAGCGCATCATACTCGTAACCGGTTTCGTTTCCGAGAGGATCTTCTTTCCGAACCAACTTTCCTTCTTCATCCTGCTCGTAGCTCCACTGGCTACCGAGCGGATCGGTGAGCCTTGTCAGGTAACCAAGAGGACTATACTGATAGGCTGTGGTGATATCTCCCGGATAATCCCACCCGGTCAACAGACCACGCTCGTCGTAGGAGAACTGTTGCTCACTTCCAAGACCATCTGTCTGCTTCGTGACTCGTCCGAGCGCGTCGTAGGTTATCTCGCCACTCGATCCGAGCGGATCGGTTGCCTTGGTAATGCGTCCGATCTTGTCGGTCTCTACATTCCATTCGTTTCCGAGTTGATCGATCAGAGTCCGGAGAACTCCCTCGGGGTCAAGCTCACGACGTAGCCGGTTTCCTTCAGCATCTACAATGTCGGTAAGTCGGCCTTCCCGGTCGTACTCGAAGTGAGTCGTGTCGTTGCTGCCGTTGACAATCCCAACCAGTTCCCCTTTCTCGCTGTAGATTCGCTCACTCCGCACGCCTGCCGGATCAACAATGCTCTTCGGTCTGTCCTGATTGTCGTATGTCAGCCGGGTGACCTTCCCGGCTTTGTTGGTAATGCTTGTCAGCCTATTGTTCCGGTCGTACTCGTAAGCGATAGTCTTCCCGGTCGGGTCAGTAAACTGAGTCAGGTTGTTGTTCAGGTCGTAGGTATAGCTAACAGAGGAACCGTCCGGGGATGTCATCTCCTCAAGCCTGTCCAGTTTGTCAAACTTCAACACCCTTACCCCCTGATCCGCATCGACAATTGAATCCAGTTGTGCTGAGGCGTTGTAGAACCACTCTCTCTGCTCTCCGGTAGGAGTCGTTGCCGTCAGAATCTGTCCCCACTTATTGTAGCTGTAGTTCCAGCTATTACCCTCCCGGTCGGTGAACCGGGTAATGTTCCCTCCGTCGTCATACTCTATTGAGACCCCGGTTCCGTCAGGATAGCTGACTGCTGTCAGATCGTAGAACTTCAAGCCTTCGGTAATCTTCTCTTTCCAGGTGTAGGATGTCGTTCCCCCCTCGGCATCGGTGATCGAGGCAACATTGCCGCTCGGCGAGTGATAGGTAATCTTTGTGGTATCTCCCAGACGATCAATCACCGCTGTTCTTCTCCCATTCTCGTCGTAGAGAACGTCGATAGAATTTCCAAGCTGGTCGTTCCGTTCCTGCAGTTCGTTTGCCAACGAGTGGAAGTGATGTTCTTCTCCTCCGTCAGGGTAGGTGATAGTCGTCTCTCCCGGAGCGTAACTGAAGTTCCAGACATTGCCGGCAGCATCACTCTGTGTTGAGACGCGAGATTCGGTGTCAAAGGTCTGACTATAGGGGGTATTCCCTTCTGGACGAGTAATGCCAGTAATCAGGCCGGGGCGTGAGGGATCGTAGGTGATAGTGATATTGTTCCCCTCTGGATCAGTTATACCGGTCAGATTTTCTCCTTGATAGGTGTACTTGACCTCTCGCACTCCATCAGATATTTTGCTGATCTGGTTCGCTCCGTTGTAGTTGAATCTCAACGTCCGATTGATGCGATCAATGATTGCTATAAGCTGGTCACCCTGATAGGCTACAAAGCGTTCATTCCCGTTCCTGTCAAATATCTGGGCCAACCTTCCCAGCGCATCAAACTTTCGGATCAGCGGACGACGTGAGTCCCCGAAGCTCCACCCTTCGGGGGTCTGGAGAAGTTGATACGTCCCCTCGTAACGGTCGCGCGGTTCCCATTCGGCTCCATTCTGCTCGAAGATTACCATACGCCCGGAAGGCATCGTCACGGTGACAAACTCTCCGAATTGCTGAAGCTGCCACGCATAGTTGTGTGTCCAGTTCTTTCCGAGGTTTTTGGTGGTGGGAAACTCTTCCGAGAGATTGGAACCATAGTAGCGACGGAATGAGAACCAGGCTGGGCCACCGAAGGCAAGGTCTGTGCTCCAGGGGATAAAGAGTTCTCCGGTTGCTGTGTTGACCGGGTCACCACTTCTGCCCGCCTCGGGGGTGGCAGCGGTTGTCTTCTGGCGTAGACTTACTTTTCCCGGTTCTGGAAGAATCAGGAGAACGACAGATTCCGAACCGTTTACTTCTGGACTGTCACACCTGTTCCAGGTGAAGGTGATACGGAAGACTGACGGGGAGAGTATCTGCTCAGTATGCGAGAAGTGGAACGAATACGTTGCAGCTACTCCAGATGTTGTCTGTTGCGAGGCGGCCTGGTCGAGGGTGAGAGAACCTTCTCCCTGCTGCCGTACCTGTGTTGCGTTCAGGTTCCAGCAGCAGATCCCCTCCGTAGTAAATCCGATAGTCAGTGTTTCTGGCTCAGTTATTCCGATTTCGTTGAGATTCGGGATCGATCTCGTCTCCCGCATCGTCGTTCGGGTTGGTCCTGTTTCTGTGCACGCGGCTTTTCCCTGAACGAGAAAGCTCTCTATCGTCTCGTTATTGTCGAAGTTCCCTTCGTTTGAAGCGAAGAGGTAGATGGTGATGGTGTGCGCCCCTTCGAGGAGCGGAGTCCAGTCAGGACGGGTTATCTCGACTGATTCTCCTGGATCGAGCGCAAGGTTAAGTACTTCTGAGTAGACCTGTTCGGGATCTCCACCCTCAACCTCCCGCAAAATGGTGACAAAGGCTTCTCCCTTCACCGTCGCCTCTTCGCCGGTGTTCTGCGCGGTAAACTGTATCGGAACGGGAACGTTAACCACGATTGTTCCCTTTGGAGATGCAATTTCGAGGACACTGAGATCGGCCTGTTGCCCCCTTCCCGGTTCGGAGGCCAGTATCCAGAAAAGTGCGGTCAGTGGCAGCCAGATGATCGGTTGCCGGAGTAGTGTTCGTAGCTTCATAACAGATCCTTCAGGTTTATTGTGTCCTGTGCTATGTCTTCTGTTCTCACGCAACGGCGCGTCCGGTATCGGCACATTGTTTTCCCCGATACCGTGACGGGCCTCGCCGCTGCATATAAATTTCAGCAGCAAAGCTATGGGGAGAAGGGGAGAGAGTCAACCGGACAAAATGCGGACAGTGTGGGGAGGAGGATAGAAATTGGTGATTTTCTATCGTTCTGTCCAATTTAATATGCAGGTGCGGATCGATCTTCTCTCATTTGCCCTCGGTTTCAGTCGTCGGAGAGATGTATCCCCAAAGTTTCGGTAAACGGCTTGAAGCCGTTTCCTCCTGCATACAGTTGAGCAGACCACCCCGATGAATCGGGGTGTGAATGTATGTGCCGAGTCCTCTTCTCCCTTTGAATTGCTATGACGATGAGACCATCTACTGAACACTCTATACACGCGGACAATGCAAATACGATAGGAAGTGTTCTGCAAACTCAATCCTTCAACCGACTGCCCCGAAGGGGTAGAATGGAAGAAGGAGGGGATGTCAAGGCTTCCAACTCAGCCGCCCCTTCAGGGCGGAAGCATCAGATAGTGAATAGAGTCCGTGGAGTGCAGCCTGCGGCTTTCTCCACGGCCAAAGACAAGTGCTCCCTTCGGGAGTAGTTCGATCATCATTTGGCAAGTGCAAGCAACAAACTGCCCCGTAGGGGCTACCGATCCGCCGCCGCGGATAGCCGGGGATGAAAATCCCCGGAACGGATGGATTTATTTGTACAAAAATGTCCTTTCCTGAAATTTTTTCCACGTTTTCCTTCTACCTGACTACACGTAAACCCATGCTAAACCGTCAGATGTTTGACCTATGTTGTACCAATAACATGAACAAACCTCTATACTCATGGCAACGGCAAAAATCGTTCTTCGCAAGAAAAAGAACACCGACGGAACCTTCCCGCTGGCTCTGCGCATCACCAAAGACCGGAAAAGCTCTTACGTTTATCTCGGCTATCGTGTGCGGGAGAAAGACTGGGATGCCACTGCCCAACGTGTGCGTAAATCCCACCCCAACGCGCAACGGCTGAATACCTTTCTCATGCAGACGCTGGCGGATGCGGGTAACGCCATGCTGGACTTTGACGTGCAGCGCAAACAATCCTCTGCCAAGACCCTCAAAAAGAAAATCAAGCCTACGGGCGAGAGTATGTTCTTTGCTCGTGCCACTCTCTATCTTGACCGGATGAAGGAGGCTGGCAATTATAACTGCTGGTCGCCGGAAACGTCGCGTGTCCGCCTGTTCAAGGAATTTGTGCTCGGTACGGAGGCGATAGAAGATGAACTGCCCAAACGCAAGGGGTCACGCAAACACCCGCCCTGCGCCGGAGTCCTGCCCGGCACGGACGTTGCGTTCCAGCATATCGACGTTGCCTTGCTGACGCAGTTCAAAATCTACCTGAAAGCACAGCGCAAGATCAGTGACCGCACCATCGCAAACTATCTCATCACAATCCAGACGATATTCAGCCATGCGATCAAGGAAGGCGTTCTCGATGAAAAATGCTTCCCCTTCGGCAAAGACAAAATCCGCATCAAGTTGCCGAAAAGCCAAAAAGTAGGACTGACTAAAGAGGACGTGGAAAAACTGGAAACCGTAGAACTCACCGACCCCCTGCACACCGCAGCCCGTGATCTCTGGCTGACGTCCTTTTACTTCGCCGGAATGCGTGCCGGAGACGTGCTGCAAATGAAATGGTCTGACATCAGGGAAGGCCGCTTGTATTACACAATGGGCAAGAACAACAAACCCGTATCCCTCAAAGTGCCGGACAAGGCAAAAGAAATCCTCAAACGCTACAAAGCAGACCAGACGTGCGCGGAAGATGACGTTTTCCCCTTCCTCAAAGACCTGCCAGCCACACTTGACACCTTCACCCGCAAACAAAAAATCTCCGCCACCATCAAAAAATGCGACAGGTTCTTGCGCGAAAACATCGCCCCTGCCGCAAATATCACAGGTAAACTCTCCATGCACATCGCGCGGCACACCTTCGCCACCCTCGCAGGCGACAAAATCCCCATCCAGATGTTGCAGAAGCTATACCGACATAGCGACATCAAAACCACGCTGGGTTATCAGGCCAATTTCATCAATCAGGAGGCGGATGAGGCTTTGGATAGGGTGGTGGGGTAATTAACTTCAATAGATGACAGTCGTTACGGTGTAGGACAAGCGAGTAATGCTATGTTGAACTACTATTAATATTTAATTCTTCAACTGTTAGCTCTACTCTCTTCTTCAATAAAGAGAAACAGACATCGATAGACTTTGAGTAAGCGTCTACCTGGGGAACTTCTATTGGAGTTTGCCCTCTTCCAAAGTTGTAGTGTTCATGTTGAACATTGGAGATCACTGAAAGGTCATACAAAAGCGATATAGCTTTATTGAAAGAATCAACTAGTCGAATATTTTTTCCAGAAACATCTACTATTTGTGAACTTTTGCGTTTGCACAAATTAATCTCTTCTAGATCAGAAGCTAGTTCCCATAATCTATCTGTAAAAGCTTGTATTTCGGCTTTTATATCCTCAGCAGACTCACTAAATACATTTGATGCTCCAACAGATATCTCTTGAAAAGATTGTAGATAAGACGCTTTGTGTCTACCCATTGTCTCTCCCAAATCAGAAAGCTTATTGTGCAAATCTTTATATCTAGCAATGATATTAGAAACTCGCTTTTGTTGTCTCCTACTAGCATCAAGTAATACATGGGTTAAATGGACACCAGAACGATTAATAGAGCGTGTGACAACAGTCCCCATGAAAACTAATATTGACAATTCGAGGAGCTTGGAAGTTGTGAGCGACTTCTCAACTAAGAAATTAGCATCGATGGCTAATTTGGCAGTGAACCCTAATGCTAATCCCACAAAGAAAAGAACAGTACAGTCAAAGATCAGTAGCGAACTGCCACTATCGTTTGCACTTAAAGATTTCATACTTATTGGAGGTTTTAAGCAGGAGACTACGTTGCCAAAATGTAGTAATTCTATTGTAACATCTACAAAGGCCACTTACTAGATATAAAGGACTTGTTTGTACCTCTCTAAAAATGCTTCTCTTTCCTGATCGGAAGCAATCTCTGGCAAATAAAAATTCTCACTGGAAATTTGTGTATTGATCGCTCTTTCTATTCCATGAATAGTGAGTATTGGTGATCCATCCGAAAATTGTATTGTTTGCCAGATATGCCCCCATTCTCTTGGCCAGTGTTTAGCCATATCAGCAAAGACGATTTCAAGCTCTTTTGATAAAGGGAATGGAATATCTTCAACGTCTAGTTGAAAAATAAGACCTTTGGATACGGCTTCCAGTAACTCACCTGCGAGATCTTCGTAATTGAGATCCTGAGTTACTTTAAAAACTGTCGTTCCTCTCATTCTAATACCTTTTTGGATATTAACGTTATCTTTATCGAAGCACTTGCTACAGAATCCGTTATCGTTTGTCTTTGACTGGTGTATTCCAAATAACCTTTGAAATGCTCTTTTCAAAAACCCTTGCTTCCTCGCCATGATCCCTCTCCTCAAAACCACAAAGCCAATCTACAAAAAATGCGCCCCATTATCCGCCATGATTCTGCCAAAATCAAGCCATAAGTCAGATGGGCTTTTTGAGGAAGTCAGTCTTGTCGGAAGCAACGTTTGAGAGGGGTTTGGATTGTGTCTGTTGTCGGGGAATTATTCTCCATAAACGTTCTTTTGATACCCCTACAGGTTCCGGCAACGCTGCTTCGGGGATGGTGTTTTTCAGAATTTTATCCCTCGCCAATCAGCCCTCTTGCTGCCCAAAAATCAGAGGTCTTTGTCGCGATCATGCCGGGAAAGTTTACGGGTTGGGGCGGGAATTGTACCCCATCCTCTTCACTGCCTTTTCAAGTTCACCGATCAGGTCATAGAGCGTGGTGGCGATCCAGTCGGCTTTTTGGTTGCGGATGTCTTCGGGTTCCATGCAGGCGACGAAGATGGCGAGGAGGTCCTGGAACCCCTGCTCTAAAATGTCTTTCAGGTCTTCGGTGAGGAGGTTGCCGAAACGGTGCTGGTTTGGGTTCTGTCGATGTCCGTTTGTGGAAGCCATGATTTTGCCTTGATTAACGTTTGTGGGAATGTCCTTTGCCTCACCGTCCCCGGCCTTTGCGGGGGGGCTTTTTGAAGGTGGCAAGCTATCGACTCCCTGCGGCTGAATCCAGAATCATTCTGAATCTTCGTGAATCACTTTGAATCATTCGTGCGTGCTGTCCGGGTTTTGCGGATATACTCCCGTATGCAATGTCAGTGCGGTGGTCGGAGGCGGTGGAGGGTTTCTTGCAGATCATGGATAACGGTTTTGAGCTGGCCACTGATCCACGCTCTCCGGTCTTTGCCGGGGCGGGTGGGTTCGAGGGTGGTCAGGAGGACGGCAAGGAGGATTGAAATGCTGCGCTCGGTGACGGTGCGGAGGTGGGATTTTTGGAGGTCTTCGGTTCCGTTTGTTTTGTCGGTTGGTGAGGACATGTGTATGCTTTCTGTTGGTTGGTGGATGGTGTTTTGGTTAGCCTCTTCCGGTGTTCCGGAGGAGGCTTTTTTTGTGAGCTGGGGCGGTCAGGGGGAGAATTCTTAAGCCGGATGGTCTGTGTTTTTGGTGACGATGGTATGCAAACCAGTCTCCTTTCGGGTGTTGGCGGTGTTCTTTTGCCGTCAGGAAAAAATCCTTTGTTTTCAGTCCTCCTCTCCCCTTAAGCTATACTAAGGGAAGATGTCTGATGGGTTTTGTTTAACGGACGTTGATGAGATTTCGGAGCTGTGCAAAGGCTGTTTGGAGGGTGGTGATGTCGGCGCGAGGAGCCGGAGGCGACGAGCGACGGCGTGAGAGAAAAATTTTCGGTGGTCGGGTGGTGTGTTCAGCGTGAGAAACGTGCGGGTAAATTTGGGGGGAGAGATGGTGGATTGTCGGCTGGGTGATGGGAAGCAAAAGTTTACCCTGTGTGTGGGTAAGAAAATTCTGCGCTGTGGTGATGGGCGGAAGTACCGCCGGATGTGCGATGATGAGGCATAACATTACCCAAGATTAACGGGGGTTAAGTCTCCGTTGCGGGGGTTTTTAGAAGCCTTTGATGTGTTGTTCTGTTTGTGTGGTGGTGAGGATAGCAAAAGACCTCTTCCGTGCTTTAGAGACGATGTGAGGGCTATTCTGACGGTCATAAAGATGCGACCGACCATCCCCCGCTCTTTCCCGGCATGAACGCAGGCTTGGGAGGGTGGCGGAACATAGCGCAAGGCTGGCCGTGCAGTGTATGCGGGTGCGGTGGCATGAGGGAAAGATTTTTGCAAGGGGATGGCGACCTGTACGAGATGCGGTAATGCGCGGTCACTTGTCTTGGCCTTGTGCGGCGTGGAGCCATCCCCCATCTTTGCGCATGACGGGGAAGAAGCGATCTTCATACCGCAAGTACAATTTGGTGGTTGTTCTATAAAGGCCTGTTTGGTTATGTTGTCTGCCTAACGCTTCCCATGCGTCAAAAAAAACACCCACCTTCTCCGTGAAAGAAGGTGGGTCGATATGATCTGTAGCGATCATTTACCGTGCACGCAACCGGATAACCCGCCGGACGGTCACAGTCGTTGTAACTGTCGCGGAGATTGTTGGTTTACGGACTGGCAAGCGTCTATAGCGAACAACTTGCGTTTTCATGGTTTTCACCACTTCGGATAAACTTTTCTTATCGAGCTACTGCCCTAGGCCAGCGTAACGCCAAGGCCATACTTAGCGGGAGTGATTTCGGGTAAACATCTCCGGGCGGGTTTGTGGTCAAACGTCCCCGCCCGGTCAATCCAAGTGTCCGATGCCCGGCGCAGTTTGCGCCGGGACTTCCGCTACTTCTTCGGTCGAGGTTTGGAGCGATCATGTCCGTTGACATGATGTCCATCCCGCTCGTGTGGCCGAACCGGAACGGTTTTTGGCCCGGGTTTTTTCGACATAATAGTCGTAGTTGTTTTCATGAGCGTATACGAGCCTTATCGACTCTTGGCAAACACAATGCCGTTGCCCTGTCGGCCTTCTCTAACATTTTCAATCTTTTGCTCTTGCATCATATAGTTCTGAAGGTCTTATGCACCTCACATAAAGCGAGAGTCCAGGGAGTGCCTCCCTGGACTTCTACATAAGTGAATATCATGAATGCCCTCCATTGTTAGGCAAGTTCAATACTTTCATCTGAATACGATTCCGTTGCGGTATAGAATACATGGTATATAGTTCATCAACTTCATGAATCATCATGTCTCGAAGTAGAGTGTTATCCGCAGCAAGAGCCTCTACTAATGTCGTCTCTATCATTTCTTGAGCAAGCGTTGGTGTTTCTCGCGGAATCTCAATGGGTTCCTTCTTCCTGTATCCCCTTCTGCTCATAGCTATATACAATCTCGTCCGCTCGCTTTCATTGATAATATCTAAACGGTATGCTCTCTCTATAAGGCTTTGCATGGAGACATGCCAATATCTTTTCAGGTCTACAAGACGTTGAATAGAAAGAGGCTGTGCTGTCAAATGCAAGTAAATATCTTCTTCTGGCATCAGAAGTTCTGAAGCAAACCTATTGGCTTCATCATCAAACTCCTCTCTAAATTGCTGGTTCAAGTGCATGATGGCATGGCCAATCTCATGTGCCAAAGTGAATCTCAGCCGATCCATGGGCATATTTTTGTTTAATACAATAACGGGAGGCGAGAACTCGAAACCTAACGAGAAGGTCACGCCGTCGATGGCAGGCGTCTCTACATTCAAGAGTAAAACGATAAGTCCTAAGTCCTCTGCGAATTCGATCAAATTGTTGATTGGGCCTCTTGGTTGCTTTGCTGCTTCTCGTAGTGCTTGGGCTACAAGGACAGGGGAGTCATATGCCGTAGGATCAAAAATTTTATAAATCGAATCGGAAACCTCAACGACCTTGAGTAGCTCTATAAGCTGTCCTCGAATAATGGTCAGAGCAGCATCGAACTGACCAAGTACTTTTGCAGGAACATTCTTTCTCTTGCGATGGTATTTCAATCCCGGATGTATCTCCGTGAGTTTTTTGTAGAAAAAAGATTCTGGCAGTTTGAAGAACTCTGCCATTGTTGTTAGTAATTCAGGGGTAGGGAGTTGAAATCCAAGCTCTATTTTTGATATTGTCGTTTGACTGACATTTAAACCCTCTGCCACCTCTTTTTGTGTCATTCCCCGATACTGACGAGCGATTGTGAAAGACTCTGCGATCAGGTTCTGGCTTTTCATAGATGTGTTTTTACGATAGTGTGGACTATTCTCTCCTAAAGTTCAATTCTTGCTCCGGTTTGCGGACAATAGGTGTGACCCTGTTTTTGCGTTTCTTTTGTTCCTTTCCTTCCTCCTGTTTTTTGTTAATAAGAGCCAGAAAATCGGATGTTGTTTTATCGTAGACAACATTGTCATCTCTGAACCCGAATTTCAGTTGTGTGTCAACGAGCCGGATAGTGCCTGTCCGAAAATCCTTTTCAACATTCCACGCAACTTCATCGCCATGAGTGATACAAATCAGATTACCCATCTGAATATTCTTATGCTCACGATGCTCTTGATAGGCGAGGAAGGCATATGTCGGACGTATCCACTGACCTTGATAGAGTAGAGGTAAATCCTGATGACTCATCAGCTTTGACCGTGGTGAACTTGTCAGCGTGATCTTATTGTCACGCATTTTCTTTAGAATGATAGCCAGTTGCGGTTCCCTGAATAGCAATATGACCTGATTATTGCTATGCACTATATCGACACCTGCCAACCCCTCGTCAGCGATATAAGATTTTATCTCCAAGTATATTTCCTCCCTCTTTATGAAGGTTTTTGCAGAGTTGGAATAGTCAGACTTGGCGATCTCTTTAGCAGCCTTATCGCCAGCCAAGATTGCATCCAGTAACCAGTCATTCTGGACAGTAAAACTAAAAGCTTGTTGGGAAGTCATAATGGGCATTCAATAACTGTTTATAATTGCTGGGCAATTATACGGAGAAAAATCAATGCTTGGTTTTAGAATTAGGAATAAAATGTACAACAAAACGTATCTCAAAGTATAAACTACCACCCTTGGCTCCTTTTCTCGATTGCGCGGTGCGGCGATGGCGTAGCCTTGGCCGCGCAGGGTGATGTATTCACCCCTCAATACTGGTGCAGCTGCGCCGTGGGGGGCGGGTGGTTTGCCGTCAGGCAATCGACCCGGCGGGGGGCAAAGGTGCTGCAAACACGATCACATAGACAAGAAAGGCAACCCCCGCACCTGTTATGTTGCGCAAGGGTTGCCCTGTGATGCTCGGCAATATGTCCTGTTACTCTACATGTATCCTGCTGGTAGCGATTGTGCCGTTCGTTTCCGCCTTGACCAGATATGTACCCGGTCTGACGTTGGAGAGATCGACGGCGACGGTGTAGATGCCTGCGGTTTCTGCGGTGATTGGTGGCAGTTCTGCCAGTTGTTCGCCAAGGAGGCTCCAGACGGAGACTGTGACCGTGCCGGGATTTTGCACCGTGACCCGCACGTCTGCGCGGTCTTTGGCCGGGTTGGGGATGATCTGGACGCGGAGAATGCTTTCTCCCGCTTCATTTCCTGTCTGTTGTTCGATCTGCCACGGGCTTGAGCGTTTGGGGCTGGTGATCCATGCGGTGTTGTCTTCGTAGAACTGGAATCCTGCGCTCAAGAGATATTCCACGTCCAGCGTCGGCACGGCGCGGAGGCGGGTGTAGACCATTGTGCCGGATGGCGTGACGGCATCTGTCGGGACGGTCACCACTTCCGCCAGTGCGTCCGATGTCATATCGCGGACAGAGATCGTATCATCCTGCCACAAGACAACGTCATCGGTGACGCGGACAAGCTCGGTTAATATCTTCACGTCCGGCTGCGAGAGCATCACCGTATCATAGGGAAAGGTATTGAGCCATGTGACGGCATCGGATGTCCGGCCTATATATCTGCGGATCGTTGTTGTGATTGTGCCAGCAGGAAAGGCTTCCGTTCTTACCACTTTCGAGCCATCATCCGGGTCTTCGATCCATGTCTCGCCGTTTTCCGGCGGAGAGAAGAAGGTTCCCGGCACGATGGTAAAGGTATCACGCTGTCCGCCGTCCACATGATCGAAAGCAAGCCCTGCCTGCACAACGGCGAAGTTGCAGGGGGTGGAGGAGACAGGCAAACGGCTGCCGATAGAGAGATGCGCGTGAATACCGCTGGTGCGGGGAAGCACGGTGAATATGTCACGAAAGCCGTCAAGCGCGTAGGTCTCGTCCGTTATCATGCGTGCCGGATAATAGGTTCCGGTCTCTCCCCAGCCCCGCGCACGGGTAAAAGGATCCGTTTCCCGGTAAAGCACACCTGTTTGCGTGACAGGTTCTTCCACAACGGCGGGAGCCAGCATCATGGTCGGATAATTGCCGTCCGGCAGTGATCCCGGCAACAGTTCACCATACCGATAACTCCACTGTGATGTGCCGTCGGTCTGGTTGAACCATGCCAATGCTCCTTCCGGCGTATTGAGCAGATCGGCGCGGGGCTTGATCGGGAATTCCGTCAATGATGGATAAACATAGAAGTTCGATGAATCTCCCCAATAGTAGGCCGGACTACTCCACCGCCGGGCATTGGCGGATGTGCCGTCCGCTTTGAGGGAATCCCTAAAGCGCAAGGTCACGGCCTTGATCTCGCCAATCGAACCGCCACCGGGAATATGCCGGGGAACCAGTAAGGCGCGGCTTTCAAAGGCCACGCCGACGCGCAGGGAATCCGCCGCAATCGAGGGATGATAGAAACGGCAACCGGGCAAGCTCTGGGAGACGTGTTCCACAGGCTGATTAACTTTGAGAAGGGGTTTGACACTGTCCCACCGCCATTCCACGCCGATTTTCTTGTACATGATATAAGGTCCCGAAGACTGGATGGATTCGGACGAATCTGCTCCTTGCTGCCACGCCAGATGCCCCCAGCGCAGATGCTGTTCATTCGATTGTCCGGCGTTCAAAACCTCTTCGTTCGGCACATAGGCCAGTGTGGGATACATGCAAATACTGTCCAGCGGTACGGTCACATTCGTCAGCCCAAAGCGCGAGGGATAGGAAAGCTGCTGTCCCCTGACAACAGAAATGTTTGAACGATCATCGGTAACGTCCGGCACGGTCTCGTTCCGTAATGCCGCCACTTCAATCCCGTTGGTGGGCGCACCCCATGCGATGATCCAGCCGCCGTCAAAGCCGACAACGGCAGGAGCCATTTTCATCCAGTCGCGGTCAATCGTGCGCCCGGTGGAAATCGTCAACGGCGTTGCGTTCGCAAGGGCAGAAGAATCCGGCTTCCCTGCAATGTGCAGAGCCTCTACCGTGCCCTGATCGTTCGTATCCAGCCTTTGCCAGACGACCAGCACCGCTTCTCCATCCCTTACCCGTGCGACGGCTGGCAAGATGTTATGCGCCAATCTCCGCGAAAGAGATGTGACTCGCGCTGTATCCGCCGCCGCTGATACCAGAAACTCTTCTCCCCAGCCACTCCCCGGCACATACGTCCGCACCCACACCGCCGAATCCCGCTCCACCACTGTCACCTGATAGCCGGGGTCTGTCTCGTCTGCCGTGTTCTCGCTCCGCACCCCGTTGTTATAGGCCACACCGTAATTGCTCACGCCGGAAGGAATGGGGGTAACGCGGTACAATCCGCCTTCTCCCGGTCTGTGCCAGTCAAGATCAACCAGGTCATTGTAGGCAACGGTGTCTTTCCATGTCCGCCCGACGCGCTCGATGATGCAGGAATCGCTGACATCCGCCCCGGCGTTCCGCAAGCGCAGCACGGGCTTGCGGACATCAATGTATCCAAGCGGCGTTCTGGTTCTTGTGATCGGTGTTGTGAGGGAATCGCCTGTTTCTTTATCAATCCAGATCGTATCGTTGACCAACGTATCTATCGGCCATGTGCGCTTGTTCAGGATGCAGAGATAATGCACCCCCGGCACGGTCGCCGTTGCATCCCCCGCACCGGGGAGGAAGTGGGAGAGTTCCATATAGGTTGAATCCCGCGCATCAACCGCCGTGCTGTCGAGGAACACACCACCTCCGCCAAGGCTGTACCGCTGTGCCTGACGCGCATAGAGCGTATCCACCAGCGGGAAGTCCGCGAATATCTGGCGTGTATCGTTGACGCTCATCTGTTCCTGATTAAAGACAAGGTTTTTCCAGCCAATTAGTGTGTCAATCTTTCGGATCTCGGCAATGGTTTCCTGAATGGCCTGAAATCTTCCTTTGAACCCGACCCACATATAAGGGGTGAACTCCGTTGCATTATTCGGATGGGTGACGATGGCATAATCCGGCAGGCTGGCAACATAGACATCAAGCGCGGAATCTGTGTAAGCAAGCGGATTGAACGAATAGAAGTCAGGAGGCGGCAGCGGGCCGAACTCGAACCCGTTATAGTTGAAATCAGAGAACCACACGCCGTCCGCACCGGAAAGCATGGTAATCCAGATATTCTTGCGAATGACATCCGGCGGCGGCGGGGAGAAGTTGAGTTGCCGTTCAGGCATCGAGCCACTGATCTTCATATTGCCATGCACCTGCACGTTGCCGTAAATAGGATAGGCCGGGGCAAACCTGCGATACTTGAACTTGGCGACATCGACCGAACGCACAACGGACGTGCCGTCATTCCCGCACCCGAAATTTTCCGGCACAAGCGCATCAAGGAACTGGAATCCGGCAGTTTCAACGGTGTGTTTTTTATAGTCCGTCATGTTGCTGAAGCGCAAATCCCGCCCGTACCATGCCGAGTCTGCCGCCAGCACGGCCATGTGCGCCGTGTCGGCCACAACGTCCGGTATTTTAAACCCGGAATACCACTGCGGCGCATAGTTGTGGATAAGCCGCAGCCGCGTTGTATCCATGTCACCGGAGATAAGACGAAAACCGTCGAAGTCCAGCACCGGGTTGGCAAAAATCTGCCATGTCCGTTCTTCCTCGGCCAGCAAGTCCTGAAGTTTTGAAGAGAGCGTTCCCCACATCTGCTGGAAAACAAAATCTTCCGGCTCGTCCTTGATGCTGATCCGCCAGAGCAGGCTGTCAAAGCGCGGCTCGCCGACCATCGTGGCAATCTCTGCCCTCAAAATGGAATCCATGCCGCCGCTTTTTACCACGTCAAAGAGGTGGCGGTTGAAACTGCTGCGCAGAAAGCGGACAGGTACAAGCCCGGCGGAATAGAACTTGTAGGTGAAATCCATGCCGCTGAACCGTTCACGATTTGCGGTGCTGATTGTCCCCCAGATTGAATCGCACTTTCCGACATTCTCCCCAAGCATGCCTCCCCATTCGCCGCGCGGCACAGGTCGAATTGTGTCCATCCGCCAAAGACCACCGAATTCTTTGAACCCTCCGGTAATCGTATCTGTATCTTCATACGAAGCACGGGTAATCGCCACGGTATCAAATCGCTCGTAGAAATTACATTTGCAGTTGTTGTCTTGACCTATCGTGTCTCGACGATAAAGAATGGCATATGCAATCGTGTCACCTATGTTCACGCCGTTCGGGATAAACTGCGTAGTATCCGCCCACATCGCGATTGAGAGTCGGGCAAACAGGGACGAATCAGAAAGGCCATGTGCAATGTAGTAAGCACTATCACCGCCCCATTGTGCCTCGACTCCAAATGATGGCAGCCCCGCAATCAGCGTATCTGAACCTGTGACGGGCATTTGTGTATAGTAAAGGAACCCTCGTTCATCAAGAGAATCGAGATCACCGTACCTCTTGTCCAATCCTGCAAGATGAAAGTTCTGATCCTTTCCGGCGTAGTGCAGAATGGAAACCGCCCTCTCAATCAGATCGCTGAACGTCTTTTCCTCCATCACAATCGGAAAGTTTTTTTGGTCGGCGTAGTAGAATAACAGGCTGTCGCGCCGTTCGTGATCGCCGTTCGGCGTATACATCTGCCGGATCATGTCGGCAACCGTCGCCCCATAGTACCGACCCCGGTCAATGCCGAGATAGTTTTGTCCGATATAGGGATAGAAGATCGAGTGCGCCCCGACAACAAAGCTGGAATCATATCCATCCCAGGGCGCAACCTCATCTTGTTGAGCGTGAGCAGTCGGAACAAAAAGAATAATCAGAAGAAAAGATGCCACACCGCATCGAAAAAGCACGTTCATAAGAAATGCCTCCATGAGGGTTTGATGAAAAATTATCGTTGTAGAATAATCGTTGCCGTATCGGTTGTTTTTTGAATGGTGACAGTAATATGATATGTGCCGTTCGGCAGACGCTCTCCGGCAGTCCAGACAATACCGCCGTCAGTGGCAGAGGTTGTTGTGGCAATGACTTCTTTACCGAGATTGTCGGTCACACGGATGACGGCCTGTTCACCATGCTGCCGTGCCGCCGGGTTCCACTGCACTGTCACCTCGTTGGTTGACGGGTTCGGAAAGGCGACAACATCAAGAGAAGCGCTCTGTATCATTTCTTCGGCCTCCGGCACGGAGACGGTGGAAGAACACCGGCTGACATAGCGTTCGTGCGGCAACCGCCGGAATGTTCCGGTGACACGGATGGACAGATTGCTTTTGAAAAAGGATACGGTTCCCGGTGCAAGGTATTGACCAACTGCCCACGTCGTCTCGCCACTACCATCAATATCACCGAGGTTCACAACATCGCGCGGTCGCGTTCCATTCAGACGGTAATATCCATCCGCTATGGAATCAAAGACAACGCCTGTGTTGTAGCAGAGAAAAAACGGCGGTGTCCATGCCCATATTTCGCGAAAGCCGTCGATGTCGTTATTCACATCGCCGAGGTCATAGAATTCTTCTCCTAAATCCCCGAACCCATCATGTATAGCATTCGTTGTCGGCACGGCTGCCCATGGATTTGAAAAGTCACCGACCGTCTCTGAAACCCGCT
Source organism: Ignavibacteria bacterium (assembly GCA_020635205.1). GTDB lineage: Bacteria > Bacteroidota > Ignavibacteria > OLB7 > OLB7 > JAGWAZ01. The sequence goes on from JACKAE010000006.1 coordinate 29,104, forward strand.
CCCCCGGCTCCGCCACCCAGACAAGAAAACGTTGCTCCGCCCCGCGCCCGGCCAGACAGACGACATCCAGCACATCATCCGCCGTCACGTCCATCAGGCGAACATACTTGCCATTGACGGGCGCAAAGTCGATCACTTCAATATTGCTTGAATCAGGGAAGACCTGTTCAGGTTGCCCATACACAACAGTGATTTGAGCCGTTTCAGGAACCCCTGCATCGTTGAACAGGACAAGATCAGGCGCATTGTCACAGTCCACGTCAATGAGTTTTTGAGGATAGCGTCGCCATTCGGCAGGCTGCTGCCACCATGTCCAGTCGGCGATGCGGCCAATGCCATCACGTCCCCAGCGTTTTCCTTTATGGCCAAGAAAGAGGTGAAGTGTAGGGCTGGATATTGTTTCGCCGCCGATCAAACGCCCCCAGCCAGTGGAAGAATTCCCTGCACCTGTCAGAAAATCTTGGACACCATCCATGTTGAAATCACCAACAACGCCACCTGTTAACGGCCCCCACGCATCTGCCCCTTCAATCATCAAATGAGACGTATCAGAAATGCTGTAGGCTTTGTTGGCGTTCCCCCAAAAAATGACGAGGGTGTACTGATCTCCTCCTTTCGTGCCGTAGATAGAATCATTGTAGCGAAACGTCCTGATCGCCAGATCAAGATTCCCGTCCGCATCCCAGTCTCCAGAGGCAAGAAACTGGTGTGTTATGTCTGGTTCTGGAACGCCGACAACAACCCCATCTTCAACGGATGGCAGCCCCCCCGGTTTGCCGTGGTACAACAATAACTGATTAGCCAATCTTTCAACAAAAAAGTGCTGAATAGCTGTATCAGAACGCGTGTTAAAAACCAGCCAGTCATTGAGACCATCATGGTTGCAATCGCCGATGGGATATATTCCTGCACCATAATTTTGATCCAGACCCTCCCGTCCGCTCATTTGCCCGAAAAGAGTAAAGATGCCAGCCCCTTGCAGCGGGTCAACGCGGCGGGGTTGCGTTGCCGCTGGTCGGGCATGACACATCAATAGTGAGACCAGAAGAAGAAGGGAAACAGAGGTTGTCGTTTGTTTGCTCATAAACATTCCAGCCAATTAGAATCGTATGCTACATCTGACGCTCCTGAATTTCTCGATTACACCACACTCTTGCAAGGGAACTGCCGCTACGATTTTCTACGGGCGGCAATATAAACATTATATTCGACTTGTCAGCTATAGCTGACAAGTTCTCCGCCCGCCCCATTCTACTTTCCCTGTCGTGAAACACGACATTGCCATTGCCTTTGGATCAGTGATCCGACACCAGCGACTCATGAAAGGATTCTCTCAACAGGAGCTTTCTTTTCAAACGGATATTGGACGCTCTTTTCTTTCAGAACTTGAAACCGGACGAAAGTTGCCAACGCTCTTGACGATCTACCGTCTCTCTAAAGTTCTCGATATATCTCTCGCAGAGCTGATGGCCGAAGTTGAAAAGGCTCTTGCTCTCAAAACATGAACAGAGCACCTACCACAAACACTTCTGCCGCGTAAAAGTTAGCCGGGCAATCGTTCCTGCCCCGCCAGACCCTTTGCCTGTTGCCTTCTTCTTACGCGTCTGCTATCATGGCTTATAGCCTTTAACGATGCCTGTAACCCCCACGCAACCCGGACAGAATTTCCATTCACCGTCAGCTTTGCTAAAGGGTTGAACATTAAAAGAAAACAGAAATCAACAAAGGCTGAGCTATTTCCTTATGAGGGAGAAATCCTACGACGATAACGGAGATTGACTGACGGTAATAAAGGTAGATAGCCGTTGAAAACATTAGGTTTTCGAGATTATCCGGTATTGTCGTGCGATCATGGAAATAGCTCTTTGATGTAACCCCGGTGCAACCCCGGACAGACAAGGAGGATACCCCATGAGCAAGAAAATCAACTTTACGAAAACGACTTTACTGTCTCTGAAACCCGCGACATCCGGCAAGCGGCTGGTGGTGTGGGATACGAAGGTACAGGGTCTGCAATGCCGAATTACAGATAAAGGTGCGGCGACTTTTAGCCTGTACCGTCGCTTGAAAAACGGGCGGTCTGTCCGTATTACGCTGGGCAAGCTCTCTGACATCACCGTAGAACAGGCGCGAGAACAGGCAACGCTTTTGAATGCAGAGATTGCCAAGGGCAAAGACCCGGCGCGGCTGCGTCAGGAGAAGAGAGAGGAAATGACGTTTCAGGAACTCTTCGACGCATATCTCCACAGCTACGCCAAGGCGCACAAAAAATCGTGGGCGGGGGATGAAAGCCGTTATCGCCTGTACTTGGCAAAGCCTTTCGGCAGGAAGAAATTGTCGGATATTCGCCGGGCTGATTTTGTGGCTCTCTACAATCATATCTGCCGCCAGCCAAGCCCCCGCAACACGAACCAGTTCAAGATTGGCACGGCCAACCGGGTATTGAGGACGGCTGGAGGGATATTCAAGTGGGCTGTGAGGATGGGATACTGTCAGGAAAGCCCTGTGCGGGGCGTCACGCAACACCCTGACAAGAGCCGTGACAGGTTTTTGCAGCCGGAAGAGTTCACCCGGTTCTTTGAGTCTGTGCAGCAGGAAAAAAACAAAGATGTCCGCGACTACATTCTCTTGTCATTATATACAGGCGCACGTCAGGGAAACATTCTCTCGATGCGGTGGGAGGAGATTTCTTTATCGCAAAAAATCTGGCGCATTCCAACCACCAAGAACGGGGAGCCTGTCGTCGTACCTTTGATCGAGGAAGCCCTTGAGGTCTTGCAGGAAAGAAGACATAGCGGCAGTGATTTTGTCTTTCCTGCCACTACAAAATCTGGCCATATGCAACCTCCCCGCAAACAGTGGAAAGCTATTCTCATACGCGCAAACATTAAGAACCTCCGCCCGCACGATCTCCGCCGGACAATGGGCAGCTGGCAAGCGATTACGGGGAGCAGTCTTTCGGTGATCGGAAAGTCTCTCGGCCATAAATCCCAAGCGGCAACGGCGATCTATGCACGGCTGCACCTTGATCCGGTGAGGAAGTCGATGGAGACCGCAACGGCAGCCATGCTCAATGCGGCACAACAGGGAGAAAAACCTCTCTGAATCTTCTCCCAAGAAAAAAGCCCGGTGTAACAACCGGGCTTTTTGCACTTTCAAAATGACGTCATGTCACATCATAAAAACCCGGAAAATGTTTGACCTATGTTGTACCCGCAAAAATGATAAGGCACAAAATCGCGGATTTTGTGCGCATTTTGCCCGTTTTTAGAATTCTGCGCCGGGGATTAACATCCCCGGCTACGAATTGGTAGCCCCTACAGGGCGGTTTGTTGCTTGCACTTGCCAGATGATGATCGAACCACTCCCGAAGGGAGTAGTGATACGTGGCCGTGAAGAAAGCCGCAGGCTGCACTCCACGGAGTTTATTCACTATCTGATGCTTCCGCCCTGAAAGGGCGGCTGCGTTGGAAGCCTTGACATCGTCTTTCATCCATTCTGCCCCTACGGGGCGAGGAGAACCAGGAACGCATTTTTCCGGGGATTAACATCCCCGGCGCAGAATTCTAAAAACGGGCTAAACGCCCATAAAAACCGCGATTTTATGCCTTATCATTTTTGCGGGTACAACATAGGTCAAACATTTTCCGGGTTTTTATGATGTGACATGACGTCATTTTGAAAGTACAAAAAGCCCGGTTGTTACACCGGGCTTTTTTCTTGGGAGAAGATTCAGAGAGGTCTTTCTCCCTGTTGTACCGCATTGAGCATGGCCGCCGTTGCGTTCTCCATCGACTTTCTCACAGGGTCAAGGTGCAAACGCGCATAGATCGCCGTTGCCGCTTGCGACTTATGCCCCAGAGACTTGCCGATCACGGAAAGACTACTCCCCGTAATCGCTTGCCAGCTTCCCATTGTCCGGCGCAGATCATGCAGACGAAGGTTTTTGATACCCGCACGGGCAAGGATTTTATGCCAGCCTTTATCGGGAACGTTCATATAACCTTTCTGCGTGTTGGCAGGAAAAACAAAATCGCTGCCGTTGTTCATTCTGCTGTGCAAGAGGACAAGGGCTTCCTCGATCAAAGGCACGACCACAGGCTCCCCGTTCTTGGTGGTTGGAATGCGCCAGATTTTTTGCTGAACAGAAATCTCCTCCCACCGCATCGAGAGAATGTTTCCCTGACGCGCGCCTGTATATAATGACAGCAGAACATAGTCGCGAACGTCCTTGTTCTGTTCCTGTTGGACAGCTTCAAAGAACCTTGAGAACTCTTCCGGCTGCAAAAACCTGTCACGGCTCTTGTCAGGGTGTTGCGTGACGCCGCGCACAGGGCTTTCCTGACAGTATCCCATCCTCACAGCCCACTTGAATATCCCTCCAGCCGTCCTCAATACCCGGTTGGCCGTGCCAATCTTGAACTGGTTCTTGTTGCGGGGGCTTGGCTGGCGGCAGATATGATTGTAGAGAGCGACAAAGTCGGCACGATGAATGTCCGACAATTTTTTCTTGCCCAAAGGCTTTGCCAGATAGAGGCGATAACGGCCTTCATCCCCCGCCCATGTCTTTTTATGCGCCTTGGCGTAGCTACCGAGATATTCGTCGAAGAGTTCCTGAAATGTTATTTCTTTCCGCTTTTCCTGACGCAGCCGTGTCGGGTCTTTGCCCTTGGCAATCTCTGCGTTCAAAAGTGTTGCCTGTTCCCGCGCTTGTTCCACGCTGATGTCAGAGAGCTTGCCCAACGTAACACGGACAGACCGTCCGTTTTTCAAGCGACGGTACAGGCTAAAAGTCGCCACACCTTTATCTGTGATTCGGCATTGCAGACCCTGTACCTTCGTATCCCACACCACCAGCCGCTTGCCGGATGTCGTGGGTTTCAGAGACAGTAAAGTCGTTTTTGTAAAGTTGATTTTCTTGCTCATGGGATATTCTCCTTGTCTGTCCGGGGTTGCACCGGGGTTACATCAAAGAGCTATTTCCATGATCGCACGACAATACCGAGTAATCTCGAAAACCTAATGTTTTCAACGGCTATCTACCTTTATTACCGTCAGTCAATCTCCGTTATCGTCGTAGGATTTCTCCCTGAAAAGGAAATAGCTCAGCCTTTGTTGATGCCTGCTTTTCTTTAACGCTCAACCCTTTAGCAAAACTGACGGTGAATGGAAATTCTGTCTGGGTTGCGCGGGGGTTGCAGGCATCGTCAAGGGCTATGAACAATCATAGCAGACGCGTAAGAAGAAGGCAACACGCAAAGGGTCTGGCAGAAGGGGAACGATTGCCCGGCTAACTTTTACGCGGCAGAAGTGTTTGTGACAGGTGCTCTGTTCATGTTTTGAGAGCAAGAGCCTTTTCAACTTCGGCCATCAACTCTGTGAGAGATACATCAAGAACTTTAGAGAGACGGTAGATCGTCAAGAGCGTTGGCAACTTTCGTCCGGTTTCAAGTTCTGAAAGAAAAGAGCGTCCAATATCCGTTTGAAAAGAAAGCTCCTGTTGAGAGAATCCTTTCATAAGTCGCTGTTGTCGGATCACTGATCCAAAGGCAATGGCAATGTCGTGTTTCACGACAAAGAAAGTAGAATGAGGCGGGCGGAGAATTTGTCAGCTATAGCTGACAAGTCGAATATAATGTTTATATTGCCGCCCGTGGAAAATCGTAGCGGCAGTTCCCTTGCAAGAATGAGACGTAATCGAGAAGTTCAGGAGCGTCAGATGTAGCATACGATTCTAATTGGCTGGAATGTTTATGAACAAACAACCGACAACCTCTGTTTCCCTTCTTTTGCTGGTCTCACTGTTGATGTATCATGCACGACCAGCGGCAACGCAACCCCGCCGTGTTGACCCGTTGCAGGGGGCTGGCGTATTCACGCTTTTCGGGCAGATGAGCGGACGGGAGGGTATTGAGGAAGATTTTGGGGCGAAAATCCAACCCATCGGCGATTGCAACGGGGACGGCCTGAATGACTGGATTGTCTCCAGAAAACGCAACGATACGACTGTCAGTGATTTCGGCATTATACGTGGCCCGGAAGAACTGCTGCTCTATCATGGTGTTCCGGGAGGATTACCGCCGTTAGAGAGTGGGCAGCGTGTTGGATTGTCCGAAGAGGTCTCTTCCACCAGATATATTGCACACGGAGACTGGGATAAAGATGGATACCTTGACCTTGCCTGTCAGGTACGTCTGTACAACGATTCAAGTTTTCACAACACACGGGGTTTTTCTATTTCATCGCTGGTTGTGTTCTGGGGACAGCCGGATGGAAAATATAGCGTTGAGGATACAACCAGACTGGCAATAGGTGCTGCGGCTGCACTGGTCATCTGTGATGGATTCAGCGGTGATATTGACATGTCCGGTACGGATGATCTGTTCGTTCAGTTTTGTGCAGGCCGGGCGTGGGGAGAAGAAGGAGAAGCGGTCACGATTCCGGCCATTCAATGCTATTTAGGACAGGCCGGGCGGCGTTGGGGACGGGATGAAGTTGTGCACGGATCAAGCTGGCAATGGTGGATTCCGCCTGTTGGGAGCCTGCCGGAAAAGCTGATAGATGTTGACTGTGACAATGCGCCTGACCTGTTGCTCTTTCACGATGATTCGACCGTTGATACTGCACGCTCGAAGCTCACGATCCTCTATGGCAAAGCCGATCAACTCTTCCCCGATTCCACCAACATTGAAATCATCAACCTCTCCGGTGTCTGGGGGGTCAGTTCGGCTGTTTTCGATGTGACGGGGGATGATGTGCTGGATCTGATTGTCCTCTCCAACCGCTTTGCGCAACAACGAATGCTCGTCTATCCCGGTGAGCCGGGAAAACGATTGTCGGAGGTTTTTGGTGACGGTTCCGCACCGTGGGCAGCCGTGCCGACAACCAACGCCATTCACGACGGGTTCGGTGATCTGGGAGAGCGGCTCTATGATCTCGGTGATGTCAACAACGATATCGACGGCTTTCGCGAAATATGGGCGTGGTCAACGCCCTTCTTGCTCTGCTACAATACAGGCGTTGTCTTTGACTCGATTGTTGACGGCTACTATCGGCTCAATGGTACGCCACCGCGCGACTATGCCAACCTCGGCGACATCGACGGCAGCGGGGAGACGACGTGGGCGGTCAGCCAGTACTTTTCACCCGGTACGGTTTCGTTTTTCAAGAGCAATCTTTCGATTCGCGTCACCGGAACATTCCGGCGGTTGCCGCACGAACGCTATGTCAGCCGTTGTTCTTCCACCGTCTCCGTGCCGGAGGCCGTGACCGTTAAAGAAAAGTCCTCTCTTCAGCTTGAAGTTTTTCCCAACCCGTCAACCAACGAGGTAACAGTGCAGTGGAACCCGGCGGCGTGGCAGCATGGTGAACAGGCCGTCATCCGTGTGACCGACAATCTCGGCAAAGAAGTGATCTCGACGACAACCCCTGCCACCGATGGCGGCATTCTCTGGACTGCCGGAGAACGCCTGCCGAACGGCACATATCATATTACCATCACCATTCAAAAAACAACAGATACGGCAACCATTATTCTGCAACGATAATGTTCTAAATACCAAAATTTTACGGAGGCTCCTCTCATGAACCAGCTTTCAAGATGCGGTGTGGCATCTTTTCTTCTGCTTGCTCTTTTCAGTCTTACCGCACAGGCACAACAGGATGATGTTCCCGCGTGGGATGGATATGATTCTTCTTTTGTTGTCGGCGCACATTCCATCTTCTATCCCTATATCGGACAAAACTATCTCGGCATCGACCGGGGACGGTACTATGGGGCGACGGTTGCCGACATGCTCCGGCAGATGTACACACCGAACGGCGATCACGAACGGCGCGACAGCCTGTTGTTCTATTATGCCGATGAAAAGAACTTCCCGATTGTGATGGAGGAAAAGACATTCAGCAACCTGATTGAGAGGGCAACCTCTATTCTTCATTATGCGGGGAAAGCCCCGAGTTTTCACTATGCTTACCTCGATACCATCAATGGTGAATCCAACTGGCTTGACATCCGGGAGTTTCTTCGTTTTACCGAACTGCCACGATCGGGTTCCGATACGCTTATTGCCATGAAACCCGTTCTCGGTGATGAGGCGACCTTCGGGGGCGACAGTGCATACTATGTTGCGCACGGCATGACCGACTCCTCTTTGTTCGTGCGTCTTTCTGTTGCTGTCTGGACGGATGTTGATACTTTGGCGGCCTATGCCGCTCCCGGCGACACCATCGCCTATGCTCTCCTCTACCGCCGCGATACGACCGGACAGAACAGTCCTTGCAACTGCGCGTGCGACTTTTATCGGCAGTTTGATACGCTTGCCGTCACCCGCGCCATGTATGAAGGGGCAGATACGATCACCGGAGGATTCCGCGAGTTTAGCAGTCTTTACAGGGTCGATACCATCCGTCCAGTTGTGCGCGGTTTTTGGGGGTCGCTGAACAGGGGCGATTCTGCTGCCGTCGCTGTATGCGATTCTCTCTATGGCACGCTGGACACGACGTACATGGATCGAGATCACGGCATGGACTTTTCCTACAAGCTCTATTCCACAGGTCTTGTGCCTGTCCGCTTTCTGCGGAGCAGCTTTAACCAGCACCTTTTCGATGTGGTCAAGCGCGGCGGGATGGATTCCATTTTGAGGGCAGAGATTGCCACGATGGCCGCAGAGCCGCGCTTTGACAGCCTTCTTTGGCGGATCAGCCTGAAAGACGAAGGGGATGATTTCTTCTACCAGCAGATATGGGGTATGCTCTCTTCAAAAATTCAGGACTTGCTGGCGGAAGAAAACAAGACATGGCAAGTCTTTGCCAATCCGGTGCTGGACTTTGATAGCTTTAGGCTGATTTCCGGCGACATGGATACAACGCGCTTGCGCCTGATCCACAACTATTCGCCACAATGGTACGCCGGATTCCAGCTGCCGGAACTTGTCGCCGATACGGCGAGGATGGCGGGGCTTGCAAACGATTCCGTTTGGTATGGCAGTTATATCCGCTACAACACAATGGAAGATTACCGCAAGTATATCTCTGAAACTGCACAACTCCGCTACCTTGACATCATTGCGCCGGGAAACCTTATCTGCGGAAACGACGGAGCCAATACGATCCGGGCGATTGACGTGGCAAAGTTCAAGTTCCGCCGTTTTACCCCGGCCTTTCCGGTGTACGGCAACGTGCAAGTACACGGGAACATGAAGATCAGCGGCTCTCTCTCTGAACGCCGCCTGAATTTCTCGCCCCCGCCGCCGAATATTATCCGCAAAAACATCTGGATGACGATGCTGGCCGGGGCAGATGGGGTTTGGTTCTCTGATTTTAATTTCAACGGGGAAGAGTTCGGGCCACTCGCACCGCCTGACTTCTATACCTTCAATCCGCTGGCCTACACGGATTCGGCACTTGATGTCTATGTGAGCAACTTGAAGGACTATGCCATCGTCACCCATCCTTCCAATGCCAGCGAGTTCACGCCCTACATGTGGGTCGGGTTCAAAGGAAGATTTCAGGCCATTCAGGAAACCATTGCCGAGATCAGGAAGATTGACACCCTGATCGGCTGGAAAAACCTTGTCTTTAATCAGGAACAGATGAGCGTCAACGATACACGCCAGATATTCACGGACTTCCCGCTGGTGGATACGCTCTATGCGCGTCAGGCACAGCGGTACAGCCTTGGCGGAGGTGGTGTGTTCCTCGACAGCACGGCGGTTGATGCGCGGGATTCAACCTATATAGAACTCTCCCACTTCCTCCCCGGTGCGGGGGATGCAACGGCAACCGTGCCGGGGGTGCATTATCTCTGCATCCTGAACAAGCGCACATGGCCGATAGACACATTGGTCAACGATACGATCTGGATTGATAAAGAAACAGGCGATTCCCTCACAACACCGATCACAAGAAGCAGAACGCCGCTTGGATATATTGATGTCCGCAAACCCGTGTTGCGCCTGCGCAATGCTGGGGCGGATGTCAGCGATTCCTGCATCATCGAGCGCGTCGGGCGGACATGGAAAGACACTGTTGCCTACAATGACCTGGTTGATCTTGACTGGCACAGACCGGGAGAAGGCGGATTGTACCGTGTTACCCCCATTCCTTCCGGTGTGAGCAGTTACGGTGTTGCCTATAACAATGCGGTGCGGAGCGAGAATACGGCAGACGATACAGACCCCGGCTATCAGGTCACCTTTGTCGAGCGGGATTCAGCGGTGTGGGTGCGGAGTTACGTGCCGGGGAGTGGCTGGGGAGAAGAGTTTCTGGTTTCTGCCGTTGCGGATACGGCGCGAGTCACATCTCTTTCGCGGAGATTGGCGCATAACATCTTGCCAGCCGTCGCACGGGTAAGGGACGGGGAGGCTTTGCTGGTGGTCTGGCAAAGGCTGGATACGAACGATCAGGGCACAGTTGAGGCTCTGCACATTGCAGGCAAGCCGGATTCTTCTGCGATGGCAAACGCAACGCCATTGACGCTTTCCACCGGGCGCACGATTGACCGCGACTGGATGAAAATGGCTCCTGCCGTTGTCGGCTTTGACGGCGGCTGGATCATCGCATGGGGTGCGCCCACCAACGGGATTGAGGTGGCGGCATTACGGAACGAGACCGTGCCGGACGTTACCGATGATCGTTCAAACATTTCTGTTGTCAGGGGACAGCAGCTTTCCTATCCCTCGCGCTTTGGGCTGACGAACGTGACCGTACCGCTGGACAGTATTTCGATGTATCCCACACTGGCCTATGTGCCGAACGAAGAGGTTTTGAACGAAGGACAGTCCAATGAACAGCATCTGCGCTGGGGGCATCTGGCATGGCAGCAGGGGGCGGATTCATCCGAATCCATCCAGTCTTCGGGGCCTTATATCATGTACAAGAAAATCGGCGTGGAATGGCGGTGGGATAGTGTCAAACCCCTTCTCAAAGTTAATCAGCCTGTGGAACACGTCTCCCAGAGCTTGCCCGGTTGCCGTTTCTATCATCCGTCGATTGCGGCGGATTCCCTGCGCGTCGGCGTGGCCTTTGAAAGCCGCGCCTTACTGGTTCCCCGGCATATTCCCTCCGGTGGCTCTATTGGCGAGATCAAGGCCGTGACGCTGCGCTTTCGCGACTCCCTCAAAGCCGACGGCACATCCGCCAATGCCCGGCGGTGGAGCAGTCCGGCCTACTATTGGGGAGACTCATCGAACTTCTATGTCTATCCGTCCCTGACGGAATTCCCGATCAAGCCCCGCGCCGATCTGCTCAATACGCCGGAAGGGGCATTGGCATGGTTCAACCAGACCGACGGCACATCACAGTGGAGTTATCGGTATGGTGAACTGTTGCCGGGATCACTGCCGGACGGCAATTATCCTACCATGATGCTGGCTCCCGCCGTTGTGGAAGAACTCGTGACGCAGACAGGCGTGCTCTACCGGGAAGCGGATTCTTTTACCCGTGCGCGGGGCTGGGGAGAGACCGGAACCTATTATCCGGCACGCATGATAACGGATGAAACTTACGCGCTTGACGGCTTTCGCGACATCTTCACCGTACTGCCGCGCACCAGCGGTATTCATGCCCATCTTTCTATCGGCAGCCGTTTGCCTGTCTCCTCCACCCCCTGCAACTTTGCCGTTGTGCAGGCAGGGCTTGCCTTCGATCATGTGGACGGCGGACAGCGCGATACCTTTACCATCGTGCCGGGAACCTTCTTCTCCCCGCCGGAAAACGGCGATACGTGGATTGAAGACCCGGATGATGGCTCGAAAGTGGTAAGAACGGAAGCCTTTCCCGCTGGCACAATCACAACGACGATCCGCCGCTATGTTGGCCGCACATCCGATGCCGTCACATGGCTCAATACCTTCCCTTATGATACGTTGATGCTCTCGCAGCCGGACGTGAAGATATTGACAGAACTGGTACGTGTCGCTGACGGTACTGTCTTGTGGCAGGACGATACGATCTCTGTACGGGATATGACAACGGATGCACTCGCAGAAGTGGTGATCGTCCCGACCGATGCCGTCACCCCATCCGGTACAATGGTCTACACCCGCCTCCGCGCCGTCCCGACGCTGGACGTGGAATATCTCTTGAGCGCAGGATTCCAGTTCTACGAAGACAACACCGCATGGATCGCCAGCCCCAAACGCTCAAGCCCGTGGCAGATCGAGCAACACACACAGACCGAGACCGGGGAGAATACCCTGCGCGTCCAGATCATCCCCAACCCTGCCAAAGACCGCGCAGACGTGCGGGTCACCGTACAGAATCCCGGCACGGTCACAGTCTCCATCTGGAGCCTTCTTGGCGAACACCTCGCCGACCTTCCGGCAATAGAGGCAGAAACAAGAGGCATCTACACCGTCGCCGTCGATCTCTCCAATGTTAGACCGGGTACATATCTGGTCAAGGCGGAAACGAACGGCACAATCGCTACCAGCAGGATACATGTAGAGTAACAGGACATATTGCCGAGCATCACAGGGCAACCCTTGCGCAACATAACAGGTGCGGGGGTTGCCTTTCTTTTCTATGTGATCGTGTTTGCAGCACCTTTGCCCCCCGCCGGGTCGATTGCCTGACGGCAAACCACCCGCCCCCCACGGCGCAGCTGCACCAGTATCGAGGGGTGAATACACCAACGCTCCGCGACAATGGCTCTGCCATAGACGCGCCACCCGCAAACAGGAACAGGGAACAGATCAGGAAAGGTTGGCAGGGTGTGGATAAAGCGTGGAAAGAAACACTTGTGCTCGATTTGCGGAATTCGTATCTTCAAAAAGTAGAGGCCAGATGCTGTCACATCTGACCTCTAAAAGGCTTTCGTGATTTGATTGTTTTACACTTCGCGCACCATTTTTGATGGTGTAGCCTCTTGCGTTGTGCGTTGCGAATATAGGGGTTTGGGCATATATAAGTCAATATGAAGTAAATGATTTTTGTTGACTTTTATTGATTATCGTAAACGCCGACAGGGCAGCGGCATTGTGTCTGCCAAGAGCTGATAAGGCTCGCTTGCTCTCATACAAATACAGACGACTATCATGTCGAAGAAACCTGGGCCGAAGACCGTTCGGGTTCGGCCACACGAAAGGGATGGACATCATGTCAACGGACATGATCGTTCCAAACCTCGACCGAAGAAGTAGCGGAAGTCCCGGCGCAAACTGCGCCGGGCGTTGGAAGTTTGGTTGACCGGGCGGGGACGTTTGGCGACAGACCCGCCCGGAGATGTTTACCCCAAAATCACTCCCGCTAAGTATGGCCTTGGCGTTACGCTGGCCTAGGGCATCTGCCCGACAAGAAAAATTTATCCGAAATGGTACTAACCATGAAAACGCAAGTAGTCCGTTATCGACGCTTGCCAGCTCGGAAACCAACGGTCACCGCGACAGTCACGACCACTGTGACAGTCCGGCGAATCATCCGGTTTCGAGTTCGGTAAATGATCTCTTCAGATCATATCAGCCCACCTTCTTTCATGGAGAAGGTGGGTGTTTTTTTGACGCATGGGAAGCGTTAGCCCGACAACATAACCAAACAGGCCTTTATAGAACAACCACCAAATTGTACTTGCGGTATGAAAGTAGCTCCTTCCCCGTCACGCGCAAAGATGGGGGCTGGCTCCACGCCGTGCAAGGCCAAGACAAGTGACCGCGCATTACCGCATCCCGTACAGGGCGTCATCCCCTTGCCAAAATCTTTCGCTCATGCCACCGCACACGCATACACTGCACGGCCAGCCTTGCACTCTGTTCCGCCACCCTCCCAAGCCTGCGTTCATGCCGGGAAAGAGCGGGGGATGGTCTGTTGCATCTTTATGACCGTCAGAATGGCGCACAGATCGTCTCTAAAGCACGGAAAGGGTCTTTTGCCATCCTCACCACCACACAAACAGAACACCACATCACAGCCTTCTAAAAACCCCCTCAACGGCGACTTAACCCCCGTTAATCTTGGGTAATGTTATCATCATCGCGCATCCGGCGGCACTTCCACCCATCATCACAGCGCAGAAATTTCTTCCCCACACACAGGGTGAACTTTTGCTTCCCATCACCCATCCGACAACCCGCCATCTCTCCCCCAAAATTTACCCGCACGTTTCACACGCTGAACACACCACCCGACAACCGAAAATTTTTCTCTCACGTCGTCGCTCGTCGCCTCCGGCTCCTCGCGCCGACATCAGCACCCTCCAAACAGCCTTTGCCCCCCTCCGAAATCTCATCAACGTCCGTTAAACAAAACCCATCAGACATCTTCCCTTAGTATAGCTTAAGGGGAGAGGAGGACTGAAAACAAAGGATTTTTTCCTGCCAGCAAAAGAACATCACCAACACTCGAAAGGAGACTGGTTTGCATACTATCGTCACCAAAAACACAGACCATCCGGCTTAAGAATTCTCCTCATGTCCGCCTCGCTGTCCACAAAAAAAGCCCCCTCCGAAACACCGGAAGAGGCTCACCAAAACACCATCCACCAACCAACAGAAAGCATACACATGTCCTCACCAACCGACAAAACCAGCCGACCGGAAGACCTCCAAAAAGCGGAACTCCGCACCGTCACCGAACGCAGCATCTCAATCCTTCTTGCCGTCCTCCTCACCACCCTTGAACCCACCCGCCCCGGTAAAGACCGGAAAGCTTGGGTCAGTGGCCAGCTCAAAACCGTTATCCATGATCTGCAAGAAACCCTCCACCGCCTCCGGCCACCGTACTGACATTGCATACGGGAGTATACCCACAAGACCGGACAGCACGCACGAATGATTCAAAGTGATTCACGAAGATTCAGAATGATTCTGGATTCAGCCGCAGGGAGTCGATAGCTTGCCACCTTCAAAAAGCCCCCCCGCAAAGGCCGGGGACGGTGAGGCAAAGGACATTCCCACAAACGTTAATCAGGGCAAAATCATGGCTTCCACAAACGGACATCGACAGAACCCAAACCAGCACCGTTTCGGCAACCTCCTCACCGAAGACCTGAAAGACATTTTAGAGCAGGGGTTCCAGGACCTCCTCGCCATCTTCGTCGCCTGCATGGAGCCAGAAGAAGTCCGCGACCAAAAAGCCGACTGGATCACTACCACCCTCCACGACCTCATCAGCGAACTTCAAAAGGCGGTGGAGAAGATGGGGTACAATTCCCGCCCCAACCCGTAAACTTTCCCGGCATGATCGCGACAAAGACCTCTGATTTTTGGGCAGCAAGAGGGCTGATTGGCGAGGGATAAAATTCTGAAAAACACCATCCCCGAAGCAGCGTTGCCGGAACCTGTAGGGGTATCAAAAGAACGTTTATGGAGAATAATTCCCCGACAACAGACACAATCCAAACCCCTCTCAAACGTTGCTTCCGACAAGACTGACTTCCTCAAAAAGCCCATCTGACTTATGGCTTGATTTTGGCAGAATCATGGCGGATAATGGGGCGCATTTTTTGTAGATTGGCTTTGTGGTTTTGAGGAGAGGGATCATGGCGAGGAAGCAAGGGTTTTTGAGAAGGATATTTCAAAGGTCATTTAAAGCTCCAAACATCCAAAGACGAGACTTTACAATGGAAGAAAATATTTTGTTTTCACTAGGTAGAAACGTACTTGAATACGGGCAAGAAACTCTACATGGACGGCTTGTGAATGGTCTGATATTTGCCCTTCAGAAAGGAACAGGTCTTGAAATTGATTTAGTAGGTGTATCGGAAGAAGCCCTTCAGATGCTGGCAGAAGTGCTTCTGACTATAAGGAAAAACTGGCCTGAAGATAAGTATGGCGAGCTTGATTCGCTTATCGCATTCACTATCGATTCTCCCAACAGAAGTATTCAGAGGGTTTTGGATCCTACAAGTTTTAGCTCTTTGCATTCTGAAAAAGACTATGAAGAGCTAAGGTCTTTGCTAAGTGTATAGATCAAGATATAGTTTCTTATCTGTGAAGGTATTTCTGTTTACAGATTTTTCGAGCGGAATCTACTCAATATAGAACGTAATAGTAATTTCTCACTTCTTCTTTGAGCTTACCCCATAATATCCCCTTGTTATTCCTTTTTACTGCGATCAATTATGTGTGGCTCTCCATTACATTATGTACAATCGAGAATTCATTAGAATACTCGTAACTCCCTTTAGGAAAGAAGCGGCGACACACACATATATAGGTGTGTATGCCATGTTCTTGGGATTTTTACTAGGAAAGGGCTGGGAATATGTATGCACATCATTAGCTCTAAAAGATGTCGTTGGATGGAGTGTAACGATATTTGTGGGTACTCTTGTTGCTTACGTTATTGGAAAAGCTAATCACGCAAGAACTGAAATCTCTAATCAGATAAAGAAGAAAAAAGGAACGCTATCAAAAAAGTGGAAAGAAATAGACGAAGCGTTAAATAATTTGAAGGTAAGAATTGGTGAACACGGCAATAGATTCAAGGATATGCCTCCCATTGTTTCAGACAGTGCAACCCTGATTCAAGACATTAAAAAAATCGAATCTGATTGGCTCAGTCACCTTGCGACATTTGCAAGGAATAGAAACCATCCTTTTGATTTTTACCAGAGGAAAGGGAAAAAATATAAAGAGCTTACTACATCCGAGGATATTACTGAAGGTTTGTGGGTAGAGGCAGCCAATGAATTAACCCAGCGTATAGCGCATCTGATTGATGTCTGCAAAATACAATTCACTATGGAGGCAACGAGAAAATCTTATAACATTACACTTAAAAATGTACCTAATGAGGCCGATTATATCAAGTATTTAGATGTTGTCTATAGTAATGCTCTCAGAGCATCTAATGTATTTGGAGGAGAACTCGATTCACATACATAGTTACCCTCCCACCACCCTATCCAACGCCTCATCCGCGGCTTGGTTGATGAAGTTGGCTTGATAACCCAGCGTGGTTTTGATGTCGGAGTGGCGGTATAGTTTCTGGAGCATCTGGATGGGGATTTTGTCGCCTGCGAGGGTGGCGAAAGTGTGCCGGGCGATGTGGAGAGAGAGTTTTGCGGTGATGTTTGCGGCAGGCGCGATGTGTTTGCGCAAAAGCCTGTCGCATTTTTTTATGGTGGCGGAGATTTTTTGTTTTCTTGTGAAGGTATCCAGTGTCTCCGGCATGTCTTTGAGGAAGGGGAATACGTCATCTTCCGCGCCCGTCTGGTCGGTTTTATAGCGTTCGAGAATTTCTTTTGCCTTGTCCGGCACTTTCAGCGATACGGGTTTGTTGTTCTTGCCCATTGTGTAGTACAAGCGGCCTTCCCTGATGTCTGACCATTTCATTTGCAGCACGTCTCCGGCACGCATTCCGGCGAAGTAAAACGAGGTCAACCAGAGATCACGGGCGGCTTTGTGTGTGGAGTCAGTCAGCGTGACGGTTTCCAGTTTTTCTACGTCCTCCTTTGTCAATCCTACTTTTTGGCTTTTCGGCAGCTTGATGCGGATTTTGTCTTTGCCGAAAGGGAAGCACTTTTCATCGAGAACGCCTTCCTTTATCGCATGACTGAATATCGTCTGGATCGTTATCAGGTAATTGGCAATCGTGCGGTCACTGATCTTGCGTTGTGCTTTCAGGTAGATTTTGAACTGCGTCAGCAAGGCAACGTCGATATGCTGGAACGCAACGTCCGTGCCGGGCAGGACTCCGGCGCAGGGCGGGTGTTTGCGTGACCCCTTGCGTTTGGGCAGTTCGTCTTCTATCGCTTCCGTGCCGAGCACAAATTCCTTGAACAGGCGGACGCGCGATGTTTCCGGCGACCAGCAGTTGTAATTGCCAGCCTCCTTCATACGCTCAAGATAGAGGGCGGCACGGGCAAAAAACATGCTCTCGCCCGTGGGCTTGATTTTCTTTTTGAGGGTCTTGGCGGAGGATTGTTTGCGCTGCACGTCAAAGTCCAGCATGACGTGACCCGCATCCGCCATCGTCTGCATGAGAAAGGTATTCAGCCGTTGCGCATTGGGGTGGGATTTTCGCACCCGTTGCGCGACGTCATCCCAGTCTTTCTCCCGTACACGATAGCCAAGGTAGACGTAAGAGCTTTTCCGGTCTTTGGTGATGCGCAGAGCCAGCGGGAAGGTTTCGTCGGTGTTCTTTTTCTTGCGAAGAACGATTTTTGCCGTTGCCATGAGTATAGAGGTTTGTTCATGTTATTGGTACAACATAGGTCAAACATCTGACGGTTTAGCATGGGTTTACGTGTAGTCAGGTGGAAGGAAAATGTGGAAAAATTTTCAGGAAAGGGCACTTTTGTATGAGTGAATCCACCTGTTCCGGGGATTTTCATCCCCGGACACATCTACATTTACTCCCATTAACACCCCGATTCATCGGGGTGCTTCAGCACTTCAGATATATACTGAACGACTTCAAGTCGTTTCCCCCGATGGAACGTGATAGAGAGTGCTCGTGGTCACAGGCTGATTGAGAAATCAGTGAAATGCTGCGCCAGATGAGAGCATATCCCAAACCCGAGTTTTCTATTTCCGCATTGATAGAACTACCATATCTTTCACCATTCCCAAAAATGTGTGTGGCCTTCCAACAATCGAACCTGCTTTGGCGTAACTCCGAACTGGATGACTGCCCGCACCAATAGTATGCAACGTCATTATTCTCCGGGGATTTATTCCCGACAACTTCTACATAAGCAAGGAGAGATTATGTCTATGCTCGCATTTGTTCAGTTTCCACACCCAAAGGATGAGGCAAAGCCAGATCGAAAAACCCGAAGCACCTATGATTGGAATTGTGGTAAACACCATCGCAGGTTTATGCAGGCTTCGGGAGCCTATACAACATCTGGAGATTCAAGCGAGAGCCAGAGTGGTGAGTTTTGTTTCTGGGGAGAGTGGGAAGGGCATGGCCGCTGTGTGGAGCAACTAAATTCTCAAGATCGCGAAAGCCCAAACTACCTTTGCAAGCCGATTCTTTCGCGACCGCCCAAAGATAGAACCGGATTACAGAACACCGACCCACTTGTCTTCGGAGAACGATTCCGCTATTCAAACTGTCGGCAGTATAGTGGGAAGTGCCAAACACAACTCAGAAACCTTGAACCTGGTAGTGTCATCCTCTACGGATCGACATTCGTCGACCGCTTCGTTCTCGATACTGTTTTTGTGGTTAGCGATAAACGGCAGCCCTGGCGTACAAACCGTGAATTCCCCAGAAACAACGAGCTGATTGACGATATTCTTAGGGATACTACCCTCAAACCACTGCAAAACAAAACCTGCTCCGATACAGGAGGAGACTATCAGGACTTGGTGATCTACGGCGGCGTAACGTATGCTGAGCGTGAAAACTATGGCGGAATGTTCTCATTTGTCCCAGCACAACTCTGCTCCAACGGAACTATAGGGTTTAAGCGACCGACGATACAACTGGATGGGATTGTCAACCCGGAATCAACACGAGCTGCCCGGTACAACAAAGACGTGATTCGGGGGGATAAGGAGAAAATTCACCAACTATGGCGTGAAGTTGCGGATCAAGTCGTGACGAGCGATCTCTTGCTGGCCCACTTCCTCTCACCTCCAGAACGGAAGGATCTGTGAAGAGTCTACGCAGGAGCATAACTTTAGATGGATGTTCATTTATCGTTCGCATCTGATCCGCCTTTCATCAGGCAAGTGGAACCGAGTGGAGTAGATGCGGATTGTGCGGCGAGGTCATTCTCCCCCTTCAGGGCAGGTAGATTCACTTCCCTTCTTAAACAATGCTGATTGACGCAAGAAATAACCTTGCAAATCCAACATTGAATGTTAGATTTGCAAGGTTATGGTAGAACGCAGACGATATAGAGAGATTGATGATCTCCTTTCGCGTCATCCGGGCGTTGTCCTGTTAGGACCTCGGCAAGTAGGCAAAACAACCGTCGCGTTTGCTATTGCCGAGCAACGGGGAGGACTCTATCTCGATATGGAATCTCCTTCAGATCGGGCACGCCTTGAAGAGCCTGAGCTATACTTCTCTCACTATGCTGAACAGTTTATTGTTCTCGACGAAGTTCAACAAGTTCCCGGGTTGTTTTCTGTGCTTCGTGGGGAAATTGACCGACGCCGAAGAGCTGGCAACCGTACAGGACAATTTCTGCTGCTCGGTTCTGTCTCTCGTGATCTCTTACGCCAATCTTCAGAGTCCCTCGCCGGAAGAGTTGTCTATACTGAACTCCAACCATTCGATCTTTTAGAGGTTCGACGTGACCAGCTTGAGAAGCTCTGGGTTCGAGGTGGATTTCCCGAGTCGTTTCTTGCCGATTCAGAGCAAACGAGTATGGAGTGGCGTCAATCGTTTGTTCGCACTTATCTTCAACGAGATATTCCTCAGCTTGGAAGCCAAATACCTGCCGAAACAATGCGCAGGTTTTGGACGATGCTCGCCCATAGACAAGGAAGTATTCTCAACCATGCCGAAGTTGCCAGAAGTCTCGGGGTAAGCGCGCCAACAGTCAGTCGATGGCTCGACCTCTTAGTCGATCTGATGCTTGTACGTCGTCTGGAACCGTGGAGCGGAAATTTGGGAAAGAGGCTCGTCCGGTCACCAAAGATTTACGTTCGTGATTCTGGAATCCACCATACCTTACTCCAGATTAACGACCTAAATGCTCTGCTGGGTCACCCGACTGTGGGACAGAGCTGGGAATCCTTTGTGATTGAAAATATTTTAGCTGCCGCTCCTCTGAATACAGTCGCCTCGTTTTATCGTTCTTCTGGTGGTGCTGAAGTTGATATGGTAATTGAAGGGCACGATCAACAGCAGATTTGGGCGATAGAGATCAAACGGACTCTTTCCCCAAAACCTTCCAGAGGTCTTATCTCAGCAAGTGAAGATATTAAGGCAACCCGTCGGTTGCTCCTCTACCCGGGAGAGGAAAGATTCCCACTACGACACGACGTAGAAGCTATTCCGCTCCACCTGTTAATGCAAGAATTACTGGAACTGTCGCCTTAGAAATAGTTAGGTTAGGCAATCTCCACAGTACCGATAACCAAACAGAACTATTCAACATTATTCAACCGAGAAAACCACACGATGGCCAATCAATTCCCTACTCCCGACGTTGCGCTCACTCAGCTTCTTGTGGTGAGCGATGTAGATCGATCGCGTGACTTCTACTGTAATGTGCTTGGGGCAGAACTCTATCGGGAGTATGGAGGGACATCGGCTGTCCTCAGCTTTCAGGGGGTCTGGCTCCTGTTGGTGACCGGGGGAGACCCCACTCCCGACAAGCCAACTGTGACCTTTGCCCCTCCAGACAATCCCAACCGGGTGAGCCACCAACTGACGATGCGGGTTCCCGATTGCCAAGCTGCTTACGAAATTCTCAGCGCGCGAGGAGCAGAGTTCCTGACTCCCCCCTACAAACGTGCAGGAGAGACTCGCTGTTTTTTCCGCGATCCCGATGGACATCTGTTGGAGATTAGTGAGGTAGGGTAAGTGCCGATGAAGATTCAGCAGCAGTCAAGGGAGAGTTCAGCAGAACGGAAAGCAAGGAAGAAGTTGTTAAAGACTTCATAGCATATCTACGGCTGGAATCCCCCTTCTCACAAGAAGCAAAACAACCGCAACGAAGTATACAGCCTGAGTTCGGTTCAAATTGTTTGTATTTCTCACGAATTAGGCTTTCAACCCTTTCTGGAACTTCTCCCCTCTTCTATGATCCTTGTCTTCTTTCCCTTGCACAGTTCAGAACACATCTCTACATTGTTCCCACTATTCAACTGCGCCCGCACACAATATGGATGTCTTTGCACTACATATCGCATCGACTCCCGATCCTATGTACCACAGATGGAGGAGAACTAATGTCTGTTGCAACACGCTTTGCAGTCTTTGTTGTACTCGCTCTTTTTCTTGCGATGTCCACAAAGGCTCAACCGGTGCAGAACGGCTTCGCTGCCGTCACCTGCTTTTCTGATTTCTCACCAACTGGGCCGGTAGTGGCCTTGATCGATGTCACCGCCGGCAACCTTCAACCAGTTTTTACTAACTGGAATGCTCCTAAATCTTATGGGCCAGTTTCATCTCCATGGAACCGATCGAACCTCGGCGAAGTCTTCGGTATCGCCTTCGATGGGAGTGGGAATATCTACGTCTCGGCTACTACTGCCTATACTTCAGCCGCTCCGGGAGGTCCTGGGGGAAGTGGCGCGATATATCAACTAAACGGTGTCACCGGTGCAATTACCACGTTTGTCTCAACGCTCAACGCAGCCTGCGGGAGTGTGGTTGGAACGAGCACGATTCCAAACACCGGAAATGGTCTCGGCAACATTGCTTACGACCCGGTAAACAATCAGTTCTTCGCCACCAACATGGAGGATGGAAAGATATACCGGATCAGCTCAGCCGGAATTATTCAGAGTACGTTCGATCCATTTGGTCCCGACGGCTGTACGCCTGGCCCGGCTCCGTTAGGGGAGCGCATTTGGGGTATCGGTATTTACAACAACCGCGTCTACTTCGCCCGCTGGCAGGAAGACTGCGGATCACCCAGCACAACATCGGCAAACGAAGTCTGGTCGATAGGACTTGCTGGTGGAGATTTTACAGGTGGGCCAGTTCTTGAGATTACTGTTCCACCCCTCCCCTCATCAATTCACTCGAATCCGGTTGCCGACATTGCCTTCTCAGCTGGAGGGAGAATGCTCTTAGCTGAGCGAACGATGGTGGGAGTGGGTACAAATCCAATCTACCCGAACGCTCACGCTTCCCGCGTTTTAGAATATCAGTTCTCCGGCACGTGGGGGCTTACAGGAAACATCTTCGATATTGGAACAATGGGAGTAGGAAGCTCGTGCGGTGGATATCCAACAATCGGTGCAAACTCCGCTGGTGGTGTCGACTACGCCTATGGTTCATTCGACCCAGTAACCCGCACCCCGGTCGACTGCGACAGCGCAGTTTGGGCATCGGGTGATGCGTTGAAGTTTGCGAGTGGTGATTACATCTATGGTTTTCAACGCCTCTCAGGAAATGGGGGTAATGCTGCAAGTAGCCAGATGATTGACGCCGACGGAAACACTGCGAGCGGCGACAAGACACAGATTGGCGACATTGAAATCTACAAACGATGTGCGCAGCCGCAGACCGATCCCTGCAAGGATATTCAAATAAACTATAAGCCTGTGCAAAGTCAAGGGGATGCGAGTTGTTGTTTTGACCTAACGATTTCAGGAATTCCGGCTGGAGCCTTCACTCAGGTTTCTGCAACGTTGCTGACAGCGAGCGTCTCGATGACGGGCGTTATCGGTCCAACCGGGTGGAACGTCACGAACACCGGAACGTTCGCCACGTGGGACTCGGCAGGAGTAATTCCGGCTGGCACAGTGACAGGACTCCGGTTCTGTCTCTACTCGTTAGTTCCACCACCGCAAGAGATTGAGATTACACTCTACGCCGCTGACGGAACAGTCTGTAAGGATACAATCCGCCTCGACTGTGCAGAGCAGCCACCACCATTCCCCCCGTGCATGACCTTCGTCAGACCACGGATTGAGTGTAAGCAGACAGGGGCAAATGGATCGCTTTACGATCTCTCTTTCGCGGTCACAAACCAGAGCATTTTCAGTCTGCCACCATATAACCTCCCGGCTGAGAACATTGTCGTCTATCCGGCAACGTCGGGTGTAACTGTCACTCCCAATGGCTTGATTTCTCTATCACCGACCCTTGGATATAATCAAACCTCAAATCCACTCAACTTTACGATTGGTGGGTCAGGTCTGAAAGCTGGAGATACTGTCTGCATTGTCGTGCAGTTGCACGGCAAGAAACTTGAGCAAGACTATCAGTGGTGTTGCCCTCCCGACACACTCTGCGTGATACTGCCCCCTTGCAAAGATTGCTGTGACAGCGTTGACATCGCTGTCAAGGAGCGACTGGTACGGCAAGTGGGGAACAACGCTGCGAATATTTCTTCATCAGTTTCAGTAACGCCAGGGCCAGTAATGGCAGCATCGGCAACGATTGTCAGCGTTACTCGAAGCACCATCTGGTGTCCGAAGAAGTTACCGAACGGTGGTTGGGTCTACGTGCAGAGTGGTGTTGGAGGTCCGATGTTAGGACAAATCAGCAACGCGACGCTTACTCCAGCCCTTCCTCTCAGTTCTGGACTTACGCCCCCATCATCACAGGTGATCTGGGGAACAACCCCTGCTGGGGTAGACATGAGTAGTGGATCGATTGGTCTGCAACTTTCATTCCCCGGCACTACACTCGGCTGGCGTTGTCGCGATACGTTGACAGTCTGCGTTCGCTACACCTTCACTGATACGGCTTGTAGGACGTGCGATACGGTTGTCTGCTATCAGGTTCCGCGGAGAGGACAGATTGCGATAAAGGATATTGATCTGACCGGCGTTGGCATTGTCTCACGTCTCGACGAGAACCCGAGTCCAAATCGTGAAGTAACTGCGCACGAGGTAACGCACATCGTGCAACAACGGCTTGGACTAAGTATGTCGAGCACCACAGCCGGCCTGTTGAGCGTTGGGCATTGGTGGCAAGATGATTTAGAGGGAGACCCAACAATTCGCTTTACTCGGATGTTGGTGACGCCAGAACCGGGAGTTGAGATTGTTTCGTTGACCGCACAAGGTTCGGGAACGCAAGCAACGGTTGCAGACAGAACGGCAACGATTGCACTCGACCTGAACAAGGGAGAGACTGATCTATTTGACATTCAGCTATCGAACCCGAGAAGTGCTCGCTTCTTCGTTCTCCACGTCCGCTTTGAGTATACCGACGGATCGGGTCAGAGCGAACCGGAGTTATCGCGAGAGTTCATTGTGACTGCACGTGTGCCGGGGGAAAATGGAGGAGACTTAGTGCTGAACGACGACATCTCCGAACGTCCTGTTGGCGTCCGCACCTTCATGCTCTACTTCGTAAACAACAACGTGTTGAAGCAACCAATCTCGCAAGTTGACCTGCGAGTGAAGAACGGCAGTGGCGAGTCGAAGAAGATTATCGCTGTTGGACCTCCACCGGAGGGAACGAACGATCCAGAGAGCGTAGAACTCTACATCTTCGATGAGAACAGTGGTGCGCCGAGAAGCTCCGGTGGTTCACACGAGATTGCGATGAATGCTATCAGGAACATTAAAGCAGTGGCCGCACCGGGAGATACGATTATTCCAATTATCGTGACAATCTCCGATGTGGGGGACAATCCAGTGACGCTTACCTATACCACATACGACGAGAACGGAACGGTGGTAAGCGAGGGAGAAGTGGAACTGAACGATCCGCTGACAACAAGCTCGGCTCCTGATGAGAATAGTCGGGTGGTGACCGGCATTTCCGTACAGCTCTACCCGGTGATGCCAAATCCGGGAAGTGGGGATCGAACAATCCGCTTCCGACTCGACCGGAGCGAGGCGAACCTTTCAGTTGCCCTCTACGATGTAGCGGGTCGGGAGATCAGCAAGCTGGTGAACGAAGAGCGGTTTGCTGCCGGAACTCACACGCTCGTCTTCAATCCAAGTAATCTGTCGAGCGGAACGTACTACGTTGTGTTAAAGACAGGTACAGAGCAGATTTCGACAACGATGCAAGTGGTGGAGTAAGCGAACTCTCCTCTTGCAGTACGTAGAGCCGAGGGGCGGTTCCCAAGTGGGAATCGCCCCTCAGCCTTAGGTAATCTCGCGTGGAGTATAGAAAAGCAAGGGATTGCCCTACTAAGCCAGCCAGATGCTTCGGGAGACTTCAACATGACAAACCCTTTTCAGGATGGCTGAACCTGCACAACGATACACGTCTTCCTTAATGTTCTTGATATATGATTGTGTAGGGAATGCTCTGCTACAAGGCATGGACTATAAAAAACAAGGCGATCCAATAAATTGGATCGCCTCGATCTCTGACCTTTCTCTGTCTATCTCAACAGAGCAGGAATGTTCTACAACTTTATGCCTTAAGCCCCAGTTCCACTATCTTTTTTCTCTCCTTCGGCTGGAGCAGCACCCTCAGCCGGAGCAGCACCCTCAGCCGGAGCAGCACCCTCAGCCGGAGCCTCTCCCATCCCCTCTCCGCCCGGCATCATACCAAGCTGGGTCATCATCTTCATCTCCTCCATATAGCCCCAGTGCTCCACTCCCTTTCCGTCCTTCACCCGTATCCAGTCAACTCCTTCCACGTTGACAGACTTTCCCGTCGCCTTCATTCCCATAAAATCTCCAGTATTCGTTCCGGTCATTCTGAACCGGATGGCCATCTGATCCCCCTCCGCAACAATATCCTCTACAGTCATCTTCATGTCGGGATAGGCAACCCGTAGGTCAGTCATAAACTTCTTCATTCCCTCAAGCCCTTCGGGATATCCCGGCGCCAATTGATGTTCCACAAAGTCGGCAGCAATATACTTGTCGAGTTCGTCCAAGTTCCCTGATCCCATGATTTCGTACACTGCCTGCATATTTGCCTTCATTGAATCGATGCCAGCTTGTGTACTGGCATCCTTTGTCGCCCCTGCATCATCCTTACCACAAGCTGAGAGGAAGAAAAGAGAGAGCAGAAGAGAAGCTACGTACTTCATAAGCGTGTAGTTAAATATGTGAGAATACTGTTGGCTGACCTTAAATATACAATAGAATTCTGCTCGAAGATAATTCTTCCACCACGATAAAATTGGGAACCAGGAGTGGGCAGGGGCCTCTAAGGCATCTATTATATTTTGAATGATACTCCAACTTTTGTTCTGGAGAGTTCAAACTTCTTTCGAGAACTTCCGTCGGGGGGCTTCTCCAAGCAGAAGAGAAGCCCCGTAACTCTCTCCAGTTCAATGGGTCATCACAACCGGGTCTTCACAGGACAACAACGTAAACGCGAGAAGATTGATTCTCTATCCAAATAACCGAGGGGAACTACTATGGATCGACGAGACTTCCTGACCATCGGTGCGCCACGCTCCCGCGAAGCGATTCGGGGGGAAAGCCGGGGGGTAACCGCCGCCAGAGACGCATCGCAGACACCACCCGCCTTCGCTCGCCGGAGCGATACCGACTTAACCACCTACAGCGGTTCGTGGACCTATAAACAGGCTGCGCACTTGCTCCGACGCTCCACGTTCGGACCGACCGAGGCGGAGATCAATCAAGCGGTTGCCGACGGGATGGAAGCAACTATCGACAAACTCTTCACTCCGTGGGAACCTCCTCTGGATGGAATCGATAGCTGGGCAAATGCAACGAACTTCCAAGCACTACCAGACACAGCGAACGGAGAAGACTTCACCACGTTTCAGCAGAAACAGTACGAACGGCGCGATCTTTTCATCCGCTGGATTCTCCTCTCGATGCAGCACTCTCCAGTCTCAATTCAGGAACGGCTCCGCCTCTTCTGGCACAACCACTTCACCTCAGAAGTATTAGTAGTTAACTATCCTGAACTCATCTACGAACAGTACAAGCTCTTCAAACAGCATATGTTCGGGAACTTCAAGGAGTTCACCTACGATATCTCGATAGATATGGCAATGCTGATCTATCTCGACGGCATCAAGAACTACAAAACAACTGCCCGGAATAACATCAACGAAAACTATGCCCGCGAGTTGATGGAACTCTTCACGATGGGCGTTTTCGACTGGGAAGGGAATGAAAACTACTCACAAGATGACGTGATTGCAGCTGCACATTCACTGAGTGGGTGGCAGTATAACGTCGACAACCCGAGGAACATCCTCTTCGTTGACCGCAAGGCTGTCTTCAAGTCGCTCTGGTGGGATAATGGGCAGAAGACTCTGATGGGACAGACCGGTGCTTGGAACACGCAAGATGTGATCGACATCATTTTTGCACAGCGTGGAGACCAGATTGCAAAGTATATCTGCGAAAAAATCTATCGAGGATTTGTCTACGATGTGGCCGACAGAGTTGTGGTGGAGCAGATGGCAAACGCCTTCCGCGCTGGGAACTGGGAGCTTCGCCCAGTCTTTGAAATGCTGCTGAAGAGTGAGCACTTCTACGATGAGACGAATATCGGCGCAATGCACAAAGGACCGATTGACTACATGGTTGGCATGATTCGGGAGATGGATATCACTACAGTTCCGGGTCTCGACGACCTTGCGAACGCGCGGGCGAACCGTGATCTTGGGGGACGCTTGCAATCGTTAGGACAGGTTCCATACTACCCACCGAACGTGAAGGGGTGGCCGGGAGGGCGCACCTGGACAAGTACGTCAACATTGCCGATCCGCCAGAAATTTGGGATTGACGTTGGGGCAGAGAACATCAGCCTACAGCGAAAGCAATACTACCTGATCGACCCAATTGAATTTGCAAAGCAGTTTTCTGATCCATACGACGTGCAGATACTGACCGACGAGATGTCCCGCTTTCTGCTGAACACCGAGCCATCGGAGAAAGAGGCCGACCTTCTCTTCCAGACAATTCTTGATGGAGGGGTGGACTATGAGTGGGATCTGGACGATCCGAACCAGCGACCGGAAGAGCGGATCAGGAAGTTCCTACAGGCAATCGCACAGCTTGCCAAGTTCCAGTTGTATTGATCTCTTCGGCTCTCTATCAAACAGCGAGCTAAAGAGTTGAGTGAGAATATTCATTATCAACTATAGATTATCATGAAACGTAGAAAATTCATACAACGGGTGGCGAGCACGGGAATCGTTCTGCCGATTGCGTTCGGATTTCCGAGACTTCGTGCGTTTGGTCAGTCACCGAAAGGTTCTCCATTCACTCGGCTTGCCGCCGCGGAGAACGATCACATCTTTGTTATCATTCGCTTGGCAGGCGGGCACGACGGACTGAACTGTGTGGTTCCATATACAAACGATCTCTACTACAACGCGCGCTTTGCTGGGACTGCGGATGATCTTTCCATTCCGGCAAGTGATGTGTTGAAATTTTCAGGCTCGAACACACTCGGCTTCCACCCGAGTTTTGCACCACTTCTCGACCTCTACGATGAAGGGAAGATGACACTGGTGCAGAACGTTGCCTACCCCGGCCAGAACCTCTCCCACTTCCGCTCTACCGACATCTGGCTGAGTGGTTCCGATGCGAACGTGTTCGACGACGCTGGGTGGTACGCGAAGTATTTAGAGGCGAAGTATCCCGACTATCCAGAAGTGCTCCCAGCCTCTCCTTTTGCCATCGAGTTCGGGAACTTCCTGAGCACAACACTAATTGGCGAAGAGAATAATATGGGAATCGCCGTCGGCAACCTGGACTACATTCCGGGCTTGCCGGGAAATGATGACTTAGCGAGTACGAAAGCAGGCGAAGAGGAAGCCTACGTGCGGGAAGTGATTCGCCAGTCGAACATCTTCTCCAACGCTGTGTTGAGCGCATACGTTGGTGGAACAGACAATGCTGGCAGCTACACCACTGCAAGTGGAACGTTGGGTCAGGGTCTGGCAGCAGTGGCACGGATGATTAGTGGTGGACTGGATACCAAGATGTATATCCTGAACGTTGGTGGGTACGATACGCACACAAATCAGTTGACCACGCAGGCAAATCTGTTAAGCCAGCTTGCAAGTGCAATTAAAGAATTCCAGCGCGATATCGAGGCACTTGGATTTGCCGACCGGGTTTGCGCTGGAACAATTAGCGAGTTTGGACGACGGGTGAAGAGCAACGGAACGGGAACAGACCACGGCGAGGCTGCACCGGTCTTCTTCTTCGGACATGGAGTGAATGGTGGAATCATCGGAAACGACCCGAACCTAAGCGACCTAACTGGGCCGGGAAATCTGAAGAGTGAGTACGACTTCCGCCAGCTTTACGCCTCGATTCTATCGCAGTGGTACGGCGCTACAGAGGCAGAACTTGCTCCGGCTCTGCCCCACTCATTTGACCAACTGCCGATCTTCAAAGTAAGTGGATCGGGTGTTGCCGACACCGACGCACTCGCCGCAGGCTTCACTATCGGGCAGAATATGCCGAACCCAGCTCGGAGCCGCGTGAGCATTCCTGTTGCCGGAGTGAAGGGTGGAATGAACGCCCGCTTCTCACTCTACACGGTTGAGGGACGGGAGTTGTTAGCCCAGCCGGTAAATCCGGGGCAGACAAGCGTGGAAGTAGACGTGAGCAAGTTGCCATCGGGAACGTATGTCTATGCCTTAACGTCAGGCCCGTTGCGCCGGACGCGGCAGATGGTGGTTGCGCGGTAAATATATCGGAAGATCGTTGGGGGTTGTCTGGTTGAGACATGGCGTGCCATATCCCAACCAGACAACCCCCTCTATATTTTGGTATTTTGTTCTATGACTTTCACCGAGAAAGAACGCCAATGGTTTCACCGATGGCTTAGACCCCATTCCCGCGAGGAGCAAATCAAAAATGCTCGTGAACGCATTGTAGTCTACATAGTTCTGTTCCTCGGCTTCGCTTTCTACGCATTCTACTCCAGCACTCTCGATCCAGAAGATATACTCCGATTTGAGGGAGAGGTTGAGTCGGTAAGAATAGATTCCTACTACACAACCCGTCCCAGAACATTTGGGCTCGGAAAGGATAAGCACTATCAGTTACTTATCAAGCTCAAGCACCTTGACTACCTCATTCCATACGATCGAGGGAACTATGAGTCGTTGGTAGAACTCAATGCTCGCATCAAATATGCTAAGCGGATTAAGCTCTACCTCCACGTCAACGATATCAACACATACTTCGGTAACTCCTCCTCAACTAAACCAACATACTTCGAGATTGATGGAAAGGTTGTGCTCAGTTTAGATGAGTGGAAGCAAAGCAATTACTCTTTAATCTGGATGTTGATTGGCATGGGTATTCTGTTTGTAGGAATTGCTACGCTGGTAGCAAAAGCCGAAGTGATTACTGAGTGGTGGGACAAGTGGACGAACAAAGGAAAGCCAGAGAGCTTGGTAGATGTCTACACTCAGAAGTTTCGAAGCTATTCGCGAGAACGGCTTGTGGAGGTTGCCGAAGGAGAGAATCGCCAATCGGAAGCCCGAGAGGCGGCGCGGAGGTTGTTGGAGGAAGATTTATCCGTTCGGTAGGGACATGGCGCGCCATGTCCCTACCGAACCACCGGAACAACCACCCCTAATTCTTCCCACCGCGTTGTATATCTTGGCGAGAGACGTTCCTGCTTTGTGTACCAACCACCATCGGTTCCCGCCGAGGCAACGCGGAGTGAGCCACTTCCCCAACGTCGATTAATTTTGTCCATCGTCTCCATGATCTTCCGCTCGTTCCCCTCCGGCACTTCGGGGTAAAACAAATTCTTCTGGATGCTTTCCTCAGAACAGAGGCCATAGAGCACTACACCAGCACGACCATAGGTGCACCCAGTCCGGTAGATTTGCTCCATCACTTGGTGTGCAGCCCTTACAAGTGATGGCGTGTGTGAGGTTGGCACAGGGAGCTGAACTGTACCGGAAGGTATAGAGTTTCCGGCATCTCTCGTTGAAAGGAAGACCTGCATCGTTGAGGTAACCAACTTCCGCCTCCGAAGCTTCGACCCGAGGCGTGAGGTGAAGGCGGCAATCAGTTCAAAGAGTCGTTCGCGATCACTTAACTTCTTTGAGAAGGAGCGGGTGCAGGTCAGACTCTTTCGTTGTAGGGGTGCTTCGTCGAGCTTGAAGCAGGAAATACCCCGAAGCTCCAGGACTGTGCGTCGTTGTGTGGTATTTAGCACAAGGTTCATCCAGCGGTCGTTCACATCCCGCAAGTCACGTGCGGTTCTGATTCCCTTCCCTCTCAGCCTCTCCTTCATCCGTCGTCCAATTCCCCAGACATCTTCTACTGGCATTTCTCCCAGTACCTCATCGGCATTATATTGATTGAAGTTGACCACTCCCTCCCGACTCTTCTTCGCAAGTTCACCGGCAACCTTCGCCAACGTCTTCGTCTGGCCAACGCCAACCGAAACAGGAACGCCGGTCCACTTCTTAATCCTCTCCCTCACCTCACTCATCGCGCCGATAGGATTGGAGAGAGATGGAAGTGGAAGAAATGCTTCGTCGATAGAATAGATTTCAACGCCGGGACTGAAGTGTTCGAGTGTTGACATCACCCGACGGGAGAGATCACCGTAGAGAGCATAGTTCGAGGAGAAGCAGCGGATGCCGTACCTGCGAACAAGCTCACCAATTTGGCGGAACGGTTGTCCCATCTTCACGCCGGCCACCTTTGCCTCCGCTGAGCGGGAGACAACGCAACCATCGTTGTTAGAGAGGACAACAACGGGCACACCTTCAAGCGCAGGATTGAACGCACGCTCGCAGGAGACGTAGAAGTTATTGCAGTCGACCAATGCAACAGCCATCAACGCATTCTCCGAAGGATGTAGGTAACTGTTCCCCAGAGGAGCACCCCTCCCTCCATTATATGAACTCGTCCGAGGTTGTCGGTCAACTCCCTCCTCCCCTGCCGCACGTTGATCCTTACCAACAGCCGCTCTCCCTCTATGTCGGCTAGAACAAGTCCGCCATTGCCTGGCTCCAACCCACGATCAACAATCAGAATATCTCCTTCGGCCACACCAAGATCACCCCACGTAGAGTCCTTTACCCGAACGAAGTAGGTTGAGATTGGATTATCGATACAATACTCGTTCAGGTCGAGCAACTTCTCGATAAAACTATCTGCTGGGGATGGAAAACCGGCAGAGATTGGGGTTAAGTAGAGGGGAATCTGGCCAGAGGGGAGAACCGAAGTAGGTTGTGAGGGAACCAGAGCAACCGATTGTTTATGCAGAACAGACATGGCATTGACAGAAAAATGACCGATTTCGAGAGCAATGCTTCGTTTGGTTTTGCGGCAAAGATAGGGAGGTGGTCGGGTGAATACCAAGAGAAGCAGAGAGGTTTTGAGGCCTTGACATCGACTCTCTTCCATTCTGCCCCTTCGGGGCGAGGAAAACTATGAACGCTTTTCTTTCGGGGATTGGCATCCCCGGCTTCGTATCAATAGCCCCTTCAGGGCAGTCGAATTGGTGGGCTTCGATATCGGCTCATATCGAAGTCAACCATTCGTGAATATCAAAGTATTCACTAAAGAAGCGAGAAACTATCGAGCCGGTCCCGAAGGGAGCAGTGATACATGGCCGAGGGGAAAGCCGAAGGCTGCACCCCTCGGCCCATGATTGCTATTTGAATCTTCCGCCCTTGAGCTGGAGGCCTTGACATCGACTCTCTTCCATTCTGCCCCTTCGGGGCGAGGAAAACTATGAACGCTTTTCTTTCGGGGATTGGCATCCCCGGCTTCGTATCAATAGCCCCT
>JACKAE010000007.1 GCA_020635205.1 Ignavibacteria bacterium
TGAATCGCACAGATAGCTCAGCAGTGTTGGCCGTGCCAACGAAAGCGACGGTGTACGTCGTGGAGATTCGAGATGGTGCGGGTATTTGCTCGGGGTACGACAGTGTGTTGGTGATCCCGACGGAAAGCCCGATAGCAGAAGCCGGTGAAGGACAATCATTGTGTGTGGGAGAATCGGTGAAGTTGGGAGATGGTAGCGGAGGGAACCCGGAGTGGGAGTATGAGTGGCAGCCTCGCGTGGGTTTGTCAGATGGGAGTGTCGCAGAACCGGAGGCGAGTCCGATTTCGACGACAGTGTACCGGGTGCGCGTGCGTGATCCGAAGAGCGGTTGTTTCAGTGAGGATTCGGTTGAGGTGAGAGTGCGTGATGTCCGCGTTCGTTCGACAGTTTCGGTAGTCGATTATGGCCTGTTAGGTGGCTGCCGCACCGATAGCATAGGGGCACTGGTGTTAGAAAACGAGGGGAAGAGTTCAGGGAACATAACCTCGTGGCGGAGTGATGTGGCTGGAGTGAGTGTATTGGATGTCGGAGGCGTTCTTGCGGGAGAATCGGAGACCACAGTTCGTGTGCGGTTTGCGCCAAGTGGTTCAGGGTCGTATCGAGGTATTCTTGTGCTGTACATCGGCCCATGTGGAGACAGCGTGGAGGTCGAGGTTGTCGGCTCGAAGGAGTCGTCGTCGATAGGGATCGATTTGGGGAGTGTGGACTTTGGTCTACGTCCGAGTTGTGTTGTGGAGGAAGTTGATACGGTGTTGGTGATCACGAACAGTTCAGGGAGTTCCGCAGAGATCGGATCGGCAATAGTCGGTGCACCGTACACGGTTCTGAGTCCGAGTTTGCCAGCAACGATAGGAGCAGGAGAGACCGTGGAGGTGAGAGTTCGGTATGCACCGGTTGGAGTTGGGAGTTATGTGGAGGAGTTGAGATTGCCGTATAAATCGGGAGCGTGTGCCGATACGCTACGAGTGAGTTTGCGAGGAGAGGTCGAGGGTGTGGAGTTGGTATCGGATATCAGCATTTTGGACTTTGGGTTGCTTGATGGTTGCACGACCGAGCGGGACACGGTGATAGAGGTGGAGAATAGTTCATCATTTACTATGACGATTGATGGATCACGCTTGCCGAGTGGTTATGTGTTGTTGGAGAGGCTACCGTTGAGTATAGGATCGGGAAGCCGTCGGAGTTTGCGTTTGCGGTATTCGCCGAGTAGTGGTGGTGTGAGTATGGGTCAGGGAGTGTTGGAGTATGAGCCATGCTCGGGAGAGTTGTCGATCGATCTACGAGGAGAGAAACGAGGAGTTCGGTTTACGTTAGCCGATACGATCGACTTTGGAGAGTTGGTGAGTTGTGCGGGGAGTGAGAAGGCGGAGGTCGTACGTCTTTTGCTGGAGAGTGAGGGGACGGGCAATGGATCGGTGAGGAGTGTGCGGGTGGAAGGAGCGTTTTCGAGCGATCTCCAGTCTGGATCGGTGTTGGAGGATGGGAAGGCGACGGAGTTCGTGGTACGATTTGAGCCGACGGGTGAGGGCTTCTATGAAGGGGCGTTGGTTGTAGAGATAGAGCCGTGTGGTGTAGAGCGCCGTGTGGTATTGCGTGGCCGATCGACGTTGTCGAGTGTGCGAGGGGAGTCGTTGAGTTTTGGATTGGTACCAAGTGGGAGTCAACGTCGTGGTGAGGTGTTGTTTATCAATGATGGGAGCAGCTCTCAGGGCGTGGAGCGAGTCTTTGGAGTTGTCTCACCGTTTCGAGTAGTGAGGACGATTCCGGGACTACCAACGACCCTTGTCCCAGGGGACACGTTGCACGTGGAGCTTGAGTATACAGCGGAGCGGGGTACAAGTCGGAGTGATGTGGTGATGGAGGTGAGTTCGCCTTGTGCTGGGGAGTATATGGCAGAGGTGAGTGGAGAGGGAAGTTCGGGAGGGTACAGTCGGATCGTGCTACCGGAGTTGAGTGGTTCGCCGGGTGAGGAGTTGGAATTGCGTGTGGAGGTAGCGGAGTCTATGGGTCTTGATATAGAGGGAGGAGCAAGGTTTGTCGCAGAGGTAGAGTTTGAGTCGAGTGTGTTAGTAGGGTTAGGTGGGAGTGTTGGAGAGATCGAGGGAGATCAGCGAATAGTGGAGGTGCGAGGCGATTTGCAAGGTGGAGAAGCAGCATTAAGAGTAACATTAGGTCGCGTGGAGTCGACAGCGTTGCGGTTGCGCTCGATACGATGGGAGACAAATGAGGGAGAGGAACTACCAGTCGTGGTCGATACGATCGATGGGAAGTTTACGTTGAACGGTCTTTGTCGGAGTGGTGGTGTTCGTTTATACGACCCGCGGGGTAGTGTAGGGATCAAGAGTGTAAGTCCGAACCCGAGTGGTGGGAAGGTACGGATTGAGTACAGCGTTGTGGAGAGTGGAGAGCATCGGATGCGGATAGTGGATGGTATGGGTCGAGAGGTAGGGGAGATATTTGAGGGGTTGTTTGTTGCAGGGGAGTATGCGTTGGAGTGGGGTGGATCAGGTCTATCGAGTGGAGTTTACTGGATTGTGTTGGAAACGCCAACAGTAGTCATCACACAACCTCTCCAGGTTAGAAATTAGTAATACGGAGTACTGACGATGAAACATTTTTCCTTCTATCATTTGGTTCTTCTTATTGCTCTGGTTGTACCAGCAAGCTTACTATCTCAAACCATTCCTTCAAGCTCCGGAATTCGTCCCCGGATAGGACTTTACGGCGGAGTAAACATCAACGAACACAGTGCCAATTTCTCAGGTCTACCAGGTACGCCGAGTTGTTGTCCAGAATATCAATCTGGGTCGGGGCTTGGTCCCACGTTTGGTCTACTCTACGAGTTGCCGTTGACCAGTCAGATTCTTCTCTCCCTCCGAGGAGGATTTGCATCGACTGGAGGAACTCTCACCGCCAACGAGTTGACGACAGTCGAATCGAACGGGGTTGCGGTTCCGATGAATATTCAGCATTCAATTGCTTTGACAAAAACAGAGATTGGAGTTACGGGGCTATTTGGCTGGCGCTTATCAGATCAGCTCTATGCGATAGGGGGATTAAATGCGGGCTATGTTCTCACCGCTTCATTCTTCCAGAAAGAACAGTTATCGGATGAAACGTTGCAGGGGACATTTGAAAATGGGAGTCGAATTAGGCACGAGTTCACAGGTGATGTTCCCAACGCCGCCTCAATACAAACAGCCGTTCAAGCTGGTATTGGATATGAGCTTCCACTTAATCGTGAGGGATCGTTGCTTGCCGTTCCTGAAGTAACCTTCTCATATGCACTTATACCAGTTACGTCGGAGGTTCCTTGGAAAACGCACACCGTGCGTGCAGGAATTGCATTGAAATACTCACCAGTACAACATTTGAATCCTCCCAATCTTCCGCCGAACAATCCGGATGTTCCCCCACAACCTCCTACTCCCGAGATCGTTGCCTCAGTCACTGCTCACGGACTCAACAAATCTGGTGTCGAGAGTAATGTTGTACAGCTTGAAGTAGAAGAGTTCACATCGACAGACCGTCGCCCACTTCTCAACTACATTTTTTTTGAATCAGCGTCAGCCGAGATACCAGATCGGTACCAGCGTATCAGTGAAGACCAAACAGAGAAATTTGAAACGGACAATCTTTATGGTCTTGGGAAGTTGAGTGATCACTATCAATTACTGAATATCATAGGTTCTCGTCTCCGAACCATGCCGAATTCATCAGTTCGTTTAATTGGAACAAATGCCAATGTTGGGGAGGAGACGAATAACCGAGCATTGTCACTGCAGAGAGCTGAGAGTATCAGAAATTACCTTCATGAAATATGGGGTATAGATGAGAAAAGATTGATAGTTGAGTCGAGAGATCTTCCCTCCGTTGCTTCAAATGCAACGGATGCTGATGGACAAGCAGAAAACCGTCGAGTGGAGATTGTTGCAGATAATCCTGCTATCGTCGAGCCGATTTTGTTGCACGACACGGTTCGTCAGCCAACACCACCAGTTGTTCGATTTCGTCCGACAGTCAACTCAGAGCTTGGAATTCGACAGTGGCGAGTATCAGTTATGCAGGACGGCCATATCCTCAAGCGAATCAGTGGAGAGGGGGCAATTCCTGAGTACATCGACTGGCAGGTTGATCTGGAAAAAGAATCTATTCCGCGTGCACCAGGACAAATGTTCTATACACTTCAGATTGAAGATGAAACAGGAAAGATTACTGAGACATCGCCTGAGGCAATTCGTGTCGAACAGATCACGATCTATAACAAGCGGAGGGAACGCCTTGCTGATGTAGAGGTTGAACGATATGGTCTGATTCTCTTTGATTTCGATCAGGCTACATTAAACGATAGGCACCTGGCAATACTGAAGGATATTGCCAAGAGAGTTAGACCAGAAGCGACCGTCGTTGTTCGAGGGTATACTGATAGAACCGGAGATCCAGCTCGCAATCAAGTACTTGCTCTGGATAGGGCTAAAAAAGTTGCGGCACAACTTGACCTTCCTGAGAGTCAAATAACGGTAGAATCTTCATCGACTCCGCCCTACGATAATGCCTTTCCTGAAGGACGTTTCTACTCTCGAACAGTCATTATCGAAGTTCGTAATCCTATAAGGGAAGGAGATTCTGGATAACCTTTTCTCAATATCTCAAAGGAAATCTCAAAGAGGAAGCACCAAGGGTACTTCCTCTTTTTTTGCTGAAATCTTTTCAGACGAACTCTGAAGTTCTGGCTCACCTATCGAACATTTTTTCTGACACTGTCGGACAGCCTGTCTTGCGAGCTTCCTCTATTCTCCATTTCTCGTCTCTTTTTTATATCGGCACGTTGTTTGAGATAGTCTGGATGAACGTGGTGAGTAGAACGACCACAACTAAGCATATAAACAACTATTCAAATCAAACTGGAGATACGTTATGTCTATCGTCAAATTTAATCCGTTCGATAATCCTGTTGGCTTTCAGCGCGAAATGGGTCGGCTGTTTCAGGACTTCTTTCCGGCACGAACAGAAAACAATAGTACCGGAGTATGGCATCCAACCGTTGACGTTCACGAGGATGAACAGGCATACCTTGTAGATGTTGAGCTACCGGGCGTTGCTAAAGATGATGTGAAAGTGAATTTTCACGAGGGTTCACTTACAATCTCAGGTGAGAGGAAATATGAGAACGAGTCGAAAGAGAAGAACGCACACCGTGTAGAACGTTTTTATGGGAAGTTCTCGCGCACATTCAATTTCCCTTCAACGATTAACAGTGAGAAGATTGCCGCATCCTACGAAAACGGGGTGTTGAAGATTACAGTTCCAAAGGCTGAAGAAGTGAAGCCTCGTCAGATTGAAATCGGGTAACCGACGAGAAGATGTGTACTGCGTGAGGATCGTTTGTGAATATGATGAGTG
Source organism: Ignavibacteria bacterium (assembly GCA_020635205.1). Lineage (GTDB taxonomy): Bacteria > Bacteroidota > Ignavibacteria > OLB7 > OLB7 > JAGWAZ01. Next base: position 5,404 of record JACKAE010000007.1, read on the forward strand.
ATGTATCAGATGTATAAATGGTGAAGGCGCACCTGTTGAAAGACAGGTGCGCTTTTTTGTTCCTCTGCTGCATAGTTGAAAAGAAATGCTGATTGAGAGCGACTAAGGCTTCGGAAGAAACCGCCAGGTTCTCTTCTTGTAGTCTCTGTATTCAGGATAGCGTTGGGTTAAGCGTCCTTCTTCGTAAGATGATTTTGCCGTGAAGAAGAGGTTAATTAAGAGTGCTGTGCCGACAATGGGAAATTGCATCTCTCCTAAAAATACCAGAAGCGTTACGCCCCAAATCATCAACAGAATGCCTCCGTATATCGGATGTCGAACTCGACTATAGAGACCTTCCACGACGAGGAAAGCCGACTGCTTCGGCTCGGGAGTTGGCGTTAGGTTTGAGCCGAGCTTCAGGGTTCCGGCAAGTAAGAGAATTGTGCCAGCGGTGAAGAGGATTCCTGCTGGGAGGAGGAGAGGGTCAAAGGTCAGGATGCTCTGCTTAAGTAAATCTCCATCACACAAAACAAAGTATCCCCAAGTTCCAATTAGACTTAACTGGGCGAAAACCCACAGAGTGCCGATTACCTGTCGATATGTTTGCATCCCTTCTCCTCGTTTACATTCAACCCTACTCCTGCATCCAGAGCGTTCCGTACTTATAGAGCGAAGAACTGGTGGCTCCCTTTGGCCCCACAATTAGTAGATAGTGGCGTTCGCTACTTAGCTCAACCCCAGTAATCTTGGCTACTTCCTGATTCGTTCCTGCCACGGTTACCGAAAAGGTTTGTCGGCGAGCATCCCGCACAACTGTAGCTGACGGTGTTCCAAAACTGGAGGAACCGATGGATTGCCCTGCTGCTGATTCAGAGTGGATTTCCAATTCTCCCTCTCCCGGCACAGCATTTAGAAAGCGGATACCGGCCTTGCCTGAGGGAATTACTTCGGAGGGAAGGGTAAATGCAACCAACTCTCTGTTCGATTCCCCAGTTACTCCGACTGTGTAGCCAGAAGTGGAGAGATCGAGTGTGATTGGCGTTACCCCAGATGCAGAGATCGAGACCTGCTCACTTGGTAAGATTCCCGGATAGACATAGCTGTAGGCGACTCCTTCAATGCGAATTGTTCCGAGCGATGTGCTCCCTTCAAAGGTTATCAGTTCGTTTGGAACCATGCTGAAAAACTTGAGCGATCTTCCATCAGCTTGGAGAGGTTCTAACGTTGTACTACCCGAGGATTCATTGAGGACGTAGAGAGTTTGCTGGCCATTATCTTCTATAGCAATCAGTGTATAGAAACCATCATCAAACCGATAGAGTCCCCCAGAATAGAATTGTCCGCTCGAAGTCTGCTCTAAGGTTAGGGGGTAGAGTCCTGTAGGAAGCTCACGGAAGGGGGTAACGCTACCAACATCAGGGCTACTGAACAGGCGAAATCCGGCAGTGACGCCGCTTGGAGAACCGGCTCCAGCACTTGCTGCAACGGCCGTAATCGTCGTAAGGTTCACCCCACGTACAAGGAACGTTCCGGCGTCAGTTGACCCGGTTGGACGGTTCAGCGTAGTTAGGCGAACTCCTCCGTTCACATCCTCAAATATGATTGCCGTGACTTCGCCACCAACAGAAACTTGCAGTGGTGTACGGGAGGTATCTCCACTTTGGGTGATTACAACCAATGTATCCCCACCAGCATCAGTGCATATATCGACTGTTGTTGGTTGCGAGAGGGCGAGTGGCGATATGTTTTGACCTATCAAGGTTGTCTGGCCAAGTACCTCGGCACTGCTGATCGACTCGTGCAGTCCGTTCAAAATCCGAACGCTCGCGTTGTTTCTTGTTTCTGGTATTGTCTGCTGTAGTGGTCCACCACTGGAGGTGGGGAGGAAGAGAGGAATCGAGTAGAGCTTTACAACTCCGTTTTCTTCGGCAAGAACCAGCGCGATAACATCGCCACGAGCTACAGTAATGCGAGCTGTGGTTGCTTCAACTGCTGTGTCACTCTCGAAGACGTACAACGAGTGATCTCCCTCAGAAAAATCTTGCGAAGTACCGAATCCCGGCCCGACAACTGTCGGAAAAATCTGTGCTCCACTTCTGCACCCAGTTCGGATGAGGAATGAACGCTCTGGAATACTGTTGATAAAGTAGAGTCGCCCAATCTTCTGTTCTTCCAAGTCTTGCCGTTCAGTGGTTGATGTGGAGAGGGTAATCAATCGTCGTGTATCGTTTGTACCGGCAACGAAGTAGGTGTAGTGATAGAGTATCGAGGCTGAAGAGGGGAAGCGTCCATCTTGAATTGTGTCGATGATACCGGAGCCTGAAATCGTAATCGGGAAAATATCTCTGTTAAAGAAGGGAGAGAACGAACTTGACGTTCGTGGGAGTAGATCCTGAACGGCTTCTCTATCGTTTATACTCAGGTCGATGTTCCCCTCGGTAAGGTTAACAACGCGGACTTGAACACTGTCGGGGAGTGGGGGATTCAGCAACGAGTCATTTTCAGACATGTCGCAACCGAATATACCAGCAACGATAGCTAAAAGTGAGAAGAGTCGCAGAACATTCTTTCCAGACATCATCAGTGTTATGAAATCAATTACTGTAAATAGAGTCTCCCAACGGTCTGAGGAGCTATGCTGAAGCTATTGCGAAGAAAGGAATCTGACAAGTCAGAATTTCTTCCTATTCCGATCCGAGGGTTTTTGCCATGAGTGTACCATTCTCAACCTTCCGTGCTTGCTCATTTCTCTCGGTCACTATTCAAGCTCTTTCGAAGTCTCGCTCCAAACGCTCCATCAGTTCCGTGCCGGTGCGGCCAAACCTGTAGAAACCCTTGATCGGTAACTACCCCTTTTCTCAGGGCTGAGTCAGGGATAAACTGTTCAGCCGATTCTATGTGGAATTCTGGGTGTTGTTGTAGGAACTGGGCAATAACCATTTCATTCTCCTCGGGTTCGGTTGTGCAGGTTGTGTAGACGAGCACGCCGTTTGGTTTTACCAGCAACATTGCCCGTTCCAGTAACTCCCGTTGAAGTTCGGTCAATTTCCTAATTTCTTCTGGCTGCCGTTTCCACTTAATTTCTGGCTTGCGGCGGAGTGTCCCAAGTCCAGAACAGGGAGCATCGAGTAGCACCACATCGGCTTGTTCCATTTCTACGGTAAGTGCATCACCGACAACGGGGTGAATTATCTGCTCGAATCCACACCGCGTTATCGTTTCGGATAGTTGTTTTAGCTTTGCCTCATATTTATCTATGGCAATAATCTCACCCTCACCACGCATCAACTCTGCCATTGCAGTCGACTTTCCCCCTGGGGCTGCACAGAGATCGATCACACGCATCCCCGGTTTTGCACCACTCAGCAGCACCGCTAATCCTGCACCATCATCTTGGGCGGTAACAAATCCCTCTTTAAAAACATCTGTTGTCCCTAAGTCTGGAATGTGCCGAACGTGGAGGTAGCTTGGCATAAGTACGGAGCGCTCTACAGAGGCTCCAAGTGCCATCAAGTCTCGCTTTACATGTTCTACGGTTGTTTTTTGAACGTTGACTCGGAGCGATGTTGTTGGCCGGACATTGTTTGCTTTCAGCAAACTTGCTGTCTCCTCAACCCCGAGGCGTTCACTCCATCGCTTAACCATCCACTGGGGGTGTGATTCCATCACTGATTGAAAGTGGATAATATTCTCATTGGGATCAGGCCAAGTGATTGCGTCAAGTTTTCGGATGATGTTGCGGAGAACGCCATTAACAATTCCGGCAGACCGTTTTCCCTTCAAACGTTTGATAATTTCGACCGATTCGTTTACCGCTGCTGAGTGAGGAATGCGGTCGAGAAAGAGAAGCTGATAGAGAGCAACGCGCATAGCGTTCTTCACAGTGGGGATACATTTTTGAAATTCGCCGTGGTAGAATCCGGTCAAGACCCAATCGAGGCGTTCTCGGTGGCGCATCACGCCACTGGTGAGTTCTCTTAGTAGGCGCTTGTCCCGCACGTCGAGTTGTTCTCTATCAAGAGTATTTTCCAGAAGTTTGTCGAGCCAGGAATCGCTTCTGTCAACACGAGTCAGTATCTTAATGGCAAGTCCACGAATTCCGTTGTAGAGAGGAGGATTGGTATCAGACCCTTCTTCCGGTGAACCGTTTGGTAGTCTGTTAACAGACAGATCGTTCATTGAATCACTATGGTCACTCATGTGTATATGCTCTCAATTGCATGGCACGGTCGCTCGATTGGGAATGCTCCATGACGTTCCGAGAGCTTCTACTCGTGTTTGAGTATAAGGACTGATACCTTTCGGCAGAATTGAAGGGGGCGTACCTTTTGTTTAAGTTGGGTGTTCTATAGCTATTGAAGTGACTCTGGCAGACATACGTAGCAATGAGGTCACTGGAATAACGTCCTACAATCCCTGCGATAAAGCAATTCAATATCATGATTATAACATCCATGAAATCACGAAAGTACAGTAGAGTCTTCCTCCACATAATTTTTGCTTTCTTCCCAATGTTTCTTCTCCCTCTTCTGTTGCAGGCTCAAGAAGATAATCCCCTCAACTTTACCGATATGTTCAAGCGACTTGGATTTGAAGTCGGCTTTACCTCGGCGTGGCAATCTGGGGAATACGTTGTTGGGTGCGGGACGTTTGAGCGGGGAGCAAATCTGAACTTTCTGATTGCAGCGGCATACGATCAGCAGATCAGCAAGATCTTTCAGTTTGAGGGACTTATAGGATACCAGTCAAAGAACATCAAGAGTAGCTACATTCGTGAGGAGAGTATCGGAATCTCAACTGAGAGTGGACCTGTAAATGCCGGCGTTAGTTTCGATAACATTGGGCAAGCCACCTTCTCCTATATTTTTGCTCAGCCTTCACTGAAGTTCTATCCCTTCAACAGTCTCTACGTCGGGGGGGGAGTTAGTGCCAACCTCTTGTTGGGTTCAACGCTTCAATACCAGAAAGATATCGTTTCAAGGACAATCAAACTGAATGAGCTTGGACTTTCGGAGGTTTTCTATTCAGAATCAGAATCGTCCGATCCATACTCCAAAGTGTTTGCTGAGGAATCGAATGAGAACGCTTCAGGCGTTTTACTCGATGCCGTTATGATGGTTGGGGCTGAGTTCCGAGTTGGAAAAACGTATACAAACCCAATCAATCCTAACCCACGAAAGAAAATCACGATCGGTCCTCGCATTCAGTACGCTCTGCCATTGATTTCAGCGATGAGTGACGGCGAACATGAACTAAAACTGAACGGCTTGCAGTTTTTGGTTGGAATGCGGTATGAAATAAACTGATGGACTCTTCACCCAATAATCGCAACCAATACAATTGATGAATCCAAAGGAATCTTTTTTTTACCGATCTTGCGATTATATATTGAGCAATTAAAGTAGCTCGGAAGTTTGTTCACAATCTGTATGAACCAACCTTATTTCATGCGCTTACTCATCAGATCCTTTGTATTTGCAATACTCTTTTGTGGGGTACTCTCCGTTTCCTCTGCTCAGCTTGTGACAATCAACAATGGATTTTCATCCCTTGATGTCAATGTCGACCAAAAGAGTGGGCGATTCTGGTTCTCAAAACAGGGGGGCGAGCGGTATACATATAGCGGGGGGGGAGCGTCGATTAACATCACATCTAACGTTGTTTTCCGCGTATCGCGTGGTAGCCTCGTGAATTGGTATACGAATGCTGTTGATCCTCTCGGTAACGGTAACGTGCGCCCGCAGAGTTCTCAAGGAGCAATTCCGTTCAAACCATACGACAGCCTCTACTTCTCGCCTACCAGAGATACGATTGAGCTTATCTACTTCGATTTGTTTGGCTTGACTGTCACTCAGCGATTTGTTGCCGAAGCTCCAAGACATCAGTATGACGATGGTGCTGATATCCTGATGGAATTCGACTGGAAACCGAACTCACTCGGTGTTTCTGGAACCAGTCTCGGAGTTTTTGTGATGCTGGATCACGATAACGGAAATATCGTTTCGACAGTTGGGAGTGATAACTCCTCAATTATTACCGATCGCGGGTACTACCCGTCGTACGATGTCGGAGCAGTTTTTCAGAATGCGTTCGGGCAGATTCCAGAGTATACAATGACTGGGTGGTTTGAGTATACTGAAGATATCAACGGAGATGTACAGAACACGATCTTTTCTGTCCACAGGATTACGGGAACTTCGTTGCTGGGAGCACCGTTGACAACACCTGACGAGTTTGCAATCGGAAGGTGGCAAGATTTTCGACAGCTTTCGTGGTTTATCAACGGAGACGTTAGCTCCAAAAACATTCAAGATGCTGCCACTGCAATGCGGTGGGAAAATCGTGGAATTCGTGGGCTTATCAGGACAGCTTTCGGCACAACCAGCAAAGCTGGGAACAACTTCTTCCACTGTCGAGATTCCAACGTCTTTGCAGTGATTCGGACTGAGCGCCTTATCTCTCAGAATGGGATAAACGGGCCGTACGAACCTTCGCAGTTTCAGGTTGAGATGTGGGTGAGCAATCTCCATCGGGTTGTAGAGCGAGTTCCGTTGATTCAAATGCGGACACCGATTCGATCTTTTCCGAAGAATGATGCTCGCCTGTCGCTCGACCCTTCAACTCCGGCTGCCGTTGAATTGCAGCTTTCCGCAAGGCAGACAAAGAAGATTACGTGGCTTTTGAACGTGAAGCAGGCTTCGGCAGATTCACTTGCCGAAATTCAATTCCTTTATCGGGACACAGCCGACGTGAACAAACCGCTTGTTCCGTTCCTCGACGACTGTCGTCCACTTATCTCGTTCAAGAGTGCCTTCGTTCCCCCCCCGGACGACCTTGCACCGATCATCGACAGAACTGGTTCGGGTCGGGATGCAACAGCTTGGTGGACTTTCAGAACCTACGACCGCCACCCAGGATTCCACTACGACAGTGGTCTGGATCGAATCGAGATTACCCGAAACGACAACAACAACTTCAAGCTGATTATCAACCCCGAACCTTTCCGTCGGTGCGATACAACCGAAACGGTGAACTTGAGGGCAGAGGTGATCGATACTACACGCTCCGGGCGACTGGAGTTCACTGTCTACGACTGTAAAGGAAACAGTCGATCAGATGTCGTGACCTATTCGCCGAGGCCAGATATTTTCAAGCCTGAAGTTTCCCGAATTGATTCGTTGGGACGGTTTGACCCAGTTGCCTATCCCTGTGCCGTTCCTCTGTTTGAGGTCTACATAGAAGATCAGAATAACCAAACATCGAGCGCAGGTGACCTTGGTCTCGGGGCAATTGAACTCCTCAGCAGTACGAACTTCGATCCGATTGAAATTAACTTCAATGATGGGAATCAGCCGATTGCTGATTTCGATAAAACCGCATCGTTCCGGCTGCGCGTTACCGATGTCTTGTTCCCTGCCGAAGCTACGGTGCGCATTGTCGACTTTGCCGGAAACGATGACACACTTGAGTTTGCCTACTGCACACTCCCCGATGTGCTTCCTCCTGTAATTACTTCAACTCCGGGTGGGGGAGCTACTGGAAGAAGTTGGACAGTAGGGGCAGAGGACGTTAGAGAGTGGGATCGCGGATTGAAGGAGGTTGTGGAAATATCGAATACCAACATGCGCGTTACGCCTTGGCCAGTTCCAATTACGTTGGGGCAGCCTGATGTATCGAACATTTTGGTTGAAGTAATCAACGATGCTGAATCTGCTGAGATTACACTGGAATTTCGGGACACATATTATGATGTGTCTGATCCTTCAACACACGCGGCACACTCTGACCGTATACGGTTTACGTTCGGAGGGATACCCGATACCCTTGCACCAAACATTGCGTTCCGACGTGATCTTTCAGTTCCTGCAAGCGAAGTAGTCTTCAACGTAATGGTAAACGATACGCACTTCGTAAACAGTAGCCTCTACCTCTACGATCGTGGTTTGGAATCTGTGACTTGGACGCTAACGTCAAATATGCGCGTTCGTACTCCGATTTCCTTTACTGATAATAGGCGTGGAGCAACGTTCCAAGTGGAGGTGATTGATCCTCTCGCAATTGTTGATGCAGATACCGTTTGCGTAACTGCCGTTGACAGTGCAGGGAACAAAACCTCAGCTTGTACAAGCTGGCCAAGCACACCCGACGGTAAAAGCCCACACTTCACAGGGCAGTTGAATCTGACGTCGGGAACCATTACGGGCACGGCAACGGACAACCGAGAGTTCGACCGTGGACTTGGAACGATAGAGCTTCGGAATGAAGTTAATATCCAGCCCTACGTACAGAGTGGGCTTGCAGGTGCTCCTACTGCTAACGTTGCACTGACAGTTCTTGATCCGACGCAACCTATTGCAGGTGAACTAATGGTGCGCGATCTGTATGGGGAGTTCCTTAGCGGTCCTGAACAGGCAATTCACACCGTTGTGCTACCCTTTTCCTTACCGGTTGCAAGACTACAGATCTCACTTCCAAAACTTGTTGATGGCGAAGAGGAGATTGTTGCTATCGTTGTGGTTGCGAACAATTTCCCGGGGAGTGAGGTTTCAAAACTTGAATTTGATGTAGAGTATTCGAGCAACGCTACATACGTTGGAGCAAGCTCAGGAATAGCTGGGGTCAATTTCACGGCAGTACCGGCAGGTGTTGGAAAACTACGGCTAACTGCAGAGTTGAATTCTTCAGTATCGTACAAGCCTGCAGATCAATTAGGGCTGATTCGCTTTAAGGCGAGCAAACCGTATTTCTCCGAGACGTTCAGGTTTGCACTCGACACGCTATCGTTCCTTTCCAATGGTGGTCAGGGATCGGTAGTTGAAGCGCAGGCTCCGGGCGATCCGTTAGTTTCGAGCATCTCACTGCCGCCACCACTTTTTAAAGCAGTGAGTGACACGCAGACCGTAATCAACGGTGAGTGCAATCGAGTGTTGACCGATCAGAATGGATTCTCTCGTCCGAACGGACTGGCAATCCTCGATCTCTATCCACAGCCAGTGTCAGGCACTACAAAATCTTCGCTGACATTGCTCGTGCGCGAAGTGCCCGAGAGTGGAGTTGTTATGACCCTCTACAGTGCAGACGGCAATGTTGTAAGTGAGTGGGAGGCAAAAAGTAGTGGAGATCATATTTCTGAACTTCACATGCCGATGCCAACCGAAGTTGTTCCTGGACTTTACTTCGTTCGAGTGGAATCTTTAGCAGGTGAGTCATTCGATCAAGTGAAGATCCTGGTTGAGTAGTCAATCAGTACGTCAGGATAACCGACAAGAATATCAGGACAGAATTGGCAGAACCGATCGGACGCGCTTTGATCGGTTCTGCTCGTTTGGGGCAACGAAGTACCTTGGTGTGTCTTACCATCCTTCACCAAACACCACAGGCACGTATCTGAACAGCCAACTCAATGCAGACTGTTTTATGGTGTCAGGTAAAGAGAAGTGAATAGGAGAATTTGATAGAGGTGAAAGGGATGGAACAGAAAATATCAGAGCTATTGCAGAATGCTGATACGATTGCTGTTGTGGGAATGAGTGATAGTCCAATGCGTGACAGCAACAGAATCGGAGAACTTCTGATTGACGTTGGGTACAGAGTCTATCCAGTAAATCCAACGATTAACTCGGTTCACGGTCTTCACTCTTGGCCCGACGTTAAAAGTGTGTCAGTTCAGATAGACATCGTCGATGTTTTCCGGAATTCTATATATGCAAAGGAAGTTGTGTTTGATGCGATTGAAGCCGGAGCGAAGGCGATTTGGTTCCAGTATGGTGCTGAAGAACCGGAAGCCGAACGCTTAGCACGTGATGCCGGACTGGAGGTAATATCGGGGTATTGCATTGCGGTTGAGATTCGTCGCCGGGGCATTAACCGTCAGCCGGTGGATTGAGTTGCGGTTGCTGTATCCTCGTTGTAGGGTGAGTTGTTCATCAGGCGTGGAAGGGGAGTCGTATGGGGGGAGGCTTTGTCGGTCGGGTCGTCATGCGTAGCTTTAGCGCAATCTGCCGATTAGCAGAATGTCCAGAACATATACATAATCCTTACACTGTTCATGATCCGAGGTTTGCACGCTTTCGCTTCTACTCTCTTGCTCCTCGTTCTTCTTCCGTTGAGCTTACATAGTCAAGACCGTTCCGATCCAGTGACGATGGGGACTGCCCGTTCGTCGATAGCTACTTCGCGTGGTATCGATGCACTCTTTACCAACCCCGGTGGACTTGACTACTACACGCTGCACGAGACAACACTACCGCATGATCTTGTCTTCTCCATTTATTCGGGGGGGGGATCGATCGGGGGAACCTATCTGAAGGGGGATGAGTTTAGCAAGATTTTTGGATCATTTAACGGTTCATCCAACGAGCAGCGTGAGCAGATTGGCAAACTTTTGGTTGATGAGCGGCTCTTCGCAAACGGAGGGATCAACTTCTTTAGTGGAACTTGGCGGTTGAAAAATGGAGGAGGGACGTTGGGGCTCCACTATGGTTCGCGCGCATATGCCCGCATCAATTTTCCTGACTCACTTCCGAAGCTGATTGAGACAAGCAATATTGCCGACCAGAACTTCCGTTTTGTTGACAGGGGAATTGGGGTTACGTGGCTAACTGAATTTGGTCTCTCCTATGGCAAAGTAATTGGTGACCAAACGGCGAAAGGGTGGTTCCCATCAACAGGATTTGGATTAACTGCAAAACTTATTGGTGGAGTTGGTCACTTCTCTGTGGATGAAAATAGTGCTATCTACATCGACCAGATTAACGTCAACGGTCAACTTCGATTTCTTGTGCGTGGAGGCTATGTTTTTCAATCGGCTGAGCCTGACAATTTTGACCAAGTGAACGCTCCCACAAACTTCTTTTCGAATCCTTTCCCTGCAACGGCTGGCTTCGGTTTCGGTGTTGATGCGGGAATCAGTGGAATTCTCTTTAGGGATGAAAAACAGATTTTTCACTACGGCTTGACGCTCGGCAATGTTGGCACAATTAGTTGGAGCAATAAAGCCAGAGAGAGGCAAGCCAGCAACTTCAACGACACGCTCGGAGCCAGCTTAACCAACGCGGAGTTCGAGAGATTTGAGGGTGATCTTGTAGATGTGGGGAGCTTCTCAACGCCACTCCCCTCAATTTTTCGTGCTGGACTTGGGATGACGTTGGGGGCAAACGATCCTGATTTTCAGGGAACTTTGACGGTTGGTTTGGAGGGGGAAACTCCGTTGAACCAAGTTCCAGGGAATACGCCCGATCCTCGGCTTGCTCTTGGGGTTGACTGGAGTGTGATCCCAGAATTCGCACTCCGTACAGGCATCTCTGCCGGTGGAATCAGTGACTTTGGTCTCGGCTTTGGTTTTGGAGTTCGTCCCACCGAATGGCTCTCTTTTGATGTCGGGACGAGCGAGTTAAACAGTCTATTCAACGGAGATCGACTCGACCTTGCCGGACGGATTGCGTTCGGATTTACGCCCGGGAAATAGTCTCGGATTAGATTCAGCAAAGAGCCTTCACTACGATAACTGTTTTCAGAACAGTCTCATCTATATCTATACACGCTATAGATCTTCGACGACTTTACTCCTTATCGAACTCTATTAACCCTTGGTCATCGAGTTTGACGTGAACTGTATCCCCAGCAGAAAATTCACCCGATAGAATTGCTTCGGAGAGAGGGTTAATCAGGTGGCGTTGAATAACGCGCTTTAACGGTCGAGCGCCGAAGGAAATATCGTAGCCGAGTTTTGCCAGCCAATCTTTTGCCTCGTCAGTTACCTCAATGCCGATGTTGTTTGCCTTCAACATTCGGTAGACTCGCTCAATTTGCAAGTCCACAATCCGCCGCAACTCAATCTCCGTTAGTGGTTTGAAGACGACAATATCGTCAACTCTGTTCAAGAATTCCGGCCGCATTTCCTTGCGGAGGAGTGCCATCAGTTGCGAGCGGAGTTCTCCCATTATTTCATCTCTGTTTGATGGGGTTATCTGTTTCAACCGATCTTGAATCAGATGTGAGCCAAGGTTCGATGTCATAATGATAATCGTATTGGTGAAGTTCACAACACGCCCTTGACTGTCGGTAAGGCGGCCTTCATCGAGAACTTGGAGGAGAAGGTTGAAGACTTCCGGGTGAGCTTTTTCAATCTCATCGAGGAGAACCACGGAGTATGGGCGTCGGCGGACAGCCTCAGTAAGTTGTCCACCTTCTTCGTATCCAACATATCCGGGGGGTGCTCCAATCAATCGAGATACAGAGAACTTCTCCATATACTCACTCATATCGATCCGAACCATCGCCTTCTCGTCATCGAAGAGGAATTCAGCGAGAGCACGAGCCAATTCCGTTTTTCCAACGCCGGTTGTTCCCATAAAGATGAAGGAGCCAACGGGGCGATCTTGATCTTGCAAGCCAGCTCGCGAACGACGGATTGCATCGGATACACTCTTTACAGCATCATCCTGACCCACCACACGTTCGTGCAGTCGGTCTTCCATTTTCAGGAGTTTGGTTCGCTCACTTTCCAACATTCGCGAGACGGGAATACCTGTCCAACGAAAGACTACATCGGCAATATCCTCAGCATCGACTTCTTCTTTCAGAAGATGTTGGTTCTCTTGAGCCTGAGCAAGTTTTTGATTTGCCTCTTCAAGTTGCTTCTCCAGTTCAATAATTGTTCCATAGCGGATTTCTGCAACGCGAGCCAGATCACCCTTCCGTTCATAGTCGGCAGCTTCTGTGCGGAGCTGTTCAACTTCACTCTTCATTGAACGGATTGCGCTAATTAACTCCTTCTCAAGTTCCCACTGCGACTTAAGTTGATTCCGTTCTTCGTTCAATTCGGCCAGTTCCCGTTCGATTTCATCCAGTCTAACCTGAGTTCCTTCGGCTGTGTTCGGTTCTTTTCCTGACATAAGCGTTTGCCACAAAATTTGATTTACATCTTTCAACAATGCACGTTCAAAGCATATTCTAACGTAGCAATACGCCGCACTCAAAGCGTAAACAATGCGTAACGTCGTATGATTTATAGAGGTAGGCAGACCATGATTCTATCTACAAATCGTCATGGGGCGGACGGTAGCACATTGAACGGGGCTAAATGTATGTTGAGGAAAAGTTGACCGGGGAGTCACTCTTGCGTAACTTGTGTAGCTCCTCACGTTTGCTACCCATCACTCGATTGTCTTGGATTTGAAAGAAGACTCATTGAATTGAACATAGGGCATACATGCAATTGACATTCATTATTATTGTCGCATATCTATTAGGGGCGATACCGAGCGCTCTAGTGATTGGGAAGCTATTCTTCGGGATTGATATTCGTGAGAAGGGGAGCGGCAATATGGGGAGTACCAACACTTTTCGTACAATCGGCTGGAAGGCTGGAATTGCCGTGCAGACTCTCGATATTCTGAAAGGCGTTGCTGCTGTAGTTGTTGCGCGCATCGTCTTTTCTGGGAATCTACCTTTTCCGAATATGACCCCCTTTGAAGATATCACCATTGTGAGTGTGATTGCCGGGATTGCAGCAGTAATTGGTCACGTTTGGACTGTCTTCGGCAAGTTCCGTGGTGGGAAGGGTATCAACACTGCTCTCGGAATGTTGATTGCGATTACCCCGATAGAAGTTGCCATTGCCATTGGCATTTTCGTTCTTGTGTTGCTTGCATCTGGCTATGTTTCGCTTGGTTCCATGATTGCCGCCGCTTCGCTTCCTACAACGATGTTTGTGCGCCACACAATTTTCGGCGTCGAGATTCAAGGATATCACACACTTCTCTTCTTCATTATCGGTCTGGCCGGGTTTCTTATCTTCACACACCGTTCGAACATCCAGCGACTGTTGCGTGGGAGTGAGAATCGTTTCAACAAGTTCTGGTTGTTCAGGAAAAGCTCGTAGAGTAGCCTGAAAAAAAGCACATGACTATTGGTTGTATCGGTGCTGGAAGTTGGGGGACAACTCTTGGTGTCTACCTTGCAGAGCGGGGGCATCACCTGTTGCTCTACGTTCATGATGCTGAGCAGAAACATCTTCTACAAACCACACGTGAGAATCGGCTTTACCTTCCGGGAATTCCTTTTCCTGCCACTCTCGAGGTTACTGGCGATGTCAAAAGTCTTGCCTCATCTGAAGTGCTGTTGATTGCTACACCTACGCAGTTTATCCGCAACACGATTTCCCCTCTCTCCGAATTCGATCTTTCCAGAAGCCTCATCGTGAATTCCTCAAAAGGTATTGAGCGAGGAACGTTGATGCGGGTAAGTGAGATTATTGCCGATGTGCTGAATGTTTCCCTCACGCAGATTGTCTCACTCTCTGGACCAAGCCATGCCGAGGAAGTTTCCCGATCTGATCCTGCAGCTCTCGTTGCGGGAAGTAGTTCACTAACATCGGCTGAGCAAGTGCAAAACTTGTTTAACTCCGAAACGCTGCGCATTTACAGTAGCGACGACATTATTGGTGTTGAACTTGGTGGGGCACTAAAAAATGTGATTGCTCTCTGTGCTGGAATTGTAGATGGAGCAGAATTTGGAGATAACACGAAGGCAGCTCTCATTACTCGCGGACTTGCAGAAATCACTCGACTCGGTGTGGCACTTGGTGCTCGCACCGAAACGTTCAGTGGACTCTCTGGCCTCGGCGATTTGATTGTGACCTGTACCAGTCGCCACAGTCGGAATCGCTATGTTGGTGAGCAGATTGGGCGTGGACGAAAGCTGCAGGAAATTATCGACGAGATGAGTATGGTTGCCGAGGGAGTTACCACAACAGAATCAGCATTCGAGCTGAGTAGAAGTACTGGCGTTGAGATGCCAATTGTAGAACAAGTTCATCAAATCTTGTTCGAGGGTAAAGAGACGAGGCAGGCAATTACCGACTTGATGACACGCAGCACAAAACCGGAGAACTGGTAGTGTGGGATACCCTCTATCATCTCGTTTTCTATCCGCTCTTTGTCACAGCAATGCGCTTAGTGGCCTTGTGGTCGCCAAAAATTCGTCGCGCACTGAAGGGACGAACTGATTGGAGAGGACCGGTTAGCCGAATCCCGGCAATGCCGCAGCACATCTTTCGCATCCACTTCCACGTCTCCTCAGTTGGTGAGTTTGAGCAAGCAATTCCTCTGATTGAACTCCTTCGGAACGAGCCGATCAGCTACCGCATCACTGTCTCCTTCTTCTCGTCGAGTGGTTACGATCACCGTAAAGGTTTCCCTCTTGTCGATGGCGTCTGCTATCTCCCACACGACAGACAAAGCGACATGAATGAATTTATGAATCGGCTGTCGCCCGACCTTGTGATTATCATTCGCTACGACCTCTGGCCGGAGTTTGTTCGGCAAACAGAGATAAGAAAGATTCCGACACTACTTCTTAACGGTGTTCTGCGCAAAAACTCTATCCGATTCTTTCCTCTCGTCCGCGCATTCTTTTCGGCACTCTATGGACGTTTAACGTTCATTAGTGCAGTGGAAGAGGAGGACGTAGAGTCCTTTCGCAAGTTAGCCCCTGACGTACCAGCCTATAAGATGGGAGATACTCGATATGATCGTGTGTGGCAGCGGCTCCAACGGCGCGACTTTGCCGACGAAGTTGCCTTCGCTCAATCTTTAGCTGGTGAACGGCTTATTGTTGTGGCTGGAAGCACTTGGCCTGAAGATGAACGGCTGCTGGAATCTGTTGCCAACGACAAACGGCTCTTTATTTTGATCGTACCTCACGAGCCAACACACGACCACGTTTCGGCACTCTGCGATAGGATGCCAAATGCACGCACGTTGAGTGACTTGTTCAGTGCTAAGAATGGGATTCCAGATAGTCCAGTTCAAACGCTGATAATTGACCGTCTCGGTTTATTGGCGGAGTTGTATCGGATAGGAGACATTGCCTGGGTCGGTGGAGGGTTCGGAGCCGGTGTCCACAGTCTGTTGGAGCCGGCAGCCTGCGGCCTCCCCCTAATGTCAGGGCCGAAGATTGACCGCTCACGTGATGCTGCTGCATTACGTGAAGAAGGGCTACTAAAAACTGTTGTTGAGGAAACCGAACTCAAAGCATATCTCAACAACCTGATAGAAGATGAAGAGTATCGGAAGAAGCAGAAAAAGTTAATTGCTTCATTCGTACAAGAGAGAGTTGGAGCAACCGAGGAAATCGTTTTGGTGTTGAGGGAGAGAGGATGGCTTCCCAACCATGAAATGGTGAAGGAGCAACAGAATGAACTTCCTTCCGTTATGTAGCACAATCGTGAGGTGAAAAGTGGAGGGGGGAAGTAGATGCAGGTCCACATAGTAAACACTTTCAAAAAGAAGAATAACTTTGAGAATCGCATACTTTGATTGTTTTTCAGGCATCAGTGGAGATATGGCCGTTGCGGCTCTTCTCCACGCTGGAGCGTCGCTCACAAAAGTACGGGAAGGACTTGCCACCCTTGACGGTCTACCTACAACGCTGCGATACGAGACGCACGAAGTAGTTCGAAGCGCAATTGCTGCGTTGAAATTTGAGGTTTTGGATGAAGAGGGAAATCGAGTGGATCGTCTGCCGGCAGCAAAAGCCGACCACCATCATCATGGTGGAGATCACCACCATACACATTCGCACGGCGAAGCTCACCACCATGGAGATCACCACCACAGCCACCATACCCACACACACGATCACCATCACACAACATTTAAGTCAATTTCAGAGATGATTGAGCGGAGCCAGTTACCTTTGCGGGTAAAGGAACGGGCTGTAAATATCTTTCGAGCGATAGCGATAGGGGAGGCGCGCGTTCACAAGATGAGTGTCGAAGATGTTCACTTCCACGAAGTGGGAGCATTCGATTCAATTGCCGACATCGTAGCTGTTGCGATTTGCTTGGAAGATTTAGGGGTCGACCAAGTGCTCACCTCGCCAATACCTCTCGGTTCTGGTGGACTGATCCGAACTCAACATGGGACAATGCCGTTGCCCGCACCCGCAACGCTCGAAATTTTAAAAGACTATCCAGTCACGATGACAGCACTTCCGTTTGAACTGACAACGCCAACCGGGGCTGGGGTAGTTCGCGCTCTTTCCAGTGGGACATTGCAGGGGAGAGAGTTTCAAGTGTATGGAACCGGTTTCGGAGCAGGAACACGAGAGTTACCAGATCGTCCCAATCTCCTGCGCGTTGTAATTGGGGAGATAGTGGAGAGCACAACTACAACTGCAGACGAGCAGGAGGTAAACAGCATTGAGAATGACCGGGTAACGCTCGTTGAAACGAATGTGGACGACATGGATCCGCAAGGGTGGCCTCATATTATCGAGCGTCTCATTGCAGCCGGGGCACTCGACGTGTGGCTGACTCCGATCCTCATGAAAAAAGGGCGACCGGCACACACACTTTCTCTCCTCGTTGAAGGTGCGATCCTCGACCCAGTTACGACGATTATCTTTTCTGAGACATCGACGATTGGAGTGCGAATGTATAGCGTCGAACGGAAGAAGTTGAGAAGAGAGGAGGGGGTAATCAATACGGTGTTCGGTTCAGTCCACGTGAAGTATGTGGAGCGACCTGATGGGGTTATAGCACGACCCGAAGCCGACGAGATAAGTCGGATTGCTCAGGAGAGAAATTTGCCTTTCAAACGTGTTGCGGAAATCTTATCATCCGATAAAATAGGGGGGTAAAGTAGGTGATGAGGATTGGAAGTCTACCTTCTTGATACTATGAATAAGTTCTTGATCCAAATCACGGGAAATCGCCGTCGCCTTATTGTCTGCGGTCTTCTCGGAGTTCTCTCAGGATTCTGTCTGCTGCTGGTTTGCTCACAGTTTCTATTACCCAACGGTTCATTCCTACACTATCGATTTCTGCTCTGGAATCTTTTCCTTGCTTGGATACCCTTCGGGGTTGCACTCGTTGCCTACGAGCAACACCGTCGTGGTGGCGATAGGTTGTTAATTGGAGTTCTTGGGCTGCTCTGGCTTCTCTTCTTTCCGAACGCTCCATACATCATTTCTGACTTCGTTCACCTCGGCAAACGAACCTATAGCCCTGACGAATTTCAGTACTGGCACTACTTGGTAACGATCACATCCTTTGCGTGGACTGCGCTTCTCGTCGGATTTGGATCGCTCTACCTTATGCAGACAATTATGCGGGAGCGGACTGGGAGGAAGATGGCTTGGCTCTTTACTCTTTTCGTTCTCTTCATGAGCGGGTTCGGCATCTATCTCGGTCGTTTTCAACGATGGAATAGTTGGGATGTTTTGCGAAAGCCAGAAGCTCTCGCCCTCGACATTGTTGACCGTATGCTGCATCCCTTTGCTCACTACGAAACTTGGGGGATTACATTCCTCTTTGCTGGTCTTTTAATTTTCCTCTACGTCGTAATGTATAGCTTCCTAATTCTGGTTAAGGAACGTAGTTCCGATTCCGAGAAGGTGGAGCAACAATTGCTAACTACACATCAAGGATAATCAAGCACAATGCCCTACAACGTCTCTGTGATTGGAACTGGTTATGTCGGAATTGTCACCGGCACATGCTTCGCTGAAACTGGAAACAACGTTATCTGCGTCGATATTGACCCGGCTAAAATTGAAATGCTTCGGAAGGGAAAAGTTCCGATCTACGAGCCGGGTCTTGACCTTCTGCTTGAGAGAAATATTCGGGAACGGAGAATCAGTTTTACGTTGGAACTGGAAGAGGGAGTGCTGAACTCGGACGTCATTTTCCTTTGCCTGCCAACACCGCCGGGAGAAGATGGCTCTGCCGACTTACAGTATGTTCTTCAGGTTGCCGAAGAGATTGGAAAAATTCTCCACGCAAACCCTGAGATTGGCTACAAGGTGATCGTAGACAAAAGCACAGTGCCAGCCGGAACAAGCGAGAAAGTAGAGGCTCAAATCAGGAGCGTTGCTCCGAACGCAGAATTCGATATCGTCTCGAACCCTGAGTTTCTTCGTGAGGGGAGAGCTGTAGAAGATAGTATGAGGCCAGATAGAATCGTTGTTGGAACTTCTTCAGAGAGGGCGAAAAAAGTGATGGTTGAACTATACGAACCGTTCGTCCGAAGTGGAAACCCAATTCACATTGTCAGTGAGAGAAGTGCCGAAGTGGCAAAGTATGCCGCCAACTCATACATCGCCATGCGAATCTCCTACATCAACGAAATGGCAAACTTCTGCGATGCAGTTGGTGCGAACGTTGATGAGGTCCGGTCGATAATGGGCTCCGATTCACGTATCGGAAAGCGCTATCTCTATCCGGGCGTTGGCTACGGTGGAAGTTGTTTCCCAAAAGATGTTCGTGCAATCTTAAAAACGGCTGAAGAGCATGGGGCTGAACTTCGCATCCTCTCCTCAGTTGTTGATGTCAATAGAGAACAACCACTCTTCTTCACCAGAAAAATCCTCAAGCACTTTGGCGGTTCAGTTGAAGGGAAGCGATTTGCTGTATGGGGGTTGGCCTTCAAGGCAAACACTGATGATGTGCGTGAGTCGCCGGCGTTTGGTGTGATCGATCCACTGCTTGAAGGGGGAGCCTCGATAGTTGCATACGACCCCGAAGGAATGGAGGGAACACGCAGACGGTACGAAGATCGAATTGAGTATGGGAATGGGATGTATGAAACTCTGAACGGTGCAGATGCACTCTTGATTCTTACTGAGTGGAGTGAGTTCAGAAGTCCAGACTTTGGGAAACTGAAGGCATCGCTGAATAAGCCGGTGATCTTCGATGGACGCAATCTGCTTAATGGTTCGGACTTGCTTCCCCTTGGATTTGAGTACTACTCGGTTGGAAGACCAGACGATATAGAATCGTGAGAGGCGAAACTTTTCGCTTCTGAGAAGCTGCTTGGGAAATACCATCTGGGTAGCGATGGAGCCTGATCGCGCAAGAACCAGACTGTCACTCTGAGCAGAGCCGTAGGCGAAGCGAAGAGTCTCGCAGGAAGAGTGGAGGGAATGGTTAGGAAGAGAGAGACACAGTGGTTCTTCACCGTTGAGACGCTTCGGAAGACCTCCGCTGGACTGTCTGAACGTACAAGAAGCTCGTGGTACGGATAGATCGTATCGAATTCCAAAACAGCTTCTTATAGCAATTATTGCCGGATCACTTTCCGAACCAACGTTTTGCTGTCGGTCTCTACCTGCAAAAGATAGGGGCCAGTAGGGAGAGCGGAAGTTGGGAGTTGAACCAGTTTTGATCCCACTGCGGAGAGCACTTCACGTCCAAGAAGATCGAACAGTTGGACTCGCATTTCTGAATCCCCACGAACTGCTAATACGTCCGCGAACATTGTGGGGAAAACAATGTTCTGCTGAGGAGCAGTTTCATCTTCACTACCATCTTCTGCACTTGTTGGGCTATCAGCAGCGGCGGTTATAGCAATGTCGTCGATCAATACTCCCTCCAGTCTGATACCGGGTGGTGGTGTTTTCATCGACATTCGCAACCGGATGTTCTTCCCTGCGAAGTCATCGAGTGGAATAGTGTAGTGTTGCCAGCTCTGGTGATCTCCTCGAATTGTAGACCGTTCTTCGCCTGACGTTTGTCGAGGCTTCTGTAGGAAATCCCCATCAATCTTCTGCCAAGAAGGTTCTCCCTCACGTTTGACTTCAATCTCCAATGCGTGCCCAATTCCTAACACTTCGCCGCGAGCTTGAAACGAGAGGTCAACTGCATTGTAGCCGACCAAAGAGATCGGAGCCGCAAGCTCAAGTACATTCGGTATTCCAGTTAGTGAGTAGAGTTCGTAGGGACTGTCGGCTAAGGCTCGTCCCCGACCATTCTCGTTTTGTGTGAACCAGAGATCGAGGTTCCAGAGTGAGAGTGTCCCCTCAAAATCGTCAGCAAGAAGTATGTCGGTAGGGTGAGTGATCATTGCCGTGGAATCGAAGTGAATGAGACCTCGAGTCTTTACTTCCAATACCACATCTTGGCGAGCCTCCCCCGTTAAGACCATATTCTCTGGGAGTATTATATCTGCCGTGGTTGAGACTCCGGGAGCGAGAGGAGGAAGCTCAATTTGAACTTGGGGAACTGAGTTGAGGGTAATGGTTGTTCCTTCGGAAGGAGTTTCGATAAGACCAAGATTTGTTACTCGAAGTCGAAGTCTTGATACTCCACCTTCGCGAATAATCGTTCGATCAGTAATCGCGCAAAATGATCCAGCCATACGGGCTACCGTAATGTGAGCTGGAAGGATTTCTTGGCAGAGAGGGAGTATCCGTTCCGGTGCTGGCCAAAATCCATCCTCCTCTGATCCAATCTCCGGAGCCCACGAATATCGTCCTAGTCCATCTTTTGAAGTTCCTGAAATCATCCATCCTTCAGAAGAGCCACTCGCATTCGACCCAATCGTAATCGTTGGATTCCCTTCTGCATATCCATTCTCACGGGTTAACGACCGAGCAGAGAGGTAGTGCCAAGCCGTATCGGTAAGTCCGGGATGTAGGCCACGATTCAAGTGGATGAGTAATCGTCCGAAGGAGTGATGGTTCAGCTGCAGGCGAATGTTCTCGCCGTTTACCAGATCACGAATTGCCCGAATCTCCGGTTCCGAAAAAGGGGCAGTACCTCGGTAGAGTCCAGAAGCGGGGAGATTGCTCGCTCCATCTGCAGGATATCGCCAATTATCTTCAGGTCCATAGTTCCGGTTCAGGTCGATTCCTCCACTATCAGTGCCACCTCTATTCTTTCTCCAGAGTCCCCCTCCCTCGGGATAGTTGGTAATGTTGTAGAAGTATCCATCAGGATTGACACAGGGGACAAACCAGAGTATGCGATTACGGAGCAGCGAGTTGATGTCGGGTGAGGATTCTGACTGTTCCAGTAAATGCCACATCGTGTAGAGGATCGCCATCATTCCCATTGGCTCGCGGGCGTGGTGTAAGCCTGTGAAGAGAACGGCTGGAGTATTTACACTATCCGATGCTGCAGTTATTCTTACTCCCCAAATATCTCGCCCCTCCACGCTCTTACCAATAGAACGAACCTCGGAGACAAGCGCAGGGTAACGTTCTTTCATTCGGCGAAGCTCTCCTTCCAGTTCTTCAAGAGAATAAAAACCAGCGACACTTCCTGTTCGGAACTCATCAGGACTATTCGATTGTGATCTGTTTAGACTCTCTCCTTTCTTTAACTCGAACTCAGCAGCACGGCGAGCATAGAATTTCTGGAGGTTCTCCACGACCACGTTCACGTTATATCCATTGTTTCGCAACGTGTCAAGATCATCTCTCGAGAGAATAACTGTAAGGGTTTGACCTTCCGTGATTGAGAGCGTATGAGGATCGAAGGAGGGGAGCTGCTGGATGAAGTTGATCGCAGAGGATAACGAATCTCGCGAAGGCATTATTTCTGCTTTCACGTAGATAGTGGGCTGTGCCTGAAGCCGTGAGCCGAAAAGAAACAGGGGAAGTACCAGAGCGAGAGCAAAAAATCTCATCATATCTAAAAAAGATCTGCCTTGACTACAATCAAAGCTCAAGATGGAAACTTCAGGGCATACATACAATGCAAATTAACAGTCGATCTGGATTCCTTATCTTCGCTTCCCTACAACTCCGTTGAAGATGACAGAGAGAAGACTGTCAGAAATTTCAGCATTGATCTAACACGAATCCGATTGAATCAGGTATGCCTGAACACATCATTGTGACGAAGCACGAGGGGAAGATTGCAACCGTGCAGTTGAACCGTCCAGACGTATTAAACGCCCTCAACTTGAACTTGATGGTAGAGCTTGTGGAAGCTCTGGAGGGGCTTGAGGGAGACCCAGAAGTTCGTTGTATTGTTATCCACGGGAACGAGCGAGCCTTTGCTGCCGGGGCTGACATTACGGAGATGGCAGAGGCAACTTCAGTTGATATGCTTTTAAGGGATCAGTTTGCACGGTGGGATCGGATACGCCGAATAAAAACCCCGTTGATTGCTGCTGTCTCAGGATTTGCGCTCGGTGGAGGTTGTGAGCTAACGATGATCTGCGATATGATTGTGGCGAGCGAGACCGCCCGCTTCGGTCAGCCCGAGATTAACATCGGCATCATGCCGGGGGCAGGGGGGACACAACGCTTAACCCGTGCTGTCGGTAAAGCGCACGCGATGGAAATGGTGCTTGCTGGGCGAATGCTAACTGCCGAAGAGGCAATGGCACACGGTCTTGTTAACAGAGTCGTACCAGTTGAGTTCTACTTAGAGACGGCAATGAAGTTAGCGCGAGAAGTTGCGACCAGACCTCCAATCTCAGCAAGGCTTGCAAAAGAATCTGTGCTGAAAGCATTCGACTCTTCCCTACAAGATGCCTTGGAACACGAGCGAAAGAACTTTTATCTCCTCTTCTCTACACACGATTCACACGAAGGCATGAAAGCCTTTATGGAAAAGCGGAAACCAGAGTTCAAAGGAGAATAGGAATTGGAAATTCAAAATTAAAAAGGCAAAAGGAAGAGAGAGGAAGGGATGCAACTTGATTTTCTTTTCTTCAAGAGCTACTGAGATTTTTACTTTTGAATCCAATCTGTGGTCATCGGTTGTTGAATTTTTACTTTTGAACTTTTAATTGATTACTTGTGAATTTCGAGACGATTCTTTTCGACATTGACTCGGCTGTTTTAACGATTACGTTGAACAGACCCGACAGCTATAATGCCTGCAACGAGCAGTTGACAACTGACTTGCGGGGGGCATTGAAGGAGGCTGAGACCAACCGCGAAGTCCGAGCTATTGTTCTCACCGGTGCTGGGAAAGCATTCTGTTCCGGTCAGGATTTGAAGGAGGCTCCGGAACCTGGGGCAAAGAGATCGCTTGCCGACTCATTAGTTCGTCGCTACAATCCAATTATTCGGAAGCTCCGCACGATACCGAAGCCTGTGATTACGGCAATCAATGGTGTTGCTGCTGGTGCTGGATGTTCTCTCGCTCTGGCTGGTGATATCAGGCTGATGTCAGAAAGCGCATCTCTGATTCAAGCATTCGTTAACATCGGGCTTGTACCCGATTCTGGTTCGTCTCACTTCCTGTCTCACACAGTAGGCTACGCAAAAGCATTTGAGATTGCGACGCTTGGGGAGAAGATTACAGCCGACCATGCACACGCTCTCGGTCTTGTGAATCGTGTAGTCCCTGCCGAGAACTTGATGGCGGAGACGATGTCTCTTGCTGCACGTTATGCTCAGGGGCCAACAAAGGCTTACGGCTACATCAAAAAAATGCTCCAGAAAGCAGAGCACACATCACTTGACGATGCTCTCGAATATGAGGTCTTCATGCAGGAAGCCGCAGGACGAACATATGACTATGGAGAAGGGGTGAAGGCTTTTGTTGAGAAACGAAAAGCAGAATTTAGAGGAGAGTAGGTAGGAAGTCAAAATTCAAAATGAAAAATTCAAAAGTGATGACATCGGATTCTAATTCGGATGCTTATTGCTTTCTGTATCCCATTTTGAATACTCCTTCTAACAAGCTCCATTTTTTCCTCCATCTATTTTTGAATTTTTACTTTTGAATTTTGAATTGAACAAATGACGAAAAAGAAATTTGGTGTTTGTGGTTCCGGTACAATGGGGGTTGGCATTGCATACGCAGCCGCTGCTGCAGGGTACGATGTCCGGTTGTACGATCTGAACGATCAGATACTTGCAAAGGCTGGGCAGACCATTGACGCCTTTATCTCGAAGGGGGTGGAGCGGGGGAAGCTAACCGAGGAGGGGGGGAAAGAATTGCGGGAAAGAGTAGTGACTACAACCGACCTAAGTGAAATGTCAGGAGCGATGATTGTTGTGGAGGCAATCGTTGAGCGACTTGATATAAAACAAGAGTTGTTTCGCAAACTCGAAGAAGTGTTGAGCGCAGATGCAATTATTGCGACGAACACTTCATCAATAGCAGTGACTGAGATGGCCAACGGGTTGCAGAATCCTGAGCGTGTTGTCGGTATGCACTTCTTCAACCCTGCCCACATTATGAAACTTGTTGAAGTGATTAAAGGCTATGCTACCTCTGAAGAGGTAATGCAGCGAACTGTTGATCTTTCAATTGAACTTGGGAAGACTCCTGTTCGCGTAAAAGATACACCCGGCTTCATTGTCAACAGAGTTGCACGAAATTTTTACGGTGAGGCGTTCAGGATAGTTGGTGAAGGAGCGGCCTCTCATGAACAAGTCGATCGATGCCTAAAATCAGTCGGGTTCAGGATGGGGCCGTTTGAGTTAATGGATTTGATTGGGGTTGACGTTAACTTTGCTGTCACACAGTCGGTTTACGGTCAGTACTTTAATGAGGCACGTTTCCAGCCACATTTAATTCAGAAGAAGATGGTGGAGTCTGGGCGTATCGGGAAGAAGGCCGGTGGTGGGTTCTACGGGTAGGCATTAGAGAGAATCACGAAAGACGCAAAGAAGAAGTTCTGATTTCTTGAGAAGCTTAGCTCCTATTGTGAGCTTGGTGAGATAGTATCCAATCAAAAAGCCGCAAAGGAGAGCTTCCTTTACGGCTTTTTGATTCTTACAGTAGAGAGACTAATGCGTTACGTACCGACTTCGAGAGGGCGGGCAACCATGATACCTGTCTGCTTACTATTTCCAGCAAGGTACGTATGCAAATCAGTGTCGAGGAATACCTGCTTCTGAGTTAACGAGGCGTGGAGTAAGCGGAGTCGACCCTCTTGGTCCCGATAGCATAACCCAGTGTGAGAGACATCGAGGCCAATAATCGTGGTAGTGATGGCCACGATGTCGCCAGTCTGCAAATTCTCTTCCATTTCTTTGATCGAGTTCTTCGGAATGTAGTAGTGCTCTACTTCGTTGATAGAATCCTCTACCTTCTTAATCTTCTCGATCAGCTCTGCGTTCCCTTTCAATTGTTTGTAGGCGTCGGTGTGTCTGCTCATGAAGTTGATAAGTTTATCATACTTCTTTGCGCCCGGCAGGGTTGAGGTAATGTCTTGAACAATCCCTTTCTTCTGGTTGTCGCTATACCACTCCACAACATAGTGGAGGCGGGATGTATAGTCGGTAACTTCTCCATTACGGTATCGCATTCGGGTGAGTTCATTCAACAAATCATCTGGTTCGGTCTTCCCTTGCTTAATGCAGCGGGCAACGGCGAGTGTTGTCTCATAGAAGGTCACACAGTCAAGTCCTAAAAGGTTGGCCGTACAAACTTCCGTTGCGGTCGATTTGTCGAGAGTACCTGCAACGTATGGGGTTGTTAGCAGAGCGAGACCCACATGTCCCATAATCTCGTTGATAGGTCTTCCGCTCCAGCCCTTCTCTTTTGCTTCCTTGATTAACTGCCGAAAGGCATCCTCACCTTCAAAGGAACCTACTTTTTCCTTGTCTGGATAAGCAAAGAGATCAGATGTTGAGAGTCGCTCAGCAAGGGTAGCACCAACTATCAGAAGAGTTGATCGCTTGAAAAAGTTTCGGCGGTTCATGTGTTCAAGGTTGTTAGAGAAATCTTCTTATCCAGTCCCCGACAAAGGTAAAAAAAAGCGGGGATGCTTTTGCAGCACCCCCGCTTGGTCTTACACAAGGTTGTCAGGTTTACTTAGCGTATGGAACGCCTTGCGTGTTTTGGAACGAGATCTCAAGAACGATGTAATTGTTGCCGTCGTTCTGAACCAATTGTCCGTTTGTTCCCGGAACGATAAAGACTTTACCATACTTGAAGCTTCCTGCTGAACCGAGACGGAATGCAAATGCTACGCCTTGGTTCCCGGCCTGTTGATTTGCGATGGTATAAGCACTCTTACGGCTCGTTGTGAACAAGTCACCCAGTTTTGAATCGAGATACCATGCGTTGAGTCCAGATGTTGGTTCAGATACGTCTGACACCTGAACGTTGTCGTCAAAGTTGCCCCAATTATTGAAGATACCATTAAACTCAGGTGCGTTTCCTGGGCCGATGATAATTTGATTTCCCTGAACGTCAGCAACCAATTGGATGTTGCCAATCACACCATTTGCAACGCTCTCATTGCTTGGTCCACCCTTTGCAGGATCAATAATCAGTCCGCTTCCCTTTCCGGTAGGAGCACTCTTCTCATAAATACGTAGAACCGCACTTCCTGGATCGGTATCAGTTGTATAGCGGTCGGCTGGAGCCCACTCGATTGTTGCGGCAGTCGAGGATTCTGTTCCTTTGACAGCAGTAACGGAGAATTCGTAAATGGTTCCATTAGTTAGTGATGTTACCTCCAATGGTGAGGTGGCATCAGCCAGCGTCGTCTTATCTGTGGATCCCTTCTCATTATACTCAACTGTATACGTAACGCCGGTTGTTGTTGAAGCCGTCCACTGAAGCATCACAGCTCCATTCTTGGAAAGGGCTTGAAGACCGGTTGCTGGCTCAACAGTTGTTGGATCTGGATCTGGATTGTCAACAGGATTCTCATTACAGCCGACAACAAACATGCCGGCAAGTGCCATAATCAGGCCGCTCATCAAAAGATGTTTGAACTTCATTTCGTATCTCCTTTTGTGGTAATTGCGTAAGTGGTTCCGCGAAGAGCGGAGACCATATACGTATGTTGAATGGTTTACTGAATTCAAAAAACTTTCTTTCTACTTGGGGAAATTCTCACCCCTCATTTTCGGAATGGTCACAAGGACACAAGCACCGGGATGAAGTTTAGCCAGCACATTAAGACTGCTCTCACGACCAAAAATCAAGGCTTCTCAACTCACCGAGTTTGGTATCCAAGGGTGTTCTTCTACCCCTTGAGAGTGGTTTACGCTTCGGGCTAAAACAAAGAGTAAATCACTGAGTCGGTTTACGTACTGCACAGGTAATTCACCGATTTCTGGCTCTTCAAACTGGAGAGAAACAATCAGGCGTTCGGCTCTTCGGGCAACAGTTCGAGCTACGTGAAGCAGAGCACCTGCTTGCGTCCCACCCGGTAAAATAAAGTGTTGAAGTGGGGGAAGCTCACCTTCAAATTCATCAATTGCGGACTCAAGACACGTCACATCATCCGATATAACACGTGGAATTGAAAAATTTTGCCGTTCTTTCCGATCCGGCGTTGCTAAATCCGCACCGAGAACAAACAACTGTCCTTGTATTGTATTCAGAAGTTGATCTACTGCTTCGAGAATAGGTTTGTGCGATCTCACTGTCCCGATAAGACTGTTCAGCTCGTCAACTGTTCCGTACGCCTCGATGCGAAGGTGATCTTTCCGAACTCTCTGGCCACCAAAGAGTCCCGTTGTCCCATCGTCACCAGTTTTTGTGTAGATTTTACCTGCCATACTGTTGTAGAGTCTACCGGACTCTCAATCGTAAAGAGCAACAAATCTACAAAACAGAATTAAGAGAGACTATAGTGGAATTCCCCAAAACGGATCAAAGTTCTATCAATATCCTTATTGTTGGTGATCTTGTTGGAACGCCGGGACTGAAAGCGGTTGAGAATCACCTTCCCCGACTAAAGGCCGAACTGAATGTCGGCTGCGCAATTGTGAACGCCGAAAATGTATATGACGGGAAGGGGATACGTCCGTCGGATGCAGAGGCTATTTTTGCTTCTGGTGCGGATGTCATTACCTCGGGCAATCACGTCTGGGAAAAGTGGCAGTCCAAGAAGGTGTTAGGGGAACGCCCTGATGTTCTCCGCCCACTGAACTATCCTCCTGGTAATGTCGGCAATGGGTATTACGTTAAACGGTTCGATAGTGGCGTTCAGATTGCCGTGCTCAACTTGCAAGGGCGAACCTTCATGCAAGATATCGACTGTCCATTCAGAACTGCCGACTGGGCACTCGGGAAAATCGACAAGAACATTCCAATTATTGTTGACTTTCACGCGGAGGCAACTGCTGAGAAAATTGCGATGGGGTGGTATCTCGATGGTCGTGTATCGGCAGTTGTGGGGACACACACTCACGTTCCAACTGCCGACGGACAGATTCTCCCGCAGGGGACAGCCTACCTGACTGATCTCGGCATGACAGGACCATACGATTCAGTGATTGGGATGGTTCGTGAGGAGGCGATCAAGCGATTCCTCTACAAAACTCCATTTAAATATGAGACAGCTACCGATGATGTGCGGCTCTGTGGTCTGTTAGTTCAGGTTGACTTGCAATCATGTCGGGCGACTGCGATCCAACAAATTATTTCTCCCTCTTTCCGTGACAATTCAAGGGGCGAGGTATCTTGACCTGATGAACATTCAAGGATACGATGACTATGAGATCAACAACGCAGTCTACATTAATAGGAGGGAGTGCCGCTGCTCTCTTCTTCTGTTTACTTCTCAGCAACTCAGTTTTAGGACAGCAGATTGGGGAGGTTGGTGCGGAGCAGTCGGCCAAGCTCATAGCCCTTGAGAACCACGGTTTACTTCCCGATCTTATGTCCGATGAAGAGATCATTGGGGGTGCTCTCTACATTAAACTGAGTGAATCGGCAGTTGAAGGAGATCTGACAACTACTCTCAATAAATTGTTTGCGACGGTTGGTCTACGCCTTGAGGCGGCCACTCCGATGGTTGTTCGCGATCAACTTCTCTCCCCATCAGTTAAATCGTATCGTTCTTCTCTCTCGGGCAATCATAGAAGTGCTGCATTAAAGGCTGAACGTGAGTTGTCGCGGATCATTACCGTCAGCTATGCCAATCCAGTACATCCCCGCAAAGCAGCGGCAATGCTTGCGTCCCTCCCGGGAGTTGAATATGCTGAGCCAGTAATTTTACCCAAGATTCTTAGTCCAAGCGAACCGAACGATCCAAGGCTCGATGAGCAGACACAAGTCCAGTTTATTAAAGCCGACGATGCTTGGAAGATATGGCCCGGTGATTCTTCTCTGATAATCGGCATTATTGATGCGGGGATCACCGCACGCCACGAGGACCTGTGGGATAACATCGCGCCAAACTATGGCGAGGCGGGATTAGATAACCTTGGGAACGACAAATCAACAAATGGAATTGACGACGACGATAACGGATACGTTGACGATTGGAAGGGGGTAAATCTCACAGCAGGGGGGGATGGGTCGGCTCACGGCAACACTGAGAATGGTGAGCATGGAACGCAGGTTTCAGGATATGCCGCCGCCGATACTGACAATGATCGTGGCATTGCCGGCATTGCAAATCAATGTCGATTTTTTCCAGTGAAAGCTGCGCGGAAGGGGAGTGACAGACTTATAGCAGGGTATGAGGGAATTATCTACTGCGCTCAGCAAGGCTTTCAAGTAATCAATTGCAGTTGGGGGAACACAACATACTCTCAGGCTGAGCAAGACATTATTGAGAATGTCACCTTAGCATATAATGCCACCGTTGTTGCGGCAGGGGGAAACAACCAAGAGTATAATCTCTTCTATCCTGCCGGCTACCGCTATGTTCTCGGGGTGGGGGGAGTGAATAGTGACCTTGGCCAGTTCGTTACGACGTGGGGGGAGCATATCGACATTACTGCAACGGCCGGGCTTACCACCAGCGACCTTTCCTTCTACTACGATCTTGCTCCGGCAACTTCGTACACAACCCCAGTTGTTTCGGGTATCGTTGCACTTGTTCGGAGCCGCTGGCCTGAGTTGGATGCACGCCAAGCTGCCGCACACGTTCGCTTATCAACCGTCAACATCGATCAACTGAATCTTGGAAAAGAGGGGTTGATTGGGACTGGAAGAGCCGATGCTCTACAAGCGATCTCTACGGATCCTTTCTCACACCCAGCACTTGTTATCGATTCTGTTTGGGCAGTTGATGAAAGTGGGAATCCCAAAGAACAGTTTACCGTTGGGGAGAAGGGACGATTGATGATTGCAGTGACCAATATTCTCGGTGATTGTACAAACGCACAACTCAATTTGCGCCGCTATACAGATGATTCAACCGCAATTAGATTTGATGCTGCGGCACTTGTTGTCGGTACGCTCGGTTCAGGCGAGAGTTGGATTACTCAACAAGGAATCCCATTTGAAATCCTTGCCTCAAGTAGTGGCTTGACTAAGGTTCGGATTGACTTTCAAGCTGACGGTTATACCGATTACGCTTACGAAGTTCTACGGATATATCGTCCCTATACCGTCTACAGTAACTCTCGAATTGCTTGGACACTAACCGACAGGGGAAGGATTGGGTTTGATCGACTTCAGATTGGCGAGTTTGGCGAAGGGGTTCTCTACAAAAACAACTCGCATCTCTTTGAAGGTGGATTGATTATCGCAGAAGACCGAACACATGTTCTCGACAACGTGCGGAATACGGATACAGATGACCAGAACAATGATTTCCGTGTTGTACAAGTTCCCCTCCCAGCAAATGATAGCACACTCTCCATCACGGACAGTGATGTATTGGGCAAAATTGGACTTGAAATTCGAAGCCATGTCCGCTTTGTTGACACGGTGCAGGATGCGTTAGGGATGGACCTCTACGTAAAAAATGTGAGTGGCAGAACAATCGATAGCCTTCGCGTTGGATTCTTCGGCGATTGGGATTTAGATGGTCGTGATGTTGGCCAATCAGTTGCTATTGGAACAGAGTTCGTTCCGGGTGTAGCACGCTATGGCCTGGTAACGAATCCCGGTGGTTCAAGTTTAGCGGTAGGTGTTGCGCAGCCAGCGGCGAGCGTACCTTTCTATGCAATCAACAACAACACCGACCCCATAAAAATCACTGATGACTTTGACAAGGAAGAGAAGTGGAACACCCTTGCCAACGGCATCGGAAATCCTTCGGTTGGCCCCGCCGACGTTAGTCTGGTGATTGGTGAAATTCTTGTGAATGTAGCCGATCAGTCAGAAGATACAGTCACCTTCATTCTGAGCCTTTCGGACAACTCCGTGCTCGATGCAGTTGATGCAATGGCTCGCTATGCTGACGCTCGAACTTCGAGTGTTATCGTAGCGGATAACGGAATTGATCTTGGGACGATGACTATCACTCCAAACCCAGCAGGAAGTCAGATCGAGATCACCCTTCCGATTCACCCAACCTCTGCTGGAACGTTTGCTCTTAACGATGTCCGGGGTAATATGATTACTTCGTTCCATCCATCCGACGTATCGTGGGAGGGGCGTCGACTTGTACTATCACTCGGGGATCTTTTCAGTGGTCTCTACTATCTTACCTACCAAACAGGGGGGCAACGGTTCACAACGCCCTTACTTATTGTTCGGTAATCATTGTTGATCTATGAGTGCTTCAAATATCAAAACGTACAGTAGAGTCGTGTTGACTGTTGAGAATGGGGTTGGGCAGATTCTCTTAAATCGTCCTGAGAAGCGGAATGCTCTCGACCGAACAATGGTTGAGGAGTTATATGCAAGCATAAAGGAATGTAGTGAGGATGAATCTGTTCGTTCGATAGTAATTTCGGGGGCTGGCACGGTTTTCTGTGCTGGAGCTGATCTTGCCTACCTCCGTGAACTCTCCAGCTATTCTATCACAGAGAACATGGAGGATTCGGCAGCGTTGGCTCGAACACTTCAAGCGATCTGGGAATCTCCTAAACCGGTGATTGCTCGAGTGCACGGGCACGCTATTGCTGGTGGATGTGGCTTAGCAACGGTTTGCGATGTAGTTGTGGCTGTCGAAGCAGCAAAGTTCGGCTACACTGAGGTTGGCATCGGATTTATCCCGGCAATCGTGATGGCATTCTTGCTCCGCAAATCTCCACAAATGTTGACCAGAGAGTTATTGTTGAGCGGGAGAGTAGTTAGTGGGGCTGAAGCCTATCGTCGAGGACTCATCACAACGCTCGTTACGAACGAAGAAGAACTTGACCGCGAAATTGAATCCTTAACAACCGCCTTCGGGAAAGCTGATCCGACAGCCGTTCGGTTAACCAAGGAGATGATGGGAGCAATGGATGGAATGTCGCTCGAAGCTGCGCTCGACTATGCCTCACGGATGAATGCGGCTGCCCGAATGACGCCTGGTTGTCAGGCAGGTATTCAAAGATTTCTTGAGAAGGCAGAAGCCTCCTGACCTTGCATTCGCGTTGTGAGCGAAGTATATTCCGCGATTAGCACTTGATGACTTTTAGATAGTTTTTTTATGAGAAGAATGAACAGGACAACAACACTCTTTCTTTCGGTAGCAACGGTAGTTCTCACCTTTGCCATATCTGCTGATGTGGAGGCACAATCGTTGACGAATCCGACCAAACTCTACACCGGTGCAGTCCTCTCACTTGGAAGTGAAGAGGCTGTGAACGAAGCGATTCTCTACGTTTACGAAGATCCGTATTCCACACCTGTCACCTCATCCCGAATTACTACGAATACCTCTGAGTACCGTGTGCTTCTCGATCCGGCAACGCTCTACTGGTTCCGGGTTGAAGCACTTGGCCACTTTACTGATGACTTTATGGTTGCCTCCCCACGTGGTACGAACTACGAAGAGCTAAAATTCGATCTCCACATACGCCCAATTCCTATCGACTCAACTCTCTACCGAGGGACACCATTTGAAGGTGAGACAGCAGCGTGGGGTGATCAGGCGGGAATGAAGGGGGTGCTGGCTTTCATGCTTGAGAACCCAACTGTTAAAGTAGAAATTGGCGTTGGTCTCGAAGTAAATGAAGTTGATCCACTTACTCAAGATCGCGTGAATGCTATCAAACAACTCTTCCGTGAAATGGAGGTGAGTACAACCCGGATTAAGTGGGATAGGAAAGTGGGCGATCAGTTCGGCACAATAACGATGAAAATTTCTGGTTTCGAGACGCCGTAGCGCTGCGACTCTTCGGTGATGATTCTGTTACGTCGCGGAGCGACCATCGGTTGGTAGCCTCGTGCGTGAGCGCGAGGCATCCGACGATACCTCTGCCTGGAGTACCAGCGGTGCGTTCCTTCTGGGAGTCGGGATTGTCAACACGCTATAGTGGAGAACAAATCGGATAGACTGAGACAGATTACTAATCGAGCTTTCCTGCAATTGCATCGGTAATGTCGTCTACTCGAATTAGGTTCATGCAGTGGAAGTGCTTGCGTGGACATTCCGATCTCCCGACAGTAGTGCAAGGGCGACAGTCGAGGTCACTCTGTTGAAGTATCGTCACTGCCTCACCGTAAGGGGCAAATCCAAACTCTTCTACAGTAGAACCGAATATCGTGATGACAGGGGTTCCTACGGCTGCTGCTATGTGAGAGAGAAGTGAGTCGTTGGCTATGAGGATCGAACATCTTTCAACTACCTGCGCCACTTCAGAGAGTGTTGTGGTTCCTACCAAATTCAAGACGTTTTTTCCATTCCCAATCGCAGCTTCAACATCTTTTCCTATTTCAACTTCATCAGCTCCGCCAAGTAGTAGAAGTGTACCTCCACGTTCTTCCAACAACGTCCCTCCCAATTGGGCATACTTTTCAGCAGGCCAACGCTTAGTGAAGTGGCGTGCGCCGGGGGCGAGTGCGATAAGAGGCTGAGGGAGATCGAGGGGGAGAGAGAAGTCTCCCTTTCCGGGAAAAAAATCCAACCCTTTTCCGTCATTCTCCAGCGAATATGATTTCCCCACATCTAAATAGCGTTCGGGTATTGGAGTAATTGGCCGAAGCAAATTCACTTTGAATCGGACGAGCAACCACTTTCTAAAGGTCGGTTTCCGAAAGACAAAGCGTTGTTCGCCGAGTCTAAATCGAACAATTCTGCTTCGCAGAGAGTTGTGGAGATCGAAGATAATATCGTAGTTGGTTTTGCGCAGTTCGCCTCGCAGCGTTATCAGGTCAGCAAAGTTAGAGGAAGAGGGAAGCACTATCGAGTGATTAATGTGAGGTGAGTGCTGAACCAGTTCCTCAAATTGCTCCTTCGTTAAGAAATCAATTTGGGCCTGAGGAAAGCGTCTGCGCAACGCTCGTAAAAAGAGTGAAGTCAGGAGAATATCTCCAGCAGAGCTGAATCTGATAACGAGTATTTTCATAGGCGTCGGAAATCTACGATCTTGCTTCCGATTCTAAGAGTGAGGGAGAATTTCATTACATACATGAACGAAGAAAAAGAGATGAGCAATTCATACAGTAGAGTTGGAACGTTTGGTGAACTGAAGGAGAGTGGTTATCAGTCGCTGTCGATTAAAGAAGAGATGCGGCGAAATATGATTCGTAAACTTGATGGGAAGGAGGAGTTATTCCCCGGCATAGTTGGCTTCGAGGAGACAGTAGAACCACAACTTGTGAACGCGATTCTTGCCCGACACGACATCTTGCTCCTTGGGTTGCGTGGGCAAGCAAAGACACGACTTGCGCGGACAATGACTGAGTTTTTGGATGAGTATATTCCAGTGGTGGCTGGTTCGGAAGTGAATGATGACCCCTTCAACCCGATAAGTCGTTATGCCCGAGACTTGATAGCAGAGAGGGGAGATGATACCCCGATTGAGTGGTTGCACAGAGATGAACGCTACGGTGAAAAGCTTGCCACACCCGATGTGACGATTGCCGACTTAATCGGCGATATTGATCCAATCAAAGTTGCTACGCAGCGTATCTCCTTCTCGCACGAAGGGGCAATTCACTTCGGCATTATTCCCAGAACAAATCGAGGAATCTTTGTCATCAACGAGCTTCCTGATCTACAGCCACGGATTCAGGTTGGTCTGTTCAATATCATGCAGGAGCGTGACATCCAGATACGTGGGTTCAACGTCCGCATTCCACTCGACGTTGTGATTCTCTTTACCGCAAACCCACAAGACTATACCAACCGTGGCGCAATTATTACACCGCTGAAAGATCGAATCGACTCACAGATACTGACGCACTATCCCAGAAACCTTGAGGATGGAATTGTTATTACGCGCCAAGAGTCGAAGATCAACGACGAAGTGAAAGAGCGGTTGATCGTTCCTGAGTATATCGAGCAGATTGTTGAGATGATAGCTGCTCACGCTCGGAACTCGGAGTTCGTTGATCAACAGGCTGGTGTTTCCACTCGGATGACGATTTCAACTATGGAGGCGATGATCGCCAACGCCGAACGGCGTGCGTTAATCAACGGTGAGAAAGTAATTCTTCCCCGCATCATCGATTTACAGCAGGGGATGACCGGTATCACCGGCAAGGCAGAGCTTGTCTTCGAAGGGGAGCAAGAAGGTCCCGTGAAAGTTGCTCGCGCATTGATTGGCAAAGGAGTGCGCTCAATCTTTTCACTCTATTTCCCCGATCCACTTGGAAAGAGTCGGAGGCGAGGTGAGAAAGAGGAAGACCCCTATGCAAAAATTGTGGAGTGGTTCAGCGGCAGGCACACTCTTGAGTTGAACGACCGGATGACGCTGGATCAGTACGTGGAAGAGTTGAACAAAGTGCCCGGACTCGCCGACTTGGCGAAGAAGCACCTTAACCTCGCCACTTCGGATAGCTATCTTCTATCGGTTGCAATGGAGTTTGTGTTGGAGGGATTGCACCAAAATTCAAAGATCGGAAAGGAAGAAGGGGAGGCACAATCGAGCTACCGTGACATGGTTGGGTCGATTTTTACCAGTGGGGTTGGTGACTACGATTTGGAGGATGACGAGGATGAGTATGATGAATACTGAGCTAAGTGGGTTCTCAATTAATGCCTACCATTTCATTGTCAAACCCGGTACGTTAGCGTAGTTATTACTGAGTCTTCTTCTCAATCACCAATTTCTTCGATAGGAAAATGAAAGGCACTTTTTTTCTCCTACTCTACATAACTGTTTGCCTTTGGGGCAATCAGTCAATGGTGGGGCAGATAAGGGTACTCTCTCCTGATGGTGGCGAAGAATATACACTCGGAGATGTCGTCCCGATTCTTTGGTCAGGCACTACCTCAACTGATACTGTCTCAATTGAACTGAGTGCAGACGGTGGAGTTTCGTGGAGTGAACTTGCAGCAAAGCAGACGACCAATCGATATTTATGGAGAATTACTGAGAGCGTAAAACCGGGAAGCTCATACTTGATTCGGGTTGTCGGCTCATCCAGCAACAAGTCTCTGTTTGGGCAACAGCAGCAACTAACCGGCGGAGATTTTTCGTGGGCAGAGTTTAATGACGCTGGAACAGTATTGGCTGCGTCAGACCGCAATAATCGGATTGTTTTATGGGATACGCGTTCGTGGGAGGAGTTAAAGGCGATAGTAGTTCCAGAGAATCTCGTGTTGCTACAGGTGCAGTTCAGTCCAGATGGGACAATGCTTGTGAGTGGTGCATTGGATGGAACCGCTCAGATATGGAATCTCAATACAGGTAGCATTGAATCCCAAATTGCATCGCCAACTTCGTCGATAGCTGTCGTTGGCTACAGTCCAGATGGAAGAACAATTGTTGTAGGGAATGATGAAGTAGATGGGGACATAACGTTGTGGGATGTCACTGAAAAGAGAAAACGATCAACCTATCAGATCCACAGTGAAGGGATCCGTTATGTAGAGTATGCAAGAGATGGGAAAACAATCCTGACCTGTAGTGTAGATGGAACAGCAAAACTTGTTGATGCGACTACTGGAAATGTCTTGCAAGTGTTTCCACACGCGACGCCCGGCACTTCACCTGTTGTAAATGGAATTGCACTCTCTTCTGATGGGCAGACTGTTGTCACCTGCGGGTTTGATGGGTGGGTAAAGTACTGGAATGCTATTACTGGCACACTAATACAATCCAGAGAGTATCATGGTGGCCAAAAAGTATCGAAGGTACATTATTCACCAAGCGGGAAGTGGTTGAGTAGTGTTGGCTACGATGGCAAGGCTCTACTGATTGACCCAACTACTGGGGAGATAATTTTTCGTGCGGATGTAGGTGTTGGTGAAGCCTACACAACTCGATTTAATAGCGATGAAACCTTATGGTCTATCTCGCACGGTAGCTATGGAGTATCGATCTGGAGTATTCAGCCAAACGAAGATACCTCAGACTCCTTCTGGAGCATTAGAGAATGCAATGCGACATCGGACGTAACTACAGACAATCAACAGTTGAATTCTACTCTAACCATTGAGTAGGCGTTGCTATTGTGACCTGGTCGGGTCAACCTATGCCAGTGGCATTAGCGACTACGATATAGAGGATGATAAGCATTCATACTTAGTGATCCTTGGTGTTCTTGGAGGTAGAAATTCCAACACCAAGGAGACTAAGAATCACCAAGTGAAGATCTCTCGCAGTGCATCAATCAGTCTCTCTACGTGCTCTCCTTCAAAGATGTAGGGGGGGAGGAGCCGGATCACGGTTTCGTTCGTAGCGTTGGCGATAATCAGCTTACTAAGCAACTGTTCAACAATCGGTGCAGCCTCTTCTTTTAGTTCAATTCCAACCATTGCACCGGCTCCTCGTACGTCGGCAATCCGTTCAGGGAATTCAGCGGCGAGTTCTTTTAAACGTGCGATGAGGTGTGAGCCGGAGACTTTTACTTGTTCCATCAACCCCTCCTCGATTAGGTCGAGAAGAGCACTCCCCGCGGCGCAGGCAACAGCATTGCCACCAAATGTTGTTCCGTGCCGACCGTAATCGAAGACCTCGGCCAGATCCTCTGTTGTCAAGATTGCGCCGAGTGGAAGCCCGCCACCAATCACTTTTGCTGTGGTGACAATGTCGGGATGAACGTTGAAGTGTTCGAACGAAAAGAATGTTCCGGTTCTTCCACCACCCCCTTGAACCTCATCGGCAACAATCAAAAAACCGAATTTTTTCCGCAGATGTTCCAGAAGCTGAACGAACTCAGGATTTGCCCAGCGAACGCCCCCTTCACCCTGAAGAAACTCGATGAAGACTGCCGCGGTGGCTCCGTTCACTGACTCAGCAAGACGATCGAGATCGTTGAACGGAAGTACCTTCGTTCCTGACAGAAATGGCCCCATTCCTTCCTTGTACTTCGGCTTGTCCATAATCGAAAGTGCGCCGTAGCCTCGCCCGTGGAAACCACCGGTGAAGGCAATTACTTCAGATTTCTGCCGTACCGATCCCCAACGACGAACTAACTTCAGTGCGCCGTCGGTCGCCTCTGTGCCACTGTTGCAGAGGAAGGCGCGGTCGTATCGACTCAGCCGTGTCAACTTCTCCACAAAATTGACTTGTGCATCCTGATAGAAAAAGTTGGAGACGTGTGCATACCGATTCATCTGGTCTACAACGGCGTGGACGATTCGTGGGTGTGAGTGGCCGGCGGCATTGACGGCGATGCCTCCCAAAAAATCGAGATAGCGTCTCCCATCGTTTGCGTAGACATACATTCCTTCGGCACGGTCAATCTCTACCGGAAGGCGTTTGTATGTCTGAAGAAAAAGCTCGTGCTCTTGTTCGGTAACTGTTCGCATAATAGATAGTAGATCGTAGAAAAAAGAGTGGGAGGTTGTAGTCGTAGCCATGTGTCATCTTCTCCATCCTTTCTGAAGATGCTCTGAAGCAGGTTTGCTACCTACTCGATTGAAGCTCCTACGTACTCACTCGTATAAAAAAGCCCTTCGTTTCTCATCAAAACGAAGGGCTGAATCAATAGGCTCTCGCCCTACTTCTTCTTGTGTCTGTTCTTACGCAGTCTTTTCTTACGCTTGTGCGTTGCCATTTTATGGCGTTTTCTCTTTTT
The DNA here is from genome assembly GCA_020635205.1 of Ignavibacteria bacterium. Lineage (GTDB taxonomy): Bacteria > Bacteroidota > Ignavibacteria > OLB7 > OLB7 > JAGWAZ01. Next base: position 44,852 of record JACKAE010000007.1, read on the forward strand.
CCCTGAAGGCATGATTGACCTCGCGTTTTATGTCTATTGAATGAAGATTCTTCGCTTCACAAGCCTGCTAATATACAACGATTCAGAAATTTTTGAGTGAAATTCACGTAAGGAATTCTCTCGAAAATACTCTTTGGGCTAATGTGCGTGCAGGTATTCGTTCAGAATTTGCTGGGCTGCCTTCCCTGGACCGGTTGTTGAATCGATCTTCGCTACCCGCTTCATATAGGCTAGAACGCTGTCTGGTTTATCCTTTTCCTTGTACATCAGCGCGAGATTGAAGGCGGAATTCTGATGCTTCGGATTGATCTTCTGTACCTGATAGAGCTGCGCAATCGCTTCGTCAACATTTCCAGATCGGTAGAGTGCGTAGGCCATATCTGTCCTCGCATTCTGGTCTTCTGGGTGAGCTTGCAAAAATATCTGGTAGTGGGTGAGTGCCTCCACAAATGGCTCTGCTGATTTCTGGCTTTGGCCAAGATCGTAGAGTGCGTTAGCGAGATTCAGGTGAACAACAGGATCGTTCGGAGAGGACTCCGCCATCGACCGAAGTTGTTGCACAGCCGCTTCCAAATCGGGCTGCCCTCCACTACCTCCCATTTCAGGATGATCTGTCGGCAACTCTCCGGCAGCACCTTGTGGTGGCCCCATCTTCTCTTCTGGTTGGGCAACAACGTAAACCAACCCAGCAAAGACAAAGCAGAGAATCCCGGCGATGACATAGCTTCGTCCACGGTGGGGATCCTTTGTGTGAAGAATTTGATGGTGATCTTCTACAGGTGGAAGGTTTCTATCTCTCTCGTCGTTACTCATATCATTCCTTGTTCAACGTTTTGATCATCTCGTCGATATGCTTTCGCACTTCGCGAGACATCTTGAAGTGAGGAACATACTGCACGTCGATCTCGACGATCTTTCCAGTTTTCGGATTCCTTCCAGTGCGTGGAGCACGCTCCTTCACTCGGAAAGTTCCGAAGCCTCGCAGCTCAATGCTGTCACTCTCGGCGAGAGCATCAACAATAGTTTTTAGGAAGCCGTTGATTACAGCCTCCGTTTCAAGTTTGGTCAGACCGGTTCCTTCCGCAACGCGGTCAATCACATCCGATTTTGTCATAAGTGAACAAAGTTGCAAAACATCAAAACGCTGTGCAACGGATTCTGTGTCGTCAGTTGCATCAGTTTCTCTTTGCTGATCTCTGTATATTGATTTGCTATTGCTTGTTTCACAAACATTTTTTTTGACGTATGAAGGCTCTGAAGATATTCTCATTCACCTTAATGCTCTCCCTTGGGTTGATGGTTACCGCATGTGGTGATGACACCGACCCTGAAGCTGACTTTGATGAGCACGCTCAAGATGGTCCAGTTGAGCTTCGCATTGTAAAGGGGGCACCCGGATCTGAACTTGACGTGATGAAGTTTGATATTACTGCTCCAGAAGCTGATGCCGTTGTTACTGGCGACAGCGTCAACGTTGTCCTCACATTGCAGGGCATGAGCCTGAAGGCACCAACGCCGGGTGAGGGGGCGAACGACTTAGCTTACTCCAAAGATGGCCAGCACATCCACGTGATTGTGGACAACGAGCCATACATGGCTATGTACGACACCACATTCCGTATTGGTGGACTTGCACCTGGCGCACATACCATTCGGGCTTTCCCGAGTAGATCGTGGCATGAGAGTGTGAAGAAGCCAGGAGCATTCATTGCTCGCACTTTCTATGTTGGCGAGAAATCGGGTGATGCGCTCTTCAATCCTGAACAGCCACTTTTGACCTACAGCCGACCTAAGGGGGAATATGTAGGAACCGACGCTCGGAAGATTATGATTGACTTCTATCTCTCCAATTGTGAGCTTGGGCCAAATGCCTATAAGGTTATTGCTTGGATTGATGGGAAGGAAATGGATACTCTTACTGAGTGGGTTCCCTATTTCATTGAAGGATTGAAGGAGGGGGAACATTCGATCCGATTGCAGTTGATTGGTTCTGATGGAGTGCCCGTTGCCAATGGTTCGTACAACGATACCGAGCGAAAGATCACCGTGAAGAAGGAGAAGAAAGAGAGTGCCAAGAAAGAGGGAGAGGAGGAAGATTTAGAAAAAGATTTGATTGATGTAGGTCGGCACTCGTCTGGGATGTAGTCAGCCTACTGATCTCGATAGAAACTTAAGGGCATTTGAGGGGTTACTTCGATTACGTTGGAGTAGCCCCTTTCTTTTCTTTCAACGTTGTTACGAGCTTTGCCCAATAGGTGGAAGCGGACAAGTATATCCGATCCAGTCTGCATACATTAGCTGATATCAATCGCAGTTCTCCGTAGAGTTGTGCTATGATAGACCATTGTCCCAGTCATTGCTTCCGTGCCAAACTTCATTGGTCTATTCCTCTCCACGCCTTTGCTTCTCCTTCCCTCAACTTCAATATCATTGCACTACTTTTTGCTCTAACTACAGCAACGCTGTTCGCCACCCCCTCACGCTATCGAATTGAACTGATCTCTACAAACGAAGGACTTCCTCACTCCATTGTCTACGCAATTCTTCCCGATTCACGAGGCTTCCTCTGGGCAGGAACGCGAGATGGTTTGGTAAAGTACGATGGGTATTCTTTTACGACCTACTGGAATGGCATCCCACCAATAAAAGCACTTGCCGAAGATATTGATGGTAGCATTTGGGTTGGGACTGCCCGTGGGGTTCATCGCTTTAACCGAGTTACTGGTACGTTCGCACCATTTTTTCACAACCCTTCCGATGCCAACAGTCTTAGCAACAACCTTGTCCAATCGCTTCTTGTAGATCGGAGTGGTAGCCTTTGGATTGGAACTGCGAGTGGATTAGATGAATTCTTGCCAGGATCAAATTCGTTTCGCCACTATCTTGCAGTACCTGAAGAAAGTGGACAAGCCTGCGAAGTGACAGCGATTACTGAAGATGAGATGGGGACACTCTGGGTTGGAGTTCAAAAGGTGACTGCATCTGCTGGAAGGCAACAGGCAGTCCCACAGTTGTTCAGAAAGGGAAGAGGTGAAACATCTTTCAAGGAAGTTACACTCCCCGATGGGATGCAGAGTAAGCAAGGACGTATCTACTCAATTCATTCTAATCACGAGAAGCATCTGCTCTGTTTTACTTACTCGTGGAAAGTTAACCAGGCAAAAATCCTCTCAATTGATAAATTGACAGGACGCCCGTTATCTGTGGTTTCTCTTCCATTTCCCTCCGCCATTCAATCAGGACCATTCTCTTTTAATGGGGATCATGACTACTGGGCATCACTCTATCAGTTAGATTTTATAGTAAGTGGACTCTATCGACTTGAGTCGCTTCAGGGAGATAGTTCAACACAAGAACTATTCACGAAAGATCGATTGGTTCTTCGTGGACAAGTAAACGATTTGAAGCGGGATCAAGCCGGAATATACTGGGCATGCACTGACGACGGCATCTATAAAATTATGCCGCAACGATACTTCTTCCCTCCAGCAAGAACATTCTCAACCCCGGCTGACAGAAGCCGATTGATGTCGAGAGTTCGTGCTATATACCGCGATCGAGAGGGGTATCTCTGGGTTTGTACCGATCACCAACTCTTGAAGATTGACGAAGAACGAAACATCGTGACCGATTACTCTACAATCACAGCTCGTTCCGGGTCTCTTTCAACTGGGATTGTGAATGCAATTTTCGGAGATAATGAGAACATTCTCTTCGGACTGCGCAATGGCTTAATGTACTACAACATTGCCACCAAGCAGTTTCATGCTGTTATTGATTCACTTTCACGCAATGCCTTCTGGTCCTTTGCGAGGGATCGTTCGGGGCGTATCTGGGCTGGGACGATCAATTCTTTTATAGCTATCTACGACCGGAATTACCATTTATCAGAACACCTTCGGTTCGCGAACGAAGAAGGATTTCTCAGCCAAGCAGTCTGGGCACTGCTTTACGATGTTGAGGGGCGGATGTGGGCCGGCACACAGTTTGGCCTCTATCGGTGGGATTCAGTAGGGGCTGCTCCAAAGTTCTATCAGCACCGACTAAACGATCCACACTCGTTGCCGGCAGGGGCAGTTTGGGGAATCCTCGAAGATCGTAAGGGTAGAATCTGGCTTGGTGTATACGGCGGAGGGCTTGCACGCTATCATCCTGAGGATGATTCGTTTTCTACAATCTCCACGAACGAGGGGTTGAGAAGCAATGGTATTTGTGCTCTTCTCGAAGATAATAGTGGGCACATCTGGGTGAGTACTTCTGCTGGATTAGCACGCTATAATCCCGATTCCGACACGATTTATACCTACACTATCGCCGATGGTCTGCCGATCAACGAGTTTGCTCTTAAGGCGGCTTGGCGAGATGAATCTGGAAAACTTTACTTTGGTGGGTCTAACGCAATTGTCTCGTTTTATCCAGATAGCTTGGCTCGGAACAACCATGTGCCACCGATTGTGGTTACCTCTTTTCGAGCAAGTGATAGCCTGATTGCCACGGAACTCTACGATGGAGATAGCGTTGTGCTTGAATCTGGCTTGAACCATCTGGACATTGAGTTCGCAGCTCTCGACTTCCTCAACCCTGCAAGCAACGTCTACGAGTACAAGCTCGCTCGTGTAGATGACGACTGGGTATATGCTGGAAGACGCCGCTTTGCCCGCTATGCAGACTTAGATCCGGGGACATATCAACTCTCAATTCGTGGCGCGAATAGTCACGGAGTTTGGAACGAGAAGGGGATTGTCATCTACATTATCATTGTTCCACCATTTTGGAGAACGTTGTGGTTTCAAGGGCTTCTACTATGTGGCCTGCTGTTCGGAGTCTATCAACTTATTCGCCTGAGAGAGCGCCGGTATCGTGAGCGACACGCCCGGCAAGTGTTAGAGGCTGAACTTCAGGCACTACGCCTCCAGATGAAGCCCCACTTTATCTTCAATACACTTCACTCGATTCAGAGCTTTATTCTGGATCATCAAACGGACGAGGCTCACGCCTACCTCACAAAGTTTGCTCGTTTAATGCGTCTTGCCCTCACGCATTCGGAACAATCTCATATCTCACTTCGAGATGAAAAAGAGTTCCTCACACACTACGTAGAGTTGGAGGCACTTCGTACAGGGAACACTTTTACGTTTGATATTGTCTTCCCAGAAGAAGACCTCATGCAATCAGTGGAGATACCTCCAATACTTGTGCAACCATACGTGGAGAACGCTATTCACCATGGGCTTGGAAACAAAATTGGTGGCAACCTTGTTGTTCGATATGAGATTGTGGAGGGGAACTACCTCTGTTGCACAATCGAGGATAGTGGCGTTGGTCGTGAAGCTGCGCTGCGAATGAAGGAAGGATCACTCCATAAGTCGATGGGGATGGGGGTTACGCAGAAGCGAATCGATCTACTAAACTCTATCCACCACTATCAAGCAGTGATAACAATTACTGATCTGTACGATGAGCAAAATGCTCCGGCAGGAACTCGCGTACAAATCAAACTTCCCATACAAGTAAAGGCTCATGGAAACTCCTATAACTTCCATCTCAACAATGATCGTAGACGATGAACCATACGGTCGCAAAACACTTCATAAGCTCATCCAACTACACTGCCCAAATCTTTCGGTGATCGGTGAGGCTGCTTCAGTGGCCGAGGGGAGCCAAATCGTAAACAGAGCTGATCTGGTTTTCCTCGACATTCAGATGTCTGATGGGACAGGATTCGATCTGCTGCAGAAGGCAAGCCCAATCGATTTCGAGATCATCTTTGTGACAGCCTACGATCAATATGGTATTCAGGCTATTAAAGCATCGGCAGTAGATTATCTGTTGAAACCAGTTGATGTGTTCGATTTAAAAGTAGCTGTACAGAATGCTGTTGGGCGCCACACACTCAAAAAAAATTTTGCGACGAGGGAGAACGGTTCTGGACTCGATTCAGATTATCGGTCGAAGCGGCTGATCTTACCGAATCTTGATGGCTTTCAACTGATTGACCTTGAAGAGGTAATCCGTTGTAGATCACACAAGAACTACACAGAGTTCTTTTTGAGAGGGGGGAAGTCCACACTGGTCTCGAAGTCTATGGGTGAGTACGAGTCGCTTCTACTTGCCTCTAACTTCTTTCGAATTCATCACTCCCATATCGTCAACATGGCTTACATCAAGGGATACAAGCGTGGCAAGGGGGGATCCGTAATAATGGTCGATGGATCGGAAATTCCAGTTTCTGTTCGTCGGAAAGGAGATTTTTTGGAGAGGTTATTGGGGATATAATCAACACAACGTGCCCCGTAGGGACATGGTTCACCATGTCCCACGGTACACGTTCGTTATTCCGAGTTCTTCTCATCAATTCCTAAAAATCCGTACTGCTGGATAAATCAGGCGAAGTTCTCGTTTCTTCTTTCTTTAGAAGTTTTTCAAGAAGCTCCAAGCGCTCTTCCAGTTTTTGATACTGCTCAATCGTACTCTCAAGAGACTCGATTTTCTCGCGCAAGACTTTAATCTCAGAAGACTCACCAGGGCTTGCCTCCATTAACAAATTCCCCTCTGAAGAGTGCAAAAAGTTGACTACATGGTGAGGAGTATCGTTGTTGGTAAGTCCACGGGAATCCTCACCATCATTTGCAGGATGGATTGAGTTCCCGCAGCAAGGCGCAGCCCATGCAAGTGTTACTCTGGTTCCGGAAATTGCAGTGATAGAAAGTAAGTCGCCAACTGCCCCGGCTGCTGCTGGCAGGATATACTCAATGTCAGCATCCTGATCCTGCGCTTCAAATGAACTGAAGTGAGCAGTGTTCGGAAAGGCTCCTGAAGTATTGTATGCTTCATAGAACCGGAGCTGGCTTGGGGCGTTGTCGTTGTTTGCAAGCCAGAGATCGGAATTGCCAAAGACAACCGTGCTCGAAGCTGCCACCGTCATATTCTTGGATCCAGTTGCGTTGTTCGCTTGGAAGCCGAGACTGAAGTCCCCCTGCAACGTTAGTCCCCGTCCCCCCAGGACAGTGGAGTTGTCGCTATCAACATAGTTGACAGCTCCACCAGCGATTGTTGAGTAGCGGGCATCTGTTTTAATCACGTTGTAGTAACCTCCGGTGATAACAGAGGCAGTGACATCTGCTTCAATCCGGTTTGATGTCCCTCCACCAATTGATGATACGGAGGTGTTCTCCTCAATCGTATTTCCGACACCCCCTGCGATGTTTGCATATTGAGTTCCAGAATCGATCGCGTTAAGGATACCACCACTAATTGTTGCAGCATAGCCTGTTGAAGCGATGCTGTTGCCACCCCCACCAGCGATTACTGAGCCGAATACGTTCGCACCGACAGCATTAGCACCCCCACCCCCAATTGTCGTTTGATTAGAACTATCTCCCATTGAATTCAGTCTACCGCCGATGATTGTAGAAAACTCAAGGTTGTTTCCAAGAGAGTTGTAATACCCTCCGCTGATAATAGCGTAGTCGGCATTCGTACCCGTGCTGTTTCCTACTCCACCTCCGATGAAAGAATAGTCGCTCCCTTGATCCAGACTATTCAGCAATCCACCTGCAATTGCTGTGTAGGTTCCATTGATGCTGTTGGTGTTTCCACCCCCAATCGCAGAACGGGTTCCGTTTGCGTTGATTGTGTTGTTATTCCCACCACTAATAACTGCTTGGACTGCCCCAGCGTTGATTGTGTTGTTCAATCCCCCGCCAATGTTCGCATGCGTTGCTGCCGAATCTATCATGTTGGCTCGGCCACCCCCAATTGCCGCATAGTGAGCACTGTCTACAACATTATCATATCCACTTCCGATGAAGGCATAATGACTTCTGTGGATAGCGTTGTTTCGTCCACCACCGATGCTACTGCCGAATGCTCCTTGGTCGGCATCGTTTGAAGTCGCTCCACCTATCAAATTGGGTGCAGGGATTCCAGCGTCGGTCACTGGCACAATCCGCAAAGCGTTGTTGTTGTTAACTCGCAGCACCAAGGTCTTGTTGTCGGTTGTTCCGAGAAAGTCGTTCGCTGGGTCTGTACCGGAGTTCCCCTGAAGAAGCCAACAGGAACCGCCAACCATTCCACTGACGGTAACCCACTCAAGTTGTGCATCAGTGTTGAGGGTTGTTGTTGTGGCTCGCAGGAAACGCTCTTCACTAACGCTGGTTGTGTTTAGCGTGGTCGGTAAAGCGTATGTGATGTCGTTTGCCAGTCCGTTCAACTGGACGAAGGCCGAATAGTTAGCTGTGCCAGGAAACGTGCCAAGGGTTCCGTGTGGCTCGTAGAATCGGAGTTGACGGGGGGACGAGTCGTTGTTCGCAAGCCAAAGATCTGCATTCCCAAAAACAACAGTGTTGGAAGCATTCACAGTCATATAGTAGCTGGTACTATTTGCAAGGAATCCTAAACTGCGATCACCTGTAAGGTGTAAGCCTTGTCCCCCAAGGTGAACAGTAAAATTCCCTCCAACTTCATTGTCTATGCCGTTGAGAATAGTAGAGTACGTGGCCGCTGGCGCTATCACATTACTTTCACCACCTAAAATAGAGGAGTGATCGGCATCTTGACTAATGATATTCTCAAAACCTCCGACCAAGAATGCGTGGTGTGCATTCGATTCGATCATGTTCGCTTTTCCACCTAAGAGTATGCTGTAGTTGGAGTTGTCGATGATGTTTTCCTCGCCACTACCAATCATTGAATAGTAACCCTCAACTTGATTTGCAGCTCCACCATTGATGTTGCTGCCGATTGACCCAGCACTTATGGCACTTCCTGTTCCAATAATCACATTTGCGGCCGCAGCCGGCTCTATCCGCACCGCCGTGCTATTATTCACTCGGAACTCTAACGCCTGATTGTCTGTTGTTCCGAGGAAATTTGTGGCAGGATTAGTCCCCGAGTTGCCTGTGAGAAGCCAGCAATCATTACCGAGAATTGTTCCGAGTGCAACCCAGTCAAGAGATGCTTCGGTGTTAAGAGCTGTGGTTGTTGCACGCAAGAAACGTTGCTCGTTCAAAGCTGTAGTGTTGAGAGTTGTGGGCAAGTTATAGAGGATGTTATTGTTCAAGGTGTTGCCCTGAACAAATGCTGTGTAGTTCACCGTGGTCGGAAATGCCCCAATACCCGAATAGGCTTCAAAGAACCGAAGTTGACTCGGGACTCCATCGTCGTTTGTAAGCCAGAGGTCGTCGTTCCCGAAGATTGTCACGTCGGTTAATGAAATTTGAGCAACCCCTTCGTTTGTTCCTGTTAACATGGTCAAGAGCAATAGGAGTCGAAGCATTTTATGAAGAGGGAAGCGTGGTTTGTGTTGAGGTTTCAAAGGAGAGCGGTATTCTGCTTGGTGTTGAATTCGTTTCATCTCAAGTTCCTGCTGTAATGGTTTATTGATATGTGTGTATTCGGACTCATACGGATGTCATCAGCATCTGCTGTCTTGTGACTAAGTCTGCGAGATGCTCCGTAAAGCATCTCGCGGACTTAGTCCTTGCGGTTGGCTTGTCGAGATTAGTTTTCTCTACCGCGCATTTCAAATGCGATTTCAGAGTTTGAGTGGGATGTCTGGGTTCCTTGCCAAGGTCCCGTTGAGACATAGTCAGCTTCGTCAAAATACCCTGTCCAGTAGGCCCCTTGATATGATCTGTACCTAAGTCCTTTTGTTGAGTGGAACCACCAAGTTTTGCGAGGAGCATTGTAGTCTTTTTCGTAGATCACCAATGCCATACTTGGGTCATCAGTACACCAATTAGCGGTGAATTCTAAGTGAATGTCTTTCCACTGATTTAACTCGTCGTCATCTATTGAGTTTTCACCCCAAAATGTTTGATCGCCTGAGCTTGTGGTTGTTACTGAAGAGCCAAGGTCTTCGTATTGCACGAATACGAAGGCGACATCGTTCGCACCTGATGGCCAAACGTCTTTGTCTTTAATGAACTTGATTTGATCGTAGAATTCAAACCACTTTGTGGGTGTGCAGTTATCAGTCTTCTTCTTGTAGTAAACTCCACCTAACTCTCCAAACAGGTTGACTCGATCATTAATCGATATTACCCATTGTGGTTGTGTCTCACTATCGTCTTCGTTGTAGCTGTTGGTTCCATATCCTGTAACCTCACCCGATGCGTCAACAGTCGCTGAATACCCACTGAGCGACACAACTTCGGATAAGTCACCTTTTGCGGGAATAACCACAGGTCTATTCGTGTGATTAGTTGTTGTGTAAGCTGGAATGTACACTTGGGGATAAAATCCTTTTCCGCTGTAGTCAATGTGGTCCAAGATGTCGCCCAGATCATCTACTTTATCCTGAATAGCTTGTGGAGCATGAGCAAGAATTGATGCTCGCATTTCTGTCTCGAGGTTTATTTCGGCAAGAGTGCAAGCTGCAACAAGGTCTTTGAAAAGGACATTATCGTCGCCGTCGAACTGTAGCTCAATCTGTTCATTTAGGAGGCTGATAAAGTCAGCATCAACAGTTAAGTCTATCAAACCATAGGCAAGCAAATCGAGATAGTCGTCGATCTCATCCTGCATCGTGCTCGTTACTTCGATGTCGTCGTCAGTCAGTGTCCAATCAGGATTGCTATGTGGATGTGATCCAGTCTCTTCTTTCCCATGGTTGTGGGCGTCGTGGCTCGTTGTTGTCTCTTCTGTGCAGGCACTGTATAGCAGTGCCAAAAACATGATGAGGAGTCCTCGGGTGGAAAGCCGGGATAGTGGAAAGAGTTTGGTGCTTCTTCCTTCCGCTGTTTTCAGTCGTCGCATAGTGAATGCTCCTTTAGGTTGATATATGTATTGCCGTAGTTGGCGGGATCAATCTATTCTTCACTTTCTGTGCTGGCAATCGAAGGTGAATAGGTAGCCTCTCTCGCTGAATAAGTGTGTGGCTTTCACTGAGAAGTGTTCGAGAGACTGAAGAGCAGAGGTGGGGATTTTCCGATATGTCTGTATTTTGGCTCGATGAACTACGAACTTACAATCAAGCCGGAAGGGAGAAAACTCCCAATAGGGAAAATGCTCTGCTTAGGAAAAAACTATGCTCTCCACGCGAAGGAGATGGGGGGAGATGTTCCTTCGGAGCCGGTAATCTTTACGAAACCCAGAACAGCCTTTATTCCTGATGGTGGAACGATTCAAATACCTGATATATCGAACGAGCTTCACCATGAGTTGGAACTGGTGGTGGTGATCGGCAGAGCGATGCGGAATGTATCCGAAGAAGAGGGGATGGAAGGTGTTCTCGGTTATGCTGTCGGCTTGGATATGACGCTTCGGGATGTTCAAAGCCGCGCAAAGAAGAGGGGAGAACCTTGGGCTGTCGCCAAAGGGTTCGACACATCGGCTCCGATTAGCGACGTGGTGCTGCGTGAATCTGTCCCCGACCCAAGCAACCTCCGCATGAGCCTCTTAGTGAACGGTGAGCTGAGGCAGCAGGGGGAGACGAACGATATGATTTTCAATATCCCCTTCACGATCAGCTACCTTTCCCGAATTTTTACGTTGGAACCGGGAGATTGCATCTTTACCGGAACCCCGGAAGGGGTAGCTCAAGTAGTGAGTGGCGATCGTCTCGTTGCCGAAATTGAGGGGGTTGGTCGATTGGAGGTGGCGGTTACGTAGGGCCATGACGCGTCATGACCCCACGTAACCAATACGAATCAATACAGAACGTTCCTCCTTCCCTTCACATTTCTGCTTCCCTTTTTTGTAACTTTGAGGCTTTCCTTAATCTGACGACTATAGAATTTCTTCCAGAGAATGATATGATTCTTAGCATGACTGGCTTCGGGCGAGCCGAAGCAAGCAGTGACGGAGTAACCGCGACGGTGGAGATGAGGAGCGTGAACAATCGCTTTCTGGAAGTCTCTGCACGAATGCCGAAGGAGTTCAGCGTTCGGGAAAATGATGTCAAGGAGATTATCCGCAAGGTGCTCTCGCGTGGTAAAGTGAACGTAACGATTACAGTTGAGCGGACTGGCGAATCTGGGGTCTCCCTTACCGTGGATGAGGATCTTGCCCTACAGTATAAGGAAGCACTGAACTTAGTTCGTAAGGGGGCAAAGATTAAGGAGGCGGTCTCTCTCTCCCACATTCTCGTTTTTAAGGATGAACTCATCACCCGTAATTCAGGTGAGGATAATTTCGAGAGTGAGTGGAAGGTGATTGCCGAAGCGGTTTCCAATTGCGTTAGGAATCTTGGCGATATGCGGCGTAAAGAGGGGGGAGAGCTTGCGAAGGATATGCGGGGGCGGATCAGCGAGATGAATAAGTTGGTAGACAAGGTCGAGAATCTCTCGAAGGAACAAGTGCCGGAAGAGCGGAAGAGATTGCGAGAGCGGATTGCGCGCCTCTTCGAAAATGATGAGATCGACGAGCAACGCCTTGAAATGGAGATTGTTCTCCTGGCCGACAAACTGGATCTTACTGAGGAGTGCGTTCGCTGGAGAAGCCACAGCAAGTTCTTCTTAGAAGCGGTGAACGACCGCGAACCAGCCGGGCGCAGATTGAATTTCCTTTTACAGGAGATGCTTCGGGAGATTAACACCATGGGGTCGAAGTCGAACGATAGCCGCATCGCTCACCTAATTGTCGGTGCAAAAGAAGAATTAGAGAAGATTCGGGAGCAGGTGCAGAACATCGAGTAATCGAGAAGAAGATTATGTCCGCAGATGCAGGTGACATATCGCACCACTCCTCTATTGGAGAGCCGAAAGAGGGTGTAGAGAATCCATCGGGAAAGATTGTAGTGATCTCAGCCCCTTCAGGTGCGGGGAAAACAACGATTGCGCGGAGACTTCTGGAGCGACACCCAGACTGGCAGTTCTCGATTTCGGCGACAACTCGACCGAAACGAGAGAAAGAGGTGGATGGTGTCGACTATTTTTTTCTCAGCCACGAAGAGTTCCTTCACCGGGTTGAAGAATCGGAGATGATTGAGTGGGAGGAGATTTATGGGCGGCTCTACGGGACTCTGAAGTCAGAAGTAACCAAGCTGTTGGAGAATCCTGTAGTTAGGCGAGTTCTCTTCGACATCGACGTGAAGGGGGCACTCTCAATCAAGCGGGCATTTCCGGAAGATGCTTTTCTGATCTTTATTGCCCCTCCATCGATAGAAGAACTCCGGAATCGGCTGGTTCACCGGAACACCGAGTCGCTTCAGAGCCTCGAGCGAAGAATCGAGCGAGCTACGATGGAGATGGAGTTGCAGACAATGTTTGACTTATCGGTTGTGAACAGCAACCTTGATGAGGCTGTAAATCAGGTGGAAGAGGCAATAGAGAGAAGGCCGGGTAAGCAATAAATAGACTGTGCTTTTCGTTAGAGAGCCGGTTTTGTAGAAATTTTTGGAAGTAGAATATCGTACACGATCCACGGAGAATGCAATGCCAATCCGACCAGTCGATCTGAAGGACGTGACAGGTGACGCCTCAAGTCTGTACGAGGCAATTGTCGTCATGTCGAAGCGTGCCAGACAGATCAACGATGAGTTGAAGCAAAACCTTGATATGCGGCTGGAAGAGGTCGTTTCCCAGTTCGAAGATGAACAGGAGATGACAGATAATCCGGACCAGATTGCGATCAGCAAAGAGTTCGACAGAATTCCTAAGCCAACATTTCTGGCTATCGACGAAATGCTCGATGGAGAGATCGACCATCGCTATAGAGACGTATAGTCAACTGCAGTTCAGGGCAAAGAGAAGTCCAAACGGCGATTCGCATCAGCGGGTCGCCGTTTTTTCTTTGTGAAATCTTGCTTTCAAGGGGTCACTTTGCCGTTAAAGAATACGTTCAGGAGTCTTTTTTAGTAAATTCACACCAATAGTTCTATCAACTAACAATACCCATTCATGAACTTTGAATTAGAAGATAAGACGGCGATTGTAGCCGCTGCAAGCCATGGAATTGGAAAGGCTTGCGCCATGCGGCTGGCAAAGGAAGGGGCAAACGTTGTGATTTGTGCCAGAGGACAGGAAGCGTTGGTGAAGACTACTGACGAAATTTCGGCTGCAACAGGAAGGCAGGTGGAGTGGGTGCAAGCAGACTTGACGAAACCGGAAGAAATCGACGTTCTAATTGATGCAACAACTGTCGCGTTTGGCGACATCGACATTCTGGTGACTAATTGCGGCGGGCCGAAGCGGGGGGAGTTTATGACGATGGAAGATTCTGATTGGAAGAAGGCCTACGACATGGTCTTCATGAGTACTGTTCGATTAATCCGGGCGGCGATTCCCCACATGCGTGCCAGAAAGAACGGACGGATTGTGAACCTGACCTCGATTGCAGTGAAACAGCCAATCGATGGGTTGATTCTCTCGAACGCTTTACGAGCAGGAGTAATTGGACTTGCAAAAACACTTGCAAAGGAACTTGCTCCGTTTGGAATCACCGTGAACAACGTTGCTCCCGGCTATACATTCACCAATCGTATCTACGATTTAGCAATGGAAGAGGCAAAAGCACGAAATATTTCCCACGAAGATGTGATGGCTGAGTATCACCGGAGTATTCCGTTGGAACGAATGGGGCGACCAGAAGAGATCGCCAACTTAGTTGCATTCCTCGCCTCTTCTGGAGCCGGTTATATAACTGGTGCTACTATACCGATTGATGGTGGCTACCATCTCGGGTTAATGTAACTCAGCAAACAATTACTGATATGATTCCGGAATTGCGCAAACAGTTCAACCGGGATTTTAACGAACGAACCTTCGCCTCCTTCCTGCAACGGCTGGATGATCGGGTTCGCCAGAAGATCCTATTCCGAGTATGCGAGACTCCACTTTTTGTCCCGCGATATGTACAGAAAATGTGTGAGGATACTGCTGTAGAGTTGGCCTTGACGCTCCACACGCCGGAATATCTTGCCGCCTCCGATGTTGCTCTACATCCAGAAATTACTGTTGCTGGTCAACCAGATCACGCATCGTTTATTGCTGTGGACTTTGCGATGACCTATGCTGAGGATGGGACGATCAAGCCGATGCTGGTAGAGATTCAGGGCTTTCCGTCGTTGATGGCCTACCAGTTGATGTTAGCTGAGCTTTTGCAGGAACACTTCGCTCTTTCTCCCGATCTTGCCTATATCAACGGTGACCACACGCGGCCACAATTTCTCGACCTTCTCCACCGAACGATTGTTGCCGACCACGATAGGGAACAGGTGATTTTGATGGAGTATGATCCTTGGAATCAGAAGACTTCTCCTGATTTCACTGGAATCAAGGAACTGCTCGGGATTGAGGTTGTAGATATTCGACACGTAGTGAAGGAAGGGAAGCGTTTGCACTACCGGAATCAGAGTGGCAACCTCATCCCAATTTCCCGTATCTATAATCGAGCAATCGTCGATGAACTTGAACGAGAGAACGTTCAAATCCCTTTCAACTGGAATGAAGAGTTAGATGTAGAGTGGGCCGGACATCCAAACTGGTTTTTCCGGATTAGTAAGTTCTCCTCTCCTTACCTTGAACATCCACTTGTTCCCCGGTCGTGGTTCCTTCACCAGATGGAGGACTATCCTGACCAACTCGACCGCTTCGTTCTAAAACCACTCTTTTCGTTTGCCGGTGCAGGTGTTATTGTTGGTCCAACCAGAGAAGATATTGCCGCGATTCCACCGGAAAAGCGTTCGGGGTATCTGCTTCAGGAGAAGATTGACTTTGCAGGGGTTGTAGATACACCCGAGGGGGGGACGCGGGCGGAGATGCGAGTGATGCTCGTCTGGCCTACAGAAGATGAACGCCCAACTCCGATCATGGGGTTGGTACGGATGGGACGAGGAGATAAGATGGGGGTGGATCAGAACAAAGGAATGAAGTGGATTGGGGCAAGCTGCAATTTCTTTGGAACGTAGTGAAGCGGAGGGAAAAAGGAGTACACGGATCAAACGGATTGGGATGGATTTACACTGATCCGTTTGATCCGTGTACAATGAAGACTATAACGCCAGACTAAGACCCCGAACTCTGCTTCAGCGCATCTTTTACCTTCTCAAAGTCAGGCAGATCTCCAGCATTCTCCAGAATCTCTGAGTGAATTAGCTTCCCTTCTTTGTTGAAGACAAAGGCTGAACGCTTCGCCACACCATTCATGTCATTGATTCCCGGTAACCAAACATCGTACTTTGCACCGAAGGCCTCAATTGCTTCTTTGTTGAAGTCAGAGAGGAGAGGGGTCGTGATGTTGTGCGCCTTTGCCCAGACATACTGTGCGAAGGGACTGTCAACCGAGATCCCGTATACTTCGGCATCAAGCCCTTGATACGTATTCAAATCGTCGCTGATTGAACACATTTCGGAAGTGCAAACGCCCGTTCCTGCGCCGGGGAAAAAG
Source organism: Ignavibacteria bacterium (assembly GCA_020635205.1). Taxonomy (GTDB): domain Bacteria; phylum Bacteroidota; class Ignavibacteria; order OLB7; family OLB7; genus JAGWAZ01. The sequence goes on from JACKAE010000007.1 coordinate 61,181, forward strand.
AGAAGAACCCGATTCTTTCCGTTCGTCTCAGCAAGCTGAAGTTTATGCACCCCTTCATCATTTTTTTGAAGGAGAGTGATTTCTGGGATGTTATCTCCAATCTGGATTGCCATAAGTATTCCTCGTTGAAATGTTTGTGAAAATGAAGTTCTACGTTGGTGGCTATCTTTTTGTTCAGTCAGTGCGAAGCAAAAAATGATACCAGTGAATGGCAGTGTTGCTGATTAAACACTCCCAACTCTGCACTCCTAACCCTACGAACTCGATTCTAATGCCTGAAGTGTCGCATTCCTGTGAAGACCATTGTGATGCCATTCTCGTCGGCGGCATCGATAACTTCTTGATCTCGGATTGACCCTCCTGGCTGAATAGCCGCAGTTGCCCCAGCCCCTACCGCCTCCATCAATCCATCCGGGAAGGGGAAGAATGCGTCGGAGGCGACTGCGCACCCTGTCAGGTCCAAGCCAGCAATCTCTGCCTTGCGGGCGGCAATCATTGCCGAGTCGACGCGAGACATTTGCCCAGCTCCAATGCCGAGCGTTCTGTCGTGGGTAGCGTAGACAATGGCGTTAGATTTTACGTGCTTTGCTACGCGCCACGCAAATTCCATTCCCTTAAGCTCTTCGGCTGATGGTTCCCGCTTTGTCATCACCTGCAAACCTTCTGGAGCATAGAGTTCGTTGTCGACATCCTGAACCAGAAGCCCGCCTGCTACTGCCCTCACTTGTGGTGAGGATTGGCTGGAGCGGAGTTTCCCGTAATCTACAGTGACCAGACGACGATTCTTTTTCTTTGAGAGGAGGGAGAGTGCTTCTTCTGTGTACTCTGGTGCAATCAGCACTTCTGTGAAGATTTCGTCGATTGCCGTGGCTAAGTCAACGTCCATCGGACGATTGACGGCGATAATCCCTCCGAA
>JACKAE010000008.1 GCA_020635205.1 Ignavibacteria bacterium
GTTCCGCAGAGATCGGATCGGCAATAGTCGGTGCACCGTACACGGTTCTGAGTCCGAGTTTGCCAGCAACGATAGGAGCAGGGGAGACCGTGGATGTGAGAGTTCGGTATGCACCGGTTGGCGTTGGGAGTTATGTGGAGGAGTTGAGATTGCCGTATAAATCGGGAGCGTGTGCCGACACGCTACGAGTGAGTTTGCGAGGAGAGGTCGAGGGTGTGGAGTTGGTATCAGATATCAGCAGTTTGGACTTTGGGTTGCTTGATGGTTGCACGACCGAGCGGGACACGGTGATAGAGGTAGAGAATAGTTCATCATTTACTATGACGATTGATGGATCACGGTTGCCGAGTGGTTATGTGTTGTTGGAGGGTTTGCCGTTAAGTATAGGATCGGGAAGCCGCCGGAGTTTGCGTTTGCGGTATTCGCCGAGTAGTGGTGGTGTGAGCATGGGTCAGGGAGTGTTGGAGTATGAGCCATGTTCAGGGGAGTTGTCGATCGATCTACGAGGAGAGAAACGAGGAGTTCGGTTTACGTTAGCCGATACGATAGACTTCGGAGAGTTGGTGAGTTGTGCGGGGAGTGAGAAGGAGTTGATGGGGAGCATTCTCATGGAGAGCGAGGGAACGGGCGATGGATCGGTGAGGAGTGTGCGGGTGGAAGGAGCATTTTCGAGCGATCTCCAGTCCGGATCGGTGTTGGAGGATGGGAAGGCGACGGAGTTCGTGGTACGATTTGAGCCGACGGGTGAGGGCTTCTATGAAGGGGCGTTGGTTGTAGAGATAGAGCCGTGTGGTGTAGAGCGCCGTGTGGTATTGCGTGGCCGATCGACGTTGTCGAGTGTGCGAGGGGAGTCGTTGAGTTTTGGATTGGTACCAAGTGGGAGTCAACGTCGTGGTGAGGTGTTGTTTATCAATGATGGGAGCAGCTCTCAGGGCGTGGAGCGAGTCTTTGGAGTTGTCTCACCGTTTCGAGTAGTGAGGACGATTCCGGGACTACCAACGACCCTTGTCCCAGGGGACACGTTGCACGTGGAGCTTGAGTATACAGCGGAGCGGGGTACAAGTCGGAGTGATGTGGTGATGGAGGTGAGTTCGCCTTGTGCTGGGGAGTATATGGCAGAGGTGAGTGGAGAGGGAAGTTCGGGAGGGTACAGTCGGATCGTGTTACCGGAGTTGAGTGGTTCGCCGGGTGAGGAGTTGGAATTGCGTGTGGAGGTAGCGGAGTCTATGGGTCTTGATATAGAGGGAGGAGCAAGGTTTGTCGCAGAGGTAGAGTTTGAGTCGAGTGTGTTAGTAGGGTTAGGTGGGAGTGTTGGAGAGATCGAGGGAGATCAGCGAATAGTGGAGGTGCGAGGCGATTTGCAAGGTGGAGAAGCAGCATTAAGAGTAACATTAGGTCGCGTGGAGTCGACAGCGTTGCGGTTGCGCTCGATACGATGGGAGACAAATGAGGGAGAGGAACTACCAGTCGTGGTCGATACGATCGATGGGAAGTTTACGTTGAACGGTCTTTGTCGGAGTGGTGGTGTTCGTTTATACGACCCGCGGGGTAGTGTAGGGATCAAGAGTGTAAGTCCGAACCCGAGTGGTGGGAAGGTACGGATTGAGTACAGCGTTGTGGAGAGTGGAGAGCATCGGATGCGGATAGTGGATGGTATGGGTCGAGAGGTAGGGGAGATATTTGAGGGGTTGTTTGTTGCAGGGGAGTATGCGTTGGAGTGGGGTGGATCAGGTCTATCGAGTGGAGTTTACTGGATTGTGTTGGAAACGCCAACAGTAGTCATCACACAACCTCTCCAGGTTAGAAATTAGGTCTACACATTGTTGTTTAGTTCGTCTCTGTTGACTACTTTATCTTCCGTCAAATGTGTGTGCAAATCTCTTCACAATCTAAATCTAAGATCATCAAGTAAGTATAGGTCACTCTTGGTGTATAACGGCTTTAGCAAATAACCTTCTAATTGATCTGTAGGTTACTATGATTAGCAGAGTATATAGATTGATCTCTCCATCAAAATCACGATCTCCTATACCAATATGGGGACAACTTTTCATCGTGATGTTGAGTGTCCTTCTCCCCACCCTCTCGCTCCACTCTCAAGCCCCAACGAATGGGTTGATCGCCTACTGGCCTTTTAGCGGTAATGCGAACGATGGGAGTGGGAACGGTCACCATGGAACACTGTTTGGCCCTACACTTGTTCCAGATCGATTTGGGACAGCTCGGAGTGCCTACTTCTTCGATGGGGTTAACGACTACATTCAAGTTCCTCACGCAACAGCACTCAATCCTGACTCAAACTATACCATTTCAGTCTGGGTGAAGTTCTGCACATCACAACCGCAAACAGCCCGAGATGAGACCTATGTTGTCGGCAAAGGGTGGGGCTTTGGGTCGCTCAACCATGGGGTTGCGTTGATTATCTCCCAAGGCAATAAAATGGGTATGTCTGAAAGTGGCGGACCGTTTCCAGGCCGGACTATGATACAAGATGGTCAGTGGCATTTATTATCATTAGTTATTGAATACTTTGGCCTACCTATGCAGCCGAACTTCTATGCTCACTTTTATGTCGATGGACAGTTAGAGTTTAGCCCACCTCTAGGTCTTGCAGGCCACAATGTCAGCACACTTCAAGCGATGATTTTTGGAAAGAACAGTGGGAACGGCGCACACTTCAAAGGAGCGATAGATGATATTCGGCTATATAATCGGGCGTTGAGTTCGCAGGAGATTCAGTCGATCTACACAGAGAACAACTGGCCGGTAAGTCCTCCCCCACCTCCAGTGGCAAGCGTGAGCATCAGTTCAACGGGTTCATTAAGCTACTGTGCAAGTGACCCACTCCCCGTACAGTTGCGAGCAATCGGAGAGTACGATTCGGTGGTGTGGGAACCGCGAGCAGGTCTCAGCTCCTCGACGATAGCAAACCCAGTGGCGATGCCAGAGGTGACGACGACGTATCGTGTTCGTGCGCTGAAGTTCGGTAGTAACCCGCCATGTACAGACACTGCAGAGAACGTAGATAGTATTCGGATCGAAGTCTTTGAGTCACCGGAAGCAGATGCAGGGCCAGCCTTGTATCCATGTGAGGGTGATGTGGTGGAGTTAGGAGGTGTAACGCGCGGAGGGAGTGGTGGCTACCGCTGGGAGTGGAGTCCAGCAGAAGGCTTAGATGACGTAACGTTGGAGCGACCGCATCTGTTGGTGAGTCAGAGTGGGAAGTATGAGGTGATTGTGATTGATCGGCAGGGCTGTCGCGACACGTCGAGTGTTCAGATCACGATGTTGTCCCGACCCCGAGTGGTGATAGAGGGATCCGATACGATGTACTACTGTAGGGATGGGGGAGGCTTGGGATTAGTAGCGGAGGGGTCGGGTGGGAACCCGCCGTACCAGTATCAGTGGTCAGGTGAAGGCTTGAATCGCACAGATAGCTCAGCAGTGTTGGCCGTGCCAACGAAAGCGACGGTGTATGTCGTGGAGATTCGTGATGGCGCGGGTATTTGCTCGGGGTACGACAGTGTGTTGGTGATCCCGACGGAAAGCCCGATAGCGGAAGCAGGTGAAGGACAATCATTGTGTGTGGGAGAATCGGTGAAGTTGGGAGATGGTAGCGGAGGGAACCTGGAGTGGGAGTATGAGTGGCAGCCTCGTGTGGGTTTGTCAGATGGGAGTGTCGCAGAACCGGAGGCGAGTCCGATTTCGACGACAGTGTACCGGGTGCGCGTGCGTGATCCGAAGAGCGGTTGTTTCAGTGAGGATTCGGTCGAGGTGAGGGTGCGTGATGTCCGCGTTCGTTCGACAGTTTCGGTAGTCGATTATGGCCTGTTAGGTGGCTGCCGCACCGATAGCATACGGGCATTGGTGTTAGAAAACGAGGGGAAGAGTTCAGGGAGCATTACCTCGTGGCGGAGTGATGTGGCTGGAGTGAGTGTATTGGATGTCGGAGGCGTTCTTGCAGGAGAATCGGAGACCACAGTTCGTGTACGTTTTGCGCCAAGTGGTTCAGGGTCGTATCGAGGTATTCTTGTGCTGTACATCGGACCATGTGGAGACAGCGTGGAGGTCGAGGTTGTCGGCTCGAAGGAGTCGTCGTCGATAGGGATCGATGTAGGGAGTGTGGACTTTGGTCTACGTCCGAGTTGTGTTGTGGAGGAAGTTGATACGGTGTTGGTGATCACGAACAGTTCGGGGA
>JACKAE010000009.1 GCA_020635205.1 Ignavibacteria bacterium
CGCGAAAGGAATTCACCATTGGCTATCATGTTGTTTGTTTTATTGATATCCTTGGTCAGCAGGAGCGACTTGCAGGGTGGAATGATCTTCCAGCCAATGGCGAGATAACTGCTGAATTCCTACGGGCCCTAAAAAAAACTGCTGGCTCAATCGTAGCATTTGAGAATCACTTTCGGGACTTCTTCGAAGTTTACTGGAAAGGTGAGCCATCAGGCCCAGTCGAACTACTAGATGAAGAAGCCAGGTCGCAATACCGCGAGCTAAAGGAAGCCCAACTCTTCGCTCAGCAGTTTGGGGACACATTCATTTTCTATACCCCCATCGCCAATTCAGCAAAGGAAATCACGTTCAGTCCGGTTGTCCAAATGCTTGTCGCGTGCTGCAGGGCGATGCTGCTCTCGTTGGCGGGAAAGACACCGGTACGCGGCGCTATTGCCTTCGGTCCAGGCGTGGAAATGCGAGAGAACTCGATATACGGTCCTGTTCTCGCCGATGCATACCGCCTTGAGTCGAGGCGTGCAGCATTCCCTCGTGTGGTTGTTGCCAAGAAACTTGTAGACCTTCTAGATGATGTGATCCAGAGCGATAAACGCAGGTCAACGCTCTCGTATTCGGCGAAGCTCTGTCGATCGCTCATTTGTCAGGACTCAGATGGGGAGTTTGTAGTCGATTACCTTGGGAAGTTTACGTCGAGTGTATTTCGACGTCATGATGCAATTAAGAAAGAAGTACGGCTGGCGAGTAGATTCGCGCTCGATGAAGCGAAACGCTTCGATGCTCTTGGCGACAAGAAACTTGCGGATCGTTATTGGAAGGTTGTTGAGTATGTTCAGCCTCGAATGTGGCATTGGTTGAAATAATGCCTTATTTAGAATATGCGAATTGGGCCTTCCAGGCCTGTTTGCCGTGACTTCCGATCCGGAACTTGCTGCAATGGGTTGGTGAAATCGAATGTTGAAATGTGATGCGAACATTTCTCACGACACCGCTGAGCAGCCTGACGATCTTTGGATTGGTGATGCTGAGCTTCCTGCTCATTGGTATCGCACTGGCAGCTACGTCAGGTCAATCCGAGCGGCGCATCGTGCTGCAAAACTATGGCTTCTGGTCCGTTGGGCTAACGTTCGTTTGTGCTGCCGTGGTCATATACTTTCATCTCCCCATATTGCCATCGGGCTTGACTCAACTTGTCACCGACATTGAAGTAACTCCGTTTCTCTTCTGCTTGCTCCACGTCGCGTTCGCCTTGGCTTGCATGGATCAAGGGACCAGGGCCGGGCGAAACCAATTGCTCTGCTTTGTGTTCGGGTTG